>OY968777.1:0-2483271 GCA_963695255.1 uncultured Bacteriovoracaceae bacterium
TGCCCAAGATCGATCTGGATAAAAAAATCCCTGATGTTCCACACGCATTCATCATTATCCCCACCATTTTGGCAGATAAAGATTCTGCAGCACGGGTATTAGATGGGATCGAAGTCCGTTATTTATCCAATCAGGAGGAAAATCTATCCTTTGCTCTTTTAAGTGACTTTCTGGATTCAAACTCAGAGACAACCGCAGATGACGATGAGCTCCTAGATTTTTTGTCCAATGGTATCGATGAACTCAATAAAAAATACGACACAAGTCGAAGGAAATTTTTCTTATTTCACCGAAAACGTTTATGGAATAGCTCGGAAAATAAATGGATGGGCTGGGAAAGAAAACGTGGGAAAATTCACGAGTTTAACCGTTTCTTGCGTGGTGCAAGCGATACAAGCTTTATAATCTCTCCACCTTTTGAAGATTTTTTTTCTCGAGTTCGCTATGTCCTCACCTTAGACTCAGACACCCAGTTGCCCAGAGGTTCTGCCAAAAAACTTATTGGAACAATCCTTCATCCACTTAATTCTCCGCATTTCGATAAACAAGTCGGCCGAGTCACGCAAGGCTTTGGAATATTACAACCTCGAATCAGCATTACTCCTGAAAGCGCAGAGCGTTCATGGTTTGCAAAAATCTTTTCGGGGCTCACAGGCATTGATCCTTATACGACTGCAGTATCAGACGTTTATCAAGATCTGTTTGGAGAAGGCATATACACCGGGAAAGGATTATATGATGTAGATTGTTTTGAGAAATCATTACAGGGAAGGGTTCCTGAAAACGCTTTGCTGAGCCACGATTTGTTTGAAGGTGTCTTTGTTAGAACTGCATTAGTTACAGAAATAGAACTCTTGGATGACTACCCTTCACAATATGAATCATTCTCAAAAAGGCAGCATCGATGGACTAGGGGGGATTGGCAACTTCTGCCTTGGCTATTCTCTATGGTTTTTCACTCTAGCGGCTTAAAAGTAAAGAACAACCTGCCTTTCATATCGAAATGGAAAATATTCGACAACCTGAGACGAAGCCTCGTTACCCCCATGGTACTTCTATGGATTATACTGAGCTGGACACTTTTTCCTGGCCCAATAGGGGCCTGGTCCGCCATCATATTAATCGTTCTAGCATTTCCCTTTTATATACACTCTGCGAGTAATTTGTTTTTGCATCCCAAAGGGATGCTCTGGATAAATAATGTCCGAAGTGTATGGGTTGATATTAAAATGAGCACAGCTCAATTTTTATTATCAATCATTTGCATTCCCCATCAAGCCTATCTCCAAATTGATGCGATCATAAGGACTCTCTACCGAGTTTTTTTTTCCAAGAAAAATCTTCTCAATTGGCAATCTGCGGCCGTCGTTGAGTCAGGAATCCAAAAGCGAGGTGGGTTTTCCCCGCTGTTTTTTATTGTTCCAATTCTGGCCTCATTTGCTTTCTCTATTTTTCTTTTCCATTTCTACTCGGCGTCGATTCTCTATGCCATCCCATTTCTCCTGAGTTGGTCTTTATTTCCTGTCGTTATAAAAAACATAAGTCGAGATCGGTCGAACAAATCTCCTGCTCTTCAATCATTGGAAATCCAACAACTCCGCAATATTTCTAGAAAAACTTGGAATTTCTTTGAAACTTTTGTGACGGAACAAGATAACTGGTTACCTCCAGATAATTTCCAAGAAGATCCTAAGCCTGTCATCGCTCATCGTACATCGCCTACAAACCTTGGGTTACTCCTTCTTTCCACCTGCTCTGCGAGTAATTTTGGTTATATCAATACAACCGAAATGCTTGATCGGCTCAGAAAAACTCTTGCTACGATGCTTAAGCTGGAGCGCTGCTTCGGGCATTTCTATAACTGGTATGACACCCAAACTTTGCAGCCACTAGACCCCAGATATATTTCGACTGTTGATAGCGGAAATCTAGCGGGTCATCTTATCGCAGTAAAACAAAGCGCTATATCAATACTCGATGCACCCATCATTTCTCAGGAATGTCTAAAAGGTATTGCTGATACTATTCAGATTGTGCAAGAAAAAATAGACGGTCTCGACGCCCGTTTACATGTATCGAGCAATATTGAGAAAAGTATTCTTCTAAATCAAATTAAGAAATCCTTAAAATCTTGTGAACTTGGCGATGAGTCCTCTCTCGTCGACTATCAGCTTTTGCTAGGAAATACCAAAGGATCTCTAGAGGGTTTAAGAAAGACGGTCACATCACTCGTGCAATCTCACGGGGAAGATCAATATCAAGCGGTGAGGATATGGATTGACCGCTCGCTTCGATTGGTTGAATCGCATATCCATCAAGTTGATGGCCTTCTCCCCAAACTCGACAATCCAGTTATAAATGAAATGTCACTTTTACTTCAGAAAACGGATTCAAATCTCTTTTCGAAGTGGCAAAGATTGATTGGCTCTTTAGGAAGTGTAAAGAGTCTGAATGAGCACAAAAAACTTTGTGAAGTTTTAGTCGTTCTTGTGACTGATATAGAAGGCCTTGAGCTGCCAAAAGAGATCCTACTAAAAGTGAGGGTCGAAATCACAAAGACGAGAGATTTTTGTAGTCAACTCATTCTTAGTGCTGAGGCGATATACGACAGCTGTCATCTACTGATGACAGAAATGGACTTTAAGGCCTTATTCAACACTCAAAGGAAACTGTTTTCTATTGGATATAATGTTGAACACGGCGTTCTTGATGACTCTTATTATGATCTCCTGGCATCCGAGTCACGATTGGCCAGTTTTGTGGCAATTGCGAAAGGAGATATTCCTCAAAGTCACTGGTTTCATCTAGGACGCCAAATGACTTCGGCCTACAGGCAAAGAGTCTTAATATCTTGGTCGGCGTCAATGTTTGAGTATCTCATGCCGTTGATAGTGATGAGAAACTATCCCAATACTTTATTGAATGAAACTCAAGCCTCAGTCGTTAAGCAGCAAATAAGTTATGGAAAGATGCAAGAAATTCCTTGGGGTGTATCAGAGTCGGCCTACAATGCCCGAGATTTGCAAATGAATTATCAGTATGGACCATTTGGAATTCCTGGTATCGGTCTCAAGCGCGGACTCAGTCACGACATAGTGATATCGCCTTACTCGACGGCACTAGCGGCACTAGTTTCGACTCACGATGTACTCAACAACTTCAACCGATTAAAGACTGCAAATCTATTAACCGATTTCGGATTCTATGAATCCGTTGACTATACGAAAGGTCGACTTCAGACCGGGCAACATCAAGCTATAGTCAGAAATTTCATGGTTCACCACCAAGGAATGATATTGACGGCCATTGATAACATATTAAATGGAAACGTCTTGCAGCACCGGTTTCACAACGATTTAATGGTTCGCTCCTCGGAAATACTCTTACAAGAAAAAACGCCCAAGAGAGTTATTCTATCTCATCCCCGACCTGAGGAAACACAAATAGCAAAATCGGAGATTTTTGATAAGCATCCCAATTTGCGTCATGTAAGTTTAGTAAATACGTCTTTTCCTAAGACTCAGGTCCTCTCAAATGGAAAGTACACGGTGATGCTTACGGCATCGGGCTCGGGGTTTTCTAAATGTGGAAAAACTTTTCTTTCGAGGTGGAGTGAAGATCCAATCAAGGAACAGGGCGGGAGCTATCTTTTTATTGAAGATACAAGTTCAGAGAAATATTGGTCAGCGAGTTTTTCTCCAATGAACGATAACCCAGGTTCTTACAAAACAAGTTTTTCTGAGCACAAAGTTGAGTTTTGGTGCCGAAAGAATGAGATTTCATCTCATACGGAAATCATCGTCTCACCAGAAGATGATGTCGAAATGAGAAGAATCACTCTAATAAACCATTCACGATTAGAGCGAAACTTAAATATTACCAGCTATCTTGAACCGATTCTAACTACCCATCAAGCAGACCTTGCTCATCGGGCCTTTAGTAATCTTTTTATAGAAACAGAGTATATCCCTTCAAGGTCGGCATTATTAGCACGTCGAAGAAAAAGAAGTGCGGAAGATGATGAATTATGGGCAATTCATCTCGTTACTTTCGGACCTAGTAATTTGCGGCCTGTACAATATGAAACCAGTAGGAATAACTTTATTGGTCGTACTCATGACTCCTCTGATCCTATTGCACTTAAAAAAGGGACATCGTTAACAGGCACCGTGGGCGCAGTTATAGATCCGATCTTATCCCTGAGAAAGGAAGTCTCACTAGAACCACATGCAACAGTTCGACTGTGTTTTGTTTCGGGCCTAGCAGATTCACGTCAGGAAGCTTTAAGGCTCATTGATTGCTACCATGATCAGTCTATTTTTGACCGAGAAGATGAAATGGGATGGACTCAAAATCAAGCTGAATTAAGGCATCTCAACATAAGCTTTAACGATGCCATGTCCTTCCAAAAATTAGGCAGTAGTTTGCTCTTCCCTTGTGGACCATTGAGATCGAAAATGGCCGGCCAAAAAACGTGTGCTAAAAATCAATCAGCATTGTGGGCTTACGGCATCAGTGGAGATAACCCAATACTTTTTGTCGTCATAAAAAATGAAAACGAGATTAGTCTTGTCCGGCAACTCATTCACGCCCATGAGTACTTGAGATACAAAGGTATCAATTATGACTTAGTCATTTTAAATTCCGAAGCTAGCTCTTACCGCCTTGAGCTTCAAGACGAACTTCTGCATCAAGTGAGAATGGCAGGCCAACAGGCCTTACTCAACATCGATAGTGGAATTTTCATTTTAAAGAAAGACGATCTTCCCTTAGATGATCTGCTATTGTTTGAAACAATCGCACGAGTTTATATAAGTTCGGGAAGTGTGACTTTAAAAGAGATTGTTTCACGCAGAAAATTGGGCATCGATAATTCCGAAGAAATTCTTGATACCAAAAAGTCTTCAAAATCGAAGTGGAAACCGATCCCATTAGACCTTCCTCATCGCCAATTTAAAAATGGCCTTGGCGGATTTTCAGAAGATGGGAAGGAGTATATCATTTCGCTCAATTTTTCTGACTCAACACCTGCACCTTGGTGCAATGTCATCGCCAACAGTAAAGATTTTGGGTTTTTAGTATCTGAGCAAGGAAGTACCTACACATGGTCTAAAAACAGCAGGGAGAACCGTATCACTCCATGGAGTAATGATGTCGTCTCCGATCCATCAGGGGAAACTTTTTATCTCGTTGACCTAGATTCGAGAGAGAAATGGTCACCCTCCCCTGGCCCTATCAAAGGTCCTGATCCCTATTTGATTAGTCACGGGCAAGGTTATACCCATTTCCAAAACAATAATTACGAAATTCGTCAAAAATTATCAATGTTTTGCTCTATTGATAAAGAATTGAAAATCAGCCAGTTGTTACTAAAAAATGAAAGTTCTCGCCGACGAAGGTTTTGTCTCTACTACTATATTGAACTAGTTTTGGGTTCTCAGCGCGCTAGAACAGCTCATCATATCGTCACCGAATTAGGAAAAATTCAAAATACACTTACCGCACGCAATCCCTACCATGATGACTTTGGAGATCGAATTACCTACGTTTCTACAAATGAAGCAATCAGTTCGTTTACCTGTGATCGTACGAATTTTTTTGGTCCGGATGGAAACAGCAAGGATCCTTTCGCTTTGGATAACAATATATTGGATAATCAAATTGGATACGGTCTTGATCCATGCTTAGCATTTCAATTAGTGATTGAATTGGAACCACTTGAAGAGAAAGAGATCAATTTTGTTCTCGGGCAGAGCTCGAGTGAAGGCGAAATCCATTCAATAATTAAAGACATTTTCCAGAAAGATGCAATCAAGAACGAACTCAAAAAAGTGACTGAATACTGGGATAAAATTTTAGACGTCGTTAGAGTTAAAACCCCTTTTCCAGAGTTTGATATCCTCATCAATCGCTGGCTTTTGTACCAAAACCTGTCTTGTCGAATTTGGGGACGTTCAGCTTTCTATCAATCGGGAGGGGCGTTTGGATTTAGAGATCAGCTACAAGATGTGACAGCTCTTCTTCACTCTGCGCCGGAACTGGCCAGGGAGCATATTTTAACTGCAGCAGCTTGCCAATTTAAAGAAGGAGATGTTCTTCATTGGTGGCACCCACCGTCAAATAAAGGAGTAAGAACCCATTTTTCAGACGATCGCTTATGGCTTCCGTACGCTGTTGCAACTTATGTGAAAGCAACTGGTGATTTTGCATTGATTGACGAGGTCGTTCCCTTCGTTGATGGACCGGAACTCCCTGCTGATCAAGAAGATTTGTACTTCCAGCCACAGGTCAGTGAGATTTCTTCGACGATTTATGATCACTGCGTGAGAGCAATCAATAGGAGCTTAGAACTTGGATCTCATGGTCTTCCGTTAATGGGCGGAGGTGACTGGAACGACGGAATGAATCGAGTTGGTTTGGGTGGCAAAGGCGAAAGTGTGTGGATGGCCTGGTTTTTAATGACCACAATGCGATCTTTTATAGAAATTTGTGATTATAAAAAAGATTCTGAAAGTTCTATACTCTTTAGAGATCATGAAAAAAAGCTTACTCAAGCGGTGGAGACTGAAGGATGGGACGGAAAGTGGTATAGACGAGCATTTTTTGATGATGGAACTCCACTAGGTTCATCGGAAAATGATGAATGCAAAATTGATTCGCTCACTCAATCCTGGGCAGCAATCTCGGGAGTTGCAAGGCAAGATCATTTGAAAGAGGCCATGGCCTCTCTCAGTGAATTTCTGGTGAAAGATGAAGATCAAATGGTTCTTCTCTTCACCCCGCCATTTGATAAGTCGAATTTAGATCCTGGTTATATTAAAGGCTATCTTCCTGGACTTCGAGAAAATGGAGGTCAATATACTCATGCTGCAATCTGGGCGGCCATGGGATTTGCGGCCATCGATGATGGGAATCAGGCATTTAAATTGTTGTCATTCTTAAACCCGATTAATCACTCTAGAACTCATGAGGATGCTCTCAAATACGGTGTCGAACCATACGTAATTTCTGCGGATATCTATTCAAATCCTGATTCTTTAGGTCGAGGAGGTTGGAGTTGGTATACGGGTTCTTCAGGATGGTACTACCGGGCGCTCACGGAATCCCTTTTTGGTCTGCATCGAGAGGGAAACACGCTGCGGATAAACCCTTGTTTGCCAGATATCTTGACCGAGTATCAAGTGAGCTACAAATTCGGTCAAAGTGTCTACGAAATAAAAGTTGAGTATTATCCAAAAGAAAAAGATTATGTTTCAAACACAACAATAGATGGTGAAAATGTATCGAGTCCGATTATTGATCTCATCGATGATGGGCAGGTCCACCATGTGAGCATTAGATTGTAATCTTGTTCGATATGTAAGGAAAACCTAATTAACGAGTGGAATTTGAAAGATTCTTTAAGTCATTCCTAATATTCATGGAAGGATTTTGAGGAAACGAGCTCTCTGATAAAATATAGTAGGAAAAAGGTAGAAATAACTGTTTTAATCAATCGACAAGTAGACTCTCTTTGGCGGAACTCCGTCCTTATAAGAAGAGGATTCTACCAGCAGTTCAGGAACAGGTACATAGTCTATGAGCTTTTTTAGGCGAATCGAATAGAGAGAGAAGTTGATAACTTGATAATCGACTTGGAGGAAAGGAATTTTTCGAAGCCACTGGATTATATTAATTGAAGGCATTTTTTCATCAGATTTAACTTTAAAGCCAATTGGGTCGGTGACAAAATAAAGTTCTCCGTCTGGTTTTAAACGTTGAAGATATAAACGAAGAGTGCCGCTAAAATCTCTCACATAGCTCAGCGGGCCAAAAACGTCAGTGATAAGATCGTAACTTTGTAAATCATTGTGATCATATTGAGAAAGCATCTTTCCCTCTAAAAATTGAATCCGACCTGGATCAGAGCGAACTATTGATTCGATTTTTTTTCTCAAGATTTTATTACTGGTGCCGGAAAATGTAAGGGCCGTAACAGTCGCATGAAGAGAGACTTTTCTTTGGAGATATTCCAGTATCGCCCTGCCCTCCCCTGCTCCGGAGTCGAGCCAGGATTGATAAGGGGTTAGATTATCGAGATGTTTTAAGAAATCGCGATAAAGAAGTTGGGAGTACCCATATTCCGTAGGATAAAACTTATTTTTGATCCAACTGCCTTTGGTCAATGATCTTCCTATGGAAAAGTCATTATCTGCGATACGCGAGAGTGTTTTTCGAAATTCTCGATTGCAGTCTTTGGAAAATGCTGCCTTAGAAAAAAGTATCAAAAAAAAATGCAGAAATATTTTTAAAGCGAGTGTCATCGTAGTTGACCTTCTTTTCGCCAAAGAGGTTTAAAGATAATATTAAGGTTTTAAACTGGGCCTTTGGAAAAATCAATGAATGATAAGCTTTGATAGCGGGAGTTGCTTTTATATTCAGAAGCGTCCGGTATTAGTTTTCTTCTTAGCCATTCCATCCGGACAAAGTAAAAATTAAAAAATCTATAAATCGGCTCAGACTTATTATCAACAATCTTGAAGCAATTTCCTAGGAAGAAGCTAGATTTAAAAAAAGAGAGATTCAGTCCGTTTTTTTCACAAGTCTAATTGGCCCTTTAAAATCTGAGGGATCAACTTCTTTGCCTTTCTGAGTAATAATTATTTCCCCTTCATGTGCAAGAAGGCGCGCGGCGGCCCGAACTTGCTCCATTTCCTGAGAGTTTTTCTTGAGCTCTTGTGGAAGAATTTCGCTTGGGCAAATGGATTTCCCGCTCTCTCTTTTTTCGAGGAGATCCAAGATATCTTGCCGGTACTTCTTGGGTGTTTTCAATTTTTTACAACCTATAGAACAATACTTTACCTCTTCCCAATTATTTTTCCATTTTTTCCGATTGTCGAACTTCCTTCCACATGAATGGCAAATTTTAGACTGAACTGCGCTCATAGTTTTAGAGAAGAGATTATAAGAAAATAAGTACTGACAATTCTATCTTAATACAAGAAAGCCTACTTGGATTTCTTTGAATGAGCACCACTTTTTCTTAAATATATAAGAGAGAATATGAACCCGAGTATCGAAGATAAAAGGATAAAAGGAATAAGCGATTCATAAGGAATGGAGTCGAGTTCTGGAAAGGCATTGGTCAATGATAATAAATGAAGTACCACTAGTGGAAAAATCCCTCCTAGAATTGAAGAAGTAGTCGCAATTAAGATTTTTTTTAAAATTTTCATAACCTACTTTGTATCGATATTAATAAAAAACTGCAATTTATCTTTTAATTCGACATTTAGCTTCAATTTTCAATTTGTATTACTATAGTCTTCTAATGACTTGAGAAAGCTCACCCAATATTTGTATATCGGCCCTCTTTGAGACAATGATAGGATCATATGCCGGATTTTCAGCAACTAATTTAAGCCCCTCTTCCGTTTTGAAGATTTTTTTCAAGGTTGCCTCTCCATCAACCTTGGCAACGCCTATCATTCCATTCCTAAAGCGATGAGTATTCTTTATGACAACGATATCACCTTCAACGATATGGGCCCCAATCATTGAATCACCTTTAACTTTTAGAGCAAAGTATTCAAACTGTGGATTGAGCGTTGAAGCAGGAATTTCTAAAGTGTCATAATCCTCTATCGCCTCACTCAAAAGTCCTGCTGAAACTGTTCCTTCAATTCGAATTTTCGCAAGACCATTGTGGGGTTCTGCCGTGATTGCAAGGGTTGTCGAAAAATTATTCTTTCTATAACTGATGTAGCCTTTTTCTTTTAGTTTATTTACATATCTGGTGACAGAGTTTTTAGACTTGAAGCCAAAATTCTCAGCTATTTGCGTAAAGTTTGGTGAGCACCTTTCTCGGTTAAGGTGATCTTTTAAGAACTCATAGACTCTGTTTTCGTTAATAGTAAGGTTCTCTAACATATCCTAATCCTTCAGATCGAACTCCAGCAGCCGCTAAAGCAAAGCGCTTCAGAAAAATCCCTTTTTTCCCCGTTGACTAAACCTCAAATAGTACATATTTTGTACACATGAATGATATGTGTAATATTCTCAAGGAAAATATCAAAAATCAAGACTTACGCAGAGATAATTCATCTTTCGCAACTGAACTTTTAAGTCACTTAAAACCTATTAAGCTTGCTCCATTTGTTGAATGGGGATGCCCTCACGGTAAGCTTGCTCGAATTTTTCCGCTTTCATATCTCAATTCTGTAGAGGGAAAGGTTCTATGGTTATACGATCGAGAGAATCTCAACCCTTACGCTCCTACCTGGGAAGGAATTAAGGGCGATCTTGAATCTATTCATTTTGTTAAATCAGACAGACCAATCAAGGATCTTCGGCCACTATTTTCCGATAGCACCTATAAAACGATTGTCATTGATACAAAAGAATTTCTCTCTAATGCTGAGCTCAGTTATTTAAGAATCGCCTCAACCAATAACCAGAGGCGATATTTTTTAATCAGGCCATTTTATTTAAGCAGTAACAATGGAAATCCATTTTGCCGTTTTCGAATTAATTGTTTTTTTTCTTTCAAAGAGAATCGATTCAAAATTTCTTATGTCAAAGGAAACAAGGGGCTTTCGCTGAAGATGAAGGCAGTGGGGCCATAATTGGGAAACCTTTTAAATCTTTTTTCATCAAATAAAGACGTTGTTAAGGAAAACCACTACGTAGTCATTTACGGAAAATATAAATTGACGCCTTTTTTTATCGCCCCCGATCTTATGGAAATTTCTGATGAAATTTATATTTACAATATTTCAACGACCTTTGATTACTGGAGGCATGTTGCCAACAAAGAGGGTGCAAGTGTCTTTAGTCTCTTAAAAAAAATTATCAGAGAAAATCACAAAGGTGATGTCTGTGCTGTCTTTTGCAATCACCCTTTCAAAGGTCTTTTATTTCTCAATTACCTACTAGACCGACGGGTTTACGATATAATTATACTAGAGAGCGATTTTTCAAAACGTTCTTTCGAAAACATTGATTGGTTCACCTGGAAAAAGACAATCTTAAGCGTTCATGAAGTCTTTAAAAGCAGTGATCAGTTCAAAAAAGAAGCACAGGGCCTTAAAGCAAAACTTTCCCAGCTAGAAAGATTCCTTAACAGAATGGGCCTAAATAATGCGAGCTCTCTTTCACACGCAAAGTTTTCAGAAATCGGAAGAAGATTCGGTACTTACCTTGCTCTTTTCTGGAAATGGACGACAAAACACTGCGAAAAAAAAACAGAAGAGTTCAATCTCTTTACCTACCAGAACTTCAGCTCACTTATGGGGTTTGCGTGGATTCCATACAAACCTATTGAAAATTTCGTCATTTATTCTGTGTTTGATTATCCTCTCTCATGTTTTGAAGAGATCAAGGTCAATCTTATCGAAGATATCTCTAAGTTTAAAAATAAATTCAAAGTACCGACGTTTTTTCAAGTCATGACCTTTCAGTGGACGATCACAACCTTCGACGGAGAAGAACACTGCGGTCGATATTAACTTTAAATATCCTATAAATCTTGAAAGTGAGATTAAGGAAGGATTAAAATCGAGTATAAACCAGTTTGAGTATGGGTTTGAGTTTCTTCGAAAAGGATTTGAAGACAGAGACGACGAGCTTCTTCATATCTCTCACGGTCTGATCATTAGATATAAAATTGAAATCACTCGCTCTATGCTATCGAGTTACGGTCAGAACTTTTTTATCGAAAACAATGGCTTTGATCAGTCTGACTTCATGGCCCTGCAGTCTAAAATCTCAAGACCCATCCAAAGCTATCAATCTTTAAACCACCCAGTCCCAAACCTTGATTTTAATGAGGTCGATCCTTTAATGGAATCGATAAAATTTAACGAAAACTTCTTTGGTTATCTTCGTCCTCTTTTCGTCTATTCAAAACCGATTGAAATGAAAGATGGCGATATTTCTTTGTTTCGATTTGTCGAGCGTACCTCTTCGGCGTGGTGGGAATCAGAAGACCCCTTTGACCATTATAGAGACTACTATATGTGTGAGCTTAATGACGGAGAAATCGCATGGTGTTTTCGAAATCCCAAAGGAGCGTGGTTTAAACATGGGCTCTACTCCTAACTTTCCTTTCCATGAATGGATCTCCAAGACTAATTTTAGTTTTCTTTCCAGCACCTCTCATCCAAGAGAGCTCTTAAAAGCGGCCGCACTTCTTGGGTACGAATCAATATGTGTTAATGATTTTGATGGAGTGTATGGACTCGCGAGAGCATTCAACGATTTAAAGCACTTAAAAAAGCACCACGACGTAGAACTTAGGCTCAACTATGGAGCAGAGATTCATATATTTGAAGATCACGACCTCCCAATTCTCAAGCAAGTTACTATCTGCCTAAACTCTACGAGCTTAAAAGGCTACGTCAATCTCAATAAAATTTTAACCTACGCTCATAAGGACTCCAAAGATCGTGCCTTTATTGACCTCGAAACTCTTTTATCTATGGAGCTTGATGGGGTTTTTTGCATTGTTCCTTTTCGAGGAGCATTCCGTTATTTTTCTGAAAACAAAAAACAACTTATTAATCTCAAGTCTGCTCTCAATAATAGAATTTATCTCGCTATTACCAAGATCTTTCATAAAAATTTTGACTATCATATTGATTCAGCCTTGAAATTCTCTCAAGAGATGGGAATTAGCTACATCTATTCCCAAGACTCTTTTATGACAAAAAGGTCAGATAAAAGCTTCCATGATCTTCTCTGCGCTATAAAGCATAATATTCATATTAAGGATGCTGGGGCCTTGTTTTTCCCGAATACCGAGAGATGTCTGCATGATAAAGCGCACATCCACAAAACCTACAAAGACATAGGTAATTTCAAATCTACGATACAACTCATGGAAGCGCTCTCTGAGAATTGCAATTTTTCATTCAGCGAACTTAAATACCAGTACCCGAAAGAGATGATACCTGAAGGTTACACTCCTCAAAGCTTTCTTGAAAAAATATCTTGGGAAGGTGCTCGCAAAAGATTTGGTGAACACCTTTCTGAAAGCATTCGAAATACAATTTCAAAAGAGTTAGATCTCATAGAAGATCTTGGTTACGCTGATTATTTTATTACGGTTTGGGATATAGTTGCATGGGCGCGGGCCCAGGATATCTTATGCCAAGGACGAGGATCCGCAGCAAACTCCGCAGTCTGTTATGTCTTAGGTGTGACTTCTTGTGACCCAACTACATTTGATCTTCTTTTTGAAAGATTTATCAGTAAGGAGCGAGGCGACCCACCTGATATAGATATCGACTTTGAGCATGAAAGACGAGAAGAGGTGCTTCAGTACATCTATAGACGCTATGGAAGAAACCGCGCTTCGATGGTTGCAAATGTCATTACTTTTAAAAGAAAGGGAGCTCTTCGCGCGGTAGGAAAGGCCTTTGGTGCCAAAGAATCAACTTTAAAATCTGTATCGGACACAACTAGCACCGTAATGTTTCGATCAAAAAATTTATCTCAAGTTCTTTATAGCGTATCGGAAGACGCTGAAGAAAAGATATCTTGGAAAATGTGGAATCACTTCTCTGTGAGGCTTTTGAATTTTCCTAGACATATGGGGCTTCATTCCGGTGGTTTTATTATTTCTCAACACCCAATTACGAATCTTGTTGCTCAAGAGCCAGCGACAATGGAGGATCGAACGATTATTCAATGGTCAAAAGACGATATTGAAGAGCTTGGCTTTTTCAAGATTGATTGTTTGGCCCTTGGAATGCTTACAGCAGTCAGAAAATGTTTTGACTATGTTAAAGAGTGCTATGGCGTTGATCTTAAACTTCATTCTATTCCAAAAGATGATCCAGCTACATTTAGTATGATTCAAAGAGCAGATACAGTTGGAGTCTTTCAAATTGAGTCTCGGGCGCAGATGTCTATGCTTCCAAGACTTCTTCCAAAAAATCTTTATGATCTTGTTATTGAGGTGGCCATCATTCGCCCCGGCCCTATCCAAGGGAAAGTCATTCATCCATATCTTAGAAGAAGAGATGGGTTGGAAGAGACAACATTTCCTGACGAACGGGTCAAAGACATTTTAGCTAAAACACTAGGCGTAATTATCTTTCAAGAGCAGATGATGAGAATCGCAATCGCTCTTGGAGATTTCACGCCAGGAGAGGCCGATGAGCTGAGAAAGCATATTGGCTCTTGGAACTCGAAATCATTTTCAAGAGACTTGGATCCTCATTTAAGTAAACTCATCTCAGGTATGAAAGCAAAAAACATAGATGAGGATTTCATCAATCAAATGCTTGAGCACATGCAAGGTTTTTCACATTATGGCTTTCCTGAGTCCCACGCAATTTCTTTTGCTTTTATTGCCTACGCTTCTTCTTACTTAAAGTGCCATTATCCAGCCGCATTTTTTACGTCTGTCTTAAATTCTCAACCGATGGGCTTTTATAAACCTCATGCTCTTTTGCAAGCTGCTAAAAGAGCGGGCGTACCGCTACGAAAAATTACAATCAATGATTCTTTTTGGGATCACACTCTTGAGACAATTGAAACCAACAAGGATCGTCCAAAACGATTCGCAATAAGGATTGGGTTTAGAATTGTTAGCGGTATTAGCGAAAAGGCCGTTTTAGAAATTACAAGTAAAAGAAAAGAGCATGGAATATGGAAAGACTTTGATTCTTTCTTGAAGTCTGTTGAAATTTACCGAGATGATTATAGTGCTCTCGCTGCCGCAGATGCGTTTTCTTGTTTCGGACTCGAAAGGAGTGATGCCTTATGGATGGCCGAAGCGGTTCCTTTCAAGACATTTATTGATCTTGAAGAAAGAAAGCTCAAATGGTCAAAAAAATCCTCTTTAGAAAAATTTCAACTTGATTTCACGGCAACTGGTACGACATTGGGTGTCCACCCAGTCTCGATAGTTAAAAAAGAGCATTGGAGTTATTCAATCGCCCTCAAAGAAATTAAAAATTCAGATCAGCTAGCGAAATTTAAAGGGCGAGGAAATGTAATTGTATTTGGTATGCTTTTGATTAAACAAGCACCACCCTCTGCCAAAGGAATGGTCTTTTTTACTTTAGAGGACGAGACGGGATTTATTAACCTTGCCTTTCCTCCCCCTGTTTACCAAGTTTTTTATAAGGAAATCGAAGGAGCCAGTTACCTCTGTGTAGGTGGTGAAGTGCAGAAAATTGGGGAATATCATTCGATTTTAGTGGCCAAGGTATATGACCAAGATTCAGTTGATAGTTTGGATAAAAAGCGGCAGACATTGAAGATTGCAAAAGAAAAAAGTTTAAATATTCGAAATCTTCTTCCTAGAAATTATCAATGAATTTATTTTAGAATGCATTTGCGGTAATCCAAGGATGAAAAGACCAAACTAGCGATAACCTCACCGCTTCTGGCCCTTCAGACACCTTAATTATGACATTTCTCGCAATGGCCTTGGACTAAAATTTCTTGAACAATATCTAAACTTCCTAGTAAGTTTTTAAATCGACTAGCTAGCTCACAGACTTGCGATGAGTGGCTAGAAATTTCCTGACTATTCCCACAAGATACACAGCGACTGATAATATGCGCATGATTTTTTCCGTTTAGTTTTTTATCTTGACAGCACAATGCAAATCGCCCGTCTGAAAACCGATGAACGAGACCAAGCTCTTCAAATAAATCTAGATTACGATAAACTGAGACCAGATCTATTTTTGACCGTTTTCCAAGTTTCTTGAAAACCTCAGTTGCGCTCATCGCTATATTTTTTTTCTTTAAGCAAAGGAAAATCGTTTCTCGAACATGTGTCAGTCGCAGTCCATTCGTTTTAAGTGTTCCAAAGAAATCATCCATTTATTAAAAACCTCGGTCTTGAAAATCATAGTTCAATGAAATAATGAAATGCCTTTTTTTCCCAAGGGCCTTAGGGAGTGGCTTAAACGACCTCAGTCGAGTAAAAAGATTTTCGGCTGCAATGTTAAGCGAATCATAGGGCGCACGTTCAAGAAATTTAATTTTTTGAAAAGCCCCACGCCTATTTACTTCAAGCCTAACTTTGACAGACCCGGACTGTTTCAATCGAAGTGCTCTACTGGGATAAAATTGATTTTGCTCGATATACTGTCTAAGCTCGGTTGCATATTGAGAATCCATACTTGCTATCTCTTGTTCAAAGTGACTAGAGGAAGCCTTTGAATGAACTTCATCTTTAGTATTTGCAGGACTATCTCTTTCACGTCTTGGGGGGATGGGATGTACCGGCTCTTTTGGGCCAATCTCAGAAAAAGATTTCAAGTATTTTATCTTGGAAAATGTTCTAGAAATACCGCTTTTTGCTTTCTTCTCAAATGAAGTGGCAAAAAGTAGGCAATGAATGAATAGGCTTATAAGAAAGAAAATACGCACACTAGCTTATTGCAAAAAAATTGCAATAATGTCTAGACAATACATCTTCCTTCAAATAATTCTTTCGCCATGAGAAAAACCTACCACCTATATTTTATTGCATTTCTTAGTTTAATCCAGAATGTAGAGGCACTGAGCGCTGAGGGCGATATCGAGCTCGCACCTATTCAAGTTCTCGGCCACTTTAATAGCAGCAGTATTTTTGAAAGCGTTCCCACCACCTCAAGTTTAGATGGTAGAGAGCTGCTGCTTAAGAGTCAGAATAGTTTAGGAGAAACTCTAAAAGATGAAGTCGGTATTAACTCGACTCAATTTGGTCCCGCGGCCAGTCGTCCAGTCATCCGGGGACTCGGTGGTGAGCGGATTAGAATTCTCCAAAACGGGCTCGGTCTTTTAGATGCTTCAAACTCTAGCCAAGACCATGCGGTGGCCACTAATCCACTCTCAGCTGATAGTGTAGAAGTTGTAAGAGGACCTATCAACCTGCTTTATGGCTCTTCGGCCATTGGAGGAGTTGTAAATATTGTGAACTCACGGATTCAAAAAAACCCAATCTCAGGATTTCTTGGAGTGCTAGATCTTAAGTCTGAGTCTGTGAATTCTGGACAAAATTATGCAGGCAAGTTTGATTTTGGAGAAAAGAATTTTGCAGCCCATATTGATGGAAACTATAGCAAGGCAGGAAACCTTGAGACCCCTATTGGCACCATAGCGAATAGCAATATGGAACAACACTCTGCGGCCCTTGGAGCGACATATTTTGGAGATAAGAAAAATTATTTCGGCGCCTCTTATTCCAAGTTTGAAAACATATACGGACTAGTTAAAGAAGAAAATGCAAAAATCGATCTAGAACAGGATCGGATTGAGTTAGAGGGATTCTATGGCCTGCAAGGATTTTTTAAAGGTCTTCGCTTAAAATCTGCTCAAACGTTTTACGAGCATAATGAGACCGAAGAGGGCGAGGTTGGAACGAAGTTCGAAAATTCTGGAAATGAAACAAGAGTCGAATTCATTCAAAAAGAAACTCAAAGCTGGTCTGGAATATTTGGGATTCAAGCTCAATTTTTCGAGTTTGTCGCAGAGGGAGATGAGGCATTTCTCCCAACAACAGAATCACGCTCCCTCGCTTTTTTTGGTTATGAAGAATATTTAGAAGGTGATTGGAAAATCAATATCGGTATCAGAGGTGAGTTTATTGACCTAGAAGCAGAAAGCTTAGATAACCCCAGAACAGATACAGCGCAGTCATCTAATGTATATGCGTTGGCCATGGGTGGTTTATATAGATTCTCTTCAAATTTTTCTACCGGGATTAACTTTTCATTCAATGAAAGAGCACCTAGCTACCAAGAGCTTTTTGCTCAAGGTGTTCATGTGGCCATAGGAATTTTTGAACAAGGCGATCCCAATCTTAATAAAGAAAAAGCCATCGGAGCTGAATGGTCTTTAAGATACAAAGAGGATAACAATCAGGCGATTCTGACAACATTCTACCAAAACTTTGATGATTTTATATCCTTAGAATCAAGTGGTACTTTTAACGATGGCCTAGAGGACTTTGAAAAATTTTATTATTTGCAAAGCGAAGCTGAACTAAGAGGAATAGAATTTGAGTGGAAAAGTAAACTTGCCTGGAATTTGGAATCTAGGCTGGCCTTTGATTATTTATACGGACAAAATTCAGAGAAAAATGTTTCCCTTCCAAGAATATCTCCAATACGAATGGCCTTGAATTTAGACTATGTACGAGATCGTTGGAGAGCAGGGGTCGAATGGAGGAGAGTCCTTGAACAAGACCGAACCGCACCTCAAGAAACGACCACCGATGGATATGACCTTTTTAATTTAGCTGGGACATATAGATTGCCGATAAGAAAAGAATCAGCTGCAAATATTTATGCAAAGCTGAACAATTTAAATAACGTTATTGCACGAAACCACGTATCTCTTTTGAAGAGACAATTACCGCTTCCAGGACGCAATATTGTCATTGGAACTAGGTGGCTTTTTTAAAGGCTCATCTTCGCCAAAAATCAAGTTTCAAATTGGCATCGAGACCTCTGTGAAAATGAAAAGCACGAGATGCTATTCACTCTCAAAGACGAGGACTATTATTGCGGTAGCGCAAGAATGGTGGGCCCTAGAGAATTCGAATCTCTGACCTCTACCATGTCAAGGTAGCGCTCTAACCAACTGAGCTAAGGGCCCGCGAAAGAAATTTTTCAAAAGAAATAGCTCATAAATTGGTAAAAGACTAGTCTCTTTCTTTCTGATAGCTTCCTTTACCAATGCTCCAGCGACTCCATAGAGACTTTATACCTTGGCTATTTCGACACGGTTGGGAGTTCAAATACTATTATCTCGTCGCATTAGGATGTTTGTTCTTTTTACATTATTTTCAGGGCCAGATCCCGGAAATGGTACGCGAATTATCGCTCTCCTTAGATATGGATGCGGAGGAGGCCCCAAAGACTGAGACGTTTCTCTTGCTTGCGCTCGCGATTATTGTCTTCAGAACACTGTCTCGACTTTTTTTCTTCTATCCCGCTCGGGTTCAACAGAAATTGCTGAGACAGGAATTGGTAAGAGATATCGAAGATGCTCACCCTCACCGCTATGCTGGCCAGAATGCAGGTCAGCTTTATCAATACCTTTATAACGATCTAAATCGATTGCGCGCCTTTGTGGGGTTTGGATTACTTCAAGTTGGAAATATTATAGTTGCGCTCTATGTGTTTCTCCCCCGCGTTCAAGAGTTTCAAGAGGGCCTAGCAGTGGCCTTTTTACCACTATTCGGTGCCGTTAGCATTTTTTCAGTTGTGATTGTTTTTTTTCAACCTTGGGTGAAAAAAGGAATCCAAAAACAGGCCGAAGTGCAGAACTTCATTATTGAATCTTATCTTGGAAAAAAAACTATCAAAAATTATCAAAGTGAATCGTCATTTTACCAAAAGTTTCGTGCTTTATCTTCAGACGAGCTAAATTCTTTTTTCTATGCAGGACTTGGACCTGCTCTGGCGATGCCACTAGTGAAGCTTGGCTTCGGCGCAGCACTTTTGTGGGGGGCCTATTTAATCCGGGCCAACGGATTAGGTGCAGGGGCGCTCATTTTTTTCTCAGGTTTTTTATACCTGATATTGGAACCGCTCATGTTTTTGAGCTGGATTGGAGTCATTTTCACCCAGGCAATTGCGTCATGGAACCGAATCTCGGGTCTCAAAAAGTCACTCACAAAATCGGATCCGATAACTGAACAGGGCGAGCTTATTTGCAACACTCAAGGCGACTATCAGTTTAATGTTGTGTGCTGGAATGAAGACTTAGCCATAAAATTTCGAAAAGGCAGCTGGACTGCCATTAGTGGTGAAACTGGATCCGGAAAGACAACACTTTTACTAAAACTCTGTTCTTTGCTTAAACTTCAAGAGGTCTCTCTTTCGTTTGTGGCGCAGCTTCCCTATATTTACAATGATTCGCTAAAAACCAATTTATTCCTTGGTCGCTATTTTGGAGAAGTCTTACCGGAGCAAGAACGGGCCAAGGCGATTCGCTTTCTTAAAATCTTTGGTTTATTTGAGCTTGTCACAGATGGTAGCGATATTCTTGATATCGAATTGGGAGAAAACGGGAAGCGAGTTTCTGGTGGCCAGGCCAAAAGAATAGCCCTTATTCGCTCGCTTCTCTCCGGCGCAGAAGTCCAAGTTTGGGATGACCCATTTTCATCAGTCGACTTTATTTTTGAAAAAGAAATTCTTGAGCAAATTCAGGAAGATCAAGAGCTAAAGAAGATGACCTTTATTTTTTCAGGTCATAGATTATCAACAGTGCGCTATTCGGACTATCTCTACCTCATCGGAAAAGACCGTGGCCTATTAGACGAAGGGACTACCCAGCAAGCTCTTTCTCAAAAAGGAATCATTGAAAACTATTTCAACAAGCAGCTTGTTTGAGCTGATTTATTTATCAGAGCGAAAGGTCACGCTCATCTTTGTGGTTATTTGCCTCATTGCATCTGCGTATCTGGGATATCTGACGCCATTTGCCATTAAAGATCTTTTTGCTTCGCTAAAATCCGATGATGATTTTTTTAATTCTGCTTTTCAACTCGGAAAGATTTTCATTGGCGAATACCTCATACGTTGCTGCTTTCAGGCGGGAACAGGGCTCTATGTAAGGAACCTCCTCCAAAACGTAAGAACCAAATGCTACCGAGTCTGGATTAAAAACTATGACACCCTTCTAGAGGGGCAAGATCGCAGCGTAAAAAAGTTTTCCATGGGTGAAGTCCTCTCAAGAATCATGAACGATACTGAGGCCGTACGCGAACTTATCAGTACCGGGAGTATAGGTATTTTCATCGACGTCTTCTTTATACTTTCGTATCTTTTGGCCTTCCTGAAGCTCAATACAACTTCGGGAATATTTCTTTTATTCGCAGAACTTCTGGCTTGCGGTCTACTTTTTTGGGGTGGGAAATGGATGGCCAGAGTCTTTATGGCGGTCAGAAAATCAATTGCTGATATGGCCAAGGATCTCTCAGACTTGGCCGGTGGTTTTTTTCAAATGTATTTTCTTCCTGATTACCAGTTTGCTTCTAAAAAAGGAGCAGTGGTTTTTGAAGAATTTTTGCGAAAACAACTTAAGGCAAACGTCTTTGATGCTGCTTTTTATGCGGTTGCAGAATCTCTCTACCCTATTTTGATTGTTGGGCTTATGTTTGTTTTCCCCTATTCACAAATTACCGAAGTTGCCGTTTTAGCGGCGATTCTCGATTTGATTCAACGCTCGATCGGACCAATTAAAGACGTCGCAGGAAAAATTTCCAATATCCAACGAGCAAAGACTGGACTCGTGAGAATTCAGGAGTTCGAACATGGTCTGTCCCAAGGGCCAAAATCAGAATTGACGTTCTCGCGAAAAACGTCGCGGCATCGCTTTGAAAAATTTGAAATCCAGCTGCCCGCTTTTACTTATCCTCAAAGCCAATCAAAGTTTCAAATCTCTGAGATCTCTCTCTCCCTAAAACCAGGAAATGTGATTGGAGTTGTAGGTCAGAGTGGCTCAGGAAAATCAACTTTACTTAAAATTTTAGCGGGAGAAATTCTGACAACTCATGGTGAATTACGAGTGGAGGCAAAAGCACCCGCAGAGACTGTTGAGATTCAAGGCGAGGATTTCAAACAACTTCAACTCTATCGCAGCCTCATCAGTATGGTTGCTCAAGATGCTCACATTTTTTCAGACACACTTAAATTCAATATCACTCTTGGTCAAAAAGGGACCCAGGACTTTAAAAGTTTTTGGCAAAAAATGGAACGAGAGCTTCCAGTTCTTTCTAAATTCGAACTCTCTCCTGAAGGCACTATTGACCCAGACCTACTCTCATCGGGACAGAAACAATTGATTAGTACTCTTAGGGCGTGTTTTCTGGAACGTCCAATTCTTCTTTTTGATGAGATTTCTTCGTCTCTTGATGCAGATTTAGAAACTGCCTTACGAAAAATGATACTCGCCAATAGAGAGCATTCTCTCATTATCATTGTGGCCCATAGAGTAGAGACCATTGTCGAAGCAGATGAGATTCTTGTCATGAAGGAAGGAAAAATTATTGAAAGAGGAAGGCATCAGCACCTTAAAAAGACCTCTTCGACCTACCAGGCATTTTTGAAAGAAATCTCAAGGCCGTCCAGCGATAAAAACCCGGTGGAGTGATTTGATCAAGAACCACGCTTTGCGACCGAGGATAGTTCCGGTTACACTTTTAAAAAATCAGAGGAGCATGAACATGAAACTTATATGGGGTTTATCTTTTGTCATATTAACGTCTCTTATTGGCTGTTCAGACGGAGTCTCAAAAGTTGCTTTTCGATATGTAGGAGAAACTGACAATGGAAATATTGTCGCTAAGGCCGGAAAACTACAGATTACCAGAGATGAGCTTTTAAAAGGTATCCAACTAGAAATTTATAATAAGCAGGAAGAGATTTTCGAGTTGAAAAAACAGGCTTTGAAAAACGTCATCGTCGAAAAATTAGTGAAACAAGAAACTGATACTGAAGATGTCCAAGCGTATCTAAAAAAGAATGTTTATAAAGATAAAAAAGTCACAGACAAAGAAGCAATAGAGTATGCCAAGGCCAATAATATTCCCGAAACTGCCGTGGATGAACGACTAAAAGGAGAAATACGCCGGGTTCTCTCTTATGAGCGAATGAATGAAGAACTAGACCAGTGGATGGCCAAGAAACTCGGTAAAACCGAAGTTAAAGTTTATTTTCAAGGACCAAAACCTCTAGAGGTAACCGCCGAAAATGCTCCTGTGAAAGGTGCAGAAGATGCCCCTGTCACCATCGTTGAATTTTCTGACTTTCAATGCGGCCATTGTTCAAAGGGTGCTGAAATTGTCAGCGATGTTCAAAAAAAATACGGCAAGAAAGTAAAACTCGCCCACCGCAATTTTCCTCTCGATGGGCATCCACAAGCAAAGAAAGCGTCTCTTGCCGCTCTCTGCGTTTATGAACAAGATGAAAAAAAATTCTGGTCTTATCATCACTCACTTTTTTCAGACCAGGCCAACTTAGGCGATCCACAACTTATAGCGAAGGCAGGAAAACTTGGAATCGATAAAGAGAAGTTCGAAAAATGCTTTCAGTCTCAAAAGTATTTGAGCAAGGTCGAAAAAGACATTGCTCTTGGCGATGATTTGGGTGTGCGCTCTACTCCGACTTATTTGGTTAATGGACGTCCAGTCATGGGTGCTCGTTCTGCTAAGTATTTTTCCGACTTAATCGATAAAGAATTAGAGGAAAACTAGAGCGCTGACTCCGGTCTCGCAAATATTTCTCGCGTCGCCCAGAATCACTCGGACCTGATACTCTAAGGAAGCACTCTATTAATTTAAGATAGGTGTTTCTTCAGGGATGGACTGACCATGGACGGCGTGGATTACACTAAGGCCCTCAACAGACAGCGACAAAAATATCACAAAGATTTAAAAGAGCTCAGGCAATCAAATGAGCGAAACGTCGATAATCTTCAAGACTCCCACGAAACAACTCAAAAGAAGATGTCGAAGAACTATCAAAAGAGCAAAAATGCGCTCGAAGATAAATTTGAAAGTAAAATTGGAGGCTTTCGCGAGAGAACCCAGCAGGCCTTGGCGGACAAGAGAGAGCGTTTTGCCAATGAAATTGAAGAAAAACAATCCGAGTTCTCGAAGGTAAGCCGGGACCAAAAACAAAATTTTGATGAACGTCTTAAAACGATTAAAGGCGAGTACGAAGAAAATATTGAGAGAAAAGAGGTGATCGACAAAGATCTCCGGGCGGGTATAAGTAAAAACTTTGGGGAGAGAATATCAAACCTGCGAGATAACACTCAAAAAGATATTTCTGCTATTCAAGACAGGGCATTGGGTTCGAGCTCCGAGCTCCATAAGGAATTTCAGGAAGAAAAAAAACATCTTGTAAAAGACCATCTCAATGAGAAAGAAGATCTTTTAAAAACAGAGACTGAAAAGAAAATTATTCTTCAGAACCGAATCCGCGAAGATGTGGCGCGCATGAGAAAGGCACAGGAAAGTGAAGTTGAGCGTTTGAACCGCGTCAGTGATCAAAATTTCAAAAAACTGGTTGGACGAACAAATAAAAAAGTTGATGACGCATTTGTAAAATTTGATGACGAAAATAGAAGACAGTCGGAAGTGGTGAAGAAGTCCCAAAAAGAGCTTATGAAGGAAAACCAGAAAAAGCTCGATGATCTTAGAGAAAAACAAAGAAACGAGCTCGCCAGAATCGCCTTGAAGCAGAAACGCAGTTCGCAATCAGAAGACGAATTTGGTGAATTCTCTAAGCTTCAACAAGGACAAAAAAGCGAAAAGCACTGGGAGCAAAAAATTGCATCTCTGAAGGATCAGCATCGAAGAGAAAGAGAGCTTTTCGATAAAAAGGTGGCCGAAAACAATCAAAAGTATCAAGAGGCCAACCTGCGAAAAACAATTGAGTTTAGCAATCAAAAAGAGGCCGATGAGATTCGGCACTCTACCAATAGAATGAAAACGATCTCTGCTGAGAGAGAGGAAAAAGCCGACATCCGTAAGGCCCATGCATTTTCAGAGAGAAATCTTATTGGTGACTATGAGAAGAAACTAGAGACCGAAAAAAACAGCTCGGACAGACGCTACAACCGATTACTTGATGATTTCAATAATAAGGTCGAAACGCTCTCGGAAGAGAATAAGAACACTGCGGCCAATGTGAAGGCCGAGGCCATTAAAGATAAAAAAGAATTTGCTGAAAATTTTAGCGAACGACAAAAAGAAAATAACTACGAACTCAGAAAAGACTTTTCTGATAAATTTAATTCTTCTTCAGATGCATATCAATGGCGGATTACAGCACTAGAATCTGAAAACGACTCACTCAAGCAAGAACTATTTGACCGAACTAACGATCTTCGGGCGGAGGCAGATCGAGAAATAGCGCTACAAAAAGAGATTTCCGAAGAGACAAGGAAGGCCGATCGACGTAGCTTCGACGTTCAGAGCACAAAACAGGAGCGGGATTTTCAAGAAAAACTAGAACGCGTCCATTTGGGATATCGCACAAAACTCAATGAACTTAGTTATTCTAGTAACAAACAAATCGACCGCCTCACCCGAGATTATGAGAACAAGCTGAAAAAATTACAGGCAGATACCTCTAGAAAGCTTCGTGAACATGATAACCATAAAAACAACGAGATCGAGCAGCTAAAGAGCTCGTTTGAGACTGAAAAAATGAGAATCGTGGGACAATACGAATCTCAGATGCAGTCTTCTCGCCGGGGTTACGAGCAACAACTCGAGCGACTCTCTAATTATAAAAAAGAACCTCTGGCCTGATAGCGTTATCTCGCATAATTATCTAATTTTAGTCGATAACCTATTCTCTCTATCTAAGGAGCCTCATGCGAAAGGCCAAAATCGTTGCCACCATTGGTCCAGCATCTCAGTCCCCTGAAATGATTGAAAAACTCATCAGAAGTGGGGCCAATGTCATCCGGCTCAATATGAGCCACGGAACGCATGAACAGCATTCTCGCAATATAGAAGAGATTAGAAATGTCTGCTACCGCATAAAAACCGAAGTAGGAATTTTAGTCGATCTGCAGGGCCCAAAAATCCGTGTGGGTAAACTCGACTCCCCTTTGAAGCTCGCTGCAGGAGAGGAATGGTATATCGGGGAATATACAGAGCTTGAAGAAGCTGGACTGGGTAGCTCAAATTTTATTCCTACAACTTACAAAGCGCTTGCCTCCGATTGCCGGGAAGGCAACACCTTACTCTTTGATGATGGAAATCTGCGGGCGACTGCTCTTGGAAGAGTCGGTGGTCTTTTAAAAATCAAAGTCGAAGTTGGCGGTCTTTTAAAATCCAACAAAGGAATTAATCTTCCAGGTGTCAACGTTTCTGCACCCAGCCTTACTGAAAAAGATGAAATAGATTTGGAGTTTGCTCTCAAAAACGAAGTCGAATTTGTGGCCCTCAGCTTTGTTCGGCATGCAGAAGATATAATTGATTTACGAAATCGTATTAAGGCCTCCGGAAAGTATCTTCATACGATTGCAAAAATTGAAAAGCCTGAAGCAATCGAAAATATCGAATCCATTATCGAGGCCGTTGACGTCATTATGATAGCCCGTGGAGACATGGGAGTAGAGCTTGGAAATCACCTGGTTCCCTCGCTTCAGAAAAAAATTATTGGTTTGTGCAACGCTGTAGGCACGCCAGTTATTACCGCAACCCAGATGCTAGAGAGTATGATCCTTGCCCCAGTTCCGACGAGAGCAGAAGCATCTGACGTGGCCAATGCGGTTTGGGATGGAACTGATGCCTTGATGTTGAGTGGAGAAACAGCTGCTGGTGACTACCCTATCGAAGCGGTCACAATGATGGATAAAATTATCGTCGAGGCCGAAAGAACTCCTAAGGAAAGACCACTGCTTCGCAATGTCGTTTTTTCGAGTCTTACTTCTGCCAATCAAGTTGCCGCATCGCTTATTGCCGAAAAAATTATGGCAAAGGTTATTATTTCGATTAGCGAAGAAGGGCGCTCTTGCTACAAAATGTCTCGTTTCCGAACCTCGATTCGAGTTTTAGGGATCAGCAGTTCGGTATCAACACTCCGTAGAATGTGTCTTTATTGGGGAATTACCCCCTATTTCCATCACAACATACTCGACGTGTTTTCATTAGAGGGTGAAATTGTGACCCGTTTGAAACACGATGGTGAACTTTCCGATGGCGATAGAATTGTAATTACCCATGGGAATGGAAAATACTTCAAAAAAGGAACGCAAAATTCTCTTCGCGTAGAAACCGTTGGTTCCGATCGCGAGTGAATCCATTTCACCTTTTTTAAGCGCTCAGTATTTGGATACCTTGGGAATTGGCGATTGGGGCTATACAGAATCACCAATTCCTCAAAGCTATTCCCGATTTAGAAAATGGATCCTGCGTAAAAAAAACGGCCCTCTCTCTTATTTGTCGGATCATCGCGGTGAAATGCGAGGAGATATCCGTTTCTATTATCCAGAATTTGAATCAGCGCTTGTGTTTATTTTTCCTTATAACTCGACAAGGGCGCAGCTCAATCAAGAGAAAAATCTCAATTTTTCCCTGGCCTCCTACACTATGGCCTTTGATGGACTGGATTATCATCAGGCCATTGGTCAATCTCTCAATCAAATTTTAGATAAGCTTCAAAGTGAGGTTCAAGGTCTACAAGGAGTGAGGTCTCTTGATATTCATCCGGTTTTGGAACGAGACTTGGCCTACAGAGCAGGTCTTGGATGGTTTGGAAAAAGTTCGATGCTAATTTCTAGAAAGCATGGACCGTTTTTTTTAATCGGTTCTCTTTTTCTCAATCAAAAACTTAATTTGGATAAGCAAGATTTCGTGGCCGATCATTGTGGAAGCTGCAGACGCTGCGTTGACAGCTGTCCTACTGAGGCCATCGAAGAGAATACCAGAACTATAAATGCCTCCCAATGCCTTTCGACTTTTAGTATTGAAACAAGGGGCGACCATAAAATTCTTCCGAAAACAAAAACGTCCATAAAGGAAGTTTTTGGATGCGATATATGTCAAAGCGTTTGCCCATGGTCGCATCGGCCACTATCGGAAGCTGCAAAAAATCTATCAGGCTGGGGAAAGACGCAAAAAACTTTGCTCACCTTTTTTCTACCCAAAAATTTTTCAGATATGAAGGCGCGATTGGAAAATTTTTCGGAGAAACAATTTGGAAAAATATTTAAGGGGACAGTTTTCACCCGCCCTGGAAGAAAAGGGCTGTTAAAAAACTATGAAGCCGTTGAAAAAAACCAGGGTGCTAGAGCTGAAGCACCTTATGAATATAACTATAAATAAAGGCCGCCGCCATCTCTGGCCGATTGTGGGGTAGAGTCCTGGGTTTCTCGACTGATACACTATTATCTTGAGACTTTAAGATTTGCGCTAAAGCATCAGCTCCCCCCTCCCCAACAACTGCATCGTCTTGCCCGACAATAAGGTGAACTCGCTTTTCAGAAAATTTGATATTTTTTTTCGATTTGCTAATCCAGGGAAGAACAGTTTCCGGAGCAAGGCAGCTTGCGACCAATTGCGATCTCGCCGCAAGCGTTTTTCTAAAGACATCTGTTTCAAATAGGTGAGTTTTCTTTTGAGAGATCCCTAGTCCCACCCCAATCGTCGCGACAAGCTCTCCACTGAATTGCAGCTTTTCAGTCGCTTGAAATGCGAGAAGCGCCCCTAAAGAATGCCCACCAATGAGGATTTTCTTCAAAGGATGACTCATCCTGGAGGCAAGCTCACTTTCTGCAGCTTCAAACAAGCGAAAAGCATTCTTTTCAAAATTAGCCCAAGAATCGACTTCGGTGAAAGAGCCCAGCCAATGGCCGGGCAAATCAAAAATCAGAGAGGCTATTCCCTCAGAGGCCAGTCTGATTGCCCAGTTCAGCACATCGCCTTTATGAGAGGTGTAGCCGTGAGTGAAAAGGGCCCCTAGACCACGGCGCTCTGATGCTATACCTTCATCTTCTGGTAAGAAGACAAACCCTTCTACATGAAGACCATGCGCAGAAAAATCAACTCTTTCAATTTTAAATTCCATAAGTTTTTCTTTGACACAATATCGATGGCCAATTAGTTTAAGGTCTAAAATCTTCGCCCAGTTAGCTCAGGTGGTAGAGCAAGGGACTGAAAATCCCTGTGTCCGTGGTTCGAGTCCGCGACTGGGCACCAACTCCGAAAAATTCTATCAAAACCCTCTTTTCTTCACAACTTAGCGCTTTGTTTTTCTTGCTCTTCAAATGAAGGGGCTAAAAAGGGGCTATCACTAGTAAAAGTCACTAACTCCATTTGCCTCTTCATATAATCGGTTGATAAGTGAGCATAGCGTTGGGTTGTTTCTGACTTAGTGTGACCCAGGGCTTGTTGCAAAGCATATATTGTTCCGTCATTCATTGCGAAGTGAGAAGCGAAAGTGTGTCTCAAATCGTGAAACCGAATAACATTGGAAATGCCTGCTGCGACCTGCGCTTTCTTGAAAATTCTGTTGAGTTGATGAGGGTTTACGGGACATCCGTCTTCGTTTGTGAAAACGAATTGAGACTTCTTCTTCGTCGCTAAGTTTTTCAAAAACTCAAGTAAAACTCTGTTCAAAGACAAATACCGGATCCTTCCCGTCTTGGTCGTCTCCTTAAAACCATAACGATCTCGGTGAGCTGAAATTTCGATTCTAGCACTCTGCAAATCAACTTTATCCCACGTAAGGGCACATGTTTCGCCTTTTCTGCATCCAGTATTCAAAGAAAAAAAGACGACGCAACCAATTGAGGTGTCGTGGTAATAGTTTAAAAATCGTATAGCGTCTTCTTCTGCCCAATACTTCATCGGTTTTGAACTGACCTTTAGGTTCTTAAAGCTGTGAAGCGGTGAACGAATCAAGATTCCCTCGCTGACTCCATGGTTGAGAACTCTCTTCAGGGTGGAAATGATAAAATTAACTCCCGATTTGCAATGCCCCTTTTCTAGCAAGAGATTGACCAGAGGAGTTACATCTCGAGGCGTGATCTGCTTGAGTACCTTGTGTCCAAGAACTGGTAGCACGTGGTTCAAGAGATGACCGCGGTAGCTACAATGTGTACTAGGTGAACAGCCTTGCTTGACAACTTTTTCTAGCCAGTAGAGAGCGTACTTCTCAAGGGATTCATCGGTCTCCATAGGAATCCCAAACTTCTGTTGTTCCCTCAACTTAGTTTTAAACTCCTCTTTCCAGCGTTTTACTTCTGTCTTCTTTTTTGAGCTGAAGGTTTTGGTTCTTCCATTCGGGAGGTAGACTTTTTCTTTATAGCGCAGAACATTTCCGCTTTTATCTTTAATCGTTTCCATTGCAAACATCCTTTTTTGGTATTGCAAAGGTGGTCTCGTCTGCTGCTGCCTTTATTCAATTTTCAAAGAACGAGACAGATCTAGCACTTACAGCGCAACAGTGCCAACAGGGGAAACCACCTTCTTCTACAACAGTTTAAATAAATCTAGATAAATACTATCTTGCTGTTTTTGCTGTATTTACTGTTAGATCTTCAGGAAACGGGAAGATTGAGGTAGGCGCCGATTCTTTCTTTCCCGTGGTCCTCTTGAAGGTCTGGACCCGATGCCCATTAACTACCTTGGATTCTGTACCTAGATAAGACTTGAGTTTTCTTCCAAAAGTATTTCTTTGTACACAGTGGTCAATGCCGGATTCCTCGCAATACTCTTTGTATTTACGATAAGAGCTGTCAATAGAATCATAGCGAGTTTTGTCGCCAGTCCCAGGCTTGAGATCTTTATCGATTAACCACTGCTCGACACTATCTTTGTAGCGAATCTCTTCCTGCCGTCTTTTAAGCCCAGCCCCAACTTCTGGTTCGGAAAGCGGAGAGTGCTCACAGTTTTCATTAACTGACTGCCAGATCTCCAGGGGAATCATTTCATTAATAAACTCCCAGTCAAGCTCGTCACTACAATTTATTTGATAAAACCTCCTTGCGCTTGTCGGATCCTTGAAGGTGTCAATCACTTCCTCGTTAGATGCCCCTATAAACGTGCAGTTGTTTTTTCCCTTGCCGCTTTTGTTTTGTCTCATCCTTCGGTATTGAATTGTGTCAGAAGTTATAGCATTTTTGATTGCTCCCATGTCAGCCCTAGATGCTTTGGCAAGCTCATCTCCGAAGAAGATATAATTATCGATTAAATTATAACGACTCCTCTCATCTTCTAACTCCTTGATCGACGCATACCAAATCAAACCTTCAAAAGGAGAAAGAAGTTTTTCGATAACCGTTGATTTTCCTCCGCCCGATTTCCCCACTAGGATTGGCATTAAATGATGTTGAACTGGAAGCCCACAAAGCTTTCTTTTTACTTGCCAGAAAAAGCTTTTAATAGCGGCTACGTCTATTGAATTATTGTTGCCCGTAATGGCTACGGATAACTGATCCAGCTTGCACGGGACATCGCTTCTGAATGCAATCCGCTTTCTCAAATCGTCGATCATTCCCTTTCTTGTTTCTTCTACTATTACATTTAGTATCGCAGTGATTTTGTCTCGAGGGCAGGAGAAAGCAAGTCTGCGTTGCGATTCTCTTATAACGAGATCGACCACATAATCTTCTTTCACTGCTTCACCTTCGAGCATAAACAACCCATCCATTCCCATTTCAAATCTTTTGTCCTCAAGTAGATCCAAGATAAAGGACTCTGGGTTGGCTTTGTATTTGTCCTTCTTGCTGCCTGCGTCCCAGCCACTCTGAAGAGTTTTCAGATCGCTCCGATCGAGAGGAGCAGGGCTATATTCTTCAACTTCCTTCCGTAATTTTCCGAAGCTCATTCCTTTTTTCCCTTCGTCAAAAGCAACAACGTTTAGAGAATTGTTGAATTCTCCAGGAAGCCCCGAGTGGGCTTGCGACTTAAATCTCTCAAGCGCAGAATTGTGCGAAACCCCAATAAATTCTAGACTAAGATCTTTTTTTGAGAAAACGATTTGGGGTGAGTGGGTTTGTGTACAACCATTTGAAGGAAAATAAATACGAGCGCCAGTCTTTGAGCAAGGATTGCATTTCTTGAAAATTTCAAGCAATGATTCCACTGCCTGGGAGTATTTTTGTGTAGACGTAACTCGGTTCTGCAGTGGCAAGACCACGCGAAACCTTTCTTCCGTTACCCCGTTTTTTGGCTTTAAATGATTACGAGTGGGGGTGATAGAGTAATTAACCTCCAAGCTTTCAAGCTCATTAATCGCCTCTTGAAAAGAATACCTTCCGTCAAAATCCAGCGCTATCACATCTGCCCAAAGGAAAGAAGCGCTAGAGGGACTTTTGTTATTGAAAATACCCGGAGACCAAGAGTGCTTGACTGACAAGGCAGTTAATTCGCCTAGGCTAATTCCCCCCAAGGTCTCTCCGGCTCTTCGCTCCGGGACGGATAGATGTGAATCATTTTTAATTTTTCTAAAAATAGTAACTTCATACTTTCTCATTTTATACTTCCTTTTTGTTATAGATATAATTGCTGTCATTCGATGAATTGGAATACCAATCTTCGACTTCTTCCAGGCAGAAACGCACTAGGTTATTGAGTTTTTTATGAGGAATTTTTTTTGAAAAAACCCAATAGCGTAATGTGCCTACCTTTACTCCTAGAATTGAGGAAAGCTCCTCGATGTTAATCAGCCTTTTCATTTGCTCACCCCGCCGCAATTGCACCCAGCCAGCTCAGCAAAGACGCCGGGAAACCGTTTAGCGATTTTCTCGAGAGCCCACTCATCTGTTAGCATCGGATAGCGGTCCCTTCTAAGAGCAAGAGCGCTACCGATGAACTGGGCATACGATAAAGCCCCTTTGAACATGCCGCTTAATTGCTTTATGTATTTAGTTTTTTCTGGCATATATGCCTCCTAATGATAGACAGGATGAATTTCCTGTCAGACGCGACATTTTTCATCATCACGTGACTAAAAATATCGTCTCATCGAGTGCTTAGGTTGGTGAAGTGAAGGGTTTGGCTTAATAGCATTTTCGGTTTATCTCAGTCGAAAACGTCAAGTTTACAAGGGCTTAGGGAGCGAAAATTAATAGAAAATCGGTTTGGGTTATGTCCGGGCAAAATTCGAAAGAGTTTTCTACCTGGGGTAGTACTGATTCTTTTTTTCGCTTCAATTGCTTTTGGCATCCTGGTGAGCAAGTATTTTTATTTTTTTTCTTTAAGATAAGATTTTCACAACTTGGGTTGCCACATCTTTCAATGTTTTTGAAAGATTTGGGAAGCAGAAGCTCGAGTCCCAGAAGCAGCCGATAAAACAGATGCGAAATATTACCTTCAAAGCTTTTTTCACAATGTAAAACCGGAAAACCAGATTTTTCCTTAAAGTATAACCACGCAGTATCTAAGCCCTTGCAATATAGATCAACGATTTTTTCCTGAAAAGAAAATCCATAACATAGCGAGAACTGCAATTCGCTTGATACATAGAACGAACGCATCTCTGTAATCCTATTCATAAAATCCTGAATAAGAAGTGGCTCTTCTTGTCCTGGTGGCAAAATATGAAGCTTGCAGTGATCTCCCAGGCATTGATATTCGAGAAAATCAGTATCATTGATAGGCATCAGTCCATATAGAAAGGGAAGAAGGAAGCTCAGTGCGGTAATATAATCTTCGCTATCAATGCTCTTTCTGCTTTCATTTGCAACAGCTGCCAAGAGGCAGATCAGCGAACTGGATAATTCGTTGTGGAATCTTTTTACCTCGCCTATTGATCCAGGATTCTGATACCGGCTCAACAAATTTAAAAAATCCATAAAAAAAGCATCAACTACCTTTTCGAAAGTTTTATTTTTTTTGGTTTTCTTGGGATCTATTGTTGAAAGACTGTCATAGTAGGTGCGAAATTCGAGAGGAATAGAGATTTCGGACGTTGAGAGACCCGTGAGGTTAGAAATCTTTTTCTCAAATTTATATTTAAATTCTTCCGGCAATGTCTTGGCTTCATTTGACTCGGAATCAATTTCTAGTGAGTCTAAAAAGCCTTCGAATCTTGCAAGGTAGTCTTCCGAAAATATTCTGAATCTTTTTTTTGCGCTCATATTTCGGGGATCGTGGTGCCCTAACTTTTTAAGAAAATCGTAAAATCTCATGACTTTCTCTTGCGCTAGTGGCCCTTCGGGCCACGTTCACTGCTTCAGTTATCCAGAAAAAGCTTTATAAGCTCCTCGATAACTTGGTTTTTGCTTACATGTTGCTTTCGGCATTTTTCATCAAGCTGCTTGAGTAAATCTTCCTTAATTCTAAGTGTAATATTTTTTGTTTGGTGCTGAGACCGTTTGATAGAGTCAACGATCATTTTGGACGAAATTTTTTGCTTCTTCATAAAAGCAATTTAGCACAAATATATCTAAATCGAATAATAGCGGGTATTTGCACACCTATATTAATTGCTCTTCGCACTATAAAAAAATGTGCACATGCGTTATAATAAGGGATCGGCTTTCGAAAAGACGAGGTCTCGGGTTTCCACAACGAGATATCGGATTGAGGGCTGATTTCGAGACTCGCATGGCGAAACATCAAAGAGGTGAAAAGCATGTTTGGTTCTAAATTACAACAACTCCTGGCTTGTAACGGGATAACGATATCTCGATTCGCTAGAGAGCTAGGACTTCCAAAGAGTACCGTGAGTGAGTGGATTGGTAGGGGGGACCGATTTCCATCATCACCGGAGTCACTGAGAAAGATCTCGAACTATTTCGAGCTAAGTATTCACGAACTGTTATTTGACGAGCCAGACCCATTTTCAGTGATTGAGCACCAAGGTGATCTAGCAGAGATTACTAATTGCCTAGGTGCTCTGCGATTGAAGATTGGAAAGTACAAAATTGAGATCAAGAAAGACTTTAAAAAGGAGTAACTTATGAAACAAATTTATTTAACAGCCCTATTGGTAATGCTCGCATCATGCGGAGGAAGTGATGACAAAGCGGCACCTGCCGCAGATTGCAATCCCACAAAATCAGTCCTCTCCACATGGACGTCCAGAAGCACTGGAAATATCTACGCTATGAGCACCTGTGCTTTTAATGCCAATTGCCAGGTTCTCTTTGGGGCGGCTCCATGCAATGACGCCAGGGGTGATTTCACAATTTTTATTGAGGAATCAGGGACGCTTGGTATGTCCAATTGCGCGGATACAACAGCAATCGACAGTGCAGGCTGGGAAGTAGGTTGCGATAACTCGCTAACCTTAACCTATACCTCTGATGGAAGCATGGAAGTTTTTGATTAAAGCGGTACCCACTAACATTTATTGCTATATTAAGGGGGGCTTTTTTCTTGCACCCCCTGTAAAAAACAATGGGGGCGGCATTGAAGTTTTCTAAAATCATTCCCTTTGATGAGCTTCAAAAATTATTAAGCACTATGCGTGCCTCTAGAAAAAAAGCTTACGCTAGACTAAGAAGAGAAAAAAATAAAAAGAAACGAGCTCTCCTGATAAGAGATGTTCATGACTGTAATCTCTTTATGCTCCTATCTTTCACGGGGTTGCGGATATCCGAGGCTCTCACTCTCAAGGTGGGCGATATAAAATCTGATTGCATTATCATCCAGAAAGAAAATAGCAAAAACAATCAAGAGGGCGTTGTGTTTTTCGGTGACAAGACGAGGCGTGTTCTTGCTGAAATCGAGCGCGGAAAGTCGCTGCTGCCAACACAATCAAGCTTATTGTTTCCCCCAAGACAAAGAGAAGGAAGCTCTACCTGTGCAATTCAGAGCCGCTCTTATGCCTCTAGACGATTAAAGTACTGGCTTGATAAATCAGGGCTTCCTACGCATTACAGTCTGCATAGCTTTCGGCATGCCTACGCTACTCATTCGCTAGACAGTGGGGTCCCCTTGGCGACTCTCAAGCACCAGCTTCGCCATTCTAGTGTATCGACCACCTCTCAATACCTTCACTTCACAAACCGCGGCAAAGAGGCAATTTCGAAGCTATTCTAGCAATTGACTAGCACCCACTAGCAAGCACCATCACTGCCTAGCATTATCGCCATTCCTCCTATCAGGGCACAATTTGTACCTTTTGTGCTCTGTTGTGTGGCATTCCGAGTTGGCACTTGCCACTGCTAGTTTCATTGTTAGTCTAGTTCTCACTTGGTTTGCGTATAAATCCCTGTTTTTCTTGTTTTTGTTTTTTGGTTTGGCGCAATCCCCTAAAAATAAAAGACAGGAGAGCGCCCGCGATAAGCATTAGCTTTTCAAGGGCGTTCGCTGTCACTGCTAACAGCTCCTTACTTGTTTGTACTTTTCTAAGCGGACTTCTTTCGGACGCCGTAGTTATTAAATGCATCGAGGAGAATTGTCCGGAGCCCTTCGTCAAGAAAGTTCCCGTTCTCGACGGCTTGTTTTTCTAAGGCACGAAAGACCGCTTCGTTATTTTTCATGCTAGAAAGCGTTGCTTTTAGCGCGTTGAGTCGGTCTCCCGCCCTCTTTCGCTTACCCTCTGGGTAAATGACCAATGGAAAGATGCCTCCGTCATCATTTCTACTATCTCCTCTTGAAATGACAACGAAGCCTTTGTGACCTTCTCGGGTAAATGCAATTATCTCGATGCAGTTTTCGTAGTACTTTCGTCCATTATCTTGGTGCTCCGGAGCATCCTTGTTTTTGGCGAATTCTGGTTGCTTTTCTTCTTTTTCCTCGGAGATGAAGTCAAGCAGCCCTTGGAGAAAAGCTTTGTATTCACTAAAGTTCTGAATTTCTTTACTTTTTACGAGTCGAAACGCGGCGCGCGATATTACTAATTTGTAATCAACTTTGTCGCCTCTATAGTCGCCTCTATAACTTGAGGACTGAAAAAATTTAACAGCCTCGCTCTCCCAGATAGACTTGTGCATTGAAACCCCCTTTTTGCTTGTATGAGATTTTCGGTCCGTATTGAGGTGCTGTTTAGTTAAAAGACCTAAACTGTTATAAGACTGTTTGATCCTTCGAGGCTCGCCGCAATCGGTTCGTTCTGTGCTCTTCTTGAATCCACTGCGCCGCGGATGAGAGGAGGAGGGCTAAAAAGGGGCTATAATTATTGAAAAAGACTGAAATTCATTGAAAAAGGCAGCAGCACAGCAAGGCACCATCGCGTGTTTTTAACTTGTAAGTGGTTGAAATTGTTCTTTGAAAACAAAAATTACAAAAATTCTAAAATCTTCCTATTTCTCCTTTTGGTCTCCGCGACTGGGCACCAACTCCGAAAAATTCTATCAACAGGATTGGGATTTTTTGCCCTATGGGTAGCTCTACTCATGCAAGTTTATGGCCTAAGCCCGTTTCTTTTTCTTAGCATCTTGGACAAATTTAGAGACAATATCACCCGTGATTTGAGCTACTGAAACATGTGTATTTTTGGATACAGCTTTAAGGAATATTAAGTCATCATTTTTAATATAAGCACTCGTCCTAGTCATACTTTGCTTTGCTGAAATTGATGGGAGATCTTCGAAGCTAGCGCTTTCGCTACCAAACCAATCGTCAGGAAGAGAATCAATCTTGCTAAATGCTTCTTGAAGTTTTTTAGTCGTTTTTTTCATTTTTAGTTTCTCCTCCACTTTTCGATTGATTTAAAAAAGGGTCTTAACACGTTCTGCACCCATTTTCGTCTCAAGAAATGCCGATTTTCACATGTCCATTGTGCAAAAGCTTTAACAGTACCTCTATCAAATTGAGTTGGTCTCATAGGATAGAAGTTCCATAAGCTTAGCTTTACATCCACATTATCTGACTTTCTCACAAAATGAGCATGCCACTTTTCTTGGCCAGATTCGGCAGGATGCTTATAAACGTATATCGCAAATTTATCGTTTTCAGCCACCTTGCCAGTCGTACCATCATACACTCTTTCAAACATTCGACGCAACTCCTTGTTATCAAATTGCGCAAATATTTGCACTAAAATCGTAATTACAGAAACTTAGCTGAATACTATCGAGGTACCAAAGCTCGAATAGCTCAGGGAGTTTTCAACCAACTGTTCAATTAATATTGTTCACATGAAAGACAAACTCTCACGCATTAACCCGAAAAATTGGGAACCTTTATGGAAAATGTAATGATGCCCGCCAGCATTTTCAACGTTCCTTCCATCAGAGCACCTTTTTTTCAAGGTTTGGGCCCTATAAAATCGCCTAACGCTGCTAAATGGGTTCAAGGAATAGATCCCGCAACTAGTGAATATTTTTGAGTTAGCTATTCATAGTTAACCTAAAATTCTGACCGATAAGTGTGAAAATCTAGAGTTCCTCAAAAAAAAACAGTGTGTGAAAACCTGTTTACCTTTTTTCCAATATAGCGGGTGGTAAAATTTTTAATGGAATTCAGGATGGCACAGGGAAAGTCCCTAGGTTGATGGAACGAATTAGGGATAAAATATTTGAGAGCTGTCGAAAAGCGACGGCAAGAAAATCTATTCATAATGATGGCGGAGATTTCGTAAACCTACCTTTTTGCTTTGAAAGAGAGTTGTGCCAGAAGTTATTAGATGAAGATATTCTTGAAATAGAGGCAAAAGATCTTATAAATCGACTAGAGTTTCCTCGGAATACTGCAACAAGAGGATGAACAGCTCAATAAAAAAAGAAATGGGCCCAGCGACCCATTTTGTGCTGAAAGAAAAAATTATAGCATTAGATGATTTTCTCAGTAATTCTATTTGATCAGAAACTATCATTCTAGGAATAAGGCAGGAGATGAATATGCAGAGAAAGTTCTCAAGTTCTATAAACAATCTAATACTAATTAGAGTATTTTTTGTTACTGTATTTTGTTTAAACTTTTTGCCTGAAGCTTGGGCCTATTCAGAAAAAGTTTTTTCAGGGGTGCAAGAAGTTAAGAAAAATGAAGGGGAAAAACTTAGAATCATTTCTTCATTTGATTCTTCTTGTGAAAAAAAAAATGATTTATGTCTTCCATCAAACCAGCTTTATCTAGTTAAAGAAAATCATATTTATGACTATTCAAGGTTTATAAAATATTGGAACGATGAGACTTTTGTATATTTTGTCAAAATTTCCAAGAACGGTTATTTTGATGATATTGATAACGATGGTTATCTTGAGTTTGCAATTTATCCTATGGTCGCAGGAAATAACCCTGTAACCGATGCTTATATTTTCTCTATCGTAGGGAAAGAACTGAAGCGTTTCGGTATGGGTAAATTCCACTATGAATGGGGGCCAAATGTAAAAAATATCCTTAAGGATAAGTGGATTAAACAGTCGCTATAAAGTCAGCTGAGCGCCTAGCACAGCAGTCCAATCAATCCCCATTTGTGGTCCATTTAAAACTTGATGATTGATACTTCCGAATTCAAGACCAAACCGAAGAGCGTTTTCTGTAGATTCTGGGTTTGCTAAAAAATTAAGCCCTGCAAACCCTTGAAGGGTTGTGCCGCCAACATGAGAAGGATCCGCTACCGGATTCATCGCCCCGGTTATTTTGAGATCTTTTGCACGCCCCTCAATCTGATCTTTCCAATCTGCTTGGATTCTCAGCGAAAGACTCCATCTCGAATTGAGCTCATAGGCTGACCATAAATTCGATTCTAAACTTTCTCCCAAATCATAACCTTGAGAGTTACGGCCTAAACGGAAGCGGTAACGAAACTGACTTCCAAACCGCAAGTGCGACGTTGCCTTCCATATGAGTGTTCCACCAAAGTAGGGATCCCAAGTTCCACTACCGAGCTGCATTGGATAAGGGAGCTGAGTTTTACCCATCATAAGAATATCATCTTGCTTTGTAATATCCCCAGTAGGAATTGAAATTCCACCAAAAAGAATAGCATTGATGGATTTTGAATCGTGAAGACCATAGAGAAGTGAAACCGATGCATCGCCTAATCCCTTTGCTTCTGCATTGAAAGTTTGTGAACTCATTCGATTTTTAAGATCCATATCTGTCGTGAGATATCGTCCCATGGCCATCAAAGTAAGCGTATCGGTCAACCCATACATCGCTCCAAGCATGTGCATGCTCATGTCCATCTCTAATGGAATCGTCATACCCGAATACGAGTTTTCTCCTATTTCGTCGGTCCCGGCTAAGACTTTATCCATCTTCATGAGCATGGCCCGATAGCTAAACATAACTTCGCCCTGTTTATGAATATGATCTTCCATCACCCCAATCGGAGCATGGTCAATAGCATTGCCCGCAAAAACACTAGCGGTAGTTATTGATCCACAAAAGAGAAGACTCAAAAGACTAAAAGAATATTTCATAATTGGTTAGCTCCGCAGACCTATTTGAGATGGAAGTTGATACGGTCTTAAACCAAAAAACTTTGCGACTGTAAATAAATGGTCAAAAATGTCCGATTGAATATCTTCATACTCAAGCCAGTTCGTTGTTTTTGTAAAACAATAGATTTCCAATGGGAGGCCTTCTTTCACAGGTGCCAGCTGTCTTACCATGAGAGTGTGTGATCTATTAATAAGCTCGTTATTTTCTAGGTAGTGTTGAATGTATTTTCTAAAGGTTCCAATATTAGTAAGCCGCTTTTGATTGGGAGAAAACTCTTCATCATCCGGAAAATTTATTTCTTCAGCTTTATGCTCCAAGTAATTTCTAATCAACTTGACCGTCTTTAGGCTCTCAAAATCTTTTTTATCCAAATACCGTATAGAATGGACGTCTATGAAAAGGGAGCGCTTAATTCTCCTCCCTTTCGCCTCACTCATTCCCCTCCAGTTCACAAGAGTCGTTTCCATAAGCTTATGGGTGGGGACAGTTACAATCGTTTTGTCCCAGTTTTGAACTTTTATAAGATGGAGACCTATTTCGATGACATCACCGTCCGCCTTAAACTCTGGGACCTCGATCCAGTCTCCCTCTTTAATGAGCTCCTGAGAATTTATAACAATGCTAGAGGTGAAACTTAAAATAGTATCTCGAAAAACAAGAAGGAGAACTGCACTAAAAGCTCCAAGTCCAGTAACCAAAACCCAAGGAGATTTTCCTATTAAAATTGTGATAATAGTCGCAGTTCCCAGAACAACGGCCAAGATTTTCATTAAGGTCATATAGCTTTGGTGAATGGGAAAACTATGGGCAAGCTTTGTTCGGTTATAAACTCTGCGACTGGCCTCAAGGGCCCTTAAGAAAACAAGAACTAGAATCAGAAAGAGCCCAGCACTTGCCATTCTCTCGATAAAAAATTCACCTTCGCCAAAGGCAGAGGAAACGGAATTCATTACAATGAGGGGTATTGCCCAGCTCAGTGGATGGAAAGTTTTAGTATCCAAAAATGCATCATCCCAACCAAAGTTTGTGCTGCGAATGATTTTACTGAGAAGTTTTTTAATAACGACTGACTGGATGAAGATGTGAGCAATAAACCCTAAAGCGATAGCACCAATTGAAAAAATAAGCTGATGCTCTAAAAATAATTCTTTAGAGATCATCTGTGGCCACTCCATATCTAGGGTCTTCATCAATGTTAATTTCGATCATGGCCCTTGCATTATCTAAAAGTCGCCTGCAGTCAGGACTTAGATGCCTAAGTCTCACGACCTTTCCAACCTTTGCATATCGTTGAGTGAGTTTCTGCACGGCCTCGATCCCGCTATGATCAGAAATCCTTGATTCTGCAAAATCGACGACGATCTCATTGGGATCATCGTTTGGATCAAATTTCGACTGAAAAGCACTGGTCGAAGCAAAAAATAAGGGCCCCCAAATTTCGTATAATTTAGTGCCATCCGGGAGTAAGCTTTTACGCGAGCGAATGCGGGTTGCGCTTTCCCAAGCGAAAACGAGGGCAGAAAAAATAACCCCTACCACCACCGCAATTGCAAGATCATAAAAGACCGTCAGAATCGTAACTGTCATTAAAACAAAGGCATCAGAACGTGGCATCTTCGGCAGATACCGAAAGCTCGTCCATTCAAAAGTTCCAATGCACACCATAAACATCACTCCCACCAGCGCTGCAATGGGTACCATTTCGATTAAGCTTGAAGCGAATAAAATAAATGAAAGGAGGCAAATCGATGCACATATTCCCGATAGTCTATGTTTTGCACCACTGGAGACATTAATGATGCTTTGACCGATCATCGCGCATCCGCCCATTCCACCAAAAAAACCAGTCACAAGGTTTGCGGCCCCTTGTGCCACACATTCACGGTTGCTATTACCTCTAGTCTCTGTCAATTCATCCACGATAGTCAGAGTCAGGAGAGATTCAATAAGACCGACTCCAGCAAGAACAAGAGAGTATGGAAAAATTATTTTTAGCGTTTCGAGATTGAAAGGAACATCTGGAATAGAAAATAAAGGTAACCCGCCCTCGATACTCCCAAGATCCCCTACCGTTTTTGTTGAAAAATCTGAAACAATCACAAGGACCGAAACTGATAAAATACCGGCCAGTGAGGAAGGAACCGCTTTCGTGATTTTCGGTAAAAAATAAATAATGAACATCGTTAGAAGAATCAGCCCAAGCATAAGATATAAATCGAAGCCGCTTAGCCAGTCGTTGGTTCCAGGCACCTTAAGTTGAGTGAGTTGAGCTAAAAAAATCACTATGGCCAGGCCATTTAGGAAGCCAAAGATAACAGGCTCAGGCACAAGCCGAATAAATTTCCCTAATTTAAAAAAGCCAAATATCAGCTGCAAAATACCCATCAAAACGACAGTGCTCAATAAATAATCCAGCCCATGGTTGGCGACTAGCGACACCATCACCACAGCTAAAGCACCGGTAGCACCAGAAATCATTCCAGGTCTTCCACCAAAAATTGAGGTAATTAAGCAAACGAAAAATGCGGCATAGAGTCCAACCAATGGCTCAACGCCCGCTATCAGAGCGAAGGCTATCGCCTCTGGAACTAATGCAAGGGCAACAGTTATTCCAGATAAAATTTCAGTTTTAAAATCAGACCGGGAGTAACGTTTAAATAGTGGCAGAAAATAAACTCACAGCTAAAAAAGGCTTAATCTGCCAGTATTTTTAGATATTTACAATAGTTCACGTCGATTATGTCTCTCGAAGGTAATTGCCGAATCAACTCGTGAGGTAAGAAGCGGAGTAAGTTCTCCAAAAAAACATAATTGGCAACTATTTGAGGATTTTCGACAATAAAAATTGTTTTAAGTGAATACCGGTCGCTACAAGTCTCCAGTATTCGGAAAAGTTTACGATGCCTTTCTCTGCTTTTTAAGAATTTTCCTCTCAAGGTATAATCGAGTTTATGAATATTAAATTGCTTTTAGATACCAAGCTTTGGCGCAAACGAAACCTGGGATTCAGTTTGCTGGAGGCAATGCTTAGTTTAGCGATTCTTTCGGGGGCCTTAGTGGCGACACTCAACCTCTATGACATGTATTTAAAAAATTCTAAAAACAATGACCTCCGAATGGTCCGTCGGCAAATCTTACTCAATCTTGGTGATCAATTTTCAGAAGCAGCATTAAATTCTTCGGCCCGTATTTCTAAAGTATTAGGCAAGACCGGGCTTTCCAATAGTCTACCAAACGAGCATTTTGAACTTTTAGAAAAATGTTTGCCCGACCTATCTGACGTGAATGGATGTGCACAATTAACAGCAAATGCTCAACCAATTCCAGTTCCATTCTATTTTCATAATGCGGCCATTGAAGGGACCGAGTCTAACTCCAATATTCAAGGAGGAGATGAAGTCTTTTATAATAAAGACGGCATGCTATGCCAGCTTTCACAGTTTACAAATGCTCAGCTTTGTCCTTTTGAGGTAGAGACTTTTTTCATCCCATATTGTCCACAGCAAACAGCTGAATGCAATAAGGCGCAATCGATTAAAGTCACAGCAAAGGTTTCATTGAGAAGTGACTACCCAATTAAAATGCCATTCAAGCCTTTACAGTCGTCATCTATCATAAGTCTACAAAAAGGAATTCAGCTTGTTCAACTTACAGATTCGCTAGGACGGCCAGTAAACTCCACCCCTATGGGAATTTATGAGACGTTGATTTATCGAGACGATGATCTTATTGGAATTCCAAAGACCGAGCTATCCAAAGGCCTTATTATTAATGCGAAGGTTGCATCTGCCGCGGGACTAATAAGGCTAGAACTTCATAAGAGGTCCGTTCATTCAAGTGGTCTTCCGTCCTCTCCAAATCTGATTGTCCCAGCATCTATCGCCTCGGCACCTTGGACTTTAGTAACAGAGCTCGATGAAATCACGGATGTTCATCAGGGACTTCGAAACCAGACATTTTCTTTTAATAGAGCTTCGGGTGCAGGTAATGCCTTTTATTCCCTCGAAGGTGCCTATGGATTTGACGGCCTGAAATTAGAGGACCCCGTGCGAGATGCGGGTTTTTATCAATTTAAGGTCGTTGGGGTTTTCGCGGGGGGGAAAAAAGAGGACTCAACCAATTTTGCATCGATTCGAGTCTATTCGACACCACAAATCATTCCAGAACAAAGCACCTATAATTTTAAACAAGTGTGCAACGGCGCAAACTTTGAAATTAAATTCAAAGTTTTTGATGATGAGGGACTAAGTGATTCTTAGCGCAGAAATCATCGCAGGCCCTCAATCTCCGCTGCCTACCATCGTGAAACCATCATTTACTGCAGGTGATAAATCGGCCGTCATTACGTTGAGCTTGCCCTCAGGTCTCCAAGGGACCACGGCCTCAGGCATTCCCTATTCTTTACAACTCAGTGCAAGTTCTCTCAATTCAAATGAGTATTCCAAAAAAATCGTACTTATTGATATTGAGGAGCCGGTACCAGAAATTCTTATTGAAGACGAGCCTTCAGAAGTGATGTTGTCAAAAACGATTCAAAAGAAAATCATCGTCAAACAAGGGTCGTGCTGCCAAGTAAAACCAGTTCTTGATTTCTCCTATCCAAAGCTTGAAGGTCTCGACACTATTTCTGGACCAAGCAGCTCTGCGACCACTTGCACGTTTGATTCTATAGATGGGCGAGATATATGCGTCTCAAACATTGATATTACCGGAAAGGAAATGACACCTGGCGGAAGCAGCTCAAATTTTTATGCGGAGGTATCCTCCAATGGAAATCTCTCGAGTTGCATTGCTAAAAAAGAGATGGCCGACGCCCGGATCGATGTTTTCGGCGCACCTAATATTTCCTTTTTAACAGATGAGTCGCTATGGCTTTTTACAAAAACGGGTATTGGATTGCAAAAACCAAATCCTACGATCAGAATCAAGATCGATTCTCCTCCAAGTGAAGACGTCACCGTCAATGTCGTCGAAGATGGAAGCGGTAAAACCGTTTGCTCAAATATAAAGTTTTCAGCGGGCAAAGGTGACGAACCTGTTTTAAAAACATGTTCGCCTTCGAAAAAAACCAAATCCGTACTCCGACTAGAATCAGCATCACCAAATGTTGGGCCACCTGGTGCAACAGACCCAAAATACGCAGCGGTCATTTCAGCTCCCAATTCGGAGCATAAAATGTGTTCTGTCGATTTTGAAGATTTATTTCCCACGAGTTTGACAGTTGGAGGAAACCACACCTTTCATCATTCGCCATACGGGCAGGGAGCTGCAAACAATGACGGTACTTGGAGCGATGGTACGACAAAACAACTAAAGTGTTATGACAATTGGAACAAACAAGGTTGGCATGGTCATATCGGTCGACCAGCCCAGATTAAAAACACTCAAGACAACTCATTTGATGTGTCGGCATATTCAAATGTTACTAATGAATTCGACCAGCCTCAAGGACGATGGTATTCTATAATCCCTTCTTACTTTTTTCCATGGAAATCGCCCAGCAATTCGTCTCCTGAATTTAATACCTTGAATGCACCTTACTTTTTCACAATAGTCCGTTTACTTGACAATGGAAGTATTCCGGAAGGCACTTTTCGATATCATGCATCGGGAGGCTCGGGTGCCGCTGCGAACCTCAAGCCAATGGATAAAATAAATACCTGCGGCTTCTTATCTCGCACCGCCCTTATCAAAAAGAAATTTTATGGTCTCGATGATGCGAGTGTCACCGTAAAGCAAATCAATCGGGTGGATACTCATTATCACAAGAAAGCAAAATATGTAGATTATGGTTTTTTCTGCTCGTACGGAAACTGGAGACCTGATTTATGAAAATCCTGAACAATAAAGGATCGGGTGGGCTCTATTTTATAGCAATGATGTTTTCTACAATGGTCGTCGCTGGAATTCTCTACCAACAAGACAAAGCGAGAGTTGAGCAAACAGCAACTCAGAATTTGGGAAACCGTTTTGTCCGAAAAAATCTCATTGAGAAATTAAGGAAAGACCTCACTGAAGAGAATTCGCTTATCTGGAACATGAAAATCGAAGAAAACAAGATTCTTCGAGCATGTCTTATTGGGCCCTCAGCTGGGACGGCCTGTTCCGAGGATACGAGCTATGGCCTTATATTATTAGAGGCAACTGCCGGTGTTCAAAACAACGGACGCTGGAGTCCGAAAGATAGCTCTCACAAAGTTATTGCTGTTGGCCAAGAAGATGAAAAAAATGCGTTTTACGATTTGGATGGAACCCTTTGCACCAATCCATTGTTATACAAGAAGGCACAATGCCCTTATCAGCTTCTTGCTGAATTTATTCCCTTTTGTCACGGAAATCTAAATAATCCTACCCAGGATCTTTACGGCACCGACTTGCGTAGGTGCTATGAATGGATTTGAAGTTGTCCTTAGGCTAAGAGACTACAGCAATGGTGCTCCGACGATTCCAAAATCATATGAGAAAAGAATCACTTTTAGCTCGATTGAGCTGCGATAAGGTATCTCATTTGCTACGTACTATCACTGGATACTTCTCTCTAAAAATTCAATGAAATCACTTCACGAAAATGGCGCAAAATAGTGGCATTTTGATTCTTGCAAAATTGAAATTGTCACACATTGGTGTCCATAACTATCTGAAAATAAGTAGTTTTCTGACTTTCCGGAAAACAAGACTCTTCAATACCGTATAATAAAACTATGAAAATTTACATTTTGCTTATGGCAACTCTCTGTATGCTTTTTTCATGTCAAGAATTGGGAGGCACTGAAAACGGGTTGCTAAAGATATCCTCTGCGTCCAAGCAGTCCAGTAATATTTTGGACAACGAAAAAATCGAAGATGTTCAGGGTAATCCGAGCGAAGATAGTGGCCCGAATAAAGAAAGAGATGAAGACGAGAAACCAATACCTCTAAAAGAGAATCCGCCTGCAACACCGCCTGCAACACCGCCTGCAACACCGCCTGCAACACCGCCTGCAACACCACCTGCAACACCACCTGCGACTTCTTCTGACTATGGTAGTGAGTCACATGAGATAACGTTCAAGCATGTGAACCTTTCATGCTCAGCTTGTGACAAAGTCCTTGAACCCAAAATTGGAGGAAAATTTAACTATGACCCAAATTTTAAGGTTCCAGGTGGATTTCTTTGTTTAAAGGCCGGTACTTACAACCGAGTTTCACTGGCAAATATCGAGGGAGCAGAAAATAATCCGGTTAGAATTCGAAACTGTGGTGGGCAAGTTGTCATCAAAAGTTCTGCAAATGGAGGATTTTTATTTTCTAATTCAAAATATATTGACGTAAGCGGTGTCGGGAGTGCTTCTCATTTGTATGGAATAGAAATTCATGCTCCCGTTGGTGAGGGATTCAAGGTAAGGACATTCTCATCTGATATTGAAGTTTCCTATGTCAGGGTCCGAACGGCTGGAACAACTGGTTTTAAATTCAAACCGGAGTACAGCGGATCAGACTTATCGGAGCTACGCCAAGCGGTGATGAAGAATTTGTATGTTCACCACACCAAAGTTGATTTCGCAGGAACGATGGAAGGCCACTACATTGGAAATACGTCTTGCGATGGATCTAATAATGATAGCCAGTACCTCTCAACAGATGCGTGGCTGGAAGACGTTGAATTTCATGACAATATTATTATCGATGCTGGTGCGGATGGAATTCAATTTGCGTGTATTAGAGGATTGACTCACGTTTACCGCAATACTGTTTTAAAGGCTGGCGAGAGGACATTTAACAATAGAACGGATCAAGATTGGGGTATTCAGCTGGGACCAGATCTAGAGTTAGCGAAGGTTCACAACAACTACCTCCAGGATATCGAAAAAGAGGCCTTCCATATAAATCCAAAGGGACCGGGCAATCGTATTGAAATCTATAATAATAAAGCAGTCAGAGTAAAATCCGCTGCATATGTGAATGCAAGTGTTAGCTATGCAAATGGTTCATTTATTCTGAAAGACAATGTTTTTGAGCAGTTTACGGTGACAAAAGGAGAGCTTTTTAGAGTCAGTATGATCAATAAAAATTCTAGTGCTGGAAAGATTGAAGGCAATATTTTTAAAGGGCAGAGTCCGAAGTTTCTTATTGAAGTTGACCGGTCTACTGAGCCTCAAAAAATGGATGACTACACAAATTATGTCAATATCGGAAATTCATTTTAACGAAGGGTGAGTCTTCTATCGAAAAGACTGGTGCCCAAGGAGGGACTCGAACCCCCACACCAAAGGTACTAGATCCTAAGTCTAGCGTGTCTGCCAATTCCACCACTTGGGCAAATAAATTTCGCTCTGAATATAACCAGTCCTCATTGAGAATGCAATGAATGAAAACCACCCCAAGAAACATCGAGCTAGGCGGCCTTTTTCTTGTTCTGATCTCTAGCTTTGAGCTTTTCGAGCTCTTTCTTTGCGGCCTCTAGTTGATTCTTTAGTCCGACCGTTTCGGATTTAAGTTTGTTCAAGTCTTTTTTGCTCTCTGAAACCAAGCCTCCGGCCTTTGCTAAGTCTTGGGACAGCTTCTTGTTGCTGGCCTCCAAACGCTTAACTTTAGCAGGTGACACAATATTTTGGACGGCAGGATTGTCGCCTTTTCCCTGATCATTCCCCATAGACTTATTGATTGAATGGAGTTTGTTTTCCAGTTCCGAACTTTTTCTCTTTTGATTCAGCAATTCTTCTTTAAGCTTCTTGTTCTCTTCTTGTGATTGAGACAATCTTCCCAGGACTTCGTTAGACTGATTTTGACCGACCTCTTTTTCTAATTCTTTTATTTTTGATTCATAAGCAAACAATTTTTTCTCGATCTCCATCGCTTGCCCTAAGTTTGCCTTCTGACTAGATTGATTAGCATGACCTTCCCCAGACTCTAACTTTTTCTCTAAATCGGCGACTTTCTTCATATAATGATTGAGTTTTTTGTTGCTTTCCATAAAGTCTTTTTTTAATCGTTCGGCTTGGACAATGTTTAATGGTGTAGACTGCTTCGCCAAGTCTTCCGCATTCTTCTGATTAGAAATTTTCCCCTCTAATCTTGAAACTTGTTTTTTTAACTCATTATTTTGCTGAATGACTTGAGACATTTTCGCCTTATCTGTCCCCGCTTCAGAGTCTTTGACATTTGCCTTTGACGATTTTTCTTTTTCCAACCTCTTGCTAAGATTCATGATCTTTTCTTTGAGGAGGCCTTCTTGTTTTTGAAATTGAAGCCCTTCAGATCTTAAATTTGCGACTTCTTTTTCAAGTTTATCCGTTAAGGACTGATTAACTAGAGGCCTCCGAAGAATCTATTTTATCATTGAGAGAAGCGATCTCTTTCTGTTTTTTTTCTATAAGTGCGGTGATGCTCTCTTTTGCTCTCTTCAGCAATCCATCACGAACTTCAAGCTGCTTGTGAAGTCCCGTCAGCTCGTTGGTATACATTTGCTGCTGCCTAGAAAAACGCTTTTCCGTCTGACTTGGCAAAAGGCGCAGCTTTTCTATTTCATTTTTGAGTCCTTGATTCTCTCGCAGGCCGGCCATGATTGCTTGTCTATTATTTTGCGTGATGTCTTCACCACGCTCCAGCTTTGAAAGCAGCTCGTCGCGCTCATCATTTTTCTGGGCCAAGATTTTTGCCCATTTTTCCTGTTCCTCCGAATGAAGGGAGGCCTGGGATGCAGTATGAATTCTTTGTTGTTGCTCCTTAACTTTAAGATGAGACCGAATTTCTCGTTTGCTCGATTCCAATTGATGTCGAAGCTGAGCGTTCTCTCTACAAAGCTGATCTACATTTCCCCGGTCAGTTGAGTCCCCGCTCCGATTTTTTTCGCTCAACCGTTTCAATAACTCTTCTCGTCGCAATTCTTCTTCTCTGTTTTTTGACTGCTCTGTTATGTGATTGATCTCTGGCTCAGTTAATTCTAGATCTTGGATGAACTGCGGAAATTCAATCTCGGAATCCGGATTGGAAAAAACGGCCCGAAAAACTTCTTCTTTTTCATCGGGCCCTAAGTTTTGAAAATGGTCGAGCGAAGAGGCCCCATCTTGGTTCGCCTGCCTTTTGGTGAGCTCTTGGATCACCTCATCCTTCAGCTTCTTTTGCGCATTCGCAGCTTTATCAGCTGCGGCCGACTTTATGGTTTGCGACCCAAAAGTACTCTCCTTAACACCTTTCAATAAAAACTTAACTTGTCCTGCATCTAGCTGTCCTTCATTATCACTTAATTCATCGAGGCCACTGATGACCTCTTTTTTAAAAACGCCGTACTTCTCGGGCGGCAATCGACCAGTAGAGAGGTCCCTCTTTAGGTCAAGATCAATCCTGTTGAGAATTTCCTGCTTTGAAAGCTTATCTTTTCTCTCTAATAGGTCACTCAAACCTGTCAATACATCACCTTTTTTTGCAACCCAATTTGTTTTTTTCTGTTGCTTAGGTGCTTGGCCCGAAACCTTAATGATGTCTTCACTTTGATTTTCTGTTGTATTAGCAAACGTTGCTTGAAAATTATCTTCGGATTCCCTATAACCACCAACTTCCTCCCGCTCTTCGATCTGTGCCGGGTCACTTTCAAAGTGAGCGCTAAAAAGATCAGGAACGTCTTTACCGCCCAAGACTTTTACAAATGCATCCATTACTGACTCTGCATTTTCTTTTTTCTTTTGTTCTTGGAAGGCCTCATCTTGATCGAGCTCTACCTGAACGGCATTGATTTCTTCTCCCAAGATTTTTGAGAGCGCAGGTCTTTTCATCATATCTAAGAGATGTTTTTTTTCTGAAACTCCGACTTGGCTTCTCTCAAGAAAATCCGGAGGCATAGATTCCAGGATGTCTTCAAGTTTACTTAAATCAATCTGGTCGCTTTCAAGATTTTCTTCTGATGCTACCTCCGTAATTTTCTGAAAAACTTCGATGGCCGATTCAGGTGAATGGTAGAAATGAGAGTTTGGATCAGTTCCCATAAGACTTTCAATCAGTTGGTCTGGAAGCTTTAGCTCAACCTCGGGAGAAAGTTTTTGAAAGGCTTGATAAGCAATTTTTTTCTCCCGTTCAATATCAATAGACCCCGTCTTGCTTTGCTCTAAATTTCTGAGAAATAATGCAGAAAAAGGCCAGTCTTGCTTTGACCAATAGCTCGTCAGAATAACTTTGTTGTTTTCTTTTAAAAAGCAAATATCTAAACAACTCACAAGCCCGCAGAGAAGTTGCAGCAGATAATTAAAGGGCCGACCATGGCCAGCAACACCAAATGAATCATAGATATACTCGGAAGAAAATCCGTGAACTGTTGCAGATATCTGAATGGCCATTCCTTCATTCCCATAAAAGGATTCAACCTCGAATGGATAGCTCGAAAGGCGAGATGTCTGCAGATAAGAAAAATAATAAACTCCAAGAAAAAGGGCCGCCCTTCCACTTATGAAATCATAGCCGTGTTTTGCCATTTTATGGGCCAAGAGATCTTCATAGTGCCCAAGTTGAGAGTGTCCCCCTAGTGAAAACTTTTCCACCTCTGCCTCAAAAAAAGGCTTCCCGTTGAGGTCACCCTGAACTGTACTCTCCTGATAATTTTTCAGGAGGTCTTGGATATAAGGATCACTAAGCGAAGGCCCACTCAGAACAATCCGACCACTTTGAGAAAAAAAACTTTTCAACGAAGCAGGTTTCTCGAGAGAGAGCTGATTTGATTCCAAAAGGGGGGCCAGGGAAGGATGAGGTTTAGTGCTTCCCATTATGAGACGCTCCTAAGGATCTCGGTGTCCGAATTTATTGCTGTAAACTGCTCCCTTAGATTTCGGAGGAGTTGATGATTTTTCAGATCAGATCTTAAACATAATTCTTCAAGGCGCTGCTTGAGATATCCACTTACCTCTAGTCCTTGATAAGTTTTCTCCCTTTTTTTTGCAATGAGATCTGCCAACCTAGAAATCTCTTCCCAATCACTTTTAAATTCGAATTTTTGATCATGATGAAGAGATATCAAATAGCTGCCTGTAGACTGAGAAAGCTTTATTCCTGACTGTAAAAATAATTTCTCGGACTCTACCGGATGGTCTAAAAATAGCTTTCTTTCCACTTCAGAAGCATCCTCTGGAATGCTAGAGCAGTCTGCATGAGTTTTTAGGATCAGCTGCTTCAAAGTATAAGTCAGATCTCCATTCCATAGCGAAACGTCTTGAAAAAAGCAGCAATGATAAAGGTCTTGAAGTCTAAGAAAATCAAAATTCCCAAGTGAGAGCGCTATGATGATCGCGAGATGTGATGACTCCAAAGCATGGAAATAGAGATCAACATCTGTTTCTATAAGTTTTTGAAGACTAGTCTCCGGGATTTCAGCAAAAGCTTCAAAGCTGGCCACAATATCGCCAAGAGCATCAACCTTTTTCCCTTCTGCCCAAGACTTCATTAAGTAGTATTGCAAAAGCTCTAGTGCTAAATCTGCTCGCAGACTCTCGGACTCGCTGGTCTGAATTTTTTTCCAAATTTTTGTATAGAAATCAACAGTTTCTTTTTGAACTACGGGTAGGAAGAAGAGATCTTTTTGAAAAGAAATAAATTTTTGGCACTGGGCCTTCGTTAAAAGATGCCCGGCCCTCATTAACAAAAAAAAACGGTTAAACTTATCAGAAAAGTAGAAAAGATGTCCGGTGGATATTCTACCGGTCATCAGTTGAGCGCCAGTTATTTTCTGAAGGTCGGATTGTTCAAAATTGAGACCGGCGATCTGTATGCCCATTTCCACAGCTCCCTAGTCGAATTATCGACTCAAAACCGTAAAAACCTAAGTATTCCTTGTAGTTAACCATTTCCTTACCTTTACATAGACAACAAAAGCACTCAGGATACCCAACGTGATTTGGGATTTGTTAGCTCTTATTTTGTATTTTGCAGGCTTGTGGTCCTTACGAGAAAAGGGTCTCAAAAAACATCCAGAAGAGCGCTACTTCGCCGGATATAACCTGACTCAATCGCAAGGTCTTTTTTCACTTTTGGGAACGGAAGTCTCTGCTTTAACGTTTATCGGACTGCCCGCCTTTGCTTTTGCCGCCGATTTATCTTTTATCGGTATTTATATCGGAGCCATTTTTGCCCGCATCATTATTATCAAAAAAGTTTTACCGTATTACTGGAGAAAGGGCCCAACAACTTACTCTATTCTTTCTGAAGGTCATTCAGGTTTACAAAAAACGCTGTCTCTAATTTTCATGATTGGAAAAATTCTTTCTGTAGGAGTGCGGTTTTATTCGGGGACTATTTTGGTCTCTGAATTTTTTAAGATTCCTGCATCTGTCGCCATTTTGCTGATATCTGGCATCACTTACGCTTATGTCGCGAGAGGCGGCCTGAAAGTGATAGCCCAGACTGATAAATGGCAAACAATTTTACTAGTAAGCTGCGGACTTATTTTCTATTTCATCTTTCCCAGCTTAACCGAACTCAATCTTGCCAGTGTCTGGGAGCAGGCCAGCGATGCAGGTAAATTGGAAGTTTTAAACCAAAATTTTTTCTTAGGAATTTTGGGAGGTTTTTTTCTCGATCTTTTCAGCCACGGCGTAGACCAGGACTATGTGCAAAGACTCTTTGCCCTTCCTAACTTGAAAAGTGCTCAAAAGGTCCTCGCAATTTCATGTTTTTTTTCCCTTTTCATAGGTGTGCTCTTCTTGGGGATTGGTCCTCTGCTCTGGGTTTTTGCTCAACATAATGGCCTGGCCGCAACTGCTCCCGATAGAATTTTTGCCAATTTCATTGTTAAATTGTTCCCGCCTGGTGCGCGCGGTTTAATGATGGCGGGTGTTTTGGCAGCGACGATGTCGACACTTGACTCGACTATCAATGCTATAAGCTCATCAATCTACTATGACCTCGCCAAGCAAACTACAAACAAGAAAACCCAAATCTGGATAGACCTTTTTCCGGCCCTTGCTATTCTCTTTGCTGCCTTAGCGGCCACCCAATCAAGCCAGCTTTTAATTTTGGGGCTAAAAATTCAGACATGGGTAGGTGGGGCCTTTCTAGCGTTGCTGTTTTTTAGACTTATAGACAGAAAAGCTCAGCAGAAAATTAACGCCGCTTCTTTTCTATGTGCCTTTGTCGTTGCATTGGGAACGGTCTGGATATCACATGTCGCTTATCAACTGAGCTGGCACATAAATCTTTTGACCTCGACTTTGGCCGCTACGACCTCTTTGGTTCTTTGGTCGCAGTGGAAGCGCCGGTTTGCAGATCCCCCGGTATAGAAGAGAGCAGTTTTTGAGTGTAGGGATGCTGAGGTCGAAGATAAATATCTTCTGCACTACCCTGCTCGATAATTTTGCCCTGATTCATAACGGCCATTTCATCAGAGAAAAAACGAACAACGCCGAGATCATGCCCAATAAACAAATAGGTCAGACCAAATTCAAGTTGGAGGTCAAGCAGCAGATTGAGTATCTGCGCCTGAATACTAACATCGAGTGCAGACACTGATTCATCGCAGATAAGAAAATCTGGCTTGAGGGCCAAGGCCCTTGCAATCGAAATTCTTTGACGTTGCCCACCTGAAAATTCATGGGGGAATCTCGCAAGGTGCTCTTCTTTAAGACCAACTTTGGTGAGAAGCTGCACCACCCGCTCCCTGCGATTGGCCCTCCCAATAATAGAGCCGTGTATGATCATTGGCTCCATCACAATTTCTTCAACGGTCATTCGCGGGCCAAGAGATGAAAATGGATCTTGAAAAATAATTTGAACTCGCCTTCTAAAATCAAACAAATCAGAGCGCCCAAACGATAAAACATCTCTGCCTTCAAATAGAATTGTTCCCGCATGGGCAGGAACTAGCCGCATTAGGGTTCTACCAAGTGTTGTTTTCCCACAACCCGACTCACCGACTAAGCCAAAGCTACTGCCTTTTTTTATTCCAAAACTCACGCCATCGACGGCCTTCACCCACGATTGGATTGACGAAAAAAATCCCGAACGAACCGGAAAGTAGGTTTTCAAATCAATAATTTCTAATAGAGGAGCATCTGGGAATTGTTTTGCACGCTCTGTTTTCTCTTCAATTCGGCTTTTTTTGACTTCATCATGTGGTTCGCCAGACTCCATAAGTGTTGGAAGCCGCGATGGGTTGCCGACTCTTTTCGGTCGACATCTCATAAGCCCAATTGTGTAAGAATGCTCTGGCTTATCTAGAATCTGACGGGCACAACCTTTTTCAACGACTTCTCCCCTATACATCACTGAAATTTTATCAGCGATATCGGAAACAATATTGAGGTCATGAGTAATGAGAAGCAACGAGGTTTGAAATTCTCTTTGCAGCTCGAGCATCAGATTAAGAACTTGCTTTTGAATCGTCACATCTAGCGCAGTCGTCGGTTCATCAGCGATTAAAAGCTTCGGATGGCAACACATGGCCATGGCAATCATCACTCTCTGCTTTTGCCCCCCACTAAGTTCATGCGGATAACAGAGAATTTTCTTTTCTGGTGTCTTTAGCCCTACCCTTCCTAGCCAATCAATAGCTTCGGCCCAGGCCTGTTTTTTACTTAATTTTTGGTGAAACCTCATTGGCTCAGATAGCTGGTTTCCAATAGTATAGACAGGATTGAGAGAGGTCATCGGCTCTTGAAAAATCATGGAAATATCATTTCCTCGAAGATGCCGCATATCCTCAGGCGATAGGTCCAACAAGTTTTGATCTTGGAAAAGAATCCGACCTGATGTTACTTGCGCCGGAGGTGATTCCAAGAGTCGCATAATCGCCAGTGACGTAACACTTTTACCGGATCCGGACTCACCCACAAGGCCCATGACTTCAGATTTACCGATCGATAGGCTAATATTTTTGACTGCTTCGACGTGAATATCAGAGCTTTTAAAATCGACCGAAAGATTTTCAATATTTAAGAGCTTATCGCTATTTTCCATAGCCTCTATGTTAGCGGCCGGCCATCAGAGAACAAGAGGATAACGCTTTTGGATCAAGCATTCGGAGAGCCAAAGATCGAGAGAAAATTGCTCTTTGGAAGTTAATAACAAATTCTTCCTCAAATTCACTTGAACTCGTCTAAAAAACTGCTCTAAAGAACCGAGTTGAACAGTCAAGTGATAGTCTCCTGGTAATTCAACCGAAGCTTCGATTGCCTCGACACCTTTTTTCCAAACAATAAAAAAATCGCCCAAGAGCTCGGGATAGGAGCAACCAATTTCTCCTTCACTATTTGAAAAGCACTGCTTAGAAAATTGAGAGCTGTCTTCCACTGAAGAGACAAGGACTAGGTAGCTCAGAAGTTTTTCTACCTTGGAGACTATGGACCGTGTTTGCTCCTGGTCTCTACCTGTAAGAGCAAAGACTGATTTCGCAATACGGGTTTTGAAACTCCCTTCAGACTGTACGTTCCTTTTTGGTCGGATGGATGGGAGAGAGATTTTTAAGCTCTCTTGTCCTAATCCAGCTGAAAATAAAGCAAAATCCCATTTCTTTGTTTGCGCCTGCAAAAGGGCCTCAAAGCGAAAGCGGTGAGAACTAAGATTTGCTGACAACTTGCCAGGTCCCGTGGCCGACAAGCAGATATTTTTCCATGTCTTGGTCAAAAAATTTTGCTCGTCCGAGCTTAACCTCTCACGGTAGGGTGATCCGCCCTTGAAAAGCGCACAAGACTGAAACAGAAAGAATATAAGCAGCGAGATTATAGAAAAGCGAATGTTTTTCACTCTATTATTATGATGGACTGAGTCTCTACCGGCCAGTAGTAATTTTAAGTGAGGCGGGAAGCCTCTTTGCTTGATTCCATTTTTCTAACAATAAAGAAACTTCATTGCGTTCCTCTTCTGATGTGGATTGGCTGAGCGCCAGCTGCAAGAATTTTTTGGCCATACTATTTTGATTGAGCTTCCAATACACGAGTGCCATATGCTTATTGATCTCGGCCACATTGGGGGCCAGCTTTACTGCCAGAGTCATTTCTTTCAAAGAGCGTTTAAAGTCACCGGCCTTATAATAATACCAACCAAGAGAGTCTCTGATGTGACCGTTCTCCGGTGAAAGCTCGACAGCGCGGTTGATATAATCAAAAGCAAGTTCAAGGTGTTCTTCACGTTCAAGCAAAGAGTAGCCCAAAAAATTGTAAGCTTGAGCATTGCTAGGATCATTTTTAATAACTTCTCGGATAACTTCCTCGGCCCGTTTGAAATCCAGCTCTTCTTCGTACAAAGAGGCCATGAATATTGACTGATGAGAATTCAGTGCGGATTCGCTATTGAGAATGCCTAAAACGCCGAGAGCTGCAAGATTATCTTTTTTCTCGGCCAAGTAACTGGCCTGAATATAGAGCAGTCTCCTCCTGTTAGTCTTCCCGGGGGCCCCATGCGTATTCACAAATATCTCGAATTCTTTTTCAAAGGAAGTCTTAAAAAGGGCCAACTCTCCCAGAATTTTTCCGGCCTGAAAAATGCTCTCTTCATAGAGCTCGCTTTCTTCAGACATACCAGAAAAATAGGAAAGCGATTCTTCTAGCAATCCCTGATCTCTCAGGAGATGGGCCACCTGAAATTGCAATTTATCAGAATGAGGCGCATTTTCTAAAAGAGCTTTGAAAACTTTAAGAGCACTAGGAAGTTTTCCTAATTTTTCGTATAAAACTCCTAGCTTGACTTGAAGTCCTAGGTTATGTGGCCAGAGGTCAACTAATCGCTCTGCTAAAGAGAGTGCTTTTTCAAAACGTTCATTTTTAAAATGATGTTCCATTAATTCAGAAATGACTCCATCATCTTCTGGATTTTTTTCCAAAAAAGATTTTAAAAACGCGATTCCGCTTTCTTTCTTCTGTTCTTCCATAAAAGAGGCATAATCTAGGGCCGCCTGGGAGGAAGAGCCTTGTAATTCTAGAGCTGCTTGAAAAAACTTTTTTGCCTTTTTACTTTGGGCCTTCACTTGATAGATCTTGGCAATCTGCAAGGCCACAAAGCCCAATTGGTTATCAACTTTGAAACATCCAGTTAAGGCCTCTAACCCTTTGTCGATCTGGTCTCGCCCTATGAGTGAATTCGCCAGATAAGTACAGGCAGTTTCAGAAGCGGGGAAGATGGACAAAATCTTTCTATAAACTTGTTCTGACTCTTTTTCTTTTTGAAGGCCGCTGAGAATACCTGCGTAAAGCAAGCCAACTTTTTCGACTTTATAATTCTGTCTTTCAAAAACTCTCTCTAAAAGCTCGACTGCGTCATTAAGATCACCCATGCGGATATGAGTTAAAGCGAGCTTTGTTTCTAAAAAGGAGCGGGGTACGGGGTCGAGTGCAAGCTTTGGATTGTTGGCCAAATTTTGAAGGTAGGTTTTTGATTGGCCGTGCTTTCCTCTCATCATCAAGTAGCTGGCCTTAAGATAATCACTAGAAAGTTCTAAATTCTCTTTCTCATTCTGGCTGAGAGGTGAATGCTTTTGGAACGCTGTGACTTTTGTTGCCTGATGGGCACAACTCGTTGCAAAAATAAATATGAACAACGCATTTAATCGCAAAATAATGCTCTCCTCTCTCTAGAGCTTCATCGGAGATGTTTTCTCTACCCTCAAGTTTCTGTCTCTTAATTTTACCACTAAACCCGAGTCAAATTATCAGAATTTGGGTGTCTAAAATTTTTACTCTAAAAAAAAGTTAGGCATTTTTCGCTGTAAATACTTGTTTTTAAACGATTTTCAACTCTCTCAAAGTTAACTATTGACATAAATTTAGACAGCTTGGTAGGTTCAGCTCAGAAACGTTTACGCGACTTGTCAACAATTTGAGTCGGTCTTAACTTAACAGGGGTAATCAATGAACGAAGTGCGGACAATCAAACGCTATCAAAACAGAAAACTCTACGACACATTCCAGAGTTGTTATGTCACCCTTGAAGAAATCGCTCAGATCATTCGCGAAGAACACGAAATCCAGGTCGTCGATAACAAGTCCAAAAATGACATTACTTATATGACGCAAATCCAGTTGCTCTTCGATCAAGAACGAAAATCACTGGGCCCATCAGACACTGCCCTTCTTAAAAGAGTCATCCGCTCTCAAGAAGGAACACTCACTGGCTATATCCGCTCCCTCGAAACAAAACTTGGTATCTCCTCAGATACAGAATCAGATACAGAAGGCACAAATGCGGCACCTGCAGAACAAAGTGTTATTCAAGAATCAATTTCTGGACCTCTGAATTAGTTTTTTATAATCTTCCCTTCTAAGCGTTTATTTTGATTGGAAAAATCAGCGCTTAAGGAGGGATTCTTTTGAAATTTTCTATAACAGTTCTTTTTCTATTTTGTATGACCAGTGTCCGAGCTGATAGAACTTCAGACGAGGGCAACACCGTCGTGATTGATGAGAAAGCTCCGACTGTTCCCAAAACCAAAAAAATCCAGCCTCAATTTAATCAAGTTCAGCAAAGGCCTGAAAAGAAACCAGTCATAAAGAGAACTACGCCGAAAAAGGTCAAGGCCGCAGCAACAAACGCCAAGGTCAACAACTCTCCGCTCCACCGCTCTTCTATTGGAGTCGGTCTTGGGCAAACCTTTTTGCTAGGCGATTACGAGGATTTAGGCGAAGACAAAATCACTCTCGATTTTTTTTACAGCTACCGAGCAAGCTATAGTTTTGAACTTTTGCTGAATGCTCACTATTCAAAACATGAGACAGGCCAAAAAGACGTCGAACTCAAGGGCCTCGTCGCTGGAATTAAGTCTCATCTCTTCCATCTTGATTCTTTTTCGCCATTTCTCTTGGGTGGTCTAGGGTTTTACAGGCCCGTCGTCACTCGAAATTTGGACGGACAAATCCGAGAGTCGGATGCAAAATTTACTTTTGGTGCAACTGCGGGGGCCGGAATAGATTTGATGCTCAACGAACACTATACCGTTGGAATTTTGGGCCAACTTCACTTTCCATTTAGGTTGAAGCAAGAAACCCAGCCTGCCGTGACCGGCCAATATGCCAAACTCTTGCTCACCGTTGCCTATATATTTTGAGTCCATCACCCGACCATTGGCCAAGGCTCACGATTATAACTGGAAAAGGTGGTGTCGGTAAGACCGTCCATGCCATCGCTCTTACTCGCGCACTGAATTCACAGGGAATTAAAACTCAATATTGCCTCCTGGCCGATTCTGAAATCCAGAAAGAGGCATCCTTTGATGTCCAAGACATAAACCAAGAAATTTTAGAGATACCTCACCTTATTTTAAAATTGAAAGAATGTAGCTTGGAGTATCTCTCGCGGAAGCTTCACTCCAAAATTTTAGCAAAGGCCATCTTGAAGGCCCCCTTTTTTCCAATTTTGATTAATATGATCCCGGGTCTTCACTTTGTTATTACCTTAGGGAAACTCCTACATGAACTTCAAGAAAACCCTGAACTCCATGTGGTTTTAGACGCCCCATCTACTGGGCATGCGACAGCACTTCTCCGTGCACCTTTTCAATTCCAAGAAATTTTCTCAAAAGGATTGCTCCACCGGGATACTCAAGAAATGACAGCGCTTTTAAAGGACTCAAGTTTTACTAAAATTTTTTGTCTATGCTACCCTCGGGCACTTGATGTTCAAGAGGCCAAAGAATTCCATGAGCTCACTCATGCCTTACTACCTGCCCCAGCTGAAATCATTCTCAATTCTTGCCTTTCCGAAGTTGCGGGACATCAAGCTTTTATTGTAAAAACCACCAATGATACCTCTCTTTATTTGGCCGCTAAAATCAGAGAAGAAGTTGCGATCCTCCAATCTCATGGCAAAGATTTGTTAACTCGAGCACCCTATGTTGCTTCATCACCTCAAAGCGAAGAATTTTACAGGGGCCTAGAACAATTCTGGACAAAAATGCTAATAGAGCGGGCACGATGAATCCATCCCAAAAACCTCTATTGGAATTATTTTTTGGCTTTGGTGGAGTGGGCAAAACAACTCTAGCTGTCACACGGGCCATAGAATATGCAAGGCGCTTCCCTGAAAAGGAAATCTTGCTGGCCACCATTGATCCCTCTTTGCGATTAAAAGATTTCTTTGGGCTATCCCAGGTGAATGACAAAGCAGTTCAGACTTCATCTATTGAAGGTCATCCACCGAATCTCAAAATTTTACTATTTTCAACCAGTAGCGTTTTTTCTACTGAGAAGTCCGCATTCAGTGGGCGCATTCTTCAGGTTCTCACCCGCCCCTACGGCGGGATGCATGAAATTTTCGCCCTTGTTGAACTTGAGAAGCACTTCACCCAAGGAATCTATTCCAAAATTATTATCGATACCGCACCAGGCGTTCATTTCTTAGATTTTCTAAAGGCCCCTCGCCGAATTCAGCCTTTTTTTCAGAAAAGCTTAGTTGAAGTCTTTAAAATTTTTCAGAGGCGTCCTGGATCTTCAGAAACTAAGCATTGGAAAAGAGCGATGAAGTTCGGCATCCAAAAATTGCTTGATCAATTAGAAAAAGTCACAGGCGAGCAATTTGTTGATGAGTTTTTGATTGCCGTTCAACAAGTTCATGAAGCTAAGGATGCATTCGATGCGGCCATCAGGTTTCATCAAAGAATTATTGATCCTACTCAGGCCCAGTGGTTTACAATTTTTTCGGCCCATCAGGAAAAATGGGATGAATCGGTTTTATTAGTCCAACGGGCCAAAAACTTTTCCAATATTACTCCCAAAGTCCTGCTGAATCATTGCCTAGAAGTTGACTCAATTCCCTCTGAACAACTGTCTCCCGAATGGATGGCCATCCATCATTCGTTCATGAGACGCCAAAAAGAAATTAGACAAAAGATCACTGCCTTATTTGGACACTTCTGGGAATTCCCCGAAGTTTATGAGACAGAACAACAACGGTTTCTTGAGATTGTTTCTGAGCGCTGGAACCGATTGGAGAAATAAACGTGATCGAGACAAAATCTGACTTTGAATCTTTTTGTGGAAAAAATTGGAATCAGATCAATGAATATATTGATTCCTGCTACAATGGGCGACCTAGGCCTTTCTATTCTTCAGTTGATATTCGCGAAGGAAGACAAAAAATTGTACCAGTTGATAACAATCTTTATCCCGCCGGATTCAATAATGTATGCTCTCTGGATCTTCTGGTTTGCAGGGACCGCTTCAAAAAACTGATTCATAGATTAAAGGATCAATGTCAAAGCATTGCCGTTGTTGTGGAGTCCCATACCAAGAATCTTTTCTACCTTGATCATCTTGTTGCCCTAAAAAATGCTCTTTCAAGCAGCGCTAAATCAGTCGATCTCGTCTCGTTTGATCAAAGTTTATTTGCAGAGGGAGATCAATTGAAATTGATCTCTCAGTCAAAGCAAGAAGTTGTGATTCAAAAAGCAGAACTAGACGAGAACTATGATCTCCGTTGGGACTTCTTAGTTTTAAACAACGACCAAAGCTCTCCCATCGGTATTCCCTGGGAAAAACTTCGAACGCCTGTTTATCCTAGCCCTTTTATGGGATGGACTCGCAGGAAAAAGTCAGGACATTTCAATTCTTATAAGGATGTCGTCAAAGAATTTTCACAAAAGTTCGATATTAAACCGCAAATTCTGCAGGCCGACTTTAAAGTCGTTCATGATGTGGATTTTTTTGAGAAAAAAAACCTTACAGCGCTTGCTGAGGCAGTGGATGCTATTAAGAATGGACTAGACCCACAAGATAAGGATTCTGCCAAAATTTATCTCAAGGCAGATCAAGGCACTTACGGAATGGGGATTTCAGTTGTCTCTTCCTCTGAAGAAGTTTTAGCAATGAACCGCAAAACGAGAAACAAAATGGATGTTGGAAAAAACCATCTTAAGTTCACCTCGGTTTTGGTACAGGAAGGAATAGACACAGTTGTGCTTTATGATGGCGGACCTGCCGAAATCAGTATCTATCTAATTGATGGAAAGAGTGTGGGTGGATTTGTCAGGGCAAACCCCTTGAAAGATACCCAGGGAAACTTAAACTCCCGAGGAATGGTTTATCAAAAGTTTTGTATCAGTGAAATTCGGGAAAATAGTGATCACAAAGAAAAAGAGGCCGCATATTCGGTTGTGGCCATGCTCTCGTCTCTGGCCAGTGCTAAAGAGATTGAAGAAATTGGAGGACCATGAAAGGCGCTAAAGAAAATGTATTAGATGCTATAGGCATGACTCCAATCGTAAAATTGCAAAAGCTGACCCAGCACTTGGACAGCGAGATCTATGTCAAGCTTGAGTATCTCAATCCAGGCGGCTCAATTAAAGATCGCATTGGTTTCTACATGTGCAAAAAAGCAAAAGAGAACGGACAAATAAAAGAAGGCGCTGCTTTTATTGAATCTACCTCCGGCAACACTGGAGTGGGAATCGCTATGTATGGCGCAATTCATAATCACCCCGTTGTTTTTACAATGTCTGAAAAGCAATCCATGGAGAAGGTCAGAACTCTTAAGGCCTTTGGTGCCAGTGTCATTGTTTGTCCGGACGCAGTAGAACCCGATGATCCTAGAAGCTATTACTCGATGGCCAACAGTTTAGAAAAAATGCTGCCTGGTTCACTCTATCTCAATCAGTATGAAAACGTTTACAACCGGGAAACTCATTATTCCTGGACAGGCCCCGAGATTTTCGAACAAACAGGGGGAGAATTTGACTATTTTATCACTGGTGTTGGAACTGGCGGCACGATTTCAGGCTGCGGAAAATATCTAAAAGAAAAAATGCCTCGGCTCAAAGTCATTGGCGTAGATGTTGAAGGCTCCATTTTATCTGGACTCTATAAAACGGGAACGATGCCTCCGTACACACCTTATGTTGTTGAGGGAATTGGGGAAGACTTTTTACCAGGCAACGTCGATTTTTCGGTTATTGATGATTTTGTGGTCGTTGGTGACGAAGAGAGTTTTTCCATGACTCGAACGATGCTCAGAAAGGAAGCAATCTACGCCGGAGGAAGTTGCGGTTCTGCGGTTCTTGGCGCCATTCGTTTTGCAGAGGACCTACAAAAAAAAGGTGAGTCGGCCAAGATTTTGGTTATTCTTCCTGATACTGGAGCACGCTATGCCAGCAAAATTTATAACGACGATTGGATGCTAGAGAAAGGTTATGACATTAGCCGCCCCTCTGATCTGATGACACAAATTGAAAAATTCGCCCAAAAATCGGGCGTCAAGGCCATGTAGAATGAATAGTAAAAACAAGAATTCCGAATGGAAAATAGCGACGAAAGTTATTCACCTTGGTGGAGAACCCGATCCCCTAACTGGCGCGGTCATGCCTCCTATTTATATGACTTCCACCTATGCTCAGAGCTCGCCAGGCCAACATAAAGGTTATGAATATACGCGTAGTCATAATCCAACGCGCACAAGGCTAGAAACTGCGCTCTGCGGGCTAGAATGCGGGGGTTCTGCTCTCAGTGTGGCATCCGGCATGGCGGCGACGACGCTCCTCATGCTCGCCCTTCCGAAGGGGTCGCGGATTTTTTGCGGCGATGATGTTTACGGAGGAACATTTCGGTTATTCTCCACTGTCTTTCAAGATATGCACGAGTTTCACTTCCTGGATACGACCGATAAAGCAAACCTTGAGATGCTAGCAAAAGATGTTGGGTCCCCCCAAATGATTTGGTTAGAGACGCCTACTAATCCTACTTTAAAAATTTCACCCATTAAAAAAATAAGCGAGCTTGCAAAAACTTGGAATTGTCTCGTCGCGGTCGATAATACATTTATGACGCCAGTTTTTCAGAGACCGCTAGATTTAGGCGCTGATTTAGTGATTCACTCAGTGACCAAATATCTTAATGGTCACAGTGACGTTTTAGGCGGGGCCATTATTTTTCATGAACAACAAAAAGATCTTTATCAAAAGGTTTGGACGCTTCAAAACTCCACCGGGCCTAGTTCTTCTCCCTTTGATTGCTGGGCCACTTTGAGAGGTTTAAAAACTCTTAAGATCCGGATGGAAGCTCATCAGAAAAATGCTCAGCTACTTGCCGAGTACTTAGAGGCCCATAGCTCAGTCGAAAAAGTAATTTACCCCGGCCTGAAGTCTCATCCCCAACACAAACTTGCTAGCGAGCAGTGTTCGGGATTTGGAGGCATGATCACATTCTATCTCAAAGGCGGAATCGCTGAATCTAAAAAGTTTTTAGAATCTGTTCAGCTTTTTACTTTGGCCGAAAGCCTAGGTGGTGTAGAGAGCCTCATTGAGCACCCAGCAATTATGACTCACGCATCGGTTCCACCAGAAAAAAGAAAAGAGCTCGGTATAGCCGATAATTTAATTCGTCTATCCGTTGGGATTGAAGACATCGCTGATATTAAGGCCGATCTTGAACAGGCCTTCAGGTCGCTCTAAAAAGAACCCTGGGCCTGTTCTATTGATTCTGGTGGATTTTGATTCTCGATTGGTTCTTCGACTGGTACTTCCAAAGATATTGGCGGCTCAGAGAGGGAGAAGACTTTTCCCCCAAGATAGTGTTTTACCAAAATAAAATTGCAATAGGCCTTGCCGTGGTCAGAATCTAAAGAATCGCGGTTGCCTTCAGCAAATATCAGAGCATGATTTTCCAAAATTTCTAAAAGATGATCACGACTTTGACAAAAATTCAAAGACTCGCTCGTTTTTTGGCAATTCCCGGTATGCTTATAAACCTCAGGTGTGCCAGAAAAATTTTTTTTCAGATGAATAGGTGCCCGGCAGAAATCCAGTCTCCATTCCTCAGGGAAAAAGAGATACTTATAGCGAATATCTAATAAGCATTGTTCTTTTTTAAATTCAAGTTTGTGAGAAGTTAGTCCAAATGGAGCGCCTTTGTGTTCAACCTTGATTTGGTGGGAACTCTTTAAGCAATCTTTTAGTTTTTCAGCATCGGGCGCTGCTAATCCAATTTTTAAAAGAAAGAGACAAACTAAAAAAGCAACACTAAACTTCCATAATAACATTGGGATCTACCTCCACTAAGATAGCACTTTGATCAGCACCAAGGTCTGGTCCCTGAAATGCTTTCAAAAACAATGAGTTTAGAATTTCGGCTGACTCTTTTTCAAAAAGAACTTTTGCCTTTGGTCCAGTATAGGGATTCTCATCTAAGGAACCACTCAGCCCCGGTGAGAAAACAACTAGCTTTTCGCTGCGTTCGAGCTGTTCTGAAAATGTACCAGATACCGTGAAAGCACCTTTTAGGGATGAGGCCAGAGAATACGGGCCTTCGCTCGTGCCTTCAATTTTCAAATCATTTCGGTCAATCCGAGCGATTAAGCAATTTAAAAAAGCACTCTTTTCAGCGTTAGCACTCTGTTTATTATTAATTCCCAAGGAATCCCGAATAGCTTTGGCCCTCTGAATGAAATCCTCAAAAAGCTGCAAGTTCTGATTTTTCTTGGGGTAGAGATCTTGAAATTCTGCCATCATTTTTGAAGAGAGGAGATAGGAGCCACAGGAAATCATGAAGATGACAACCGACTGGCCATGAGAGTAAAAATCCACAAATTCACTCAAGGCCCCTGGAGTAACGTGGTATTTGCAAAAGAGATTTACGCCCTTAAATTTTTGAGAGCGAAGAGGGACTAGGTTTTTATGGAATTGCTCCATCTTCAAAACTTCTTGCTTTAGACCAACACTAAGAAGACTCATTTCTTGAGTCACTTTGAGCAAATGATTCTCGAAGAAAACTGGATTCTCTTCTAAGAGAAAAAAGCTGGAGCAGAGCTTGGACAAAGAAATCACTCCAGTCATTAAACTTTTCTTCTGCTAATGGTCCCACGAGATTAGTTCCTGCTTCCTCAATGATACGTTCCAAAGCATATTGCTCGGATTCTCCAAATGAGAACGCAAAGATATGAGCATAATCCGACAAATTTGGTCTATCGGTACTTTTTAAAAAATGATCGACATCCAAGAAGAGAAACTCTCCCTGAGCACTTTTAAGTTGCTTGGTCGCCGACCCGGATTTTTTTTCAAAAGGTTTTAGTAAGACTGAAAGCTCAGAGTATTGATGAAGCTTTGGTGAAACCAGCTCGTAAACCCGATTATCTAGATCAAATATTGCCATAGCTTCCTACAAAGAGACTCAAGAAAAATATTACTGTTTATTTTTGCTCTTAACAACCGATACAGAGTTGAGTGGTTTCGAAAATTATGAAAAAGAAAATTAAAAGCCATAATAATGTATTACCGCTGAGAAAGGAATCTCAGGAGAAGCTCGCTTTGCAAGCCGAGGCCCCAAATATGGCCTCGGAAGAATTGAAGTACATGACCGCCCAGTGTTTGATGAACGCCCTTGAATGCAAAGACCCTTATACTTTTCGCCACAGCATTAGAGTGTCATTTTATTCCTGCCTATTAGGAAGAGAGCTTGGCCTTTCAGATGATGAAATAAAAGAACTGGAACTTTGCGGGCTCTTTCATGACCTTGGAAAAATATCAATTCCAGATAATATTTTACAGAAACCCTATCAGCTGAGCGAAGACGAGTTTCTCATTATGAAGAAGCATCCCGAGGATTCTGAGTTTATTATTAAAAATTACGAACAGTTTAAAAATATCGCCAAATATGTTCGACATCATCATGAGAGATGGGATGGACGTGGCTATCCCGACAAACTCAAGGAAGAAGAGATTCCATTCTTTTCGAGAATCGTTTTAATTGCAGACACATTTGATAGCATGACTTCTACCAGACCTTATCGACAAGGTTTGCCAAACCAAGTGGCCTATGACGAACTCATTCAGTTCTCTAACATTCAATTTGATGGAAATTTAGTTAAAAAGTTTATCGCAGGGATGAAAAAAGAAGAGAAAGACGAATCTACTGAAATTTTTGCTTATGCCTTGAAGCGGACAATCAGCAAAAAGGCCGCTTAAGCTGGACATTCAGTTATCTCCAAAAACTTAGCACTCGCTCTAGAATTGCATTCGCCATATCGACCGCTTCTTTGGCCTGCTTTTCTGTAAAGTATTCAAAAGGTGCGCCCGCAGAAACACTGCCAGGATACCTTGTCGTAATATAGTACTGATTTAGAGTTTTTCCTGCCTCTAAAAGCTCACCATTAATAGAAAATTCTTCGAGTAAAATTTTCAACGAATGACCCTCGATGAGAGAATTGCTTTTGGAATAACCAAGGGCCTTTAATGCCTTTTCTCCAGCTTGCTGAGAAAAAAAGCAAACCTGTGAGAAAAATTTGTTCTCCAAGGCAGATTTAGCAAGCAAAATATCATTCTGAGCCTGAAGCATCCAATCTTTAGCTCTATTCTTAGATGTGATTCGATACTCTCCTCATTTGAATCTAAGATTAAAAGAGCTATTAGCAAAATCATATGTGATGAAAAACCGAATTGTGAGTGATGAAGGTTACCGGGCCATTAAAGCGGATGAAATATCTAAAATTACATTAATAAAATAGAGCCCGCTGATTAAGATTATTTATTTTTTAAAAAAAAGTCTATCGACAAAAATCCGTCGTCGGTGCTCGGTAGACTTTTTTCAATTGCATTCTCGCACAGTCATCGACGGTCTTTAAGACTTCTGATGGATAGCACTCAATGTCTTTTTTATGGAACTGATTATAGGCGTGATTTTTTTGGCACTTACGGTACTCAGTTTTCTCCAAGCATGCCCAATGCTTTTCTTTGCAATTATAAGTTAACCCTCGCCCTTTATTGAGATAGTTCGGTGGCGAAACATAGCTCTTCGGCACATCCCCCGCCTTAACGGGGACTTTTTTCTTTTCAATTCCCGCTTCCTTTCTCATCTTCTCTGTCTGTTTTTCAGAGCTATCTGCCAAGACTGTTTTATCTTTGGCGTTGTCCTCTACTTCTAGGTCTTCGAGTGCTAGGTCAATCAGTAGCTGATCATCTGGCAAATTTTTCCCGTTATCTAAGTCGCTGGCCGATGATACAGATAACAGTTCTGAATTTGAGTCTTTTTGGTTTAAATCATTTATCTCAAGAGACTTTCCAGAGCTCTCATCTATCTTATAGCGGCGATCTAAGTTCTGCCTTTGCCTTGCATCCAGTTTTTCACTATCTGCCAATTCTTGGGCCAGGATCTCTTCTTCGCTGAGTTGCTTTTTAGAACTCTTTTTCTGGCCTTTATTTGAACCAGCTTTAGCATTTTGGTCTGCACTACCAGACGAAGTTGTGCTCGGTGAATCCTTATTCTCTTTCTGGTTTTTTGATTCTTTCCCTGAGGTAGCATTTCTTTTTTTAAGCATCTCTTCTTTGACTCGTTCAAACTCTTCCGCTGTATCTTCTACAAAGTCGCCGCCTATATCATCTAATTCATCACCAGAGTCGCCCGAATCGTTAAGAAACCAGACTCCACCAATAAATAGTAAGAGAAGCAAGAGCAGTAATGAATATCGTTTTTTTTGATCTTTTTTTTCGGGTTTCTCATATTTCATTGGACGAGGGACACTCGTTTGAGTCCCAGAACTCGTTGATTTTTTGCTAGAACCAGTAGGTGTTTCTACGATCTCAGTTTCATCTTCGAGGGCAGGCGAGGCCTTCGAATTCTTCTTCTTTAAAAGACTATCTAAAAGATTTTTAATATTTTTCACAGTTAAGTGTTTATCGGCAACTTATGAGAAATATTAAGCTTGAAAATTAAGAGCTCGAACCAACTTGTAAGAAAAACTGTATTTTTTTGGAGGGTGAGAAACAATAAATTTCATCTATTTTTTTTTGCGGCAGGGCCCTGATTGAACTCTCTCTTTTCCCATCGAAATCCAATCTATAAATAAGTCTCGAGTTGTCAGAAAGGTCGAATTGATTTCGGGCAATCTCTAATGCCAAAAGGGAAAGAGTCTCTCGGAAATTGAGCTCACAGATATGAAAACCCATCTGGGTCTTGATGAGATCAATAGAGAAGTTTGATTTCAGAGGGTGAGATTTTAGCTTCTGGGCAAATCCTTGCAGCTCATCGATGAACGTCTTTGTGGCCCCTAGTTTCTCAAGCACCTCCCAGCAATTCCTCTTATCAGACCAATGAATGACTCCGCCCCTACTAAAAAAACTTTCCGGCAGTGAAGTGACGAGAATTTCTGTCTGGCCCTTTTGATCAAATGCATAGGACACATTCAACTCAACCTCAAGATAGGGCGTGCAATTGAATATCTTTGGATCAATGTTCAGTGAATCTGCTTTTTCGCAAACATAAGTTCCTCTTCCAGAACTTCCCCACCGCTTTCGCACGACTACCTTGTTGGAAATATCAGGAGGTACTAAAAGGCTTGAAAAGCTCGAAGCTATTTTTGGTAATGCACTTTTGTCGTTAAGCTCCTTTTCAGCAGCAAAGTCTCTAAGGACACCCCAATAATTGAGATTACTGCCAGAGAGAACATCACTCGATGCCAGCGACTTTATTTCGCCCAACGCTTTTTGAATCGTTTCTAGATATTGGCCAGGAAATGGGTGCACAGGTCTAAACAAGCGTTCATGAGGTAAAAGAAGTCCTAAGAATTCTAGTTCTTGAAGAGGCGATGAAAAGTCCGGTGATTTCCCACTCAAAATATCTTCGTAGTTGAAGTTCCAAATTCCGACTGAGCTCAAGAGCGAAGACGCCTTTTTGTGACTGCAAAAGTGTCCTTATAAGTCAGCAATCGATGAATAAATGACTCCGGAAGACCGGCCTTTCGTCGATGGTCGGGGCTAAACGCAATTCCCTTGGCGCGCGCTGGAGTAATCGGCCAAGGAAGACTTTCCTGATAGTAATCCCAGAGTTCTTTGTCAGAAATTTGAGAGCTGAGAAATAGCTGTCCCCTTTTCACATGCCGCAGTTCATCTTCATAAACTCGCTGTAAGATATCGGCGGTTTCAAAATCTTTGAGCCCTTTGAAAATCTGGGCATAATAATAAGCGAAATCCAGATTGGCCGACTCAAAGGTTAGGGCCATTGTGGAAAAAAACTTAGCGGGAGTATCGAGGGCCTCTAAGTGTTTCCAAAAAAAATCATTGAGTGGATAATCTCCAAGCTGAGTTTCAAAATCTTCCATCCGATCGAGATAGAGCTTGAGATGCTTTTGTTCATCTTGAATCGTCTCAATCAGATGCCGGACACTCCTGAGCCCCAGTTCACTCCAAGGAAATCTCAATAAACAGGCGGCCATCATTTCAATCGCCAAGAGCTCATGATTGGCAAAAAAATGGAGTGCCATGGCCTTTTGCTGGTTTTGATTAAGACTCGAGACTTTGGGAAATTTCAACTGCTGTTGTGAAAAGGTCAAACGAGAATTTCTTCCGGGTAATGCGGGATAATCAGAGGCCGGATGAGCTTCTCGTTCCAAAGATTGAATAGGGCCACAAATGGCAAGCTTTTGCGGAAGCTCTGTCCCGTAGAGAAGCTGGCGGCACCAATCATAGACAGAAGCACTCATTTTTTAGAACCTCTTTGCGCCGGATCTTTTTTTGCTTTTCGTGTTTTTCTTGGCAAATTTCTTCTTTCTGTGAAATCTCTTTTTCTCAGGGCGGGTGTGCTGGGAGAGTAGCTCGTTGAGTTTTTCAATAGCCTGACCTTTGTTTTTCAAAAGCTGGTCAGAATCAAAACTAAAAAATTTATTTTGAAAGTGTCTTGCGAGCCATTGAAAAAGCTCGACACATTTTATGCGCGTCTCTAAGTAATCTATATCATCACTATCTGAAAAAATTTCTTGATTGGTGATAGAGGTTCCCAACGCATATCGCTTGGCCATCCAGAGGTAATACTCAACATGCTCGGCAATTCCCATGTTCACTGGAGCGCAGGCAAATCCAAAACGCTCTTCATCACTGAGGGTATTATCTGAATCAATCCCCTCTACCATTTCTGCAAGCTCAATCATCTCGCGAAGCTCCACGCAATAAAAAGGCTTTTGAAAGGTCATCGTATTAAATAAAAGCAGAAACTCTGGCAGTCCAAGAGTCGGAAGAAGATTTTCTTCAAGAGCACTATTTACGCTTCGATAGATTTCCATATCAGGGCCAACCATAGCGCGATCTTTTTGCTGAAGTTTGGTCTCAAGGGCCGTGCGAATTTGTTGAATCCCTCCGACTTCTTGCGATAAGCAAGTCACATGACCCACCGGGAACCTTCCATAGCGTCCGGCCCGACCAGCAATTTGTTTGATTTCAGAAAAGCGCAAAGGGATTTGTTTATTATCAATATATTTGGACAAGGTAGAAAAAACGATTCTTTTCACAGGAAGGTTCATACCCATCGCAATGGCATCAGTGCTCACGATAACATCTGTCTCCCCTTCATCAAACTTGCGGGCCTGCTCTCTTCTGACTTCCGGCCCGAGCCGACCATAAACAATTGAAACTTTTAGACCTTTTGACTCAAGTTCAGATTTGAAGCGCAAAGCATTTCTCCTTGAGAAAACCACCAAGGCGTCGCCCTTTCTTAAGCTCTCCAAACTTATAGAGCTCTCTTGGACAATAAGCTCGGTCATGCGCTGGTAGTTTTTTACTTCTAACTCATCCCCCGTTAATTTAAGAATTTTTTCTACGAGCTCTAAAACTGAACCATCGCCGCAAAGATGAACTTCGTGAGCGTTCATATTAATTAAGGCCCTCGTCCAGGCCCAGCCTCTTTGCGGATCGGCCATCATTTGAATTTCATCTATCACCACACACTCGAAGGCCTCATGAAGCTTGGCCATTTCAACAGTACTAGAAAAATGAGTGGCATCGGGATCTTCAATCACCTCCTCGCCGGTTAAAAGCGTACAAGGGAGACCTTTTTTTGTAAGTGTGTCGTAGAGTTCTCCGGCCAAAAGTCTTAAAGGGGCCAAATAGCAGCCATTTTGGGCCTGGGCCAAAGCCTCGACTGCGTGATAAGTTTTACCTGAATTTGTAGGCCCCATATGATAAATGATTTTTCGTTTGGTATTTCTGGCCTTAGAAAATAGCCAAAACTCGCCTAGGTATTGTTTTAGAATCGTTGCCGAAATATCTTTTCTTTTGAGTCCCAAGAGGGAGCGAACTGTTTTAGAAAACTCTCGTTTAATCGCCTTCCTTGGTTTCCAAAGATTGAGGTTGAGCTGGTGAAAAAAACGCTCATACTCTTCTTCGGAGAGAAAATCATTTCGATGCCCCCATTCTTCCAATAGCGATAAACAGTAGGCCTTCACTTTATAGAGATAGGCCTTGAAAATCTCAGATTGATTCCCAAATAATTCCCGGTAAAGGACTTGCAATTCTTTATCGATTTTGGCGATAGAATTTTTTCTCAGAATAGTTTTTGATTTTTTTAATTTTTGGTCGATTTTTTGTTTTTGTTTAAACAGAAATTGAGAAACTTCATCAATTCCGTATTCAACCATAAGGTCACCGATTTGCTCAGCACTCTGATTCAATATCTCCGCGCATTGATCATAGAGTTGATTGCGAAAGTAACCTCGAAAGTTTCCCAAACATTCGTGACAGTGGCATTCGAGATCTTCATAGCTAGTAGAAGCAGATAAAAGCTCTTTGGTCCGGTTGTGAGCTTGAATCTGGGCATCCCACCAATTTTGCGTCAGCTCGACTGCAGAATTGAGCAAATCAGAAGAAACGCTCTCTTCAATGAGAAAAGCTAGCTGTTGTTGTTCTGGAAAAAGGTATTCACCTTTCAAACAAAGAGGAAAAAGATGACTGGTTTGCTCAAATTGGGTTGGGTCTCCGAACTCTTCAACAAATAAGTCGGTTAAAGAGGGGTAGTTTTGACCGCAATCCTGCCAAATTTGGTAAATCTTTTCGGCCGCTTCAAGAATTTTCAGAGCGTCTTCTTGGGTGCGCTCGTCATTATTGTCAGTTTCTTTGAGGATTAACTCTTTGATTTTATTCATGGGGAAATCTTGGCCCTGATTTTCGGTGTAAGAATTGTTTGTCATTTGCTCGAGAGTCCTTTGAGTTCTGCAGTATCGCCTACAAACTTCAATGTAAGAAAATATAACCTCAAAGAATTTTCATCTTTTTCAGCTCCCCCTTACACTAATGTTATCCCTGCAGCACGACTCTATAGAAGGAGGCCCTTTTGGGATTAGGCCAGCTTATATTGTTTATTATTGGTATTGGGCCCTTCTTACTAGCTGCTGCCGAGCCTAAAGTTATCTACGGGGACGATGACAGGCAAGAGTTATCACAGGAAAGTTCTGGACGCTTTCATAGCATGGCCAGAGCTATTGCGGCCCAGGTCGCAGACTATGAATTAAGCGACCAAGGAGAATTTTTTCGATTTCTTAATCCCATGACCTTGGAGCGCTCCCAGGGAATTTGTCCGGATGTCGCCTTTGCTCAACAACCGGTTATCGCCAGCTGTACCGCTTTTCTTATAGCACCCGATATGATTGCGACTGCCGGTCACTGCGTTGGAGATGAAAAAAGACGCCCTTGCTCTCGACTGAGCTGGATTTTTGATGTTCAAAATTTCGCGCACAAAACGTTTGATCCTGGCCACATTCCCAAAGAAAATGTTTTTCGATGTCAGGAAATTATAGAGCGCAGCTACAATTCACAAGACTACCGGACTCCCGATTACGCCATCATTCGACTCGATCGTCCTGCCCTAGGACGAACCCCCTTGATTTTGAATCATGACTCAAAATCAAAAGAAGGCGGAAAGGTTTTTTCGTTTGGATTTCCAATGGGGGTGCCCTTGAAGTTCATCGGTAATGGGACCATTTTATCTCAAGCTCTTTGGCCACTTATTGGTCACAATATCGATAGCTTTACCATGCAATCGGGATCCCCAGTTATCGATCATCAAAGCGGTCAGGTGCTGGGTATTATGGGACACGGAAAAATGGACTTATACGGCGACCCCTCTCAGTGTTATAGAGAAAATGTCTGCGACGAAGATGGAAAAAACTGTAAATATGAAAAAGACCACGGCGCTTATGATTTGCCGATGGAATACAGTACAAGTGTGTCCGTTTTTAGTTCTAGCTCAAAAGAAAAATTAGGCGAGGCCGGCCCTCTTTAGCAAGGCCTCTGGTCTTGGGGCCCGACCGCGAAATTGTTCATACAAGTGCATCGGGTCTTGAGTTCCGCCTTTCTCTAAGATGAATTCGCGAAATTTTTGACTCACTGTAGGAGAAAACAATCCTTCCTCAGTAAAATATTCAAAAGCATCAGCATCTAAAACCTCTGCCCATTTATAGCTATAATAGCCAGCAGAATATCCCCCAGCGAAAATGTGAGAAAAGCCGCAAGAAAAAATCGATTGTGCCGGTGGATTAATAAGTCGATAATCTTTTAAAACTTTCTCCTCAAATTCTTTCACAGAAAGCTCGTTCTCATTTTCTAGCAAATGCCAGTGCATATCGAGTAAAGCGAAACTTAACTGCCGGACAGTAGCATATCCTTGTAAAAATTGATCAGATTCACGAATTTGTCTCAAAAGATCGTCTGGAAGTAACTCACCTGTTTCATAATGCTTGGCAAAAAGATCAAGTACCTCTTTTTCTAACATCCAGTTTTCCATAATTTGGCTAGGAAGCTCTACAAAATCCCAAAAAACATTTGTTCCGCTGAGTTTTCGAAAGTGACATCGCGAAAGGAGACCATGGAGTGCATGACCAAATTCATGAAAAAATGTTCTGACTTCATTCAGTGTTAAAAGCGAGGGAGCATTGGCAGATGGCGGAGCAAAATTACAAACAACACCAATAAAAGGTCTTAAAACTCTTCCTTGATGAAGGCCTTGATCACGAAGAGACATCATCCATGCTCCGGCCTTTTTAGTCTCTCTAGGAAAAAAATCGAGATAAAGATGTCCAACGAGTTCACCGTTTTCCGAAACTTTATAGAGTTCGACATCCGGATGCCAGACTTCAACAGTTTCAATTTTTTCGAAATTGAGATTATAAAGCTTGGCCGCAACTTCAAATATTCCCTTCTTTACTTGTTCCAAAGGAAAAAAAGCACGAAGTTTTTCTTCATCTAGGCCCAGCTTTTTTTGCTTAAGCTTTTCGGTACAATAGGCCACATCCCAAGCTTCTAACGTTTCTGAAGCTCCAAGCTCATCGCGAAGAATCGCCTCAAGCTCATCTCGATCGCCTTTTGCTTTGGGCAGGGCCTTCTCGGCCAAGTCTTCAATGAAAGCTAGAACTTTCTCAGCTTCCGCGGCCATTCGTTTTTGTAAAACATAAGCAGCGTGATGCGGATGACCCAGCAACCCAGCTCGCTGTCTCCTGAGTGACACAATGTCTTGGATTAATTTCTGATTATCCCATTCGCCAGATGTTGCAAGGGTAGAAAACGCCAAAGAAATCTCACGACGCAAGTCTCTATCCTGGCAATAACTCAACAGGGGATAATAACTCGGAAACTTAAGGGTAAAAACCCATGCATTTTCAATTTTTCTATTGTGAGCTTCGGCCTTGGCCATTTCTAATGCACTTTCCGGTAGGCCATTAAGACGCTCTTTCTCGTGAACAACAAGCTGGTAGGCATTGTTGGCCTTTAGGAGGTTCTGAGCAAAATCAAGGGTCTGTTGACTGAGCTGCTTATCAATTGATCTGAGTTTTTGCTTTTTCTCGTCCGATAACAGGGCCCCATTTCGCAAAAAATCCTGATAGTAGTGTTCTAAGACGGCCCCTCGCTCATCATCTAGCTGTAAATTTTTTTTCTGTTCGTATACCCTTTGAACGAGGTTGAAGAGATCAGCATCAAGAAAAACATCATTGGAAAAACTTGTAATCTTTTCTGAAAATTCAGGAGAGATATCTTGAATTTCTTTGGAATTCTCAGCGCTATTGAGTGCATAGAAAATACTGGCCAACTGATCAAGCTGCTCGAAGGCAACCTCTAGTCCAACAATCACGTTCTCAAAATTCGGTGTCTCTTTTTGTTCTTTGATTCGAGAAATACTCTCTCTGGTTTCTTCGATACATCTCACTAAATTAGGAAGAAATTCGCTGGCCTCTATTTTACTAAAAGGAATGAGAGCATCTGGATACCGAAGGGCCGCTTGAAGTTCACTCACTGAAGCTCTCCCGATGAAATTGATGCACTCTCAAGTAGATGCTCTTCTTTAAGATAACTATCACCTTTTTGCTGGTCAAAAAATTCTTGTGATCCTTTGAAACGGGATAGGTCCAAATTACTTTCAAGGCCTAGCTTTTCCTTGATCTCCGGTTCCGAAAGATTTTTCAGGAATTGAAATAGCTTCTCTCGAGTTTCATCACTCAGGAGATGCTCCATCAGACAGGAATCTTTTTTTGCCACTTCTTGCCCGACGCCAACGAAATCTTTTAAAAAATAAAAAAGTAAAGTTCGAGAAGTTAAAATGCCATGAACTTCGTGATGGCCTCTCTCAGACAGGGAAAGAAACTTGGAATCGTCTTCTTCCACTAACTCTCTTTTTCGAAGATTATTGATGGCCGTAGATACGCTTCCTTTAGTGAGACCTAAGTTTTTTGCAATGTCAGTGACCCTGGCGTATCCGTTAGTTTCCTTGAGTTTATGAATCGTCAGTAAATAGTGGACCATGGAATGAGTGAGCTCATGGTCATGAGTTTCAGCGATACCGCCTCTTTGATTTTTATAGGGCATAATGATTCCTTACAATAGCTCGGTACCGAGTTCGTTAAATTCTTCAATTCTTTTAAGATGACGGTCACCCAGAAAAGAGGCATCGAGCCACGCTTCTAAGCATTGGTGTCTTAGAGTTACACTTTGAGTTCTCGCACCAAAACATAAAACATTTGCATTGTTGTGTTCTTTCGCCAGCAACGCCTCTTCTGCGCTACAAGGATGAGCCGCGCGGATATCTTTAAAACGGTTAGCGGCCATACTCATACCAATCCCTGTTCCGCAAATAAGAATGCCATATTGGTCCGTCTTCATGCGAATTTGTTCTTGAAGAAGAGCTCGACAGAGTTTTTGCGCATAAAAGGGATAGTCCACTCTGTTGGAATCAGATGGACCTTTATCGATCCAATGGAAAGAAGAATAGGCCTTCTTCAAGGCCTCCTTCGCTTCGAACCCAGCATGATCTGAGGCTATAAATAAAGATAATCCCATCAGCTCTTAGTAGCGGTAATACTCAGGCTTGTAAGGCCCCTTCACTTCAACACCGATATATTTTGCTTGGTCTTCGGTCAAAGTGTCGAGCTCGACTCCAATCTTTGCCAAATGAAGGTAAGCAACTTTTTCATCCAAATGTTTAGGAAGAGTATAAACTTCATTTTTGTAGTTTTTGTGATTTTTCCATAATTCAATTTGAGCTAATGTTTGATTGGTAAATGAATTCGACATCACAAAAGACGGATGTCCAGTAGCGCAGCCTAAATTGACCAACCGGCCTTCCGCCAACAAAATAATGTCTTTATCATCAAACGTATAAAGGTCGACTTGAGGTTTAATTTCTTGCTTAGTAGCCCCTGATTTCTTTTCCAGCCACGCAACATCAATCTCATTGTCAAAATGCCCGATGTTACAAACGACTGTTTTGTCACTCATGGCCCTAAAATGTTTTTCTTTAATAATGTCTTTATTGCCGGTGGCCGTGACGACAATATCGGCCTCAGCAACAGCATCAATCATTTTCTTTACTTCAAAGCCGTCCATCGCCGCTTGAAGTGCACAAATAGGATCAACCTCAGAAACGATAACTCTCGCGCCGGCCCCTCTGAGACTTTCTGCAGTACCTTTACCAACATCGCCATAGCCCGCAACAGCTGCGACTTTTCCAGCAATCATCAAATCGGTGGCCCGCCTTATAGCATCGACGCACGACTCTCGACATCCGTACTTATTATCAAATTTGGATTTCGTAACCGAATCATTCACATTGATGGCAGGCATAGGAAGAGTGTTATTTTTCATTCGGTCATAAAGTCTAAGAACTCCAGTGGTTGTCTCTTCAGAAAGTCCGCGAATCCCCTCTGCCAATTTAGGAAACCGGTCGAGAACCATATTTGTTAAATCGCCACCGTCATCCAAAATAAGATTGAGAGGTTCTTTATTAGGACCAAAGAAAAGAGTTTGTTCAATACACCAATCGAACTCTTCTTCCGACATGCCTTTCCAAGCAAAAACAGGCACGCCTGATGCTGCAATCGCCGCAGCAGCGTGATCTTGAGTTGAGAAAATATTACAAGAGGACCAACGAACCTCTGCCCCTAGTTCTGTCAGAGTTTCAATAAGAACGGCCGTTTGGATTGTCATGTGCAGACAACCGGCAATGCGAGAACCCTTTAATGGTTTCTCAGCGCCGTATTCTTCACGAAGAGACATTAAACCCGGCATTTCAGCTTCGGCCAAGCGAATTTCTTTTCGACCCCAGTCAGCAAGAGAGATATCTTTAACCTTGAAATCTGATTGCCCCGAAGTCTTAGTCGTACCGCTATTAACATGGCCCGTTTCAGTTTTCATTTGATCGTCCCCTTGCCCTTTCTTTGAATGCATTTGCCATAAAGCTAGCATTATTGAGCTTGCTGAGCAAGGTAAGCGGTGGCTACACTTTCAAGACATGGCCAGTTATACCCAACTCACAATAAAAGATGCTTGCGAAATTCTCGGACTGTATGACGAAAGAGATCCGACCTCCCTAAAGGCGCTCTCTCCTGGCATTTCAAATTCAAATTACTTGGTTGAGTTTGCAAACGATCCTTGGCTCTTGCTCAAGGTCAGTAACGATAAAAATTTTAGTGAGCTTCAAGAAGAGCAAAAAATTCTTAGTGCGCTTCATAAAATTGATCTTTCCTTTTGTCTTCCCGCGCTGAAGACCCATAACGATCATCTGGTCTATCAATGGCGCGGTCTCTCAGGAGTCGTCTATCCTTTTCTTCGAGGTCATTTGAGAGTCGATAAAGACAGCTCTTTTTGCTATGACATCGGAAAAAAATTAGCAGAACTGCACCTTAAAACCCAAAACCTCACCGGTCTGCGAGACTATAGGTCCGTGAGTGTTTCTCCCGAAGAAATCTTAGAAACCGTCCAAGATCCTGCTCAAAATTCCGCGATAGAAAGGGAGTGCTTAGACTTCAAAACCCATTGGAATGAGCTCAAGCAAACATTGGATCTCGACAGTGCCCTCTCTCATATCCCCGAACTAAAACAAGCGATTATTCACGGCGACTTGTATCATGACAATGTGATGTGGGGCGAAGATGGCGAAATGCTCGCGTTTTTGGATTTTGAACAATCTGGATGGGGACCGTGCTTATTTGATTTGGCAGTGAGCATCTCAGACTGCTGCTGGGACCCAAAACTCAACAAGTATTCCAAAGAATTATTCCAAGCGTATTTATCCGGCTATGAAGAGATTCGAAAGTTGCCCCAGCCTGAAAGAACTTTTCTACCCCATTTTGTTCACTTTGGACTCATGAGTATTGCGCTTTGGAGAGTGAAGAGGTTTAACCTTAAAAAAATTGTGCCGGGAAAAACCTCCCTCTACAAAGAGCTTCTAGAGCGCTCGAAGATATTATTCCATGACGATACAAAACCCATCTAATTTGTTTTTCTTTACCTGCTGCGGTGGAGTCGAAAAACTCCTAGAAAATGAGCTCATTCGGCTCGTGGGTTCAACTGAAAAGGTTGCCTTTCAGATAGCTCGCGGAGGAGTAGAAATCCAGTGTTCGAGTGAATTGGGAATTGAGCTTGCGTTTTTTTCTCGACTGGCAGAGAGGGCCTATCATTTTTTAGGAGATTTCTCTTTTTCCGACCTTGAACAATTTAAACAAGGGATGGGAGAAATACCTTGGAGTGATTATTTTCATTCAAATTCAAGTTTTCGTTTTTCTTGTAAAGGACAAGGCCCCTCCTCTGATAAAGCGTTTCGTAATTCGCTTTTCTTATGTCAGTTGGCCAAAGATAGCGTTATCGACCATTTTGCTGAAGGCCGTCTTCCTCGGCCACAAGTCGATCTTAAAAATGCAGACTTACGGTTTTTCCTTTATCTCACTCCCAAAGAAGACGACTTTTCTGCGGCACTGTTCCTGGATCTAAAAGGAAAACCTCTCACAAAACGAGGCTACCGAGTAGAAGGCGGGGAGGCCCCTTTAAGCGAAGGCCTGGCCGCTGCGATTCATGCTTGGGATTTAGAAAAATCTCCTGACTATCAATCCCATACCGAACTTGACCCTTTTTGCGGAAGTGGCACTCTGCTTTGTGAGCGGTTTTTAGCTCTAGCAGATGTTCCTGGACAATATCGGCTATTGGAAAAACCGGCCCATTTGTTTGATTGGTCGATGACTAAATTTTTTCCAATCAATGACCAAAAAACTTGGAATAGACCGCTGGAAAAGCTGAAAAGTCATGGGTTTAGCCAATGCTCGGAATCAGAGATCGCAAAATTTCAGTTTATCGGGAGCGATATCGACGAAAAACAGTTGAGTTGCTTCAAAGGCAATTTGGCGAGAATCCCGTATGCTGAAAAATGTTTTCAGTTAAAGCATGAGGATTTTTTTTCGCGCAAAACTGATGACCAAAAAATCACAATGATGGCCAACCTTCCCTTTGGAAATAGACTCAATCCGCCCGAAGGACTAGCGGAGCTCTATTATCAAGTAGGAGAGACTCTCAAAAATCAGTATAAAAATGCGAAGGCGCTTCTTTATTCAGAAGGAACGGAAAATTTTAAGGCCATTCGTCTTCGCCCCAAAGCAAAATTGAAATTGAAAAACGGGCAACTTCTCACTGAAGTGCGCAGTTTTGAGCTTTACTAACTTGCCATAGGAAGCCGACCATCCAGCTTCATGGCCAAGGTCGGAGTCGAAAATTTCATCAGAGCATTTTTATTTACCACTTTGTCGAAATGCTTTGAAGATTTACTAAAAAAATACTGCCCGACATCGCTATCTTTAAGAAAAACCGTATGGCCTTTACCAGCAAGCTTTCTCAAGATGAAATCTGAGTCGAGATACAAGATATCTCGAATCATAAAGTTTTTGGCGACGTATACAATGATACAAAAACGGGCCAATTCCACTAAAGACTTTTTCAGTTTAACCCCTTTGGGGCTAGAAAAATCACTCCAATGTACTTTAACCTCAACGCGCTCCTTTTGATCTTTGAGAAAATCAAAGCCGCGTTGGGAAGAACTCTTGGCCTGCTTGAGGCCAAAAATGGATTTTGCATACCACTCACCCAGCTGCACTGGTAAATTTTTGCCGTTTAAAAGGATGTCGTGAGTTCTTAAAACTTCATAACATTGATGAATTTTTTCCACGGACTCAAAAATCGACTTTTGATTTGGAAACGTGAGAATACCTATGTTTTTAGAATCTTTTGTAGAGAGCTTTTTACTGAATTGGTGCTGATACCATGATTCGAACTGCTCATTTCCATCAAGAAAATCAAAGGAGCTATAAACAAGGCCTTGAGAAAGAAGCTCTTCGGGAGCGCCAGACAACTCCGACTTTTTTTTCAAAAAACTTAATGGCGCAAAACTTTTCCCGTCCGGCGCGGCTATAAAAAGTTTATCTTTATCATAATCGGACGCACCATGCGTTTCACTGCTAAATTCTTTGCAGAGCCTCCAGATATCGTCTTTCACGCAGCTCACCACTTTTAGTAAAAGTTTTCATAAACACTACCATGAGCTAAGGCGAAGACCAACCTCAGACCTTAAGAAAGGCCAAAGAGTCCTCTCTTACACTGGAATAGCGAGCTAACTCAGGCCGCAAAATACACTCGCAATACACCTTAAAGTCCTCAATCTTTTCTTTATAATAAGTGTTTCCAGAGTCTTTTTTATTACAGGCCACTCCGGCCGACTCTGCGAGTCTCCAGCTTGCAAATAAATAGGCACTCACTTTTTGAAAAGAACTAAAATACAACAGTGTCCCTTGTTGGTCTTTTTGCTTTGCTCTTGTTGCCAAAGCTTCAACAGCAGCTTGCATTTTTTCTAGGGCCTCGTTTAAGAGATTTTTTTCAGACTGAAACTCGCCAGGGAGTGACTGAACGTCTTCGCTAATAAGGTTGAGGACAAAGCCCAAACTTTTGCCCCCATCTTTTAGAATTTTTCGCCCAACAAAGTCTATTGCCTGGATTGCATTGGTTCCCTCATAGATGGAAGCAATTTTGATATCCCTCGCAAACTGCTCAACACCGTATTCCTGACAGTAACCGTAGCCCCCATGCAACTGAATTGCGTCGACGGCCACCTGAAAAGCATCGTCAGAGCCTAAGCTTTTACAAATAGGCGTCATGAGTTCGACCACTCCCTCATAAGCTGACTCATCTTTGGCCAAATCAAAACAATGACCTACGTAAAGATGAAGAGCGCGCAACGCTCTTGAGCGGGCCCTCATTTGCAAAAGTGTTAGCCTTACATCTGGATGATTTTCTAACTCTCGGCCAAATTGACTCCTCTCCGAACAATACTGACGGGTATGTTCGTAAACAAGATGCGCTTGCCCCTCACCCTGAAGTCCACAAAGAAGCCTGGCCTCATTCATCATGATAAACATGGCCTCCATTCCGTGGTTCTCTTTGCCAATCAAAACCCCTAGACTCTCGCCGCCTTCACCAAACTGAAGCTCACAAGTCGCGCTGCCATGAATACCCATTTTGTGCTCAATTTTGCTGCAATACACGTGGTTGCTTTGCGCGAGTTCGCCAGTTTTTGAATCAAATTGGATCTTTGGTACTGCAAAAAGAGACAACCCTTTAGTGCCTTCGGGAGCGCCGGGAAGACGGGCCAAAACTAGGTGAACGATGTTTTCATAAAGATCATTGTCGCCTGAGCTAATGAAAATCTTAGTGCCGCTGATGCCATATTGTGTTCCGTCTTTCTTTACAGCGGTCGTTTTCACTGCTCCGACGTCGCTTCCGGCCCCTGGCTCAGTGAGGCACATGGTTCCGCCCCAGCTGCCTTCCATCATCTTGGGAATGACGACCGAGCGTGTTGGATCATCTGCCTTTAAAATCAGAACGTTTAATGCTGCCTTTGAAAGACCAGGATACATCGACCAAGCAACATTTGCTCCTACGATCAGAGATTCACAGGCCAGCGTGACTGCCTGTGGAACCGGCATCCCTCCGACATCTTCTGGCATTCCCAGAGAAAACCATCCCTGCTCGTGATACCCTTTGTGGGGAGAGTGAAAAGATTTAGGCACCTTGACACCTTTTTCACTCCACTGAACCCCTTCGATATCTCCAGGTATTCGAGTCGGATCAATCTCATTTTCAGTAAATTTGTCTTGGCCTTCAATGATGTCTCGGATTTCGGACTCGTCCGTCGTGTAGTGAGGAAGGTCTTGAACCTTTAGGACTTCAAAAAGATTGAAAAAGATGTCTTGTTTGTCGCTTGTATATTTTCCCATGAATTTCTCTCCCTGAATAAGATATTGTCATCCAGGAGAGAGAAAAAATCAAAAAGGTTAAAGAGTTAGAAAGAAGGTCCACGAAAAACATGGTCATTCAGGGGCAAAGCCTGACTCCATGAGTTCGTCCCGGAATATTCGCTGTTGGGGGCTCAATTTAAAGGCCAGGTGATTCTGAAAGAAATCACAGCTGCGCAGATAAAAATCGACAGCGATTTTGTAGGCCTTCTCTAAGCGTGAAATTCCAGTAGAAGAGATACAACGATGTGCTTTCAGTTCGCCTGCTCGACTTCCCGGATTATAAAACGGATCAGTAACTCTAGCAAAAGTGTGACAATTTCGAAAATCCGATGAAACGGATTTTAAATGCTTATAAAGTGCATCGGGCGCCTGAATATTTTCAATGATTTCATATCGGACATTTTTCATTTCGAGAAAATAGTTTTCAAATTCTTCTAAACTCATGCGCTTATTTTTTGAAATTTCAGCTCTTTTCACTTCGATTAAGTTTTTAAAAATTCGCGATCGGCGAGGAGGTCCGCAAATCGAAGTAGCATGAAAGGCAAAGTAACAAGCTAATTCTTCTGAGTAATATTTCGCATCCTTGAGAACAGCTTCAAATTGTTCGGGAAATTTTTCATCGTCATAGGGTGCATCCAAAGCGCTATAAAGATATTCAATATCCTCTATTAAGAGGAGTTGATAAGTTAAGATAGTTTCAAGCGGATTATCTTTGCGATGATACCCCTGCGCAAAGACATTGCTAAAAGAGGCGGCAAAGATAATTAAGCAAATGAGTCTCATCATAGTGGGCCAGCTTACCACGAAATGCGATTACTAGGGCCCGAGGCATTCATTTTTACAGTATCAAGAACCGTTGAGACGCCAAATTTGAAAATTCAAACTGAGAGCAAAGAGAAGCCAAACTTGATAAGGAAAAATGGCCAAGAACCACCAGGATTTTTGGCGTTTAAATTCACGGTTTAGCTGCCATACCACCAAATTCAAAACCGCAAGTTCAATACAAGCGATCACAACAAAATGGGCACCGAAAAATAATGGAGTCCATAGGCCATTGAGAAGAATCTGAATGAAATACCATTTCTGGATTTTTTGAGATTTTTCATAATGACGGAAACAAAAGACGCTCACAGCAATAAAAACTAACAGATAAAGAATAGGCCAAACGATGGCAAAAACTTGAGGTGGAGGATTCCAGCTCGGAAGAGTCAATTCTGAATACCATTGGCCAGGTTTGAAAAAATAACCAGTAGCTGCCGCACACAGTGTCGATAGCGCCAAAAGAACTATGGTCTGAATTCTATTAGACACCGATGTCCCTTCTAAAAGTCACACCAGAAAATTTCACTTTATCGACGGCCTGGTAGAGCTCTACAAGTCCCTCTTCTTTGGATTTATAGCGATAGGTGACTCCGGCAACTCGGCCTCCTGAGTTCACTAAGTCGCCTTGTTCATTGGCCTTCACATCGGAGAAAAAAAGTTTTCCATTATTTTTTTTCTCGAGCGATTCGAAAAAAGAACGATCAATAGAAAGTGGCCCGCCAAGTTGCATTTCTGATAGTGGAGCTGGGTGGCCATCAGAAACTAGAACAACATGAGAAAAGAAATCATCATATCGTTCCGTGTGATGTACCGACTGAGTAAAATTTTCTTGAGTTGCTTTCAAAAGCGCCTTGGACAAATCAATATTAAGAGATGGCAATAGAATCTGCGCCTCTGGGTCCCCCAGCCTTACGTTATATTCTAAAACTTTGATTCCCTCCTCTGTCACAATTAGCCCTAGATAGAGGATTCCGGTGAACGCACGCTTTTCAGCTTTCATACCGGCCAAGGTTTTCTCAAAGATTTCCAATATGGCCGCTTGGTCGATATCTGAAAGCCAATCTGCAGGAGCGTAGCCTCCCATGCCTTCCGTGTTGGGCCCAAGATCGCCATCTTTTAATGGCTTGTAATTGCAAACGTTTCCTAAAAACTGAAAAGTTTCATTCCGACAAAGTGCAAAGGCAGAGATTTCAGGACCAAGTAAGCGCTCTTCGATGAGAATCTTATCGAAGTTTCGACCTAATTCCTCCTGAGTCATGAAGGCATCTATTGCGCTAACTGCTTCTTCAGCATTATGACAAACGATGACCCCTCGTTCGGAGGCAAGAGAGTCGCACTTTACGACTAGGCCAGAAGGATAACCCTTCGATTTGCAAAAGTTCTTGGCCTCAGGGGCAGAATCAAAATCATGAGATTTGGCGGTAGGAATTTCATATTTATTCATGAATTTTTTGGCGTAAATCTTTGACCATTCGAGCTCGCTGGCCTCACTGGTTGGACCAAGAATGTTGAGGCCTTTTTCACGAAAGCTTTCGACAACTCCGGCCTTCAGCATCTCTGGTTCACAGGGGATGGTAAGCTCAATTTTCTCTTGTCTTGCAAAATCAATAATTTCGGAAATCTCGGAGTCCATTTGGGGAAGACATTCAATTTTATCGTCTAAGGCCATTCCGCTATTGCCAGGCAGAACATAAACAAGGTCAACGGCTTCAACCTTGGCCAGCTTCCAAGCGAGCGCATGCTCTTTTCCACCTCGACCTAAAACTAAAAACTTCATGAATAACCTCAGCGACCACGGCCCGATTCAAGATCTCTTGTAATAATTTCAAAGAATTCTTGAAAAATCACTTTCAGGAGGACCTTTTTAAAGTTTTTCCATATGAAAGAGAATTGCGGTGTTCAAAGCTTCATAAGTATCCTATATCTTCGAGCAGAAGTTAACAAAACTTAACAAGAGGAATCTACCTACAGGTAGATAAATCTATGAAGCTGTTTTCGCTGTTGTTTCTTCTCGCTGGCATCTGCCCACTACCCTCTACAGGGCAAACCCTATCTGAGTCATCAACGTCCACGAAGTCCGACCCTAATTTCTGCAGTCCAAAGAAAAAATGTCCTCTTACTCTTGTTGATGATGTCTTCCAATTTGTTCTCGCTTATCAGGATGCTCAGCTTGGCGATACTTCTGATGCTAGAGGCAGAAGTGAAGTTCCAACCAAAGAGTATTTTAAAGCGGTAATCTTAGATATTTTAAAAGCAAGCTTCAGAGACAAGAATGACAAACCCACTCTTATACCTGGGTTTGTTTCACATTTTGATAATCTTTATGAGCTCAACTTCGAGGCCCAGGAAGTTATTTTTGAGGCCTTGCTTAAGCACCTCGCATCAAATGATCTACCTGGAGTTAGGAGGCTACATGACCTTCTCCAGATGGCACATTTCGCACTCGGACACGATTCCGAACAAGTTCAAGCCTATATAGAACAAGAATTAAAGTCTGAGAAACTGGAGACGATTACTGCGGAGCTAGAAGCACTTCATGATAAAAACATGAAAGAGCTGCAAAACAATAAAGCTTTCGAGAAGAAATTAAAAGATTTTGAAAAGAAATTTTTTAAGAAAGAAAAGATTAAAGAAATTTCTTTTGATAGTGAGTATTTTGGTAAATCTAATATCGAAAGAGAAAAGAATCTACAAGCGATTCAGGTTATCTACCAGCATGCTGTAGATAAGCTACTCGAGGTCTTCCCTCAAATTAATACAAAAATCATTGATGAGTTTGATAGGACACGGACATTTACTCCCTCTGATGTAAAAAAGACCTTGGACGGTGATGGTTACCTTTATCACTTTGATTCGGAACTTAAGCCTATCGATTCGTTCAAAAGAGATAAGAACACTGGAAAGCTTATCCTCGATAAAAAAGGAAAGAAACAGTATCTTCCCGAACGAGATTTATCATATGCATACAAAGTTAAGCTGACTCTTGTTGACGGGCAGGTTCTTGGCAAAGTTAAAATAAAAACTCTTCGCGAACAGAAAAAAGTATCCCATTATATTCTCCCGAAAGATTTTGATGTGGAATCCCCAAAGTTTAAACAGTTTTTGAGCAGACAACTGATTGAAGATGGTGCAAAAGAGAGTTTTTGGAATGCAAACAAGCACTATTATAACAGTTTAGTTTATCTCGAAGATAAAACACTTGCTTTTTTCAAAGACATCTTCGCGCAAAGAGGCGCAAGTGCAGTTTTGCTTCAGGCAGATCAAACTGGACGCCTACTTGACACTGCCTATTTGGATCCGCGCCCAACTTACCTTTCTCCCCAATATTTTAAACATCAACTGCGCTCTAAGGGTATTAAGCCTAACTCATGGGGATTGTTTGCACTCGGTGGTGTTTCAGCGATTTGGGAAACGTCTTTTGTTTACCTTATGGGTCAAATAATAGGGAGTAATCCAGGCGCAGACTTACTCCTTTATACTGGTGGTGTGTCCTTGGGAATGGGGCTTCTTCAACCCACCTATCGGAATCTTTTATACTCTGGAACAACTGCATCGCAGTGGTTTCGCATGCTAATGTTTCCTGGGATTCCCTACGCATACATGCTAGCTCACCTCAATGATGTCGATGTTTTTAAAATGGGCGACTTTAATCACTTTTGGAATGTCCATTTATTACTTTGGTCTTCTACAGCTTTTAACAGTTGGGCAAAGACATCGTGGAGAGGGTTTAATGATTTGTTGAAGAGGGCCAGATTAGGAACTCAGGAGGCCAAGATTGGAAACTACACTTGGAAAGATGTGAAAAGTGCAGACCTAGCAGAACTTATTGTTGGCCAGGGGCCTCGAATGGCCAAATACACTGTTAACTTAAGTGTCGGTCATATTGAGAATGCCTTTATAGCATCGTCGCTTCTCTATCTTTCCGTCCGACAATTTGGAAACTTAGTGACCACATACGCGGGTGAAAATATGCTTAAGAAAGCAAGGAAAAACGGATATCATATTCCAACCCAAGCTCATAATGTTATTCGCATCTATAAAAAGAGACCAATCGTCAAAGCTACCGAAAGTATAAAAAGTTTATTCACTGCAAATTCCAATAGTGTTGAACTCAAAAACTCTCTAGATGCCTTTTTGAAACTTCCTTATAAGCTAAAAACGTCTTTTGAAAAAACACTCAAAGATCTACCCGGCAAGGTTGTTGTTATTAAGGCCCCCTATACAAAAGCTATCGATATTCGTGAATCAAGATCATGGGAGCGCGCACGTTCCCAAAATTGCTCTCAAAAATTTCTCGGCCCCTAAAAGCATGCCTTAAAGACTTGAGTGTTAGGAAACAGTCAAGTTTGAGGTTCTGGGAACCCGTTTCCTTTCAGTCTCCAGATTTATTTTATAACTATAGTATGTGCTAAAAACACTCAGTCTCCTTTTTGCTCTATTCTCGTACTCGTTCTCAGTGCATTCGAGCACATGCAAAAATTTCTTTGTTCCTGGAGAAGGCCTAGAATCCACAAAGGAGCTCCATAAGATTTTCGCAGCTCCTAATTTCTATGGTTCCCGGTTTGTATCTGAATTTGGAAGTATTCAACATTCACGAACTGAGTACTTGCGTTTTTTTCAAGAGGCATCGGAGCATCTCAATGGCGACGAATCCTATGCAAAAAAACTGGCTTACTTGATTCAAAAAGCTCTTCATAATGGAGTTATAGAAGGCCACAACTTAGAAAACTTCACTCAACTTTCAGCACTCTCCCCCTACTTATTTGAAAGACCAAATGAAAAAAAATGGAAGTATGCCAATCAAATGGTGGAGCAGTTGCCGGGCCTGAATGAGCATCGGAAACGCAAGCTTGCTTGGTCTTTCTTTTTGTCTGAGATGACCAGGATAAAGATTGTCCGTATCCATAAAAAAGTCGAAGCAGCTTTCGAGCAAGCAAGTCTTCTCGGCGTCTCGGATTCTATAGCAAGCTATACGGAGTCCTTGCTGGCGACTTACGACTCAATTGTTCAGCCTCATCACCGGGAGGTTTTTCTTCAAAACTGGCACTACTATTATACTCCGCTTTTGAAGAACCCAAGATCCCAAGGTGAGCTTGAGTCTGCTTTGATCTTTCATGGCCAAAGAATTCAAGACCGATTCTTTCTCATGGCCTCTCCTCTGCGAGATTTGTTTGGAAATAGTCCTAAACATTTTTGGAAAAATATCGTGGTGGCCAATCAACGCGTGAGACAGCAGGTTTTTCGGGAACACAAAAATTATGCTCTAGAATATTTTCAAAAACACTACCCCCAGCAACCAAGCTCCATTCATCTAAAGGAAGCAATTTTTTATGCCAAAAAAGGCGTGAACTCACTCGAGCAGATTCAAAATATTTGCGCTTCTAAAAAACGAAAAGGTCGTTTTTCGCGCTATCGCCTAAATAAGACTCAATTTGTTCAAAAAGATACGCTCGACCCATTAACAAGTAAGCAGGTAGAGCTCACCAGGGCCGCATTGTCTGGAGCAGTTTCAGTTGCAGCAATGCTTTTGCAAGGACACCAAAGCACAGAAGGCCTTACGAGAGGATTCTACGAAGCAATGGCCAGTTATGGAAAAATGAAGGTCTTCAATGGCGGAAAATGGAGCGGGCCTTTGAAAATTTTAACGCCAAAAACCACAGGTCACTGGGAGCAATACTTTAAATCTCTGGGTATCAATGGTGGAGTAAAATCTCTCTACACAGTTCATCACTCTCTTCAGGATTGGTTTGACCCTCAAGATTTCGGCAGTTGGCAAAAATTCCAGTTAAAAGTGAGCTCTCCGCCTGGATTTATGCGCCATACTGACCTACTGGCCGCCGAAATCAGCTCTGATGTAGGAAAAGAGCTCCTCAATCAGTTTTTTATATCTCCTTATTTTTCTGCAATCCTGTGTGTCACACCTGGGAAGAAAGCGGTGGGAATTGCTGCGGCTCTAACATTCTACGCGACCGTCAAGTTCACCTACGACTACCTTGTTTACAATTGGATTCGAGATTCTATAATGCAGCAATGAATTCTAAGGCCGAAATCCGTTGTGAAGTTCAAAGAGACCAAGAAAATGTTCCAGAAAAAATGAACTGGTCTGCATCTGAAGGAAACCCTGAAGGTTTGGATTGCCAGGCCGCGCTTTTTTCTTTTTGGAGCAAGGAAGATGATAACAGCTTTCATCTCAATCTTTGGACGAAAGAAATGACTCAAGAAGAGATGAAGCGCTTCACTCTGAATACACTTGTGACGCTTGCTGGAAATTTAGAAAAGGCCACCGAGGAAAAAGAGTTGGCCGAAGACCTTCATCAGTTTGCTGAGTTTTTTGCAAAAAAAGCTGAAATCTCTACTTAACAACAAGTATCGAGCAAAGGGCCCTTTCAGAGATTACCTCAGTCGTGCTTCCCATCAGCCAACGTTTTATGCCTTTGCGACCATGAGAGCCCATGATGATAAGATCATTTTTTTGCTCTTCTAGCCTCTGCAGGACGAGCGTCGCTGTATCGATAGTTTTTGTCGTTACACAATAGGATTCTGTTTCTATTCCACCGAGTTTTTCTTCGAGCACATTTATTTTGGCCTGAACTGAAGCTTGGTAGCGAGTCAGGGCCTCATCAATGGAGAGTGAGGTTTCCTCAGATTCTACGCTACTCTTTAATTCATCATCCAAGTTTGTTGGGTTTACGACATGGAAAAGCTCCAACCTTGCCTTCCCCAATCCGGCCAGCGCTTTCGCCCATAAGAAACCATTCGAAGTTTCATTGAGTCCCTCAGAAGCGTACAGAATGTTTTTTGGAAGCTGGGGAGCTTTGTTGTGAACGGCCAAGATAGGATAATCAGCAGAGCGAATAAGCTTTTTGGCAACACTACCAATAAAGAGCTCTTCCCACATCCCGTGACCTCGGAGTCCTATGACCACAAGCCCAGGAGAAGTTTTTTTACAATGTTCTTTAAGCACCTCATGGGGTTCACCTTCAAGCAAAGTGATTTGGCAATTTCTTGGTACCTGACCACATTTTTCAATCTGCCGAGAAACTTCTTTCCCGACGCCGGACTTGAGTTGATTAAGCTGACCATCTGAGAGCCCGAGGGCACCCATATCATAAGCTGAGAGCGCCATTTTATAGGGATCTTGGTAGGCGTGAAGGACTTCGATTTTCATGTTGAGGGCCTTGCCCCAGGCCAGACCGACTTGAAGTGCATGAAAAGAAGAAGGACTTAAATCAGTCGCAACGATAAGCTTTTTACCCTCAAAATTCATCACGAAAATCTCCTTCACAAAAATTCTTAGAACCTTATCCTAAACTGAACTTACTCGGCGGGCAAATCAGCAGGAGTCAATATTTTGGAAACGATGGAAGGAATCTCGGATTGTCTCGGTAAATTCATTCCTTGAGCAGCAAAGATATCAGCTGTCGGAACGCTTTTTCTGCGAGCTTGAAAGAGTCCTTTCACTATCGCATAGCTTGCGAGGTCCCCGTTTTGCTTTCTGAAGATCTGCTCAATGTAGAACCATTTTTCATCATAACCTATTAAGCGAGTCTCAATACTACCTTTTTCTAAAAATCCGAAAGAGCGTCTGTAGAGAATCTGCACTCCTGCAATCACTGGAAGTTGATTTTTTCGAACCAGTTTCCATAAAAAACCGGTTTCGAGGAGTAACGAAGTCCGACCTAGGTCCATCAGGGTCAAGTAGCGCCCATTGTTGAGGTGAAGGTTTATGTCCATATCAAATGGAAAGACTCTAAATGAAATCTTATTTGTTTCGAACAGTGCCGTTTCTGGATTGCCTTTGCGCTTGAAAAAAGACTTTATAAAAAGAGAAAAAAGGCGAAAATAAAGGTTCATGCCTTTAAGTTAGGTTTTCGAGAAAGTTTTAGACCGATGTCTGATTTTACTTTTTCTAAAGTTTTTTCAGCAATCTCTCTGGCCTTTTCAGCATGTTGAAGCATCAAGTTTTGCAAGAAATCAGGGTGCGCCAAAAGTTTTTGATATTTTTCCTGGACCGGCTTTAAAAATTCCACCACATACTCTCCAAGTTCAACCTTGAGATGGCCATAGAGTTTTCCCGAAAAGCTTGCTTCAAGCTCCGCCATTTTTCTTCCCGATAAGGTAGAATAAATAGTCAGCAAGTTTGAAATGCCTGCTTTCTCTTTAGGATTATAACGAATTTTATCTCCCGAATCCGTCACCGCACTTTTAAACTTTTTTAGAATATTTTTGGGAGAATCAGTAATGAACACAGTGTTATTGAGGTTATCATCTGATTTAGACATCTTTTTGTCAGGTGTCTGTAATCCCATGATTCGCGCGCCCTGAGAAGAGTGGTAGGCCTCAGGAACCTGAAACGTCGATGTCTTATAATGATGATGGTAGGCTTGCACCAGATCTCTTGTAAGTTCTAGGTGCTGAGTTTGATCAGCTCCAACCGGAACAAGTTCAGTTTGATAAAGAAGGATATCTGCCGCCATAAGGGCCGGATAACAAAGGAGCCCTGCAAGTATACTTTGAGGATTTTGCTGAGTCTTTTCTTTGAATTGAGTCATCCGGTTAAGCTGGCCAAGCGGAGTCTGGCACAAAAGTATCCAAGCAAGTTCAGCGTGGGCAGAAACATCTGATTGAACAAAAAGAGTAGATTTCTCGGGGTCAAGGCCACAGGCGAGATACTGGGCATAAAAACTGAGAGTTTGGTCTGCCAGAGTTTTTGGATCGTTTCGATTTGTTAGGGCGTGAAGATCGGCCACCATGAAAAAACATCGATTTTGTTCTTGCATCGCCTTCCAGTTAGCAATAGCTCCAATATAGTTCCCTAGAGTTAAATTTCCACTGGGAGTTGACCCGCTTAATATTGTTTTTTTTGCGTTCTCTTTCATACACTTGCCTCGCCCTGAGGCCTTTTATATCCTTGGGCCGTGGAATCTTCAACCAATAAGGCCAGTACGCTTTGAATCATTATATTCTTCACCAAAACAGCAAACCTATCCCCTGGACTGAGGATTCTGAATATCATCTCGAAAGTTCATTCAATTTTAGTCCTCTAAAGGCAGGAAAAGGTAGAAAGCAGACTTTATTTTTTGAAATGACCTGTGATCTTCAAGGCCACGTTTTTTTTCCAAATGAAGATAGCAACGACTTAGTTCAGATCCCTGAAGAATATAAAGAAAACTACGCCTGGGCATTAAAGCAAGCGCCCGTATTTGGTGTGCAAGGTGAAGTTCATGACAGGAATTTCAAAGAAGATCCGGTGGCCTTATTAAAGGCCGGTGCCGAAGCAAGGTTGATTTATCGCAGTCGCTTCCAGCACCAGGACTTACGCTCCTGTTTATTTTTGGACCGAGATGGAGTTTTAAATAAAGACACAAATTATGTGAAAGATGCTTCAAAGCTCGAGATTTTAGAGCTTCCAAAAGAAGTCATAACGTTTGCCAATAATAAGGCAGCGTATTGCGGGGTTCTGAGTAATCAATCAGGTATTGGAAGAGGCATCATTCGAGAGCCCGAACTCTTAGAGGTTAACCGAGCTGTCCTAGATGCTCAAAAAGTGCGCGGACAAGTTTTAGATTTCTTTTTCTGTTGCCGAACCCACCCGGAGAAGGCCAGCGAATCTTATAAGCGCTTTTCTTTTTTAAGAAAACCTTTTCCGGGAATGGCCTTGTTGGCCGCTCAACTTTTTCCCATCGATTTTTCGAAGAGTTTAATGGTAGGTGATAAGGATACTGATGATTTGCGGTATCTGAATATGGAGTTTTTTAAAGTATGACTATTGAAATATTACAATGCCCTGTCTGTAACGAGAAAACCCCCACGGAGAAGTTCAGAGCGAAAGAGAATCGCGATTTTACTGGAGAATTTTTCTTCTATGCAAAGTGTGGCTCTTGTAGGTGCATGAGATTGCTTTTCGATGAGAAGACTGACATTCATCGCTACAATAACTATTATAGTTTTCAAAAAATTGACCACACTTTCTATCAATCGAATGAAGGAGAGAAGTTATTGCAAAAGATTTCAAAAAAGATTGAATCTCGTGCATTTAAATACAACCCCCACTTTCGCTATGAGCTTTTTCGTCATTATTCCATTAAGAAAAACGATGCTATCCTAGACGTAGGCTGTGGTAGCGGCGACTTCTTATACCCTCTATCGTTATTGGGATACCAAAAGCTCCTAGGACAAGACCCTTTTTTACCCGAGATTATTCATTATAGCGAAAACTATAAAGTAACCAATGCTCCTCTAGATAAAATTGACCAGGAATTCGATGTTATCTTTCTTCACCACTCCTTAGAGCATGCCGAAAAACAGCATGATCTCATTCATCAACTTCTTCGGCTAATCAAAGAGAACGGAAAAATTTTCATCAGAATTCCTCTAAGTTCTTCGGTCGCTTTCGAAAAATTTAAAGAAAATTGGTGGCAGCTAGATGCGCCTTATCATCTCTTTTTACATACTCCAGATTCCCTTAAAGTTCTTCTAGAATCAGAAGGCCTAAGACTGGAAAAAGTTATTTTCGACTCTACAAATGTTCAGTTTTCCAATAGCCAGGCCATTGCTGCAGGCCATCCTTATCATTCTCACCATCTTCTACCAAAAACACCCAGACTCCTTAAATCAACCAACAAGGTAAGAGCATCAATTTTGAATTGGATGGGGAAAGGAGACCAGGCGGTCTTTGTAGCGCACAAGGGACCGGTCCACCGAAAAAGTTGACTCTCATCAAGAGTGTAACGTTTTTGTCGCCTCTAAAAGCTTCTGCCCGATAAACTCTAACTGGTCATCACTTAGTCCGACCCCCGAAGGCAAACAAAGTCCTCTTTCAAAAAGGCTCTTTGATATTCCGTCTCCAAAAAATTGAAAGTCTTTATAGAGCGGTTGCAAATGCATTGGTTTCCACAAAGGACGAGTCTCAATACCACTATCATTAAGTGTCTTTTGCAAAAACTCTGATCTCAGTTTCGAATTTTCTTTGAGAACGACTGTTGTGAGCCAACGATTAGAAAAAACTCCGCTCTCTTCTTTCTGAAACTCAAAGAGACCTGTTTCTGATAATTTTTTTTTGTAAAATTCAAAGATGGCGCGTTTCCTGGCAACTCTATTTCCCAAGTCTTCAAGCTGGGCGATCCCCACTGCTGCACAAAGCGAACTCAGTCTATAATTATAGCCAAGCTCTTTATGCTGGTAGTGAGGCGCATCCTCCTTTGCTTGGCTAGCGAGAAACCGAGCACGCTCAATGGCCTTTTGATTATTCGAAAGAAGAGCTCCTCCTCCCGAAGTTGATATCATCTTATTGCCATTAAATGACAAAACGTTGAAATCTCCCCACTGCCCACATGCCTGGCCAAGATATGTCGAGCCTAACGCTTCAGCAGCATCTTCAATCAATACAACATCATGCTCTCGACAAATTTCCGATATTTTTTCCCATTGAGCAGGCATACCGTAAAGATCGATTGCAATTACTGCTTTCGGCTTTTTACCGAATTTGAGTCTATTTTTAATCGCTAGCTCGAGGCAATCGGGATCCATGTTCCAGCTTGAAGCTTCACTGTCGACAAAAACAGGAATGGCCTTGAGATATAAAATTGGATTTGCAGAGCCGCAGAAAGTAAAACTTTGGCAGATGACCTCATCTCCAGAGGTTACCCCTGCCAAAATAAGGGCGAGATGTATTGCCGATGTTCCCGAATTCAATGCTACACAGTATTGCGATTTTACAACATTACTTAAACGGTTCTCGAACTTATCTACGTGAGGTCCAAGTGGGGCAAGCCAGCCACTTTCAAGAACTTCCTGAAGATACTTCAGTTCATTCCCACTCAGTTCGGGCGGAGAGAGTAAGATTTTCATCGCTGAACTTCTTGTCGGATCATCCCTTGAATCTTCGCCGGAGTTCCCCAGCTCTTTATATGTTCAGGTAAATTTTGAAGCACAGTGGAACCTGCACCTACAATTGACCAGCAGCCAACTTCTTTGCCCGGTAGCACCCGAGTTCCGATACCCAAGAAGGCCCCTTCTCCCACTCGGCAGCCCCCGGCCAATTGGCATGCAGGGGCAATATGAGAAAAGCTTTCCAGAACACAGTCATGGTCAACACTTGAAGATGTGTTGACGATGACGTCTTCTCCTAAAATCGCACCCGTTTGAACAACGGCCCCTGCCATGACAACTGTGCCACTCCCAACTCCAACATCTGGGGAAACAAAGCTAAAAGGATGGATTAAATAAGCTTTTTTATTTCGCACATAATACGCTCGTAGCTTTTTTCTCAAAGCATTGTCCCCAATGCCGAAAAAAACAGGAATGTCTTTGCTTTTGAAGTCGCTAAAACGTCCACTAATTTTGAAACCGAGAATTTCATTACCTAGCGGGAGATGATCGTCATAGAGAAGGATTTCGGAAACTCCACAAGCGATGGCCGTCGAGAGAATAACCCGCCCGTGCCCACCGGCCCCAAGTATCGCAATTCGGTCAAGACCTCTACCCACGGAAACGCTCTCCAGAAACAGAACCAGGAGCAACGACTCCTTTGCCTGAAAAAACTAAGGGAAATGTTTTTACTAGGATTTTAAAATCCAGCCAGGCATTCAAATTCTCAGCATAGAAAACGTCATAGGTTAATCGCTCTTTCCAAGGAAGTTCGTTGCGACCGTTTACTTGTGCAAGACCAGTTAGTCCGGGTCTAACGAGATGCCTCTTCCTCTGCTCTTGACTATAGAGTGTGAGGTACTCTGTAAGCAATGGCCTTGGTCCAACAAAACTCATATCTCCAATAAGAATATTGTAAAGAGAAGGCAATTCATCCAGGCTTGATGCACGCAAAATTTTTCCAAAGGTTCCGAGCCTATGAGCATCAGGAAGACTTTTCTCTACAGGTGGTTTTTGCAAAGTCATTGTTCTAAATTTTCTCAATATAAACACTCGTTCATTTAATCCAACCCTCTCTTGGCGAAACAAGACAGGTCTCCCTAGAAAAAGCCAAACTGCGATATAGAGTAAACAAAACAGTGGGGCCAGTACTAGGAGCAAGAAAAGCGAAAACAGAAAATCGAAAGATCTTTTTAAAAACATCACCTATTATTTATACCTTAAACTTTTGCTTTCATCGGCACCTTGCCAGATAAACAGCGACAATTTTCTCATAGATTCATCCTTTTTCACTAGGTACTTTAACGAAAGATAGGCCCTCCAAATAAATTGTTCTATTTTATTGCGATGTTTTTTTAAATAATAAAAAAAAGAGATGAAATATTCTTGGACAAAGTCGAATTCACGCGAGCTGCTCCCTCTACACTTGTGTACGATAAAAATGCTCGGAAAAAACATGACCTTCTTGCCTGTCTGTCTCACCCTAAGGCACAGATCTTCCTCTTCGCAGTAAAGAAAGAACTTTGTATCAAGCCCTGCTATTTCTTGGTAAACCTTTCTCTTCATAAAAAGGCATGAGCCCGTCACCACATCAACCTCGATAGGAGTTGTAAAACTTTTTGTTCTAGAGATATAGCTTTTGCCTAAAATAAATAAGCCTAAGCGTTTTCCAAGAAATTCAATCAAAAGCGATGGGTCGTAGTGAAAAGAATTTATTTTTTTTTGGTCTTCCTCAAGCATCTGGCCGGATCCAACTCCGCATTCGGGGTAGTTTTCCATGGCATCCACGAACATCGAGAAAGAATCTTGTATCAGCAAACAGTCATTATTGAGAAAAAAAAGAAAATCCCCAGTTGATGCTTCAAAACCAGTATGGTTACCACCCGCAAACCCGGTATTTTCCGAAGAATAGATAATTTTTGCCCATTGGGGAATCTGAGCTGACTTCAATTTTTGTTTTTCAGTTTCGCAAGAGCCATTATCAACAATAATAACTTCAATTAAGATTTTTTTATGAGGAATATAGGATGCTATAGACTTGATGAGTTCGAGAGTATGCCTGCTTGAGTTGTAATTAATAGTAATGAGCGAGATATCCATCTAGGGCCTACGTTTTCGCTTCTACAAGCTTACACCATTCAGTATTTTCCAGATACCAATCAATTGTTTGTTCGATCCCTTTTTCGAAAGGCATCATCGGTCGCCATCCTAGTTCATTTCTCGCTTTGTCTGTAGAGACAGCATAGCGGAAGTCATGACCCTTTCGGTCCTCGACGAATTGAATCAGTGATTCTTTATTTCCTATTTTTTTGAGGATCAGTTTCACAATATCGATATTTCTCATTTCCGCATGCCCGCCAAAATTGTAAACTTCGCCCGCCTTCCCTTGTAGAAACGCTTCCCAGATCCCTCGATTATGGTCATCCACATAGATCCAATCTCTAATATTGAGTCCATTTCCATATACCGGAAGGGGTTCATTATTTTTTGCACGCTGGATCATAAGAGGAATAAGTTTTTCGGGATATTGATAGGGACCATAATTGTTTGAGCAGCGGGTGATTACTGTTGGCAGACCAAAGGTATGAAAATATGATCGGACAGCAAGATCTCCGCTCGCTTTGCTGGCGCTATACGGACTATTAGGTGCTAGGGGCGTGTCTTCAGTAAATGCAGGATCGTTTGGACCCAGGCTGCCATAAACTTCATCGGTACTGACTTGGAGAAAACGAAAAGATGGATTTCTTTCATAGTGCTCGAGGCTTAACTCTAAGAGATTTAAAACTCCCAATGTATTGGTCTCAAAGAAAACTCGAGGTCCATCAATAGATCTATCAACATGAGATTCTGCTGCAAAATTGATAATCCCTTTAAGAGTTTCGGCTTGAGTGACACTTTTGATTTGTTCGGGATAGCGGATGTCACAAATTTTGAATTCAAGATTACGAAAAGAGTCGAGTTCTTGTTGAATAGTCTCCTTGTGCCCCGCATAGCCTAAAAAATCGACAACTAAAAAATTAACTTCTGGGCACTGAGTTGCGATTTTTTTGACAAAGTTGCTACCGATAAACCCTGCGGCCCCTGTAAGCATGATTTTAGAATTAACAGACATAGCATTAAATCCTATTTATCGAAGTCATTCGCTCAAGCCCTTCACGCCAGTGAGGAATCTTAAGCAAGAACCTAGTTTCAATCTTTGTTTTATCTAGAACCGAATAATGAGGTCTTTTCGCTTTTGAGGCAAAAACATGAGTTCGAACCGGTTTCACCGATGAATTCGGGGCGAGGGAACTCACAATCGACTGAGCAAAATCATACCAGCTTGCGACACCATGCGAAGAGTAATGGAATATTCCGCGCTCTTCCCTATTGGTCTGGGGGAGAACTTTGTAAACTGCGAGGGCTAAATCTTCAACATAGGTAGGGCTTCCAATTTGGTCGTCAACTACTTCTATTGGTTTTTTTTCTCTGGCCCTTTGAGCGATTTTACCAAAAAAACTTGTAGGCGAGGAAGAGTAGAGCCAGGATGTACGAAAAATCAAAAAACTTCGCCCATGGTTTTCGACAATATGCTCACCCATAAGCTTGGATTGTCCATAAATGTTAATTGGATTTGTTGAAGAGTCCTCTCCATAAGGAACATTTTGCGTTCCATCAAAAACATAATCGGTTGAAAAGTGGATTAGCATTGAGTTACAAGACTCAGCAAGTCGACAAAGAGACGTGAGCGCTTGCCCATTAATGGTCATTGCCTGTTCGACTGAATGCTCTGCGTTTTCAACATGAGTGAAGGCAACACAGTTAATGATGAAGTCCCAGTTTTCGCCCATAGATTCTAGATTCGAATAGAGGTGTTGATCTAAAAAGTTACAGCGTGATTTTCCAACCGAGAGAAGATCGTAATCTGTATCCAACAAGCGGGTTAATGCTGCTCCAAGCTGTCCAGACCCTCCCAGAAGTAAAACTTTTTTGCGTTTCATTTTAATCTCATATCGTTTAGGAAAGGCCAGGAGAGATCCTTCTGAGAAATAACAGGCGAAGAACCCGCGAGTTTCCAGTCGATATTTAGGTCTTGGTCGTCATAGCGAAGCCCTGCTTCACTTTCAACATTATAATAAGAATCACATTTATAATAAACAAGTGCATGTGCTGATAGGACTGAAAAACCGTGTGCAAATCCCCTGGGAATAAATAACTGGGCGCCATTGTCCTCCGACAAGAGTGCAGTGACATGCTGGCCAAAAGTCGGCGAGCTCGGACGCAGGTCCACCGCAACGTCAAGAATCTCGCCTTGCAATGCCCTTACTAACTTCGCTTGAGCATGAGGACTTTTCTGAAAGTGGAGGCCTCTTAGTGTTCCCTTGAGAGAGGTCGAATAATTATCTTGGACGAAATAGCTTTCTGATCCAAGAAAGCTGTATTTTTCTCTATGAAAATTTTCTGAAAAGACACCCCTTGAGTCTTTAAATAAGGGTGCCTTAATGAGGTAAACTCCCTTTATTCGGGTCTCTGAAAAATTCAATCAATTTTCTCTCTTACCAGTTTTTTAAGATAGCTCGCATAGATGCCTTGTCCCATCGTAGCTATGGCGCTTTGGACTTCTTGTACTGAAATCCACTTTTGAGAAAGAGCAATTTCTTCTAAGCAAGCAATTTTTAGTCCCTGCCTCCGCTCAACCGCGGCGATAAAGTTTGAGGCCTCCAGGAGACTTGCGTGCGTTCCTGTGTCTAGCCATGCATGGCCTCGCCCCAGCAAGGTAACCTTTAAATTTTTCTTCTCCAGATAGCGTTTGTTAATATCAGTAATCTCCAGTTCACCTCTTGAGGAAGGTCTTAACTCTTTTGCTATATTTACAACTCCGGCGTCATAAAAGTAAAGGCCTGTTACTGCAAATGATGACCTGGGAGATTTTGGTTTTTCTTCTAAGGAAATAGCGTTGAAGTTTTCATCAAAATCGACAACCCCATAGCGCTGCGGATCATCGACGTGGTAAGCAAAGACCTCGCCTCCGTCGGTGATAAGGGATGCTTTTCTGACTTTTTCCCCCAGGCCTACGCCGTAAAAAATATTGTCTCCCAAAACTAGACAGACGCTTTCCCCTTTCAGAAAGGTTTCACACAAAATAAATGCCTGAGCTATCCCTTCCGGACGTGGCTGTTCAATGTAAGTTAGTTTTATTCCCCACTGATGCCCATCTCCTAGAACCTTTCGAAACAAAGGCAAGTCTTGGGGGGTTGAAATAAGAGCTATATCTTTTATACCGGCCATCATTAACACTGATAGCGGATAATAAATCATAGGCTTGTCGTAGACTGGCAAAAGCTGTTTTGAGATTCCCCGAGTCGCAGGATATAGCCTAGTCCCGCTTCCACCTGCCAATAATATTCCCTTCATCGCGTTTTCACCATTTCATGACCATAAAAGATAATTACATTCTTGGAAACTCTCAAACTTTTTTTATAAATATAGCAACTTAATGCTTTTTCTTTAAGTTTAGAGTAATTTAGACGCGATGGAAAAATTAAAACTGTACGCCACGATGGAGCATCTGGCCTATTTTTGCCTTTGTGGTCTGGCATTCTTTACGGTGACCTTCGAATCAGTGGCCCTGGGCTTTCACCTCCTGTTCTTCTTCCCATCTACTTATTTTAGCTACAAGGCTATTCGATCAAAACAGCATTTAAACTGGTCTAAAAGTATGATCTTTTGCCTGCTTTTCATTATCGCGGCCTTAATAGGTTTAATTGTGCATAGAGAAAACTATGTTGATTATTATTCAGAAGCAAAAAAAATTCGTTATCTCATTATAGGGCTTCTCGGAGTATTCTCTCTTAAATATCTTTCAAGACAATATTTAGATGAAAAAAAAATTAAAGTGCTCATCGGATTATTCTTTCTCGGCGGTCTCGTTGCCACCATCATTGGCAAGCTCTCGATATGGTTTGATTATGATATCATTCGTCTTGCGCCGAGAGATTTTTTGAATCGGATGCATGGAATAACAGGAATCATGAACTATGGGTATGAAACTCCCATCATGTGTATGGTCGGTTTTTCCCTTCTCCTGTATTATAGAAAATATTCTGCCTATATACCCCTGGTCATCGTATCTATTTCAACTCTGGCCATGTCATATGGTGTGTTGACTTCAAATACTCGAGGGGGAGTTATTTGTTTTGTCGGCGCGCTTCCCTTTATCGCCTATTACAAGAGTAAAAAGGCGTTTATATCCCTTTTTGCATGCTCTGTCGCTCTTGTTTTCTACTTCATTTATGGTTCGATTTACTTCACTCGTTCAGATAGCAGAATGTTTGAAACAATTCGAAGTGAATCTAACCTTATTCGTATCGCATTACATAAACAGTCTTTTCAGGCATTTCAAGACAATCCTATTTTTGGCCACGGACTAATGTCGAACAAAACCTATCCTATTATTATTCCGACACAGGATGGTAGCGAAAAGAAAATGTTTGATATTATGCGTGATAGCCACAGTACATTTTGGCAAGTTCTTGCGGATGGTGGAATTGTCTTGGGAATTTTATTTTTTGGATGGATGCTTTTCTGGTTTATAGAAATTCTTGGTCTTAACGAAATGCTGGCAACTGTACTTTTGTCTTCTTTTGTCTCTTTTCAGATCGGCAACTTAGTTCACACTATGCTAGTAAGCGGAACCACAACTGCAATCCTAATCATGACACTTTATTCGATCTCACAGATTCGAAAGTCTTCATTCCCTAGGGTGTGGTAGGTTCGAGATTGAAAGTTATCGAGTGGATTTCTTACTTAAGGAAAGACAATTCTCCTGGAAGCGCCTTGGTCTACCAAAGCGGTGAAAAGATTTTACGAATTGCCATTGGACTTTTTCTTTTTACCTGGCTCGCTCGATATCTTGGACCAGAAAAATTTGGCCAATATAGCTATGTTATAAATTTCGTAATCATTTTCCAGGCCTTTTCAGTTTTCGGCTTAGATGAGAGGGTGAGTGCAGATTTAGTAGAAGGAGCGCCTTCGGCCAATATCATTTTGGGCACATCTTTTTGTCTAAAACTACTAGGTGCCCTTATCGGCTATGGCCTCATGCTGTTGGCACACTTCCTCATTGATCCGGAAAACTCCGCTCAACTTTTTCTCCTCTGTCTTTACGGCTTAACACTTTTTATCAAATCACTTGATAATATTGAACTCTTCTTTCAGTCAAAAATGAAGTTACGACCGGTTGTGGTTACGAGAACTTTCGGCTTTCTAAGTTCAGGAGGATTTAAGATTGGCGCAATTCTACAAAATGCTGGAGTAATGCCTATCCTCATTTTTCACGGCCTTGAAGTATTTTTTGCGAAGACTTTTCTACTCCTTTACTTTTTCTCTACCCCCTCGCATTGGAATTGGAAGTTTTCTGCCCCATATTGCAAAAGTCTAATAAAAAGATGCTGGCCTATTTTTTTTATCGGCTTGATGGCAACTTTAGAAGCTCGCCTAGGGATGATTTTTCTCGATTTTTTTTCTTTCAAATCAGAGTTGGGAAACTACGCCATTGCATGGGGCTTGATCGAAGTACTCACCTTCATTCCGATTTCATTGACGATATCTTTTTTTCCTAAGCTCGTAAGAGAAAGTAATAAACGTGATAACTCAAACCCGTCGGCACGTAAAAAACTCTATGCCTTACTTATCTGGAGCTCAGTCTTAATGGCCGCTGTTGTATGGCCATTTTCAGAACCTCTGATAAATTTGCTCTACGGAGAAGGATTCGAATCGGCTGGACAAATTCTCAAGTGGTATATGCTAAAAAATATCTTGATGTTTTTTCATCTAGGACGTCAAAAATTTTTGATTCTCAATAATCAGATTAAAGAATGTTTCATCATTAATATTCTCTATATAGCTTTCAACGTTTTGTTTCAGATCTTTTTGACTCCGACGTTCTATGGACTAGGAGCTATCTGGGCCTCATTATTGGCCATCTTGATTACAAATTTAGTACTAGCTCCTTTTTTCCTGGCCATTCGAGAGAGCTTTAGAGATTTTTTCAATGCATGTACTCTTCCATTCAAGTAATTAAATTTTCAAAAATGGATATCGTCGTTTTGTAGCAACCTATGAAAGTATTAATTGTCTCTCAGCATTTTTTTCCGGAAAATTTTCGCTTTAATGACTTGGCCTTCTCTCTTAAAGACCACGGGGTTGAAGTTGAAGTTTTAACAGCAGTCCCAAATTATCCTCAAGGTGATTTTTATCAAAAATATTCTGCTTTTTCACCACTCACGGAAACAATAAATGGAATTAAAGTATTCCGTGCGCCCATTATTCCGAGGAAACAAAATAAGATTTTTTTGGCCTTAAACTACTTTTCATTTGCTTTTTCAGGTTCTCTGTTTGCCCTTTTTTTACAACGAAGAAAATATGATGCCTTTTTTGTTTGTCAGAGCTCTCCCATCTTTATGGCCTTTCCGGCCATTGTCCTGCGTTGGCTCACCAAAAAAAAAGTATATCTCTGGATTACAGATCTCTGGCCAGAAAGCCTTGAGGCTACAGGGGCCGTACGCAATCCAATCATCCTTAAGCTTGTAGGAAAAGTCGTGAAGTTCATCTACCATTTTTCAGACGAAATATTGGTGTCATCAGAAGGTTTCAAAGCCAGTATCTTGCAGAAAATTCCTTCTCGCAAAATCGACTATCTGCCTTATTGGGCAGAAGAATTCTATCGCCCAATAGAGCGCGACAGGGCCAGAGAGATTCTTGAGCATCCGTTGTGTTTTTCTGAAAAAAAATTCTGTTTTCTATTTGCCGGTAATATCGGTGAAGCTCAGGACTTCAACAACCTGCTTTCATCATGCTTTCACTTGAAAGGACAAGCATCATTTTCTTTAATTGTCTTAGGAGCGGGCAGGGCCTTGAAAGAAGCGATCAGAACCACCGAAAAGCTCAATCTGAAAGAGCAGGTCATCTTTCTTGGTAAAAAACCAGTTAGTGAAATGCCTGCTTACTTTGCTTTAGCTGATGCTCTTGTTATTTCACTCCGCAAAGAGCCGATTTTTGCGCTTACTATTCCTAGTAAATTACAATCCTACATGGCCTGTGGAAAACCAATTTTAGCATGCATCGATGGAGAAACCGCCGAAATTGTAGAGAAGTCGGGGGCGGGATTCGCTACTCCAGCCGGAGATCCTATTCAATTATCGAAGGCAATGCTCCGATTTACCCAAATTCCGCCTTCGCAAAGAGAGGAGATGGGACGTAAAGCTCTCAAATATCAACGACAATATTTTGAAAAAAATAGTATTTTGGAATGTCTAGTGGCAAAACTACAGGATAGATGAGCAAAAAATCCCCAAAAATTCTCGTTTTAGGCTCTTCAGGCATGCTAGGCCACGTTGTTTTTGATGTGCTTTCTAAGAAATATGAAACGTGGGGAACAGCAAGAACAAAGTGCCCTCAGATTTTTAAAAACAATGACCATATTATTGAGCATGTAGATGCCACTGACTTACAGGAAATTAAGAAACATATCGAGAATATAAACCCAACTATTGTTATAAATTGTATTGGGATTATCAAACAATCACAGGAAATTGCCAGTAAGGCGCTATCTATTCAAATCAATGCGTTGTTTCCTCATCAACTAGCGCAGATTTGCTCGACCTCAAAATGCGACCTTATCCACTTTAGCACTGACTGCGTTTTCTCCGGAAAAAGGGGTCAATACCGCGAATCCGACGAACTGGATGCAACTGACTTTTATGGAAAAACGAAAGCTTTGGGGGAGCTCGACTATGGCCACACGCTCACACTGAGAACTTCCATTATAGGACATGAATTAAACTCAGCTCGTTCACTCGTAGGTTGGTTTCTTTCGCAAAAAGGTTCTGTCCGTGGATTCAGTCGTGCCATGTTTTCAGGATTTCCGACTATTACTCTTGCAAATATATTGTCAGAGCTTATTCAAGACCAAATCCCCAAAGGAATTTATCATATTTCAACTTCCTCCATCTCTAAATATCAACTACTAAGGCTTATCGCTGAACGTTATAACCATCCTATCGAGATTGTTGCTGACGAAGTGCTTGTCTTAGACCGAAGCCTTGATTCGTCCAAACTCAATTCTCTTATTAATTGGCCTCAAAAAAGCTGGAAGCAGCTTGTCAACGATATGTATGAGCACTATAAAAGACTCGACTACTACCTGTGATAGAGGATTGTTATGAATAAGTTGTTTGAAGGAAAAGTAATCGTCATCACCGGCGGAACAGGTTCATTGGGCAAAACCTTGACTCGTCGAATCCTTTCTGGCGAATCTGGTCATCCCAAAAAAGTTATTATTTTTTCGAGAGATGAAGCAAAACAACATTTTATGAGGCTGAGCTATCTTCAGAATTCGAGCTCCACTGATGAGGTTATTTATGAAAACTTCAAAAAAACTCTAGAGTTTCGCATCGGCGACTTGCGAGACTACTCCTCAGTTTGTTCTGTTCTAAGCGATGCCGACATCGTTATCAATGCAGCTGCTCTAAAACAAGTGCCATCATGCGAATACTTCCCTTATGAAGCAGTCAAAACGAATATTGAAGGTCCTCAGAATATTGTGAGGGCCATTCGAGATAATCGGCTTAACATAGAAACGGTCGTGGGAGTATCCACCGATAAAGCATGTAAGCCGGTTAATGTTATGGGTATGACCAAAGCTATCCATGAGAGAATTATCGTCAGTGCCAATGTGTTAAATCCAGAAACTCGCTTTATTTGTGTAAGATATGGGAATGTTCTCGCATCTCGAGGTTCAGTCATCCCACTTTTTCACGAACAAATCAGAAATGGAGGACCTCTAACTCTGACAACTAAAGATATGACCCGCTTTTTACTACCTCTTGAGCATGCTGTGGATACTATTCTTCATGCAATTGAAAGGGCCAAGCCAGGGGAAACCTTTGTTCCAAGAGCACGTTCCACAAGTATGGTTACGCTAGCGAAGGCCTTAATCGGAGAGCGTGATATTGAAGTCTCCTACAATGGGATACGTCCTGGAGAGAAAATTCATGAAATCATGGTCTCTGGTGAAGAAGGAAAAAGAACATATGAATCAGGGGATTTTTATGCCATCCAGTCTATGCTTCCTGAAATTACCTCTCAGCAGGTAGACGGAATTCTTTCCAAGGAATATAGCTCTGAAGATGACCTCATGACGATAGAGCAGACACAAAATTACTTGAAGTCTTACGGGCTCCTTGTCGAGCAAAACTTAAAATTTGACGATGAACTTCTTAGATGAGCGAAAAAGTTGTCACAATCCTTGGAACAAGACCAGAGCTCATTCGACTAGCGACATTAATTCCCCTTCTTGATGAACACACCGATCATAGCTTCGTTCACACTGGACAGAATTATAATGTAGAGCTGAAAGATGTTTTCTTCGAAGAATTTCATTTGAGAAAACCCGATTTTCAATGGGATTGCAGTGGTCTTTCGGCCAGTGCTCAAATAGGCAAAATTTTAACTGAGACTGAATCACTTTTTTCTAGGATTAGGCCGGCCAAGCTCCTTGTCCTTGGGGATACCAACAGTGCTCTTTGCGCGTTTGTTGCCAAAAGAATGGGTGTCAAAGTTTATCACATGGAAGCGGGCAATCGATGCTTCGATGACCGAGTTCCTGAAGAAATTAATCGACGAGTTGTCGATCAGTGCAGTGATGTTTTAATGCCGTACACTCATCGGAGCAAAGAAAATTTACTAAAAGAAGGGATACGTTCGGATAGGATTGTTGTAACAGGCAATCCTATAGCTGAAATCTTACAGGTTTTTAATGAGTCAATAGAAAGATCTCTTATTTTAGGTGAACTGAATCTTGGGTCTAGAGATTATTTTTTAGTCACACTGCATAGAGCTGAAAACGTAGATCTGCCAGAGAGACTTAAAAGCTTTATCTCTGCGTTCGAAAATCTTCATCGCCTTTTCAATAAAATGGTCTATATTAGCGTACATCCTAGAACCGCTAAAAGGCTCTCGGAGATTGGAATTTCCCAGGAATCTTTGAAAGAAAAAGGCATTATAACACTTTCACCTCTCCGATTTTTTGATTTCGTGAAGTTGGAAAAAAATGCATTTTGTGTGTTGAGTGATTCCGGAACAGTCCAAGAAGAGTGCTGCCTTTTTCAAGTCCCAACGGTAACCCTCCGGGATGTAACTGAGCGACCAGAGACTCTCGATTGTGGAAGTAATTTTCTCTCCGGAGCATCTTCGAGTAAAATTATTAATGGAGTCAAAATCGTCACGGATTCAAAAAATCAAGAATGGAAAATTCCTGCAGATTATAAAGACACAAATGTGAGCTCAAAAGTCCTCAGGGCCCTCTTGGGGCACTAAACTCACTTAATGAAAAAAAAATATAAGCTTATTCTTTCTGCTTACAATGTTCATTCCGGAGGTGGACTTGTCTTGCTTATTGCCTTTCTGGATGCTCTTCGCTTCCAACAGAGCGAAATCGTTCTCTTTCTTGATAAGAGGCTAGAAAAAATTATTGCCGAAAAAAATTGGAAAGTTTTCCTCATCTTACCAACTCTACAATCTCGTCTTGGGGCCGAGCATCAAATTTTTAAGCTGTCCAACAAGGCTGAACAGCTCTTCATTTTTAACGGAATGCCTCCTCTTTTTAGGATGAAGTGCCGTGTTTTCATTTACCTACAAAATACAAATCACCTGATTAAGCGACCTCTCTCACGGGGTTTCAAACAAAAAATTCGTATTTTTTTGGAAAGGTTTTGGCTGAGATCTTTTCATCAAGATAGTTATCACTATTTCGTTCAAACAGAGAGTATGAAGAGGCTTGCTGAGATGGTCTTAAATACTACTAAAAATATTGCTGTTCGGGCCTTTCACCCAAATTTATCCATTGTTGAACAGAGAGAACGTAATACTAAGTCTCATCAATTTGTTTATGTGGCCTCTGGTAACAAGCATAAGAACTTTGAAAAGTTACTCGACGCCTGGCTAATCTTAAAAGGTGAAAAGCTTTCTCCCACGCTTTCTCTGATCATATCGCCCATTATAGATTTGGGTCTTCTCAAATTATTGAAAAAACGAGTCCAGCAAGAAGGGCTTGAGATTGAAATTATCACTCAAATAACAAGACAAGGACTTCTTGAGACTCTCTCAAATGCTCAATGCCTCATCTATCCTTCGCTCAATGAATCTTTTGGCCTCCCTTTAGTAGAGGCTTTTTATTTTAAGATTGATATTATTGCGTCTGAAAGGGACTATGTAAGAGACGTCTGTATTCCAGTAGAGACTTTTGATCCCAACTCCGCCGTTTCTATCGCTCGGGCGATCAAACGATATCTAAACGTGGAAGACTCACCGAAAGCAATATTATCCCCTAACGACTTTGTCCGTACTTTTTTTGTCTAGGCTCATTTCCTTTAAATTGACCAATTTTTTTCCTCTAGAAACCCCAAAGGAGGAAGCCAAAAACTGCCTGGCAGCATTATCAATTCTCCCGTATAAACGATTCCAAGACTCCCCCGGCCGTCCTGAAAAAGAAGTGACGTGATAATAATGCCCCTCATAAGGATGAGGTGAGTGAGCAAAGTAATAATTTGAGACACAACACCGATTAGCATTCACACGAACTTGATTCACAGAGTGCCAAGAGTCTTTATTCGTTTCCATCACGATAAGTCGATTAAACCTGCTTTCAATTTCCAACGGTCTTTTGACCTTTCTATCCCAGAGCTCAAAATTTCCGCCATTTGAAAGCTCCCATCCCGGGGTAATATAATATAAGAGATTGAGCTTTCGGTATGCACTACGATCCATGTTATGGCTGTTATCAATATGAGGATTTAAAAAATCGCCCTTGCCCATCATGGAGATACCACCAGCGTATAGAAGAGGGTCCGCCCCAAGATCTTTTATCCCTGTTAACTCTTGGATCTTATTGATGACTTCTTTTGATTGAAAAGCATTAGTCACATCTGAAATCAAGGGTTCAATTTCATTTAGCTTGGCAAAGGTTTTTTTTCTCTCGCGAAACGAACTCTGCTGATTCCAAATTTCTTTTGATTGGGGAAAGCAGTCATAAATTTTTTGAGCAAGTGGGACTGACAGAAGATCATCGACGATAAAAAACCGAGTTGGAACTAAATTTTTTTGGCCCCATTGGTTTCTAACCTTATCTTTAGCAAAATCTAATCGCTCTAAAATTTCAGATGAAATTTCTTGTTGCATATTTTCTCCATTCTTCTTTGAAATTTAAAACTTTTTTTAGCCAACGCCAAGGGCTCTATCTCTTTGAAATTATCGTAATTCAATTTTTTCAGTAGCAATTTCGAGAAGGGCCTTGCGATGAGAGACAATGAGCATAATGCAGTTTGGGGATATTGCCTTAAGGGCCTTCATGATAGTTTGCTCTGTTGCAAAATCAAGGTTTGATGTAGCTTCATCGAGAAGAAGAATTTGGGGTTTCCGTAGGAAGGCCCTCGCCATTGAGATACGCTGGAGCTGGCCACTTGAAAGGTTATCTCCCTGTTCATCCACACGAAGGGAGGTCCAGTTTTCTTTGAGAGCGAATTCATTTAAATCAACTAATGCAAGGGCCTCTTCCATCTCGGTGTCTTTCACTGTGTGGGCAGCAAAGTGACCAAAAAGTAAATTTTCTTTCAATGTTCCCTCTATAATATAAGGGACTGGCCCGACGTAGCCAAAATGGTGATAGACATCTACCCCCAGTTTTTCAATAGAAATTTGATTATAGAGAATTTGCCCTTCGCTTGGTCTAAGAAATCCTGCTGCCAATGACATTAATGTGCTTTTACCGACTCCAGAGGGACCAGTTATTACAAGTGCTTTTCCTTGCTTCACATTTGCAGATATTTTGGAAAAAAGAAGCTTCGAATTTTGATTATAACGATAGGCAATTTCCCTGATCTCTAAAGATTCTAAATTCTCTAGAATTACTCCATCCTGCGGACCTTTGGTAATCACCTTGAGACTTTGTCGAGGCACTTCAAACCATCGAACTAAAATTTCTAAAGATGGAAAGTTAAGCTTCAGCTCGCTAAGCACGCTGTAGACTTCCGCCGATGACTGAACAAAACGGACAAAAAGAAATAAAAAGCTGACAAAAATTGCAGAACTTAGAAAATCAAATTCTTTATTTAGAAATGCCAAAAAAGCGATAACAGCTGTCCCTATTGCCGCGGGAAGTCCGAGTCTGTAGGAAGTTTGAGCAACATAACCCATGAAGACTTGCTGGTAACGTTCTAAAGTTTCACTCGCTCTTAATTGTTCCTGTTCAATCAAGCCACAGATATTGAGGTAAAAATTATTTTTAATCCCGTTGATCAATGTTTCGTTTGTCTTAAGCCACTGGCTAGAAACGCTATGTCCCTCAGCATGGCGAATTTTTAAGAAGAAATGGACTGGAAGAAGCAAGATTATTAGAGCGCTGACTCCTGCTAAAATTAAAAACCATGATTGGAATGCCAGGATGATTGCTAGAATGAATGAAGTTGCGGCCCCGATGACAAAGAAATTGAGATTTAGCAAGGCCATGCTGGCACGATTGACTTCATCAGAGAAAAGAGAGACCACTTGGCCCATCGAGACTGCTGGTCCTGCATCTAGTGCCCTCGCCAAAATCTGTTTTCTTTTTGTTTTGGCAAATGACTGTGAGGCAAGACGTGAGAGATAGACTTTATAGCCCTGACACAGCCCTTTTGCCGACCCCGCTATCACCAACAAAATCAGAGAAATGAATTCTACGCTCAGACCAAAAGTTGGGAAAAATGGAACAGTAGGAGTCAGAAATCCCAGTCCTTGGAGAAAGAACTGCAATACATAGGCAAATAGTAAGTCAACCACTGCGGTTAGTAGCCCCAGAAGAATTGAAGCAATAACAATAGTTTTGACTTCTCGCTCGAGAAATCGCCAAACAAGCGAGCATTGCGAGATAAGACGAGACATAAGGGACGACCTGCCGCGAAATAATATTGTGTAAGCTTATTCGCAAATGTATGCTCTGTGGAGCTTTTAGGGGGCTTATTGCCAGAAAAGAAACAAAAACTTGTTTTATTTGGTGCTTCCGGACTGTTGGGAATCAATTGGCTCGCACGGCCTTCAAGTCTTTTTCATATTACTCCTATTTATAATCGCAATCCTATCTCCTTTGAGGGCGCTCGAAGTTTTGATCTTAGCAAGTCACCAGAGGATATTAAAAACTTCCTTCACAGTGCCTCACCCGACATTATTGTGAACGCGACAGGCCTAACAAATGTAGAGCACTGCGAGAGATGTCCAGCTCAAGCCGAGGAGCTTAATGTTTTTAATGCTAAGTTCCTCTGTGAAATGGCGCTCGAGCTGGGTACCTATCTAGTTCATATTTCTACGGATCACTTTTTTAATAACAAATCTGACTTTGCACGCGCTACTGAAACATCGCCAGTAAGCCCAGTAAACCACTATGGACGTACAAAGCTTATAGCCGATGAATTCATATCAAGAAAAAACCCCCATGCCATGATTGTTCGAACTAATTTTTTTGGGATAGGTCACTCTCATCGAAAATCATTTTCCGATTGGATCATTTCATCACTTCGTTCTCAGAAAGAAATCCATATGTACAAAGACGTTAGATTTTCTTCGATTTATGTTCAACGACTCATTGATCTCTTGGAACAGCTTATTATAAAAAAAATTAGAGGCCCGCTCAATATTGTCTCTGATGATAAGGTATCGAAACTAGAGTTTGCTCGTTTGCTAGCAGAAGTTTTTGATCTTCCACAAGCACTGATCTTTCCTTCTCTCTACAGTGAGAACTCAGCTGGGATTCCAAGACCGTCAGATATGGCCCTAGATAATAGACTTCTTACTAATATTTTGCCATTTGCGGCTGATACCCTTAAAAATGATTTCATTCGTTTAAGAGCAGATGAGGAACGAAAATTGGCCAAAACAATAGATCATATCTTTGGCAAACGGTAGCATTATGATTCCGTACGGAAAGCATGAAATAGATGAATCTGACATTCGAGAAGTCGTCTCTGTGCTTCGATCAGATTTTCTTACTCAAGGCCCAAAGGTCCAAGAATTTGAGAAAATGCTTGCATCTTACGTCGGGGCGAAATACGCAGTGGCCATGTCTTCGTGGACATCAGGTCTTCATATGGCGTGTATTGCCATAGGTCTTGAGCCTGGGCAACGACTTTTAACTTCCCCGATATCTTTTGTTGCAAGCTCAAACTGTGCCTTCTATGTGGGTGCCACTCCTGAATTCTGTGATATAGAGCCTCGTACTATAAATCTGTCACCAACTAGCTTAGACAAAATGCTTGAAGAGGCCAAAGGAGATATCAAGGTAGTAATACCTGTTCATTTTGGAGGACTTGCATGTGATATGCCTTCGATTCAAAAAATTACTCAAAAGCATGGAGCAGTTGTCGTTGAAGATGCGGCGCATGCGCTTGGTGCAAAGTATGCAAATGGTAAACTTGTAGGAAACTGCGAATACTCACTCATGACGGGTTTTTCCTTCCACCCTGTCAAAGGAATCGCTTGTGGTGAAGGAGGAATGATAACGACTAATTGTTTGAAGACTTATAAACAATTACTCAGAATTCGTGGTCATGGCATCAATAAAAATGGAGATGAACTTATCTCTAAAAATGATGCTTACTATCACGGTAAGCCTAACCCGTGGTACTACGAGATGCAAGAACTTGGCTATAACTACAGAATTACTGACATCCAAAGTGCCCTCGGTGTTTCACAACTTCGAAGGATCGATACCTTTCTTGCCAATAGATGCTTACTCGCTCAGCGCTATGACGAAATATTCTCTGAAATTTCTTCAATAATACCTATCCAAAAGAACCTAAGAAATCACAGTAGTAATCATCTTTACGTCGTTAAGATTCAATTCGAAGAATTGGGAATAGATCGGTTTCAATTTATTACCGAAACAAGGCGTAGAGGTGTGCAGACCCATGTACATTACATACCAATTCCAATGCAGCCGTATTACACCGCAAAGGGATATAGTTTGAATAAGCTTCCAAATGCTTTGAGTTATTACAAAACGTGCGTTACTTTGCCGATATTTTCGTCGATGTCGCATGCCCAGCAGGATTTTGTAGTGGAGACTGTATTGGAAGCATTAAATATCAATTAGCTTTTTTCGGCCATAGTCTTGGATCTATGAGTCGCTCATCATTGAGCTGTAGGCTATCCCAGTCTAATCCATAGTCTCTTTTAACGTCGTCTTTGATAAAGACCTTCGCAATATCGGAAAAATGCGCGGGCGTATTTACGCCAATGACGCACTTGCTTATGATATGAGATTGTGAAAAATACCACGCAAGACACAACTCTAACGGTGAAAGTGTATTTTGCTCAATAGTATTCTCAAGCTTTTTGAAATGGTCTCTGTAGTTAGATAAATATTCGGGAAGTTTGGCAATTGACTGAAGTAACAAACCCTGTAGAAAGAGTGAACGGCCATGAAACTCCACGCCCCTATCAACAAGAGCTGAGACTTGCTTACACTTTGCAAAACGCTGGTCGATATAACTGGATGGGCACTGCACCAAATCTGGCGTCACATAGGTTAAAACTTTAAATAGCTCCTCGGGGCTATAAACAGAAATGCCAATGCCTACTACATCAGAATCTCTCTTAAGATCAATTAAAGCTTCTCCCCATTCCTTTCCGTGTCCACTATTGAAGACTTCTGCGTTGTGTAATAACAGAGATATCTTTCCCTCACCAAGTCTGCGCCTAGATTGATTTAGGGCCGACTTGAGAAAGGAAAGAGGTCTTTCACTCCTACAGCTTCTTGGATCAACCTTTGTAATAATTTTGAACTTTTCCCGCAATCGAGTGGCCTTAAGAACTTTTCCTATTTGTAACTCACTTTCGCCATAGGCTTGTGCGGTATCGAGTTGCCAAACACCAAGTTCATGAGCATTTTTAATAATGACTTCAATATCTCGGTAGAGTGTCTGGCCTAAACTATTTGTAACACCGTAACTTAGGCCAAATTGAGCAGTTCCCAATATAAAGTTTTTCATTAATCCAACATTGTTTTTTTTGAACCTTATAGGCAAATGATAACGATTTGAGTATCAAAGAGTTATTATCAACCAATTCATCGTGATATAGGCCAAAATATAAAAAACACATCCGGTAAAAGCCTAAAGTCCGTTATGCCTAAAGGTGTTCGTCTTACTGAGATTTTGGCCATTATGAGTATCGTCTGGCCATGTTTTTACCTAGGCGCTTTTTTTTATTATGGACATAGCCCCGCTACTGATAATAATACGCTTTGGCTTGGAACTGCTCTTAGCTTAATCAATATCGTAGCATTATATTGGTTTCGAAATTTAGCTATTTTTCCTTTTGCGGTAATTTTTTCGACTATAAATATTATCCATTTCTTGCCTAGGATTTTAGGTTACCTCGTTTTATCAAAAGGTTCACGAGAAGGAATGTTCATTCTGTTCCCAATCAGCTGGAGCAGAGAGGTGATCAATTACGGACTGCTATACGTTATTATCGGGAGCATTTGCTCTTTATTGGGAATTTGGCTCGCCGACTTGTTGATAAGAAAAATACGAACATCTCGAAACCGGGAAACTCCCCTCAAAAGAGCCTGGTTTAATACGCCTTCCGTATTCTCATCTATATGCGTAACACTTGTTGTCTACTCAGTATCAGTATACTTTGTTTTGTTCTCTGGCCTAAGCGCAAGTTCAAATTGTTTCCCCGAGTTGAAATTCAAGTGGCTTATTCATCTTTTTAGTGAAGATACGTTAACTTTGCTTTTTCTCACCATCTTTCTTGTAATGACAGGGATAAAGCGAAAACACCGGATTTTCTATTTAGGGCTAATATTTACCTATTTACTCTACACGTTCGCACTAGGTTCTAGAGCAGGTATTCTTAGACTTGCGTTAATGGCTATTGCGATAATCAGCGCACACTACGGCAATGCCAAAATTAATGTCCTAAGATCCGTAAAGTATGGTCCGCTATTGATTATCATAATTTTATTGTCTTTTCCCATAGGGAGCTGGTTTAGAACACTCAAAGCCGACCATTGTGAGAATCGAGCCGACACGAACTATGACCAAAATAAATCAGCTATTAAGTTTGACCCAAAAAATCCCACCCATACGCTAGAAGGCGGGAAGTTTATTAAGCAAGGTTCCTTTAATACTTTTTATCTAAATAAACGAGAAGGGGCTGATGCAAATAAACTAAGGATTCCCCCTTCAATAACCAAACCTTTAGATCGCTTAGGAATGCTGGACTATCCTATTGGCATACTTTCCGCTTCTAATATTAATCAAAATATAAAGAAGCAGTATTTTAGTATTAAGTATTTATTTAAAACAGTCGTGAACAATTTGCTACCTGGAACACCATTTCCCGGATATGAGGTTATGAGTGCTCGGATTCTACCTATGTTATATAGAGGCCTATCTTTCGAGCACATTGAAGCTAATTACTTATCTGAAATGTACTCTTTATGGGGATTATCTTATCTACTTGCCGGGTATTCCGGTGGTCTTATTTTAATTTTTGTTAGCTCAATGGCCTTGGTATTCTTTCGAAATGCGTATAGATGTCTTTTGCCAGAATTCGTTGTATTTATAGATGGAATCTTTTTTTGGCATGTTTTGATTGGATGCTATTACCTTACCCAGGGGATCGACTACGCAATAGTTACAAGCGTCATGGTTTCGATTCAGGGCTGTGTTTTATTTATCATGATTAAGATGTTTTCAATAATAGAATGTAAATTTCGTAATTCATTACAAGCTAAATAGTTCTTCTGAATACTGGTTTAATAGGTGGCCCATGGAGAAACTTTTTATACCCAGAAGTTAGAGCGTCCTTATAAACTTCCAGAGTCTGCTTCCATGCTTTGCAAAAGAATTGAATATCGTTCTCATTATGGCTAAAGCAAGGAACAAAGCTCCCTTGGAAAAGCACACCACGCTTTATCATTTCTTGTAGTACTAAAGTTTTTAAGCCGAGACAGATTTGTCCGGCGGCGTCTCTAAAGTTAAAGGTTATCATCCAATGGTCGTCTGAAATGTCAATATAGTTTTCAAGTTCAGCAGATTCTGTACAATATTTAACATTCTTAAGTAGGGACGCACCAATAGAATGATTATGCTTGATTACATCATGACGCTTAAACTCCTCAATTGTTGCAATGAGTGCCGCCAATGAATGAGTCTCACCACCATGAGTGGTAGAAATAAGAAACAATTTTTCAGCACCTATATTCGTGATACCCCCGATATCCATTACTTCTCGTTTCCCAGTTAAAGCGCAAGCTGAAAAACCATTGGCAATTCCTTTTCCCCAAGTAGCAAGGTCTGCATCGTACTTGTATTTAGTCATACATCCTGGAAAATCTACCTTAAATCCCGTAACCATCTCGTCACATATGAACAAAGCACCAAAACGATGACTTATCTCTATCATCGCTCGAAGATTTTTCATCTCATTGAGACGCCCTGGTTTTTGAGGCTCTGATATGACTCCAGCTATTCTTCCTGGAAACTGTTCAAATAATTTTTGAAGAGAATCTGGTGACTGCGAATTATAAGTTAAGGATAGTTTTGATACTTCTTGAGGTATTCCTAAAGGACATTCAGTTTGTGAAATAAACCAATCATCAAAAGAGTAAAAGGGATGATCGCTTGGAAAAGCAACCATGTCGCGCTTTGTATAGGCCCTAGCTACCTTAAGCGAAGCAGTAGTCGCAGTAGAGCCATTTTTGCAAAACTTAACCATCTGATGTTGAGGAATGAGTGACAAAAAAGTCTCGGCTGCTTCCCGTTCAATGTATGATGGACGCTGAAAATTCACGCCTTTATCGAGCTCTGCCTTTACCTTGTTCAATACGCTCGGGAATGCATGGCCTAAGCTAATAGAAGTAAGCCCCATCGAGCAGTCAAGAAACTTATTACCATCTAAGTCCCAAACGTAGGCACCTTTCCCTTTTGAAATAGCAGCAGGCGACTCAGCGGGAAATTGGTCATCGCCTTTAGAATATGTGTGGCAACCTCCGGGTATTAGCTGATGAATAGCGTCGCGGTAGGCAACAGATTTTTGATAATCCACAATATTTATCCTAAAATTAAAAATTATAATTAAACATTTTACTATTGGATTGAATACAAACCCTCTGTGAATTCCCTTCCATACAACAGTATTCCTGTAATATATAGCCGTATTAAAGAGCAGGCCAAAAGCTTTGCTAGTGGATGCAGCTCGCTGGCAGATCTAAAATTTGGTCACTTTTCTTATGGAAAAGACATAAGTCGACGCGTTGCCCAAATATTCATTCAACGGAACTTTTCATACCTTGTTAATACCAACTCTGAAAATCAAAGTGTCGGTGCCGAGAGGAAATCAACCAGCTCATCGGATAAAATTTTTTATCGCCCTGGCCTTGGGAGGTATATATTAACCAATAAGGAAGTTTGCAGGCAATGTATTCGTTTTGTAGTCTTGTGGACCTTAATGTTTCGGCGGATACTAAGCAGCCTCGCCACGCAAGGGAACTCTTCATCCGTTTCAATATTGGATTCCGATATTGAGCCTCTAATAGGTTCTGAAGATATATCGGATTTTGTTGACTTAGAGCTTATTAAGTCTATTGGGATAGCCGGCCCTTTGATCGCCAAGTCCCCTCGCTCTCAATTTCGAAGTAAAGAGGTGATATGTAACCGAGACCCCATAGCCTGTATTTTGAAAGAAACTAGCTTCAGTCGTCTGCGAAAACTACGATTGATTGCCATGCATTTAATGGCCCTGTGTAGCTATTTTAAAATTGTATTTCTTGATAAGCGCTGCTCTCTACTTGCAGCGGACTTCTCGAAGATAGCTGTTTATCAGTGCTTGGATAGACTAAAATTAATAAACTTTGTTGTTAAGACCAATGCTGACTTTGATGATCAACCAATGTGGTTCGCAGATATATCAAAAAACCTCAGAAGCGTATTTGTTTGGTATTCTACTAACTGCCTACCTATTCATTTTAAAAAGGAATTATCTAGTACTGCGCTCATAGCTAATTTTCCTCAGTACTCTTTTCTAGCATTTGACGAGAGTTATGTTTGGAATTCCTGTCAAAAGAATTGGCTTGAGAAACTTGGCTATGAAGGAAACACCCTGCATATAGGAGGCATGCCTTTTAAATTTCAAACGAACCAGAATCATTGCGCAAAAACCATGAAGCCTTCACTTGTGATATTTGATGTTACACCGGCCAAAGAAAGTTTTTTACGCTCAAGAATTATTGGACCTGATGCTTATAATTTTTATAGTTACGCGAATTCAAAACAGTTGCTTCTAGATATCTTTGAAGTTACTAAAAAAATTTCTGAAGATATCAGAATTGCAATGAAACCTAAGCGCTCCTACTCCGAGATACACGACACAAGATATCGACAATTCATCCGGTCACAGACCTGGCTCAACATCGAGGCACATGATTCCAATATTTTAGAGCTGATAGGTAAGTCGTCGCTTGTAATCTGTACGCCATTCACATCCCCATATTTTTTGGCGAAAAAACTGGGAGTCCCCACAGTTTTCTATGACCCCACAGGTATAATAGAATTATTGGATGAACAAAGCAGCTTCCAACTAGTCCAATCCAAGCCTGAACTTTTGGAGTGGATAACCGAAAGTCTAAAACGAACGCTCGGCTGATGAAGCTTTATATTCTTTTGATGAACTCTATTTCTCTTGAAGCAAGGCGTAGGCTAGGTCTATTTTTTAGCACTGCAGATAGAGTTTCAGCATACCTATTACTTCCATTAGTTTTGTGTTCTGAAGTCATTAACAATCAGTCTTGGTCCGCATACTTGAATATTGGAAAAACTGTCAACGTAATCACAATTTTAGTGGCCCTTTGTCTTACTTTTAACTTGGCAAAGCCAAAGGCATGGCTAGCTTTCGTGCTTATTTTTTTTTGCGTAGCAACTGGTAGACACAACAGTCTCTTTTCAGGCTCATATATTGTAATGAAATGCCTTTTATACGCTGGGGCGAGTGCGGCCCTTTTTATTCAGCGACCTCTTTTGATATCTCGGCAGTTTTTATTTATCAGCATGGCATCAACGCTTATGATGCTATTGCAAGTATTAGGTATAGGGGAATGGACATTATGGCTAACAACTCATGGGGCTTATGCAGACGGCCTCCAGCACTCTAAAGAATTGGTTCCTACGCTTTTTATTTCCAAAGAGAGTCTTAATTCTTCGTTTTTACAAGGTAGGCCATCTGGTTTTTTGCATTCAAATCAATTTGCCTCATTAGTCTGTATTGCCTCAATTGCGTACTACTACCTTGTTCCTCCAACTAAAAATCGGCTACTGGCATTTATTCCATATGCAGGATTTGCAGTATTGCTATTGGCAAAGGTTGTACTTTTAAGTGTTATTGCTATGTCAGTACTTGCATTTGGGTTAATAAAGGCGAAGCTCAGGCACTTAGTAGGAAAAATCATAATAGGCTATTTCCTCTGCATGATAATATATTATATATTTTTTCCTGGCATCGTCAGTCAATACACAGGAGCTTATACGTTTTCAGCAAGTTTCTATTCTCGCATTTATGATATTGTAAACACGGTGCAACCTAACCGGATAGATAAAAACCCCTTACAAGCCAATATTTTGGAAAAAGTTGAGAAAAGTATAGGGCAACACGAATCAAGTAAAATAGCCCATGTTAAGCAAATTTCTGGAATAAGCCAGTTATTGAAGGATTGGCAGTTAAATTTTTCGGTCATTCTACTATGTTTGTATATTTTTATAAAGCGCTGGCAGACAGGAATTCAGACCAATGCTATTTTAACAAATAGGGCACTAATTTATTTAGTAGGGGTATCTAGCTTTTTAATAGCCGCACCGTTTTTATATGCTCCTTCATTTTGGTTTTTTATGGGAATAGGTTTCTCGCCATTCTTTGCTAATAGTGAAAGAATGAATAAAAGGACTGTCCCTTGCTTAAGCATAACGAAAGTCGCTGGGTAATATGCAGCTTCAATTTGCTATCCAGACATCTCGATTTAGTTTGAAAACCCTTCATCCAGAAGATGTCACGCCAATCTATCTTAATTGGTTTAAGGAAGTCGAAGTTAGGAAATATATCCTAGCAGCGAACAGCATCAAAAATCTTGAATGTTTAAAACGCTTTGCTAAAAACAATTTAGATAGTGAACAATCGCTTCTACTCGGGATTTTTACTAAAGTGGGGAACAAACATATCGGAAACATCAAATTCGAGCCCATCGATATTAAGACAAAGGAATCAACCTTAGGAATATTGATTGGCGATTTAGACTGGAGGGGAAAAGGTGTGGCGAGAGAGGTGATACGAGGAGCAATGAAAAGTCTATCAGACACGTTAGGCATTACCAGGTACTTACTAGGAGTAGATTTAGGCAATACTGCCGCCTATAAGGCCTATACAAAGTTGGGCTTTTTAGAAATTGGAAGGTATCATTCCGGTGCTATCAAAATGGCATTTTCATATGAAATAGAGAAAAACACATGAAAAGTTCAACGATAAATTTTATAAAAAGTGTGTTCACAGAAGATCAAAGAAATTCTGTTGCAGCATTATTTGATAATAAAAAAAAACTCTTTGATAAAGAGGAGCTGAATCGAATCCACTTGGCGATTAGAGGAAGCAAATCCGTTTGTAGAGATAATTTTATTACAGAGGTTTATAAAGAGTTTTATTCGTCGCATTCAAACTCGACAATCGTTCCAGACTTGACTGTTCCCCACGTTGAGTCTTGGGTACCGTATGTAAAAGGTAAAACCTCTATAGGGGTATACAATTTTTTTGCGGCTAATTATGGTCTCAAAGAGCCAATTTATTTTAGAGCCATAATTTTAGACTCCACCGGGCCATGTCATATTGATAGTTGGATCCTATGTATGGATGAGGTTCGTCATATTCAGTTCGAGGATGAGGTCAGTAAAGAAGACGGGGTTATACTCCTTCAGGCATTCCATCCTCGAATAAAAGTGATTAGTAATCAACTTCGCTACTTTGGTTTTTATCACGGAACAGATGGCGCCTTAGCGGCCGGCGTACACTCATTTCCGATGGCCTCGAAAACCGGTTATTTTGATAAGGTTGGAACCGGATATCGGAGTTTATCTGATAAAAACGAACCTCTTCATTATTGGAATTTTTCCCAACATTCTATTCCGTTGGAACCAGATGATAGTTACGAAAAGATGACTTGCTTTAAAAATACGATCCCTTTGTGGGGCAATGGTTTTTTAGTAAATCGAGATGCCAAAGGATGCATTAATTCAATATGGCATGACGCACCAACGGTGCATTCGAACCCTAAAAAAGAGTCTTTTGATAAAGCCTCTGGCCCTGTACTGAGTGTGTTCACAGTACCATATTTTGAAATTTTTGCCCCCGAGATTTTAATTTACGACAATCAGATAGGTTTTTCTTCGCAAAAGATTTCAATTGAGATTTATTCTAAAGATAAGTTACTGGCAGACATATTTTTAGATTTGCCTTTGGAAAAACTCAATTCATTCAATCTTAAGGAGCTATTCGCTGACAAAAACATCGCAGGGAATGTTGATGTTGTGGTCAAATTTGACTCTGATTTTTCTGAATTTTATTCGAACCCGGCATGTTTTTTACAAATTTATTATCAAAAATCGTCTGGTCAAAAAGCTGATCAAGTCCATAGTTCACATACTGTAGGGCCCGCTAATGATCCATTTTTTAAACCCAAAAATTACCGATGCAAAAAGTTTGCACCTCTATTCATAAATAAATCATTAGCAGAAGAATGCCTTTATAGCATTATCAATTGGGGGCCTGAAAAATCCAACCCCACAGCACCGCTGAAGATTAGAATCATCACTGATAAAGGTGAAGAAATTATTGCAAAAAGAAAAGTTCCAGATAAAGGGGTACTAACAATTTCCTCTAGGGAGTTTGAGCCTGAACTTTATGGGAAAATTGATAGTTTTGCCATATTTCAAATTGAGCATGAAGCTACTAACTTTTCTGCCAATTGGTTTATTGTTGATAGCAAGCGAGAGCACCTCGCAACTGACCATTTTACTGGAGGCTAGATTATGAAGAAAGTCTATATTATTGCTGAATTGGCCCAGAGCTATGAGGGTGATCTTGGCTTGGCGAAGAAGTTGGTCAAAGCTGCAGCTTGCAGCGGTGCAGATGCTGTTAAATTTCAAATTTTTGAATATGATGAACTATGTACTAGTGACTACGAGCATTGTGAGCTTTTTAAATCGTTAAAAATGAGTATCTCTGAATGGTCTGAAGTTATTGACTTAGCGTTAAAACTAAAAGTTGATTTTCTTGCAGATATTTTTGGGACGAAGACTTTGGATTGGATATCAAAAAAGCCTATCGCTGGCATAAAAATTCACGGTTCAGATGTCAAAAACTTGCCTCTTCTCAAAAAGCTTCAAGGTTTCAAGAAAACTGTTTATCTTTCGGTTGGTGGTAGCCATATCAATGAGATAACTAATGCTATCGAAATTATTGGAACAAAAGATGTAGTGTTAATGTCCGGGTTTCAAGGTGAACCGAATGTTGAGTCCGACGTCGAATTAGAAAAGATAAGGATCTTAAAGCAAAAATTTAAGCTTAAAATAGGATATGCTGATCATATAGATGCAAATGATAGCTTAGCTATGCAGCTTCCTAGTTTTGCTGTGATTGCCGGTGCGGATGTTATCGAAAAGCATATCACTCTCGAGCGAAATTTCTTACAGCTTGAGGATTCCATATCTGCACTAAACCCGGAAGAGTTTCAAAGAATGTGTGAGAGTATTCGTAAAATCCAAAAATTTAACTGGTCGAAAGAATTTGAACTCGGCGATCGAGAAAGGAAATATAGGCTGGATACGAAAAAGGTTATTGTTGGTAGTCGAGACCTTAAAAAAGGTGACTTGATTACAGACGAAAGCCTATGCTTTCTTCGAGTAAAAGACAGACCGGAAGAGCTACTCGATATCAATGACATCCTAGGAAAGAAAGTCACCAAAGATTTGCCGCAGTATGAACCATTTACAAAAGAACATCTTCGATGAAATTAGTTGCAGCTTTAGCTTGTCGAGTAAATTCGAAACGGCTTTATGCGAAGCCCTTACAACTGCTGGGTGAGTCAAGCATACTAGAGCTTATCATCGAGAAACTCCGTAAGTGCCCTCTAATTGACGAAATTGTTTTAGCAATCAGCGATAGAGACGAGAATAATATTTTCGAAGATATTGCAAAAAAATTAGACATTCCATTTGTCAGAGGAAGTGACCAAGATGTGCTCAAAAGACTTATTGATGCGTGCGAGCTCGTTGATGGAGACCAAGTATTTCGGGTTACAACTGAATCACCGTTTTTCTACCTTGAAGGGCTTGAAAGCGCGGTAAAGTCCCATAACGCCCTTCGTGCCGATTATAGCACCTACGGAAAATTACCTGATGGAAGTTCTTTTGAAATAATCTCGTTAACTGCTCTAAAGAAATCTCACGAAGAGGGGGAAGATAGGCATCGTAGCGAGCTTTGCACATTGTATATGAATGAAAATCCCGACAAATTTTCATTTAATATTCTCACACCCCCTCTAGAGGTCCAACGCCCTGATTACAGACTAACCATTGATTACCCAGAGGATCTCATTTTATGTAGGAAAGTCTACGCCCTACTCGATGGTGAAGTGAATCAGCTCAGTAATATAATTAAGCTATTGGATAATAATAAGCAGTTAGTTGAGTCCGTAAGTAATCTTACGGATGATGCATACATAAAATTTTATCATTAAGCTGCTGCAACAGTCACGTGCTTTACTTTACTCCAAAACAATTCAAGGCCAGAAGGTTCATCGCATGAGGTTTTTTTATCATTTTTTCCGATTAATATTTGTCGATCTAATAAATAGCTACCGCTTTTTCCGCATGACATCTAGTTTTGGAGCGGGATCGACGATTCGTGGAATACGGAACATCAATATCGGCGAAGGCTTTTCTCATGGCCGTTTTTGCGAATTCTATTCCCAGAGTGAAAACTCTGTTTTATCGATTGGCAGTAATGTCGCTTTGAACTCTTTCGTACATATTAATGCTGATTTCGGATCAATTGTCATAGGCAATAATGTCTTAATTGGTCCAGGAGTTGTCATTCGTTCTTCAAACCATCAGTTCTCTAACCCAACAATTCCAGTAAGAGAACAAGGCCATGAACCTGGCAAGGTGATTATAGAAGATGGGGTGTGGATAGGTGCCAATGCAATAATATTACCTAATGTTATTATTGGAAAGAATTCGATCATTGGTGCCGGTAGTGTAGTAACAAAAAGTATCGACAGCAATATAATAGCCGCGGGCTCTCCAGCCCGATATATTAAAAATCGCGCGAGCAAGCTACCTATGTTTTAATATTGTGCTCAACCAGATACCCTTTTCATCCATACTACTATATCGAAAAATAAGGGCATCAATATAAAATGCTATTTTTATAAACTTCCATCGACAAGATAAAGAATAAAGCTTGAAAAGTATTTTAGTGTATATACTCGGACGAATAGCGCCGACATTTCCAAATTGCATAATATCGGATTGGCGAAGTTCTAAGCTTTCTCCCAGTTGTTCAAAAGTCTTAAGATTAAAAAATAATGTGTGCGGGAAAACGTCGTCTTTGAAGGAATCATCTCGGCAGGGAGTTTCTATATACACCATTCCATCTTTTTTTAAAGCTGGAACGACTAGCCGAAGGAAATTTAAAGGATTTTCGACATGCTCGAGAACATGGTTTAAAAAAATAAGGTCGTAGTTAGCCAGTTTCAATTGCTCTATTTGTACAGACCTAACTTTACACTCTCCTAAATCTTGAATGCGAGAGGCTGCAGAGGGATCTGGTTCTACAAAGTCATATAGTAATTCAGAATTCTTATTAAATTTGCTGAGCCAATAGAAGATATCACCTTGCCCCGGCCCAATCTCCAAAACCTTCGTGAGTTTTCTCTTGGGCACCGAACCCAGGACCTTCCTTACTCTGATACGGGCTTGATTTCTATTATGGACCTTCAGCTCAATACTTTGTTCTTTTGATCCAGACCAATAGTTACCGTTTTTATAAAATTCATCTAGAACAGTTTGAGCTCTTACTGGATAGGCCCAACCCAGGCAACATTTTTTGCAATTTCTGATATGGGTAAAACCTAAAGGATTCTTCGACGAAGGATATTTTTTCTCGGTGTGATGTATTTCAGAACATAATGGACAGGTCTGAATCATCGTTTCTCCTTGCCTTATATTATAAAAGATCGGTCAAAAAATTACAGTAATTCAAAGGACATCGCTAAACTGTAATGGACTACCCTTATTTAGTTTTCGTTTTGCTTTAGAACCTATCAATCTATCTAACCATTTAGGTTCGAGCCCAAAACCAGGACGAATTACACGGATATTTTTAGAAGAAAGCAATTCACCCTTTTCAATATTTTCAACTACGTATAGCGAGCGTCTAAAAGTTTTTTTATCTTCCGACACCGTCAATGGATAGCGTACTTCGCCCAGAGAACTGTAAGCTCGGCTGCATTCGCTTGCCATCAAAGTAAACTCAGATGGCTCAAGCGAGAATGAAGAATCGACTCCTCCATCTTTCCGATCTAAGCAAAAATGCTTTTCAATAACTCTAGCACCCAAAGCAGTGGCGGCGACTGGTACGCCTATTCCGGTAGTATGATCTGACAATCCCGTCATACATTCAAACATTGTTGCCATATGGGGAATAGTTTTAAGATGAGCGTCACTAGGACTCGCTGGATAAGCACTGGTACATTTCAATAGTACTAGTTGAGTGCAGCCATGTCTTTTCAGAAACTCAACAGATTCTACAATTTGGGAAAGAGTCGTGGCCCAGTTGACATTAGAACGGGTTTTTTAGTTTCAGCAACTCTCTTTAAAAGCGCCCTATCGGTATTTTCGAACGATGCTATCTTGTAAATAGCACAATCGAGTTCTTCTAGAAAATCTACCGCTGTTATATCGAACGGAGAGCTAAATGGTATTAGAGATAGCTCTCTCGCATAATCGAATATTTTTTGATGCCACTCCCATGGAGTATGAGCTTTTTGATATAAATCATGTAGGTCATATCCATTCCACAGCGAATCCTTATCCTGAATTTTATAACAATTGGGGATCGTCATCAAGTCAGCAGTGTACGTTTGAAGCTTTATCGCGTCCGCTCCAGAATCAGCCGCTGCTTTCACAATCTCCAGCGCACGCTCTAAGCTTTGGTTGTGGTTACCAGACATTTCAGCAATCAAGAAAGGTCTGGTTTCTTTTCCAATTTTTTTGTCAAAAGGGAGATGAATATCTTGCACTTAGAATTCCTTTCTTTCTTAAACTCAATCAGCCTTGAACAATCGCCTAAAAGATGGTCTTTTTCAATGGTTTGAAATGAAGTCAGCTATGGAAAAAATCAAAAAAACTCGCATCTCGTTTAGAGTTGATTCATCCTCTTCTATGGGCCTGGGCACCTTATGCGCTGTCTCACACTCGCTAAACAATTCCAACAGTACGACACTTCAATTCATTTTTTTTGTCGTAAGTCTCAAACCGACTCAAATTATCTTGTGACTGATTCAGGCTTCGAACTCATTGAGCTCCCAGCTCTCAATATAGATGAGGAATGCCTGTTTCTCGTCTCAATTCTTGATAGTCATGGGACAGATCTTCTTGTGATCGATCACTATGACTATCTAGTAAAACACGAAACGCTTCTTCGAAAATCTCAACCTGTTCTATGTTTTGATGATACAGTTATTAGCCATAATTGCGACTTTCTAATCAACCAGCATTTTTTTTGCAAGGCCTCTCTATTTGATGACAAATTGCCATCCGGATGCAAGGTTTTCTGTGGACCCCAATATGCTCTCATTAGAGATGATTTTCGCGAAAGTAAGTTGAGGGTGGTCAATAACACAGCCAAGGACGTAACTATTTTTGTAAGTCTGGGCGCCACCGATAACCTAAACCTTCTTCCTAAAGTTATCCAAGTGATTGAGGAAACCTTTGTGGATGAAAGGCCTCAAATACAAATCGCAACGAGCTCCTCCAACGCGGAGCTCGTATCTCTTGAATTCCTCATCGAGCAATCCACTCTTGATATCACTCTCTCAATCGATTCTCCAAGAATTGGGGATATGATGAAAAACTCCAATCTGGCCGTGATTGCAGGCGGCTCACTGACTCTTGAAACCTTCTATATGGAAGTCCCATCGATCGTAATACAAACTGCCCAAAATCAGTCAAAGATTGTCGCCTTCTTAGAGCAGAAAGGTCTTGCTCTTACAATTGATGGCCAAGCGAAAAACTTTTCCTACAACCTAAAAGAGCACTTACGTAAATTCTTCGATCCCAGCGTTCGCAAACAATTTCAAAAAAAACTCAATCAACTTTTTCATGAGCACTCTCAAGTGGGAGACCTCATTGTTGAAGAATTGGGGATTCAAGTTTGAAAATTGCATTTTTAGGCAACTACTCATCTCAAAAAAGAATTATCCAGGAGCTTGAAAAATTTGGAAGAGTTTCCAGTTTTTCTCTGAAAATTGAGCCGAACTTACTCGCTCAATTTGATCTTATTATTTCTTATGGCTATCGGCATATTCTCACCGAGGTACATCTTGCTCATTGCTCACGGCCACCTTTAAATTTGCATATCTCATATCTTCCTTTTAATAAAGGGGCCCATCCTAATTTTTGGGCATGGTACGAGGGAACGCCCCATGGAGTAAGTATTCACCATATAGATGCGGGAATCGATACTGGTGACTTGGTCTATCAGGATAAATGCGAGTTCGAGAAAGGAACCACACTTTTAAAGTCTTATCTTCTATTGAAAAAAAACATCGAAGAGCTTTTTTGTAAACATGTTGAGGATGTTGTGAGGTTTAATTACAAAAGTATACCTCAAAGAGAAGAGGGAACCTTTCACAAAGTCTCGCACCTTCCTCATTTTCAGGGTGGATGGGATCAAACCATCGAAAGTATTCGAAACCAAATTTCTAGCCAAAGATAAATTTAACTGCTTAGGTCGCCAGCACTTGCGTTGGCGGCCTTAGAAAAGAGAGTCTCTCTTGAGTCTTTTCATTTAGCACAAATAACCTTAGTTTAAGCTCAAACAGATGAACGGAGAGGGTTTTGAAACTTCGCGTCGGTATCTTAGGATACGGCTATATGGGAGAAATACGCCGCCGCGTGCTTCAAGAAATCCCTAAAGTTGACTTGGTTGCCATTTGTGAGGCAAACGAATCCAAGCTCTTGCATGAAGAACCGATTAAGGTTTGCCGAACCCCCGCGGATTTTTGGCAAACAGGGCTAGATGCCGTTTTTGTCTGTACACCTAATAATTTAATTCCCGACCTGGCAGTCGAGGCCCTATCACGAGGTCTCCATGTATTTTGTGAAAAACCTCCAGGAAAAAACTACGAGGATATTTTGCGGATTAGGGCCAAGGAGCTAGAATCTCCAGGTAAAAAATTAATGTTTGGCTTTAACCATCGCTACCACCCAGGAATTTTGAAGGCAAAAAAATTGATTGATAGTGGGCAATTTGGAAAATTGCTTTGGCTGCGTGGCGTATATGGCAAGTCGGGCGGCAAAAATTATGCAAAATCCTGGAGGAATAAAAAGGACGTCGCTGGAGGTGGAATTCTATTAGACCAGGGGATTCACATGCTCGACCTGTTCAATCTCTTTGCAGGTGGCCTGGAAGAAGTGAAGGCAATGGTCACTGAAAGTCACTGGAAGTTTGGAATCGAAGACAATGCCTTTGTAATTTTGAAAAATCGGGATAATGTTCACGCAATGCTTCATTCTTCTGCAACCCAGTGGAAGCACACTTTTGAATTAAATATTGGTCTCGAGCTCGGACAACTGATCATTCAAGGCCTTTTGTCGAAAAGCGGAAGCTATGGACGAGAAACCTTGGTCATTAGGAAAAGACAGTTTGAAGATGAAAGTGAGGCGGTGGGCAATCCGATGGAGCAAATTGTGTATTTTGACAAAGATGACTCTTGGCGCATAGAAGTCGAAACGTTTGTAGATGCGATAGAGCATAATCGCGAAATTAAAGGAAGCTCGTCTCAAGAGGCCCTTGCCGTCATGAAACTTGTCAGAGATGCCTACCAAAGCTCTGAAAACGGATAATATCATGGAAAACTACATCATCCACTCAGATATCGATGGGAGAAAAATTAAGCCTGCCGATGCTTTTTTGTATTACAAGGAACTCACACAAAAAGACGTTCAGGAAAGATTCAAAAAATTAGAAGCATCGAATTGTCCAGCATGTGAGGCCAAAGATTTTGGTCATCCTTTTGACTCAATGGGGATCCCCTACGGCCAATGCTCCAATTGCTTGACGGTCTATGCCACCTCTCGACCCTCAGAAGATGATATTGAGCAATTTTATTTAAATTCTCCTGCTCGATCGTTTTGGGGTGATGTGATTTGGAAAAACTCGGAAGAAGAGAGGATCCAAAAAATCCTAACTCCTTTGGTTGATTGGATAGCAAGAGAGTATTCCCAAAAAGAGAAAAACCAAGGTCTCGAGCTCGCAACACTTAACGCTACTCATCCTGTGCTGCAAAATCTATTACAAAAACAGCAGTTTACTTGTAGAGATAAAAGACCTTATTACGAGAACCAGGAGGGCCCAGCTACCGCCAATGTTGACGGAGTTGTGCTGATTGACACGCTTGATAGAGCTCATCAACCAAGCAAGCTTTTGCAACAAGCATCTTCTTTTCTAAAAGAAAGGGGGAAGGTCCACCTCACATTCACCCTCTCAACAGGGATTGATTTTCTTGAGCTAGGCCAGCATCATCCCCAGCTTTTTCCTCCGGATCGCCTCAACTGTTTGAGCTACGAAGGGGCCTGCCAGCTTTTCGAAAAAAATGGGTTCACTATTGAAGAATTCAGCACTCCCGGTGTTTTGGACCTTCAATATCTGGAGCAAAATGTTCAAAAAATTCATTCTCCATCCTTAAAATATCTTTTGGAAAAGAGAAACTCTGAGTTCGAAAAAAAGCAAACAATTGAATTTTTACAAAAAAACAAACTGAGCTCTCTTGCAAGAGTTCAACTCAAAAAAGGACGCTCTCTATGACCTATGCGGAAAAATATTTCGAGCAAGTTCAGGCCATCGCAAAGAACATTGACTTAGAAAAAGTGGAGGCCATGTTGTCGACTCTTTTAAAGACGAGAGAAAATGAGGGTAGAGTTTTTTTTCTCGGCGTCGGGGGGAGTGCTGCCAATTGCACTCATGCGGTCAATGACTTCCGTAAGATTGGTGGAATTGAGTGCTATAGCCCCGTTGATAATGTGGCCGAACTCACAGCGCGAACAAATGATGAAGGCTGGGAAACCGTTTTTAAAGAATATCTCAAAACCAGCAAACTGAGCTCCAAAGATGCTGTTTTCATCTTCAGTGTTGGTGGTGGTAATAAAGAAAAAAATGTCAGCGCTAATCTCGTTTTTGCTATGGATTATGCCAAAGAAATTGGTGCTAAAATCCTTGGAATTGTCGGTCGAGACGGGGGCCATTGCAAAAAAATTGGCGATAATGTCATTGTGATTCCAACTCAAAGTCAAGATACCATCACGCCTCACGCTGAGGCCTGGCAAGCTGTGATTTGGCATATGTTGGTCTCCGATCCACGCATGATGGTGATGTCCAATAAATGGGAATCCATTGAAAAGGCCTCTCTGTGATAGACCTTGCTCGCTCTAAGCGGCTGAGAGATGCTTTCAGAAATCGGGACCAAGTGTTTTCAACATGGACCTCGATCCCTTCCGCTCAAATCGCTGAGGCCTTTACTTTTGTTAATGCCGATTGTGTCTCGATTGATATTGAGCATGGAACGGCCAGCTTTGAAGACTGTCAGAGGATTATTGCTGCGGCACAGTCTAATGGACAGTGCTGCCTGCCCAGAATCTCCTACCACTCTATGGAAATGATCAAACGTCTCTGCGATTCTGGAGCAGATGGAGTGATTGTTCCCATGGTCGAGACCTGTGAACAGGTTGAAAATCTAATTCAATGGTTAAAGTACCCCCCTGTTGGCAATCGTAGTTTTGGTATTAACCGTGCACAAAGTTATGGACTAGGCTTCGACGAGTATGTCTCAGCATGGAATCAGTCGTCGTCTCTCATTTTGCAAATTGAATCTATTCAGGGCGTGCAAAACATAGATGCCCTGCTTTCTTATGAAGAAGTTGATGGAGTCATGGTAGGCCTTATGATCTTTCCGGAAGCCTAGGAGTGCCCGGCAAGATCAATCACCCCACTGTTATTGAGGCGGCCAACCATGTCGTTGCACAGGCGAAATTAAAGGGCAAGACAAGTGGAACCCAAATCTCTCGGCCTACGCGTGAGAACCTGGCATTGACCAAGGCCCAAGACTACAACTTTATTGTTCTCTCTTCAGATATTTTTCTTTTATGGGAATGGGCAGAAAGAATAAATCATCTGATTTCTTTAGAGTAGCACCATGTACAGCCGTGAAAAATTCAAAGTCATTGTGCTCGATTTTGACGGTGTGATTATCGAGTCGAATCATATAAAGCATAACGGTTTTGAAAAAATTTTTAGACCCTATGCGAATCAGTTTGATCAGATTTGGGAATATCACCTTTCTCATCCCGCGACACCACGTTCTGAAAAATTTGATTTTATTCTGGCCAATCTTCTTCCCGAGCTCTCTCCATCAATCAAAAGCGAATGGCTCCAAGAATTTCATGAGCTGACCTACGATGCGATTCTCCAATCCAGTTTTGTACCGGGGGCCTTGGAGTTTTTAGAAAAATATTCCAAAATGGTCCCAATGTATCTTGCCTCTGCGACACCTCAAGAAACACTCAATTCAATTCTAAAGTTCAGAGAGCTCAAGCGATATTTTCGAAAAATTTTTGGTGCCCCTTCAAACAAAGCTCGCATCTTAGAACAAATCGTATCGGGCTGTTCGATTCCCTCCCGAGAGCTTCTTTTTATCGGAGATGCGATGACTGATCTTCTGGCCTCCCAGCAGGCAAAGACTTCATTTTTGGGGCGTGACAGTGGGGACCCTTTCCCTAAAGCAACTATCGTCAAAAAAGACTTTATAGAAATTGATCAATACCTAGAGTCTTAAAGGAATAAATATGAGCTATCTTGAAAAAATGTTTAATCTTGAAGGAAAAGTGGCGGCCATCACAGGAGCAGGCGGTATGCTTTGCGGTGAGATGGCGAAAGGCCTTGCCCGTACCGGGGTAAAAATCCTCGTGCTCGATCAAAGAAAAGAAAAGGCCGACGCTGTCGTCAAAGAGATTGAATCCAATGGTGGAGAGGCCTTTCCCCTCGCCCACCAGGCCACTGAAAAGGAAAGCTTCGAAGAAGCTCTGAAAGTTTGTCTAAAACAATATGGCAAATGTGATGTTTTAATTAATGGTGCGGGCATAAACGCACCAACTCCCTTGCTGGAGATTTCAGAGCAAGAATGGGATGAAATTCTCGCTGTCCATTTGAAAGGCACTCTTTTTGGATGCCAGGTTTTTGGAAAAATGATGCTAGAAAAAGGCGGTGGATCCATCGTTAATATGAGCTCGGCTTCCGCTGGCCCTCCTCTTTCAAAAGCTTTTGCGTACTCCGTCGCTAAATCGGGAATTCACAACTTAACACAAAACGTGGCTAGAGAGTGGGCGAGCGCGGGAGTTCGCGTTAATGCACTCCGGCCTGGTTTTTTTCCAACGGAGTGGAGCCAAAAGCATTTTATCGACGAAAAACGCAAAGAAGCGATTTGGGGACACACCCCTGCAGGGCGATACGGAAGGCCAGACGAGCTTTTGGGTGCTGTTTTGTGGCTTTGCTCGGATGCGGCGAGCTTTGTCACCGGTTCAGAGGTCACTGTGGATGGCGGATTTTCTTGTATGACGATTTAGAATAAAAGGAAAAAGCGTGCAGAAAACAATTGTTGTCACCGGAAGCTCCCAGGGGATCGGCCGGGTTCTCGTTGAACAGTTTGCCAAAAATGGCGATCAAGTCATTGCCTGTGCCCGAAAAGGAAATGAATGGAGTCAAAACATTCCTGCAAATGTTAAATTTTTTGAATTTGACCTCACGAAGCGCAACTCTCACTTCCAACTTGTCGAAGAGGCAATCAAATGGAGCGGAAAAATTGATGTCTATATCAACAACCTGGGACTTTCTGCCTGGATGCCGCTTCAAGAAATTGATGAAGACTTTGCGAAAAAGATGATTGAAACCAATTTGTTAAGTGCTCTTTGGGGCTCACAGGCCTTTGCAGAAAAAGCGAGCAAAGACTCGTGCCTTATTAATATTTCCAGCCTAGCGGGCAAGCGAGGCTCGGCCAACAATGGACTCTACTGCGCCTCAAAATTTGCGGTCAATGGCCTCACTCAATCATTGGCAAAAGAGCTGGGCCCTCGAGGAATCCGGGTCAATGCGGTTTGCCCTGTTTACATAAAAACTCATAATTTGCTTGAGGCCCTCGAAGATAAGAACTCCCCTACTGCGGGTGGAGACACTGATCAATATTTCGAGAATTTTTCTCAATCCCAAACAGCGCTCAAGCGGCTTCCTTTGGCAGAGGAGATTGCATCCACTTGTCTCTTTCTCGCGTCCCAAGCCGCATCGGGGATCACCGGCCAGTGCCTAAACGTTGATTGCGGAGTCATGCCCCAATGATCGCTGGTCAAAAAATTGCTGCTATTATCCCTGCGCGAATGGGCTCCTCAAGGTTTCCAGGGAAGCCTTTGGTGAAAATTCTTGGACTGGCAATGATTGAACATGTGCGAAGAAGGGCCCTTCGAATGGATTTCATCGATGAAGTTATTGTCGCAACTTGTGATCAAGAAATCCAAACACTTGTCGAATCTCATGGTGGCCGCGTTATTATGACATCAAACACGCACGAACGGTGTACGGATCGAATTGAAGAGGCCGCTCGCCAACTCTCTGCAGAGATTATCGTCAATATTCAAGGTGATGAGCCGATGGTCGCAGAGGACGCCATTCGTAGAGTCATCGAACCTTTTGAAAATGCAAAATCGCTCAACTGTAGCTGCGTTATCTATCCCATCACTGAGGACCTTGAATTTCATAGTGTGAATATTGTGAAAACAGTCTTGTCGTTAGAGAAAAAAATTCTTTATTTTTCTCGGCCCCCATCCCTTCAAATACCAGGAGCTCTGGAACAAAGATTTTTAAGCAATCAGGGATTATGGCCTTTCGAAAAAAATTCTTGCATCAATTTTCAACCTTGCACGAAGGCCCGCTTGAGCAATCTGAATCGGTAGACATGCTTCGAGTTCTTGAAAATGGAGGAGAAATCCAGGGAGTGCTCTCTGATTTTGAAAGCAAAGGAGTCGATACACCGGAGCAAGTTGAGATGATTGAAAAACTCATCAAAAACAACAGTGAAGAATATAGAATCTACCAAGAGATTGCTCATGATATCTAAAAAAGTGGCCGTTTGCTCTCGAACTTTTTCCAAGCATCAAGTTTTGAGAGCAGAAACACTCGCACTTTTTTCAAATGTGAAGTTTAATGATGACGGACTTGCTCTCTCTGAAGAAAGTCTGGTGAATTTTCTTGAAGACTGCGTTGGTTGCATCATCGCTCTTGAGCCTATGCAGCGAGATGTTTTGGCAAAACTTCCTGCCCTAAAGTTTCTTTCAAAATACGGAGTCGGTCTTGATAATCTCGATCTAGAGGCAATTAATGATTACTCTGTTCACCTAGGACATACCGCAGGGGTAAATAGACGTTCCGTAAGTGAGTTGGCCCTTGCCCTTATTCTTAATTGCTTAAGAAAAATTTCTCTTCACGACCGAGAAGTGAAGCAAGGAAATTGGAAAAATAAAGGTGGGCAAACCCTTTCGGGAAAAAACATAGGAATTATCGGCTTCGGCAGAATAGGTCAGGATTTCGCAAAAATCGTAAAGGGATTCGGAACGTCTATTCAAGTCTACGATACTGAAGACAAAGAGCTGGAGGCTAAAGCGCTCGACTGTAAAGCTACCTCACTGCCGGAACTTTTAGAGTCCAGTGATATCATCACTCTTCATGTCCCCTTCCAACCCAGTACGCATAACCTTATCGCTGAGAACGAACTTAATCTCATGAAAAAAAATGCCATTCTCATTAATACTTCCCGCGGAGGCGTTGTCGATGAAACCGCTCTCTTCCAAGCACTCAAGCTTGAAAAGATTGCGGCAGCAGCGTCTGATGTTTTTGTAAATGAACCATTAAACGCTACATCCCCCCTGCTCCAACTTGATAATTTTACCGCGACACCACATATTGGAGGAAGCTCCGATGAGTCTATTCTGGCAATGGGTCGGGCCGCCATTTCAAACTTGAAACATTTATTTGAAGAGTCTTAACAATGAGCCCCCTTTCTTTTGCTTTAATTGTTCCAACCAAAGATCGACCTGAGGATCTCAAAAAGCTTCTTCGATCTATCCAAGGACAGACCCGCAGACCTGAACATATTATTATTGTCGACGGATCAGATCATCCGGTCCATGACCTTGTAAATGGGTTTAAAGACCTCGAAATTCAATACATTCCAGTAAGGCCACCTTCGCTTCCCAAACAGAGAAATGTTGGACTCAAAAATGTTCCGTCCAATATCAAGTGGATAGGCTTTTTAGACGACGATCTTGTGCTTGAAAACTCAACCCTCGCATCCTTAGAAGATTTTCTAAAAGGATGCCCTTCCTCTGTCCAGGGATGTGGGCTGAGCATCATCAATCAGCCTTCAGCAAAAGGAAAATTCTTCAATCGTTTTTTTCTTCTCGACGACGGTCCTGGAAAAATTACATCATCAGGTTTTCCCAGCGAGATCCCTTTTTCTCCAGAAAACTCTATTCAGGTGGATTGGCTCTACGGTGGCGCCACCTTTTGGTCGAAAGCCGTGATCGAAACAACACATTTTGATGAGTGGTTCAAGGGAACTGGCTACATGGAAGATGTTGATTTTTCTTATCGTGTCTCACGGGAACATGAGCTTATGATTTGCTCAAGCGCAAAGTGCCACCACTTTCATCACCCGATCAAAGAAGAAAAGTTTCAAAGCATTGGAAAGTGGCAGCTGACCTCTTGGTGGTATTTTGTCCAGAAACATGGGTCATTTTCTCTCATTGCTTTTCTTTGGAGTGCTACAGGAATTTTGCTGAGAAATACCCTGGCGATGCTGATAACGGGATTTTCACGTTCTTATCGCCTGAAAGTCAGGGGAAACCTTCAAGGACTTCTCTCAATCTTCACCGGTGCCTACATCAAAGAAAAAGGCTTTCAAAAATGATAGTGAAAAGTTAAATTTTAAAGCCCGCTGCAAGAGCATCGTTATAGAACATTTTGACTGTCTCCAGAGAAAACTCTTCGAGATCCTTGCCGAGATTCGAAAGCTTGGACAAAATATCTGGGCCTACTGTAATCACATCACATCCCATCTCATTAGCCTGAATGATATTGAAAAGTTCTCTTGGGGAGGCCCACAAAAGTTCTGCATTTTCTTCTTTCCGAGTTATGGCCAGGGCCTCTTTCATGAGAGGAACCGGATCTTTGCCAGTATCTGCAATCCTTCCTGCAAATACTGAGACATAAGCACCAGGGGTACCTTTAAGGGCCTGAACTGTTTCGCGAACCTGGTTTAAAGTGAAGAGTGCTGTAACATTGAGTTTAATTCCTGCTTGCGTGAGATCTGTAATCAACTCATAAGAATAGATCTTTTTGGTATTCATTACCGGAATCTTTACGTAGACATTTTCTCCCCAACTTTTGATCTCAAGCGCCTGTTCCTTCATGGCCTGAAAATCATCTGCAAAGACTTCAAAAGAAATAGGAAGATGAGGTATTTTTTCTAAAACCTCTTGAGCGAATTTGCGGTAGTCGGAAATACCGGCCTTCTTCATCAGCGTAGGGTTTGTTGTGAGACCAGAAATATGAGGTTTAGAGGCGAGCTCAACCATTTCGGAAACTTTGGCCCCGTCAGCAAAAATTTTAACTTTCAATTGTTTCATAAAAAACCTCGTTGATGGCGCGTCAAAAATGCGCTCGAATATCGCTTTGAAGGTGTCTAAAATCTCATGCTATGTCAAAGTTAAGAAAGTTTCTTCGGAGCCAAGAATTATATCACAAACTCTATAGACTTCACTGAGAATCCTTACAAAACAAGGAAAGGCCCTCCTCACTGATGGGAGAAATGTAAGTCTCAATAAAGCTTTGAGTAGTAGAATTCAAAATTTGTCTGTCCTCCTCCGAAAGACTGTCGATCTGGCTAAAGGCATTCTGCAAACTTTCCTCATCCCAAACAATCCATTTGTTGGCCTTAAGGGCAAAGAGCGGGTCAAAGTTAAATGCACTTTTAATCTGATAATGGAGAACTGGCCTTCCCAGTTTAAGTGCTTCGAGAGCGACAGTACTTCCCCAATACAAAACTCTATCGCAATCTCTTAGGTCATCAAGCAATTCGTTTTGATCACCGAAGGTCACGTTTGGAATATCACCATATGAGTACTCTCCTGTATCAATTTTATCCAAGGGAAGTGTCGGATGAGCGCGAATAACGAACCTGTACGAGGGAAACTTATCAGCAACATTCAAAACAAACCGGACCATACTTGAAACAGCATAAACCCCCTCAAGTGCAACAAGGACAGTTTTTCTCTGTTTCGTGAGCAAGCTTTTTAAATTGAAAAGATAGTCATACCGGAGCGAGCTGCTGCTGAATATCTCTGTTCTAAAATATCCCCCCCATTTTTTTAATAACTCTGCATTAAGGTTTCCTAAAGTTAGAATGCGATGAGGGGTAGGAGTATATTGGACCTCATCTTGAGAGAGAAACATGTTCACCGACGCTAATGGCATCACAGAATGCTGATAACCAATCGTCAGAGTTGAAGGCGAATAATTTTCGAAGGCAAGCAAACCCTGTTTTTCCCAAGGATTATTTTCAAATGTGTAGATGTAGGTTTCTATGTTGAACTCTTCACCCAAGTTTTTCATCGCTTGATGGTAGAGAAGGCTAAAGATCGTGTTAGGGTCTAGCAGCTCTGAACGATAGAAAGTCGCTAAGTTTTTTGTCCGCTCGAAAGGCAGACCGACCATTTCTGCTTTTGGTTGCATTTTCAGATGAGAAAAAATCTTAAAACCACAACTCAGCAGATCTCTAAATCCAAGAAAAAGAAAAAAAGAACAAGACTCTGGCAGCTCTCTCAGAGCTAAGGATTTCCTAAAGCAGGCACTTGGGTCAAAAATAGTAAGGACCGCTTTATTTTTTTTCTCTTTAAGAAATGACTTCAGTCCAGGAAAAAACGGATCTTTAAAAGACTGGTCGTTGATAGAAGAATTGAATATAACCGTTTTTAGGACTGTGATTTTTTTTCCGTGGTAGCGCTGTTTTAACCGCTTTTTTTTTCCGAAATGCAAGGCCCTAGTCAAGACCACCCTTAAAAAGCATTGAAGAAACTGCTTTGAAAAACGAAGTATATTTTTGAAAAGAGGTGGTGCGTGCAAAGGCTGCTCATCAAGATTCTCGAAATTTTGCAGATGGAATCTATTTTTTGATGAAAACCAGAAGGCCTGCCAAACTTCATCTCGAGGAAAAGCACGGCTCACCCGGTCCACGAAGGCCTGATATTTCCGAATAGGCCTCAACTCTAGCGGCTCTTGTTGGCTTTCTTGAGTAATTTTCATCGATCTCCCACCCATAGGCGTTTCAGAACTCAAAATTTTCAAGTACCCTGCTCATTGTCAACACGACCTCTTAACATTGGAGCTTCCATGCCGATTTTGGCATGTGCGATCATTTCTTTCATGATCACTTGCTTGGCCATCCCAAGTATTATTCGAGTGGCGGACTTGAAGTCACTCTATGATGAACCAGGGGAAAGAAAGTCTCATAGTAAAAACGTGCCGACCCTGGGCGGTCTGGCCATGTTTGCGGGTGTTTTTTTTTCGATCTCAATCTCTTCCCCTACCTCTGTATTCATGAATTTGCAGTTCATACTATGCGCATTGCTTGTGCTGTTTTTCATAGGGCTTAAAGATGACATTATCCCTATTTCTCCACTCAAAAAACTGCTCTCTCAAGTGGTGGCGTCTTTTATCCTGATTCATTTTGCCGAAGTGAGGTTGACTAGCTTTTATGGAATTTTTGGACTTTACGAAATCTCTTTAGAAGCAAGCTATTGCCTCTCATTCATGACCATCATTACAATTATCAATGCTTTTAACCTGATCGACGGAGTTGATACCCTTGCTTGCTCTATTGGAATTATCATTTCTCTGACTTTTGGTCTGTGGTTTTATGCTGTGGGCTCTTTGGAAAATGCAATAATTGCCTCCTCGCTTTTTGGTAGCCTCGTTGGAGTTTTTATTTACAATAAATCACCGGCAAGAGTCTTCATGGGGGACACTGGATCTCTTATGCTAGGCCTACTCTCGTCAGTACTGGCGATTCGTTTTATTGAATTGGCAAGAACCTATGTGACGGAAAATCACCCTTTGGCCATCAACTCTGGCCCAGCTGTTGCTTTTGGAATTCTCATCATTCCTCTGTTCGATACGCTTCGAGTTTTTCTCCTTAGAATTATAGGTGGCCGCTCTCCGTTTTCAGCTGACCAGGAACATCTTCATCATGTCCTTCTGTCTATTACCAATTCTCACATGAGAACAAGCCTGATTCTCTCTCTAGTCAATATTGCGTTCGTTATTTTTGTGGTTACTTTTCAAGACGTACGAGGAGATTTGCTACTAAGCTATGTTCTAGGAATCTCATTTGTTTTGACGTGGCTGCTCGTAAAATGGAGAAACAGAAAAATTTTACAGATCACAAAGGACATGGAGCAACAAACTACGCTGAAGACGACGATAGAAAACGAAAAGCACCAATTTGATGACCTCCACTAGACTTTCCATAGCATTTTTTCTTACGGAGTTTGCGGAAGGGGGACTCGAACGGAACATCCTCAATTTGGCCAACTGGATGGGCAAGGCAGGACATGCTGTCTATCTTTACGCTGCACCTGAGCATCCTCTCTTGAAAGATATTTCCCCATGCCACTTTAAAATTATTTCTTTTTATAAAAAGGGTCGGCACTTTCCATTAGAAAACATTTATCAGCTGAGTCGGAGTTTAAAAAAACTTAAAATCCATCATCTTATCACAAGTACGAACCGCGATATCGAGCTATTGGTGTGGACAAAAGCTTTCTGTGGAAAAAAAGTTTATTGTCACTATCTTCAACAAATGGAGATTGGGGTTAGCAAACGAGATCTCTTCCACCAAATTAAGTATTCTTTTCTCGACACTTGGTTCACGCCACTTCACTGGTTGAAAGAACAATTGATTGAAAAGACAAAGCTTAAAAAATCTCAGGTAAAAATCTTACCTCTGTGTGTTGAAACCCAACGGTTCACTCAGATTAAACAAAAGCATCATCTTAGCGAAACCATCGTTATAGGCGTTGTGGCACGCATTGACCCTCTTAAAGATATCCCTACGGCCATCAAGGCCTTTCATAAGCTTCATCATCGAAGTGAGAATCTTCTACTCAAAATAGTTGCAGCAGCACCGCCCCATGGGTCAGAACATTTCGAGTACTACAAAATGCTTCTTGATTCGGCTAGCTCTGGCCCTATGGCAGAAAGAATTAAATTTCATTCGCCCAGTACAAAGATTGAGGACCTCTTCCAATCGCTTGATCTGTTTTTGATGCCTTCTTTGGCCGAAACATTTGGGATGGTCACTGTTGAGGCAATCTTGTCTGGGATTCCGGTCATAGGGGTAAATCGATGCGGAACAGCTGAAATCCTAAAACATGGCCGTTTTGGAAAACTTTATGAACCAAAAAATGAGATAGGCCTTGCTGAGCTCATAGAACAGTGGTTAGACAATCCTCGCCCACAGTGGAGCAAGACAGCTATGGCACGAGAATTTTTTAAGAAAACATATAGCTCTGAGAGAATGGTTTGTGAGATAGTAGAACGATTGAGACTGATTCAGAAATGACATATTCTCCTCTTATTTCAATCGGACTTTGCACCTACAACTCTTGTCTCTACCTCGAGGAGCAACTCAAAAGCCTGGAAGACCAAGACTACCCTAACCTAGAATTAGTCGTTGTCGACGACCAATCGCTCGATGAAACGTGGGACTTACTAAATCATTTTAGAAAAAAAGCAGACATACCAACACACCTCTACCGCAATAACTCGAATCTCGGACTCAACTCCAGCTTTGCGAAGGCCTTCGAGCTCTGCTCGGGCGAATTTATCGCTCCATGTGATCATGATGATATATGGTTTAGTAAAAAAATCTCGACGCTTTACCGAGAAATTGGCGATAGAGATGCAATTTTTTGCGACTCAGAGTATATCAATGCTTCAGGAAAAAAATTGGGAAGGGCCCGCTCGAACGACTATAACCTCAAATCCATCAATAACCCCAAGGAGCTCATCTTCTCAAATATTGTTTCCGGTCATGCCCTTCTTTTTGACCGTAGACTCAGAGAAAAGTGCCGGCCTTTCGATTCTCAGTTTTTCTATGATTGGTGGCTAGCTTTTGGCGCGGCAAACTCTAAAGGAATCGCATACCACCCAGAAGTCTTAGTAAGCTACAGGATTCATGAGAAAAACGTCTCACGCCCTCTTCAGAAACAAAGTCGAAAATATGATAGCATTGAAAAAAATCAAAAACGGATGAGAATCTTTTGCAATATGATCAAGGCAGAGTTCACGGGCCCAGAGGAAAAAGAATTTCTCAAAAGTCTCCTCACTTTTTATCAGGAAAAACACCAGAGTTTCTTTTTTAATTTTAAGCACTTTTTTTTTCTTTTTCGCTACCGAAAATCACTCTACGCACTTTTATCAAAGAGTAGACTTAAAAAAATCTATATTATGTTCAAAGACGCGATGGGGCTTAAATTCAAAATTTGGTGCGCTCAACTCTCACAATAGAACTAATATTTTTATCCCGGAATTTTTTATCATGCTTGATTCAGATTGAAGTCTCTATAAAAGTGTATAAAATGATTTCCCTATTCCCTCGAGCTTTCATCTAGTTGATTCCTGCATTTATTTCTTACTAAATCCCAAAGGCTGCTATATTTAATAAACGTTGAGAAACCACTACCAATCGAAATAATAAGTCCCCGAGCGCCGTCTAAAAAACCTAATTTAAAAAAATAAAATTTTATGAAAGCAGCAAATGGATTAAAAATAAGTGAAAAAAAAGAGAATTTTCGTCCTCTCTGTAAAAGCTCCTTTGCCCCATAGGCCCCGTACCCGCACATTTTTTGAAAATAGATTTCAAGGTCTGGATAGCTATTGTGATGGATGTCAGACTGAAAACTAAAAGTCCGATATTGTGGAGGGCATATGATGCCTTCATGGAGAATGCGATTATTGAAGCTGCAGACATGTTTATTAAACAACCGAGTGACTCTTCCCGGATACCATCCTGTATGACGAATCCAGCGACCTAAAAAATAGGTTTTTCTAGGGAAACAACCTGCGGCCACTTCGTCTAGGGAAGACGTAAGTGTCTCAACAACTTCTTGAGAAAGAGATGAGCTACACCATTCATCTGCATCAAGCCAAAAAATCCAATCGTTACTTGCCTGACTAATTGCAAATTTTTTTTGATTCACAAAGCCGCTCCATTCCCGTTGTAAGAAGCGGACATTGGAATATTCTCTAGCTATTTTTTCTGTATCGTCTTCACTATAAGAATCTACAACGATGATTTCTTTCAACCACTGAAGAGACTGTAGGCACTTCCTGATATTTTTTTCTTCATTTTTGCAAATCACGATTGCAGATAATGCAATATTATTCAATTCTTGACCCATACAACCCGTGCTTGTGAAGCGGCCTTGAGATAGTCGGAAAGGTTCTGTTCAGTTTGTAATTTACCTTCTCTGAGAAATAAATCATACCACTTTGAGGTCTTTTCAACCGATGTCGAGACATTCCACAATGGAAACCAGCCCAACTCAGATTCTGACTTCGCGCAATCAAGCTTTAAATTAGTTGTTTCATGTAAATCAGTTGCCTTTTCTGAAACCTGATAGCTTATAGCTGGGAAGAAATTTTTGGCAAGCTTCGCCATTTGAACCACTGAAATGCAATCCCGAATTCGTGGTCCGAAGTCCCAAGAACAGGCCATACTCACTTCTTTCTCCCATAATTTTTGGCCGACGAGTAGATAACCAGACAATGGCTCAAGAACATGTTGCCAAGGTCTGATAGAATGAGGAGACCGTAAAAAAGCACTCTTTCCCGTGGAGGCGGAGCTGATGAGATCGGTGATAATTCTATCTTTGGAAGGATGTTTAATGACTTTAAGAAGCAATCTAAGATCAAAATTTTCATGAGATAATAGAAAAAATAATATAAATCCTAAAGAAATTTTCAAAAAAATCTTTAGTAACAGAGTCATAACAGACCTGAAATTTTTTGGTTACAAGGATAGGATTCAAACCTATGACCTTCGAATTATGAGGACGAGCATTCTTTCTTGAAATCCTTGTCCTCCTTGCATATTTTTGATTAGCTCATTGCTATCCTTGCACAAATTGTCCAGATTTGGAACAGCTGCATCATTTGGCGATAGAATGGCCATGCTTCTCTATTTGCAAAATAAGCGAATTTAACCAAGCCCGAATTCAGGGTTGAAATTGGAAAGTCATTTTGCATCGGTATTTTTTAGGCAAAAATCCAAACCCACCAAAATCTTAAACCCACCATGAACCCGACAGATAGCAAAACAATTCCAAAGAACTGAAAAAATGCGAATAAAACATTTTCTGTTTGAAAATTATAGAGTCGAAAGCAGTTTCTCTCTTTTACATGAGCCATCTCTATCACATTTCCATCAAAGTCTAAGCATGAAACTAAGAATAACTCTGAGTCTGTAAGCTCACTGGGATTCACTCCTTTTTGAATTTTATCAGACGCTTCAAATACAGCCAATTCTAGACTCTCAGCTTCTGTAAGGTTTTCAGAAAACGGCAACCTTAATTTATTCTTTGCAAAGTAAGTTTTAATAGAGAGAAGCGCGGTGTCGTACCTTGTGCTTGCTTTGATGGCTTTATAGGGAATATCGATAGCCAAAAAAATGACTAAGAGTACTATTAGGACTGAAAAACTTATGTAAAGTTTGAACCCTAGTTTTTTCTGTCGTTTCACAGCGCGATCCTGATTTAATTTTTATTATTTAGATTCAATAAAATATATCATTGATTCTTTTCCAGAAACGTCCCTAATCACTTTGACTATAACGTTCTTTGATTCTCCAATTTGGACAAAATAGTCTACCGTACAAGCATGACTACAAACCTTGCATTTGAATTTTTTTGTTAGTGCATATCCTATCTGTCTTTTTTGACTTAAAATGTTGTGCCCATATTCAAGAATCCCTTCGGTGCAACAGCCAGTGGTAGGGAAAATGGATTCAACTTTCATTTTTTCCTGATTTGTTTACAACCAAATAGTCTTGTCTCGCTATCTTCGACATATGCGCAACAGAATAAAAACAATTGAATTTTCGAAGCGATAAGCTTGCCACGGGCGGAAGGACTTTATTACTCTCATCGCCGAAGACACATACATACCTTTCGAGTTCATTTTTAACCTGAGGAATATATGGAGTGCTGAGTCTATTTTTTAGCTCTCAATAATCGTCACAGCTTTTCTGTTTAATGTCTTTAATTCTTAAACTTTAAATAAAAGGAATCAGTTGGCTTTTGATAATGCTTCAGTCGTATTGAAGTGAGCATTTCCTCGTCGTCCGCTTTTTTACCCAACAACTCGCCAACCCTTGACGCGATATCGCACTAAGCGCCGATGCCTCACGACCCCACTTTATCTTTTCAGCCCGATATTAGTATTCACTTGGTTTGACATCAGCATCTTTTTTTCAGCTAAAAACTTCGCTTCTCCTAGTTCCTGTGGAGTCCATCAATCGAATTCGCCACTTTCCATTTGGTAATTCGCTTGGTCCGGCATACTACTTTTAGGACCATGTCTGCAAGAGAATCCCCTCATTTTTTGGGTAGTGAAAGAATGGGAAATATTCAAAATAGTTAGACAGAAAATGGCTACGATTGAATTTTTATTCCAAATAACCGTTATTTGAACCGCATCATATTTTTTAGTTTGTTAATTCTCAGATATTTTTTTGGTTGCGGGGATAGGATTCGAACCTATGACCTTCGGGTTATGAGCCCGACGAGCTACCAGACTGCTCCACCCCGCGTCAGAGTTGAGCCAATTTGTAACCCGTGAGAACTACTCCTGTCAAATATCTGAGGTGAGCTTAGATCCATCCTTGCCTCTTTGTGACTAATTTCTAAAGACGATTTTTCTTTTAGCCGAATGAGTGAAAAGTGATCAATACGAGAAAAATACGAGGAAGCCTTGATGAATTTCTTTAAACAAAACAAACAAATCCTGACTATTAAACTCGATATTTCAAATCTTAATCCTCAGCAGATTCGTCTCATCAAAAATATAAACTCTTTGCTCGTTTTTCTCTCAGAAGCTGAAGAGGAAGCAGAGTTTTTTGAAGCAAGCTCAGACCTTGTGAAACGGGTCGCAAATCTCATTCAGCAATCTAGTTTTGCCGAGTCTCAGAAATCACAACCCGCTCAAATTAATTACGCCGATCAGGCGATCGAGTTTTCTGTTGACACCCTTTTAGAGGAATTGAAGACTCAAAAGCTTTCCTACTACGACCACTAGAACTCGGTCGTTCTGCCTTTTTTTCTAGCTTTTTTTCTGGCCTTGGAGTCTCACTCGCTCTCGTCTTCTCTAAAACTTCAGGTTTATCACCCTCGCTTTCTTTTTCTTTTTCACTGCCAATCTGCAATGTCGCGTAATAGTTTTCTTTTCGGTAGGCCCGGTATTTCGGGTGGGATGCAGTCTCAGAGGTTTTTCTTCTTTTGGAAGGTGAAATACTCTTTTTAGGCGATTCAAATACCCTTCCCGCTGTTTTCACTTGGTAAATCACATCCCCCTTAGAGGTCATTCCTAAGGCGGCCAAAATTTGTTTTTTGGTCAAAAAATCAAACTTTCCCGGGGCCAAATTTCCAATATTGAGCTCTCCAATTGCCATTCGCCTGAGTTTATCGATTGTTAAACCCAGCTCTTCGCAAAGCCTCCTGATCTCTCTGTTTTTTCCTTCCTTCAACTTTATTTCAAGCCAGGTTTTATGAGGGAGAAACTTCAAGATTCGTACCGAGCTTGGCTCCAAGTAACCCACGGGAGAGTGAATTCCTCGCCTTAGTCTTTTGAGCAGCTCAGAATCCACATGACCAAAGACTTTAACCTCATAGGTCTTCTCAATCTCATACTTGGGGTGAAGAATTTTTTGTGTGAACTCTCCGTCATTTGTAAACAGAAGAAGCCCCTCAGAAAGATAGTCCAATCGCCCTACGGGATAGAGACGCGCTCCTAGCTTAGGAAGATACTCCATGACAGTGGGGCGCCCCTCTGGGTCGGAAACAGTCGTTACGCAGCCGCGCGGTTTATGAAAAAGAATGTAGAGGTGCTGAGTCGCCCGCGGGTCGACAAGCTTTCCTTGGACCGCAATGACATCTTCTTCGATATCAACTTTGGTACCGAGAGTTTTTACAATTTGATTATTAACTCGAACAAGACCTGCAGTAATCAGCGTTTCCGCTTTTCTACGAGAAGTGACCCCCGCATCTGCGATGGCCTTTTGAAGACGCACTAACATAAAACACTCCTTTCTACCTCGCGGCAGTATGGATGTGGGTATAGCCTATTCGAATTCGGGATTCAAGCTGGACTGAATTTTATCTAGAGCTTCCGTCATTGCGGGATTGGGAAGAATCTCATCATCGAGCGAAAACCCATCAGCATCAGAAAATGCTAAGAAATCTGCTCTTTTAAGAGGACAAACAGAGGCCGCAAGATTCTGCTCGGCCACATCTTTTTGCACAATATGTTGTTCTAGGAGATCAAAGGCCGAAATACGTTCACCATCTTCACTTCCTTTCCCGGATCCGGATCCGGCCCCCAGCCTCAGCTCCTTGGTGAAATTGGTATCTGCTCCAATCGCTTTAATGTCCGCAGATAACTCATCAATCTCGTCAAGTTCATCAAAGTGAAAATCTTTTCCATCACTCTGCTCTGTGATCTCTTTAATATCAGTGGTTGCAAGAGAGCTCGCGACGGCCAACTCTTCAAGCTCATGCATGGCCGGAAGATCTTCTAAGGACTTTAGATTAAAAATCTCGAGGAATTCTGAAGTCGTCCCGTAGAGAGAGGAGCGTCCCATCTCTTCCGAGCGGCCAATAACTCTCACAAGGCGTTTATCCATTAGCCCGCGAATATAATGAGAACTATCAACGCCTCGAACTTCCTCAATATCTATCTTAGAAACAGGCTGGCGATAGGCAATCATCGCCAAAACTTCCAAGGCCGTTTCATTGAGTTGTAGGGTTTTGATTTTATAGAATGATTGCACAAATCCACTGAAGCTTGGCTTGGTGCGAAACTGAAAACCGAGAGCAACTTCTTGCAACCTTAGCCCATGGTGCTTTTGTTCGTATTCGGCCTGGAGACGCTCGATTGATTCCTGTAGAAGGGTTAAAGGAATATCATTGTCGATATGAGACTTGATAGTTTCAACCGAAATGGGTCGCTCGCTCATAAAGATGAGCGTTTCGATAGCGCCACAAAGCGTCTCGTCATTAAGTCCAGTGCGTGCTTTCCAAGATTCTTCTATATCTGGAGTGTCTTCATGCTCACTCAAACTGTTGCCCCTAGGTCTTCTGTTTCATCCTGGTCAAAACCATCAGCGTTGTCCACGTCAAAATCGGCCAAAGACTGAAGAACTTCGATATAAATTTCGGCTAAGGCCTTGTTTTGAAAGAGTCTCACTCTTTGGAGCCGTCCTAACTCCAATAAAGAGATAAAGGTCATCACCTTGCTCAGTCGCTCAAGCTTTGGATCAAGGGTGGGGTCAATGGGAATTTGCTTCAACAGCTCATCAAACTGCACCCGCTGTCCCTCGGTCAGTAATTCTTTGAGTTCTAAAAGCTTTTGGCGAATTGAGACCCGGTCTTTTTGGATCACAGTTGTTTTGCGAAGTGAGCGCTTGAGGGATTCCAACATCGCCTTGGCCAGCAGATCAGAATCCATTGTGGGTAAGAAATAATCCGTAATTTCCTTTCTGCGAATCTTTGGCCGCGTAAAAACGTGATCGCCTTTCCTCGGAAGCTCCCATAAACATTTTCCCAAATGCTGAAGCTTTTCTAAAAGTAAAAGCCGCTCGATTAGCTCTTCTCGCTTCGTAAAAAGCATTTTTTCAGGCGCGCCGTTTTGATGCTCATCTGCTAATTCTTTCAACTCGGCAGTCAGCTCATTTTCCACCAAGCAAGAATTCGATTTTATATAGAGCAGAGAAGCGGCCAAATAGAGATATTCGCCAGCAATATCAAAATTCAGTGCGCGCATTTTTTGCAAATAAGAAAGGTATTGCTGGGTGATTTCGTTAATATCAATTTCCGAAATTTTGAGGTCTTGCTTTTGGATTAAGTGAAGAAGAAGAGCAAGAGGTCCATCAAATTGGTCGAGCTGAACCTGAATTTCCTGTGCGTCCATTGGGAAAGCATAGCAAACGAGTTTGACTAAGCAAAAAGAGAAAGGAAAAAATTAACGATGCCTGAGGCCAGGGCGAATGCCGGCGCCAGAATATAGCCTAAAGTTGAAATTCCCAAATAAGACAATGCGATTACAGCGATAAAAATCACAGGCGTAAACTTCTCGAGAGACTCGTAGCTTCTCGTTGCTTGAGGAGAAAGAAATGAGCTTATCATTCGAGAACCATCAAGCGGGGGGAGAGGAATGAGGTTAAAAAATCCCAGCAAGAAATTAATAAAAATTCCATATTCCAACATTTGCAGGGCCATAATCGCAAAATCACTCTGAGCACCACTTGTTTGAATCATGGCAAAAACCATCGCAAAAATAGTCCCAATTAGGATATTAGAAAGCGGTCCCGCAAAGCTGACCCAAAATAGCCCCCAGCGATAATTTGTGAACTGGCGAGAATCGATCGGTACAGGTTTGGCCCAACCAATCACTGGAAAATGGGTCACAACGCCAATAATAGGGATTAAAAGTGTTCCGATGGGATGGTAATGAACCGCCGGATTGAGGGTCATGCGCCCCTGAAGATAGGCCGTTTTATCGCCAAATTGGTACGCCATCCAGGCATGAGCAGCTTCATGAAAGACAATCGCCACTAAAAGGCCTGGAAAAGATTTGGCTATCTCAAAAAATATGGCCGATAAGTCCATGATGGAAAAGAATTATGCGACGACCTGTGCATTGTCGAGGTTTTTTACGGAGCACTCTCAAAGTTGTCATCTCCTCGGAACACCAGGATAATTTTTGAGATGACTCATTATCTTAACTTACTAGGATTTCTTTTTTTCCTGAATATTGCCGCATGCTCCATTTTTGCCCAGAGCTTAGGGACTCAAGAAGTCTTCACGGCCCTTCTTCCTGAGGGAGCAATTATTTGGGAAGTTGGGAGTAATACTCCGGTCAAAATTCCAAGAGCAATCCTGGTAGAGGTTTATCCAGAGGCCGACGCCCGAGGATTTCAATATCTCAAAACTAAGGACAAAAATAAAAAATACCGGGCACGCCTGACTGATCTTGTTCATATCGACCAGGTCTCAGATCTCAAGGAAAGACCTGAGCTCTACCAAGAGTACAGACCTTTGGCATCTCATCGCTCTGATTTATGGGAAAAGCTCTATGGTTCTGTGCAAATTCAGCTTCACACTCAAAATTATGGCGGGGAAATTATCCAGTCTTTTAATTCCGCTTATTCTGAGGCGAGCGGACAAGGATTGCGATTCAGTGGGCTACATTATTTTGGTTGGGGACAGGCCTTCATGGCGGGTGTAAATTTTAATTACGAACAGGCCAGTTATGAACAAGCAGGTCAAAAACTTTTGGATTATAAATCCTTTTCTTTGGGCCCAAGCTTTGACTACCGTTTTTTTGCACCGGAAGACATCAATTTTCATCTCGCGCTTCATGGCCAATTTGCTTTTTTTTCCCGGTATGATCCTCTTGAGACTTTGGTGGCCAGCGAAGAGGACCAAAACAATCAAACCGGCTCTGTAAGAACGGCCCTAGAAATGAGCTTTGCAGTCCACTTTCCCTGGAGAACCGATGAGACAATTTTAGGAATGAACATCAGGCGCCAGTGGCCTGGTCTCACTGACCTCTCCAGCTATGGAGAACCTTTCAGGCCAGAAGACACAATTGGAATTTTTGTAGCACACAGATTTGGGGAGGTTTGGTCTGTTCATTAAGATGGCCTTGCTCTCTGGCCTACTCCTATCATTTCATTCCCGAGGCGAGGCCCTCGAAGGAGTCGTCACTGTTTTAGAAACGGCACTCTTTAGCGGTCGAGATTTAGGCCAACCTATTGATGATCGCCCAGTCGTAGAAAGAAAAAGAAGAGGCGAGAAAGTGACCCTTCATCCTTTCTACTTGCGAGAGGAACAATTTCGCGAACAACAGACCAGGGACTTTTCGTTTGAAGAATATGAACGCCGCTATCCAGATCAATTTTTAGCAGTCGATGAAAAGATTTATGCTGAAGAATTACTCGATCCTCAATATTATGTCGTTCTCGATAGTCGCGGTCGCAAGGCCTTTATAAAACGCTCCCATATTTATGTGTACTTCAAAACTCCGCGAGAGTTTGATCAAACTGTTCACAATCTAAAAACTGATCCCACCGACTACCGCTTACCAGAACCTCTACGTCCAGAGACCTACCCATTTGTAGCGCTCGAAAAAAAGCAAACCTATATGGGACATCTTCTTCTTGGCGCCGGGACAAGCTCTACGAAATCTTATCCATACGAATTAAGCGGTGTAGACGAACAAAGAAAAGCAAAGTTTCATGGACAACTCGCTTGGCACAAGGCACCCGCCTGGAGCAAAGAAGGGAATTTTTTATGGGGTGCCGCTGTGGCCTTTGAATCCTGGAATCAAGAATACCGCTTTGAGGGGACCGATCGTTTTGCCAGAGAGTCTTGGCTTGAACTCTCAATCGGCCCGTCGTTTTATTACAATCCTATTTTAGAAAATCGCTACCGCCTGGGGATTCTCACCCAGTTCTACTTGCCGCTTATTATGCAAAATGAAATATCTCAAACAGATAGTAGCGGGTTAGGCGATGTCCGAAAATTTAAAACCTGGGCGCCTTCGGCCCATCTCGGTGTTTTATTTGAGATCAAAGAAGCTATAGGGATTCTAGATTTTGCTATAGGGCCATCAATTAAAGTGAGACTTCCATCCCAGGTGAACAGTGATGAAAGTGCAGTTGTTCCCAGCTTTTGGAATGACCAACCCTACGAACAAAGCCTGAGTGTTGAAATCAGTTTTTTGGCCGGCCTGCAGGCAAGAATGTAGCGCTGATTTTTTGAGAGCGATTTTTTTTTAGACTTTTTTTTCACCCTCCGAAAGGCCTTATATCGCGACACTTACCACGGAGGGTTCTATGTCGATCAATAAAGCCGCAGATTTTTCTATGCAAGACGTCTTATTTCAAAAGCTCGCCAATCAGTGGTTTGCTATCACTGAGAAAGATGGAGAGGTTTTATTCTCAACACTTCCCAAAGGCCTAGACCCTAAGACTGACTTAATAGCCATCTATAAAGTTTTAGAAGAACGAGAAATTATGAAGCCTTTTGAAATCAACCCTAAGCTTGAACAGGCCATTTAATTTTGGCCGCCCCAAAATATAAAGAAGGCCCAGTCAAAAACCGACCGGGACAGTCTGCTAATGCACATGCGACTGATAAGCAAAGAATAAAAGAGTTGGTTGCCTTTCTAGAAGAGGCCGCCAAAGAACCTGAACGCGCAAAAAAAATGGCAAAGATTCTAGAAAATTTTCTTAAAAAATAATCATAACCAACCAAACCAATCAGACATAAGAAAAAAAATTTCGCAAAGGGGAAAATTTTTCTCATGTCTTTGGAAAATACTCCGAACAGTTTCATAGGTTTTTCAACAAAACCCTTGAGCATGGAGTTGCTTGCGAATTTTTGACCAAGAGGAACTTGGAATCAAATTTTCGATTTTCAGTGGATGAGCTGGGTGCAACTCTTTGGAGGGGTTATGGGATTTCGGATTAACACAAATGTTGCGTCTTTGTCTGCGCAACGCTCGGTTGGCAAAGTCAATCAAGAACTTGGGGACAATTACAACAAATTGAGTTCGGGTACACGGATCACTAAGGCCGCCGACGATGCAGCGGGTTTGGCCATTAGTGAAAAGCTAAAAGCAAACATCCGCTCATCTCGTCAAGCAGAACGAAATGCTAACGACGGTATTAGCATGATTCAGGTTGCTGAAGGTGGACTCAATGAAACTCAAAGTATCTTAACTCGCCTACGCGAACTTAGTATCCAAGCGGCATCAGATACGATTGGAGATACTGAGCGCGAGTTTACGAACCTTGAATACCAAGCACTTCTTCAAGAAGTTCAGCGGATTTCAGAAGTGACTCAGTTTAATGGAACTAGCTTGTTAAATGGTGAAGGTGATAAACTTGATTTTCAAATTGGTATCTACAATGATGATTTTCAAGACCGAATCACTTATGATGCCGGACAAATTGACGCCACTGTGGACAGTCTTGGAGTTGATGGACTTGCAGTAGACTCAAAAGAGGGTGCTCAATCAAGCTTGGAAAATTTAGATAGCGCGATTTCTAAATTAAGTGGGCAGAGAGCAACTCTTGGCGCTCTGCAAAACAGACTAAACTCGACGACCAATAACTTGCAGATTAGCCAAGAAAACCTAAGTGCTGCCAACAGCCGGATAAGAGATGTCGACTACGCTGCAGCAACTGCAGAAGGTGCAAAATTGGGGATTCTCCAATCTGCCGGAACATCTGTTCTTTCTCAGGCAAACCTCAGCGGGCAAAATGCTCTACGACTTCTCGGCTAATTATTATCTTTGAAACTTTTACTGGGACCTCTTCGTTTATAGGAGGGGGTCTCTTTTAAACTGGCCGACTTAATTGCTACCAATAATTTTAACGACTTAAAGTTTTTTATCTTTTTCAGCTCCTTGCAGCCACTGCTACCCATATGCAGTGCTCTACTAAATGTCCTAAATGCCAGAGTCCAGAATTCTCACCTTGTGGGTGGTTTACTCGCAAGAGTGACAGTAAAAAAATTCGGCGATTCCGTTGTAATAGTTGCAAAAAAACCTTCTCCACTGCCACTTTTGATCCTTGCTACCGTCAGCGGAAGCGCAAGAAAAACCACATGGTGAAAAATCTTCTATGCTCTGGAGTATCCCAGAGACGAGCTGCAATGATATTAAATCTCAACCGGAAAACGATTGAAAGAAAACTGAAGTTTCTGGCACGAATGGCGCGACTAGAGCAGAAAGAATTTTTAGAAAATTCCGAGTTCATGGAAATTGAGCTAGATGATCTGATCACCTCTGAGCATACGAAATGCAAACCACTTTCGGTAACTGTCGTTGTACAATCAAAAACTAGAGCAATATTGGCGTTGAAGGTTTCCTCCATGCCTGCATTTGGATATCTAGCCGCAATCTCTCGCGAAAAATATGGATATCGCCCAGATCATAGAAAAAGGGGCATTCGTAGCGTTTTAACGAAAATTCAAAAAAGGGTTTCCAAGAATGCCATCATCAAAACCGACGACCATAGATTCTATCCTCCAGAAATCAAAGAGCTCCTGCCACATGCACACCACGTAAAATACTTGGGAGCAAAATCAACCATTGCCGGACAAGGAGAGCTCAAAAAATTGATTAGAGATCCTCTTTTTAGTATTAACCATACCCTTGCGATGTTGAGGGCAAACATCAATCGCCTAGTTCGTCGGACTTGGTGCACGACCAAAAAGGCCTCTGCTCTCCAAGATCATCTCGACCTTTATGTTAGTTTTCATAATCAACAACTCATCTAGGTCTTCATGCTATTAAAATCTACACTAAATCATTCCATCGATACCGGTAGTTCTGGTATTAACAAAATTTTCTAAAGGTAAAAAACAGGCAGAAACTTACGGCCAAATCCAGTCCACGTTGCAACAACCTAAGGGGCCAGTTTAAAACCTTTACGTTTTCGCCCATTTGTGATTAGTTGAGCGATGGAGCTCAGAACTATGGGAAATACGCTATCTTCGAGCTGCTCACCTGAGGGCAGACCACCCCAAAAGACCTGGGAAAAAGATTTTACTTACCTCTATTCAAACCCTTATGCCGATCGGCTTAAGCAAGACTTTTCTGATTTTGTTTTAAGTGACTCAGAAGGAGAGGCCTATCATGGACATTGGAGACAGCAAGTTTTTAAACGTCCCCAGGATACAAAACTGGTGCTGGAAATTGGTAGCGGACATGGACATTTTCTTGAACATATGGCGAATTCAAATCTCGAGAGTTTAATTATTGGATTGGACTACCGGTTCAAACGCAGTTTTTTCTTGGCCAAAAAGCTTCAAAAAAATCAAGAAATTTTAGACCGAATGAGATTTTTAAGGGCCAGGGCCGAGCGCCTCGCCTTTCTTTTCGGGAAACACGAAATTGACGAAATCTATCTTCTCTTTCCAGATCCATGGCCAAAGGCGCGGCATCAGAAAAAGCGCCTCTTTTCTCAAATGTTTCTGGATGCCTGTGCGAGGGTGTTAAAACCGAACGGAAAAGTGTTCGTTAAAACGGATCACCTTGGATACTTCGAGCATATGCAAACTGTGCTAGGCCAAAACACATCATTTCAGCAATGTTTTGTGACTAAAGACCTTTATTCGGACAAGAATGAGCATTTCTTGCAAACTTTTCAAACCAAATTTGAAAACATTTTCTTAACACAAAAGCTTCCCATCTACGGATTTGAACTTCAAATTCTGCAGACTCAGTAGCGAAGGCCAGTTCTTATGAATTTTGAACAGGCCCTGAACACGATTCGAGATGCTTCTATTGTGGAAGTGATTGGCAATTACCTTTCATTAGAACGCAAGGGGCAAAACTTTGAGGCCATTTGCCCGTTTCACAGTGACTCTCATCCCTCACTCAAAGTCAGTGACACAAAAGGCATCTATAAATGCTTTGCCTGTGGGGCGGCCGGGGATTCTCTTAAATTTGTCATGGATTTTTCAGGAGTTGAGTTCCGCGAGGCCGTCAAAGAAATCGGTGAAAAAATCGGAATTCAAATTGAAGACTCCGAAAAAACCATCGATCCAAAATCTGCTCATGGTTATGAGCTCAATGAGGAATATACCAAATGGTGTTTTGAATTTGCCAGAAACACAGATGGACAAAAATTTCAGCAATTTTTAAAAGACAGAAATTTAAGCTTGGAAATCGCTAATAGATTTTCCCTAGGTCTAGCACCAAAAGATGGGGGATTTGCCCAGACCCTGAAGGGCAATCCGGGTAAACTCACGATCGCTTTGGACTTGGGGTTATGCAAGAAAGGCAACTACGGCCTTTATGACACTTTTCGAGATAAAATTATTTTTCCAATTCACAATCAATGGGGAAGGGTTTGCGGATTTGGCTCTCGGCAAATCGGTGAAAATCAGGGCCCTAAATATATTAATTCTTCAGACTCTTTTCTCTTTAGTAAAAAATCGGTGCTTTATGGATTGCCCTTGGCCAAAAAGGCCATAAGGCAGTCCCAAAAAATGTATCTGGCCGAAGGGTATATGGATGTCATCGCTTTTCATTCGGCCGGAATCGAAAATGTAACTGGGATTTTGGGAACGGCCCTCTCTTTTTCGCATCTCAACAACTTAAAACGTATCGACGAGGTAGACATTATTCTGGCAATGGATTCAGATAAGGCCGGAGACACGGCCGCTGAGAAGGCCTTGAGTTTACTTCTCTCCCAAAAAAATTATCCCAAAAGGGTGGACTGGCTACCCCATAAAGATCCCGATGCTTTTTTGCAAGCTCAAGGCAGCGCAGAATTTCTCAAACGATTAAACAGCTCGAAACCCTTAATCGACCTATTGTTGGAAAATGAGGCCAAAAACTGCGCCGGAAAAGACGTTCAACAAAGATACCAATGTCTGCAGCGGTGTTTTAAAATTATTGAACCGGTAGAAAACCCAATTTTCTTAGGTGAATATCTCGCACGTTTGAAGCTTTTATTGGGACTATCGGCCTCGTTAGAAGAAATTAAAAGAGACTTCTTTCACTCTAAAAGTAAGACCGGTCATGCAGCAGCGGTTCCCAAACAAAAGATTGCCTATCCTCAAAAGAAACCCATCAAGGGCGCACCTAAAGCAGAAATCCCAAAAAGTGAAAAACTCCTATTTCTCAACGCTTTGGAGTTTCCCACGCTTATTCCTCTTTGGAGGAAGTCTGGACTCTTTAAATTTCTAGAGCACTCTGGTATAAGGGAAGGATTGGATCGAATCGAGGCGCTTTTTTTTGAGGTGGACGAGCTGGAGTTTAAAAGCTGTTTAAAAGAAGGGTTAGCAAAAGATTCACTGGGTGATGAAGTCGATCGCTTAATTTTCGGACAATATTATCAAATTGGCGAGAAGATAGAGAATAACGAGGCCCAGAAAGACAAAATGCTGGAAGACTATTCTCGAAGAGTCTTGAGCGATTGGTTAAAACTCAAAAAAGCACATACGATTAAAGAATTGGGACCAGGTCTTGGAGAACAAGGTCTTCAAAAAGTGCAGAGAATCGAGACCCTACTTAGAAATCTACGAGATCAAACCGTTGTAGAAGAACTTTTAAAAACTGGCCCTAGTGCCATAGAGAGGTAGACATGTCGGCCGTAACTTCATTTTTTAAGTCAAAAGTGTTTGAAAAGCTTTTACTGAAAGGGAAAGACCAGCAAACTCTTAGCTACGAAGAAATCAATGATGCCATTCCAGCTGAAGTCGTAGAAATCAAAGATGTCGATCTTATCTTGAGCAAACTTGATGAAAATCGAATTGCCATCAAGGCCGACGAGCAAGACGACGAAGAAGCGGAGAAGATGTCGGCCGTCGAGTTTATTGAAGAAACTTTAAGCGCCGAAGATGAACAAGAACTACGTTCTTCCTCCAGTGATCCTGTGAAGCTTTATCTTAAAAAAATGGGTTCCGTGGCCCTTCTCACTGGTGAAGGTGAAGTCCGAATTGCAAAGCAAATTGAAGAAGGTGAAAAGGAGATTATTTTATCCTGCCTATCTTCCAGTCATGCTTTGCGAGAAATTATTCGGCTAAAAGAAAAAATTCTCCAAGCTGAAAATCAAAATGAATTTGTGAAGCAACTCGTTCGTGGACTTGATGATGAATCGACTGTCGACCAGATTCATAAAACACGGGATAAAATTTTTCATACCGTCGATGAACTCAAAACTCTTTTTGATGACATCACGAAAGATGACGGAACTTTGGCCAAGATGAGTGCTAAACAAAAGAAGCAATTTGAAAAGGTGGGCGATAGCTTAGTTGAGCTGACATTTAACCGCAAAATCATTAATAGTTTCGTTGAACCAGTAAAAAGTTATTTTCTCCAATTTAGTGAGCTCTTTGAACAACAAGATCGAATCTATAAATTTCTAGAGATAGAAACAGAAGAGCAATATAAAAAACTTTACGAACGAGTAATGGATGATGATGCTTTTAAACGAAAGCTCGCCAGAAAGCTCTATACGAATGACTCAAAAATTGAGCAGCTCATTCGAAACCAAGAAGATATTCTTCGGAAATTGAGAAGACTCTCCATCGATGCGGGAATGGCCCATGAGGATATCGAACGGGTTTACCGAATCATAGAGACAGGCGAAGAAAAAGCAGACTTGGCAAAGTCCCAATTAGTAGAGGCCAACCTCCGGCTTGTCGTCTCTATTTCAAAAAAATACACCAACCGCGGATTGCAATTTTTGGATTTGATTCAAGAAGGCAATATTGGACTGATGAAAGCAGTCGATAAATTCGAGTACCGGCGAGGTTACAAATTTTCGACATATGCGACTTGGTGGATTCGCCAAGCAATTACTCGGGCAATAGCGGACCAAGGGAGAACCATTCGAATTCCTGTGCACATGATTGAAACGATTAATAAACTGGCCCGAACATCGAGACAGCTGGTTCAAGAGTTAGGACGTGAGCCCAAGCCCGAAGAGATTGCGGAGCGAATGGAGCTTTCAGTCGATAAGGTCAAAAAGGTTTTCAAAATTTCCAAAGAGCCAATTTCGCTAGAAACTCCTATCGGAGAAGAAGAAGATAGTTCTTTAGGAGATTTCATCGAAGATAAAAAGATTATTTCACCGCAAGACGCTGTCATGAGTGTGACGCTTTCCGAGCAGACTCGCTCAGTGCTTTCAACTTTGACCCCTCGAGAGGAAAAGGTTTTGAGAATGCGCTTTGGGATTGGTGAAAAGTCAGACCATACGCTCGAAGAAGTTGGCCAAGATTTCTTCGTCACTCGAGAGCGGATTAGGCAAATTGAGGCAAAAGCATTGAGAAAATTAAGGCACCCCTCTCGCTCGAAGTTACTCAAAAGCTATATCGATAATTAAGTATGGAATTTGTTTCTCAGATCTGGCCCGCGATTGAGGATAAGGCCAAGCAATATTTTTCCTCAGAGCTTATCCGCAAGGGCAAAGATCTTTTGGACAGCGCGCGCCTGAGTATTTCTTTTAAGAAAGGGCGGCTGGGAAGTTTCTTTGTCATATCCGGGCTCATTTCAGATGGAGTTTCTGTTGATACCAAGCTCAAGGGCAAATCCGCTGATGGTGGTGATCAAAAAATAGAAGGTCACTGCAGCTGCGTCGAGTGGAGCAAAGAAAACCATTGCCGACACATGACTGCTTTGTTTTTGAAATTTGTCTTAGATGAGCATTTTGAAGACGGCATTTCTCCGCTTAAAAAAGACCCTTCCGCGGAGGGGATCCAGCAGGCCTTAAAAAACACGCAATCAGTTCATGTTAAGGATTTCGGGACACTTGTCTTTCAGGCAAACCGTCTTATGAACGCTCCTTTTAATGGGAGCTTTGTTAACCTTCAGTACTTATTGACGAGTGGAAAGTTAACTCATTTTCCCCTTGGAAAACCATGGGAAGGCCAGTTGCAGATTCGGCTGATTGAGCGACCAACAAAAAATCTTAATCCCGATTTCTATGGACCAAACCATCGCCTTTGCAGATTTGCCTGGATTGATGGCAAGGGCGATTTGCGAGAGAAAATTTCTCTTTTTGATTATTTTCATCTTTTTGATTGGGAAACCGGAGAGGTTTTCCAGCTACCTCCTGAAATCCAGGGATTTATAAAAAAAATAAAGGCCCCTCAGGTTCAATATGGGATTGAAGACTTTATCCGTCTGACATGGCCTATTGTTCGAAGCGAAAAGGCCAATCTTTTGCTAGAGGGTCGAGCACTGGTTGTGCAACCCGAAGAGACCTTAAAGCTTGATCTAGCAATTCTTGATAGTAGTCGAAAAAATTTCTTTCGTTTTGAACTCGGGTTGAAAGACTCTGAGAATTTAAACTATGCGTTTCCAGAAGTTTTTTCTTTGTTTTGTTTTCACAAGGGTTTATTGAGTTTTTTCTCAAACCGGACGGAGATGAACCAGTTCGTGAAGAGTGCCCTCAGTTACCTTAATGATGCAGGGAACTTCGAAAAGACGTTTTCCCCTAGCAAGGAAAAAGACTACGCGACTGATTGGTTACAGTTTCTTAAACAAGAAGAAGATATTCCCGTTTATGATCATGGAAAGCTTTATAAGTTAAGTAAACAAACGATTGTTTCATTTTTTACTGAGATTCAAAAACTTTTTAGTACAGGACCATTTCGTAGCTCAGAAAAAAGTGCTGACAACCGAAGCTATATTTTAGAAGTTCCTCAGAACGTGGTTCATGAGCATCTTGCAACTTTATTTGAGAGCTTCAAAACAATCGGCGTTGAGCTAACTTTCCGGCGCAAACAAGTTCATAGCTGGCAGGCAAGCCCTGTTTTAGAACGAAAAAACTCTCAACTGGGATGGTTTGATCTCACAATGAAGATCTCTGAACAAGATCGTGAAGTCTTGCGAAATTTATCTCCAGATAATGTTTTAGTGGAAACGTCACAGGGCCTTGTGATGTTGAGCGATGAGCAAAAAGGCCTCGTCAAAATCTTGAAGCGCTATCAAAAATTTGATGGTGAAGAGCAAAAAGATTCCGAAGGCCAAGTTTTTAATTTAACTTTGAACCGCGCCCGTATTTTCGAACTCTTTGAGCTTGAGCGGCTTGGTATCCAGGGCGCACTTACTGATGAAGAGCGTGAGATTTGCCGTCAGCTCTCAAATTTAGAAGAACTGCCTAACTATGAAACGCCTGTGAGGTTTCAGAAACTGGCCAGGTCTTATCAAAAAACCGGTCATCGGTGGCTTAGGTTTTTATATGAATCCCGTTTTGGGGCCTGTCTGGCAGATGACATGGGTCTCGGTAAAACTCTTCAAGTCATTATGTTGTTGGATGATCTCAAAGAAAAATTCAAAAGGGTGCTCATTGTTTGTCCCGTTTCCATTATTTCCAATTGGGAATCAGAACTCAAAAAGTTTTCCGATTTTGAGGCCGAGCTCTATTACGGAGAAGGTCGGGTTCTGAGCTGGGATAAAAAAATAGTCATCACCAGCTATGGAATTATGAAAAAAGAGGTGGACGATATTTGGTCCAAGCAAAATATCGATATCGTCATTTTTGACGAAATACAGCAGCTCAAAAATATTAAATCAATGGGCGCGCAAGCTGCTCGAAGAATTAACGCCCAATTTAGGGTTGCCCTTACGGGAACTCCTGTAGAAAACGATCTCATGGAGTTCTATAATATCTTGGACCTTTGCATTCCGGGAATCTGGGGCGACCTTACTGGTGCTCGATCCAAAAACAGCCAGAAAGCGAGACTTTTGGCGCGAAAAACGGCGCGGCCTTTTATCTTACGAAGGACCAAAGAAAAGGTTTTGTCCGAATTACCAGAGAAGGTCGAACAGCATGTTTACCTAGACTTCTCTCCTCAAGAAAAACAACGCTATCAGCAACACCTTATTGATATTCGAGAGACTCTTCAGAGTGCTGAAAAGAAAAGCTATTACGGAATGGTGCTGAGAAGTCTGCTTGAGCTGCGGAAAATGTGTTTGTGGCAACCAGGACCTGAAATCCTGAGCACTAAAATTGATTATCTCATGGAAAATCTTGAACAGTTGCTTGAAGAAGGGCATCGCTCAATCATTTTCTCTCAGTTTACAAGCTATCTCGATGTCATTCAGAAGCGCTTTGAACAGCGCAAATGGAAATACGCCAGAGTTGATGGCCAGCAATCACTTGCAAAACGGGCAGAGCAAATTGATAACTTTCAAAAGGGTGGACCTCCTTTGTTTTTAATTAGCTTAAAGGCCGGTGGTGTGGGTCTCAACCTAACGGCCGCAAGTTATGTGTTCATAATGGATCCGTGGTGGAATCCTGCAGTCGAAAACCAGGCAATCGATAGAGCGTATAGAATAGGCCAGAAAAACAAAGTGACAGTTTACCGACCGCTTATTAAAGATTCTGTCGAAGAGAAAGTTTTGATTCTTCAAGATGAGAAACGAAAACTTTTTGATGATCTCATGAATCCTACAAAAGACGACAGTTTCTATGATGGAAAGCTAAGTAAAGACGATTTTCAGCATCTGCTCAGCGAATAAGGCCATGTCTGCAAATGTTTATAAGTTCGCACCAGATCTTCAGACTTCTCTGTTTTTCTCTTCTCGAGATTTTTTTAAATTCATTGGCCCATCTTTTTTCCTCCTCTATGACCAATCCATTCCACCGGAGCATTTGAGAACTTACATAAATAGCGCCCAGGAGAGCTTGGCAGTTGAAGGAAACCAAGACTGCAAAGATCTAAAAAGTGCGCAAAAAATCTGGGATTTTTTTGTAAAGCATAAAATCAAACGCAATCACCAGATCGTTATTTTAGGAGGCGGCGGAGTCGGTGACCTCTGCGCTTTTGCCTGTTCACTTTATCACAGAGGAGTGCCCTTCAATATAGTACCAACCACACTATTGGCGATGCTAGACAGCTGCTTTGGTGGAAAAACAGCGATTAATTATCAGGGCGCAAAAAATATTCTTGGAACTTTTTCGCTACCCAGTAGCATTTTTATAGACATCAACTTTCTGGCCACACTACCGGAAAGAATTTTCTTAAGTGGGCTGGGTGAGATCAACAAATATCTCTCACTTGAGCAATTTCCATTTCAATTGCGCTCTTATGTCGACCGTGATCCGGACATGTTGGCCAAGACCATTCAAAACTGCCTTGAAATCAAATACGAGCTCTGCAAGACTGATCTCTACGATCAAAAAGGAATTAGAGAAAAGCTTAATTTGGGTCACACTGTGGGCCACGCTCTAGAAGTTCTAGAATCTCAGCAGGTCTTTTTTTATCACGGTGAGGCCGTGTTTTGGGGCCTTCTCGCCGAGCGATTTCTTGAATCTCCAGAAAATGCAGCGATAGAGCTCATTAATAACGAACTAGAGTCTTATTATTTCCAGTACCTGAGCTTTCAGCAGATAACAATTTCGGAAATTTCATTTTCTGAGCTTTGGCCTATTATGCAAAAAGATAAAAAAATAGGCAGGTTGGCTGGAGTCGAGTCGCTGGAAAAAAAATGGATTAAGTTTCAAGAAGCAGTTGTTCAATTTGCTCGCTCACCTGCGAAACACTAATTCCGGAAAGACCATCTTTTTGAATCCAATCCGATAGACACCTGACTCGCGTCCCTAAAGGACTCCAACGCTGAGCAAACATTGGCCTTTCTTTTGGATATAAACCAACCACTCTTTTGTTTAAAAGCGCGGCCAAGTGAATAGGACCAGTGCTGACTGATAAAAACAAATCACAGCGAGCATGAATGACGTTTATTAAATCCCCTAGTGAAGTGTGTCCCATAAGATTTTCGACGCCTGGGTGGCAGAGAAGTTCAGGACATCTCTTCTCAAGAGATTTTTGATCGTCGAGAGTTCCAGTCATTATAAAATGATAGGAATGTTGCCTCTCTTTAATAAGTTCTAAGTACGAACTGAGCGGCCATTCTGCTGCACTTCCTTTTGAACAAGGATGAAAAAATACAGTCGGTTTTTTTGGATTGAGTTCTGCCTTTTGTTCGCTAGGCAGTCCCTTGAAACAAACGGTGCCCACCAAATCCCCAATTTGAGGCGGAATGGCCTGAGCACCAGCCATTGGATGAAGCGGTCTTAAAAATTCAAAATTAAGCTGGGCCTCATGAAGCTGAGAGTTTTTCCGAGAAAAAAAAAGCAACCGATTACAACGCCACCAATGAAATAGACGGTGGGCCGTTCCTACTCGCATTGATAAACCGGCATCCGCGCAAATTTTGGCAACAGCTCGATTGGGAAAAACGTGAAGTACGCAGTCAATTTGGAGTTTGCGAAGCGAATTCTCGTTGAAGTCTTCTAAATCAATAATCTCGTCAACGGCCAGACAACGCTCTAAGACAGGTCTCGTATAACGTTTTCCTAAAAAAACGATTCTAACCTGAGGTAGAATTTTTTTTAAATGGGCAGCTAGCGGAAGCGTAAGGAGAACATCTCCAAGGTTATCGGTCCTGGATAAAAGCAGTGAATTCAAAGATTCAAAGTTTCCAGAGTCGCAGCTATAATTCTATCCTGATCAGATTTTGATAAATAAGGATGCATGGGAAGGCTCACACATCGCCGAGAAATCTTTCTGGCGATTGGAGTCGCTTCGCCATCGACTTCTAAATAAGACAAAGCGGGTTGCTCTTGAAGCAAACTAGGATAATGAACCGAAGTGGGGATCGTTTTTTGACTCATTTGAGCAACAAAACCCTGCCGGTCTTCCACTTCAATTGTGAACTGAGCATAAACATTGCTGTGACCACTGGGATTTTTTTGGAAAGAAATTTTTCCTTCAAATGCTTTTTGATAAATGCTCGCAACTTCTTCTCTTTGTTTTATTTCTTGAGGAAAGATTGCCAGTTTTTCTAACAATATTGCGGCCTGGAGAGAATCCATGCGAGAGTTGAGTCCTAGGCGAGTGTGATGATAGCGACCCTCCTGTCCATGATTTCGCAATTGCCTCAGCTTGTTTGCCAAATCATCATCGTTAGTAAAGCAGGCCCCGCCATCTCCATAACATCCCAAAGGTTTAGCGGGAAAAAAACTAGTCACACCAATGGCCCCAAAAGAGCAAGAACGCCGCTTATTAACCGTCGCTCCAAAGCTCTGGGCACCATCTTCGACTAGGGCCAAGTTGTGCTTTTCTGCAATTCGCTCGATCTTACCCATATCGGGACACAGCCCATAGAGGCTGACGGGCATTATGGCCTTGGTTTTAGAGGTAATGGCCGCCTCGATGAGAGATTCCTCAATATTGTATGTTTCTGGGTTTATATCTACAAAAACTGGCGTTGCACCCATAAGGGCAGGCATCTCCGCTGTAGCAAAAAAACTGAAACTCGGCATGATGATCTCATCACCTGCTCCGATACCTAAGGCCAGCAAACTCAGAGTAATGGCGTCACTCCCATTACCGGTGGCGACGCAATTCGAAACACCGACAAACTCTGCCAGCCTATTTTCGACTTCCGTCACTTCGGGCCCTAAGATGTATTGACCATGTTCCAAGACAGACTGGATTCGGTGATTCACCTTATCTTGGATAATTTTGTACTGAGCTATTAAATCTATAAATTGCATTTTCTTAGTTTAAAAGAAAATCCCCGAAAAACAAATCCAGACCGCACCAACAGCTGCCACTAATCCAAATGACAGAGCGATATCTTTTTTGACAGCGGGGCTAAAATTAATTTTCTTAGTCCTGTCATAGGTCACTTTTGATAAATCTTTGGTGCTAGGAGCAGTCATAAGACTCACCACCACGAGAATGGTCGAGCAAATAATAAAGAGAAAGATAGCAAAATGAAGAAAGTTCAAATCAGCATACCAATGCAAAAAACCTGAAAGCTTCGCTTTGTTAATTTCTAAAGGAATTCGTCCCATACCAAGAACAAAGCCTGAAAGTAATGAGGCCATCGCGCCAGTTTGGTTGAGGCGTTTGAAAAAGAGACCAAGTAGAAATACCGCCGCAATTGGTGGAGAAATATAGGCCTGAACACTTTGTAAATAATTATAGAGGTCACTTGAGATATATTCCATAAACGGAATCCATGCAATTCCAATCAAAACCAAAATAGCAGTGGAAGATTGTCCAAAAATAATGAGCTCTTTTTCACTCGCTTTAGGTCGCCACTGCTTATAAAAATCGTAAGTCACTAGAGTCGAGCAAGAGTTAAAAACTGAAGAAAGAGAACTCATAAGTGCTGCTAATAAACCGGCCAACACTACGCCTTTCAGTCCTATAGGCATAACACCTGTGATGATCGCAGGAAGAGCGTGGTTGGGATCTTCTAAATCAAGGAGCCCTTTTGACGCCATCGCGGTAGCTAGTATGCCTGGCAAAACGAACAAAAAAAGCGGAAGAATCTTCAAAAAACCTGCAAAGATTGAGCCTCTCCTGGCCTGAGTAATGTTTTTGGCCGAGAGAACTCGCTGCACTACATACTGATCAGTACACCAATACCAGACAGCTAGGATTGGCGCCCCAAAGATAATTCCAGTCCAGGGAAAATCGGGATGATTGATAGACTTCCACATATTAAAAAAACCGTCGGGAACAGTTGCGACAACTTCGGTCACACCGCCTAACTTGAAAATCGAAATTCCCGTGACCGCGAGCGAGCCAAACAACATAATAAACATCTGAATCATGTCAGTATAAATAACGGCCCTCAATCCACCAATGACGGTGTAAATTCCGGTGACCACCACCACCACCCCAGCACCCATCCAAAAGTCGACACCCACGGCCTCAAATATCTTTGCACCTGCAAAAATAGTCACTGCAATTTTTGTGAGAACATAAGCGATAACTGAAATAACAGAGAGGTAGGTTCGAGCAGAGCGACCATAGCGGATGTCGAGAAACTCAGGCATCGTCGTCACACCGCTATTAATATAGAACGGCACAAAGACCCAGCCCAATAATAAGAGAATTAATGATGCAAGAATTTCAAAATGCCCAACTGCTAATCCACCTCTGGCGCCAGCACTAGCAAGGCCAACAAGATGCTCCGAACCAATGTTTGAAGCAAAGAGCGAAGCACCAATTAAAAACCAGGGAAGATTCCGTCCGGCCAAGAAATAGTCTTCTGATTCACCTTTACGTCCCCCGCGGCTAACATACCAGGCCAGACCAAAAACGAACGCAAAGTAGGCAAAAATAATAGACTGATCGAGGGTTCCAAGATTCATAGCTTTCTATCTCCACACGTCAACTTTCATGAGCGTTTTAGTGGAGATAACCTATGCGATGGGTCGGGTTTTGGGAAATAATTTAAGCGGCAGGCACTAGTTTTTTGTACTTTTCGGTCCAGTACCCCCAATCTTTTTCGGGCCAATAGCTTTTCGCCTCCTCAAGGTAGTGAGGAAGCTTTTCCAAGTAATGAGACTTGAAGAGGGCCCCAATAATTGCGCGATGCACGTGAAAATTTTTAACACCACTTGCTATCAGATCTAGGCCTTTTTGAATGATCTGCTCCGATGGAAGTTTTGGGAGCTGCAATAAAAACTCTCCAACCTTGAAGTCATTTTGCTGTCTATCATCTGGTGAGTAACGAGAAAGGAAAAAGCCAATTTCCGACTCCATTTGATACTGATAAAGCGTTTCAATGATAGGCAAAATAAAGCCAACTTCTCCCGGACAAGAGACCACGATCTTTCGAAAAGCATTGATCGCATCCGCTGATTTTTCCTCGATAAGATAATGCTTACCGCAAACAAACAGTCCGGCCGCTATGTAGCGAGTCAGCTCTTCTGTTCTTTCTTCCGAATCAGTGAAAATTTCATAGTACTCGCTAATTTCTTCATAGCTTTTTGTGATGACGGCAAGGCGGATGACCGAGGCCAGTCGCTCTGGATTAGCTGGAAAATATCGTGCTAAATTTTTTACAATCGCATAAGCATCTTCGTAGCGCTCATCTTTCATCAAAAGATCAAAAAGACCGACCTGGCATTTATAATGAATATGGTTAAAGGAGAGTCCGTCTTTAAAGCACTCCATCGCTTTCGTTTTTTTATCCCGAAAATGTTCAACCTGACCTTTATAATAATAAGCAAGCGAGGGCCGCGCCTCTAGCTCCAAAGCTTGATCAAAAATTCGATCTGCTTTATCAGCATCACCCGCGAATAAGGCCTTTTTTCCTTCTTCGATTGTTTGGGTGTATTTGCTGGGATGCAATTTTAATATCGTCGCATTGATTAAATTTTCTTCCAGGCTTTGCAGAGTATATGGCTTCAAAATAAAAGCATCCACATCCTCTTCTGCCGCCCGCGCCACTGCAGCTTGAGAGAGATTAGCGGTAATCAAGACCAAGACGTCTTTTTGTTCTTCATTGTCCTGATTGAGGAGATTTTTACTTTCTTTATCTGCTCGATAGCTTCGAAAAAGATCGAAGCCCGAACCGCCGCGGAGAAAATAGTCGCTAAGAATTAAGCGAGGACCCTTTTGCTCGATAATTTCTTCACCCTGATGAAAGCTACTGCACATCTGGATCAGACTCATTTTGGCACCGAGATCGACCAAGGTCTTCGCTAAACGTTTTCTTGAAGCAGAACTCTTATCGACGATAAGAATTGGGACATCTTTCACAAAATCTCTAAACAATTTTCTTTTTTCTTTTTGCGAGTATTTCATAGTCCACTCGCTTTTTTCAGAAAATCGTTGATTTGCTCGCGGTGATTCTGAATCCCCTCGAGAACTTCTCTCCAATTATCAAGATCAGAATGGTCAAACTTCAGATAGGTCAAAAACTGCCCAGATTCTTCTTCATCATCCTCTCTCTCATCTGGTTCGCACTCAACAATCTGTACAGTTCCCGTGCTCTCAAAGTCTTTCTCGAATGGTCCCTTGATTCCTGCGCAATAGCGCTCCCCGACTCTTAGAGCTTTGCTGCACAGAAAAAAAATCCCATCTGTTTCCGCTTCAAAAAAATCACAGGGAATTAATTTTTCCCCACTTTTTATCTCTAGTCGAATCCCTTGTTGCTGAAAAGAATCAGTACCGACGATTTTCTTTAGAAGCCCTTGTTCTTGACCTATCTTGACAAGAAATTTTGCCAAAACCTCTAGTTGAATCGGCTTATGAAAAAGGCCATCGGCCCCCAGCCTTTTCATATCGGATTCGTCCAAAGCTTGATCGCCACTTAAAACAAAAACTTTTGGTGAGATACTACTCGCTGCTAAAATTTCCGGAAGGAAGGACTTGGCATTTGATCTCTTAAGATGAAAGTCACTTAAAATAATATGAATATCACGAGAGGCAATAATTCTCTTCGCCTCTTCGACAGTTTCGCATGCTAAAACCCTGGCGCCCATATCTTCAAAAAACAGTTCAATTATATTCTTAAAATCAGGATCGTCTTCTAAAACGAGAATCGTTCTACCGATAAAACTTGTCATAAAATTATCCCTTCGCTGCTTTAAAAAAATTATTAATGTTTGCCTGTTTTTCTTGATAGAGATTCATAATCTGGTCCATTTGCTCAGTCTTTGAATCAATAAGGTCAATGCATAAGAGATCTAATTTTCCGTCAGGGGTGACTTCTATAACATTCCCATGACACAGATTTGAGAGCTTTTGATTATTATAGCTAAACTGGATACTTACGGAGACTTTTTCGTCTTCTGAAAAAAAATCGCTTTCGGTTTCCACGAATAATTGATTTTCATAAAAATCATTAAATGCGCAAATGCATTTTAATTTTTTGATATCTTTGCTCCGATCTTTTTTTACTAAAAGAATCTGCATTGTCCCAGACTCAAGGGAGATATTGAGTTCCTCTTCGATAGAGGGAGTTTGAGTATCCGGTTTATTTGGGGCCCTCAGAGGGATAACTTTCCCTTCATTTTGTTCATCTAAACGCGGTTGTTCTAAGGATTGGTTACGTTTGCGACTTTCACGCTCACCTTTTTCAAAAAACGAGCCAGCAGGATTACCAGCACTTTCATTTCCATGCTCCAGTTTTCCCCGGTATTTTGAAGGACCTAAGTTTTCACCATGGTCGCTTCCTCGATTATGATCCCCTTGATCTTCTCGACCATGCTCTAGCCTTCCCTTATATTTTGATGGGCCTAAATCATCAGAGGAAATCTCCCCTCCGTATTGCCCGCCTCGGTTATCTTCTTGGGATTTTTCCCGTTTGGATTCATTATCTTCTTCTTGTTGGTGTTCCAACTTTCCCTTATATTTTGATGGACCTAGGTCATCAGAGGAAACCTCACCTCCGTATTGTCCACCTTGGTTTTCATCTTGAAATTTTTCACGTTTGGATTCGCTATCCTCTTCCTGTTGATTTTCTAGCTTTCCCTTATAGTTGGCCGGACCTAGCTCATCAGGAGAAACCTCTCCCCCATAATGTCCGCCTTGATTCTCTTCTTGGAATTTCTCTCGCTTGGATTCGCTATCCTCATCATTTTTTTGATGTCCTAGCTTTCCCCTATAATGAGAAGAGTCGGGATTCAAGGGACCTTGTTCGCCAACCTTACCAGTTTGAGAAGTGCTTTGCGCCTCTTCATCAGAGTTCTTTCCCCTCATATTGGTATCGAATCTATCAGACTCATAATGAGACCGATTACCACTCTCTGCTTCTGCGACTTCGTCGCCCTCAAATTGTTGATCGGCAGATTTCGACTCTTTTTCTTTCTTAAATTTTACGTGTTGCTCTAGCTGGTCTTGAATTAGATCTCTTTTGGTTTCAGCAAAGTCCGAATTCTCTGCCACATGTAATTGGTCTTGGTCCCAAAATAGTCGAAAATGCCTTACATCACCCTCTTTAAAATAAAGACCAGGTTTGCTTCCTGAAAAAACCCACTGCTTTTCTTTCCATTGGAACTCTGGCCTATTACCTTGGAAGTACCAACTGCCTTCCTCTTCACCCATGAATTGTTCAAAAAATCCTTCCTTGGGCCACCACTTCCAAAGTTCTCCAGAAGAAGGTGCCTTTGTCTCAACTTCTACCCATTGCCCATTCATTGGGCCGGGCGCACTGAAGCGCACAAGATAGTTTCTTAGTATTTTTTTAGCATCCATTTTTTTTTCTAGTAGAAAGATGTCCGAAGAAATTTCGAGGGGACTACAAAACACGACATTTTCTTTTGTCCCGATTGATTTTGAAGGATCACGAGAGGCACCAGAAGACTGACCAACTGAAGTTTTTTCTGAAGGATCACCCGGGCCGTCTGAGCTTTCGTCGACTTTTAAAGTTCTTATCCAAAAATCGAACTTAAACTTCAAGGATTTAAAAGGAATATCTGGTTTTAGGATATCCTGGCACTGAAACTTCATGAGTGCCTTTTGAACTTTTTCATTTGGAATGTGATTGAAACCCGCTACTTTTACAGATCCGTTTTTGATTTGCTTTTTATGTGTTTTTAGAAAATTGAGTACTCCAACCAAATTTTCCTTATTGTGGATCTCAAAGATGACAATTCCGCCCCCATACATACTTAAAACTTGCTGGGCCTCGGCTGGCTGAGAGAGATGTTCGTATTGGATACTTTCGACAGTATCAAAGTGGGCCATAACTTGTTGAACAACCGGCGTTTTTTGATTCACCTTTAAAAAGATGATGTTAACTTCTTTACCGGCCATAATTGATGTGCCCCTTCCCAGGTCTTCATCGGCAAAAAAGAGCGTTCAACTAAAATTGTAGAGTTTTCAAGGAAATTTTTAGAGACATTGCCGGAAATAGGAAATTGTACGCTCTAGTCCATCTCTCAATTCAGTTTTTGGAACCCAATCAAGGTGCTCTTTAGCAGAACTGATATCAGGTCGGCGCTGAAGAGGATCATCGCTCGGAAGGGGGTGATGTGAACGCTCAATTTTTTTGTCTAAAAGCGACTCAATTTCTTCGGCCAACTCTAGAATTGTAAACTCATGGGGATTGCCAATGTTAATTGGTCCTACCAATCCGAGATCCACTCGACTGTTCATCAGCAGTTTCAAAGCTGAAACAGTATCGTCGACAAAACAAAAACTTCGCGTCTGTGTTCCATCTCCGAAGATAGAAATTGGCGCGCCCGATAAGGCCTGCATAATGAAATTCGAGATGACCCTGCCGTCTTTAGGATTCATTAATGGTCCATAAGTATTGAAAATCCGTGCGATTTTTACGTCAACTCCCCACTGCCGGAAGGCCTCGGAACAGAGGGTTTCACCAATCCGCTTTCCTTCATCATAGCAGGCACGGATTCCCAGTGGATTGACGTTCCCCCTGTAGCTCTCCGGCTGAGGAGAAATTTTGGGATCACCATAGATTTCGCTCGTGGAAGCAAAAAGAACTCGCGCTTTTTCCTGCTTAGCAAATTGCAGCACGCTCTTAGTACCTAAATAGCAAGTATCGAGAGTGAAAAATGGGTCCTTTTGATACTTTGGAGGAGAGGCCGGACAGGCCAAGTGATAAATCTGGTCGATGTCATCGGGCAGTGAACTTTCGACTGCAGGATCTCGACCGATCGAGCTCACCTCCATTTCCTTAAAAGAGAAACGCTCCGGATGCTCTTCTAGCAGCTTGGCCGGCCACGGTGTGTGGCCACAATAGAAATTATCAATCCCGAAGACATTGGTTTGACCATCCTCTAAGAGCGATTTGCATAAATTAAGACCAATGAGTCCAGCAGCTCCAGTGACCAAAACTGATTTTACCATTATTCATCTTTATCAAGAAAAAGAGTGAACAGACTATAAAATATTCTGAAAACGAAATATCAATTTCCAATTCGAAATATTGTGTCTATACCCTCTCGATGTCTAAAAAACGTGTTCTCTTAGTGGAAGACGATTCGGTTTTTTGTATCGCCGTAAATCGCACGATTGGAGATTTGGCCACTGTAAAAGTCGCACAGAATGCGCGGCAGGCCTTCGTTCATATCAAAGAGAGCTTTTTTGATGTGGCCATCGTTGATCTCAATCTCAATGGTCCCCTAGAGGGACTAGAAATATTAAAGGAAATCAAATCGACCCGGCCTCGTACTCACTGCATTATTCTCAGCGGTCAAGATGAAGAAGAAATAGTCATCAAGGCCTACGAAATGGGCTGCGACCAGTTTTTTGTGAAGAGACAATTTCAAAGAATCCTTAAAAGCTACCTTCAAAGACTTTTGGGAAATGATTCTGAGACCTGTGCCAAGCTCACCGAAATTTTTAAAAGTTTTCAGACGAAAGACCCAGAGCTTGTTGAAGACCTCAAAAAGCTCTGCTCAATGAGCTTTTCTCAGCAAACACTTTTTCTCTCAGGCCCATCGGGATCTGGAAAAACGCTGCTAGCAAAAGCGCTTCACCGGATTTCAACGTTTTCTGAGGGGCCCTTTATTCATGTGAATTGTGCTGAAATCTCTCCTTCTCTTTTTGAATCTGAGTTTTTTGGCCACGTTAAGGGGGCGTTTACGGGAGCGAGCGCAAATAAGCCCGGCAAGGTTCTCCAGGCCAATGGCGGGACATTATTCTTAGATGAGATTGCGACTCTTCCCATGGAGATGCAGCAAAAACTTTTAAAAGTCTTGGATGAAAAACGCTTTTCGCCGGTGGGCTCCAATGAAGTCGTAACAACTCAGTTTTTTCTCATATCGGCGACTTGGGAAAATCTTGAACATAACATCGAACTTGGAAATTTTCGTCACGACTTATGGTTTCGGATTAGCGGTCTTAATTTTGAACTGCCTCCATTGTCTCAAAGGCCTCTCGATATTCCGTTTCTCTTAAAAGAATTGCTCTGCCAAGGACCCCAGCGGGTGCACCTTGCGCCAGATATGTGGAAATTCTTGCAACGCTATTCTTGGCCGGGAAATATTCGCGAGCTCAGCAAATTTGCTCAATATCTTCTCTCATACAATAAAGGCAAAATTTCTCTAAATGAGGGAATGGCATTCTTTAAAAATATCAAATCAGCAAATGCAATGCTGCCGGAGATGATCCCTGAACTGACAGAAACTCAACAAAATTATATCTCTTCCCAGGGATTACGCCATTTTATCCGGTTAACCGAAAAAGATGCGGTTGAAAAAAAACTAAAAGAAAACGGAGGGAAAGTTCTTGCTTGTGCCAAGGATTTGAAAATTTCAAGCAGCGCTTTTTATAGAATCTTAAACTCCTAACAACTCGCGTCTTTTTCTGGCACTGGCATTGCAATTGATTTTGTCCAAGGAGGCAAATCATGCAAACACAAACGTATCTTTTGGCAAAACTAAAAAAATGCTACCCCCACTTGTCCTATCGGCAAATCAGCGCTCGAAGTGGGATTCAGTTGACCCGCTTATTTCGACTCTTCCATGGTGCAGAGATGAAGCTCGGCGAGTACGAGCGACTTAGTGGCCTTTGTGAATCTGAAGGGAAGGCGCCAGATCATGCGAAGTTTTCTCATCTTGCCAAAAGCTGTTTGTCTCGCTTGGCACCACGACGATTAGAGCGTCTATCGCTAACGATGGCCCGACAACTTAAAACTCAAGACTATCTTTCTTAACTTTAGGAGACCATATGAAGCTTACTTTATTAGAAGAAACGTCCACCAAATCAAGGCCTGAGACCTCACTACTTCTTATTGAACGATTGCTATTAGAATCGCTTTCTCGAGGAGCAAAAACGCTTTTTGAAATAAGTGACGATTTGAAAATCAAGGAACGCTATCTTTGTAATGTTCTCACTCATTTGAAACAAAAAAATCTCGTGACCCTATCGCAAACTCACTGGTCCCTTAAAAGGGGCCCTGACCTGAATAATTTCAGAGAAGTAGCATCAGCAAGTATGAGCCCAGTGGAAGTCGAGGAAATCTTGGAGGCCATTGCGCTCAAAAAAGATCTAAGCGGCGTCACTTTTAAGCTGCGAAAGCTCTATTTAAATAATGAAGACCTCGCCTACTTGGACCAGCTTTTTAAAAGAATCGAGGATTTTTTAAACTACACTGAAAGACGCCATCAAGAGGAGCGCTCTTGTAAAAAAATCTGGGAAGAGAGTGTCGTGATTTGGGCCCAGCAAAAATGCGATTCGTTTTTTAAGGCCGATGCTTCGTGATAGTCTTTGAAGATGGGAAAGATGAGACTGATTACAGCAAATATTCGTTTTGATTCGGCCAAGGATGGCCCCTTTCAATGGAAGTATCGCAAACAGTTTCTCGCAGAAACTTTGAAATCATTCTCTCCTCATTTAATTGCTACGCAGGAAGGTAGACGGCCGCAGCTTCAAGAGCTCGAAGTTCTCCTGGGCAATATCCAATTAACTCACCAAGAGCGCGAGTGGATCAAAGAGAGAATGTATCCTTGCTTCTTTAGGTCTCCAGATATTGAAATCAAAAACCAAGGCGATTTTTGGCTGAGTCAAACTCCAACAGTGAAGGGTTCATTAAGTTTTGGCAGCCAATTCCCCAGATTGATGACTTATATGGTGATCAAAATTGGCAACATTGACTGCCTCTGCATCAACACCCATCTCGATCACTTAAAGAGCGAAACCAGATTGCAGCAGGCCAGGGTTTTGTGTGAACAAATTTCAAAACTATGGCCCCCTGAAGGCCCTCTAATTCTCATGGGTGACTATAATGAGGGCATAGACGGCGAAGTCAGAAAAATAATCTTGAAACATTTTCCTCTTTTGTATGATCCTTTTCCTCTTTTTTATAGAAATGAAACCCATACCGTTCACCACTTCGAGAAAAAACGACCTGATCATCAAGAGCGCATTGATTGGATTCTTGTGTCGTCTCATTTCAATGTGACTGAGTTTAAAATTATTCGTCTCACAAAAGAGAATTTATTTTTGAGCGACCACGACCCCGTTTATTGCGAAGTTGAGTTTTCAGGTTAACTGGCCTTTCCTATAAGCGCTGCGCGATTGGACGTCCCAGCTGAACGAGACATTCCCGGTTGAGTGAGGTCTGTTCTAGAACTTCCGAAATCGGCCTCCAGCGATTTTTTTGCCCTAATACAACGACGCACGATCCTCCAAACAAAAAGTAGCCTTTTTCTTCTCCCCTCTCAAAGGCCTTCCTGTGATGAGACTGAATAATTTTTCCCACGCACATAGCGCCGATTTCAATATAGGCCAAGCGCCCAAAGTTTTTAGTCTCCAATATATTGATGTGCCTTTCATTCTGAATAAAGACGGTTGGTCTTGAAAGAATTGCCACAGGGTTTACGGAATCCAGCGCTCCGGAGATTCTTTTGTGCCAAAGGAGTTTTCCAGAATCGGGATAATGAAAACGGTGATAATCTACAGGACAAAGCCGGGCTATTAAAATTGGTCCCGACTCAAAATCATGCCGATAAGGGCAATCATCACCCAATAGCTGATCGTGAGACAAATAGCTGCCTTTAACAGGAAACACATTTTCCGAATGATTCATTTGATGCCCCAAATAACGGGCCTCGCAGAAGGCCGGCATAATATCAAGGTCTTGGTCGAAAGGACGTTTGCCAGGTACGAATTTTCGGACGAAAAACTCATTAAAATTGCGGTAACTGTTTGATTGAGACTCGGCTTGCAGGCCGCCTGACTGGTAAACCTCCATGGGAATCTTATATTTTTTAACAAAAGGAGCAATTTTTTTGCGGCTCCAGCCGGTATTTTGCAAAAAACCGTATATTTTAGAGATTAAAGGACCTGTGAGAAATTGGTGCAATTTAGAGTTTCTTTTTTTGCCGTAAAACCACCTGATCCAAAAATCTCCGTAGACCTCTTCCTTTTCAACCTGGCGAGTTTTAAGATTATAAAATTGAATCATGATTCAATACCCCTAGAGAGAAAAAAGGCGTTTGGGCCGTCGGGATTGACAAAGGCCTTGAAAACATCAAAAGAGAGAATATGCAAAAAATAGTTATGATTTTAGTTCTTGGAACAGTCATTAGTTTTCTCGCCTATCCTCTTTTTTCTGGCCCCCCAAGTTCGGGAAATGAACTCACCGAACTCTCTGGTCATGAAAACAAAATGATTCAAGTTTATCAAAAAAGCTCTACCTCTGTCGTTAACGTTTCAAATATTCGGGCCGGGCGTTCCCTCTTTGATGAAACCGTCGAGATTCCTCAAGGAACTGGCTCAGGTTTTGTGTGGGATGATGAAGGACATATTGTGACTAACTTTCATGTCGTGCAGTCCGGCACGGCCTTTTTAATTTCGTTTTCAGGGGATAAAAAACAGTACCGAGCAAAACTTGTAGGCGTCGAAGACAAAAAAGACATCGCAGTCTTAAAAGTGGAAAAGTTGCCCGAGAGCGCGAAAAAGATTTCAGTGGGTGGATCGATGGATCTCAAAGTCGGCCAAACTGCGGTGGCGATTGGGAGTCCATTCGGACTGGATCAAACCATGACCACGGGAATTGTTTCAGCTACAGGTCGAAAAATTTTGGGCATTGGAGGTGTGAAAATCTACGACATGATTCAAACTGATGCTTCCATCAACCAGGGAAACTCCGGGGGGCCACTCTTAAATTCTAGCGCCAAGCTTATTGGCATGAACACCATGATTTATTCAACCTCAGGATCAAGTGCTGGCCTTGGATTTGCTGTTCCCGTCGATACGATTAAACGCATCGTTCCTCAGATTATTCGCTACGGAAAGGTCATTCGACCGGGCATTGGCATTTTCCCGCTTTCTGATATGCAAGAAAGGCGCTTTGGGCTTCCGACCGAGGGAGTTGTTGTCAGAGAAGTGGTTGAAAACGGCCCGGCAGCGAAGGTTGGAATAAAGGGCTTTAGGACCGATAGAAAACGCAATATTTACTTTGATGTGATTACTAAAATCGATAACAAGAAGGTGAGCAACCTCGATGAGATTTATCATCTTTTAGACAAGTATAAAGTTGGCGATAAAGTCGTGGTAGAATTTACCCAAGCTGGAAAAAAGAAACGTGGCCAGCTCACATTGGAGTCTTTTTAAACCCTATGAAATCTCTACAATTTTATATTTCGGTTGTCATGATATTGAACTTTGCAGTTGCGTGTTTGCCTGAACCTGAAAAAGAAGTCCGAAGCATCGCGCCCTCAGTTCCAGGAAAAGGTTTGAAAAGAATAAACACTGCTAATGGAGAAGCGGTTGAAAAAAAAGTTCCTAGCTCAAAGTTTGAAATTCTTCCAGGAACTGGTCCAGTCGTTGAGGCAAATCTCAACCGCGAAGTTGAGCTACCACCGTATGATGAAAATTCGAGATCTAAAAACGCGCGAATTCCTTACAGAAGTGTGAATCAATCGCCTATGAACGCACAAAACCCTATTCCTCAGCATCCAGGAATGCCGCTCCAAAATCCTACTTCAAGTGTAAGAGATGCGATTGTGAACAGAAAAATAGAAGACATTCCATTGCAATTTTCTTGGAAAATTCGATACGACTAAATGTCCTATCCATGGGGATCCATCGCATCCCTAATCGCTTCTCCAATGACAGCTAAAGATACCAAAAAAGAAAAAAGTGCCAAAGATGGAAAAAAGGCCAACCACCAACCAATCGTGAAATAATTTTTGGCCTGATTGAGCAACTCACCCCAGCTAGGAGTGGGAGGCATGAGGCCTAATCCTAAAAAATCAAGGCTCGCCAAACCTGTCACATTTCCTGCAATAAAAAATGGAGAAAAAGTGATAATTGGGGCCAAACTATTGGGAAGGATGTGTTTTAGAAAAATTCTTTTTGTCGAGGCCCCCATTGCAATGGCCGCTTCTACGAATTCCATCTTTCGATTTTTCAGAAACTCGGCGCGAATGTAGTAAGAAATGGTAACCCAGCCAAAGATCGAACTAATGAGTATCAGGTAAAACAAGTTGGGACGAAAAGTTGCGATTAATATTATTAAGAGAAAAAACTTGGGAATGGCGTTGAAAATTTCGACAATCCTTTGTCCCACAAAATCAATTTTTCCGCCGTATAAACCCATTAAACCGCCAAAAAGCGTCCCTAGCAAAATGGTAAAAAACCAAACTGCAAATGCATAGGTCAAACTATAACGAAGCCCATAAAGCAGCCTAGTCAGTACGTCTCGGCCACGGTCATCGGTTCCAAATAAATTTCGAGAAGTAGGCGGCGAAGGGTAACTAGGTACGACCATATTGGATTCGTAGGGATTCCATTTAATAATCGGCCAAATAACAAAATCGGAATCTTTTAAGGAGAGACTGCGATAATCAATCACAAGGGCATCGGTAATCCCAAATTCTTCTGCAGAGTAGTCTTTAAAAACAGGAAAATAGAACTTTGAATCCTTCACCATAATAAGCGGCCGATTATTGGCCCACATTTCGGCGGTGAGGCTAAGAAAGGAAAAAAATGTCAGCCCAAAGAAAAAAACGACGGCCAGCCGATTTCTTTTAAATCTGCGGTAGCGTCTTAGGGTTTGGTCATTTCTAATCCAGGACTCAATCATGAAAAGTCGATCCTTGGATCTACGAAAACGTAAGCTACATCACTGATAATATTACCTATAAGAAACAAAAAGCTCTGAAAGAAGAGTAAACCCATCAAGACATTATAATCTCTTGAAAGAATGCTATTGTAGCTCAGGAGCCCGATACCATCGAGCTGAAAAATAGTTTCAAGTAAAATCGAGCCCTGAAAAAAGACCATCAAAAAACCACCAAGCCCCGTCACAATCGGAATCAAAGCATTTCTGAGAGCATGCTTGAGATAGACAATTTTCTCAGGAAGACCCTTGGCCCTAGCAGTTCGAATGTAGTCTTTTTTAACTTGCTCAAGAAGCGTGTTTTTCATCAAAAGTGTCAGGGTCGTAAAGCTGCCAATTGTGTAGCAAATGAGCGGTAGGACAAAGTGGTAGGCGCGATCTTTTAACTTTCCCCAAAACCCTAGCTCGCTGTATTCGTCACTATAGAGTTCACCGATCGGAAACCATTCGTAAAAACTACCGCCTGCAAAAACAACGATAAGCAAAATTGCCAACATAAAAGAGGGAATCGAATAAAAAATGAAGAGAACAATACTGCTGAGCTTATCAAACTGCTCGCCATGCTTCACGGCCTTGTAAACCCCGAGTGGTATTGAGATTAAATAGCTCAAAAGAATTGAAGCGATTCCGAATTGCAAAGAAACGGGAAACCTGGAAGTGATCACGTCTAAAACTGGTTCTTCGTAGGTAAAACTTTTTCCAAAATCAAGCTGGATTAGATTTTTCATCCAGTGGAAAAAACGGATATGGACCGGCTTATCAAAGCCGTATTGTTTTTTAAGCGATTCGATAACCGCGCCGTTGACCACTGACGTATGGTCTCCGCCCATTCCATTTGAAGTGGCCATTCCTGAAAACTTCATTTGTTGAATTTTTTGCTCAATAGGCCCACCGGGGGCAAAGTGAAACATGAAAAAATTGATTAAAATAATTCCAAACAGAGTGGGAATGATTCCAAAAAATCTTCGTAAGAGATAAACTTTCATAAGCTTATTGACTCATCCACCAATAGCTCGTTCCAATGCCATATTTATAGGTATCTTTTGGCCGGCCAATTTTATTATTGACTCCATAGAGACTATATTTGGAATTAAAGAAAAATATATAAGGCACATCCTCAGCAATCAGCTTAAAGACTTTTCGCAATTTAACCACTCTTTCTTTCTTGTCGTAAATTTCACGGGCCTCGTCGATTAATCGATCGACTTCAGGATTTTTATAGGAAATGAAGTTTGAACCTCCACCCTGAGCAGACTCCGAATGCCATATTTGCTTGGGATGCCAGTCCACATCCCCTCCGTTCCATGCTAATCTCACAGCATCGAATTTCTTTTCTTCCAAAAGCTTCACAAAACTTGTCCACTCAACTCGTTTGAGTTCAATTTTCACGCCAACTTTGCTGGCGTCTTCTTTGTATCGAGTTAAATATTTCATGATTTCAGATGTGGGCTCAATGATTGTAAAACTAAGCGAGCGCTTTTGCCCATTGATAACTTTATCCAAAATCAAGTCTTTATCACTGTCTTTCCAACCATCTGCCCTCAGCAAAGCAAGTGCTTTTCCTGGATTATATTCAATCGGTTTTACACTTGGGTCTGCATAATCACTTTGCCTGTAGACCGGTCCGGTCGCAGGTTCTGCTAGGTCATACTCGAATTTTTCCTGCATAAATTTTCGATTGAATAAATGCGCCATGGCCAAGCGAACATTTTTGCTTTTGAAAAGTGTGCTTTTTAAATTTAGGCCTATAAAATTATAGCCTTTTGGAGACTGGTTTTCTGTTTTCACTTTTGAGAGTTTTTTCTTCCAAGATCTTCCCTTTGCCTTTTTCACAAAAGTCTCTGAGCGCATGCCCATGTAGTGGATTCGTCCTTTTTTCAACATCTCCAGCTCGACATTTTCCTCGTTGATAAATCGAATGTGAATACCGGAAAAATTGTATTCGCCTTTTAGTGCATCAATTTTATTTCCCCACCATAAGGGATTTTTCTTCAAGATAATTTTTTTTCCTCGATCATAGCTTGCTAATTGATAGGGACCACTTCCCATGAGCCATTTATTGAGATTTTTTTTTGATTTTTTTCGAGCACTTGCTGAGTAGATATGCTTAGGAATAATCGTTAATCCCGCCACGACGTCAAAGTTATTGTAGTAGGTGTTTTTGGTCGTAAAGCGGACACTGCGCTTACCCGTAATTTCAACTTTCTCAATCGACTCGTAATACGGCATCAGCTGTTTTGCTTTAAAATCATCGGTAAAAATAACATCGAAAGAAAATTTCACATCTTCTACCGTTAAAGGTTTTTTGTCCTGCCAAACGAGTCCAGGACGCAGCGTGAAGTCAAAATGTTTCTTGTCATCAGAAATTTTCCAACTCTCCGCCAGGGAGGGTTCAAATTCGTAGGTCTCAATATTTCGCCCTAGGAGAGATTCTAAAACATATCCTTGAACCTCTCGAGCATAGGCGTCGGAAGATGCGGTGGGGTCTAGGGTAGCGGGATCAGACTTCAAATTCAGCAGAAGTATCTCGCCATCAGGGGCCTTGGAATTTCCTATGGGAGTTATTTTGCTAAAAACCTGTGGCGCTACTAGAGCACCAACGACAAGACAAAAAAGAAAACGCTGCATATTTTTAACCTCAGTTTAGCCTAGGGAGTTTTTTGATAAATTTTTTCATCTAATGACCACCGGTCTTCATAGACATCATGTTCATAAACTTTGTATTTTTCCAGCTTAAAATCAAGATCTTCAATCCGCGCCAAAGTTCCCTTGTAGACTTGAAAACTTGCGTTTTTGTTTTCTTCCACCTGGGCCAGCTCATTTTGCCACTCAATCTCTAGCTTTTCCTTAAGGACCTGATAGCGCTTGTTCACGAGATCAATTCTTTGGGTGTAAGATGACAGAACTTTTTTTCCTTTTAAGAGCCTAGATTCGAGAGCAAGGCGTTTTTTCAAAATAATTTGAGTGAGCTTTCTAGCGAGCTGTTGATTTTTCAGCAAATCGGTACCTCGAAAATAGAGGAAGGAGCCCACCGCCACACGCGCCCGCGAAACGCAGCGGTGATATTCGCGAACTTTCAGCAAAACATACTTGGAACCGGTACCCTTCACATAAGCGCTGCAAATTTGCTGAGCGTTATCTGCTGTCCAAAATTGAACCCGGTCTCCTTTATCTAAAAACTTATAATTGGCAAAATCGACTCGGACTCGCATCAGCGACGCCTTAGGATTTGAACGAGAGACTCGGCCGGTAAAAAGCGAATCCTCTTTAGCCGCAAAAGAACCAAGGCCTTGCAAAGCGATGAGGAGTGCAAGAATCAATTTCATAAGAAAAATTATGCCATTATTAATTTGCGGTGACTTTCTGAAGAAAAATAAGCGTAGGCGCCATGGAATGACTGCGGAGAGAATGATAGAGCAAAACAGTATGGTTTTTAACGATTGGAATTAAATTTTTGGAAGATAATCTATCCTTCGACACAATTAGGATATAGCGATTAGGCTCAATAAAGCCACTGTAGCGCAGACAAGCTTCAATCGAAGATAAGCAAAACAAAATATCGGTTTGCTTCCATATCCCTGCATTGAGCTTGGGAACTGGAAAGAGATTTTCGCGTCCGCTCGAAAAATTTTTAGTGCGAGAAACTTGTTGTTTCTCATACCAAAGACCTCCTACAAATTCACTCCAGCAATTGAGATCGACTTGGTCAAAGCTCCCAATCATCAACCCATTTGAAATAGCATTAAGAAACGCAAATTCTTTTTTAAAAGAAGGCGATTGTTGATACAAACACCGCTCGTCCAGGCCAGTATTTTGTTGTTCAATGCTTTGCCCAGTTTGAAAGCGCATGCCCGTGAGTGACTCTAGACTATGAACATCTAAGGGGGCCCTTGAAAAAGCTAGCGAGCAGAGCGCAAAGCAAATTCCTCCAAACCAAACTCTATGTGAACTCTTCAAGTTGCTCCATCTCGTAGTGAGTTTTTTCCATCTGAGAAATTTCATAAGTTGCTTTTTGCTCCATCTCCCCCGGCATATCGTCACTATAAAGTAGGTACCAATGAAGGTCGTCTTTGATTTTGTGAAACTCAAACAGTAAGCGGCAAAACTCCTCAGAGCACTCTCTCAAGTGTTCAAGACTAGAGCGTTGAAAAAAACTACTAAATAATTTCTCAAACTGGGAGCGAGAGCCTTGAGAAGAATAAATCGTTATAAAACCAGAACTGTGGTCCCTGAGACGCTTAAGGAGATAAGAACAGTCTAGAAAGAAGAGCGATGTATATCTTGAAGTCATGTCAGCACAATAGCATTTTTGCGCCGAGATATCAGTAGAAGAAAAATCATGAGAAAAACACTAAGAAAGGCCCCAAACCCTTTATACTTATGAATGAGATTTTTGTTTTGAGATGGCGTATTTTTTATCAGGCCACAGCCACCGCCCGTGGATCCATTAGAGCTTTCCCCAGAAAGAAAGCCAATTGATTGATTGCGATTGGCCCGGCGTTCTTCGTGGAGGCGGAGCACTTCGCTCAGAGCGAGCTGATCATCGGAGTGAATGACATGGTCTCCTAAATATTCATTCATCAAGGCCTGAGGTGCTCGGCTATGTCCGATGCCAATGGTGTGCCCAAGTTCATGGGTCAGTACGGCCACAAGATTATCGTAGTTCCAAACCCGAGGCCCATTGGGGTTGAGGATAATTTCTGTCTTCACCCAGATACCGTTTTGTGTATGCCGTATAGCAACGGCAAGTGTGTAGCTGGGATCATGTCCAGTTACGGACTCAAAATCGTCTTCCCAGCGTACAAGGTTAGAAGTTTCTGGAATGCCATTATTAGCGGTCATCCAAATATCGATGCCGCCTGCAGATTCCCAAGAATCCATGGCCTGTGTGAATGCCTCTTGCAGCCTTCCTTGATCGTAGTTTTCCTGCGACCTGACTTCAAAGACAATAGGGAAAGCTGGCCAGTACGAACCTGATTGAAAATCCCGTGTAAAGTTAAACGCCCCACTTGGCGCGACATGGATAAGGATAAAGAACAAAAATAGAAAAGGCCGAGTAAAAACATTTCTTTTCCACAACATAAGTCTTCCTTAACTTAGTGGTGAAGAAGTATAGAAATTTTAAGCGCAGAGAAAGGGCACTCGTGTTTTTCACATTTGTGCCCCTCTCCCGTCTCTCTATCTTCATCCGTGAAATAAACTTAAGTCTGACTCCCTGACTCGTTTCATTCTTTATTGCATAGCTTGTGCCAACAAATTTACTGCAAAAACCTCATTTGAGGGTTTAAAGATGGTCAATCCGACACCGGTCGCAGTAGTCGCTGGTTTCATTATAGGAGGGTTCAAATATTTGGACAACGCAAAGAGAGACAATATCAGGGTACAAAAAAAAGACCTCCCCGAAGGGAGGTCTAGAGTTACTTACATCATCGGCATATCGCCCATTCCGCCTGGCATTCCACCAGCTCCTGGACCACCTGATTCTTTCTTAGGAAGGTCAGCGATCATTGTCTCAGTTGTTAACATCAACCCTGACACTGAAGCTGCATTTTGGAGAGCTGAACGAGTGACTTTAGTTGGGTCAATAATTCCGGCCTTAACTAAATCTTCGTACTTATCATCCCGAGCATTGTAGCCATAAGTCTCATTGTTGCTCTCACGAACAGCATTGACGACGACACTGCCCTCTAGTCCTGCGTTATGAGCAATTTGACGTAGAGGCTCTTCAATAGCTCGGCGAATAATACGAACGCCAAAATTCTCTTCTTCAGAATTTGTTTTTAGATCCTGGAGAACTCGAGAAGCATGAACAAGAGCGGCACCACCACCAACGATCGTTCCTTCTTCCACAGCGGCACGTGTTGCATTCAGAGCATCTTCAACCCGATCTTTTTTCTCTTTCATTTCTGATTCAGTAGGAGCGCCGACATTGATAACGGCCACACCACCAGAGAGCTTCGCTAATCTTTCTTTTGCTTTCTCGATGTCATAATCAGAAGTCATGCTCTCGATTTCAGCTTTGATTTTGCTAACTCGCGCTTCAACTTCTTTTTTATCACCGCCACCATCGACAACAATTGTATTTTCTTTGTCGATAGAGATTTTTTTACAAGTTCCCAAATGCTCAATTTCAGCACCTTCAAGACCCATACCCAATTCTTCAGAGATGACAGTTCCACCAGTCAATGAAGCAAGGTCTTTCAGCATCTCTTTTCGGCGATCGCCAAAACCAGGGGCCTTAACTGCAGCAACATTGAGAGTTCCACGCAATTTGTTAACAACCAATGTTGTAAGTGCTTCACCTTCAACATCTTCTGCAATGATAACTAAAGGCTTATTGGTTTGAACCGTTTTCTCTAAAATAGGAAGAAGCTCTTTCATATTAGAAATCTTTTTATCTGTGATTAAGATATTAGGATTATCAAAAGAAACTTCCATTTTTTCAGAGTTTGTCACAAAGTACGGCGACAAATACCCTCGATCAAATTGCATTCCTTCCACGACCTCAAGTTCTGTTAGAGCGGTCTTGGATTCTTCAATTGTGATAACTCCGTCTTTTCCAACTTTTGCCATCGCATCAGCGATTAATTTTCCGATTTCTTGATCATTGTTAGAAGAGATAGAGCCAACTTGAGCAATCTCTTCGTCAGTCTTAATAGGCTTGCTCATTTCCTTAAGTTTTTTAATAACTTTTTCAGTCGCAAAATCAATTCCGCGCTTAAGATCCATTGGGTTGTGACCTGCTGCTACGAGCTTGGCACCTTCGCGGTAAATCGCTTGCGCTAAAACCGTAGCGGTCGTTGTTCCATCACCCGCATCGTCATTAGTTTTTTGGGCGACTTCTTTAACGAGCTGAGCGCCCATATTTTCGAAGGCATTTTCTAACTCAATTTCTTTTGCAACCGTTACACCGTCTTTTGTAATAGATGGCGCACCGAAAGATTTTTGAATCACAACATTGCGACCCTTTGGTCCAAGGGTGACTTTAACGGCATCAGAAAGGGCGGCAACACCTTTCAAGATCAAATTCCTGGCCGTTTCACTGTATTTAAGTTCTTTTGCTGACATAATTATCTTCTCCTAAAACGTTAATTGGTTTTTGGTTGTTTATTGAAAAACTCCAAGAATATCGTCTTCTTTCATAATGATAAATTCTTGCCCATCGACTTTGATTTCAGTTCCAGCATATTTGCCAAAAATGATCCGGTCTCCGGCCTTGACATCCAACTCACGAATGGTACCGTCTTGAGTACGATATCCGCTACCAACAGAGACAACTTCTCCTTCTGCGGGCTTTTCCTTGTGATTATCTGGAATGATAATTCCACCTGCAGTCTTCGTTTCCTCTTCCAACCTCTTGACCAAAACACGGTCCTGAAGTGGTTTTACCTTCATAAGTCCTCCTTAAAATGTTGCAGTGCTCACTGCGATTTTTTACCTGTAAAAAGCTGTCCCAACAATGGTCACGACCTAAATGGATGTCAAGGTTTGTGAAAAAATTTATCTATCCCTTTAAAATTTAATGAGAATGTGGCAAGTAAGGCCCTTACGTATCACGAAAGGTTTCTTTGAATTCCAGTCCATCATTTTTCAAGCGTCAGCTTCTCTGGCAGTTGGGAATTCTTCGCCGCGTTAAAAACTATAATATCGATGAAGATCATCTTTTCTTTGGGCTAACGCTCTTTGTCGGAGTGGGCTCAGGACTTATTGCTGTCGCGCTGAGTTGGTCGGTCGATTATATCACGCACCTTATTGGGACTGATCTTAAATTCACATGGTGGAGCTTTGGCCTAGGTTTTGTCCTTGTGGCCATAGCAGGACTCATCACCCAAAAATTTCCTTTCGTTTCCGGCTCTGGAATTCCCGCAGTCAAACTCTCCATAGTGGCACTTCATGGCACAATCCGCTTACGAGATGGGCTTGCCAAATTTTTTGCTTCGATTCTTACGCTCTCGAGCGGGTTTAGTCTCGGAAGAGAAGGCCCAACAGTGACAGTTTGTGCTGCTATGGGATCATCGCTTGGACGCTTTTTCTCGCTCACGAAAAAAAGGGTCAAAACATTAGTCGCAATAGGAGCAACGGGAGGAATCGCAGCGGCCTTTAACACCCCGATTGCTGCAGTTATATTCACACTTGAAGAGATTGTGGGAGATCTTAATTCCAAAATCTTAGGTCCCGTGGTCATCTCCTCTGTTTTGGCCGCTGTGGTTGCCACTAGCTTTCAAGGAAATCATCCTAGTTTCACGGTTCTCACCTACCAACTCTCTAACAGCTATGAACTTTTTTTCTACCTCTTTGTTGGTCTCTCGGCCGCGATCTGGGGACCCTTTTGGGTTAATACCGTAGTGCAAATGCGCGGTGGCCTGCGGCGAACCTTCAAAACGAAAATGCTTCCCGCGATATTTAGTGGTTTTATTTTGGTGGCCTTGGCCTCACTGATTGATCCAAGGGTTCTTGGATCAGGTCATCATGTGATTACGGAAGTCTTGACCGAAAGCCTCGAAGATTGGCGATGGGCCATGGTCCTTTTTTTCTTAAAATTTCTTTTGACCTCTTATTGCTACTCCACTGGTATGAGTGGTGGTCTTTTTATGCCCACCCTTTTTATGGGCGCCATGCTAGGTGCAAGCGTTGGATCAGGCGCCAATTTTTTATTCCCTGGTCTTCATCTCGATATCGGCGCATTTGCCTTGGTGGGAATGAGTGCTTTTTTTGCAGCAGTGATTCGGGCCCCTTTTACTTCCATCATTATGATTTTTGAGATGACCCATGATGTGAATTTCATTTTGCCTCTTATGATTGCAAGCATTACGGCCTATGTTGTTTCAGGTCGCTTCGGTTCTGGATCCATTTATGAAAAAATTGCCGCCCAAGATGGAATTAGGCTGCCTGCCAAAGAAGACGATGATGTTCTTGAATCCCTATTAGTAGAAGATGCTATGGTTGATAAGGTTGTAGGTCTGGCCGCAGACCTTTCCCTTGCTTCGGCCATCAAACAGGTTAACCATTCTGAGATTTCGGGTTACCCGGTCCTCACTCAGAAAGGTGAGCTTTTTGGTATTATTTCTTTATACGAAATAGGAAAAAAATATGTCGAGTCTCAAGGTCGGCTAAAAGTTGGAGAAGCTTGTTCCCTTAATGTTGTGACGGTTTATCCAGACCAATCCCTTCTTATTGCATTTCACAAGCTCAAACAATTTAAAATCAGTCGTTTAATCGTAGTCTCTCGGCTTAATCAACGAAAAATACTGGGCGTCTTGACTGCAGAAGATATTGTAAAGCATTTTGGGCATCACCTTCAGCAGGAAAGCACAGCTGACTTACTTGATAAGCTTCTAGAAGAAAAAGATTTAGAGAATAGATAAAATTTCCCTTCCCTACTTTCAATCAATCTAACTCAAAAGCTTGGTGAACGGTTGGTCGATAGGCCTATTATGGTTAGGCATCGCTCGCTAATGGTATTTTGTTGTTTATTGGTTTGGTCTTGTGGCCAAGCACCCGAGGGCGACGTTTCGAGCGATGTTGGGACTCTGGCCGAAAATCAAGAAATTCCAACACAGACATTGTTATTAGAAACCCGCTATGAGGCAAGAAGGTCCATAACATTTCCGCTTCCTCATGATCAATTCAAACTCCAGCAAGACCCAATCATCCCAACCAAGGGAAGACCGCATGGCCCTTTAGAAATAAGAATAGAAAATCATACGACCTCTATGACTCACACTTGTGTCTACGCTCCAGGCCGAGCAAGCTATGGGCGCCCATTATGTCAAAAAAGTCTTCTTCTTAAAAAGAATATTCCTCAGCAAAAACCTACCGAAGACTACCAAATCGTGGTCGCTGTAAAAGAGTTATCTTCGGCCTTAAATTTTTCCATTGAGCTATTAGATCTTAAAACTCAAACCCAAAAAATAATCGCTGTCGCTTTAGATCAATCCACTGAAAGTGGCCATCAGCATTTAGTTCAAGAAACATTATGGTTTGAGCTTCCTGCGGATCTCGTCTTCAATGCAGATAACGATATAGCGGTTGGCGCCGACTTGATCATCACAAAACACAATTCTGGTGGCCTAATAGAGTGCCGCTACCGAGAACAAAGAAAGCATTTTTTTGAACAAGAAAATAGAGTCAGTTTGATTGATTGCTTCAACGATGGCCAAGCTTTGGGTATCGATGAATATTATACTTTTTCAATGGAGGCCGGAGACATCTTGGAGCTGCGACCCTATTCACCCAATGGCCTATCGTTTAGTGTTCAGATGCAGCTTGAATATCAGACTAGGTAATTCGGCTCCAATAATACTTTTTCACTTCAAGTCATACCAATTGGTTGCCACTTTCATATCGACCTTTAAGGGAACTTTAAATTCGGCGGCCGATTCCATCTCTTTTTTTACCAATTCTTTTAATTCTGATGCTTCTTCTTGGGGGCACTCAAAAATAAGCTCATCATGAACTTGAAGCAGCATCTTGGCCTTCCACGTTTTTTTAGAGAGTTCGGAATCGATATTGAGCATTGCTTTTTTAATCAAATCAGCTGCACTCCCCTGAATAGGACTATTAATGGCCATTCTTTCGGCATTGGCCTTCATGGCCCTGTTCTTCCCATTAATATCCGGTAAAGGTCTTTTTCTACCAAAAAGAGTTTCTGCATAACCTGTTTTTTCACAGCGCTCTCGAAGTTCGTCCAAAAAGGCCTTAACCTGTCCAAACCGGGTAAAATAATGAGTGATGTAATCTCTTGCTTCGGCCATTGAAATGCCCAACGATTGGGACAAACCAAAAGAAGATTGGCCATACATCAAACCAAAATTAATCGCTTTAGCGCTTGAGCGCTGTTGAGAGCTTACCTTATCAAGAGAGACCTCAAAGATTTCTGCAGCAGTTTGCTGGTGAATATCATTATTTTTTTGAAAGGCCTCAACCATCACGGGATCGCCAGAACAGTGGGCCAAAATTCTCAGTTCTATCTGAGAATAGTCTCCTCCCACCAGTACATATTCACGAGGGGCCACGAAACCTCTTCGCAATCTTCTCCCATTTTCTGTACGGATTGGAATATTTTGAAGATTTGGCCTATCGCTAGAGAGCCGACCAGTGGCAGCGACGTTTTGATGAAAATGGGTGTGAAGGCGCTTAGTTTCAGGAGAAACGAGCTTTGGTATTGATTTAACATAAGTCCCATTGAGTTTATCAAGCTCTCTATAAGACAAAATCAATTCCGGTATTGGATGAAGATTCATTTGAGCGAGTTTTGTCAGGACTTCCACATCTGTAGAGGCCCCTGTTTTTGTTTTTTTCAAAACAGGAAGACCCAGTTTTTCAAAGAGAAGTTCGGAAAGTTGCTTTGGAGAATTGAGATTCACATCTCCACCGCCCGCGTCCTCAACTTTTTTGCGTATTTCATCTATCTGCTGAGTAAAAGACAGTTCTAATTGCTCGAAATAATCATTATCAAAGCAAATCCCCTGGAATTCCATTTTTGCGAGAACAGGACATAAGGGTGAATCAAAATCGTAAAATATTGCGCTGAGATTTTTTTCATCTAACTCAAGCTTTTGCTGTTGATAGATTTGTTCAAACGTTGATATGCGGTCGATCAATATTGACTCGAGCTCGGTATCGTTAGAAAGAAGACTCTTTTGAGTCGATTTTTTTTCTAGGTCTTGAACCGTAATCCCCAGCCGGCGCTCAACGACCGCCGCCACAGAGTTTTTCATATCAGGACGAAGAACGAACTCGGCCTGGGAAAGATCAAAGTATTGAGCGAGAATAAAGCGTTGATTGATTCGGAGTTGGAGCTTAAGAAATTCTTTGATTCCATTTCCAATGAATTTTGAAGGTCTACATTTCTCTAGATCTTCTAAAACCTGGGACAATTGCGGCCCATCTTTGATGAATATAAAAGAAGTCTTCCAAGCAAGACCTATAGGCACAAACGAAGTTTCAGAATCACCGAGATCTTCAATGAAATCCAAAAAAATCTCTGGATCTTTTGACTTCTTAAAAGAGGCCAACTCAAAGAAATTTTCACTGGTGAAATCTGGGGCCGGCCTCTCTTTTAGGACCTCAGCGCTTTCTGAATAGAGACGTGTGACAAAAGACTGCAGTCCAAATTTTTCGAGAAATTCGCGAAGCTTAGGAGACGGACTTAATTGATATTCCAGCGAGTTTTGATTGATCTTTAATTCGAGATCGCCGCTAATAGTCACCAGCTTGTAAGACAAGAAGGCCTTATCTTTCCCTTCTTCTAAATTTTGTTTCAGTCGCTTTTTAGTGATTTTTTCCAGTGATTGGTAGACCTGATTCAAGCTTCCATATTCGGCCAAAAGTTCAGAGGCCCCTTTTTTTCCCACACCTTTTACACCTGGAATATTGTCTGAACTATCACCCACTAAAGATAGAAAATCGCAAATCTGTTCTGGATAAACACCCATTTTTTCAAAGACATCGTTTCTGAGATAGCGCTTATTTTTCATAGTATCTAAGAGCTCGACTGGACCTTCCACAAATTGCATAAGGTCTTTATCTCCAGAGGCAATAAGAACTGAGTCAAACTTTTGAGCATATTGCTTGACCACAGAACCGATAATGTCATCGGCCTCTTGACCAGAAATTCGGAGACTCGGAATCTCTAGAAATTCCACTAACTGATCGATCAGAGAAAACTGAACCACAAGATCGTCTGGCGGAGCACTTCGATTGGCCTTGTAGCCTGGATCGAGTTCTAAGCGAAACGATGCCTCAGGCCCATCGCGAGCGATAAGGAGATGGGTTGGGGAATAATCGTCTATAAGCTTGAGAATCATACTGAATACCCCATACAGTGCATTGACAGGGGTTCCGTCTGGAGCATGGAGCGGCCTTATTGCATAAAAGGCCCGGAAAATAAAATTACTCAAATCCACAATAATGAGTCTCGATTTCTCTCCTTCTGCCATCACTTTTTCCGTTTTTTTTTAATTTAAATTAAGAGGGAACAGGTGCCTGGTTTTCAAACCAACCTGTTTGCTGTTGTTGACCAATATTTTGCCTTCTCGGATCATTGCCGTAGACAGTTGTGTCGGCCATGACATCTCCCAATCTCAGTCCAGAATCAAGCCGGAATAAGAACGAAAGTTCAAATAAACCTAAAGGAATGAAAACGATAAGGGCCAAAATCCATCCCCAGAAAGGAATAATCGTTAAAAGAAGAGGCAAGACAAACGGAAGATTTCGGATGACCGATTGTTTGCGCCCGCAATATTCACCATCAACAAGTGAGACAACACCGAGTCCGAAAAATTTCTTTCCAATGGATTGCCCTCCGGGAAGCGAATCTGCGAACGCGATATAAAAACAAGCCATTAAAGGCCCCAAAGGATACACCACGGCCGAAAGTCCAAACATTAAAAAAAAATCAATGCTTTTTGCTAACATCCTAGCGGTCCTGGCCGTTCTCACGCCAGAGCTTAGCAAGTATCGCATATCGGTCATCTTCATCTTGTCCCCAGAGAAAGCTTCCGCTAGTATGGCAAAAATACGAGAGGAGTAAACCATGTCCGGTCTAAAATCTGTGGATGAATCCAATTTTGATGCTGAAGTTCTCAAGTCTTCGACGCCGACAGTCGTGGATTTTTGGGCAGAGTGGTGTGGTCCATGTAAGGCCCTAACCCCCGTCCTCGATGAAATTCAAAATGAGGTCGGTAATAAGGCCCAAATTGTAAAGGTTAATATAGATGAGGCGTCTCAATTGGCGACCAAATATGGAATCAGAGGCATCCCGACTCTTATTTTTTTTAAAAATGGCGAAGTCAAAAATACTTTGGTTGGAAACTTCCCCAAGGCCGAAATCATGACCAGCCTTAATGAAATTCTTTAGACACCATTTATGATTCAATCGCTATCAAAGACATTTTTAGAGGCCCAAGAACTTTTGAAGAAATTGGCCTCAGATTCTGACTTTTTGGAAAAATATGAACAGGCCTGCGGTCTTTTGCAAAAATGTTATCGAGAAGACAAAAAAACTCTGAGCTGTGGAAACGGGGGTTCGACTTGTGATGCTCTTCACTATGCTGAAGAACTGACGGGTCGATTTCGTAAAGATAGGCGCCCCCTACCGGCAATTGCACTTTGTGATCCCGCCCATATGACTTGCGTATCTAATGACTTTGGTTACGACCAAATTTTTTCGAGACTTGTTGAGGCCTATGGGAAACCTGGAGATGGTCTGATTGCAATTTCAACTAGCGGGAACTCTGCAAATGTGATTCACGCCGTTGAGGTCGCGAAGAAAAAAGATATGTTTTGTATCGGTCTTCTAGGTAAATCGGGCGGAAAACTCAAAGAGCTTGTGGATATTGCCTTAGTCGTTCCCACAGAAAAAACAGAAAGAATTCAAGAAATCCACATTAAGCTCATCCATAATTTTATTGAATCAATAGAGATGGACCTTTTTCCTGATCACTACAGTCAAGATTTGCTTTAAGTTTTTTTTTCACACTAGTTCTATTTGCTTTTTGTGTTACCCTTTTCATAACAGAATAAAGAATCACGACTCTATGAAGGAGATGATCCGTGGAAAACATGGAAGGAATGGACGGTGTTCAAACCGTTGACGTTGGTGCAGCAGGCGACTCTTCTTTTCTCTTGAGCGCCGCTAAAGATTTAGAACTTTTTTTTCTGGCCGGTGGTGGAATGGGCCCCATTATGATGGGGGCGATTTTAATTGTCTGGGCAATCGGTTTGGCCATTGCTTTTGAGCGGATGAAAAACATTGGAAAAACATGGGATGTCGATGGCCCTTCATTCATGAATGAAATTCAACGCTACATCCTCTCCAACGATATTCAGGGGGCGATTCGAGTCTGTTCCGATTCAAAGGCCGCTCTTCCTAAAGTTTTGAAAAGCGGATTAAAGAGGGCCAACCAATCTGTCGACCAGATTCAAAATGCTTTGGATGCCACGGCCTTAGAAGTCATTCCAAAAGTTGAGAGGCGTTTAGGCGCGCTGCAAGTTATAGCAAATTTATCAACGCTTATGGGGTTGTTCGGAACCATCATTGGTTTGATTGGGGCCTTTAATGCGCTTGATGTGGCAGAGCCTAGCCAAAGAGCAGATGTTTTAGGAAATGGAATTGCTAAGGCCATGTATACGACTGCTCTAGGACTGATGTCTGCGATAACGATTATTGCGCTTCATTCTTGGCTTGCCGGACGCGCCGAAAAAATCGTCAATGAGATTGATGAATTTTCAGTAAAACTCCTGGATCTTCTGGGAACTAAGAACCAAACAGAGAAGTAGGCCGCGATGTATCGTACGCCCAGTTCCCGCCGACAAAAGCGGCCTATTCCAAGTCTCAATCTGATTCCAATTCTGGATTCGGTTTTTATCTTGGTCTTTTTTCTTCTGGCCTCCGCTCAATTCGTAAACATTAAAGAAATTTCAAGCGATATTCCTATTATCTCGTCTAAGTCTCCGCCCCCTAAAAAGAAAAAAGAGCTGGCCCTCACGTTGGCTATTTACGCCGACAGAATTGATATTAACATCGGAATCCCTTCGCGTAGAATCAAAAGCTTTTCTGGAACTGATGGAAAGGACTATGATCTTTTGGGCCTTCATAATTATCTAATCCAACTCAAGAAAAATAACCTTTCGGAAGAAACGGCAGTCTTCGAACCTGAGTTTGACATCAGTTATGAAGAATTGGTCAAAATCATGGATACAGTCAGGCTGTTTTCTCCTACCGACGAGGGACTCTTCCGAACTAATAAAGACGGGGTTGATGAAAAGCTTTCAACTCTCTTTGCTAATATCATTTTCGGCAACGTGATGAGTTAGGTGGACAAGGAAATCGACTATGTCTAGATCCCGATTTATTCGCAACAGGAGACGCCGAGATAAGCGCAAGGCATTTGAAGTTGATATTACTTCCTTATTAGATGTCCTCGTTATTCTTTTAGTGTTTCTCTTAAAACACTACAACACTGGTACTATTATTAATATTCCTCCTGGTATCGAACTGCCGATGTCAGAATCAAAATCGATCAACGAGCCCGGTGTCTTAGTTCAAATCTCTAGGGAAAAAATCTGGGTCGATGACCAAGAAGTCTATGACTCGCAAACTTTTCAAGAACAGCTCTACGATGATGGAAACCGCCGCATCATTCCCCTTTTTGATGAATTGGTGAAAAAGCGAGAATCATTCGAGCAGCTGTTTAGAACAATCGAAAATGCTTCTGAATTCAAGGGAATGGTGAATCTCGTAGTAGACAAAGAGATGAATTATACCGAGTTAAAAAGGGTCATGTATACTTGCGCCGTTGCAGGGTACCGGACTTATAAATTTATTGTGTTGGAAAATGAAGGCAAAAAAAATCTCTCTACAGACTAAGAGTGCAGATTCAGGTTACTGCTCGGCGGACTTGCTACGCGAGCTTTGATTTCTTGTTTTTAGTTCGGCAAGACTTTTGGGCAAATAGAATTTTCGGGCACGCTCCCTTGCCTTTTCGCACTGCTCTTCAGTGATGAGGTTTTTACCATTACCTTGTCCCTCGGCCATAAGATTATTTGTATCGGAAGAATGAGACTCGGCAAGTAATAAATGCCCTATCTCATGGGCCAGGGTGATCTCATTTGAATGCTTAAGCATCACCAGTCCATGAGGAATTAAGCTTTGAAGATTTTCACTTATAGAGGTACTCCGGTATTTATCTCCAAAAAGGTCCCTGGAAAGGCCATTCCATTTAAGGTCTTGTCTGGATCTACTTTAATGGACTTATGAATATCAAAATCAGTCAGGATCCAAATCCTAGACTGGTCATTGGTCCACTTCGGATGCAAAAGCTTAAGGTATCCGATAAACTCAGGCGAGATAAAATCGGTATACGGTAGCCTATTCTGATAAAAAAATCTTTTCCCATCGGGATCAGACTTCAAGGACGCTGCCTCTTGGACGTAAAAATAAATCTGACAACGTTTGCCCCAAGTTTCGTTCAGGGATGAACTAAATCGACTTACATAGTCCTTATACCAAAGGGCCGATGATTTTTTTTTGGAGTTGCTATTGGTAAAGATAAGGAGTGGAATCGAGAGACCTTTTTTACTCAGCTGATGTTTGCTTACTTTGGGAGATAGACGGTTTCGAACTAGCTCCATACTTTCAGGCATTTTTTGAAAAAGACGCTTAAAAATTTTTTTTCTCGAGCGTCCTTTCTGGGAATAACGAATAGCGAGCTCTAGCTGACCATATGAAAATTCTGAAGCGCCATTGGTGAGGGGCGAAGACTTTGGAACCGTGAATTCGATTTTCGTCACGCCACTTTTAAGCTCAATTTCTGCTCCCCACATATCTCTGCAAGTTTCATTTTCACGAGATTCCGAAATCTGAAATGACTCTGCTTTGCCAGACAAAACTGGCGGGACTTTACTATTACCCTGCGAGACTTGAAGCCCCATGCCAGAAACACCTGTAGGAGCAGACCTATCGAGATAGATAGTGAAAGAGTTGACTTTGTTTTTTTTGAGATTTTTTTGGATACACACGATCTGAGTATCAAGACGAGTGGTCGGTGGCAGCGTGGAAGCAAATCCATTCAGGGCCACCAGTGGAAATAATGCAAAGTACCCTCTCACCTTTTTCATATTTTTCGCGCGGACACTAAATTCTTTGCGGATAGAAATTTAGAGGTTGTCTTACGTCGACTCTTCCCCCACCTCGAGGTGAAGGAAATTCAATTCCTCGCAAAACATTGACGACACATCTTGTGACACCGCCCGGAAGACTTGTCCCTCCATCAATCCCTGCCTTCGAAACTCGGCCAGAGGCCCCTATTGTAAAAGCAAGTTTAATCACTCCTTGCACGTTGGAGCGCGAACTTTTATCTAAGGACTTTTGATAGCAATAACGAAACTGAGGCAAGTGCGCCCTAAGAATTCTTCGAATTGTATCTGGATCGATTGAACCAACGACGACTGTCTGACTGGGAATACCTGCAGTATAAATCGACTTGCTTCCTACAAGCCCTTCACCGCCTCGACCTGCTTCTAATTTTCCTTCAGTTGCACCCGTGAGGTTTCCAACATCAGATGCGACGTTGGCAGTCTTTAGACCTTTCACCGAACCACCAGAAACACCTGATGTTCCTTTAAAACTCCCGGCCTCTGATCCTCCTGAAGAGACTTTTGCCCCTTGGAGAGATCCCCCCTTGGCCATCAAATTACTGATCGTCGATTTAAATCTATTGTTTTTGTAAACCTCTACAACTCCTTTGTTAGGACTCGGTGTGTTTGCTTTTCTTGGCGCTGCACGCCCAGTGCTCTTGCTCTTGGTCACACTTTTACGACCAGAGGTGGCCGCCTTCGGACCTTTTACAGTACGCTTTACGGTGCTTTTTTTAGGAGCAGTTCGCTTCTTAGAATTCTGAACTTTTTTAGCGACTTTTTGGCCAATTGTAGGCGTTGGTTTTTTCGCTTTATTTTGAGGTTTTGGAGCAGGCTTTGAGACTACCTTCTTGGTGACTGGTGTAGGTTTCGGTTTCGGCTTTGGAGCGGCCTTTTTAACAGGCGACTTTTGAACTTTTTTTGGCGCTTTCTTCGTTTTTTCAATCGGTTTATTTTTTGAGACGTAAATTTTTCTTTTATAGAGAATCGTGGCCAGCCTTTCTGGTGCTTTCTCTTTTTGAACATCATCACTAATGTCCATCATTGCGAGAATGGCAATTGGTGTAAAAAAGAGGATGAGAAAGAGCAGAAAGTATTTTGCGGTTCTGGGATCAAACGTAAAAAAAGGCATCGTTTTGACTTGAGGAGGCGCTGAAACATTTCGGAGATAAATTTCAAGCTCACCCTTTTTAAACTTGACCACATCCATTGGTTCTAAATGAATTTGGTCATGCGGGTTTTCCATTTTGCGAGTGCTGTCATCTGACAAATGGAGAAACTCATAATCGAGCGGTCGAAAAACGGTGATGCTTCGCCCTTTGACCTCAACGATTGGCACTCTTTCGTTTTTTCTGAGATATGGGAACTCAATCTCTTTTTTCCCAGCAGAAGCGCCTACGAGTTTGTAAACTCCATTTTTATGGGGAATATAGTCCACTTCATAAACTCGATCTTGAAATAAGATCATGACCTCGACGGCCTGCTCACCTAATTCATAGCGAAAAATTGGTCTGAGCTCTTCTATGTCTTCAAAAATATACTCAGAGAACTCTGCCTTAGGATCTGCCGCTAAAGGATAGATGATATACGGAGTCTTATCTTTTTCGGCGGGAGAGACTTGGGGCAAAATTCTATCAACATCAAGCTTGCTGAAATTAACTTTGGTTCTATTAGCATTGCTACTTTTAGGTTGCGGCGTAGCAGGAGGAGGTAAGGGCCCCTTTGTTCGGGCAACTCCTTTTGAAGGATCAAGCCCTTCTAGTCGCGGTGGAAGGCTTCTTTCCTGTTCATATCTTCTAAAATGAAGTCCAATATTTCCAAAACTGATCTGCTGTTGCAGGGAAATGGGAGCAACTAGTATCTTTTTACCATCGACAAACGTTCCGTTTGTAGAGTTCATATCATAAATTTTGATATGATCTTTTTTAATTTCAATGACAGCGTGGACCGAAGATACTGAGGAATCGTCGATAGTAATATCACAGCTTTCCGCTCGCCCAATAAGATAGCGACCGGGTCCCATCGCTACGCCCGAAACCTTTGACATGAACTTATCTGAATAGAATTCATAGGGAGTTAGATCTTGTGTCATCTCATGTCCCATGTTGGTCTCCTCTGGTTTCTACTTAATCGCTCTTAAGCTTTTATAGATCTCTTTATTAAAATTTTTTCTTTCTGGAAGTCTGTTTCTAAAACGCTTTTTAAACCTTGGACCTACTGAAAGATCTCCCGGATCTGAAGAATCCCCTGAAACTGAGAGATCATCAAAATCAAACTTCTCGTATTTCTTATATTTAAAAATAATCTTGGGACTTTTGCTCTGGCCGTAAATTGGAACAAGCAGTGAGCCTATCAAGGTCACAATGTAGAACAGACTCATTACTTTTCCTCCGGATTGCGTTCCGCGGTCAGGGCCATTAGCTGGGAGAAATACTCTTGATTCTTTGATTTTTTGGAAATTTGAACTTTCTCAAGGACTTTTCTAGCCTGATCCTTTTTACCGCTCAATATAAGCGTATAGGCGTAATTGAGACCAACATAGGGGTGCAGAAGTTGTTCACGATCGAGCTTTTCAAAAGTCTCTTGCGACTTTGATAAATTTCCGGAGAAAAAAGAAACTAAGGCATGAGCGAGTAAAAGATTTTGATCAGATGGATAGCGCTGAAGCATTCCGAGGAGTAAATTGTTTGCTTTCTGAGTTAGTCCAAACTCTAAGTAGAGATAAATCAAATTGAGCTTAGGAGTCTTTGCAAATGGGTCTTTTTTTTCGGCCTCTCGAAAGGCAAGAAGGGCCTTCTGCGCTCGACCTTTTGTCTTGAGTAAAACACCGATGTTATTGAGAGCAGGTGAAAAATCGGGTTTAAGCTCAAGAGCTTTATTATAAAATAATTGCGCCTTTTCTTTTTGATTTATATTGAAAAAGCAGTTCCCCACGATAGTCCAAAAAGAGGGCATCTTTCTATATCGCGAATTGTAATCTAGCACCTTTTGAAAAGTTGAGTTGCTGGGATTCTTATGGCAAAGGACTGCTAGTTCAGTAAGCGGCGCTTTTGACGAGGCCTTCAATGACTTTTGCTCTTTTTCTGGAAGAGAATCAGCTCCCTCGTCTAGAAGAAGTGGGTAGGACGAACTCTCTAACCCACGAAGGTAATCATTTTTAGAGTTATAGGGAAGAGGTTGGATGGTTTTCAAGTCTCCCTTTTTGAGTTTAGAGACATCCATTTGATCACTTGGTTGACTCGTAGAACAAGCCTGAAGGAGCACATTGAATAAAAGAAAGCAGAAGAAAAACAGTTTCACCTCTTTCCTCCCCGGTCCATCAGTGTTGCTTTTCGATCTAGAAATTTTATCGCCACTGGGTAGCTTTCAGGAGTTTTCAAAATTGTATTAAAGTCAGTCAAAACTTCATCACGCTCCATTTGCCTTAGCGCCGTTCTTCTGAATTCTACCGCTTTTTGCTGAAGAGGGTTGGCAATATCTTTCATCGATGATTGAAAACTCTTTATATAATCTTCTCCTTTACCTGTAGGTCGAAATGTAGAAATTTCATTTGACACACTTCCATAAGATTGCGCCAACACAGCATATGAGCCAATGATGCCTATTCCGGATCCCGACTTCAGGGCCAGAGATGCTCGAGCGGTCATTTGTTCTAAAATCGCTAGCTTCCGTTCTAAAACCTTATTAAAATTTTCTTCAGGAAAACTTAAAACCAGCGAACTCAATCGCTGAGCATCTTCTTTTAAAGTTGCAAGCTCATAGCTACCCATAATGTTCAATGCCTCCAATGGAAGCGACTGTTTTCGGGCAGATGCCTGCTGATAATACGTCTTCATAGTATTGAAAGTTTTTGAGGCAAGGTCTTGGTTGCCGTAGCTCAAATAAGCAGTTCTTAAATCGTGTAAATACGGAATCAATTTCCCTTGAAAGCGCGATTCGCGACCCAAATAATCGAGCTGTGAGGCCAGTTCTTGCCAATTTTTTTCTGACTGTAAAAGGTCAAGATAGTGGAAACGAACATCAGAGATCGCCGCCTGATTGACTCCGCACCGAGGGGCCAGGTCAAAGAATTTCTGAACGAGATTTTTTTTGTGATCAGCAATCGCTATAAAAGATCCATTTAAGAAGAACTGATCTTTTTTAGAGCTTTTCTTGGACCGACAGAGTTTCTGAAGAACTTGCATCGAGAGTAATGCCGAACTTTCAAACTGTAGCTTCTCAAAAAGATACGAGCTAATCGTAAGATAAGAATCTTCAAATTTTTCAATTTCTTTTTCGGTCATAAGCCCTAATGAAACTTGGGCCCATTTTTGAGATTGAGAACTACTGCCGACCTCATAAAATAGGACCGCCAAATTATAGGCCGCGTTTCTCTTGGCCTCGGCCGTACTTTTTGGATCCTTGTAGATACCGAGATAGCCCTTGAGAGCGTATTCTTTATCTCCACTCTGTAGGGCCTTTTGAACTTTGTTCATCTGCAACGCCGTCAAGAGCTCACCAATTTTGCGCGAATACTTTTGGCTGACTTTAAACTTTCCCTTTTCAATGGACTGAACTAAATAGGCGATTTTATCGTTATCCTTCTTGCGCCGGTAATACTCCATGAGCTGAGCAAGCATGGCCTCTTGAGTTTTGTAATCTGAAGGGTAGAACTTGGAGAACCGGACCAAAACTGAATAGGATTTATCAAAGTCTTTACGCGAAAAATATTCTTTAAAGAGTCGTTGATAGATTCGGTGTGACCTTTTTCCTTTTGGATCATAGGCCAAGTATTTCTCGTAAATAGGAATAATATACTGGCGTTTTTTAGAGACCGAAAATGAGCGAACGTTGAGAACTGCTAGCATCGCTTCGACTGAGAGCTTTTGAAACTTGCGATTTTTTTGTCTGAAGGCCAGCTCAAATGAGTTGTTGTAAAAGAGCAATGCCTGAGGATATTTTCCTACCGAATAGCTGGTTTCCCCTTGAAGGAAAAAGTTCTCGACTCTTTTGTCCGGCGAAACCGCTGAAGAGATTTCAAAGTATCCAACCGCGTAGAGCGCCTTTTGCATACGTTTTTTTGGAAGTCGTACATAAGTCTTGCTCGCCACTTGTTTTTGGAGGACAACTCCCATTTTTGCACTGTGATACCGGAGTTTACTTAAAACTTCCGCAGTGACTTTCTTTGATTTTGCCAAATCCAAAAGCTGCCTTGAGCGCAAATAGTGCTGTCTTTCTCGACCAAATTTTTCATAAAGATCGAGCATAGAACTCAGAATTTCTGCTTTTTTGACTCCATCTTTTTCAGCTTTAAGTGCTGCCTCAAGAACTTGTTCGGCTTGAGTATACTTTCCTTCGGCCGATAGTCTTTCCCCCAACTGCGTCAAGTGCCGAGCAAAATCAATTCCTAAACTGCGGTAAAATTGCAAACCTTCTCGAAGCCTGTCAGAAGTTGCATAAAAAAGCCCTATATCTCGCGCAACCGCATCCCGCATGTCCACATACTTCTTACTTTTCGAATATTGAAAAACTTCTTTCATCTTTTGAATGGCCCGAGAATTTTTTCCAGTTCGGTAATAGCACCATGCAAGATTAAAACTATCTTTCGTCCACCATTTGTCTTTTATTTTTCTGAGAGCGCTCTCATATAATGGGGTGGCCTTTTTATAGTTATTTTCGTTGTAAGCGATTGTTGCCAAAGCGATTTGAGATTTGTAACGCGACATAGGGTCGCGCGCAGGAGAGCTCATTGCCCTTTCGAAATACTTCTTGGCCTTAGTGAGCTCTCCCAGTTCTTTTGAATTATAGCCCAAAATAAAATAGACATCCCCCTTTGCATCGTAGCGTTTGTAGCGCTTCACAATTTGCATGCCGTATTTCTGGGCCGTTTGGTACAACCTGCGGGACTTTAAAAAATATCTGGATTTAGCGTTTTGATTGCGCTGCTTGGGAGGTATGCGAAGATAGCGCTCGTTCTCGATTTCTTGAATGATCCTGGCCTTTTCCAGATTAAGCTCAGCAAGACGCAAAAGATGATTGGGATTTTTCCCTTTAACACTGCTTGCTAGTCTTTGGACTTCAGATATCTCTTCGTTAATCACTTTTAAAATTTGATCTCGCCTTGCTCCTGCCAGAAGAGCAGGAGAACTAAGGAGACCTAATAAAAGACAAAGAAAAGGCCACTTTATCATCTGCGACCGGTCCCGCATTCATCAGCAAGCGCGAAAACATAATCGCCAAGCTCGTCTGCCCAAAACTCTCCATTAAAAGTCCAAAAGTATTGTTTTTCATTTGGACGAAGATAACGAACGTCGCCTCTTTGCCTTTTTAAACTTTGAGATGCATAAAGCTTTGATTTTTTCCGAGATAAAACTTCAAGCTTAATGTAGCTCATCCCCTGAAAGGCCTCAAACAGCTCACCATAATTTTCAATCAACTGGGTTCGAACATAGGAGCCTATTTGGTCTTTAATCTCCCTAATCACACTGAGAATACTTTTCGTTAACACCCTAACAAGCTTGGGGTTCGATGACCGACGGATGAGTCCGTATTCACGAGACGCCATGAGCAAAGATTCATTGAGTTCTTGGTACGCAGGATCTCTTGAAATTGACTTGATGATGTTAATCAAAAGAGATCCGTTTCCGCGATGACCTCTTTGATAATTACTAATGAGTTGGTAATAGTATTGATAGTCTCGCCCTCTATTGATGAGAAACTTTCGCAGATCTTTAGTTGGCCTGGAATAAAGAGCATAGAAACGGTCAACGATTGTTTTTACATCGTCATAGAGACATAAGCGCATGTAGCTAAGAGAGTTCAAAATTTCTATTTCAGCATTAAAAATATAGTCAAATACCGGGGCCTTATAGGTGACGAGTTTTCCCAGCGAGCGGTTGTAGTTTTTCATATAGTAGGAGTTCCAAGCTTCTTCAAAGAGAATTTCCGGCCATATATAATCCTCTTTTTCGATATCAAGGTATTTAAGCTCGGCCGTACGAAAATTGCGGGATGCAAACTTCGCTCGCGCTACTCCGGCGACGCAGTACTGCCGATTCATTTCTAGCTGGCGCCGTTGGACTTTCCCGCGGGCGCTCGATTGACGTCTAGAAGAAAAAGATTGGCAGTCTTTAAAATGTTGAACCGCTAAGGCCTGGTTTCCAGTAATTGAATAGATTGCCGCTTTCATATGGGCCACGAAGGGATAGGTTCGGTGAGCAGAACTTATTCGGTTGAGCTCTTGCAGCGCTGATTTTAGCTTGCCCTTGCCCAAAAGTTTTTTGGCCAAAATATAGTGAACCGTTCCAGAGTTAGAGTACTTCAAAAATCGAATGGGAAGCTGTTCAAAAGGAGCGGCCCCGACGCGAGAAATGATTTCTTTTAAAAGATCTTCGCCTTCACTTCCCAATCGGCCCTGGGTGGCAACGATGTATTCTTTCATCCAAGGGATAGAAGAGTAATAAAAACCTTTCCTTGATAAATCTTTGGCCATTTTGTAAAAATTTGATGAGCTTCGAGAAATCTTTTGAGAAAAACTTCGATTTGTGACCATGCAGGCACAAAGAATGAATAGGATTACTAATTTTTTTGAGAACATCCGTGTTCTTTTCCTTTCAAGTTTCTAGATCTTTAAAAGCTAATATTTATTCCTGCTGTCAGATCATAATTGTGAAACCATTTCTTTGTCGTGAATGTTTCGCTAAGTCCATCTTGCTTACGGGTTTTGTCGGCCTCAAAATGGACCGCAGTAAAATCGACACGGAGGCTCCACATCTGAGATAGGTAAAATCTCAATCCCGTAGACCACAATAGTCCTGACTGTGATTCTGAAGTGAGTTCATCTTTCGCCGAATCGGCAGTTAAAAGAAACTTATTGCGATTATCAGAATTGCTCACACTGGCCATTCCAGCTCCTAGCATCCAATCAAAATAGAGAACTTTATTAAAGGTATTGAGCTTGGCATAAAACGGCGCCCACATAAGCATAGCACCGGAGTAACTCTCGATCTGGCGAAAATAAGCAATCGCGCCTTGTTCAGCGACTCCCTCAAAAGAGTTATTCGTAGAAGTCGAATTTGTTGCATAAAGAAACTCAATTCCCCATTGCTCGAAAAAAAAGAATCCGCCTCTCGCCTGAATAGATGTAGCGTCTGTGAAGCTTCCAGAAACCGTAAGACCTCCTCCAAGGGAGAAATACGGCCTACCTTTCTTACGATACTTTCTATTTTGCAAAACATAGATTTCTTTGTCTTGATCGAGCCAACTAAAATTATAAACGCTTTGTTCCCCCGAAACCGAAGGTTTTGCATAAAAGAGCGCAAACAAAACAAGACTGCTTAAAAGCAATTGGTAACGAATCACAGCACCATCCTTAGGCACAACGGATAATCTTCTGTTACAGCGTATCATACTGATTCTTTTCCACAAATAATGGAATCGGACAAAGTGGTACTACCCGATTGATTCACTCGGGCTAAAATTATGACTCGAAGATTTACCGAGCACTTCTTGAGCGAGATCTGACCGAGTCTCCCAAGCAATAATATCTTTTTGGTCGATAGCTATAATTTTGAGTAAAAGAGTTTGTTCCGCGTCTACTACCTGGAGTGCATAGAGAGCGTGAGCATAAAATTCTAATTGCATTTTATATTGAATCAAGAGCTCAGAACTTATTTTTCCAGTCTTAAAATCCCATATTTCGCTCTCTTTCTGGTGAAGCGCCACAAAATCAGGAGTTCCAGAGACCATAATATGATTCCACGGAAATCGGAGCGGGGCCTCAGAAAAAAATCGGTACTCTTCTAAAGGATGAGTGAGTGTTTTGAAAGGCCAAATTATTTCCTTAACCAGCTTTGGATTGGCGGAATATCTTTTTACCCATTGCGAAAGTTCTCGGTGAATTCGCACCCCGCGCTCTGGTGCTTTTTCTGACGCATTTTCTGAGTCAACTTCTGTTTTTGCAACAAAAGGAAAGGATTTTTCTGGATAATAATTTAGACTCTTAAGCCGCTCAATATCTTCCTCAGAAAAATTCATTAAATCCCATGCAGCATCGAGAGACATCCATGTTTCTACTAATTTGGTGACAGACGGAGTCGGAATGGTCATAGGCGCGCTCAGCACACCAGGGAGCGGAAATGATCCCATAGGATGAAGATGAAAAAGAGGTCTTCTTTCAGATTGAAACGCCTCACCATGAGCAGCAGGAAGATGTTCCAGTCTTGATTTCGTAACACTTTCTGACGCTTTTAGAGGATTAAGTAGTGCCGCCCAAGAATCTGGATGGAGTGAAAAATCTTTAGGATCTTGAGTATGAAAGTCTATCCAAAAGAGCTTGTCCACTGCCCGGGTACAGGCCACATAGAGTAACCTTTTGCTTTCTTCTTGTCCCAGGTGTTTCTCAATGTCTTCTTCTATCAAAAACTCAGGAGTTTTATAAAACCGTTTGAGTTTTTCAGAGGTTGTATAGCGAAAGGAATTTAAATTCTTTCCGATGATTTCTTGAGAGAGAGGGGCCCTTCCATTCGTACTTGCACCTCCCAAATAAACGGACTGATACTCAAGCCCCTTGGCCTGGTGGCAGGACAAAATTTGAATCCTTTGCGAGTCGCTAAAAAAGCTCAGGTTAACTGAAACTGTTTTTTGATTCTGTCTCAGAGAGTCATATATCTGTTCTCTTTGATGGTGGTGATAATGGCAAAGGTCTCTAATGGCCTCTGTCTCTCCAATTCCGGTCGGTAAATTCAAGGGAAGTCGGTAGAGAAAAAGAAAAAACGCATCAACATCGACCATCTCTTCTGAATTTTTTTCTGAATTTTTAAGGAGCTCATCGACGAGCAGTTCGGCCTCACCCAAAGAAACATGAGAAGATATATAGCTCAAAAGATAAAAGCAAAATTCTGCGTAGTGCTCTTTTACATTTTCTTTGTCGAACAAAAGAATTTCTAGATACTTAAAAAAAAGTGTTCTCAGGGGTGACAGTTTTGAAGGAACTTTTATTTGAGCGGTGAAACCCGTTTGAGACTCTATGAGTAGTGAAATAAGTTGAAGAGATGGAGCTAATTTTTTATATAAAACGGCAATTTCTACGGCGGGATCACCCAGGATTTGATGAAAGAGCAGCCTCGCTTCTCTTTGCTCGATTTCTGAAGATGTGAGTTTGCCCTTGTTCTCAAAATAGTATTCTCCAACTTCGACCCCCCCGCCTGTCGAATCAGGCCTGGCCATTTGAGCAAAATGACTTGCACTCACTTCTTGATCTTTATGCAAGAGGTCGCTGCATAAATGGTTATTAAACTCCACATTGATAGGTAGGGAACGAAAGTTTTGCGTAAGATAGAGAACGCTTTCGCTTTGACGCTCAATTTTTTTAAAAATTGAGATATCCCCACCTCTAAAACGGTAGATGGCCTGCTGCGGATCGCCTATGACGTAATAATTTGGGGACTTATGCCCCACTAGAGCAAATAGAATTTCATGTTGGAGAAATGAAGTATCTTGAAATTCATCAACGATCATTTTTTCGAAAATGGGATTTTTTACGTTCTTTTCTAAGTTTTTTTGTGACCAGGTATAAACGATGTATTCTAGATCAGAGTAAGATAGATCTTTCCAATTTAAATAATACTGCTCATTTAAATGATGAAAGAGGTTTTGGTACAGTTTCTGCCAAGAACTTCCAATTTGTTCCTCGCTCTGGCGTAGAGGAAAGACTGTTTTATTCCAAAAATCTCTATAAGCATCACGAATTATCTTAATTTTTTTTAGAGCGCTCTTGGCCTTCTGGAATTCTTCTCCTTTTTTAGTACAAGCAGGAAATCGTCCCCAGTCTGCTGTGAATTTTTCTATTTCGTGATGGGCCATCTCAGCTGGAACTGCTTTGAGCCGTGCTTGGACCTCAATCAAAAAATCTGCCCACTTTTTTCCGGTATGTTTTTCGGCAAGCTCTAACGGAATTTCAAGATCTCCGGTCAAAGGAAGACGGTGAAATAGGCCGTAGTCTGACCATAAGTCTTCGGCCGTCTTTTGAACTTCTTCTGAATTTTCCCATTGAATTCTAGACTCTGCTTTCGTGAAGATGATTTTAAGTCCTGCTGCCAGACGATGGGAATTGAGAAGGAATAGAGTCCTGGCCTCTTTTGGAAGATTTTCTCCTTCAATTTGAATCCACCGCAAAATTTCTTGCTGGATACTCTCTTCGAGAAACGCTCCCTCACTAATTGAGTCTGGAAGATTTTCCCAGTCCACTAGCCCAAGCCTTATCAAAGAGGCACAAAGCCCATGTATCGTCGTGATTTTTAAAGCTGGCAGTTGTCTCGCAAAGAGCTCCCAATACTGCTCAGAAGGCCGCGAGTTTGCTTCGTTTTTTTTAACCTCGACTCTTTTCCGGACACGAAACAAGATTTCAGCGGCGGCCTTTCGGGTAAAAGTCACTACAGCAATACGCTTGAGCTCTGTTCGTAACTCATAGTCGCGCTTTTCCACTGGAAAATGGTCGAGAAGAGGAAAGATTTTTTCTTCTATATAAAACAGCAAATGCTCAACCAAGACGAACGTTTTGCCTGCACCCGCGCCAGCGCGAAGGACTCCTCCATTTAGGTTTTGAATCGCCTCAAGCTGTTCTGCAGTGGTTGAGAATTCGGGCATTAGATGAGTCTCTCTTTTGCTTCTACAGAACTTGAACTCTTTGGACAGATGATCTCAAACTCACAGTAACTGCACATTTCTGGATTTCTCGGTTTCGCTCGATAAGGAGAAGAGCTCATAAGCTGCTGCCACTCAACAAGTTTTTGTTCAAATTCCATGTTGTCTTTCGTCAATCTAAGTTGCCGGCCTGGAAAATCAGAAAGCGTGAAATCTTCAAGACCTAAAACCAGCCCCTGGGTTTCATCGGCCATGTTTATATAAATAAGCGCCTTTAATGTTTGCGGGAAAACGGCCGACTTGCCCAAAAGCCAACGGTAAAAAAGCATCTGGATACTTTCGAAATTTTCAACCTCTTTCAACGACTTAGGAATGCCGAAGGAGGAACTCTTCAAGTCAACGAGATAAATATTTTCTTTGTTTAAAAGGACAATATCGATTCTCCCCTCAGCATTTAGTGGCGAACTGGTCTTCAGTGATTTTTCAAACAATACAGTTTTAATATGGAGAGAAACAACTAACTGCTTTAACTGATAGATAGCGTTTTGATAGTAAGGCAGAGCTATCGCGATTTCTTTTTGAAAGACAAAAGGGGATAAATTTCGTTTCCAATCCGAAACCAGAGTATTTAAGATCTGCTCAATTTCACTATCAGTCAGGTGACAAGATTTCTCCCAAGATTTTTCAACGCAGAGATGCCAAAAGATCCCTCTTTCAAAGGCAGAGAGTTCACCAAAGGGATGGGTTTTTGCTGGAAGAAGTTGACTGTAGTGTAGAGAAAATTTTAGAGGACAATCAATATATCTTTGCAACCGAGATGGCGTCAGTCGATGAAATTGGACCGGGCTCTGTCCCAACCCTATTGGTTGCATGTTGATGTTGCGTTTGATTTCCGTCACATTTTCTACGCTGCACCCAGAACTAAATTCTTTTTGAAAAAAATCGCTAACCTCCCACAGATCCTCATCAACATAGAGTTGCAACGTAAAGGATTCTTTCAAAGAGAGTATTAAGGTTTGGTGATACAAGACTTTGAGTTGAGCGTTGTAGAGAGGACCTATATCTTTGAGGATTGATTCGATCTCAATTAAATACTCAGCTCCTGAACTCAACTCCAAACAATTGTTTTTTAGAGGGGCGAAAAGTTGAACCTTTTGTCCCCCTTCAAGCCCTAAAACCTCTGGCAGCAAAAACAAGCGCGGTGCATCCTGAGCGCTGTTTTGAAAAAACGACAACTTTGGCAAATCTAATTCAAAAATTGACCAAAAAATTTCCCATTGAAGCGGTGACCATTCATCTTTCTGCAATAGCGCTTGATAATTTTCCAGTGCGAGTAAGAGTTTGGCCGTTAACGGTGATCTTCTTTCTGGCCCCATGATTGTCTCAAGAATAAGGTCTTTCACTTTCGGCCAATAGAAACGACCAGTCCCTAAAGCAAGTTCAATATCGCTTCGAATCTGCACTACCCGAGACTGCAAATGGTCATTAGACCACTTTGATCGACCTTCCCTTACAGAAAACTCTAAAATTTCATCGAGTGAGCACTTTTCACTTGTGATGATTTGCGCAACTGGGGGGAGTGGTTCGGAGAATTCACTATAAGATGCTGGACCAAGCTCAATCATCGGGCCGCAACACAGATTTATTTCTGGGCGCTTAACACAATCTTTTTCACTATCATGAGAGGATAATTCACAATGATTGCCAAAATTTAACCACGATATCCAATCCGAGGGAGAGCGCTCCTTCCAGACTTGAGCAGGCACCAAAATATCGACATCTGCAGATAATACGTAGGCAGAAAGCCAGTCAATCTGGATGGCCGTTAGGTGGTGAACTCCGAAGAGCGCAAAATTAGGAAGAGCGCCTTCCTGTTTCATTCTTATTTCTGATGTCATTTCTGATGTTAATCGGTGCTCATCCCACAAATCGAGCGTCGTCAAAATTGTGTTCATCATCATTAACATTTCAGCATCTTTTGGTCCGTGAAGTAGGAAAAAATCTGACAGCATCGCCTCATCCAGAGTGAAACCCCTGAGCTCGGTCAACCGCTGAAAGTTCCGGTGAAAATCGAAAAACTTCCAACTCTTTTGATGTTGAATTGGTAAGTGGGCGCCTAAAAAACCCAAGAGTTCAGACTTCCTACGCAATAGCCTTTCATTTGTTCCAGATTTCCTAAGCAGTTTCTTTTCTAGGAGGCTGAAAAAAAATGAGAATGTAATAACTTCGGGAGCATCAAAAACCTCCGCGCCGCTATAGCATCGAATAAGTCCGGCCCTAAAAGCATCTGCGACCTCTCCAGTTGGGCACACAATGTAGCGGCGGTTTTGATAGAGATCTTTTTTGAGTAGGTCTAAAAAATTTTGATAGCAAATTGTTTGCAGCATTACTCTAACAAGCGCTGAAGCGAATTCGTTTGTCTTCGATCTCTGAACATCCGCTCTAAAATTTCTGACTCACCATAGAGTCCACAAAAATTCTCTGCACGAGGTCCATGGGAAAAGACTGGTGCTAACATATGCTGCTGGGTTTTGTGCGAAATGTTTTTCTTTTGAAAAACTTTCAGCCATTCGTCTCCATAATTAGGAAGCTTAGGGCCCATAGGATTCACACCAGTGACAATCAAAAGGGTTTCATTCGATTCTATTGCTGCCAAAAGATTTAAAAACTTGGTTAATTCTTCTAGGCGCTGAATCATAAGGGGATAGTCGGCCGCCAAGATGGCCCAATACAAAGAAAAATCTCTGAAAAGCAAAAACGAATTTTTACGGTTTAGAAAAAACTTTTGATAGATTTTGCTAAAATTCTCTGAAAGGTTCGAAGTACATTTTTCACTTCGACAGGTCTGGTCAAAGTATTGCTCACCTTCCTTCCAATCCTTATCGGCACCGGGGAGATAGTCTTCCAATGCCCGCCCTTTAGTCGTTAATTTATTAAAATCCCGTAGCCAAAGCGTTGTCCTACTATTTTTAACGCAACGTTCTTGATGAATAAGGCTGTATCTTCCAGGAAGGTTTTCAAAAATCCCCGTTTTATAGCCGGCCTGAGAAAAGTAATTCCAAATTGCATTTGAAGATCCCCCTTCACAACGGTTTTGCAGTAATTTCCCACCACTGACTTGGGAATACAGATGCTCCTCTAACGAAGGCCTCAATTTCAAGAGCCCATAACCCCAAATTTCTCCAAAGCAAATGGCCGATTCGAAAAAATTGGACTGTTCTCGTTCTCTTTTCATTAATTTTAAAAGAGTAAGCTGCTCAGTAGAAAGGCCCGCAATCTGAAACCATACAAACCGTGTAGGTTGAGCATGAGGGGAAAATTTTTTAAGCCCTACAGTCGCAGTCTGGGTACAAGACTGGATGCAAAAGCTAAGACAAATAAAAATGATGACAGGAAGTTTAGTGTTCAAGATTGAGTGTCTCCATTTTTTCTTCAATAAGCAAAGCATTGCAAAGTCGGTGCTTGAACCAAAAAAAAATAAGAACAAAAATGCAAGACGTGGCCATCGGTAACCAGTCCGGCGCTTGAATCCAGACTAAAACTCCCACAAACGACAGCCAAATAAAACCGATGAATGATAAAATTCTATAAGTGCGCTGGTAGTATAGAAAGTCCTTGCCCCATTTTGTAAATAAGCGCTCGGTTAGTAATCCAAAAATCAAAAGGAGGAGAAAGTTGGCCCAAATTGGTAAAAATGGAGACAGAAGAACGACGACCCAAGGAATTCGCCACGCCACAGACACAACCTTGTTTTCATGCCTTTCTTTGCGGTCTTCTTTAGGCCTGTGATTAAACAGTGAGATCCAAATGCAAAGAGAGATAACAGAGTAGTCCCACAGAGGAATAAAGAGTTGATGAGAATACAAGTGCTGGAATTGGAAACCCAGGGAGCTTTCCCGCCATAGCTCAACCCCCATAAAGATTATCCCAAGAACCAGAAAATATTGGGAACAAATCAAAAATTTCGTCCGCTTTTTTTTTAACGAAAACCTTGTGGTAGATAAAAAAACATCAAATGAAGTCAGAAGGAAGACCAGGGCTAATAGAGATAGACAAAGGGCCTTGCCCCCTCCAAAAAAAAGCATAGCATTTTGTTTTAGAACAATCAGAACTTCATGGCCACTCTCTCCACACAAGCATACAATAAAATACTCTCAAATTAGGTAAGGAGCCAGAAGAATGTCAGAACAGATTGGCCGCGAGATCATGTGGTCCATTCCCTACAGCTTTACTATTGTTATGTATGTCACTCTTGCTCTTGCCACCGTAGTTTTCTTTTGGGGCGTAGTGAGAAAGTACAGATTTGTTTCCCAAGGGGAATCTCTTAAACCGCTTTTTGCTTCCGGTCTGAATTGGAAGAACTTTTTGAATACTATTTTTTTCCAGGGCAAAGTGACCCGAGTAAGGCGGGTGGCAATATTTCACAGCCTCATTTTCTATGGTTTTCTTATTCTTTGGATCGCAACCGATCTGGTCGCGATCCATTACGATACCCCTTTCAAGATCTTTAAAGGGCCGCTTTATTTAGGCATCTCTTTAATTGCAGATCTTGCTGGGCTCGCCATTTTGCTAGGTGTTGGACTTGCCTTTTATCGCCGCTACATCCAGCGTCCCGATTATTTAAGTTCAACCAATCCCAAGCAAGAGCTTTTCATGTACGCGATGCTTATTTCTCTTGTTGTGATTGGGTATTTGATGGAGGGTATTCGAATTCTTGCCACTGATTTCCCAATTCATGAACAAGTCTGGTCTCCGATTGGCTATTGGCTGGGCCTAGCACTTAACCAAATTCCCATGTCTGATTTTCAGTGGGCAACTGGTTACCGCTGGATTTGGTTATTCCATATGCTCAATACAATGGTTTTTGTGGGAAGTTTGTCCTGGTCAAAGTTTCTTCATATTTTCAGCCTCCCTCTTGCGGCCCTCATTACTCCGTTTTACAGGGGTGGTGTCCTCTTACCGATGAATTTTGAAAATGAGGAAGCGGAAACGTTTGGTCTTGGAAAAGCGTCAGAGCTTTCTATGAAAGAGCGCTGGGATACTTTGACCTGTGTTGAATGCGGACGCTGCACTAATGTTTGTCCGGCCTATCTCGCTGGAAAACCTTTAAATCCAAAGACGATTATTACGAAGGCCCGAGACGCTATTCATGCCGAAGCAAATGCCCAAAATCTCCAACAAAAAGATGTCGATTTTTGGGAGAATCCACTTTACGGCGATGCTGAATTAGATTCATGTACGACTTGTGGAGCGTGCATGGAAGAGTGTCCTTCTAATATTGAACATGTTCCGATGATTATGGATCTCAAGCGCTACAAAGCACTTACCCTCGGTAAGCTCCCACCGGAGGCCGCTACAGCTGTTGGAAATATTCAAAAAAATGGAAACCCCTGGGGAATTTCGCAAGATGACCGCATGAAGTGGGCAGAAGGCAAAGATATTCCTGTGGCCGATGAAGCAAAGGCGATTGACTATCTTTATTATGTTGGATGTGCCGGATCCTATGATTCATCCAATCAAAAAGTATTGCTAGATACAATCGGTCTTTTCAAACAGGCAGGCGTTGACTTCGCTGTCATGGGAAAAACTGAGAAATGCAACGGCGATCCAATCCGACGATTTGGCGACGAGTACTCTTTTCAAGAAATTGCGATTGAAAACATTTCTCAAATTCGTAAATATCAATTTAAGAAAATAGTCACGCATTGCCCCCACTGCTTGCACACAATTGGCAAGGAATACAAAAAGTTCGACAAGGGAGACTTTGAAGTTCTTCACCACACAGAGCTGCTAGCAGACCTTTTGACCAGTGGAAGACTGGTGCCCAAGAAATCAATTCCAGAAGAGCTGACCTTTCATGACCCTTGCTATCTTGGACGCCATCACGGCGAATATGATGCTCCACGAACGATTTTAAATGCGATTCCAGATTTAAAGCTCAAAGAAATGGAGAAGAATAAAGACAAAAGCCTTTGTTGTGGAATGGGAGGCGGGAATATGTGGTACGAAATTCCAGAGGGAAAACACATTGCTGAAAATAGACTCCAGCAAATTGGAGAAACAACGAAGAAAAAACTCGCAACCTCTTGTTCATTTTGTCTGATTAATTTCAATTCTGCTAAGGCAAGAGTTGCCAGTACTGAAGAGCTGGAAGTCGAAGATGTTGCTCAAATCTTGGCCAGGTCGACTCTTGTTGATTCCTGATTTCAATGCATGAGGAAAGCTTGGCCATTTTTGCTATTTTTGCTGCCTCTGGGCGCAAAAATCGCTTTTGCCGGGCCACTGGGCAACCTTCTTGAACTGATAAAGCTCGATCGCGAAGTCGTTGAGCAGAAAAAAGAGCTTCTCTTTTCGAACTTAGGTGCTCCTCTTTCGCCTGAGTCGGAATATTTGGTAGACCCAGATTGGTTGAAATCGGTTTATCTTCACACCCCGGTAGCGTTGACGCTTTTTTTGGGAAAAGATTTGTGCCAGTTCGGAAATTTTCTTCAGGCCTTCTCACCACCGCTCAATTCTGACAAAGAACAGCTCATTTTCCTCATCGATAAAAACAAGAAGAAAAGCTCTTCCACCTCTTTGGAAGAGGCACGTCGTTTCTTTAGAACAAAATGTCCCCAAATTAAAGAGACCGCGTTTTACTTTCAAAACGGAAGAAAAAAATCTTATTTTGATTTGCCTTTTTTTGGCCCAAGTATTTCTCCATCAGAATGTAGTCAGCATTATACAGCTTTTATCGAGCATCCCGCATCAATTCATTTTTGCTCACTCGCCCTCACACCCATGCGAACAGGGAATGCCAGTTTGGCCAACCAGCTCTCCATAATTGAAAAGAAAATTTTACTAAGGTCTTGTACATCGGCAACGATGCCTTCTCTATTTTGCGCCGCTCGATCTAGCATCAGTTATTGGGACAAAGTCCTCGCTGAATTACGGGATAAAAGACCTTTGAAATTTTTATGTACTGACTTGGAAGAAAAGCTAAAATTAAACTTCTCTGATTTAAAGGCATGCGTTGATTTTATGAGAGCCCATCCAGATGCATGTTCAACTTTATCCAGCTCACTAGCTGCCGGTCCGGCCTGTTCGTCTATAGAAATCGGGCTAGACCAAGAACAGAATGCTTTTGATAAAGACTGTGGAGATGACCTCGAGAATAAGGCCCCAGTGACTATTTCTAGACTCTTGTCTTGGCTGCGCCCTGAGGGGTCGAAGACAAAGGCAAAAAAAAGCGGTTCAGATTGTGTGGCAAAGTCCTACCGACCCTTTCTAGATTTTATTGAAGACACCCCGCTCGATTCTAGCTGGGAAACTAAACTCTGCTATAAGCTCGGCGGAGAGAGCAAAAACCGTTGTCTAAATTTTATTTTTTCGAATGACCGGAGTTATGGTCTAGCGTCGAGGATTGAAGTTTATCTTCGACAAAAATTCCCACAAGATTTAATCAAGAACAGAAAACTCAACTGCGCAGTAGTGTCTCCAAAACAATACTTCCCACAACTTTTGAAGTTTCAAACTGGATGCTTTTTAGTCACGAATTTCAATCAATGCAAAAATAAAAACTGCAAGATGAAAATTGTTCTTAACGGTAAAGAAAAAAAAGCGCCTCAATTCGAATTTACAAGTTCTTATGAACTTTTTCCCACCAGTTCTCAAAAAACGAATGAGTCCATTTTCTTTTGGTTGAAAAAACGCCTTAAATTTTCAACCAAAAAGGTAAACTCTTTAGGTGACTATCAAGTTCTTGCAGAAAATTCCAAAGGACCGGTTGCTGCTGTGGGTATAGGTTGCGCCGAGGCACTCGTGAGCGGCGGCATTATTGGAACCGGTCCATTGAGCTGTACTCCTTCATCCTTTTTAATAACCGCACTAGGCCCTGCTTCGCCTGTGGGGCCCGTTCGTTCTGTGATAGTAAGAACGGATTTTGATTCATCAACAACTCCGCGGGTTCTATTATGGACTCAGGTCGTGCAATCCGTTTTCCTGTATCAACAGACTTTATCATATTCATTTTGGCCGCTCCATGCTGTATATTAAACTTTTTTTTGGATTCTTAATGTTGGCCAATAGCAACTATGCGTTCAAGGCCGAACCTATGAATAGCGAAATCGAACCTTTTCTCATTCGCTATACTAATAAAAAGCAAGATTTTCTTTTGATGGAAACCTATGATGGCCAGCTTAAAGTCTTTGAAGATTTAGTCTTTAGGCCACTCCTTAAAGCGACTGGGCAAGTTCGCTATAGCGTTCTATCCTCTCCTGATCAGCAGCATTTTATTATTTCTCAGCAAGTTTTTGGCGGCAGTTCTTTGGGAACAATTCCTGAAAATATTCTCTATCATTACCAAAGAAAAACGAGAAAGTTAAAAGAACTTGGACCAGGAATTAGGCCATGCTTTTCTTACAATTCAAAAAGTGCGGCCTATTTGAGTCTAGCAGAAAAAAACTTTGTCATTTTTCAAACCGACCAAAAGAACGTTCGCATTCTCCCCTATCCTTTAAACTTACCTTTGACCCACATACAGTTGAATCTCCTAAGAGATGACCATATCGTCTACACCCAAAAGAGAGGCGATGGAATCGGTCTTTCAATACGGAATTTTAAAGACCAGGGACCAGGAGAGAGTTACTTTGAATCAAAATATCTTGGCACCAATTATCTGACCTTTAAAAGTTCGACTCGGTTTTATATAGCGGTCGTTTCAGAGTTAAGTACGGAAATTCTGGCCTTTGATATAAAGTCGGATTTAAAAAAAGAAAATTTCAAAAAAATACATGGTTCCTCGTCATATTCTAGAGGACCCTTCTTAGTAAGAACCCTCAATCAGATCGACGAGATCTACTTTCTTCAAGGACCTCACGGACAATTAACTCTTTTGAAAGAAAACAAGAGCAGCTCACTTCCAGAATTTGGGCCTTTGACGCAATTATGGTTAATGGACAATAGACCCTATATATTTGCACGAGAAAAAATTTGGGCGATCGGGGAATCATGAACCGGTTTTTCATCCTCACTATATTTTTAATTTTTCTTTCCCCATTAGAGGCGGTTTCCCAATTGGCACCAGAGCTGCAGTCTATGCCCAGTGAATTTCTCACGGTTTACAAATTTTTTCCCAGTGCTCGTACTTTTTTGACCAAAAAAGGACTTGAGGCCATCAAGAAGCTAGACAGCAGAGATGTTCACTTTTTGAGCAAAACATCTTTTTACCGCGTCTTTTTTCAAGAAGAACTCAAGGTCCCATTGATAAAAAATAGAAACCCTCAGGAAATAGTCGTCGGTTTCCAAAAACTGAACGTAAAGAGTCATCATCCTTTTTCGCAATGGTGGGCCAAAGAGATTCAAAGTGACCTCTTGCGCTTTACCAAGGCCTCTCAAACGTTTGCCGAAAATCGAGATTTCTTTTTGCTGTGGCCGCGGATGTATTTATCAATTGGTAAAGAAGAGCTTTTTCAAACCCAAAAAAATTTAGCGGAAACCTATTTCTTTGTACTCTCTCAGACTTTGGAATCCTTTCAGAAAATCTCCCTGAATAGTCCTGAATTTGCTCTAAAGAGGCCAGGTCTACCATTCTCTCCTCCGAGAAAAGCTCGGCCGAAGGTCCCGAAGGATGACATTATAAAGCTAGGGACTCAGGAGCAAAAAAGAGATCAGCGACTTCTAGAGGAGATCCTTGAAAATCCCCAGTAAAATTGACACATTGGCCACGCGAGGAAGAAATGGAGAAACAGCTGAAAAATTTAGAAACGAAACCCTCGGTTCAATGCCCAAGAGGCATGAGAGACTTTTTTCCTCATCAGAAACGCAAGCTTGATTCCGTAAAAAAGGTCATGACTGAGATTTCTCAGCTTTTTAGCTACCAAAGCTATGATGGCCCACTTTTAGAAGAGGTCCAGCTCTACCGCGCAAAATCAGGCGATGAGTTGGTCAATCAGCAGCTTTATTTTTTCACTGACCGAGGTGGGCGAGAGATGGCCATTCGGCCCGAGATGACGCCGAGCTTGGCGAGAATGGTTGCCCAAATTCACCGAGAGTACCCAAGACCTATCCGATGGTTTTCTATTCCTAATCTATTGCGCTATGAACGCCCGCAGCGGGGTCGGCTCAGGGAGCATTGGCAATGGAATGTCGATATTTTTGGGGCCCCTGAATTTTATGGTGAACTGGAAATTCTTGAACTTCTTGTTTCTTTTTTTCAAAAATTTTCGGCAACCCCAAAGGATGTCAAAGTTCGCTTTAGTCATCGAGGACTGATCGATTTTTTATGCCAAAATATTCTCGAACTCTCTTCGCTTCAATCGACTGAACTCACCAGGCTCTTTGATAAGGCCAAAAAAATTTCTCCAGAGGCCTTGAGTGCAGGTATCGAAAAAATCGAGTCCAATGAAAAAAAGAAAGCAATTGTCTTGAAGTTTTTAGACCTCAAGACTTTAGAGGATTGCCTCAGTTTTCTCGAACAATACAAAAGAGATGGGACTGAAAAAATCTCTATCCTTTTAAAGGGGTTTTCCGATCTCTTCAAAGATTTGCCATGGAAGGAGTATCTTCAATTTGACCCCACAATTGTGAGAGGTCTCGATTATTATACCGGACTTGTCTTTGAGGCCTTTGATGAAGATCCCGCAAACCCTAGGGCCATTTGCGGGGGCGGCAGTTATTCAAACCTCATTAATCTTTTTGAAGGCCAAGGGCAGACTCAACTTTCTGGGGTGGGTCTAGGAATGGGCGATGTCACATTGGTTGATTTTTTAGAGCAGCATCAATTGATAAAAGATCATCTCTATTCTTTGACGGATATCTATTTATGCCCCATTTCTCAAGAGAACTTGGCAAGCGTCAAAAAGATAGCATCACAGCTGCGAAATATAGGTCTCAAAACAGAGGTAGAGTTTAAACCCACACGCCCAAGAAAGGCGTTCGAAGTTCAGAAAAAGAAAAAAATTCCCCTCATGGCACTCATTGGTGACGAAGAAGAGAAGGCCCAGTCATTGGAAATTCATTCTCTCTTTTCTGATGAGAACAAAAAAACACTCATTCATCTCACGGATGAGAGCTCTCTGATCTTAAAAATGATCGAAGAAGGACGAAAAAAAAATGACCGAACATAGCTCTCTTCCGAAGGTTTATGAACCAAAGCAGATTGAAAAAAAATGGTATAAAGAATGGCTCAAGCAAAAATCCTTTTCACCAAAGACAAAAAACAATAACAAAAAAGATCCATTTGTTATTCTGATGCCTCCACCCAATGTGACTGGGAAGTTGCACATGGGACACGCCCTAGACCACACCTGCCAAGATATTCTCGTGCGTTTCAAGAGAATGCAGGGTCATGAAACGCTTTGGATTCCGGGACAAGATCATGCTGGAATTTCGACCCAGGCAGCGGTGGAAAAAAAAGTTTTCCGAGAAGAAGGAAAGACAAAACATGAGGTAGGAAGAGAGCAGTTTGTAAAAAAAATTTGGGATTGGAAGAAAAAATTCGGTGGAGAAATTATTGAACAGCTCCAACGAATAGGAAATAGCTGCGACTGGGATTACTTCACCTTCACAATGGACGAAATCCCCAATAGAGCAGTCAAAAAGGTTTTTGTAGACTGGTACAACCGAGGTTTAATTTATCAAGCAAACTATATAATTCATTGGGATCCTGTTCTTCAATCTGCAATCTCTGATGCTGAAGTCGAGTACAAGGATGTCGCTGGCGCTTATTACTACATTCAGTACCAACTAGAAAACCAAAGTGACGGCGTGGTGATTGCGACAACAAGACCTGAAACTCTGTTAGGTGATACGGCCGTGGCCGTCCATCCTGAGGACAATCGGTTTAGCGATCTCATTGGAAAAAAACTCAAAGTTCCATTTACTGACCGCCTTATTCCTATCATTGCAGATGACTATGTTGATCGGGAAAAAGGAACAGGATGTTTAAAAGTCACACCTGGACATGATTTTAATGACTTCCAGATTGGCCAAAGGCATGGGCTAGAAACGATCAATTTGCTCAATCCTGATGGCACCCTAAATCAGAACGCAGGAAAATTTCAAAACTGCAGCGTTGAAGTCGCGAGAAAATCCATTATCAAAGAACTCAAAGAACTCGGGCTACTCATTAAAACTGAGCAAATTATTCACCCGGTCGGCCACGGCGAGCGCTCAGGGGAAATTGTTGAACCAATGGTTTCAAAACAATGGTTTGTTTCCGTTAAGGAGCTTGCCAAGGGAGCAAGAGAGCTAGTTGAGCAGGGTGAGATGAAATTTCTTCCTCAGTCTTGGGAAAATACTTTTTATTCTTGGATGCGGGAACCTAAAGATTGGTGTATCTCGCGGCAACTTTGGTGGGGCCACCGAATCCCGGTCTTCACTTGTCACGACTGTCAAAAGCAATGGGCAACGGAAGAAAATTCTCCGAAGGGTTGTCCTAAATGTAAATCCAGCAATACTGCACAAGATCCCGATGTTTTAGATACGTGGTTTAGCTCTGGTCTTTTTCCACTGTCTACTCTCGGTTGGCCAGATGAAAAGATTATGAAAGAAAAGGGTTTTTCAAAGTATTATCCGAGCCAAGTTCTTGTGACGAGTTTTGATATTATTTTTTTCTGGGTCGCTCGAATGTTAATGTTTAGCAAAGACATTACTGGGCAGTCTCCCTTTGCCCGAACTTACATTCATGCTTTGGTTCGTGATGAGCAAGGCAGAAAAATGTCAAAATCTCTTGGAAATGGGTTGGATCCCATTGAAATAATCGATAGCTACGGAAGCGATGCAATGAGAATGGCCCTTGCAGCAGAGGCCGGACATAATCGCGGGATTAATCTCGGGCCAAAAAACTTTGAAAGCTACCGTAATTATATCAATAAAATCTGGAACGTTTACCGGTTCTTATCTCCCTTTTTACATGAAGCATCTAATGAAGACCTAGACAAAGATGGGTTAATGCATCCAGAAAAATGGGTGCTCTTTGAGCTCAATAAATTAACCAATAACGTCACAAAAAATATCGAGAACTGTCGATTTGATGAGGCCTCATCGGCGCTTTATTCATTTACCTACGATGTCTATTGTTCATGGTTTATAGAAATCTCAAAACCAATACTGCAATCAAGTCACCCGTCTGACGCAAAAATCCGAGCCCAAAGAATCAATGTTCTTAAGTACAGTTTTCAAAACCTTATTGCACTTTTGCATCCGATTATTCCATTTTTCACGGAAGAGCTTTGGTCTCATCTCAACCAGAACCGAACTCTTCTCATTTCTGAAAGCTATCCGGAAGCACGTGGGGATTTCGAACAATTTGCACCTGAAGCGCATTTAATAAATGTCTTGTTTGAAATTATCACCGGAATACGCAACATCCGTAGTGAGCTTGGGGTTTCACCAAAACAGCAAGTTGAAATTTTAGTTTTCGTGCGCTCTCCCCGATTGGCCAAAAGTTTATCAAACCTAACAGAGCACTTTCAAACCCTGGCCGGAGTGAAGAAGGGAAAAATCTTATCCTGCGAGAAATCACGTCCAACTGACGCTGCTTTTCGAGCTTTTGAACATTCAGAGCTATTTATACCTCTGGCCGAATTAATCGATCCCAATGAACAACGGGCAAAAATCGAAAAAGATTTGGAGAAGCTTCAGCTTGAAATGGCAAAGCTTGAGAAAAAATTGGGGAATCAACAGTTTAAGGAGCGAGCACCCCGCGAAGTTGTTTCTGAGGTTCAAGGAAAACACGCTGGGCTCCTGAAAAAGCACGAGTCACTTTCGGTAAAGCTGGCCTCCCTATCCCCCTGAAAACAATAAAATACCTTTAAAATTGTCAAAATTTTAGACGATCTCAAGCTCACGCACAGTAATTCCCGCTGCTTTTTAACCACCCAGAAGATGGCCACCTTCCAGATGATCGATAAATTATTTTTTCCGAACTTATCCTAGAGTGTCAGGCCTTCCTATTGTTAGGGTGATGTGGTCAAATGCTGGTCATGAAAACTCAAAAAAATTCCAGATCATCGTAAGTCCAAAGAGTTTAGCTTGGACGATATGTTGATGTCGGTATTGGCCATGTTTAAATTAAAGTTCGAGTCACTGCTTCAGTTTGATAAGTCTCGAGAAACTAACGAGGGAAACAATCTTAAAAAAATTTTTGGTGTTAAAAAATTTCCCTCAGATACTCAAATGAGAGCGGTTATCGATGAAGTCTCCCATCTGGACCTCATGCCGGTATTTAAAAAGATTTTCTCTCAGGTTCAAAGACAAAAAGCTCATAAGCAGTTTTCATATGAAATACCCAAACAGGGAAATTACTTTCTACTTAATATCGACGGAACAGGTTTTTTTGCTTCTTCAAAGATAAAGTGTCCTCATTGCCTCACAAGAAGTTTGACCAAAAAAGAAGTCGAGCTTTTAGAATCAGAAGAGATCCTCAAGTTCATAGCTTCCATCATCAGCTTCTAGGTGCTGCTATCTCGCATCCAGATGTTAAAAAAGTGCTTCCACTGTGCCCTGAACAGAACTTGATCCAGGATGGAGAATCTAAAAATGATAGAGTCAATTTCCTAGACTTCACCGAAACCACTGAATGGGAGGGCAAAAGAGGTCCAGAGAAAAAAGAAGTTCATTTTTCCTGGATCACTGATCTAAAAATCAATGAATACTCAGTCAAACAAATTGCTAAAGCAGGGAGGTGCCGTTGGTCCATTGAAAACGAAGTCTTTAATACACTCAAAAATCAGGGATACAACCTGGAACACACCTACGGGCATGGAAAGAAGAATCTCTCTACTAACTTTGCTCTACTAACAATGCTGGCCTTTCTCACTGATCAAGTTGAAGAGCTCTGCTGTGGACTTTTCAGGCATTGCCGAGAAAAATTCCATTCAAAATTTAATCTTTGGAAAAGATTTTGGGCCGCTTGGCTTTATCGACCCTTTACCGATTGGACCGCTCTTATCCGCCACTGCGCTGAATATGATGAGCCTGAACCACTTGATTCAACCTAGAGACGTAAGTCCCTGAAATTTTTGAGGGTGTATAAAAAATAATTTTCCGACAAAATTTTAACCAATCTCGATTGGTTCCAGGGGAGCTCTATCCATCTCTCCAAAACATTTTAACCCTTGGAAAACTCATCAAATAAACTCAAAAGGCCGGGAGCTCCTGTGACCTTATTATCTATAATCGCCTGGCATGTTTGTTGCAAAACCTCGGATGAGGTTAAAATTCAACAAAGGATGACAAAATGAAGTTTTATGTACTATTTCTACTTGTGAGCCCTATGCTACACGCCCAATCTCAAAAGTCTCAAATAAAAGTATCACCGAGTATTCAGATTGAGTCAGGCGAAACAGAGAAAAAAGTTTCTATTAAACCACGATCTTTATACCTAGACGGAAAGTCTGAAGAATATGCTTTAGATTTAAATAGAGCGATTGAACATTTAGCCTATTCAGTGGAAGATAAGACTCTTCTAACTCGATACAATGAAGCTATTAATCACTCTATAGACATGGCACAAGATCCGGAATCGGCTGCATATCAATTACTGAATCTACTTCCTCCTTACGACTATACACTGGAAATCGCACCTAAAGCGTTTGTCGAAACGAGTCAAATGGGGACAGGAATGAAATTTTTCGTCTATCTCTACGGGGATAAATTAGATCATTCTTATACAGAGCTGTATGCAACTGGCGATACACTTGAGGAAGCGCTTCTACTTTTAGAAGAGAAATATAAAAAGACCTATCTCTATAGTTCAGCTAAGCGCAATAGGGAAATCTATGATTTCGTTAATACGTTAGAATCTGTATTAGATAGCGCACCAAGTAATACAGAGAGACAAACACTACGACGAGATACCGAAATGGATTCTATTGTTACAAAAAACCTACTTAGAATTAGGTTGAAGAATCTTACAAAAAGTAATCCTCCGACTAAACTTGAATCAAAAGGGGCAAATCCTCTTTAGCTAAAGAAGTGATCTCTTATCTCCCAGGCCGTTTTTAACCACCCTGAAAGCAATCTGCCTTCAATGTTGGTAAAAACGGCTTGGTTTAAGATAAACTCATAGTCCCAATTTCGGACAAACCACTTTCAATAAGGTTCGTCCACACCTAGGTCAAACAGTGCATCGACCTTAAAGCTTCCAATGAAATAAGGATTAGAAAGAGATTAGCTTAGATGATTCTGCTGAATGTTTCTTTCTTGCCACTTTGACCTCCGAGTTTACGACCCATCTTAACATATCAGTTGGATCGAGTTTGCCCGGCTAGGTCACTGATATCTCAGGGCCCTTCATCCTGTCGCGACGAAGGCGGTAAACCGCATGTTTTGGGACGCCATGCCTCTGGACCACAAGAGCAGCATCGCTTGTTGATTCGAGATCTTTAAGGACCTGCTCAATGAGCTCTGGCGAGTACTTGATGTTTTTCATTTCCGAACTCCTACAACCAAATTGTTACATAAAAGTTGTCCGGAGTTTAACAGGGGTCAGAGAGCTATCCTGCGAGAAATCACGTCCAACTGACGCTGCTTTTCGAGCTTTTGAACATTCAGAGCTATTTATACCTCTGGCCGAATTAATCGATCCCAATGAACAACGGGCAAAAATCGAAAAAGATTTGGAGAAGCTTCAGCTTGAAATGGCAAAGCTTGAGAAAAAGCTGGCCTCCCTATCCCCCTGAAAACAACAAAATACCTTTAAAATTGTCAAAATTTTAGACAATCTCAAGCTCACGCATACAATTTGGTGAGCTTTGCGTTCTTATTTATCGATTCTCCTATGGCACAAGTCTTGCTCTTAATCTAAGTAACTTGGCGATGAAGGAGTCCAGAGAAATGAAAACCTTAAATATTGTTCTTATGCAGACCTTATTCTTATTTTCGATAGCATTAAATTCTAATGCCAGCACAAGCGTAGACGTGCCTGTCGTTCACAAGTTTGAGTGCCAAACTCCCCATCAAGAAAAAATCGTCCAAATAAATTTGGGAAACAAACTCGACATTAGTTTTGAAGAAAACGTAGGTCGAAAAATATCTTCAGTTCGAAAAAGCGGTAAAACTGTTTATTCATCAACCGGGCTCACCAAAATATTTTTTGAAGGTAGCACAGAGGTCAAACTCCATATTCAAAATTTCACTGCTTTTTCAGAAATCGAAGATTATCTCTCTTACACATCCGATAAAGGTCATCGCATGACCTATCCTTTGACGTGTTCTAGAATTTAGTTTTTAAGACAACCAATGAAGAATGGCTTCCCGGACCTTAGTGGGACCGCCAAGCCAGTAGAATCCGGCAGTAGAGGCGATGGAAAACAGGGCGAGCAAGAGCCATAGAGAAGCGGCCATTTTTTTTTTACGACGCCAAAATAGGAAACATAATTCACTGCCGATAAAAGCAAGAGGTATTCCCCAAAACGGAGTATGCTTGGCCAGAAAAATTAAAAGATCCAATCTAAACCTTAGAAGAAACCTTTCAATTTATCGAGGTAGTCAAGCTTCTCCCAAGAAAAGTTTTCTTCGTCTCGCCCAAAATGTCCATAGGCCGCTGTGGGAAAGTAGATAGGTTTCTTTAACCCCAATCGCTCGACAATGGCCTTCGGCCTCATGTCGAAAAATTCTTGAACGGCCGCGATGATTTTATCTTGGTCTTGGGTATGAGTACCAAAAGTATTGACTAAAAAACTGGTTGGACGAGAAACTCCAATGGCATAACTTACTTGCACTAAGGCCTTTCTTGCCAAGCCTGCCGCGACTATATGCTTGGCCACTTGCCTAGCACCGTATGTCGCTGAGCGATCGACTTTTGAGGGATCTTTTCCACTAAAAGCTCCTCCCCCATGGGCCCCATGACCGCCGTAAGTATCGACAATAATTTTCCGTCCCGTTAATCCGCAGTCTCCCATTGGTCCACCAATGACAAAACGCCCGGTCGGATTCACGAAAATCTTTGTCTCTTTATCCAACCACTTTGAAGGAATAGCGTTTTTTATGACTTCTTCTCGAATGCCCTCTTCAACATCTTTAAGAGACATCTCTTCAGCGTGTTGAGTTGAGACGACGATAGCATCGACTCGAGCAACCTTTCCGTCTCGATACTCGGCCGTCACTTGTGTTTTTCCATCTGGCCTGAGAAGAGGAAGGATCCCCTCTTTACGAACCATGCTCAGTCTTCGCGATAACTTGTGGGCAAGATCTATTGTCAGCGGCATAAAACTTTCAGTCTCATTAATGGCATAACCAAACATGATGCCTTGATCGCCGGCCCCTTGTTCATGATTCTGAGTTTCTGTGACACCCATAGCAATGTCAGGAGATTGCTTATCGAGAGCAACCATGACGGCGCAAGTCCCGCAATCGAAACCTTTTTCAGAATCATCATATCCAATATCTCTAATCGTTTTACGCACTATTTTTTGAAAATCGACATCGGCGTTCGATGAAACCTCTCCCGCCAAAACAACAAGACCGGTATTGATGAGCGTCTCACAAGCAACTCTCGAATTTGCATCCTGCTCAAGAAAAGCGTCAAGCACTGCGTCACTTATTTGGTCAGCTATTTTATCGGGATGCCCTTCTGTGACTGATTCGCTTGTGAAAAAATAGTCTTTCATCATTGTCCTTTGAATTTTGAAAAACGATACCCTTGAGTCATTAAAGGGGCAAGAGTTTGGAAGGGTAAAACAAAATCATAAGTCTATATCAAATCGAACTTTCATCAGTCTTAAGTATCTAGTGATAGTGGCCCTATCGGCCGTATCTACCAAAAGATGGCCATCTTCAGCACGTTGCAAGTAGATAAAATCTTTAGGCTGCCCAAATCTATCTATAAACTTTAGATATGCAACAGGAATTGGTGTGTTAGCGAGTATTGCTTCATCCATCTTGGCCCTGATGGCCGAGCGTAGGGAATCGGTAAATGAATTCGACTTGTAAATTTTGAGCCCAAGAACGAGTGCTTCCTCCACCAGGCCAACGGACAACAAAAACTCTCCCATCTCTTGTTTTTCTTGGTCGATAAAATAAATTCCCATTGTATCGAGATAGCTAGAAATCTTGTTTACTCTCTGCGAAAGGAGCAAGTTTCGCTTTAAGAGTCCAAGAACAAATTTTCTCAATGGCGACTGGGCAAACAGGTCATACCGCCGGGAAGAATCATCTTCCATCAAAACTGAAAGATAATGACGGGCCAAACTATTGCGAGATGTCTTTTCTTTTAACGAACGAATAAGGTTTCTCAGGTCTGGCGATGGGTGATGAGAATAAACATGTGAAATCACCTCTATGTCGACTATCTCTAAAGTCTTTCCTGTTTTTTTTGTGATGAGCTCGTGAAGATAATTCATCCCATGTTCTATGATAAGCGTCCGCAGCTCATGCACGTTTTCAACGCCAAGTTCTAAAAGGGAATCATGATAGCTCATCTTTTGCGGTGATACATTTCCGTCCTGGGGAGTTTGATTATTCTTTTTAAGATGCTCTATGGCCTCCGAGAGAGAACCAAGACTTCTCAAGTAAAAAAACGATTGATAGACCGATAAGAGTTGGTATTTGAGAAGGTTTGTTTTTGAGCGGCGATAAAGATAATACAAACCCAATACTGGAAAATCGGTTCCATCCCAAGCGTCCCAGGTCTCGATCAAAAACCCAGTCGAAAACCCTCCCTGTTTCCATTTCTCATAATCAGTTTCTAAACGACCGAAAAAAACGGGATCAGATTTCAAAAAATCTTCAAACTGTTGGTCCACTTTATTCTCGGGAGAAAAGGGCGAAAGACAATCAGCTCTAGTAGAAAGAGAGAACACAAGCAAAAAAATGGGAAGATAAATTTTCATCGGTAACACCTACTCATCGCAAATGGCCGAATTAAACACCAAACCGCTCATCTAGCCAAGGGCCTTAGTCCATGCTGGTCTTTGAGAAGTACTTAAAATAATGAGGATTGCGGTAACTGAAAAATCCTGTCCTTGGCCTCTCAGGATCTAGCACAAAAAGCTCTTCTGTGGGTCGATATCGATAGACGTGAAGCAATTCTCCTGTGGGGTCTTTAAACTGATACAAAAACTGCCGCTTTTCCACATTTTGATATTTTTTTCGTATCCGCCAATCTTTGATGATTTCCCCTTTTCGCTCGGCCATCGCCATATAATCATTCCATATCTGGGACATATCAATTCTCCCTGTCATAGAGGCACGAGAGAAATAGCGCATGGCCTTCATAGTGGGATCCGGATGAGCGAGCTTGCTTAAAGCAATATTTAAGTTTTCTGCGCGGAGCTTTCGTCCGGCCCGACTCATGTCCGGACAGAAAACATTTCTTACTGATGGGATGTAATAGAAAGTAAAAGAGAACTCTGCTTTTTTGAACAAAGTATTCAGCCAATGAAACTTTTGGATCTCTGCGGCCTCAAAGCTCGCCTGAGGTACAATCGATTGAGAGGTTAAAAATTCAAAAAGTTTCTCGTCTTTATCTAGCTGTCTGTAGAATGGAACCTTTGTGCGATTGATAACAATCTGAGTGACATCTTTGCGGTCCAGCGCCCTTGCCCCATCCACTCGGCCAACTTCATTAAATAAAATAGTTTCGATGACCCATAAGGCACGCATAAGTAATTTTTTTTCTGCCCAAAACTGATAGGTCTTTGCAAGTTGAGTTCCCACAAAAAACTGTAAATCCTCAGAGGCCTTATTACGGGCGCTAATTTCATTCAGTTTTCCGCCCGATTTGAGAGATTTTTTTAATATTCTTCGGTAATAGTTAAGGGCGTTTGCGGTTCGCTCCTTCCATTCTCGCAATCTAAGAAGTTGTTTCTTTTGACCCAGCTGAGCAAATTTGTCCATCTGCTCAAGAACGTAAGCCAGATCATAGCGGAGATTTTCCGAGAGCATTTCGGGTCTTTCTTTTTTTCTTAGTTCTAGCTCTACAGTGTCCATTGTAGACCGCAAAAAAACATCAGAAGAGCTGTGATTAGGATTCATTGCCCCATCTTCGACTATCTTTCGAAAAAAATAGATGTCATTGGATTTGGCCTTATGAAGATTGCCTGAAAGAACTTTGGTAAAGTCGTAGTCTCTTCGATTTTCGAAATGATCAACTGGAAACCGAAAACTTTTCAGAAAATAAAAATCGTCTAAGAGTCCATTCCAAGCCTTATAGAGTTGTTGCTGACTGGACTTAGAGTGAGTGATAACGGATTCGTTCCCGCTTCCAAGCTGTATTTTTCTTTTATCGACTAAGAGTTTTTCTATAAGACTTTCAATCTTCTTGCGGTGGGGAGTCAGTGCGGGAAAGGGACGCTTTTTCACCTGCTCTATAAGCCCAGAGATCCATTTTTCTTTTTCTATTAAAACCGGAAGGTATTTAAGGACTGTTCGTCTATCAAGTTTATCCTCTATTAAAGGAATATAGAGCCCCTCTCCTCGGTAGCGACTCAAAAGTTTATAGTACTTTTTATCTTCCGCTTTTCCGCAGAGCTTACTCCTGAACTCAGAATGAAGTTTTTCATACTGTTTCAAAATCTCAGATTCGGATTTCTTCCAAGTTAAAACAGGCGCCGGTTTTTTAGAAAAGATAAAAGCATGGCAGGATTGGCCGGTAAAAAACAAAACAAAAGTAAAAAAAATTATACCAATTGATTGATAAATAAAGACTCCCATAGACCGAGACAGGTTCGGTTGCTAAGAACAACCAGAAGCGTTTCTTTCGATTCGGCATGCTTGATTTCTCGGTCAATAGTGTCGGTCAATTCTTTCAAGGCCTCTACCATCGCAACTCTTTTTCCTTTGGCCTTTAAATCACCCTCAAGTTTCTCAAAATCAAGATCCGATCTTCCAATTGCTGTTGTCTTTAGATTGGGATTGGCAAGAATAACCGAATCTGCCGCTAAAAAAGCATCAACGTATTCTGCCTGAAATAAAGAACTGCGCGCGGTTGCCGAGATAGGCTCATAGACAACAATCAAATATTTATCTTCCCAGGCCTCTCTAAATCCGTCCAATGTGAGGCGAATCGCCTTAGGATGATGGGCAAAATCGTCATATACTAGCGCCCCAAGATAGTGCCCTCGAAACTGCTGCCGTCTCATAGGAAGTTTTAAATCTTTCGTAAGCTTTTGCAATTCAGTGGGAAGATGACCTTTTTGCAATAGGAAAAGAAGACAGGCCTGTAGATTAAGATGATTTTGCTCACCGATAAGGTTAGTCGAAAAATTGAGATTTTTTCCATTCCATTCAAAACTCAATTCAAACAAACCGTCACAGGCCGTTCTTTTCAGCGGACAGGCCTTGCTTCCATAGAGAACAGAATGAGAATTCCCTTTTACTTTGTTCCAGGCCCACTCTCTAAGCTCTTGATAGTCTCCATTTAATATAAACTGGCCAGATATTCTGGAAAAGAGTCTTTCAAATTGCGCTTTAATTTGTTCTAAATTTTCATAAATGTCTGCATGGTCGTACTCAAGAGAAGTCAATATAAGGTGATCCAAAAAATAGGAATGAAACTTCGACTCTTTTTGAAAATAAGCACTATCATATTCATCTGACTCAATAACAAACAGTCCCTTACCTGCGCCCACTTGGGCCGGAGGATAGTCAGGCAATATCCCGCCAATAAAGTGACCGGGGCGATCTTTGGATTCACTTAGGCGATCTAAAAGCTGGAGTAGCAAAAAACTCGTCGTGGTCTTTCCATGAGTTCCCGCAATGCCCACAACATCTCTGTCTTTGAGGACCAATTCTCCGATGACCTCGGGAAAAGAGTAGAGTGCAACATTGGATTTTTCTAAAATTTTTGCTTGATCAGAATTTTTTGGGACAGAATTCCCAACCACGATCACATCAAATTCACTAAGCCGCTGATGATCAAAATCGCTCAGTTTGTGACACAGGATCCCTGAATCTTCAAGATAGCCAGACATAGGAGGAGCAAAGTGCCCGTCAGCACCCTCGACCGTAAAACCCTTTTCACGAAGCAAAACGGCAGCAGCACCCATTCCCGTGCCGCAAATTCTGTAGAAAAAAAATCTCTTCGAGTTCTGAAGATAATCTCTGCGTTTTTGTTCCAAGGCCCTCGTCTCCTAGAAACAAGTTTCCAAGAAGGCCTCTAATCTGTCCAATCCAATTCTTTGTTGCTTCATAGAATCGCGATGACGGATGGTCACATCTTGATTGCTGAGCGAATCATAATCAATGGTTAAACAAAAAGGCGTACCGATCTCATCTTGACGACGATAGCGTTTCCCAATGGAACCAGATTCGTCGTGTTCGAGTTTGTATTTTTTAGAAAGATCTGTGGCCAGCTTTGATGACACTTCCAAAAGCTCACCCTTTTTCATTAACGGAAGGACCGCCAGTTTCAATGGCGCTAGAGCTGGTGAAAGCTTGAGGACGACCCGTTCTTTTTCTTTATCTCCGGCATTCTCCAAGCGATAAGCATCGCACAAAACCGTCAGAAGGCTGCGATCAAGCCCTACCGAAGTTTCAATCACATAGGGAAGAAATTTTTTGTTATTGTCTTGCTGATCAACATACTGCAAGTTTTTGCCCGAAAGCTTTTGGTGCTGGGCAAGGTCAAAGTCGGTGCGAGAATGAATTCCCTCGACTTCACCGCGTCCCATGGGGAATTCGTACTCAATATCAAACGCCATATCTGCGTAGTGGGCCAATTTATCAGGAGCATGCTCTAGAAAATGCAATCTCTCTTGCCGAATTCCTAATTCTCGATGCCAGCTCAAGCGCTCTTGTTTCCATTGTTCAAAAAATTCTTTTTGTGATCCAGGATGAACAAAATACTGCATCTCCATTTGTTCAAATTCTCGAGTTCTAAAAATAAAATTTCCTGGAGTAATTTCATTGCGAAACGCCTTACCAATCTGAGCTATCCCGAAGGGAAGCTTTTTTCGCATCGAGGTTTGGACGTTTAAAAAATTAACAAAAATTCCTTGGGCAGTTTCCGGACGCAAATAGACTGTGGAACTGGAATCCTCTACTGGGCCCATTTGGGTAGCAAACATTAAGTTAAACTCCCTAGGCTCAGTAAAACTATCGCGCGTACCACAGGTGGGACATGCAGACTTCAGGTCAATTTGATCGGCCCTATATCGCGCTTTACAATTTCGGCAATCAACCATCGGGTCAGAAAAGTTATCGATATGACCAGATGCTCGCCAAACTTGTGGGTGCATCAAAATAGAAGCATCCAAACCTTCTACATCTGGACGCAAAGTCATGGATTTCCACCACCGTTCTTTCAGATTGTTCTTTAGCTCAACCCCAAGTGGGCCATAATCCCAGCAGGATCCCAGACCGCCATAAATTTCGGAACTTTGAAAAACTAGTCCTCTTCGCTTACATAGCGATGCCAGCTCGGCCATCGAATTGAGATTTTTCTCTTTTAGTTCACTCATGCTTGGGTTTCCTCTTTTGAACTGAGTTGATAGAGCTTATAGTATTCGCCTTGCTTTTGGAGGAGTTCTTCATGCCTTCCTTCTTCAATTTTTTCTCCGTCTCGAAGAACCGCAATTTTGTCGTAGTTTTGAATGGTTGATAAGCGGTGGGCCACTGCTAAAACTGTAGAGTGAGAAGAAACCTCATCCATTGCCGATTGAACAACTTTTTCCGATTCGTTATCCAGTGCCGAAGTGGCCTCGTCGAACAACAAAACTGGTCGATCTTTGAGAAAAGCTCGGGCCATAGTTAACCTCTGCGCCTGCCCGCCCGAAAGGCGAACTCCTCTGTCTCCAACAATTGTATCTAAACCCTCAGGAAGTTTGTCTGTAAACTCTAAGCAATGAGAAAGCGTTAATGCCTGGTGAATTTCTTCGTCAGAATAATCATCACCAGATTTTAGATTCTCCAAAACTGAGTCGTTAAACAAAAAAAGATCTTGGCTCACGAGGCTAAAATGATCTCTTAAATTAGAAAGCGCTATCTGGTTGATATCAACCCCGTTCAGAAAAATAGAATTATCGGGAACTGTATAAAGTCGCAAGAGTAAATTCACGAGTGTTGATTTTCCAGAGCCCGAGAGTCCAACGAGGGCCACTCTTTCCCCTTTATTGATCGTCAAAGAAAAGTTCTTAAGCACAGTTTTTTCATCATAACCAAAGCTTAGGTTTTTTATTTCAATACTGACGAATTCTGTTTTTCCTTGATTTTGTTTTATATTTTCTTTTTCCAAAGAATCTTCATCCGGTAGATCTAAAATGTCATGAATCCGCTCCCCTGCTGCTCTGGCCTGGTTAATCCTCACGTTTGCTGAGCTAAATTTCCGGATAGGATCCATGAAAAGGGCCAGGGCCGCAGTAAAGCTCAAAAAGCCTCCCGCTGTTAGCTCACCACTGGCAATTCGGTAATGGGCAAACACAATGACTGCAGCAAAAGCAATAGCACCAATTAATTCCACCAAAGGATGACTGTGTTCTTCTACCTTAATGGCCTGTTTTTTTAATTGAAGATAGCGGTTTTGAGAAACCAAATAACGATGGTTCATAAAATCTTGCAAATTAAAGGCCTTAATGATTTTTTGTCCAACTAAAGATTCTGAAAGCCCATGGGTCATCTCTGCTACTTGTTCCTGGACTTTCACAGTCAGGCCACGCTCCAGTCTCCCGGTTTTATAAAATATCAAAATAAAAAAAGGAAAAACAGCAAGGATAATAAACGTAAGCCGCCAATCATGGTAAAAAGCTACGCCCAAAAGGCAGATGGCGGTAAGGGGTTCCCGGATCACATCAATGCAGCACTTAAATCCTTCTGAAAACAACATTGTATCACTGATAGCAACAGACAAAAGACGGCCTTGCTTGTTGTTGTTAAAAAACTTCAACGGAAGAAACTGAAACTTCCGATGAAGTTGCGCCCGAATATCACAGCTCACCCGCTCCATAACAGTTTTCACTTGATAGAAATGAACAAACCGAAGAGGGTAAGAAAGAAGCGCAAGCCCTACTAAGATTGCGGCAAGAATTAAAGTGTCTTCAAGAGTTGAATTTGGGTCAAAGCCTTTATCAAAAATATCTTTGACCAAGTACGCTTGAATACCTTTTATACCAGCTAAGGGTAGAGCAAAAAGAAAACCTATCAAAGCTCGATAGCGATAGGGCCGCACAAATGGCCAGATCAGAGATAGCGTTTTTTTCATAACATCTTCATCCTACTAGAAGTGAGAAGTTCTCGCGATCGAATTTTTTCTGGTGCCAAATGCTGGTGATAGCATAAATAGCGAAAGAGGTGGAAAAAATCATTCTCTTCAAAGAGGTCCGTTTGGGCCTGACCGTTGGCAAATGAGATTTGATAAGAAGTATTCAACACTTCAAAAATTTTTTTCTGTGAGACTTCCTCTAATTGCTCAACCGAGGGGGAAATCCCCATACTATGGCATAGCTTAATCAGGAAGATGCAGAGATGATCAAATAGGTTTCTAGAGGAACTTAGATAAAACAGACTATTACTGAGAACACTAAACAAAGGCAGATCTTTGGTCTCACTGAGATCTTCTACAATTCCCGAATGAGGAACCAACGCCAAATAGATCTCCAGAAAAAAAGTTTGCACATAGAAAAGCCTGTAGTTGGTTCTAGAGTTTTCCCCTCTCCACTTGAGATTCCATTTTCTGCAAGGAAGAAGCTCTTTTGTGCGGTTTGATGAAACTTCAAACTGATAACAACTTCCACAATCAAGAGCATTTTTTAATCCTTTCGAATTTTGCCCTCCATAGGCCAGCAGCGATAAACGCGCGCCTTGCCGTGTGAATACCTCTAAAATGCAGTGCTTTTCTTGTTGCAGAGTTTTCCGTAAAACAATTGCGTCAATAACCCCGGCGAGTCCCATCGTCGGGAGGTTGAACTAAAAGAAAAAAGGCGTCAAGCGCTGCAGGAACTGAAGCAAGAACTCCATTGTGAGGGTCTGCCAGCGACAGGCCCCCAAATAAGAATCGCATGTAATGACGTCAAATTTTTCTCCCTTTCTCCCACCTCGTCCAACCATCTGCAGCCACATATCAAACTCACCGACTTCCCCAGTAAATAAAATTGTTCCTATTTGTGGAAGATTCACCCCATGTCCTAGAACTGAAGTTGCCACAATGACATCTGGGTAGGACTTCGTTTTGAGAATGCCCCCCATTTCTTGCGAAAACTCGGGCGCCTCGCCTCCGACACAAGAGAGAACTTCAAATCCCAATGACTTGAGCCAGCACGACCAACTCTCAACTTCCTGACGGTAGCGGCAAAAAAGAAGATCAGTTTTCCCCTTCGCTAGCTTCTCGATAAAGTACCTCTCAATTCTTCCTTGATAGAGCGCAGAAAACCTAGGCGAAAAGACTTCACATTTTTGAGGGAGGTTTTTCAGCTGACAGTTTCCAAAATCAAGATGCACAACATGATCATAGTTGAGCTGAGTGTGAGTTTTCCAGAGCTCAAGCCACGAGACACTCATTGTGGCTGACAGACAAAGAGAATTTATTTGATTTCCAAAAATAGACTCAACACAATCATAGAGAATTGGGCGAAAATCCCCACCCCAGCTATAGAAAAGGTGAAATTCATCAAATACAACCCAAGTGCTTTCAAGGCCCTCAATCTTAGTATCAAGACCTTTTAATTGAAAAAGCTTCTCAGGAGTTGCTACCAACACCCCGGAGGCACTCTTTGTAAAATTGGTCCAGTCCTCCTCTCGCTGAAGATTCCAAATAGGGAATCCATGAGTCTTAATCGCTAGTGAAAACTCTTCAGCAAGGGCCCTCAGAGGTGATAAAAAAATCCATCTACGACAAAACGGGAAAATTTGCAAAAGAAGGCGTGTTTTCCCCCATGCAGGTGGAGCAGTGACCAAAATATTTGCCGATTCTAAAGCGAGAAGTTGTTGAAATGACATGATACTATGAGGCTGCAAATAGCCGGTTTTTTTTGGGCCTCCAAGTTCTTGATAAAAGGTAAGCGGATGCTATAGTAAAAAAGAATTATTTAGGATTTTTATGACTAAATTTATTCTTTAGATGATCCGAACTATAATACAAGGCTAAAGGACTATTTTTTATGAAATATATTGGAGCACTAATCATTGGAGTTTCGCTGGTATTCCTAGCGCACCTTAATACTCGTAGTGTCGTTGATCTCCAATCATTGAATTTTCTGCAAGTTGGCGTAGAGCAACAAAACGTCTTAGAAGAAATGGGTCGCCCTACCAAGCAAACGGACCATTCATGGTCTTACGCCCTAAAGCATGATGCTCAGTTAGTGATATTTTGGAATGCCAACTCACTTGAGAGTGCCGTTTTAAAGTTTTCCCCACCACGAAATCTAACGAACCTGACAAAAGAGGCGCCGCCTCATTTAGTAAGAGTCCATCCAGACCTCTTTCCGAAGCAGTCTCTATCAGATCAGCAGGCGGAGCAATGGTACTATGCAGGTTCTCCTGCCAATGGAAAATTATGGAAAATTTTCAAAAATGGAACAGTCGAGAGCATCTCTTGGATTCGACCCTTTAAAAACTTTCCTTTCAAAAATGAGCTAAAGAGTACAGGGACGACAACAGGTCGAAAGCAATCTGTGGCCAATTAGTATCCCTAGCGTTATAGACTCCTCCTAATGATTCATAAATTTGAGGCCCTATTTGATGATCAAGTGAGACCTATTCTTGCCCAACACGGTGGCAATGCTGAGATCATTGATTTTGATAATCACAAGCTTTTTATTAAAATGACTGGAGGCTGCCAGGGCTGTAGCGCCTCGAAAATGACTCTAAAGCAAGGTATTGAAACAATCGTCAAAGAAAAATTTCCAATTGTGGAAGAGGTGATTGACCTTACTGATCACGACTCAGGAGATAATCCCTATTTTTCAGATTCTAGCCGGTGAACTGTCCAAACGTGCTCTAGATTTTGCAATGGTATTAAAATCTAAATCGACAAACGCAATGTCTTCTTTGTCTTCCATATCTAAAAGCACTTCACCCCAGGGACTTACAACCAACGAATGACCATAAGTTTTGACTCCTCCGGTATGAGTGCCCGTTTGGGCGGCAGCAATGACGAAAGATTGGTTCTCAATTGCCCTGGCCTTTAAAAGGGTGTGCCAATGCACTTTTCCAGTTTCAACAGCGAAGGCCGAAGACACCGAAAAGAGATTTACTCCTTGCTTTCGGTACTGCCGAAAAAGTTCGGGAAAGCGCAGATCAAAGCAAATTGTAATTCCTATTTCGAAAGGTCCTAGACCAAACTGGCAAAGCGTTTTGCCAGGTGTGTAGATTTGAGATTCATCGACAAGCCGAGTCTCACCCTGAAAACAAAAAAGATTTCTCTTATCATACCGACCCAGCATTTCTCCATCGCGGGAAAAATTTAGGCTTCGCATGTACACTTTTCTTCCGTCCAAGGTTGCAGAACTTCCACCCAAAAGCGCAATATTGTAGGTCTTGGCCAACTGAGCGATTGATTGCCATTCTTGCCGTTCCTCCATCGCGAATGGAGTGCAACGCTTTCCATCTGAGAGTGAATAAAAACCCTCCGGTAAAAACACTGCAGAGGCGTTTTGGGCCGAAGCTTTTTGAAGCATGCTTTGAAGGGTGGCAACATTATAACGAGGGTCAACATGGGAGCTCATTTGAGCAATTCCCACTCGCAAAAGATCTTTAGACATAGGATGACTCAAGCTTTCCCCTGCCTATACTGCGGTACTCGATACCTAAAGACTCGGCAAGTTCAGGAGAAAACAGGTTTCTGCAGTCAAAAATAACTGGTTGATTGAGTTCTTCTTTTAACTTGTCCCAGTTAAGGGCCTGAAACTCGATCCATTCTGTGCAAATGACTAAGGCATCACAACCTTTGAGTGCTTCATATTTATCTTTGCACCTTATAGTTGCGTCTTGCTCAAAACCTTCGAGGCAAGACCAAAAATTTTCGCTGGCCTCGGGATCATAAATTTTGAGATGTGCTCCTGCCTTGATGAGGGACTTGGCCACCACTAATGCCGGCGATTCTCGGACATCATCAGTTTTGGCCTTAAAAGCAAGGCCCCAGAGAGAAAAGCTTTTTCCTTTTAATTCCTTGGAAAAGTAATCACTGATCATCTCAAAAGGTCTTTGCATTTGCCGTTGATTCACTTCATAGGCGGCACTGGCCAGTAAGAGTTCATCGTTTAACAACTGACCGGTCTTAATGAGAGAGCGCAAATCTTTGGGAAAACAGCTTCCGCCAAAACCTGGACCGGGATAGAGAAACTCTTTACCAATTCTGGGGTCACTCCTCATTGCGTCTCTGACAGAATCAATATTAGCTCCCAGTTGATCGCAAAGCCGGGCCATCTCGTTAACAAAGCTAATTTTGGTCGCCAAAAAAGCATTACAGGCATATTTGCTCAACTCGGCGGAAAGATTAGACATCATGTAAATAGGGTTACCCTGGCGGACCAAAGGAGCGTAGAGCTTTTCCATTTGGTCGCGAGCAAACTCACTTCGGTGGCCAATAATCACTCGGTCTGGTTTGAGAAAGTCCGTGACCGCCGTTCCTTCCTTTAAAAATTCAGGATTATTTACAACTTCGTTTTCTTTTTGGTGCTCCTTAAGAAAAGCTTCGACTTTATGACAAGTTCCAACCGGTACTGTGGACTTAATCACCACTAAAGTCTGAGGAGATAAAAAATCCAAACAACTCTTCAGTGCTGAGAAAAGAAAACTCAGATCGGCCTGCCCATCGGGGCCAGATGGCGTTCCCACTGCCAGAAAAACACAGCTTGCATCTTTAACAGAAGAATACTCACTGGAAAAAAAAAGTCTCTCTTGACGAAGATTTCTTTCAAGAAGGCCATCGAGTCCTACTTCGTAAAGAGGAGAGAGACCATCAGAAAGAGAATCAATTTTATTTTGATTGGAATCAATACAGGTAACATCGTGGCCCATTTCTGCAAAACAGACACCGGAAACAAGTCCCACATATCCAGTGCCGATAATTGAAACTTTCATAGACCTTTAACTTTTTTAATTGGAGCAAAAACAAAAATTTTACTTGCGTCAAGGTGAGCGTAGGTTCTGCTTTTTGTTTTGAGTTTTTCAAGACTCAATAAAAAATCCATTTCTTGAGATTCATTTTTAAGCTTCCGAATTTTTTTGCTCTGTTTTTTAAGTTCATTGCGAATCTCTCCTGGCAAAATGCAGAGTCCAGGTAATAAATAAGGCTGCTCCTTAAATTGAATGAGTCTCGCTGTAAAGAGATCTCCATCGACGAGTCCGATGGATTTTTCCGAGTCGGCCAAAATTTTCTTTTCTCCGTTGAGAAAATCAAATAACACGACCTGCTTTTTCATATTAATTTTTAAAAACTCAAATAGGCCGTAGCTAACAGACAGCAGTGCCTTTGTCAGCTCTACTGGAAGGTCTTCCATCTCCTGGTAGTCTTCACTAATCGTTTTTTTTCCGTCGTAGAGAAAATCGAAGATGTACCACATGTTAAAAAGATTCATGCGGTTTTCGTATTCATCGTCTTCTTCATTAAGCTTGCCCGTCATCTCTGTATAGATTTCTTTGGCGCGAATCAGCTGGTCTCGGTATTTTTCTTGGGTATAAAAGCCCAGAATTTGATCCAAAGTCGCTGCCAAATTCTCATTCACTCGAAGTCTCCTTTGTCCTTGTCTAATTTCTTTCTAATTATCATCCACTTTGAGAACAGCAAGAAAGGCCTCCTGCGGTATTTCCACATTTCCAACCATTTTCATCCGCTTTTTACCTTCCTTCTGCTTCTCTAACAACTTTCTTTTCCGGCTGATATCTCCACCATAACATTTGGCCAAAACATTTTTTCTCAACGCCTTTAAAGTTTCACGAGCAATCACTTTAACACCGACGGCCGCTTGAATTGCAATTTCATATTGTTGCCGGTTAATAATTTTACGGAGCCGACTCGTGAGGTCGCGCCCCTTATGATAAGAATGATCACGGTGGCAGATTAGACCCAAGGCATCCACGGTATCTCCATTGATGAGGATGTCGAGTTTCACCAGATCAGACCGCTCGTAGTCCCGGTATTCATAATCCATACTGGCATAGCCTTTGGAGAGACTTTTTAGTTGATCATAAAAGTCAAAAACCATCTCACTTAATGGCAGCATATAAATAATCTGCACGCGCTCTTCGGTTAAATAATTGAGCGCCTGTTGCCTTCCTCGCCTTGCCTCACATAAACCTATAATCTTCCCGACATATTCCTGAGGAAGGTGAATAGAGAGTTCAACAATTGGCTCCAAAATCTCATCTATGAGACCAGGCTCTGGAAGCTCGCTGGGATTTTCAATAATCAGTTCTTCACCTTTCACCGTTTTTACTCGGTAGCGACAAGATGGAGCAGTCGAGATGAGATTTAATTTGAATTCTCGTTCAAGACGCTCCTGAACAATATTCATATGCAAAAGGCCCAAGAATCCACAGCGGTAACCAAAGCCTAGCGCCTGAGAAGTTTCTGGTTCATAGGTGAAGGAAGAATCATTTAAGGCCAGTTTTTCTAAGGCATCTTTCAAGCTCTCATAGTCTTCTGAAATCACCGGAAAGACTCCGCAAAAAACCATTGGTTTCACTTCACGAAAACCTTTCAAACTGGGAGTTTCTCGTTTTTTGGCATGAATGACAGTATCGCCAATTTTAACATCACGGATGGTTTTGATAGCGCAAATTAAAATCCCAACTTCTCCGGCCTGGAGAGAATCAACTGGCATAAAGCTAGGGGCCTGAACTGCCAGTTGCTGAACTTCATAATCTTGTTTCGTATTTTTGAAAGAGATTTTTTCTTTGCTTTTAAGGATGCCCTCAAAAACTCGAACTAGGATGATGACTCCGCGGAAGGGGTCAAACCAAGAATCAAAAATAAGCGCTTGCAAAGGATTGGCCGCATTTCCCCGAGGGGCCGGGACTCTTTTGACAATGGTTTCCAACAGATCGGCCACTCCAAGACCGGACTTGGCGGAAACTAATGGCGAGCCTTCGGTTTCAAGGCCAATGATTTCTTCGACTTCGTGTTTCACCTTATCAACATCGGCATGGGGCAAATCAATCTTATTAAATACCGGAATAATTTCGAGATCATTTTCCAAGGCCAAATACACATTGGCCAAAGTTTGGGCCTCAACTCCTTGGGAAGCATCGACCACCAATAAGGCCCCTTCGCAAGATGCAAGCGAGCGACTCACTTCATAGCTAAAATCCACATGCCCTGGAGTATCTAGCAAATTCAAATGATAATGCTGACCATCTTTGGCCTCGTAGATCAATCTCACTGTTTGAGATTTAATCGTAATGCCTCGCTCTCTTTCTATATCCATATTATCCAAATACTGAGCTTTCATCTGGCGAGCGGTAACGGAATTGGTTTTCTCAATCAGTCTGTCGGCAAGAGTGGATTTTCCATGGTCGATGTGAGCGATAATAGAAAAGTTTCTGATGTTGGCAGGATTAATTTGCATGGATGATTTTTAGCATAACTTCAGAGCAAGATATAGCGCAAGAAGATGGCCACTGGTGCCCTTAGTCAATCATCTCTTCAGTCAAAACCATCAAGTAATAGTCCAGGGAAGAGTCTTTTCCCCGAATTGGGATCACCGTTGCATATCCTTTAAAGATTTCATCACCGTGGGGAATGATATTATCTTCTTGCTCGGATTCTTCCTCACTTGAGCTCAATGCCTCAGACTCATTTTCATCATCTTTCTCGGCCTCTTCTTGATGGACCTTCCTGTCATAAATCACGATATCTTGATTCTCTATTTTCGCGCGCCTTTTAATGGCCATCTGACAAATGTCTTTAATCCCATCTGCGATCAGCGTGTCCGAAATATTTTTGTGAATGACATCATCAGACTCCAGGCCAAGCAAAGAGTAGAGCTGATTGTTCATATAAGAAATCTCGCCCTCAGAGTTTGCCACTAACACATTCTTCTTCGCCAAGTTGGCCAAGGCGTCGAACTTTTTTTGCTCCAGACCAATTCGCTCCGTGCGCAGCTCGTCAAACTTTTTAATCGAAGTGATCATACTATTGATATCTTCGGCAAGCTCTCCAATTTCATCATCTTGTTCATAAAAAATAGAGACATCAAAATTATTGTCTTGAAGCTCGCGGACGGCATCACTTATTTTTTTAAAGGGCAGAGCAATCTTCCCAGGGATCACTAAACTCAATAAGATTGTTCCTAAGAAAGTAATAATTAAAGTGATCAGCATATTTCGGCGCATCTCCGCCAAGATGGCCTTTGCTTGGCTTTCTCTCTTATCGCTATGACCCAGCTGGATTTCTAAAAACTCAGTGATTCCTTCGAGAATCTGATTGGTCAGATCCCCTATGTTGGCCATTGCGACTGTATTTCTGCGGTTAATCTTAGTCGTTTCAATAATTGTTTTTAAAGAATCTACATGCCCGCCCGTCTTAGAAACTTTTTTGCTGACTTCCATATCTTGATAGCGCTCTTCAAGATTATCTAAGTGCTGGGAGAGACTTTTTGTTGATGCAAGTAGAGATTCTTTTTGTTCCTCGGTCAGGGTTGCATTTCGGATATCTTGCTGCCCTTTTAGGATTCTCACTGCAGAAAGGCGCACCAAATCTGTTTCCTTGATCATTCGGTTGCTTTCTTCAGTTATGATTTCGATGTCTCTAGACAGGCTGTCTAGATAAAAGAAAACCGTGAATCCCATTATAAGAACCACTGCATTGGCAATAATAAAACTAGCAGAAATTCTATTTTTCAGTGATAGATTCACACGAGGCCTTTAAGTCTCTTCCATATCGCGGAAAAGTTTATTGAAATTTTTATCACTACCAACTAAAACGACCACATCATCATGCTCAATGACATCCATCGGCAAAGGGCTATCATTAATTTCTATTCGATAGGAGGGCCTTCCATCTTCAGAAATGTAGGGGATTTTTTTCTGAAGGGCCACGATGTTGAGCGAGTATCTTTGACGTATTTGGCTTTCCACTAAAGTTTTACCTTCAAATTCTTTTCCTAATTTCAGTTCAACAATAGAGTACCCCGCGGCAAAATTATAGCGTTGGAGGACATGGGGGGCCACAATTTTAGATGCGATAATTTCTCCCATCTCCTCTTCCACTTTCACGATTTCAGAGGCCCCAATTTCATTAAGAACATGCTCATGCAACTGGTCGGTGGCCCGAGCTATAACTCTTCCCACGCCAAGTTTGCGAAGCATCGCAACGGCCAAAATACTTGTCTCTATATTGTCACCTATTGCAACGATCGCAACATCCACGTCAGAAATGTTTATAGAGCGAAGACTCTTTTCTTGGGTGACGTCCAGAGAAACGGCATGAGTCACTTTGTCTTTTATTTTATCTACGAGCCCTTGGTTTTTATCAACAGCGATAACTTCGGCGCCTTTTTCGTGCAAGCGCACTGCCGTTTTCGAACCAAATGTTCCCAGACCAATTACGGCGACAATCATTTTTTTATCCTATCATGATCCGGCCTTCCGGATAATCTAGCTCAGAAAGTTCTGTCTTTTGTTTTCCGATGGCAAGGGCCATTGTGAGTGGTCCCACTCGACCTATAAACATCACTAGCACCAAAACAAGCTTGCTGACTCCAGTCAAGTAAGGAGTGATTCCAAGGCTAAGCCCAGTAGTCGCAAAAGCACTAACCACTTCGAAAAAAATGCTCATGAAAGAATGCTCCGGCTCCAGGCGCATTAAAACAAGAATAAAAAAGCTTGCGATAATTAACGAAATAATCGTGATGGCCATCGCCCTAATGACCATCGAAGTCGGAACAGTGCGCTCAAAAACCTCGACTCGGCTGGTTCCTTTTAAAGTGGATCGAATTGACTGGATGAGAATTGCAAACGTCGAAGTTTTAATGCCCCCCCCGGTGGATCCCGGAGAGGCCCCTATAAACATAAACAGCGCCATGAAGTATAACGAATGCATTTGAAAGGAATTCATGGCGATTGTATTGAATCCGGCCGTCCTTGTGGTCACCGAATGAAAAAAGGAAAGCATAAGTTTATCGATCAAACTATAGCGGTCAAAGGCATGAAGAAATTCACTAAAGAAGAGAACACCTGTACCAAAAAGGATTAAAATACCAGAAGTTGTTAAAACAATTTTACTATGAATGCCTAGACTGAGAAGCGGTCTCTTTTTAGAAAAGGCTTCTCGAATTTCCCGAAGAACAATAAAGCCTAGCCCGCCCAGAATAATAAGCACACTCACGGTCATGGAAATGATCGGATTAGTGGCAAAATCTTCGAGACCATTGGCGTGAAGAGAAAAGCCGGCATTACAGAATGCGGAAATACTGTGGAAGATTCCAAAAACAAGGGCCGATCCAAATTCATTTCCGGCCTCGAGATATCCGTAGCAAAGTACGCCCGCGCCGATGAATTCAATAACAATCGTATATCTTACGATATCGAGGACAAATTTTAAAAGTTCACTAAAAGAAGAAATTTCGAGAAGGTCTTGTAGGACGACTCTCTCTTTGATTCCCATGGCCTTTCCTAAAATGATGGCCATCGAAGAAGAAAGGGTCATATAGCCTAGCCCACCCACTTGAATGAGAACAAGAATCACCAGCTGCCCAAAAAAACTGAAGTCTTGTTCTAAAGAAAGTGTTGCTAGCCCGGTCACGCAGGCCGCAGATGTGGCCATAAAGAGGGCGTCGATCAAAGACACTGAAACACCGTCCTCATGACTCACACCTAACATAAGTAAAAGAGCGCCAGTTAAAATAATGGCAATAAAAGAGGCAATCACAATTTGCGCCGGACGCAGCTGAAGCCTGTACATGAACCCAACATTGAGCTTTGCTTTTCGATCCGTAGACAAGGGCGTGACATCAAAAACAGTCAAAACCGAAGCGAAAAGGTGGACGATTCCCAAGGTATAGGCAAAGTAGACATCTCCAAGGGTCAAAAGAAGGGGAAAGAAAATAACGATCGAAAAAATATGGCGCCGGATAAGTTGGTCAAATGAGGGCAGTGCCAGATAATTCATGGTTAACGAAAAAAACACGATAAAAGGAACAATCGTGGCCCAGCCTTCGTCTATCAGAGTAAATTGATTAGCAGATAAGAGCCCAGCCTCAACTATTCGTTGACCAAAAGAATGAAAGACAATAAAGCTTCCATTAAAAATGAATTCCACGAGCAATGGAATTTTGCCCGATAAATTTCTCATCATCTCATCATCTCGCTATCTAAGTGCGAGTGCAAAGGATGGCACATGCATGCTCGCTCTCGACAAAAAGTTTCTATCGACTATCTCGACCCCTTTGGTCAAGGAGTGTCCAAAAAAGAGGGAGAGATCTTTTTCGTTCCAAAGACCCTTCCGGGAGAGCTTGTAGAAGTTGAAATAGAGTTCTCGAAAAAAGGGATGAATTGGTGCCGCTCCATTGCTATTTTAAAAGCATCTAAAGATCGTATTACCTCAGATTGCCCCCACTTTGAAGAATGCGGAGGCTGCCAATATTGGCATACACCCTACCCTATTGAACTAAGTACAAAAGCGACAGTCCTCTACCGGCTTTTTAAACAAATGAACGTCATACCTTGTATTCACCGTGCGCCTAATCGGAAATTTTACCGCAACCGTATTCAACTCCACTATGACTTACAAAAAGAAAAGCTTGGTCTTTTTGGAGCATCCAAAACCGAGAAAAAAATACTATCGGTACCGAATTGCCTCCTTCCAGTTAAGGAAATCAGCAGCGAGCTCAAAAAGTCTTATGACCAACAACAATGGAAATCCCTGGTCGCAAATGGGCCTCCTGAAGGCCACATTGAATTTCAAAAAAAAGATCACCAGGTCACCAAGGTTTTTAATTCGGTCTATTCTCATGGTGGATTTAGCCAAGTTTATGAAAAGGCCTTTCATGAGCTTTTGCTTTTTTTCACCGAGGAAGTCTCGCCATACCTAAAAGAGTCAATAGGTCAGATAAATGAAGTTATCGAGCTCTTTAGCGGGCAAGGCGACCTTGGAGCGGCCCTTTTGCCTGAAAAATCTTTTCTTTATGACCTAGGACCTATCTCTCGAGCTCTTGCAAACTCAGAGACTTTTACTCAGACAAATCTTTTTCAAAAATCCCCCAAAGAGCTCTACTCTCCCAAGAGCTCGAATCAAAAAAACAAAGTACTGTTGCTAGATCCTCCGCGCTCAGGATTTACTCGTTTGGCCGAATGGGTTGCTTGGAGCAAAGCTGACGCGATTGTGTATGTAAGTTGTCGACCACAAACTTTACTCCGGGATCTCAAAACCTTACCACCGCATTGGAAAATTACTCAGCTTCATTTGTGGGATTTTTTTCCAGGTACTTTTCATTTTGAGAGCGTTGCTATCTGCTTGCCCAAAACCTTATGATAGGAGTTCCAGATGGATTTTGGCAGAGGATTTCAAAATGAATAAAGCTCTCTTTATCGGCGTATTGGTACAGTTTTTTTTAATTGGCTGCTCATCTACAAGTGAAAAAGACAAAAAACTTCAAAAGGCCGAGATTCATTATGGTCATGGTACCGGAAACCTGATGCGCAAAAATTATACCGAGGCACTCGAACACTTGATTCAGGCGGTTAAGCTTGATCCGACCAATAGCGATTATCATAACAATTTAGGCATGGCCTATTACCTTAAGGGCGAAACTCAGTTTGCGATTCTCCATATTAATAAATCCTTAGAACTGAATCCAAAAAACTCAGATGCTCGCACAAATCTGGCCTCCATTTTATACAGACTGGGAAAAGTCAGAAAAAGTCGCCAGCTCTATGCCGAAGTCTTAAAGGACTTGGTTTATAAGGCACAGCACAGAGTTTATTTTAATTTGGCGATGATTGAAAAAGATCTCAAGAATTCGAAAAAAATGGAAAAATATCTCAAGCAGGCCATCGTTGTAAAAGAAGACTATTGTCCCGCGCTGTTTCAATTGGGACTCTATTACCGAGAAGAGAGGGAGCACCGTAAAGCACTCGAGTATTTCGAAAAAGGATCCAAAGGGCTGTGTTTTGACCATCCGGCACCACAATACTACCAGGCCCTTAGTCTTATTGATCTCAAAAAGTATACCGCAGCAAAGTTTAAACTTGATGATGTTATGGAAAGATTTCAGTCAACATCTTTTGCCCCAAAGGCCGCTGGTCAAATTTCTCGTCTAAGGGCGATCTTAGGAGAAGAGTTTCAAAAGCTTGACTCAAAGTCTGACCCCATTTCATTTCCTCAAGAGAGCAACACTGTTCGCTCATTTAAGGTGGAGTAGGAATCATGGTTGACCACCAAAAACCAGAAGGACAGGATTCCTTAGGTTCTTTCTTAGAAGCACTTCGAAAGCAAAAAGGGTTAGAAAAAGAAGATCTCTGTGCTCTTACAAAAATTAATCTTCGGGTCCTTACGGCACTTGAAAATAACGACATACATTCACTCCCCCCTCGTCCCTACGTTAAGGGGTTTGTCCAAAATCTCTGCCGGGCCCTTGGTGGCGATGCTAAAAAAGGACGAGAGCTTTTAGATATTCTCTATAATAATCGAGAAGTGGCCCTGCCCTCGACGTCTTTTGGTAAATCAGAAGAGGCCAACCGAGATTTCCAAGAACAAAAGACTTACCTTGAACAAAAAATCGATAATTTAGAAGGCAATGAAACCCTCCCTCATGGCAAAGGCAATCGGATCAAGAAAAAAGGGATCTGGAAAGTATTAGAGACATTTGGTCGTAGAAAAATTTGGATACCACTTCTTGTGATTATATTTTTAATTTGGTCAGGTGCAAAGGTTATCTCCATCGTTCAAGAGTATTCGATGACCTTACCTCAACAAAATGCACAATCTGAGCTTCCCCCCAACTCTTCATCATCTGCTAAGCAAGAGCTTTCAGACAAACTCCTCGGCGAAGCAAAAGGTTTGCGAAAAAATCTTGAAGAAGAATCTTTAAAAAGAATTGGTCCGAGCATTAGCGAGCTGGCGTTGCCGAAAGCTGATGATTTAGCTGAGCCTGAAGAACCCACTCAGACGGAGACCACAAGCGATTCAGATGAGCTTTTCAAAGAAGTGAAATTCCAACCAATCCGAGGACCTCTCTATGGGCTGAGCTCTGATAGCGAACGTCTTGATCCGCCTTCGTTATTACCAAAAGAGTATCGAGGTTTGGTCACTGGAGATCAGCATTATGTCTACATCGTGGCAGAAGAGGAATCAAGTTGGCTGAGTTACAAAGTCGATGATCAAAAAGTAAAACGGTTTGTCCTTGATCAAGGAAACACTTTGCTCTTAAAAGGTTCTGAGATTGTTTTATTTATGGGTAATGTAAATGGCAGCGTAGTTTTTTATGACAATCAGGTGGTCGAAACTTCCAGCACGACCGGTGTAAAAAGTTTCGTCTTCCCACCGGAGGCCACTAAGAATTATGAGCTTCCTTTGTTTATTCAGGGAAGCGATGGGAAGATTTACAGTGCCAAGGAAGTGAAGGCCTATCTCAAAAAACAATCTGGCGAATAGCTCGAAAATAAAGTTAGGCCCAGTCGGTTTTCTGAAAACGATAAAAGCACCAAATAAAAAGCAGCGCAGTTGGACCAAAAATGGCCAGCGGCATCCATGAAACCTGGGATCGGGCGAGAGAAACCAACCCATAATACGAAGCATAATAAATAATAAGCGTTATCAAAGCAGAAACGACGGGATTGCGCCTTTGCGAGCGCACATTATAGACCCCGTAGCTAAAACCAAAAAGTGAAAAAATTAAGCAAACAAACGGTAGATTCAAGCGATTGAAATATTCAAAAAAAATTTTCCCAATAATTTTAGGCGAGAGTTGCTGCTCTTTTAACTTTTGCTCCCCTAAAGAAACGAGTTCTCGAAGTTGAGTGGTGGTTAAGCTGCTGGGTCTTAGTCTACCTAATTCTCCACTTCTTCCACCTACAATGGGAAAGCGGTAGCTCTCAAAAAGAATCTTTTCCGTTTTTCCGGTTTGCAAATTTTGATCAAGAATATTTCCTTGATTGAGAAGGAGTTCCAAAGAGCTACTTTGCTGACCTTCTGCGTTTTCTCGAAGAAGATGGCCAGACTTTGCAAATATCACTCGTTCCCTTTTGAGATTTGGCCTATCGATATGAATAAAAACATTTTCAAGCAACTTTCCGCCCTCAAAGACCTCATCTGCAAACAAAGTAATATTTGGAAGTTCGGTAAAGAACTCCCCGCTTTTGAGCTCTGCCATAAATGCGCTTGATGCCATCGCCGTTACCTTATCTCGAAAGCGGGCCTCACTTAATGGTATGACACTCTGAGAGAGTTGATACAGGCCTAAGGAAATAATGATCGCAACCAAAAGCAACGGCCAATAGATATGATATTTACTCATTCCAAATGACCTCATGGCCACAAACTCCGAATCTTGCACCCACTTTCCGGTGACATAAAGTGTCGAGAAAAGCAGCGACAAAGGTAGAGCAAGAGGTAAAAAGCTAACCATGATATAAGCAAGCAATTCGAAAGTGATAGACCACGAAATATCTTGGCCAAAAATAAGACCAGCGAATTTGAACAACCGAAATGATAATAAAAAAGAAACAAAAAAAAAGGAACTCGCCAAAAATGGAATCAAGAGCCCCGTAGCGATCGTTAAATAGAGAGGATTTCTCACTCTATCAGGTTACTCCGCGACCTAAGGCCGTGACAACGATGAAGGCCTTGTGATAAAATTTTAAGCAAAAAGAAAAGGTGATAAAAATGGCAAAAAAATCTTCATCCACCCGCTGTGTCCTGAAATCAAGTCTCCAAGTCGAGAAAAACGCTGATATCAGAGTGCTAAGCGCTACAACTGCAAAGAAAAATTCCACGGCCGATATTTCATGTTGGCCAGATCAAGAATTGGCAAAATACTTTAAAAAACTCAAACATGCGCAGAGCTTCCAAGCAAAGGTTGGGCAAACATGTTTTTTTAATGATGCGAAAGGGGCCGCCTATCTTGTCGTAGGGCTGGGCGAGGCCAAACCAAAAATTCTCGAGGAATCCATAAGAAGAGCGCTCGCCACTGCGACCGCCTATGCCGCAACCCAAGAAATGATTGTTTTTAGAGGCGATTGTTTTGCCAATCACATTTCGGCCGAAGAACTCTGTCATATTTTTTCTGAAACGGTTTCAATAACGACCTATTCCTTTGATAAATACAAAACTCCAGATCCTAAAAAAAAGGCACAGGAATTTTGTTTGCTATTTCCGGGCAAGTCATTAAGCAAAAGTTTAGAGGCCCCCTTTAAAAGAGGACTCGACATTGGTGAGTCGATCAATTTTGCAAAAGATCTCATCAACGAGACTCCTAATGTTTTGCGCTCAGACGTCTATGCCAATCTTATTAAAAAAGATGCCTCACAACTCAAAAATGGAAGTTTGAAAATCAAGGTTTTGGACCGGGCCGCTCTTAAAAAAGAAAACATGCGGCTTATGCTTTCCGTAAATGATGGCAGTGCCTTTGAGCCGCGTCTTGTTCACCTCCATTACCGGCCGACAAAAAAAGCTGCAAAGGCTAAACACATCGCCCTCGTCGGCAAGGGAATTGTTTTTGACTCTGGCGGACATAGCCTAAAACCCTCTCTTTCCATGGTTGGAATGAAGTTTGATATGGCCGGCTCGGCCACTGTCTATGCGGCGTTTAGAGCAGCAGTGCTCCAAGATTGTCCCCATGAGCTCACATGTATTTTAGCAATTACCGACAATGCCATTGGACCAAAATCCACTTATCCGGACTCCATTGTAGAGGCCCGGAATGGAAAGACCGTGGAAATTCTTAACACCGATGCTGAAGGAAGGTTGGTTCTTGCAGATGCACTAGACTATGCTTGCGACCTAAAACCCGATGTTATTCTTGATGCTGCCACCTTAACTGGGGCCTGCTTAGTCGCTTTGGGAAAAGAAATTGGAGCGATTCTTTCCAACAATGACTCATTAGTTGCTGAGTTAAAGAAATCAGCAAAGAAACAATCCGAGTATGTCTGGGAGCTTCCCATTATTGATGAATTTCGTGAGGATATGAAATCAACGATTGCCGATTATAAAAATATCGGTTCTCCAATGAAGGCAGGAACTGCAACTGCGGCAGCATTTTTAGAGTTTTTTATTAAAGACGGAATTCATTGGGCCCACTTTGATATTGCAGGCGTTGCCGGTGCCCAACCCCAGCTGCCTTATTGCCAAAAAAATGGTGCGTCTGGACTCATGATTCGGACAATGAGCGATTATTTAATGAACAGCTAGCCCCGGCAATTCATGAATAGCATTGTTCTTTTTTCTCCTGAAATACCAGGCAATACCGGAAGCATCGGTCGCACTTGCTTGGCGCTAGAGATGCAACTGATTTTGATTCATCCATTGGGCTTTGAACTCAGTGAAAAAAGCGTTAGGCGAGCTGGACTTGATTATTGGAAGGATGTGGGAGTCAAAGAATATCCATCGTGGAAGAATTTTCTCGAGGACGAGCAGCCGAAAAAAGAAGAACTCTGGTTTTTCACTAAAACTGCAAAATCGATTTATTATGATCAAAATTACGCGGCAAGAAGCTATCTTGTTTTTGGTAGTGAAACTAAAGGGCTTCCGGCAGCGCTGCTAACTGAGTACTCTGATCGCTTGCTAAGCTTGCCAATGAGATCGCCTAAGGTGCGCTCACTAAATCTGGCCAATGCCGCAACAGCAGCGGCCTATGAACTACACCGCTGCGTTAGTAGTAACCTTCCCAGGAAAAACGACGATTAAGAGCATAAGTCATTTCGTTATCTGTGATCACTTTTGCTTGATGAAGTTTCAAAATAATATCTTCAACTCTCTTTTTCGCAAAATCGGTCAATTTTCTCTCTCGAAACGAAATGTAATACCTCTCTGGGCTCGGAAGCAGCATGGCCAGAAAAGGCCCCTTCTCGTGGTCCAATGGAAGATGGATTTCGACCAAAATAATGAAGAGAGGCCGGTCCAATACCATAGAGATTGGGGCCAAGATGAATAATATTGAAATAGCTCTCTAGAATTTTAGTTTTAGAAACGAGTCTTTCGAGTTTATAAGTCAAAATCCATTCTTTAACTTTCCGCAGAATTGTTTTTTCTGAACTTAGAAAAACATTTTTTACGAGCTGCTGACTTATTGTCGATGCACCTCGAGTCAGCTTGCCATTTTCTAAGCTTTCCTCGAAGACCTTTTCTAATTGATTAAAGTCGATGCCCTGGTGTTGATAAAAGGCCCAGTCCTCGCTCAAGACCACGGCCCATTTTAAAGGATTGGAAATTTTTGAGAGCTCAATCCAGTTTTCAGGACGCTGTTTTTTAAGCTTCCATTTTGTGGTTTTGCCTTCAATCGCCATCACCGGATATTGATCTTTGAGTTTTTGGACATCGTAAGTGTAATAAACATAAGCAAACCCAATGGGAGCACCAATAATAATGGCGAAAAACAAGTAGAAAAGAATCTGGACAACAGCTCTCATAGAATTTCCCTTGCTTCAAAATAAAAAAGGCCAGGAATGATCCTGGCCTTAGTATAAAAGCTTTTTAAAAAATCACAAACTAGAATTTGTAACTCATAGAAACTCGAGTCAAAAGATTATCTGTTGAAAGAACACCTTGCTCATTTTGCGATGAAGCAACTGCTCCACCATTGTTTCCAGTTCCAATCAACCCATCAAGAGTCAAATCGCCAAACTTCAGACTCGCGCCGGCATTCACGTTAGTTGAATTGTCATCAGTGTTGGTCTGACCTAAAGCATTTTCACTTTCATTAAGCACGATGTCTTGAGAAACTGAACCACGAAGCGAAAGCCATGTTAGTGCGTCTACTTCCAGACCAATTGTGATAGGAAGGTTAGTAGTAGTAGTTTCTGCAGTGTCAACGTTCACTTCCACATGAGTTGCTTCCACTTTCGTGAACAATTTTGCCTTATCATTAAGGTTAGCAATTCTGGCAATCCCTAAGCGATAAGTTGACGCTTCTGCTTCACCACTTACTCCATCTTTCGTGTAATCCCAGTCAGATTTGCGGTAATTGACCCAAGTTTTATATTCTTCGTTGAACATGTAACTTACGCCAACGTCGATACCTAGTTTGCCTTCAAATTTATTAGCAGCAGTCGCTTCAGCTTCATTTAGGACTACCGCATTAATAAAACCTTCGATTGGTCCACTAATGGCCCCCAGGCGAACAGCAATCGCATCTTGCTCAGACGGAGTTGCTCCATCTTCAGTTGATTCATCTTCAGAGCTAGAATACAAAACATTTGCACCCCAGAGAATTCCAGCATCCCCTCCAATAAAGAGATCAACAGCATTATCAATTTGAGGAAGAGAGTTCAGACCAGTCAAATATCGTCGTTGTCTGGAAATATCATCTTCGCTTCCGAGATGAACACCATAAACGAAATTATTGGCACCAACGAGAATTCCGCCTTCCGCTTTAGGATTCGTATCTGTATCAGAATCTGGTTTGCTATTTGAGTCATTTCCGCCAGTTGAACCCCACTCAAATGTAACGAGGTCTTTATGGCGATTCACTGTTGCAGCGTTTAGAAAAATATTCCGGTTGTCTTCGATATAGAAAGACCCCATGCTATCTTCGCCCAGAGCAATCAATCGGGCTTTTGTGGCCAGCGCCTGTCCGCTCAAAACCGCCGCACCAATGGCAACTGCTAACGTTTTCTTCATAAAACCTCTCCTTTGGTTTTCCAAAACAAATCTATTGGAGTTTTGTAATAAAAAAAGTGTCATAGAGTTTGACAGTGTTGTCAAACTCTATGACTTGAGAAGTCTATGAATTTAAAGAATAAAAAATCTTCTTACCAAAGAACGTCTAATCGAATCAAATGAAAAGTGATGGTGTTTTTAGAATCTCTACCATCGATATCATCAAAATCACCACCGTAAGTATAAACTTGGTAACTAAGTCCTGGAGAGTAAGCAAAATTCACGGGACCTAAATCGCCGATGTCAAATCTTTTACCAAAATCAATTTCAGCATAAGTATTAAGACCATCTCTTTCAGTGGAAGTACCATTAGCGGCAGTATCTTCACGAGTAGACATGTCAAGACCTAGCATCAAACCAATGTAGAATGAGTCTTTAATCTGATTACCAATATTGAAAACCGGGCCGGCAGCTAGCTGATAACTAACAGTCTCTTTTTCGCTACTGTCATTGTTCTCAATTTTCGCCCTGCTTACTTTAGCCAAACCTCTAAGCTGCCATTGCTCGCTAAATTTACGCGCATAGTTTATAGCAAAGTTGAGAGTGTTTGTATCAGTCGGATCACCTACGTTTAATTCATCCTCAAGAATTGTAAACGTTCCACCTACTTGATAATCACTTGCGTTCAAAGTGATCATGTTTTCATCTTGGGCCATTGCAGAAGTTGCAAATAAGGCCACCATTAATAATCCCAGTTTTTTCATAACCCTTCCTTTTGTTTCGGTTAAAATCCTACTAACTGAAGAGATTATGAGGGGCCGCATGCGAAAATACAACTGGAGATCTGCAAAATTTTATAGTTTTTTAAGATTGAGCTTCGACAAATCTTTGCATTTGACGGAAGCACAAAAGTTCTCTTGTTAGGGCCTTAGGAGATTTTTTCGAAACAGAGTTAGTTAAGACGCCACCACTTTGATGAACAATAAAAAGCGATGGGAATTGAGCGTGCAGTTCTAAAAAAGATTGATCACTTACGGTAGATGAAAGCTGATCGCTAACGAAAGAAACTTTTGCCACAAGCTTATCCATTTCGATATCAGGAATGGCCTTGCTAATTTGTCTTTTTAACAACCGAACTTTTTTTGCGAGATCATCTGTTGAGGCCTCTTCTTCGACAAAACACAAAAACGTACACCGCTGCCCCTGTTCGGTGCACTCTTGAAATTCTCCAATAAAGTGACCTTCCTCATGGGTTTGACTCAACGGCAAGAAAATCGTCTGCCCTGCTGGATAAATTTCTTGAGGATAGCTAAAGCTGAGCCTTAAGGCCGCCTGATTAGTAATAGAAGCAAAATATTGCAGAGACTTTTCATGAAGGACTTGGGGATTTTTGATCGATTTATAAAGCTCGCGAGCGTTGCGGCACCAATAGAGTTGCTTGCATTTTATTTGTTGATGATTGCCTGTTTCAACCATCCAGTCCTCTTCAGAAGCGTGAGGCAGGAAAACGGCACTGACTGTGGCATCGAAGTGTTGGTCTAGGATTTGTTTTTCAAGTTCTTCAAGGGAAGCAAACTGCTGGTCGTAAAGTGCCAATATTTTCTCTAGAATATTGCTCTTGTGACCAGGTTTTGTGAAATAGCTCTCTTCATTTAATAATTTCATAGAACTGCGCTTGCCAGCAAAAGAGGAAATTTTTTGATCCTTGTAAAATACAGGGGTCTTAGTCTGACCTTCAAGCCTTAGATTCGGAAAGGCGTCTTCTAATTCCTCTTTGAACTCATCGCCTCTTATAAAGCTAAGAGGCCCCCAGAATGAAGACAGCATACTTTTGACATTCGGAAGGTAATCACAGAGGAGACTTGGATTTTTGCCCAAAGACTTGAGATGCAGAAAACACAACAGAGCGCTACTGCCATTACCCATAATGAGATCTTCGACATACGAAGACTGTCTCAGGTCTTGGCCTTCACTTTTGAGATCTTTTAGCTTTTGTAACCGACTCATGCTGGCCAAGTGTGAATCTCCTAACGTATCGCCAATTGATCGCCAGGCATAATCATCCGTTTTTTGACTAGGCCTAAATTTGTTTTAATGAGATTGTTTAAGGGAACTCCAGTTTTCCTGGAAACAGTCCAAAGTGAGTCGCCTTTTTTGACCGTATAATAAACGCTGGGATTAGAAATTGCTTTTCCATTACGTGCGGCCACCCGAATGCGCCCCTGATAAGAGCGCTTTCGCCGAACTCTCCGAGGCGGAAGTTCGTATAGGTCGGCATACATTTTATCTCGTCTCCCCTGACCAATTCGGAATGGCAGTTTGATTTGTTCTCCGGGTGCAAATCGCTGATGGGTTGAAGACGAATTAAGCTTCGTTAAAACAGTCGCTGGTAGCCGAAATTTTTTTGCGACTGCTCCTAGTGAGCTTCGCGAGTTCATCGTATAGGTTTGATAGTTTTCAAGGGCGCTCAATTTTTCTTCACTATAATTGGTCCCACTACAGCAGCTACTCCATTTCGCAGACAAGCCCAGTGGTACTCGCAGTTGGTAGTGTCCCCGGTGGGGCGGAGTCATCCAGCGCCGAACTTCGGGATTATATTTTCGAAGGGTGGGATAGTCTGTTCCCAATGCTTCGGCGACCGCAAAAAGATCAGTATTGGGAGGAAGCTCAATTTCTTCAAAGTCCAAGGGAGCTTCAAAGTTGATGTGCCCCATTCCAAAGCTCTCAAGATTTTTTCCGATGATTGCCAGTGCCATTATTTTTGGAACATATTCTTTGGTTTCTCTCGCCAGATAGCGATGCTTTCTCAACTTCCAAAAATCATCTGTTCGGTAGCGACGAATGGCACGAGAGACTTTGCCTTCTCCAGCATTATAGCCGGCCATCGCAAGTTCCCAATGTCCAAAACGCTCATAGAGATCTTGTAAGTAATTGGCCGCAGAGATAGAGGCCTTGATAGGGTCTTGTCTCTCGTCGGTATACCAATCAATTTCCAGTCCATATTTTCGCCCAGTAAAAGGCATAAACTGCCAAGGGCCTACGGCCTTCGCCCAAGATTTTGCGTGATTTTGAAAGCCGGACTCTGCCATGGCCATAAAGATTAAATCTTTTGGCAGCTTATGTTGCTCCAAGATTTTGGAAAGAACCGGTGCGTACCGCCCGGCCCGCTCGCTATAACGGATGAAAAAATCTTTACCGCGACTCACAAAATAGCGAATCCATTTTTTAGTAGCGTCATTATAAACGACCGGAATATCAAAATAATAATGCTGGAGATTGAGCTCTTCCGCCCCATAAAGAAAATAAACCCTTTTTTCATTATTCTGAAGACTTCGATTAGATGAGCTACCTACGATGCAGCCTTCACAGCTTTTGTGATCATGAGCATCACGGGAAGTCTGCAACTCGCGGGAGATTTTTTTTTCTAGGGATTTATCGACTAAATCAGCGGGGTCTTTCTCGGAACCGGCCATTCCAAGAGTGGCCTCATTTTTCGAACCGAAATGAGAACACCCAGCAAAAAATAAACCAACACTGCCTAATATTAAGATTCTAGAGAGCATGACAGACCCTTTTCGTTAAGAAATCTTTCTTCTTTGTTTATTATAACCTCTACCTTAATTCTTGGCGATGGCCCAACCCTAAAAGGTCAATATATCAGTACCTTACCCATGTTTGAGGGCCCATTTTTCCAAAACAAGTGCCCCAATGGCATCTCCTGTCACATTGACAACCGTTCTGAGCATATCGAGTAATCGATCAAAGCCCAATACAATCTGGATTCCTTCGAGAGGTACCCCTACAGAAGACATCACAATTGTAAGAGTTAAAAGACCCGCACCAGGGGCAGCGGCCGTTCCGATGGAGGCCAGCGAGGCCGTGACAAAAATCAGCCCAATTTGAGTCATGCCCAAAGGAATTCCGTAAAGCTGCGCTGTAAAAACGGTCACGACTGTTGCGTAAATGGCACTGCCATCCATGTTTACAGTCGCTCCAAGTGGCACAACAAAATTGGTCGTTTCTTCACGAACTTGGAAACGTTTTTGTAGCGTTGATAGGGTCACCGGAAGAGTGGCCGCAGAAGAGGCCGTCGAAAAGGCAGTCATAAAGACTTTAGAGAGTTTTTTGACCGAATCTCCCAACGGAATGTTGCAGTAACGGGTGCCTAGGACTAGGAGCAAGCTGAAATGCAAACCAAGGGCAAGAAAGACAGTGAGTCCATAAGACCACAAAACCTTTATTAATCCAACATCGGCCCGCAGGGCGACATCAAACAACAGAGCAAAAACACCAACGGGTGCAGTGAGCATCACGGCCTTAATCATCCAAAGACTCAAGCTTTCTAATGACCTCATGACACTTGCAAAGGGTTTGGCCTTGTCTCCACAAAACAGAGCCCCTAGTCCTAAAAACAAAGAGAAGAAAATGACTGGCAACATATTGCTTCCGGCCAAAGCGGCAAAGGGATTTGTTGGGACGATTTCAAGAAGTCGCCCACCAAAGCTCGGGACTTCAATCGCGCTACTGGTAGGAACCTTTAAAAACTGATCCAGGCCTTGCGCATTTTCTCCGGGAGCTAAAACAAAAGAAACGACGAGCGCCAGACCAACGGCGATTGATGTTGTCAGTAAATAATAAAAGAGAGTTCTTTTGCCGAGCTTGCCTAGAGATTGAGGATTGCCAAGGTTTAAAACAGCAAGAAAAACAGATGAAAAAATCAAAGGAGAAACAACCATTTTTAAAAGCCGGATGAAGAGGTGCCCAATGCTAACCACCCATTCAAAGTACTCTTGTCCATTGCCGGCCGATATTAAAAAACCTGCAGCAAGCCCCAAGGCCATAGCGAAGAGAATCAATCGTCCTTGATGTTTGGCATTCAACATATAGCTCTACTTTCCGAAGAATATGACCTATGCAGTCTTTATTTATTATCCTCGCATTCGCATCAAGCATCTTCAATTCAAGTTTTGCCAAAGACCCAGAGATTGAGGTCTTTAAAACAATCGAACTGGGAAAAGACCTCGGAGAGCTAAAAGCTGATAAAAAAGAACTAGAAGAATGGGGTCGCTCAGGTGAACAAGTTTTATGGAAGAAAAGATGGAATCACGGAGAGGCCACCGCTGTGGCGTTTTTTCAAGTGCGAGAAAAAAAGATTCAAAGCTTTCTAATCCGATTTCCCACGGCCCTCATGCATGATTCAGTTCTGGAAATCTTGACAAAAAAGCTAGGACCTCATGACTCTTTTTTTCGAGAAAAAGAACATGCTGTTTTTCAATGGAAAAATGAAAAAGAAAAACATACCTACCAGGCAGCTTGTACAATTACTTGCTTTCCTCTCTCGTATTCTGCTGAGCAACGTCTTCTACCGAACGGACGCTCTCTATTTTCACTTTCGAATCAAAAAGCTTTTGACCGCCTTTAATTCCAAAATCCAGCGTTCGAATTGGGAAAGGAATCGTAATACCATTTTCGTCAAAGGCCTTTTTGATGAACATGATCGCCTCATGACGTGAGCGGTAAAAATTGTCTTTTCCGGGATACTCAATCCAGATTTGGGCCTCAAAATTAATAGAGCTATCTCCAAACTCTTTAAAAAATATTTCAATAGGATGATTTTTCAATCGGCCGACTACATTTTCTAAGGCATCTAAAGCAATTTGCCTGACTCTCTCAAGACTCTCTCCATAAGAGACCCCGACCTTAATATCTATTCTTCGATCTGGAGTCGACGTTAAATTCATTAACGGTTCTGTGAACATGTACTTGTTGGGAATGAGGACTTCTAATCCTTGCAAGGTCTCAATGTTTGTCGTTCGAAGATTAATCTCTCGAACTCGTCCCAGAAAATCTTTTACCTCGACCATATCTCCCAGCTGATAAGGCTTGGTAATGGCTATTAAAATCCCTGAAAAAAAGTTTGAGGCAATTTCTTGAAAAGCAAAACCAATCACAATACCGACAACACCGGCACCAGCTAACAATGACGTCACTGTTTTATCGAGATCAAGAACACCGAGAGCGGCAAAAGTTCCAACAGCGATAATGGTGAAGCCCAACATTTTCAAAAGCAAACTCTGTACCGCAGGGCTCTCTATGACGTGACGAAAAAAGCGAGCGGCCACATTTCTCATGGCACGTGAAAGAAAATAGGAAAACACCAAAATAAAAATTGCGACGACAACGTTAGGAAGATGAGTTATCAAGGCCTCGGCCCAGGTCTCTAGCCGTTTTAGAAGAAGGTCGGCCGCCTTCTGAATATCAAAGCTCATTTTTTACTCTTTTTTCTATTGGCAATGACAAATTTTTGCTGGGCCTCAAGATTCGTTTTCAAATCGTTATCAGGAGTCAGGGGGAGATTGCGCATTTTTGCATAAATAAAAACAAAAACACTTCCCACTATCATAATGAGGCAGAGTATTTGTCCCATTGTGAGACCACCAAAGTAATAGCCCAATTGAGCATCGGGCTGCCTAAAAAATTCGACAATGAAGCGAACGACTCCGTAGCCCATAAGAAAAACACCGGTCAATATCCCATAGCGTTTGACCCTTGGAAGAAGAATCCACAGGAGGGCCGCTAAAAATAGACCTTCTCCTAGGCCCTCATAGAGCTGGGAAGGATGTCGAGGCAAAGGCCCGCCCAGTGGGAACACCATTCCCAGAGGAGACTCTGTCACCCGCCCATAAAGCTCACCATTGATGAAATTTCCTATGCGACCCAAAAATAACCCAGGCGAACCACATAAAACCGCGCAATCACTCAGATGGAAAAAATGGAGCTTGTATTTTTTAGCGAAGAGAAGGGTGGCCAGCGTCATCCCCACAATAGCACCGTGAAAGCTTAGGCCTCCAGACCAAACCTGATGAATTTCACCGAGATGATTTTGATAATAATCCCAATTGTAGATGAAAACGTAGGCCAGCCTGGCACCTAGAAGCATTCCAATCAAAAGATAAAAAACATATCGCTCAATTTGGTAGGGCGCTATTTTAAGGTAGCCCTTCAAACTCAGCTTTTTTAGAAGATAGGCACCCAAGAGATAGCCAATCATGTACATGAGGCTATACCAGCGCAATGCAATAGGACCAAACCCACCAATGGAGAATTCAAAAAGGGCCGGCGGGATTCCAAGGGGGTTCATTTCCAACGACAATAGCAAATTGACAATCGATGTTAAATAAGATTTTCTTCGTCGTACTAAAAAGTGGAGTTAATCATGTATCACGTGGTGGAGATTCAAGGGCATCAATATAAAGTCTCGCCGGGAGACCTCATCGATATTGAACAAATGTCTACTCTGAAAGAAGGCGACATTACTGAATTTAACCAGGTTTTGTTTGTTGGCGGTGATTCTCCTGTGCTCGGTGCTCCTCTTGTTGACGGAGCTTTAGTCAAAGCGAAAGTTTTAAAGCAAGCTCGAGATAAAAAAATTCTAGTTTTGCGGCGCAAACCTGGAAAATACCGAAAGGTTCGTGGCCACAGGCAGAATTACACGGGACTTTTGGTGACTGAGAATCTCAGATGGACAAGGAAATACGACTAAAATCGATTCTGATCATAAGCTTTTAAATAAAAAGGCCTCCGAGAAGAAGGCCTGAGGAATTTTTTATGGCACACAAAAAGTCTGGGGGCTCCACCAGTAACGGACGAGATTCCAATCCTAAGATGAGAGGAATTAAAAAGTTCGGTGGTGAAGTGGTAAGAACAGGACAGATTATAGTTCGGCAAAAAGGAACAAAGTTTCACGCTGGCGACAACGTCGGGATGGGAAGAGATTTCACCCTCTTTGCACTCAATGATGGCCTAGTTCTCTATGGTCACCAATCCAAAACTAAGAAAAAGGTTTCAGTTGTTCCTGCATAGTTTTTTCATTTAAAGAGGTTCTGGAGAGAATTCTTCCGCTTCTGAAAATGTTGGGAAAAAGGCCTTGTTTTCAAGGCCTTTTTTTTGGAAAGTTTGTTCTTATGAGATTTATTGACGAAGTTTCACTCAAAATTATCGCTGGAAGAGGCGGCAACGGATGTAGCAGTTTCCGCAGAGAAAAATTTGTTCCGCTTGGAGGTCCTGACGGTGGCCATGGCGGAGATGGCGGAGATATTTTTTTTGAGGCCGATGAAGGGCTCAACACTTTGGTCCATTACCGAGGCGCTAAGCTTCACCGAGCAGAATCAGGACGCTCGGGTGAAGGAAGAATGAAAAATGGAAGGAGCGGAGAAGATTTGGTGCTGAGGGTGCCAGTTGGAACTCTCATCTACCGGGCCGACTCAGATGAACTTCTAGCAGATCTTACAAAGCATCAACAAAGAGAAGTTTTGGCCATTGGAGGACGAGGCGGGTTGGGAAATTCCTACTTTAAATCTTCTACAAATCAGGCCCCAAGATATGCCCAGACGGGACTCGATGGGGAAGAATTAGAAATCCGTTTAGAACTTAAGCTCCTCGCCGATGTTGCTATCATAGGTCTTCCTAATGCTGGAAAATCCACATTGATTTCTGTTTTATCTGCCGCAAAACCCGAAATTGCAGACTATGCCTTCACAACTCTCACACCTAATCTGGGGGTGATGTCTTATGAGGGAAATTCTTTGGTAATAGCTGACATTCCTGGGCTTATTGAAGGCGCCTCTGAAGGCAAAGGCCTTGGACACCAGTTTCTTAAGCATATTGAACGGGGTGCGGCATTCGTCCATCTTATTGATATCAGTATGCTCGTTTCCCCTTATGAGGCCGTGGAAAATTATGCGATCGTGCGTGAAGAGATGAACAAATATTCTCAAGAGCTTTTGAATAAAAAAGAAATTGTTTGTCTCACCAAAATTGATGCCATCGATAAGGAAGAAGTGGAGGAATATCAAAATGTTCTAGAGACCCATCTCGACAAAAAAGTTCTTCCCCTCTCGGCCGTTTCAGGCCACAACGTTAAAGGGCTCAAAGCGCTTATGTTAGAAATCATTCGGAGTTGAGGTAGAGAGTTTTGGATTCTTATATTAAAGAAAATTTCAGTAAAGTTATTTCTGACAAGACATTAGATTTTCCCTTGAATTTGGCAATGGCCTCGGCCTGGACTCTGGCCAACTTCAAAGGAATGAATGTTAAAATTTTTGACGTACGAGATAATAATAATTCATTGGCCGACTTCTATGTGATTGGGAGCAGCGAAAACATCAACCAGTCTCGGGCCATGGCCGAAACTCTGAAAGAACTCTTTAAGACCAATGGAACACAGTTGATATCCTATGAAGGCGAGGAAACCGCTGATTGGATGCTCATGGATATTGGCGACGTGATCGTTCATATTTTCCAAGGACCTTTCAGAGAAATTTATGATCTAGACCAACTTTGGATGTCTTTTCCTCAAGTCAGTATCCCAGAACATTACTACGTTCCCGAGCCTCAGCAAGAAGCAATTGTCAGCTCCAATGATTCGTCAAACAAGGGCTACTTTTAAATAGGATTCGTTATGAAAAGCGCCCTTAAGATTTTTCACTTTCTTTTTCTTTTTCTTTTCTTTCACTCGGTCTTGGCCTCTCCAGAAATCAAACAGCGACAAATTCAAGGAATGGAAGTTGTCTTGATGGAACTTGAAACCCACTACGGAATGATCAAGTACAAAGATTATCTTTTTGGCACAACCTATGAGTCTTTGAGAAATAAGTATTCAGCAATGATTCGTAATGGACAGACAATTGAACAGTTTTACCAAAGAATTGCTCCCGAAGGTGACAGTACGCTAAGCACAAACGAATTTAGAGAACTTCTCATTTGTCTCGCTGGTGAGTTCCAAGACGGTCATCTTAACATGATTAAATTTGGTGGTGATAGTATTGGCCTTGGTCTCTATGTTGCGCTGATTGACGGAAAGGCAATTATTACAGGTTTTGACCCAGACATTTTCAATAAGGCCAAAGTCAATAAACAAGTCTCTTTAGGGGATGAAATTATCTCTATGAACGGGGTACCAGTTCGCCAACTAGTGCAAAACATGCACCCCTACTTCCGACAATTCGGCGGGACCTACACTTCCCAAATGGCCCGAACTTATCAAAACTTAACTTTGCGAAGTTCTGAAATTTCAGTATTCGGAGCTCGCGAGGGAGACGTAGTCCAAATAGAGTTCCAGTCACTGGATACGGACGGTAGGCCACAGTCACGCTACTTTGGAAATTTTCACTGGATAAACTCTTCGGAACTCTCGGCAAACTTTCAATTTTTTCATGATAGATTTCCGAATTCTAATCGCAAGAAGACACCGGACCAATACCGTTTCGGACAATCAAGTACTTCAGAAACTCATTTTTTTCAGGGACTCAAATCCTTAGGCCTTATGCCTGGCAATGTTATCGATTATGCCAAGCTCATAAATTCAGAATTGGCGAGCGATGAAAAAACAAAAAGCAAACAAATCGAAAGAATTCCTGCCTACATTATTAGAAGTGCAAATAAAAACATTGGGGTAATTCGTTTGCCGAATTACTCTCCAAAGAAAAAACTGCAAGATGAATTTAATTGGATAGCAAAAGTCGTAGAGAAGATTTAGTACTTTAACGGATGCGTTGATTATTGATCAAAATGCAAACGGCGGCGGCCGTGTTGATTATGTCACCCATTTAATGCGCCTTTTTGCCAGTGATGATGAGGGGATAGAGCCCATAAAAATTGATATGAAACTTAATGATACCCTTCTGAAAACTATTAAGCCGAAATCTTCCAAAGGAACTGATGATCATTTCGGCGACTATGAAACGATCGATTACGGCCCTGGAGATTTTCGTCTTCAAAAAATAGAATACAATCGTCTTCAGGAGCGCTTTCAAAACGGCGAGACTTGGAGTGGATTTCAGCCGTTCTTTTTCGCCTTCTATTCTGGCTCTCGAATTTTTTCCGCCAACTCCCCTACTTATACGAAACCGATTCTTGTTCTTAATGACCGCTTTAGTGGAAGTGGAGGTGATTTCTTTCCTTCTCAATTACAGGCCGCGGGTAAAGCCGTAATCTTTGGAGAAAATTCTGCAGGTTTAGGCGGCCCTCTTTATCGGCAACAACCTTGTCTCCCCGGAAGCCAAAACTGGATGAGATCAACTATGGGGATGTGTATTCGGGGTCAAGATGGATTGCCTATGGAAAACATAGGAGCGGTTGCCAATATCTACAGACCAATTAAAGCGGGCGACCTAAAAGACAATTTTAAGAATTTTACTAGAGACGTTCTTTGGGCGGTGTCCGAATTAATTCAAGGACGAAACGGGGAGCAAATTAATACTGAGCTTCAGGGCAAGGTCAGAGAATCTTCTATCCCTGCGGACAAAAAAACAGGAAAGATACTACTTAAAGCTGAAAAATTAGTGAACACTTTTGCCAAATCTCTGAGTGAGCAAGGGAGCAATGAAGAATTATTAATCGCTCAATATCAAGAGTTGGGAAGAGCGCTTTATCCGATTCTCACAAGTCTTCCTGACAGGGGCCTATCAATTTTAGAGATTCCTATTCCCCGTTCAATTCTCGAACGAGATATCATTCTTTCTACTGCTCGCTCGGCAGATGCCGTCGTGGACAGGATTGAGACTATGGTGGGCCTGGCCAGATTTTCTGCGGATTTAAAGCTTCTTTTTGCTATTAAAAGAGTTTTTAAACTCTCTCCCTATCTGACGAACCGAATTTCTTGTGAGAACTATTTTCAGTTTAGATTCCCTCTAGAAGATTTGTAGTTTTCAGGTCTAAGACATGAAAACTGGCATTTCTTTTCTCTGTCACGGGAAACTCAAAACTCCGGGCCTGAAGGCCTTTGAGTCCGAGTTTCTTAAAAGACTTCATCGCCCATGGCTCCCCGAAATCTGTGAACTCAAGGGTGGGATTGATAAAGCACTCCGTCCCTGGCGAGAGGTAAATTCTTATGTCATTTGCCTCTCTGAACGGGGAAAGCTCATGGGTACTAAAAGATTTTATAATCACCTGTCCCCGATCCTCTCTCAAATCCCTATTGTGTTTTGTATCGGAAGTGCAGAAGGTTTTTCTGAAGATTGGGAACAAAAAGCGGATTTCGTTTTGGGCATCTCTCCTATGACATTTTCTCACCAATTGGCCCGCATTCTCCTGGTTGAACAACTTTACAGGGCCCAGTGTTTTGCAACTGGTCATCCTTATCATAAAGAGTGACAAATCCTGAAGGCCGCTCAATATTTCCCCTATGGATAAAAAAATAAAGTGCGTTGGAGTGTTGACCAGCGGTGGTGATAGCCCAGGAATGAATTGCGCGATTAGGGCAGTTGTCAGGAGCTGTATCCATCAAGGACTTAGGGTTTTTGGGATCAAGCGGGGCTATGCAGGTCTATTGGCCAGTGACATTTTTGAGATGAATGCATCTTCTGTGGGTAATATTATTCAACGGGGTGGCACAATTCTTCAGACCTCGCGCTGTCCTGAATTTCTTGAAAAATCGTCTCGGGCCCAGGCCTTTGAGAATCTTAAAAAGCAAGGAATCGATTCACTCGTTGTGATAGGTGGCGATGGTTCTTTCCAAGGGGCCTATGCGCTTCATCAAGAAACCGGACTCTCAATTGCCGGGATTCCAGGCACAATCGATAATGATATTTCAGGGACCGATTATACGATTGGATTTGATACGGCGGTTCAAACCGCGATTGAGGCAGTCGATAGAATTCGGGATACGGCCTCCTCTCATGCTAGAAATTTTTTAGTAGAAGTTATGGGACGCAATTCTTCAGCGATCGCGGCCATGGTTGGAGTTTGTACCGGTGCTGAAAATATAGTTTTCCCAGATAGCACTGTGAGCTTTTCTGACATAGTCGAAGATATTCAACGGGGTATCCAACGGGGAAAAGACTCTTCGATTATTATTGTCGCTGAAGGCCCAGTAGCAGGTCGAAGTTACAAGATAGGGAAAACGCTGGAAGAAAAGTATCAAGTCTCTAGTAAAATTTGCATTTTAGGACACGTCCAAAGAGGCGGTTCTCCTACGGCCGTGGATCGATACACTGCTTCCGAGATGGGTTTTCAAGCGGTGAAGGCGCTCGTTGATAGCGATCAACCGATGGTTGCTGTCTCTAGGAAAGGAGTGGTCCAGCTGGCGCCCTTTACTGAGTGCTTAGAAAAAACTAATCATATCGGGCAAAATTTCTTGGAGCTTGCGAAAACCCTTTCAATCTAGACTGAAGCGTCGGCGAGCATTGAAACTGAAGCTTTTGCTGATCTGACAGAAGTTTTTCTAGCACTATGTATCGCGTCGAATGTCCTGCTAGGACCTCACTTTGCCTTCGAGATAGAAGTAGAATTTTATTTCTGGTTATTTTTTTATTGGCGATTTTATCCATTAACTCCAGACCAACTCGACTCTCTGAACTCAGGGTGCCAGCTCCGATACAATCGTCTGTTTTTTTTAAGGCCAGCTTTTCTGCTAGTGACCAGAGCATAAGTAAAAGTGGAAATTCAAGGTGAGAAAAATCAATGCGCCCTATGGCACTCAGCTCTCTTCGTTCCACGCACAAAACATAACGGTAAAGGGGAAGTCGAACCTGGTTTTCTTTACTCACATAAAGAAGCTTCTCTTTAATCAACTTTCCCTGATCACCTGCTCCGACAATTTCAATGCCTGGGAGCCCTTTGTTGCGGTAGCAAAATAAAGACACAGGAAGAGCAAGATTTTTTCTTAGGTAAAATGAGCCCATTCGCATTTGCATGGACAGATCAGTTGCAAAATTTTAGAGAATTCTCGACAGGCCAAGTCCTGAGTTTATAAGGAGCGATAGGAGCAGCTAAGGACATCTTTGCTGCCCTTTTTGGTTTTATGAGTTTTATAGTCATCGAGAACGAGATCTGCGGCAAGGAAGGTGGCCAATTCCTCGCAGATTTTTTGTGGGTGTTTTTTTGGTAGCCCCATCGTCGATTGAAAGTAAACTGCTCTGGCCGTTTGGCATAAGAGCTCATTTTTTTTGACAATAGCAAGTGAGAGGGCCTGACCTGAGCTTAAAATTTCAGTTTGCTTTCTGCAAAAATCGTAGAGTTGGTCTTGGCCTAAGACTGTCCCCATGCAATCAATTTCAGAGGCCGACAATCTTTGATTGAGTGGCGACGAAGCACCGATTTTTTTTTCACAAAGTTTTGCAATGGGATAACGGAAGACTTTTTTACCTTGAGTTCGGTAGCTTTTAATCGGCCCGAAGGCAGCCTGGCAGACAGACCATTTTGGCAAAAATCCAAAACACAATAGTAAAAGAACTATCCTGGCCACATGCCCCGCAGTCGCATCGCTGCCTCTAGCCGTTGAAGAGCGGCGATAAAGGCCGCTTTTTTCATATCGACTTTGTATTGGGTAGTATTATGAATCACCCGGTCAAATGCCTGCTCCATAATACCATGTAGAGTTTTATTAATCTGATCCAAATCCCAGAAAAAATGCTGAAGCCCTTGCACCCATTCGAAGTAGCTTACGATGACACCGCCAGCATTGCAGAGGATATCGGGTACGACAAAAACGCCTCGGTCTGACAAATCAGCAATCGCCTCTTCTGTAAGAGGACCGTTGGCCCCTTCAGCGATAAGCTTTGCTCTTACCTTGGAAGCATTATTTTTATGGATGACTCCAGAAACTGCAGCAGGAATTAAAATATCCACATCAAGCATAAGGAGCTCTTCATTTGTAATATGCTCAACGTCTTTTAAATCTATGAGAGAGCCACCTTTTTGAATCCAATCGACGGCCTCATGTAAATCGATTCCAGTTTCTTTATAAATGGCACCTGAAACATCGCTAATCGCCACAATTTTGGCACTTTTTTCATAGAGCTCGAGTGCCGCGGGAATGGCCACCTTACCGAAGCCGTGAATGGCCACAGTTGTTTGGTGAGTAATTTGTTTTCCAAGATGCTTGTAGGCAAAATCAATTGTGTAGGCAACGCCTTTTCCGGTAGCATCACCTCGTCCCAAACTACCGCCAACGACGATCGGTTTTCCGGTCACGACTCCTGGAACTGCGTACCCAAAAAGTTGAGAATAAGTGTCCATGAACCAGGCCATGGTTTGAGAATCGGTTCCAATATCTGGTGCGGGAATATCTTTACCAGGTCCGATAATGACGCCAATTTCTGTGCAATAGCGCCTTGTTAATGATTGTAGTTCTTGGCGCGACAAGAGAGTCGGATCCACACGAATGCCACCTTTTGCACCGCCGAGTGGTAGCCCGACAAGAGAGCATTTAAAGGTCATAAGCATTGCCAGAGCAGCAGTTTCTGAAAGACTTACGTCATGATGATAGCGAATCCCGCCTTTTCCTGGGCCAAGAGTCATATTGTGCTGCACCCGGTAGCCTTCAAATGTTTTCACTGTCCCGTCATCCAATCGAATCGGAATAGAAACTTGTAAGGCACGCTTGGGGTATTTCAGACGTTCAAAAATATTGGGGTCAAGCTTCATTAGGGTCGAAGCTTTTTCCAGCTGACTTAAAGCATCTTGATAAAGCTCACTCTCCATCATGCCCATACAACTCATCCTCTTGAAAATAAAATTGTGTTCTCTTTGGTTATAACTCTAAAGAAGGAGTCTACCAAGAGAAACGATGAGGATGCTTGGGAGAAAAACTAGAATGCTCGGTGATAGCGGACTTGAAGAGCAACTTCGTCTTCGTAGATTTCTCCCCAATTGGGATTATCAGAATAAAGAAGGCGTCCGCTCCAACCTTGACCAGCGAATTCACCAAAATATTTGTCCACAACCGCAATTGTGTATTTTTCTTGAAGTTGAAAATTGAGAGTGCTTCGCATTTTAAGTTTATCGAAAGTCTTTCCCAAGTGAATATCTGCTCGACCATTTACACCAACCACAGCATTGGCCTCCACATATGGGTTTTCAAATTGTAGGTTGGCAATCCCCCGAAATGGTCGGAGTCGAACCTTGACTTTGATTTTTTGTTTAGAAGACGTTGCAATTGTATGCGCCGCCTGACCGCTGTTTTGTTCTCTGCTCTTTTCTGAGGCCTCTAACCAAACGACTTCTGATTGGACGGAATCAATATCTCCAGAGCTTCTAAACTCATTCCACCAATTTTTCAAATCATAGCGAACCTCGCGCCCCTCTTCCTTTAACGGTCTTCCTGCTTCTTTGCGAAAATATCTAAGAAGTTCCTCTTTAAAAAACCAATCTCTTTGTTCCTTTGTTGGATTTTCATAAAGACCAGTTGATTCGAGATTCCAGCGTTCGCCGAATTCTCGCTGTTGAGTCCAGTCTTTGATTATGAACTTCATACGGGCGGTTCTTTCATTTTTTTGCTCGAGAATATGGAAGGCCTTTTGATACCAGGTTTCGCCGTATTCCAAGTTCATTTCGAGCTCTTCTTGCTCCACTGGGATAGACCCCAAAATTTTGTAGGGACCGCAGCAGACAATGCACAAAACAAATACACAGAGCTGTCTAAAATATAAACAGATCGACTTTCGATAGAGATGGCGGTCTTGTCTCATAACTCCTCAATATTTATTCAAACCTCCTTAAAAGTGGAGGCCGAATACATGAGTTATGAGCAAATAGCGGGCCAAAGGGGTCAATAAAATTTTTTGATCGAACTAGCTCAACATTTCTCGTAGGGCCGCTTTGGTTTTTTCATCTAGCTGCAATTTCTTGCCCGCCTTTAGTGCCGCCATGATTTCTTTTTCATCGAGCGCCGTCGAAGACTTTGATTCCCGGGCCTTGACTCTCGTTCGCTTTAACGTGGCATCGTAGTTTTTGATGGATTTTTTTAAATGAGTTCGCTTAGTAATCTGACCACTCAGTATCTCTTCTTTAATTTTTTTCTTGGCCTTAGTTTCCGCCAAATTATCCCATTCTAATAAAACATACTTCTCAGTATTAAAAAGTTTAGCAGCTTCTTTGACCTTTTTATCGAGCTTGCCTATCAGCAGACACCGGTGCACTTCTGATTTTGAGATTCCCAAGGCAACTTGGATTTTTCTCTCTGATGCTCCAGTTAATTTTTTGTATCCATAAATTGAATCGGCTTGATCTATATAATGAAGCTCTTCTCTTGCCGAGTTCTCAGAGAACTGAATGGCCATCAGTTCTTCTTTGGTTTTATCTTCCAAGATAAAACAAGGGGCCTCTTCTTGTTCAACGGTCTTCATCGCGCGGAATCGCCGCTCGCCACAAATAAGAATAAATTTATTGCCTTCACGATGGATCACTAAAGGCTGAATGAGACCATTTTCCTTAATATTTTCGGCAAGCTCTTTAATGGAGGCATCATTGAACTTGGTCCGAACTTGATCTCGAACGTGAATTTTATCTAGCTTCACATTCTGGAGTTGAGCTCCGCGCAGGAGCATATCATCGCGCAGCTTAAAGATACCTTGATCAATTGATTGAGGAAGTTCTCTTTTTTTTCTATCCCGCTTACTTACCCGCTGAGCAAATTCCTTGGCCATCGATCCCTCTCCTTGGTATTCTTATGGGCCTATAAAAAACTAAACTACTGAAGTCCTAACGACTGCCAGAGATCAACAAAATCTTGTCTTCCTTTACTGCTGGCACCCATTAGAAAAATCGGTTTTTTGAGCGCAATACTCTCTTGCATCTCTACTAAGTTCCGAACTGAGGGAGTCACACTGAAACTTTGAGCTAGCTCTGATAGTCTCGTTTGTTCAATCTTTCGCCGCTTGTTCACCATTGAAGGCACGATAGCAAATTCAAGTGCCGGATTTTCAGATTCTTTGATAATTTCAAAAGTATCAAGCAGCTCTTCCAGGCCATCAATTGAATAATCTTGCGCCTGAGTTGGAATAATAATTAAATCAGATGCCACCAGGGACATAATGAGCTCATCGCCCAACATTGGGGGCGTATCAATCACCACATAGTCAAAGGATTCCGCCAGAGGTTTTAAACGGAGCTTCAAAAGCCGCTCTTTTCGGCCTGCATTTTTCCGGACTTCGCCTTCAGATAAGATTAAGAGCTTAGCAAGATTGGCCAGATGCCTAGAAGATGGAATCACTTTTAAGTTTTTGTAAAAGTCTTGGCGCCCTTCGGAGTCGACTACGACATCTTCACCTTCGATATCTCCAATGAGCCATTCGGGAATTAAGGTTCGAGCAATATCAACATTCAGAGTGGTACTGAGATTTGCCTGAGAATCTAAATCCACCGCTAATACCCGGTGCCCTAGATTCGCGAGATAGCAGGCCAGTTGATAGGCCTGCATGGTTTTTCCCACGCCACCCTTATTGTTTGCCACGGTAATCACTTTCATGCTTGTCCTCCTAACAGCTGGCTTACTCTGCTATTTAAGGGTAGAGTTTTTGCGTGTCTTTCGTCAAAGCAATCCTTACGTAGGTTAATTGACTAGAACGCTCCCCCATGCTTTAAGCTGACTTATGCTCAATCTTTACGACAAAAACACAGGACAGCACCTTCCTAAGATCAGGGAAGAAGAACTCAGTGACGATCAGGTTTTAAGTGAAACACACAAATTAAAAAAACAGCTGGAGCAAGAGTGTTTAGTCCTCGGGCATCACTATCAACAAGACGACGTCATAGAGTTTGCCGACATTGTTGGCGATTCCCTAGAGCTTGCAAAAGTTGCTGCCCGCACGACCGACAAAAAATATATTATTTTTTGCGGCGTTCATTTTATGGCCGAGACTGCGGATATGCTGACCTCATCTCAACAGAAAGTTTTGTTGCCTGATTTGAGGGCAGGATGTTCTATGGCCGACATGGCCAACCGTGAAGAAGTTGATAAGGCCTGGGTGAGATTCGAAGAAGTCACTAACCAAAAAATTGTCCCTATTACTTATATCAACTGCGCTGCTTCTCTAAAATCTTTTGTCGGCGAGCATGGCGGTAGCATTTGTACATCATCAAATGCTCGTGGAGTGATCTCTTGGCCCTTGAAAAAGGTGAAAAACTTCTTTTTTTTCCAGACCAACACCTTGGACGAAACACCTGCTTCGACTTAGGCATTGCTCTGGAAGATATGGTGGTCTACGACCCACGCAAATGGAAAGGGGGGCTAAGCGATGAGCAGATTCAAAAAGCAAAAGTTCTTCTTTGGTATGGCTATTGTAGTGTTCATCAGGGATTCAATGCTCTGCAAGTTGAAACAATCAAAAAAAATGAACCCGAACGAAAAGTCATAGTTCACCCTGAATGCTCGTTCGATGTCGTTCAAGCGGCCGATCAAGCTGGCTCCACCTCCTTCATTATTTCTCAAATAGAAAAAGCACTTCCGGGGCAAAAATTTGCCATTGGAACTGAAATTAATTTGGTGAACCGCTTAGCTCAAAAATATCCTAAGCTTGATATTATCTCACTTTCTCCCTATCAATGCCTATGTACGACCATGTACAGAGTGAGACCTCGCTGGTTGCTTGAGAGTTTTCGGTCTATTCAGAGAGGCGAGCCCATCAATGTTATTAGCGTTGATGAAACGACAAAACGATACTCACTCATTGCTCTTGAAAAAATGCTGGAAATTTCAAAGTGAGCGTTTATGCGGATTTTAACGGCAGCGCTCCGCTCTCTTCCGCCGTTCGCGATTACCTGACCCATAGATTTCAATCGAACGCACCATTTGGAAATCCCAATGCGATTCATTCCAAAGGCATTCAGCTTGGCCAGGGTATAGAAAGCTGCCGTCGGACCCTTGCAGAAATACTAGGCGCTCAGGCTAGCTCGCTCATTTTTAACTCCGGAGCATCAGAAGGTCTTTCTCAGATTCTTTTTTCATTAACCCAGAAAACAGGTCCGCGTAGCGTTTGTCTTTCATCGGGAATCGAACACGCTGCAGGTTTAAAGGCACTGGCCTTTTTTTGTGAGCGATTTGGCCTTGAGCAATGGATTTGTCCTACAACCTGTGATGGAGAATGTGACTTGAATGCTCTCCAGGAAAAATTGAAAAAAGACGGAGTCAATGTTCGTCTTGGACTTTTTATGGCCGCCAATAATGAAACCGGGGCCATTCAGCCGATTGACCAAATAGCACCGATGCTTCAGGCGTTCGATATTCCACTGGTTTGCGATAGCACGCAGGTCGTTGGGAAAATCCCATTTTCTTTTCAAAAATCCGGGGCCGACTATGCAGTCTGTTCTGGACATAAAATTGGTGCGCTTGGCGGGACAGGAATTCTCATGGCCAAAAACAAAGAATTGCTCTCTCCTTATATTTTCGGCGGCGGCCAAGAAAGTGATCTTCGAGGTGGCACACAAAACTATCTTGGAATCGAGACTATGACGGTAGCTCTTCAAGATCGCTTACAATATTTTGCAGATGTAGAAGAAACCAAGGCCACAAAACAAAAGTTTGAAAATTCTATCAAAAGTCTATTTTCTTCTGTGGTCATTCTGGGAGAAAAACTTGAACGCCTGCCTGGAACAAGTTTAATCTCTTACCCTGGAATTCATGGGCAGGCAGTTCAGATTGAACTTGAATCTGAAGATATTTTCGTTACGACTTCATCGGCATGTGGTGATAATGAACCCAATCCATCCCACGTCCTCAAGGCCATGGATGTACCAGATGACATTGCTCGCGGAGTTGTGCGAATCAGTGTTGGCCCCTATGAGGTAAAAAAGGATTTTGAAAGAATTGAGTCTTCTTTGATTAAGGCGTTTAAAAAACTAACGAATATCAAAAGTTACTAAACTAGCGGCAAAAGAGCATTCCCTCAAAGCACTCTAGGATAAGACCTTCTTGGCAAAAGGCCTCGGAAGTTTTCGAATGACAACCAAGTGATAGTGTTTTGGAACCATGAATTTTTCCCCGCGAGCAAGCGGGAGCATTTTTTCTACCACAAGCGTAGAGGCCGCAAACTTTAGTGGAACCACTTGGACATGCTGAGCCTGGAATCTCAGTCACACCCCATTCACATTTTTCACAGTCTTGCTCACCTTCCGAATGACAATAAAAATCTAATCTTTGGCAAACCTTGAGTTTGGGCGGGGCCACACCTGGTTTCTCTAAAAAAAGCGTCTTCTTCTGCGAAAAAGGAAAGTGACTTTTGCGCCTATCAAAGATAGCACGCACTTGAACTCCTCGGAATTGACCAAGAGTCGCAGAGGTCTGCACGATTTTTCTTTCATAGTGAACAAGGCCTATCTTTTTTTTAAGAGATAAGAGGGCATTCGGTGATAAATTCGGCATTGGAATTTTGAGAGGTTTATCTTTTTGGCCATTTTTCTCGAGAAATAATTCTAGTCCGTGGAGACCTGTACCTTTAGCAGGCCAAAACTTCGCAGTAATTTTGGAAAGACCACTCTTCACCTGTCCAGAGCTATCATAGATATATTCTAAACAGTCGCGTGAAAACTGATTTTCCACCATTTTAATCTCTCCACCTTTTTCTCCTAGTGGCCATTTTACTAATAGGCACTGCTGTCGAATGTAGGGGGAATCGGAATGCAAAGTTTCAAATAAAGCTAAGAGCTCCCAGCTTCCTAGTCCAGGTATTATTTTCGGGTCCAATAAAGAAGGATGAATTTCTTGAATTGCAGCAGTAGAAAAGAGTGCAGAAACTACGTAATCTTCAAACGGATCGGCCTTGACTGTAAAGAGCAAGAAACAACTTAAAATAAGGGCCTTCAATTTCTTTCCTCTTCCGAAAATCTTTCTCGGTAGCATCGAAACCCTGCACGCTCTTGATCTCCATTCTCAAGCGGTCGATGCCCTAGGACTTGGAGAGGACTTGTAAATTCCTGTAAAGCACTTGAAGTAGTGACGTGGAGCTCATCTCGACCGAAAGACTCCACTAAAATTTCTGGCACTCCTCCGAGGATTTGCTCCACTCCCATCCAACTTGGAAGGGTGAGATAAGGGAAAATATCTGGAAACCGCTCGCGGCACTCTGAAGAATAAATGGCCCTGCAATTGGATCGACTTGGACCCTCTTCGTTTTGGTCATAGAGTTCTTTCCATGCACCCCATGGATAAGGACCTCGAAAGATAAACCTAGCTTTGTTTTCTTTTTGGTCCGCAGAAAAATAAGTGGCGGCATCATAAAGGTGCGCCGACAGAACTTTTTTTCCTAAAAACGCACAATAGCGCCACTGCTGATCAAAGGTCAGCCCAATCGCAGGTTCAAACTGCTTTTGCTCCTTTGGTATTTCTAGTGTTTCTTTTGAATTTGTTGAAGCTAGCCAAGCCGCAATCTCTCTCCAAGTCGCCATGTACTTATCAATGTAGATATCCCTATAAAAATTATCCCAAAGTTTTCCTGGCGCTTTAGTTTCCAAATTAGGCTTACCTTCAGCATAAATCCTCTGGGGTAAGTAAAGCTCATGGCAATGATCTTCCAGAAGGACTTGAACCGTTTGCCCGGGAATCTCTTTAATGGCCAAAAAAACCGAAACAGACGGAAACGTCACCCTGTCTTGACCACTTGAGCTAGGCGTAACAAATTCTGTCGAGCGCGCTCTTCCGTTTTCGACAAATTTTGGAAGCGCGAAAACCTGGAATTTTCGACTGTTTAATTTGACGACAAACTCTTTGGGGATTTCAGTCTTTCCAGATAAAACACACTCTAGGTAATCAGGATTGCATTCTGTAAAGGCCTTCAGCCCGGCCTTAGGAAATTCTAGCTTTCCGGAGCAATTAAGTTCACCGGGTAAATTATGATCGAACGCGCCTTGCACCCATCTTTTTTGAAGCAAAGGAATTGCTTGGAGGAAAACTTCAGAAGCAAGTCGTTTTGGACTTTTCCTGAGGGAATCCGTTCTAGGAGCAGTTGAAAAAAGTCGAAAAAAGAAAATCATCCCCCCTACAAGGAGCAATGAAAGAAAGATAATAATGAGAAGATACTTTTGCTTGTTTTTCATTTCGACCCTAGAGAGGCAAAATATCAGAAGATGGAAGCATAATACTAGGGTCTAGGGAGAATATATGGATTGGATAGATGAGCTGCATACAAGTGAAGGGCATATCGATGAGGCCTTGTCATTTCAAGAGTATATAGAAGTCTATCAAAAAAATCCTGTTCGAGAGACCAGGACAGTCGCCCTTTATCTCAAAGACCTCTTCGATCACTATGGAAAAGCAGAAAATGGCGGTTATCATTTTTTTCAAACCGATCATGCTGATGCTCCTCCGGTGTTCGGCCAATTTGAAACACAAGAGGCCATCTATCAAAACCTCATCAACTTCTGCGAAGAAGGTCATAACAATAAATTCTTACTTCTTGTTGGGCCCAATGGCTCTTCGAAATCAAGCTTAGTCAAAAAATTAATGGTGGGCTGCGAAGACTATTCCAAAACCGACGAAGGAGTTTTATTCACGTTTAGTTGGATTTTTCCCATTGATTCTTACGTCAAAGGACAAGTGGGACTTGGGGCGATTGGAAAAAAAATGACACCCCAAAGCTACGCTCACCTAGAAGACAAAGAAATCAGCGCGATTCTGACTTCGGAGCTTAAAGACCATCCGTTGCTTTTAGTGCCGGAAAAAACCCGAAAAAAACTCATCGAAGAAGGGCTCAAGGACTCTCCCAAGATTCTTGAATCCGTTAAAAAATCCTACCTTTTCAATGGAGATGTCAGTAAGAAAAACCGCTTAATTTATGATGCTCTTTTAAAAAATTATAAAGGTGACCACCTCGAGGTTTTGAAGCATATCCGCGTCGAGCGCTTTACCATTAATAAGCGTCACAGTGTTGGAGCGGCCACGATTGAGCCTCAGCTTCACGTCGATGCTCGCCTTCAACAAATCACAATGGATAAGCGTCTTGGAAGCCTTCCTCCAAGTCTTCAATCCCTCAATCTTTTTAATCTCAATGGAGAAGTGGTTTTTGCCAATAGAGGAATTTTGGAATTCAGCGATCTCCTTAAACGTCCACTCGATGCTTTTAAATATTTGCTCAGTACGATGGAGTCTAAAACAGTCAATCTTCAAGGGATTCTCACTGAGTTAGATATTTTCTTTATTGGAAGCTCTAATGAAGTTCACCTATCGGCCTTTAAGCAGCATCCCGATTTTAATTCTTTTCGGGCCCGGTTTAATTTTTTAAGAGTCCCCTATCTTCTTAACTACAAAGAAGAGCTCAAAATATATAAGGAGCAAATCAGCAAACTGGGAGAGATGACCTTCTTTGAACCCCATTCCTTAGAATTTCTTTGTTTATGGTCTGTGATGACGAGACTGCGAAGTTCGGACGCAAAACACTTTGAAGATCCAAAATTGGGAAAAATCGCGGCCAGCTTGAACCCAATTGAAAAAGCACTATTTCTTGCAGATGAGACCATTCCCGAACGCTTAGACAGTGAATCTGCTCAGACTCTGCTGATGAGTCGAACTCTCCTGGAAAAGGAGTACGATAACGACGGCCTTTACCAAGGGAAATTTGGGATATCTCCCCGCGAGGTTAAGCAAATGATCTATGAGCTGGCCTCGCAATATTCAGACATTACTTTTTTGGAAATATCTGAGTATCTGACTGACCTTGCTGAACAAAAACAAAACTTTGATTTTCTCAACATTGTCCCTCAGGGCGATTTTCATTCTGTAAAAAAATTCAATGAATACTTACAGGCCTATTGCCTGGACCGGTTTGATAATGAGTTACGAGATGCCCTCGGCCTAGTTGATGACCGCTCTTATGATGAATATTTAGAGAGATATATTATTCATGTCAGTGCTCTCTTAAAGGGTGAAAAAATTAAAAACGTTGTGACGGCCAAGTTTGAACCAAGTGATGAATATTTCATCAAAGAATTTGAGCAAAGTATTGGCCTTCAAGAAAATCCCGAGAGCTTTCGCTCTTATGTGATCTCGAGACTTGCCGCTTATTCCCTCGACAATCCAGGAAAATCTATTGATTACCTTGAAGTCTTTCCCGACTTAGTCAAACAACTGAAAGAATCCTTTAGAGAAGAGCAAAAGACGGCAATTCAGAAAATAGCCCAGGACTTAGTGTTCTATATTGAAGATCAGCCGGGGTTGGGAGCAGAAGATAGGGCGAGTATCGATAAGATTCTTCAGACCTTAGAGCAAAACTATCAATATAAGCGCAAAGGAGCGATTTCGTTGCTAAAATATTTGATCGAATCTCGTTATTAGTTGTATGAACCCGCTATGGGATTAGATTATTCGGAATGTAGCGGCCCGACAGTAGTTAAGAAATTTTCGCGAGAAAATTATACGATGAGCTATCCTGTCCGCCCCCAGCACAATGGCCTTCGACTCGATCAGTTTCTCGCACTCTATCTTCCAAGTTTTGGCCGCAATAGAATTCAAAAAAAAATCTTGGCGCAAGAAGTGAGGATAGTAGGTCGAAAGGCCACTCACCGAGCATCGACAAAACTTAAAGAAAGGCAGCAAGTCGAGATTTCTTTTTATGCTAAGGCGGAGATGGCCATACCTTGGAATCATCAACATCTCCCATTGTCTTTTGATCTCCCGATTATTGGCGAAAACGAAGACCTACTAGTGGTGAACAAACCTCCATTTATGGCCACTCATCCTACTGGAAGACATGTCTTTCATTGCGCGACAGTTATTTTAGAAGATCGCTATAAGAAACCTTTTCATTCGGTTCACAGACTTGACCGCGAAACTTCAGGCACGCTTGTATTTCCTAAACATAAAGAGGCCGCTTCACGCTACACCCGCTACTTCGAAGATTCTGAGGTTCAAAAAGTCTATTTTCTTTTGGCCCACAAAAAAAATCATCCCCATTTTCCTTTTACTGCAGATGAGTCCTTAGGCCCCAAGGAGGGTTCAGAACTCAGGCCATTTTCTTCAGCTTTTCCGGCAAATTCTGGTTTAGGTAAAAATGCTTCAACAGAATTTGAATTTTTAGATGAAAGTGAAAATCACCTGGCCTGCTTGGCCTTTCCTAGAACTGGTCGGCAACATCAAATTCGTGTCCATGCCGCTCATCACGGAATGCCTATCGTTGGCGATAAGCTCTATAGCTATGGACCAGAATACTTTTATCGTTTTCAGGCAGAAACTCAGACAGACCATGATTATCAAGCTATGCAGCACCCCAGACAAATTCTCCACTGCCTAGCAATGAGATTTCCTCAAGAACAAAATCGCGATGAACTTTTTTTGGCCTATCCTCCGAGCGATATTATGAACTTTTTGAATGACTGTTTGATGGATTGGTCAAAAATCTGGCCAATTGCAGAAAAAATAATTCAGAAAAAGTTTTCTAAATAATTTAGAACACCTAAGGGTCCTCTATTGCCTTCTCCTTCCAAAATAACTTTGGGTCGATAACGAAGGCGCTCTAAAATAGTAGCAATATTTGAGACTCCAACAGTATGGCCATAATGCTCAAACATTGATTCATCGTTTAAACTATCCCCAAAAAATGGTGCATCCGCACTTTTAAAATCTGAATCAAAGTTGCGCTCCAGAAAATGCGTGACTCCGCTATATTTTGAAAACGGAGCAGTCCAATAATTTAGGTGCACGTTCGAGCGGACGAAATGAACTTTTTCCAGTCGGAAGAAATCTTCGATTTCTCCAAGCAATGCGGCCTCTGAATCTTCCTCAAACTCAAGCGCCCGATCTGCGATTCTTCCCAAGTTATCGTAGGCCATTGGAGCGTTAGGAAATTGGTCTAGAAGTTTTTTTTCTACTTCCACAAGTCTTTCCAATTCCAATTCATCAGTCAGCGCATCGGTTTGAATAAACCGTTTTCCTTTTTTTTCTAGAAGGACCCCTCCGTTTTCCATGATGGCAAATTTCACAGGAAAATGGGTTAATAGGAAATGGCCCCAGGAAGCAGAGCGACCAGAGACTATAACTAATTGATGATTTTTTTGTTGAACGAGTTTAAGCACCTGCCAAAATTCTTCACCTAGTTTCCCTCCCTGAAACGTAAGGGTGCCGTCAAAGTCTGAGAAGATTGGCGAGGCCAACTTTTCTTGAATAAGCGCACTCACTTCAAAGGAAGCGAGACGCCCAAAGCAGTCGCCGTATAGCTGTTATTAATGTCCCAATTAAACTCAAAATTGGTTACTAGGTCTTCAAAGCCTCGGATTGGAGTCGGAATTGTAAATCCAGTGCTTACAGATGTGATTGTCTCATAGGTATTTGTATCGTCATCAAGGCCTAGCTGAATTGGTACGGCCAAAAAAGGAAAAACTTCATTTCCATAAACGACAAAGCCTTTTGAAAGAGTCGGAGCAATTCCAATAGCATTGACGGTATTTCCAAAAACATCCTCATTTTCGTAAAGGGCCTTGACTGAAAAACGCGGCTGATTTCCATAATCAGGAAAAAACATAAAATCAGATCCCACGAAAAAGCGAGACTCTCTCTCACCACCGCTTACACCGATACCACCATCAATATTGATATTTTGAGTGAGTCTGCGAAAGTAGCGAATCTGGGCCCCAACACCGGATCCTGAACTGAAGTTTCCCGTGAAATTTGCATTTACGATATTTTCGTCAGGCGTGAAAGGATGGGTTGAAATCCCGATGCCGGTTGCAAAAGATTTTGCCGATATAGCGACGACTAGAAAAAATAAAAAAACCATAATGATGCGCATGAGACCTACTTTGTTTATGAGATTGACACAAAAATAATGACTCTCAATGGCATTGGATACGCGCAACGCAGTATATTGACAGTGAATTAGTGACCCTCTATATCAATCACTGCGCCGCTGAACATTCAGTGGTGACCGTAGTTCAGTTGGTAGAGCGCCAGATTGTGATTCTGGTTGTCGCGGGTTCGAGCCCCGTCGGTCACCCCATTTTTCTCCTATTAATACATTTTTCAGCCAGGATCTTCTTACTCTCGAACTTTTTTAAGTATTAAAATGTATAAAAACAGAAAAACGCCAATCGATCCAAACAAGAGTAAAGCCAAAAACAACCACCTTGGAGTTTAGAGAGAAACAACCTTGGAGTTTTAGAAAAAAACGAATCTTTGCATTCCAAATAAGCGGTAGCATTATCAAGCTCATTTGATGGAGGATCGTGGTCTGAAAAAGTAACTTTCAAATTTCCACTGTGAGGGATATTAAATACCCAAATATATTCTGTGAAATTGGAATCAGGTGGAATTTCGTTTGCTTTTAATGAACTAGAATCCAGTTCTACATTAAGGTTACGTATCTTAAAGTGATGTTCAGCTCCATCCATTGGTACTGGATTTGGGGGAGTGTCATAGGTTTTGTGTAAACAGCTTTAATCTTGTGAGATAGAATTTCTATTCTCACGGAAGGAGCTGAATATGAACGAACGAGTACAAAAACCTTTTGACCTTAAAAAGGTTCAAGACAAACTTGATAAAGTCACCTGCCTAGAAGACATCACTGGCGCCAATGGTGTGGTTCAGGAGATGTGGATAGGGACAACTAAACTGTCACATTGAGCCACCCCATTTTTTTATGGCTCTTGTCATTATCATTTTTTATAAACGTTTTTTCGGTGAGCTCCTTTTACAATGAAAATGACAAGTTCATCATTGATAATTTGATAGAGTATCCGGTATCGACCAACCCTTTTACGATATTTATCATCTCCTGAAAGCTTTTTGCAATTAGGTCCAAATGGATCTTCTTGCAGCTGCATAATCGCTTCCAGTATCTTTTTTACTTCTGTTTTTGGGAGGCTTGATATTTCTTTCTGGGCCGATTTCTTAACTCGAAGGTTATATTTTGCCATCTTTCTTTAGCTTTTTGACGAATGATTGGAAGTCGACAGAGGTTTCATTTTTTCTTTCTTCGAAGGTATTGAGGTCTTCAGCGTCTTCGCTTAGATACAAAGTAACTGCTTCGTTAACAAGGTCAGAGATGGTCTCATCCGTTTCTGCTGATTTTAGCTTGAGCGCGCGATGAATGGACTCATTGAAATATACCGTTGATCTTTTTGGTCCTCCCATGAGAAACCTCCTTACTGATATAAACATCATAGCATTAAAATGTTTAAACGTCAAGAAGTGCCTTGTTTCAAATTCTCTGATGTGACTTTCTGCTGTCACTCTCGACCAATGTTTAAGGATTTTCACTAGTTACGGGGCTACCATAGGTCACCCCCTTTTTTCTTCATCAATACATTTACTGCATAAACAACCTAATATAAGAGTCAAAAGCATAACTCTTATTACGTTTATATCCAGTTGTTTCTTTTAGGATTCCTAGCTCCTCTAACTTCTTAGCAAGGCTACTGGCGGTTTGGTGTGTTGAGCCCAGTACCTCCTTAATCTGTCCAACATCTAAAATTGGCCTTAAGTGCATATATCTAATTAGCCCTTTTGCATTCCCAGCTCTTTTTCCAAGAGTCACAATTTGAGAATCACATCTATTTCTCATTTCAATTATTCTTTCAAACGTATTCTTACTTTTTCCAGCTGTTTCAATTACCCCACTCAAGAAAAATTTAAGCCAGTGCTTTAAGTCATTAGAATGCCTAACAACAGTTAAAGCATCATAGTATTGACCTTTGTTTCGTGCGAAAAAGTCAGATAAATACAATGTTGGTTTTGATAAAATTTTTTTATCAATTAAATATAAAGTGATTAAAAGGCGACCAATTCTTCCGTTACCATCTAAAAAGGGATGGATAGTTTCAAACTGATAATGACCTATTGCTGCCTTAACTAACTCAGGCACTTTGATTTTATCATTGTGCCAAAACAACTCTAAGTCAGTTAACAATTCTGGAAGCTCATTTTTATGAGGAGGAATAAAGAACGCGTCTTTCAAGCTTGATCCACCGATCCAGTTTTGTGATGTTCTCACTTCCCCAGGAGATTTTAATTTTCCACGTGCCCCTGATAGCAAAGTTTTGTGGGTCTCTTTTAGTAACCTCATGGAAATTGGCAAATTATCGAGCTCAGTAATCGCATGATTCATGGCCTTCGTGTAATTATTAACTTCAAGCCAATCATCTCTTCTCTCTGGGTCAATCTCACTCTCGTCTAATAAAGCTTCATCAAATTCTGTTTTCGTACCCTCTATCTTGGATGACTCTGTTGCCTCTTTTAAGACATGCATTTGAATAAAAAGGTCCACATCAGGAACTAAGTTTGAATAGGCGTTTAATTCACCTAACAATCGATCCGCTTCAGATAACAGAAGATTCAAATCAGGGTCATATAAGTCAACATGTCTGTTTATAAGCTCGGGGCTAAAGCTTTTGTACTCAGACTGCTCTACAAATTTCCCAGCATTAAATTTCGAAACCACATACTCTCCAATTGAAACATTAGAAGTTTAAGCCTTATTTTTACACATAGCATATCATGTATAAAGTTAACGATCTATCTTTATATATAATTTCCCATATGTGAAGGAAGTGACTCGTAAATAATTGATTTTACATACCAGATGTAAGACTGAGCTTAGCTATTCAGGGGTGCTACACCATGGACCAGAATATGGTTTGGGGTAGAGCTACAATAGGGGGTGACTTTTACGATGAAACGAATGGTGAATCAGGATAGTGGCCACCCTGGACGGAAAGCTATCAAATCTTATTAAAACAGCAATAATCTCTAAACTTTAAAACCTACTCATTACAGTCTTATTTGTATCAAATGCTTCACTTCACATCGAAATACGTTGAATCGACATTAACTTCTAAAAACTGTTAACATTAACTTCTAAAAATCATGTTCTTATAATTACGGTAAATAATATGGCAAAATCCCGAAAAAAATTCCATCAGATGCTCGCTGAATCCCTAAGGCTGGCCAAAAGCGCCTCGAGAAATAGCATAGTTAAATCTGAAGCTCTACAGAGAGCAGACAGGGAACGACTTATTAAGGCCCAATGCCTTACGGGAATCATTAGAGGCTGGTACCTACTCACATCCCCGGATGGGGACAGTGGGAGTACAGCATGGTTTGGAGGTTTTTGGGCATTTCTCAAGTGTTATCTAGATGACCGTTTCGGGCCTGGGAAATATTGTCTATCAGCAGAATCGTCATTAAGTTTGCATGCCGGTGATACAACTGTCCCATCGCAGATAGTTATTCTAACTAGGAAAAAGAGCAACACGCTTGTTGATCTTTTACATAACACTTCTATTTTTTTAAGAACTGATAACAAAAATTTCCCAACAGAAATTGAGACGTATAACAATATGGCGGTGATGCCCGTCCTTTACGCTTTATGCAGACTAACTCCGTCATACTTTCAAAATCAGCCAGTAAATGTCGAAGTCATTTTGAAACTCTCTTCACTTTCAGTTGCTGAAATTTCTCGTACTCTCTTGAGAATGGAAACAATTACTTCTGCAGAAAGATTAATAGGTGCTTTTTTGCATTTACAAGAAAAGGCAAAAGCAAGTCAGATTCAAAAAGACTTAGAGGCCGCTGGTTATAAACTTACTCCTATAAACCCTTTTGAATCCTACGCTCCTCAATTAATTGGGCAAAAAATCACATCCCCTCATGCTGGCCGCATAAAATTTAAATGGAAGCTTATGAGAGAAATTGTCGCCAAAATAATGCCTGAACCGCCAGGAATTGGTGGAGACCAATCGAAGACAATAGCTATTATCTGGGAAACATACAAACAAGACGCCTACCATTCATTATCTATTGAGGGTTACCATGTAACTGAAGAATTAATTGAGAAAATAGAAAAGGGACGTTGGGATCCAGACAATAATGACAGTGACAAAACACAGAAAGATGCTCTGGCTGCTAAGGGATATTTTAATTCGTTTCAGACAGTTACAAAGAGTATAGAAAAAATTTTAAAACATGAGAGTCCAGGTCTCGTTTTAGAAAATGATCTTCAAGGCTGGTATCGTGAATTATTTGCCCCCCTCCTTCAAGCGAACCTAGTTGCTCCAGATAGACTTGCCGGTTACAGAAACCAGCAAGTCTATATTACTAGCTCGAGACACATCCCCCCCCCAAGAACGGCGATACTAGATTGTATGGATGTATTTTTCGAACTTTTAAAAAATGAGCCCAATGCATCGGTACGGGCAGTATTGGGTCATTTTATCTTCGTATATATTCATCCCTACATGGATGGGAATGGAAGGATCGGGAGATTCATCATGAATCTTATGCTTGCATCCGGCGGTTTTAACTGGACAATAATACGAGTAGATAGACGAGCTGAATACATGGCCGCTTTGGAAAAAGCATCGGTTGAGGAAGATATCTCACCTTTTGCCCATTTTATTCAAAGTGAACTTATTCACTGGAAGGACAGCATAATGATTTGAGGTTCGCTATTGAAATGCTAAAGGTGAATTCGTCGCCGTAATTTTTCCGGAGAACTATATGTGGATGGCAATAGGTAAGACTATTATCGCAGCAATTTTTATTAGTTTTGTTTCTTGGCTTTCAGGAAAAAAGACTGGTTTAGCAGGATTCTTAACCGCCCTTCCTTTAACGACTCTTTTGGCATTAGACTTTTCTCACTCAGAATGGAGAGATTCAAAACAGTCAGTAGAATATGCAAAAAGCGTATTTGTTGCGATACCAGTTACATTATTGTTTTTTATTCCATTTCTCATTTCCCAGAAATTCGATTTAAACTTTTGGACTTGTTACTCTAGCGGCGTAGTCCTATTGTGCCTTGGATATCTCATCCATTCCTATGCCTGCAAAATTTCCTTGAGATAATATTGTCACAAAAAGTCGACAAATCGCAATTAATGTGTTAATATTGTCACATGAAGAATCCGTACGAAATGACTAATAATGGTATTATGGCAGAGTTAGGTGAAAGGGTTCTGAGAAAACGTCTTAATAAAAATATTTCTCAACAGGAGCTTGCTAAAAGAGCCGGTCTATCGAGAAGGAGCATCTATTTAATGGAGTCTGGTCAACCAGTTGGATTGAAAGTTTTTATAATTATTCTGAGAGCTTTAAAAAGTTTGGATGAACTAGATTCATTTCTACCGGAAGTTGACTTAAGTCCATTGCAACTGGCAAAGCTTAAAGGAAAAGTTCGTCAGCGTGCATCTAGTTCACGATCCAAGGAATAGGGATGGCAAAGAAAATAGATGTCGCATCAGTCAGAATCTGGGGAAAAACTGTTGGCGCGGTTAGTTGGAGCAAGGACAAAAGAGTATCTCAATTTCAGTATGATCCGACCTTCTTAAAGTCTGGGATTGAACTTTCTCCTCTCTATATGCCACTCGAAGACGGTCAAGATATTTTTAGTTTTCGGACTTTAAAATATGACACTTACAAAGGACTTCCAGGATTATTATCAGACTCCCTCCCAGATGATTTTGGCAATAAAATTATTGATGTTTGGCTAGCCCAAGAGGGACGTTCAAAACAGGATTTTAGTCCGATCGAGCGGCTTTGCTATATGGGTAAACGAGGAATGGGAGCATTAGAATTTGAACCTATTGTGGCAAAAGCTGAAAATACATCTGAACCGATAAAGATTTCGGCGTTGGTTGAAGTTGCAAATGATGTCTTGAATAAAAAAGAAATGTTTGAAACAAAACTGGGTGAGAAAGAAATTGAAAAACAAAAAGCGTTGCAAGAGATAATCAAAGTGGGCACATCGGCCGGTGGAGCAAGACCAAAAGCGGTTATTGCGATCAATGATCAGACGACAGAGATCGTTTCAGGCCAGCTGGAGGCACCGGAAGGCTTTGCACATTGGCTTTTAAAGTTTGATGGTGTTTCAGGGGATGGTCTTGGAGACCCCGAGGGATATGGAAAAATCGAATATGCCTATTATTTAATGGCAAAAGATTTAGGAATAGAAATGACAGAGTGCCGGTTGCATAGGGAAAACGGCCGGGCCGATTTCATGACAAAACGATTCGACCGGGAAGATAGAAAGAAGCACCACATTCAGTCACTATGTGCCATGTCCCACTATGATTACAATTCACCCGGAGCATACTCATATGAACAAGCATTTCAAGTTATCAGAAGACTAAAAATGTCTCACGAGTATACAGAGCAATTATTCAAACGAATGGTCTTAAATATTGTAGGTCGAAATCAAGATGATCACACAAAAAACATTAGTTTTCTTTTGAAACAAGGCCAGGAATGGATACTCTCTCCAGCTTATGACGTGACATACTCATACAAACCAGAAAGTGAGTGGGTAAGCAGGCATCAAATGACTATGAATGGGAAAGACGACAATTTCACAGAAGAAGACTTTAGAGCGATTGCGGAATCTACTGAGATTAAGAACTGGAAAGACATGATAGAGCAAACAATGGGAATAGTTAAGAATTGGCCCAAATATGCCCAACACTCAGATATTGAAAAAAAACATATGGAGATAATAAAAAATAACCACAGAACCCATTACAATTTCTCAAAAAAGTAAAACCAATCTTTTTATCACTCAGTAGTCGAGCGGTAATCCCCATCGCCAATCATTTGTTTTTTCCCGGAAAATTCTGAAAATATTTTCATATGTGCTTTTCTAGAAAATACATCATCTCTTTTTTCATATTTTTTAATCCAATCAATCAAAAATTCTAGATTGGCATCTTGCTCCGCTTTAGATTGATACTTATGGGGTTCCCAAGGTCTATTTCGAGCATTCGCAATACACTGTTGAGTCGTTGGATTCAGAAAAATCACTTCACTGACAAAAGGAATAACGTGCTCGATCAAATCGCTATAACAGCCTTCAATCACCCACGAGTCGTTGTCGCGAATAAATCCTTCTATTATGTTGTATGATTCGAGAAGAGGCTTTCTCGTTGGATTTTTGCCACTTTCCCACGCAAGGGTGTCTAAATCAAGATGAGTCAGGTTGCGATCTTTTTCGAGGGACTTGGCCAGCGTAGATTTTCCCGAGCCTGAATTTCCAAATATTACAATTTTATCCACTTTCATTTTTTTGCAAACCATTCAGCTTGTAGCTCTTCCCAAGCAAGTCGATTTCTCTAGTTAATTTTGATGTAGTTTTTATGATTCTTTTTTAGGGACTTCGGATCGATGCTGAGTGACTTTCCATGGTGAATAATTTCGATTGAAAAAATTTTTTCATCTCCACCCAAACCAAAGTGGGCCTGGGGAATCCTACTTGAAAATGGAGCGCTACCATCTGAGACAACCTTCAAGCTTTTTCCCTTAGAGGTCACTACATTTACCAAGCTATTTTTAGCAATCGCTCCATTCTTTAGAGTTGGAATCATATTTATCCAAGTCTTTGTACTTCGAAAATTATACATTGTGGGCCGTGATCGCTCTTGCATACTATGAGTATTTAATAATTCAATAGCACCATCAAAAATGATGTCTCCCACCAGAGTAGAATTTCCAACTTTTTTTGCCTCATCAAACTCTGCTTTAATTTTCTCCTCTTCCCATTTTCCTTCTTTTCTTAAAAAAAGGATATTTCGGCCAGTGCGGTTATTTAAATAAAGATCTTCTTCGCCATTTAGGTCAAAATCCGCCACTGCAAGGGCGTTGACAAAGAATTCGCCCTTAAGAATCTCCGGGGTTATGTCTTCAAAAATTAAATGTCCTTTCTGAATGAAAACACGAAGTGGGCCTGAGTTATTTCCAAAAACGATGTCAATAAAATTGTCGTTATTGATATCAATAAGAGATATACCCCTTGCGTCGTTGTCGGGATCTTCCATGCCAGATTCTGAACTAAAATCAATAAAGCCACTATCACCGATGTTTTTAAGAAAAAAATTTGGGCCATCCTCGTTTCCAATGAAAATGTGAGGAAGGCCATTACCATCGGGAACAACTATTGCGGTCTTCGAGATTCCAAATTTCTTAATTCCGATCTCAGCAGCTATATCTTTGAGCGCATAGTTATCGAAAACTAAATACTCAGAGGGAGCATTGGACTTGAAAACAAAAATCTCAAATTTTCCATCTCCGTTTCTATCGAGGCAAATTGCCCCCCCTCCATTTACGCCTAAAGATAGTTTGGAGCTACCGATAATATCTTGCCACTGTCCATTAACTCTCTTAAATAATCGATTTTTAGAGACTTCTTCTCCACTTGTCGTGCTTATATTAAGAGCAAATAATTCATTGAACCCATCTCCATCTAAATCACATGCGGTGAGAGATTTTGTAAGACTAAGCCGGTCTTCAAGGATCTTATTATTGACTCGGCTCAAGTTAAAATCACTATTTTTCAAAATGACATTGGCCACGCCTAAACCCGAAAGAATATATTCAAGGTCTGGATCATCATCGTATTGAAATGGAGTGATTCCATTGTAATGCTCTGCAGGTACATTCAAAATTTTAGAGCTTAAATCCCTTAGTTCTAGGGCCGTCTCGTTTTTTTCGGAATCAAAGTAATTTAAAGCTGCTAATACTATGATGCCTGCTAAAAATACTGAGCTCAATATTTTCAAACGAAACATTGAATTCCCCTCGGAAACATTTTATTTAGTATACTCAAACTTTTGGAGGTTGGAATGAATAGATTATCAGTGCATTTATACCTATTTATAAAACATCAACCTGCGAAGGCCATCTTTCTGGGATACTTTTCTTATATTCTCTTTGGATGGATATTGCTCTCTCTTCCTTTTGCTGGAAATACAGCAATCTCTGGAATCGATAATCTTTTCATAGCCGCCTCAGCTGTCTCAACGACAGGCCTAGCAACGATTAATGTGGCCGAAAGCTATTCTTTCTTTGGAGAGCTCATTATTTTAATTTTAATCCAAGCTGGCGGACTGGGCTATATGACTTTCAGCTCATTTGTCGTTTTGGCCACGAGTTCCAAGCTCGGAAGGACAAGGGAGTCGATTACAAAATCTGCATTCGCCCTGCCAAAAGGGTTTGAGGTTCAAGATTTTCTTCGAAATGTGGTCATATTCACTTTTTTCAGTGAATTCATTGGCGCCGTAGCTCTCTACTTAATATTCAGTGCTCATGGTGTCGATTCGCCACTATGGCCAAGTATTTTTCATAGCATATCTGCTTTCTGCACCGCCGGATTTAGCTTATTTCCAGATAGTTTCGAGTCTTTTAAAAACTCAATTCCCCTGAATTTTACGATCGCTCTTTTAAGTTATCTTGGGGCCATAGGTTTTATCGTTGTTTCTGATTTTGTGCAAAACCTTAGGGGCAAACGAAAGCACCTTCTTTTCACCAGTAAGGTCATATTGTCGATGACATTTTGGATCACTCTGATCGGCACGGTTCTATTTTATATAAATGAGCCAATGGTGCAAAACCAAAATTCATTTGAAAAATTTTTGCATTCTTTTTTTCAGGTAATGACTGCCACTACCACTGTGGGATTCAATACCATAAATATCGGAGGAATTTCGAACTCTATCCTAATAGTCATTTTCTTTTTGATGATTTTTGGAGCGTCTCCCTCTGGTACAGGAGGAGGCCTAAAGTCTACAACTCTGACTGCGTTGTTGGCGCTTGTGAAGAGCATTCTTAAAGGTAGAAAACGAGTAAGATTTTGGAAAAGAGAAATTCCAGACAAGAAGCTCTATCCAGCGATTGCCTCTTTTATCTATTATATCTTCGTTCTGCTTTTCTTTTTGTTTTTCCTTACTTCCCTTCATCCTGAGATAGCATTTGAACATATACTATTTGAGGCCGCATCCGCATTGGGTACAGTAGGGCTTTCAATGGGAATCACAGGGGACTTAAATTTTTCGGCAAAGTGCTTAATCATTGTTCTTATGCTGATGGGAAGGGTCGGTATTTTGACATTCGGGATCGCATTTAGCTCACATGATGAAACTCGAATTGAGGAGAAAGACAATGATTTGGTATTGTAAAAAAACTGAGACTTATCACTTTTTGATTCTTTTGCTTGGAATAGCAATTCTAAGTTTTCCGTCAAAAATATGGGCAAAACCAAGCGAAAATTATCCAACTTACTTTATGCTTCGCTATCAAAACTCCAAAACGGAAGTTTTTCACAATGAAAACTCGTCTGCTCCTGGATTTTTTTCTGCTGAAGAAACTTCAGACATCCGAATGCATGGAGTCTTTTTGGAGGCTGCACAAGAATTTGGAGGGGCCTATCTCTTTTCGCTTACGATCGGCGCTAGATTGGGTTACACACAAGGTTCAGATAAAACGGCCAACGCCAATGAATCCATTGTGAAATATGAAGATAAAATTTCTGGTTTTTCTTATGGGCCTGGTGGAAGCTTGAACCTGAATTTTCATGAATGGGGGCTCAAAATACAGCCGTTTATTTCGAGCTATTATATATTCAGCAAAAGTGAGCTTAGACTCACCTATGCAAACGCTACATTTGAAGCCCAGCCGTTCTTAATTGATTATGATATCGAAGAGAATAGGTTTCAACATTCAGTTGGGATTCGGTTTATCGATAAAGAAAGCGGACTAATGTCTTATTTTTCGGTGGACTACATTCAAGAAGCCAGCAGGGATATCATCGTATCAAACAAGCAAGATGGTTCTTTGACCGTGACAAATTTAGCTGAAATTGAGGGCCCCCAGATTTCTTTGTCTGGAGGCATTGGTTATTCATTTTAGAATTCATTTCTCAAAAATTACTGTTTAAATCCGAAAAACCAAATTTCAGAATCAGGTCCCTTATTTTTTCCTAGTTCTTACAGAGCTCTTTTTTCGATAGGCAATTCCACTCATTTCGACACAGTTTGCACAATATCCGGTTGGATTGCCGAAGGCGGCAATCGCGTCTGAGCGATAGCTATTTATACCTTTAATCTCAACTATGTCGGCATTCAACACAGCAGCTTTGTTTTTGAAATCGTTTTTACATGCTGCTATATTTTTTTCTTTAGATCGCCCGTTCATCCCAAGTTTGCATTCGAGCATATCAACATCGTCATATCGTGCTTTGAGCGCAGAAGGTAAGTACTTGACTACCTTTACTGTTCTAGCACCTGGATTTAGTTTTATCGCTGTCGAGCAGGAAAAGAAGATTAATCCCTGCAATGCAATCAAAATAGAAATCTTCATATTTGTCTCCACGGTTATACTAAATAATCTAAATTATCGCGCCATTGCATCATTTCGAGGAGCTGTTGAAGTACGATCAATCTGATGGGACCTTGTAAAGCTTGCTGCTCTTTTTGTTAAATCATCCAGAAATACATTTAATACTTTTGAATGACTCGAGCATTTTTCTATTCTAACGCTTAACACTTCATATCTATCACTTTGAGAAGAACTAGAAATTAGATTTTTTAGGATGGAGTAACTGGGATATACTTCGACCTCAATGTCCATAATCATATTTTTAGGGTCAATGTCATTTTTGACTGCTGTATGAGCGACAATCATACTTAGCGCTCTTTTTAGAGTATGATTCTCATCTACGATTGCATGTTTACTCATATCATTTTCGTAACACTCTCTACTTGCTACGAAGCTCCAGAAATCAGCATTCTCGAAAAAGCCGTCCGAGTCTAAATTAGTTGCTACCGGATGAATTCCTTTTCTAGGTTCGACTGACAACCCTTTGTAGAGTCCGAATTTCAGTTCACCATTATCAGAAGAGCTAAAACGATATAGAACCCTGTACTGTCCACCGTCTCCGTTAGACTTTTCAGGCATATAAATTTTTTTTGCAAAGGAATTTGTGGAAAGACTCGATAAAACCAATATACAGACCCATAGCTTTTTCATACCTATTCTCCTCTAGTTGATGTAAAGATCTTCATCTAACTGCAATCTTTGTACCATCATCTTCTAATAGGAGCTCTGTCCGAAATTTCAAGCTTTTTATTCTGATGAGCTGTAGTTCCAACTATTTATGAGAATTAATTAGAATAGAAAGTTTGCAAAATCTCAACTCAAGTGACGAAAATTTTGACAGCTGTTTGTCTCTATCTCATAAAAGTTGAAGTCCTTAAAAGCTCGATGGCACATAAAGAGAGTTCGAAAAGCCACAAACCTGAAGAATTTTTAGTTTGAAGTAGGGCATATCCGGTGCCTATTAGAATAGTAGGCCTATCCCAAGTGATCCCTGCTCGATTCTTCCCGAGTCAAACCAACTTGATGTATAGTTTCCAAAGATTGAGACTCTTTTAAGATTCACGCTATGGGAATATGACATAGTGGAAATTGATTGGGATGAAAAAACTCTTTCTCGTTTAATTTCAAGCTGCCCTTTCATATTAAATATCTGTTTCACCAATGCCCCGACTCTTAACGAATCTCTAAGAAAATTATCAGAATCGAAAATTGCATCGGCTCCTACCATCAAATAGAACTGAATATCCGGATGAAGCGCCCAAGTTTTTCCAATTCCTCCGTCAAAATAAAAAGAGCGGAGTCTCTGCCCAAAACGTGTAAAAAATGTTTTATATCCTATAGAAAATTCTCCCGATAATTTTTGAACCAGTGAATTGGTTGGTTTCAATGCTTTGATACCTAAAAGCGTGAATCGCTGGATATGAATGTTGTTATCAATATCATCGTACTCAATTTTCAACTCGCCTAATCGAAATTCAGAATCATAACTGTGGCCACGTAAATCATTTAGCAGGTAATGTGACACGGGCAAAAAAGTCATTTCAAAAAAATTGCGAGAGCTCGTTTTTGTGTAAGAAATACTCACCTGAGAATCCTGGATTGTGTCGCTAGGGTCTTCTTGCATACTTAGGCTCAGCGAAGATCCCGTTTGTTCTCCTCCAGAGAGCCGAGTTAATTCGGAGTTTTTTTTGGAGAAAGTCTCAAAATCAATTTTTTTTTGGTAGTGTAAATATTTGATATATTCTTTAGCCAAAGCGAGATGTAATCTCTTTGATACTAATGTGTCACTTTCGGAAAATAGCTTTAGAAAAGATAAGTCTTTAATTTTTTGAAGTTTCGTTCTTTCAATATCGTAATCTTCTACTAGACTATCTATTACCCAATCGGGGCTTGGAAAAAATTCAACTTCGTTTAGTCTATCTATTCTTTTGAGTTCCCTTATCAGGTCTAGAGGGGTAGACCAAAGATGGCCTACCTTTTCGTCTTTCATGATTATTGATACAATTTGATTAACAAATGTCGAGCAATTAAATCGATGAAAAAAATAAGTGTATTCTAAACTTTTCAATTCATAGAGATGATAATGAAGAAGTTGCAATTCAAAATTTGAAAGTTTGAGACGATATGACCAAAGATTTCGACTTTCTTCTGCTAGATACTGCCTTTTAATTTGTTGAAGGGGCGCCATTGAATAGAATCCCTTCTTGCCCGAGATAAAACTCTTCCAAACTAGGCCAAAAGGGCCGACATCGCCTAATTCAGTCCAAAACGAGAAACCATGTTCTAGTATCTCGCTAGAGGCCAGAGATTTTCCCTTAACCGCAATAAAGGAGTGTCCCAACGCACTAGTTGGTCCTGTCATACTTCCCGAAGCAAAAACAACAGAGATTGCCTCGGCAGGAGCTCTTTTAACGAAATCTTGAAGCTCAGCACACGCACCGAAATGAACAGTTTCTAATTTTAAAAAATGTTTTAAGAAGAGGGCCCTAGCTGGGAACTTGCATATCCATTTCTGAGCATCAACCGAGTTGAGTTTATTAATGGAAAGCCTAAGTTCTGTAGCTGGCGAATATGGCCTGGATAATGTAAAGCTTGGATTCCTAACTGAAAACTGACCTTGATGGAGTATTGCATCCCATTGGGTCATCCGCGCTGTTTCGAGTATAGCCGAAAATGAATTGTTACTTATAAAAAAAATAAATATAAGGTGTAATTTCATTGGTGAAATCACACCAAACGATTATTTAAAACAATTTACGACAATTTGGTCTTGATAAGTCCACATTTCTTCAGTGGCATAGTCAGTTGTAGAGCCAAATGGACCACCAGTTAAAATGTTCACCCAAAAAACAGAATCGACTTGGCTTTTCAAGGCTAATTTTTGTTTACAACCAGGAGTGGTGATTTTAAGAATCTTATCTTCTTTCGAACGAGTAACGTTTACAACGCCCGGTCCATGGAACGGAACGCCATCTATTGTTCCCGAAATTTTTGATTTGTTAGACGCAATATTTATCTTACTAATTTTGTCGTTAATAATTGTTGCACAGCCAGCAAAAAGACCAAAAAAAACTAAAAAGACACCCTTCATCATATTCGACCCTCCGATTAAGTTAACTTGGTTAAGCGTAATTTCTCAGTTGACTTAAATCAACGTGAATTTTTTTCTTAAAGATTAAACGCCAACTTCAATCCCGCATATTGACCGGTAAAATCAAGTTCCGTGGGTGATTGAAGCTCCGCGATTCCGCTTCTCTCAAGGTCATCAATTTTCCCTTGAAAGTGTCCTAACGTGAGACCTAAAGAAAATATTGGGTTAAAGAAATAGTTAATTGAAAGAGCGAAGTTTCCACTCGCTCCCTCACCGGAATAGCGGTAATCATAACTTGTGGACGCCACATCATTTGAAGTTGTTTGCTCAGCTCTGGCCATTAATCCACCAATTCCCAAAGCAGGCATTAGAGACCATTTTTCTGAAAGCCAAAATTGATAAGCAGCAACGATATGCAAAAAGTTTCCACGTAAGGAAATGTCTTGAAAAATTTGATCTCCAATCTGCTCTGAGGCCTCTTTGCCGATCATTCCGGCACTTAAGCCAAATCGCCACGACTCACCAAATTTCCAAAGAACATCCAACGAGGCCCTGCGAAAGTTTTCGGCCTCACTGTCATTTTTGAAACGAGAATCAAGTGTCTTGTAAAATTCTTCCTGCTCTAGTCTTTGAACACCAAAATTCAAACTCACACTAGCGCGAGTAAAAAGACCTTCCGGAATAGGTTCTAAACTTTTTGCTTTTAATTTTTGAACAACTCGAAAAGCTTCGTTTGGGGTCAAAGCGTCAACCTGTTCTTCCAGGGTCGCGGCGTTCGCAGTTACAATTGCACCAAGAAAAACAATCAGTGATAGAAACTTCATTAAGACCCCTTAGGATACAGAGTTAGTATTTTCATCTTTTAGCTTTTTAAAATACGGCCCAAAGTCCTCTGCTGAAAAGCTTTCTTTTTCTAGAAGCTCATCTGCGCTTTCAATGAGAACCTCCCGATTGATTTCTAATATACTAATTGCTCTAGCGAGGGCCTCACTAGTAAGCTTCTTTACAGCAATATCAATTTTTTCAGCAGTACTGGGACCGTAAGATTTTTCAATAAAACCTTCACCAAGATAACTTTTTTGCTCTTTCTCATAAGTCACATTGCCTAAATCCTCGTTCATTCCATAGCGAGTCACGATGCTTCGTGCGATATCGGTAATTTTCTGCAAGTCATCTGAAGCACCAGTGCTGAGATGGGAAAAAATAATCTTTTCCGCGGCCCTGCCCCCTAGCAAAACGACCATTTTGTTTTTGAGCTCTTGCTTGGTCATTAAAAACCGGTCTTCGGTAGGCCGCTGAATTGTGTAACCGAGAGCGCCGATTGATCGTGGGATAATGCTAATTTTTTGAACAGGATCAACTCCTGGTAAGACAGAGGCAACCACGGCATGGCCCATTTCATGATAGGCAACGACTTTTCTTTCAAATTGATTTAAAATACGGTTTCGTTTTTCAAGCCCAGCAATAAGCCTTTCAATGGCATTTTCAAAATCGCTTAAATTGACGGCCTTGGCGCTTCTGCGAGTGGCAACGATTGCTGCTTCGTTGACCAAGTTTGCCAAGTCGGCGCCCGTAAAACCTGGAGTCAAGGCCGCGACTTTTTCAAGCTCCAAAGATTCGTCCACGACGATATTTTTGCTATGAACTCCTAAAATTTCTTCTCTGCCTTTTTTGTCAGGTCTATCAACGACAATTTGCCGATCAAACCGGCCGGCCCTCAAAAGAGCAGGGTCAAGAACTTCGGGACGATTGGTGGCACCTAGTAAAACAATTCCCGCCTGAGAACTAAATCCATCCATTTCAACAAGAAGTTGATTGAGAGTTTGCTCTTTCTCATCGTGTCCCCCCATCGATCTATTGCTACGAGACTTTCCCAAAGCATCGAGTTCATCGATAAAAACTATGCAAGGAGATTTCTTCTTTGCTTGTTCAAATAAATCTCTAACTCGTGCAGCTCCTACCCCTACAAACATTTCCACAAAGTCAGAACCGCTTATGAAGAAAAACGGAACTTTTGCTTCTCCTGCAATGGCCCGTGCGACTAAGGTTTTTCCGGTTCCCGGAGGTCCAACAAGCAACACACCTTTTGGAAGCTTGGCCCCTAAGACTCCGTACTTTTCAGGTTGGGTTAAAAATTCGACCACCTCTTGGAGTTCTTGTTTTGCTTCATCAATTCCAGCGACGTCATCAAAAGTTGTTTGAGTGTCTTGTTCCACATAAATCTTAGCCTTGCTTTTTCCAATAGACATAAGTCCAGCGCCACCACCCATTCCAGACTTTTGCGCCATTTTGCGCATGAGAAAAATCCAGAATCCAAAAAAAATCAGGGTGGGTAAAATCCATGACAAAAGAGTGGAAAACCATTTGCTTTCAATTTTCCTGCTATAATCAACATTGTATTTGTTGAGCAGCTCCACCATCGCGGGTTCTACTTTATTAGTTTTAAAAAGCGATTTTTCAGTTTCTGTCGGATCCTTTAGCTTTCCACTGATTGAAGTGTCTCCAATCACAATTTCTGAAATTCGTTTTTCCTCTAAAAGTTTTTGAAATTTAGCAAAGCTTATGACCTCAAGGTTTCGATCTTTTAAAAATTCTTGCGCGCCCATGATTAATAAAAACGCGACGAGAAAAAAACCAATATTAAAGGGGGCACCACCTGGGCGAGTTGAGGATTTCGGAGCTGGACGTTTATTAATATCTTTCATGAACCCCCTCTCATAGCTTATTAACGGCTGCCTCGCAAGCGAGGAAATGGTTGGTGCTAACTAAGAAAATACATCTTTTTCTAGATACTGAGAGACAAGGTCGACAAGTCGCTGATTTTCTATTTTAGGAGTCTCCTGGAGCTGATGAAGTATCTGTTTTTTCAGTTTATATTTCTCAAATTCGTTTAACTCGAGACAGCCCCAAAGATTGCGAAGTACCAAAGGATTCAAAATCAACATTTCTTTTTCGTCAGGCGTTAAGGGACTCTGAGCGAAACGTTGATTATAAACAGCAATAGCGTAAATGACAGCTTCGGATTCAACGATTTGTTTTAAATCGATTTTGACGACAGGAAGATCTGAACTTACCATAGGGTGGTCCTACTTAAATCTTCATTAAGAAGCAATAATGACGTTTGATCTTTTTATCATGTGGTTAATTCATGCTTTGGGTTTATGGATCATCTCAAATTTTGTAAAAGGGCTCACTTTTAAAAATTTTTTTACAGCATTTCTCGCGGCAATCATTTTGACTGGAGTTACAAAACTATTTAGACCGGCCTTGCTTTTTCTCACCCTTCCAGTCAACATTTTGACCTTGGGTTTGTTCACATTTGTCGTCAATGGGGCCTTGCTCAAATTTACCGCGTTTCTTTTACCTGGATTTTCTGTAAAGAAATGGAGCAGCGCTATTGGTGCGAGTATTTTGCTTACCATATTTCTTTTCTTGGCCAAAAGCGCTGTCGGACATTTCGGTGTTTTCAACAAAGAAGAACAATTACGCCCACTTTTCCAATCGGATACTCCTAAGTCAGAGCGACCTATATAATTGCCTCATTTGATTTGCACTCCTAAGGAAATCTCAGGCTTAGTCGATAAGTTCAATACCAAGAACACAAGCGGTACGTTAACGAGGTTCTGTGATGAAAATAGTTTTTATTTTACTCTCTATAGTGGCGTCAGGCTTGACCTGCGCTAGCGGTCCTTCAGAGCAGATGTTGAAAAAAGCGGAAATCACGAAACAAAGCTTCTCGAGGACCTACAAGTTAGATTCGATAAAAAATGTTGATAATTTGTTTGAAGCTGCATGGGGACAGGCAAGGCCTCAAGATTTTGATAGAAAAATTGGCTCGCAAGAGAGTGCTGGACGGTTTGAAAGGACATCAACAAATTCTCTTTGATAGATTCCTTTATAATAAAAAATATGCGCGCTTTTTTCTTACTGATATTTGTCACTAACAGCTACGCTATTGGGCTTAATGAGACTCTTCCCGGAAGAATTCTTGAAATTTTCCCCTATAATATTCTCGTCATCTCTCGTGGTGCCGAGGATGGGCTACTTTATAAAGAGCATATAAAAATCAGCTCAACAGATGGTTTTATCGCTCGTGGTATCGTCATCAAACGAACCCTGTCGGCCGCCTTTGTTAAAATTTACCGAGTCGTGAGACCACAGCTTGTAAGCCGAGATGTCACCTATAAAATCCGTACATTGATTTTTAGCGAGGTCCCTGAAAAGTACCAATATGTGATCGACCGGGACTACCGCCAACAATTAGAACCCCTGCTGATTCCCTCTTTTTTCTCCAAAGGAACAACCTATAATAGCGCGCTTCAAGCCGAAATCGCTAAGGATGAGCAAATCCGCTTTGATTCTTTAGAAAAAGTTGAAAAAAAAATGACACCAAGAAGAACTCTGTATCAAGTTTTTGTTCCTAAATAGGCCTCCTATCTCACCAATAATCATGTAAAACTTTTCCATTACCAAACCAAGCCAATTTAGTTCGGGCCATTAATATGAAAATATTCCTCTCTATCCTTTGCTTTGCTCTTGGCACCCTGGTCACTAGTTTATCTTGCTCCGCTAGCTTTTCAGATGAATGGAATGCATTTCTGCAGAGCTCCCCCGAATTGAAAAACCTATCATCAGCCGAACAAGAGGCGGATCTGAATTCTCAAGAAATGATTGCGGCACGAGATTGGATTTTTACAGCGGGACTTCGTTATGAAGACTCTTTTGTAGACGATCTGTTTGGCTTCTTTGTGCAGCCAACAGAAAGGCAAATCTTTGAATTAGGACTAGAAAAACAATTTCTTTCGGGAACTACGTTTCAGTGGCAAGAGAGATTTACTTCCTATGACTTACGAGGCTGGAGTGGCGCGCAGGCGGAGAATCTACCGACATTAACTCCATTTGAGAGCCGCCATTCTTTCACTTTATCTCAGGGGTTGTGGCGCAACTTTCTAGGTGCGTCGCAAAAGTTGCAACAAAAGGCCCTCGATCAGCAACTCAAGTTAAATCAAATCGAACTCTCTCGCATGGCCAGCGAAGAAATTCTGAAGTTTTTTAATGCCTATCTAAATTTGAAGCAGAAAAAAACAGTCAAGCGTATTCGAGAAAAATTTCTAACAAGTGCATCTCAACGCCAGAAGTTGGTTCAAGGTCGCTTTCGAAGTGGCGTATCTCGAAAAGTTGATTTTTTACAGGCAAAGCTGGCGATGCTCAGTAAGCGAGAAGAATTGGCACTTGCAAGAGAAGAAGTCGTGGCGGCCAGGCAACAATACTTTGAAATTTTCCCGAGCGAAAGTGAGAGAGAATTGGATATTAGCGATGAGCTTCTAGAGTGGAAAAGTATTCCCGATAAAAGGCTCTTACAGTTTGAGATAAAAAATAATCTTCAACTTCAAGAAATTAAAGAAAGACTTAAATTGGCACAAGTTTCCATGGAAGAGGCCCATCGGCTCGCTCTGCCTCAACTCAATCTTCGTCTGAGCTATATGAGTAATTCTATTGATTCCAGATTTTCAGAGAGCTTTGAAAATTCCCTACCCGGTGAAAGGTTTCGAGAAAAAACGATAGGTTTACTCTTGACCTATCCTTTAGGGCAATCGGAAACAAAGAGAAGAAAATCGCTTGCAAAGGTTAAAAAAGCTCAAGTTGAAGTCAATCTGCAAACTGCTCAGCAAAACCTTGAGGCCCTAATGAAAAGTTTTAAAGAAAGATTTCAACTGCTTGATGAAATTCTGACCCTTGCAACGGAAAAATTAAGACTGGCCGAGAGTGCCTTAGTAGAACAAAACCGCCTCTATCGTACGGGTGAAAAGCAACTGGATGAAGTGATTGCTCAAGAAGAAACATTAATTAATGCCCTCAACTCTGTGATTCAATTTCACTTTACCTATGATCTTCTGTGGGCGGGGCACCTGCAACTCTCGGGAAAATTACCGTTGTTAGGTCAACTCTACCAAGAGTCCAAGGACTAAATCACTATGCTAAAACGGGCGATTGAATTTTGTCTCACCAACGCAGCCTTTATTCATCTGATAACCCTAGTCGTGGTCGGGCTTGGGATTTGGTCTTTTTATGATTTAAAACGAGAGCTTTTTCCCAATGTCGATTTTGATAATATTTCTGTCAGTACTAATTACCCAGGTAGTTCTGCCGAAGATGTCGAAAAATTAATTACCATTCCCTTGGAGCGAGAAGTTAGTTCGGTATCTGGAATCGAAGAGTTGAATGCTCTCTCGGGCGAAGGTTTTTCGGTTCTAAATCTTAAAATCGACCCCAATTATGATCTTGACGAGGTCCTTAACGAAGTCCGCAATGCTGTGGCCATGGTGACAGACCTTCCAGATGAGGCCTTAGTTCCGACCATTAAGAAGTTTAACAATAAACAACGAGCTATTTTAAAAGCAGCGATCATCGGAGGTACAGAAGACCTCAGGCGTGCCGCCGCTAAAGAAATTCAAAATGAACTTGAGCAGCAAACTGCAATCGCCAGGATTGAACTCGACGGTTACCGGGCGAGAGAATTAGAAATCGCAGTTGATCTTGATAAGCTCAAACGCTGGAACTTATCTCTGCTTGAAATCGTAGACGTGATTCGTGACAGGCAAATTAATTTGAGCGCAGGAAACGTCAAGGGTGCAGAGTCTGAAACTCTTATTCGAACATTAAACGATCTCGATAACGTCGAAAGGGTCAACGATATTGTCCTTCGTTCAAATTTTTCAGGGGAAACTGCTCGAGTTCGAGATCTGGCAAAGGTTTCTTTTCGTTTGGTTGAGGGACAAGATTACGACAGAGTGAACGGAAAAAAAGCAATCTTTGCCAACGTTGTTGCTCAGTCAACGGCTGATGTCATTGAGGTATCCGACACATCAAAGCAAATCATTGAAAATATTCTTGAGGAAAAAATTTATAAGAATGCCGGAATTGAAGTGGTTTTTGTAGATGAGCTTGCCTTTTTTATTAAAAGGCGTCTTGGAATCGTCACAGAAAATGGGCTGCAAGGACTATTATTAGTGGTCATATGTCTGCTTGCTTTCCTCAATTGGCGTGTGGCCTTAATTACAACCTTTGGTGCACCTCTTGCCTTTTTAGTGGCCTTTATTCTGATGTCATTTTCAGGAATGACTTTGAACCTCATTTCTATGATGGGAATTTTGCTCGTGCTAGGGATGCTTGTGGATGATGCCATCATAGTTTCCGAGCAATTTTTTCAATTTAGAGAACAAGGTTTTTCCCCTGGAAGAGCAGCGAGACTATCTGCTAACAAAACGCTGCCTCCTGTAACGGGAACAATCATCACAACCATGATGGCCTTTGGTGCCATGTTTTTTCTAGAAGGAATTTGGGGAAAGTTTCTGTGGCCTATCCCGGCGGTTGTTTTCATTTGTCTTTCTGCATCCTGGCTTGAGTGCTTTTTTATTCTTCCTGGGCACCTCGCTGATTTTTCGGGGAAGGGCAAGATTGAAAAGAAAAGGCGATGGTATTATCCACTTCAAAAGAGTTATTTATCTGTTTTTAAATTGGCCCTCCGACATTCTGGAAAGACTCTTGTTTTTTTCCTCGTACTTTTTGGAGGGGCCATTTATCTTTTTCAATTTCAAGTTAAGAAAGAAATGTTTCCGCCTGACGATGTAAGAACGGTCATTCTCAATTTGAAGGCCACTCCAGGTCTACCCTTAGAAAAAACTGATAAGGCCCTCCAAGTCCTCGAAAAAATCATTGAAAAAGAAACGACCTCAGATGAGAGGGATAGTTTTCGTTCAACCGTAGGCAGACAACAAGGCCAGGGACGAGTTGGTTCTCGAAGCGGCGGTCATTATGGCTCTATGATTTTACATTTGGAAGAGCAGTATTTGAGGGACCGAACGACAGATGAGATTTTAGAGGCCATTCTTTCACAAGCAGAAAAGACGATCACAACGCATAAAATTTCCACAATTAAACTTAAAGGTGGCCCCAAGCAGGGTGCCCCGGTTGATATTGAAATTCGCGGAGGAGATCTGGCCACGCTTACCTCTCTCGCAAAAAAAGTAGAAACAGAATTAAAAAATAGGAAAGGAATTGTTTCCACCGAGATCGACTTTGAAGAAGGGAAAGAACAGCTGATCGTCAAAGTTAACGAGCTAGCGGCCAGGCGTCTGGGCGTTCAAAACCAGCAATTAGCCCTAGAGCTGCGTTCGGTCTATCAAGGTCTCGAGGCCGCAAAAATAGTTCAAGACGAAGAGGATGTTCCCATTATGGTGAGGGCCAACATTACAAGTAGGCGCTTGACTCAAAAAACTTTAAATAAGGTCAATATTTTAACTCAGTCAGGATTGAAAGTTCCTCTTAAGTCTTTAGTGTCATTAGACTCGGCGCCGGGAGCTTTTGTCATCCGCAGGAAGGGTAAAAAGAGGGCCATCTCTGTTTTTGGCGACATTGACTCGCAAGAGACAAATGCTCTCAGTGTGGCCACGGCCATGATGCCCTATATCGAGGAGCTGAAGAAGAAAAATCCTGGCGTTCAGTTTAGCTTTGAAGGCGAGCGCAAAGAGACTCAAGAAACCACGCAAGACTTTGCCCGGTTAGCGATTCTGACACTGTCTGCGATTTTTTTGCTGCTCGTGGCGATGTTTGGAAATTTGAGCGCACCTTTTGTGATTATTTTGGCGATACCCTTCGGAATGATTGGAGTTATATTTACGTTTTGGACCATGGATAAGGCCGTCGGATTTATGGCGCTCATGGGAATCATTGGTCTTTTAGGGGTGGTGGTTAATGACTCTATTGTTTTAGTCACCTGTATTTTATCAGAACTGCGAGCTAAAAAATCTCTCTTGTACGCTGTTTTTTTCGCCGCAAAGTCTCGCTTTAGGGCCGTGATTTTGACGACGTTTACAACTGTCGCAGGACTTTTACCTATCGCCCATGCTGACGGGGGCGATCCGTTTTTAAAACCCATGGCCTTGAGTTTTGCTTATGGACTCATTTTTTCCACTACACTAACACTTTTACTTGTTCCAATTAGCTTTTATGTTTTACAGAAATTGGCCAGCAAGTTCCGTAGGTAAAAGAATTTTTTTGCATTGAGGGCATTGTTTGACTGCTTCTAGGTTTTCAATTTTATGCAAAAAGGTGGTTGCAAAAATGTAACCACAGTTTTGGCAGCTATCGCGATCGATCCAACTCAGGAGCGTCTCTCGAGGTCTAAGTTTAGCTTCTAAACGAATGAATAGTTCTTTGAGTGATGGAAAAAGCTCGGCCAAAGCAGCTTCTTTTTGTTTCTTCAGACCGTCCATTTGGATTTGAATGAGGTCTGTCGCCTGCTCAACTTCTAGAGCAATTTCTTGAAGTGATTTTTCGGCCCCTTTTAAAAAATCTCGACCTTCTTTTATCTCTAACTCAAAACTTTCTAATTCTTCCATAAGCAAAAAGGCCTGCTCATTTTTTTCATCGCATTCTTTCTGACTTTGAGCACTGCCATTGTAGGAAATACTTTTGGCAAGAGATTCGATTTGCTGATCTAGTAAATGGAGCTTTTCCCGGTGGGAACGAGCAAGTTCTTGAAATTCTCCTATCTCGATCTCTCGTTGACTCACTTGGCGCTTAATTCGCTCAATTCGCTTTAGCTCAGCTGCTTTTTCCCTTTCCATTTCTTGATGTTGCAGGATAAGTGACTGGCACTGCCTTAAAATTCTAAAAGTTTCTAAGGAGACAGAATTGTCAGGTGTCATGACTCGTAAAATAGATCTTCCAGTCTCCAAAAGCTACCTCAACCGCTTACTTATACTCCAGGCCCAAGTTGGAGGCGACTTGGAATTTGGTGCACTGAGTTTATGCCCTCAAGATTCGATTGATCTCATAAAAGCGCTGCAAGCTAAAAAATCTCTCATCTGGGTTGGCGAAGGGGCCAGCACTTTCCGTTTTTTGGCCGCCTTGTTGGCCCTCTCGTCAAATAAGAAAACTCTTGTCCTGGGTGAGACCTTACGACGAAGATCCCACGAAGAATTGCTGTTATACCTTAGGCATTTAGACGTGAAGGTTCACTTAGAAGAAAATCATTGTTCTATTCAAGGGCCTTTGCGACCAGAGAAAGTTCAAGGCCTAAGGTTTGAGGAAATACAATCTTCGCAAAACTACTCAGCACTCCAGCTATTAAAACCTTTATGGAAGAAACTATCGCCCTATCCCAAGTCTTCACCTTCAAGGGCCTACGCCGAGCTCAGTCAAAAACTTGCTCGAGACGCCTTTTCGCAAGGGAGTGTTTCAGGCCTTGTCGTTGAAAAAGATTGGAGTGCGGCCAGTTGTTTTATTGCCTTCCAATGCTTTCAAACTGAGGAACTATTTTTTCCGGGACTTTCGGACGATACCTTTCAAGCCGATTTCCAACTTATGGAGCTTATATCTAAAAAATATTATGAGTTCACAAGCGCAGGCCTAAGAGTCTTGCCAGCAAAAGGCAAAAGGTTTACTCGAGACTTAGTCGAGTTTGATCTTGCGACGGCCCCAGATCTTTTTGCGGCGCTTATTATTTTGTCACTCGGGGCCGAGCGGGGCGGAATTCTCAAAAATGTCTCCCTTTTAAAGGCCAAAGAGTGCGACCGACTCAGTTATTCTCTAAAATTGCTGAAATATTTTGGCCAGTCGGTATTTTGGGACGCCCGCTCTGATTTACTAAAAGTCGATCCCTTAAAACCGACCGAACCGCCGGTTTTGGAGTTTTTTTCTCCACAGGATCATCGAATTGTGATGCTGGAGACATTTCTACATCAGGTCTTAGGTGGGTCAATAAACGATAAAAATCAATGCGTTAAAAAATCGTTTCCGCAGTTTTTTGAAGTCTTTAGAAAATCATACAGAGATGACAGAATTTAAGAGAGCATTGAGTTTTACAAGGTCTTTAGATTATTGGAATGTGAATCTTGATGCGCCGCTTAATCAGTTTTCAGGTTTTATTCGCCCTAGGCATTTTGCTCTCTAGCAGGGCCTATTCACAAGATCCGCTTACTGTTTTCATCGAAGAAATGTCGGAGCTTAGTGAGAAGTCTATCCTCATCGTGGGCCAGCAACTTTCTGAACTTCTGAGCTTCTCAGCTCAATTAGAAAAACAGCGTTTCCAAGAAGATGGCACAGGTGAAATCTACAGCGAGGCCAGACAAGCAGAGTATTTTAAAGAATCAAATAGACTTTTAAAAGAGCTCCATTTGTTGTCAAAATTCCAAAGGTTTTCGAAACTTTCTGGAAAGCAAAATCGACCGCTTGCAATTATGTCTGACCTAAACTGGGAGCAACAATCCTCGCTTTTGAGAGCAATTATTTTTTCCTATGCCAGTCTTCCCTATTCGCTGCGGCCATTCCAATGGAATGATGAACACGTAAAACGTAGCTATTTGCTGGCATTGGGAGATGATGCTTATTTTTTAAGAATTGGATTGGTGTTTATAGCAGAAGAACTGGCCTTAAGGTTTGGATTCTATTCTCCTGAAGTTGTTCTTAAAAAGCTTCAAGAAGGCATTAACCTTATAGAACACAAAGAGCTTTTTCGAGAAAACATGGAAAGTAGCGCTCTTCCAATTAGGGCCCGACTCATTGGGCAGAGAAGCTTAAAGCGCTGCCCTCCTGTACTACAGCAAGAAATTTTATCTTATTTTCTTTCGACGGAAGAGGTTGTTCGGAAAGACGGCGCAATGATTGATCATGGCCCATTAAGTGATCTCTTTCCCGCAGTTGAGTTTTCTCAAACGGTTTTAGATGAGATTAAAAACTCGCTCAATTTTTATTTGCAGGAAAAGATTCAGGGTATTCACAGTCATTTTCCCACACTTCATCCGGCGGAAGACTTAAAAACTTTTTTGAACTTAACTCAGCTCCAAAATATTTACTCAGGACGTCAAAGGTTAGAGAAATCTAATCTCTATCAGATATTTTATCGCCATGTTCGGCAGAGAGAAAAAGTTTTTTACTCCCAAGCGGTCGGCGAGCATCTCAGTGGCCAGCACTATTTAGCAAAATTGTCTTCCCAAGTTGAGCTAGCATTTGGAGGACAGTCCTACAAAAATATAGAAATGATTTCAAAAGAGCGCGTTGTCTCAGTTGGTGATTTTTTCAAGGCAGCTTCCATGGCACTCGATTACGCTGAAGACAAACAACATAACACCGAACCGTTTCAAGAATCCTTACTGAGACTGGGGTCTCCCGAATGGGGACTCATTTATCAAACAGCCGCTATTCCTTTGCGAAAAATAATCTACGAAGCAATCTATGGTTCCAAACAAATAACATTCGAGCAGATGAAACAAGCGCTATATCCCAGCTATCTTAAAATTGAAGAGCAAAAAGAAATCCTCGAGCGCCTTTCTCAAAAATTGGTTGTAAAGGAAATCGTAAAGCAAAAAAGAATCGCTTGAACTTTTAGCGATTTATTTTCAAACCCAAAAATTTGCGGCCAAATTTTTCGCAACTGAGTTTCGAGAGAAATTGGTTTTCGAAGTAAAAAAGAGCACTGATATTCTGGTCGTTTTTGAAAACTTGCTGGCAAGCTTTAACGTCGCTGAAAACGATAAGTTCTTTTTTTCCCAATATCTTTCCAGCTTGATTCTCGATGCTCAGTTCAACGAAAAGTCTCCCCTTCATGACCTAATCGATAGTTCCGACATCCAAGTCATCAAGGATTTGCAACAGCAACTTTTAGCAGATCCATGTATCAGAGCATTTGGTGGAAAGAAAAACTGAATAGTTCTCTGACGACATTGCCAAGCGCTGAAATATTTTTTAACTTTGTGAAATCTTAGTCGCAGTGGGACAATAGCTCAGTTGGTTAGAGCTCCCGGCTCATAACCGGATGGTCGTAGGTTCGAGTCCTACTTGTCCCACCAACTTATTAGGGAAGGCCCATGGCGGACTGGGGCCTGAAAACTTATTTTGAAATTTGAAAAATACAGCAGTGCCGGAAACGACTTTATTGTTTTAAATCTTTTAGACTCAGAAACCGAGTCTTCAAAGGATCAACTTCTGGCCTCTCACCGAGTTCAGCAACTCTGCCATCGCCGCTTCGGTATCGGTGCAGATGGTATCGTTACCATAGAGCGTCCATCGAATAAAGATTGCGACTTTCGATTCACAATTATCAATTCCGATGGCTCGCTTCCAAAAATGTGCGGAAATGGCCTTAGGGCCGCGGTCTCTTTTTATAGTTCTCTACATCGAAGGCCTCAGCAAAAAGAGCAGTGCTACCGAGTCGAAACACCTCACGGTGAGTGGCAAGCGCTCTTATCTTCTGAAGGTATTGGGCTCATCAGTACGCTGCCAGTTATTTTAGAGTCCACTGTTTCTTCTCCTTGGAGTGGCACTTGGTATGATTCAGGAGTCCCTCATTTTGTGAAGGAAGAAAAAAACTTGGCCCAGATGAATGGGTTTCAATCCACCGCTAAATCCATTCGAAATTTCTCTGGGTTTCCCGAGGGAACTAATGTTTCTTTTTTTGAAAAAAGATCAGATGGTTCTATTTTTTTGAGGACTTTTGAGAGGGGCGTAGAAGCAGAAACCCTGGCCTGTGGAACAGGTGTGCTTGCAGTTGCCTTTCATGCTTTTGAGACCGGGTACCCTCACCATAAGCGACTAGCTCTGAAAACCACTGGCGGTGAATTTTTCTGCGAGCTTAAGCAAGAACAGCTGATTTTATTCGGGCCTACAACGCATGTTTTTTCTGGTGTTCTTGTCGATGGCCGACCATGAAAAGAATCTCAAACGCTTAGACCAGGCGCTGGTCGAGCAAGGTTTTTTTTACTCACGAACTCAGGCGCAAAAAGCTATTGTCTCAGAACAAGTTGAAGTCAATGGCCGCGTCTCTTGCCAATCTTCTCTTAAAGTCACTGGCCAGGATACTTTAACTGTAAAAGATCATAACCACTACGTAGGCCGTGGCGCCCTTAAACTCTTATCGGCCTTAGAGTTTCTTAAGCTCTCAATTCAGGGACAAATATGTCTTGATGTTGGTGCAAGTACGGGTGGTTTTACCCAAATTCTCATTGAAAAAAAAGCGAAACACGTGATTGCTTTGGATGTCGGACATGGGCAGCTTCACCCGAGCCTAAGAGAGATAAAAAATATTGAATGCCTTGAAGGTATAAATGCAAGATATCCATTCGAGCTTTCTCGGCAGGTTGATTTTTGCGTAATGGACGTATCCTTCATATCTCAACGGCATATTATCCCTCAGATTCTGCCGCATTTGCGAGAGAGCGCTCATCTGCTAACGCTATGGAAACCACAATTCGAAATTAGAGATATTGAGAAAAATCGCCACGGGGTTATTCAGGACATCGAAAAAGTTAATAGTGAGCGCGAAAAATTTCGTTCGTACTTGCAGAAATTTTTTTTCGTAGAAAACTCTTTTAAATGTTCCTTAACTGGCAAACAAGGAAACCAAGAATGGTGGTTCAGCGCAGTGCATATTTCGCAATCGCGTTTGATGGCCTAGACATTTGTTCTGTGACTCATACAATAGTAATATTCTTTGCCTGTTTTTTTATTAGTCTTTCCCTGTCTGCCCAGGACCGGGGGCCTCAACGGTGGACCGAACTCTATAAATCTCCGCGAACATCCAGCTCTCTTGATTCCATATCCGATGATGATTTCAAAAAGTTTTTGCAAGATATTATGCATGATATAGAGGAGGCTCTAGATGGTGGCTCCGAACACCCGAATAAAATTCTCAGATTCAGTACAAACTTTGCCAACAATTTCAACATTCAAAGAATGAAAACGAATCTCGGACCAATGACTTCTTATTATTCTCGTAACTACCGAGAACTATTTCTGGATGCGGTGACTAGCGAGCTAACAACTCATGGAATTGAAACCGGATTGGCCGCTTTTGCCGCTTATTATGCTGTCGCTCACTATCCCCTATCCGCTACTGAATGGTCTTTAGCAATTCCCACTATGGCCCTTGCTGTTCCTGGAGGAGTCGACGTTTTATGTTGGGTCGGCAAGGCGTGCTTCATTACTTTCCCATGGTATCGCAAACTGATGCGCAAATGGCGCCATTTGCTGCTAAATGTCGCTAAAACGAGTGGCCTCAGCAGAGTAGCATCGAAGCTTTTCATCCGGGCGGATGGTGATACTTTATTTGAAGAAGCTTTAGAGACAAACCAAATCATAAAAAATTATTTTTTGGTAAAGCGTAGCAATAACTTTGTGACCGTAACCCTGACTGATTTTGAAGCGAATCGAGATCTTTTCTCTATGCAATTTTCCATGGCCCCTCGAAGGGTCGTTCTGAACAAGATAACGGTTTCTTATGACATCGATGCTGAATATGCGGCCGAACCAATCATGGAGCTTTTTTCAATTTTTAGTAGAAATATCTCTGCAATTCTGGAAGAGACATTTATAGAAATTCTCAAGTCACGCCCAGGGGGAGAACTAGAAGCTCCGGCCTTCGAAAAGCTTCGGAAAGAATTTTTTGTAGGAGGTCTTCAGATAAGTAGCGACTTAAAAAAAGTACAGGTGGAATTTCTTGAAAACTCTGTTGTCTTCGGCGCAAAATCAATGTTCCGACCCGAAATTACCACGTGTGCCCAGCGATTTTTACTTTGACGAGATCTATTTTTCAGTGGCCACCGCTTTGAGCTTGGCAGAGGGCATTTTGGCGGGATGGGTTTCTGAAGTCATTTTTCGTCTATAGAACTTTCGATAAATTTCTGCGGCCTTTTCTTGCACCACTGACCAATCCTCTCTTTTTCCAAAGACCGTTTCCCCGGAAGATGGCCTAGTTTGAACAATTCTTTTAAGAAGCTTCTCAAATTCACTATCAATACTATTTCCCGGTGCCCCGCTTATACAAAAAACTCGTCGAGTTTTGAAGACACCAGGTGGTTCACTTGCATAATGGCGACATGCCGAATGCATAAGACCTAACAAATAGAGGCTGACCTCATGATCTTCATTTTTAATAAAAACTCTTCGCAAAAATCTTAAGTTTCTTTTCAGCTTTGGACGCTCTTCAAATTCTCTTTTAATTTGACCAAGATCGGCCGATTGAAATCCTTTGAGACTCACCGATCCAGCGGCCAGGACGATTGGGGATGAGAAGAGTAAAAAATAGAGGGCCATCAATTGAATGAAATGAATGAAAATTTTCACGGATTCCCTGTGAAGTGAATTTTAGAATAAATACTAATATAGAACAATATTAAAAAAAACTGGAAGTTTTCTTTAACAATTTTAAAACATGGCAAGAAAGTTTAGAGATTCGTGTTGGTGAAGAGACTCTTTGCAGAGTCAAAAAAAAAGCAACGGGTATTTAGTATCAGTCAGCTCAATTCGTTACCAAACTTCCACTTCTGACCTATCAAGCTCGTCGTCTACAAGCACCCTTAAAAGTAATCTTATCTTGAAGGAGGCTTCCCACTTAAGATGCTTTCAGTGGTTATCCCTTCCGAACTTAGCTACCCGGCGATGCAGTTGGCACCACAACCGGTACACCATAGGTTCGTCCATCCCGGTCCTCTCGTACTAAGGATAGCTCTTCTCAAATTACTTACGCCCACGGAGGATAGAGACCGAACTGTCTCACGACGTTCTGAACCCAGCTCGCGTACCACTTTAATTGACGAACAGTCAAACCCTTGGGACCTGCTCCGGCCCCAGGATGTGATGAGCCGACATCGAGGTGCCAAACCTCCTCGTCGATGTGAACTCTTGGAGGAGATCAGCCTGTTATCCCCGGAGTACCTTTTATCCGTTGAGCGATGGCCCTTCCACTCGGAACCACCGGATCACTAACACCTGCTTTCGCACCTGCTCGACTTGTTTGTCTCGCAGTCAAGCTCCCTTATGCGTTTACACTCTACGCTAGGTTTCCATTCTAGCTGAGGGAACCTTTGTGCGCCTCCGTTACTCTTTAGGAGGCGACCGCCCCAGTCAAACTGCCCACCAGACATTGTCCCCCAACCCGATTAGGGCCGTAGGTTAGGATTCCAAAACACACAGGGTGGTATTTCAAGGATGCCTAAACATACGCCGCAACGCATGCATCAACAGCTCCCACCTATCCTACGCAGTATGTTTCGAAACCCAATGCCAAGCTACAGTAAAGGTTCACGGGGTCTTTTCGTCCTTCCGCGGGTAGCGCGTTTCTTCACGCGCTCACCAATTTCGCTGGGCCTCTCGTTGAGACAGTGGGGAAGTCGTTACGCCATTCGTGCAGGTCGGAACTTACCCGACTAGGAATTTCGCTACCTTAGGACCGTTATAGTTACGGCCGCCGTTTACTGGGGCTTCAATTCAGAGCTTCTCTTGCGATAACCCCTCCTTTTAACCTTCCAGCACCGGGCAGGCGTCAGTCCGTATACTTCCACTTACGTGTTTGCACAGACCTATGTTTTTGATAAACAGTCGCTACCCCCTTTTCACTGCGGCCATCGCCAGCTCCGTCAGCAAGTGACTTCACCAACAATGGCGTGCCTTATCCCGAAGTTACAGCACCATTTTGCAGAGTTCCTTAACGAGAGTTCACCCAATCACCTGAGGATTCTCTCCTCATCCACCTGTGTCGGTTTACGGTACGGATAACAAAAATACTCCATAGAAGCTTTTCTAGGAAGCCGAGGATCACGCTCTTCGACCGAAGTCTCCCCATCGCGTCTCGAAGTTAAAGGGAAACGGATTTGCCTATCTCCCACTCCTACTCGCTTAGACCGGGATGTCCAACACCCGGATGCGCTACCTTTCTCCGTCACTCCATCTGTCAAACGCATTCTTGTTAGTACAGGAATATTAACCTGTTGCCCATCGACTACGCCTTTCGGCCTCGCCTTAGGATCCGACTTACCCTGAACGGAGTCACCTTGTTACAGGAACCCTTGGATTTTCGGTGGGAGAGATTCTCACTCTCCTTATCGCTACTCATTTCAGCATACTCGCTTGTGATATCTCCAACAGTCCTTGCCGGTCTGCCTTCAGCAACATACACAATGCTCCTCTACCACTCAAAAAATATCCATGCCGTCTTTGTCCTGAAAACAACAACAAAAAATCGCCGCTCCCACGATAAAGACGGCACAGCTCTCTAAATTCAAAACTCCCAACATAAGCTCGGAGTGCTTCGAAGAATTTAAAAAAATTTGAGTCCACAGCTTCGGCCTTACGCTTAGCCCCGTTACATCTTCGGCGCAGGATCACTAGTCCAGTGAGCTATTACGCTTTCTTTAAAGGATGGCGGCTTCTAGGCCAACCTCCTGGATGTCACAGTAATCCCACATCCTTTACCACTTAGCGTAAAGTTAGGGGCCTTAGCTGGTGGTCTGGGCTCTTTCCCTTTCGACTATGGACCTTAGCATCCATAGTCTCACTGCATAGTTAAACTCATCGGTATTCGGAGTTTGATATGGTTTGGTAAGCTGGTAGGCCCCTAGCCAAGTCAGTGCTCTACCTCCGATGGCCAACACTATACGCTGCACCTAAATGCATTTCGAGGAGAACCAGCTATCACGGAATTTGATTGGCCTTTCACCCCTAACCACAGGTCATCCCAAGTGTTTTCAACCACAACGGGTTCGGTCCTCCACGAGGTTTTACCCCCGCTTCAACCTGCCCATGGCTAGCTCATCCCGTTTCGGGTCTACAGCATGCGACTATCGCCCTATTCAGACTCGGTTTCCCTACGGCTCCATTACTAAACTTAACCTCGCCACACACCATAACTCGCTGAATCATAATGCAAAAGGTACGCCATCAGGCTTATCTATAGCCCTCTGACTGTTTGTAAGCACACGGTTTCACGATTCTATTTCACTCCCCTGATTCGGGGTTCTTTTCACCTTTCCCTCACGGTACTCGTCCACTATCGGTCAGTCAGGAGTATTTAGGCTTGGAGAGTGGTCTCCCCAGATTCAAACAGGGTTTCACGTGCCCCGTCCTACTCAGGATACTCGCCCAGCTCGCTTCATTTCAGGTACGGGACTATCACCCTCTTTGGATGCTCTTTCCAAAGCATTCCCCTATAAAGCTAACCTTTATGCAAGTCCTACAACCCCAGCACGCACGCGCACTGGTTTGGCCTATTCCGCGTTCGCTCGCCGCTACTAGCGAAATCTCTTTTGATTTCTCTTCCTGCAGGTACTTAGATGTTTCAGTTCTCTGCGTTCGCTCCTCAGATGCTATGTATTCACATCTGGGTTCTCATTATTACTAATGAGAGGGTTGCCCCATTCGGAAACCCCCGGGTCAAAGCATGCTTACTGCTAACCGAGGCATATCGCCGTTTTGCCGCGTCCTTCTTCGCCTCTGACTGCCAAGGGATTCACCGTGTGCCCTTAGTAGCTTTTTTACACCGTGTCCAAGCAATACCCTAAAGCATTGCAACACACGTTCACCAACACAAGCATCTCGTCTTCTTTCTTGCCACGTTATAAAATTGTCAAAGAACTCAAAAAAACCAAGACCTCGGTTATAGAGAAAATTGAGCTTGCTCGTCAAGGGATTATCTAAGAAAGAGGGTTTATGGAAGACCGTTTTCGCGTTTTGAAAACTCTTCTTTCAAAATTTGATTCTCTCGGCGCATTTGACTTACAGATTGTTGCATTAATTTGACTTCCGTTTTTTTTGAATCCAACTTATTTGCCAAAAACTTAAGCCCATTAATTAAAGGATAAAGTAATCCTTGATAGTTTAGAGTCAAAACGCCACCACTTTCACCGACCGTTTCAGGAAGCCACATTCCAACATCCTGGGCCATTAGCATCAAAGAATCTTCATTGCTTTGTTCAACTAAGTTTGATGGAGATGGATTCGATTTATAGTGCGCCCAATAAGGAAGTGCATTTTTTAAAAACTCAACACCCCGAAGATATGGCCATATATTTTTTTTCAATCGCAAATCGGAAGGAGTTTCATCTGTAAATTGAATTCCAATTGCGGCCTCACCCTCAAAACAAATGGCCGCTCCAGTACAAGCGCCCACATCGATATTAGAGCCAAGTCTTATATGCCCCCCGGTTGTACTCGAACTTAAGGCCATAAAAGGCTTCCAGTTCACCCCATCCTTGCGCGCACTTGCGACAATTTTTGAATTAAATTTTCCAGATGACACGTCGAAGCCCGCGTCTGTGATGGTTTCCAACTTAATAATTTCTTTTAACGATGTGCCATCTGAAACAGATCCAACCATTCCCCCAATGGTAGTGTTTGACCCTAAGACTTCAGACTTCGTTGCCGAAGTACCAAAAGAGCGAAAATATTTATAATCACTACTGTCGAGTGGGTTATTAGAATAGCTCGTAAGATTTACGTCTTGGTTTTCACCACCGGTTTCCAACAAACGCTGAGCACTACTGGATTCAAAACCAGTTATTTTCTCATCCAAATTAATAAGAACTGGTCCCTGATCATAAAAGATCCCCTGTCCATTAGCGGTGACTTTCCAGAATCCTTTTTCTTCTGTGACAGACTCTCCCTCTAACGACGAAAACAGTGAACAACTTTCAACATTGGCGGGAGGGATCCCAGCGAGCTTGACCTTGATGACTTCTTTTCGCTTCAGCCTTGTTGCGGTCACATCGCCCGCTTTTTTTTCATAGACAACTTCAATAGGTACCAGCCCAATCTCAGGATTTGCGCCAATAGAGGTAAAACTTCCGCCAAAGACAATACTTTGTAATTGGACCATTCCTTTGGCGCCGATCTTTAATCCGAGATCGCTTCCAACTGTAATTAGTGAATTTCCTGAATCATCTTTCAAAGAAGTCAGAGCAGCAGTGCTCATGGGGTCAATGCCGGTCAAACTCGCACTGCAAATTTCCTGTTGCTCCAAAAGACGCCGTAATTGGTTGTGAACTAATCGAACTTCTGAATCAATTTTTAGAAGATCAACTCCCTTTTCGGTCATACTTAAAAACTGCACCACCCCTAAGCTCAAAACTGACAACAGTCCCAGGCCAATGACCAGCTCTACTAATGTCACGCCCGAACTCACACCGAAGCGAATAAAAAAAGAAGAACGTTTTTTTAATTTAATAAGAACTCTCCTTTTTTAAGGAGTCGGCCATTTTTTGTCTTTCTTCTAAGAGCGTCTTCTTCTCTTTCGCTAGGACTTTGAGTTCTTGATCAACCTGAAAAACATCAGCGGCCAGTTCTTGATAGGCCTTAAAAACATTCCAAAAAAGTGCTCTCCATTTAATAAACTTATTTCCCTTGACCTCCGTTATGAGATCAGGGAATAGAGATTCTACTTCCTGCGCAATCAACCCAATGTGTCTTTTCTCTTCGCCGTGTCCGAGGAGCTCCGTTTTCCGGTAAGAAAATTCTTTAGGCTGAAGTTTTTTGACAAGAGAAAGTGCTGAAGGGACTGCAGCAATGGCCGTTTTAAGCCGGCGGTCTGAAGGGATGGGTGCTACTGCCCCGGTGATAGCGGAGCCATAAACATACATGAATGGATAATCGTTTTCTTGGCCTACCGGCGGCGCAAACGGAACATAGCTCAAATCACCAGGTGCCGGATGCAGGGACCCTTCATTTTTGTTAACAACAACCACTCCGTAATCATCATCTTTATACCAACTCGTATTATCTGTCGGATTGCTCGGAGTGGGAGTTTCATTACCTGTTTGATAAGTTGGAGCATTGAAACTCGGATTTTTTCTGACCGTATAAAGACTTAAAACGGGATCCAGACTGAAAGCATTTGCTGGATTGGTGAGAGCAAAATTAAATTCTGAAAACCGATGGGATCCAACGTCTATTCCCGATTTTGCAACAGGATCTGCATTTGTCTGAGCATAAAAATCAGAGACTTTTTTAAAGCCAGAGCTTCCATAAACATACCCGCTGACTCCCCCGAGCCGGTAATCATTTAAGAGCATTTGTTCTGAGCCGCGGCTGCCTCTCCCCCTTGTTAATTCAAACTGTGAAAAAAAACTTCGCTCTTCACTATCACTCATCAGCGTAATTCTTGGATTCTCTCCTACGACTTGAATGATGCTTTCCCCATCTAAATGAAAGTCTGGCTCTTCCTTATCGCTTCCTATGACAATATTTTTATCGTTAAAATAAATTCCTTCGCCGTCAGTTGATTCTGCCCAGTAGCTATCATCAGTTCCAGAAACCTCAGTCCCTTTCAGACGGCAGCTCTCTAGAACTGAATTAGTGGAATCAAGCCTTCCAACGAACGTAATCCTTTCAAAAAGGTGCTCTCCACCTGCGATGACATTTTTATTCAGGTTCTTAAGCATTAACTGCATGGAGAATTCAATACTGTGGGGAGTCGTTGTCGTGTCTATAACAAAGCGTGATGGCCCACCAACTAAGATTTTTTCTAATTCTAATGAAGTTCCAATTCGCAGTCTTCGGTAAACTCCAGCACTTTCGTCGACGACCCACTGAAATTTTCCGTCTTTAAGCTTCAAAATTGGATTTTCAATCACCGGCGTTGCAGTGGGTTCATCAGGTCTCGCAAGAGCGGTTGGCGAAACAGTTGCCGACAGATCACTTCCCTTAAAATTTGCACTGCATCCACTATTGTTCATGAAGATTCGTCTAACTTCGCCTTTGAAAGACATGCGATCTTTTTTTGCTACGAATGTCTTTGCTTCCTTCAACCTATAACTAAAATATGACATCAGGCCCATGCTTGCCGCACCAAGAGCAGCTGCGAGCCCAAGCACCATAACGAGAGAGAGTCCTTTTTGGTTACTAATCATGGTTGCTGACCTTTCATCTGGTTCATTAGGACTTCAAAAGAAAGGTGCGGAGATATTTCTGTGTTCGGCTCAGTTTCAAGTTTTTTATCTAGGTCTTGAAAGACACCAGTCAAAAGAGGAAGAAAGCTCTGCTCTTTAAGTCTCAGATAACTCTTTTTTTTATCGACTAATTCTGGGAAAAGCTTGGCGACTTCTTGAGCAATGAGACCGTAGCGTTGGTACTCAGGGCTATTTTTATAAGCGAACGTGCTCACTTGAAGGGCCAGAAACTTTTGTAAATCAACTTCCAATAGTCCTGCGATCCACTTCGTTCTAGCGTCAGAAAGTGAAGTATGGCCGTCACGGGCAAAAATATAAAGTGGAGTCCCACCCTGATCCGCATGCTCATAATTCAAATGGGGCTTTCCCATATTGTCATCTGATGCATACACGCTTGCCTTCATAAGCAGTCGACCAGAACTAGAAATTTGGAATTTTTTTTCCATGTAGGAAGAAGCATTTTTTGTACTGTCGTAGTATAGCTCGTCCATATCTTGGAATCTGAAATCAATCGCCGAGTCAAAAGATGCCGTTGCGGAATCGTGAGGGCCCATTGCCAAAAACCCCATCTCGATAGAGCGTTTATTACTAACGGCGTTTGAGTCCACTGAAGCAAATCTCAAAGCGCCAATTGAAACACTGGAAGGACCAACCTGACCCAACAAAACAGGGTTTCCGAGAGAATCTCTCGCAGTCTTTACCATTTCAAAAAATCCACCGTGAGTAGGATTCGAGCCGAAAGAGGCCACCGCAATATCGTTATTAGTACCGATGCTGGTGATGTTTTTTTGACCCGGAACTTCTTTAAGATTATTAAAATCATCGCCGGAAATTTTAACTCCGACTCTTTGGTCTAGCCCACTATAATAGATTGCATCTTTGGCCGCGGTTTCTTCCCAATGAGTGTCTCCCGAGCCATTTTTTTCTTCTGATGCTGAAAAAACAAAACAATCGGTCACAATTCCTGCTCCGTCATGTTCCACCAATAACTGGATAGACTCGCGGTGAAGTTGAGGATCTTCAAGCCCCCCCAAACTGTTCATCTCTAGCACTAAGGGAACGATGACCTGGTTTTTTGCATCGTCATAAACAAGCTTTTCCCCTCGGACTAAAGATATCTTATTAATGGCCAAGTTTCCGTTAGAATAAACTCCAGAAGCGCTGTAGTAATCGGTCCCACTTGCCGGATCTACTAAAGCAGGAATATCAAGCACACTGTTATTATTGATGTCAGTTGCCTGAAAGTTTGATTGGCACGTGCCCTCTAAATTTAAAAAATTCCTCACCTCATAACTAAAATTTGATCTAGAAAATTGGTTACCAATTGAACGGAAAGACTGAGATTGATAAGTATAAAGACCAATTGCCGCAAGCCCCAGCACAGAAACTATTCCAGAAGCAACCATGACCTCCAACATCGAAAAACCTGCGGTCAATAATCCTTGTTGATTTTTTTGTGTAGGGCCTGAGTTCATCAGACCATTATAGCGCAGAATCAAATTTCTATTAACCTGGCGACGATTGGCCTTTTAAATGGGAGCTGTTGATAAAAGTGCCAATAATTATTGGCTGGCCTGCGGTGGTGCTAAACTGGACATGCGAGAGATATCGGCCGCTAGTTGGGAGCACTTTTGCTTAAATCCTTCCAGCTCCCCCGAAATTGCGAAACTTTCCGGATGACTTCCCAAATAATGAAACAAAAATGCATTCCGTCCCCACTTGGGTCTACTTTGCAAGACTTCTAATTCTTTTGCTTTCAGAAGCTTTAAAAATTCGTCATCCTTTTGCGATTCAGGTTGATTAATAAGACTTCTTCGTTCGGCAAAGGCTAGGCCTTCTTGATAGGGATTAAAAAAATAAGAAAATCCTCCCACCTTCACTAGTATCCTCGTGATGGCCCGGTCAAAACCGAAGACAATAGGCGGGGCCGATTCGTCGTAAAAAGTATCTTTCCAAAGAAGACCTTTTCCGGAAAAGTAAGATTGGATTTTGCTATCAAAAAAGAGTAGCTGATGGTCGAGCTCTTTTTTCGCAATACTCGCCAGAGGCGGACAACTGAATTGAGAAATAAGTGAGGGTAAATTCTCAATCTGATTCCGAGACCGGTTCTCCAAATACACTTCCATCGAGTTTTCGACGACTCCTATGTAGAGATTTGCCAGTTCTAAGTCCAAATTAGATTTCTTGAATGAGTTTTGAATCACATTAGGAGATAGGAGATGCGGAGTATCCGAAGAAAACGTATAAAACGGAAAAACATATTTGAGATAGAAATTGGCTTGGGCCTGTGAAATGCTACAATGGGACGGCCGCTTTCCTATAGATCTCAATACACAATCAAGATTCTGCTGATTTTGAAGCTGGAAACTCATTGCTCGTTGGAAATTTAGAATCGTTGGTGAATCGAACATTTGCTGCAAATCTGCGCGCAGAGGTCCGCTTTTTTTATAGTATTGCTGAACTTTTTCTTTATATTCCGCAGGAATGCCATCCTTACTTGTCCCCTTAGCGGCAGAATAGAGATGCTGAAGGGCCTTAACTTGCTGATGCTCTTCTGTAACCACATAAGAAGGAGAAAGCTCGGGCTCAGTAAAGAGATAGGCAACAAATAACAAAGAAAGCGTTATTCCGAAGAAGAGATAAAAAAGAAAACGTGCAAAGTTTTTTCTCATAAGCTAAGGAAAGTCTACTTGCGTCCGAAGCTATGAGGCAATAAAAGTTACTTTTTTAAGTGGGCCGGCAATTGTCTCTGATAAACTTTATACGCTTCATAGTTTTCAGTAAAAAACTGATCGCAAGTTCGAGCAGCGTTTTCAAGAGACGACCCATCTGGCAAAACAGGATAGAGATCATCAAATTGCGCGGCGATGGCCTCTGTGATTGTCCAACCGGCCAATGGAATTCGGATGAGTCCTCTTGATTGTCCTAGAGAGAGGTTACTAAAAAAATATCCAAGAGGATTTTCCCATAACGTATGGTAAAGGAAATTGAATTTCATTCTTTTATCTTGAGACCATTTTGTAAAATAATCTTGAACTAAAGGATGACCACGAATTTCTTTAGGAAACTTGGCCAAACCATAGTTCATCGACATATCAATTCCTTGGTCCAGCGTCATGCCCATTCCTTGATAACCAGGCAAATACGCAACCATATACCCACCGACGAATTTATCTAAATCAAGACGCGACAGCGAGAAATGATCAATGGCCAGAGTTGTCGCAAAATAGGCCTTTATATTATCGGTTATGATTTTATTATAAATTCTTTGATTGTCCCATAGCCGATTGTTGGGATTGGCAAACGTTTTCCGAAGAAACCATGGAACAAAACCCTTTTCGGCTTGCTCTGCCGTAGGCACATCATCGAAATGCTCAACATGAGCAACATCCATCTGAATTTTCATCCATGGATTCGCAAGAAAGGACGCAAATATGTCGTAGACCCACCAACCAAGCAGAACCCTGGAAAAATAATTAATCGAAAGGTCGCTGAATCGTTCTTGGTGAAGGGGTTTCATCACACCTTCTTCAACCCCGGCCGTAAAGAGAAGAGTCATTAGTAGCTGTATTGGCTTATCTACCAAAAAATGAGTAATTGATGCGCGTACGGCCCTAGCAACTGATTTTGGATCTTGCTTTTGCACCATATACTTTACCATACGCTTTGCCTGAGGGTGGAAAGCAGGATTGGCCTCTTTAACGGCACTCAAATCTAGGTTCTGAGCAAACCTTTGAAAGCTAAAAAACTTTCTACTTGTTTCAATGGCCGTCTCATAACTGGATGTTGACTTAGAGACTTCGGCAACTAAACCTTTAGCTCGTTCGGGAGTCATCGTCCGAAGACTAGTGATCCGTTGAACCAGCACTTTTTTGAGCTTTCTTGGCTGAGATTTTAATTCTTGAAAATTAAGGTCGCTGCCAATACTAGAAATTTCTTCATCTAAGTACCGGTGCATAGCTCCATTGAAGAGCGTCATAAAATGAGTTTGAAAAAACGTTTTAGTTTTGGTTGATAATTTCCTGATGTTTCGCTCATCAATGCGTTGAGGTCCACCGTTTGCTAAAAGAAGATTTGCGGTCTGCAGGCTGTTTGAATGTCTTGATAGATCCGAGAGTGCTAGTTCGAAGGCTTTCTTATAGACGACTTTTTCAACCTGCTGAATTTTTTTTTCAAATTCATTATATGCTGAAGTATTCTCAGAAGGATCTAAAAGACTATAGAGTACCTCGTAAAAAGGAACCTTTCCACCATTGAGAAAAGTCGGTAATTCACCCACATAGAGAGAAGTATTAGGCGCAAGGTCATTAATATTTGTGGAATTAATTCTTTGAAAAGCCTTTGGAAAAAGTAAAAAATACATCCCTTGAATCGGACTAAAAAGATAAGAACGGGCGCCGAAGTATGTATTCCATACATCCATCCCTGCAAGAGTCGAGACAGTGAAGGTTGTATAGCTTGCGATAAAGTGAAGAGAGCCCGCAATGTGAGGACTTTTCTCCCACGTAAACCATCTCGCGAGCTCTTTGAAGGGTGCAAATAAGGTCGATGAGACCTGCTTAGAGTAGTTTTCTAAACGATTGTCCAGAATATCTTGAGCCGATTCGATATCTTTTTCTAGAAACAAAAAAGGAAATAACTGATTTCCATAATTTCTTTTAATTATAGGATCTTTGATTGCATCAGCAAACGAACCATCGATATTAAGACGTTCTTTTTGCTGGGCCAATACATTTTTTGCGCGGTTAATAGATGTAAACAACTCACTAGTTGGTCCATTACTATCTGCGAGTGCACTGAGTTCTTCATGTACTGAACTACGGTCTAGAGATTGAGAACTCTGTCGCTCACTCCAGAGTTGTTGATAGGTTCTTGAATCGCCTAGTAAATAGAATTTTTGTAGGAAAGAAGAGGTTAAGTTTACTAAGCGTTTTCTAAGTTGAGTGACCTTGCTATTTTTCTTTACCAAACTTAAATATTCACGGGCCATTTGATTTTCGGCTTCAGACCACTTTTTCTCTTCGCTATTTATATCCTTGGTGTCTAAACCTTTTTCTCTCTTTATACGAAGTTCTACATTAGAAGGAATTTCGCCACTAAGGGCCCGCAAATACTCATCTTTTTTTCGCAGCTGCCTTTCTGGGAAAAAGGCCAAGACTCTTTGATCCACCAAGCAATCTTTCTTGCTTTCAAATAAGCTGTCCCTAAAAAGGAATTGGAACTTTCTTTAAAGAGAGTGGTGCCAGTCGATTTCAAAAGTCCGTTTTTTTTAAAATCTTTTGCGAGGTCTTTGCCATTCACGACGATATGAAAGATGAGTAAGGGCTGAACAGTGGTTTTTGCCAATCCAGAAAGTGCAACCATTAGCCTGGCGAAATTTCCATCCTCTAGGTAAGCCTCTGAGACACGTGACCAATCTGCTAACACGCCAAAAGTTTCTTCAACCGCAGATGCTGTCAGGCTAATAGAATTACTCAATATGTAGGCGGTAAAGTTACTCATTATATCAAATGAGCCCTGAACAAAATGGGCCGCAGTCTCCGGCATTGCTGCCCCTAAAATTGCAGCTGAAAGAAGTGGACCTCCATAACGAGCGTAGTAAGCAAACTGAAGAAGGCCTTCATCTTGGCCACCTAAAGAACTATCAAGGGCTTGTCTTTTCTTCTGACTTAAACCTGCCGACATAAACGCCAGAGCATTTTCGATTTCATAGGGGCCAGAGAACCTTTTCAACGAGAGAAAGCCAAACACATTTTTTACTCGGTTAATATAGGAGCGCCTCTTGGCAAAAAGTTTCTCGTTTGAAGCAACTAAAGAAATTCCCAATTCATCATGTTTTTTAACATATTTGGGTTCTAAGGAAGATTTCATGTCTTTTACTTCTTTAGAGTTCATCCGGAGGGTATGGTTGAGCTTTTCAAAAATGTTGTTTTTCAGGTCATCAGCTTTTTGATTGTAAAGCTGTTGAAATGAACCATCACCGGCAAATTGCTTTAGCCGTTTTTTTTCAGAAACGACCGCGCGATCATAATGAACAAGTAGCTCCTCAAAGTATTCCTGTCCTTCAGACAATACTCGGGGGCTAACAGCAGAAACTGTCAGATTGTATGCCATTTGCTGCAATTCCGAGACTGCAACAAACATGCTTTTGGTTAGGTGCTTAGCGCCTATCTTTAATAGACCTTTCTCTACTACTACAGTCGTAAATGGGCGGTCAGTCCTAATAGGAAAACTAAAAACTGGAAGTTTTGAATAACCCAAATTTTTTTGAAAATAGCGTAAATCTATAAAAGAAATTTTTTGAATTTTTGCTTCAACATCATACGACCCCAAAGACTCTCTAAATACTAAGAAATGATGAAAAAATGTGGCTGAATCTATAGGGAATTTGAATCTGACTAGCGGCTCGCCTTGGTGCCATAGCTGAAGTCTATTATAAGGTCTTTCCTGGACGGGTAGGTGTAGGTCAGGAAAAGATATATTCGGAATAAGGATATCTTTTCCAGGGCGAAGGTTTAGGGCCTCCCTACTATTTTGCTTTCCGTAAACAATATCAGAATCCCATCCATCCAAGGTTATTTGAAGCTGAGAAAGAGGAATTTCTTTTAGAGTAGGTTTTTCTTTATATGCTAAATATTCACCAAGAAAATCCTGAGGCAAAAGTTTAAAAAAGTCATATTTCGAATAATAAGCATCGCCAGAAAAAACTTTTTCCAGTCTCGCATTCTCCTTTGCGACCTGTTCAGTTAAAAAAGGTTTGTCTATTTCGCCTTGAGCGGATGATTCGTGAGAAAATTGAAGTCCTAGCGATAGAAAAAAAAGGTAGATGGAAATTCGCATGATCGGAGTTAGGATGCCTTGGTTAAGTTAATTTCAAGTAACGTATTCATACCGTTTCAGACCATGTTGTCTATAAATATATTGAAGAGCCTCTCTTATTTACAACACAATCGATTGCTGATTATCTCTAGGGCTTATTTGGTCTAACAAAGGTATCAGCGATGGAAATCGAGGGATTAGAAAACAGACTGGAAATACTCTGGGAGCAACTCTTAATCTGGGCACCAAAACTAGCCGGCGCCATCCTCACTCTGCTCATAGGACTCTGGGTTATAAAGCTCTTGATAAATCAGGCAGAGAAAGTGCTTACCAGAAAACAAGTGGATCCAACCCTCCAAGGATTTCTCACGAACTTTCTTAAGGTGGGTTTGCTGGTTTGTCTTGTAATCGCCGTGATTGGAATGGTGGGAATCCAAACGACATCGTTCATGGCAGTACTGGCCTCGGCTGGACTGGCGGTCGGTCTGGCACTCCAAGGGAGTTTATCAAATTTCGCAGGCGGAGTTGTTCTATTGGTGTTTCGGCCATTCCGTGTGGGTGATTATGTAGAAGCGAGCGGCCAAGGCGGCACAGTGCGAGAGATTAGAATTTTTCATACAATATTGCAGACACCCGATAACCGAATCATCACGCTACCTAATGGAGTAGTGGCCAATTCCAATATCACAAATTACTCAGCAGAGAGCACGAGAAAAGTAGAGTTCGTTATTGGCACCAGCTACGATGATGATATCGACAAAACAAAACTCACACTCAAAAAGATTGCCACTGAAGAGAAGAGAGTTCTTCAGGATCAAGAGATTCAAATCGTTGTTTCAGCTCTTGGTGATAATGCAGTCGAATATAAAATGAGGGTTTGGACGGCCACTGGAGATTATTGGGGCGTTTTTTTCGACGTTACCGAAAAAATCAAGAAAACTTTCGACGAAAAAGGAATCTCGTTTCCGTTTCCTCAACGAGACGTGCACATCAATTGGCCGGAGCACCTCAAAGAATGGAAACCTAATTCAGATGGCCGGTCTCAGACCAACTCGACTTCTCCGCTTTCGTAAGTTTTTTGGTGCAATATTGCTCATAATCTCTTGCGATAAATCGGTAAGGCAGATGGGCATCTCTGTCCGCCCGTATTCCTAAGCGAGTGGTCTGTATAATTTCTGGGCGCTCACCAATGTCGTCTATATAAAAGCAGGTGGGATCAAACTGCTGAGCGTTCCATTTTTTTACAGTGATTCCGAGAGATTTACACAACAAGGTCTGGCCGCTGCAAAGTTTTTCTAAAGTGCGGACTTCCGAGTTTTTCTTAGGATTGTTTTTCTGCATTCGCTTTAACGCAGTTTCAGAAGTTTTAGCATCAAAATGGGCAAGACCTGATTTAATAAGAACTGCGTCACCGTCTTCCCCGCAGCTAATATTAAGAGAATCTCCGCCTCTTGCGTAGTACATATAAATTGTACCTGCGGGCATGAACATGGCCCTTCGAGAATGAGTCCATCCCAGTGAAGAGTGACTGGCCTTTTCGCCTTTGTAATAGGCCTCTGTTTCAATAATCTTAGCAGCAAGCCAAGTTTTCTTATGTTTGTATCTTATGATCTTCCCAATAAGGCTTTGCGCAACGACCTGAGCATCACGTAAAAAAAACTTTTGAGAGATTATTGTTGAATCCTATTCCAGACAGTCTGATAATACCTTTCTCTCAGCTCCTTTTTGGTAGGAAGCTTCTTACTAAAATCCCAAAAAACTGGACGGATTAAAGATCTCATCGCACCGATAACAGCACGTTTCTCTTTTTGAGTATTCGCCCTATCAAGAGGAGTCAAAGCTTCAAACAAAATTTGCGTTTGATAGAGTTGCATTTTAGCGTTTAGCCTCATGAGTTGATACTTTTTATCAATTTCAATTGGCATATTGCTCTTAGTGAGCGGCATAGAGGCAAGAGGCATCTTATAAAGATATTCTCCGCGACGATCTTCGAATTCTATCACAGCATAAGGGTAACGCTGATTACCCATGAGACGAGTCTCGCCGTATCTAATATTGCCATCTTTCAGAAACGGTTCAAGATGTCTTACTAGCCAAGAGTTTGTCCAAGAAAAATTTCTAGAATGGATTACATAACGATAAATGCTTGCCTCAAGCATATTTGCCGCTTCTGGATTAAAATTATTTTTACTATAAATTTTTTCTAGCTTTGTTAACATCCGAGAGAGAGAAAATAAAAATTGCTCAGTTTCTTCGAATGCCATAAATCTCTGATAGGAGTTAAGGCCCTGGAAGGGAATATTCACATCTCCTCCAGAATAAAGAGAACCAAGATTTCTAGCGGGATCAAGATTACTTAAAACGTGACGTATTTCATGACCTATGGTTGAGCCTTTGGGATCAAAATTGAGAAGGTTGGAGGCATTCAGATGGACACTATGATCATAATTTCTTGAAAAACCTTCTGCATTAAGATCTTCTAAATTAAGGAAAAGCTGAAGACCTTGGAGTCCTCTGTCTAATTGCTTGGCCCTTAGATTGATCTTATGTTCACCATGAGGGAGACAATGACAATATTTCAGGCCTAACCAATTAATGCCAAGCTCAAGATGCACGCCACTTTTAACCAAGTAGTGAATGGTTAGCTCAGTTATTTCTCGACTGAGGTCTTTCCGAAATAGAGCAATTTGGGCAGCATCCCAATCAAGATACAATTGAAGCTGTTGGAAATTGTCTTCTGCTCCCCATTCGCCCAAGGCGCCTCTAAAGGCCAAGAGGTCTTTGAGATGTGTTTTTAGATTGACGAAACCAACCTCGTCGAGTTTTTTTTCATGAAGGATAAATAATCGGTAGGGATGTTCGGTGATTTTTCTTCTCAAGAAATTCAAGTTGTTTGGAAACTGACGCATTTTTCTTTCAATCCTAGAAAAATACGAATTTTTCTTCTGATAAAAAAATGGGAAGTCGATTTTCAGATATTGAGAATATTTTAAAATAAAATCTTTAAAGGAAAGCTCAGGTCCTGGAAACCTACCGTTCATCCACCTTTTTGGAGAATCTTGGAGCAGAGGAAGTGCCAGTCGTTTTGGAACTTTGATTGAGGCCAATCGATCAATTTGAAATTGCCGAGAACAGTTATGTTCTTGATTCGCAAAACTAGGTTTGACTGCGCAAAGCAGAATAACCAATAGGATGAGAAGGACGTGTGCGAAAGCGGGTTTCATAGATTTTTTTAATATCAAATCTAAAGGGAATAATCGATGACTTGTCGTTTGGGCTGTAATTAAGGAATGGTGGGTCTGGCTGGACTCGAACCAGCGACCCCGTCCTTATCAGGGACGTACTCTAACCAGCTGAGCTACAGACCCGGGTCAAATCATAAAGAGAAAAAAGAACGAGAAAAACTGTCGAGAGTTATGATTGATGACCTTGAGTGCTGCAAAAGCTCGAAAGCTTCATTTCCCCTTGGGAGGGACACTCATTATCCTTTAAAAAGGAGGTGATCCAGCCGCAGGTTCCCCTACGGCTACCTTGTTACGACTTCACCCCAGTCATCGGCCCTACCGTAGACGCTCTCCTCCGAAGTTAGAGTCACGTCTTAAGATTGAACCAACTCCCATGGCGTGACGGGCGGTGTGTACAAGGCCCGGGAACGTATTCACCGTGGCATGCTGATCCACGATTACTAGCGATTCCAGCTTCATGAAGTCGAGTTGCAGACTTCAATCCGGACTGAGACGCACTTTTTGAGATTCGCTTCCCCTCGCGAGTTCGCTTCCCTCTGTATGCGCCATTGTATTACGTGTGTAGCCCTAGGCATAAGGGCCATGAGGACTTGACGTCATCCCCACCTTCCTCCAGGTTAACCCTGGCAGTCTCCTTAGAGTGCCCAACTTAATGATGGCAACTAAGAATAGGGGTTGCGCTCGTTGCGAGACTTAACCCAACATTTCACAACACGAGCTGACGACAGCCATGCAACACCTGTCTCTACATTCCCTTGCGGGCACTCCAGCAATTACGCCAGATTCGTAGGATTTCAAGCCTAGGTAAGGTTTTGCGCGTTGCTTCGAATTAAACCACATAATCCACCGCTTGTGCGGGCCCCCGTCAATTCCTTTGAGTTTTAGCCTTGCGGCCGTACTCCCCAGGCGGAGCACTTAATGCGTTAGCGTCGAAACAGCAGGGGTCAATACCCGCTATATCTAGTGCTCATCGTTTACGGCGTGGACTACCAGGGTATCTAATCCTGTTTGCTCCCCACGCTTTCGCGCCTCAGCGTCAATACTCGTCCAGGTAGGCGCCTACGCCTCTGGTATTCCTTCGCATCTCTACGGATTTTACCCCTACACGCGAAATTCTCCTACCCCCTCCGAGATTCTAGACTGAGAGTTTCAGGCGCAGTTTCGAGGTTAGGCCTCGAGATTTCACACCTGACTTTCCAATCCGCCTGCGCGCCCTTTACGCCCAATAAATCCGAACAACGCTTGCACCCTTCGTATTACCGCGGCTGCTGGCACGAAGTTAGCCGGTGCTTTCTTCAAGGGTACCGTCAAAACGTACAGCTCTTAACCTTACGTCACTTCTTCCCCTTGGACAGAGCTTTACAATCCGAAGACCTTCCTCACTCACGCGGCATTGCTGCGTCAGGGTTGCCCCCATTGCGCAATATTCCTCACTGCTGCCTCCCGTAGGAGTCTGGACCGTGTCTCAGTTCCAGTGTGGCCGATCATCCTCTCAGACCGGCTAGACATCGTCGCCTTGGTAGGCCATTACCCCACCAACAAGCTAATGTCGCGAAGGCCCTTCCTCAAACGAGTGCCGGAGCACCCTTTGTTGAACTCATTTCAAAGTTGTTCAAATTATGCGGTATTAGCAACGGTTTCCCGATGTTATCCCCCATTCAAGGGTAGGTCACCTACGTATTACTCACCCGTGCGCCACTCTACTCACTCCGAAGAGCTTTCTCGTTCGACTTGCATGTGTTAGGCATGCCGCTAGCGTTCGTTCTGAGCCAGGATCAAACTCTCCAAGCAAATCAAAATGATAAAACTCGAAAATATTCAAAGCTCATATTTAAAATATCGATTTTCAATTAAAGGCCTTGGCACCAACCATCACTCCGAAAAGTAATCGTCTTGAAAATCTCGCCAAGTTTGCAACAAATCTTCCAAAAACTAGTCTGGGAAACTTGCCGCTCAACCAAAACTCTCGACAGATTTTTCTCATCTTATTTCGAGCACAAATGAATCATCCGTGCTCAAAACTTTTTTCTCTTTAGATTTTCAAAGAACGTCCCGTAAGACAGCTTGTGACACTAAAAGGAGAGAGTAGCTCCGTCAATACTTTTTATCCATGAACTTAAAATGTTTTCGATTTAAATTTGGTTTTGGTTTTGATTTTTAGTCTTGGCCTTAAATGGTGGAGATGACAGGGATCGAACCTGCGACCTTCTGAATGCAAATCAGATGCTCTCCCAACTGAGCTACATCCCCGACATTAAGCTCTGACCAAGGCAAAAGTTAGAGAAAAGCGAAACGACTGTCAATTCTATTTTCCCTTGCGCTTTTCATCTTCAATATAAATAAAATATTTTAAAAGAAAGAAGGTGAAGATAAGCAAAATCACAAGAGTCCAAGAAGACATCCAATTGTGTCCATTTCTCACCGGCTCTAAAACTTCCGTGGTTCCAGTCGGAATCAAAGAGCTTTCAAGCTGAACCGGTGCAAGTTCTTGTTCATTCTCTATAGCATTTTCAGAATCCATATCATCCTCTAGCGGTAAAGAGCGTCCAGCGCGACAACAGTGGTGTACAAAGCGGCAAAAATAGGAATTGAAGCAACAAACTTAAGCCACCGAGTCTCTTCATTAAGATGCATGAAAAAATAGGCAACAAGCACTGCCTTTCCAACGGCCAAGACAGTTAACGTCGAAGCCTTGGAAAAGCCTGGCCCTAAAAGCTCTGGTATCAACAACTCAAGGACAGTCAACACAGCGAGCACAACAAAAATAAAAATATAGGTCTTTTTATGACTATGATATTCTGCGCTCATTGCTATCCTTTCTTTTTACCTGGTTCAAAAAGTCGACGGTTTACGAGTAGGCCTACGTCAATCATCAATTTGTTAATAGAATCCTTATCGCTAGAATAATAACCCCGGATGGTCCCGTCACCGTCAACGAGCACAAACTTTCCGGAGTGGGCAATATCATAGAGATTGGACTCGCTCGTTTGCTCACCCATAGGAACTTTAAAATCTTTCACCAGCAATTTAGAAACAACATCGCGCTCGCCAGTGAGGTAAGTCCAAATAAAAGGGTTGCTTTGCAACTTACGAGAATATTTCAACAGCTTTTGCGCGTCGTCAGTTTGAGGATCAACAGTAAAAGAAACCAGAGCAACTTTTTGACCGAGACCCCTAACTCTTTTCTGCATCACCCGCATTTTTTCCATGAGAGGCGGGCACATAGTCGAGCAACTCGTGAAGAAAAAATTAGCAATATACACTCGGCCTTTCAGATTTTGCGCGCCAAAAGGTTTCCCGAATTGGTTGGTGAGTTCATAGTTTGGGAGCTGAGAATATTCTGGCAAAGGCGCAGGCAATTTCCGGTTCAGAGTTCTAAAGATTGGATAGGCAAAAAGAATCGTTATCGAGATGACCCAGAACCATGGGTTGAGAAAAAGTTTCTGAGATGATGAGTGTAGATTCAGAGGAGACGCGACATTGGCAGTCATGACTCACGCCCCTCTTGAGCTTCCATCCATTCTTTATTTTGCGATTGGATCTGGTCCATAAAGTTTTCTCTCTCCGAGCTTCCTTTGAGCTCCATCAAGTCTCGAATGTAGTACTCAAGTCCCCACAGCTCTTCTTCGGTCAAGATATCTTTCCAGGCAGGCATAGCAGCACCTGTCACCCCGGCATCAAGCCTGGCCTTGATATCCCCTTTTTTATGCACCGATCGAAGAGGATGCCAGGTGAAGTCAGGAGCAACGTATTTTATAAAAAGATTTTCATTAAATGGGTGCACGTATTCAGACATTTGTGGCTTAACGTCATAAAAGCCTGGATCGATATCACCCAATTGTAGAGGATCTTGCCCATCGGCCGCGAGAATTTGATTGTACTCTGGATAAGAAACATAGCCGCGGTGACAACTCTGACAATTGGCCTTGATATAATAGGCCTTTTTCCCAATTGCGATGGCCTCTTGCTTGCGCTCTTGCCCAAAAGGGTCCGCGGTTTTTTCTAACTGCTCGCCTTGGGAATAACTTTCTGAATCTTGCCAGACCTGAGGAGCAAAGGTCTTAATATACTGAGTCACTGCATTGATTTGCTGATCAGACATATCCCATGGAAGCATCGCCGTTCCATTCAAACCTTTTTTTATGATTCTGTGGAAATCAGCATCCGTTGGAAGACCCATGTCTTTTACGAGCCCAAACTTATAAAGCCCTTGTTTAAGATTTCTTGGTGGAGGCTGAGATCCTTTAGCGGCGGGGCCATAACCGTTTCCATCAGCGCCGTGACAGGCCAGGCAATATTCTACATACACATCGTGCCCATAATTGAGAGTCTCGGCAGTCACCGTTTTTCCCAAAAATTCTCGATCCTCTTGAAATTTATTGCTTGTACATGATGCTGTAAAAGCAAGGAAAAGAAGAAAACGCAGCATTTTAACTCCATCAGCAATCATAATTTCACCATACAAACAGCACTAGAAAAAAAACTATCCAAATAATCCCCAGAAATCGCCAAAAGGTGAGTGCATTGTCTTGTCGACATAAGCGCCGCTCTTTTCGCTCAACATTGGCTTGCGTATTTTGAGGTCGCTGGGATTGAGGGAAATAGGCCCAAAAAAGATACAAAAGCCCCGCAATGATATGGGCCGCGTGGATCCAAGTGAGCGAGTAAATCAGCGAGGTAAAAATTCCTGCACTCACGTAAAGACCTTGGCCATCCATTTGTCGCCACAACAAGATTTGAGATCCCAGAAATAGAAACGCAAAAAACCATCCCACTAATTTCAAACTCGGTTTCTTGAGATGAAAAAAAACATCACTTGCAACTAGGGCGATGGTCGAAACGACAGGATAAAAAAGAGAAACACGGTTCATACCCATAGGCGGCCAGATAGGATTTTGTCCCCGAAATAAAACATAAATGAGAAGCAGTGATGCAAAAAGCATCGAAAAAGAAATCAACACCACCAACATCGCCACCGAATAGTGCTCTTTCAGCGATGCTGTAAATGAGTCGTCGAAGGTTTTATTCATTTAACTCTCAACCAAAGGTTCGGTTTGATATTGAAAATCTTTTCCATCCTTTAACAATGGATTTCCCAATTCATGTGGTCCACATCTGACTACCGGAATTTCATCAAAGTTATAGTGCGGTGGCGGTGACGAGACTGTCCATTCAAGGGTTCCAACTTCCCAAGGATTGGCAACGGCCGCGGGTCCTTTGAGGTAGCTATAGATAAAGTTGACCACGAAGGGGATTTGAAAGGCACCTAAAAGAAGTGCGAAAATGGTAGTCAACTCATTCATGGGAATGAGTTTTTCCATAAAATCGTAAACAAAGGGATTATAGAGTCTCCGATGCATCCCTGCGTAGCCCAAGACCATCATTCCAAAAAACACACCGTTCAAGGTCACCATTGTGCCCCAGAAATGAATTTTTCCCCAAAGCTCATTCATCATGCGTCCAAACATTTTGGGAAACCAATAGTAGATACCGGCAAACCCTCCCAGGAGAACAGAAGCGGCCATCGTGTAGTGAAAATGTCCCACCACAAAATAGGTGTCATGAAGATAAAGGTCTGTCGTGACAGTTGCTAGGTAGAGTCCGGTAAGACCGCCTAATCCGAAGACGAAAACAACACCGAGTGAAAAAAGCATCGGAGACGTAAAGCGAATCGAGCCTCTCCACAAAGTTCCCAACCAATTTGCAAAAAAAATGGCCGAAGGAATAGAGATCGTCATGGTGAGGGTCATAAATGTTTGAGTCAATAAAGGGCTCATCTGTGTCGTAAACATATGGTGGCCGTAAACGACAGTAGATAAAATAACGATTGAGGTCATCGAGAGTGCCGTGGCCTTAGCCCCAAAGGCAGGCTTTCGTGAAAAAAAGCTCAAAAGATCAGAAACAATTCCCCAGGCAGGGAGAATAAGAATATAGACTTCAGGATGTCCAAAGATCCAAAACACGTGCTGGAATAAGACTGGATCTCCAGTCCCGGAGGTCGCGGCCGCTCCTGCTAGAAAAAAGGTCGTCCCGAAGAGCCTATCAAAGGTCAAAAGCAGAACTCCGGCCGCTAAAACCGGAAGAAAAATTGCGTTTAAAATAGCGGTTAGCCAAAGACCCCAGACAGTAAGAGGCATATCAAAATAGCCCATTCCTGGAGCGCGAAAAGCAATGACCGTTGTGATGTAATTTATAGCGCCCATAGTGCTGCTGATACCTAAGAAGAAGATCGCCAAACACCAAAACGTTTGACCACCACCCGGGCTACCGATAAGAGTGCTTAAAGTGGGATAGCTGGTCCAGCCACCTGCAGCTCCTCCCATGGGAATAAAAAAAGAAACCACAAGAATGGCACCGGAAAGCACAGCAAACCAAAACGAAAGCATATTTAAAGTTGGAAACGCCATGTCTCGAGCGCCAATCATTAAAGGAATACAAAAATTTCCAAACGCACCGATGAGAATCGGAGTAATCGCATAGAAAATCATGATTGTTCCATGCAGGGTAAACAAAGAAGCATAGGCGTCTGGTGGCACGACTCCGTTCGTTTCGGGGTAGAGGATTGGGCCGAGTATAGGAAATGCCTGGCCTGGATAGGCAAGAGTCCAGCGGATGAGTAGGGCCATCATGCCCCCTATCCCAAGAAACAAAACGCCATACCACAAAAATTGCTTCGCAATAACTTTGTGATCCACAGAAAAAATATGCCGTCTCCAAAACGAGCTCGGCAGATCATGAATACCGTGAACATAAGTCATTTCAATTCTCCCACTTCCAACCCCAGTAGTTGTCTGGCATCTCCGTATCGTTTGAAGAGATGGCTATTTTACCGGCCTGCTGTTCCCATTTGTTAAAACTTTCTTCGTCATGAACAATCAGCTTGGCCTGCATCAAATAATGATTCGTTCCGCACATTTCAGCGCAGGCTATGTCATACATTCCTGTCATCGTGGGCTCAAACCACAGCCGAGTAATTCGACCGGGAATTGCATCCGTTTTAAGCCGAGCGTTCGGAAAAAACAGCGAGTGGATGACGTCTTTAGAAGTAATGCGAAATTCCACTTTCCGTCCAACAGGAATATGCAGTTCGTGATTATCAACAATATCATCGGCCGTGTTAAAGAGATTATCTGCTCCGGGATGACGAAAGTTCCACATCCACTGCTGGGCCAAGACTTCAACCCGGTAGACGTCTTCTGTTTTAGGATCCGGGTAATTCCAAAAGGCCTCACTTAAATCATCATTGGCCAATTTTGTAATCACCACGTCTACGCTCAAAAACACGGCAAGACCAATGAGAGCTGTCAGCAATAAATGGGGCTTTTTATTTCCAAAGGTATAGTAAGGCCGCAAATTTTTGCGAGAGCGGTACACAATACAAAACCCAAAAAGGCCGATGCAAACGAGTCCAAACCAAAAAAGGTTCAGGTAGGTCGTATACATAAACAGTTCATCAATTCGATAACCTTCAGTTGAAATATCTAAAGGTGGTCGAAAAGCATCCCAAAGACTCGCATTCATAATCTCAATCCTAGTCCATTTATCACGGTATAAGGAGTAAACACGTTAATTGTAGCGGTAGATAAATAAGCGTTCCAAAAAAATAACGTCTCGCCCACTGTTTGAGGAGGGCAGCATTGCTCAAATAATTTTTACCTTTCAAACAGTACACAAAAAGACCAAGGCCTATGGCCATGACTGGGATGAGATAAATTGGACCTTTGTATCCCCACAAAAAAGGCAAAATTCCCACAAAAAGAAGAACCACCGAATACAAACTCATCAACTGCTGGGTCCCTGGGATTCCAAGAGTGACAGGGAAAATTTTGAGGCCCGCCACTTTATATTCTTGGGCATAAAGAACTGCGATAGCGAGAAAATGGGGAAGCTGCCAAACAAATAAAATCGTAAATAAGAGCCATGCTACTGGATCCAAGGAATTGGTAACTGCGGCCCAACCCATCAGAGGCGGGATGGCACCGGGGATAGCACCAACAAACAAGGAGTAGGGAGTTCTTCTTTTTAGTGGGGTATAAAACAAAGTATATAAAATTGTCGCTGTGATTCCCAAAGCAAACGTCAGAAAATTAGTCGCGATGGCCAAAACAGCACTGGAGCTTAGCAAAAGAGCAAGTCCAAAAAACAAGGCCTTTTCAGGGGCCATTCTTCCAGCAGGCAAAGGCCGCGTGGAAGTTCGGAGCATTTTGGCATCAGTCTTCCGCTCCCAATAACAGTTGATAATGCAGGCCCCGGCGACTAAAGCGGCAGTGGAAACCAATGTTAAGGTCACAGAATACCAGGGCAGGGCACCCGGAGCGAGATAGATTCCAATGCCACTGGTAAAGAGAACAAGACAACTTAATCGCGGTTTCGTGAGAGATAAGTAATCTCTCCAAGATGCAGTGTCATTTTGATGTTCAGTTTTTGAAAACATAAAACATGCCCATAAGACCAGCAAATAGAGAACGGCGGCGCCTGTAAGATGGAGCGTGGTCACCCCTGAGCGCAACCCGCCAGCAACAGTAGCAATTCCTAACAAGACCTGAAGCCCTGTCATCAAAAAAATTCCTAGTGACAAAAATAATGCAGCTCTATGACGAGTTCGCCACCAATACCGCAACAAAAGACCTTGGAAAAATAAGAAAAAGACCGCAATAAAATAACCGAGATATCGGTGAATGATATGAATTTGTTGTTCTAAAGCTGCAGGCCAAAGATTTACGTCTTGGCCCAATGTTTGGCACAAAATTGCATTCCCGGCCCCTACACCGCATACGGCCCCAAGTCCTAAGTGGCGCATAAAGGCCCCCCAGACTATTTGAACAAAAAGAATTCCTAAGCAAAGCCGGGCCCAAATAAACAACGTTCCGTTGGGCCTAATGAGGGATTTAGCCTCTTTCTCTTCACTCAGTAACTTCCAGAACTGATAGAAAACAATCCCCAGAAAGACTAAAGACGTCGCAAGATGCGCTGTAGAAATCAATGTTGGGAGACGATAAATAACCGTGAGTCCGCCAAGAATTCCCTGAAAAATAACCAGACCTAGCGAGAGCATAGCAATTTTTGTTAACGAATCTTTTATGCCGCGATTGCGCCAAAATCCAAACAAAATAACAATCGAGTTGAATCCAACTAAGGCACCAAGCATGCGGTGGCCATGCTCAAACAAGATTCCTCCCTCCATGGGGGGCATGATCTGTCCATAACAGAGAGGCCAGTCTGGACAAGCGAGGCTAGCTCCTACATTGTGCACATAACCGCCAAGAGTCATCAGCGCCAATATAAAAACAAGCTGCAGACCGAGTAAAAAAATCATGACTGCGTATCTTTTGGTTTAAGGATCACGGCCTGAGACTTATAGGCCCTTTTAAATAATAAATAAAACGGAATGTAGGTCAGAACAATAAACCCACCCAAAATTAAAAAGGTGTAGTCTTCGGTTTCAGCCACAGTTGAACCTGCACAATTTGGGCAAGCCTGGGACATAGAAGACCAAAAAGCGAAAACCAAAAAAATAAAAAAGTTTTTCATAATTATAGTAAATAAATAAAAGTAAAAACTAAAATCCAGACCAAATCGACAAAATGCCAAAACAACCCCGCGACTTCTAGCCGCTGATATTGGCCTTGGTCGTAGTCTCCCCTCTTAGCTATGCGATATTCTGTTAATAAATAAATGACGCCAGTCAAAACATGAAGTCCATGAAATCCGGTGATCATATAAAACGTTGAGCCAAAAAGATTATCGCCATGGATAAAATTGGAGAGTGTCAGACCTTGGTTAATAAGATGAATATATTCATAGGCTTGTATCCCTAAAAAACATGCGCCTCCGATAATGGTGGCCAGCAACCAGCGAAGCATTTCCTGACGTTTTCTCAACCGACAGGCATCGATACTCAAGACCATAGAGACTGAGCTACAGATGAGAATGAACGTTGCGATTCCTGACAAAGCGATTCCCAGATGAGCGGCGGGATCAGGCCAGGGTTTCATGGACCGCAGCACTCCATAGGCTAGCAAAAAACCTGAAAATGACATGGCATCTGTACCAAGAAAAAGCCACATGCCAATTTTGCCAGGTGTGGCCTTACCAAATTGAGCATCACTGTGTTCAGGGTCTAAAAGATGATATCCACCGGCCATAAATAAGCTCTCCTCCTGGTAAAGTAGCTCAACGCGGCCTGAAAATAAATGGCCGCTATCATGTATAATAAAGAAAGCTGTCAAAAGGAGAAATTCTGGTCCGGCCTAGGCGATTTGTTGCACTGTCTATTATCTCCCTGATTGCTGGTGGGCTTATTAGGCCTAGTAGCTCGGCGGCCTGTGGGCGCCCACGACAAGGAACCCAACAAAACACTCAAAAGGCCTTCAAGGAAGCTCGACTTGAAAACCAACTGGCGGGGACAAATATCCCAGAATTGGAAAAGATCCGAAAAAAATGTGAAACCCAAAAAAGCGATCTTCTCAGGAATTGCCTCGCCCAAGAAATCCAGAAGGTCGATGAGGGAAAAATTTTCAATATTCTAAAGGTCTATGACCTTGATCCTACTTTGGACATAAGCGCGCATCCTCAAAAAAATGTCATTCGCAATTATTTCGTAAATCGGTTGGGCTGCGCTTTTTATTCTGATTCTTACAACGCCAGCGACAATTCTCAAGAAGACCGCCTCGTTGACCACAAAAGTTTCTTTAAGCTTAATTCAAGTTTTTTAACCCAGGCCTCTTTACTGCAGTTTACAAGGTATTGCTTGGAGGGAACTGATAACTATGACTTTACCAAAGGCCCCAAATATCGTGATGATTTTCTAAAAAAAATAAGCGAATCTCCCCAGGCCATTAAGACTGCGTTTGATGGTTGCCAGAAAAGGCTTCGAAACGATTGTGATGAATATCGACCGGATTCAAACAAACCACAAATAAAAGGACTGAATGCCTGTGTCACCCTTAAAAAGGTTCGTTCGTTGTATCAGGCCATGGTCGCAAACTCTAGAATCTTGGAAAATTATAAAGATGCAGATAGCGATCAGAGCTTTGTCGGTTTTGAGTGGCGAGATGGAAAGCGAAAAGAAATTTTTGAACCTGGCGTAAATGAGCAAAAGACACTTGATGAGCTATCCATTATCACTTCTCAAGATGTTAGCGCTATTTCAGAGATGAGTGCTCAAGACAATGATTATGCTTTTAAAGACGACCACTTAGGTGCTGAATTATTTCAAAAGGAATGTTTTAAAAATCCATTAGCACCTCAATGCGAAAAGTTTATAAAAATTACCAGCGCTGAAGAGCTTGAAGGAATCGAATTTGAACATGAACTTTCCTCGGCCATCTTAGATCGCCACCTTCAGTTATTGATCGATGATAAAGAAGAACTCAAAAAATATCTTGTCGACCAAGGATTAAGAGTTGAGCTCAAAAAACTAGAAAATAATCAAGAAATAAAAGAAATTGTCACTGAGATTCGAGGAAAATATAGCAAAGAGAGAAGGGCCTACATTGAAAAATTAAAAGAAAAATTTGCGGCTAGCTCTCCCGATGCCGAGGCCTTCGAAGAAAAAGAGCTGTCTCAATTAAAAGATGGAGCGGTCCAAAAGAAACTCCAGGGTGTAGTCGATAGATTAGATGTGGAAAAGGGGCGCCTGCAGCAGGCATTCACATTTCACAACGTTGCTCTGCAGTCTTTTCTCACAACAGGGAAAAAGGATCCCAGCACTAACAAGGTAACAGAAACAGGTAGCTATTGGACCTCCTTAGAGAGGGAAGTCGAAGACCTCACCGAGGCAGGAGTTGCAGACCCGTACGTCAAAAACTTAGAAAAGCGTCTGAAGAACAGAAAACCAAGCTCGGAAGTGATTGAGCTCATTGAGACCTCGCAAATGTCTTTCATTTGCGCATTCTTGTATAAAGACCTGGAGGACACAGAAAAAGACGCCTGCAAGGCCGACGAGGGCTAAATCAAGACACCTTCTGGTCTGATTTTTTGTTGAGTTTCCATTTTCCCTTTCCCGGAGAAACGATCTGCAGGCCAAGGTTAGAAATTTTTTTTCTAATATTGCTTAAGTGAACATTAATTGTTTTATCACTCACACCTGATTTCCGATAAATCCGCTCACTAATTTGTTTTTTAAAGACGACTCTTCCAAGACTATTCATAAGCTCGTTGAAAATTCTAAACTCTGTAGGAGTCAGCACTTCTTCAAATTTCGCCATCTCATCACCCGTGAACTGAGCATCTTTATGCGCTGGATAGGCCATTGCACAGGACAAAATATTCCCGTCAGGGGTGACACTGGAATTCCAGACAAGTTGAACGCTTTCACCGTTAGGTTTTTTAAATCGATTCTTAAAATTGACCGTAGGGCTATTCCAAGCTTTTATTTTCTCAAACTCATGCCTGGTTTTAGTGAAATCATCAGGATGCAAAAAATCAAAAAATTGAGCACTATAGATTTCTTCAATTGAGCGACCTAAATAGGTTGCCCAATTCGCGGAGAGCTTAACAAATCGTCCTTCTCGGTTGGTAACTGCAAGGAGAAGATTACTGATTTTCACGCACTGCTGATAATCTTCTTTGGTAAAAATTCCGCCAAAACTCTCCATTCCATTCTTCCTGCCCTACTTTTTATCACATCAACAGCAAGTAGGGCGTTGTAAATTTAAAAACTACTTGCCACTAACATTTTTCTTGTATTCTTGCTCTGCAAATTCCCAGTTCACGACTTCCCAAAATGCACCAACGTATTCAGGGCGCTTGTTTTGATATTTCAGATAATAAGCGTGCTCCCAAACATCGAGGCACAAAATAGGAGTTCCACGCTTAGTTTCAGTATCCATTAGAGGATTATCTTGATTCTGAGTTGAAGTCACATCTAGATTTCCATTTTGATCGACAATGAGCCACGCAAAGCCAGAACCGAAACGAGTCGTCGCTGCTTCAGTAAATTTTTCTTTAAACTGATCGAGTCCACCGAATTTCTTATTAAGTGCCTCTCCAAGTTCTCCAGAAGGTTTTCCTCCTCCCTTGGGTGCCATGCTGTTCCAAAAAATGGTATGGTTATAATAACCCCCACCATTATTTCTCACAGCGCTTTTCTCGTTAGAAATATTGGCGAGAATGTCTTCGAGAGATTTGTTTTCCAGCTCGGTGCCTTTGATAGCATTCATAAATTTATCAAAATAGCCTTTATGATGCTTAGAGTAATGTAGCTCCATGGTTTGAGCGTCAATATGCGGTTCTAAGGCGTCATAAGAGTAGGGAAGCTCAGGGAATTTAAAACTCATTGGTCACTCCTTTAAGAAAATGTAGAAATTTGAGGAATTAAAATAACACTACTGCACTCATATCCCAGTTCAGGAGCATAATTCAAGAAAAGATCAAAATGTATCAAAAGCGAGTTGGACTAGAGAGTCACACGGCCGGCCTGAACCAGGCTCATGGCATATTGGCCTAGATTATTTTTGGCCCTCTCTAAATCTGAGCGAGAGAGTCCTAAATTTTTTTGGAGGATACTATAGGCTTCTTGGGCCTTTTCACGAGGAAGAAGAGACAGGCAACGCCTTTGAAAGCTAACTTCTTCATCTTTTAGCGCAATTCCTATGAGGGTGGGTCTCACTAAATCTAACAGCATTTTCAAAGACTCGTCCGACCATTCATTCAACTGAGAAAAATCAAAACAGAGCTCCATCAATTCTCGATAAATAGTGGGGTTGCGTCCTTTAATTCCACACAGAATATTTCCTCGTTCTTTAGAGCTCAACTCCCGCAGAACTTCAGCCGCTTGCTGTTTCCCATTAATAAAAATTTTTCCAGCATTAGCATCTTCTGACATCCAGTCCCCTTTACGTTCTTAGTTTTGCCTTTTCGATTTCAAATCGGCGCCTAGCATTTTCCAAGTGGTTCTCTTGGGCCTCCATGCGTTCGTCTATCTCATTTTGTTGAGATTTTTGTAGCTCCATGACTTTGTCTTCATGGACTAATTTGAGCTCTGATAAGATCTGCTCATAGCGGTCGCGCTCACCCGCAACTCGGCCTCCATAGCGCTGCCGTACTTCTGCAAGTTTTTTTTCCAATTCGGCCTTTTCTGAATTAATTCGAACTTGATAGTCTTTTTCAATGTTATCCAATTCCTTTTCATTTTTTTGGACAGTTGAAGAAAACTCTTTAGAAAATTGAGATTTTTCTTTTTCAATTTGAGCAAGCTGCCGCTTATATTCTAATTCGCGAGCGCGATTGACCTGTAACTGCTTTGCTTCACTAACTGCCATCCCATGGCCTCCGAAAAGTTCACTAGAAGTTCACCAGATGTTCAAACACCCATCTCTTCTTGTATAATAATAAAGGATCTAAAGTTCTTTCGCTTAAAGGGGCAAAAATGCAGAAAAAAGTATTTCTTGTAGACGGACGCCGGACACCTTTTGGAAAATTTGGGGGCACCCTCAAACAAGAATCGCCGGTAGATCTTGCCGCTTATTTGGCAAAAGAGCTTATCAAAATGCACTCCCTTGGCCCTAAGGATATTGATCAAGTCATTCTAGGAAATGTCATCCCCAGCACATCTGATTGCCTCTACGGAGGAAGACACTTGGCGCTTAAAAGCGGGCTAGACCAGGCCACGCCAGGACTGACATTAAATCGGCTTTGCGGTTCAGGTATTCAGGTCATAGCCGATGGGCTACTGCAAATTCAAAGCGATAGGGCCAATTGTGTTTTAGCGGCCGGAACTGAAAATATGTCACTTACTCCCCATCTGATGTATGGTTCCAGATTTGGAACAAAATACGGAAACCTTCAAACTGTAGATCTGCTCTTAGATGCTCTAACCGATAAATTTGCTGGAATTCCTATGGGAATAACCGCCGAAAATTTGGCCAAAGAATATGCTATTTCGCGAGAACAATGCGACGAGTTTGCCTATCAGTCCCACTTTCGTGCCACTGAGGCCTGGAAATCAGGTCACTTCAAGAGTGAGGTTTTGACCTATTCAACGAAGAAACAAGACATCTCTCAAGACGAGCACCTCCGCGCCGAAACAACCGTTTCTGCGCTCTCTCAATTACGCCCCAGTTTTGATAAAAGCGGCGTTGTCACCGCGGGCAATGCCTCAGGTGTGGTAGATGGCGCAGCTGTGACGATCTTAGCAGGAGAAGATTGGGTCAAAGAACACCAATCAAATCCATTGGCAGAAATAGTGGATTTTGCTGTTGTCGGAGTGGATCCCAAAATCATGGGTATTGGACCAGTGCCTGCCATCCAAAAACTTTGTCAGAAAAATTCTTTGAAGCTTTCTGATATTTCCATCTTAGAAATCAATGAGGCCTTTGCTCCTCAAACTCTTGCGTGTCTCAAGGCCCTTGAATACCCGGCCGAACAATGCAACCGCTGGGGCGGAGCAATAGCACTCGGTCATCCTCTCGCGGCCTCCGGAACTAGAATTGCTCTTACTGCTGCAAGACAATTTGAATATGTTGATAGTGATTATGCGATTGCCAGTGCCTGCATTGGAGGAGGACAAGGAATCGCTATCCTTTTAAGAAGGGTAAAAAACTGATGCAGCAAAGGGATCAGTCACCTTTAAAAGCTTCTACCTCACTCCAAAAGGATGAATACCTTCGCATTCTAGAATGGCTAGGTTTAGATGTTGAGGCCATTTCATGGGATGGTCTCAATCGCCAAGATTTTCAAGTTTTTTGGCAGCTTTTTTTTTCGTCTACGCGTGATGGAGAAATCAATTTTAAAATACTGCGCTCTCGATTTGAAATGGCAAAATCAATTCTAGAGTCTGGCCCCTTAGTTCGCTGGTTTATTTGGCTAGAAGAAAAAACTTTGATTTATTTTTTTCTTTTCAAAAATTATTCTCTCCAGGCCCTCGAAGATGAGTCCGGTCATTCTGTTTCTTATCTCGCACTCATTCTTCACAATTATTTTCGGCATCTCCATCCTCAACAACGTTTGTACCTGGATAAAGTTTTTCACCTTGATCCCTATTCTGAGAAGGCCGCCGAACTCTCTTATGCCCAACTAGAAGAGACGCTACCTGTTCTCAATGGCCAAGGAGTGGTTGCTCAAGAAGAGAGTATTATGAAGACTCTTGAGATTACTCTTTACCCTGAATGGCAACCCTTTGTGACCCAACTCAAAAGTCATTTTGGTTTTAATGTCCGGACAACTGGAAAGAAAAAAAGAACAAAGACAGGTCAGAGTTTATTTCAGTTTTTTAGAGATGTTTCGATGTTCTTAGCTGTAGGCTGCGCCGCTGTTTTACTGATAAAATACGGCAATACTTGGTATGAATCCTTATTGAGTGCTGAGATTCAAGTTCTCGAATCCTCTCAATTTAGATTTAGCAGAGAATCAACATTTCAAAGTGAAGAGCAGGTTCGACAGGCCAAAAAAATTCAAACATCTCTCAAGGATTACCAGCAACAAGAAGCGGCCCAAGAGAAAAGCAGAATTGCCAATTTATTGGAAGAGCGCTTTGATCCAGAATCAGAGGTCGAGCTTACCTCAATTGATTCACTCCCCAAAGACTTCTCCGTCGTATCACTAGAGAAATCGAGTTATGAAGAAGAAGAAAAAGGTGGTCACCGAGACTCCACCTATGGATTGCGAAAGGCCTACAGAGTCCTCATGAAATCGGTAAACCCTGATTCTCTCGGCAGCTCAATTGATTCGTTACTTTTGAATTATCAAGTTAAACAAGTCGATTCGGTTACGCCTGGAAAGCAAATTCCGGGCGGTGTGTATTATAATCTCTATGTACCCAAACAAAACCTAAAACGCTTCTTGGCCCAGGTTGGTTCGATTGAAGAATCGACTCTTTTTGAGTCCCGTACCAGAGTAGGAGCGCCCCCTAATATGGTGAGAGTTTTTATTTGGATTAAGAATATCTAGGTAGAGCAGGCCATCATAGAGCAAGAGATTTTCTAATCCTAACTTCTATATCTGTGGGCAAAGGCGCGCCGCCACTCAACCGGTCATCGACGATTTGCTGTTGGCAAATAATAGATTCCGTATCAATGATTCGCGAAGCAAGATTTTTCATTGTATCGGAATACCAAGTATTGACGAGTTTGAGGTACTCAAAAATTTCATCAGCGGCAATCACAGAATAGGTCACTTCTTTCATTGCCACTGCATGGTAAGCATGAGGCTGACCAGCAAAAATCGATTCGGCCCCTAGAAATTGCCCGCCTTCGACAATACAAAGAGGAATAAGCCTTTTATCGTGGTCATTGCAGCATAAGACTTGGCCTTCTTTGATGATGACCAAATCGGTGGTTGGCTCTCCTGCACGAAAGAAAACCTGTCCGGGCCCTTTTTTTAACACATTAGGAGACATTGCCTTTATCCATTTGTTTTAAAACTGTTCAGCTTTCTGAAAAATCGTACCATATCTCAGCCCAAAGGTAGAAACTCGGAAACGTTCTACGTCTAATAAGGAAAATATCCACTCAGCGACCTTCATCCCGCCCACTAAACTCTGGGCACGCTTTCCCAAAAAAGGAAACTCGGCCAAAATAAACTCGAAATTTCTGCATTCAAGACGCTTGAGTAGATTTCGGAACTGATCCACTTGGTAGACCTGATTGTTAATTTTTTTCTCAAATTTATCCGTATTCCCCTCGAGTAAATTGGCAACTGAAGTCATGGTGCCAGCAACACAAAGGAGCTCGGTCGTTCTGTATTGATGAACGTTAGCAGAGGATAATTTTTCTGCAGTATTTAGCTTGTCGTATAGCGACTGATCTTCAAGCCATTCACTCGCTCGAACTGCACCAACAGGAAAGCTCACGCTAGTTTGCAATTTGAAAGGTTTTAAGTTTAAAGAAATCAACTCGGTGGAAGCACCACCAATATCTAAGATTACCACCGACTGCTCGGCAGTGCCAATATTGAGAGCAATTCCTTTAGCCGCAAAAAAGGCCTCTTCTTGGGCCGTTAAGATTTTTACTTTTAGCCCAAACTGATCTTGAATCGAGTCCGCGACTTGATTGCCGTCGCTGGCCACTCTAAAACACTCTGTCGCGCTCACGAGGACTTCCGACGGCTTTATGCCATGATTTGAGAGAAGAAGGGCATAGTCCTTAAGGATTGAAAAAAGATTTGTAATTCCTGGAGGCCGAAAGTTTTCCACTTTTATCAAGACCTTTCCCAATTTGAGTCACAGCGCTTTGCTCTAGAATTTCTCGCTTATAAATATTGTCTTGAATGTCGGCAATCAAAAGCAGGCAGCTGTTAGAGCCAATATCGATTGAAGCTTTTTTCAATTAAAAAGACCCTTAAGCAGCTTTCCGGGATTCACTTTGTCTTTGAGAATATCTTTAATCTTTCCATCTTTTAGATTTTTATCCAGAAATTTCTCCGTTTGCTTCTGAATTTGTTTTTTTGCTTGGGTCTTCACTGCGCCCTTACTCAATCTTTTGACCGAATAAGAAACGTTGGGTCTTAAAGAAAACCCTTTTCCTTCAAGTAATAGCGGTAAGCTTTCTTGGCCAGTTTCTTCTTTTAATAAGACCCCCAATTTCCCAGCAGGATCTTTGATATCCACAAGTAAACGAGATAGCGCCTCACCATCAAGACCTAAAACTCCTTCACCTTGAACTTCTACTGGATTTTTAAGCCCCTTGAACAAAAAGTTCTCGATCTTTGCTTTTTGAGCAGTCACATTTCCAACGAATTTCAGGGTCTCAAAACGGTCATCAAAGACGAGGGCATCGTCTTTGATCTTGCCATTGAGGAGAGGAATATTGGAAATCAAATCTTTTAGAATTGCACCGAGGTCTAAACCTTTGATTTGTCCGTTTTTGGCATTTAGATTGAGGTCGGTGTCGTAGCTGATAGAACCCTCATTTGGAACTGTGATAGGTCCGCTCGCTTTACCTGAAAAAAGGCCTTCCACTCCGCTGGTAAAACTAGGAAGAAAGGGGTCAATTGCACTTAGGTTCATTTCCGTAATGGTTGCCGAGAAGTTTCCATTTAGCCCGAATTTTTGAAAATTCATTTCATAGCTACTTGAGAGCTTTCCGCTGCCTAATTTTATTGACGACTGCGAAGACTTCAACCGGTTTCCACTTAGCTTCATTTGAGAATTGATTTCAAGAGGAAAATCGAGATAGCGGGAGTTCACAATGTCTATGTCTATATCGGTGGGAGGAAACTCAGTCGCCTTTGGTTTTTTATTTAAATTGCTTTCGGCAGTAGATTCGCCGGGGGCCATTTCTTTTGATGATCCTCTTTTCTCAGAGTCTGCAGGTAAAAGACGACTCAAAACGTCCTTATCGATAGTAAACTTTTTACCTTTGATAGAGAGCTGAGTCTGAGGAAAGTCCTTGATAGCGCCAGGAAGTGCTAAGGGATTTAATTTGGTTATAGACTGAGTCTGAACTTCGCCGCCCAATAAATAACTAGTTATCTTTGCCGTTAAAAGATTTGATTCATCCCAGCTGGCCTGAATTAGATTCTCGATTTCGACCTCAGGCGCAGTTCGATAGACAATAGGGCCAGTCGTTGCAAGTTTTAGATTGGGAGAGAATTTTTTCTCGCCAGAGTCCAAAGCAAAGTTTCCCGATAGCTTGAGGGCCGAATTCTTAAAATCAATCGCCTCGAAAAGTTCCTTAAAATCAGAGGTCAAGTTTTTCTTGAGATCATCAAGCCTAAGTTGAAGGGCCAGGCCCTGCACTGAAATCAAGTCACCCACTTTTTCCAATTCTCCAGTTCCCTGAAGAAAACTTCCCACTTTTAAGCGAAAGGGACCCGATAATTTTTTGAGTCCTTGCCCAGTGGCACCAATTTGGAATTCAGCATCAGTGACATTGACTGGAGATGAGCTTACCGAAATTTGTTTGAGTGTGCTCACCAAGGAAACTTTAAACTCTTCATGCTCTAAAAACCGAGTCAGATCGATATCGCCTACTAACAGAAAATCTGCCGAAATTTTTCCTTGATTTTGAGATTCGGTTTTAATTTCACTTTCAATTTCTAAACCCATGACTGATTGAGCGCCGAAGTCTTTGAGGATCACTCGGTTTAAAACGACCTCGCCTGAATCACCGCTGCTTTGCAAATTATATTTAATAAAAACATCGGAGAGGCGAACATCGAATTTCGTATCTCGGAGAAAAGAAGGGATGTCTTGAAGCGATTTTTTCTCAGTCGCTGCTTGACTTGACTCCTTATTGGTCGAAGAACTTTCGGCCGGGCCAAGCGCTGAGGCCCAATTATTGGACTGAGCATTTTGATAGAAAGAAAACCGAGGGCTCTCACCAGAAAGCTCAACCGTTCCTGAAGAAAAGAGTATCGCCCAAAAAGGAATAGACACAGAGACTTTTTCCATCTGAAATAAATCAGCGGGAAACGAATGAGTTTGGTTGGGTTTGAGCTTAATCTGCAGATCTTCTAGACTAAAGAGAAGGGAAAAACCCAAGCGATAAGAAACTGGGCCAGCTGTTACGGCCGCACCTGGCAGCGCCTCTTCCATTTTTACAACCAAAAGCTTCCTAATTTTTTCTTCGTCTATTTGTGAGCGAACGTAGAAAAAAAGGCCGCCTAAAACCAAAATTATAATCGACAGCAGTCCTAGCCAAAATTTCCCAGACTTCAAATGAGCTCTCATGCTTTATCCTTATCGAGTTCGGCCTTCATCAGTTTTGCTGCCAACGAGGGGTCGGCCTGGCCTTTGGTTTTATTCATCACTTGCCCTACAAAAAAGCTAAAGAGCCTATCTTTGCCCGAACGATATTTTTGCACTTGATCAGAGTTATTCTCAATAATTTCTTTGACTATTTTCTCCAGCGATTCCGAATCAGAAACTTGCTGCAGACCTCGTTCTTGAATCAGCGAAGCTGCATCAGACTTTTGATCATACATATCGACAATAAGCTCTTTGGCAACATTGAGCGAAACTGTTCGAGACTCTACGAAGTTCAAAAGATCGGCCACATGCTGTGGAGATAACGGACCGCTCAAAGGACTGACTCCCGACTCTTTCCACAGCTTTAACATCTGAGTCAGTAGAAAATTGGCAAGAGTCTTCGGGGTACCCTTAAAAAAAGCATTTGCCTGCTCAAAATACATGGCCAATTGCTTCGAAGAGATGAGTACCGAAGCGTCGTAATCATTTAAGCTATAATCTTTAATAAATCGCTTTTTCATCGCTTGCGGCAATTCTGGTAACTCAGACTTGGTCTTATCAATCAATTGTTGGTTGATAACCAATGGCCGCAAATCTGGCTCTGGAAAATACCTGTAATCATCGGCATCTGTTTTAGTGCGCAAGACTTTGGTTTTGAGTTCGGCCGCATCGAATAACAGCGTTTGTTGAAGAATTTTTTCGCCCGCTCGCAAGAGTTTTTCCTGACGTTGGGCCTCGTACTCAATAGCCTTTTCCACATTCTTAAAGCTGTTGAGGTTTTTTACCTCGGTGCGGGTTCCCAGTTCGTTAGCATCCTCGAGTGCTAACGAAATATTTGCATCACAACGAAAATTTCCTTCCTGCAAATTTCCCCGGCAAACGCCGAGATAGACGAGAATATGGTGCAGCCCTCGTAGGTAATCTCCTGCCTCCTTGGCGCTTTCAAAATCTGGTTCAGTGATAATTTCAATAAGTGGAGTCCCTGCCCGGTTTAAATTGATATAGGAGAGCTCACCCACGTGTTCTGATTTTCCAGTATCTTCTTCTAGTTGAACTCGTTGAATGCGAACGGTTTTTTGTTGCTCGCCTGTTTGAAAAGCGAGTTCACCTTGACTGGCCAGAGGTTTCACAAATTGAGTGACTTGATAGCCTTTGGGCAAATCTGGATAGAAATAGCTTTTTCTATCAAAAAAACTCTTTCGATTGATTTGGCAACCGAGGGCCAAGCTGGCCTGCATTGCTAACTCAACCGCTTGACTATTTAATGCTGGAAGCGTTCCAGGCATGCCACTGCAAACTTCACACACATGATGATTTTCTAAGGCCCGTTCTGCCACTTCACAGCGGCACCACATCTTAGTTTGCGTGGCCAGTTGAGCATGAACCTCCAAACCTACAGTAAGCCGGTAGTTTGCGGTCATGATCTGTTACTCCAGGCCAGCTCTAGTTCTTTTGCGAGTTCTAGTAATTTCTGATCTTCAAAAGGAGCACCCATCAGCTGTAAACCAATCGGAAGCGACCGCGGGCCCATACCTGTCGGAAGGCACACGGCAGGGCCACCAATGAGGTTGGCCGAAACCGTGTAAATATCATTGAGATACATCTGCAAAGAGCTTGCCTTTTTGCTTCCACCGAGTTCAAAAGCAGAGGAGGCACAGGTAGGTAACAGCAGTGCACTTGATTGAGAAAAAATCTTACCCAGTTCATCCGCAATAAGACGACGAACTTGGCAGGCCTTGGTGTAATAGGCATCATGGTATCCCGCAGAGAGATTAAAAGTTCCTAACATAATTCTTTTTTTGACTTCGTCTCCAAAACCAAAACTTCTTGATTGGAAATAACTCTGCTCAAGTGCAGACATGTTCGAAGTGTTGCTTTTTTCTTGATTCAGCTTTGGCCCATAATGAATGCCGTCATATCGAGCAAGGTTCGTACTTGCTTCCGATGTGGCGATGATATAATAGGCAGAGATCGCATGTTTTAGGGTTGGCAGCTCGATTTCTTTGATCGATACCCCATTTGCAGCAGCTTGCTTTAAAAAAACTCTAAAATTATTTTCGACATCGCTATCGACTCCCTCAAGCAACTGTGGTGACCATGAAAGAGTTTTTTGTTTTAGCTCTGTCGTTTTTTTCAAGTTCTCAATCGATGCCCCAAACCCCTTGAGATCAAAAACGGCCTTGGTCTGATCGCGCTTATCACTGGTGCTCAGGATCTCGGTTATCAAGGCCGCATCAGTAACAGAGTTGGCCAAGACAGAAGCTTGGTCCAAACTAGACGCATAGGCTATTTGCCCATAGCGAGAAATTGTTCCATAGGTTGGACGATAACCAACCACGTTGCAAAAATGGGCAGGTAGCCGCGCTGAACCACCGGTATCAGTTCCCACTGAAAATACACATGAGCCTTCAGCAACCGCAGCGGCGGAACCTCCCGAGCTACCTCCAGCGACCTTACTAGAATCAAAAGGATTGAGAACTGGTCCAAAAGCGGAGTTCTCATTCGTTGATCCCATTCCAAATTCATCACAATTGTTTTTGCCGATGCAGACTCCGCCGGCATTTTTTAAAGTCTCTGAAACATATCCGTCAAAAGGAGGGATATATTGAGATAAATAACGAGAAGCTGCTGTTGTGCGAATCCCCTTAGTCACAAAGAGATCTTTCAAAGAGTAGGGAATCCCGTCGAGAATAGAGAGAATCTTTCCTGAATTCAATCTCTCATCGCTCTGCTTGGCCTCCAATAATGCGCTGTCTTCTAACACTGAAATATAGGCATTGAGTTGAGACTGAGAAAGAATTTTAAAACATTGTTGGGTGAGTTCAACTGAGCTTATTTTTTTTGTTTGGAGAGCGCTTTTAAGCTCAGAAAGTGAGGACAATGAAAGTTTAGATTTGATGGCCATGACTAGAGATCCTCGATAACGGCCTGAATGACGAATTGATTTTTTTCCGCTCGAGGAGCATTTTTTAGCACGTCTTGAACTGACAAACTTGGGCCTATCTCATGGATTTCTGTTGGAGCTTCAGAACCGAATTCAGAAGGAAACCTTTCAGGCAATTCTCTTGTCAGTGAAAAAAATGGCGAAACGTCTTGGGTCGATAGGGTGGATAGGCCCTCAAAATGAGTCAGTATCTTTTCAAAATCATTTTTAATTGCATGAACATCTGCGGCCGTCAGATTTAATCGGCACAAACCTGCTACTCGTTCTACAAGTTGGTCATCCACGATTGGTTTATTCTTAGTCATCGACAATTTTTCACCATTTAAAATAGAAATTCAAATTCGTTCAATAGGAGCAAAGCGAACCATAAACTTTCTTCTCAGACCATCCCCAAATTCAATCAAAACTTTTTCATCTGCCATATGGCCTTCGCATTTCACAACAGTGCCCTGACCATAAAGCTGATGACGAATTTTTTCACCTCTAGCATAACTTGTCTCTGGTTCATCCATCACATATTCTAGGTCATCAAAATGCCCTGCTTGAGACTCCGAAAAATTATCATCTTCTACTAATTTCAACTGCGGCCTAGACGGCGCTCTTTTATAATTCATCTCCTGAGGATTCGAAAGGACCCGAGTGTGGCATAACTCTTCCGGAATCTCACTTAAAAATCGTGATGGACCATTGAATTTCAGGTTTCCCCACAACATGCGAGCACGAGCATAGCAAATCCATAAACGCTTCATTGCCCGAGTCATGGCCACATAAAAAAGCCTACGCTCTTCTTCCAGTGCCACCTCCCCAGATTCGAGACTGCGGTGCGAGGGAAATATGCCTTCTTCTGTGCCCACTAAAAAAACATAAGGGTATTCCAGTCCCTTGGAACCGTGAATCGTCATCAACGACAAAACGCCCTCGCCGTAATCGCCTTCATTGTTTTGAGAATCGTTGCGGTTAGCATCTAATGTTATCAGCTCTAGGAAGTTCGCTAGATTTGGGGATTCAGTTTCTCGTTCAAATTCCTTAAGACCATTGTGAAATTCTTGGAGGTTTTCAAGTCTTGCTTGGGCCTCATAACTTTTATCTTTTTCTAACGCTTCCAAGTAGCCCGACTCTTGAACTAATTTTTCATAGATTGTACTGGGCCAGTGATTCGCAGCGAAATCGGCCATTGCCGTTTGTAGGACTTCGACAAATTCCGTGACGGCCTTAAGCGACTTAGACGAAATGCGGAGATCAGGTATTTTTTCTCCTGAGGCCAACACTTTAAGCGAATCCCAGATAGAGCAATTTTGGGTCACAGACCATTCTTCTATTTTGCGTAAACTCGTCGCTCCAAGACCCCTTGCTGGGATGTTGATAATTCGAATGAGCGCTAGTGAATCGGCCGGATTAATGACAACTCGCAGATAACATAGAACGTCTTTAATTTCTTTACGGTCATAAAATTTAATTCCACCGACCACGATATAAGGAATTCTCGCGCCTCGCAGAGCATCTTCTATCGCGCGGGATTGGGAATTGTTGCGGTAAAAGACGGCCATCTCATTTAAGGAGGCCGAGTCGGTGCTCACGAGAGATTGAATTTGAGCGGGAATAAAAGAGGCCTCTTGTCTGTCGTCTTTACAAGCTATCAATTCAATTTTTTCACCATCGGGATTATCGGTCCAAATGGCCTTTCCCTTGCGCATTTGATTGTGAGCAATCAGCGCCTTTGCGGCCTCAATGATTGTTTGAGACGAACGGTAATTTTGCTCGAGTTTTATTAATTTTGTGTCTGGATAAAGATGCTCAAAGTCTAAAATATTGTGAATATCTGCCCCGCGCCAAGAGTAGATAGACTGATCTTCATCGCCCACGACGCAAACATTTTTATGCTGACCCGCTAAATAGTGCATTAACATAAACTGAGCTCGGTTAGTATCTTGGTATTCATCGATCAATAAATAGCGGTACTGTTTTTGAATACGTTCCCGAACCTGGGGAAACTTTTCAAACAATTTTATAACCCCAACTATCAGCCCTCCAAAGTCGACGGCATTTGAGCGGGCCAATTCTTTCTCATATTCTTGATAGAGCTGATAATAAAAATCTTGAGTATCAATAGCGGCTTCCCGCTTGAGAAACTCTCTTTCAGGTTGACCTGGATAATGTGCCTGATTTTTTAGACCATCTATATAGTGCAATATTGTCGGCGGAGAAATTTCTTTGGGAGAAATACGGTGAGTTTTAAGCAGATTTTTGACTAAAGTGCGAGTTTCGCCGTCATCATAGATTGTAAAGTTACGTCCAAGCCCCAGGTGTTCAAATTCGGAACGCAGAAGTCTTGCACAAAAGGAATGAAATGTTGTGAGTTGCAAGTCTCTTGCCTGAGAAGGAGAGTCTTTCGCAACGCGGTCTCGCATTTCCCTCGCGGCCTTATTAGAAAAGGTGAGCGCCAATATGCGGTGCGCAGGAACTCCCAAAGAGCCCACAAGATGTTGAATGCGAGCAACGAGCGTTCTCGTTTTCCCTGAACCGGCCCCTGCCAAAACCATGACCGGTCCATCGACTTGAGAAACGGCCTCTTTTTGCGCAGAATTCAGTTCTTCAAAAGATATCAATGGCCTTCCTTAAGAGAACTTTTTATTCGACCGTGACCGATTTGGCCAAGTTTCGTGGCCGGTCAATATCAGTGCCCTTGAGTTTGGCAACATAGTACGAAAAGAGCTGCAGAAAGACATTCGCAAGCAGCGAATTCAACACTGGACTCAAGTTATATTTGACGCCAAAAAAATGATCACTGAGCTTCATTAAATTTTTATCACCTTCAGGCCCAACACATAAAATTTTTCCGCCTCTGGCCTTAACTTCTTCCAAGTTTGAAACAGTTTTTTCGTAGAGAAACGGAGGCACAAGAGCGACATTAACAATCGTTTCATCGATTAAAGCAATTGGCCCATGCTTAAGTTCACCTGCGGCATAGCCTTCGGCATGCACATAGGCTATCTCCTTTAACTTCAGGGCCCCTTCTAGGGCCACTGGAAAAAATGGACCGCGACCGGTGAAAATAAATCCTTTTTGGAGATAATAGGTACGGGCCAGCCCTTCTATCTCCGCAACCCTGGATAAAATTTCTTCGATCCCCAAAGGTAGACGGCGATAATTTTCCAGAAGTGTTTTAGTTTTTAAGGACTGTCCCAGACCAGCAGCAAGGAGCTCTCCCGTTAGGACTTGTAAAGTGAAGGCCTTGGTTGATGCCACTCCGATTTCTGGACCGGCCTGTATCAGAAAATTGCTCTCCGCCAGGCGGTAAATAGTAGAGTTTTCAACGTTAATGATCGCATAACAGGTAATTTTTTTTGAGTGACACAGCTGAGCACAAGCAAGAGTGTCTGCAGTTTCTCCGGATTGGCTAATCACAAGACAGAGATCTTTTGGGTGGAGCAAAGGATTTTTATAGCGAAATTCACTAGCAAGAGAAGCGCTGGCGGGAATACCGCAGCTCTGCTCAATCATATCCGCGATTAAAAGACCTGCATGCCATGCGGTTCCGCAACCAATAATATGCACGCGTTGAAATTTTTTTGCTTCTAATGATTTGAGAAGCTCAATGTGCTGGCCCTCTAAATAATACTGACCAAGTTCGCGAATCAGCTTTGGTTGTTCGTAAATTTCTTTGAGCATGAAGTGCTCGAAGTCGCCTTTCGATGCCGGTCCCTGCGCCTTTAGTGGTACTTGCTCCGTAAAATCGGTAGAGGGTTCTAAGTTTAAATCATAAAAGGAAATCAGCTTTTCATGCTTTGGGGCCTGTTTGGTTAAGACACACAAAACGTTATCGGCCGGAAAAAAAAGCCGATCGCATAATCCCACCAAAGCGTAGGGATCTGATGAAACAAAACTCTCTCCTTTGAAAAAATTTTGAGCGCACACTAAGGGAGCACCTCTTTTGATCGCATATATTTTTTCTTCTGAGCGGTGGATCACAACAAAAGCAGAGTTTCCTGTGAGCTTTTGAAAGGCCTTTATAAGAGACTGCGAAACTTCTTTAGTTTGTTTATAGAACTTTGTGAGAAGATGAAGAAAAACCTCAGAATCAGTTTCACTCGCAAATTTAATCCCGTCATTTTCCAAGGACGTGCGAATCTCATAAGCATTTTCGATGATGCCATTATGAACGACAGCAAATTCCTCGTTGATATGGGGATGGGCATTTACATCATTCACTTTTCCATGGGTTGCCCAGCGTGTGTGTCCAATGCCCACAGGAGAAGATGGTGAAAGTTCATGAACAACAGCTTCTAAGTTTTCGAGTTTTCCTTCTTTTTTAAGCAATTTGAGGGTCTGATTTGGAGCTAGATAGCTCACTCCTGCAGAGTCATAGCCTCGGTATTCAAGACGCTTCAGTCCTTCTAAAACAGTTGTCAAAGAATTTCCATGGCCGACATGGCCAACGATTCCACACATGCTTATTCCCTTATCCTTTCAATTCTTTCGCTGTTGATTTTTTTTTAAGAAAACGTTTGGCCATTCCCTCGCGGGTAGACTGGCGTGATCTGGCAATAGCAAACGAGTCTGGAGGAACATTCTCACATATTGTCGAGCCCGCAGCAATAAAGCTGGAATCACCAATAGAAACTGGGGCGACTAATTGGCAGTCAGAGCCAATAAAAACATCTTCTCCAATTTCAGTGAGATGCTTTTTTTCGCCGTCATAATTGCAGGTAATGAAGCCGCAACCAAGATTGGAGCCTTTCCCAATCGTGGCATCTCCGATATAGCTCAAATGAGATGCTTTTGAACCACTTCCAAAATGCGCTTTCTTGGTTTCTACAAAATTTCCAATTTTGACATCACTCTCTAAAACAGTCTTAGGACGAAGTCTGGCAAATGGCCCAATTTGTGAGCTTGAACCAATTTGCGACTCCTCGATTAAACTGTAGGGAAGTATGCAGCAATCAGCTCCAATTTTAGAATGCTTAATAATCACGCCTTCTTCTAAAATACAGCCTGAAGCGATGGAAGTCGCTCCATACAAAGAAACTCCTGGATGAATTTGCACGCCATCGTCAATTTCAACATCCCACTCGCAATAGAAACGCTCTGGGTCTCTGATATTTACGCCGCTTCCTATGAGGTTTCTTATTTTTCTTTGTAGCAAATGCTTTTGCGCTGCAGACAAATCGAAGAGATCGTTGACCCCTTGAAAGAGATGGGACTGAGCAAAGTGCAAGGCCTCAACGCCCAATTCAAAATCAAAAATATCCGTCAAGAAAAACTCTTTAGAAATTGCATTTTGAGAAACCTTAGAAGTACGGTCTTTCAAAAATTTCGTACTCGCCAAATAAAGACCAGAATTGACTTCCTTTATGGAGAGTATGTTTTGATTTGCCACTTTTGCTTCACAGATTTGGATGCCCTTTTTTTCAGGACTTCTCACAATCCTGCCGTAGCTTCCGGGATCATCGAGTTCAAACGACGCACATAGCGCAGATAATTTTTGACTAACAAATTCTTTCCACATCCTCTCCAGAATTTCTGAGTCTAAGCAAGGCGTATCTCCACAAACGACAAACATATGTTCAGGAGACTTTTCTTCAAGATGTTCAAAATAGCTTGCTAACGCTCCGGCCGTTCCATTTTGTTCAATCTGTTCACAACAAAAAATATCCAATGAGGGAAATTTTTGAGAGAGCCCCTCGGAGTATTTTTGTAGCTTTTCTTTTTGGTGACCCACCACTAGTCCGAGCTGACCTCGAACGCCAACATTCAGACAAAAACGCTCAATTGCTTCAATAATAAAATCTAAAAGTGGGCGGCCCAAAAGGGGCATCAGTGGTTTAGGGTGATCGGACTTCATACGTGTGCCCTTCCCTGCAGCAAGAACGGCAAATCCCACGACTTCTACTGTCATAAGCTAGCTCTCCTCTATCATACGGTTCTGCTTTAAGTTTTTGTTCTCGTCAAACCTGAGTACAGAAGAGCTCTAAAAAAGTTTAAAGATGGAACCTAAAAATCCCGATTCAGTCTTTAGGGCCTTTCAATAAACAGGCGCTGGTTTCGGCGGAGGAAATTCAATGGTTACCAATTATGAAGGGGATGAAATCAAACTCAAAGAGCAGCTTCCCCTTTTGCCGATTCGAGACGTCGTCGTCTACCCATTTATGATTGTTCCTTTGTTTGTCGGCCGTGAGGCCTCAATCAAGGCCGTCGAAGAGGCTTGCAACAATACTGAAAGACTTATTTTACTGGCTGGGCAAAAAGATATTTCCGCTGAAAACCCCGCACAAAATGAGATCTTCGAAGTTGGAACAGTCGCGATGATTATGCGAATGCGCCGGCTGCCCGATGGACGAGTCAAAATTTTGGTCCAAGGCCTTTGCAAAGCAAAAATCTTAGAATTTAGTAGTTCTCGATCCTTCTACCAAGTTAAAGTCGAAAAAGTAGAAGATAGTATTTCTCAAGAACCCGAGGCCAGTGTCGAAGCCTTGGTTAGGAATGTAAGAGATCATTTAGAAAAAATTACGGCCATGGGCACTCTCCTCTCACCAGATATTTTGATGGTTTTAGAAGATATTCAGGAGCCAGGGCGAATTGCCGATCTCATTGCCTACAACTTGGGTTTAAAAGTTGAAGAATCTCAAATGATTCTGGAAATGATAGAACCTGTAGAGCGCCTACAGAGAGTTGATGAAATCTTGCAGAGAGAATTAGAGATCTTATTAATGCAAGCAAAGATAAGAGGTCCGTCTAGGCCTGATCTCTCAGACAATCAAAAGAAGCAATTTCTTCGAGATCAAATCAAAGTGATTAGTGATCAGCTTGGCGATGAGAACGGCGGTCGCGGAGATGAATTCTCGGAGATGAAAGATAAAATCCAAAGTAAAAAAATGCCGACTGAAAGTGAAAACGAAGCACTGAAACAACTTGGACGACTCGAAAGAATGCATCCAGATTCCTCAGAATCGAGTATTTTGCGAACCTATTTGGAATGGCTTATCGATATCCCCTGGAATGAATCTTCGGAAGAAATTACGGATCTTACCTATGCCGAGGCCATTCTAGATGAAGATCATTTTGATCTTCGAAAAATCAAAGAGCGTATTTTAGAATACCTTGCCGTTCGATCGCTGAAAGGCCCCAAAATGAAAGGGCCTATTTTGTGTTTTGCAGGACCTCCTGGGGTTGGCAAAACGTCTCTAGGAAAATCAATCGCAAAAGCAACAGGACGAAAATATGTTCGCGTAAGTTTGGGCGGACTTAAAGACGAAAGTGAGATGAGAGGTCATCGCAGGACATACGTTGGGGCAATGCCTGGTCGATTTATTCAAGCTCTTAAACAAGCTGGCACAAATAATCCAGTCGTTGTTCTCGATGAAATTGATAAACTTGGTTCAGATTACAGGGGTGATCCCTCAAGTGCTATGCTAGAAGTTCTCGACCCCGAACAAAACCACAGTTTCCGAGATCACTACTTGAATCTTCCGTATGATCTTTCAAATGTGATGTTTATCGCAACCGCCAATATCTTGGAAAATATTCCCGCTCCTTTGCGAGACAGGATGGAGATTATCAAACTGGCGGGATATTCCCATAAAGAAAAGCTCGCTATTTCTAAGCGGTTTTTAGTTCCCAAGCAAATGGATGAAAATGGAATCGGCCCTGAAAATATTGAATTTTCTGATGAAGGAATTGAATCGGTCATTCAAAGCTTTACCCGTGAAGCAGGTCTAAGAAATTTAGAACGCCAACTTGGATCTCTTTGCCGGAAAATTGCCAGAAAAGTGGCGGGCGGAGACAAAAAGAAAACTCTTATTCTAGAAAATACCGTGGAAGATCTTTTAGGCCCAGCTCAGTTTAGTAGCGATGAAATAGGTGAACACGATGAAATTGGCGTTGTTACAGGTTTGGCCTGGACAGCGGCCGGAGGAGAGATTCTCAATATTGAAGCTTCAAAATCGAAGGGTAAAGGTCTCGTTCTCACGGGTCAGCTGGGAGATGTCATGAAGGAATCGGCCCAAGCAGCGTGGGGTCACGTGAGGGCCCATGCCGCGAAACTGGGATTTAGTGAAGAAGTCTTTGAAAAGTTTGAGACTCATCTGCATCTTCCTGCGGGGGCAATCCCTAAAGATGGACCTAGTGCCGGGATAACTCTGGCGACTGCTCTTGTTTCTCTTTACACAGGAAAGGCAGTTTCGAAAAAAGTCGCGATGACAGGCGAAATTACACTAACGGGGAAAGTTTTGCCGGTTGGTGGTATCAAGGAAAAGGCCTTAGCAGCAATGCGCTATGATGTTCCAATCGTTCTTATTCCAGCAAAAAACGAAAAAGATTTGATCGATATTCCTGCAGAGTACCGAGAAAAAGTTCAGTTTATCCCCGTAAAGACATTCCAAGAGGTTCTAAAATACGCCTTAGTTCATAATACCGACCAAAAAGAGACTTCTTCTAAAAAGAAGCGTCCTGCTTCTGATAAGAAAAAAGACGGAACGAGGGCCGCGGCCTAGGGCCTATTTCTCGTCTTTCCTATCCCTCCTAATTTTCATTTGGGTTTTCATTTGGATTTTACCCATTTGCGCGATAAAATTTATCTAGTTCTATCGCATTCGCCTCCGAAGGAGACCTTTTGGATCATTGGGACAAGATTAAAAGCAAAATTAGGGTCTTAATCGTCGATGACTCTGATTTTACCCGCATGCATATTCGGCAAATGCTTGAGCGCAGAGGAATTCAGATTGCTGGAGAGGCAGCGAGTGCAGAGGCAGCAGTGCCACTAGTGGCGGAATTAAAGCCTGAAATAGCCATCGTCGATATCGTCATGCCCGAGCAAAGCGGAATTGAGCTCACAGAACTCATTCATAAAAATTATAAACGAACCTCGGTAATTGTTATTTCATCGCTCGCTTTAGAGCATATTGTTTTAGATTCTATTTCTGCTGGGGCCAAAGATTTTATTCAAAAACCATTTACAGAAGAGTCTCTCTACCACGCTATTGAGAAAGTAGGGAATTCAATTGAGGTTTTCTCATGAGCTTTCTAGACGAGCGCTATCTCAGAAAACGAAAAGATATCCAAAAGAAGAGTGAGATTTCAGCAGATTCCTTCAGCGAGCTCACCTCTGATCAGATTAATCTTTATGATTCTGTTTTTCTCAAAAAAGGACCTCAAAAAATCCCGATGATTCCAGAGACTTTTTCTGATTTCATACTCTCGTATCCTATTAACGGAGACTATAACGGGCTCGTTCTGACAACCCTTTCTCAAAAGGCGATGCTGAGAAATAAGTTAAAGATCGATGACCTCTTAGGTATTTTTCAAGAATCAATGAACATTTTTTTAGGGCACCTCTTCACAAGACTTGAGCGAACCTCGGGAGTTCTTTGTGAGTTCCATTCTCCTAAAGTTTTTCAAGGGGAGTCTTCTCACCTATTTTATCAAAAAATCGTCCAGGCCAGGTCTCATCTTGAAAAAGATACCAGCGAAGTCATTGATTTTAGAGCGCAGTCGCTTTTTGCCATAGATTCAGCGATTGATGCAGGGGTCATTCCGTGTTTTATAGAATATCGGCTTAATAAAGCTTCTAGCGGGGTGGCCTAAATGATGGGTCTTTTTGGTTTATTTGGTTTTCTTCGGTTCTTAATTGCCTTCCTTATATCTTTTGCTTTTCTTTCAATATCGATTAATGAAAAACCACTTTTTTACCATTTGAGTGAGGAGCTCTCCCCATTTGCTAAGGTTGTGAAAACAAAAAGTGTTAAGGCATGGGAGGGAAGTCGGAAAGAAGCGGGGCTCTATTTTCAGTCTCTTTTTGGAAGATGGACTTTTCGTCCTGATGAATCTGATACTGTGTCTTCGAAAAAATCCAGTGCTAAAAAATCAGACTCCTCTCGGTGGGGTAAAAACCAAGAGGAGTTTGATGAAGAATACAAAGATGAGGAAAAGGCAGAATTAAAGCGCCTGCTTGGCAATCCTTAAATCTCTTCCTCAACTTGTTCGAGTATTTTATTTTCTAGGGGCCTTTCCTTTTTCAATCTCTAAGGCCTTTTTCGCTTTTGCCTGCTCTTTGTCTGCTGCAACTGAGCGGGTTTTAGTGGCCGCTGGTGATACATTACAGATTGAGCCTTGGCTGTTGTGTTTCTCCGAAATCTCAGCAAAGCTGCTTGCTGATGCCACTAGCATAAATCCCAATAAAGTAGCTTTCATTTTACACTCCTCATAAAGTTACAAATCATTACCTTTTGTTTATGCAGAGAGTGTGCCAACAAAGCTGGCCATGAATAGGAGGTCAGAGGGGGAGATGTGTCTAGAAGTTAGACACAATAGAATTTATTTTGCAGTTGATTTTTTGCTTTTAGAACCAGAAGAATCGCTGCCCGGCATCTTTTTGCCTTGCTTAGCTTCACACTTATCACAGACGTTTTTATAGGTTGTAGTTTGTGGGGTCTTCTTATGCTCAGCTATCCCTTTATCGTTATCTTGTGCATAAGCTCCTGAAACCAGAAGAGACATCAAGCTAAAGATAAACAATTTTCTTAACTTCATGATTTTCATTCCTCTTTTTCCCACTAAAAAACTCTAGAAACTTACAGTCTCAAATCAACACCAGAAGGCACCAAATTGGCCTCGAGATCGCCATAGGTCGTCCAAAACTCTGCGGCCAAGGTTTTATTCTTGCTCGTGCTTTTTAAATCGACTGTACCATCAGCTTTGTAATCAAAGACGAGCTTACCCTTGCCTTTCATAGCAATAGTCTTGGCCTTCTCATACGCATTATAGTCAATGGTGAATTCTTTTTTAGCTTGCTTATTTTTCTTAGCAATAAGGCGCTGAATTTTTCCCTGCTGGAAACCCAAGAAATAGGCGTCGCCTTTTTTATTAGTAATAGACTTCACAGTACCATCATCAGAATACTTATATTTAATCCAGTTCCCATCTGTTACGACTTTACTTACTTTGCCAGCTTTAGAATCGTAGGCCAGCTCCACCTTGGAAATTTCTTTCCCTTTATAAGATGAAACCTTGCGAGTTAACCGATCTTTTTTATCGTAGGTGAACTGAGTTGTTCTCTCTCCTCGCACAATTTTTTCTGGAAGCGTATTGGGGAGATAATAGCTAATTGAGCGAATGTTATTGATTTTTGTATCAATTAGGGCCGTATACTGTGAACCATCGGCACGTCTTTTTAGCTCATACTTGTAGACATTTGTGACCCATTTCCCTAAATAGTTTTTCTTAGTCACTTCCGTCGTATAATTCATGTCTGGATTTTTTTTATCAAACTTATAGCTGTACTTAGTCACATCCCCGTCTCGGTCTTTTACGGACTTGGTGCGAAAGTTGTTGCTGTAGTAGCTAATTTCCATGAACGATTTTTTCTTTTTACCTTTCAGAGCGGGGTCGACATAGCCGATTTTTTTAAGATTACTGCTTGAGTCATAATCAAAGGTGTAGACATTGTTGAGTTCATCAGCAACTCGGACTAACTGACTTCCTTTGTAGTCAAACTTAACAAGCTTACCTTTTTCGTTAGTTTTGAGGGTTTGAATATAGTTTTCCGGAGTCCAAGTAAATGAGACTTGTTTTCCAAAACTATCAACTGATTTTACAATTTGGTTGTTCTTATTTCTTTCATAGGTAATGGTGTGTCCAAATTTACGCTGCATTTTTACTAAATGACCTGCCTGATTGAAGTACTCTTTGTCGCCATTGCCAAACTCGCGCAGCCAACCAGAACTAATTTTCTTGAGCGTTTGAGGTCCTCTCAAGCTTGAATAAAAAACTTTTCCGTCTGCCACTTCAACTTGTAGGCCGAGGTCGTCGTATACTCTCTGACGATACTCTTGATCTAAGACCAGTTTTTTGAAGAGATCTTTTGCTTGCTGCTTTCTTAAGGATTTATTTTTTTTCATCATGGCCCTAACGAGTTTTTTGGCACTTCCGATGGCCGCTTGTCGGTTAGGACCGGCCTTATCGTAAAAGAGTGTCCAACCGCCAGCTCCATTTTCTTTAATCATCACAGATTGATCGGCATTTGCGCGGACTTTGGTCTCCATGGGCGTTCCCCATCCGTCGCCCAAATAACCACTATCGGTAGATTTACTATTATAAGTCGCTGTAAAATCGAGGGCCTTTCCCTTTCCAGTTGCCTCTATAAAGGTATAAGAAATGAAGAAATTTCCATTTTTAAGGTTTACCCCTGCTAGAGTCTGAAAACCCATCAAAAAGCTTGCTAATAGCAATAATTTTTTCATTCAGTTTCCCTTTTTTTCTTCCTGCTGACCTATCAACTTATCGGAGACACGACTCAAACCTTAACTGTCAAAATTTTCTGTAAAACATAGGCGCCTGTACCAATAAGACCTAGCGCAATGATGAGAAGAACGATTCCAAAAGGATTGGTAAACAAGAGACCAACACTGTCAGGATCTGTAGAATACATAATCATAAACAAAACAAATGGGATCGAGACTGTCATAAGCCCTTGAGATCTCCCTTGCGCCATCATGGCACGAATCTTGAGATCAATTCTAAGTCTCTCTCTGATAATATCCACGATGGTGTCAAAGGTTTCTGGAAGATTGCCACCCATTTCGTTGAGGATTGAAAAAGATGTGGCAAACATCCGGTTGTCTTCTGTAGGCATGCGCTCGGCGAGTTTTTCAAAGCATTCTTCAATAGGCATTCCCAGTCGGTTGTCTTGCAAAATTTTTTGAAACTCTTGGGCAATAGGCGGTTTGAGCTGTCCGACGACTAAGTTCAATGCTTGAGGCATGGCCTGACCAGCGCGAATGGCATTGGCCAAAAGCATCAGCGCATCTACCATTTGTAGCTTGTAATCAGTAATTCGTTTTTGAACGAAATAATTCATCACTGGCCGAGGGAGCTTCCATCCCAAAATGCAAAACAAAATCGCAAAGAAAGTTCCCCAAAAGAAATTTCCAAAAATGGCGAAAAGGCAAAAAAATAAGATAGAGGGAATGAAGGCCAATCCTAACAGACCATAGGTAATTTTCTGAGAATCAATTTTAATGAACATGAGTTCAAACCGTTCCATCAGATAAGTGCGGGTCCCAAATGTCTGCTCTTCAATCCAAGAAAAAAGTTTTTCCGAATTAGCACCTACTGCCAAAAACACCACAAGCCCAATTAAAAAGGCCACACCGTTTTTGCCCAAAATATCGACAGTTAAAATTTCCATCAACTCACCTTCTTGGTTTGGGCCATAGATTTTTCCGCACCTGAGTTGGTAAATATTCCTCGTGGAATGGGATAGCCGCGCTTGTTGAGCTTTTCAATAAATCGCGGAATAAATCCAGAGGCATGAAATCTTCCTTTAATCTTACCGCCCTTTTCCATGCCCTCTTGTTTGTATTCAAAAATATCAGTCAACGTAATTTTATCACCTTGCATACCGGAGACCTCCGTGATGTTCATGATCTTTCTTGAACCATCATCGAGCCTAGATTGCTGGACGATCAGATGAACGGCCGATGAAACCATCTCCCGAATAGATTGAGGCGAAAGTCCCGCCCCCGCATATTGAACTAATGTCTCAATACGACCTAAACAATCTCTTGGATTATTGGAGTGAATCGTGGTCATGGAACCATCATGCCCGGTGTTCATCGCCTGAAGCATATCGAGCGCTTCCCCCCCCCTGCACTCGCCGACAAGAATTCGGTCAGGCTTCATTCTCAATGTTTGACGAACCAGTTGCCGAATATCAATTTCATGCTCGCCTTCAATCGTTGGGGGCCTAGTTTCAAGACGCACCACATGTTCTTGGGGGAGATCGAGTTCTGCAGAATCTTCGCAAGTAATAATTCGCTCATCAGCTGGAATAAATCCTCCCAGCATATTTATCAACGTGGTCTTACCTGATCCAGTACCACCACTGACGACAATATTTCGGCGGGCCTCAACAGCTATTCTCAAAAAATCTGCCATCTCTTGAGTTAGGGAATCATAAGTAATGAGGTCTTTATATGTGAGGCGATGTTCAGGAAACTTCCGAATTGTAAGGGTTGCTCCATCAATAGAGCAGGGCCGAATAATAGCGTGAACCCTTGAGCCATCGGGAAGACGGGCATCAACATATGGGGTGAGATAGCTGATACTTCGTCCCACTTCGCCCACAATTTTTTCGATAATTTTTCTGAGTTGGGCCTCATTTGTAAATGTAATATCTGAGAGTTTATTTTTTCCAGATTGCTCAAAGTAGATTTTATTAGGTCCAACAACCATAATTTCTGAAATTGTATTGTCTCCTAAAAGATCTTCAAGCGGTCCATAGCCTATGGCCTCATCTAAAAGTTCTTTGAGAATTTGTTGACGGTCTTTTTGTCCATGTAAAACCTGACGAGTGTCTTCTTTAGTCAAAATATCAGCGATAGACTTTTTGACCTTTTCTCGCAGAATTAACTGAACTTTGGGATCATTGCGGTTTTTATCCTCCTTAAGATCCAGTTCTTCGATGAGACGGGCGTGAATTTTTTCTTTGAGCTGATTCCACTGAGACTTGCTCCCCCCGGATCCCCCACTCGCACGCCCCTCGCTGACCTTAGGGATACTTGTGCGCTTAAGGCGCTCCAACTGAGATAAAATGCCGCGGTTTTTTATCTTTGCAATAAGCTCAGAAATACCTCTCTCAAAATCTCTCCCTTTGGCGGTTAAAACGGCAGGCCTGCTTTGAGAAAGTGAGGCAACAATACTTGAATCATCTTTTGGAATTGCTGCAAAAATTGGTCGACCTAATTGCTTACCGAGAATTTCCGGGGAGAGCGGATGAGACTTTTGATATTGATTGAGTACGAATTGGATCATCTCTTTGGGAAGCATCAAAGTTCCCAACTCTTGCATCAGCCTTTTCGTTTGATGAATGGCCAAAAAATCTGGAGCGATGATCACGAGCAATAGCGTCACTTCTTCGATCATCGCTAATGCGACATCACTGAGCTCGTGACCTAAATCCACGATACTGATTGGATGAGAAGCTTTGGCCGCTTGACCGATTTTTCCCATCGTTGATGCATCAATTTGGGTATTCTCTGAAGAGTCTTGAGGCATTGAAATGAGAGATACCCCGCTCTTATGAACGCCCGCGAAATTTCTAAGGGTTTGCGGTGCCAAAGATCCCGAGAATAGAGAAAGATCTTTTATATTTTTAGACGGCCGCACTCCAGTCATTAAAGAAAGATCAGCACAGCTTTTGATATCACAATCCAAAAGCAGGGTTTTTTGCCTCAAGGCCTGAGCAAAGGCAAAGGCCAAGTTCGTCGCCACGATGGACTTACCAACTCCGCCTTTTGCTCCAATGACTCCAATGAGATGTCCCGCCATGATTTACCGACTCCTCCTGCGAAATTTCTTTCTCACTTCTTCGACACCGGTAGAGGCCGAGGTCACGATTTCTGGAGTCACAAAAACAACAAACTGATTTTTTTGTTGATTGTAGTCTTTGCGGCGAACCAATACGAAGAGGCGGCTTGAACCCTGCGCCGGAGAGCTCTCCTGAATTGAGGGATCTTTGTCATAGTCAGTGACGGTCGAGTCTTGAACCACGCCGCCAATGACCGCTGATTCCCTGTTCTTAATGGCCAGTTGAGTTTTCACAGAATTTTGAACGGCCGTAGGCGTTCCGGCCGCATCTCTGGAACCTGGAATATTGACACTCAGAGCGATACTCATTTCTACATTTTCATCTTGGATAATTCGAGGGGTCACATTCATGGCAAACCCTTCAGTAATATTCACGCTACGGGTGAACTCATTGCCTCCAATGGCAAAATTAATTTCTCGGGTTTTGTTTATATTTCCCTCGACATTATTTTTAGTAATCACCATTCCAGACTGGATAATCCGAGCATGCCCAGAGTTTCGAAGAGCAGAGAGTTTTGGAATGAGATTAGATATAGTGGCCGAGAAAATACCATTCGACGATGAAGACACCTCTGCATTATCACCTTGGCGATTTATTGAAATCGAACTATCTCCAGTGTTTAACAAGGGGGACCAGTTGAACCCATAGGCCCTATTATAACCTTTCGAGAGCTCAACAAATTGAGTTGTAATCTTAATCATTTTTTCAGGCGGTGGGGGAGGTGGCGGGGACTGCTCAACAACGAGAAAATCAATAATATAGGACTTATCAGTTACTCGCGCTGCACTCTCAGTACTAATGGCCAAAGGGTCTACACGAAAAGGAAGATAGGCCTTGGCAATTTCCAAAGCCAGCTCTTTTGCACCATTGCTGGGAACAATCCCTTCAAGCCAGAAACTTTTATTGACGACGCGAACTCGGACATCATTTAGTCCCGAACGATTGAGCTCGTCTTGCATTTTCCTAGCAATCACTCGCTGGGTTTGTGGTGAGAGCTCAACTAAGTTTAATACATTTTCATATCCGCCTAAAACTGCCGAGATTCGTCCCATATCTTCTGAAACAATGATTTCACCATCAACGACGACTTTCCCACCCTTTATTCCAATTTCTAATCCTTCAACATTGCCTAGCAGTTCGCGCAAATCAGCAACAGTTTTAGAGAGTCCCGTAGATGAAATATTGACGAGAAACGTTTTTCTGATCTCGCCTTTTTTGTCTCGAATTGTCACAGATGTTTTCCCAGGTCTTAGACCTCGAAAAAGAATTTCTCCTTTCTGGGGAGAGATAATCAGCTTTAAGATCGACTCGTTTCCTATCTGAACCTTGGTACTAAAATCAAAGTCTAATTTCTCTACCTCATCAATTCCCACGACAAGATCTGTTTCTTCTTCTTTAATATTTTTTTCGACTGGGATTGCGACAGCAACTTCTTCGATATCTTTTGGCGTGCTTTCTTCCTGAGTGCCTAATTGCTCGACTGCTTGATCTAACAAATTTTCGTCTGACGACGCATCCTCAATTTTTTCTTGAGCGAAAACCACATTAGAGAGGGCCAACGATAGAAGCACAGTGAATAAAAATGGAATCGGGCCTCCCACTACCGGCCTCTCCTTTGGCCTTCGGCTTGAAGCTGTTTTGCAAAATAGGCCCTGGCCTCTGGCGCTAAATTCTCACCCAAGACATCATAAATCCGAGTGGCGGGGTCATTTCTCTTTTCTTTGTCGTCATTATTTCTCAGGGATAAATAAACTCCATTCATCGCCTCTCTGAGGAAAACAAGTTTTTGCACCTCGAAAGGAGTTAATTCTATGGTGACAGAGTTATAATCGCGGTAAACATCAAGGTTGAGTTTTTTAACTTCTTCATCGATTTTCTTGCCTTTAAGTACACCTTGATTGCTAACTTTTAGTCCTGTTGAAAGTATCAATACATCTTCGAAAATAGTGGCAACCCTTAGTTTCTCTTTTTGGCCACCACTGTAATCAAGCATAGCAATGACGTCGACTCTATCTCCTGGACGAATAAGCTTTCCTACCGCCTGGTCTTCAGAGACAGGAATAGTGATGGCCCTTTTTCCCATGGCAATTTCGCGAGATAGTCCGGATCGAATATTGGGATACTCAACTCGTGCATCGGTAAGTTGTTCGCCTTCATAAATGGCAATTGTTGAATACGTTTTCCCAATGATTTCATCGAGATCTTGAATTGCGTTTTTGACAACAAGATTGCGGGGACGTGTGCTGATGGTGACATTTTCTTCTGTGATCATTTCGTGTGCCTTAATATCTTTTCTGGCAGTCACAACTTTTGTTTCAACACCTTCTTCTTCAATGTATTCGGACTCCACTCCATCGATATAGGATTTCACCATAAAGACGGCCAAGGCCGCAATGACAAGACTGAGAGTAAATCCGCGCCGGTTCATAGACCTTACCTCGAAATAAGACAGACAATTTCAATCATCATTTTAGCATGCGGCAAGAAAGACCCGGTTTGCCGGGAAAGGAATACCCAATCAGAAGATAAAGACTTATTGAATGAGGCAAGCATCAATCGTGCTGGCCTCCCATGCTACTGAATAAGGAAGCTGAACAATTCCGGCGGGACCTCGATTACCATAAGTTGCTCCGCAAATTCCATAGACGGTCTGAACTCTGATAAAATTCGTCGCCTCATCAGTATAGGAGTCTTCACATTCTTGAGTGATGTCTCGGACAAAAGGAACATTGACTTTGAAACAGGGAGAGACCGGCTCAGTACCTCCTGCCGAAAATTTCTCACGGTATCCAATAATATACATTCCAAATTTTTGCCACCCAGGATGAGTTCGGCTATCTGGTTCTGGTGCGTAGGAATTACCTTTCAAACGTGCATAGAGATAAGAGCGGGCAATCTTTTGTTGATTAATGGCCCCATTGATCGCATTACCCAAATAAATACAAAGAGCAAAAACCGCCAGAAATAATGGTATAAAAAAGAAAAATTCAAAAAGAGCTTGACCACTTTGACCTAGATTTTTTTCTTTCTTAGCAGCCATTATCATAAAGAGTACCATGATACATGAGATCAGATCCGCATCCATCGCGGCCAAAGAAACGCTCACAAATTCTTTGCTTACAAATACTCCGCATGGGCTCTTTTCCCAGGAAAGATTCGGAAAGATACTGTAATTTCACAGCTCCCCCCATTGGGGCAAAATAGGAGAAAGGTCTTTCAAATTGCAAATAGCTGCCAAAAAATTCAGCAATGTTGCTGTTACCTGGATAGTTAAACTTGAGTTGATCAGAAGATATCGAAAAGCTTCTTAGAGAATAATCTTCAAAGGTTTGCCTTGAAACAGCATTGGCCCCAGTTGTATCAGCAGTGATGACTGTATCTGGATTGCGACCTCTAGTATCGTGAGAGAGAAACGTTCGGGAGGCCATAAATGTTGCATAGTGGGCCAAATAGCCGAGGCCATAATTCACTCCAACAGTGATAACCACAATAAGAAGCCCCATGCTTGTAATAAAAGTGGCCAAAAACTCTAATGTCGTCTGGCCGGCCTTAGTTGTACGGTTCTGCATGTCCGAAAAACCTCGTTTGATTGCCGTTTCGATAACTAGAATGCCGACCAACTCCATAATTGATTTCATTTCCGGCATCATTTAAAGGAGTGTTGCCAGAGAGTCCATGGCGATAAGAATATTCGATCGTATTTTTGAGCCGCTGAAACATCAAACCATTTTGTCCTAAATTATCTTTAAACATTGGGCTTTGAAAAAGGGCAAAGGTGACAGAAAAAACCACAAAGAGCAGCAAAGTATATTCGATACTCGTTTGGCCTAAATGATTTCTAAAATGATCCATATCCAGCTCATAAGAAATACAGGAGCGTAAGGAAAGCGATCCTGCCAGTTAAATCTTATCGTAGCAAAGTAACTGAGGGAGGGATGAAGAGCAGCAATTTTGATTCCCAACAAAATGAGTCCAATACTAGCAGTTAAAAGCAGCAAATTACTCACAAACACGATCTGCAACTGAAACGGAAGTATCAGCAAAAATGTGCTGAGATATTTACTATCTCCAGCACCCATCAGTTTTTTTGTAAAAAGAAAGATTCCCAAAACAAAGACTATAACGGGGATCAGGATCTGGGTGAAAACTAGGTAGGGGGTAATATCGGTGGCCAAGAAAAAGGGCATTGGCAGAAATAAAAGATTGGCGAGCGACCAAAAATTTTTAATTTTACGAGTTCTCAGATCATAATAGGCAACCGCACAAAGATTTGCAGTGAGAATGCACCAATAAAAAAGCGGCAATTCAGCGGTGGCCATTCTTAAAAGTCTCGAAATAACAGTCTTTTGGACACACACCAGTTGATAAATATAAAGAAAGCAAATGATTTAACCGGCCAGTGGTCTGGCCAAGATAGGAACTTAAGTTTCCAGTAAAGACCGAAATCATTCCAATGATGAGAATCACAACCAAAAGATATTCGACGGTTGATTGGCCTGATCCAAAGTTATCTTGGTGTTTCACTTCTATAAGTGTAGTCGAAAATTATAGGTCAGTGATTTTAAGGAAGAATTTTATTGAACATTTCACCAAAGACTTTGTCCATCAATATTTTGACCTTATCCGTCATTTGACCTTTCATCTGAACGATCACGGCCACCACGATGGCCAAAATAAGAGCATATTCTAGAGTGGTTTGACCTTCTTCATCCTTCAAATAGGCCAAAATAGAACTTTTCATCATCGATTCTCCAGATATCTTCTTTTTCGTCTCCCCGTTCATAGAACTTTAGATTTCCCTTCCCATCTTCTATTGTAGCATACCTTGCCGCTTCGCACAAAAACATCTATTGGGACTTCTAAGCTGCTGAAAACTCGGATTTACGCAATATTTATAAAAAATAACTGCTTTCCCATGTGGGAATCCGCTATAATTGAAACAAGACACGGAAGGGCAAAACCAACTTTTTCGCCCTACAATCTTTGTTTCGGGAGCGGTCCCTGATTGCTGTGTGCGTGCCTGCCTATGACGGAATTGTCATAGATAAGTGGGAGGCCTAACGCAATTATAATTGCGCCCACCTTGTTAAAAGGGGCGCGAAACTGTTCGAAGCTGCTCTTCCGTGTCCTTTATAAACTGGTCTCCTTAAGTGGGCCTTTGGTTTTCAACTATTTAGCAAATCTCACCCATTTAGCATTCTTGCATCACTTAAAACCACGATGCATTGTCCACGTTGCCATTCTACGAGATTCTCAAAATCTGGGTTTTATTCCCGGAAAAGTGACAGCAAAGTCATTCGCCGTTTCCGATGTCAAAAGTGCGGCAAAAAGTTTTCTAACGCCACATTTGATCCTTGCTATAGGCAGAAAAAACGAAAGAAAAATTTTCAGCTTAAAATTCTTCTATGCTCCGGTGTTTCCCAAAGACGGTCGGCCATGATTCTAAATCTCACGAGAAAAACGGTGGCCAAGAAATTTAAATTTTTAGCTGAGCAAGCGCGAATAGAGCACAGGACATTTTTAGAATCGAAGACATTTGAGGAAGTTGAGCTTGATGATCTCATTACTTTTGAGCACACCAAGTGCCTACCACTGCCTGTACCAGTTATTGTAGAAACCAAGACCCGGGCCATATTATCATTAGATGTGTGTTCCATGCCAGCATTTGGGCATCTTGCTAAAATTTCGCATGAAAAATATGGTCGCCAGCCAGACGGTAGGAAACAGGCGATTAAAAATGTTTTAAAAGAAGTTGAGGGAGCACTTTTGCCGGATGCTAAGATTAAAAGTGACGAACATAAATTCTACCCTCCAGCAATTAAGAACATTTTTCCCAAGGCCTATCATTTAAGATTCCTGGGTGCTAAAAGCACTATTTCCGGACAAGGAGAATTAAAAAAATTAATCAAAGATCCTCTGTTTAGCGTCAATCACACATTGGCCATGTTGCGGGCGAATATAAATCGCCTTTTTCGTCGCACCTGGTGCACGACTAAAAAAGCATCGGCCCTCAAAGACCATCTCGACCTCTACAAAAGTTTTCACAATCAAAGACTCATTTAAGACCGCCATTTTTTTACTCATATAAACCGGCTCTATTTTTCACCTATCGATAGAGAAGGATATCATTTTAAAAAAAATGACATCAGTAGCGCGGATTTTGAAGACCACAGAAGGAGGCCAGTTTATTTTGGAGTTGACGAACGCCCCCACTCATCTCAAGCTAGAATTATGACTAATCGAATTACGGAAGATTCGACCTCAACCCGCTGGATAGAAAATTTGGCGATGGAAGAGGTCACCATGGAAGAATCCGGGGTCATCCATTTTAGTGACCACCTCGATCCTAAGGCCCACTTAGAAGACCAATCTCTTATTTTCATGGATCAACTCAAAGAACGTTTTGAGTTCTATGTCGAACGCTTTAATCATTTGCGATCTCAGCGAGACCTTAATAAAGGGATTCGCATTTTTAAAATCTCTAATACGGTCAACGATTTCATGCTTTATAGAAATTCCCTGAAGCTCATTGTATCGCGAAAAGCGCTAGATGTTATAAGTGTAGGTTTTCTTAGTAATACTGGCGGAGTCTTTTCTGCTAGGCTAGCGGGGCAGACAGCGGCCATTCCAGGAATTCATGAAATTAAGGCGCATTTAGGTGCGTTTCATAAGTTGACCTGGCGGTTTCAGGGCGAAGAAATTGACTTAGAGGCCTTGGTTCAACATCACCTCACCGAGTTTATTAAACATTCAGCTAGATAAAATTTACGCCTTCGGATTCAGATGAATCTGGACCTTTTACAGAGATCTCCCGGTTTTTTAAAGAAGTTTGGGTTTTCATGAGTGAAGCTTCGACTGTGGGAATTTCTAAGTCTAAATAGGCCTTCGTCATTTCTAAATCTAAATCATAACATTGGTCGCCCTTGCCCCCACTCTGCTTTTGTTTTTGTTGAGTAAGGAAAGGCCAGTGCCCTATCTTAAATAAAGACTCATTCGTTTTAAAAATCCGAGCGTAACTCTGAGCAAATTCGAAATATGTACAGGTATCTTGGCTACTTAAATGGATTAACCGGTTCGACATATTTTTTCCCAAGGCCTCTTCCATAGCGGCGCCTAAGTAAAAAATATCAAGATGCCCAATTTGAATATCATTATCACAAACTAAACTCTGCCCGTGAAAAGAAGCTCGTTCTAATTTTTCAAACCAAGTGGTTTGGAAAAAATTTCCGCTTCTTCCATGAAGTTGAGAGCACCGAAAAATCAGATAGTTGAGACAAGACTTCTGGACAAAAAATTCAGCGGAGGCAACACTCTCTCCATAGACAGTTTTTGGCAAAGTTGGATCGTTAACTTTGTGTTTTTTGTTTTCTCCTCCGAAGACATAAGAAGAGCTCATTAAAATAAATCTCGACTGATACCTTTCCGAAAATGTTAAAACATTGGAGACGCCAGCAGTGTTGAGAGCACTGGCCACCTTGGGGTACATATGACAATCAACGATTGATCTTAATCCGACAGCATAAATCGTGAAATCAGGTCGAAACGTATGCAACAAACTCTGCACACGGTGTTTATTTAAGACATCACAACAAATACTCAAAACACCAGGAATTTTTATTGGATGCTTATAATAGGTTCCTATAACTCTATATTTTTTTCTAAAAAATGAGGCCAAATTTGAGCCGACAAATCCTGAAACGCCAAATATAAAAATTGTTTTTTTCATTGGCCCATCTGTCTTCTAGACTTCGAGATTGAAAAAAACCCCTCCCTCATTCGAGAGAAGGGTTTGAATGGATAAATCTAGCCTATGAGCTTGAGAGCAAATTGTGAAGCAGTATTCGCCTGGGCCAGCACTGCTGTTCCGGCCTGGGCAAGGATTTGACTCCTTGTAAGTCTGGACGTCTCTTGTGCCACATCCACATCGCGAATCCGTGAGTTTGCAGCACTAAAGTTTTCATCTGAGATCGCAATCGTATTAACAACACTTGTAAGCCTGTTTTGAATTGCACCCAATTTTGCCCGGACTCCGTTGACTCGCACGATAGAATTATCGAGCGCTTGTAGCGAAGTTTGCGCGCCTTCTTTAGTAGCAATACTTTCAGCGGTGATGCCAAGTGAGGCAAGAGTTGAATCGGTTTCAGCTCCATCATATTTAATACGGTCTTTAAATGGGTCGTTAAAAATTCCAACTTGAATTTCAACCAACCCAGAAGTTCCGTCCAAGAGCTTTCGCCCATTGAAATCGGCCGATAATGATATTCTTTCAATCTCACTTTTGAGTTCTTGAAATTCAATATCGGAAAAACCTCTTTCAGTATCTCCAACCGTATCTGATGCAGACTGAATAGACAGCTCTCTGAGCCGAATAATAATATTCGAGATTTCAGACAATCCACCTTCTGCTGTCTGAATAAGAGAGATTCCATCTTCTGCATTCCTTCCCGCTTGCCTGAGCCCTCTGATATTTGCTTTGAGCTTCTCGCTTATTGCGAGGCCTGCCGCATCATCACTGGCCCTGGTAATTCTTTGACCCGATGACAGTTTTCGAAAACTATCATTGAGTTCTCTAGTCGTTTTCGACAGCGATCTCTGCGCCGAAAGCGACGGTACGTTTGTATTTATTCGAAGTCCCATATTTAACCTCCATTTCTATACATAAAAACCTCCTGTTTTTAGACCGGGCATCTTGCCCAGCATTTAAGTTCATTTACTAACGCTTCTGCTTCACCAAAAGCTTTCAATTCATCACTCAGCTCTACTCAATCCATCCGTTACAAGATCACTTGATCTTCATGCAGGTATGGAACATCTCTCACTCAATTCGGCTACGCCGAAGAGGCGGCCTGTATCAACGTCAACGCATTCGTTGTCGACTGATTCGCTTGGGCCAGCACTGATGTTCCCGCCTGCATTAAGATATTAGACTTGGTGAGCTCCGCTGTTGTTTTAGCGATGTCAGCATCTCGAACTCGAGAGTTCGCCGCGGACATATTTTCAATACTGATGGCAATATTATTGATCGTAGATTGCAATCGGTTTTGAAGAGCACCAAAATCTGCACGAATTCCTGAGATCGAAATGATCGATTGATCAATTGCGGCCAAAGAATTTTGCGACGAGATCTTATCAGCAACGGAGGCAAGGTTTAATCCTAACGCCGCCACGTTTACATCTGCTCCAGATGCATCAAAAGTCAGACGGTCCACGAGTGGATCATTTCTGGTTCCGATTTGAATATCGAAAACAGCGCCTGTTCCGTTGAGCAAAGGAACTCTGTTGAACTCTGTTGAATTGGCAATACGGTCGATTTCCGCCGTAAGTTGCTCAAACTCAACGTTCAAAAACTTTCTCTCTGTTGGTCCAATAGTATCTGATGCGGCCTGGACAGCGAGCTCTCGCAGCCTGATCAGAATATTAGAAACCTCAGAGAGTCCCCCTTCAGCAATTTGAACCAGCGAAATACCATCCTGGGCATTTCTTTCGGCCTGGCCAAGTCCACGAATCTGCGCTCGCAAATTCTCGGAAATCGCTAACCCTGCGGCGTCATCGCCCGCTCGGTTAATTCGATGTCCTGAAGACAACTGCTCAAGGGATTTTTCCAAAGAAAGCCGCGTTTTACGCAAATTTCTCTGGGCATTAATGGATGCGACGTTGGTGTTGATTCGCAAACCCATATAATCCTCCTGATAAAAGGTTGATTTCTTCATCCTTGAAAAAATCAAGTAAGGTTATCGGCCTTACTCAATTACCTAATCGTCTGCTCAAACCTATTGGATTAAAAAATATTTAGGGCCAGAAGAGGAAAGGTAGGATTTGCCTTATTATTTCGGAGTAGATGTTGGAGTTCCATTACCTGGTGATTCTTGACGAATTTCATTGGCCCTGACAGCACCGTATTCGGCCATCTCGCTTTTCACTGACTCTTCAAGTCCAGAAACCTTTAGACAATTTCCCAGTCCTATCCGAATTTTATCTCTTTCCTCGACGAAAAGATTTCTTAGATGTTCGAGTCTATCGTCTAGGCCAAAAAGCATATCATCACTGCACGATAACTTGGGATTAGAGATCTGAGCGTATTCTTTAGATTCTTTGTCTGCACAACCTTTTTTATAAAGCTGCAGCTTTGCGATTTCTTCATCCAGAAAACCTTTCGTTTCTAGATAGTTTTCAGTCATTTTTGAGATAGATGAGCGAAGCTTCACAATAAACATTTGTCTTATATCTTTGGAATCCACTTCTATAATATCCGGTACCCCAAAAAGAGAACCATCTGATGTTTCTCTAAATTTTACAGTCGGCGTGCTCTGAACCATTAGCTTATTTTTATAAGGAAGATATTCGACGTTCTGTAATTTTTCTTGAGAAGCAATGATTTCTGCATCCTTTGGCTCATTTGGATTTCTAATTTCTGGAGACAATTCCATTTGCGCAAAAAATTCCTGACCACTGGAAAGAGAGATCCTGACCGCTGAAAATATCGAGGGCATTATCCATCCCAGGAACGTCCTTGGTTTTGGGAATCGATACAAACTTCACTTTATCCTTTTCAATAATATAGAAGCCAACTCGAGGATATTTCTCATTTGCAAAAGTTCTCTTGGCAGAAAACATCGCAGCACTACCGTCTTTAACCACCCACTGATTAAAACCAAATCGACTACCGAATGCGCTTCCGATGGCGCAGTTGAGCTCAGGAGCGAACTCCTGAGAACTAGCGTTGTTAAAAATTCCAAATAAGAAATAGGCCAGTAGGGCGAAGCTGAATTTGGCATTTGTAGTGGTCATATCAATACCTCTAAGAACCTCATCGGCTCAGAATGGAAGAAGGAAAGCGCTTGTTTTCACTGTAAAAAAATTACACAAACTGTTTATATTCTAGGCACCGGTCAGAGACAAAGGCCACCCAAACCCCCTCGAGGACATCCGCAATGCATTCTGTTGTGGATTATTTTTTGCATCTATCAAGGTAATCAAGGAGTCAAAGATGAAGTCCTATTCAAAATTTCTGCATGTATTCTCTTTAATGTGTGTCGTGATGCCATTTACTAGATCAGCAGCTCAGTCACACCTTAAAGAATGCTCTCCGGAAAACCGCAAGGTCATAGAAAATTATCGAGAAGCGCTTGAATATGTCGAAAACATCGAACAACAACGCCTGGATCTTCAGAAAAATAATACTACCGAAGTTTTTTCATTTAAAAGTTCCATTAGAGCTGCGGCCAAGCAGTTCAAAGCTGTACTGGAAACTAATGCTTATATTGATCGCTATGTGGCCTCTGCCGCAATAAAAGATGACCCAATTAAAACCGCCATTTATTTTGATACTCAAAATCTTTTAAAGTATGACTCTCAAGTAGTTTGCGAGGTTTTAGCATCTCATCCTGATCTTCGCCTCCACCTCGATAAAGAAATTAGGAAGATGCGACTGGAAGAGCTAGGAGATTTGGCCCGGACGACTCGCTCAATTTTAGACACCCAAAATCCAAAACCGCTGATGAGACCACCTGCTAATACTAAAAATGCAAACGAGATCCAGAGAACTTCAAACCCAATGTAGATTTTTGACTACCGTGGCCAACAAAACCTGTCGGCCACGGCCTTCTACTAGTTCATAGGCCTTTTTTTAGGTATCAATATTTCCCATATGAAGTATCTATTGGTTGTCCTAATTAGTTCTATTTTCTTTTCCCATTCTCAAGCGGTCCCCCCCAAGGCCCAAAAGAATTGCGTGAAACCTTTTGGGCTGACTCCCAAACAGCTGGCGGCGAGCCTCAAAAAGAAGTCTGCAGGGAAATTTCAAAGTGTGGCACTGGACCCGGCCGTTTTAGGACCCGTTGCTCAGGAAATCATAGGTAAGCTCAATCAGAAAATGATTGGTCATGAAGAATTAAAAATTGCATTTGCGCAGGCCGTTCAAGAAATCGGCCTGCGCTCCAAAAGTGATCAAAGTAATATTTCTACTTTTTTTCTCATGGGAGTCACAGGCACTGGTAAAACGTTGGCCGCAAAAGCTTTACAGTTTGCTTTGGGAAATGAGCCAAAAGAGCTCATTCGTCTTGACGGTGCAGAGTATAACCTTGAGCATAATGTTGCGAGGCTAACCGGTTCTCCTTCTGGGTATATTGGCCATGATTCCACTCCTCCTTTTTTCACCAAAGAGCGTTTAGATAATTCTCTAAGTGCCAAGTTTGGAGTGAGGGTCATCTTGATTGACGAGTTTGAAAAGGCCGCACGATCTCTTGAAAACATTTTTCTTCCAATCATCGATGATGCCAGAATGACAACCGGTTCTAACGAAGTTCTAGATTTTAATAACACCATTTTTATTTTCACCAGCAATGTCGGGCAGGGTGAAATTCAAAAGATCTTATCCGAGAGTACAAAGGGCATTGGTTTTTCTAGGAAAAAACTAGTATCTGATGGACTATTGACTAAAGAGCGAATCAACGAGGCCGCCCTGGGTGCGTTTTCCAATAGGCTATCGCCAGAGTTTCGAAACCGAGTCGATAAAACATTTGTCTTCCAGCAGCACTCCCAAGAAGAGTCGGAACAAATTTTTGATCTGCAACTCGCTCAAGTTCAAGTCGAAAACTTTTTTTCCAACGCAGAAACTCAAATCTTGTTTAATGTCTCTCCGGAAGCAAGACGCTGGATGATGAAAGAAGGATATCGCAAGGAATTTGGTGGACGGAGTCTGAAAAAAGTTGTGGAACATTTTTTAGTGACTCCGCTAACAAATCTCATCGCATCAGACCAGCTCTATGCCGGAGATGTAGTCGGTGTAGATGTGGCCAAAAGTTCCGAGCCTAAAGCCTCAAAACTATCATATACCAAAATCGCTACCGGTCGTCCTATTAAGGAGCTCTATACTCTTTATCAAAAGATCTACGGCGCCGAGATGCCGCAGATTAATCCCTTCAAACTTTATACTTATCCAATGGAGTTTGAGATATTTAGAATGCAATCACTTAAAGCAATGACCGACGCCAGAGACGTGAGCGAAGCGATCACCCAATATGCCTTAAGAAGTACCGGCAAAGCCCCAATCGACGACCAAATCTTCTTAGAACTCTTTGGGAAGTTTTCAGATGTTAAGTTTTTTGGCACCGTAAACGGAACATACATTAATGAAATTATGAAAAACATAAAGAGAGACTGGCAACCACTCGTTTTTGAGCCCAACATTTTGGTTTATTTCTTTGCAGGGCTAGGTAAGATAAAATACGTTTATCCCGAAAACAAGAAAAAGCTAGTTGTTGCTTGCAGCGCTCTAATAGACAGGATTAAAAGAATATATAGAGTGAAAAAAGTATCTGACGAAATTATCGCCGATATAGCTGGTGTAGTACTAGAGCGCCTGGAAGCAACATTAGCCCTTCCTCCGCCGCCAGTAGATAGTCCGTAAAAGTTATCTCACTAATGTATGATAAAAAAGTTCTTTCAGAACTAACCTCACCCTCAGCGTATTCCGAACTGATAGCACTCATTGAAGAGTGCTTTGATTACCCTGCAGGTTCAAAATTTGAAACTGATTTTTTTCCGTTGGTTACAAAAGAAAACTTGAAAAATCTCAATGTTTTAGTTGATAAGGACCAACAAATTCTGGCCCATGTCGGTGTCAAGATTCGCCAGCTCAAAGTTTTTGATAAAACGTACTCTGTGGCACTTCTGGGCGGTCTTTGCTCTCATCCTCAAATCCGTGGCAAGGGAATATTTAAAAAATTCTTAAGTGATGTGCTTGAGAAATACAAAGATGACGTTGCTTTTTTCTTTCTCTTTAGTGACCAGAAGGAATTTTATAATCGATTCGGTTTTGTACCAGTCATTTCTCAATTTCAAATTCAGCTGCCATCGAAAAAAAAGAAAAACGCGGGCCTCTCTATTGAAGATTTTACTGAAAGAGAAAAATTAAAGCATGCATTTCATCAGAGATGTTCAGACAAGTTTTTCTATTTTGAAAGAAGTGAACAAGACTGGGAGGATTTTTTTGCAATTTCTTCTCTTTCAATCGATCACTGGGTGAGTGCAAATGGAGAATTTCGCTACGCAATTTTCAATAAAGGTGCAGACCTTGGTGGCGTCATACATGAAACGAACGCCAGCCTGGAGGAAATTTTGGAAAGAGCACCTGCTCCCCAATATTGGTTTACTGGTCCCGGACCGGCATCCCATGACTTTCAATTATCTTATCTAGGATTTATGCGAATAGGGAGTCATCCCAGGTTTACCGATTTTATAAAAACGGCAACTCAAGGCAGAATTAAAATGGAAAATGGCCAATCACAACGAATCCAATTTAAGATAAACAACCAAAGGCACACTTTAGGAACCAAAACCTTTCTTCAAGGAGTCTTTGGCCCAGAATTTTTTAAGGAAATCGCTCTCAATGATTCCTATCTTAGTTTTTTTGGAGCTGATACAATTTAGTTCTCTTTTATTTTGCCATCAAGGACGTGCTCTTGCCTGATTCAAAAATGTCTTTTGCTGGAGAAGAAGTCGCTCCTGGTGAAACCAAGAAAATTTCAATCCATGTTTCCTCACTTTACGATGGAACAGATCTCAGTATGCCCATCGAGGTGATTCGCGGAGTAGAACCCGGACCTGTCTTATTTGTGAGCGCTGCTATTCACGGCGACGAGCTCAACGGAATTGAAATCATTCGCAGGCTTCTCAAACGCCCTTCCCTTAAAAAAATTAAGGGAACGCTTATTGCCGTTCCGGTCGTAAATGTCTTTGGACTCATTAATCGCTCTAGATATTTGCCGGATCGCAGAGATCTCAATCGCTGCTTTCCTGGAGAGAAGAATGGGACCTTGGCCGGACAATTGGCGAAGCTTTTTATGAAAGAGGTCGTTAAAAAATGCACTCATGGAATTGATCTTCATACTGCCGCCATAAATAGAACAAATCTTTCTCAGATCCGTGCCTGGCTTGATAATCCTGAAACAAGGGCGCTAGCAAAATCTTTTGGTGTCCCGGTGGTTGTAAATTCAAAATTGCGAGACGGCTCCTTGAGGGAAGCTGCTCGAAAACGCGGCGTCTCGATGTTATTATTTGAAGGCGGCTCTCCTCTTCGTTTTGAAGAAGACGTTATCCGAATTGGAGTAAAGGGCTGTATTAATGTGATGCGGTCTATAAAAATGCTTCCTAAGGTAAAAAAGAAAGATTCTGATATCATTCAAAGCGTTTTTACTGCTAAATCCAGCCAATGGCTGAGGGCCCCGTGTAGTGGAATTTGTCATCACCAAGTGAAGGTCGGCGACAGAGTTGAAAAAGGGCAGGTCCTTGCGATGCTTTCCAATCCCTTTGGTGAAAAGCTCGACCATATCGAGGCCGTCTTTCCTGGAATTGTGATTGGCCTTACGACTATACCTTTGGTCACTCGGGGTGAAGCGATCTTTCATATTGCACTGTTTTCAAGTTCAAAACTCGTAAAAACAGCACTTGAAGAATATGATGAACCTGTGAATTAAAGAGTTATCTTAGAATCATACATATATTTTCGCCGACCAAATTTTCCAATCAGCAAACCTAAAAGTAAAACTCCAGCACCAAGAGCAAACCAAATCATGTAGTGCTCGTTGAGCTTTGATTCTAAAATGATCTGCTCGCGCTGAATTGTTTTTAATTTAGTTTTATTTTTATCAAAGCTTGTTTTTAAAGAAAGATATTTTTGAGAGCCATCCCGCAGTTGCTGATAATCACCTTCTGTCTGATTGAGCTGCTTTTGAAGAGTCAAAATTTGAGCACCAAGATCATTATTTTGTTCTTGGAACAAGGATAGCTTTTTCTCTAGCTCCTTATTTTCAGTCTTAAGAGAGTTGTATTTTGATCGCAACCATTCAAGGGAAGCAGAGGCCGGCACTGCTTTAGAAAGAAACTGATTGAGCACATATCCGACAACTCCCTCAGAGGCCTCAACCTTTGACCACTCTCCCTCTTCGCTTAACAAGTTTAATTTCACATCCGTGTCGAGCATCCTGATAACTTTATGGTCGGTCCCTGGTCCTGTGCGAAATGTAATTTTCCTACTACCGTCGACGTAGACCGACGCCCCATAAGAAAATGAACCTGCAAAAAAAAGACTCGAAAAGGCTAGAAAATAAATTGCTCTCATGGCAGATATTTTGCCCTATATCGATAGCCTGTCAACTTGTGTGAGCGGGGGAAGCACAATCCCTCACAGCTTCCTCCTCCACCACCCTACGGGACCTGCGATAAAGAGTATCAGAGATAGACACCAAAAAATCAGAGTTGGGGTGGGATAATTTTTTAGGCTTGACGGAAGTTCTCTTTCGACAAAAACCAGGCCTCCATAGAAAAGTACCGAGCTGACAAGGCAGAGTCCGATAAAAACCAGGCCATCAGAGAGATTCTGGGTAGAGGTTTGCAGGCCCTCGATTCTAAAAGAAAAAGCATAATTTTTCTTAGAAAGATGCTTTAAAAACCATCTCAAATGCCTAGGCACCATTCGAAATGAACTAAGAAGATCACGCCCAAGCCAAAGTGAATTCTCAATCACTTTTTCTTTCGAAAAAATCTGAGGAAGCAAAGGAGGAATTTCTTGAGCAAGAATTTCAAAAAGATTGAGCTGAATTCTAAGTCCTTTTCCCAGGCCATCAAGAGTCATAAGAGAACGAAAAATAATATACCATTCTCGAGGAAGATAAATGCGGTGGGCAGACAAGATCCTGATAATTTTCCCAAAAACTTGGGTGACCTGAATTTGCTGGTTATTTAATCCCACACAACCTGCAAGCCCTTCGCGTAAATCGCGCACCAATTCGTCTGATTGCGGAATCGTTTTGTATTCAGCAATATCTAAAAATTCATAAACCAAATTTTCATAATCGTAAGTGGTGAGAGCATAGAGGATGGCAATCAGGGATAGGCGGTTTGGTCCGCTCAAATGCCCCATAAGACCAAAGTCAATGAGACCAATCTTATTGTCTTCAAGTAGCAAAAAATTGCCAGCATGAAGATCCGCATGAAAAAAACCATCAATCAAAAGAGTTTGGAGGAAGAGTTTTACCCCATCAATGAGTTTTTTTTCCAGCTCGGCACTCAATGGACCTTGTTGAGCAACCTCGTAAAATGTGGGTCCTTCTAAAAACTCCATAACTAGCAGTGAGCGACCGCTGTATTCTTCGAAGACAGCGGGAACCACAAAAATTTGTTCTGAGTCTTTTTTCAAAAGATTTTTTCCAAGGCGTTTGGCATTATTAGCCTCTAGAAAAAAATCGAGTTCCAGCAAAATATTTTGATAAAAATCGTGAATGGCACGTGAAAGACCTAAATAGTGCAGCTCAGAAAAGAGTTTTTCTAATTGAAGACAAATCAGATGAATGATTTCAAAGTCATTGCGCAAAACTTCATCAATCCCACTCCTTTTTACTTTGAGGACAACACGTTTCCCATTAATCAGCTCAGCTCTGTAAACAGTTCCGATACTGGCAGACCCCAACGGCTTTTTTTCTACATTTGAAAAGACAGCGTCGATTTTTTGACCCAATTCGCGCTCAATGAGTTTTTGGGAAACACTCCATTTTGGCGGAGAAACTCTGTTTTGCAGCTTTTTCAATTCAACGAGCAAATGAGGATTGAGAAGATTTTCTCGACTGGCGAGAAGTTGTCCGATTTTTATAAAACTTGGGCCCAGTTCTTCAAAACTTAAGCGAAGACGATGTCCAACCGCGGTCCACCAATCTCGGTCTTCTTTTTGACCGGTCTTCTCTAGGGTCTTGAGCTTTCGTTGGGGAAACACAAAGTCTGGAACGAGTTCAGATAAATTAAGGCGCTCGACAAATTCGGCCAGACCGTTTCTAGCAAAAACAGTCAGGATTTCTCGAATCCGCCCAACATTACGAATCGTCCGGCCTAATCCAAGGCCATTCTTTATTAGATCCATTTCATTTATGGTACAGTTTTCACTCGAGAAAGATATGTCTAAAATTACCTTAATTTGTTTTCTAATTGGCCCCATGATTTCCCCATTAGCATCGGCCCAAATCACCGATACCTGCAGCCGAGTGGCGATTATCAATTATCAAGAAGTTCTTGTTGATTCTGGCCCCACTGGAAGAGGTGAAGGGTTGCGATATTTTTTAGAAAAAGAAACGCTGTCATCTCGGTTACTCAACCAATACCAAGAACAAAACAGGCCCCGTTGGGAGTATTCAATTCTTAGTACTATCGGTTTTGCGTCACTTCTTTATGGTCTCTTTGGGCCTCGGATTGATTCCGACAGAGGAATCTGGAGCCAAAACGGTCTTATTATTTCTGGAGGAACGCTTGTGGCCTTAAGTTATCTTGTCACAAGAACACACATTTACCGAAACGAGCGGCTACTGGAGCGAGCGATCGAGGAATATAATAAAAATAATACACCCAGGATTTACTTTTCCCCGTATCGTGAGCTACAAGGTCATAATAAAGGTGCTGGTTTAAGCATTTCGATTAATAAAAATTTTTAGCAAACCCGTTAATTGACCTATGAGTCGGCAATTTTCCCAAGGTAGAAAAAATAATTGGTCACATGTTACCATTGTAGAAAAAAAATAGATTTTATCCCGGGGCGCCCCCTGAGTTTGCGAGAAGAGTGCGAATTTTGTGCAACTTCTCTTCGCTGTTGCAGGATGTGTCGTTTTTTTGACCAAAAGGCCTATAATCAGTGTCGAGAACCAAGTGCTGAGAGAATTATAGACAAAGAAAAAGCAAATTTTTGTGATTATTTTTCTTTGGGAGATTCAGTAGGGGCCGAGATTTCAGAAAAAGATAAATTTTTAAGTGCAGCAGAGGCACTTTTTAAAAAATAAAGGTCACCTAATTATGACTGAATATCCAATGACCACTGAAGGGAAGTTGCAGCTCGATCTGGAACTGAAAACTCTCATCAAGGTTGAGCGTGAGGCCATTAAAAAAGCGATAGCAGAGGCCAGAGAGCACGGAGACCTTAAAGAAAACGCAGAATATCATGCGGCCAAAGAAAAGCAGTCTCATGTTGAAGGCCGTATTATGGAGCTTCAAGACAAAGTCGCAAAGGCCAAAGTTATTGATATTGGGGCCGTAAAAAAAGATCGCATTTTATTTGGGGCCACTGTCGAAGTGGTCAATCTCGATGATGGACGAGAGGCCTGCTATCAAATTGTGGGAGAAGATGAGGCCCGAACATCGAGCATGAAAATTTCTTATAATAGTCCGTTAGCAAAGGCCTTGATTGGCAAAGAAGAAGGCGACGAAGTCATAGTCAAAGCGCCTAAGGGGGATATCGAATATGAAATTAAACGATTTCATTATAGTTAAAGGATTGAATTTATGAATTGGTCTGATTCACTCGATAAACTTCTTCCCTCTAATAAAAAACCCCGCTATATCTCCCAACTCTCCGAGGCCGGAATTGTAACTTTAAAAGATTTGATCTGGATTCTGCCTCTACGGGTATTTCCCTATCCAGAAAAACGCTCTTTCTTATCTGCTAAAGAGGGTCAATTTCTGCGCTCATCTGGAATGGTTCAGCAAATGAGAGCTGCCCCTGGGGCCCAGGCCAAAAAAGGCAAAATGCGTCTTTTTAATGTCACTTTGAATCTTGTCGACCATCTTAGCCAAGATAGTATTAACCTCAAATGGTTTAATGCCTATCCTTCTTTGAAGAGTTCGCTCGAGGGAAGAGATCAAATTGAATTTCTAGGCAAGGTTCAGCGTTTCAAGGGTCAGTTAGAGGTTGTTAATCCGACTCTCATTGAACAGACCAAAGCAGTAGAACAATTTATTGTCGACTATCCTACCGTCAATAAAGTAAGCGGAACAAATATCAGAAAACTGATTAATCTCATTCCAGAATTTCTTTGGATGGATTTAGAAGAAGAAATACCTCCTCATATTTTAGAAAAACGCGAATTGCTCCCTTTAGCATTGAGCTTCAAAATTCTTCACGGTCTTTCTCCTGCTGAAGAATGGGATAAAAAGAAATACCACCGCGCCAAGAAAAGGCTGTCTTATCAAGAGCTATGGCGAGAACAATGGGAGCTCTTACAAGTTAGAAAGAAACGAAAAGAAACCAGCGCTGTAAAAATTAAGTGTGCTCCAGAAAATCTTGAGAACATAACGTCTTTATTTCCATTTGTTTTAACTGCTGACCAGAAGACAGTCTTGGACGAGATCCTCCAAGACTTGAAGCTTGGGCATCCTATGGCGCGCCTAATCCAGGGAGAAGTCGGATCCGGAAAAACAGCAGTCGCCCTTTGCTCTGCTATTGCGGTCATCCAGTCAGGATATCAAGTCGCTTTTCTTTGCCCCACTGAAACTCTGGCAAGACAGCACTATAAAAAAATTCAAGAGCTAGCTGAAAAAACAAACTTTGAGGCCGCTTTATTTGTCGGCAGTGCCACAGAAAAAGAAAAAAATGAATTAAGAGAACAAATTAGCTCTGGAAAGGCCTCGTTAATCGTAGGCACCCACTCTGTGTTTCAAGAAAAAGTGAGCTTTTCAAGCTTGCAACTGGCCATCGTCGATGAACAGCATAAGTTTGGCGTCGAGCAACGGCAAAAGCTTTTGGATAAAGGCGAGGGGGTTCATAGTCTTCTTCTCAGCGCTACCCCTATTCCGAGGACTCTAGAACTTTCCCAGTATGGAGAGCTTGAAGTTGGCCGAATTACGATGCTACCCGAAGGGCGAAAAGGCATTGAAACAAGGATCGTCGCACCAGAAGATCGTGGCAACTATATTGAATTTCTAAAAGAGCGCCTAGAGGCCAATGAGCAGGTTTATGTGGTCGTTCCTGCAATTAAAGAAAGCGAAAAACAGGCCTTACCATCCCTGAATGGAATCGCCGACACTTACCGCAGTTTTTTTCCTGAGATAGAAGTTGGAACTCTTCACGGGGGCCTTCGACCACAGGAAAAACAGGCGGCCATGAAGGCCTTCGAAAATGGAGAAATATCGATTCTAGTCGCCACGACAGTGGTAGAGGTTGGAATTGATGTGGCCAACGCGACTGTCATTGCTATCCATTCGCCGGAGAGATTTGGGCTCAGCTCCCTTCATCAATTGCGTGGAAGAGTCGGTCGGGGTTCTGCTAAAGGATATTGTTTTTTACCTTTGAGCAAAAAGTGCTCTGAGATTGCTCAAAAAAGATTGGAAGACTTTATCGCTATCAATAATGGGCTTGAACTAGCAGAGCTAGATTTAAAAAACCGCGGCGCCGGTGAGCTTATAGGACTTCTTCAATCAGGAACAAAAAAATACCGGCTGGCCAATCCTATCTCAATGACCGATTTAGTGGAAAATGTGAGAGAAGATCTTTTAGATCTAGAACCCGGACCTGAACAAATTCAAATGGAAGCTCTTGATTTAACAGAGGCCCTTGAATTGGAAAGTACTTCAATGTCATTATAAGACATGATTTCTTTTCAGGTCATCAATTCGGATTCTCCTGAAGTCTTAGGCAATCTCACTATTTTCAAAAACAGGCTCACTTTGGGTGGCGATGGCCAAGTCGATTTTTTTTTACCCTCTCCACTCAATCGAGAACACCTCTTTCTTTTTGAAATAAAAGATACGTCTCTAAAAATTTACCCCCAACAACTTCCCTATCTCTTAAATGGGAAGCGCGCCACTGGCCCTCGCGTTCTCAAAAAACAAGACCGACTTTTGTTTGCAAAAACTGAAATTGTCATTATGGATTTTTCGTTTACGCCCATAGAGAATCGCAGGGATTATTTAAAGCGCAGGCTTGGAGAACTGATTGAACAGCGCTCGCCGATCTTAAAATATTTTGCAGAAATTCAAAAAGAAGAACATGAATCTTGAGAATCCCGCTTCGTGGAAGCAAGAGACCTTGGGAATGGATGATGGGCAGGTCATTTTCACTGAGCGCAATTTTGTGATTCCCCCCACTGAGCCCGTTCTTTTTTTTATATATGGACTCGTGTGCAGCAATCACCATTGGAAAGAGCAAATTCCCTATTTTGAAAAAAAAGGTCATCCCATTCTTCTCTGTGACCTACGAGGTCACTATAATTCTTCTCCATTAGTGAGCTATGACACACTCTCTATCAAAAGAATTGTTCAAGACCTGCATCAAGTTCTCTCTTCTCTTGCTATTAAAAAAACGGTCTTGCTTGGCCATAGCATGGGAGTAAATCTTTCTTTGGAGCTGGCACTTCGATACCCAGAATTAGTCGAAGCAATGGTTCTTATCTGCGGTCCCGTAAGCCCTATTCAAAAAATATTTCTCCATGGCAAAACAATGACCTATGCTTTTCCGCTTATAAAAAAACTATTTCTTAAATCTCCTGAGAGTTTTGAGTACCTGTGGCAAAGGGTTGAAAAAAACCCCGTGGTCAATCACCTCATTATGCAATCTGGATTTAATCCCAAACACGTCGATAAACAGTTTATTGAAATTTACCTAAGAAAAATTGCCTTGCTAGGCCCTCAACTCTTTTTTCGCCTCTTTGAAGAAATGATGAAGCATGACTGCTTGGCCATCGCTTCCCAAATTAAGACCTCCGCACTTGTCGTCAGCGGTGCTAAAGATAAGGTCATCCCTCCTTATCTTCAGAATCAGCTCTCGTCTGAGCTCTCTGAGGGTGAACTCTACACAATGCTGGAGGGCAGTCACGTTCCTCAAGTCGACAGACCTGTTCTTATTAATGAACGGATCGAGATATTTCTTGAGAGTCTTTAGGAAAGGTGTTGAGTGAAGAAATCTACCGTCCTTTCTTTTCCCCATATTGTATCGCAAAATTTTTTTGACCATTTGAGTGATAAGAGTGGGAATCAAGAGAGCGAAATGCTGTGGGATCTCGCATCTTTGACGAAATTTTATGCTACCGCGCTGGCCGCGATGCACTTGTATCAGCTTGGTAAATTTAAACTCGACCGCAAGGTCAGTCATTACATCTCTTCGTTTAAAAAAGATGGATTCACCGACATTCGACTTCATCATCTTTTATCCCACCGCTCAGGTCTCACAGCATGGCTTCCCCTTTACTTACTGGAACGTGAGAAAAAAGACTATTGGCATATCGTTAGTAAATACGCACTGGAAGGGAACGCGGGAGAAAAACGACTCTACAGTGATCTCAATTATCAAATTCTTCCTCAAATTATTGAGCTCATCGCAGAAGAGAGTTTTGATATATTCTGCCATAAAAAACTCTACGAAAAAATGGAACTAGAACGAACTATTTTTAAGCCGCTTCAAAATGGATTCCCAAAAGATAAAATCGTCCCAAGTGCTAAAGATCAAAAAGCAGAGAAAAAAATTCTAGACTCTCATTCTTTCTCTTTTGCGCCAGATTTTAAGGCCAGCGATTTTCCAGGTTGGAGAGAAGAGCAAATCCAAGGTGAAGTCAACGATGGCAACTCTTTTTACTATTTCAAAGGAGTTAGCGGTCACGCGGGACTTTTTTCTTCTTTGAAAGATCTGCGAAAAATCCATAGTCATCTTTTTCAACAAAACAGGGGAGCCTTTTTTAACGACAAAGCAAAAAGCGCTTTTTTCCCCAACAAAGGTATTTCTCTAGGCCTTCCGCGCTGTAGTGAAATAGAAATGGAAAAATTTGGAAAGAGCTTTGGTCATTTTGGTTTCACCGGAAACTTCATGGCATTGGATTTGGCGAGCAAAAAAGAATTTTTATTTTTATCTTCAAGGCTTTTGCAAGAAAACCCACAACGGACCTCGGAGTATGTTCAGAGGTTGATTTTATGAAAATTTCCAGAAGGGGAAGATATGGTCATGTTGTTGGGATAGACTTTTTCTCGCAAAGAAATTTTTCTTGTTGTGGAAAACACAAACATCTTCCGGGTTATTTCCTTAGTCGTTTTTTATAAATTGCTAACCACAGAACCGCTAATACCCAAGGTGCATACCATACAATATCTCTGACCGTATAGTCATTTAACGTTGACCTCCACTTCAATCCTCCAAATAAAATGAAGAGACCATAGTAAGCCAAGAGAACTTGTAAAGTTCGAATACCAGTTCGACGAAATTTTTCTTCAAGAATGACATTTATTTTCCCTCCACACCTAGAACATGGATTCGCTACCTCTACAAGCTTTATACAATGGGGACATATAATTTTCTTCCAAAACATTTTAATCTCTTTAGCATCAAATTCTTAGTACAAAATTCTTTATTTTAGTTCTTTCAAAGCTCCACTCTTCATTTCCAAAAGCGGCCTAAATAGTCTTTCTCTAGCTGCAAGCAATTGAGATTTTTTGTACTCTCGATGGGAGGCCTCGCCAGCGGTATTTTGCATGTGTGATTGTTCATCAACAATCTGGACTTCAAATGGGTAGAAAAATCGGATATCTCTGTTGATGCTCGAAGTGTTAAGGGAAAAAATTCTCTGTGATAAAGAAGACTCTGAATCATTTTGAGCGATTTTTTTAAGTTTTTTGAGCTCTTCGACAAAGGGATGCCGAAACTGAATAAGTTGCCTGCAGGTAAAATGAATGGCCCGGTACTCTTCTGAAGAATGAACATTGGCCCTATCTTCTGCCTGAATCGAAGGGCATTTTCTCGCAAGTTCGTCGGCCATTTGTAAAAACTTTTCTTCTGAAAAATCCTCTCGCATTCCGGTTTTGAGAAGCTCAAAAAATTGCTCCCTAAACTGCGGAAAATTAATCAAAGAATTCACGGCCCTGCCGGACTTAACGTTACTAACGATGAGAATATGATTATCAGTCAAAAATTTCATGACTCTAAAAACATCAAAGACGTTTTTAGTCACGAAGCGCAGACCCACTCGGTCAAAAAGCTCCTCTGCGACATTTTCTTTTTTGTGAAGAAGTTTGATGATAATACTATCTCGCGCTTTCTTAGCTTTAGTTTCGAATTGAACTAATGGAATGGGTTTGAGCCCACTCGCTTTACCGCCTCTGGATTCAGATCTTGGGTGTGCTAAATACAATTCGTTTTTTTCATCTCGATTTAAGTAGCGATAGAAACGGTCAAATATCTGAGTCTGAATCGTGGTGAAATAGCGGTAACGAAGATCTTTATCAGCATGAAGAATTGTATGCATGACTTTTAAGATGAGACCTGCCCAAAGGGCCTCTTCTATTTTTTCAGGATCGTTACCTTGAAAAGTTGTTTTAAGAAATAGCCCAGTCACGTCAGTTATCTGATACAAGCTGGGGGGAAACATAAGGTCTAACCCTTCTGGGTTGCCCTCCTTTAGAAAATAGCGTTTTACAAACTGAGCGGCCTCCTGAAAAATTCCAAAGAGTTCAGCACTTTGAATGGGGTCACTGACATCAAAGCCATAACCTTTCAAAAAACGCTCGACCTCTGCTTTACCCTTTACTTGGGCAAGATAATAGCTAGTATCCAAAGGGGAGCGCTCGCCGAGTAAAACTTCAAAAGCTTCCCAGTTGAGCGAATAGTCATCAAAGTAGTCGGGGCGGTCCATGAAAGAAATAAAGTACTTCGGTTATGGATAAAAATCAAAAAGTGGCCACTCTTAAAGATCCTAGAGTTTTTTTCTTGTCACTCTTTGGCCTGGGAAAACTCCCTCGGGTTCCGGGAACTTGGGGCTCATTATTTTCTTTGGTCATGTTATTTTTTCTTCTTCCACTTCCTTTTTTTAGTTTACCCATATGGATTGGAGCAAATGTCGTCAGTTTTGGCCTGGGTTATCTCTGGACAAGGCAAACTGAGACGCTCTATGGCCTTCATGACCCCTCGTGGATTGTTTGGGATGAGTGGATGGGGATGCTCTTGGGGTGGATTTCACTTTGGGGAATCTCGGGCCCCCAGTCTTATCTTTTTGCTTTTCTCTATTTTGTATGTTTTCGATTTTTCGACATCATCAAAATTGGCCCAGTGGGATATATCGACAAAAATTGGAAGGGTCCAATGGGTACGCTGTGCGACGATCTTGCTGCGGCAGTCCTAGCGGGATTAGTCGTTCGTGGACTTTATTGGCTCGCACCTGGACTTGGTCTCACCATTTATTAAATGCTTAACTCTTTTCTTTTTTGTTTACCCTTTTGCTTATAAGCTGATTCTCACCCAAGAAAACTGAAGGAGTTAACAAATGGCATTACAAAATATGGAACGAGACGGACAAAAACAAAAGGCCCTCGACTTAGCGCTTGGAAACATTGAAAAGCAATTTGGGAAGGGAGCTATCATGAAGCTCGATCCCAACGGCCCAGGTGTACAAATTCCCTCTATTCCAACGGGTTCTTTGAGTCTTGATATTGCATTAGGCGTTGGAGGAATTCCTCAGGGGCGAATTGTAGAAATCTACGGACCTGAATCTTCAGGTAAAACGACGATGACTCTTCACATTGCTGCTGAGTGCCAAAAGCAGGGTGGTACTGTGGCCTTTATTGATGCCGAGCACGCTCTGGATACGACTTATGCCAATAACTTGGGAATGGATATTCCCAATACCTTAATTTCTCAGCCCGATAGTGGCGAGCAAGCTTTAGAAATTGCTGACATGCTCGTAAGATCAGGGGCCGTTAATTTGCTGATTGTCGATTCTGTAGCGGCGTTGACTCCAAGGGCCGAACTAGAGGGAGAAATGGGTGCTTCTCACATGGGACTTCAGGCCCGCCTGATGTCACAGGCCCTTCGAAAGTTGACGGGTTCAATTTCTCGCTCCAATTGCACTGTGATTTTTATCAATCAACTCCGCATGAAAATAGGCGTTATGTTTGGCAATCCCGAAACAACAACTGGCGGTAACGCGCTTAAATTTTATGCTTCAATAAGAATGGATATCAGAAGAATTGGCGCTATTAAAAATGGCGATCAAGTTGTAGGAAACCGCACCCGCATCAAAATTGTAAAAAACAAGGTTGCACCTCCTTTTCGTGAAGTTGAATTTGATATTATGTACGGTGAGGGTGTTTCTAAAGAAGGCGACCTTTTGGATTTGGCGGTTAAAGAAAATATTGTTGATAAAGCAGGGGCCTGGTTTAGCTTCGGAAGCGATCGCATTGGTCAAGGCCGAGAAAATGCCAAGCAATTTTTAAAAGAAAACGATGATATCCGCGAACAAATTAAGCAAAAAGTTTTAGAAAAATATAATCTTATTAAAGGTGACGAAGAAGCGAACAAGGGTGCAGAGAGCAAATCTTCAGCGACGCCTGAGCCGAAGAGTAAAAAAGATAAAAAGGAAAAAATTCTTCAATAACTTGTGATGCAGATAGATGAGAGCGCTAAAGAATGCTATCTTAAGGCCGTCGAGCTTCTTGCCCGTCGGCCTTATTCTGAGTTCAAACTTCATAAAAAATTACGTGAAAAACAATTTGATGAACCGATCATACAAGACGTCTTCACCCAACTAAAAAAAGCAAAATATCTTGATGATACAGAATACGCCTGGGGCCGGATGAAGGCCTTGGTGCGCTCAGGATATTCGCCTGATATTTTCGCGCAAATACTTGAAAAAGAGCAATTATTTGTCGCTCCAGAGCAAATTGATAATTTTTTATCTGAGCAACACCATACGACTGAGCAAATTACAGAGGATTACTTCAATTCTCGTTACAAAAATCAACTGGGACGATGTTTTAACGAGGCCGATATCAAGAAGTGGAAAGGGCGCTGCTGCAGAGGCATGTTACAAAAAGGCCATTCCCTTGAGTTGACCTTTAAATTGATTGATAAAAACCTTAGATTGTCGTAATTTTTTTTCTATGACTGCTCAAGAAATTCGGCAAGCCTTCTTGGATTTTTTCCACCAAAATAATCACACCATCGTTGAATCATCGTCTTTGGTTCCCAGTGATGACCCGACCTTATTGTTTGCCAACGCGGGCATGAACCAATTCAAAGAAATTTTCACTGGTCAGAAAAAGGCACCCTATCAAAATGCAGTCAGTATTCAAAAATGCTTGAGGGCCGGCGGAAAGCATAATGACCTGGAAAATGTAGGCTTTACGGCCCGGCACCATACGTTTTTTGAAATGCTGGGAAACTTTTCTTTTGGCGGTTATTTTAAACAAGAGGCCATGAAGTTTGCTTGGGAGTTTTTAACAAAAAAATTAAAGATCTCTTCAGCTAAACTCTATGTGAGTGTCCACGAAACCGATGATGAAGCTTTTGATCTTTGGCAGAAAGAAATTGGACTAGATGCTAGTAAAATTTTTCGTCGCGGGGACAAAGATAATTTCTGGGAAATGGGTGAACTTGGACCTTGTGGTCCTTGTAGTGAAATTTTTTATGACCATGGAGAACAATTCGCCACTCCAGGAAAGCACAAACAATTACTTGATGATGAGGCCCGCTATGTTGAAATTTGGAATCTCGTTTTTATGCAATATGAAAAGCTCCCAGGCGGTGAACGGCAAAAGCTCCCGGTACCATGTGTCGATACAGGTGCAGGCCTCGAACGGATTGCGGCCGTTTGCCAAAATGTTTATTGGAATTATCAAACAGATCTTTTTTTGCCTCTCATCTCAAACTTACTTAAAAAAACGAAGGAAAGTTGGGACTCAACTGAACATAAAAATGCTTACCGAGTCATTTCGGATCACGTTCGCTCAGCGACGATGCTTATTAGCGAAGGTGTGATTCCGGGCAACGAAGGCCGCTCCCACGTTCTTCGGCGAATTATTCGGAGAGGGGTGAGACATCTTGATGACCTTGGCATTCATACGCCATATCTTTGTGAACTCGTCCCGGTTGTTTTCGAGACATTGGGTCAGACCTATCCACAAAATAAAAAAAACGCAGAACTGGCACGCAAGGTTTTAAAAAAAGAAGAAGAGCAATTTCGAAAGACTCTCCATCAAGGTCTGGAGCTTCTCGACGATTTTTTAGGCCAAAGAGAGAGTGGTTGCCAAGACCTGTTCCCTGGCGAACAAGTTTTCAAGCTGTATGATACCTATGGTCTGCCTTTTGACCTGACCGAATCTATTCTCAAAGAAAAAGGAATCGCAATTGATTCTGCCGCTTTGGAAGAGCTCGTGGAAAAAAGCAAGGAGCTTTCTCGAAAGCATTCAAGCTTTACCGCAAGTAGCGGAGAACAGAAAACGCAGTTTTATGAGCTTTTAGAGAAGTTTGGCGCCACAAAGTTTACGGGTTTTTCTGATCTCAAATCAGAGTCTCGCTTACTTCATTTGATTGATCTGGGAGATGAGTCTTTCGCTCTTTTTGATCAAACACCTTTTTATTCGCGCTCCGGAGGACAGGCTGGCGATGCTGGAGTTGTGATAACTCAGGACGGAATTCAAGTGAGCGTTCTGGATACCTTCCATCCTATAAAAAATTTAGTCCTCCATAAAATACAACATAAAGAAAATTTAAAAATTAACCAAACCTACACTTTAAGAGTTTCTAAAGAGCAGCGCAGTCTGACGGCCCGCAACCATTCTGCAACTCATCTCTTGCAAGCGGCCCTTATTAAAACTTTAGGCAAACATGTTACGCAAGCAGGATCGGACGTCAATCAATTTAGGCTGCGCTTTGATTTCACACACCCTGAGCCCCTCTCTGAAGAACAAAAGAGCGAGGTGGAGTGCTGGATCAATAAGGCCATTCTCGAAGATTCTTCTATAGAAATTAAGGAAATGGAAAAAGATGAGGCCATTGCCCTAGGAGCGATGGCCCTTTTCGGTGAAAAATATGAGCAAAAGGTTCGCACGATTCGAATGGGAGATGACTCATTTGAATTGTGTGGTGGGACTCATGTCAGTCAAACAAATGAAATCGGTTTGTTTGTTTTAACGTCCGAGTCTTCGCTCTCTAGCGGAATCCGGAGAATCGAGGGCAAAACATCTTTGCACGCTTATAATTTCCTTAAACAACGCTCAAAGGTTCTAGCTGCTCTGGAGGACCAACTGAGTAGCCCGGCTGACCAACTCACTGATAGAGTTTCTCAGCTTAAGCTCAAACTTCAAAACAGCAAAAAAGTAAAAACTCAGATCGAAACTCAAAGGCCTTTTGAGCTATCTCATCCAGAAAAACTCGGTAATGGTGTCTTATTTTTGTGCCAGGATTTAAAGGACGCCCAGCAAGATATGCGATCGCTGGCCGACGATTTTATTGGACGTTCCTCTGATGGTTTTTTAATCCTAAAAAAACAGAGTGGCGATAAACACCAAATTCTTATGCGAATAAGGCGTGGTCATCCTCAATGGAATCTTAAAGATCTTTTTAAAAAGCATGCCCATGTTATTGAAGCAGATGGTGGTGGCCGCCCCGATATGATTCAAGGTGTACTCCGCCGCCCTGAAAATTTTGAAAGCTTTTGCAAGGCCATCAAAGAAAGTCTGATTTGAAAACAATCGTTGCAGTTGTTGTTTTGATTTTTTTTCTATCATGTACCAACGATCTCGATAAACAGCATCTTGGACTGGCCTTAAAAAGTGATATCCAGGGCCTAGATCCAGTCAATGCCTTTGATGTCGTAAGCTCCTCCGTTATCCATCAGATTTATGAGCCACTCTATGAATATCAGTATTTAAAAAGACCTTACGATATCAGACCGTTACTTGCACAAGGTTTGCCCATCATCGAAAATGAAGGCCAGCGCTATACTATCAAAATCAGAGAGCAAATTCCTTATCATCCTATTGAAGGACTCGAGAAGAGATTTGTCGAAGCCCAAGATTTTATCACTCAGTTTAAAAGGCTTGCTTTTAAACCAAACAATAGTAGCGGATGGTGGCTCTTTTCAGACAGAATCAAAGGTCTAGACAGATTTCGAGATAAGGTTGGCCGGGACCGGGAAAAATTTTGGAAATACAATGTTTCTGGCCTTCGTGCTCCGGATAAACAAACACTCGTGATTGAACTTACCAAACCCTATCCGCAACTTATTTATGCCCTTGCTATGAGTTTCACCACGCCTATTCCGGCCGAAGCCCTTAAAATGAAAGATTTCGATCTTACGACCCAGGAAATTGGAACAGGTCCCTTTATATTGCAGAAATGGTCACCGGATAAAGAAATTAAACTCAAGCGCAATCCCAGCTATAAAACCTCGGTCTATCCTTCTGAAGGAGATAGGTGGGCCTTACAGAATCAATTTCTGGAAGATGCTGGAAAAAAACTGCCATTTTTGGAAACAATCACTTTCAGAGTTATCCCTAACACTCAAGAGCAATGGGAGATGTTTCAAGATCGCAAAATCGATATTACAAACTTGACCAGAGATCAGTATCCAGTGGCCATCAATGAAATAGGAAAGTTGCGAGCAAACTTTGTGGAACAAGGCATCGAGCTTAAAATACTACCAACTTTAACGTCTCGCTGGCTCTCTTTTAATATGACCGATGCAATATTGGGAAAAAAAATTCTTATCCGTAAGGCTATTGCTCATGCCCTAGATTTTGAGAGATTCATCCAAGAGTTCACCTTTAATGTGGCCCTAAAAGCGAACTCTATTTTTCTCCCCTCTATTCCAGGCTACTTGCCATCTCACCGTTTGAGCTATGAATATAATTTAGAGAAAGCAAAACTCTATTTGAAGCAAGCAGGCCACGCTTTGGGGAAGGGCCTTCCCACGTTTGAGTTTGCGACCAGAAATAACGATGATCTCTCAATTGAACAGGCCAAATGGATCAAAAATGAGCTCGCTAAAATTGGGCTCAAAATCAAAATTAGTGTTCTGAGTTTTCCCAGTTATCTAGACCGCCTCCGCAAAGGAGACCTAGTCTTTTATCAAGATGGCTGGACCATGGACTATCCCGATCCCCAAAATGTTCTCCAAATTCTCTATGGCGGAAATCTTCCTCCGGGCCCGAATTCCACTCAGTTTCAAAACAAGCAATTTGATAAACTCTATCGGCATGCCGCGCAGCTCAGTTTGGGTGAGAAAAAAGAAACGCTACTGGGTCAAATGGAAGATATTATTGAAAGAGAGCTTCCATGGATTATGCAGCTCTACTCGAGAGAATACATTCTTCATCATGAACAGGTGAAAAACTTTAGGCCGTCTGATATGATCTATAATTCCTTAAAATATCTAAAGATCGAAAAGCAGTAGTCTGATAGTAAAAATTTTTCTGAAGTTTTTTACTCGAATTTGCAGAGCTTAATTCAGGATGCTAGTCAAAGGGCATGAAAAAAATCATCATCCTGGGCCTAGTGATTATCTCGCCTCTTTATCAAGAGGGATTCGCAAGCAATTGTTCCCCAAGTTTTCTCACTGATTCCTTAGACCGCCCTACGGCCAATGCTTTTCACTATCCCGTAACATCACAATCATTAAGTATCCTCAATCGAGACCTTTTCACGGCCGCCAACCGCCTCTCCGAGAGGTTTGCACAGAATCCCTGGATTCAAGTTTTTAACAAACGAGACTATGATTTGGCCGATATCAATCAGTTTAAGGCCCTAGAGGATTACAAGCTCTTTCAAGCGAGCTTTTCCAAAGATATCGCCGAGCTAAGAGGTCTTTTTTATCACTCGACTTCAAACAGGGAAGCTCAGCACTCTTTTCTCAACTATTTTAGCAATATTAAGAAGTTTGCCCTGACCCAGCGAAAAGAGCTGGATCTTCTCGAGAAGAAATCTGGAAGTTGGAAAAAAGTAATTGAATCAGTTGCAAAACATTATCAGTTGCAGCGCGGAATTGTCTCAGAGCTAGAGATGGCGGTATCAGTTAATGAATTAGGTCGGCTCAAAATTTCTGTTGCCAATTTTCTAGAGGAGCAAACCCCGGCCTTGAGGAAAAACTTAGATTTGTCCCAAATTCGGGAGAGTGATTCTATCGATTTGGTCTTTCGCTATCACCAGCGATTGGCCATTGGAGAAGTTCGCAGTTCCTTTCCGAAAGCAAGAAATTCAAAGAGCTGCCCTGAGGCGGTTTATAAAAAGGTCCGAAATTTAAAAAAAATTGCGAAGCTGTTTAGCCGAAGACCAGCTATTTTTCTCTTTTTTCGAACTCCTGTTTCAGACAGCTGTCTTAAAAGACTTCAGCGTCTGAAGGTCGAAGTTTATTATCCGACCAAATAGCTAGGAATCGTTTTGGTCTCTCATGGTTCTGGTAAATTTTGCCGAAGAGTGACTATGAGAAAAATGGTTCTGCACACAGCTCTCATCACACTTTTTGTCTTAGTGGCCAGTGGCCAACAAAAAGTATGGGCCGAGTCTCAAGCATTTAAGATTTACAATATTGCTCATGAAATCGCATTGACCCGGAATCAAAAAAATTTGAAAAAAAACTTCTATATCTCAGTTGGAGAGCAGGAAGGAATTGCGAAAGGCACTTTCTTAGATGTGATGAGAGTCATTTCAATGACAGACCCTTATGACGGTAAAAAAAGGGTCAACTATAAAACCCGCATAGCAAAACTCAAAGTTCTCCATGCAGGGCCTAAGGCCTCTATAGCAGTATTGGCCAAAATTTATAATGGGGAAAATGATCCTTATTTCGACGTTCCAGCACCGATGATAGGGGATTTGATTGAAGTCTCACTCAAGAACTGATTCTGTAATTTCTCGAAGCTCCAAACAACTACAAAAAATAATCTGCTTTGTGACCTGAATGGTTCGAAGGTGAAGAATATAGTCTTCTTTTTTGATGATAGCGTGAGATTGACATCTCATTCCAACCCAAATCTCTTTAATATGAGTTCCCGCTACAAAGCCTTTAAAGTGAAAGCGTTGCCAAGGAAGTTTTCTAGGGGCAGGACCTAAATACTCTGAAACAGCGATAAACTCTCTTCCCTTTTTCATGATGACGGCAAAAGCAAGGTTTGATTCGGAAGAACTGTAGCAAAGCTCTCGAAATCATTTGCAAAGCTTTCCCCAGTCGGCCAAAATTTCTATTCAGCACTCTACTTAGGAGAATAATAATGAGTGGTCCCCGAAGTATTGGCCGGCTGTTTCAAAAACGAATTGAAAAATCCAAAAATGACCAAGCGATTGGAATTATTGAACAAGGTCAGGTCAATTTTTTTTCCTTTGAAGACTATTGGCTAAAGGTTGAAACTTTGGCCTTGGCCCTCAAAAGTTTAGATGTCGAAAAGGCCCGCGATAAAGTCGGGATTCTTGGTGAGACTTGTCTCGAGTGGCACCTTATGGACATGGCCTGCCTCACTTCAGGGCCAGCGGTCATACCTATTTATCCGACCTATTTAGCAGAGGAGCTGGCCTACATTTTTAACCACTCCGAATCCACAGTTTTGGTATTACAAAACGAAGAGCAATTCGAAAAACTTCTTGCTGTCCAAGACCAACTAGAAAAACTTCGCTACGTGATTTACTGGAATCCAATTTCTAGCGATCAAAAAAATCGGCTTAAAGATGGAGTTCAGTCCTATTCTTTTTCTGAGTTAGAGCTTAAGGGTGTCGAACTCAAAAGAAATGCACCGCAGACCTACAAAGAGCTTATAGAAGACCAAAAAAGTGAAGACGTTGCATCGATTATCTACACTTCCGGCACTACTGGAGAACCTAAAGGAGCGGTCATAACACAACACGCTTTTTGCTCGATGCTTAAAAATGTCGATCAATACGGGGCCCAAAGTTTTGGAAATACAGACAGAACTCTTACTTTTCTTCCTCTGTCGCACGTCTTTGGCAGGGTAGACTCCCTCTTGCCAATTATTTATGGCTGGGAAATGGTGTTTGCAGAATCAATTGATAAGATAGTCGACAATATTGGCATCTCTAAGCCCACTATCATGCTGGCAGTTCCAAGAATCTTCGAGAAAATTTACGCTAAAATATTTGAGCAAGTCGAAGCGGGAAGCTTTTTAAAGAAAAAAATCTTCAAATGGGCGACCGAGGTCAGTAACACCTATTTTAATAAGCTCGATGATGATGAAGTCCCCACAACGAGAGAAGGCCTGGAGCAAAAATTGGCCTATAAGCTCGTGTTCTCTAAAATCTACCAGAAGTTCGGAGGAAGGCTGCGCTTTTTCGTATCAGGTGGCGCCCCTTTATCACCTGATGTCATGAAGTTTTTAAGAAATGCAAAGCTCACTATTTTGGAAGGCTATGGTTTGACTGAAACGATTGCCCCCGTGGTGATAAATCCATTCTACCGCCAGGTTCCCGGTACTGTTGGCGTTCCGATGGGAGATGTTGAAATCAGTTTTGCTGAAGACGGCGAAATCTTAATAAAAACGGAAGGACTCTTCTCCGGGTATTATAAAAATCCAGAGGCCACTGCAGAGGCCATCAAGGATGGGCTTTTTCATTCTGGTGATATTGGTGAATTTAACTCAAAGGGTTTTCTAAAAATCACCGACCGGAAAAAAGATATTATCGTCACCTCTGGTGGAAAAAACGTTGCGCCCCAAAAAATAGAAAATATGATGAAAACCAAGCGCTACATTTCTCATTTTGTAGTCATTGGAGACCAAAAAAATTATCTCACGGCGATTGTTGGAATAGAGAAAGAAAAGTTCATTAATACTCTATCGCAGCTGGATCTAGAGGCAGATTGTACGCATGATGACCTGGTGAAAAATCCGGGAACTCGGGAACTCATCCAAAAAGATATTGACGAGGTCAATCAAAAACTGGCGCGCTATGAAACCATTAAAAAGTTTATCCTTTGCCCCATCGAGTTTACTCAAGACAATTACTTAACGCCGTCTCTAAAAGTGAAAAAGAAAGTATTAATCAAGGACTATTTTGCAGAAATCAATGCTCTCTATGCAGAGTAGATGGGTTTTGGATTGACTCTGCAGGACAGGCTCACTATAAAGCAAGTTCGACCCAAGTTTCTAATGGAATAAAGGAAAATCTATGGCCCGAGTTACGATTGAAGATTGTCTAGAAAAGGTTGAAAATCGTTATGAGCTTGTGCATTTGACTGCCAAAAGGGTTAAGCAGCTTCGAGAGGGCGATGACGTCTTAGTTCGCAGCAAAAACAAAGAAATTGTCACAGCATTGAGAGAAATTGCCGCTGGGAAAGTTAAGCACGTTGCAGTGAGTGAGTACGATTCCGAAGAATTTTAGATTGAATCGAGCTCTTCTCTACATTTATTAAAATTTTTGTGTCCTAGATTTCCGTAATTCTGTCCGAATGGTCCAGTAATCACATAGGTATCTTGGTTTTCAAGGTTGTGCCTCCGACTACAATAAAATGGTGGCCGGGCCTTAAGAAGACTTTGCACGCAGTTTTCTAATTTAGAAAAAGGAATAAGATATCGATTCTGAGTGGCCAATGCTCTTGGTTGATAGACGCTATGGATGACGTATTCATCATTTATTTTTTTACAGTAGTAACCAGCACGTACAGGGTCACTCATTTGATGACACAATGGCAGCGAAGAATATTCCGCGAGAGCTTTCCCATTGGTCTTTTCGAGCTGGAATTGGCCTGAAGTATTTCCTAAAGCAACACATTTAAGTTTGATTTCACTCTTCAACCTGCGGTACGAGTCGGCAATCACAAAAAAGTGATCATAGGGCCTGAGCTTCTTACTCGTTTTTGAAAAATAGTGTTCAGTGATTTGAGACAGATGACCGTGTTTAATCAGATTAGCTAAGACAGATTCTGTGAAATCCTCGTTCTCTCTTTTATCAAGCCAAGATTGCAGCTCCAAAGTGAAAACATCTAAAAAATTGTCATCTAGAGGTCTATCAATTAAATGATAAGTCATTAACGCGCGTCTTAAAATCCGATCGAGTTCTGCAAATGCAAAACCCATTTTATTTGCAATCTCTGCCCTGACGATAAAAAAGATAGGACTTTCTGAAGTATGTGTTTTCTTTAACAAGCTATCGGTCAGATCATTGTAACAAAAAACTTGCTCGCCAGTGTAAGGTCTTGGTGATCCACTTCCAGCGTTTATATAAATTGTACCAGAGTTTATTTCTAGATCACCTTCGCTAATTTTCATAAAGCAGCTTGCTAGTTCTTGGGCTAAGATTTTTTTGGAGACATTTCCAAAACCGATACGGTCGAGGAATGGAGACGGCGCAAGTTGAGAATTCATGGTCGCCCACCGCTTAGGTGAAGCGCTTTGATATCGGCCCTTCTGAAAAACAAAAAACTTAAATCCTTCAGCAAAGTCTTCTTTTGAATTCATTCGAGAGTACATCGAAATAAATCCCTCATAATCGCTGAAATTAGAATCCCAACAGTAGCGCTGGTATCCACATTGTTTGGCCAATCCAAACCCATCTGTTCCGAAATCAACGGAGTGACCAAACTCGTGTAAAAAAACTTTTATGACCTTTAAAAAATCAGAACGATCCTGCTCGCTCATTCCTATAAAAATCTTCTGATCGAAGCTATTTTTTTCTCTCCATGTTTCAGTCTGATAGTTTTGGGTTAGCTCGTCAAAATAAGTTCTCGTACCAGACTTTCCCGTGACGACTGTTTCGAGATGTCCATCGGCATTGAGGTAGCGCGAGTCCTTTGCATAGCGGTGCGCTTTTTTAACCAACATCCGTCTTTTAAAATCAAGTGGAACCATCGCCAAGGCTACATAAAAAGCTTTTAATTCTATCCTATTCCATGTTGTATAAATTTCGGTATTTTCCACGTCAGAGTCATGCTCAAGCATGGGAAGAAATTCAAACTCCATCGGAATAATCAGCTGGTAAAGCGCCGCAGTCCTATCTTTTGTCATTGCCTTTAAGCATTCAACGACATCGCAAGCGTCTGGCACGTTTTTCCATTCTATGACTGCCCGCTTGCCGACGAGTTTAGTAAAAACGGCCACAGCATTTTTTGGTCCCTTGATGATCTTTCCATCTACCTTTTTTTCGATTTCTTCTTCGCCGTCTGTAAACTTCTTATATTCGCTTTCGAGAAAACCCTGCTCTGTGGATGCTATTTCATCTCTAGCATTTGCAAGTTTTTGAGTTTGAGGCAATGGTTCGGTTTGCTTTTTTAAATTTTGTGGAAGCTCACTCTCCCAAAGTTTAAAATTATCATCCTCGCTGCTGCGATCGCCTTCAAGGCGGTATTTTGATTTTTTCTCAGGCGTGATTGTGACAGCGGGTTCTTTGCCGTTATTGCAGCCTGAAATAAGAATCAACATTTGAAAAAGAAAAGATAATTTGGGTTTTAATTTCATATCGCCTAACAATTGCAAGACTCGATCCAATGAGCAGTCAAAAAAATCGGTAGCCAATGAGAATACTAGGAGAGAGGCTGATAAATTCTCCATCCAGCTTATTAGTATCTGCCGTGTCGATTGTAAATTCGCTGAAACTGACAGTTTGGTAGATGATTTGAAAACGAAGCGAGAACTCATTTCTCCATTTCGATTCAAGACCTATCTGTGCTTGCCAAGCGAGTCCTTGTTGAAAATCTCCTCTCTCTAATTCAGGGTCTTCAGGAATCCATTTGAGACTTGCTGAACCAAACCCACCGCCCAGAATAGGCCGAAGAAGCCCCCAGGTTGTTTCGATGTTATAGGCCAGCAAAAGAGACGGAATAAAACTTAAAAAGTCTAATTGCCCCTCCTCTAAGGCGCTCCTTCTTATGGAGGGGGCCATACCATAGCTAAATTCTCCGAGTGCCAGCAAGTTCCAGTCTTGGGCCAGATGAAACTCACGTTCAACGACTAAAGAAATCGCATACAGAGGAAAGGTCTCGGAAAAAGAATCGGCAGAAAAAAAAGAGGCCCTGGTCCCGATGCCAACGTTCCAGGAACTACGTCTGAGATAGCGTCCATTTTCATATTCACGAAATCTAACTGATGAGTCTCTGTGGTCCACCGGACCCGAAAATTCAAAAGTTTCCCTCTCAGATTGTGACTGCTGGTTTCGGAGTTGAATCTTAGCTTGGGTATTTAGTGAAATGAGGAAAAAAAGAGCGGGCACTAAGAGCGCCCGCGATTGGAAAGAATGCAATTTCATAAATTGATTCTAGAAACGATATCCCACACCGACAACTCCAAAAACTCCAGACTGGTCGGCCTCAAGTCCTGCGACATTGGTATTGATATTTTCGTTTTCGTAGAAAACTTGGCTTTCTTCTTTTCCGCCGTTGAAGTTTCTATAACCAAGCTCGATGAAAGGAGCGAAGTTATTATTCATGACCCACTCAGCACCAAGATGCGCTTCGAAAATCATTCCAGAAAAAACGCCTTCTTTTGGCACGTCTTGAGAGTAAGTCACTCCATTAGCACCAGGAACGTCAGCATTAAACTGAACCATTTGGTCGTAAGTCAGATTTCCAAAACCCAATCCTAGGCCAGCGTAAGGACGGAACACTGAATTTGAGAGCGGAACGTTATAGTAAACCGATTGCTTAACCTTGGCCGTGAAAAGAGTCACATCACCAAGACCTTCTTCTCCACCACCACTGGTTTTAGAGTAAGACAAAGTTGGGCGAGTCATAGTTGTAAAGTCATCATTGATTGAAAACTCATATCCAAATCCCAACTGAACACCTGGAAGTGATACACTATCGGCAAATCCTGGCTCAGAAATGCTGTCGTAGCTAAGGGCCAAAGAAAATGACATCGGCCTATCAAGTGGATTACTTGAAGCAGAAGTGCCAAGCTCTTCTTCTAACTTTTCGCCTTCAGAGTTGGTGATTGTATCCAGTGGAGTTTCACCAAGACTTGTTTCATCAGAATAAGATTCTGAGGTTTCTTCACTGCCATAAGCAGGAGCTATTTCAACTGTATCAGACATCAAAGTTTCTGACTCAGCTGCCTCTTCGGTATCACTTTCTTGCGCGTAAGCATCAGACTTTGAGGGCTGAAGAAGGAAATCGTCTTTTTCTAAAGTTTCTTCCTTGTACACATCTTCTGCACCATTGTTGTAATCTGCAGTTGCTTCGTTTTTTGCGAAGAGAAGGTCTCCGAAGGGATTCACATCATCGTTGAGTAAGGCCTGCGAAGCACTTTTCGAAGAGATTCGGCGATTACGAAGTTTCGAGCTTCTATTAGAAGCAATCATTCGGTTGCGGTAGCGCTTTTGTTTTTGCTTAAGCTCTAGCCACTTAATATAAGTCAATTTTTTCTGTCTCTTTAGCGGACATGAACTCAGTTTGTAGACTCTAGGGTTTTTAATTGCTGAACCCGATGCAATGGCCCGTCTTACGGCCTGTCGCTTTTGCGATTTCGAAGCAATTTTTCTCACCTGAGAATAAAGATTTTGGTCAACCTCGTAACAAACAATTTTCTTTTGTCCTTGTGCCCATATATTACAAGCAAATAAGCTTGTGGTGAACATAAGAACCGTAATCTTTTTCAATGACATAATATCCTCCAGTCAAAACATTTTTAAAGAGCTTGCTTATATAGATGCAAGGCCCGTGCCTAACTGAAAAACCAGCCCTGCTGTTATGAACTGAGAATCCTGAGGAGATCCTAATAGTTTTTATACTGGTGTAAAAAAAATTGACAGTGGATCTTGAGCTAGGGACCAAGCTAAAGTGACTAATTTTTTGACAGTCTGTAAGAATCATTACCTAGGGTAGAAGAATTTTTGAGCAGTGCTATGCTGGCCGCTATGAAACAAACAATTTTTCTTTTATCTCTTTTCGCTTTTAATTTATTTGCCTCAGGCCCTAGTGTTCAGACCCAGTTTCTGAATAAAAAACAAAAGACAATGGAATCCCATGGACTCTATGTCATCTATAATTTTGAGACAGATGCCTTACCGGCCCCCGCTAAGGAGCTCATCAATAGACTCGCCGACATGAGTGCCCATTCGAAATTTCATCGCAATTTGGCCCCTGCTTGTCCGATTCTTTCTTTTGGAGGAGCAGGCAAGAAATCGAGAGGTTCTCAGGCCGCCTGGTATGATGAAGACCAAAAATGGATTCATGTTTCTATCAATTCGGCCAATCCAGAGAGCACGCTCAAAACGCTTGCAGGTCTTCTCAATCTTTACTGTCATGTGAAGGGTTCCACGGAGGAAGAAGAGCTGGCACAGAAACGCCGAGACCAAGGCGTTCGCTACTATGAGTATATGGCAAAAAAGGACTATCAACTCACATTCACAAATTTATTAGCAGGAGATGATAACCAGGAACGCTACCTTCCCTTTCTAAAGAAAATCTATAATGAAGTTTTATCTCGCGCCGAAATCCAAGAGCTATTAAAAAGAAAAAAGCTGGAAGTCTTTGTTTTTATTCGCGACTCAAAAGACGTCTCTAAAAACAGATATCCTGGCTCAAAAGAGAAAAATCAAATTGTTACGCTCAATTTATCTCCCGATATGGAGCTCTCGACCCTGCTCTTATTTTTTCAAACTGAACTCTCTGAAAACTAGTCAGTTTTTTCGCAGGGCCACTCCCAACACTTCATCGAATTGCTCGACTGGATAAAAGCGAACTCCTTTGCGATGGCGCTCAGGAACTTCTTTCAGGTCCTTTTCATTTTCCTTGGGAATAATGACCTCTTTGATCCCGGCCCTTTTTGCGGCCAAGACCTTTTCCTTAATCCCGCCAACTGGCAGCACCTTTCCGGTCAAACTCAACTCTCCAGTCATGGCCACGCCTGAGCGAACTTTCTTATTCATCGCCAAAGAATAAAGCGCTGTGGCCATAGTTATGCCTGCACTGGGCCCATCCTTAGGAGTGGCACCAGCAGGAAGATGGAGGTGAATTTCATGATGGGCCAAATAATCATCGGCCTCCTCTGCGTTCACGTGTTCTTCACCTTCTCTCGCAGGCGCTTTAATTTTTTTAGAATTTGGACGCTTTTTACCTTCAATCTCCATTTGCTTTTGAAGTAAGCGCTTCACATAACTATAGGCCAGTGCCGCCGATTCATTCATGACATCACCGAGCTGGCCTGTAAGCTTAAACCCTTTTCCCTTGAGCGGAATTGATTCAACAAATAAAATATCTCCACCGTAGGCAGTCCATGCCAAACCGGTCACTACCCCCGGCTCCAAAGCGGCCTGGGCGATTTCAGTTTGAAAGCGCTTGCTCCCCAAATGCGTTTCCAACTCGTCAGGTGTTGGTGAGAATTTCTTTTTTGATCTTTTTGTCACTTTGGCCAGTGCCGCCTTTCGGCAAAGCTTAGCAATACACTGCTCCATGACTCGGACACCAGGCTCTCGCGCATAGTCTTGAATTAATCTCTTGATCGTTGCCTGAGACAATGAAAATTCAGTGCGTTTTATTCCATGTTTTTTTAATTGTTTAGGGATAACCCATTTCGTGGCAATGCTCAGTTTTTCTTCCATCGTATAGCCACTGAGTTCAATCACTTCCATTCGGTCCAAAAGAGGTTCCGGAATTTCTGCGAGATAGTTGGCCGTAGCGATGAATAATACTTTTGAAAGATCGAAGGGCACATCGAGATAGTTATCGATAAACGTTTTATTTTGCTCAGGATCTAAAACTTCTAAGAGAGCGGAGCTAGGATCGCCCTGGTAAGAAGACCCCAATTTATCGATCTCATCGAGCATGATCACAGGATTATTCACTTCAACCCGTTTTAGTGCTTGAATCAGTTTACCAGGCATTGCACCAACGTAGGTCCTACGGTGACCTTTTATTTCTGCTTCATCTCTCATGCCGCCCAAGCTAAAGCGGTAAAATTTCCGGCCCATCGAACGTGCAATTGATTGCCCTAAAGACGTTTTTCCCACGCCCGGAGGCCCTGCAAAACACAAAATACTACCATCATACTCGGGCCGCAGTTTGCGAACTGCTAGAAATTCCAAAATACGCTCTTTGGGTCGCTCTAATCCATAATGGTCTTTATCTAAAACCTTCGTGGCCTCGGCAATGTTAATATTGGTCTTTGTCTCCTTACTCCAGGGAAGCTGAATCATCCACTGCAAGTAAGTCCTGGTCACATTGTATTCTGGACTTGAATCAGGAATTGACTCTAGTCGCTCCAACTCTTCAATCGCAGACATTTTGGCATCTTCTGGCATCTGTGCCTCTTCAATACCTTCGAGGATCTTCTTAAGATCTTTTGCTTTATCATCTTCATCTAATCCCAGCTCCGAGCGAATGACTTTAAGCTGTTCACGCAAAAAATATTCCCGCTGGTATTTATTAACTTTATCATTGACCTCATCAGTAATTTTTTTCTGAATATCGGCCACATCTTTTTCTCGTTTCAAATAGACCAAAAGTTTTGCGAATCTTTTTTTAACGACAAGAGTTTCTAAGAAATCCTGCGCTTCAGGTACATCAAGGCTCAAGGAAAAGGCCACTAAATCGGCCAATGCTCCCGGTGATGGAGAATTGAGCATCGCCAACTTCATCTCTTCATTAAAATAAGGATTAATTTCGGAAAGGCGCTTCACTTGGTTAATGACAGACCGCGTGTAGGCATCCAATTCTTCATCGGATTCATAGATATCTTCAAAATGCTCGTATTTTGCAATGAGCAAGGGAGATTCAGAAACAAATTTTTTGATTTCAAAGCGCTTCAGCCCATGAACCAAAACATTGACTGAGCCATCTGGAAGTTTGAGTTTTTTAACGACCTTGCACAAAATTCCCACGCGGTAGACATCTTTAGAAGAAAGGCCGGCGGCCCCCAACCCATAGGTAGATTGCATGGCCTTTTCTAATTGTTGACCGGCGCTATGTGAAGATTCCACGTCCTCGTCTTCATCAATATACTGGTCTTCATTTTCCCCATTTTCATCTTCCCCATCAGGAAGGTTTTCATCCCCAAAGTCTTTAAACTTCACCAAATTCAAGGCGACGTGCCCACTTTTGGAGATTGCCTCATCAAGCTCTGGCGAAAATTTATCTTCACCGAGTATGATAGGCGCTATCATGCCAGGGAATATGGGGCTGTTTACGATTGGAATAATAACAACGTTTTTAGGAAAATTTTTTTCTTCTTTTGAAGAGTTTTCATTGTGAACAATCGCCGCTTTGCCCTTAGATTTCATTGAAGCTCATTCCTTTTTGTCCCAGCGCTAACGCAGCTGGCCTTAAAGAACAGTTCTAGCATAATTATGGGGAAAGAGCAGGCTACTTTTTGATGTCAATGACGATTCGGGTAGGACTCTCTAAATAGAAAATGTCAAAGCTAAGATCCCCGTTGAATCTCAATTCGGTAGAAAGAAAATCGTCTCCAAAATGATAAAGATCAATCTGGGAAATGTATTGAGTTCGTTTCAAGGGTTTGAAATCTTTTTTCAAAACAGCGCCTCGTATATCAAGCGTCAAAGAACTTCCTTCCGCAGAAACCTGGCCATAAACAAACGGCAAAACGCTGCCGCTTAGCTCAAAAACTAAACGTTCATAGCCTCGAGCGGCATCATAGCTATTTCTCATATGCTTCAGTTCATTTTCTATTTTTGCAGCAGAGTCCACTCCGTTGCCGCTATGAAAAATTCCCGTATCAAGATAGACGGCCCGTTTGTGGTCACTCATCTTCCAAATACGTTGGTCCATCAGACCCGCGAAAGACTCGGAGTTAAAAATCGAAAAAAGTAAAAACAAGGTTCCAAAGGTGAAAAATTGATTCATAGATTTATTTTAGCCCAAAAGAGAAACTGGCGCCATCTGAGGACAATTAAAACCGAGCAAAAGAGGCAGAAAAGAGGAATAGCTCGATTGGCCCCTCCTCCATCTTGGTCAGAGTGAACATCGATAATAGTTCCACAACCACCGCCACCAGAGCTCTGTCCTGCGGAAAGCCCCCCTTGTCCGCCTGGGCCATCACTGTAGGCGGCCACACTTCTTGCAAAGGGCGCGTCTAAACATTGAGCATTATCTCCAGAACTTGAAGAATCTTTAAAGCTCACAAGTTGATAGTTGGCGCCTAAAAAGTGTCCGACATTGGCAATAATTGCGTAGAGATTTTCATCATTTTCAAAAACAATTGGAGTTGGAATCGTTCTTTTTTCTGCAGAGAAGGCCTGACGCTTTGGCGTAAGCCTGAGAGTAAACAAATTATTTGCCTGAGTTCTATCTAAAAGAAAGCGCTGTTGAAGATCGGTATCTATCCTTTGCGAGGAAGTATAAAGAGTTGAATTAACAGTGAGCGGCCCACTCCATCCTAAGCGGTCAATTTCTAATTCTAAATCATATAAGCTTCCGATAGTGCTCACTAACACTTTGAGATCAAGATAGTAGTCACCACTCGGTCCCAGTGGGTAGTCTCTGAGATCAATCTCAAAAGTGTCTGCCAAGGAAAAACTCCTCGTGGTACTCATTTGGTTGCCCGGAAAATGGCCGTAAAAAACTTCCCCAGTATTTCCAGCGCCGTTTGCAGAGAGCAGAGAAATTGTTTGTCTCCCAGAAGTTTTTAGTTTTTCGCTTTCATAATCATCTGCAAAGGTAGAGCTACATTTCACTGTCACTAAACCAATATCGACATCCGAGGCGGAATGAAGAGAAACGGATTGGGCCCGCGATTTTCCGGCCTCTCCGCAGCGAGAAAAAAAGCTGCCAACATAAGTACCTGAAGAACAAACGCTTTGCTCAGCTTGAGAATAATAAACAGGTAGCGAATTCAGCGATCGAGTTGGTGCGACGTAAATGATATAATCGTCGCCAACGGGAAGACCTTCAATGACAAAACTTCCGTCATCATCTGAAAGAGTTGACGATGCCACTTGCCCTGTCGTGACAGAAATCGCAGAGACTTGTGCTGCCAGAATTCCAATTTGAGATTCTCCAACAACCTTGCCCCGAATTATTCCATTAGGCGCCGAACCATAAATAGATTGCAAACCTCTTTTATCATCACTATGAGTCGTGTGTTGATCTAAGAAGGCAGTGTAGACCATTGAAGAATCGAGAACTTCACTGTGGCTAAGACCAACAAAATGTCCAAGCTCATGAGTCAAGACATCGGAGAGGTAAACAATATTGCTATAACCAGTGTCGTGACGATTTGAGCTGAAGCGGTAGCTTTTCGTACCAAAAGTATTATCAGTATCGTTGAAATGAATTTTAGCATTCAAGATCTGCCCAGAGCCCGTGTAATAAGTGACTCGCGTGACGGCTATAATTCCTGATGAAAAATAACTTTGATCGCTACTAAATTCGATGAGGTTATTGGACGTTGCAGCAGAATTTGTGAAACTGGCAGACAATGAGATTGGACTCAGTGAATTCCATTGGGCCAAAGAAGATTGCACCAGACCTTCAACTGTAGATGAACTCATGTCGCGCGAGCGGGTATCCACTTCAAGATTTAGATTTTGAGTCGTCCAATGAATTTTTGCACCCTGTGAACTTCTTGATTGCACAAACGCAAAGCTGGGGCTCCAAAATAGGCCCCAGAGAGTTATGCTGAGAAGCACGAATAGGCCTGTGGTTAAGGTTTTCTTCATATTAAATTTCTCTTTGAGACCAAAGCGTGAACATGCCTCCCAAAAGGGCCAGGCCAAAAACTATCGCCCAGTAATCAACGTCACTCTCATTTGCCTTGCTGCGAGTCTTTGATGGGGCCTTCGAAAAGTTCTTATAGGAGGCCGGAGAACGGTGATTTTCTTTAGCTATTGTTGTCATAGCAGGTGCTGAAATTTTTTGAAATGCAGTTTTTGGTGAAGAAAAAGGCATGCCTTTAACCTTTTCGATGAGACTGAACATCTTGGCCGCCGAAATTTTTCCCATCGAACCATTATTTGGAAAAACTGGATTAATAAAAAGCTTTTCTCCTCCAAAAGTTTTCAGGTCATAAGTTCCTAAAGCAAGATTTTGAATCCAGTGATGAGTTTGACCTGACTTGAGAAAGAGAAGTGAGGGTCGATTTATGCTGAAACGAGGTGATCCCTCGACAAGAGTTGTGAGATCCCCGATGGTACCACCAGGTGCTAAGACTTCTATTGTTGCTTCTCCGCTCTTTTGCTCCAAGTTTTGTGTGGCGCCTATTTCTTTGTCCACCAAAAAAGTATGGATAGTTATGATATCTCCATTGTCTGACCGAGCAGACCGGCCTCTGAGATACTCGCCCACAATAACGGCGCTAGACTCACGAATTTGAGATTCTATACTGACTGGTGCAAATGTCGTGGCAGACAAACCTGAAACCCAAAATAGGAAAATCATCAACGGAAATCTGTTTATCTTTGAATACAAAATTGCCTCTTTTGATCTCTGTGATGAATGTCCCTATCCAGTATAAAGACTTTTTCAATCGGACAATTTTCCAGTTTTAGCGTCAGGAGAGATCAAGGAGATATGATGTATTATTAAGTGTTTAGGTTTTCGTTTAAGCAAATTTAGTTTTGTGAAATTCCACCATATTTATCGAATTGCAAACGATATGTGGCAAATTGAGCAATCATAGGATTTTGATCAATAAAGATAAGAGTGTTGCCTTTTTCACAAATTTGCCGCAAAAAACTCATCACTTGCTGAAGATCCCTTTGAGAAAGACCAAACGATAAATTTTCAAATAAAATTAAGTTACCCTCTATGGGACGCAAAATTTTTCCCAGTAAGAGTAGTCTTTGCTTTTCCCCACCAGAGAGACTGTTCATTTGGCGACTCAGCCCAAGGTAGGAAAGCTGAAGTCCTTGTATCGCCTGCCAGATCCGCTGGAATTTAGGAGTGAGAGAAATTTTTGTAAGAACTCTCGACATCGGCCACTCAAAGGCCTCTCTAACAGTCATTGTCCCATCAGAAATATTAGCAAAATCTGGTCGTAGCCCAAATCCATCACAATATTCACAACTCAATGTGATATCTTCCAAAAACTGCATCTCTATAATGACATCCCCGCGCCCACCGCAATGACTGCACATTCCCAATTGAGAATTGGAAGAAAAGTGTCCTTCTTGAAGTCCCATACTGACTGAAACCGGAAGCTTCAAAAAATATCTCCGCACTAAGGATGCAAGCTCCGTTAAACTACCCACAGTCGAGCGACCAGTGCGTCTATTCAAATCGGCATCCACTACAAATACGTCTTTAATCGTTTTTGCTCCCTTAATCTCTGCGCTTCCATGAGGATGAATTAAATGTTCTCCATGAATTTTATAGGACAAATCATCGGCCAGGCAGCGAAGAAAACAGCTAGATTTCCCACTTCCAGAAGGACCAAGCACAGAGATCATTTCATTGAGTGGAAAAGAAAAATCTGGATAGCAAAAATCAAACACTTCAGCAGAGTGAACTTCAATAAAGTGCCGCTCATCGTGGACCCGAGAGTCTTTTGTAAAAGTGTCTAAATTTATTTCTCTAGAAGGATTGAGTTCTGGAGGACAGTTTTCGGCCGCACCTTGATAGACAACATGACCGCCCTCAGGTCCTGCTGCTGGACCCATCACGACAATTTCATCGGCCATTTTTTGAAGAAAAGGATTGTGGTCGACAATGATGACAGTATTACCCTGGGCCTGGATTTTCCTGAGCCCTCTACATAAACCCTCTTGTTCTTCGGGGCCAAGCCCAACACTTGGCTCATCAAAAATGAACATACAATCAGTCCCCTCATGACCGAGGTATTTAAGAAGAAGAAGGCGCTGATATTCCCCGCTAGAAAGGGTTTTTGTTTTCCGATTTAATTGCAGATGCCCAAGACCTAAATTCATGGCCAGGTCTAAGCGCTCATGGTTCATCTTAAGAAACGAAAGTCGCCGATCATTTTTTTTCTTAAGTTCCGTTTCTTCATTCACGAGTTGAGCAAGAATTTTAAATGCCGATTCTAGGGAGTCAACGCTGAGATCTTCTAACAAATAACTTTCATTGTTGCCTTCAATAGCATAAAGACCAGAATCGGGAGCAAGGCGTGAGCCATGACAAGATTTGCAGGGAATCTCTGATTGCAGAGATCGAAGATAAATACGGACTGCGGCCCTATAGCGCTTTTTCTCTAGTTTTTTCAGCAGACTAGTCAGGCCTGGATACTTGCCATGCCCCTTCCATAAAAAATCACTCCATTGCTGCTGGGGAAGATCCTGGATAGCACAGTCAGTGTCTAGTCCATAGGCCTTGCTTTCAGCGATAAACGTACTTCGCATGCCACGAAATCTTTTATAATTAAAAATGCGGTGCTGGCCTTTTTTAACACTCTTTTCGAGGTCCAACATAAGCTTTGGATTGTAGTCGAGAAGTGCACCATGCCCGGAACATTCGGGACAGGCCCCTAAGGCATTGTAAGGTGAAAATGCTTGGGGCGTTTCGGCCACTGTTTCCAAAGACTGATCACCTTCTGGACAGCTCCATTGTCCTCGAAAAAAAAATTCATAGACCTTTTCAGAATCTTTCTCCCAAATAACATGGCCAAGCTTTAAAAGTTCCTCGTCTGGAATCAAATCGGAGTAGTCGCTAACCGCTTGACTGCGTCCCAAGCGAAAACGCGCCACTTCCCAATATGGGTCTCCAGAATCAAAAGAGTGAAGGGATGAGTTTTCTGTTAATGAGCGGATCGGGAAAGGACCTGTCGGAAAGAGACGTTCAAAATCTTCTTTCTTCAAGAAAAGATGAAACGTCTTAGGCCTAGAAGATTTAGCATTTTGAAATTCAAGCGAACAATACCTCTCGACAGCATCAGGAAAATCTTCAAATTCAAGAGGGGAGCGGTGATGAGGGCAATAGGGGCGAGCGTAATAGAAAAATAGTGTTTGCCAAAGTTCAGTGAGTCCCATGACGTCACTCACTGTCGAGCGAGCACCCATTACTGGATTAATCTGGGGCAGTCCAAACGCCGGGAGTGTTGGTGCAATTTTATCGACAGCGGCCGCTACAGGTCGGTCGCTAAAAAATTTTAAATAACTAGGAAAGGAATTAAGAAAAATTCGCTTTGATTCCGAATAGAGAGTTCGAAACACCAGACTTGTTTTTCCAGAACCACTCGGCCCACAAAAACACGTGAGCGAATTTCTTTTGATATCTAAATTGACATTTTTGAGATTATTTTCTCGCGCACCCCTAATTTGGATAGTTCCAGAGGGTGCGCTCACAAAACGGTCGGTCGTTTCTTTTTTCCTTCGAGGTATCCTTCGAGGATTACCGCTTGGAGAACTGATAGGAGCGTCGAGCACCGGCGAGACCATATTTTTTTCTTTCAACTCTCCGGGCATCGCGAGTCAAAAGACCTGCTTTTTTGAGTTCTGCTCGATTACTTTCGTCAATTTTTTCAAGAGCTCGTGAGATTCCTAAACGAATTGCTCCGGCCTGGCCGGTAATTCCGCCGCCACCAACGTTGATTTTAAAGTCGAATTTTCCATTCAGACCAAGGAGTTGCAAAGGCTGATTCACCGAATACCGATTTGTCGCCTTAGGGAAATAGTCAACAAGATCTCTCCCGTTAATTTCAATCTGTCCCGTTCCTTTCTTGAGGTAGACCCGGGCCACTGAAGACTTCCGTCTTCCCACTGCATTTGCATCGTACTGAATACCTTTCTTGGCCATAAATCAATTACCTTTTGATGGAATATCGAGTTTAGTCGGATTCTGAGCGGAATGAGAATGCTCAGGACCTACAAAAATTTTTAACTTCGTTAATTGCTTTCGTCCCAAAGAGCTTTTGGGAAGCATACGCTGGACGGCCAAATAAAGAATCTGATCTGGACGATTTTCTAACATATCTTCAGCATTTCGCCTCTTAAGACCACCAACATGATTGCTGTGCCAGAAATAAGTTTTATCTTGCCATTTCTTTCCAGTAAACACGACTTTTTCGCAGTTAGTGACCACTACAAAAGCACCGCTATCATGATGATTAGAGAAGCTTGGAAGGTTTTTTCCTCGCAAAATGTTGGCCAGCTCGGTTGCTAGACGTCCAACAATTTTCCCTGAAGCATCAACCTCAAACCAAGGTTTTTCCACATCCTCTTTCGCTAGATGGGTCGTTTTCTGCTGTAACATATAAGGAAGCCTTTTCAGTCAATTTTGAGCCACTATATGGCCAGTCAGGAGAGGGTCTGTCAACTCTATGGCGACCAATTTAGAAAAATCCAATTGAGATATGAATTCTACCGGGTGACTCTTCAGTGCCATCAGGGAGCTGCCTGCGGTCGAGCTTAAGTCCATAGTCTAAATCCAGGGTCCCCACTGGTGTAAGGTATTTCAGGCTTAGACCAACGGATTGGCGCAAATCAAATGGCCGATAGGAGTTAACCTGGACTTTGCCGGCATCGTAAAAAAATCCCAACATGAAATTATCATTGAGAAAAATACGAGGCTCTGCTTTGAAATTCGTCATAAAGGCGGTCTGCTGCACGACATAATCAGCGACATTGAGACGGCCACTCTCGTTGACTTCTCTTGGTACTTCAATCGTATTGATTTCATTATCGTCATAGCCTCTGACGATATCTGTACCGGCAAGGCGGAAGACTTTGATGCTGGGAATATTACCTTTAGTTTGCACTTGGCCGTTGCTATTGGTTCGGATGCCGCCAGTTTCTGAAGTAAGCGGAGTTTGATCCAAGTTTTTTTGCATCCCTGCGGCCACATAAAATGCCATGACTCCACCAGGGAAAGGAAAGTAAACCCGGTTTCGCAAAACAACTTTCGCATAATTCACCACAAAGTCGTCGCGCTCTTGAGATAAAAAAATTGGCGAGGCAAATTCAGTAGAGAGATTAGAGAAAAATCCCTTACGGGGATTCACTCGGTTATCACGGAGATCGAGAGTCAACGCCGGGCCAAGAGCACCAATTCGAAAGTAACCCTCATTAAGCGGAGAGAGAGCATTAAATTGTGTTATCTCTTCTAGTTGGTGAGAAAGAGACACAGATAGCTTTGAATTGAGGGGATAGCTGAGTGTATTCCGGAGCCTATTGATATCAGCGTCAAAGTTAAAAAATCGTCTCTTTTGAACCGATGCAGAGGCTGAGTAATCCGTAAAACTATTGAAGATATCGTAGTCGGAGTAATCAAGGGTGAGATTGTATTCTAAGAAATCGTCAGTGAGCTCACGCCTTCTGGGGTCAATCGTGCTGAAGACATCTTCTGAGAAACGCTGGTTTATTAATCCCCTAAGAGAAATTTCTCGGTTCATTCCCGCTAAATTTTTATAAGACACAATACCTGAGACTTTCAGTCCCAGATCAGTTCGATATCCGGGAGCAATCTCCAAAACACCACCAGAGCGCTCGACGAGCTGGATAAAAACATCGGCGCTATTTTGATCTTTTTTAGGAACTACGGGGAAAACTCGGACATTTTGAAAAAGACCTAAGGCCTCCAGCGAGGTTTCAATCTCTTGAAGTTTACTGGCCGTGATGACTTCTCCAGGCTTGAGTTGCAGATAGCGCTTATAAACTGCAGGTTTAGTTTTAATTGCTCCCATGACGAAAAATTGATTGAACGTTAACTTTTTTGCATGGTTCCCCACCAAAACAATATCAACCTTTGAAAAGTCTTTGCCGTAGCGAACGAGATCTGGCGAGGATAGATTCTCTAACTCAAAGAAATAATATCCTTTCGAGCGAAGCTCTTCTTGCCAAGAAAGCAGCTGTTCTTTTAAAGCGACTGGGTTAAAAATATCTCCCGTCGAAAAAGGCAGAAGATCTTTAGCTTCCGAATCAACAGACATCGACTCTAGCTTAATCGATTGAATCTGAGACCGAATTCCTTCTTGCACCCGAAATTCTGCGCGAACTGTCTTCTTTTTTCGGTTTAAAAGAATAACTGGTCTTGATACAGATGCTAGCAAAAATCCCTGTTCGATATAAATTTTTTCAAGATAGTCTTCGAGCTCTCTCACTGTAGATTTGCGGTAAAAAAGCGAAGGATTTTTCTCTTGCAGTTTCTTAAAGAGCTTATTTTTTAAAAAATCTTCCGAATAAAACTGATTTCCAATAAAACTGAAATCCACAATTTGATAGCGCTCTCCCTGGTCGAGCTTAATTTCAATTTCTTTATAGAGCTGCCCTTCGGATTGATAGCTTTCTTGAGAAACGGAGACTTGTGCTTTTTGTCTCCCTTTTGCTAAGAGCAAAGCTTCCAGCTTCTCTTCAAATTCTCTCGGGGTAATGGCCGACCCTGCCTCTAAATAGGCCTTAAGAAAGGAACTCCTCCAGTTATTTCTATGAGTCTCTCCATTGATCTTAAGGATAAAGATTTCACTATTTTCGATTCGGACAGCAAGACTGATATTACCGTTTGGCAGAGTTTCAGTATTGAGGACATAACTTAAAAAATAATAACCACTTTGTCTCAGTCCCAATATCGCTTCGTCCAGCTGCGCTCTTAACTCAGCCGGAATATATGGCCTATTTCGAAATGGTTTTACGAAACCTATTAAGTAATCATGAAGCTTGGCCGAGTCAGTTTTTATAGAAATTTTTTTGAGTAGCTTAGGTTTTCTTGCAATGACTTGAATAACCACCGATTTCGAGCGGGAAGCAGATTTTTCAATCTGTTGGCGAACGACGGCCTTTGGAAACCCGCTTTCGCGCAAACGTTTTTGGAGTGAGGCAACTTGTCTTTCTAATTGCTCTGGAAAAAAAAAATTGCCTTCTGAGAGGGGGAAAGTTTGGGTGAGTTCAGAGAGATCATATTCGGAATCAACCTCAAATTCCAATTGCTTAATTATGGGATGCCACTGCGCTTGGACCTCTAATCGAGCGGCAGCTGTTTTTTGCTCATCTAAAGAAAACACTTTATATGAAAATTCTTTGAGACCCTCATTGTTTATGAGCAACGGTAGAGTCTTTTGAAAATGCTCTCTTGATTGGAATCTGGCCTTTAGAGAATTCATATTTTTTGATAGCTGGTCACAGAGTAGTGAGGCCTCGCATGTTACCTCGACCTGATGGATTCGAAATTCGTTGGCATAAGATGCGGTGCAGATAGAAAGCAAAGAAAGAAAAGTGCCACACTTCACCGGAAGCTCCATCGAAATTTTAAATCTGCTCCGGCAGAGGTATCAATAATGTCTTCTTCACCTTGTTCGTTTGTCCGTTGTTCATAAACACCTTCCAGTGAGACACCATCTTTCATCTGATAGTTTAAGTTCATTCCCTGCCGCTGCCCAATACTCCCGCCGACAGTGCTTGAAACGGAGAGGTTCAATGCTTCGCTCAAACGTTTCCGCAACTCGACCTTGGTCGCAGTGCGAATCTGACCGACTGCTGAATCTTGGCTAGATTGAGTTCGACCCTGCAAAAAATTCTGCTCTTGCTCGATAACCTCCGTTCCAAGATTCACTTGCAACCCCAAAGCATTTTGCAAAGTTTGGCCAAACTTCAGCTTATCAAAGAGAAAGGTGCCAATTGTGGCCTGACCAAGAGCACTGCGATCATTTTCAGAAATATCTTGGGAGAGATCGTCGGTGTAGCCCAAGGCAATCAGGGATAAAATGTTTTTTTGAGAGAGCACGGGGTCTGAAAAAAGCTCGATACTGAATTGATCGACTGGACCAAATAGTCTCATCCCTACTTGATAGTCACTGATTCGTGTTCGAGCAGTGAAGTTGATATAGGGCCTTAAGGTTTTTCCCACTCCCTGAAAAATAATTTTGCCCTCCGACAAAGAAAACTGACGATTCTGAAATTGTGCACTACTCATCACCGGTATGATTTGCAATTGGCCGACAGCTGAAGGTCTGACCTCACTTCCTCGGAGATTGGCCTGACCTTCTAATGCCATTTTGACGTTTGAGTTTCGAATCAAGATTGGAGTTCCGGTAGAAATGAGAATATCAAAAACAAAAATCCCGTTTTGTTCTCCAAATTCTCTTTTCGGAAGATATTTCAGGTTGTCTCTAGAAAAGTTAACAAGTTTTTCGGAGTCTTCGGCGAACTCATCAAATTCATTAATGATTCTCGTGTCACCAGTAGAAAGATCTCCTCTCAAGAGAAAGGGAGCTCTTTGGCCTTCTAGATGCAAATCTCCATTCAGAGAGAGTGTGGATTTTTCGAAGATTTCTAGTTCTGCCTCTTTGAGTTTAAAATCGGCCGTGAGATAAAAATCTTTGCCCAAACGCATTTCTGATTCACCGCTCAAGCGACCTTTACCAAGGCCGGCCTGGATTTCAGAAAATAAGGCCTGTCCATTTTCGATAATAAACTTAGACTCTATGTTTTTAAAGGAAGTAGGAAACCCTCTGAGCCTAAGCCGCTCACCCACTAATTTCCCTTGAGAAACTATAGACTCACCTCTTGAGTTGCTAACGAACTTGGTCGTTCCGTCTACAAATCCCTTTGACGACAAAATTTGAGGTACAAATTTTTCTAACACCTGAAACGGGATCTGGTAGTCTAAACCCAAAGAAAAATTTTGCCTAAGCACTCCCTCTATTCGAGCTTTGAGAGCACTTCCTTTCCCTTGCGGACCGCTCAAAGAAAATAATATCGGGCCAATTGCTCCTTGTTTGATTTTGATCTCTAGTGGAGTCTGATCAAGCCCAAAATAAAAATCATCATCTTCAAGAGAAAGATTTTTTATGTAAAGACTGCCACTAGACTTCGACCAAAGATCTCCCGGAAAGCGAAGATTGATTTCGCCCTCAAGACCTCCACCTAGGCCCCCAGGGTGAAAACTTGCTCCAGAAAAAATGGGAAAGATCTCTCGAAGCTGTGATATCTCGGCCTTAGCACTCACCGTGGAAAGATCTTCGGAATCTTCATAAATTTTTGCAGCAGCAGAAAACTTGTCATCAGAAAGTTCGAATAAGTACTGCTGAAATTTCAAGGCCTGTTGGTACTCAAAGTTGAAGTCTCCAAGTTCTCTCCCAGATACCTTGGCATCAGCGAGCAAACCTTTGAGTTGAAAAATATGTTTTCCTTGAGAGATTTTAGGACCCCTGCGACCTTGAAGAGTCGCAAACAGTGACCCTTCCATCTTCAGGCCTAGTTGTTGATAAAAGTTGATTGATGACAACAAAAACTGCTCGGCCGCCAAATCATAGCGAAATGAACTCTTACTAAGGTCAGCAAAAAACTCACCCGAAATGATCCCGCCTTCTTGAGAGGCCATAATTTCGCTAATGTTTAACTTCATTTGTTCATGCTTGAATAGAAAAGACGCCGTTTTAAAAGATTGTCCAAAAACCCGCAGGCCAGAGGCCTCCAGCTTACCGGTCGCGCCTATTCTTTCAGGTACAGGGGGCCCATAGGCCTCAAAATCGAGAATAAAAATTCCTTTCATTTTTTTAGGTAAAAAATCGGAGTTTTTTAGTAGTGGTCGAAAAAGCGCTCGAAGATCTTTATAGTAGGCCTTTTGGGATAGAAAACTAATTCGAAAGTCTTGCTCTCCAAAATCATATTGCCCATCAAATTGGTAAAAGGTGTTCCCAATTTTTCCCTGAATTCCTGGCAGCTCTATTACCTGTTCTTTTAAACCAAGGAGGAGTGGGCCCGTGATTTTTCCGAGCTCAAATCCTAAGAATGCAGATTCCTCGAGATCAAAATAGATATTAAACTTGGGGTCCCGAGTTGTACCCAACACATCTATCGAAAGGCCACCTATTCCTTGAAGTTCAAGCCCAGCTATTCTACCAAAGTCGGTCAGATCTGCTTCAGCAGAACGGAGTTCAAAATTGATTCTTTCTTGCTCAATTGAGCCTTCAACATGATAGCTTCGTTCTTTGATCTCAAGCGAGAGTTGAGTCGAGAGCTTTTTGGGAAAAACTAAAAATTCTGCACGGTCAAATTCTAGACGCTCTATATGAAAAAGCTCCTTGTCCAAGTTCTGGCCTATAAAAAGTTTTAGATTTTTTACGTCTAACTTATCTTTAATTTCTATTTGGTATTTCTCGGCGTTATTGACAATGAAAACTTCCCCATTAAGTCGCCCTTGAAGTCCCGCTAAGGATGGAAGCCCCTTGAGAAGATTATGGATAGAAGCATTTTTTAACTGAAAACTTAGGCCCTCAGGAGTTAAGCGCCGATTTTCAATATCAAAAATTGCGCCTTTTCTTCTAAGGTTGATCTCACCCTGATCGTGTTGCGCCGATAATTTATTAATGACGACTTCTTTGGGTGTGATTTGATATTCAACAATTAGCTGATTAGCATCAAAAAAGTTAGTTGATAAATCTTTGGCCTCAAGCTGGCCTAAAATAATATAGGAATTGCTTCGTCCATTGATTGAACCTTCTAGAAAAAGGCCGCCTGAATTGAGCTTTACAATATCAGGGGATGGTAGCCACTGATTGAAAACGGGAAGTTCAGCTTGGAGATTATACTTCAGGAGAAATTCTCTCTGGTCTGAAAAAGGTCGTTCTATCATCCCCTTACTGTTGAAATTCAGAAACTTTTTCTTGAGTGAAAAATTCATAAGACTGAGCCCCGAATCAGAGAGCTCTAAAGAAAGCGCGAGCGAGGGGATTTTCTGGACTTCTTTTTGATCTTTGAAAACTTGGCCCTGAATCTGCTGAAAAGACATATCGGCTTGTAAAAGATCCTCTAAGTAAACGAGATCTGCAGTCTGCAAATAAAGCTCCGTTCCTGGGGCAACTATCCAGATATCTTTGAATTGAATCTTTCGAATTTCTACGGGAAGATCTTTGAGCGCCATTTGAATAACTTCGAAACTCAGATCCTCTTGGTCTGACTTTTCAAATAGAGATAATAGCTCTTGTATTGACTCGGCCTCTACGCTTGGGAAAAATTCAAATTTTCCTTGCTCAAGACCTATGTTGCTAAATGATGGTCGTTCAAGCCCCAGGGAAAAGAGATTAAACTCAATAAGTAAGTGCTGAATTTTTAAAACCGAGCGTAGCTTTGGTGAATGTTCGATCTCCACAGAAGTATCTTGGAGCTCGATGCCGAGTGGGAAAAAAGAGACGGCTATTCGATGGAAACTAAAATCAAACGGCACTTGTTGTGATGCCATCGACTTTTTTAGTCTGGCAGCAATAAAGTTAGAAAAAAATTCAGAACTTAAAATTTGTCCGCCCACAAACATCAGCAAACCGAAGAGGGCGAAAAAAAAGATTAATGGTTTATTGATTTTTTTCAAGCTCTTCTATTCTCTCTTGAGTCCTTCGAAATCCTGGTGTTAATTTTTCTGCCAACTGAAAGCTTTCTCGGGAAGATTTTAAGTTTCCCAATTTTTGGTGGCACTCACCTTTTATATAATAAAGAGGGGCCATCGTGTTGATGGCATGGCCTTCTTGGATGAGAGTCTGGTCAATGATATGAATGGCAGAATAGGCGTGACCGAAAGCTAATAATCCGCTTGCATAGAGGTATACGACTCGGTCTTCGAAATGGTTTGTTTTTTTATTGAAAATTTTTTGTCCAAGAGTGAGAAAGGCTTTCTCAAAACGCATCTGGTAGCAAAAAAGCATGAAATCTTCGGTTTTAAAGTCTTCGAGAAGCTCTCTATGATTCTCAATAAGCTCCATAAAAAATCTATCTTGATAAAGCTCTGAATTTTCTTTCTGCTCAGGTTTATGCTCACTTAGCCACGCCTGAAACTGAGATAAGTCTGGAATTTTCTGAACTTTGTACGGCGGTGGACTCTCTGAAGTTGTTTGCTTTTGATTTTGACCAGTTCCTAAAACAGGGCCTTTTTGAAAGTAGACCTCTGCTAATCCAGACTTTCTAAGTCTGTCTTCATCAAGAATCCATTGGATATTTTTGCTCTCTTTTAAGCACTCTACCAAAGAGCTCAATAAGATTTTATGCCCTTTGAGAAAGTAGTACTGAAGGAGATTCCATATAAGAGCGTGGTCATTGGGGTTCCTCAAGAGCGTTTGTAGAGAAAGTGAGAGAACTTCAGGCAAATCTAATTTAAGATTTTTCAGACCCTCTAAGAAGTGTAGTTCCTGCAAGGCCAAGGAACTGTGAAACCAGGATGAAGCCGATTTTCGTAGAACCTCTTCCAGCATCTTGAGTGAGTCTCTTCTCTCTATATCTTCCAAAATGACCGGGGAAGAGGGCAAAAAAAGTAGAGTTTTTAAGGCATCAAAGGCCGGCCAAAATTTGTGATTGTCTCTTAGTTCACCAAAGAGGCGACAGGACCAATTATAGTACAAAACATCGCGACCAAAATGCTGAGATTTTTTATCTAATAAACTCTCCGCCTTGAGAAAAAGTTTTTTATCTAAAGAATAGTCAATCAAGATGTGAGTATGAACCTTTGCTTTTTGAAGTTGCCCTAAATCAAAGGCCGCATCGCAGTAGGATTCTTTAAGACCTAAAGGGAGTTCTTCGAAGAGACCATTTGATTGGATATAGTCTAGAAAGGTTTGCTTTTGATTGTGTTCAAGTAAAAAATTGAGATACTCTTTTTCAAAAATTTTCTTATTTTCGTTGGTTGCACCATGAGAATCAAACAAGTTGAGAAGCCATATATAAGCTTCGTTCAGATCGTCTAGACCCGTTATTTCAGCTTGATTCAGCCCATCTGTTAACTTGGTATAGGCCCCCTTCCAGTCACCCCGGTCGAGATATTGCTTGGCCTCTTCGAGTATGGTCACTAGAGGTTAAATTTATCACTTATGAAGTGAGTTGAGTAATCATTTCGGATAAAATCAGGATGCTCTAAGATTTGCTTATGAAGATCGATATTGGTTCCCAACCCCCCAACAACAGTTTCTTCCAAGGCCCTAGAGGCCCTAGCGAGGCAGCTCTTTCTGTCTCGGGCATTCACAATAATTTTTGCCAGCATTGAATCGTAGAAAGGCGGAACAGTATAACCAGTATAAATAAAATCATCCACCCTCACGCCCAGTCCCCCTGGGCGGTGATAATGAGAGACTAAACCCGGGCAGGGATGAAATGTCTTGGAATCTTCTGCATTGATTCTCATTTCTAAAACATGTCCGTGAAATTTGATTTCGTCTTGCACAAAAGACAAAGGTTGATCATTTGCTATTTTGATTTGTTCGGCCACGAGATCGATTCCGCAACGCTGTTCAGTGACCGGATGCTCCACCTGAATCCGAGTATTCATTTCCATAAAGTAGTGATTTTGAGACTTCGAGTCATAGAGAAATTCAACAGTTCCAGCAGATTCATAGTTTAGAGACCGGGCAAGGGCCACAGCATCGGCACAGATTTGGTCTCGTTTTTTGTGGCTTAAAATATTTGCTGGCGCCTCTTCGATAAGTTTTTGAAACCGGCGCTGAATCGTGCAATCTCTTTCTCCAAGATGAACAATATTGCCCTGGCGGTCTCCTAAAATCTGAACTTCGATGTGACGTGGAGATTCTATGTACTTTTCAATAAAGAGATCACTTCTTCCAAAAAACCGCAACGCTTCTTGTTTGAGAAGCGGAATCACTTGATGCAGTTCATTTAAGTTGTTAACGCGTCTCATACCGCGCCCACCACCACCAGCAGAGGCCTTGATAAGGAGAGGAAAACCGAGCGCCTCTGCCTGCTGACTGATGGAATCTTTCGAAAGATCCTCGGTGAGATTAACTGATTTTAATACCGGGAGCCCTGCTTTTTCCGCTAAGGCCTTAGACCGAATTTTGTCGCCCATCTGTTCGATTAGCTCTGCGCTCGGACCAATGAAAATCAACTTCCACTTTCGGCAAAGAGAAGCAAATTCCGAATTCTCGGCCAGAAAACCATAGCCTGGATGAATTGCATCGGATTCGGTAATTTCTGCAGCTGAAAGGAGAGAGGGTATATTGAGATAACTAAGTGCGCTTTGGGCCGGCCCAATACAAACCGACTCATCTGCAATTTTAACATGTAAAGACTCTTCATCGATTACCGAATGCACGGCGACTGTAGAGATTCCCATCTCTCGGCAGCTCCGAATAATTCGAACCGCTATTTCTCCTCGGTTGGCAACTAAGACTTTCTTTATGGTCAAGATGAGCGCTCAATAGAAAAAAGTGGTTGGTTAAATTCTACAAGCTCTTCATTATCAACCAAAATTTCTCGAATCACTCCGTCAAATTCGCTTTCTAATTCATTCATGACCTTCATGGCCTCTAAAATACAGAGCACAGTTCCTTTTCCAACACGGTCTCCTATTTTAACGAAGGCCTCTTTTTCAGGAGACGACGAGCGATAAAAAGTTCCGACAAAAGGAGAGCGCACAATATCTCCATTTACTGGAGGGGTTGTGCGAGTGTCTTGGGTAGGCACATTTGAGGCAACGGATACCGAAGGAGATAATGATGATTGATTTTCTCGAAACCGGAAAGAGAGTTTTGCCTCATTTTGCCCTTCCAACTCAAGCTCGGCCAGACCTTCTTCCCTCGCAAGAGAGATCCATTTTTTTAATTCTTCTCTATCTATGAAGCTGTCCATGGGCCGTCCTTAGGTTTTCACTCTTTCTACATACTCACCATTTCTTGTATCAATTTTTAGTTTCTCGCCCTCTTTTATAAACAGCGGCACATTAACCTGTAGCCCTGTATCCATGACCGCTTTTTTCATTCCGCCCGATGCAGTATCACCTTTTAGCCCTGGATCAGTTTGGGCCACAGTGAGTTGAACAAAATTAGGAAGCTCCAAAGAGATTGGCTGATTATTAAAATAAAGAATTTGAATGAGCATTGCCTCTTGCAGGTAATTGCGAGAATCGCCCACCTGATCATCACGCAGATTGATAGACTCATAGGTCTCTTGGTCCATAAAATGATGACCTTCTAAGTCAGAATACATATAAGACATTTCTTTTTCTGCCACATTGGGCTCATCAGCCGTATCGACTCCTGCCTTAAAAGTTTTTTCTAAGACTTGGCCCGTTTCTAAATTCTTGAGCCGGGTTCTTACGAAGGCCGATCCTTTGCCGGGATTAACATGCTGGAACTCGACGATTGCATAAAGTTTCCCCTCGAGTTCAACCTTTAGTCCTTTTCGAAAGTCTGTGGTCTGGAACATGAACTATCCTTTTTTGTGCCCTAAAAGGGTCGCTGCAGCAATCAAATACCCTTCGCCACCAAATCCCATTATTATGGAATTGGCCTTACTGGCCGTCAACGAATTGCGCCTTTCTGATTCTTGCCTAGCATAAAGGTTACTGAGATGGACTTCTATAATGGGACAACTCAAAAGTTCCAAAACATCACAAATCGCCAAACTTGAATGAGAATAGGCCGCCGGATTGATGATTAAGCCTATTGGAGGGTCATCCAAAAGTTCTTGAAGGTAATCAATCAGCTGCCCTTCACAATTACTTTGTTGCCATAAAAGCCCCACATCATGCGAGTCGGTAAGTGACTGGAGCTTCTCCCGAATTTCAGTTGCATGGGCCCCGCCATAGAGTGAGACTGGGCGTTTTTCTAAAATATTTAAGTTTGGGCCATTGAGAACGACGAGCGTATTTTTCCGTTTCATCGCTTGTATGTAGTGTGTTCCGGCCTTTTAGGCCAATTGCGAGCTGGATTTCTTTCGGATTTCATCCAAGAAATCTGAAAAGACCTGTTGAATTTGGGAAAACTGAAGCTGTTTTGAGTCTTCAGCTGAATCTTCAGATAGGTCTTCAGCTGGGGGTTCACCTTCTTTTTGCCCGATCCTTCGATCGAAAACGTCTAATATGCTTTCCTGTGGAACAATAGGCGCAACTGAAATTTCTTGCTGGAGAACTTCTAACCGGTCGAGCCCTTTTTGATCAGAAGGATTAAGCTCTAGTAGTTTTTCAAGAACCTCGATCGCCTTATCTCGGTGACCTTGGGCAAGATAGATATCAACTAAAGTATGAGTAAAGAGGGGAGGTGATTCGTTTTTTTTAGGCGCAGCAATTGGCGTCGCGCTGACAATTTCAGTTTCAGTTTTAACCTCAGTGATATGGAGATCGCCTGGCCTTTCTAAGGCCCATTGCTCTTCTTCAACTTCCGCGTCGATGACTAATTTTTTAGAACGATTGATGGATTCTTGTTTTGGTTTTAACTCCACCCAATCATCAGCTGAGCTCTGGTTATCGGTATAAGAATGAGTATCTTGATCGTCCCAGTTTTCAGAAACCAGCTGTGACTCTAGTTGCTCAACTTTTTCAGCAAACTGAGTATTTTTGGGCGCTAAAAAAAGCAGGTATTTGTACGCTGCCAAAGACTCTTCACTATGGCCTAAGTCCAAACAAACTTGAGCAAAAAGCTTTTGCAAGGAAAGGTTGTCTCTGTTGCTGCTAACAAATGGTAAAAGGGTTTGATAGCAAAGCTCTTTTTTATCCTTATCATAATAACAACTGGCCAACACCAAGTGACCAAGAGGATAGGTGGGATGAATGGCCAGCCCGCGCTTTAAAATCTTCATTGCTTCTTCGAGCAATCCCAATTGACGATAACTCTCTGCCAGAGGGGCAAAGACACGCGATCGAGGATTTGCCTCAAAGAGCTCGCTGTATTTCGTTAAAAGCGCCGATCGACTCTCTTGTCCCATCAAAGATCCAAGTTAGAGAGATTGCTACCTGCAGACAGGCCTGCCTCTTCTTGATTAATAATTCGCGGAGTTAAAAAGATAATGAGCTCGTCTTTTTCTTCCTCTGGGTTATACGCCGAGCGAAAAAGCCAACCGATGATAGGGATATCTTTGAGGAACGGTATCCCCGCCACTGATTCTGTTTTATTAGTCGTGTAAAGACCACCGATGACAACCGTTGAGCCATTGTCGACTAAGACATTGGTTTTAATATTTCGGTTTGTTCGGTTAGGGGGAGCTCCGTCTCGAACTCCATCGGTACTAAAAGATCCTTTATTCACTTCAACTTCCATCGCGATTGAGCCTTCATTCGTGACCTGAGGAGTGACTGCCAAAGTAATATCGGCCTCAATTTGCTCGTAGGTCACTTGAGGAATAGCGGCTCCGCCTCCTCCTCCAGCTCCGGCCCCGCCACCTGCACCACCGGCTCCGCCACCACCTCCACCGCCAAGTCCTAGTCCGACGTTTACGACCTGATAGCTGGTTTCAAATCGTGACGTGATCTCTGCTTTCTTTTTGTTTTGCGTAATAATTTTTGGACTCGAAATAATTCGGCCCTGTCTTTCAAATTCCATCAATTGAAGGCGAAAAGTGAGACCTGTGAGTTTATTATAAATCCCGATACTTACCCCAAGAAGATCCGTCCCCGGCAATGGGGCAGAGCTAAAACTGAGCCCCAGTGGTTGGGCAACGTTAAGCACACCTTGAGATTCACCCAACGTTTCTTGGATAGGATCATAACCAAACTGCAGCCCACCATCATTGTTGATACCCATGCGTTTTATATAAGACTCATTGGCCTCGACGATTTTGGATTCAATCAAAATCTGAGGTGTTTGAGTATCCAGTAAATCTACAATTTTTTTCATGCTATCAATTGTGCCGATGGTGTCTTTAACAATAAGGGAATTGGTTCGCTCATCTTTTGAAATTCTTCCTCGCTCAGGTGTCTGGTATTCTTTCAAAATCGCGATGATATCGTCTAGGTTGGCGAAACTAATAGCGAAGATCTTAGTCACTAGAGGCTCTTGAAGCTGAGAAACCTGGGCATTTTTGAGTTGGTCCTCTTTTTCCTTGGTTGCCTTTTCTAATGTCGTAACTTGTAAAATATTTCCATTTTTCTCTGCCACAAGTTTTCCAATATTGAGAATTGTGTCTAGGGCCTGGTCCCAAGGAATATTAGTGAGAGTTAATGTTAGCGGCGGAACCGTTGAGACCTCCCGGTCCATAATGATGTTAAATCCAGAAACTTCGGCGATCATATTTAGAAGCGAGACAATATCAATGTCTCGAACGTTAATAGAAATTCGCCGGCCAAGATATTTCTTCGGTCCAGACTGAGTGATATTTTCCAAAAGGTCTTCAGTACTACTTGATTTAGGAATTTTTAAACGAGAATACTCATCAGCGGAGCTACCTGGATCACTTGTGCTTACGACTTGTTCGGAATCCAGCGAGTCCAGTCCACCTAGCTCTGATTGTGAAAAAGCACCAAAGCGGTTCTCCACATCAAGAACGATTTGCGAGCCTCTTTTTTCTAACCGAGACCGAACGTTATCTCTCAGCTGAAGAGCAAAACGAATGACTTGCTCTTCGCCAGGTCTTTTATATCCAGAAATGAGGACCAAAGAGCCAGGAAACTCTGACGTATCGATCGGACGAAGAGTTTTTTTGTCGGCCGTTACATTTTTAATGTCTAAAAATATTTGCTTTGAGTTTTTCGCGTGAAATTTTTCAGCATCGGCCTCTCTTTCTAGGTCAATGACCAGTTTGCTAATCTCGCCTTCCTGAAAGAAGTTTACAGACTTCACGGAATTGGCGGACGCAATATTCGCTAATAAAAAAGAGCAGAGGGCAAAAATTTTTATCTTCATAGACTCATCCTTGAGTAAAATAAGTTTAACACGAAACGGTTTATTTCGATATCGGGATTACGGTCTCCAGATACTCCTTTTGCCCATACACATTCGTAATTTCTTCTACGAAAACGACTCCACCGGGTAGGATGGCACGCAGTTTAATTTGGTCATCTCCAATTCGCATGCCTTCCTTCAAGGGAAAGGTCGCGCCTGATTTTCCAATTTTGGCGAGCGCCATTCTTTCTTTCCCCACCAAAACGCCAACGATTTTTAGATCATTGATGTCTGCAATTGGAGGGGTGGATTTATTCGTGAAAATTCCTTTTTTTCTGTCTTGTAATTTTTTTTCTTCGGCGGACAGAGTTTTTAATCCTTCTTGCTCTGGGGCCTTAAAAGGATCTCTCAGCGTAAAGGGGTCTTTAATAAAATTGTCTTCCTCGATAAAGCCAGCCTCTTCGCTGAGTTCATTTTTTAGATTAACGATCACCCTTAGTTTCTAGCTCAACTTCTTCCACACTCAGCGTTTTTTCTTGAGAAAAAGCAGTGAGCGAGAGAAGTGCAAAATAGAGAAAGCTGAATTTTCCGATCATGTTTTAGGACCCGCGCCAGGTTGATTGACGCTTGCACCTGATTTTTCGGCCTCTTCGTATTCTTCGTTGTAGCGATACGTCTCAATAATGGCCTTCACTTCTACAATTTGAAAACGGCCTTTCTTTTTTTGAGGTTCAGTGGAAATTTCCAGGCTAGAAACATTGTAGAGTCTTTCCGCATTAAACAGGCGATTAAAAAAATAAATGAACTGGAGAAAGGTTCCTTCAGATTTGAGACTAAATTGTTTTGCATAATAGAAACCGCGCAAATCTTCTTTGCCCTCATCGAAGAAGACTTCTTTAAGCTTAATCTCAATGGCCTTTTTGTTTAAAAAATCAACGACATCTGAAGAGACCACTTGAGAAGGAAGCTTCTTTTGGAGTTCTTTGATTTGTGATTCCAGATCAGCAACTTTCTTTTTTTGCACTTCGAGGTCTTCTCGAAAGAGATCAATCTTCTCGGCCTCTTGCTTGGCGGCATTAAGCTGTGCCTGGGCGGTACCCAGATTTCCTTCTAACTGAATCATCTGTACGTCATAGTCTTGATAACCTGAGTAGGTATAAAGAAGTGCTATCGCCACAATAAACCAATGAAGATTGGGAATGAGTTTTTCACCCATTATTCATACCTCGCAACTTTGGCAGTCATCTTAAATTGCTGCACCCGTCTTACAAATGGTTTTTCTAATCGGACAGTATTAGGACCTTCGAGATTCATCTGGCCATCAAAGAAGGCCGCGCTCTCTAGTTTGTTTTTGAACGAAGTAATGGCGGAAATGTCATCCACACCGGCATAGCCATTAATCTCCAAGATATTATTTTCTAAGGTGAGTTTCACCATCCAAATTTTGGGAGGCATGTTTTTAGCAATATAGTGCAAAATGTCTCGCGGGTTTCTTTTATCCTGCACGATCTCTTTGACAGCATTAAGACGCTCTTGAAGTTTAGATCGCTTTTGTTCAAATTCTTCAATTTGTTTTTTGATGTCTTTGCTTTGGGCAACTTTTTGATCATAGGTCGTTTTCTGAACAGTCAGTTGCCTTATTTGTTCCCTAATATCACTCACATTAGAATCAAAGAAGAAGCTTGCAGCAACGGCAAGCACGACCAAAGCACCGGCAATTTTCATGCCCCGCTTATCTATCTTTGAAACATCAAGACCTCCGCCAAGGCCCCCTTTGCTTTTACGATCGGTTGCGAGATTTATCTTAATCATTTTCCTCTCCTCAACGCGAGACCCATGAGAGTCGTTGCGGAAGCAGAGATTTTTACTAAATCTTCTTTTTTAAATTTTCGCGAATCGTAGTGAATCCGATCAAATGGTTGAAGCCTACGAATTTCCGTTCCTAGAATTCCTGCCAAACCAGCTTCGAGACCTGGGGTAAGCGAGGCCCCTCCAGTAATAAAACAGTGTTTAATCTTTTCTTGGCTGGTTGCAGAGATATAAAAGTTCAGTGTCTTTTTAATTTCGGCATACCATTGCTCTAAAAAGCTTTCGATAATTTTGACTATCTCTTCTGGAACTTTGCCATCATCTCCCATGACTTTGAGATCTTCGGCCTCTTCGTAGCCAACACCCATTTGTCTCTGGATTTCTTCGGTTATGAGAACGCCGCCAATGGCCAATTCTTTCGTGAAGTAAGCTGTCCCCTTTTTATAGACGACTATCCGAGTCGTTTGAGCTCCGAAATCAAAGAGCGCAGTCCCTTCGGTGTAAATAGAGATTTCTTTTTCATAAACAAATTCAAAAATATTCGATAATGCAAAAACTTGCATATCAATAATCTTGAGCTTCACTCCTGCTTCTTCAATAAGAGTTTTGAAAGTCTCGAGGATGTCTTCTCTTACCGCGCACATGATGACGTCGTTTACGCCGCCATCACCTTCACCAATAATATCAAAGTCAATCTTCGGTTCACCGCCGAAGGTGATATACTGTTCTGATTCCCAGAGAACGTTATCTTCAATTTCTGCTTTCTTATCACCGTCGACTTGCATTCGCTTAGTCATGGTGTTGTGGCCGCCAATACCGTAAATGGCCGACTTAGACTTGATTCCCGATTGCTGAATGGCCTCTCGAATCGGCCTCGACGATTTCTTCTGGTTTATGAATTTCATCATCTATCAAAGCACTTTCAGATAAACGAACACTCGCGATAGCGCTCTAATTTAAAACTGTCTTTGAACGGAACGAGCTCTAAGACCTTAACGGACCCAAGCCCTATATCAACGGCAAATAATGGGTCACCACCACCCAAGAATTTTGCAAAAAGACTCTCACCCATAACTATCCTAGTTTACTAAGGCATCCTGCCTTGATCTGGGTTCTAAATAAACTTACTTTTATTATAGACTCTTAGAAAAGATTTGCAATGAATTCGGGAAAGAGAATCTGAGTAAAAGAAACGGTGAGAATAAATGGGCCAAAGGGAATTGGAGTTTCTTTCTTCATTCCTTTCATCAAAATAAGCCCGACGCCGATAATCGCACCGAGGAAACAGCTCAAAAATATTGTCTGAATAATGGCGACCGGACCTAAGTAGAGTCCGAGTATCCCATAGAGTTTAATATCTCCTCCCCCCAAACCGACTTGCCCTCGAAGAAGATAAAAAAGATAGGTCACCGACAATGGTCCAAAAAATCCAATGCAGCCGCCCCAAAGCATTGGCCAGGGAAAGCCCCTAGAAAAACCCCCAGAAGAGCTATAGCTCCAAAGGCCATAGGCGAGCATAGTCGCAAGCAAAACCAGATTTAAACTATCAGGCAAAATATGGTGGCGCAGATCAATCACAAAGTGCGCCAGAAAGCAGACAAAAATAATCACATAAAAAAGATAACGCAAAAGCCGGGGGTCAAGAAAAGACTGGACAGCTAACTTTTCTGGCCAAACAAGATAGCTGAGTAACAGAAAAGCGAGAGCGGATACGAGTTCTACCGCGAGATATTGATACGAGAGTTTTTCTTTGCAGCACCTGGCTCGGCCCTGAAGCCATAAAAAGGCCAAAATAGGAACGTTGTCATACCAACGGATCGGGGTCTTACAGGTCGGACACCGCGAAGGAGGAAAAGCGACTGAAATATTTTCAGGAATTCGTAAAATAAGAACGTTGGTAAAGCTGCCCCACAAAGCGCCAAAAAGAAAAAGAAAAGGCCGCCAGATCTCTTCCACTAGTTTAAATTCTTGCGGTTAAAAAGCAAAAGAGTCGCAATTAAGACAATGGAAAAATAAAACAAAGCATAGAGGGTGCTTCCGCCCAAATAGGTCAGACTGAGTTCTTGTTTATAGAGTACATAGTCTTTTAAATTGAGCTTATAAAAGGCTGGAAAGACAACGTCGTAGAAATCCAACACAATTTTAATGGGAAGATTGTCTTTAGCATAGAGAATCAACTGGTTTTCATTAATAGCATGTCCGGCGACCAATAATCCAAGAGTTCCCAAGATTGATAGCGTGGCATTTAAAAAGAGTGAAAAGAAAACAACGATCATCATAATAAGAAGGGCCTCAAGATAGTTAAACCACAGGGCCCAAAAAATCAGTGAATTGAGCTCTCCCCCTAAAAACAAATACATTCCAATCGTTAACACACTCAGAAGAAAAACATTTACCAATAAAATAAGAGAGAGGCCTCCGAGCTTTCCTAGTAAAAACTGCGCTCTCGAAATAGGACGAGAGACAATCATGTAGACGGTTCGGCTTTCTATTTCTTCTGATATCAGACGGACACCCATAAAAAGAGCAATGCCGATGCTGGAAAGAGACAGCGTTCCTAGGCCAAAGTCCAGTGCTACTCGCTGAGGAACTCCAAGCGTAAACTGGGCGGCCAGCCAGCAAACAAGAAATAAACCGAGCCCCAAGAAAAACACATTAAAAAGAATTTTAGATTTAATGATTTCTCGAAATGTATAATAGGTCACAATCCAGGACTTCACTTGGCCTCACTGGAATAGTAAATAATTTCTTCTAGGGTCAACTTCGTCGATTCGAGTTTTAAAATCTCACCTTGATGTTCTAAAACTTCTTTTACAAACGCCTCTTTATCTTTTGCGGTGACCTCTCCCACCTGTAGCCCTCGAGTAAATCGGTCTTCTCCAATAACAGATCGCGTAGCAAAATAGTCTATTTCTGCAGGGGTACGATACCAAACTTTATAGGTAGGAGTCGCTGTTTGTTCAATGAGTTGTTCAATCGTCCCCTGATATTGCAACTTTCCTTCTTTTAAAAAAACCACGTCTTGGCAAACTTCCTCAACATCAGAAACAATGTGGCTGCTGAAAAAAATAGTTTTTCCTTCCCGGTGAATGGCCGACATCACTTCTTTTAAGTCTTTTCGTCCAATCGGGTCTAGGCCTCCCAGGGGCTCATCCAAAATAATCAACTTAGGATCATGCAATAAGGTCGCTAAGAAACCCAACCGTTGAAGCATTCCTTTTGAATAGTTTTGAATTTTGCGGTCGAGTGCAAACTCAATCTTGAAGCGAGGTCCCCAAAATAAAACAAGCTCTTTAATTCTTGCTTTGGAAATTCCAGCAATTTGGCCGAGATAATAAAGAAACTCTCGACCTTCCAAGTGGGGGTAAAAATACGGCCTTTCTGGAAGATAGCCGATGTTTTTGGCAATCTCAGAACGGCGCTTTCCAAGCTTAGGATCAAAAACAACTCTTCCCTCGTTCGGACGCACAAAATCCATTAAAATTTTTATAGATGTTGTCTTACCCGCGCCGTTGGCGCCCAAAAAACCAACAATTCTATTTTCGGGAATCGTAAACGAAACGCCGTCCAGGGCCATAAAAGATTTGGTAAAGAGATCGCCAGTGAAAATTTTTGTGATTTCTTCTAACTGAACCATTTGCCAATCATGACATCAAGCCCAAGAAATTGCTATAGTCTATTCAGAAATGAAGTTCAGTACCGTTGGCCCTTTTTTCCTAATCTACCTCCTTTTTATTGGCATAAATTATGTCAAAAATCGCACTCATCTGCCGCCTATAAAAATTTCCAAGCAACAAGATGCTGTGAATATTGATGACCAAGTTTTTTTCTTTTTTAACTTAGGAAATAAGCGCCTACTCTCCGATATTTTTTGGGTGCAGACTTTGATTGAGTCTGACTATGACCATTATAAATCCCGTGATTTAAATTCCTGGATGTATTTGCGATTTCGAACGATCACAAGATTAGACCCTCTATTTAGAGAGGCCTATCTTTATGGTGGTCGCTATCTTTCAGTGGTGAAAGATGATTTGTTAGGTGCCTCGGAAATTTATGACGAAGGAATAAAGCACTACCCTGATGACTATGATTTGAACTTCAATGCCGGCATTCATTTTTATACAGAAATGGACGAGCAACAAAAGGCAGTCGGATTGTTATCAAAAATTATGTATCACGACCGAGCACCAACCTACCTTCCTTCACTAATAGCACGACTAAAAGTAGAGACAGGGCAAAAAGAAGGGGCCTTACTTTTGCTGAACGAGGCACTTTTTCGCACAGAGAAAAATACGCCGATTTATGAACGCATGAAGAAAAACATAAACCAGCTTCAAACCGAGATCGATCTGAATTGTCTGAACTCGGGCAAAAAAGATTGTCGAAAAGTAGATTTTTTGGGTAATCGATATCTTTGGAGTAATTCTCAGAGAAAATGGATTGCGAAGAAAAAGTTAAAGAAGTTCAAGCTCTTTAAGAAAGAAAGAAGGCCCCAGTGAAGGGGCCTCTTGAGTTAACAATTTACGTTTGAATCTTTAGACCTAGGGAGCAGCTGCTGCGATAAGTCCTGACTGATTATTTTGTAGTGTTTTTATTTGGTTAATTGACCAAACATCCGGCTGCCCTTCGTCCCAGATATTTCCAGCAGCGCCCACCAAAAATGTGTCAACAGCTGCAGCAGTAGTAACAACTGCGGGTATAGTCGCAACCGCTGCACCACCAGCAGTTTTAATTGCAGGAAAAAGTCGAGTCGGGGCACCACCTAGACAAGCAGCACCGTTCCCAACCGCTGCACCAATGGTTGCCGAATCTCCTGTAAATCCAACTGTGTAATAGCGATTGGCGCTTTCTGCTGAAGGATCAAATCCCATCTGTGACAAACAAGATGCGTACACATTGTATTCCGAGTGAAACGCTGTCAAAGCATTATAAGCGGCAGACAACTGTAGTCTTGATTCAGATGAACGCGACTTGGCCTGATACTTTTGATAACTTGGAACAGCAACGGCAGACAAAATACCGACAATGGCCACAACGACCATGAGCTCGATGAGAGTAAAACCCGCATCTTTCGAACCTTTTAGTTTCTTTAAAAAACTCATAACTTTTTCTCCTTTATTCAAATCATTAAGAGATTTGAACATTTGTTTGTATCGACTTCTGCTCTTGATTTTTTAAGATTAAAACTCAAAAAATTTTTGAACTTGGTCTCTGAATTCATTATGGAATAGTTCCGTTTAAGAAAGTTCGAAATCGTTAAGTTTTGCAAATTACCCTTTTATTACAAGCACTTACAGCTCATGCAAAGAGGTGAGGTGTAAATGTAGTAGGTGAGAAAAGTTAAGCGCTAAGTTATGGATTAAAGGAAAAGTGCGGCAATAAAAGGTGGCAATCCCTTAAATAAGGGATTACATATTTGCGCCACTTTCGAACATTGGCAGATACATTCCCACAAGAATCAGAGCTATAATCCCGCCCAAAACCACAATGATAATAGGCTCAATCATCTTAGTCGCCATTCCCATTGAGTCTTCGACATCTTTTTCAAAGACATCGGAAACTTTAATAAGCATAGAATCGAGATTTCCAGTGGTCTCACCGACTTTGATCATCTGCGCTACCATGTCTGGAAAATACTTCACCCGGGCAAGAGGCTCAGTTAAGGTTTTACCTTCGGTGACGGCCTTTCTGATTTTGCGAATATCTTTGACGATTACGGTATTGTCGATTGTTTCCACGCAAATATCGAGAGCATCAATTAAGCTCACTCCAGCATTGATCATCGTGGCCAGAGTTCTTGAAAAGCTTCCTAAGTTTCCCTTTATAACGACATTTCCAAAGACGGGCATATTCATCGTAAATTGATCCCAGGCCACTTTTCCGGTCTTTGTCTTCTTCCATTGAAAGAAAAAAATGAGTCCTCCTACGGTACCAAGGCCAATCATTAGAAGGTTATTGGTAATTAAATCAGAGCAATCGATAATAAATTGAGTCAGACCCGGCAGTTCTCCACCGCTTGCAGTGACCATCCCCACAAATCCTGGCACGACAAAAACCATCATGGCCATGACCACACCAATTCCAACGGTCACAACAATTGAAGGATAAATCAAGGCGCCTTTGACCTGGGAAACAAGCTTTTCTTGCTTCTCCATATATTCGACGAGCTTTTCTAAAATTGTATCGAGAATACCACCGGCCTCACCCGCTTTAATGAGGTTGCAATAGAGCACACCAAAACCTTGTTGCCGGCTCAGGGCCTCATACAAAGTCATCCCTTCCCCAACGTCTCCAGCGACTTTTCTGAGAGTTCTTTTGAGTTGTGGATTTTTTTCCTGCTTGTGCAAAATATCGAGTGTTTCCATAAGAGGTACACCCGCATCCACTAGAATTTGCAGCTGCTTAGTAAAGCGAACGAGTTCTCGTTTTTTAAAGGGGCTAACTAATCCCGCTTTGACCAAAGCTTCATTGAGATCGACCTCCAACATTGAAGGTTTTTGAACTCTGGTGACACGGATGCCCTGCCGTCTAAGGGCCTTCCTTAATTCTTGCTCCGTTTCTGCTGCGAGAGTTCCCTGGCGAGTTTCACCTTCCCGAGTAAATCCTCTCCATTTCCAATCACCCATAGTTTCTACTCACAATACTCAATGCAATTTTAGGACTTTTGTCCGCCAAGCATTTTTTTAAGTTCTTCTGGTACCGTTGTGTAAGTTAGCGCTGTATCGGTATCGATCCGGCGACTTTTCACATGCTTGAATAAGCTTTGATTCATCGTAAACATTCCCGAATCACCCTGACCGGTCTGCATTGCAGAATAGATCTGGTGAATTTTATCTTCCCGAATTAGGTTTCTAATACCAGCGCTTGGAATAAGAATTTCCTGGGCCAAACATCGGCCTGGCTCAAAGCTCTTAGGAATCAATTGCTGAGCGATAACCCCTTGAAGAACAAAGCTTAAAACTGTTCGAATTTGCGACTGTTCTTCGGAACCAAAAACGTTGACCAAACGGTTAATAGTCTGAACGCAGCTGTTGGTATGGAGCGTGCCAAAAACTAAGTGACCAGTTTCTGCAATTGTGAGCGCCGCTTCGATTGTTTCTTTATCCCGGAGCTCTCCGACGAGCACGACATCTGGATCTTGCCGTAAAAGACTTTTAAGTCCTCTTGCAAAGCTAGTCGTGTCTTGGCCAATTTCTCTTTGGTTAACGATTGAGTTTTTGTGAGAATGCACAAACTCAATTGGATCTTCTAAGGTTATAATATGAGACTGCTCTCTGTTGTTGATTCTATCGATCATAGAAGCAAGCGTTGTTGATTTACCCGAACCAGTAGGACCGGTAACTAGAATAAGTCCGTTGCTGACCTCGCACATATCCATCAAAACATTTGGTAAACCGAGTGAGTCAAAATCAGGAATCAAGCTAGGAATTTGCCGAAAGACCCCTGAAATTCCGCCGCGTGAGTAAAAGACATTGGCCCTAAATCTAGCGAGTCCTTTGATTCCAAACGAAAAATCAATTTCGAGGTTTTTTTCGAGTTCCGCCCTTTGGGCCTGAGATAGAATTTGATAAACGAGTCTTCTGTTATCTTCTGGTGTGATGACTCCCACTTTGATCCGGACGACAACACCATGAACTCTCATTGCTGGCGCTGAACCAACCACGAGATGTAAATCAGAGGCGCCGTTATCAACACAAACTTTCAGTAACTGCTGAATTTGAATATTAGGGCTTAGCCCTTTTGCCAGGGGAGAAGTTTTGGTATTGCTCGTATGAGTGCTTGTCAGTTTGGATTTTTGCCCAACCTTGCTCTCATCCGGTGAGGCCTTCTCTAGTTTTTTTGCAGCATCACCCACGTCAACTCTCCTATTTAATTTTCACATCATCGGCGGCCGAGTTCGCCAATGCTTCTTCTAATGTTGTTAGACCTTGGGCCACCTTTGTTAAGGCACTCATCCTTAGGGTTTTCATGCCTTCTTTTATGGCCTGCACTTTTAAGTTATCGGTAGAAGCGTCTTGGAGAATAAGCTCACGAATTTTTGGGGTCATCGGCATGACCTCATAGATGGCGACCCGTCCTTTGTGACCGGTTCCATTGCAAATGTCACAACCTGTTCCGTGATAGATTTTAATGCGATCGGCAGAGCTAGCAGCTATCCCGCAGCTGACAAGCTCTTCTTTTGAGACCTGTTTCACCGCTCGGCAATTCAGGCAAATTTTTCTGCACAGCCTTTGGGCGACAACGACATTAAGTGCAGCAACGACTAAAAAAGGCTCTATGCCCATGTTGAGCAATCTTGTGATCGTCGCTGGTGCATCATTAGTATGCAGAGTTGATAAGACTAGGTGACCTGTAAGGGCGGCCTCGACAGCAATATCACCAACTTCTTTGTCTCGAATCTCTCCTACAAGAATAACATCGGGATCTTGACGCAAAAAAGATTTTAAGGCGGAGGCAAACGTTAAACCGATATCTTTGCGAATATTGACCTGATTGCAACCCTCTAAGTTAAATTCCACCGGATCTTCGGCCGTTGAAATATTTGTATCCGGAGTGTTGAGCTCGGATAAGGCTGAATAAAGGGAAGTCGTTTTACCCGAACCCGTAGGCCCAGTGACCAGACACATTCCATAAGGTCGATGAATGGCCTCTTTGAAAACTTCAATCTGCTTGGCCTCGAAGCCTAGAATCGTCATATCAAGTTGCAAGTTGGATTGATCAAGAAGTCGGAGCACGATCTTTTCTCCAAAGAGAGTCGGCATTGAGGAAACCCGGTAGTCAATAGGGCTCCCTCCGACTAATAACTTGATCCTTCCATCTTGAGGTTTTCGTTTTTCAGAAATATCCATCTGAGCCATAATTTTTAATCGGGAAATCACTGGGAGCATAAAGTTCTTTGGCGGGGTGGCCACGATATGAAGCGAGCCATCTATACGAAAGCGGATTCTAAAAACTTTTTCATAAGGCTCAACGTGAATATCGGAGGCTTTTTTTAGAAAAGATTCGGCCAAGATTCGGTTTACAAACGTAATAATATCTTCACCGATATCATCTTCTGAAATATTTTCATCAGCAGGATTGATATTAGAAATTTCTCTAATGGTGTGCATTAACTCATCGACTGATTCTTTAGCGCTCGAATAGAGTTTTTTAAAAGATTGGATATTTGTGAGAATTAATTCTACCGGAAACTTGAGCGTTTCTCCGACTTCAGTCAGCAACGCTTTTACCGTAGGGTCAAAGGTGGCCAAGGTTATTTTGGCCGAGGTCTTTTGAATTGGAATCATGCGGTATTTGGTAATGCTTCTTTTGGATAACAGTGAAATCACATCGCCAGAAACTTTGGCATTTTTGAGATCAATAAATGTCATCCGGTAGCGCTCGGCGATCATTTTAGCGAGTTTGATATCATCAAAATGAGGATATCTCAGAAGTTGAAACTCTGAGATTTCATCATTGTCTTTATTAGAGGCCAAGCGCCTCATTTCTTTGAGGGTGGCCATCCCCGTATTAGTGACGACCTCCACAAACTCAACTCTGAGCATAAATATTTTTCTCCAATATCTCTATGGACTCTATCGGTGTAAAAGTGAGGGGTTATGAGAAAAAGAGTAAATCTAGAATTTCTAAATTCTTTTTTCCCTGTAGGGCCAAAAGGGTCTGACCATCGAAGTAAGCTATATCTGGGTTTAAGTGTTTAAACTGACTTTCTCGGTTATAGTTTAAATCCCAATATAAAAGATCAGTGCCGGCCTTTAATTTTGGAAATTGAGACTCTTTACTGCGAGCATCTAGAATTAAATGAGGAGCTCGCTGATTCAAACAAATATTAAAAGTCTCGCTCAGAGAGAAAACGATGTCGGCCATTGCCCCTTCGCCCAAGACTTCCATGTTGCTATTTTTCCACCGAGCTAAGAGCTCGGCCATCGCGAGATAATCTGTGTTGTAGCTTAAAACTTGATCTCTTAAAAAGACTAGCAAGTTCATTGACCCTGATTTCAAAACTGAGTGGTCATGTTTGATATTTGGGTGGTAAAGAAATCGCCTCTTGAAGGGTGAGGTTAGATTTAAAAAACTGAGTTCTTGAGAACATCTATTCAAACTGGGAAAGGCCCTAGAGTGACAATCCCAGAGTTCATACTGAATTTCTTTCCTCTGGGAATAAAACTCAGGCGAAAGACTCTGACTGATATGCAGGCCTAAAAGAGCGCCCTTAATCATTGGGAAAAATAAGCGCGAGCGCGGAGTACATCTTTTTTTATCTGAGCGATTAATTCATTTACCGAAGAAAACTTTTTTTCGTCACGAATTCGTTGGAGGAACGAGACTTCTATATGCTCACCATAGATATCGCTATCAAAATCAAACAGGTGAGTTTCAATATGCACGAGCTGTTGTTCTTTGAATGTCGGATTAGAGCCAACGTTTGTAATGGATTGATAGCAAAGATTTTTATAATAACACATACCAACATAGACACCTTCTTTGGGGAGACAAAGATCTGAATCAACGTCAATATTGGCCGTAGGGTAGCCAATGGTTTTTCCTCTGCCCAATCCTTTAATCACTCTGCCCCCACGAAGAAATTCTCGGCCTAAGTCCTGACAAACTGTTTCAACTTGACCTTCGGCGAGAGCTTGGCGAATTAAGCGGGAGTGGATCGTTCGCCCATCGAATTCATAGCAAGGGAAAGAAATGGTCTCAATATTTTGTGTTTTGGCAATTGCCTCAACTACAGAATAGTCTCCCAATTTATCGGCACCAAATGCAAAGTCATGTCCTATAAAAAATGCGCTAATATCATTTCTTGTAAATAAGATTTTCTCTAAAAACGCTTTTGGCGGCATCATGCTGAGATTGCGATCAAATGATAGCTCTACAAAAACGTCAACGCCAAGCGCCTTTAAAACTTCTTTTTTATGTTCATAAGAGTCCAGCAAAAAATGATCTAAAGGGGCCTTCAAGATCTTTAAGGGATGAGGTCGAAAACTGACGACGACAAAGCTCAAGTCTCGGGCCTGGCACCACTTCTTTTGCTCACCTAAAAGCTTTTGATGACCTCGGTGAACACCATCGAAATTTCCCATCCCGATGGCCAAAGGCCTTTCACTCTCAATTTCTTCAATCGCAGAAACTATCTGCATTCCGCCCACCTAAACTTTCAAAACTTCTCTAAAAAATCGCTTTTCGATTCTAAATTTGGAATCCATTTTTCCATGGGCGTACTGCTTTTTTGCTAGTTCTTCAAGCAAACCAGAAAAGTAAAGCTTCGCTTTTTGAGAAACTGGAAGTCCATCTAGGGTTTCGGAGGCCCCTTTATCTCGAACACCAGAGAGATAGAGGAATTGGTAGAGCCGGTGGTAATTAAGGCCTTTGCTTTGAATTTCTTTCCAGATATCTTTTCTGGGATTTTCTTGGTGAGAGGCCGAGCGCAGGTCTTTTCCGAGGAGTACCATGAGGACTAGCAACACCAGCGCTAGAACGAAATAGATAAAACGCCAAGGCCAAACAATAGAGTCTGAAAATTCAGGTGATAAAAAGGCATAGGTCTGTGGCCCACTGGGGCCAACTTCGGGTCTTATGAAACTGCTATTTTCCTGAGAAGAGTCTGAAATGGGGTCAGAATTTTGATTTGCAGCGGCGCCAATCTGAGTCCCTCCTGCGGCCTGAAGCGCGGGCATTTTTAAATTCTGCGTCACGTAGCGCTGAGTTTCGGTATTAAAATAGCTCAAGGGGAAATTTTGTTCGTCTAGAGAAAAAGGCGAGCGGGCGAGATAGGTATATTCAAATTCCTTTACCGCTGAAAAGTCCTCTTGAATGTTGAGATCAGCATTCGTTTCAAATTCTTCCAAACGAGAATCACTCAAAATGTTAGGGGCCTCGAAATTTTCAAGTGCTCCCATGCCCTTGACCTTAAGAGTCAGCTCAATAGGTTCATTTACTAAAAACTTGCTCTTTGAAACCCGTAACTCGAAATTATGAGGCCCCACTAGACCAGAAAAATGTGGAGGCTGCCCTTCAAGGGGAAGCTCCTTAATAGAGAGCTGAATAGGACCGCTAGAAATTGTTTTTGAGCGCACATTCCGAAGCCCTAGGCCTAATCCAAAATTTCCAAAGGGATCGCTAGAGTCTCTCACAGGATATTTTACTTTGACTTGAATCGGATCCACTTCAAGTTCGCCAGGTTTTTCGGCAAAAAGTTGGGCCGTATACAAGACAGAGCGTTCATACCAATCGCCATTATACTGAACCCTCTCCGAGCGAGTGTTCTCCTGACGAAATCGTTTGAGCAATCCAGACAGCTTTGGGAATTTGCGAATTTCAAATGTCTGGACCGCGACGCGCTTATAAAGGTAATAGCGCACAATAATGGATTCCCCCACATAAGCGCGGGTTTTATCTGGAACGGCCATGACAAAAAAAGGCGATGGCCCCTGAGCAGTCTTGAGGACTTTGAAAGCAAAATTAGGAACAGTCTTGGATTTGCCCGCCTCGATCACTCGCACGTTTCTCAAATAGGCGGTTCCCTCTTTCTTAGGTAAAACTTCAATCGTATAGATAAATTTCTTGCTAACAGTAATGCTTCCATTGACGATTATTGTGCTACTGGATTGGCCTGAGAGATTTTTCTCTAGGACCTCGATGTTGATAGGATCAAATTCAATCTCAGGAATGTCTTCCCCCTGCATCTCGATTTCAACTCGAATCGTCGCATTTTCCTCTAATACAGCGGGATTAGGGGAAACTGTAATGCTCACTCCTTTGGCCGACACCTGCCCGGAGCAAAGTAAGCAAACCCCAAGAATGAAAAAAAGAAACGTGTGAAAAGTCATCTACCAGTCCTTCTTTGGTCCGTTTATTGGTTTATTTGTTGAAGTATCCAGCAATTTCTCCTGCAACTTTCGGTCATCGTTGAGAAGCTGTTTCACGAGTGAAGGAATCTTTTTTTTCTTCATTTTGCCCTGAGGACCTTTTTGCTGGGATTTTTTTTGAGGTCCCTGATCAGATTTTTTCTTATCATTTTCTTTTTGCTCTCCATCTCTTGATTGCTTTTCTTTGCCATCGGATTTTTTTGAATCGTTTCCTTTTTGCTGCTTTTGCTGATCTCCCTCTTTCTCATCCTCAGATTCTTTTTGTTCGGATTCTTTTTCCTTCTGATCTTGTTCTTGTTGCTTCTGTTGCTGTCTTAGAGCAAAAAGCCGATTTTTCCTGATCGTTTTCAGTGTCGAAGACTCTGCGTTTTTTTCGAGAAGCTCACTTTCAATATCTTTGTAAATATCAAGACCTTCTTTAATTTTCCCTTGCTGCAATAAAGAAGTTCCGTAATTTACTCGCTCTTCGGCCGCAACATCAGGTAAGTAGGGAAGACCCTCTTCATAAAGAATTTGCGCTTCCTGAGGCTTTTCATTTTGCAAAAATTTTTGTGCTAAGTTCGCCTTTTCAAGTGCATTGAGATCTCCCTGTCTTAATTTATCAACATCTTGCTCCGCGTTCTGGGCCGAGACCTCAGCTAAAGACCCAAAAAAGACCATCAAAGACAAGACCGCAAATGATCGGCCTTTGCCTAAAAAGCTGGCCAGAATCAAGCAAAGAAAAGCAGGAATAAGAAACCACTGCACGAGGACAGGTCGAATGATGACATCCTCTTTCTGTCTGCGTTTTTGAAGAGATCGGTTGAAGAACGCCAATATATCATCTGTAGGCAAAACGTAAGAGCTTGCAACCCAGTATTTGTAGTCATCAATTTTTTCACCAAGGCGCTTTAAAAAGTCTTCATCGAGTTTGGAAATAACTGCTTGTCCTTCAAATTTTTTATAGCCTCTTAATTGCGAACGAGTATCTCGCATGGGAATTTGCCCACCCTTTCTTGTTCCAATGCCTACGACCGCGACGCTGATTTCTTTGGGAACTTTAATCTCACCATAGTCTTCCGTTTCTTCTGAATCAGTTAAAATTAAAAGATTTCCAGGAGAGACTCCCTTAGCAGTTTGGAAATATTGCATCGATTCGGAAACGGCCAACGACAGTGCCGTCCCGCCCTGAAGACGCTGGAGATCTTCTAGCCCTGAGAGCCGTGCATCTATTAAATCAACGTCGGTAGTGAAAGGGACGAGCTTTTTATTAATATCGGAAAATAAGTGCACGGCCAAGGAATGCCCTGCCGCGTTTTTTACAAAATGCCGGGCCAAAAAAATGGCCTTTTTGAACCGATTTGGCCGTACATCTTCTGTAAGCATACTTGCTGATGCATCTATTAAAATAAGAGTTTTTTGTTTACTCACTTCTCCTTGAAGACGCGTAGGCCGGCCTCTCCAATCAAGCGCGCTAAGCAGAAACAGCGCAATAGCGAGCAGATAAAGGAAATGAGAGATCTTAAAGAAATTTGTCGGTTTTAAATACCAACACTTCCTTACCCATTTAAAAAACAGACGCCGGTAGCGCAGAAAAAAGAAAATAAAGCCTAAGAAAAAAATCACGACCGGAATCATGAGCTGGGGATGGAGTATATTCATGCGTATTCTCTCACCCAAAAGCGCCGAATTGATTCAACTAAGAGAAAAAGAAATAGTCCCCAAAGGAGATACCCATAATATTTCTCGTCATAAACCACTTGAGAATTTGATTTGATATCAGTGCGTTCGAGTCGTTCGATTTCCTTGAGAATCTCTTCGAGGGAGCCTTCACTTTTTGCAACATAGGTTCTGGCACCGGTAATTTCAGAAATTTTTTCTAAAGTTTTAAGGTCGATTGAGCCTCCAGGAATCATTTGATACTGGGTCCCAAAGAAACCTCGACCAATGGGAAGCTTAGCATTGTTATCAGTTCCGATTCCGATGGTATAAACCTTAATTCCATTCTCTTTAGCGACCTCTGCTGCTTGGATTGGTGCCATGTTTCCTACATTATTAACTCCATCTGTGAGCAAGATAATGATTTTATTTTCGGTTTCGCTTTGAAGAGCCCGCCCGATGGTCACGGCCAGGGCATCTCCAATATTGGTTCCGCTACCTAAGAGCCCAACGTCAATTGTTTTGACCATTTTTTGGATCAAACTATGATCGATAGTGAGAGGAAGAAGCGTAAAAACTTTCTCCGAAAAAATAACAACCCCAATCCGATCTTTAGGGCGAAGTTGGACAAAATCTAAAATTTTCTTCTTCGCCACTTCCAACCGGTTGGGCGGAAGATCAATTGCAAGCATTGAACGGGAAACATCTAGAGTGAAAAAGATATCATTGACTTTTATGGTCCCTGGATTAAAAGATTGAGGCAGTCGAGGCCCAGCTGATGCGTAAATGATAAGTACTAGTCCCGAAACTCCTCCGAGATATAAACAAAATCGTAGAAATGTATTTCTTTTGACGTGTAAGTTTTGAATGGATGGAAGAACAAATTGAGTCTTTCCGCGCCATTTCCAATAATCGATTGACCATGCCAAAAGGGCGGCCAGTCCAATCAAAGGGGCCCAATGAGAACTATACTCCATGGCCCTGCTCCACAATTTTTCGGTAAAGGCCACGGGCCTGGTGCAGCTTTTTCCAGTCTTCTAAATTAAGTTTTTTCTGGAAAAGAGTTTGCTGGAGAAGAGATTCGATTTCTTTTTGCTTTTTCTTACCTGTTGCAAAGAGTTCGCTCCATTCTTTGCGAGTCTTATAAACAATGTCATACATGGTGCGGTCTTTGGATTCAACCCGCAATTGTTCTTTAAAAAACTGAATTCGTTGCTCTCGAGCTTTTGCCGATTGTTTTTTCAGGCGCTGATGCTTTCTCCATCGGAGAAAAAAAATTCCAGAGGCTGCTACAAAAACAATGCAAAAAGCAAGGATCCAAAGAGGAAGAGGTTCTTGATATTCTCTTTTGGGACCTGGAAGAATTTCGAATTGCTTGCTCTCAATTTGGGCAAACTCTTCAAACCTCTTTGAAGGTATGTCGACGACGAAGTTTTGCTCTCCTATCCGCAGTTGGACCTCAGATTGAGCAATCCCTTTTTTTAAAATTCCTTCAACCTCAAATAGAGATTCACCACTTTCTGCATTGCTATTTTGCACCGGAAAAACGTGGGACAGATAAAAATAGGAGTAAAAAGAAAGTTCACCAGCTGGGTTTTTAGAAGATGATTTTTGAGCATTGAGGAGTTCTAAAGCAGAGATTTCTGAAGAACTCGAAAATATTAAGCGCCCAGTAAAACTTTGTCCCGATACGATCCTGGTATCTTTAGGCCACTCGATTTCTAACTGGGCCTTCACTAGGAAAGCCCCCGCACAAATTGATCGAGATAGCGTTCTTGAAGGCCAAGCATTTTGATTTTTGGATCTTCGGGCAACCTACCGCCTTTAGAGTGAACTCTACCCATAAAAGATTTTCCGCCCTGGAGGGCGTCTATAGAGAAAGGGATAGAAGAGCTTGACTCTAAAGAGGAACGAAGGTGGAAAAGATGGAAATTTCGGTGACCCAAAAGGGCGCGAACAGGATGACGCTTGTTTGAATCATAAAAAGCGGCACCAAAACTTTCTAAATCTCCTAAGTAAATTGTTTCCTTTTTCTTAGACACCAGTAATTTAAGAGTTTTGATTTTTTTTCTTGGGCCAAGCAGTCTAGGTGCAAGACTTTATCGCGGTTTAACTTTCCATTTTCATTGAAAATTTCAATTTTTCTAAGGGCGGCCATGAGGGCCACGATTCCTTCATGCCCTGATCTCGCAGGCAACCAAAGTTCTCGATCGCTCCATAAAACGGCCTTCACCTTATCGCCCGTTTTTTCGCTCAGCAGGTAGAGCAATGCTAAAATCTCAATTGCCGCATGAATTTTAGATTTTTTATAATGTCCGAGCAGAAAACTGGGAGTGATATCAATAACGACATCAATTTCAACGTTGCGCTCTTCTTCAAAGGTTTTTACAAACGGAGTATTTGTACGGGCCGAGAGCTTCCAGTCAAAAAACCGAATATCATCACCATGAGTATAAACTTTATGTTCCTTGTACTGAATGCCGGCACCCCGAATGCTCGATTTCAGAACTCCAACGGCATAGGAATTGGATCGCCTGAAAATCTGACCTTGGATTTTGGCCACCGCTCGGTGAACTTCTTTTAGATCCATAACTAGACTACTCGGTTGGCCATCTCAATAACCGCTTTTTTGACGTCGATATTGTCGACAACGGCCTCGTAGGTTAAGAGAACTCGGTGCCCCAAAACATGGGGAACAATTTCTAAAATATCTTCAGGGGAGACAAAATCTTTTCCTTTGAGAAAGGCCTTAAATTTTCCAATTTTGTATAACCAAATAGAGGCCCTTGGGCTCGCGCCGGCCAAAATCATTCCGTCTTTATCTTTGGGGAAAAGAGAGTTTCCCGGTCTCGTGCTGTGAACAATTCGAATGATTAAATCTTTAATTTTTTCGTCTGTAAAAATCTCTTGTACCGCTTTTTGAGTTAGATCGAGATCGCTGGGAAGGAGTTGGGCCTCTAAAGATAAAACAGAGCTTTGATCTAAATCCAAAATACTTTTTTCAGACTGATAATCGGGATAATCGACGCCCACTTTCATCATAAAGCGATCGAGTTGGGCCTCGGGAAGCTGATAGGTTCCTTCTTGCTCGATGGGATTTTGCGTCGCCAAAACAACAAAGGGTCTGGGCAACATGTGAGTGTTTTCCCCAATGGTGACCTGCTTTTCTGCCATTGCCTCTAAAAGAGCAGACTGCACTTTAGCAGGCGAACGGTTGATTTCATCGGCCAAAACGAGCTGCGTAAAAATAGGACCAAATTTTGTCGAGAACTCTTCTTTTTGTTGGCTGTAAATAAGTGTTCCTATGAGGTCAGAAGGCAAAAGATCCGGAGTAAATTGGATTCGCTTAAATTCCAGCTGGCAAAGCTTTGACATCGTAGAGACACTTAAAGTTTTACCCAACCCTGGCATGCCTTCTATTAAAAGATGTCCTTCGCAAACCAGGCCCGCTAAAATGGCCTCAAGTAATTCATCTTGGCCATAGATTATGGTTTTTGCCGCTTCTAAAATTTTACTCAGTCTCTCTCGCAATTGATCCATAATTTTCCTACTTTGCTTTCTGTGCTTGTATAAACTTTTTTGCTTTTCCTTTATTGATCTCCCAATTACGAAAAAGCAAAACTTCAGAGGTTTTTTCTCCACCGTTTTCCAGAATTATAGAGATTTTTTGGGGCAAAACAAATTGATTATCTCGGCCGTAGTAGAATTTAAAAGCACTTTTTGTTTTAGTCTCAGCATCCCAAGTTTGGAGCGTATCAGTAATCAAGCGAGCAGGGGTAAGATGGGCCAGTCTTTTCCAACTAAACAGATATCGCAAAAGCTTTCCGCCATCTCTTCTCTCCCAACTTTTTACCTGAGGATAGTTTCCATACTTGAGTTCGTAATAAACGCTGTTTTCATCTTTGAATAAGATAGGCGAAGACTTGCCACCATTTTTTTCCACTGAAAGATCAGAATAGTCGAGCAAGGCGGAATCATCTAAAAACGGAGGGGCGGCCAGAAGGCCAAGGAGAGGAGAGATTTGGGATATCAGCGCTTGTTTGATCTCTGCAAATTGGTCGTCGTCTGCACCTAAACCTTTTACTCCAATGGTCACGATTTGATCCGAGTAAGCGTAATAAAACTGAACAGGATTTGCTAGCTGGAGCTTGGACTGAACCGCCTTAGATAAAGTCTTGGCCTCAACCGTGACGAAAACATCTCGAATCCCGGCCGTCTTCCAGACATAATAATCAGAACTAAGGTTTTCAAAATGATCTGGGAGAGCAAAGCTCGGTTGGATCATTAAAAAGGCCAAGAAAAAGCTAAGTTTATTCATTCAAAGTCCGTGATATGAGAATACGTTTTTCCTTACGGTAGTTTAGCGTTCCCGGTCGGTCTTTAACAGCGCGGAGAAATCTTACCCGAGTATAAAGGATGGGTATTAAGTCATAAGTTAATTTATGGTGCCGGGCCAACATATTTGCGGCCTGGGATAAAAACATCATCTCTAGAGGACCGGAAAGCTTGAGAAACACATGGGCGCTGGGCCGATCCTGAATATGAACCCAAATATCATCTTTTTTTGCCCAGTGAGAGCGAAGCCATTGATTTGCAGTTGCCGATTTTCCGAGTGCTAATTGGCAGTGCTCTGAGCGAATAAAGACAACATCAGATCGTAGCTGCTCCTCTTTTTTAGACTGAGGGCCAGTTTCAGATTGAACGACACCACCAGTTTTTTTTTGGTTCCACACGGGACGGACTATCTTAATGTGATCTCGATCTTTCAGAGATCTTTTCTTAAGCTCTTTTTTTTCAAATTCTGCGAGTCTTTTTTCTTGAAGGGAAACTAAAGATCGCCATTTTTTGGCCTTCTCAAATAAAAAATCTCGCCTTTGAAAAGGATTGAGTCCAGATGGCGTTGGAATTGTGTTCCCAGAAATCTGCAAATCGCCCTCGGGAATCCCGTCATGGGAAATCATAAGGTGCTCAGATAACATTTTCCAACGTTGTAATTTCTTGAGATCCCTTTCAATTTTTTCTTTTGTTTTTCGATATCTTTTTGTCTGCTCCGATTGAGCGGCCAACACCTTGAGCTGCTCAACTTCTTGATTCCACCATAATTGCCCAAAAAATACCGGAGCGGCCCTTTCACTTCTCACTTCAAGCTCTTTTCTTCCTATCTCATCAAAAATCTCGAAAAGACTTTCGGATTCGGCCGCAATGGGTTCATGCCCAACACGCCAGGAGCGTAATATGAGAAAGCTTTCCGTTTTCTTCTGAAAGGTCTTAAGCGCAAAGTAGAGCTGACGTCCTTTCCAAAACAGCATCAACTCATTCCGCTGCCCCCATTTTTGATAAGTGAGCTGCAAAATCCTATCTTTTCTATCAACTCCGATTTGGGCCACACGGGCACCCACAAGATTGGCCCGCATCAACTCAACGAATTGATCTTTTTGCCGAATGGGCGCAGGCGTGGGGGATTTTTCTAGAAGGACACCTTCTCGACCATGACCACGGCCTAGACACAACAAAAAACTCTGACCAGGAATACGGAGATGCAAAGAAACAGTCCAAGCACTTCCTGAAATTTTTTGAATAAAACAGGGATTTTCATCAAGTCTGAGCTCTTCTAAAATTAAGTCCGATGCTTTTATCAACTGAGCTCTGTCTTGAATCATATTTTAGAGTATAATAGAGCAGTCATGAACTTGCTTTCCGCTGATGCCCATAGTGAGCGACGACAACTCGACTGGCCAGTTTTTGTCCAAGAAGTGTCGCCGCTGTTTTTCTTTCAATGCCACCGAGATGGATTGGATATCTTTCCTCAAATCTTTGATAACAACAAACTTAAGGATTTTTCGAACCTTTACGATGACGAAATGATCCTGACTGCACTTCCCAATACCCTTGAGCTGCCCAATACCCTTGAGCTGCCCAATGACTTTGAACTGGATCAATTTCAAAAAGCAATGGACAAAAAAAATATTCTGGAAGAAAGAGAGATTTATTTTTGTCTTCATTTAGTCCAATTTTGGGTGCTTGCGCCTCAAAAGATCCAAGATTTTTATCAAGAAGACCTGAGCGACTGTAAAAAATTTCACCAAACATTTGCACGCAGGGCCTTGCCCTATTTTTTATCTCCCGGTGAGTTTGATTGGGAATCTCATCCTGACTTTAAGGCCCTGGGCCGGGCACTGTCTGCTAATAAATTGCATTCCCTGGAATTTTTGAAGACCCTTGCGAAGTCTGAAAAATATAAAAACCGCAGCGGATTTGATCAGGGAGATCTCCATGAGCAAAATTATATTCTGCCAATCCGAAGTGATAGATACTCGAAAGAACTTGGCCCAGTTTTAGGACAATCTGATTCTGGACGAACACTGCTCGTTGCCCCAGAGCAAACGAGAGAACTTTCTGAAAAATATCAAAAATTAATCCAGGAACTCAATGCGCGAAGAAGAGAGATTCTACACAATTATTCGCAGATCATTTTAAGCTCTTCTCTGGACTGGGGCAGACTCTATGCCAAGGTCTTAGAGTTTGACTTTTATGGCGGGCGATCGTTATTTATTCGAAAGCATCAATGCTGCTATCCTGAAATCGCTAAACAAATAGAAGTTCGCAATTTTCGCCATCCTCTTTTAGATTATCCAGTTCCTCAAGATCTCATTTTATCTGAAGAACGCAACGTGCTTTTAATCTCAGGCAGTAATGCCGGAGGCAAATCGCTCTTTCTCAAAGGCCTGGGGATTTTAACCCTCATGCAGCAACAGGGATTTTGGCCCCCTGCCGATAAGGCAGCGTTTCCGCTCTTTTCTGAAGTTTTCTTCTTGGCCGAACAAGAACAAGATCTCGTGAGAGGGCTTAGTAGTTTTACAGCTGAAATAGAACAGATTCAAAATCTCGCTGAGTTTCTTAATGAAACCCCTGGATCACCTGAGGGTTTAGTTCTGCTGGATGAACCTTTTAACAGTACGAACTCGGATGAAGCGTCCCTCTTACTTTTGGGAATCCTTGATTTTTTGCAAAGTAAGGTCTTGGGAATTGTTCTGACGACTCATCATCAAAAGCTAAAAGAATTGGCCGTAAATATTAGCTCCTTGGCCCAGGCCCATGTGGTTTTGAAAAAAGGAAAGCCAAGCTACCGTATAGAATATGGCCCTAGCGGGGAATCTTATGCCTTTGAAAGCTTTGAAAGATTCTGCAGTTCTGATGATTTTGCAAAAACGGTTTTGTATACTGCTCGAAAATATCAAAGTGAGCAACAAAAAACTATCAACCAAAAGATAGAAGCGCTTGAGCAAAAAGAAAGAGAGCTAGAGCAAACTCAGCAAGACTGGAAAAAAAGACAATTTCAAGAGCGAGAAAAACTGTTCCTGGAAATCGAAGAGCTGACCCAAAAGGCAGCGGCCCTTATGAAAAGTGAGGAAAGTGCAAAAACGAAAGTCAAAGGCCTTGGAACCATTAGAAACGAATTGTCTCAAAAAATGCCTTCGGAGCATTCGGAGGAGGCCTCTCTCAAGAGCACTCCTGTAATTGGAAAGAAGTACTTTCACAGACAGCTTAAAATTCCATTAGTTCTCAAAGAAGAACTGAAGAACCAAGAATATTTGGCCATTGCTGGAGGGCTAAAGCTCAAAGTCAAAAGAAGTGATCTGCAAAATTTTAAATCGTCTCAACGATCACAGAGCACCTACAAACAAGACCTTGCTGCCGTTGAACTCTCTCAAGAGTTCGCCGTGGAACATGACTGTAGAGGAATGCGAGGTGATGTTTTCGAGTCTTATCTGGAGAGCATTCTGCAAGCGATACTCATTGGACACATTCCATTTGCTTCGATCATTCATGGGCATGGAGACGGTATTTTAAAAAATCTGCTTCAAGAAAGGCTGTCAGGCGATGTTGCCTTTCGTGCAAGTCCAGATAAAACGGGAGGTTCCACAAAAATTACCGTTAGCTAGGGAATCACCGTTCCAATCCGCCATGGACGAAATCTAAATTCATCTTCTTCTGCTCGCTCATCATTTAAAAAAGGCAGCGTCATGTTGAACCAAATTAAAACGGCCTTTCCTTTGATATTTTCAAACGGGACATAGCCCCAAAACCGACTATCTTCTGAATTTTCACGGTTATCCCCCATGACAAAATAGTGGCCGTCGGGAACTCTGTCGTGACGACTTGGAAAAAAGTATCCCATCCTGTCATCATCATGCATTATGACGTGATCATGCCCGCCGGTTTGAACCCGGTAAAATGTCGTATTGAGGGCCTCTCCGGTATAAATATTTTTGACGTATTTGGTATCCATATCTTCTTGGATACTTGAACCATCAATTTGTTCCTGCGGTATCGCTTCCCCATTTATATAGACAATTCCATCTTCGACTAAAACACTATCGCCGGGTAATCCAACGACTCGCTTTATATAATCTGTTTCTTCTTCCCGTGGTTTTTTAAATACGACAACGTCGCCACGCTGAGGGCCTTCTCGACGCATCAAATAAACCGGTTGGCCCCGAAAGTCGCTAAATGGAACTTTGATTCCATATGAAAATTTACTCACTAAAATAAAGTCTCCAATATAAAGAGTTGGAATCATAGACCCGCTTGGGATTCGGAAGGGTTCATAGACAACACTACGAAAGGCCAGCACGGCGAGAATGATAAAGAAGGCAGATACAACTTCTTTGCGAATTTTTTTCGTCCGAGAATTTTTCAAATCTATGCCCGCTTCTTTCATGAACCCCTCTTTTTGCCCGTGGTTGTTCTTTTTGTCTCTAACATCGTTGCCATCTGTTGATAACTCTCAAAAGGGAAAACGTGCTTGTAATAATAGTCAATTATTTTTCGGGCCACAAATGTGCTTTTTACGTACCATTTTTTTTGATTCACCAACATAACGGCAAGAGAAATTCCTCTTCCGAGCTTTTTATCTTCAGGTGCTGCAAAGGCCGCAAACCAGTCTCGCTTACCCCATGGGACACCACCTGTAAGGCTTCCCGTTTTACCTCCAACTTCCAAAACAATTCCATTCGGAGGTCTGAGCTTACGAAAATAGCGCCTGGCCGTTCCCGAACCCGTCGTTTCTTTTAAAAGGAGTTTCATATTTTTGGCGACATCTTCTCTGAGCACTCGGTGTTCAATTCTAGATGGAGTCCACACGGCCTTTCCTGATTCGAGTTCGTAAATTGCCTCAATCAGTGCCGGCCTTTTGAGGACACCGCCATTAACAATAATAGAAGGAAAGAGTGCTGCATGCAGTGGACTAATTAATGTTGTTTTATTAAATCCCGAGGCCAACTCGGCCAATTCAAAATCATCTGTGGCCAGTTGGAACTGAGAATGACCACCTGTCATTTCTTCTAGCAAAGCTTTGTTGAACTGAAACTTCTCGGCCATCTGGAGGAGTTGTTTTGAAGTGGAATGCTTTATGGCAAGCCGACCAAAAATAGCATTATTAGAACGTCCAAAAGCAGTTTTTAAATTTGTTTCTCTAACCCAGCGTCGTCCTTCGGGCGATTCAAGCTGGGACTTATAAAGTGTCGTTCGCTTTCCCCGAAATTTGAGTAAGGTGTCGAGATTTAATTTTTTGTGCTCGAGAAGATCAGCGGCCGTGACAACTTTGATTAAACTCGCGGCCGGATGGGTGGCAGAAAAGGCGAGTGTCCGCCCCAGTTTTTTGGTTTCACGAGAAAAATCGACGGCCGACAAAATCGAACCCGTCTCATTATCAATCACCACCACGGCGCCGAAATCTGGGTGGTGGCGTTTAAGCAATTCACCAATAAAATTATCCAAATCCTCATTCAGCGTATAAGTAAAAATGTAGTGTTTTCCATCATTTTCGATATTGAGAGGAAGTTCTTTATGTTCAAAAAACTGCTCCGTCCATTTTGTTAAGACCTCGGGTTTTTCCTGGGTGGTCGGCGGAAAAGATGTCGGAAAATTTTGGTTAATTTTAGACTGCTGCCAGAAAAAAAAGGGACCAATAATGAGTGCGCAGGCCATCAGGAAACGCAAAATCTTGGGGGCCTTATCCTTGATAATTTGTACCAATGCCATATATCTCTTTACTTATTTTGCGGGTTGATTTGGGTTTGTAGAGGGTCCATTTTTCAAAAACCTTTTTCTGTTGCTTGATATAACTCTGAAGATCATGCCCTTCAAAGAGTTTAATAACAACACTTCCATCTCGTTTGAGCAAAAGCGGCAAACGAGAAAAAACCATCTCCACCAACTCTAAACTTTTCAGCTGGTCGACTGATTTGATTCCACATGTTGAGGGGGCCATATCCGAAAGGACAAGTCCGAAAGGTCCATGTTTCACAACTGGGTGCTCAGGAGAAAGATTTTCGATACTCTCCTCAAAGAGCGTTGTGCGAGGATGGTCAGCGACGAGACGCGAAGAAGGGCCTTGAATATCTATGCCAATGATATTTTTAAGTTGTGGATGCTTTTTTTGGCAATACTGAATCCAAGAACCGGGGAAATGGCCTAGGTCCAAGACTCGCTCTACGTTGTGAAAAAGATGAAATTTTTGATCAATTTCTTCTAGCTTGAAATAGCTGCGGGCAACGAGCCCCATTTTTTTTGCCAGACGAAAGTAATGGTCTTGAACTTCAAATTTACCCAAATGAAAGGCCTTAAGTTGTAAGCGACTAAAGTCTTATTTAAAAATTGCCAATAGCTTTTCTGAGTTTTCTTTCTTGCACCAAATCAAAGGCGGTCGCCACTTTAATCGATCCAGTTTGTCGATTTTTTTTCCTTCGCTATAAAACTCGAGACCTTGCATCGAACAAAGCTGAGTTCCAGCAGCAATATCCCATAACGCCTTTTGCCGCAACGAAATCACACAATCAACCGAACCCTTTGCGAGGTAAGCAAGCTTTAGTGCCGCACTTCCCATAGTCTGAATCTCTAGCTCTTTTTCAAAGCCATCAAAAAGTCCCTTGCGATACTCACTTCCAGCAACCAGGGTCAATGGGCGAAGGTTGAGCTTTTTATCTATGAGTGGCATCAGGTCCCAGTTCGTGACTGAAAGCTGATGTTTAGGAGAATAAATCATGCTTGAGCCAATAGAGGGGTTACAATTTTCATCAGAATGCCATCCGAAAGCTAAACAGAAATCATTCCCCCCTTTCATCCACTGCCGAGTTCCGTCCACTGGATCCAAAATGACTGCAGGGTATTTCAAGCTATGGTCGGCCGATTCCTCAGAGAGAAAATGAATGCCGTGCTCTTCCATCCATGGCCCAAGATTGAGCTCAACCCAATTATGAATTTCAATGTCGAGCTTGCTGACAGGGCCTGCAGGTCCCTTTTCTTTTTCGAGAATTTTTAGATCATCATGCCCAGATAACTCCTCAAAGACTGCTGAGACCTGTTGAAATAATGAATTTGATAAAAAAGGGTTTGGTAGCTCGGCCACATAGACTCCATCTTTTGACTCTGATTTGAACTCAAAACAGATGAGCAAATATCTTTATTCTTCCTTCAACATGGGAGTCGAGTAAGCATATCAAAACATAAATCACATAGATAAAGTTTCGACGGCTTCTCATTCTGGCCATTGATTGAAAAATCCATTCTAACGGAATTAAGCTAAAAAAAGTAAGCCAAGCGACTAAATTTACGCCAGAGAGCATGGGCGCAAGAAAGTTCCCGAAAAGAAGGACTACTGAGAAATAGCAGGCAAATTCAATCGTCTTTTGAGGCGATAAATTCAGAGTCGACGGGCGCCAACGGGTCCAAGGAAGCATGGCCGCTAAAAAGATGAGTAATCCAATGGGTGCAAGGCCGAAGAGGCCTTTTTGATCGATGTACTTCAAAACCTGAGACCCAAAATGACCATGGAGAGAGGAATCTCCGAGTTGATATTGACCTGAAAAACTCAAAAGAATCATAAACGTTAAAGCGAGACCGGTTAGCGTATATTTGAAAAGCTGTTTTCTATACCAATGAGTTTTATTTTTGAGTAATCCACCAAAAAGTAAAAGAATCGATACAATATAGAGCAGAGAAAACTCAGGTCCCCAAAGGGCGCCAAGGAAATGAATCAATCCCAAAATAAGACCACTGCGATAGGTCCCACTGCGAATGCACCAAAGCATTGCCCAAATCCAGAGAATAGGAAAATAGGTCCATAAGGCCGCACTCAGTTGGTATTCAAAAAGTTTAGGAATAGACCAACTGGAGAGAAAAGCAAACAGCCCCAATATCGAGAGCCGTCGAGAGAAAACATAACGAAGTATTCCGTAAAAAGTGAGAAGAAAAAGCCCTAAAAAGGCCAGGTAGAAATGAAGCCCCCAGGCCAGAGTAAAGAGCTCTTGGTAGCGAGCAAATGGAAAATAATTAAAATACAAAAAGCGCCAGAAAAGGGGATGGATGTACTCATAAGGATCGAGATAAAGTTTGAGTCCTTCAATTGAGCTCAACTGAGGAAGATAGGGAAGAGACACGATAAAGAAAAACCCAATAAGATAAATGACCGTTTTCTCAAAACCATCTAGATAGCGAAATTCCTGAAGTTGCTCAGAGAGTGAGTCTTCAATAATTTTTCCCCTCGTCGGCCAAGAATAAAATAGTCCCACTAAGATCCAAAATCCCCAGAAAAAATGATGAACAATTGAGGATGAAATCAGTGACATCAACCCATAGACCAAGACCATGAGAATATGCCCCAGCAGAACTCGGTAAATGATCCGGTCCATAGAAGAGTTCACTCTAAAGTAAATTTTGAACCGGTGATCGATTTCTCTACCCAATAAATACCATTGAGTGGCCATAAACATCACATAGATGGTCATGGTGAGAACCTTGGAAAAATCTGTGAGCGGCAGTAGCTTTGGTGCCCAGACTGGCAATAAGAGAAAAGAAAAATAGCTCAAGAGGCGGGTGATAAAGAATCGAGATTTTTTTTTCCCAATATCTGACAAATGCACTAAAGTTTCCCCGCTATCTTCCGACTAGTTTACTACGATATCCCATCGGTAAACCTAAGGAAAATCGGGCATGAGGCCCGATTTTTTTTCCCTTCTTCGGCCATCATTGCACGGATTTTACGGCGTGTTATCCTAAAAAAGCTTTCGACTTGGGCGATTCAGGAGGAAGAGCGATTCTGGAGGAAGAGTTTGGGTCTTTCATTTGGTTCTATCAGTACCGGTCTCCCAAAAGATATCGTTCAGCAAATTATCAGTGCTGAAAGGCTGCCAATCAAACAAATGGAGCAGCGAAAAAACAAAATTGAAAATAAACAAAAACTTGTTGAAGACCTCATGAAGCTCGTGGGCGATCTTCGAGGAATGGTCAGAGAAAACAGCACGGGTCGAAGTTTTCGCGAACTCAAATACGAAACAAACGAAGATGTCTTGGGCGTCTCAATTGATAAAAACGTAGCATCTCCTGGAAATTATCAAATTGAAGTTCTGGAAACTGCTCAAAAATCTTCGGCCATAACCAATGGCGTTGAGGACAAAGATAAAACCTATCTAGGCGTTGGTTATCTTTCGTACCGACTCCCCGACGGAGAAGAAAAAGAAGTTTATGTCGACGAAAAAAACTCTTCTCTCAGTGGAATCGCAAAACTCATTAACAATGATTCACAAGATGGTATGCATGCAAGTGTCATTAACGATGGAAGTGATTCCGACGAGCCTTGGAAGCTAATTATCTCCATCGATGAAACTGGAAAAGACCATAAAGTTGAGTTCCCCTACCTCTACTTTGTTGATGGTGATACTGATCTCTTTATTGATAAAGAACGTCCGGCCAAAAACGCGAGAATTAAACTCGATGGATTCGAAATCCAGCTTCCATCAAATCAAGGATCGGAACTCTTAACTGGAGTGACGTTTGACCTGAAAAACGCCAGTCCAGGAGAAGAGTTTACGCTTTCGATTACAGAAGACAGAACTGCGATCGGAGAAAAACTTGGAAGCTTTATTGAAAAAATCAACGGCGTTCTCTCATTTATCATCAAGCAAAATACTCTAGATGAAAGCTCCGATACCACTCGCACACTTGGTGGTGACATTACGCTATCGACTCTTGAAGGGCGTCTGAGAAGTCTTCTTTTTACGCCTATCGAAACTCCTGAAGGTCAAATGCGGGTAAGTGATTTAGGTATCGAGTTTCAGAGAAATGGTTTACTGGCACTGGATCAAAAGAAGTTTGAGGCAAATGTGGCCAAAGACTTTTCTAAAATAGTTCACGTCTTAACAGGTCATCGTAAAGAGGATGGCGGATATGTCCGTGGATTGTTCGGCAAAATGGATCGATTTACAAATACAGTATTGCAGCTTCCCAATGGGATGCTTGCCAATCGCAAAAGAGGCTTGCAAAGCAATATCGATCAGATTGACCGGCAAATACAAACCCGGGAGCGACTTCTGGAGCAAAAAGAAAAAAACCTCAAGGCAAAATTTTCGAGACTAGAAGAAACTGTCTCTAAGCTTAGGGCCCAAGGCTCGGGTCTGGCGGCCCTTCAGGTTAATTCGATGAATCCCGTAACCCAATTAGGATCGACTGTTAGTTAGGAGGACCCATGAGCTATGGACTTGGCGCGTACAAAAAAACATCGGTGCAAACCGCAAGCAAGGAGCAAGTCTTATTAATGCTCTACCAGGCGGCGATCAAACACTGTAAAAAAGCAATTGAAGCGATAGAGAATGAAAATCTAGCGAAAAAAGGAGAGTCAATTGGCAAGATGCAAGACATTGTCATTGAACTCAATAACAGCCTAGATTTTGAGGTTGGCGGGGACGTCGCAAAAGAGCTTTCATCTCTTTACGATTATTTAGTCTACTCAAGTACCCAGGCCAACATCAAAATCGAAAAAGAACCACTTGAAGGATGTCTTAAAGTTCTCAATACCTTGTACGAGGGATGGCGAGAGGCCGTTCAAAATATTAAAAGCGAAAAAGCGGCCTAAAAATGGCAGCTTCAATCTTAGACCAACAGCTTGATTATTTTCGAAGACTTATCAAACTCTCTCAGTCGATGCTTGATTGTATAAGAGAAGATAAGGTCGACGCTTTTGAGTTACAACTAGAAAACCGTGAAAGACTCATCGGCCTCATCGAAAAGCTTGACCAACAAATCTCTGAGGACAGCACTACAACGGACCAGAAATTTGCGGCCTTCAAGCACCGTTGCTCTCAAATGATTCAACTCAATGCAGAGATCGACTCACTCGTTATTGAAGAGCTAGAAAAAATTAGAAAAAACGTGGCCGAAAAAATATCTCCTACTGTTTTTAAGAAAGAGGCCCTAAGGGGCTACAATTTATCGAGCACCAAATCTTCATGAAAAATTATCAATTTTACCTATCAGAAAATGGCGAGCAAAACGTCTCCATAGATGGAGTTGCTCTTCATTGCCAAAAAAACCCCTCCCTGGAGGCCAAAAAACATATTCAGCAATACCGCGCTGAAATTTGGCAAAAAGATCAGATTATTTTATTAGGACTTGGAGCTGGACACTATTTAGAGCAGGTCTCAAAACATTGCCTGCCCCATGCTTCGCTACTTGTGATCGAACCACACCGCGAAATTGCACAGCACTTTGGCGAGCAATATACTTCGACGCCAATTAAGACTCAAATATTGTCTCCAGAAAATGCCGAATGCTTATTTGATAACGTTGTCTGGGCCAAGTTTTTGGCCAAGCGCGCGCCAATTTTGATTTTCCCCCGATGCTTTGCCGCCTCTGAACAAAAATTCAAGGCCATCCTAAGACTAAAAAATAAAACTGGCCCATCTGAGACGAGCTCTGTGCTGAAATTTTTTGAAGAAGAATCTTCTCTCCTCGACACTGTCGTTTTTTGTAAGCAGTTAAAATTGCTTCGAGAGCAATCCCGAGAAAGAGGTCAGTAGATGAATGGCCCACTCATTATCGCTGCCTCACTCGATGACTCATTCAAAGCATGGCTCCGAATGCCTAAGCACTGTCTTCGAGCGGTTCTTTTAACAGATGAGCGCAACCGAGATTTGATTCCTGAAGATCTTTTCTTTTCAGTCTATTATTTTGATCTTGCACTGCTCAGATTCTGTTTTAATTCCAAGGCCTTTCGGGAAGAAAATATTTTGGCGCTTTTCTACCAAACACTTCCAAAACTCTCCGGTGTAAAAGATATTTGGAATCTTTCGACAGACTGTATTTCAAAAACCTTGGTAGAGTTCTACCGCACTCAAGATACCCATATATCGGGCCATTATTTATCGAATAATGCTCAAACATTATGCTCTTCGCTCGTAGAATATGAAAGCTCAAAATTTTTCATGCCCTTAACCCAAATTGATCATCGGGAGAGAACCTTTCAAGGCCAGAGCGATAAGGTGCTAATGGTCATCGACCGTATCGAAACAAAGCATTCGGCCCAGTCTCTGATCAATCATTATCCCCACGTATTTGATGAGAGTGTATGCCTTTGGCCCCAGGATCCAAAACGCGGCTATTTAGAAGTCTACCTGAAAAATTGCACTATCCTCATCACCGATAATCCCTTTCTTTTTTATCAGACTGACCATCAGACAACTTTGTTATCTTTGGTTTTTCAAGAAAATATGCTTTGGAAGTCTTTCCTAGGAAATTGCAGCATTAGTATTAATTGCTCCCTCCTAGAAGAGGTCCCTAGTCGAAAGCGTGGCCTACCCGTACCACCCTTTTCTGATTTTCTCATGGTCTTTGAGGGAAAAGCTCTGAAGTCAAAGAACTGGGAGTCAATGAAGTGGTTTGCGCATGGGCTTATTCTTGAAGCTTATCTCGCCCGGAAAAAACACGGAATTCAAAATGAGATCATGATGACAGAAATACTTTTTGAACGATATTCAGATCTCATTCTCCAATCATGTGTAGAAGAGCAGCGCCTTGATCTCAAAGAGTTTGCAAAAGAGCTCCTACAGAATATCAAAACCTGGAGAGGAAGTTCGACCACTGATGACGTTCAAGAACCAAAAGATGAAGATCTTCGTTGCCCGACGCTAGCCTCTCACTTGAGAAGACAAATCATGTTCAAGAGAAATAATTCTTCCCGATTTGAACGGACACTTTTTCAAAGCAAAAAAGAGATAACCGAGGCCAACCGGTTTCTCGAAAAAATATCTGAGAAAATCCAACATACTAACCAGGTGCAACATTATGCTTAAACAGGAAATCGAGAGATTTTTGGCAGACTTTGAATACAAACAAGATCAGGGACAAACTTTCACTGAAGAGGATTTAAAAAAAATGTTTTTAATCTCTCTTTTGAACGAAAAGGATGAAGAATGAGTAAGCGTGTCTGTCTCATTCAACTTAACCGCTTTGGAGACTTGGTTCAGACTCTTCAAGCAGTTAAGGATCTCAAGCAAGAAGACCCCACTCTTTCAGTAACTCTCATTGCTAGAAAGCGGTTTGCGACCGAGCTATCGTTTCTCTTAACCGAGGTCTTTGATGAGATTTTTTGTGTCGGACCTGAGCTTTTTTTCTCAAAAGGAGACCAAAGCTTAGATGATGGTTGTAAAAAACTTGATCTCTTTCTCACTGAGCTCAACCAGTTGCCTTTTGATGAGGCCATTAATCTTAGCTTTTGCCAAACTTCATCTTTGCTTATGCGATTTATTCAAGCAAAGACATTTTGCGGAATGATAAGAAATCAAAAAGCGCAGATTGTCGTCGAAGGTGAATGGGCGCAGTTTCTTTATGCTACGACTCTTCGCGGACCACATAATCCCTTCCACCTCATTGATTGCTTTAAGAATATGATGGGCGGAACTGGTGATAAAAGTTTTTGGTTTCAAGATTTTGTCAAAAAGACCAATGGAAAAAAAATTGCGATTCATCCCTTTGCCTCGAGAGCAAAAAAGAGATGGGGAATCCATCTTTGGATAGAACTCACCCAGAATTTGCTTACAATGCTTCCGGATGCGGAGATTACGGTTTTAGGATCTGCTGATGAACAGGCGGAATCACTTCATTTTGAGAAAAGTGAAATTTTACAACAGTTTCAATCTAGAATTTTCGTTAAGACGGGCGGTCTAACACTTCAACAAAGCTTTGAAGAAATCCACTCGGCCGCACTTTTCATAGGCCATGATTCTCTTTGCGCACACTTTGCTGCGATTACTCAAACTCCTTCGATCACTTTAGCGCTGGGGACTGTTCGCCCTCAAGAAACCTCTCCTTATTCTCCAGACAGCTATACGTTTTCTCCCGATATTTCTTGCTTCCCTTGTTTTCCGGCCACGCCCTGTGAACTGCTGCCTTGTCATCAAAAATTAAAAATTGGAGATATCGCCCAAGCGGCATCTTTTTTGATACAACACAAGACGAGCTGGCAACTTCCGAACTCAAAAACCTACTTAGAAACAGGGGCCTTTCGGGAGGGTTATTATCATACGCTGAAACTTGACCATAATGATCCCAGTAGCGGTCAAGTTGTACGCGATCTCTATTTTCTTTTATGGGGGCTTTTGTTGGCCAATAAAGAACTAGAGCTACCACCACCAGAGCTATCTAAAAAGAGCGCTCAAGATCTTCAGTCATTGCTGCATTTTTCCGAAATTCTTTATGATAGCGTCCAACATGGCCAACGCTTCGCCAGTGAAATGAAAAACTTGGCCCTTCAAAGCCCGCTGCCGCTGCCAAAAATCCAGACTTTGGCCGATAAAATCTTAGAAATTGATCGCCTTCAACAAGTGATTGCTCAAGAGTCTCCATTTCTAAGTACGGTTGTCGATTTTTATTATGTCAAAAAACGCAATACTGCAGCCGGTGAGCTCTGGAAGCTGGCCTTGGCCACTGAATCGATCTTTCATGAACAGGCCCAGGCCGTGCAAATCCTGTATGAGCTTGTTGAAAAAGTTCTGGCCCACTATGATAAGAAAATTCTGGGAATTGAAAAACAGAAAAGCGCCTAGAATTTGCCTGCTTTTGAGAGCAGGGCTAGTCTAAGTGCCATGGCCAATCGATCGAAATTTTTCAATCCGAAATTGCTTCACAAGCTAGAATGCCAACTATTTCCAGCGCTCACGGCACCTAGAAAAATGGCACCAGGGGCCGCTGGTCTTTTGAATTCATCAACGGGCCCTACTCATGTTCCGAAAAAGTTTCTAAAACTTCCCGGACTGAAATCTTTTTCTATTTGCCATCTTTTTCTTCATTTTAAAGGACAAAATTTTGCTCAAAAATTTTCTAATGTTCATTTGGATGATTCTAAGGAATCCAAGATAGCAGTAAAAGACTTTCAATCAATTTCAAAATTGCTCAAAAAAAGACGTGGTCATAAAATTGAAGAAGGCCTTTCGCGAAAACTGGGGCTACTTGGGACATTTCTAGATCATCAGTTTTTTCTTACAAATTGTACGGCCATAGTACTCATTGGCAGACATGATTTTTTGCCACCTGATTCAAAAGAAATTGCAGATTTTAGTGAGCACTGCTCCCAGCTTCCTCTCTTGTTTGAAAAATACTTTTGGCAAAGAAAATCTTTTAAAATAGAAAAGATAGTTCAGGCCTTTTTTTCGGAGCTTCCACTCTTTTTGGAAATCTGGAACTTAAAGGAAAACAAGCTTGTCTGGAAGGCACCCTCTGATTCTCTCCAAGAGGGCCTTCCTTTCCAAAAAATCGAGATCACTCCTGTTTATCAAATTCGCTATCAAAAGAGTTCCGAGCATCTCGATGTGACAACAAATCTCTTTCACCGCAAAAGAATGGGGCTTCTAGGGGATTTACTCAATACCTTGAGACATGAATTAAGTAATCCGTTATTTGGAATCGATTTGGCGCTTAGCTCTCTGGTTGAGTCTTTTGAAGATCCAGAAGATAAAGAATTTGTTAGACTCATGGCAAAAAATGTTCATCGTTGCCAAGACATTATGGATAATGTTTCTGGACTCTACGGGGGCCAGGCCAGGGTTTGCCATTTCTCGCTCAAACAAGTTCTTGAAGAGGCGATGCTGCTGGCAAGAAGCGAGACCAAACACCTCCAAATTTTAGTAGATAGCGACGCACTAAACTGGGAGGACTCTCAATGTTTTTTGCTAAATCAGACTTGGGTGGTTCAGATATTTTTTAATCTTATTATCAATAGTGCCCAGGCCGCGAGCACTGCGAATATGGACCAAAAGCCTATTCTCCATATTAGTAGCAAACTGGCCGGGGATTCAGTGCAGATAGAATTCTTGGATAATGGGCCTGGTATCAATAGTAGTGAGATCGGCCATTTATTTACTCCATTTTTTACAACTAAACCCAAAGGCGTGGGACTTGGTTTAGTTTTTTCTCAATCCTTATGCTCAAAAATGGGTGGAGATCTTCAATACCGAGCAATCACTGACCGCGATAAGGACTCTTCATGCCTAGGGGCCTGTTTTATAGTCAGACTCCCATTTTCCGAAAACTACCGGGCAAATTCAATAAATTGGAATCAAGGCAATCTTAATGAAAATCATTGAATCACTATTGATAGTTGAAGATGAGGACTTAATAAGAAAGTCATTGAAGCGCTACTTTGAAAAACATGGCATTCAAGTCGATGCAGTTTCCAGTGGTGCAGAGGCGTTGGATTTACTTAAAAATAGAAAATTTGATAGAGTCCTTTGTGATCTCATGCTTCAAGATTTTACCGGTTTTGATATTTTAGAAGAGTGTCGCAGCGTTTTAGGGATTGAAGAAATTAGGAAGACCTTTATCATTATGACGGCCTATAGCTCTGAAGAAATAGCTGAGCGCGTCGCTAAATTTGGATTACTTTTGTTGAAAAAACCATTTAGAAACTTGGAAGCAGTGCTAACGTCTATCATGAATTTGGAACCTGAAAAATATTACAAAGAGAGATCTTTTCAATGAAAAAATCGGTGGGAATTTTCCTTAGACCAACGATTGAAAAGAAGGCCTATCAATTAGTTGATACCCTTTTGAAATGGTTGAATGACAACTCAGTCGGTGTTTATTTTCTTGAGAAAGAAAAGGCTCGCCTTAAAGAAATCATCTCAGCACCCGTTTTTTCTTCTCTTCAATTTTCTGAATGGAGAACAATCCATAAAAATATTGATTTTGTTATTTCTTTGGGAGGAGACGGCACACTTTTGGGTGCATGTCGGCTAATTTCATCTCGACTACCTCTGCTTGGAATTAACATCGGAAAACTTGGCTTCATTACTGAGTTTGGACGAGACGATTTTATGGAAGGTGTCAAAGATGTGGTCTCTGATACTTTTTCAGTTGTGAGAAAAAACATTTTTCAAATTAAACTCTACTCCGGAGATAAACTGTTTGCTGAAGATTTATTTATTAACGATGCCGTCTGGACTAAAAAAAGCATTGCTCGTATTTTCCAAATGAAAGTTTCTGGGGATGAAGAAAATATCTATCAGGTTTCTGGTGACGGATTGATCGTAAGTACACCGCTTGGTTCTACGGCCTATTCTTTGGCCGCGGGCGGTCCAATTGTTCACCCAGAAGTTCAATCGTTAGTACTGACACCAATTTGTCCCCACGCCTTGACTCATCGCCCTCTCATCGTTCCAGATAGTTTAACAATTGAGGGAAAGCTGGGAAGCAACAGTGAGGATGTAATTTTAACCTTGGATGGCCAAAAGGCCTATCCGGTTTCTAAAGATGACAGGGTTGTGATCACCAAAATGAAGAACAGGCATATCAAACTTATTAAAAATAAAAACCGAAACTATTTCAGAACTTTGAAAGAGAAGTTTACCCATGGCAAACAAAAACACTAATTCCATATCTAGGCCTCAAATCTTTTTAGAAGATCTAAGGCTCAAAAACTTTGCAACCTTTGATGATCAAGAGATTTGCTTTGGTGCTGAATTCAACGCAATTATAGGAGAAACGGGTTCTGGAAAAAGCTTAATCCTTGATGGAATAGAGCTGCTACTAGGTCAAAGGGCCGATAAAAAAGTCATTCGTAGAGGTCTCTCATTTGCTTCTATTGAGGCCAGTTTCCGATATGATGATGCAGAAATTCGAAGCTTTTTTGAAGAACACGGTTTTTTGTTAGAAGAGGATACTTTTCTTGTGAAAAGAATTCTTTATGCCAATGGTCGATCGAAGGCCTTCATTAATATCCAGCAATGCCCTTTGCAACTCCTCTCGAATTTTTCGAGAAAGTTTGTCGATCTTATTGGGCAGTTTGAAAATCAAAAACTTTTACGACCATCCTATCAACTGGAACTTCTTGATAAATATGCAGGAAATGCTGAGGATAAAAAAAATTACCAAGAGGCATACCAAGCATTAAAAAATAAGCAGGATCAGCTTTCCCAAAAGATTCATCAATCTCAAGAGATGGAAAGACGGCGAGAATTTTTAGACTTCCAGAAAAACCAAATTGATGAGCTTTCGCCTAGCTATGAGGATGAAAAAACACTTCTTGAAAATAAGCTCGAGTTAGAACTGTCTGAAAAGCGGCAAGATATTTTGCAAGAAATGAATGATTTGCTCAATGGGGGCAGCTCATCTCTTCCGGGTCTATTGCAACAACTGCAGGTACTTTTGAAGCTCAAAGAGCGCTTAGATCCATCTTTTCAAAAAACATTAGATTTTCCAGAAGACATTTCCCATCAACTCAGTGATTTAAGTTTTGAAGTTGAAAAAGTTCTTTCCAAGGTTCCAGATCTTCAAGAATTGGAAACGATTCGAGTTCGCCTCGACAGCTATCAAAAACTTAAGCGCAAATTTGGTGACAGTAGCCTTGAGGGTTTACTAAATTATTATCAAGAAATCAGCGATGAGCTTTCCGAGTTAGATCATCTCGACCAGGATCGCTCAATTCTGGAACAAGAAATTGAAAAACTTGGATCTGAGGCCAAGAAGCTGGCCAAAGTGCTCACGAAAGGTCGGCATGAGGCCGCAAAGCGCTTGGAAAAACAGTGCACTGGTCATATTCGGTCGCTGCAAATGAAGGGTGCCTCTGTCGAATTTCGGTTTCAAATGCTCGACCAGCTTAGTGAACATGGCCAAGACTCAGGACGGATTCTGGCAGAAACTAATCCAGGCGAAGGTTATTTTCCAATCGATCAAATTGCTTCAGGAGGAGAGCTCTCAAGAATTCTTTTGGCCTTGCGCCAAATTGTTTCTGATAAAGACTCGATCAGTATTTTTCTCTTTGACGAAATTGATGCAGGCATCGGAGGGCCGACTGCAATTTCTATAGGAGAGGCCCTGCAAAGAGTCGCCCGTTCTTCACAAGTTATTGCAATCACCCATCTTCCTCAAATAGCTCAATTTGCTCAGCAAATTATTTCAGTGAGCAAGAAAACAATTCGTAACCGAACTTACTCCCAAGCAAAAGAAATGGGACTCGGTGCTCAGCGAAACCTTGCTCTCAAGGAAATGATTGCTTTTAATTTAGTGAATGAAGATGGCCGCCCTGAGCATCCACCCCAATAAATTTTTCCGAAATCCTGGGGTCACCGTTGTTGATATAAGTTCGATTGTCCCAGTGAAAAAAGTCTTGAACATGACTGTGGCCGCCTAAATAGATATCAGCGTCACCAGAGAATAATGCTTGCGCGCCTAAGCGAAATTTGGCCTTTGTAAGATCGGCATTAAAATGTTTTCTTCCTTGATTGCGACTCATTCTACTCGCTCTCAGGCCAAAGCTATGCATCCACGAGAGGTTCATAGCGTTATTGGCAACAATTTCAATGGGCCCTGACTTTAGAAATTTTTTCGTGAGCTGATAGGACTGATTCTGATAATCAAGCTCATCTCCGTGAGAAATTCGAATTTTCTTCCCCTGGAGATCCAACTCTAGCCAGTCGTCTACCAGACGAAATTGCTCCTCGATCTTCCGGCCAGAAAAAAATTTTTTAAATAATTTCCTTAAGTGAAAATCATGATTACCTTCCACGTAGAATACAAATTTTCCGGCCTTTAGTAAGACCTCTAGCTCCTTGAAAAAAAAATCATAGAGCTTAAAATATTCTTGGGAATAGCCTATCATTAGGTCAAAGATGTCACCCAAGAAAATGATATGACTTGCTTCTTTTGTTTTGGGGTGATCTAAAAAGCTTCGCAAGATTTTGCTTGATTGGTCTCGAGGAAATCTAATGTGAAGATCACTAATTGCAACCAAAGACATGCTTTACTATGCAGGATCATCAAAGCAACTTCAATCTTCGAGTTTCAAATTGCGTCAGGAAAGTGCAGGTATTGAAAAACAAATTGCTCAATAGATTTTTGAGTTTCTTGTGTGACCGATGTGTACTGAGTACAAATTTTGATTCCGCGGTAGGCCAGACGGTTATGTTCATTGGGCTCAACTGGCACACAGGCCACAATCTCGGAATCTACAAAAAAGGATTCTTCTTCCAACAGCAGTTCAATATCTCTTAACACATCACCTTTCTTAAAAAACTTTTCTTCCATTCGAGAGATTATGAATGACATCCCACCGGAGCTAATATCGTGGAGCTTTTTTTCGAAAAAACTGGCCTGGTCAAAAGAAGTATCACTGTTTTTAGCAAACAAGGCATTGGCCTTAAGACTCTCTCCCAACAGAAGTCGAAAGTGCTTTCTTCGCTCGAGCTGAGCAATCATATTGGGAAAATGAATACAAAGTCCTCGTTCAGGACTGAACTCTCTAATTTTTCCCTGAAACAATACGGATGAGTCTTGAATAAAAAAATTAATTTTTTCAGAATTTGAAATAATTTTTTCTAGTTGGTCTTTCATATGAGGAAGAGCGCCAAATTGGATCTCATCGCGAAATCTTTTCAAACCTAGAATCAAAACTTCTGCAGTGATCTTGATATCTCCTACCAATAACCAAGCAATCACCACATCTCTTTGGACACGGGCATTATTGAGATAGGCGTAGATATCTTTCGTACTACTGTTTTGTCTCAGTTTGTTGCGATTATTTCCGTCAGTTTGCATGCGAATATGCTCTCATCACAAAAAACCCTCTTCTTATCCCTATCGGACAAGAAGAGGGCGGGCCTTAAGAGCTCTTGGAATGGAGCCCAAAAAATTACCCGATAAGTCTTAGCGCATTGTTAGGAAGGTTATTGGCCTGGACCAACGTTGAAATACCAGCGGATTTCATGACGTTAGCAGAGGCGACCTCGGCCACGGCCTCAGCAACGTCGACATCCTCTATTCGAGAGCGCGCAAAATCTTGGTTGACCGTTTGAGTATCTAAGTTTGAAATCGTTGAATTAAGACGACTTTGAATCGCACCCAAATTCGCTCGAAATGATGTCACTTTATCCATACCTTCATCGAGCTGCGCAATGGCATCTCGGGCATCCGACTTCTTTGCGATGCCCGTTCCATCGATTCCTAGATTTGAATTCGTGATGTTAGTGTCTTCAGCATCAAAGGAAATTCTATTTTCTTCACCGCCATTGGCACCGACATGGATATCTACGGTGCCGTACTCGGAATCACCATTCAGCAGAGTTCTTCCGTTGAATTTCGTAGATTGAGCAATTCGCTCGGATTCTTGCAAAAGCTGTTGATATTCTTTGTCGAGGAGCTCTCGCTCTCTATCTCCAATCGTATCGGAAGCCGATTGAATTGTAAGCTCTCGCAACCGAGTTAAAATATTTGTCGATTCATTCAGCCCACCTTCCGCAGTCTGGATGAGAGACACCCCATCGTTTGCATTCCGTTTTGCCTGCCTCAGTCCTCGGATTTGTGCTCCCAAGTTGGTTGCAATCGCGAGCCCGGCCGCATCATCTGCCGATTTTGTAATCCGCTTTCCCGATGAAAGCTTGGCAAACAAATCCTCTTGTTTTTGCGAGTTCGCTCGCAGGTTTTTCTGAACATCCTGTGAAGCAATGTTCGTTCTAATCCTCAGTCCCATAATAGCTCTCCTTTCAAAAGATTCCTAAAGCCCCTTCCCGACAAAAACGCTCTGGAATTTGTCGATTAAAGAGACTTCGGATGAAGGAAAGAAATACTTTAGCTTTTTTATCGGTTTAATTGGCTGTGGTTTAAATATTTTTTATGTATTTGTGTCTAATGCATTACACAGGGGCTTACTTAGTGTCCAGGTTCAATAAGATTGGAAAACATCGAGTTCCATGTGAACCATTCTCCGCAGTCCGTTTTTTTATCTAGAATCTCTTTTTTTTGCCTTGCCGACGGCATCTGAACCGAGGTCTCGACTAGCATATCTATGATATTGAAAATTGAAGGCCACAAGATAACAGATGATTCAGACCAAAACGTCTCCCAATTTTTTGAGAATGTCATCATAGCGAGTCTTTTTTTCCGAGAAGTCATCGTGGAGGGAAAAAGGTCAATAAGCCGTAATTCCTCATAAGACGACTGAACGGAATCATTTATGGCCAATACGACGGATTTGCTTTGGAAAAATTTCAAAATCGATGGAGGAAAAAGGGCATCTCGTAATTGGGCCAGTAGTACGCTCTGAGAATTATCGTTTGCAAGCTTAGTTAAAATAACGAGATCCCCTCGAGAAAAAGGTTCTATAAAATTGTTAAATCTAACTTCCGTAACTCCCTCTTTTGTCAGAAAACCGCTTACTCTATTTCCATTTGAGAGAAACTTTCGACTCATTTGCTTAAGTTTGATTTCCACCTCTTTAATCACCATTAATTCATTCAATAAACGGGAATAATAATCCACAAAACTTTGATCAATATAGTCATGAGTAAAGCTATATGATGTACTTTGAGTATTGGGTCGGCCTTCAGTCTCTGAGCTTGGAATATATTTGGAGATCCTCTGCCGAACTTCCATTATGTCTTCCATAGAAAGATCTTTCCAGGCAGTCTTCTTTGAAATATTACGCAGGACAGGCTCTTTATTTGGTAGGCCAGTAAAATAGAGATTTTTATTTGATGAGATGCGACTGTGCCGTGGCGCTAATGATCCGCCCTCAATATGAAAGATGAGACTTGAAATTCCATTTATAAGCGAACCACCCAAAAAACCAAAAAAGCCTGCAGCGACTCCCAAACGACTCAATTCATAACCAGGAATATAATCAAGTATCAATGCAGAGATAACCGAAGGAACGAAAAGAAAGGCCCAACTTGAAAAACCTATAGAATGAGCGAGCCCGACTTTGCTATATATTCGTAGCAGCGATTTTTGAAACGTTTTTAGAATACCTGGGTCCGCATTAATCTTGAAAACACCACTATGACCGCTTATCTTATTGTCCCTAATAGCTACATATAAGTCGTATGAAAAATCGGCAAAAAGTAGCTCTTGAAAGGAATCTCTATAGTCGGTCAATAGGCTGCTCATTGCCGCGCAAGCCGCTTTTAAGCTGCAATCGGTTTGAAAAACTCTGAGATTGTAGTCTATTTCATTTTCATAGAAGAACTTTTTATCATTCTCTAGAATTTTATTCACTTCGCTGATTGTATAGTTTAAATAAAACGCAAGAGCTGTTTCGACTAGAGCTTGAAGTCCAATATTATCATTTTTTGATAAAATCTCCTTGGCAGCGACAGGATCAAAAAGTGTCAACTTTGCCTTCATGACTGTCCCAAACTGAAGGGCAGGATATGCGACTGTGATCAGGTTTAACATCTCAGTCTTTTTATTTGAGAAATTTTGGTCTTTGATAGTTTTTCTGACTTCAACTGCGGCAAGCGCGGGAGTTTCTCCTCGAAGCTCAGCAGTTTTTAGGCGCTCCACAATCCATGGAATTTCTTTTCCTTTGGTAATGTAATTTTTTTTCTGCCCATAAGAGCTACAGCAAAAAATGAAAATGAGAATTGGAACGATTTTCAAAAGCCTCATGCACCCTCAGTCTTGTAGGAGGGCAAAAGTACTCTTTATCCTGGAAATTGTCTCAAGGTCCCGGAATTTTTTATATTATTTACAATTTTTTCAATAATTTGAGTCGAGCTTTTCCCCTCGACAAATTGTAAGGGAACAACCTGACCGCCTCTTTCAAGGGTTTCTTTGGCCCCCACGATCTCAGATACTTTGTAGTCGCCGCCTTTAACCAAAATATCGGGGGTGACCTCTAAAATGAGCCTAAGAGGATCAGGTTCAGAAAAAATCTCAACCGAATCTACAAACCTAAGGGCCCGCAACATCGCCGCCCGATCCTCTTCGCCAAGAATTGGACGATCTGGACCTTTCAGTGTGGCGACACTCTCATCTGAATTGAGACCCACAACCAGTGCATCACCAAGCTCCCTTGCTTCCCTAAGATATTGCAAGTGCCCAACATGAAGCAGATCAAAGCATCCATTCGTAAAGACAATTTTGTAGGATGTGCCTGACTCTTTTCGTTTTTCTAATAAGGCATTTGTAGAATCGGATAACTGCTTCACGCCCGCTTCATTTCCGTTAGCGAAATTTTTTCATGAAACATCACCAAACAAATAAGGCCGCCACAAAAACAGGACAAATAAGAAAGCAAAGTCCTCATAAAAAAATTCCAATAAGAGCTTTGATGGTCAAGGGCGCAGACCCTAATCTGCATGACATTTTGACCAAGAGTTTTTATTCCTGTTTTTTCAAGTAACGAAAAATAAAATAAATAATTGAAGCTAAAAATTAAAAGGACAAAAAATGGAAATTCTGGCAGTAACCTCAAGTTTTTAATCTGAACGAGTCCACCCAATGCAAATTCGGCAACCCCCAAAATTACAATGGCAGTTAACACTGAAAGTGTGAGTAGATCCAAGATCCATGCACTCAACCGCACACTCGATCGCACGTTTGTTTGAGAACCTTTTTTTTCAGGCATTTGGGATGCATTAGAGAAATTCACCTCATCTTGAAAATGAGGTTGTCTTGTGGACGAAGGCAAGGGCCCTGAGGGGTTAATTTTCTGCTCGTAAAAAGGAGCGAGATCATCACGATAGGTTTGTTCTTTTAAAAATTTTTGCTCAACCGATTTTTCAGCCGGCGGCAAAGAGCCTCTCTCTAATGATGAGCGCATTTGCTTTGAGGGGATTGCTTCTTCTTTTTGATGAAAACCTAGACCTTGAGTAATGGCCTTGAATTCAAACTCTTCTTCCTCTTCCCACTGAGAAAAAAAATCCGCATTAGGCTTTGGTGTAGGTGATTCTATCGGTTGTTCACTCATTTTTAAATCCTGACATAGAGTGGGTCCATCTTCAATGTCCCATTTGAGCAAAAAGGTAGCCTAGGCCGGCGGCCAGCGCTGTCTCTGTCCGAAGAATTGAGGTTGGAAGGGAAACAAAGAAAATTTCGCTACAATCAATAATCAATTTTTTTTCTTCAGAAGAAAATCCTCCCTCTGGCCCAATCATCATGAGAATCTCATCGTTCAAAGGTTTGGCCAGCTTGCTATTGTCTCCAGCCACTTGATGCTCAAAGCAAATCTTGGGAATAGATAACTCGGTTGCGTCTTTCAAACTGTTTAGCATGATGAGCTCTGGCAGATAGGCACCATTGGATTGTTCTAGGCCTGCGATTAAATGGGCCTGTAGTTTGGATAAATCAATTTGCTGATTTTGGCCGTAGTCGGCCTGCCAGAGGTAGATTTTTTCAACTCCTAGCTCGCAAGACATTCTAAGAGCATGTCCCAAGGCCTTTTTCTTTATCACTGGTAGTGCGACATTGAGACGAAAAGTTCTAGAAACACGCTCAAATGATAAAACGTTAAGAACAATCTTGTTTTTAGAAATGGCCAAGACTTCCGCACGTCCAATTTGTCCCAGGCCGTCGAGGAGAAGCACTTTTTCTTTTCTATTTAAACGAACGACCCGAAGTAAGTGGTGAAGAACTTCTGGATTATCGAGTTGAAATTCTCCTGCACTGCTTGGGAATGTATCTTTGCAATAAACGGCCCGGGTCATAACTTCTGCAAAATAACCGCTGCCCACTCATTTTGCTTTTTTAGCTCAAGCATTGAAAAGAGGCCCAAATATGGCCCCAGGAGCTCATCAACCTGCGAAGTCAAAACTCCTGATAAAACAAGAATAGAGTTAGGCAGGCAAGCTTCGGTTAATTCAGGGCATTTCTCGACCAAAGTATCGAGTAAGACATTGGCCATGATAAAATCATATTTTTGGCTTTTGCGCGGTTTCTGAGAAACGCTTCCCTCGAGTAAGCTGCCCTCTGAAATGTTGTTGAGTTCAAGATTCGTGCTCAAATTTTCTAAAGCGGCAGAATCAATCTCACAAAAATCCACTTGAGAGTCTGGGAAAAGTTTAATCGCGCCGATTCCTAAAATTCCACTACCGCATCCGAAATCCCAAACTGTTTTCGGCGCTCGTTTCGTCCCATATTGTTCGAGGGCCGCCAAACACATTTGGGTCGTCTCATGATGACCAGTCCCAAAGCCTTGGCCAGGGTGAATTAAAATGGGAATACGCCCGCTGATCTTTAATTCCGACTTTTCCCAGGACGGAATGATATCAAAAGAGCACTGTTTAAGTGCAATGCTTTGGAAAGATTCTTGCCATTTTTGATTCCAATCCATACTTTCCACCGGCACCACTTCTCCTTGAATAAAAGGATTTTGGGAGACCTCAGAGCAAAAAAGTTCAGCTTCATTTTTGTTATCAAAATAGTACTCAAATTCAGAATGATTTTCTTGTACCCGAGATTCTAAATCCTCAAAGACATCTCGCTCCAAAGTCCAGCCAATCATTGCCCCACTGGGCATACTGCTTGGCATATCAACGGCCATATCCAGCTTCTCCCAGCCCAAATCGCGGCAGCCAGTAGCGCCGTAATGAGAAAAAGCAAGGAAATCTAACCATTCTTTTATTTCTTGTTGCGGGGTTTGAGAGGAGCTGTCGCAAACCTCAATCTTTACCGAAAGAGAATCCATTGTCGGAACCTTTTTTCCTGAAATACTTCGCTACTAAAAGCAGACCGCCCATTGGGCCTATATATCAATTCATTGGCAAGTCAAAGGCCTAAGATCATGTGATTTTTACCCTCCGACTCTCTGATCCTTATACCCCCTGCAAAGGTATGTTAAACTCTGCGGAATTGAGGGCACTATGGTTTTGATAGGTATTGCAGGTGGCTCTGGTTCTGGGAAAACAACCTTTGCCAAGAAAATTCAAAAAATTCTTCCTCACAAAAACCTCGGCGTCCTTAGTATGGACCGCTATTATTCTCCAAAACTTTCACCAAACTTTCCCTTAGTGAAAGGTCGCCCAAATTTCGATCATCCCGAGGCCTTTGATTGGGAGATTTTGATTGAACATCTTAAACTTTTAAAAAATCATCAACGTGTTGATGTTCCAGTTTATAATTTTAAGCGCAGTGAGCGCGGCCATGAATCAGAAGTTCTCGGCCCCTGCCAGGCGATTCTTTTCGAAGGTATATTTTCTCTTTTTTCAGAAAAAATTCGGGAGCTTTTGGATATTAAGTGTTTTCTTCATGTGGAAGCTGACATTCGTTTTACAAGAAGGCTCCACCGAGACATTAACGAGCGCGGCCGAACTCTTGAGTCGGTTATTGAGCAGTATTATGAGACGGTGAGACCTATGTATCAAAAATTTCTTGATCCCCAAAAACAGTACGCAGACTTCACTGTGGGTGAAGAGACCGATGTGGCCGCAAGGATATTGGCCGCTAGAGTTCAGGAATTAACCGCAGATATCAATCAAAACCGAGAAAGCAATAGTCAAAATTCTATCTCTGCACTATCCTAAGTCCTCTAATGGACAAATCTGTACTCTCTTTTCATCCTTATGGTGGCCTGGCCGAGATAGGCCACAACATGGGATTATTTCAAACTCCAAAAGTTTCTTTTCTCATCGACTGCGGAATTCTCTTTCCTGATGATCCAATTTTGGGAATTGATTATTTAATTCCAGACTGGAGCGGTTTAAAAAAACCTGATTTTATTTTTTTTACTCATGGCCACGAAGATCATATCGGCGCTGTTTCTCATCTCGTTCAGGATTTCCCAGACATTCACATTTATTGCACACCCTTAGCAGAAAAAATGATCTTGAGAAAGCTCTCAGATATTTCTCATTGGGCCAAAATCAAAGTTCTAAGGGCCGGTGAGAAATTTCAAGAAGGCGATCTCCGGTTCCAACTTGTCGAAGTCAATCACTCAATTCCTCATACAGTAGGGCTCTTTTTTGAGAATGATAAAAAAGATTTTCAATGTTTTTTTGCTTCTGATTTCAAGATAGATATCGAGGCCGATGCTCAACCAAAATTCTCTCTTCCGAATCTTGCGAGTCTCTTTTCCCAAAGCTGCAAGTTCCGAATTGGTTTTGTTGATAGCACCAATATCTTAGATCCTGGAAAAACTCCTTCGGAGGCCTCTCTATACGAGGGGCTTAAAGCAGAAATTCAATCTGCTCCTAGTCACGTTTTTGTTACCCTTTTTGCCTCTAATCTTTACCGTGTCAAAACGCTGCTCAAGATAGCGAAAGAGCTTAAACTTCCAGTTTTTATGGAAGGTATTTCCATAGAAAGAACTTTAGAGTACGGCCTTCAGACTCAGATTTTACAAGAGTCTGAACTTAAAGTGATTCGCTCTCGAGACTCTGCAAAGACTCAAAAGAAGAAAAGTTTGATTTTTGCATCAGGCTGCCAGGGAGATTTTCGTTCATCTCTCACTCGGATTGTCGACGGTGCCCACCCGAGATGGAAAGTGAGACCTAGTAATACTTTTATTTTTTCAAGCAAAGTCATCCCTGGAAATGAAAACAAGGTTTACCGGATTTACAACCGAATTACTGAGCAAGGTGGAGAAATTGTGACCGACCGGGATGCTCTTATCCATGCTTCAGGACATCCATCTCAAGAAGATCTAAAATTATTTTATGAAAATATTCCTTTAACACACATTATACCTATTCACGGAGAGAGCCTTTATTTGAAAAAGCATAAAGAGTTTCTCGAACACCATTTCGATCATTTGAAAGTCTTGAATTTAATCAATCACGACACCCTTTATCTAACTTCAAGGGGTGAGCTCAAAACTGAGAATGGCCATTATACCCCGCCGCGAATGGTTCAACGTTCAATGGGTCTTATTGAAAAATCGATTATCTCCGAAAGACGAAAACTAGCTGAAGGCGGCGTATTTACAGCAGTTTTCGATGCAAAACGCCAACTCAGAACTATAAAGATGTTTGGAATCTATGAGGGCCAACTTAAGACTCACTGGAACTTTGCCCGCACTCTCAAAGATTGGGGAAATGAATTAAAACGGCGCTCGGGTGAAGATTTTGAAGAAGAAATACGTATTCGAACGCGCCGGAAGCTTAGAGACATTCTAGGGCACAAGCCAATCGTTTTAATTTTTGCAGTTTAATTGAGTCGTTATTACGGTTTTATTTTTTTACCTGAAATCGATAGACTCGAAATCTCACAATTTTGGTCTGTATCGGAATCAAGTATCACGCGAAATTTTACAAAGCATTTCGGGAAACGATCTTTTCAAGTAGATTTATTTAGCTAGAATCAGAGAATGACTTGGACTTGATTTAATAAGTCAGTCTTTCTATTCCTAGGAAAAAAAAGAGATCACTCGAGAACACAAACTCTAAATATGAGTTTAAAATGAAAAGAATGGAACTGTTCTTTTTTTAATTATACTCATCATCTTCATTTTTGGGCTGTATTCGCTCCTAAGTTCAAAAACCGCAGCCCACGGCTATCGGACCATCAATAGCGGTAGCCAACAAGGAATTAAAAAAAATTACTCTGATGGTGTCGATGTGAAGTTATTTCATTGGGAAACAACTCATTCCCCGAGGCCGTCTGTCGAAACCCCCTTCTATAGCGGAATTCTGGGACATATTCGCAGTCCCGATATGAATATTGACAGATTGTTGAAGCCATTATCTGACACAATTGACCAAGACAGTGAGGTAAACGAATTTTATACCGTTACACGGAAAGGATTAGTCTTGGGAACAGAGGATTTGATAACTTCCTCCGCAAACTCGATAGGACTATAAAGAGTATCTAATGAAAGGGGATTGAAGAACTTTTGAAGCTGCTCCGATAAGTCAGAAGGTCCCTCATGAAATTCATTATATCCATTTCCTTATGTATTCTTTTTGCCGGATGTAGCTCGGCGGTAATTGATGCTGAAACCTACTGTCACGATTCGAAAGATCGTCTTCCAGCATCCACTTTCTCAGTCAATGCTTATCAATACATTCGAGAACATCAACTTGCCTCTACCGATGCAACTAAAGAGAAGTGGCAACGATATGAAAATTCTTTCAGGGAAACTCTCGCGGTCATGGAAATGGGCTTCGATAAATTCCTTACTCCTAGTAATAGATCTTCAATAGGCAAAGATGGAATCAAGGGGTTTAAGCAAAAGGCCTTGATGCTCTTTGGAAAATTTCGTGAAAAAAATCTTCTCCCCAGCGCTATTATGATTGCTGTTGCACCGGATATTCCGATGCCTCCGCCATTTTATACTGGAGGCTCCCACGAAATCATTATCCCTTTCGATGATTTATCTCTTGAAAATGGGAGAGCAAAAATTCTTCCCTTCACTATGGGGGCGGCCGGGGTTTCAGCCGGGGCTGGAGGTGGGGTTACCTTTCAGATGGGACTCGTATTCAATGCTCGAACCAGCCAAGAATATGAAGGCTTTTTTTTTGGCGGAGGCGTGAGAGTTTTGGCCGGTTTAGGCGGTGGAGTTTTTGGTGCTTTGGGAGTGAGTTATTGGGATGGACTCAATATCGCTCAAGCGATCACGCAACCCGCTAGAATGCAGAAATCTCTGGCCGAACTTTGGTCTCGACCGAGAGCTTTTGTTGTGGGGATTGGTGCAGGTGTTGGCTTCTCAGCGAAGGCCTTTGGGGCATTAAGTTTTTATGTTGCTAGGGAACCCATCGCCATTGACTACCATGGATTTAAAGATGGGCTTTATCAAGCACTAGATGAACTTTTTCACAAAGATGAGCTGGAAGATTTTCGCTAATTGAGCGATTGCTTCAAATCATTATTCAAGACAGCTGTCGAAAACATAAACGGTTTTGAGATCTCATTGCTTTAAAATTCATTTTCACGGTCAAATACTGGCATTCATCTTGCTTCTACTATTAGTAAAATCAGGAGCGAAAATGAAAACATTGTTCAAAAAACTAACGATTCATGCAGGTCTAATTCTGCTAATTCTCGGCCAGAGTTTTGCGGATAGTTCGTGTAATGACATGGGTTATAACGATAAAAGTATTGAACAGTTAAAAATAGAAAAACAATACAATGCAATTTTAAAGTCCACTGCCGAGAGTAGAGTTTTGGCAGTAGGATCTTCAGCGACTAAAAAATTCATGAGTGTCTTCTCTGTTCTTATCGAGGTTGTTCCTGTCGTGAACTTGCCTTACCGGGAAGCTTTGGATGAATACAATGACCCGAAAATTTCATCTAAAGATAAGCTCGCCATGGATTTTAACGGTGCAGGCGGAAGTATTCTCGGTCCAATTGCACACGATCTAGCAGCGGGACCATGGAACGCCCTGACAGAACTTCTCCACACCGGTCAAATTAAAGATTGGAAATTTTTCAGGGCCGTTGAAAAAGGGTTTCCTTTATCAAGAGAAATTAACAGAGGGAAAAGCAGTTTTGAAATTGCTGATCTCCGAATTGAAGAACTTGGTCTTCGCATCGCTTGCATTGACAAAACTATAGCTCAAAAATCAGCTCAACAAGATTATCACTTTTTTAGTGACCGCCCAAGGACTCGAAGAGCTGGGATTCAACGATAATGTCTGCTAGGCGAGATCCTTTGGATCCTCGCCACTCCTTTCTTTTCGAAGAAACGTCGGAGAATCAAATTCGTCTTCGTCAAAATTTAAAAACCCTAACTTTTCCGCAATTGTCTTTGCCCGATTATTGAGTTCAAACGAAGGCCGTTCTGGTGCCGTACTCTCAGGTGTCTTTTCATCCTGAACCTTTTGGGATTCAGGAGATTTTTTTTGAGATTGTTCATACTGACCTGCAACTTCTTGAATGCTTCTGGCAAGAGGTGACAGGGAAGGATTGGGTGGAGTCGAATTTCCGACCTCACTGTCTTCTATCAATTCTGGGCGAGTATTTTCAGGATTTACTAAAGGGGCACTCGCAGTAAGATTTGAAAGGGAGGCCTTTTTAATCACAGGAGCGATTCGTTTTCTTTGGTCCCCGAGGCCAGTAGCAATGACCGTTACCTTCACTTGCTCTTCCAAATCTTCATCAATCACAGTTCCAAAAATAATTTCAGCATCCTCATCGGCCGCCTCCATGACCAAAGAAACGGCCTCGTTAGTTTCATGGGCCGTGAGTGAACTACTACCAGTAATATTGATGATAATTCCAGTAGCACCGTTAATAGAAACATCTTCTAAAAGGGGAGAGCTAATAGCATCGGTTGCCGCTTTCACCGCGCGGTCCGGCCCTGAACATAGTCCTGTTCCCATCAGCGCTAGGCCTTTATTGGCCATCACCGTACTGACGTCAGCAAAGTCGGAATTGATAAGGCCTGTGTTATTAATCAAATCTGAGATCCCTTGAACTGCGTTGAGAAGAACATCGTCTGCTTTTTTGAAAGTATCAACGAGTGAAAGACCTTCTCCTGCAATACTCAAAAGTCTTTGATTTGGAATCGTAATCAAAGAATCAACATTGTCTTCCAATTCCGTAATTCCTTCTAAGGCCTGCCGTTGCCTTCGCTTGCCTTCAAACATAAAAGGCTTTGTGACAACACCGACTGTTAAGGCACCAAGTTCTTTACAGAGTTTTGCAATGACTGGTGCGGCCCCAGTTCCTGTTCCGCCGCCCATACCAGCGGTCACAAAAACCATGTCTGCACCTTCAATAATTTCTCCCAATTTTTCATAGTCTTCCAAAGCAGACTTTCTTCCGACATCTGGATTGGACCCTGCACCAAGACCCTTGGTAATTTCTTGTCCCAATTGAATTTTTGTAGGAGCAAGATTGATATTGAGTGCCTGGGCATCAGTATTAACCACAATATATTCAACTCCCGTGAGCCCTGTTTTGATCATATTATTAACTGCATTGCAGCCGCCTCCGCCCACGCCAATGACCTTGATTTTTGCACCCATTGCTGGTTCTTGATTTTGTTGTCCTGCAATTTCAAACATTTCATCCCCCAAAAAAATTAAAAAATTTCTCGAAACACATTTTTTAAAGAATTTCCAAGCTTGCCCATGAGATCTCTTTCTCGGCTCATGGGTAAAACTTCATCTTCAGTTCTTTTTCGACTCGCTTCTAACAAGAGCCCCAGTACCGTTGAGAACTTTGGATCTTGCATCACATTTGTCATTCCACCAAAGGGATGGGGAAATCCAATTTTTGTCGGACGACCTAGAATATACTCTCCTAATTCTGGCAGATCCTTTGTCAGAGCGCCCCCTCCTGTTATGACATAGCCCCCATTGATATCTTCATCTAAGTTGTGATCCGTCATGATTTCCTGAATTAACGAAAAAAGCTCTTCTGCTCGAGAACCAAGAACCTCGGCAACTGTTGAGAGCTGGACCTCTCGAGGTCTTGTGCCACTCATCCCTTGAACGGTAATGTGAGCACCTTCGTTAATTTTTTCAGCAAGAACGGAGCCGTGATTAGTTTTGATTCGTTCGGCCTCGGCATGAGGGATTTTTAGAGCAACCGCCAAATCATTGGTGAAATGATTCCCGCCGACAGGAATGATTTGAGAATGAACAAGGCCACTATCTTTCCATACGGCGACATCGGTTGTGCCTCCACCAATATCGACTAGGACAACACCAATCTCCATTTCTTCAGGCGACAAAACAGATTGCGAAGAAGCAATCGGTTGCAAGACGATGCTCTCGGTTTCAATCCCTGCAAACTCCACACATTTAACGAGGTTTTGAATTAACGGTGTTTGCCCGGTGACAATATGAACATTTGCTTCAAGTCGAACGCCGTGCATACCAAGTGGATTTTTAATTCCCCGAGTTTTATCAACTCGAAATTCTTGAGGAATGATATGTAAAATCTCTCGGTCCGACGGGAATAATGACGGCCTTAGCCGCCTCTATTACTCGGTCGATATCACTTTGAGTAATCTCATGATTTTTGATGGCCACAACTCCGGAAGAGTTGAAACAATAGATATGATTTCCCGCAACCCCAATTGTTGCCCGAGTGATATGAGATAGGCCCGCCATCATTTTAGCTTCTTCCAACGAATGCTTGATGCTTTTAACGGTTTTATCGATGTTAACGACAGAGCCCTTCTTTAAACCATAACTCGGGTGTCCTCCGACACCAATAATTTCCAGTCCATTTGGGTTTTGAAGAGCGATAACAGAGCAAACTTTAGTCGTTCCAATATCAAGGCCGACTACTAGATTTTTTTCATTCATGAGAATCCTTTCTCACTTAATCAGCATAGAATGCTGGGCCTCACCAGAATCTTTCCAGTGCGATGAATGCTACAAACATTCTTCTGATTTTAGGTTAGAGGCCTTCGGCAAGCTTGACAACAATTTTTTTTGAGTCGCGAAGATTCAGCTTTTGAGGAAATTTTTCCAACGAAGAGAAATACTCAATTATTTTATTAAGTTTTAAGACTTTAGACTCCCAGCTTTTTGATCCAATAAACAGAGTCGAAGGCCCGTTTTTCGAAGACAGCACGACTGTCAGATCGCCTTCAGAATCGACAATAAGTTCTGAGAGTTTAAATTCTTTCCCTAAAATAAGAGCGTCATAAAAGCCTAAAAGTCTTTTTAAATTCTTTTGATCTAAGAAGCTTCGAGCGATTGCCCCTAGAGGTAAGTTATTCTCAAGACTATGCTCTCGGTAAAAGGCCTTTAGGTAACTCCAGTCTAAAATTTTTCCGTTCTCGGCGATGATTGCTTTATGAGATCGCTTTTGTTCATAAATCTGGAGGGCCAAAACAGGTTTGGCACAGTCGAACTTAAGGTGAAGAGTCTTATGGAAGGGGTGATAACGAAAACGGTAAAAGGTGAGGTAGTCTTTCCATGCAGTTTGCTCAAGCGTTTTTTGCTCTAAATCGTAGAGAGAACCCTTCTGGTCAAAATGTTTAATCAGATCCAATGAAAAAGGACCGAGCTCTTTTCTAGGGCAAGAACCGAAGTCTGACTGAATATGAACACCTGCTTTGCTCACAGAAGTCCAACTCAAGCCTAAAACGAGTATGAACTCTAAAAATACACCTAAACAGTTGCGCCTTGATTTTGAAATATTCGCACCTCTCTCTCCAAGGATATCCCATATTGAGAAATCATCAAGGCTTGGATAATTGATTCAAGTTTCAAAAAATCATTGAGAGTTGGTTTCTGAGAATCACTTGAGACGTTTTCCATGAAATTTGCGTGCAGTTCACTAATTTTAAGACCTTTGAGCTCAAGCCCCTTGATACCCAATTGCTCAATAAGCTGACCAGAGGGACCAAGCTTTCCAGGATTTTTAAAAACGCAGCCACAGTTTTTACTCCAAAGGGGCTGGGTTTGATTTCTCATTTTTAAATAGTCTTTGATTTTTTTTGCTTGACCACTTTTTTTGCCTAAGTTCAAAAGCTCTATTTTAAAAATAACATCGCCCTGTTTAAGAAAATGATTTTTTCTATAGGAATAGGACTCTTTGTCGACGATATGTTTTTTGGTGGCGCCATTGGCGTCACAGAAGTGAATGCATTTTATTAAGTCCTTAATTTCACCCAACGAGGTGCCGGCATTCATGAAGGCCGCCCCTCCGAGCCATGCCGGAATTCCTGTAAAACAATCCCAGCCTAAAAGCTCATGTTTGATCGCAAGCTTTGTGAGATAACCCAGCGGCACGTTCGCTGGATATTCAACAGTTGGAGAATCCGGAGCAGAGGAGCTTTTATCAAAAGGAAAATCAACTTGCACCAGCACAAATTCCGGATCAGGACACAACAAAAAGTTTGAACCGGCCCCTAAAACTTCATAATCAATGTCTTCGTTTCTTAACGCGGGCAAAAGTTTTTGGAGAGATTCAAGGTCGTGAACTTTTACGAGATTCCCCCGTGAAAATAAGCGCATCGTCATCTTGGGCGCTAGTAGAGCATCCAGCTCCCAGGTTAAATTTGAACTCGAGAGAGAGAGCTCAATTCTTTGGAGCTTACTATTCAAAGCTCTGCCACGATTGCTCGAATTTGTCTTCCAATGCTTCCTGCTCCCAAGGTCAAAATTGTCTTCCCGTTACTGAGACACTCAGATACCAGCTTGGAAAATTGATCCTCTGGAATTGCCTGGCAATCCACTGCTGTTTGTTTGCAAATCGCTAAAGCAAGGTTTTCTGAACTGATTCCCGAGATTGAGGCCTCCCCCGCACCATAGATTGGTAAAATATAAACTTTCACAGCATGGCCAAAGCATTGAACAAAATCGGCCCATGAATTTTGAGTACGCGAGAAGCGGTGAGGTTGAAAAAAAACCACTAGCTTTTCTTTGTTGTCGGAAGAAATGGTCGCTGCTCGCAGAGTTTCGCGAATCTCTGTAGGATGATGGGCATAATCGTCTAGAATCCGCTGGCCTGGCCTTTGCCAGATTAACTCAAGTCGTCTTCCCACTCCGCGAAAATCGGAGAGTCCTTTTTTAATTTTCTGAGAAGGAAGTTTTAACTGGTGAGCAGCGGCGATGGCCCCGAGTGCGTTTAAAACATTGTGCTCACCAGGTAGTGCCAACTCCATTTTTTCTTGAAAAACTCCCTGGGAATACCAATCAAAGCGCGTTTGATTTTCCAAATATTCTACATTTTTTGCTTCATGATCAAGCTCACCTAAAAAATTCACCTTCTCTTCAATTCCAAAGCTCAAAAGTGGTCGCTTAATTTGATTAAGAATTTTTTTGATCCGTATGTCATGAGCGTTGATGACTACCCTTCCGTAAAAAGGAACTTTATTGGCAAATGTTGCAAAGGCCTCTAAAAGGTTTTGTTCATTTTGGTAAAAATCAAGATGGTCGAGATCGATATTGGTGATGATAGAAAAAATAGGGTTGAGATAGAGAAAGGAACCATCGGACTCATCGGCCTCAGCAACAAACAACTTGTCGGCACCGACCTGAGAATGCTTGCCCAAATTTCTGACAACTCCTCCAATAACATAGGTGGGATCCAGTCCTGCCGACAGCATAATCGTCGCAAGGATTGAAGTGGTCGTGGTTTTTCCATGAGTTCCCGCCACCGCTAGGCCGTATTTTAACCGCATAATTTCGGCCAGCATTTCGGCCCGTTTTATAATGGGAAGACCCAAATCTTTGGCCTCAATTAATTCTGGATTGTCGGCCTGAATAGCAGAGCTAAAAACTAAAAGATCCACTTGAGAAAGATTTTCTTTTTCATGCTTTAAAAAAATCTTCGCGCCGAGTCTGCGAAGTTTTTCAATCACTGGGCCATCACTTATATCAGAGCCACTGACTTTATGTCCGAGACCGAGTAAGACTTCTGCAATACCGCTCATGCCAATCCCGCCGATTCCGACAAAGTGCACAAGCGTATCTTTTTGAATTCCGAACATGGAGGTAATTCCTTTGGCCTATAGAGAAACTTCAGCGATCATCTTATCTGCTGCACTTAGGATTTGATTGTTGGAATCCACGGCAGTATTGCCAGGTGTCTTTTTAGAAAGACTTCTTTGTGAATAAATTCTTTCAAGCAGCGAGACACAGTCATCGAGAATCTCCCAGTCTACCGTTTTATACTCTATAATTGTGACCGAAAAATCCGCAGATTTTTTTAATTCGGAAGCATTGAAGAACTGATGGTTATCGGTCGCGGCAGGATAGGGAATAAGTAAACAAGGGCGCTTCATTTGAGCAATTTCAGCAACACTAGAAGCTCCCGCCCGCGCTATAATAAAATGGCATCGATTATAATAGCTCTCCATATTAGAAATATACGGAAATTGTTCATAAGACACATTCTTTCCCAATGGTCCGACTTCCAAGGAAATAGGTCCCGTTTGGTGAACAAAGTGAATTGGAAAACTAAAATGTCTCTGGATTAATGCCGACATCAGTTCATTAATTTGTTGGGCCCCCAAGCTGCCACCAAAGACTAAAACCTGAAAGGGATGCGAAGAATTTTGCGGGGTGGGAGTATTTTTCAGAAGTGTAGGATTGCCAACCACAGCGCTTCTCTTTTTATCTTTTTCCCTAAGCCCTTTGGTTTCTTCAAAATGGAGAAATATCTTAGTTGAAATTTTTGCCAGAAAACGGTTGGTCATACCTAGAACAGCATTTTGCTCTAAAATAAAGAGATCAATTCCCAGCGTTTTTCCTGCCAGCATGACAGGCCCACAAATATAACCACCAGTTCCGATAATCGTTTTTGGTCTATTGGCGATAAATAAAATTAGACTCTGCACATAAACCAAAAAATTCAATACTAGGGCAATGAGCAAAGATAACGGATTTTTTTTCCTCAGAGGTCTGGCAGACAAATTGCGAGTTTTATTTTTAGGAAACAAACGGAAATCTAAAGGTCTGTCACCAGAAACATAGGTTACCTCAAAGCCTTTGAGCTCCGCTTTATTGCCAATCGCGAGGGCCGCATTGATATGGCCTCCCGTACCCCCGGCAACGCAAACAAGTTGAGGGATATTCATGTGGCCCACTCACGTTCTGGATCAATTGCGGCCGAAATCGGAGAGGCTGATGAATGTCTTTTTAGAGCAGATCCCATAGCGCCGATTAAAATAAAGTTTGCCAACAAACTTGAACCTCCATAGCTAATAAATGGGAGATTAAGCCCTTTTGTAGGTAGAAGTCCTAAAACTACTCCCATATTCATAAGTGCCTGAATAGAGATCGCAAAGGTGGCAGAAGCAAGAAACAAAGAAGATTGTCTATCAGGCGATCGGGCCGCCAATCTAATCCCGATAAAAGTCAGTACAATATAGAGAGAGACAATACAGGTGATTCCCAAAAACCCGGTTTCTTCACCAATAACACTAAGAATAAAATCATTATAGGACTCAGGCAGGTAAAAAAGCTTTCCATTACTGTTTCCTAAACCCTGTCCCGTGAAATGCCCATTTGCAAAGGCCAGAAACGACTGAATAATTTGAAAGCCACTTTCTCTTGGTGCCTTCCAAGGATCTAAAAAGGTAAGAAGCCTCTCCATTCTATAAGGAGCACTCATCATCAGAAACAGCGCCCCCACTAGTGAGGCCAGTGCCGTAGTATAAAAAATCGGTCTAGAAAATCGGCTAAGATAGCAAGTAAAGCTGAGAAGTAACAGACAAAGGGCGAAGCTGCCAAAGTCCGGCTGGAGAATTAAAAATACCAGGGGCAACACTACCCAAAGCAGCTTAAAACAACGCTCTCTGATCGACATAACGGAGAAGCGCTCAAAAAAATTAAGAGAAATAAAAAGCAGAGTGTATTTAATAAACTCACTGGGTTGAAATTGCTGTCCCAGAAACTCTACCCAGCGCTTAGAACCCTTAAGCTCTATTCCCGAGGGGGACATAAGAGACATCCCTAAAAGAACCAAAAAAAAAGCATGAAAATAAGGAGCACAAGATTTTATTAAGGGAAAAGGAATCATGTAGGTCATGAAAGCGAGAAGCAAACCCGCTGTAAAAAAAAGAGTTTGCTTTCGAACAAAAAAAAGAGGGTCGCCAAAAGTCTCTTGGGCATAAATATAGCTTGAAGAATAGACCATGATAAGGCCAATACATGACAAAACGAAGATAACAAAAAAAAAGAGGGTTTTGGTTGAATCAGCTGATTTTAATTCCATAACCCTTGAAGATAATCCTTATAGGCCCTTGGCCTTGCGGCGCTCTATTTCTACAATGACTCTATCATAAATTGATTTATAGAGTTTAGGCTCCACGATTTCTCTTCCCTGCTTGCCGCCCATACTAGTAGAAGTTATCCCTTGGAGGGTCAGCCGAGTTTCAATATTGTTTTTCGAAATTTTGTCGAAATTAACTGAAACCTCATACCCCTTACCAGTAACAGTGTTGTTATTTCCACCCATTGAAGATAAAACTCCGGCCCAACCACCGCCAGACTCTGTTTCTTTTTGAGCAAGGAGCATTCCGCCAGGATAGTCTTGGTTTTTAATAATATAGCCCTCATCCTGAAGTACGGATTTAAATGATTTGAAAATATTATCGTAGCTTGATTCAAAAGAGCGCATCTGCATCGCTCTTCGCTGCTGCATTGAAATTTCAGGCCCAGAAGCACAAGACGCTAGAAAAAGACCTACGAACAGCCAACAAAATGAAACTCTAAACATAAAAAAACCCCTAGTTTCAAAGTTATCCTATTAAAATTTAGAAGAAACGATTGCGTAATCTTTTACAACATCATTTTTATCGAAGGTGACAATAAGGTCGAACGTTGCAGAACTTGAGCTACTAAAGGCCTTGTTGCCACCAAAAAGACCAAAAAATCCTCCGCCAACTCCCGCTCCCATTCCACCAACACTACCGGACTCGGAGTCATAAGATTGTCTTGAATAAGTCCATACTTCTTCTCCCCCACGGTTACGGGAAGTAATATTGGGAGAACCGAGCGTTTGAATAATCTCAGTTTGAGTCGTTTTACCTTTCACCAAGTTTTTTTTGACATTGGCAAAAGTTAAATTCGATTTCTGGGGAGTTTGTTGGCCAGCACAGGAATACAATAAAATGGCCAACATCACCGAAAATAAAAACTTCATGATATTTATCTCCCGCCATTTCATCAATATTGATAAAAATTAATCTAAAAAGCTTCTACAGGCAAAAAAAATTGCCAATCAAATCTGATAAATCAGCTTTTTAAAATAATTCCCTTTTTCTTCGAAGTCTCGAAACACATCGGTGCCTGGATTGCCAGGGCACAAGACGATCACATCTCCAGTGCGAGATTTTTGATACGCCAACAGAACCGACTCATCAAATGATCCAACAAGAAAAGTCTGGGCCACATCCCCTAAGAAGCGGTTCATATTTTCTTTGCTCTCTCCTACCAAGACGATTAATCGAAGTTTCTCTTTGAGTTTCAACGCAAAATGCTCAAAGTCTTGCTCGTTTTCTTTACCGCCTGCAATCACAATCACGGGATCTTTAAAAGCACTCACTGATTCTACTAAGTCTTCCATACGCTCGGACTTAGAATCATTATAGAAACGCACCCCATTTTTTTCGATGACATATTCTAGCCTGTGAGGAATTCCCGGGAATTTTTGAATTAAGGTCTCGATTGCCTGATCAGACACCTTGAGGGCCTTGCAGGCCGTAATGGCGGCAAGAAGATTCTCGCGATTTTTCTGGCCGACTATCCGCATCTGATTAACCCGAAATTCGCTGTGATGATGAATGTTGCTATGGATTCTTTTTTCATGAAAGTGGGTACCCTGAATTTCATTAATCACACCTAAAGTGACAAACGAGCGCCTGGAATACCAATACGTCTGCCCACTCTGATTGCGGACAAAAGTATTTCCAGAGAGCTTATCAAAGTTGGCGATCAAGTAATCATCACTTGAGAGGTTGCGAATGACAGAGAAGGCCGTCTCCACGTAACTCCCGACAGACTCAAATCGGCCAACTGTGTACTTCTCATCAATATTGGGAAATACGGCCATAACAGGATGAAAATCAGGAACGGTTTGCAATTGTTCGGGAGAGACCTCGACGACAACATAGTCAATCTCATCTTTTTGCGGATCGACTAGAAAATTTGCGAATGGGCCGTCGCTGGTTCCACCGACAAAAACTTTTTTCTGATCGACCTTGAGACAAAATCCGATCATATGGGCAATCGTCGTTCGTCCCAAGCTCCCACAAACAGCAATAATTGGTTTCTTGCAGTTTTTATAAGCAAATTCGAATTCGCTACAGACCTCAACCCCACGTTCCTTGGCATATTTCAATTGAGGAAGACCAGGGTCAACGCCTTTAGAATAGACAACGAGGTCTGCTTCTAAAAAGTCTTCGTTTTTGTGTTCTCCAAAGGTCATCTCCGGAGTAGGGCGAATTTTTTTTAGACGCTTGATTTGTTTATTGAGATCAAAAATTGGCCGAATATCCGTCACTCGGATTTCACACCCCAGCTGATTAAAAAGATGAATTAAGGCAAAGCCAGTCTTTCCAAGACCGACGACGACGACTTTTTTCCCACGATACTTTTCCATCTTCTTTATTCTCCCCTTAGAAATTTCTAGAACTAGCGCAGCTTTAGGGTCGCGAGCGATAAAATGGCCATTACGACGCTAACGATCCAAAAGCGCACAATCACTTTGGGCTCGGCCCAGCCTTTTAGCTCAAAGTGATGATGGATCGGTGCCATCTTAAAAATCCGTTTTTTGCGAATTTTAAAGGAGCCAACCTGCAAAATGACCGATAAGGCCTCCAGCACGAAGATTCCACCAAAAAGGACAAACAGTAGTTCATTTTTAGTACAAATGGCCATGGCCCCTAGCGCGCCGCCAATCGAAAGAGAGCCCACATCTCCCATGAAAATTTGAGCAGGATAAGTATTATACCAAAGAAAACCCACTCCCGCCCCAACTAGCGCGGCCGCGAGCACCACCAATTCACCAGAACCTTCTACAAATGGAATCAACAAATATTGAGCTAAATCAAAATGACCTGACAGATAGGCCAATATTCCAAGAGTGGCGGCAGAGGTTATGATTGGCCCGATGGCCAGCCCGTCCAGTCCATCAGTCAGATTTACCGCATTACTACTTCCAACAATTACCAAAGTTGATAACAGCAAAAAGGCCCAGGGTGTAGTCGTCACGGGATATTTATAAAAAGGAGTATAGAGTGCAGGAGAGAGTTCACCAACCTTCCATAGAAATAGACCGGCAACAATTCCAACGAGAAACTGCCAAAAAAGCTTTCCTTTGGCAGACACACCTTTAGGATCTTTTTTTAAAATCTTGAGATAATCATCAACTAACCCCAAGACAAAATAAGACAAAAGGACAAATAAAGTGACGCAAAGAGGTGCAGAAGAGAAATTTCCGCACAATAAAACAGCGAAAACGACGCTTCCAACAATATAGATACCGCCCATGGTAGGCGTTCCCGCTTTCTTCAGGTGAGTCTGCGGCCCATCATCTCGAACAGATTGTCCGTATTGTTTGGCCTGCATCCATTGAATAAATTTTTGGCCCCATAAAATAGACACCAAGGCGGCAATCACGAAGGCAAAAAAAGATCGAGTCGTAATGTAACGAAAAACATTGAAGATTGGATAGAGGTCACTGAGAGGATATAAAATATGATAAAGCATGAGCGTCTTTGATGACGAAAATTCTTTAATTTATATCGAGAAGACTCTCTAGTTGTAAAGTTCTTGATGCCTTAAGAAAACAAAGAGACATGCCTTGAGAAATTTTGCTCCATTCTTTTTTGAGATCTGAAGTTTTTGAGAAAATTTCTGCCTGCCTTGTTCCTAGACCTAGGGCGTAGCTCTCAGCATATTTCCCTACAAAAACAATTCTGCCAATCGGTCGATCTTTGAGGAACTCTCCGATTTTTTCATGATACCGAGTCGCTGCAGAACCGAGTTCATTCATATCACCCAAAACCACCAATACAGAACTCGTTGGTTGATTGCTTGAAAGTTGGAGAAATGATTCCAAAGATGTTTTCATGGAACTTGGATTGGCATTATAGGCATCAAGAAAGCATTTCATGCCATCGCATTCTATCCATTGGGAACGGTTCATAGAAAATTGAAATGTAGGAGCAAATTCGGCAAAGCGCTTCGACTTATCGGGGAGTATTTCGCAGGCCACCAAAAAGGCGACTCCCATATTCCAAAAGTTATGCTCGCCCCAGTCTGGAGGGCAGACAATCGTTTCGCTTATATGATTATCAATGCCATTTCTTCTGACGGTCATTGTCGACGACTCGGTCGTGATCTGCCAGTCACTGCCGGACTGGTTAGAAAAACTACGTACATTTGGATGGTCTGGAAGATTTTCAAGAAATGGATCGGAAGAGTTTCTAAAAAAGATTTTCTGACCAGGGGAGCTAAGGATTTTATGGTAAGGAAGAGACTCTTCCTTAAAAACTGCCGATTCATCAGTAAAAAACTCTAAATGAGTAGAGCCGATATTTGTGGTAATCGCCATTTGCGGATCAAAACATTTAAGAAGAGCGGCCATCTCGCCTGGATGATTGCTGCCTAATTCGACGATTCCGACTTGATCCGTTTCCTGTAAACCCAGTAGAGTAAAAGGAACTCCCCAGTGATTATTATTATTTTTTTCCGTTGTGTGGACTTCGGTGCCGCTCTCTCTTAATAGGTGAGAAATCATTTCTTTAAGGGTTGTTTTTCCGTTGGAGCCTGAAATCCCCAAAAGAGTTCGACTTGGGAGCTTTTGCCAGGCCCCTGAGTAATCGTTTGCCCATTTTTGAAGAAAGGCCAACCCATTTGAAACTGCCCGAAAATCAACTTCGGGATATTTTTTTTTCAGCCGCGACACTTGTTCTTCATTTCCTGGCGTCTTTTCATAAAAAATAATCTTTGCCCCTGAATGCAAAACTGATTCTAAATAATCACAGCCATTAAATTTTTCTCCTGTGATAGCGAAAAAAATATCAGGCGCACAGTAAGTTCGGCTGTCAGTTGAAACATCCAGGTTGCGAGCTTCCTTAAATGATCCCTTATTAAGAAGATGGTCATTGTTAGCGAGGCATTCCAGCTTATTGAGTTTCATTTCTTTCCCTGCTTTAAGTACTTTCTAATAAAGCTCGCATCGTGAAACTCTATTTTAGAGTTTCCATAATCTATAAATGCTTCGTCCCCTTTGCCTGCAACTACTAAAATGGCGTCTGCCCCTAATTGGTCAATTGCTTTTTCGATAGCAAGTTGCCGTTCAGGTTCACGAAACACCAATTTATCATCTATCCCGAGAATAATATTATCTATAATTTTATTGGGGTCTTCAAATCTTGGGTTATCGCTCGTGACAATAACATAGTCGGCCAGTGACTGCGCAACCTCTCCCATGAGTCTCCGCTTTCCCTGATCCCTGTCTCCACCACAACCAAAAACTAAAACGATAGACTTCGCGGAATGTTCTTTTTTCACCACAAGAAGCAAGTTTCTTAAACCTTCAGGGGTGTGGGCGAAATCTACAATACAATGCTTATCCCCCAAGGAAATGTGCTCCATTCTTCCAGGCGGATTATTAAAAACAAAGTCTCTCATTTGAGCGACGCCGGGTTCAATTTGCCCAGCAATGGCGAAGGCAAGGTTGGCGTTGCGGCTGAGAATATTATTGCCGATATAGACATTGGGGGCCACAGAATATGACTTCCCACTTTTGTTCAAAAGCTCCTGCAATGAAGCTTCATGACCAGGAACAAACAAATGACTTAAAGGTTTAAGCTTATCAAAAATTTTCAGTTTGGCCTGGAAGTAGTTTTCTAAACTCCCATGATAATCAAGATGATCGCGAGAAAAATTGGTCCATCCTCCCGAATGAATTTTTATGTTTCCAAGACGGTTTTGGACAAGAGCATGGGAACTTACTTCTAATATAAAAACTTTTGCATTGGCCTTGAATCGAAAGAAAATTTTTCGTAACTCTATATAGGGCAATGTCGTCAGTTTTTCTTCTTGTAAAATATCAAAGGCCGCATTGCGAACACCAAGAGTTCCAAGAACCACACAAGCAACTCCAAGATGTTCCAAAATCTGTGCGGTATAAAAAGCGGTGGAGGTTTTACCGTTGGTTCCCGTGATTCCAATGATCCTGAGGTCAGTCGGCATAGGAAAATAAATATTGCAAAGCTCTTCTTGTAAAAAATCCCAGTGTTCAGGTTTTATCCATTTTATAGTTTTGATTTTTCTCTGCATCAATTAATTTTTTTAAAGGGTCATCGAGTAGCATAGGTAGAAAAATTTTTTTAACTGGATGGACTCTTTTTCTAAGTCGCTCTAAAAAAGACTCAACTGGGCCGCGATCATTTTTCAAGGCATAAAAAAGAAAGACGTTTTCTTCCTCAGATTCAAGGCGCCAATCCACCCCTGAGGCCGACTTTATTTCATTTTCTAATTGATAGAATCTGAAAAGCTCACTCATATTGAGGGGCCCCTAGAGTCAGATGAACGGTCTTGCCTTTCGACCATTCCTCTCCGGCCGCTGGCCATTGTTTCTCGACTAGTCCATGCCCTGAGAATTGGGCCTGGACACCTAGTTTTTTTGCAAGATTTGCGGCGGAATTTCTATCAAGTCCAAGAAAGCTGGGAAAGCCACCGGCGGGAAGAACTTTGGCCTGACGCAAAGAAATTTGGTCTTGAGATTTTTCGACTTCTTGAAAATTCATTTCTCGGTTTTGAGTTAAAAGTGATTGCAAGTCTTTTCGGTTGGAAAGAATTGAGCTTGTGATTTGTCGAAAAACTGGTGCCGCAATTTGTCCGCCATAATAGCCATCTTCGGTAGGTCTATCGATATAGACAAAGACAACAAAACGCCTTTTGACATTCAACGGAATTCCCACGAACCCAGCTATATGTCCCTCATAACCACCTTTAGATGAGGGCCTTTGGGCCGTTGATGTTTTGCCAGCGATAATAAGCCCGGGAATTTGGGCCTTTGAACCAGTTCCTTCAGAAACCGCGAGTTTGAGCATTTCTAATACAGAATCTGCGGTTTCCTTACTCATTATTTTTTGATTCAAAATCGGATCATCTGAGTTTCTTTTCAATAGGGTAGGGTTGGGCATATCTCCGTTCTGCGCAAAGGCCGCATACACCTGCATAATCTGTAGCGGGGTAGTGGCGACTGAATGCCCGAAACTCATATTAGAAAGATTGAGTTGCCCAACCTGCTCTATTTTAGGAAGAATGCCTCTTGATTCACCCGGAAAGTGCAAGGCGGTTTTTTGACCTATTCCAAACTTTTTTAAGCTGGAAAAAAAATCTTCTTTTCCCAAATCAAAAGCAATTTTAGTGGTTCCTACATTGGAGCTTTTTGCCAAAATTTCAGCAACGCTTAGCCATTCAAATCGTTCTGTCGTTTCTGCTTCCGTGATTTTATGGCCCTGAACTTCCAGGCTACCTCGCTCACAATAATACGATGTCTCAGGACGGACGACCTTATGTTCCAGGGCCGACGCAATCGTTATCGCCTTAAAAACAGAACCAGGTTCAAATGGATCAGTCACAAAAGAAGAGCGCCTTAATTCAGTGGAATATTTTGAAGTATGGTTTGGATCAAAAAATGGATAATGCGCCATTGCCCAGATTTCACCCGTTTTTGCATCCATGACTCCAAGGCCTCCTCCATGGGCCTTGTGCCTAAGGACTGCCTCTTCTAGATATTTTTCGGCCAGCGATTGAATTCGAGCATCAAGAGAGACAACGAGGTCGCTTTGCTTTCCCAGGGCCCTCGGCCCTTCAAATTTCAAAGGTCGTCCTTTGGCATCGCGAATATATTGCAGCCTCTGAGGCGGACCACGTAAAACTTTATCGTAAGCATATTCTAGGCCGCCGAGACCTTTATTATCGATGCCTACAAATCCTAAAACTTGACCTGCTAAAGCTCCATTGGGGTAAAACCTTCGCGTTTGCGGTTCAGTGAAAACCCCATGAAGATCGGATAAATAAGACAGCTGACTTTCGTCAAGCTCAATTGAGCGGGCCAGCCACGTAAACTTTGTCCGCTTGCCTAGCGCCTTAGAAAGGTTCCAATAAGAAAGCTTCGGAACAATGTCTTCAATTTTTTTTAAAGTCTTTCTCCGATCTTTGAGCAGAGAGGGGAGGATAAATATATCATGACCTTGTTTGTTAATAGCGAGCGGTCTATTGGCCCTGTCCACAATACTGGCACGGTTTGAAAAAATAATCTTTTCTCTGAAAGTCTGTTTTTGGGAATATTGAATCAGCTTTTCTCGCCCTAAGACTTGAATCCAAAATGCTCTGCCTAAAATTCCAAGATAAAGACTGACCAAGATCCCAAGAATCAATGAAAGTTTAGCGTTCACTTTAGTCTTTTGAAGAAATCTGTTTTTGCCGAATATTTGCAGGAATGATGATCATTCTCTCAGGGCCTGGAATAATAAGCTGATTTTCTTTGGACCAGCGTCTGAGATTTTGGACAGAGAGCAGTTCTGCATGTTGAGTTTCTAAGGCAGTTAGGTCTTTGGTGACTAGACGAACTTTTTTTTGTAAATCGTGAAGTGCATAATCTTGTTCAACATTTTTCATCCGAATAACGACATAACTTAAACCCAAAAGCAAAAAACTGAAAACGAGAGGAGAAAATTCAGAGTGAAAAAAAAGCAATTTCAGAGGGGACAAAAACCTCATTTTACTCTGACGCTCTTTCATTTTTGGAGTCTTTGTGGCCAAGATTTTTCTCCTTTTTTTCCAGTATTCTCATTTTAACACTTCTAGACCTTTTGTTGGAAAAAAGCTCCTCACTTGAAGGCGAAATTGGCCTCTTTGTTAAAACGCGCACCAAGTTTTGTGCTTTGGCATCCCGAAAAGCGTGTTTCACGATCCGATCTTCTAAGGAATGAAAGCTCATGATAAAAAGCCTGCCTCCAACACTCAACAATTCCAAGCAAAGTGGAATCATTTGAGAAATCTGTTCTAATTCCCCGTTTACAGCAATTCGCAAGGCCTGAAAGACTTGAGTCGCAGGATGTTTTTTTCGATGTCGTAGATTTTTTGGATAGACATGAAAAACTAAATTTTCTAGCTCTTCCGTTGTTTTGAATCGTTGTTCTTGACGATATTCAATCACTCGACGAGCAATTCTTGCGGAAAATCTCTCTTCTCCAAACTCCTCAAAGATATCCTGCAGCTCTTGTTCTTCTAAACTATTGAGCAGATCCGCGGCCGTAGGCCCAGTGCTGCTCGAATCCATCCGCATATCAAGCGGCCCGTTTTTTTGAAAAGACAATCCCCTGTGGGCGCTATCAAGCTGGTGAGAAGAGACTCCCAGGTCAATCCAAATTGCATCATAGGCCCCCGTCTGATTTTTCGAATTCGCTGACTGGGTTACTAACTGGGCATGTTCAAGAAAGGTTCGGTGAAAAAACTCTGTTTGAGGAAACTGCAAAGATAGCTTTTTTTTGGCTTCATGTAATGCTTCTTGATCTCTGTCGACCCCGTCTAGCTTCGCTGTTGGAAACATATTCAAGGCCAAGAGAGCATGACCTCCACCACCAATAGTGGCATCTAGAAATCGCAGCGGTTTTTTAGAAAGAACCTCAAGAGGCTTTAAAAATTCTTGAAACTCTTTTTGTAAAACTGGGACATGCCCCAGAAATTGAGACTCACTCAAGGCCGCCCTTTATATTGAGCAAGACAAGCTTGGTCACCATTTTTAAAGTTTCGAAAACACCAGTACCTTGCGATGCCACCGCATCAAAGGCCGGCAGATCTCTCTGATTTAACTTTTTTGAAAGCTCTTCCACTGGAGCTACATTGGGAAGATCTCTTTTATTCCACTGTAAAACAGTAGGAAGTCGGTCATATTGATAACCTTGCTCGGAAAGATTTTCTTTCAAATTTTCCCAGCTTTCTTCATTGGCCTGCATACGTTCCAGCTGAGAATCTGCAACAAAGACAACGCCATCAACCCCTCGCAAAATAAGCTTGCGACTGGCCTCATAAAACACCTGACCAGGAACTGTATAAAGATGAAAACGAGTATGGAATCCGCGAATTTTTCCCAATTCCAGTGGAAGAAAATCAAAAAATAGGGTTCTCTCATTTTCAGTATTTAGAGTGACCATCTTGTTTTTTTGAATGGGATTGGTTTTTTGATAGATGTATTGAATATTAGTGGTTTTGCCCCCGAGCCCTGGCCCATAATAGACAATTTTGCAGTGAATCTCTTTACTTTGATAATTTACAAAAGACATAAAAGTCCTCTATTCCATAAACGAGAAGAGTTGGTTGACCTCAGCATCTGAGATATCTTGAAATAAAACAGTTTTATCTTGAGAGACATCTTTAACGGATGAATCTTGATTTTGGAGATAGAGACATAATCTTTCACCCAGCATGAAAAGCTCATGTTTAAGCTTACCTGGATTAGCAAGAGAGCGATAGAGACAAACGAGATAAAAGCTCTCAGAAAAACTTTCAGAATCATGACCAACATGACAGGCCATAATTCCTTGCTCACTATCCCCATAATGAAATCGAAAGTTCTTTTGCCCAGAACTCTGCGCAACTAGTATTTCTCCCAATGCTGAGCAAGCTTGATAGATTCCACTCATGAGCGCACCGATGGTTTCCGTTTTTGCTCCGCCATTATTTTCAAATAGAACAATTCCATCAGAGCGCAGCAAATAAAGCGCGCTCTCTGCTAATTCATTAGAACCTTGTATTAGACTCTCTTTTAAGAAATTTTTCATTGCCTCTTTCACAAAAAAGTTCTCCGATTTTCAAAGGCCTTGGTGATGGTGAGTGAGTCCAAGTACTCCAAACTTCCACCCATGGGCATCCCCATACCTATTCTTTCTACGACAAGGTGGTCAATCTGAAGAGATTCCAAAGTTTCCTTGAGAAAGGAACACGTTGCATCGCCTTCTAGGCTCGGATTGAGTGCCAAAATCACTTGAGAAATATTGAATTGAGAGATTTTTTGTAAAAGCTTGGGAACGCCTAATTCTTGAGGGCCCACTCCTAGCAAAGGATTAAGCACCCCATTGAGGCTAAAATAGGTGCCACGAAATTGACCAGTGCGCTCAATGGCCAAAAGGTCCCCTACGTTTTCTACAACACAAAGAGTTGGTTGCTCTAAGCGCTCTTCGTCCTGACATATAAGACACATTTCTTCTTCGCTATAGTTTTGACAAAGTTGGCAGCGTTTAATTTGTTGAAGATCGGAAACTAATTTTGAAAAAAGAGCGATGTCTTGTTTCTTCCATTTAAGAATAGAAAAAAGGAGTCTTTGAGCACTCTTTTCTCCGATACCAGGCAAGCGTTGAAAAAAAGAAGAGCAACTTTGAATTGCGAGGGGTAGTTCCATGAAAACTAAAGACCGCCTGGAAGGTTAAGGCCACCAGTCACCTTAGACATTGCCTGAGAAACCATATCTTTAGATTGTTTCATGACATCATTAATTGCTGTTTTTAAGAGCTCTTCAATCACCTCATTGTCTTCTTGTTTTAAAAATTCTGGACTAATCGATAAACTTACGATTTCTTGTTTGCCGTTTGCTTTAACTTCAATGCTCCCGCCACCAACACTTGTTTGGACTTCTTTGTCACCGAGTTCGGATTTAAGGGCGGCCATCTTGGCCTGCATTTGCTGGGCCTGTTTGAACAGCTGCCCCATATTTTTCATCATTTTAAACTCCTAGAGTTGCTTCAGATTCTCTATTTAATAAAACCTTGTCTACTCTGGCACCAAAAAGCTTTTGTGCCTGTTCAACTGAGGGCTGTTTTAAAAATTCTTTTTCACGTTCTTGGAGGGTTTTTTCTTCGTATTGGCGCTTTTGCTCTTCTAAACTCCGAAAGTTTTGATCAATCACTTGCGTAAATGTGAGATCAATTGCATCTTCCGAATATCCAGTGATGTTCCCGAGATGTGCTTTGAGATTTTTTTGAATATCTTTTTCACCAAAATACTCCCAAAAAAAAGTCTGCTCCTGAGGAATTCCCAAATCGACTCTTAGCTTGCCAGCTTCTTCTCGAAGAGGAGAAATAAGGTCTCCTTTTTCAAGATGCGCAGCGAGGGCCGCAGAACTTCCGGCCAGCTGCTTAAGACAATCTTTCCAGCTTATTAAGCTTTTTTTTTGGACTCGGCAGAATCCCGAGGGCCCTCAGATGGCGTGTTGTTTGGGCGCAAAAAATCTTTTCTCAGTGATGTCTTTTGCAAAACAAGTTCAATCACTCGTTCAGGATCAATAGACTCCAGTGCCCAAGAAAAGTCTTTGCATAAGGCCTCATATACCCAAAAGAGTTCGGCCGAGGATTTCTTATGAGATTGGTTTTGGATTCGTTGATAGAGTGAACTCAAAACCTGATCACAAAAGAGCGACAATACAGCGCCGTTTTCTAATAGGGCTTGATAAATCTCCGAAACACTGCCAACTTCGGCTTCCAGCACAGCATCAATCATTTGCTCTACAACCGTCTGTTTAACTAAACCAATGGAGTCTCGCAAAATCTCTTCATTGATGAATTTATCATTACTCAGAGAGAGGGCCTGCTGCAGAAGTGAGAGGGCATCTCGAACTGAGCCCCTGGCCTGCCGGCAGATTTGTTCTAAACAAAAAGGATTATCAAACCTTATTCCCTCTTCTTTTGATAACCGCTCTAGGTGAGATTGCAGTTCCTTTAAACTCAGAGACCGAAAATCAAACCTATGAACTCGAGATAAAACGGTCGCTGGAATTTTATCTGGAAGGGTTGTCGCAAAAAGAAAAAAAGCGTGTTCCGGGGGCGCTTCAAGCGTTTTCAAAAGGGCATTGAAAGCGCTGTTGGAAAGCATATGCACTTCGTCGATTATATAAACTTTTGCTTTTCCATTGGCGGGACTATAACTGACATTTTCGATGATTTCCCGAACGTTTTCGACTCCATTGTGGGAAGCGCCATCAATCTCAATAAAATCAAGTGAGGATCCACTCGAAAAATCCAGACAAGAAGAGCATTGGCAACAGGGATCACCTTCAACAGTTGGCGTGAGGCAAATAAGAGCTTTTGCAAAAATACGGGCCAAGCTAGTTTTTCCTACACCTCTTGTTCCGCTAAAAAGATAAGCGTGAGATGCCTGCTGCTTGGCAATGGCCTGTTGTAGACTTCGAACGACGGCCTTTTGGCCAAGGACTTCGGAAAATGTTTTTGGTCGCCATTTTCTTGCTAAAACTTGATACGACATGAAGGGGTGCCTATAAAAGCCAAACTTAAGTGGTGGCCGGAGAGCACAAATGATATCTCGCTACCGTTGCTCCGTTCCCGGCCTGGCGGGGTTCACGATACCCACCTTGCTCAGGGCCACCGCCGCTATAATAGACGTAGATGTTTGGCCTCGTCAAAACTCCGTTTCCACACAGCCGAGACTTTCATTGGCGCGCCTAAAGACTTTTCCGCAGCTTGAGTAAAGCTAGCATCTGGGGAAAATGACTTATTTGGAGCTTCTATTTGGATTAAATCTTGATTTAACTGGATTGAGTCCAGCGTATTCGTTTGAACATAACCCTGCTTTGGACATGAAGAATCTCCAGCTTGCTGCGGGATATAAAGTTTACTGCCAGCAATGATCATATCCACATTAGATACGCCGTTGCACTGGGCAAGAACATTTAGACTGCCCTTTTCGTCACCATATACCGGATACCAAAGATGCTTGGCAGCAATTTCTGAAAGGGTATCGCCTCTTTTAACGGTGTATACAAAGCCATTTTTCTGACTCTGACTGTAAGAAGATGGAGCTGGCTCTTGCTCAACGACCTGCTCTTCTTCTGTTTCTTCTGCTACAGCTTCCTCTGCTACTCCTTCTTCGACCGGTTCGGCCACTGGTTCAGCTACCGGTGCTGGTTCTGGTGCTGGTTCTTCAGAAACCTCGGGAGCAGCGTCTTGGGTTGGTGAATCGAGGTCACCAAACAAATCTTCTTCATCCAAAATCTCATCGGTGCCTGAGTCGTCGTTGGAGATAACTCTTGATGGCGCCTCTTTTTTAGAATCTTCCATATCAGCAAAGAGGTCATCCTCGGAAAGTGCCTGGTCAAACAGGTCTTCCTGAGCTGAGACATTCGCCATTAAAAGGATTGAGAGTACTGATATAATAAATTTGAGCTTCATAGCATTAACACCTTGATAAATTTCTTTATCAGTTTATCGGAAAATAAATGAGCAGCATTAATCTTTTTGAATGGACAAATTTTGCCAGGGAACCATTTTGCCGAAATGGCGGAGAATGAGGGATTCGAACCCTCGATAGAGTTGCCCCTATACACGCTTTCCAAGCGTGCGCCTTCGACCGCTCGGCCAATTCTCCGCTTTATGGAAAACTACTGGAAAGAAAAACTGTTGTCTATTTGGAATCCTCTGGTTTTCTATAAGCAGCTCGCCGTTGCTTAAAAAATCGAGAGAGAGTTTGAGCATTTTCATAATGTAACAGGCCGCCCTCAATGGCGAAGGTATGATTGAATCTTTGATCTTCACCAAAGGAATAATCCAAACTGAGAGCACCCATTTTCAAATCATAGGCACCAAAAATAATTTTTGAGATTCTTGCTTGGAGAAGAGCGAAAAGACACATCGGGCAAGGCTCCAAGGTGGTGAAAAGAATCGCCCCGCTGAGCCGCCAATTTTTCAAATAAGCTCCTGCTTGTCGCAAGCACAAAATTTCAGCGTGTCCAGTGGGATCATATTGGGTTTCTTTCTGATTATGGGCCCTTGCAATCACTTTTTTATCTGCCCCTAATAACACGGCCCCAATAGGTACATCTCCATGGCCCATCGCTATCTGGGCCTCTTCCATGGCCAGTTTCATAAAATAAATCTTTTCTGAAACGCTTAAATTTAAATGCACCACAAGAGCACCTGGAAAAATGTCAACCGAAGAAGCCTAACTTAGCGAAATTCCACTTCCACGCCAATTTTCCGCGCCCAATATTGTTGGCGAACTCAAAAAATTGGCGCCTTTTTAGTAAACTCTTCTTAAACAAAATTGTGCCCACTCTTTACAAGTACCTGAATTTAAAGCCTTTCTAAAATTTTCGGCTGAGTGCGCTGGAAAAACGGACAACTTAACGCCCTGCAATGAGATAATAGAAGCAAGCTTTGTTCAAAATTGTTTCTAGGGGGAAATATGAAATTAAACTCAATCTTGCCACTGGCCTTAATGCTAGTTGTCCAAGGATTGTTGGTCTCTTGCCAAGAAGAGAGCTCGTTCGGTGCAAAAAGCATAGCTGCCGAGGCGAGTCGAGGGCCAAGCGATGATGGCCAACTCGATCCTACTCCTCAGGGAGAAGGCGATGACATTGAAACGACAGCAAATCCAACACCGATTAATATTCCAACTGACCCGGTAGAGCCGCCAGTTATTCTCTTTCCTAAACCTGTCACTCCTAAAGACTTGGTAGCAACCGGTGGAACAACGACTTTAGATATTTCATGGGTCAATCCCGATGCGATTGCTAACTCAGGTTTCTATCTGGCCATTGATAAAGCGAGCAGCGCGGCCCGATGCGAAAATGGAGTGGATGTCGGTAACGTTGTTGCTTATCGAGCAACTGGATTGCAACCCTACACAGAATATATAGTCGCAGTCTGTGCCTATAATATTCAAAGAGATTTCAGTCTTCCAGCAGTAGCACTAGGAAAAACAAGAGCGCTTGAGCCTGTCGAGGTTAAAAATTTCTTAGCAATGGCCAAATCCCAAGAAAGCATTGAACTCAGTTGGGAGGCCCCTGCGCAATCATCTGGGCTTTTTCTAACTTGGCAAGAAGGTGAAAGCGCTCCTGAGGATTGCAAAGATGGATTAGAGTTAGCAGCTCAAACGAAAGGGCTTCTTGTAGAGCAGCTCATGAGCTCAACCCTCCATTCCTTTAGAATCTGTAATTCAAATGTTGAAGGAGTCCATTCTAAAGGAGTCATCGCTGCCGATACAACTCATGGAATTCAGCACGATATTCATCCAATTGAAGTTCCAATTTGTAGCGCTTTAGGTGAAGGAGACCAAGGTGGTTCAGGTGCTGGTCTCAATTATGGATTGCAAGGTCAGCTTTATGATTCTGGCGCGAAGTTTAGTAACTTTGAACAACTCGTTGCTAATGCCCATGCGAATGACGGCGTCATTGAAAATCCAATTTACATGGATAAATTAGATATCCCTACTCGGGTTTACGATACAGGATTTGTAAAGGGCCACGACCAAAATGGTTCGCCAATACTTGTGCAAAACACGAAAGGACAGCCATTGATTGAGTATTTTGGTGTGTCGTTTCAAGGGCGCATGACTTTATCAAAAGATGAGGCAGGTAATCTGTTAGAAGATGAAGGATTCTATGAAGTAGCGGTTTTATCAGATGATGGAACAATCGTAACGATGCAGAACGAGCATGGAGAAGACGAAGTGATCGTCGATAACAACAGAACAACTGCGACGCGCTTTTCATGTGGTAAGAAATTGGTCAAGTTTACTAAAAACTCTAAGCACCCTTTTACACTCAATTATTTTCAAGCGCCTAAGTATCATATTGCATTAGTAGCGATGATGAAAAAGTGGAGTGACATTGGAGCTGACGGGAAACCAACGATTGCTTACGACCAAAGTGCAGATAAAGACCTTGAATGCGGAAAAAGTGGAAATGAGTATTGGTTTTTGCCAAATCAGAGTTCAGCTCCAACGGGTAAATACCTAGGTCTATTGGACCGAGGTTGGAAGGTTCTCTCAGCAACAAACTTTCTTCTTCCTAAGGAAGACGACGTGAACTTGTGTGCGGATCCAACTTATGTTCCACCATTAAGAGATAACTGTTTTGAAGAAAAGATAAGCTACATGGTAGAGGATTCTGTTCAACTTAAAAATGGTGATATCGATGTGGCCACTCTAGAGGTTCAACTTTTCAACCAGCCTGGAGTTAGCGGTCAAGACTACAGTTTTGATGAACAGTCTTCAGTGCTAAGTGTCCTCAGTGCAGATTCGAATCTCTACAAGAAGCTAGATATTCGCTACTGCTTGAAATAGCTATGACTTTCAGAGATTTCTGATTGACGCTCTATTCGAAATTTATTTCGGAGGGAGCGTCTTCTTTTTTCCTGCCAGTAGTTCTCAAATTCCAGGTAGTGATTTCTAGTACTTAGACTATCTTTATCAACAAAATAAACCCCGTGATAAAGTCCTCGCGCCTTAACTGGTTCTCTCACACTGACTGTTTTAAATTCTAAAAATTTATCCTTCAGCGCTGGAGCTGAACTTCCAATGCGAAGGGTTTCTCCGACTCCTAGGTTTTCAAAACAGATCAGGCATCCGGCCTTTCTCCTAAGATCAGTAAGCCGCGCCGGTATTTGCTCTTGCCCTCGAAAAATGAGGATCCTCAAGTCAGCGCGGTAGCGGAAATCATATTCCCACCAACGAACCATCGGAAAAAAAAGAGGGGAGCTCATGATGTAGCATTCAAGAGAGAGAAAAAAGAGCGCCGATAGTGTCAAAAGGGGCGATCGGGAGCTCCACAAGTATGAAAACAGTAAAATTCCAGTCAATGCACTCAAGGCCCAATAGCTGTAAAGATAGCGCTTTTGAGCTTTATAGCTGAACCAATAGAGACCAGTTAAAAAAAACAGCTGAAAAAATAAAGAGAGAGATAAAAGCTCGCTCTTATAATAGGCCTGGCCCACAATCAGACTCAAAAAGAGAACATAGTGAACTAAGCGAAAATAGAGGGCCTTATTGAGTTCGGTTTCTTCCACAATAAACTCTACTATATGTCCGTAGCCCCAAAATCGCTATTCCGATGAACACCATGCCGAGGCAGAAAAACTGACCTAAAGTCAGCCCAATCCACAAATGTCCAATTTGAGGATCGGGACGCCGAAAGTTTTCGATAAAAAACCTAATGAGGCCATATCCTGCGATAAAGCCCCCCGATATGATTCCCGAATTCTTCCACTTTCTTTGCAGCCATAAAAGACATAGAAAAAGAATCGGCCCTTCACCAATCGCCTCATAGATTTGAGAAGGGTGTCTTGGAATAGGATCGACGCGGGGAAAAACAACGGCCCAAGGAAGCTTTGTAGGTCGACCAACAAGCTCGCCATTCACAAAATTGGCCAACCGGCCAAACATAAGTGCCCACGGAGCATAAAGACAGACAGTGTCCCAAAAATCCCATAGCGGAGTTTTCTTAAGTTTGCCACCAAGAATTGTTAAAATAAAAATTCCTAAGATGGCCCCATGGAAGCTCATGCCTCCATTCCAAAACTGATAAATTTGGTCAGGGTTTTGGTAGTAGTAATCAAAATTATAAAACAAAACATAACCGAGACGTCCTCCAAGAAAAACACCAAACCACCCCCAGGTCATCAGGTCTGAAAAATCTTTTTGAGTTAGAGGTAGTGATTTTTTACGGAGTCTTTGCTCGCCCAGAAAAAGGATGATGATAAAACCAAGACCATAATTAATCCAGTACCAAGGAAACTCTATGGATGAAATTTCGAAGGCCACAGGGGAGAGGTTATGATGGTAATACTTCAAAAGTGATTGTCTTGGAATGAAGATTCAATCTGAAAACTGAATTCTATCGGCCTGTGGTCTGAGAGCTCATTCCTAGTAAGGACTCGCGCTTGATCAATTTGTACGCCTCTGGAAAAAACGTGATCAAGCTTTAGAATTCTATTGTCGTTTACTAATGGAGCTTGGGTCAGACCTAAATTATCAGCAAAGCTTTTTAAAAAACGCATTCGCCCAGGATTCCAGGTGTTAAAATCCGCTGCTAGTATAATTGCACCTTTGTGACCAGTGAGCATCACCTCTATATCAGCAAGCTGAGACTTAAAAGCGGCAAGACCTTTAAAATTTAATAAATGAGCATTGATCACAAAAAGAGAAGGGCCATCTCCAGCAACTGGATAAATTGTCAGCAAGCTTGCCTTTGGTGTTTTTGTGAATGGCTCTGTTTCTTTGGAGTGGGCCACCTGGGCCCTACTCTCTTGAAATTTTGCTAGTGTTAGAAGTCCCGTTGAGTATGTTTTTTTTAATGTGAAAGTTTTTGCTAAACAGCCTCTCCAGCTAAAATCAATTTCAGTCAATTCTAAACTGCTCTGCCAAATCGCTTCTTGAAAAATGCATAGAGCAAAGCTGCTCCAATCAATCGGCCCGTAATCAAGAATCTTTGATAGTAGTGATTTGTTGATATTCCATAGAAGGGCCTTGTAGCTCTTTCCGGATTGCATAGAGAGTTCGGGAACTTCCCCAAAAAAGGAAAAATGATTCATGCCTTTAGGCTACTTTAGGATTTTCTTCGAGAAATAAGACGAGCTCTTCTATAAACTTAGAGGTCGGCTCTGAAAATTCAATCCCCACCTCCTCTTTGTCTAATAATATCGAGCGCACCACCCCTTTCTCTTTTAATAATTCTCGGTCAGGAAGTTTAAGGAAAAATTCTAAGTTCTGACCTTTAGAGAAAATTTTATAATTCTTGGGACATTGGATTCCCAAACCATTCATATTGATTTTTTTTAGCTTAAAGCGCTCGATACCATCATCTAAAACTAAATCCACAAAAATTTCACTGATATGTTCGACATTTAATCTTGGACTACGCCGAATAGAAGTCAGCTCTTCAGACACTTTTTCTTTGCGAGTGAGCAGTTTTAAAATATCTTTTTGCTGAAAAGGCTTTGCTAGAATAGTGTCCACGCCCATTTCTCGCACTCTGGTCTCATAAACTTCGACATAGCCTGACATCACAATGATTTGCGTGCAGGGATAGCAAGTTTGAATTTCTCGAATAAAGGGAAACGGATCTTCATTAGGTAAACTGAGGTCTAGAAATACAGTATTTGGACCAAGTCTTGAAAGCAACCTCCTGGCCGAAACAAGATTTGGGGCGTAGAAAACTTGCCCCTTATTCTTTAGATAAAAGCGAAAGACCTCTCCAATATCTTCATCATCATCAACTACCAGAGATCATCTCTTCCTATTTTGCCTGAAGCTGGCCAAAAAACAACTCCAAAGCACTCTCCCGTATTTTAAAGGGTTGTAAAAAGCACCGGGATAAGCTATCGAGAAAGAACCGCGGCCGTAGCTTAGTTGGATAGAGCACCTGACTACGAATCAGGAGGTCGCACGTTCGAATCGTGCCGGTCGCGCCATTTACTGAATTTTTAAGGTTAAACCTGTGACGCCTTGTTCACAGGAATACTGACCGACCCATTCACCCGAAACTTCGAATTCTTTTGAAGGGCCTTTGCGCCGCAGTTGAAAGGTTTCGCATCCTTGGAATTCTATATTCCCTGTTAAGTCATTCGGACCTGGTCCAATTTTGCCAATTAAAGGAATCATATCATAGCCCTCTGGTCGTTTAAGCCAACGAATTCCGCCCAATGAAAGCTCGCGAGTTTTCGGATCAAACTGACCTTGCATAGAATAACTGCCCGAAGGAAGATTAGGGTTTTGATTGGATGGATAAAATTCAAAAACTGCATCGATTGTCCGCTTGGCGACCTTTTGACTAACTGGGGGCGGACTTGGTGTTGGTTTTTTTTCTTTGGTTTCTTTCTTTATTTCTTTTGCGACGGGTTCACTTTCGGCCACTGCAGTCGTTGTCTTAGACTGCATAAGTGAGATGAAAATCATCACAAAAAGAAGATCGAGTAGGGAAGTTAATTGAACGGTTGGTCTTCGCGGCCGTTTCACAAAGGGCGATCGCTTTTTCTTGAATCAGTCAGGTAAATAGAAGAGAGAAGGTTTTGATATTCGGTGCTCTCAGAAACAACTCTTTCGATTTTGGGGGCAAAGATGCTTTCAAGCATCATAAAGAAAATAGAAAATGTAATTCCTAAAATCGTTGTGTCCATTGCGAGGACAAAAGCATTTGAGAGTGCACTAACTTCAACCTGGGTACCCGGTCCAAGGGCAGTTTGTGCAATCGCGAGAATAGTTCCCAAAATACCAAGGAGTGGAAATATCTGCACAAGAGTCGCTATCACACTCGCAAAAATCTCAATTCGGTAGTGCTTATTATAAACCGGACGTTCATTAATTCTCGCTGCATTTTTAGCGAAGACCTCTCTAAATTCAGCATTGCGTGAAATTTTATTACCTATAAACTGAAGAGCAGCTTGAATTTTCTCATGTCCGTGCTGAGAAGAATCTCTATCGGGGGCATCCCCAAGTCCTTTTAGGAGATTATCAGCGACATCGACGAGCGTTTTTTCGTGTCCGCGAAGCATAAAAAAAAGTGAAACAATCAAATAAAACTCTAGAGCGGCAAACCCATAAATGAAAGAAAAAATATGATCAGTTAGAAATGAAAAAAGACTCTGAACAAATGAAGTTTCCAATATTTCTTCTCTTAATTTTTGAGTTTATAACCTGATTTAAAAATCCACCGAAGAAAAAGTAAACAAGCAATCATAAAAATCGCTACCATGCCGAGGCTGACCTCTAGATCAACATCTGCCTTCCCATAAAAGCTCCACCGAAATCCGCTAATGAGATACACCACAGGATTTGCCAAAGAGATTTTTTGCCACAGAGGAGGCAGCATTTTGATGGAGTAAAAGCTCCCTCCTAAAAACGCTAGGGGAGTGATGACAAGAAGAGGAATAATCTGGAGTTTTTCAAATCCATCGGCCCATATTCCAATGATAAAGCCAAAGAGGCTAAACGTGGTGGCAGTCAATACGAGAAATAAAAACATCCAAAAAGGATGCTGAATTTCTAACGGGACAAAAAAAGTTGCTGTGCCCAAAATGATGAGCCCCAAAATAATAGATTTACTAGCAGCAGCACCAACATAACCGATAATGACTTCAAAATAGGATAGTGGTGCTGAGAGTACCTCGAAAATTGTGCCAGTAAACTTTGGAAAATAAATTCCGAAAGATGCGTTTGATACACTTTGAGTTAAAACTGAAAGCATAATGAGGCCTGGTACAATAAATGGACCATAGGCGATTCCATCAATCGTGCTCATTTTTGATCCGATAGCAGAGCCAAAAACGACAAAATACAACACAGTAGAAAGAACAGGTGAAAGAATACTTTGAGTTTTTGTCCTCCACATTCTAGACATCTCAAAAACATAGATGGCACTGATGGAGCGAAGATTCATTTATTTTCCACCAGTTGCACAAAAATCTCTTCTAAAGAATTTTGTTTAGTTTTGAGGTCTCTAAAAGCAATCCCAGACCGATCGATTTTATGAAGAAATCCTGCGATAGGATTCTCATTTTCCACAGCATCGTAACTCAAAACGAGCCCCATTCCATCGTCGATAATTTTAAGTTGAAAGTCGCCAAGCTCTGGTGGAATGCTCTCCATTTTATTTTCGAGGAAAAGCGTCAACTGTTTTGCTCCAAGTTTTCGCATCAGCCTATCTTTCCGTTCTACCAAAATAAGTTCACCGTGGTTGATGACTCCAATTCGATCGGCCATCTGTTCGGCCTCTTCAATATAGTGTGTGGTCAAGATGACAGTGACTCCTGATTCTCGCAGCTCTCGAACTTGATTCCACATACTTTTTCGCAACTCAACGTCTACGCCCGCAGTTGGCTCGTCTAGAAACAAAATTCTTGGACCATGGGAGAGGGCCTTGGCAATCATCACCCGTCGCTTCATCCCACCAGAGAGAGTCATTAACCTATTATTGCGCTTATCCCAAAGGGAGAGCTGTTTAAGGATTTTCTCTATGAGCGGGTGATCTTTTGGTCGACCAAAGAGCCCTCTGCTGAAATTCACTGTCGCCCACACAGTTTCAAAAGCATCAGTGGTGAGCTCTTGAGGAACCAGGCCAATGAGCTCCCGTGCTTTTTTATAGGCCTTTTGATTATCATGCCCATCTACCAAAATCTGACCATGAGTAGGATTAACGATTCCACAAATAGAGTTAATTAGAGTTGTTTTCCCAGCACCATTTGGCCCGAGCAAAGCAAAAATTTCGCCTTTTTGAATATCGAGATTAATCTCCTTTAGTGCTTGAAAGCCATCTCGATAAACCTTAGAAACATTTGAGATACCGATAATAGAGGAGTTTGAACGGTCCGTTTTCATTTGAACCAGACTAAATCTTTTTTTGACAGCGGGCCAGTTCTACGCTGCTCTGCCGCTTTCAATCCTTGAACAAATAGAAGGAAGGCCTAGAACTAAAAGTGTCGCGGTCGACCCATCAACATTAGTGACTTGAATCGCCTGCCGTACTCCCTCTGAGAGACCACCGGGGCGCCCTCTAAACATAATTTCCGGAAGCTCAACCGTATCTTTTTCACTAAAAGACATAATAGAGTCAACTGTATCAACCATCAAACCATAACGAGCTTCTCGAAAGTCGAAAATAAGTATTTTTGATTTTCCAGCATAGGCCTTATTTTCTTCATTATAGAGAAGTCTAGGGTCGATAATTGGAATTAATTCTCCTCGCAAACTCAGCATACCTTTAAAGCACTTTGCCAAATGGGGCGGCCGGATTAATTCTTCAGGAAAATTCAGCACCTCTTTAACTTCGCTGATCTCTAAAGCGTAGCGATTTTCTAATGAAAAGGTAATATAAGTTTTCTTGGATAAACCGTCAGTTACCGACTCATGCCCCTCGTGTTGATCTTCATAGAGTTTGCTATGACCTCGTGTGATACGTTCGACCTCTGCATGAGTGAGCAGATTTTCGTGATTTAGCAAAATCGTTTCAATCTGATCTTGAGAAATAATGCACCCTTGGAAAATTTCTTTTTTCTGCTCACCTAGTACTGGGAAATCCACTAAATCATCTTTGTAATAGGAAACAATATTTTCAACAGAATCCACTAACAGACCAAAAAGATTTCGACCATGCTTCATAACGATAATTTTTTTAGTCGAAAAAAAATGGTCATCTGGACTATCTGCCAAGCGGTATTTTAGGAGTACCGCGAGGTCGATGACTGGAATAGTTGATCCTCGGAGGTCGATCGCGCCCAAACATAATTCATTGGCCAGGGCCGAATTTTCAATTTTTTCAATCTTTAAAATCTCTTGAATTGAGTCTATGCCAATAGCACAAACTGAATTTTCAACTAGAAATGAAATACATTGGAGCTTTTTACCCAAAACTTTCTTGTGATGCTGAGAGGTAGATTCCGTTCTTGGGATTTTTTCCAAGTGAAGGATTTCATAAGGATCAAGGATTTGAATGATTCTCTTTCCTTCATCTAATTTGAATACTCCTTTAACCAGATGGTCTTGAGGAGTCTCATCGCGTTTTTGAAAATCTGCCCGTTCATCATCTTTTGCACTAAAAACTTCTCCAGTATTATCAAAGACCACTCCTATACAGTGCTGGCCATATTCAACGATTGCTATCTTTCTTTGCCCATCTGGATATTTTTTTTTACCGGTTAGGCCAAAGACGATTCGTAAATCGACAACTGGAACAACCATACCCCTTAGATTAAAAAGCCCTAGTAAAAAATTGGGAGATAATGGCATGCTTTGGTAGAACTGAGGCTCATTGACAACCTCCTTAATCGCGCGGACCGAAATCGCAAACTCGGTATCATCAATAGAAAAAGAGCTAAAAATTCTGTCTTGCAGGCCTGATTCCAAGTCTTCTGTCATGCTGCCACCACATTAGTTCGGGGGAATTTTTTGATTTGGAATGCGCCAGTTTGGCAATTAATATGGATTTTTCGCCCTAAAATTCCACCAATATCTTGGTGGATAACTTTTATTTTCCTTTCGTTCAGTACTTTGATTGCAACGGTAGAATTAATATATCCAACTAATTTTTCAGGTGCAGTGTCTTCGGGCATGGTCATATTCCCACCACCAGCAACGACCGCCTGGATTTCAGCGAAGTTTTTTCCAGTGATTTCCATAAGCTCAAAAAGTGAATTAATGGCCTGGTCCACATAACGACCACCAATGGAAAACGTCTTTTCAGGAGACTCGGCCAGAAGACAGTGAGCAAGTCCATAAATTTTTCTACTAGGCCAGAGAAATCCTACTCCTATACAAGAACCGAGTAGGGCATTGAGGGTCTCATGACCTCGAGCGACCTTAACTTCACCGATATGAACATGAATATCGGTCAAACTCATGCTGCTTCCTCTTGCGATTTATCTTTAAAGCGATAAATTAGGGGTGAATCAGATACAAATTTAGTCTCAAGCCTCGCAATAGATTCTGATTCACCTATAATAAGATTACCCTTCAGTGATAGGCAGCTTCCAATATGGCCAAGAACTCTCTCTTGATCTTCTTTGGTAAAATAAATCAAAACGTTACGCAAAAAAATAAGATCAAATTGAGGTCCGCTTCTCATTTTTTCAAATAGATTGTGAGTCTCAAAGCTAATATTAGTTTTAATCTCTGGGATAACCTTATGTCCGGAAGTATCATCGCCGACCATGTACTTCTTAAAAAGCTCAGGTTTCGCTACACGGAATCTCTCAACTGGTCGACCTATGTACAGTCCCTCTGATGCTTTCTTAACAACATCCGAAGAGATATCAGTACCAAGGATTTGGTAACGAAACTCAGGATGCTGAGCATGAAATTCCTCACAAAAAATACCAGCAGTATAGGCCTCCTCTCCAGTAGATGAGGCCGCAGACCAAAGACGAAGCTTTTGCTTTGGATTCCATTTTGGAAGAAAATCCTGAGTGAAAAAATCCCACACCCTCGGAGTGCGATAAAAATAGGTCTCATTCGTCGTGACTGAATTAACAAAAACATTTTCTTCTTGTTGATTCTTTTTAATAATACCTAAGTATTCATCATAACTCTTGAGTCCAAGTTCCTTTACCCTTCGACGTATTCGTCCTACCAACATCGCTTTACGATTTTTTTCGATACGGATACCGGTTAAGGAATGGACTAAAGCAATGTATTTATCAAAGCAAAGATCACTTAGCTCTAAAACCGAGTTTTCATTATTCATTATATCGCCCAGGCACCTTTTTTACGAAGCAAATTTTTTCACTTCGTCTTTGAGTTGCTCTGCTCCTTTTGAAAGCTCATCCGTTGCTTTAGCAATTCCATCGGATGCGATGGCAGATTTTTCTGTAGAATCGACAACCTGCTGAATAGCATTGCTCACATCTTTTGCCGCCGTCTGCTGTTCCTGCGCAGCAACGCTTATTTCAGAAATAGACTTTGTTGTTTTAGCAACACCTTCAACAATTTTTTTGAAGGCCTCGGCAGCTTCTTTAGAAACCTCCCCGCCTTGAACCACGCGTTTGACTGACTCATTAATCAGCTTTGTGATCTCTTTGGTTGCTTGGGAAGAGCGCTCGGCAAGCTTTCTCACCTCATCGGCAACCACGGAAAAACCAAGCCCATGTTCACCCGCCCTTGCAGCTTCAATTGCCGCGTTAAAGGCCAATAGATTGGTTTGATTGGCTATTTCGCTAATCACTTTTACGATTTCGCTAATTTCCTCAGAAGATTTGTTAATCAGTTCCATAGATTCGATAGAGCGCTCGATAGCTTTGGAACCACTATCGGCCTCTGTTTGAGTATTTTTCGCTATTTCATCGGCATCGTGACTATTTTTTGCAATGGAATCAATAGAAGCACTGAGCTCTTCTACAGAAGCATTCATTTCTTCGGTCGTTGCACCTAGCGATTGAGATCCATCGGCAACAGTAACTGCCTCCGCTGAGATTTCCCGGGCCTTAGCAGCAAATCGCATTGATATTTCTGTAACTTCTTTTTCCAAGGCAACTTGCCCTGAGATATTATTAGCAAACTTTACAATTTTGATAACGTTTTCTTCTTGATCAAAAATTGGATTATAGCTGGCCTGAAGCCATACTTCGTTGCCATTGCGGTCAATTCTCTTGTACTTTCCAGTATCAAAAACGCCGCTCAATAATTTTTCCCAAAAAGCTTCGTAGTCAGCGCTTTGAGCATACTCGGGTTCCGCAAATATACTGTGTTTTTTTCCTTTGAGCTCTTCCAAGGAATAGCCCATCGTTTTGCAAAAATTCTCATTGGCAGTTAGAATCGTTCGGTCAGGATTGAATTCAATGATTGCACTGGCCTTAGAAATGGCCTCGAGCTTGCAATTAAAATCGAGTTGTTCTAATTTCGTCTTCGTTATATTGGTCTGAATCGATATGAATTTATCGAGTTTGCCATCTTTATCAAAGACTGGATTGATTGCTAAAGAAATCCAGTAGGCATCGCCTTTTGTGTTGTAGTTCACAATTTCTTCATAAAATGGTTCTTGGGCGTCAAGTTTTTCTCTTATCCGACGCTTCGTTTCGGGGTCCGTGTGTTTACCTTGGAGGATATCTCCAGGCTTTTTGCCTAAGACTTCTTTAAAAGAATAGCCGGAAAGTTTGGAAAACCCTGGGTTTACATATTCGATTAACCCATCGGCATCACAGATTATGACGGAGTTATCAGTTTCATTGGCCACCAAAGAAAGAGTCTTTGCAGTTTCCCGAATTTCAATCTCCTTGGTGACATCTGAAGCAAGTTTTACAACTTTATAGGGTTTTCCGTCAGCATCGAAGATCGGATTATAAGATGCATTAATCCAAACGGTATCACCGGATTTTCCTATTCGAGCGAACTCTCCGCTTTCAAATTCGCCTCGACCGAGCTTTGCCCAAAACTCCTGGTATTCAGAGCTTTGAGCATAGGCCTTGTCGCAAAACATTCGGTGGTGTTGTCCTTTGATTTCATCAAGTCTGTACCCAACTGTTTTTAAAAAATTTTCATTTGCGTCGAGAATTATTCCATCCAAGGTAAACTCAATGACCGCCTGCGCCTTATCAATGGCCTTCATCTTGCCCTCGAAATCAGCATTTATCATCACAGACTCTGTAATATCGGTCGCAAATTTTACAATTTTGTATGGATTTCCTGTGGGGTCGAAAACAGGATTATAAGTTGCATTAATCCAAACTTCCTTTCCGCCTTTTCCCAAACGTTTATATTCGCCCGCTTGAAATTCTCCTTCTCCAAGTTTTTTCCAAAAATCTTTGTATTCCTCCGAATCCGAAAAACTTTTTTCACAAAAAATTCGGTGATGCTTTCCTTTAATTTCGCCAAGTTCGTGACCCACGACATCGAGAAAATTTTGATTAGCATCTAAGATAACTCCACTTAGATCGAACTCAATGATGCCTTGGGAACGACTGATTGCATTTATCTTTCCTTCGAATTCAGCATTTCTTAATTTAGTTTCTGTAATGTCGGTTGCGAACTTTACCACCTTCACAGGCCGACCGCTTTCGTCTAAAACTGGATTGTAACTCGCTTGAATCCAAATTTCTTCGCCGTCTTTCCGAATGCGCTTGAATTCGCCAGAAAAAAATTCGCCCTCGGAAATCCTCTTCCAAAACGTTTTATATTCTAATGAGGAAGTATACTCAGCGTCGCAAAAAATTCGATGATGCTTTCCTTGAACTTCTTCAAGCTTATAACCAACAGCATCTAAAAAATTTTGATTGGCAGAAATAATTGTTCCATCAAGTTCGAACTCTATCAGGGCCTGAACCCTATTAAGGGCGACGAGCACGCCATCGTCACTTGATTCAGGAGTGTCTATCAAATCGAGTTTTTTCGCTGTACTCATGAGTGTCCTCTAAAAGTGTGGAGAGATAATGTGGAACTCTTCGCAATATTTGAGAATTTCTTTAGTTTTAAAGAAGGAAAACATTAAAGGATTTTTATCGAATAAGCGGAGATCCTATAACACGCATATACATAAAACTGAGGTAAGATTTCAAACCAGCTCAAGTTCTAAATCCAAAAGAAATTGTTTTAAAATTCGAACTCTTTTCTCTGCCTCGGACTTTCCCGTTTTAGTGTTCATTTTTTCAGGCAGCTTCAGTAATTTCACTTCAAAATGGTCGATGGCATATCGACCGTCATCAAGTTTTCTTTCCTTTCCAAAGGGGTCATCACTTTCAAAAAGTTGCGAACCCATTTTCCCAGCAACGTAAAAGGTCCTAGCAAGACCTATAGCACCAAGGGATTCCAGTCGGTCTGAGTCCTGAATAATTTTTGCTTCAATAGTTTCGGGCTTAAGATTTGCTGAAAAAGAATGCGATTCTATGCAGCGACCAACGTGGTCCAGTTTATCTTTTGGAAAATTCATACTCGAGAGAATTCTTATTGCCTTTACTGCGGCATCTTTTGATGACTCAGATCTTTTGAGGCTGTTTTTTGGATAGCTAACGATGTCATGAAAATAGGATGCGGCCAATAAAATGAGTTTATCTTCTTGATCTGTGGAGAGCTTGTCGGCAAGTCTCCAGACTCTTCTGAAGTGACCAAGGTCATGTCCGCCGTCACTCGGAGGATTATCTAAGAAGTATTTTTCGAATTTTTCCTGCCAGATTCCTAGTGTATGACTGTTCATATTCTCTTCTTTCAACTTTTATAATCTAGGCGAGATTAACAGAATTTTGCTTTATTGAGTCTGCCTTTTCTATAACATTTTTGGCTTCGTTGAACCCTGGGCTACCATAAAACAGGGTTGATTTGGGTACCGCTTGAATCTAGATTTTTTCATAGAATCGTCATCGGTTTATATGAGAGACTCTATTTTTGGGCTCCCTCTTTTTTCGAGAGGATTACCCAAGGAACTTAAACTGAGTATGCCTCTATCTAAGGCCATGCCCAGTATTGGCACCAGTGTTCATGAGCTTAGATTTAAAGGTAAAAGTGGAATTTATAGAGTTTTCTACATCATCAAAAAGAAGAGTCAAAAAACTCCAAAGAAAAACATATAACTTGCTAAAAAACGCATAAGGAAATTGTGATGAAATCTAAAACTTATAAAAATGCTTCTGATCTTGCTATTGATTTAGGCCTACCAGCAGAACGAGGCCTTGTTGCCGAAATGAAAGCAAAATTAACAAGAGAAATTATTAAGGCAATCACTAAACAGGATCTCACTCATAAAGAAGTATCCGAACGATCAGGTGTACCTCGATCTGCACTAACTGGAATCATTAATGGAAGTCTTCAAAAAGTATCTATTGATAGACTCATTAGAATTCTTGGCACTTTAGGTAAAACAGTTGAACTAAAAGTTAAAGCTGCTGCATAGACGGAAAATGACAGCAATAACCATATCAACAGATTTCATTCAAAAAGCTAGTCGAAGATTCTGGTATTTGTTTTGAGGTGTTCAAAATCAAGTCCCACTGTGAGAAAAACAAAATATCTTAACGGGCCTTGGCCAAATTCGTACCTGGCCTTACTCAAGACCGTATTTTTAAAATATTTAATGATCGCATCGGTGGCATGACTATCGACAAACTTATCCAGATTCTTAGTGCCCTCGATATCAAGGCTCTCTGACCCCTGCTAAACTCCGGACAACTTTTATGTAACAATTTGGTTGTAGGAGTTCGGAAATGAAAAACATCAAGTACTCGCCAGAGCTCATTGAGCAGGTCCTTAAAGATCTCGAATCAACAAGCGATGCTGCTCTTGTGGCCCAGAGGCATGGCGTCCCAAAACATGCGGTTTACCGCTTTCGTCGCGACAAGATGAAGGGCCCTGAGATATCGAAGGACAAGAAGATAAAGGAACTCTCAAGACAGCTGGCCGATAAAGATCTGGAGACAAAAATACTTCGAGAGCTTTTAAAAAAAACTTACCAAGTGATGCCGATCGAATCGCTGTCGCTAAAAAGTTTATAGATGAGGGCCACTCTTCTTCTAAAGTCCTTCAAATTCTTCAGATAGCTCGCTCTACTTATTATGACAGGAGTCGCGCTAAGGGCCCCTCCAAAAAAAGGGGCCAACCCCCGCCAGGCCACTCATGGGCGACGAGCGGAGAAAAAATCCAGGATGGTGCTATAGTAGAGATGCTCAAAATTTATCGCCAGGACCCTTTCTTTCAAGTTGAGGGTGGCTCAAAGGCGCTCTCAAAGTATCTTCGAAGAGACCACGGTCTTATAATCAATCATAAAAAAGTGGCCCGTCTCTGCAAAGCAAACGGCCTACTTTTGTCGCGGCCTAAAAAGAAAAAAACAAAGTTTGGCAAGATCGCCAAAAATCATCAGTTTATTCAGGAGAACCAAGTTTGGGAGTTCGATATCAAATACGGGTACTTGCATGGGGAGCAAAAATTTTTCTTTCTGCTGGCCTTCATCGACGTCTTTTCTCGAGACATCAAAGGCCGATACTTAGGCCGGAGTTGTAAGAATTCGGACTTGCTCTCCACTCTCAAGCTTGCGCTAGCGAGCTCTGAGATTACCACGGAGCATGGGCTCACTATAAGGAGCGACAACGGACCACAAATGCGCGCAGGATCCTTTCAAGAATCTATGGAAAAACTTCCGGCCGAACATGAGTTTATTCCGGTTCGAACGCCGAACAAAAATGCTCACATAGAATCGTTTTTCTCAATCTACGACAAGCATATGCAGGAGCAATATTTTTGGGAATTTTCTGAGGCCTATAGATGGACTATGGAATTCATCGACTTCTATCGAAACAGTCGAATTCACGGTTCACTGGGGATGTCGCCGGTGGATTTCTCAGCTCAAAAAGAGCTCCATAGTCAGGGAAGATTTATATAGGCGATTTAGATGAAAGTTGTCCGAGAAATAGGGGGTTGACCCGCAACCTATATTCAAAATTCAGGAAAAATTATTCAAATAGGTATTAACTCATCCACATCTAAAAAGGATGACAGAGCTGTCAATGTGAGCACATTCAAGGATTGTATTGAAAAATCTGTCGATGAACTTGGCGGCAGCTCAAAAGAAATCAAATGGATCTCAGATTTGTAGAATATTTTGACACTTTTTTGAGTCTCATAGAATATAATTCAATGGAGTAGATTTGATCTAAGAATAAGCTATAATAGTGAAATGCGACTTATTGTTTGTTTTATATTTTTCATTGTAAAATCACTATGTGCACAAAGCCTCCAAGTTTTCAATGAGCCACCACTAGACTTAAGTAGTAACGACATAATTACTATTTCAACACACAACTCTGCATACTGGGATATTCGTAAAGTTGGTTTTAATGGAGTTGAAAATTTATACCACTACTCGAATAAAAACAATATTCCATTTGTAGCACTTCGAAGTTGCAAGGACTGTGAATCTCCTTTTGAAAAAGACTTTGGGAATATAATCTTCCATCAATCCTCAGGTGGGGAAATCAACCTAAAGCACGATGCAAGAGTTATTATTAGCTTTGGAGGTTACCCTGGTGCATGCTTATATAGAACCCTTGACTACCTTCTTATAAACGAAGGAGGAAATAATATCGAAAAGATTATTTATATTACAGATGCGATTTTTGGCGAAACTATTTTTGATAGATTTATAAGCAATAAAGCGTCAAGGAATCTTTTTGAAAAAGGAAATTACAACCTTGCATCAGTTTTGGAATATCTGGAAAATGATGCCAAAAGTATCAAGTTTTTAAAAAAGTTTTTTCGCTTCAGCGGGATCGTAATGGAAAGAGATCGTGCAGAGCTTTTAAGTAAATTTAATTTCAAAATTCACTACAAGAGAAAGTCAGCATACGTTTCCAAGTATTCGGCCAATAAAAAAGACATCGATGTTTTCTTCATTCCATCAAATATGATTGATGAGGTTAATATCTAGCGAACGAACTTTTGAACTTTTTCAACACCCAAAACTAAAAAGAGCGATCAAAAACCGAGTAATCTCAGGTATCTAGGCTCTTCACACTTCAAGGTGTTTTCTCTGCGTCAAAATTGTTCATAGTAGGCATAAGAATTCCCTGGTTTATGATTGAGCTACGAAACTTAAATCTCAACCGGAGACTTCTTATGCCTGATAAAATGATAGCAAAAAATTTTCTGTTACCAGAGCTGAAATTGCTTGAAAGTTCCCGCCTCGGAAAGAGTTCTGTGGATTTCTATGCACAAAAACAGTCTGATTTTGAAGTTTGTCCTAAATGCGCCACCAAATCATTTCGGGTTCATGACCGACGCTGGGTAAAAGTGAAGGATGCTCCTTTCCGAGGAATGGGCGTTTATCTTAAGATTTTGAAGCGAAGATTTAGATGCCCTAATTGCAAGGCCGTTTTTACGGAACCGGTTCAGGGAATTAAAAAATCAGCTCGTACGACCCACAGGTTTGAACGCTCGGTCTATTGGTCTTGTGAAAACTTTCAAAGTCTCAAAAGAGTCAAAGTCGCTCATGCCTGTGGATATAAAACAGTCTATAAGATCTTTTATAAGCAGCTTCAACTCAAGCAAAATGAAAGACAAAACAACCCCTGGCCGTCGACCATAGGAATCGATGAACATGGATTCAGTAAGGACAAAAGACGGGGGGCCCGCAATTTTGCAACTCTAGTTGTGGACTATAAAAACAAACGCCCTAAAGAAGTTGTAGAGGGTAAGTCTCACCGTTCGTTGGAAGATTCCCTTAGCTATATTCCAGGAAGAGAGAGGGTTCTGCATGCAGTTCTAGATCTCTCCGACAGTTACAAAAGCTTTGTGAATTATTTTTTTCCAAATGCTAAGATTGTTGCTGATAAATTCCACGTTCTTCGTCTGGCCAATCCTATTCTTACTAGTAAAAGAATCGCTGCTTTGGGAGATAAGCGAACTCACAAGATTAGACGACTATTAATGAAAAACCGAGATAGATTAGAACACTTTGATCGAATAGAGCTTGATTACTGGCTACGAGACCAAGCAGAAGTTAAGCAAGCATATTGGGCAAAAGAGAAGCTACATACAATCTATCGATGTCGAGGACTTGGAAAGGCGAGAAGAAGTCTACAAAATCTCATCACCTGGCTAGAAAAAAGCAGCTTGCCTGAGCTTCAGAGGCTACGTCGAACACTAATGAAATGGACTGAAGAAATTCTACGCTATTTTCCAACAAGGATAACTAATGCTAGAACTGAGGCCTCTAATAACAACGCGAAGCTTCTCCAGAAGCGAGCGTATGGATTTAAGTCGTTTAAGAATTATAGATTAAGGGTCCTGAATGCCTATGGATAGAGTTTGAGTGCGGTGTGTTCCACCATGAAGGGAGGAGAGTCTAAAAAGTTCAAAAATGGCGGAGACGGAGAGATTCGAACTCTCGGAACGGTTGCCCGTTCGGATCCTTAGCAAGGACCTGGTTTCAACCACTCACCCACGTCTCCGGACATAAGAAAAAATGGCGGAAGACGAGGGATTCGAACCCCCGGTGGGCGCGAACCCACGGCAGTTTTCAAAACTGCTGCCTTCGACCGCTCGGCCAGTCTTCCTATCCATTGGCGATTACTATGCCCCAAACTTTATTTTTTCTCAATCTTTTCCTTGCCCATCCACTGATGAAGCACCTTTGGCAAAACAATATCACCGTTTTCCTGCTGAAAGTTTTCAAGGATGGCCACAAGAGTTCTGCCTACGGCGAGGCCTGAGCCATTTAGAGTATGAGCAAATTGAATTTCGCCACCCGAGTCCCGGTACCGGATTTTCGCCCTTCGTGCCTGAAAATCTCTGCAGTTCGAGATAGAGGAAATTTCTCTATAACAGTTTTGAGCGGGAAGCCAAACTTCTAGATCGTAAGTCTTTGCCGCCGTGAACCCCATATCGCCGCTGCACAGTAAAACCTCTCTATAAGGGAGCTCTAATAACTCCAAAAGCTCTCGACCACTCTGCCTCATTTCTTGATGGGCCAATTCGGATTCTTCAGATTTCGTAATTTGTACCATTTCAACTTTCAAGAATTGATGGAGCCTTATGAGCCCCTTTACATCTTTTCCATAACTCCCGGCCTCGCTTCGAAAACAAGGTGAAAAAGAGACGAATTTTTTCGGAAAGTCGTCTGCGTGCGAAATTTTCTCGCGTAAAATATTCGTTAATGGAACTTCTGAAGTCGGGATGAGGTACCAAGGCCTATTTTCGATTTGAAAAGCATCATCTTTAAACTTAGGTAGCTGGCCCGTTCCCACCATACTTTTTTCATGGACTAAGTAGGGGGGTGCAACCTCTTGATAGCCGCGTTTCAGATGAAACTCTATCATAAAGTTAATGAGCGCTCGCTCCAAGGAGGCAAGGTCCCCGTAAAGAAGTGAAAAACGGGCCCCTGTCATTTTAGCTGCAGTCTCAAAGTCGAGCATCTTTAAATCTTCCCCTAATTCGATATGATCTTTAGGAGTATAAGAAAACTCAGGGGGTGTTTTCCATTGAGACACAACTTGGTTGTCTTCCTCACTCTTTCCAATGGGAACTTCTTGATCGGGTATGTTCGGAAGATGTAAAAGCTTATTTTCAATTGAAGCTTGAGCTTCCTCTAATTGTTGTTCTTGCGCCACTAAGTCGTTCTTCATTTGAGACACTGCATTCTTTTTTGCAATCGCCTCATCTGTTTTTTTGGTCTTCATGAGCTGCCCAATTTCTTTGGCCAATTTTTTGAGCTCCCCCCTCTGCGCCTCAACCTGCTGTAACAATTTTATTCGAACTTCGTTTAATGCTTGGATATCGGTAATGGATTCTTTACCGATGCCTCTTTTTTGGAGGCCGTCCAAGACATCCTTTGGGAAATTTTGAATAAGTTTTAAATCCAACATAGAAGAGGCCTCATTTTAAAATCTTTATATAATCTTCTATCTGTTTTCTTTCCTTTTGAGAGGCCGACTTTTCTAAATATTCCCTATAAAATTCTATGGCCATTGTTCCTTGGCCCAGTTTCCGATAAGCATGGCCAATTCGCCGCAAAACATCATAGTACTGCGGTTTTTTTTCTCTCACCTTAAGAAACAAATCTATGGCCACGCCGTACCGGTGCCGAATCATTTGAATTTCTGCCATTCCCAAAAGTGCATCAGTTGAGCTCGGATTAAACTCCAACGCCTTCTTAAACGATTCAGCAGCGAGCTTATAATCCTCTTTCAAAAGTAAAATCTCACCCAAAACAAGATGGCCGGATTCTTCTTCTGGATTTTGCTCAACTTCTTGGCGGGCCTTTTCTTCGGCCTTATCCAGTTTATTTGACTGGAGGTAAATGCGAGCGATATGCACATAGAGTTTTGGATAGGAAGGCTGCCTTGATTTGATGTACAAGAAGTATTTCAGGGCCTTATCTTTGTTTCCCAGTTCTAGTAAAATCTCGCCTGCTTTCATTGCAAAATCTAGCCGTCCAGGCCGAAGGTCTAGGATTTTATCGACTAAAACAACAGCTTGTTCGTAATTTTCTTGAAGAAGCGCCACTTTATAAAGAAATAAATAGAGAGAAAGAGTCCCTTCATAAAGTTTTTCTAATCGATTTTTGGTTTCTTCAAATTGCTGAATCTGACCTGAGCGATGATAAAAAATAGCAAGCTGGGACAGCAACTCTTTTTGATCCGGTTGGGTTCGAAGGACGTCTTTTAAGTATCCAATTGCGGCTTGGTCATCTTCCAAATCAAATAGCGAACGAGCATAGACGGCATGATAATTAAAAATACCAGGGTTGAGTTCAATGGCCTTACCAATAGCGCGCTTTGCTAGATCGTGTCTTCCATTTTTTGAGAGGACTTCTGCAAGCGATGCAAAGTATTTATCAATGTGGGGTGCTTTGAGTGCTGCCCTACGAAACCATTTCACTGCTTCGACTGGTGAATTCATTGTCTCAAAAAAGAGCCCTTTCAAATACATAAGCTCATGACTTTGAGAAAAATCACTTCCATCTAGTTTTTGTATAAGAAGCTTTGCCTCTGCAAACTTCCTAGATTCGATATAGGTTCTTACCAGTTGAGATTGAACGGAAAATTCGAGTGGCCCTGACAAAGACAGGCCCTTTAGAGTCTCGATAGCATCCGAATAGAATCCCTGCTCTTTTTGTACCTGAGTCAGAAAAATTTGCGCAGGAAGATATCTTGGAACTAACTCAACGGCAGTGAGCGCTTTAGAGAATGCGTGTCTCAATAATCCCCTCTCTAGCTGGGTCTTTCCCTCTTCGAGGGCCCCCAATGCGCGACTTTTTTTGATCATTGACTGCAGGGGGGCCGGACCTTCTAAAGGTAGTTTTGCCAAACTGCTACGAAGAAATTTATTTTCTCGAATTTTGAGTGATTCTTGAATAAGGCTCTGAGCATCTTTAAAATCATTTTTTGAGATTGCTAAATAGGACTTTGCCAAAAGATAAATCGAATAGTTAAATTTTGATCCACCAAATTTCTTCTCCTCCATCACCTTCATCGCACTTTCTAAAAAAGAAACATCTGCTTGCTCAATGCCAAATCGTATTTTTTCTATTTGGAAACTTAAGTCCGCAGGGTAGATTCGAGAGGCATCGAGTATAGAAGTTCGCCATAGCTTATTGTCTTGAACCTCCTTGTAAAACCTTATAATTGCGAGGTGGGTCAGCGAAGTCCTTTCCTTTTGCTGTCGTATTGTTTTAAAAATTTTTTCTGCGCTATCAAGTCTTCCAATCTCAATAGCGTTTAACATCTTTAAAGAAAAAAGATTGAGATTAGGCTTATGCAAAAGGATATAGCGTTCAATGACATATTCACTCGAACTATAGCGACCGATCTCATAAAAAAATCTGGCCTTTGCCTGTGCCGCGATGAGGTCCACTTTTTCACGGCCATTTTGAAATTCAAAAAGGCGAATCATCTCCGCAATATTTTCTCGATAGGCTTTTTCATCTACAACATGCTTTAGAGATTCTGCGTATGCCAATAATAAGTAGGACGATGCAGGATTATTGGAGGATTGAAAAAAGACTGATTTCTTAAATAGCGCAGCTGCCTGAAGAAGCTTTTGAAAGCTTCTGTTTTCAGAAAAAATCTCTAGTCCTTGTTCAAGAAATTTTTTTGCTCGTAGCTTGTCTTCGGTTTCAGAAAAGTTTACAGCTGAAATATTGAGTTCCTGGAATTGAGAGACCTCCTCTTTGCCTTGATAGAACCAAACAATGACAAATAGCAGAAGAAGAAGCAAAAACCTGCGGCGATTAAATGGTTTCTTTTTTAGGTTTTCATAAATCTCACTGACCCCGAGAGACCTTGATGTTTGGTTTTTCTGAATCTCGTCATCACTGTGGCCTGCAACCTCCATCTTTTCGACTTCGAGCTGTTTTTCTCGAAATTTTAAGTCTTTTATTAATTTGGACCGGGCCTGGGTTAACTCAAAAATCTCGGTTTTGTCTCGAGCCCCTGGTAATACCGCAGGTAAAAGAGAGAGTTCAGGCACTTCGGTGGCCGTGGCGGCCGGGTCTTCTGATGAAAGGGCAGCCTCGTCAAATGGTAAGATCTTAGTCTCAGCAATATTTTTTTTTCGACGTGATTTTTTTTTAGTTTTTTCTTTGGCCGAAACCGTTTTGCTTCTAGTTTTTTTCTTCGTTTTCTTTTTGGTTTTATTCTCGGCTATTTTTGGGTTCTCGCTCTCTTCTCCTAAAGCGAGTCTTCTTAATAAGGTCTGAAAAGTTCCAGTCTGTTTTTCTGGTTTTTTCTGGGCGGCCATTTCATTTTATTATAGCAGATAGGGGGAGTCGTATTTCAAAGGTCTTAGACTACCGGTAGGGCTTCCTTTGAAACCAATAAAACTTCTTTAGAAAACTCTGTAGTATCAGGAAAAAAAGAGGGGTCAAGATAAGCAGAGCTGGGGCAAAGAATTGGAATGAAATTGATTCTGGTGTCCGCAAGCTATGCACAACAAAAAACACAGGTAAAAGGTAGAAGTTTAATTCCATAACCACCGAAAAAAGATGTCTTTGAAAAAACATCTTTTGGGCCAAAACATTGACCAATACTAAAACAGTTAAATCCAGAGTATTTCGGTACGATTTTTCCATGAACCCATCATAAAATGCTAAGGCGGTGAGATAAATAAGCAATGGAGAACAACAGAGGAAAAATTTCAAGGTAGATTTTATTAAGGAGATAGAACTTATACCGATCTTAGTCATTTTTGAGACGATCAAGCTACAGCACAAACAAGATACGAACTGATAGGACAGAGCTACTATTGTGAATGAAAGCACCCTTTGTTGAATGATTCCATCAACGATAAAAAATAAAACATAAAGTTGGATAGCGGTAAAAAAAATTAGGAGTAATGAGACCGCCCACTTATTAACCTCGAAAGTTTTTTTCGCTTTCCAGAGCAAATACAGCAATCGGTTTTTAAAGGATAGTTGATAGGGTCTACAAAAATAGGGGGCCAAATGGTGATGAGGATCATGAACCACCATTGACCGAAAAATTAAAAAAACAAATAGCACTAGGAGAGCAACGAAAAAACTCATCACGATAAAGACGACTCCATTTGCTGTTGAGAAAAAACTCTATTGCGTCCATTTTCAAAATAATAAAAGACCGGAAGTATGGAAGAAAGAATAATAATAATTGCCCATTCCCATTGAGAGTTTGACCATAGCGATAAAATAATTTTGTATTTTGTGAAAAATAAAGGAGAGGGCGGAAAAGAGCTTAGGACAAATAATGCCAGAAAGGCCAAGACTTGCCTTGATTTTTTCCGCAATGACCAGAGAAGAAGAGAGAGCGAAACCATATAAATTGCCCAATATTCCATGGCCTCATCTAAAAAATTAACATCCGCGATAAATAACATGATCGACAAAAACCCTAAATGAGACAGCGATGATAATCCCAGAAATTTGTTAAAATGTTTTTGGCGAAGAGATAAAACTTGCGCGGCGATGATAGTTCCCAAAAGAACCAGTTGATAAAAAGGAGATTGGTTCTCAATGAGTCTAAAGTACCCGGTCTGCTTGAGACTAAAAAGAAGAAAAAAGAAGGCCAGCTTTGGTAAAATACTAATGAAAAAGATTTGCGTGTCTTTGAGACCTTGAAAAACGCCAGGTATCCACCAGTGGAATGGGATAAGGCCTAACTTCATAAAAAATGACACTGATATGAGCAGTATCGCCCCGTTGACCAAAAAGAGAGAGTTTCCCACTGGAGAGACTAAGTTTATTGTGTGGGTTGCAGTAAAAAGCAAAGAAATGCCTAAAAGAAGCAAGGCCGCTGAAAGTGCAGCATTCAAGATGTATTTTAAAAAACTCTTTTCAGAAAATGGCCTTTGTAGGCCAATGAATATCATAGTGCAAAAAGAGATTCCCTCCGAAAAAACAAAAATGTTTAACCAATTAGTGGAAGAAATGAGCAAAAAAGACAGAGCAAGGCTGAGCAATAAAACTGAGATATGCTCCTGAGAAAAAAATTTTGTACTCCTCAAAAACATGAGACAGACACCCGCTAGCACAATGAGCATTTTGAAAAGTTGAGTTTGGCCCGTGATACTGAGTCCGTAGGGGTCCACAGGGGAGGCCAGAAAGATCGGAGTAGAAAGACCTTGAATGAGGAAATAATAGCTCAGTCCCAAAATAGGAAACACTAGCCAGCGCAGCAATTTGCTTGGAACAAAAAGCGAGAAGCTGCTCCCCAAAAGCAAAATCATTTCAGGAATAAATCTTACTAACTGGCTATTCATGCAGGCCTATATTTTTTTCAAGCCTTTCTTGAATTTGATAAAAATAGGGTCCTGTCCATTTTTTCCATGGTTGAGGGTAGAGACCAAAAAAAAGCAATAACAATAAATGAAATGCCATAAACATTTTTTGCATCCATTCAATGTTTAGACTCTTAATAATAGACCGCTCTCCATTTCCAGGAGACCAGCGATAGTAGAAATACAAATGATAAGAGGCGCCGAGGGCCAAAAGAAAAAGCAGCCCCGCAGTGATTTTCCAAGACAGCTCGAAGCTGGCCACTAAAATGAACAACTCTCCGATAAAGTTGGAGGCCCCAGGGAGACCGAGAGAAGCAAAGAGAGCAAAGACAAAGCAAAAATTCCAAAAAGGAAAATTTTTTGCAAGTCCAGAAATTGAGGTTTGACCTGAGACAGGGATTAAACTGCGATGCCCATAACTCTTTTCTATTTTACCAACCAGAAAAAATAGAAGCGGCGAGGTTAAACCATGGGAAAGAGAGAGAATCAGTGCTCCTTGAAGGCCACTTAAGACCCCTGTCGCCATTCCCAGAACGGCAATTCCCATATGGGCAATGCTAGAAAATGCGACAAGGGCCTTGGCATCTGTTTGGGCCAGGGCCACAAGACTTGCATGAGCAATTGATAAAAAAGCAAAAAAAAGAATGACGTCATGAGATGCCATGAAGGACGCTGGAAAAATGGGGATCAAAACTCTCAAAAATCCGTAAATTCCCAACTTAAGAAGAACTCCGGCAAGCAAAACAGAGAGCTCCGTAGGTGCTTGAACATGGGCCGCTGGCAGCCAGCTATGGAAAGGAACCAAAGGGATTTTCACAGCTAATCCTAGGCCCATTGCCCAGAAGAGAAAAATTTCGAGATTAAAATAGACATTACCTACAGAAATAATATGAAAGGGTATTTCATTTTTGGACAACCAAAGCAGAGAAAAAGAACTGTAAGAAAAATCATGAAGCCAGGCCAAACCGATAATGGAAAACAAGAGCGCTAAAGATCCAATAAAAGAAAAAAAGAAAAACTTTAGCGAAGCCTCTAGGCGCATTTTTCCGCCATACCTCAGAATTAAAAAGAAGATAGGAATGAGGCCGACTTCCCAAAAAATATAAAAGAGAAAAAGATCCTCGGCCAAAAAGACTCCGTTAATGAGAGCGAGCATGGCCAAAAATAAAACCGCATAAGTAGAGTCTCTCTTCAGCTCGCAGGCATAGGCCGCAAAGGCAAACAAGAAGGAAGTCAGCAGCAAGAAGCACCAAGCTAGCTCGTCAAGATAAAACGATAAGTGAATGGGGTAATCGGTAAACCAGCCAATTGAAAATGATGTAACTGTGGGGCCAAAAATCCAAAGAAAAATCACTAGGGCGAGGTATGCAGTCAGAAATAAACGGAGAAAAGAGACTATGGAAAATTTTGTTCTAGCAAACAATGGAACAAAGAGTGTTCCTAAGACTGGGACGAGTAAAAAAAAGGCAAAGACCAAACCGTTATCCATGAATATTTAACCTACATAAAAAAAAGACACCACACGAGCATAAAAAGAAATGAAAACAGAAAACCTGTCTGAAGATTATCTCTTTGGAGGGTTTTTAAAAAAGCATTTCCTAAAAATAGCACCTTAGGGAAAAAGGAAGTCAAAAGGAACTCAGCTCCCCGCTCTAATCTCCCAGTAACGCGAGCGGTAAAAAAAAGAGTTTGAAAGACTTGCTGGATAAACCCTTGAAGTAGTTTGCGCTCTATCCAAAAAAACATATTTGAAATGCTTTTAACCCCCATAGCAACCAAATGAGTCCATGGAGCAAATCCTAAAAAGCTTGAGAAAATGTTTTTAAAAGGCCGTGGAACAAAGTCCGGCGGTAGCGCTTTGGATACAGCGATCCCCAAAGTAAAAAAACCTAACGTGAAAAAGGTGCTCTGCAAATTCAACTTGATTGTGAAAGGATACCAAAGACTCAAAGCACCTATACCTAAAGTCAAAAAGATCACTGCCTGGGCGATAAGGTGACCCGATAAGGCCGGCCTTTTTAAAATAAATCTAAACTTCGGAGTACAAAGATAAATAAATCTCGCCGCATAAAAAATTGCCAAAGCACTCAGTCCCCGGAGGAAATAACCAAAAACTTCTGAGTATTGATTGATAGCAATAGAAAGCTCTTGCTTGGCCCGAAAAAGGTAAAAAAATGGCGCACCAGTCAGGGCCAAAAAGAGTGGAGCGCTTACCCACAAAAAAACAGGATGCTGCTGAAAAAAGGTCCTCATATCCCCAAAGGTAAAATGGCTTGAGTCAATTTTTAGATTCTTGGATGCCGCATCAGTTAATAAAAAAAGACCTGATTTCATAAAAGCATGACCAGCAAACAATCCGAGGGCCAGCGTCTTTTGCTTAAAAAGGACGGCCAGGAAGAGCAGGGCGATATTTGAGACTGTAGAAAAAGCTAAAAACTTCTTAACATAGGTCTCTCCTAGAGCGGCCAAGGAACTCACAACAGCGCTCACAATAAATAGAGAGCAAGCCAAGGGAAAGGAAAACAAATCCAGTCCAAAGGGAGCTGATAGTTTTAACAAAAGTAATGGTCCTGCAGCTATCATCGTTGCGCCATGGATAAGCGCAGAACCTGGCGTTGGCCCTATCATGGCCATTTTAAGCCATGGAGAAAAAGGAAGCTGGGCGGACTTAGCTGCTGCCCCTATGCAAAGCGCCAGTAGCAAATAGGACTGAGAAGATGAGCCTTGAAGCGGAATCCACTGCAAAACATCTGAGAGTATAAAACTCTTTGCACCCAATGCCGAATAGAGGAGTGCGCCAAAAAGAAAAATATCGCCAAATTTAGTTGTTAGAAACGCTTGAAGTCCAGCTTGAGATGAGCTCAATTTTGTTTTATCGAATTGAATCATGAAAAAAGAACAAACGCCCATGAGCTCCCAAAACAAATAGAGTGTGAGAACAGATTGAGAAGCACAAAAGCCAAGCATCGCTGCGACAAAAAATAAAAAAAGGCAAATAAACCGGAGCTTTTCTTTCTGGCCCTTATCGAACAAAACATAGAGGCCAATAAGAGCAGAGACGATTCCCACAAAAATCATCACTTGGGCCATAATTGGTTCCCGGGGTGCCCCAGCAAACGAAAACAATTGATATTCCATGAATTATTTTATTCCCAAAGCTGTATCTTTCCAGTCCAAAGACCTCGAGGATTGATAAAAGATTGAAATCGCCGAGATGAGGAGTGCTAGCTCAATGGCCGAAATTAAGAAGCTAAAGAAGAGAAAAATTTCTTGATCTGTTGCCGACGCTGAAGCGGAAGTTCTTAGCGCGTAAACGATTTGTAAGTGAGCACTGTTAATCAGAAATTCAACTCCAACAACAAAACTTAAGAGATTTCGTCTCAAGAAAAGCGCGCAGAGTCCCAACAAAGCGAGAAGTAGTGCAGGAAACCAAATCAAGGCTGTTTTTCCTTTCTCAAAATAGTTAGAATGCCGGCGATGGCCACTAAAATCATAAAAGAGCTAACTTCAAAAGCGACCAGATGGCGACCCAAGAGAGCAGCACCTAAATCTGTCAAAGATTCCTTTTGTTGGTTACCCTGGGGCGCCAAAGAAAAATCAATATAAGAGTAGGTACACCAAAAGAGGAAGACCACCAATAACAGGCACAAGATTCTGCTTTTCCAATGACCCATCTGAGGGCCTGCGCCTAGGAATTTTTCTGCAGGAGATTTTTCAAATCCTCCTCCAGTTAAGAAAACAGAAAATACGATAAGGACAAAGATTCCCCCAATGTAGACCATAAACTGAATGGCAGAGAGATAGTAGTAACCTAGATTCGCATAAAGTATTCCCACTCCAACAAGCGCTGTTAGTAGTGCGCTTAGAAGCGAAACTGCTTTTTTCGCGAAAAACAGACCAGGGATAGCCAATAATAAAAAAATATAGCCCGCAAAATCTAGATTCATTAAAAAACTAATTCCCAAAATGAATGTGATTGAGAGAAATATTCCCAAAGAAAAATTCCCACTACATTAAAAAGCGAGATGGGAAGAAGATAGTACCAACACAAATACATCAGTTGATCCATTCTCATTCGAGGAAGAGTCCAACGAAACCAAAAGACGCAGAAAAAAAGAAAAGAAATTTTTATCATCAGGAGCGTAAGACCAACTGCCAGACTAAGGGCCCCCTCCACATTAAAATCATGGTGAGTTCCACCTAAAAAGCAAAATGCCCCGAGAGCGCAGAAAACAAAAACCTCAGTATATTCAGCGATTCCAAAAAGACCAAATGCCACTCCTGAATACTCAGTATGATAGCCAGAGACTAATTCAGATTCTGCTTCTGGGAGATCAAAAGGTGCTCGATGAGATTGCGCTAAGCCGCAAAGAAAAAAGATAAAAAAAGAGCAAAAAGTGAAAGGATTATAAAAGATAAGCCACTCATGAGGAAAAACGCCTTGCCGCTCTAGGAGCTCTGAAACGGAGAGCCCCGAAGAAATCACTGTAAGACCCATAAGGGTTATGACCAGTGGGATTTCATAACTAAGAATTTGTGCGATCGCTCGGGCCGAACCAAGAAATGACCAAGTCGAACCCGATGAGTGTCCAGCTAAAAAAACAGCAAAAGAAACAAAAGAAATAAACGCTAAAATATAAAGCAGCCCCACATGGATGGAATTGGTGAAGGGTATGGGAAGAAACGGTATAAAACTAAGAGTAGCAAACACCATGCTAACGGCGAGAAGGGGAGCTAAAAGAAAGGGAATTTTTTCGGCGCTCGTTGGAATAAAAACTTGTTTGGTTATAAGTTTAAGGCCATCGGCGAGGATTTGTAATAATCCAATCGGACCAACTCTGTTAGGACCAATACGAAGTTGAAAATCTGCAGAAATTTTTCGCTCTAAATAAGTTGCAAAACCTGCAAAACTCAAAACAAATAAAAAAAGACCGCCAGTGGTCAAGAAGGTGACCACAAAAGATCCCCTTTCTTCCAAACATAGATGAGGGCCTCAAAAAAGAGACCTAAGAATAAAAAAAACAATATTAGAAAAGTTACTCCTTCACCCCGCTCTGCCCATTGTGGAAATAATGGGGCCAGAAGCAAAAGAAAGACGCCTTCAACTTCGAAGAGTAAAAAAACCAGCGCCACTCTAAAAAATTGCAACCGAATATTTGGAGATTGGGGCCCTTCCGAGAGCTCTCCGCATTCATAGGGCGAGAGTCCTTCTCCTAATTCAGACGGCAATTTGGGAGCAAGAATTTTTGCCAGACCATAGAGAAAGAGTCCTAGCCCTAGAGCGAAAAATATCATCGCCACCGTTGTTACAAAAAGGCCCAATTTTTATCCCTTTCAATCATCAACCTGTTCTTGGCAATTGCTATCAGTAAAGATACAGAAGATGCAATTTGATGCAAAGCTCTTGCAATTGGAACAAATGGACCAAATCTCAATACTTAAATCAAAGCTTGATCAATACTTCAGCAGTCCAGATCGGTCTCAATTTTCACAAATCTCAATTGGTGGCCCCCAATTTGATCAATGGCCTACTCTCTGGGATCTTGCGGTCGATCCCAACAAAAAATGGGGATGTCTCCAGCATATTCTCGTTTTTGAAGAGGAATCTCAGGCCCAGCAAATGGCCGCAAAGCTCTCTTCTCACGAAAACTCTCTCTTTGTCCCCGGCCTAGAATCTTCACCCTATACTCAGCTCTCTGTTATTGATGAGTATTTTCAGCAAAAGATTGGCGCTCTCTCCACTCTTGCCAGAAAAAATACCACCAAAATTCCATCAGATGGGACTCCGAGCGAATACCCAAGATGGATTACGACCAGCTATCAAGGGCTTCATTGCAAACTCCCTGCTCCCGATTTTTTCACCCAACAACAAACTCGGCTGGTCCCGAGTGATATTTTTTCTCCTCAAGATTTAGAGAAAAAACTTTTGTCTTTTGGATATGAAAAAGTCGCCTATGTAGCGTCACCCGGGGAGTTTGCACGCAAAGGAGAAATTTTTGATCTTTTTTCTGCCGGTAGCTCTCCGGCAAGACTTATCTACTTTGACGAAATGATCGAAGAAATATTTGCCATCGAACCAGAAACACAGCGAACTTTGCGAAATGCTCCTCTGGATTTTTATGAAATCCTTCCAGAGGCCTTGTCGACTTCTACGTCTGCCCTTAAAGAGGTTTTGCGAAAAGCGATTCCGATGCCAAAAGCAGGTCATCAAAAAAAATACCTTCATCGCCAAGAAGTTTTGAAAAAGCTTGGACAAGGAGGGACATTGGAATCGCTGAGCTATCTCCTTCCCTTAGGTCAAAGCTCTCCAGTATCGCTCTTGAATTATTTTTCTCCAGCTTCGACTCTGATTCACTATTCCAATGAAAGCTTAGGAAAAAAAGACTTTGAACAATCAATGATTGACCTCAGTCAACAACACCAGAGAGTCTCGCATAATCCCGATTCTGATAATATCTTCCCTGGTCCAGAGGCCTTTTACTTTTCAGGCCTTCCAGCTTTGAAAAGCTATGCTTCGCTTTCCATTGATTCTTTCTCTCAGGATCCCTCTGGAGATTCTTTGAGTTATACGATTGCCACTCAAGATATTCCAAAGCTGCGGAAATCAAAAAAACGCGAGGTGGCCCAAAGAATCGCTCCAATCTTTTTTAATCAGATCAATCAGGCCCAAAGTTCCTCAGCACATGTCTATCTATTGTATCAATCAAATGAAGATAGAGATTTATTGGTTGAGTCTATAAAAATGCATCTCGGTGAAGACCTTGATTGGAGCAAGCTTACGCTTGTTTCTAAATGGAGCGGCCCTAGTTTTTGGTGCCAAAGTCAAAACGCAGTTTTCTTGCAGGCCAGCGATTTCATTTTGAGAAAGTCTCCTGTAAAAGATCGCCGAATTCAAGGTCATGATCTCTTTGCAGAACAGATGAGCACTTTAAAAGTCGGAGACTTTGTCATTCATCAAGATCACGGAATAGGAATTTACCGAGGAATGGAAAATCTTAAACTTGGGAATGAGGAAACTGATTTTTTACTGATTGAATACCAAGAATTAGATAAAATTTATGTTCCGGTGTACCGCTTCCATTTGATTCAAAAATATGGAGATGACAGTGCTAACTGTCAGGTTGCAAATTTGCGACAAAATCGGTTTCAGAAGGCCAAAGAAAAAGCACGCCATTCCGCAAAAAAATTGGCCTTTGATCTCATAGCGCTTCAGGCCAAAAGAGAGCAACAGCAGGCCTATGCTTTTTCAGACTACAGTGAAGAAGATGAAGCTTTTGCAAAAGATTTTCCCTTTCAAGAAACACCCGATCAGGAAAAAGCAATACAAGATGTCTTAGAAGATATGATGAAAGACCGCCCTATGGACCGTTTAGTATGCGGCGATGTGGGGCTCGGAAAGACCGAAATTGCTATGCGAGCAGCTTTTAAGGCCGTGATGGATGATAAACAGGTCGCAGTCTTAGTTCCCACCACACTTTTGGCCATGCAACACTACCAAAGTTTTAAGAAGCGATTCGCCCATTTTGCCGTGACGATTGATGGGCTTTCAAGAATGAAAACTGCAAAAGAATCTAAAGAAATTCTTAAAAAACTTTCTGAGAGAAAGCTAGATATTGTCATTGGCACCCATAAAATCCTTGGTCCTGATGTAGAATTTGCCGATTTAGGGCTCGTCATTATTGATGAAGAACATCGGTTTGGTGTGAATCACAAAGAGAAGCTAAAAACGTTAAAACAAAGCGTCGACGTTTTAGCGATGACGGCAACTCCTATCCCCAGGACTTTGCAGCTTTCATATTTGGGTCTGCGTGACCTCTCTTTAGTTCAAACGCCTCCACCTTTTCGCCAATCCATTTCGACCTATGTGGTTCGAGGAGACGATGAAACTTTGAAGGCCGCAATCGAATCTGAGCTGACCCGTGGAGGTCAGATTTACGTAGTTCATAACCGGGTTCAAGATATTGAAATTGTTGCCGAGAAAATCCAAAAACTTGCGCCTCGAGCAACCCTCACGATTGGTCATGGACAGCTCCCAGAAAAAGAATTGGAAAAACGAATCCAGGCCTTTTATGACGGCAAGTTTGATATTTTATTGGCCACAACTATTATTGAATCTGGGATTGATATCCCAAATGCAAACACCTTGATTGTGAATAGGGCAGACAAGTTCGGGTTGGCCCAGCTGCATCAGTTAAGGGGAAGAATTGGCCGCTCCGATCGACGCGCATTTGCATACTTTCTGATTCCTTCAGATTTTAGCTTAAGCAGTGTCGCCACCAAACGCCTTAGAGCTCTCCAAAATTACAGTGAATTAGGTCAAGGTCTCCATTTGGCCGGATCGGATTTAGAAATACGGGGCGCAGGTGACATCCTAGGTGCAGAACAATCTGGCCATATTGAATCAGTTGGATTGGAACTCTATCTCGATCTTCTGAAAGAGGCGATTGAAGAAATTGGAGGCCAATCGGAAGATAATACGAACATCAATGTCGAAATTGTGAGTAGCTGGCCTGCATTCTTACCTGACACCTATGTGACCAATCCGTCTCAGAGATTGAGGTATTATAAGAAGCTCAGTAACGCTCAAAATTTGAATCATTTTGAGGGGTTGTGTGAGGAAATCACTGACCAATTTGGGGCACCTCCCCGAGAAGCAAAACATTTGTTTGATGTCATGGCGTTGCGGTTTCCTTTACAAAAGTTGGGCATCCAGCGTGCCAGCCTGACTGGCCAGAGAGCTCATTTACGTTTCAGTGAAACTTTGATGGAAAAAAAACCAGAGTGGAAAAATCAATTGATTGAAGAATTGCTGAAGGCCCCTAATATCTTCCAGATAAGACCTGACCAAAGTGTGATTTGTCGCCCAAAAAAAACAATTTCGGTTGACCATCTCAGTGATTTTGCTAGCTATCTCTCACAATTTCTTCCTACTCCTCGTTAGCGTTTTAGTTGCGGTTAAACTAATATTAAGTTGGGCAGAGTTTTAAGGTTGGTTTTATGACAATATTTTTAAGTTTGTTTGCTGGAATTATTTCTATCGTTTCTTCTCCAAATCTTTTGGCCGTTGCACCCAAGGTGGTCGTTGCCACGGTCAACGGTGAAGCGATTACCCGGGGGGAGTTTGATAATTACTTCGAAGAGGCGCTGCTGTTTGTCTCTAAAAGGAAGCTGACCCGCGAGAAGGCCTTGCTTGATTTGGTAAACCGTAAACTCGGAATTCAGAGGGCCAAAAAGAAAAACTTACAAAATGACCCAGAGGTAAAAAGCAAAATGGAAGATGTGCTCTATCACTCACTCATCTCCCAGGAATTAGAAGGTGAGGTCCAGAAAATCCAAGTTTCTGAAAAAGATGTCAGTCGATATTACTCGGATAACAAAGAGTACCGCACTGCTCATATTTTATTTCGGCTTCCAGCAAAATTTAATCAAGAAGAACTTCAAACGGTCTACGACCGGGCGATGAAGGTGTATCAAGAGGTAAAACAAAAACCGGAAAAATTCGCGGTCCTGGCCAATCAAGTTGGCCAAAGTTCTGTGGCCACTGTTGGGGGTGATCTAGGTTATCAGCCACCGACGAGTTATCCTCCGGAGTTCTATGAGGCCATTCGTGGAAAAAAGATTGGTACTATAACTGAACCAATTCAAACTCAATATGGATTTCACATCATCAAGATTGTAGGAATTAAGAAATTCGAGGAAATCAACCTGGAACTCTACAAATCGATCATCAAGGCCGAAAAAAGAGACCAAATCATGGAAGCTTACTTCCAAAAACACCGAGGTCAGGCCGATATTTCTCTAAAAAAGAAACTCATCAAATAGGGGACAGAAAAGCTGCACTAAGGCATAATTAAGGCATGAAATTCTTAATTGTGTTTTGTTTTGCACCCTTCTTTTCTTCAGTAACCTGTGCCCGCGTTTTGGACCAGATTGCGGCCGTCGTCGATGATACGGTTGTGAGCCTCTCTGAATTAAAAAGAATTAAACAAACCTACAAAGAACGACAGGCGTTTGCTCCGCTTATCTTTAAAAAGGCAGATCCCTCGCTCTATGATATTGCCCTCATCGTGACCGACCTCTTGCTTATAAAAAAGTCTTTGGCCGCAGAAGGGATCACGATTTCCGATGACGCCGTTGAAAGTAGACTCAAGCAGTTAGAAAAAAAACTAGGCTATCAACGTTCAGATCTTATTAAATATCTCGATACTCAGAAAACTATTTTTCCTGAATACACCGAGCTGACTCGGCAAACGATGGAATATTCAGCCCACAATGAAAAGCATATTAGAGAATCGATTTCTATTTCTGATCAAGAGCTTAAAAACCATTTTTTTGCGACCCATCCTCAATCCGAAACATTTTCTTATCGCTATAATTTAGTCGATTACAAAATTCCGGCCACATCTGTTCCTGAATCCGTCTTGCCAAACTTACCCTCTCTTGTGAAGGCCTACCGAGAAACAAATGTGACTCCTCAGTTACTAAAAGACATAGAGCATATTACTATCGACAGTATCAATGAAGAAGACTTGGCCAATGCACTATCCTCAGTTCTAAAAACGACTCCGGAGGGATCTCTTTCCCGACCAGTCTTGTTTGATGGCAGCTACCATATCTTCTTTGTAGAGAAAAAAGATAACCAAGATTCAGAATTGTTTAAAAGGGCCAAGGCCTCCATTTATGCCGAGCTCTATGAAAAGAAGGCCCAGCAGGTGAATACTGGCTGGATCGAAAAAGAGCGCCCCGCCCATCATTTTCAGATTTTAATTGATAAAAAAACGTCTTCCAAAACAGAAGGATAGCGTTTGTGGCCATTCATGTATCGGCGGGCAATCAAAGGGGAGTAGGCCTAGAAGTATTTTTCAAGGCCCTCATGCTTTTTCCACCATCTCGCGATAAGCTGCTCACTCTCCACGCTGATAAAGAACTCCTTTCACCAACATTAGAAAATTTGGCACTGAACTGGGCATGGATAGATGATGGGCTCCAGGTCGAAGACCATCAAATCCGACTGAAAAGGCCTAACTCTAGTGCCTCAGAGAGCTCACTCGAGCAGCGATCGCTTGAGTCTGCGATGCAAGCGTGTGACGACGAATTCCAAAATGCAATTCTTTGTACCTTACCGCTGAGCAAAGATAAGTTGCAATTGGGTACCACCGGTAGCTTAGGGCATACAGAATTTTTTAGAAACCATTACCAGATTCCACAGCTCACGATGCTCTTTTATCATCCTTTATGCTCGATGGCGTTATTGACCGATCATCTTCCATTGAGAGAGGCGCTGGACGTGATAAGCTTGGATTTTGTTGTCGAAAAACTCTCCTATCTCATTGAAACTCAGCGGAAAAACTTCATACTTCCAAAATTTCAGAGGATTCTTATTTCTGGAATTAATCCTCATGCTGGTGAGAAAGGTCTGTTGGGCAAATGCGATCATATTATTGAAAAATCAGTCGAATCTCTTGGCCAAACGTATCCATCGCTGGAATTTATGGTGCCACTGCCTCCAGATACTCTCTATTTCCAAAAACAATCCCCGCTAGATCTGCTGGTGTATCCTTTTCACGATTTTGGCCTTCCAATGTTTAAGGCGAAGTACGGGCTGGACGGACTCAATCTCACGATGGGGCTGAAATATTGCCGAGTCTCTGTTGATCACGGCACCGCCGATACACTTTTTGGTCAAGACCTGGCCCTTTACCAGGGTTGCGCAGCTATGCTACGTTTCGCCTTCGAGAATGGATCAGATTTGCATCATTAATGCCCATATTCACAATCTTAAAAATGTAAGTTGCGAGCTACCTAGAAATAAATTGATAGTGATTACTGGTCCCAGTGGTTCAGGAAAATCTTCTTTGGCCTTCGATACGATTTATCAAGAAGGCCAGCGCCGCTACATCGAGTCGCTCAGTGCCCAAGCAAAACAGTTTATGGGACCACTGGCCCCACCCTCTGTGGAAAAAATAACGGGATTATCTCCAGCGATTGCCATAGAGCAAAAAACAACTTCGCGTAATCCGCGCAGTACAGTTGGAACAGTCACAGAGATTTATGATTTTCTCAGAATTTTATTTGCAAAAGTAGCTGTGGCCCATTGTCCTGAAACTGGTGATGTCGTGAGGGCGATGTCTCCCGAAGAAATGACTGAACAAATTTTATCTCTCAGTCCGTCGTCTAAAACAGTTTTGATGGCGCCGATTGTTGTTTCTCAAAAAGGCGAGCACAAAGAACTTCTAGGAAAATTTGCGGCCATGGGGCTTTCGCGAATTCGAGTTAATGGAGATTACCAAATTTTTCCAGATACATATTCCGTTAAGAAAACTCAATATAACAAAATCGAGCTGGTCGTGGACCGCTTTCTCATTAAAGATTCTGCTCGTTCACGCATCGAAGAGTCTCTTCGTTTGGCACTACAGTGGGGAAATGGCGCTGTTATTCTCGATAATGAAAAAAACAAAGACGACCTCTATTTTAGTCAGAGCTATTACAGTCCAAAAATAAAAAAAAGCTATCCTGAATTAACCTCAAGGCATTTTTCTTTTAACTCTCCCCTGGGCGCCTGTGATCATTGCTCAGGTCTTGGGGAACTCAAGTATTTTGGCCGCGAAGGTTTGCTCCGAGATGAGTCCTCGGCCCTATTTGAGGGGGCCATTCCTTTGATTGAGGGGGGTAAAGATTTTTTAGCACAAGTGCTAAAGGGAATCGCCAAGTCTGAAAAGATAAACCTTGATGTTTCTTTTGCTGAGCTGCCAGAGTCTTTCCAGAAGATTCTTTTTGAGGGCTCAAAATCAAGCTACTCTTTTGTTGTTGAGACAAGTTCATCGCGTTTTAGATACAAGAAAGCGTTTCCTGGTCTGAGCTCTTGGTTTGAGAAACGCTATTCCGAAACCCACTCCGAGAGATTGCGAAAACGTTTGGAAGAATTTATGGAAATCCTTCCCTGCTCAATCTGCAAGGGACAAAGGCTTAAGGCCTATTCCTTGGCCGCGACAATTCAAGGAAAAAACATTTCTGAATTTTGCCAACTCCCTTTAGAAGAAAGTTTAGATTTCTTAGAATCGATTGAGAATGAGCTATCCGGGACTAAAAAAATTATCGCTGAGAAGTTACTCATAGAAATAAAAGGTCGCTTGCAATTTCTTATTCAAGTTGGCCTAAGCTATTTAAGTTTAGACCGCAGCGCCCAAGGCCTAAGCGGCGGTGAATCTCAAAGAATTCGCTTGGCCACTCAACTAGGCTCCGGTCTCAGTGGGGTATTGTATGTTTTAGATGAGCCCAGTATTGGGTTACATCAAAGAGATAATCATAAACTTTTGAAAACTTTGCGCTCCCTAGGTGAACTGGGCAATACAGTTCTAGTCGTAGAGCACGACGAAGAAACAATGCGCGCGGCCGATTATCTGATTGATATGGGACCCGGCGCGGGAGATCTCGGAGGCGAAATTCTAGCCGAAGGCGAAATCAAACTCCTTTTAGCAGAGGGGACTGGCCCGACACTTGATTATCTCAGGCAAAAAAAAACCCTTCCTCTTCCTGAGCAGCGCAGATCTCCTGGGCCTTTCCTGACGCTTCGGGGCGCCAGTATTTTTAATATTGAGGATTTGACCATCAAAATTCCACTAGAATGTCTTTGTTGCCTCACCGGGGTCAGTGGATCAGGGAAGTCCAGCCTTGTTCGAAGAGTTCTGATTCCAGCACTGAAAAATCATTTTGATAAACGCAATCCAAGGCCAACAAATTTTAAATCTCTCAAGGGCGTTCAGCATTTAAATGGTCTCATTGAACTTGATCAGGCCCCCATTGGAAGAACACCAAAATCTAATCCGGGAACTTATACAGGACTTTTCAATCATATTCGGTTGCTTTTTTCTCGCTTACCCGAGGCCCAGATAAAAGGTCTACTTCCAGGAAGTTTTTCTTTTAATGTAAAAGATGCTGGGCGCTGTGAACACTGCGAGGGTAATGGGCAGCTTAAAATGGAAATGCATTTTCTCCCAGATGTTTATATTAGGTGTCCAAAGTGTCATGGAACTAGATTTCAAGATGCAATCAAGGCCATTCGGTATCGAGGAAAGAGTATCGCCGATGTTTTGGAGATGTCGGTTAGCAGCGCGCTCGTGTTTTTTAATAATCATCCTCCCATAGCAAGAGCGCTCAGGGTGATGGAAAATATAGGCCTTGGTTACATGAAACTCGGCCAACCGGCGCCGACCCTATCAGGAGGCGAGGCCCAACGACTTAAACTATGCCGCGAATTATCAAAGAAAACGAAAGACCGCTATCTCTACATTCTCGATGAACCGACCACTGGGCTTCATTTTCACGATATCGGGAACCTTCTGCGGGCAATCGAAAAGCTCATCACAGATGGACACAGCGTTCTTCTGATTGAGCATAACCTTGATATGATAAAAGTTTCTGACTGGGTTATCGATTTAGGCCCTGAGGGTGGTTCCGGAGGTGGAAAACTCGTCGCAGAAGGGACTCCTGAGCAGGTGGCCGAGTTCCCTTCCTCGCATACTGGCCGCTATCTTAAAAAGCTCTTATCCTAATGATGATTTAGGAGGAAAATGATGATTTCAGTATTAAAAATCTTTTTATGTTTCACAGCGCTGACTTTTCAAGCATGGTCTCAAGTCCAATTTGAACCAGGCCTTGGAGTTCCCGTTTTTTCAAGTTATGAAAAATCTTCGGGTAAAGGCGGTGATCTCTGGGGCCTTTCTTTTTCAGCAAAGTTCGGCTACAAAATCATTGATTTTTCTGCAGGTGTCGATGCTTCCATTCGTCAGCTGGCATCTGATTCCGATAATAATCTCGAAGATGATCAGTTTTTTACACGTGAAACTGGTTTTTTCTTTAAATATCAAATCAACAAAGCTTGGCAGACTTGGTTTACGACGATTTTAGAAGTCGATGCAGATAATTCCGATAGTAGCGATTACTCCGGTGCAGGCTATAAATTCGGCGTCTCGCGCTTTCTCAACGAATACATCAATTTGCAAATCGAATATGTTTCTCACAAATATGATGAATTTCGCTCTGGTAGCACTGCTGCTTCTCAGCAACTCGATGAAACTCTTCGTCATGACCTTTTTGTGGTCACACTCTCAATTCCGATGGAGTTCGAATTACCATTCATGAAGTAAAGAGCGACGAGCAAAAATTTCGAGTCCCAGATTTGCGAAATGTTTTATCTTGATTGGTCATGATTGTTGACCTGCGCATGAGCACGCGAAAGATAGCACGGCCTCTATAGAGACAATCCTCTGTCCAGTATTGGATCCAGTCGTTTTTAAATTTTTGAGTCAGACCTCGATCTCTTCGGTCTGCCCTTTTTTCAAGGGCAGAAAAAAGTAGCTTTGGATCAACCTCAGATGCATCCTCTTTCAGCAATTCATAAGCTCGCGATTTCTTAAAAAACTTCTTAAAACTTTCAGGGAAAAGGGGATAGGATTCATCAGTTTGATCAATGATTTCAAGTATTTTCTTGAGATTGGTTCTATCAAATTGAAAAACAAATTCGCCAAACTTTTCTCTGTTCTCAAAAATATCGCTATTGCCTCTGAAAAACGTCTTCACTAAAGTTCTATGATTTTCGTATTGTTTAAGAAGTTTTACTTTAGAATAAAGTGCGTCGCCCATTAAAACTTCACTTTTTTTAAATTTAGTAAAGTTAGAGGTCAAGGTTCCGTTTCGGACAGCGTTAAAAGTTTGCTCGTTAATTTTTCTTCCTTTAAAGTGGGGCTTGGGTCCTGAATATAGAGGTCCGTGGTCCTGCCGATAGGGAAGAATGTAGTGCTCAGGTAACCTGAGCGAATTTAAGTAGGACCTGTAAAACCTTTCAACACTCGCGCTGCTACCGGCAGAATTTAAATGTTCTAACAAATCAGGTGAAAACCGTGCCTCTTTGCTTGTCTTAAAAATCGCATTATAAAAATTTTTAAAATGTGGTCTTGAAAAAGAATACCTTCCCAGCGATAGAAATTTAAAACCTTCAATGTTTTTTTCTAGCGCCAAAGGTTCAATCATTAATAATTGGGCCCGAGCTGATTCGGAAGTTCTCAAGTCATGTTTTGCCTCAAGGATTAAAAAGTTCTGCGCGTCTTTTTTATTGAGTTTTGTCAGTGCCGCCAGCGCTGCTCTGGGATCTCTTGTCGACTTAAAAAATTTCATCTGAAGATCTTGATCGTTATCTAGAAGACTGCGATTTTGATTTCTACGGTCAAGCTCCAAAACCATTGCTTCAAGGGCAGCATGAATTTCCTCGAAAAAAACGTTTCCTAGAAAAGCGAGAAAGTTTTCATCTAGATCTTCAATCCGGTGGGCCCTCAAAAAGTGATCACCTTCGACTTCTTGCCACACGTTAAATTTTGTCTCACGGATTTGAAAAATTTGAAGGGCCAAATAGAGTTCAGTAAACTCAGGAACTTCTGAGGTCTGAGTCGCTAAGTCCACAGAGTCGACAGCGCTCATTTCTTCAATAATTTGACGGAGCTCTTCTATGGTTTTGGTTTGAGAAAAAACCGTAAAGCTAAGACTAAAAATGGCAAAAAAGAAAATGGCCTTCATAGTTTAGATGATTTATCTCTGTAAACACTAAAAGTCGACGAAGTGAACGCTCTCGGAAAATTGATGGTAAAAAAGAACCCTATTGTTAGAACTCTTTGGTCTTCGTCTCTTGGACTGATTTTTGCCAGTGTCGGCGCAGCTGTCGGATTGGGAAATATTTGGAAATTTCCCTATATTGCTTTTAAAAATGGAGGAGGGGCCTTTGTTTTGGTCTACCTCATCTCGATTGTCTTAATCGGTGTCCCAATTATGATTGCAGAAATGTATCTAGGGAAAAGCTTTCGTCTCAATATTTACAGTGCCATCGAAAAGCTAACAGGCAGACTCTCTTTTTGGCGACTCTTAGGTCCGCTCTGTCTTTTCACGGCCTTTGGCATTTTGTCTTTTTACTCCGTCATAACCGGTTGGATTCTCAGCTACTTCTTAGAGTCAGTCTCCGGAGGGCTAGTCGACCTTACCTCTGATAATATAGGCCCTTATTTTTCCAGCATTGTGTCTTCTGGCCCCTCTATATTCGCATTTCATACAATTGTCATGGCCGCAACGGGTGTCATTGTGATGAAGGGCACCCGCATGATCGAAAAGATTAACAAAATCTTAATTCCAACACTGTTTGTGACGTTAATTGCCTTGGCCGGCCTGGCCTGGTCGAATTACGGGATAGAGGAGACGGCCGTTTTTCTGTTTCGGGGCAATTGGAGCGAGCTGTCTCTACCTGGAATTTTAGAGGCCATCGGACATTCTTTTTTCACACTTAGTGTTGGGGTAGGGGCCACTTTAATTTATGGATCCTATCTTCCTAAGGAAATCCCAATTGTACGCTCAGTTTGCTGGATTGCTTTTTTTGATACCCTAGTGGCGCTGCTTTCTTGTTTTTTGATCTACCCTTTGCTATTTGCCCATAGCTTTGAGGGATTGGAATCTCCTTCTATTCTATTCACCTCCCTGACTCTTCAATTTAATACAATGATCGGGGGACGGTTTTTTTCCATATGCTTCTATTTTTTGCTTCTCATTTCGGCCCTGACTTCAACTGTCTCTTTACTCGAGCCAGTCACGGCCTTCTTTTTAGAAAAGATCCATCTGCCGCGTTCAAAAGCAACCTTGATAAGTGTTTTTGGAATTTGGCTGTTTGGACTGGGAAGTGCAATGAGCAATGGTGCACTTTCGTGGTTTACCGAAATTGAGTTTATGTCAAAGATTGATTATCTAACGTCAAATTGGACGCTGCCGCTTGGGGGTATTTTTATTTCTTTGCTGGTGGGTTTTAAAATTGGAAAGAAAAAACTTGCCAACGACCTCTCTGCTGAATTTCTTTCACCGCTAGTATTCTCTTCATGGTTATTTTTAATTAGGTTTTTTGCGCCTTCTATGGTTTTTCTAATTATGATTTGGAAGCTTTTTTACCTTACCGAATAATTTCCTTTAAACAAAAATCTCTCGGTTGTCATTTGCTCAAGGCCCATTGGCCCATAGGCGTGAAACTTACTAGTACTAATTCCCAGTTCTGCCCCCAGCCCCAATTCTCCTCCATCATTAAAGCGGGTGGATGCGTTTATAGTAATGCAACTTGCATCAACTGATTTCACAAAAAAATCTATTTCTGCTTGATCTTCGCTCAAAATCCCTTCCGTATGATGAGTCCCATAACGATTAATGTGCCCAGTTGCCTCTTCGACAGATGAAACAATTTTTAGGCTCAAAATATTTTCTAAATACTCGGTTTCCCAGTCTTCTTCTTTTACAAGCTGTGTTGGAAAACTTTTAAGCTTGGCATGTGTTTTCGAATCCACTCTTAACTCACACTTGGCATCAACGAGTTGTGAGACCAATTCATTTCCGTGTCTTTCAAACCAATCTTCGCTGACTAAGAGAGTTTCCAAAGCATTGCAAACTGCCGGCCTTGAAACCTTACTGTTGAGAATGACCTCTATAGCATCTTTTTTTCCACTGGGACCAACATACAAATGGCAAAGCCCTTGAAAATGAGCAACGACCGGCATTGTGGCCTTTTCGTAAACATAATTGATAAGACCTTGGCCTCCTCTGGGAATCACTAAGTCAATCCAGTCTTTGGACTCTAAAACAATTTCAACTAATTCTCGGTTGGTTGAATCCAAAACCAGCAATGAGTCTTTTGGAATAAAACTCGAAATGGCATCGCGGATTAAGTTTCCTAAGCATTCATTGGAATAGTTGGCCTCTTTTCCACCTTTTAGAACAAGTGCATTTCCTGATTTGATCGCCAATGCACTGGCCTCGACAACAACATTGGGTCTACTTTCATAAATCATAGCAATGACACCCAGGGGAATCCGCTCTTTTTCAACGATGCTTCCATTGGGATGCTTGTAAACTTCGCGCTTTCGTCCAAGGACTTCTGATAGGGCGTCTACGGCCTTTACGCCTTCTGCCATCTGGTCAATTCTTTTTTCGGTAAGAATGAGTCGATCCTTTAAGGCAGAAGATAGTTCTTCTGCCTCTTCAAGATCTTTTTGATTAGCCGCCAAAATTTCTTTTTTAGAGGCCAGTAAAATTTCAGCAATACTATTTAAGGCCTGGGATCTTTTTTGTGCTTCAGAAATTTTTAAAATTTGTGATGCCTTTTTGACCGGTTCAAAAAGTGTTTGGGCAAAGTTCATTGCAATTCCTTATAAATGATACGAAGACTATTTAATAACCATATGATCTCTATGAATAATAACCTTGGAGATGCGCTGGGGTAGAATTTTTTTGATTTGTTCATCGCGCATGCCCTTGATTTTTTCCACATCTTTCCAATGAAATTCACTTCTCCCGTGCGCGATAATACGGCTACCCTTTTTAATGGCCACAACATCTCCGCGTCCAAAAGGCCCGGAGACTTTAACAACTCCAACCGCTAAAAGTGACGCCCCCTTTAATATGGCACTGAACGCGCCATCATCAATTCCAACCCAAGCACCAGAACGAGTCAGGGAAATAAAGATTTTCTCTTTCTCCTTGTAGCTATTCTTGTGAGGCGCGAAATAGGTTGAACGACCTTTAAAATTTGAGAGAGGGCGCTCAGAGTTGTAGTGAGAAAGAATACATCCAATTCCTATCTTGATTGCTTTTTTGATTGCCGATAGCTTTGATGGAATACCACCTCGCCCTTGTTTTGATTTGCCTTTTTTATCGATAGCAGAAGCATAAGGAAAATTTTCAAAGCAAACTTCTGGAAGTCGAAGTCCATTTTGGTAGAGCCCATCAGTACCACTTAAAAAAATAATTCCTTCTGCTTGAATGAGCTGGGCACAAGCTACCGCCAAGTGGTCATTATCACCAAACGCGGCCTCTTTATAGGAAGTCACATCATTTTCATTAATAATAGGAAGAACATTATGCTCAAGAAGGATTTCAATCGTCCTTTGGGCATTATAGGCAGAACTCTTTGACGAAAGATCTCTTTGTGTGAGCAAAACCTGGGCACAGATTTGTTTTTGGCCTTGGGCGAATTCTTGATATTTTTGGAAGAGATGGGGCCAACCGGTAGCATTGAGCGCCTGTATTTCTTGAACCGATTCTCCACGGATGGAAGTTCCCATGGTTTTTCCAGTCGCTAGCCCCCCTGAGCTAACAAGAATAATTCGCTTTCCTTTTTTTTTAAGTGCGAAGATGTCTTGGAGCAATCGCTGAATAACAGAAAAACTGGCCCGACCATGTTCATCGACAAAGGCCGAGCTCCCTATCTTAACGACAAAAGTTTTCCAGTCTCTGAACAAAAACTATTGGCCTATAAGTCCTACCAAGTTATTGGAGATGACCCATGAAAGAACAAAAAGTGACTCAATTAAAGCGAGACAGATAACCAACGGAACGAAAATTTTATTTTGTGCCGAAGGGTTTCGGGCAATCCCATCTAACGCTACTGCTGATGCTTTTCCTTGAGCAAGAGTGCCTCCCAAAACCGCACACCCAATAGCAATAGCCGCTGCGATTGCAATCCAACCTTGACTTGAGTCGCCAGAACTCGCTGCATAGCCAGTTGTTTCTTGCGCGAAAGTTGAAGTTGCCATTAAAAATGAGCCGATAACCAGTGCTTTTTTCTTCATTGTTTTTCCTTTATAAATTTAGTGTGCTTCCGCCTCAGAAGGTCCATGATCGTGAACCTCTGTAGCCAAACTGATATAAACCATTGTCAAAATTGTAAATACAAACGCCTGCATAAAAGCCACAAAAAGACCTAAGAGATAGAAAGGGATCGGAACGAGGTAGGGAACGAGATCCGAAAACACCGCCAAAACCGCATGATCACCTTGGATATTGCCTTTTAAACGCAGACCTAAAACAAGAGGACGAACTAGGTGAGAAAAAATTTCGATAGGAAAAATAATAACGGCCATATACCAAACTGGGCCCATGAAATGCTTAATATGTCCCCAAAGACCTTGAACCTTAATCCCCTGAAAATTGTAATAGAAAAAAGTAAAAATCCCCAAGGCAAAAGCAGTATTAAAATCTTCTGAAGGGGTGGCAAACCCAGGAACCAAACCGATGAGATTGCTACCTAAAATATAAAGAAAAACACAAGCGTAATAGGAAAAATAGCGTTTCGCATTCTCTTCTCCCATGACTCCAACTGCTAGGTTATGGATAAATTCCCCATAGGCCTCGATAATATTTCTAAAAGATGTTTTGGGATCTGGTATCACCGGCTTGGGGGTACCCCGCACAATGGCCCGATAGGCCAGACCTAGAATCAATAATAAAATGGCCACTAAAATAGCAGTCAAGACGTGGTTTGGAGTATTCAAGCTCTTTTCTAGGGGCGTTATCCAATTTAAACCAGAGGATGCGTGAGCTTGCTGTGTAAGCCCCAAAAAAAAAACAATAAAAAATTTAAAATTGAGCAAGCTCTCAATCCTTTTTGAGACAGAGAATCATCAACAATAGTTGAAGAAAGTAACTGAGCACTCCCCAAATTGTAAAGTCTGTTGACTGGCGAGATAGCAACCACAGTCCTAAAATAATGAGCCCAGTTTTTCCCACAAAGGCCAAGACGAGGGCGAGAGTTAATGCAAATTTATTTGGCCCTTTTCCGCTATCATAAGGGTTGGCGACTAAGTTTTCGGCACCATAGACAAGAAATAAAAAGGAGGGAGAAAAACAAAAGAGAATCACAAGAGAAAACATAGGTTCCCGAAAAAGAAGATAGGAGGTAGTTGCAAGCACAAAGGTACCAATAAAGTACCTACGAAGATGAATCTTTTTTAGCTGCATAGTAGATTATTAAAATTAGAAAACTAAGAACCAGAGCTCCCATAAGCCAGCCAACTTGGGTCTTGCTTAGGAGTTGGGAAGTGACTAAGAATTCTCCCAAAAAAAAGAGCCCAAAAATTAAACTCGGCAGACTTAAGCACAAAGATAATGCCTTCCACAAGTTCACGTTAGCGCTTCCGATCGACCCGTCTGGAATAAAGGGACTCTAGTCGTTTTTGAATAATTTCTTGGTTTGGATAATCCCCAATTAAAGAATAATAGAGGTTATAGGCCTTTTCCAGTTGCTCATCAGTTTCATAGGCATTTGCCATTAAAAATTTAACCTGAACGAGCCTATCTTTCCTTTGCTCTTTTTCAGTGTACTGCTCCCAATAAAAAACTGCTTCTTTCCAATTTTGTTCGTAAAAACGAATTTGACCCAGCTGTCTTAGGGCCCGAACCTGATAGATCCCTTGTTTGCCGGCCAACTCCTTAAAGAGTTGAAAAGCTAATTCATATTGCCCTTTCTTTAAAATTGAAAGCGCTCTTAAATACTCAAATTTAACCTGCTTTTCAAGCGGGGGATGAAACTTTGATAAAAGTGAATAAATTTTTTCAGCTTTATTGTAATCCTTTAAAGACTTTAAATAAATTTCGCCCATTTTTTGGTAGGCCTTAATTTGCCAAAGAGGATCTTCGGCCGATTCTACAATCTTTTGATAATGAAACAATGCTTTTTCATAATTTTCTAAGTAGATGGAATTGAGATCGCCAAGTTGGAAATGAATTTTTAGCAGTAAAACTGCTGACTGAGTTTTTTTCAAGGCCCCTTGATAGATTTCAGAGGCCTTTGAAAAATTTTGCTCTTGCACCAATTGTTGTGCCTTCAAAAGATCTTTACGCAAATCAGACCTGAAGTCGCAACCTAGACTAAAAAACTGAGAGAACAAGATCAGCAGGCACAATAAAAAAAGGCGAAGGCTCATTCAACCGATTCGACAATATTTTCTATCGCCACGACTTTTTCGTCTTTATTCGGTCTTATCACTTTCACGCCCTGAGTATTTCTTCCCAAAAGTGAGACTTCTTGCACACTCGTTCTGATAACCTGGCCTTTGTCTGTAATAATCATGAGATCATCATTCTCATTGACTGGTTTCACTTGAACAATTTCACCATTTTTTTCAGTCAGCTTCATTCCTAAAATACCCTTACCTCCGCGAGTCTGAGAGCGGTATTCTTTGGCGAGAGTTCTTTTTCCGTAACCTCTCTCTGTCACTGAAAGAATTTGAACGTTATCATCAATGAGTTCCATTCCGATTAATCGCTCATTACTATCAATTTGAATCCCCCTCACTCCTTGGGAAACTCTTCCCATGGGTCGGCAATCCGTTTCTTTAAAGCGAATCACTTTTCCAGCTGATGATGACAAAAGTACGTCTTGATCACCGCTTGAAACTCGAACACTAATAACAGAGTCGTCCTCTAGAACTTTTATCGCACGGATACCTGACTGATGAATATTTTTATACTCGCTGAGTTTTGTCCTTTTTACCAGGCCACTCTCAGTTGCAATGATAAGGTACTTGTCTGTTCGATCCTTTGGCACAGTAATAATTTCTCGAACTCGCTGCCCGGCCGGAACCTGTAAGAGATTCACGACATTTCTCCCTTTAGCAGTACGAGATGCTTCTGGAATATTAAAGACTTTCAGCGATTGAACATTTCCTTTGTCGGTGAAGAAAAACATTTCGTCATGAGTATTGGCCGTGAAAAGAGTCGTAAAAAAATCATCGTCAAACGATGCGCCTTTAACTCCCTTCCCACCGCGTTTTTGAGCTCTATAGGTATCCATCTCCATTCGCTTGATATAGCCCTTGTGAGTAATCGTCACAATCACTTCTTCTTCTTTAATAAGATCTTCTATTTGAATTTCGTCAGCGGCCCCTACGATATCTGTTCTTCTCTCATCTCCATAATTTTCTCGAATATAGGTAAACTCTTCTTTTATAATTGTACGAACAAGACCTTCTGATCCGAGGATTTTTTCCAGACGTTCTATCTCTTCAATAATTGCATTGTAATCCTGAATAATCTTATCGCGCTCCAGACCAGTAAGGCGCTGAAGTCTCATATCAAGAACGGCCTGCGCCTGGATTTCACTAAGTTCAAATTGGACAATCAGTTGCGACTTGGCTTCTGCAGGATTAGGAGACTGCTTAATAAGCTGAATGACTGCATCGAGATTCTCAACTGCTGCTTTTAAGCCCAATAAAATGTGCGCCTTCTCTTTGGCCTTTTTCAAATCAAACATCGTTCGCCGGATGACAACTTCACGGCGGTGATCAATAAAGCACTGCAGCTGCTCTTTTAGATCCATGACTTTTGGCCGGCCATTGTGAATGGACAGAAAAATAATGCCAAAAGACACCTGCAGTTGTGTTTGCTTATAAAGCTTGTTGAGAACAACTTGCCCTGGTTCATTTCTCTTGAGCTCTATGACAATTCTTATTCCCAACCTATTGGACTCATCACGGATATCAGAGATTCCCGTGATTTGTTTATCATTGACTAAATATGCGATTTTTTCGATTAACCGCGATTTATTCACCTGATAGGGGAGTTCTGAAACAATGATTCTTTCCCGATCTTGTTTTCCATAAATTTCTATTTCACTTTTGGCGCGGATTTGAATGACACCTTTTCCAGTATGATAGGCCGACTTAATTCCCATTCTTCCATGAATCGTCCCTGCGGTAGGAAAATCAGGGCCCTGCACTGATTCCATAAGATCATCAATTGTTGATTCTGGTTTCTCAACGAGTGTAATAAGGGCATCCATTATTTCTGAAATATTATGAGGAGGAATATTGGTGGCCATCCCAACCGCAATTCCAGTGGAACCATTGATAAGTAAATTAGGAATTCGAGATGGAAGAACTTGTGGCTCCATGAGGGAGTCATCATAGTTTGGTCGCCAATCAACAGTTTCTTTTTCAATATCTTTAAGCAACTCCTCGCTAAGCTTTTGCATTCTAATTTCGGTGTAGCGCATGGCCGCAGCGTTATCACCATCAATAGAGCCAAAGTTTCCTTGGCCATCGACGACCGGATAGCGCATTGAAAAATCTTGAGCGAGTCGAACAATCGCACTATAAACAGCAGAATCACCGTGAGGGTGATACTTACCGATAACATCACCCACAATTCTGGCAGACTTTAAAAATGGTCGATTGTGATAATTATTGGACTTGTACATTGAATAAAGAACTCGCCTATGGACGGGTTTTAGCCCATCTCGGACATCTGGCAGTGCTCGACCAATGATGACTGAGAGAGCGTAGTCGAGGTAGCAATTTTTCATCTCATCTTCAATAAGAAGGGGATCAATATTGCCGTGTTGTCCTGGGCCTTGGGTATCTTCAGTCATAATCTCAATCCAAATTTAGAGTTCATACGCAAATTAAATATCAAGGTTTCTCACGTTAAGAGCATTACTTTCGACAAAATCTCTTCGAGGCTCCACTGCATCTCCCATTAAAATAGAAAAAATCTGGTCGGCCTCTAAAGTATCATCAATTTTAACCTGCAAGAGTGTCCGATTTTCAGGATTCATGGTTGTTTCCCAAAGCTGTTCTGGATTCATTTCACCAAGACCCTTATATCGCTGAATATAAGCGCCTTGCTTGCCCTTAAGAACAACAAACTGTGCAAAATCTTCCAACCTCTTGAAAGTTTGGGGGGACTCTTGCTTATCGTCTGAAAAACTAAACTCCGCTTCTATATAAGATTGAATTGAAGCAAAGAGATTTTTTAAATGAGCAAGCCCACTTGAATTGAGAAAATCTTTATTAATTTTAAATGACTTTGATTTAATAGAAGACTGAACTTTAATTCGGACAAACCTCTGACCCTGATCTGTTTGGCCGCTATCGATAAAATAGTCTTTAAGAAAACGAATTTTTCCATTTTCCATTTTTTTCTGCAGAGTTTTGACACCCTCTTCTAAAGCTTCATCGCTATTAAAATTTTCTTCGCTTAAGAGATTGTCTTGAATAAAGATTTTCAAAAAATCCTTATCATAAATTCTGTCATAACTCTCTAGTTCCTGGAGATAGCTTCGGTAGTTATTGATGAGTTTTTTGACAGTTGCATTTTCGGCAGCTTCTCCGTTTATTTTTAGTGTTGCTCCATCAAGGGATGAGCTCACTAGATAATTCTCCAGGCTCTTCTCATCTTTAAGGTAATGCTCTTGCTTATTTCGCTTATATCGAAATAGGGGAGGTTGCGCGATAAAGAGGTGACCTCGTTCAACAATCTCGGGAAACTGTCGGTAAAACAGAGTCAGTAATAGAGTTCTAATATGCGACCCATCAACATCGGCATCGGTCATGATGACGATCTTGTGATACCGCAATTTTGAGACGTCAAAGTTATCTTTCCCAATTCCCGTACCCATCGCCTGAACCAACATTTTTATCTCATCATTACCGAGCATTTTGTCATAGCGGGCCTTTTCCACGTTGAGAATTTTACCTTTTAGGGGAAGAACGGCTTGAATTTTTCGGTCTCTTCCCTGCTTAGCAGAACCTCCCGCCGAATCACCTTCCACAATATAAATTTCGCAGTTTTCTGGATTTTTATCCTGGCAATCGGCCATTTTTCCAGGAAGTCCACCAACATCGAGGGCCGACTTTCTCCGAGTTAACTCGCGAGCTCTTCTCGCTGCTTCTCTAGCTGCTGCGGCATCAGTCGATTTTCGAATAATGACTTTGCCGACGGCCGGATTTTCTTCCAAATAACTTTTTAGTTTTTCACCTACTAAACTATTAACGATCCCTTCAACTTCAGAATTTCCCAGTTTAGATTTCGTCTGCCCTTCAAACTGAGGGTTAGAAAGCTTTACTGAAATAATAGCAGTAAGCCCTTCTCTCATATCCTCACCCGTGAGGTTGCCTTTCATTCCTTTCAAAAGATTGTTGTCTTTAGCATAGGAATTGAGCACTCGAGTTAAGGCAGTTTTGAGTCCTGAGACATGGGTTCCTCCTTCCGGAGTATTAATATTGTTGGCATAAGAAGTAAGCGCTTCGCTATAGCCGTCAGTCCATTGTAGGGCCACTTCACACTCATAATTTTCTCTCCCCTGTGTAAATGCAATCACTTTGCGGTGAATAGGAGTTTTAGCGCGATTGAGCCATCGCACATATTCAGCAATTCCTCCTTCATAGTGGAAAACATCTTCTTTTTCGGTGCGCTCATCAGAAAGAGTAAATTTTAATCCTCTATTGAGAAAGGCCATCTCTCGAAATCTTGCAGACAATGTCTCATAGGAAAACTCATGAACTTCAAAAATTTCATCATCTGGTTTAAAAGTGACAGAGGTCCCAGTTTTGTCATCTACCGCATCAGAAATAATTTCTAAGGGACGAACTGCCACCCCTTTAGAAAATTCCAATCGATGAAGCTTACCGTTTTTCTTAACCTCAATTTTTACCCATTGGGATAATGCATTGACGACAGCGGCGCCAACACCATGAAGACCGCCGGATACTTTGTAAGCACCATCATCTTCATTAAACTTTCCACCTGCATGCAGTTTAGTAAAAACAATTTCTGCTGCTGAAACCTTTTCAATAGGATGGATGTCAACGGGAATGCCTCGACCATCATCCACCACAGTGACCGAATTATCTTTGTGGATAACAACTAATATTTCAGAGCAATATCCTGCTAAGGCCTCATCTACCGAGTTATCCACAACCTCATAAACACAATGGTGAAAGCCGCGAAAACCTGTATCACCAATATACATACCCGGGCGTTTTCTCACCGCCTCGAGTCCTTCTAAAACCTTAATTTTAGAAGCGGTATAATCTCCTTGAACTTTAGAGATCGATTGAGTTCTCTCTTCCATGAATCGCCTTTTGCTGATTATCTGCTGAATAGCCACTCTCTACGGGCCAAATTTGCCCTGAATGGGCCAAAAAATTTCTAGCAACTGGATTAGCAACAGTTTTAGCATTTGAGAGCGAAGAGAGTTCTCGCTGAAAACTTTGATTGGCCGTTGTAATCATAACTTGGAACCTCTTATGCCCGATGTAGTCTATTAAATTTTTCCACCTCCGGCCATCCAATTCGCCAGAGATATCATCAATAAGGACTAGTGGGGCCTTATTGCGGATTCTTTTGTAGAGCTCAATAAAACTAAAAATTAAGGCTAAATAACTCGTCTTTTGCTGCCCAAGAGAGCAAAAATTGTAAGAGTTGAGTCCATCATAAAGAAACAGGAAATCATCTAGGTGAGGCCCATGGGCCGTTCGACGAAATTCTAGGTCTTTGACCAAATCTTTCGCTAGAGTTTCTCTTATTTGTGAAACATTCATGCCTAAATAATGACCTTCTAGTCTTAATTCCAAAGAATGGTGTTCCGCAAAAATTAAAGCAAATGCATGTTTGAGCTCTTCTGCAAGTTCTTGCAAAAAGCTTTCTTTTGCTATTTTGATGCGAAAGATGATTTCAGAGAGTGGATCATCTAACGCTTCAATTTGCTTTCGGTAATCAGACTGTCGATAGGCCAGAAGGTTGTTCCGCTGACGAATTGCTCTTTCGTAAGTCTGCCGAAGCTTTTTATAATTAGGATCGAGTGTTTCTAGCAAAAGACCTATTTTCTGCCTACGAAAGCTTCTAGATGTGTGAAAAGAGTAAGAATCAAAGGGGTTAATGAAAACGGCCGCTGTAGGAGCTTGGTTCTTTACTAAAGTTTGGTTGAAAAACCAACGAGGCCCATGGGCACTCCAATCTCCTGAGTAAGAGAACTGGTTTTGGATGTTATTTTTTTGGTGCTCCCAAGTACTTTTCCATTGAATGCAGCTATGGTCTTCATCCATCGAAAGCCATTCGGAAAAACGAGCATTTTTACGAAAAGAGCGCCCCTGGCATAGAAGATAAAGTGCCTCGAGAAGATTAGTTTTTCCTTGTCCGTTTTCACCATAAAAGCAGTTGAGCGCAGGTGAGAATTCAAGATGAAGATCTTTTAAGTTGCGAAGACCTGAAATAAAGAGTGAACAAATGACAGGTCCCGAAATATCTTGATTGCCCAATGGCAGCACTAGAGTTTCAGAGGCATGACGATACCTAAAAAGTGCGGATTTTTTAAAGACTTGACGACGACTGGGCTCAATTCATTGTTAAAGTCAAAAACAATAGGCCCGTCTTCATGGACTGAAAGTGCGTCTAATAAGTATTTTGCGTTAAAACCAATTTCCATTTCTTTTCCCGAATAATTTGCGGGAATTTTTTCTACCGCTTTTCCCAAAGATGGGTGGTTAGCATTGAGAATCAGTTGATCGGGGCCAAAAGAAATTTTGATGCCTTGAGTTTTTTCCAACGAAAGAATCCGAATTCTTTTCACTGCATCGTAGAACGTATTGCGATCGACTTCTAAGGTGTAGGTTGTTTTTTTAGGGATCACAGCTTTGTAATTTGGATAATCTCTGGCTATTAAACGAAGTGAAAGAAAGTATTCATTTTCTGCATTCAGGGTCATGCTCGATTCATCTAGTCCTATTGAAATATCTTTTTGAGGAAAAGATTCTGCCAATTTTTTGATTTCTCCAATTCCTTTTCGTGGAACTATAACCCCTTTCTTTAAAATTAAATTGTTTCCAAGAAATTCTGGTAAATCCAACATCGCCAATCGGTGACCATCTATTCCCACTGCTCTGATAAACTCATTGGACGACTCTTCTATTTGTTGAAAGAAAATTCCATTGAGATAGGGTCTCGTCTCATCGGTGGAAATGGCATGGGAAGTTTTCTGGATAAGCTCAAGAATATCTTTGGCCTTCAGGCGAAAACAATCTTTCCCAATATCAAAAGAAATTTTAGGGAACTCTTCTGGATTCACGGTCACGAGAGAATATTCAATATCGCCTGATTTCAAATGGGCCATTTGGTCAACAAGTGTCAGATGAACTGGGCGCTCGGGAAGCATGCGAACAATATCGGCAAGATTTTTAGAACCAATACAAAATGAGCCTTCCTGCTCGACCTCAGCGTCTAGTACTAATTTCGACGAAATTTCTAAATCTGTGCCCAAAAAAACCAGCTTTTGACCCTTAGCAATAACCAGACAATTTGTGAGTATTGGTCTTAAATTTTTCTTATCAACTACCGTCAGTAATTTTGTTAGGGCCTCACTCACCAGTTTTGCATTTATAATAACTTTCATGATTGCTCGTTGTTCTAGTCGGACCACTATACTTAACAGAAATTAGGGCTGTAAACGAAGTCGGCCCAGAATAAGAAATGTCTTTAGAAGGATTTAAGTTTTTATATATAAAGAATACTATTACTAAGAATGTGGAAATGTGGATAACCTCATTTTTTCGAATAATATCAATAGCTTGGAATTCACAGAACTTTCTAAAATTGTGTATAACTTTTTTAATGGGAGGTCACTGACTTCGCAGATTCTAAAGTTATCCACATTCTAAATGAGTTATCCACATGTTTTCCACAAAGTTATCCACATACATTTAAAGCACTGCGCTATTTCTTGGTCTAACGCTCCGATCTCTAAAAGTTATCCACATTTTAATGTGGATATGTGGATAAATACCTGACAAATTCACAATTTTTCGCACTAGGCCGTGGATAACTATGTGGATAACTTTAACGACACATAGCGTTTTGTAAGGAAATCTAAGAAATTTATCAAAAGTTATCCACGGCCTAGTGCGAAAAATGTGGATAACTTTTTTGCTGTGCATTGGAACTGGTTCTATAGGACCAGAAAAGAAACCAGAAAAACTTCGATTTTGGTTCTATAGGGGCGGCCGCTAAAACGCTACTTGATCAAGGATTCTATCTCTTCAAAGAGCTGTTCAACTGACGGTACATCTTGAAGTTGTCGGTGAATTTTTTCTATCGCATGCATGACTGAGGTATGATCGCGTCCGCCAAAATACTCTCCAATTTCGGCCAATGTGGTTTTGATATGGCGCTGACACAAATACATAGAGAGGTGTCTTAATAGAGTGACTTGCTTGTTGCGAGTTTTTCCTCTGATGTCTCCGATTGGAACCTTGTAGTTCTGCGCCACAATTTCTGCTAAATCATGAATGCTTAGTATTCTCTCTTGATGTTCTTCAAGAATTTTTAGCTGCTGCTTGGCTATTTCTATATCAATATCGACTTTAAAAACCGAAGCATAGGCGACTAGCTTGACTAGAGAGCCTTCTAATTCACGAATACTAGTTTTGACAGTTGATGCAATCATAGCAATGACATCATCTGGGACAAAAATATCTTCGTCTTGGGCCTTTCGTTTTAATATTGCAACTCTTGTCTCAAAATCAGGTCTTTGAATATCTAAAACCAGGCCCCAGGATAATCGCGTTCGAATCCGTTCTTCTATTCCGTTTATTTCCTTAGGATGTTTATCACTAGTGAATATAAGCTGCTTTTCCTTGCTATGAAGTTCGTTGAAGACATGAAAAAACTCATTTTGAGTTCCAGGTCTATTTTTTAACTCATGAATATCGTCAATCATCAAAACATCGACAAAGTCAGTGTATTTTTTCCGAAATTGCTGAATCTTATGATTCTGAATCGCTTCAACCATTTCTGCCATAAATTCATTTGCCGTAGTAATGACGATTCTTAAATGGGGGCTTTTCTCCCTGATCAGATTTCCTACAGCATGGATAAGATGGGTTTTTCCTAGGCCAGAATTCCCATGAAGGTATAGACAGGGATAAACCTTGCCGGGATTTCTCGCGGCGGCCACGCAAGATGCATGGGCCATATTATTGGAGGCCCCAACAATAAAATTTGAAAATTGTTTATTAGAGTCTAGGTTTTGCCCTCTGGGTCCACTGTGAAGGTGATTGAGCACTTCACTTTGAACTTGGTAGTGCCGATCATCCCGAGAAGGTAGTATTTCGGAAAATTGAAAACTCATATCTTTTACCGACTTTGCCTTATGTATTCTATAAGGAGTCGCCGCGGCCTCCGAGTCATCTAAACAGTCAGTGTCTTTATTTTCGAAGCGCTGTTCGCTCCTTCCCTTCATGATCTGCGTTTCTATTTCATAATTGTCGCCCAGGACTTCTTCCACTGCTTCTTTCAAGACAACTTGGTAGTGGCCATCAATCATTTTTTTAATAAATGCGGTGGTAACAATACACACGACTTTGTCTTCTAAAATTTGGCTCACAGTGAAAGTGTTTTTGAAGAATGCCTTGAATTTGGACGGTCCTATTTTGGCCTCCAAAAGATTCAAGATCTCTGCCGTCGCTAATAAAGTTTCTTCGGAGCTCAATCCTTCAATAGGTTGTTCTGAATGAGGAGAAGGCATTGCTTTTGTGGTATTCTGACTTAGAAGGGAAAAAAACTGCGACTGGTATTCATGATTGTTATTCATGACAGCCGGGGATTGTAGGCCTTGGGTGCCTTTTTTAAAAAAGTGCTGGAGAGGGAAGTCCTCGTTCATAAATTGATAACCTATAAGCTGATTTGAAGAGTGACCTCAGACTATAGTCGGCCCTCATCCAAATATCCAGAGCAAACATCTTGACCGGCCTGCTTCATTAAGGTAGAAACCTTAACTCAAAGCGCAATCAAGGAAATATTATGTCAAAAAGAACTTGGCAGCCAAAAAGGTTAAAGCGGTTAAGAACTCATGGGTTTTTAAAACGAATGTCTAGCCCAGGCGGTCAAAATATCATCAAACGTAGAAGATGTAAGGGTAGGGCGAAGCTTACGGTCACCACTGGCACTAAATAGTTTTGAGTTTAGGATGACAGAGAGATTACAGTCTTTTTCGTATCCTAAAGATAGTCGCCTTTTGACAAAAAAAGACTTCAGCTTGTTGCGCAAAAGACCTCATCGATTAAAAAAGGGACCACTTCTTTTTTATTTCAAAAGTAGTAATTCGAAGGTTTCCAGGCTTGGAATGAGTGTCTCAAAGAAAATAGGTAAGGCCCACGAGCGAAATCGAATCAAACGTATTATGCGAGAACTCTTCCGTCACGGCTGTGAAATCAGAATACCTATTGATTTAATGATTGTTTTGACCGACCCCATTAGGGTCTGGAACGAAAAAGATTTTGTTCTTCTTCAGGATGCCTGGCTTAGCGGTTTAAAAGATATTCGTTCTATTGTGGGCAAGGTGTGATGAAAAAGAATACCAAGTGTATTTAATTAAATACGCCTTCATTATTCCAATACGGTTTTATCAATTAGGTATATCGCCTTACATTGGACCTCACTGCCGCTACGAAATCACGTGTTCTCGCTACACCCTTAAATGTCTGCGTCGTTACAGAATCGACAAGGCCTTGATTCTTGGCCTGCGCCGTATTTTGAGCTGCCATCCCTGGGGAAGAGGGGCTAAAGGATAAATAATGGAAATGAATGAACAAAAACGGGTTTTTTTGGCCATATTGATATCTGGTCTACTTCTGGCCAGCTGGCAGTACTTCTATCCTAGTCCGGCCCCTGTGCGAAAAGAAGTGTCCAAAGATATCGAAAGACCACAGGCCGACCCACAAGAGAAAAGTGCTCTCGCTAAGCACTCAGGGAAAAATCTTAGTAACAGTGGTGATGATGAAGTAAAATCGTTCACCCTCATCAAGGGACATAATCAAATATCTCTAACTTCTAGGCTTGAGGTAGAAGATATTAAGCAGCCCAATGCTATTGATTCGTTTTCCGATGTGACTGGTTCCAAAAATCCCTTTCAAATATTCCAACTAGAGAATGGACTGGCCGCTCCTCTGCTGCTTTCAGAAATGGAGGTTGAAGGTCCATCGTTTGAAGGAAAGTTTTCTGATGGCACCATCGTAAAGGGTACTTTAGATGATATGGGACGGTTGAGAATGACTTTTTCTTCGAGCCTAGCAAAACAGTATCTGTTGCGCTGGAGTACTGAAGCTAAGGAATTAGAAAACAATCACCAAAGGATCTTTTCTTTCTTAGGTGAAGGCCTTGAGCAATTTGATGTAGATGAAGCAGACTCTGAAACTCTAGGTCTTAATTGGGCGGGACTAGATTTTCATTATCATTTATTTGCTGCGGTTTTTCCGCAAAAAGCTCCGTCGATGAAGGTCCGAGGGGATGGGCAAGGTCATCTTTTTGTCGAAACTCAGGCCGCTCAAAAGGAATTTCTTGTCGATTTGGTTTACGTAAAAAAGGACTATGATCTTCTCAAAGAAATGGGCGGCAAGCTTCACAGAGCAGTCGATTTTGGTTGGTGGTCTATCGTTGCGATTCCTATTCTATGGGGGCTTCAGACTTTTTATAAATGGATCCCTAATTATGGGATAGCGATTATTCTACTGACCTTGGTGATTCGGTTTTTGCTGTTTCCGCTTAACATTAAGCAAATTAAAGGTATGCGGAAGATGCAAGAAATTCAGCCGCAGCTGAGTGCAATAAAGGAGAAATACAAGGGCGATCCTATGGCAGGACACCGTGAAAGCACTGCCTTAATGAAGCGCACCGGGGCCAATCCTATGAGTGGGTGTCTTCCGTTGTTGCTGCAAATGCCTATTTTCTTTGCTTTTTATAAAGTCCTATTCAACTCAGTTGAGTTGGTGAATTCGCCTTTTTTTGGCTGGATTCAAGATTTGAGTGAAAAAGATCCTTATTATGTTTTACCAATTCTCATGGGCGTCAGCTTTTTTCTTCAGCAAAAACTTATGCCGACCGCTACAGCAGATCCTACTCAGAAAAAAATTATGATGTTTATGCCGCTTATTTTCTTGATTGCAATGATAAACCTCCCTGCAGGTTTGAATTTGTATTTTTTTGTTTCTAATTTATTTGGAATTGCTCAGACACAGATTTCTAAAAAATACTTCAGCTAATGGATTCCTATTTTTTAGAGGGCCCCATTGTTGCGTGTAGCACTGGTCAGTCGGAACCCTGTGCGCTTTCGGTCATTAGGCTTTCTGGTTTTTCTGATTCATTTGATTTCAGACCTCTGATTGGAAAATCATTACTAGAATTGCCTCCAAGGAAGGCCGTTTTAACAAAAGTTAAAAGTGAGAAGGGTCAGGCTATTGACCAGGTACTTGTTTTAAAATTTTCACGTCCAGAGAGTTTCACCGGTGAAAATCTTTTGGAAATTCATTGTCACGGCAATCCCCTTATTGTCACAGAAATTTTAGACCATTGCCTTTACCTTGGTATGAGAGAAGCGTCGCCAGGAGAGTTTTCATTTCGCGCCTATCGAAATAAAAAATTGAGTCTCACACAAGTAGAAGGGTTAAATCTCCTAATCCATAGCGATAACCCATTTGCCTTAGAACAGGGACGCTCACTTCTAAATGGGGACTTAGATAAAGACTACAAGAGAGTCAGAGATTCGCTTTTACATCATAAAGCGTCTCTTGAGCTCTTATTAGATTTCCATGAAGATGTTGGGGAAGAGGCCGCCACCACCCATCTTCACAATAGCTTTCAGGAGCTCAAGGTTTTTGCCGAAAATTTCATTCGCCGTTCAGAAACGGAGGTCGATCTTCAACGGCCCAAGGTCGTTTTGATGGGGCGGACTAATGCTGGAAAAAGTAGTCTCTTTAATCTTTTGCTCGGTCGAAAAAGAGCGATTGTGTCTCCAAGTGCCGGTACAACTCGGGACTACTTAGATGGGACTTATCCCATTGGTGGGTCTGTCTTTAGGCTAATCGATACTGCAGGATTGAGAGAAACCGAGAATGTGGTGGAGCAGGAAGGAATAGGACTCTCTCGCGAGTTGGCCGAAACCGCGTTTTATAGAATTGCAGTTGTAGACTCTAGAGATGATTTCAATGAGCAAGAGCTTCGAAAGATACTGGCCGATGATTATGATTGTCTTATTTTATCTCATAAAGATCTTTGTTCTAGGCCATCTTCAATTCCCGTTCTAGAGAAACAGGCCATTCCCGTTTTGCTACTTAATTTGAATGAACCACTGAGTCGTAGTGGCCGTTTGAAAATAGAGAAAAGTATTCTCACAAAATTTCATCAATCGTGTGACCAAAGACCCCTCGTCCTTCCCAGACACCGGCGACTTTGGCGGCAGTTTTCTAGAAAGCTAAAAGAGTATGAGAAAATTTTGAAAGGTGCTGACAGCGATTTGGGAATTCTTTCTCATCATTTATTTTTGCTGGAGAAAGACTTCGAAGCAATTTTAGGAGTTTTTCTTCCAGATGAAGTCTTGAACGAAATCTTTGCCAATTTTTGCATTGGAAAGTAGATCTGCTTACATGGTATTTGATATTCTCGTTATAGGCGGTGGACATGCGGGGCTGGAAGCGGTCTGGCTTGCTCACCAATTTGGTTTGAAAATTGGTTTGATTTCTCTAGAGGGTGTCTCAATTGGCTCCACTCCTTGTAATCCAAGTATCGGAGGGGTCGGCAAGGGACAGGTGGTTCGGGAAATCGATGCCTTAGGTGGATTGATGGGCGAGCTTGCAGACTGCGCCGGAATCCAGTACCGAACATTAAATGAATCAAAAGGGGACGCCGTTCGCTCCACTCGGGTCCAAATTGATAAGGTTCGCTATTCCCAGTCTGCAGAAAAAAAACTCAGCGAACTTCAGAATCTTTCCATTATTCGAGACCAAGTTGTCAGGGTGAAAAAGGACGACGAGCTTTTTTCAATTGAAGTCGCATCTGGGGTAATTTTCAAAACGGAAAAGCTTGTAGTCACAGTGGGAACATTTCTGAAGGGAAAGCTTCATACCGGAACCATTCAGAAGTCTGGGGGCCGTGAAGGGCAATCCGCATCCGCTGGGCTTGGGGATTTGTTTGATTTAGTAGCGGCACTGCCTCACAGATTTAAAACCGGAACACCGCCTCGATTAGAAAAAAGCTCAATAGACTTTACCAAAATGCTTGAGCAGCCTTCAGAAGGTCAAACACCTGGTCTTCATTGGGCAAATATGAACAAGGCCCGCTTACTTCCGCAGATGAGCTGTTATTTAACGTATACCAATTTGAATACGATGACCTACATAAGGGAGCACCGGAAAAGCTCACCTTTGTTTAATGGTCAAATCCAAGGGATTGGTGCGAGATATTGTCCTTCTATCGAAGATAAAGCGTTCCGCTATCCAGATAAACAGATTCATCATGTATTTGTAGAACCAGAAAGCGAATTTTTAGAAAGCTATTATCCAAGCGGTTTATCTTCGGCCCTCCCTATAGATGTTCAGCTAAAATACGTACGAACTGTCTTAGGGTTGGAAGAAGCTGTCATCTCTACTCCAGGCTACGCAGTGGAATATGATGTTTTGGATACATCTCAGCTAAATTCAAAGCTGGAGTGCCGTAACTGTCCTGGTCTTTATTTCGCAGGACAGGTGAATGGTACGTCTGGCTATGAAGAGGCGGCAGGACAGGGTCTTGTTGCTGGAGTAAACGCTGCACTTTCTATTCTTGGTCGTTCCGAATTTATTCTTTCTCGTTTCGATTCCTATATAGGAGTCATGATCGACGACTTAATTTCGGGGAAAAGGGATGAGCCATACAGGCTATTCACCGCTAGGGCCGAGAATCGCCTGTTTTTGCGGGAAGACAATGCATGGGAAAGAATGTGGTCCTATAGAACCACCTGGTCTCTAAATACTGACCTAGATCAGCACTTAAGTGCTAAGACCGAGGAAAAGAGTCAGTTAATTGACTCTGATTGGTCAAAAGAGACGGAAACCCATTTGAGCATTTCTGAAGATATTTGTGAGCATCTGAGAATTGATCAAAAATACGAAGGTTATTTGAAACGTGACCTTGTGGATTGGGAAAAAGTACGTCGATTGGGTGAGAAACGGGTGTCATGGAAGAAACTTCTAGAACTTGATAACCTGTCTTTTGAATGTCGTGAGCGTATTTCTTCTCATCAACCCGAAACCTTCCACCAGCTGAAAAGTATTCCCGGGATAAGACCTGCGACTTTAGCTTCAGTGGCAAGTCGTTTTTGATGGACCCATTGGAAGAAATGAATCAATTCGGGAAAGAATTGTTTGCGGTCATAAAAAATCAATTCGAAGGTCTTAATCTTGTCGGTCATCGTAAATATGAGAATTTTTTTAGGGAACAAATAGAAGATACTGTCTCGGCTTATAAACAGTGTCCATTGTTTAAGAGTTACCTCCACGGAGATAGGCCAATCGTAGATTTAGGAACGGGTGGTGGTTTTCCATTATTGCCCCTTTGTCGGCTTCGTCAGTTAGTTTCTGGGCCTTCACCTGTTCGGTGTATAGGGATAGATTCCAGAGAAAAGAAAGTCCTTGCGGTTAATAAAATTCTTCAATCGTTTCAGATTGAACATATTGGATCTGCAACCGCATGTAGAATAGAAAAATTGTTGTTTGATACTGAAGTTTTTATTTGCTTGAAGGCTGTGGGCCGTCCGGAAAGGCTTTTACCGATGATTATCCCGACTCCAGGTACTGAAGCCACTGTTTGCTTCTTTTCAACGGATAAGACTGAAGAAATTAAATCGATTATTGGTCCATGGCGATTCGATGGATATGAGAACTACGAGCTTTCTGGCGAAAGGTACCGAAGATTAGAATATTTTGTTCCACGTGGAACAATGAGTTCAAGAAAAACACCTAATGTTCCACGTGGAACAATATATCTTTCGAGCCTTCTGTGAAATTTCAGCGAAGATGTTCCACGTGGAACATTTATTAGCTTTTTCTCAGATTTCCAACCTAATTTGATGATTTATCTTGTCAGATGCTAACAACACAGAAAGGATAATCCTTACTCAAGGGAGGAGTTGTGGCCAAAATTATAGCAATTGCGAATCAAAAGGGTGGAGTTGGGAAAACAACCACTTCAATTAATCTAGGGGCATGCCTCGCCGTGGCCGAAAAGAGGACTCTTCTTATAGATCTCGATCCTCAGGGCAATGCAAGTGTTGGCTTGGGGTTAAACCCTGAAGATTTTAGCAAAGGGACAATTTATCATGTCCTGATAGGTCAAAAAAAGCTTTCTGAGGTTTTATATCAGAGCGAGCTTCCATTACTTCAAATCGTTCCTTCTAATAATGACCTTATTGGTGCAGAGATTGAGCTTGTAAGCGCTTTCGCTAGAGAGGCGAAATTAAAACAGGCAATCGAGGAGATCGCAGGGGACTATGACTACATCTTAATAGATTGTCCCCCATCCCTTGGTTTACTGACTGTTAACTCTCTCAACGCTGCCGATTCTTACCTAGTTCCCATGCAAACCGAGTACTTTGCGATGGAAGGCCTATCGCAATTAATTAACACGGTGAGTCTAGTGAAATCCTCTCTCAATCCTTCCATCGACTTAGAAGGTATTCTTTTAACCATGTATGATGCGCGTAACAATCTTTCGAAGCAAGTTGCCAGAGAAGTCCGTGAACACTTTCCCGATAAAACTTTTGATACCGTTGTCTCACGTAATGTGAAACTTTCGGAATGCCCAAGCTTCGGGAAACCAATCATTTTGTACGATATAAGCTCTAAAGGGAGCGAAGCCTATTTGAGTTTAGCCAAAGAAGTGATTGAACGAAATATAAGTTATTTTGATTCCAAAAAGAAGTCAGAACTGAATCATCAAGAAAGAGGACATCTCCAATGACAAAAAAACAAGTTCTAGGCCGGGGAATGGGCGCACTGCTAAAACCTCAGTCAAACTTACCAGGAGAGGCCGCCTCGGCCCGCAAAACATATTCTGAAAACATTAAACGAACTGAAAGCAATGACGTCGATGATGTGATTTTTGAACAACCAACACTCATACCTATTGAGCAAATTAAAATTAACAGGGCCCAGCCCCGAAAAATTTTCAAAGAAAAAGAGATAACAGAGCTCGCCAATTCTATTCGAGAGAATGGCATCATTCAGCCCCTAATTTTACGAAAAGATGAAGATGGCTTGCTCTTGATTGCCGGAGAAAGAAGACTTCGGGCCGCTAAGTTGGCAGGCCTAGAGCGTGTTCCGGCCGTTATGAAAAAAGCGACTGCTCGAGAAACCCTCATTATGGGGATCATAGAGAATGTTCAAAGAGAAAATTTAAACTGTGTGGAAGAGGCCCTTGCCTACTATCAGCTCATGCAAGACTACGAGCTGACCCAGGAAGAGGTCGCGAAAAAAATTGGGAAAGAGCGCTCCAGTATTGCAAATCTTTTGCGTCTTCTCAGTCTTCCCAGAGTTGTCATTGATGCTCTACAAGCTGAAAAGCTTACCCTGGGACATGGAAAAATTTTGGCATCGTTAAAGAGTGAAGCAAGGGCAACTGATTTGGCGAAGGCCGCAATCGAGCAGCAGTTGTCAGTGAGAGAATTAGAAGAACTCATCAAGAAAGAAAATTCGCAATCGCGGGTCACGGACAAAGACAGGTCAATGAATCCAGAGGCTCAAAAGCTTGACCAATTAACTCGGCAACTAGAGGCTCGAACTGGCTTGCATTGTCATATTAAAAGTTCACAAAGCGGACACGGCAAAATTGAGATAAAATACAGTAATAAAAATGAGTTTAATGAAATCTATGATTATTTGATGAAATAGGGAGATTTATGTCAGATCGCCGCGGAGAAATCTGTGCTGTTATTGAGGAAGGCTGTCGCTTTGAGGGGAACCTGAGCTTCAATGGGACTGTTAGAATATCTGGCATTATTGTCGGAAGCATTTTTTCTAACGATACGCTGGTGATTTCTGAGGGTGCTATTATTGACGCGGATATAAACGCTGACGTGATCATTATCTCTGGAAATGTTCGAGGCGACATCAAAGCAACATCAAGAGTCGAGATAAAAAGACCTGCCAGATTTGAAGGGAGTGTCACTGCCCCCAGTCTTATAGTGGAAGAGGGAGTGATATTCCACGGTGTCTCAAAAATGAGAGATCGCTTGCTTGGTGCTTGACTAAGAGGGAACCTACGTCTAAATCTTAGAGCACTTTGAAGAGGAAGATGCTCTTTTCATGCCTATTTTAATGGAAATCTATAATACCGTTGCCAACATTTTGACCCGTCTGGGTTTGAATGAAACTTTTTTCTATCAATTCGGGATCTTTCTCGTTTTCTTTTTCATTTCTAAGCCTTTATTTTTCGATCTCTTACAATTCGTTTTGGAAAATCGCCGGGCCAAGACAACAGAACTTCAGGATAAGGCGGCAACTTTATTTTCTGAGGGTGAGCGTTTGGCGAAGCAATATGAATCTCAGGTGCAAGAATCTCATAAGGAATTTCAGAAAAAAATAAATTTACAGAAAAAGAAAATGAAATCTGAAAAAAGCAAAGAGATATCGATTGCCGAGAGAAAAGCGCATCAAGAGTTTGAATCGAATAGACAACAGATTTTTAAAGAGACAGAACAACTTCAAAAAGAAATAGCAGGCGAGAGGGAAAAGCTCTCTTCTATGTTAGTCAACAAGTTGATTGCTCAAAAACCTTCGGCTATGAATCCTAAAAGCGAGCAGTTGTGAACAAAATCGGATGGCTCTTAGTGCTTTGTTTTTTGTCAATGAGCGCAACTTCGCCTTCCGATCATCACGGTGGTGGAGACATATCTGGTCTCTTGTGGCCAACCATTAATCTCTCAATCCTGTTGTTGCTTTTGGTCTTTTTATTGAAAAGCAAGCTTAACAGTCACTTTAAGACCTATTCGGTGGAAACCAAAGAAATCATGGACTCGGCGACGATTAGGTTTAAAGAAGCATCCTTGTACCTAGAGGCGCAGAAAAAAAAACTAGGCCACTGGGACGAAGAAAAAGAAAAGATCTTTAAGCAGATGCAAAACGATGTAGAACGTTTTCGAGCAGAACTCACGACCGAGACTCAAAATCAACTCGAAAGAATTCAAGTGGATTTGAAGTCTAAAACCGAAGCTGAGCGCCAAAGCGAAATCAAAAATCTTTTTAATGAATTAACGGAGCAGGTTTTAGAAGGTGCTCGCAATTCTGTAAATAATAACAGTTCTCAAAGCAAAGAAATTAATTCTCGCCTTGTTGAAGGAGTTTTTTAATGGCAACGATGAGTGATGAGACAGCGGCAAGGATATACGCTCGTTCGTTTTACGAGCTGGCCAATGACAGTCAAACACCCTTAATGGACGAATTGGGGAAATTTTGGGACATCATGCATGCTTGTCCTGACTTAGAATCTTTGCTTTTTTTGAGTGTGTTTTCCCGCGAAGAAAAGTCTGACGTTTTTTTGGAAATTTCTAAAAAACTTTCGCTCTCTCCAATGGTTGAAAATTTTTTCTCGTTTCTTATTCAAGAAGCTCGTATTAGTCTGCTTCCGCAAATTTTTAAAGAACTCGTCGTGCTAGACGATGATGCGAAAGGTTTTATCCGCGGGGAAATTGAAGGAAAATCAGATGAGCTTCCCGCTGAGTTTGAAGAGAGAATAAAAAAATTGGTCGAGCAGACTTTGAATAAAAAGCCTCTTTTTGAATATAAGAAAAATGATTCGTTAACGGCAGGCTACAGAATCACTGTGGGTGATCAGCAGATTGATGCAACTTTTGATGGACAACTAAACGAATTTAAAAAGCAATTATTTGTTGCATCTGATGCAGCATTTTAGAAAAGGCGGAAAGGGTAATGAGACCAGAAGAAATCACGTCAATTATTAAGAGCAGAATCGAAAATTTCGAATCCCGGCTCAAAGTGGAAGAAGTCGGTACTGTTTTAACCATCGGTGATGGCGTCGCCAGAGTTTATGGTTTGAAAAATGTTATGGCCGGAGAACTCGTTGAGTTTGAAGATTCAACTAAAGGAATGGTGCTAAACCTCGAAAGCCATAACGTGGGGATTGCAATTTTGGGCGACACTACAAAAATTGTAGAAGGCTCTATTGTGAAGCGAACCGAAAGAATCGTTGAGGTTCAAGTAGGAGATGCTCTACTTGGTCGTGTCGTGGATGCCTTGGGTATTCCAATCGATGGAAAAGGTCCGCTCGAGGGTACTGAAGCTCGCCCAGTAGAAGTAAAGGCCCCTGGCATAATACCGAGAAAATCTGTTCACGAGCCTCTACAAACAGGAATTAAAGCGATTGATTCAATGATTCCCATTGGTCGTGGTCAGCGAGAGCTGATTATCGGGGATAGGAAGACTGGAAAAACGGCCGTTGGCGTTGACACTATTATTAATCAGAAAGGAAAAGGCGTCGTTTGTATTTATGTGGCCATCGGTCAGAAACAATCCACTGTTAGACAGGTTTACCAGAAACTTAAAGAAGCTGGGGCGCTTGATTATACTATTATCGTATCAGCGACTGCTTCTCAGTCGGCCCCACTCCAATATCTTGCTCCCTACACTGGCTGTACGATGGGGGAGTTTTACCGGGACAACGGAAAACATGCGCTTGTTATCTATGACGATTTGACCAAGCAGGCCCAGGCCTACCGCCAGCTGTCTCTTCTTCTGCGAAGGCCTCCGGGTCGAGAGGCCTTTCCTGGAGACGTTTTTTATATTCACTCTCGACTCTTAGAAAGAGCGGCGAAACTCTCTGATGAACAAGGCGGTGGCTCTTTGACTGCGCTTCCGGTCATCGAGACTCAGGAAGGTGACGTCTCAGCTTATATTCCAACGAATGTTATTTCGATTACTGACGGCCAGATCTATTTGGAGTCTGACCTATTTAATTCGGGCGTTCGTCCGGCGGTAAACGTTGGTCTATCAGTCTCCAGAGTTGGTGGTGCAGCGCAAATTAAAGCGATGAAAAAAGTGGCCGGCACCCTGCGACTCGATCTCGCGCAATATCGTGAGTTGGCGGCCTTTTCTCAATTTGGTTCTGATTTAGATGAGACAACACAGAAGCAGTTATCGCGAGGTGAGAGACTTGTGGAGCTTTTAAAACAGCCCCAATACACCCCGTTCAATGTGATTGAACAGGTTATAGTGCTATTTGCCGGAACCAAAGGACTTCTCGATAGTGTGCCGGTCTCCAAGATCAAAGAAGCAGAGAGTGCTTTGCTGGAATTTGTGAAGTCTCGGAGAGCGGAGTTGTTTTCCGCGTTGGAAGAAGAAAAGGCAATCTCTGCTGCTAATGAGGCCAAGCTCGTGGAGGCCATTCAAGAGTTTCATAAAACTCACAAATTTGAAGAATAAATTATGGCCAACATAAAAGATTTAAAAAAGCGGATACGCTCTACTAAGAATACCTTCAAAATTACGATGGCCATGAAGTTGGTTTCTGCAGCGAAACTAAACCGTGCCCAGCAGCGTATCCAAGCCTATCGTCCGTATGCTGAGGAACTAGATCAAACTATTCGAATGGCGAGCGCTTTATCAGGCGATTATTTTCATCCTTTTTTTCAAGAGGTCAAAGACAATCCTTTTTCCGCCCTGATTGTGATCTCTTCAGACAAAGGTCTTTGCGGCCCTTATAATGGAGCTTTGGTAAAAGAGACGAAACGCTTTTTTGCTCAAAATTCATCAGATAAATTTAAAGCTTTTTTCATTGGGCGAAAGGCAAAAGAGTTGCTTCAAAAAGAAGTTAATAGTGAAAAAAGTTTTTCATTCTCATCTTCGCCTTCCTTTGAGGACGTGAAATCTCTATCTGCGCATCTAACTGAACTTTTTTTGGCCAAAGAAATTGGGCGAATTTATGTCGTTCATAATTATTTTCGTTCCGCTATTTTATTTGAAACTCGAGTCACAAAGGTATTGCCGTTTACTCTGCCGCCAGAACAAGAGAATGATTTGATTGAGAAATATGCATCCGATTTTGTCTACGAGCCTTCCGCAAAAAAATTGTTAGATGACCTTGTGCCAGAAGTTCTGACTTCAGATCTGTATTCTGCTGTGATTGATGCCATTGCCTCTGAGCATGGTGCAAGAATGAATGCTATGGAGAGTGCAAGTAGTAATTGTAAGGATATGATTCGGAGTTTGACGTTAAAAATGAATAAAATTCGCCAGGCCGCCATCACGACAGAATTGACTGAAGTTGTGTCTGGTGCAGAGTCGTTGGCCAAAGGTTAATAAAGAGGAAATGAGTATGAGCGAAGTGAAAACTGAAATGGGCACTGGTACTGGAATCGTCAAACAGGTCATGGGTCCTGTTGTGGATATCGAATTTCCCAAAGGTCAGCTACCGGAAATTTATAATGCACTCACAATGACAAACTCCCAAATTGAGGGAGGGGAAAATAATCTTACCGTGGAGGTGGCCCTCCATCTCGGTAATAATGTTGTTCGCTGCATTGCCATGGACTCAACAGAGGGCCTGGCCCGTGGGTTGAAGGTGACGGACACCGGAGAGGCAATTCAGGCACCTGTTGGAAAAAATGTTCTAGGGCGGATTCTGAATGTAACAGGTCAGCCGGTTGATGAGGCAGGTCCAGTTCAATCTGAAAAAACTTATGGAATTCACCGAGCGGCGCCTAGTTTTACGGCACAATCTACTAAGCTTGAGCCGTTTCGCACGGGCATCAAGGTTATTGATTTGCTGGCACCCTACTTGAAAGGTGGGAAGATTGGTTTGTTTGGTGGAGCGGGTGTCGGTAAAACCGTTTTAATTCAGGAATTAATTAATAACATTGCAACTCAGCACGGGGGATACTCTGTCTTTGCAGGAGTTGGTGAGAGAACTCGTGAAGGTAATGACCTTTACCACGAGATGAAAGACTCTGGTGTTCTTGATAAAACTGCGTTGGTCTTTGGACAAATGAATGAACCACCAGGGGCCAGAGCGCGAGTGGCACTAACGGGTCTATCTTTGGCCGAATATTTTAGAGATGAAGAAAAACAAGACGTCTTATTTTTTGTGGATAATATCTTCCGATTTACGCAAGCAGGTTCAGAGGTTTCCGCTCTTTTGGGCCGAATTCCTTCAGCGGTTGGCTATCAACCGACGCTATCGACAGAAATGGGTGCAATGCAAGAGCGAATTACATCGACCACTGATGGTTCGATTACTTCAATTCAAGCGGTTTATGTACCCGCCGACGATTATACTGATCCTGCTCCGGCGACCACGTTTGCCCACTTGGATGCCACAACTGAGCTGAACCGCTCAATTGCTGAAATGGCCATCTATCCTGCAGTTGATCCCTTGACTTCATCTTCCACCATTTTAACTCCGTCTATCGTGGGCGAAGAACACTATCAAGTTGCAAGGAGTGTTCAAGAAATTCTTCAGCGTTATAAAGAGTTGCAAGATATTATCGCTATTTTGGGAATGGATGAACTGAATGAAGAAGATAAGCTTGCCGTGGCCCGTGCAAGAAAGATTCAAAAATTTTTGAGTCAGCCATTTTTTGTTGCTGAACAGTTTACTGGAATCCCTGGGCAATTTGTTGAAATTGAAGACACAGTGAAATCCTTTAGGGCCATTATAGATGGTGAAGTTGACCATCTTCCGGAACAGGCCTTTTACATGGTTGGGGGATTAGAGATGGCCAAACAAAAAGCAGCTGATATGAGCAAAAAAGCATGAGCCTATTGCTAAAAATTTTGACCCCGCAGGGGGTGGTCGTGAACAATCTTGAGTGTGATGAAATTTTAGTTCCGACTTCTAGGGGTGAGTTAACGATCTTAGAACACCATACTCACCTTATGGCCGAGCTGGGCAATGGCATCTTAAAAGCATCGGCCAGAAACCGGGAGCCTCGTTTTTTTAGTTTGACGGCAGGAGTTTTAAAAGTTCTCGGACCTTCGGTAGTCATACTTTCTGTTACTGCCGAATCACCTGATCAAATCGACCCTGTACGTGCTGAAAAAGCTAAAAAGCGAGCTGAGGAAATCCTTTTGGGAGAATCAGAAGCTTTGTCAGATGAGAAAATTATCAAGTATCGAAGAAAGCGAGAGCGCGCTGAAACGCGTTTGCGATTAGGTAATCTCCGCGGGAAATAGTTTCTAACTCTTTTGGTCGGGTAACTGGTTCTATAGGACCGGCCAGAATTTTTATGGCGGCAAAAATTATCCTTCCTATCTGAAAAAATTTGGCCTGAATAAACTAAAAGCTTCTATGAAGTTTTTTTGTTTTATTTTTTTTTCAATTTTTGTTTTTCACAATAGAGCTTATTCTTGGTCCTCTTTTAGTGCCGTAGACCCAGTTGCTACGCCGAAAGTATTCAACGCTATTAAGATTACTCCTTTAAATTTCTCGGTCTTGCGATCAAAAATTCGCTCTGGAACAATCAGCGAAATCCCTACTGAGGCAAACCTTTCGCCTAAAGTCCATCAAGTCATTCAAAGGGCAATCAAGGGACGATCTATTAATACTGCTAAGGCCAGAAAACCAACTCCCAAAATTTCGAGAAAAACTAAACAAGAAAAACCAGAAAGTGCGCTTATTCCAACGATCGATCAAATTCATTCTCAGTTAAGTGCAGTCGCAAAACCCCAAGAGAGTCGTGAGCGACACCAGCTTAGTCTTCAAGTTGAATCAGTACGGCTTCAAATAGATCAAAAAGCGAAAATTAAGGCCCAGGAAGTTTTTCAAGTTAAATTTTTAGATGATCAAGAAAACACGTCTTTATCTTCTCAAAAGAATTTCGTGCTCGAATATGATCTCCTCTCAGAAACTGCAATGACTCGCTCTGCAGAGGTTTTCATCAATAACTTCCATTCTCAGACAATAACAGATCTCGCATTAACTCCTTATAGCAGGAAAATAAAAATTCCAGCTTTTGAAAAAATAAGTTTTTTTCAATGGGCCAGAGCAAAAACAGGTGCCGACGAAAAAGATGTCAGATATGAGCGAGGGCACCTTGTGGTCGCTCTTGCTCCCCAGATCGATAATGTGGATATCGATGCTTCTTATTTCGAAAAAAGATTTCTTGATAGTGCTTACCGAGAAATAACAAATAAAACTCAAGCTTCCTTTGTAATATTTACTTTTGTGTCATCCGGAAATGTCACCTTAAGCACAAAGGTGGACCAGCGTCTTATAAGTAAAAGTTTTTTTGTCAGTGACGAAGAAATTTTCTACACAGAAACCGATTGGAATACTCCTGTCTTTGATTACTCATTTAAACTCAAAATTCAGCACGCTCTAGGGGCCCAGGATGAGCTGTATCAATATAGTGCAGCTCCCTATGATGTCAGTAACGGCGAAAAGCTTTCACTCAAGGCCACTGGACATTTTTCCCAAGACCCCGTTCCATACTTTCAGGGGGCAAATAAATATTTTGCTTTTAGGCAAGATAAAGCGTTTCTATTTTCTGCTAGAAATAGCGGCTCTGTTTCTATCCCCGATAAAGAAGTGGAGTCGAGAACGTATCAGGCCTATGGTATTTCTGAGCTGTGGGGAGAATGTCTCATTCAAATTAATCTCCCCAAAGACAAGATAATTATTAACGCCAAGGCCACTCTTAGAAATGGTAGAAATGATCCACCTCCTGAAATTTTATATCTCAATAATAAAGGCCAGTACCATTCTGAACAACTCAGTGGGGACACTACAAAGATTTTTCTAAAGGCCTATGCAGCTGAAAACACTCACAAATCTCAAGGGAAAGATCAGCTTCTGTCTGGAACAGTTCATGTTTTGCTTCATACTAGCGACGGTGAAATGATTTCTCTGAAGAGCTTTTGCCTTAAAGACCAATATCTTGTGGAGCAGCTTTAAAAACTTCCATGGCCCTTCGGTAGCCACTTTTCATTGCTGTAGATGTCATGGAACGGCTTAGGGAAAACGAGCTAGCAAAAAAAAGCTTATAATCTTCTGGATGTGGATAAATATCTATCCACCGAACTTTTTTCTTAATTTCCAGTTTAAGTTGTAAAATATCTAACAGATCTTTTCGTTTATTTTCGGGAAATTTTTCATCTTTCAGATATTCCGACACAGTATCCAAGACGTTCTGGGCCATAGAACGGCGGGCCCTGTCGGCAATAATTTTCTTTTGAATCATAAGATGAATGGCTTGGATGCAAATGACTGGAAGACCATAGTGGGCGAGTGACCCCACCTCATCGTGAAATTGATACGGCGTGTGAGTCCAAGAGCTGATGATGACATCGCATCCATGATCTAGTGCCACGTGAGACGAAAGAGTATCTCGAATTTCACCATCAATATAATATTCAGTCATTCCTTTTTCTTTATTGAATAAGGCGTAGGGGGCATAAAAAGGAGGGACACTCATAGATGCTGCGGCCGCATCGGCCAAAGGTACTCCACTGTAATAATGGGTATAGGGGTCTTGGACCGGGCTGGGGTAGTGATATTTGCTAAAGATAATTTTACGAGTGCTATCGAGCTGGGTACCCACAATAAAAAGGTCAGCAGGGTAATCTTTAAACGATGTTTTATCCTTTAGGACCGAGTCTAATAAATAGTCTCTTATTCCTTCAGTCGTGAAAAATCCGTTTATTCCAAGTAAGGGAGAAAGAACGCCTCTCAAGAGTGATGGAAACTCTTTGAGAGAGTGTGAAAAATCTGGGCGGTGAGGCTTACTTCGACCAATGTTTGGACGAAGCATGTGTTTGTACCGAATAGGCGCTAGGAATTCTTCCTTTAATCCCAAAGTAGCATTGATGACATTTCTGGCAGAGTGGCCTGCCGTAAAGTAGACACCTATCATCGCGCCCGCTGAGCTTCCAACGAGGGTTGAAATGATAGGAGGCCCTTGAGTGGTAGGAGAGACATTAGGACCTAAAAAAATAAATCCAAGCTCCTCGAGGGCAAGGGCAACCCCAAGGTGCCAACTCGCTGCCTTCACGACACCGCCAGACATAACAAATGCAATTTTTTTATTTTTAAGTTCGCCAACGTCCAACGCTTATCTCCTCGGCACCATTTTTATTTGGACAGATGTACTAAGAACCGTCAATGTTTTCCCTATGGGATTCTGGAAGTTAGCTTCTCTCTCTTTTTTTTATGTCGTCTCTTTTAGTACTTACGCTTTTCATCAGCGCCATTGCAGCCTTTTGCCAATTACGGATAATCGCGATGGTGTTTACGCGTTTCCGCTATTCAAGCGTCTCGAACAGCAGCTCAAGCAAAGTCCAATATGCCAATATCACCGCAGCTCGGAAATCTTAAATGTGTTGCAAAATTATTCAGGATCGATAGAGGCGCAGCTCAAAAACCCTGCAATTCTCAAACAAATTGCTCAGAAATTAAGAGTTGGAAGTTTAATTCGTATTCATGTCACCAAAGATATCCAAGGTCTTTTGCTAGAAGCAGTCGTGGTCGGTGAAAATGGAGATGATATTTTTCTTCGGGAAAGAATGGAACTACCTGAAAAAAATTTCGCCCAAAGCGCTGAAGAAAAAATGACTCCGCTCTTAGAGTTGTACTTTTCTTCTATTCCCTACGATGGCCAAGTTGTTGGACTAAAAAATGACCAGCTCTTAGTAGAAATGGCACATCCCAAAGTCATACCTCTTGGTTCTACGGCGACAGTTAAAAGAGTAACGAACATTGAGCGCCACCCACTCCTTAGAACTATCGTCGGAAGAAAAACAAAGACGGTAGGAAAAGGCCTCATAGTGAAAGGGCAAGGCGACCAAGTTATGGTCAGGCTAAACACGATCGATCGTGAATTCACAATCCGTCCTGGGGACTGGGTCCAAATTGATGAATCTACAGCGACTATTTCTCAAGATGAGAATTTACGTGCAAGTCTAAGAGGATTCAATTCAGAAATTCCATTACCCGAACTTGGATTTATAAGAATTGCTCCAACACTGACGACCGGAGATGTTAATTTCAAAGGTCTATTCGAAACAGATTCCTTCAGCGGTTTTGCTCCAGGTCTGTTAATTGAGCTAGAAGCGTGGGCCACTGAAAGATTTTTTGGAAATTTCCTCATTGGTAGAACCTTTCTTGACGGCCAAAAAAGAGATCGCGGTTCGGGTCCACTATCAACGTTAAGTGGACAATTAAGTGAGACCGCTTTTTATGCTGGCCTTCGAACACTACTGACTGAAAATTTTTTCGGACCACAGTTAGATGTCTTTGTGGGCTATGGAGTTTTTGGACAATCTTTAGGGCAATCCCTCGGTGATTTTGTCGGTGATGGGGAGTTCACTGGCTTATTGTTAGGGCTAAAGGGAGTCTTTCCTTTTGGCCCGCAATACCTTTTCAGAGGAAGGGTCGAATTTTCACCCTTCTTAAATAATTACAATGATGAGTCCTCACGAGGATTGGGCGCTGCAAATTCTCTTAATATTTTCCGTCTTTCTTTTGCTGGTCATTATTATTTCAATCCTCGGTTTTCTCTCTTTGCAGGTCTCAGATTTCATGCGTACAGCTCAAACTTTTCTCATAATCTGCAAAAATTGAGTCAAAATCAAAATCATTTGTCCTTAGGTGTTGAATTTGGTTTTTGAAAAGGCCGCTGTTTAAGTTTTTTTCTTGTTGCACCAAATTGAAGCGAAACATTTTTTACAAAGGCATCATATCGAACAAATGCTGGAGATTTGGTCAACTTAATATACTGATCCAATAAGGGATCCAATATTTTTTGGGAAAACTTAGGGTTTTTTGCCATCACTGAACCAAAAATAGCAAAAGACAGCAGACCGAGATGACCTAAATTAAACACCGCCGGCCCCAGTTCAATCAGTCTATTATTGACCTCGAAGAGATCAAAAAATTGTAAAGTCTGTTCATTTTTAGGCGCAATTCCTAAGAGCCAGGCATCGATCATTAAAGGAAAAATTTTTATATACTGGCTAAAAATTCGAGCAGCTTTGCTCCGTCCTGATCCTTCTTGCGTTGCCATCCAGGTACCCAGCCAATCGCTCATGACCGTTCGGTAAAAATACATTTGAAGGGCAACCGTTGACGAATTCGCCATGAGAAAATTTGGAAGCTCTGAAGTCAAAAACTGCTGAAAAGATTCAGCGACTCCGTTTTCAATTATATAGTTCTTAATGGGAGTGAAATTGCCGAAGACATTATAGTTAACAATGAATGGCATAGACAAACTTGCTTGCTGAGCGAATTGACCAAATCGAGTCATCTTGTCCCGAATGAGCCAGTTCACCATGCTCTTTGTTGTGAGATCATACATCACTAAAATGGCCGCGTGGGCCGCAATCATAAGCTCAGCATCTGGAGAGGGTAGGACTGTGAGCCAATAAAGGGCCGGTACCAACTCGATGGTGAAGGTCGTACCAAGACCAGCGGCAATTTCGCTATTTAAAGGTCTTTCCCAGTCTCTTTCAACACTAGGCGCCCAGTAACGAAGCTTTCTTAAAGCAACTCTGTGGGCCTGAAAAAAAGAATCAGAAAATTTTTCTTGTGGGTATGTTAAAAGTTTTAATTCTATCTCCTCTCTATCGATTCCATTTTCTTCTAGAATCTTGAAGTAAGACTCCTTCATCTTTGAGAGTCCAAAAAGAGGTGGCATATTGAGGCCTGTGACATGAAAGTGCCCTTTCTTAACGGACTCCACTCCACCGAGAGAATTGATTAGCTTCTCGAGGCCATTTTTAAATTCTTCCAGGCTGCCCCCCCCAATGGGTATGCCTACAGTTGTATTGACTGTCGGGGAACTCAGTGGCTCAAATGGAGAAAAATAGGTTTGGCACCTGGAGATATTAGGTCTTATTGGGGGGCGTTTTTCTGAAGGGGTAAGTTCAAGGCCAGTTTGAGCTAAGGAAAGTTGAGAGAAAACAAAAATGACAAATGAGTAAAATATTTTGAATGTCATAGAAGGCCTCTCTCAAAGAGCATTACACTAATTGCTCCCAACAACTTAAGTCAAGAATTGACTTAGATGCCAATGACAGGAAAAGTTGTAATAAGATATGAGCAACGAGAAAAAAAAAGTCACATCTCAAATTGAAAAAATCGTACTTCAGATAACGCGGCATAAGAGGCTTTATGAAGAAGGTCGCCCTGAAGTTTCAGATGAGGCCTACGATAAACTTGAGCAACAGCTCAGAGATATCGACCCAGAAAATAAAGTTCTTCAAGAGGTAGGCCACGAACCAGGCCCTCAGTCTCGAAAGAAAAAAGTTCGCCACAATCCAAAAATGCTCTCTTTGGACAAAACCTATAAATCTGACGAGCTAATAGAATGGGCCAAAGGTCATGATCTTGTAAGCTCATTCAAAATCGACGGTGTGAGTTGTTCACTCGTTTATGAACAGGGAGAGCTTTGCCTTGCCAAAACCAGGGGAAATGGGACTTGGGGAGAAGACATTACTCCAAAGGTTTTACTGCTCACGGACCTACCAAAGAAAATATCTTATCAAAATGATGTCGAAGTTCGCGGTGAGATTTTCTGCCGACAAGTTCAATTTGAAAAGCTCAGTAAAACAATGGTGGAGCTTGGACTTGAAGCACCAACTAGCCAGCGTAATATTGTCGCTGGGTTACTGGGCCGAAAAGAAAATAACGACCTGGTGTCGTTTCTTAGCTTTGCCGGGTTTGAGGTTATTTCAGAAAATCTTAAGTTTGAAAAAGAAGAAGAAAAGTTTGCGTGGATGGTCCAAAATAAAATTCCAAGCGAGCAGTGTTCTATCCACGAGGAATTATCTGGTCTAGGTACAGTCATAGAGAAGACAAAAAAATTCATGGAAGACGGGGACTACTTAGTAGATGGTCTAGTTTTTACTTTAAGAGAGACTTCTCTCCATGACCTCCTTGGTGAGACGACTCATCATCCTCGTTACAAAATGGCCTTCAAGTTTCAAGGTCTCAGTGGAAATTCGAAAATTAGAGAAATCGAGTGGTCAATTTCTCGCAATGGGATTTTGACCCCGGTTGCAAAGATCGATCCTATAGAATTGAGTGGTGCTTTAGTTTCAAGAGTGACGCTCCACAATCTTGGCGTCGTAGAAAAAGAGCAGCTAAAAGCAGGTGATACCATTGAAATTGTTCGTTCCGGAGAAGTCATACCAAAGTTTCTTTCGGTGGTGAAATCAGCGAAAGGTCTACCTAATATTCCAAGTCATTGCCTTGAGTGCGGAAGCAAAACAATCAAAGATAAAATCCGTTTGTGGTGCAAAAATCAGGACTGTCGGGGACGGATGCTTCAAGAAATTGCTTTTTTTGTTTCGCAAATGAACATTGATGACATCAGTGCAAAAAGAATAGAGGCCTTGTGGGATGCTGGTATGGTAAGAGGTCCGGCAGATCTTTTTAGATTGTCCAAAGATGACTTTTTATTGCTGGAAAAGGTAAAAGAAAAATTAGCAACAAGGTTCATTACTAATATTCAATCAAGAAGAAGGCCTAACCTGCTGACTTTTGTATCGTCGCTCGGTTTAGCAGGTAGTGGAAGAGCAACCTGTGAGAAAATTATCCAAAGTGGTTTTAGAACTTTGGAAAAATTTAGAGAGCTCTCGCTAGAAGATCTCTTAAAGGTTGAAGGAATGGCCGAAAAGTCAGCTCAGGATTTTTACCTTGACCTTCAAAATAAACAATCTCTAATAGACTCACTGTTGAGTGCTGGTCTTGAGGTCGAGAGTGCAAAAATTCTTGGGAATGGACGTCTCGAGGGAGTTAAGATTGCGATCACCGGTACATTAGAACAGAAGCGGGCCGTTTGGGAGCAAAAGATAAGAGAGGAAGGGGGTATTGTTGTGAATTCTGTCTCTGAAAAAACAGATTACTTACTTTCAAATACTCAAAACGGTGGTTCGACAAAGCTAAAAAATGCTCTCAAGTTTAAAACGTCCATAATTAGTGAACAGCAATTTACCGAAAAATTTTTTACCGAATGAGAACTCATGTCTAAAAAAGAAAAAACGATCTATATCTGTCAGGGCTGTGGAAATAAGGCCTCCCAATGGATGGGGAAATGTCCTCAATGTGAAGAATGGAATTCTTTCCAAGAAGAAAAGCAAGAGCAGAGGTCTTCGTCAAAGCGCGCAAGTCATAAAAAAAAGGCACTGACGTTAAATGAAATTGACTCGATCCGAGTTGAGCGCATTCAAACCAAAATTGCAGAGTTTGATCGAGTTGTTGGAGGCGGCGTTACGCCCGGCTCACTGATTTTATTGGGCGGAGAGCCTGGAATAGGTAAGTCCACGCTACTCATTGACGTTTTAGCAAAGCTTCTTGAAAACACTCCTGATTCAAAGGGGCTTTATGTAAGCGGAGAAGAATCTGAGCAGCAAATTGGTGAAAGGGCCAGGAGAATGGGAATTACCAGCACTGGTCTTTTGCTTCTTCATGAAACCAGATGGCAAGAAATTGCAAAACTTATTGAAGAAGAAAAACCTCAGTTTTTCATATTGGACTCGATTCAAACAACGGTTTCTGAAGACCTTAATTCAGCGAGTGGCACGCTCTCTCAAATCCGGGAAGTCACTTACGAACTCATGAATTTGGCAAAGGCCAAAAATATTACCTGCTTTATTATCGGGCATGTCACTAAAGAAGGTGCTATCGCCGGTCCGAAAGTTTTGGAACACATGGTTGATACAGTTGTGTATTTTGAGGGAGATCAATTTGGTCATTACCGACTTCTAAGGGCCTATAAAAATCGCTTCGGAAGCACCCACGAAGTGGGGCTGTTTCAAATGGAAGAAAACGGGCTCGCTGAAGTCAAAAATCCATCTCAGTTTTTTGTGGAAGGCAACCTTGATGATAGTTATGGGCGCGCGCTTACCTGTTTACTAGAGGGTAGCAGAACTCTTTTGGTGGAAATTCAAGCACTGGTCGTCGAAAATAAATATGGAAATGGCCGAAGAACACCCCATGGAATCGATGCCAATCGTTTGGCGATGCTTGTGGCGGTGGTCGAAAAGTATTTTGGAATACCGCTGAGCTTCAGCGATATCTATTTAAATGTTGTTGGTGGACTGAAAATTAAATCCAGAGAAATTGATCTCGCTATTGTTGCTGCTATTTTAAGCTCTCACTTTCGCGAACCTATTCCAGGGCATCCCATTTTTATGGGCGAGGTTGGACTCACCGGAGAAGTCCGGCCGGTGCCTTTTCTCTCGAAGAGACTCAAAGAGCTAGAACAGCTGAACTATAAAAATATTGTGATCTCCAAGCGCTCTAGAGAATTTTTTGAAATCCCGTCGAGCTTTTTTAGCCGAGAGATTGAAAAAATTGTTGAGGTTCAAAAAGGAGAGTAGGAGGTTCCATCTCAGGGTTGAGTTTTTAAAAATCTTAGCGATCCGCGTTTACTAACAGAAAAAAGACTTGAAGACCCATCACAGTTAGACCTTTATTTTAAAGAACCCGAAGTTCAGTCAACTCCGGGCAAGATTTTGGAAATTTAATTTTCTGGTACCCCGCAATCGATTAAGAATTGTTCTTGTTGTCCATTCTCTTTATTTCTTAATGAAGCTTGGCCCATACCTGTTTTTCTATCGAACATGATTTTCGCCTCGTTCCCAGATATCGCATAAGCTTTCCCACCAATGCTTATAATCATCTGTGCAAGAGTTCGACTGCTACCAGGATAGCTAAGCCAAACATACTCACTTTTTTCTGCCCCTAGCGTATATGAAAATTCGAGTTCTTCACCATTGGACATTGTACAGGTACTGTCAAAAGCAAGTACGGGCGAAACCATTAAAAAACCTAGTATAATTTTTCTAAACACAAGTAACCTCCCAGAAGTTCATTTTATTCTAAAGGCGAGATGATACTCCAAAAAAAATTCGAATGATTAACATTTTCATTTTTCGTACCCATAATTACATTGTGGCAATTTTTTGGTCAGTTTGAAGAACGAGTTTTCAGTGCTTTATCGTTTTAAAATTTTTTCTTCATCAAAAAGACTCCCCTAAAAAAGATTTCGTCGATGCTTTAGGAATTGCCATGAATAGAGAATTAAAGGCGTTTTTTGTGACATGTGCGCTAGAGGGCCTGGTACCGTTTAAGCCAGACTCACTACACCTTTAAGAGCTCCCTTGATATAAAAAGCGGCTTTTTCCAGGCCTTGACAAATTCTGAGTATTTTTCAAGACTCAGGGCCCATTCCGAAGGCCTCTAAAACTTCTTTTTCAGTCATCTTTTTGGTTTCATTGGAAAAGGCATAATTTGCTGGCCAAGAGTCCGTATAAATTTGAGTCGTAAAAACAAACTCTTCATTGTTTTCTAGCGTTCCAAGGAAAAAGCTAAAAAAGTTTAGACTCTTGTCTTTAAAACGATAAAAAAGATTGCTTCCACATTTTCGGCAAAAACCTCTTTCCGCCCAATCACTTGAACTGTAGAGAGAGATATTTTCTTCTCCTTCGAACTCAATTTTCCCAGCGGCCTCGGTTGTCATTGCCGGTCCGCCACTCCATCTTCTGCACATCGAACAATGACAGGCATCGAAATGTTTATTTTTAAGCTCAAAAGAGAATTTCGCGGAGCGACAAAGACAACTTCCCTTTGCTTTCATTCCTTTCTCCATTTAGGCAGCTTTAATTAGTCCGCTTTTAAACTTCTCTAGCTTTCTGTAACCCCTAATTCCTTGAAGTCCATTTGGGAAGAGCAATCTTTCTACTCTCGCTCCGTAAATCACAGAGAATCTTGCTGCTAGCTCGGCCCCAATTTTTCTTTTGTCGTTTTCTAGCGCAGATAAATTAGATTCAGAAATATCCACCGCTTTAGCGACTTCCTTTTGTGTCAGTCCAAAGCGATGTCGAAATGCCTTTAATATTTTTCCAGTAGTAAGTTTACCAGTTCTCATACTCTAGAAATTCCTCTTGCTTCAGCTATTCATCTCTCATGGGAGATAGCATACAAGTCTGCCACTGTTTTTTTCAAGGGCCATCAAGCTTCCGTAATTGTTAATGTAAAATCAACTTATTAATAAGTTGTGTTAAAAATGATGCCCGCGGTTGGCGATGAAACTGCATTGGACTGACTCGTAAAACGCCTAAAAAAAGATCTTCTGCTGCCAGCTCTTCCACAATTCTTTTTTATTTTTGTGATATTCAGACGGCCGAGGAGAAAAAGATTTTTCCTCTTTCCAAACTTGTTCAATATCTTGAATTTTCATCTCTCCTCTTCCTACTAGCGCGCCAAGTGCTGCTCCATATGAAGTGACCTCGCTGACTTCGGGGCGCTTGATCTCGAGTTTCCCAAAGCTTGCCTGCTCTTGCATGAGAAAAGAATTTAAGGACGCCCCGCCGTCGACTCGAAGCTCGGTGGGATTTAGACTTTTAATAGCAAAAAAGCTCTCCAAAATATCGTGGACACTTAAGGCCACGCCCTCCAAGCAGGCCCGAACCAAGTGGGCCCGATCTGTGTCTCGAGTGAGACCGACGATGGCACCCAGAGCGCTTGATTGCCAATGGGGGGAACCAATGCCGGAAAAGTAGGGGAAAAAAAGAACATTTTTCATCTCGTCGAGATTTTTAACTTCTCGTGCCAGCTTCTCTGATTGACCAGAGTTTTCTACTAGCCCCAGGTTATCTCGGATCCACTGGACGGCCGCTCCAGCGATATAGGATGCACCTTCAAGGGCATAAAAAATTTTGCCTTGATATTGGTAGGCCACGGTGGCCAAAAGTCCCTTGGTCCCTTCAACTTTTTTTTCTCCAGTGTTAATGAGAGCAAAAGCTCCTGTTCCATAAGTGCATTTCATTTGTCCTTTTTGAAAACAGGCCTGTCCCATTAAGGCCGCTTGCTGATCTCCCAAAAGGCAATGAATGGGAGTGCCGTCTGTCACCCAGCCCAGGCCTTGGGTTTTTCCCAATTCACCAATAGAGTCACAAATTTCTGGCAGACAGTCCCTGGGGACTTGAAAAAAATCCAGCAGCTCTTGATCCCAACTTCCAGAATTGATGTCCATTAAAAGTGTACGGGATGCGTTGCTGGCATCAGTTTTAAAGCTCTGACCGTTTGTGAGTTTAAAAAGCAGAAAAGACTCGATGGTGGAAAAGCACAGATTGTTTTTGTCAGCGGCCGACGCAATTTCGGGTGAGTTTTGCAGCAGCCACCGCATTTTAGGCGCGGAAAAATAGGGATCAAGGGGAAGTCCGGTTTTGGGCGTACCCCAAGAGGAAAATTTGGCAGAGTTTTCTCTGCACCAGTCTGCCGTTCGGCGATCTTGCCAAACCAAGGCCTTGGCGATGGGTTTCCCGCTTTTCCTATCCCAAGGGCAGATGGTCTCCCGCTGATTAGTAATTCCAATAGAGAGAATATTTTTGCAGGCCTTGGGATGACGGGAAAAAAGCTCGGCCGCGGCTGATTCCACTGATCTCCAGATTTCACTTAGGTCGTGTTCTACAAGACCGGGGGAAGGATAGTACTGCTTGAAATTTTTTGTCACGCTGTCCACCGGACGACAGCTTTTAGCATCCACAAGCATGACCTTGGTTCCGGTGGTTCCCTGGTCAATAGAAAGAATAAAGCTCATGACCTATTGCAGATCTCTTGAAGCTAAAAAGCAAGCTGGATCCCATCATCCTGGATAACTTTGGTGACAATTCCTATCCAGAGTTCTCCGAGCTTGGAATGAGTCACACCCATAAGCCCTGAAGAGATGCCAAAAAGAACTGCCAGTAAAAGTAAAAACTCTACGAAAGTTTGACCCTTTTGCATGTTTTGGACGCAAAGCATATAATCATCATACGAGGATTTTTCCAGACTAATTATGTTTAAGAAATTTTTTCCATTATTGGCCTTTGTTTCACTTATCATTGGGATTTTGATTGCCCAGCTGGCATTTGATGTCTCTGGGCAAAAACTTGGAAGTGATAGCGCCCGGTCGCAAGCGGTCAGAAAGTATGAAGATATTTTCAAAAATCTGACCCTAACGACGACTGATAACAATCTATTGAAACCAAGTGCAATCTCTCGGCCGATTGTCATTTTAAATTTTTGGGCCTCTTGGTGTGTCCCTTGCCTGAAAGAATTACCCTCACTTATTAATTTGCAAAATAGATTTAAAAATCAGCTTTTGGTGGTTGGGATTAATAGCGATTTTGAGAATGCAGAAAAGAAAATTAAAGAAGTTCAAAAAAAGTACGGCCTTAATTACCCGCAGGTGATGGATATTGATCAGTCTATTATGGAGCGCTTCGAAATGGAGCGTCTTCCTCTATCACTCACATTTTATCGTGGTAAAGTGATAGATTTGCGCAAGCAATCCCATAATTTTATGTCGCCCAACTATCAAAAGATTTTAATGAAATATTTCAAGAAAGAGCGTGCTCTAGCTTCTCGAGTTGGGAAATAAAAGATCCATCGGCACCGAACAAATAACTTCCCACAACGAAAATATCGGATCCGGCTTCTTTCATTAAAATCGCAGTTTCCAGATTAATACCTCCGTCGACTTGGATTAAAAAGTCTAGACCTAAACGTTTTCTTCTGGAATAGGCCTCTGCAACCTTCTTTTCAGAACCAGAAATGAAACCCTGTCCTGAAAACCCGGGCTCTACAGACATAATGAGTAAAAGAGAGATTTTTTCTAGAATTGCATCGGGTAGTTCGTCTATTCTTGTTTTTGGTTTAATGGCCACGCCAATTTTAGAAAAATTTGAAGAAAAGTTTTTTAAAAAATTTTCCCAACTGGAAGATATGCATTCCCAGTGCACAGTAACGGAATCAAGAGTATTGGCCCCTTTCAATTGAAGAAACTTGGCCGGCCTATCGACCATAAAGTGGGCATCAAGAAAAAGATTAGTTTTTTTACGAACTGAGTTCCAAAATGGTGCACCGTAAGTGAAGTTGGGAACGAAATGTCCATCCATTAAATCAAGATGGGCCCAGATGTTTTTTCTGGATTCTAGTCTTTCTAATATTTCTGGGACTTCAAATAACGGCGCGGCCAGCAGGGACGGGGCAATGATCATCCTGATTTTCCTTTGAGTAATTCGGTGTCTTTCATCATTTTTCTATTGGGGCGCTGGACTGATAACAGCCGAACAGATTTTTCGTCAGCGCAGCCGACATGAAGTTCTCCATCGCAGTCTTTGATTTCCCCAGGAGAAAGCTTGCGGCAAGATAAACGTGCTAGACAAGTTTTAAGGATTTCTTCTTTCCAACGGAAAGTCGCTATTGGCCACGAGGAGTAAGCTCGGATTCGGTTAAGAACTTCATAGCTCGGCAGTTCAAAAAAATTGAGAAGACTATCTTCTTTTTTTATTATGGGGGCATAGCTCACTTGGGATTCGTCTTGGGGAGTCAGCACGGCGGGTCCCTTGCTGAGGGCAAGCAAAAAATCCTGAAGCAGCAACGGTGCCGCCCGTCCTAACTTTGTATAAAGTGATGAGTAGTTATCATCCTCCAGGACCGGAAGAGTACGACTGGAAAAAAGCGGGCCAGCATCCATTTTAGAGACCATTTTTTGCAAACTTATCCCTGTTACCGAGTCTCCATTGAGCAATGATTGATGAATAGGAGAGGCGCCGCGGTATTTGGGAAGAAGGGAAGTGTGTAAGTTATAGGCCCCATACTTAGATAGACTGAGAATTTCTTTTGATAAAAATTGAGCAAAAGCAAAAACAATGATGAGATCCGGTGGAGACTGCGAAAACTGGGCCAGCCATTTTTTTTCTAGATTAATATTTTCCGTTTGAAAGAGTGGTAAATTGTGTTTTTGGGCAAATTCTGCGACGGGTGGGGATTGGATTTTTTTCCCCCTTCCTTTGGGGCGATCAGGCATAGACACCACATTCCTAAGAGCACAGTAAGAGGATTGGTGGAGAAATTCGAGAGACGGCAGAGCTATCTCTGGAGTTCCCATAAAAATAATATCGAATGGGGACTGAGGCATTACATTCTTTTTTTCTTTTCTTTGAGCATTTTTTTTCGATAAATCGAGCGTTTCACGGGCCCCAGGTAATCCAAAAACATTTTTCCCTCAAGGTGATCAATCTCATGAAGTAAACAAGTACATAATAAATCCTTTACCTCTTCTTCGTGAAACTTACCCTGCAAGTCTTGATAGCGAATAAGCGCTTGTGCAGGACGGGTGATGTCTTCAAAAATACCGGGCAGGCTTAGGCAGCCTTCTTGATAAGTTGAGCTTCCATGGGTTTCTAAAATTTCTGGATTCACGAAAGCGCGAGGGTTCAAATTTTTGAGCAAATGTTCAGGCCCTTGCATAGACTCTTGGGATTCTTCTCGCTCAAAATCTACATCTAGAACTAATAGTGATAAAGAGAAATTAATCTGGGGTGCTGCCAGTCCAATGCCGGGGGCGAGATACATTGTTTTCAGCATATCGATTGCGAGATCGCTTAATTCTTTATTGAAATTTTCTATAGGCTTGGCCGCCCTACTCAACACGGGATCTGGCCACCAAACAATATTTTGGCGCTGCCCCGCTTCCCAGTTAAGTAGAATCGCATCTGAGCTAAGATCGTGCATGCCTCATCCATAGCACAATAAGCAGGGCGGATAAAATAAAAGCTGAGAGGTGGGTCCCAAAAAAAGGTGAGAGGACCCCTGCGCTGGCCTTGGCCGCAATGGATTCATGAGCTAACCAGAAAACCAAGCTAAAAACTAGCGTAAAGGATATGTTTTTCCCAAAGCTGCTTTGCCGTCTATTGGGTGAAAAGATTTGAAACAATGGAATAAAAGCAAATAACGGGCACAGCCAGGCAAGTGCAAAGATATTCCAAAAGGCCATCCAATGGGTTGTAATTTCAATGCCCACTTTTTTTTGCCGATTCAAAAAATAAAAAAGTTCTGGCAGGAAAAGCTGGGAGATTCCAATCTCAATCTTTTGTAGATCCTTAGGGTTTTCTTGCAGTGTAATGAAGGCCTTCTGTTTGGTTTGAGCAAGCGACGGAACCTTTTGATCGAGCTGATGATGAGTTCTCGCTTTTTCTAGAACCCATTTCTGACTTTCGGGTTCATATTTTGCTGAACTTGCCGACCAAAATGTTTCCAAAAGATTGTCTGGAGAAAAATAAAAAACTTGAGGGCCCATGATTGTATTTTGGCCCATATCCTGACCAACAAAAGAAACAAAGTAGCCTTTTCCTTTATACCAAATCCTTTCTCCAGAAAAACTTACCTTAGTCATGCCAGCGGCATTTTCTAATCTCGCCTGTTGCTTTTTTTTACCCCAGGGGGCGAAATAGCCTAAGTTAATAATCTGCAGACCTGCGATGATGAGTGCCACTGTGCTTACTATTTTGAAAATTTTTACCGGCAACATACCGCCTGCGAAAATGGCCACCAGTTCATTCCGGTCCTTGAGCTTAGAAAAACTAAAGAGGCCAGCAAGAAGACAGCAGGATGGCAGCAACTTTGCCAGAAATTCGGGAAGCTTTATCACAAAGTTTTGTAAAATATAAAAAATTGTTTTTGAACGCAAATACTCAGCAACAAAATCTGCTAAAAAAATTACAAAAAATAAAACACCAAAAGATAAAAAAAAAGCACTCAGCCATTCTTTTAGTATCAGCTTGTCTAAAAGCTTCATCAGGTCATCATAGCAAGGAGGCGGAGAAAAAACCGCAAAAAGATCCGAGCGGTGTTTGCGACAGGAGGCGGCCATAGTTTCATTTGAGCTATGAGCCATGGGGATTTACTATAATACAATTCAACTGCACGGCCGCCGCCCGGAAAATCCAGGATAAACGGTCGTAAAGCTCGTATTTTTTCCGTCACCTGATCGTGAGCTCCGAAAAGTTCCGTTGCAATAAAACAGGACTTTGCTTGGGTGAAGATGCTGCGATAAGCATCTTCAAACACGTCTTCATTGCGAAGCTTTCGTCGGCGAATATATTTGCGCATGTGTTCAGCATTAAGCACTTGAAAGGGCATATCGACGGTAAATAGGACAAATTGCTTTAAACAGGAATGCACTAATTCTATCGTTCGCTCGCTGCTGTCATAGCACTTAGCTAGCTCCCAATAGATCTGGGAAATTATGAGCAACTCGGTAATATCTCTTTTGTTATCAAAGGATTCTGGAGAGAGAGAAAACATCTCACAGCGATGAACTTCGGCCATCGTCGTGAGATAACTATTATAGCATCGAACCGCTGTACTATAATCTTTTGCATTAAAAGCTTTTTTGCCATGTTTGAGCTGTTGAGTCCGACCTCGGTAGCGCCTTTCAAGTTCTTTAGCGTAACGCTGCTTCGCTTTTTCACTTTGTGCCCGAATCCCCATAGAGGTTTTACGGTGAAAATGAGCTAAAACTTGATCGAACTGGAAAAAGCGACTTCTTTGAGAGTCTCTCCAGGATAGAGCAAGCTATGAGGAACGCTTTGATAGTCAGAAAGTTCTCGGGAATGGGATAAAGCTATTTCGAGTGCGAGTTTGGGGCCCGCAAAGGCAAGACCGACTCCGTTGCCCCGAATATTAGTCCGCTTGTCCGCAAAATATCCGCCTCGTAAATAAAAGCTCTCGAAAAACTTTAATTGAAGGCCCATCGAATAAAATAGCGAGTCTGAAATATTATCGGTGTAATTTCCTCCGATATCGACCAAGAAACTTACGATATCAAAAGCGACGTACTGGGTGCCGATCGCCACGTGGGTTTCTGATTCATTGGATTCAAGTGGGTCAGACAATACCGCGCCTAACGTCCATTTTTCGCTCAATATGTGAGTGGCCCTAATGATCCCTGCCAGTAATCTTTTTCTTGAGGCATGGTTGTCGTTCGATGCGTTTTTTCTTCGATATAGCTTACTAAAAAACCGATAGATGATTTTTCAGAAACAGCAGCTGCCGCAGCACTGGAGAATGTTTTTCGCTTTGCTTGAAATTCATATTGCTCTTTAAATCCGAGTGAACCTTTCAATCGTGCCCCGCTTGCATCACTCACAATGGCCGCTTGGTTCCCGGCATTTTCTAAAAAAGAATCCTGCAAAGAGTTGCGAAGGGTTCCTTGAGGCTCCTGTAAATCTATGTCTCCTTTTTGATAAAAAATTGCGCCGCCTTTGTAAAAACTTACAGAGGCAGGGTTCAGAATTAATGACTCATCTAACAATATTGCTCCTCTACCAGCTCCCCCTAGGGCCATGAGTCTTGGAGTTCGAAAGTCTCGGATTTGTTTATAGCGAGATGCTAGGCAATGGGTGTCTAAAAACGGCAATATGGTCACTAAAATAAGAAAGAATTTCGTCATGATTGGCATTAGAAACGCAATCGAGCAAAAGCACAAGGAGCTCCTATGAGCAAGAACGTAAAAAAAGCGATTATACCAGTGGCAGGAAGAGGGACTCGGTTTCTTCCGGCCACAAAAGCGATTCCTAAAGAAATCATCCCCATTTTAAAAGTTCCTATGATTCACTATATTGTAGAAGAGGCTATCTCTTCGGGAATTGAGCAGATTGTTTTTGTCACATCCTCTGGCAAAGAAGCGATCGAAAATTATTTCGATGTCGATTCGGCATTAGAGCTTTTCCTCAGTCAAAAAGAAGGCAAGGAAGAGCTTCTCGAAATGGTTCAAAAAATTTCAAAGATGGCAGAAATTTCGACAATTAGACAAAAAGAACAATTGGGATTGGGCCATGCCGTTTTACAGGCCAAGTCTATCATAGGAGATTCTTCATTTGCCGTGTTGTTGGGCGACGACATGATGGTTTCTGAGAATCCAGTGACAGGCCAGCTCATCGATCAATACCAGGCGCAAGAGTGTTCTGCCGTCCTGGGTATTCTCGATGTTCCTCTTCAGGAGTGTTCTCAATATGGAATGATTCAAGGCGAAGAGATCAAAAAAAATTTATGGCGAGTCTCTGCGATGGTAGAAAAGCCTTACCCAGAAAAGGCCCCCAGCACCAAGGCCGTTCCCGGGCGATATGTTTTTTCTGCTGAAATTTTCGAATGTCTTGAGTCGATCCCCAGAGGGGCCGGTGGAGAGTATCAGCTCACAGATGCTATCCAAGAACTTGCCGGAAGGTCTAAGGTCATGGCGCTAGAGTTTGAAGGGAAACGCTATGATACGGGAAGTCAAAAGGGGTATTTTGAAGCAACTCTCGATTTTGCATTAAAAGATGATAAGTTTGGAGAGGTGGCCAGGGCCTTGATGACCGAAAAACTCAAACCTTGAGAGCTGTAGATGAAGAAAATTTTTTGTGGAATGATTTTATTGTTTGGGTCTCTTGGCGGTCAAAAAGCGTTTGGCTATTTCCCGAGTCCAGAGTCTTTATTCAGAAATGCCTCAAATCCAGAAATTTCTCAAAACGCGGTGGTTGCAAACTTCGAGATTGAAAAAGTTTCCGGAGTTGTTGGACAAGGTCTGCAGGCAGTCTACGGGGCAGAAGAAATCGAGTTGGATAAAAGCGCCCGAAATCCTAAGCTTTATTTGAAATTGGTTTATTCTTTTAATAAGGGTCGAGCAACCAAACTGACTCAGTTAATTTACAGATCAAAATCTTTTGCTAGCTCATCACTCATTCTCTTGAAGACGCTTCCATCCTTTGGAAATCTTATCCTACGGGGTGGGGTCGAAGATATTGAAAAAGGGCTGATCTATTCTGTTCTCAACAGTCTTCTTCTGAATGACGGAAAAATGATGCTCGATTTTTTGCGAAAACAGGGCATAGATTTACCCCCGAATTCTCAACTAGTGAACAAAGAAAAACTGGCCCTGCTAGTGAACATTCAAAAATATTACCAGAAAATTAAATACAATCCTGCGCTGAAAGAATCATTGCCTTCACCTCTCAAACCACCGCAGTATCAAAAACGGCAAGAAGTTCAAAAACTATTAACCGCCAATTTTTTTAACCAAGACCCTAGCGTCAAATTACTCCGCAAAGGTAGCGACTTTTTTTGGATGATTCAAAAACCACGCTTTCAATCTTTTCATACAAACGATGACCGAAAACTAGTCAGTATTGAGCTGACTTCTCGTGCTGGAAAACTTGAGCTTTACTGTCAAAATTTTCGCGCTTTTGATGGGGCTTATCAGTTCCCTCAAGTCATGTATTTTAAAGATCTCAAGGGCCAATTTTTTAAAATCTCTATGATTTCAATGGATTACTTTAATGAGTCACCCCAGAGTGAATCCAAGCGCTTAACCAAATACCGGCAGGCCCTGGCCAAAAACAGCCGAGCTTCTCACGTGGCCATCCCCAGTTTTATTTTCTGATTTTTTTGACCCTCATGCTTAACCGCGTTTAAGACGTTAAGCACGTAGAGAGGGTTGATTGATGTATAGATTACTTTTTTTATTCTTCATGTATGCAAACTATGTGGGAGCGCAGGCAGTGTCTCCTAGTCTTATGGACTCTCTTAAGGCTGAAGTCTCTCCCCAGTTAGAAGATACTAATCCCTCTTTTCGCCCAGCTCCTGCGCCGACAACAGTTCAAACCAGCCAGGACGAAACGAGCTGCCCGGATCAATCCAGTGCAAAAAACACGATTTATTCTCTACCTCCAGATGCTGTGGCCATGATTTTTGCCGGCGGTGGCTATCTTTCTCCTGAAGTTGATGCGGTCGTAAGCGGGCAAAAAAGAAACTTCAGTGTGAGAGGAAAAAAATTTACAGCAGACCAAAAGGTTGAGCCTGATTCTGCTCACTACATTAATACTTGCTTTGAGGGATTAATTTCGCCGGCGATTCAAACCTTTAAACAAGACGATACTGATTATGCCGGCGTAAAATTGAACCTAAACAAATGCATTCCCTTTGATGAATTAAGTGACTCTCAAAAGAAGCAAGCAAAAGAAAATGACCTTTCCAATGTCGGTGTCGCTAGTCAAAAAGATTGTGTGATTATCACTGTTCAAAAAAGTGGCCGAGGTAACCGCGCGACTAGGCCATATTATTATTTTGTCGATAAAGACGACCGAACTAACGACGATCGTTTACTTCCCTCGGCCTACCACAAATGCATAAAGCAACTTGTCGATCGCAAGTCTTTGGACGGCGTCGAGAGGATTGATGCCGCGACTAAAGGCCTCTCTTTTTCTCCGAGTTCTGCGCTTTCGGCCTCTAAAGATTACCGAATTGTGTATCTCTCGAATGCCGATGGAGCTGGTGGCCAATATGTATCTCAATCCGGAATGAATTACTTAAGCACTCATACGGATGGAAGAAAGCAGTGTTTTCACTTTTATGATTTTTACAACGGCGACACAGAAGTTCCATCTGATAACACTGCAAAACGTTCAAGAGTCTCGGCCTTCGACGATGAATGGGAAGCTTGCCAAGATATAACAAGCTTAGAAGATCTCTACGAAACGATTCAGGCCACGCTTGGGCCGGCCAACGATTTTACAGAACTTTATATCCCTAAGCTAGAAGAGTTGAGTTTTAACGAAGTTCGAGACGTCATCTTAGAATTGAAAAAAGATGACCCCGATATTGATGACCCCGAGGCCGCGAAAAAGGCCGTCGATGATTACTTGGAGAAAATCGTCGAAGAAAAAGTATCAGAGCTCACCGATGCCGAAGAAGATAATGATTCAGGAGAAGTTCAGGCGATTACGTCTTATCTAATTTCTCGCTTAGAAGCTCTGGGTTTAAATGATGAAAATATTCCCCTAGAGGCATCAGCACTAGGGCATGAAGAGTTGGCCAATTCTCTAGAGGTTTTGCAATCAACGCTAAAAGCGTTTGCCGATGTAGGAGATGATTTTTCCTCCGAAGATGCTGAGGATTTTTTAGAAAATCAGTTAGTAGAAGACCAATTTGAAATCCGTAAAAAGAGGGCCGTTTATTTGGCCCTTAACTGCAAAGGGTCACGCAATCCTGCCACTGCTATGATTAAGGAATATTACGGTCTGGATGAAACTCGCTATCAGCTGCAAAAACGATGGGTACCACCCGTTGGTCAGCGGGAAATGAACTCGCCAGATTACCAATTTGAACAAATGAAAGGTCGAGCTATCATGGGGGATCCCCGTTCTGGAGGGGTCGCACAAATGTATCAACAAAAACTAGGCGCCGATCATCTTTACGGTCTTCGAAGTGAAAACGACAGAAGACGAAGAAAGGCCGGTGATATTAGCTACGACCTTGCCGATATCGACAGACAACTTCAACGACTCAATCAAGGAGTTCAAGAAGTCGAGCGGGCCATACAGTCTTCCACTTGTTCAGCGAAAAATTGGGAAAATACAGCTACGATTGCCGCAAGAGAAAAAGAAGGTTTGCAAGCAATGAGGAATCACGATGCTGCTCAAGAGAGAGTGAATCCCTATTTTAGTTCGACCAGTTCACTCATTGCTCAGCAGCTCTCATTTCAACGTTATCAAAATCCATTCGTTGATCCTCAGGCCCTCTATTTCCAGCAAAATCAAAATTGGGGTAGCGGGTTTTCCATGCCGACTTCTTTTAATATGTATGATCCCTATTCAAGCTACTTCGGAAATCAATTTGGCTTCGGAAATCAATTTGGCCAAGGCTGGGGTCAACAAGGTTGGGGACAACAAGGCTGGGGACAACAGGGCTGGGGACAACAAGGCTGGGGACAACAAGGTTGGGGAGGAATGCGTTTTCCATAAAACCTCCCAGCATTTCAAAATTCAACGGCAACCCTAAGTCCGGCCAACAATGGATTGGTAGTTTCCAAGGAACTCGCTGAATTATTATATTCATAATAGCCACCAAGAAAATGCATTCCTAGCTCTCCTGTGACTTTCAAATTAGGGTTCCACTTATAAGTGACGGCCGCATCGATTTCAAATCCTAGGTCATCTTCTTGAGCAAATTGAGATGTATACTGGACACCTTTCTCATGTTGATAGGCCAGCTCACCGCCTCCTTGTGCTGTCTCATTGGCCTTTGCCCAAATAAACCCAAGATTCCAAGTCCAAGCTTCCGATTCATACTCTCCATAAACCTTCGCATAAACTGAATTCGTAATAGAGGCATCAAAGATGCTGTCTTGGCCAACACTCGAAACAGCATTCCAATTATAGCGGAACATAATCAACCCAATGTTATAATTGGGATGTAGATAAAGCGCGCCATATTCGCTATTTTGCCCATCATCTCCAGATACAAAACCGGTATCGACTCCAACCTTCCATTTTGTTCCCAAGTCATAAGAAATTTCGGCCAGGTAAGCGTAGCTTTGAAAATCAGTAAGATCTCCTGATCCAGAACCGTAGGGATTTTGAAATTCTCCAGAAAAGAAGGGGGCCTCAAATTCAAACTGAAACTTTCCCCAAGTTTTTTTTGCGTAAACATCAATCAAGCGGGCATTGCTTGAACCAACTGCCACCGGCGTTACTCCGGTGTTGGAGTTTGTGGCCTTAAGCAATTGATTATCTGAAGAGGAATTTCTTTTGGCATAAAACACACCAAGAGATAATCCATCATCAATATTTTTATACTCCGCAGAAATACCCAGCTCTTTAACTTCAGTGGCACGAGTGAGCTCATTTTCACCAATCTCATCGTTGGAAGAGAGCTTTGCCCAAAGAGGCCGAACCACAAACTTTCCAAAATTTAAATCCAATTGAACGCCATCATAGAGGGAGAAAAAACGGTCCCAGACTTCATCGCCTGAATCCCATACAGCACCGAGACCCCAATTTAGTGGAAACCTTCCGACTTTATAAACTCCAACGTCGCTGTAAATTTCCATATAAGCCTGATTCAAAATCAGGCCATCATTTCCCGCAGAGGTTGTGAGGGCATAGAGGCCGGCCGGAGCGTAGCCAGAGTTTGGCCCTTGGGTTTGGGTAGAGTTTTGACCAAGAAATCCTCCGCGTGCATAGCCTGAAGAGATCTCGCCTTTAAAAGTGACTGCGTCGTTTACGAGTATTGAGGGTGATAATCGGAAAATGTAGCTCTGTATGTGAGCGGTTGATGCTTCGCTTTGGGAATCAACTAATTGACTTCCGGGCCCTGCGGTCACTCCAGCCGGAGAATCGACTCCTCTATAATCATCGATTCTCATCGTGTCGACTCCAAAGACACCTTTCCAATCAATAGGAAGGGCCCTCAGTGACGGGACCATGGACAAAAAAATGACAGAAAAAAGCAATGTCAATTGGGAAAAATTATTCATCGGAAGGCCTTTTTACGAATGTCCAAAAACAACTTTTGGATTGCTTAACAGTGTTCTAATCTACGCTAGGCAAATATAGGAAATACGAGCAATGCTGACAATAGAGGGTCTGTGAAATCTTTTTTTTCTTTTCGTTCTCTCTTGTGGGTCTTTCTGAGCGGAGTTTTGATTGCGGCGGTTTCTGGAGGCCTTTACACCCTCTATGTGTTCCAATCAATCCGAAAAACTTTTCGCCCTGCTCAAAAGAGTGGTCAGCTCAAATATTCTCCGTTTGCCCATGATTTTGATTTAGGTGCCTTTGTGAGCGTAAAAAAGCTGCAGCACTTTTATCCCTTCTCAGCGACCTATGAAGAAAAGTTAGGAAAAAAATTTTTTCAATCTGGCCTGGCAAAAACTGGCTGGAAAACTCATTCAGCGCTAGGCCAGGTGCTCGAACCCTTCAGCCTAAAAGATATATTACCCAATCACTGTGATAGCCCCTATTGCTTTCAAGTCAGAGTGCCGTTCACAGAAATCCCTCCCGCACTTTGGCGCGGCCTAATTGGTGTAGAAGACCAACGCTTTCTTGAACACTCAGGAGTGGATCTCCGTTCAATTGGCAGAGCTATCGTAGCTGATATTAAAGCTATGAGTTTTGTTCAGGGGGGCAGTACGCTCACGCAGCAGTTGGTTAAAAATATTTATTTTTCTGGGGAAAAGGCGCTCAGTAGAAAATTTAAAGAACTCTTTTATTCGCTTATTATTGAATCCGAGTATTCCAAAGAAGAAATCTTGAGTACTTATCTGAACGAGGTCTACTGGGGAAGTTTAGGTGGTGTTCAAGTAAGAGGCTTCTATGCCGCCGCTTTGTTCTACTTCCATAAACGTGCAGGTGAGTTGTCTGAATTTGAAGCGGCCATACTGGTTTCAATGCTCAAAGGACCAACGTATTTTTCTCCGCTTCGCAACTTAGAGCGGCTTCAAAAAAGGACTGAGTCTATATTTAAAAAGCTGACCCAACTGGAGTTGTATGCGGCCGAAGGCTCCTCTGTATGGTCGGAGAAACAATGGAAGTCCTGGCAAGATTCACTGCGCGAGCGAGCAGAATCAAAATTCGACCAAGCGCTGTTAGAGGCCTTCAGACGAAATAACTCTGTTCTTGATCCCTTTGAAATATTTGTTTTCTCACACCTGTCCAATTTTCAGAAAGACTTTATCAAAAAGCGCACTTTGCTGGCCTGGGAAAAGGAAAAGATGCCAGACAAGCTACCAGAAAAGCTGGATTTGGCCGTAAAAGCGGGAATTCAACCGATGAATTGTGAATTCCCATGTGAAGAGCAATTTCAGTTTTATTCGAAGGTGGAACGAAATTTGACGCAAGCTTTTGAGAAAGAAAAGCATCAAGTCGGAAGTATTTTAAAGCCCCTCAGTTACAAAATTTTTTTTGAACAAGGGATAGATTGGTCTAGACCCGTTTCGACTCGTCCTATCCAGCTCGATCTTCGCTCAGGCCCATGGTCTCCTCGCGAAAGTTCTCAGCTTGAGCTTCCAGATACCATTTCAGTACTGAATGCCCTCCAAAAATCACGCAACAGGCCGCTTATTAGGTTGGCCAATCAACTCGGCTGGGAAAAAATGCAACAAGAATTAGCGCCTTTTTTGCCAGAATTGAAAAAGCCTCTCAAGGAATTTCCTTCTCAGCTTCTGGGGGCCATTGAGCTTACTCCGCAGGCGGTAATGAGAGTTTTTCAAAAGCTAACCCGCGAACAATGCCAACAGGTGAAAAGTGGTTGGCTTGAATGGAAAGAATCGGTCCTTTATCAGCTCTCTGATCCCAATCAAACCACTTTGTCCCGATCTCTTCATCCCTATTTTAAGGAACTAAAATTTTTCGGTAAAACCGGGACCTCAAACAAGGGAATGGATTCATGGTTCATTGGAATGGACGGCAAATTACTTTATGCAATTTGGCTTGGGCAAGAGGGTCTACGGGGATCCGAGGTGCCTCCTGTAAAGGCCGCTGGTTCTAGTGGCCCATTTCAAATCTTCCAGAATTTTTTGCTAGAGCGAGGTAAAAATGTTTCGGTACTCTCGTGCAGGGTCTTTTTTTAACTCGCTAACATGACTTGCAAATTCTTTGACCCCTCAGTATAGTTTTCGCTGTCTGATGGGGTGTCGACAAGTGGTAAGTCAGCAGATTTTGATTCTGCCATGCGCAGGTTCGAACCCTGCCACCCCAACCACTTTAACCTCTTCAGGGATGTCTTAGCTTGAGACGTATTGTTTTGGTTAGCGGGAGCTCAGTTCCCGAGCTCGGTTCGGCTATTTCTTCAAAACTCGATATTGCGCTGGTGGATCCTAATCTTAAAAAATTCGCTAACGGTGAAATTCATTGTGAGATTGGTCAGAATGTTCGAGGTGCCGATGTCTTTCTTATACAGTCGCTGTGTCATCCTATAAATGACACCTTGATGGAACTTCTTATCATGATTGATGCTTTGAAGCGGGCCTCGGCAGAATCAATTACTGCGGTTCTTCCCCATTATGGATATGCAAGACAAGATAGGAAAGTTGGCCCCAGAACTCCAATTACAGCAAAATTGGTGGCAGACTTGATAACCGTCGCTGGCGCGGGCCGGGTTATGACAATGGATCTTCACGCAGGGCAGATTCAAGGTTTCTTTAATATTCCTTTTGATAATATCTATGCCACGCCGGTTATCTTGGGAGGCATAGAGAAACATCTTCAAACTAAAAACATCATATGTGTGTCTCCCGATGCGGGAGGTGTAGAAAGAGTACGCCACTATGCTAAAAAACTTGGGAAAGATTTAGCGATGATAGATAAGCGTCGGACCGGTACAAACGTGGCAAAGGCAATGAACGTAGTAGGCGATGTGGCCGGTAAAGATGCTGTTATTATTGATGATATTATTGATACCGCTGGCACGTTAGTACAGGCGGCCTTGGCGCTGGAAAAAAAAGGCGCCAAGAGCGTCCATGCCTTTGCGACTCATGGTATTTTTAGTGCACCGGCGCTTGAGCGTATCAGTAACTGTGATGCCTTAAAAAAAGTCTTTGTCACCGATACCATTCCGCTTAGCGCTGAAGGCCGAGAAAATCCAAAAGTTGAGATTTTATCAACGGCAGAGATACTAGCTTGGGCCATTCAAAGAACTTTTAACCACGACTCTGTGAGCTCTCTTTTTACTTGATATGATTTATCTTCTGGTTGGCCTAGGAAATCCCGGCAAAAAATATCAATGGAACCGACATAATATTGGAATGAAGGTACTTGAGGCCTTAGCTGAAGACTTCAAATTGAGTTGGAGCTCCAAATTTAAAGGAGAGTTTGCTCAGTTTCAATGGAAGGGCCATAAGGTTTTTTTATTAAGACCTATGACCTACATGAATCTTAGCGGTGAGAGTGTCCGGGCCTGCTGCGACTTCTACAAATTAAATCGAGAAAATATTGTGGTGGTTTATGATGAAATTGATTTTGTTTTGGGGAGAATTGCTTTTCGCTCAAAAGGCAGCAGTGGTGGGCATAATGGTTTACGCTCCATTGAATCCCATCTAGGCGGTCAAGACTATAAAAGACTCAGATTGGGAGTAGGTCGGCCATTATTTGGGAGTGTTTCATCCTGGGTTTTGAGTGATTTTCAAGCTCAGGATTCACAGTTAATCGTAGATATGATTGATTGGGCGCAAGAAGGTCTTTTATATCTTGTCGAGCAAAACTCCTTAGAGGCGGCCGCTGGTAAGTATAACAAAAACCTTAATCAGACCCTGGAACAAAAAGAGGATTCATGAAATTAAACTGCGGAATTGTAGGCCTACCCAACGTTGGTAAGTCAACTTTGTTTAAGGCCTTAACCGCTGCACCTGCCGAGGCCGCAAACTATCCGTTTTGCACAATTGATCCTAATTTTGGAATCGTCTCTGTTCCAGATGAGAGACTCGATAGGCTATCTGAAATCGCTAAACCTCAAAAAACGATTGCGACCACCGTTGAATTTGTCGATATTGCAGGCCTAGTCGCCGGTGCCTCGAAAGGAGAGGGTTTAGGAAATCAGTTTCTAGGGCACATTCGCCAAGTAGGGGCCATTTTACATGTACTCCGATGTTTTGAAGATGATGATATTATCCACGTTAATGGAAAAGTTGATCCAATATCTGATAGAGAAATCATCCAAACCGAACTTGCCCTGAGCGATCTTGAGGCGATTCAAAAAAAGAAAAGTACTTTGGATAAGTCCCTAAAATCTCAGAATAAAGAGGTCGCAAAACAGGCCAAGCAGTTGGTGCCAATTTTAGAGCGACTGGAGAAGCATTTAGGGGACGGCGGAAATGCCCGAGGTCTAGATTGGGATAAAGACGAAGAACAACTGGTTGGTGATCTTCATCTTTTGACGATGAGGCCAGTCGTTTACGTGTGTAACGTCGACGAAGAGGCGGTGGTCTCAGGCAACAAATTTGTAGACCAAGTCAGAGAGTTTGCGGCCAAAGAAAATGATGAGGTTCTTATTGTTTGTGCTGAAATTGAATCTGAAATTTCTGCTCTAGATTCTAGCGAAGAAAAAAAAGAATTCTTAGATGGCCTTGGCCTAGAAATGTCTGGACTGGAAAGTTTAATAAAGAAAACTTATCAACTCTTAGATTTACAGACTTACTTCACAGTTGGCGAAAAAGAGGTAAGGGCCTGGACATTTCGAAAAGGGATGCGCGCACCACAAACGGCCGGAGTTATTCACACCGATTTCGAGAAAGGCTTTATTAAGGCCGAAGTGTTTCACTGCAGTGATTTATTTAGTGCAGGAAGTGAAGCAAAAATCAAAGAAACAGGAAAACTCAGAATTGAAGGCAAAGAATACGTGGTGCAAGACGGAGATGTCATGCACTTCAGGTTTAATGTTTAGAATAAACGACTTGTTGAAAGAGTTTATCGGGGTCGCTTAAATCAATGCCGATTGTTTCCTCTTGAATCATTTTGTAAAAAAAGAGGTTTCGGTAGATTAATTTGACGTAGGTCTGAGTCTCATCAAATGGAATTTCTTCTACGGTATGAAGCATAGAATCTTTATTGAAATATCGCTTTTGCCACCGTTTTACTCGCCTTTCGCCAGCATTATAAGCGGCCAGTGACATGACAACGTTGTCATCATGTCTTTTTAGCAAATATTTAAAATAAGTACTTCCTAGTTTTATATTGAGTTTGGGATTATTTAATTGCTGTTTTGAGACTCGGCGCTTTCTGACCATTCTAGCAGTGGCGGGCATGAGTTGCATAAGCCCTCTTGCCCCAACAGACGAACGGGCCGCGGGATTAAAGGCCGATTCTTGGCGAATCAATGCAAGAAGAATTAGTGGGTCGATATTTTTCTCAATGCTTCTAATATTATTTAAAAACGGCGTCGGAAAAAGGATATGGAGAACATCTCCACTGACAGGAAATTCATTGGAACCTAGTCCGGCATATAGGATTTTAAAACTTGAAAGGTAGTGTTTAGACTCTGCCAATATGCTAGCAGCTAGAATTTTAAGATCTGCTCTCATTTTATCAAAAGCGGGGCCTCGTCCCGCCTGAGTGACGGCAATCAGCATCGCTCCTTCCAATCCTTTGAGTTCTAATTCTACAAAATTCTCTAATCCATGATAGGCCCAGGCCTTCAAACGAATCAGCGAACTAATCACTTGAGGAGTAAGAAAATTCTCGTCGAGCTTAAATTTGTGTTTTTTCTCTAAAAGATTTTTTTGATACATTGCTAGTGTTGAGTATTTTGTTTTATCTATCAGCTGAAGCTTTTTGGAGGCCAAAATCGCATAATAGCTTAGGGGCGACTGTTCGATGATAGTCTCAAAAAATGGCAATGCCTTTTTTGTTTTTCCATTTTGTAAAAAAGTGTGACCAGTCCAAAACACAAGTTTATTGCCTATGTTTTGTTTTTCATAAAGTTTTGCCAGCTTATAGGCCTCTTTTAATGCCCCTTTTTGATCATCATCCCGAATATAACTCCAGAGCTTTACAAAAAGACATTCATGGTTAAAGTCACTCGCTTGATCGACACGGCAAAGCCTGGAGAGTTCTTTCCTTGCAGACGCATAAAGATCACGGCGGACTAGGCTTCTGATGATTGTGAGATGTCGGCGCAGATTTCTTTGATCTCTGAGCGCCTTGGCACTTTCATTATCCTCCCAGAAAATCTGACTAAGCCGATTAAAACTTTTGAGAATTTTTTTTTCGTCAAAATTTTCTTTCTCGGCAATTTTATAAAAGCTTATTATCTCTCGGTCATACGCCTTCTGTTTTAATTCTAAGACAGACTCTCCGCTCTCTCCATGTTTCTTGACCAAGGCCTGAAGCTTTGGTCCGATGAAAAGTGATCTTAAAATTTCAGGTCTTGGACGGAGCTGATGAATGAAATAGAAATCTGCCACTAGGTTCGATATTTTTTGATAATTAAAAAAGACGGTTTTAGCGTTCTTGAAAATCTTATCCATTTCAGATTCGTAAACGTCTTGATCAAGCCAAAAAAATTGTTCTTTTAAGAAATCTCTATCAGCTTTAGAAAGTTTTTGTTTTTTTAATAATTTTTCATTGAGTGAATCTAAAATTCTCTTTCGACAATAGGACTGATTTTTAGAGTTGAGTTCGGTCAATAAGGCATCTGTAAAAGATTCTAAAAAAATAGGTCGACACCTTTTAAGCAAAGAATCATGGGATTTCATTCCAAGGAGTTCATAAAGGGTCTGAAGATACGGGGTAAATATCTGGAAATGAGGATCTTTTTTTGAAAGCTTTAACGCCTTTGTTGCCGTTCTCAGCGATGCTTTCTCTTTTTTTAACTCTCTTTGAAGTCTAGAGATCGCTTCGGAACTTTCTCTTTGCTGCCCTCCTAACGCAAGTATTTTGGAGTTTAATATATTTTCGGGAAAATTGGACTTTGATTCTTCAGTTGCCTCAACGTCTAAGGCGAAAAGGCTCGAACTTGAAAAGAAGATGATCAAAGGTATGAGATTGAGAAGGCATTTAGTCATTTGTAGAGTTTATCACAGCTTATCTCAAGCCTTAATAAAAGAGAGTATATTGACCAATATTAGGATCTTTGCTCACTCTGGACCATCTCTATCTGCCTGATGATCTTGTCAATTCGGTGGTGTTCGGTAGCAGCGAAATCTTGCTTTAAAGACTCTATTTTCAAGATCGCCTCTGAGAGCGTCGTGAAGTTTTGAGAGCGCTTGGAAAAGAGTTCCCGGAAAGTGACATTGACTTCGTTGGCGAGGTCTTGAAAGTAATCCTCTTTCCTAAACTTCAAGACTTCTGGCTGCTTACCAGACCGAATTGAGATAAGAAAATTTTTCAGTTTAAAAAGAGGACCAGCTATTCTATGGCCGACAAAAATTGTGAAGATAAATATTATAATAATATAGACAAGCTGGATAACTGATAACAAGACGAGCAAGTGCTGCCTGGCCTCTTCAATCGCGCTTTTTTCTTGAGGAATTTTTTCAAAAAGACCACCCAAGGTATTATAAATAAAAACAGGATAGAAGAGGCTTGAGACAAAAACTAATATCGTGATGTAAAAGCAAAAACGAATTTGAAACGATGGATTAACAAAAAAAAACTTTCTTCGATTGTTTTTCATAAAAAAAGAGCTGTCCTTCATCTTAGTGTAGTGATTCTAAGGGATTGAGAATAGCGGTCTTTTTTTTCCCTTTACCAATAGAGTATGGTATTACCGGCGCTCTTAGGAGAATTGAATATGAAGCCAAAGACGGGGCCAGATATCGATCAGATACTGAAAGAGATAAGAGAGATTCCCAATCCTTTAACGGGAGAAACTCTAGAACATGAAAAAAGAATCGAATCCTTTAAAGTTGAGTCTCATCAGGTATGGGTGCGATGGTCTCGAGATGGTCTTCCTCTCGAAATAAAACGAACCTTAGAAGGGCAAATCTATCAATTTTGTCTTAAACATTTTAAATCAGACGCAATTAATATTATTTCATCTTCGTCACCAATCGATGAGGTTCCCAAAAAAGAATCGGCCCAGCTCAAGGTAGGCCATGCTCAAAATGCCCCTAAGCGCTCCATCCCAGGGGTCAAGAATGTCATCCTCGTTGCAAGTGGAAAGGGAGGGGTTGGAAAATCTACTTTTTCAGTGAATTTAGCTTGCGCCTTGAAACATAGAGGTCAGAAAGTTGGGCTAGTCGACGCTGATATCTATGGCCCTTCTCTTCCCATGATGCTCGGGAAGCGTTTTGCTTCTCCCTATGCTACCGACGATAAAAAGATGCTTCCGATCAATGCCTATGGACTATCGTTTATAAGTTTTGGTCTTTTCATAAAAGAAAGTGACCCTGTTATTTGGAGGGGCCCCATGTTGGGAGGGGTTCTTTCGCAGTTTTTCTTTGATGTTAGTTGGGGGGAGCTCGACACTATTATTGTGGATCTTCCGCCTGGTACCGGCGACGTTCAACTCTCGCTTGCTCAGACTTTAAATGTGACTGGCCTAGTCGCAGTGACCACTCCTCAGCAGATTGCTTCTTTGGACGCAGGAAGAGCGATCGCGATGGCCGAGAAACTGGAAATTCCTGTGTTGGGTCTTGTCGAGAATATGAACGGTTTTGTCTGTCCTGATTGTCAAAAAATTCACCATATTTTTGGCGAAGGAGCTGGGAAAAAACTGTGTGAAAAAACCAATACTGCCTATCTTGGAGCAATCCCCTTGGACAAAGAGCTTCGAGAGAGTGCTGATATTGGAATTCCCTTTATGTCGAAAAGCGCCAATGAAAATTCTACGACTTATAAAGCTTATTTAAGTGTGGCAGAAAAGCTTGAAGAAGGGTTCCTAAAAAGAGACCCTAAGAAGAAGTCAAAAGGTTGGGTAAAAAGCTTTTTTAAGGATTCGCCTAGACCTTAAAAACTTAAAGAGACCATGGATTGGTTAGCACTACTTGAAAAATTGAATCAGCACTCCCTGGGAGAATTCACAGGGCGCACCAATATCCTCTTAGAGGATTCCAAGCAACTTTTGGGCGGTATCTATTTTCATCGAGGTCAATGTTGGCATGCTTATTTCGATGATCAAGTAGGCATCCGGGCCCTGCAGAAGGTTATTTATTCTTACTTTCATGGAGCAAGGCTTTGTTTTGTCGACGAGCCCGAATCTTTGACAAAGGTCGCCTGGAGCATTCATGCAACTGCAGAAGAGCTACAGTCAGAGCTTTTGCAATACTTTCAGGTCGTTGAATTTTCAAGTAGCCGCAAACCTCCATTGAACATTCAGCTTTCGCTGACATCAAAAGTTTTTGATCAATCATGTCACTTGAGCTGCGATGAATACCAAATTTTGCTGTTATTGGTTCGGGGCGATGATATAAAAAAAATGTGGGGTGATTGGAGTAAAGAATGGTTCTGGATCGCTCCTCGGTTAGTCCAGCTTAGACAAAAGAATGCTATTACTGTTTCAAACCACACTAAAGGAGATTTATGAAAGGCCAAGATCAAAACCAAGGGGAGCTTGCAGAATTAAAGGTTAAGATTGAAAAATCAGTCATTGAGTCTTTTGAAAAAATGGCAATCAACAGTAAATTATCTTTAGAAGAACTCGTTGTTATCGCACTGAAGCGATTTCGCTCTAGTCATTCTGACTATATGGGGGTTATTCCGCGTACTGAATAAAAAATGTTGTTTACGGCCGTCTAAAATTTAGACACCGCACTTAAGCATTTCTAACGTTTAAAGCGTTTAAATCTATCTCGTAGCTCAATAAGTTGGCATCCCCATTGCAACTTTAGAGCTCATGAAAACCAGCTCTCAAAAAAATTCTTTTCTCAAGGCCATCATAGGTGGTCTTGGTTTTTTTATTGCTGCTTCGTTTTTAGTGAGTGGCGTTTATCTAAGTTTCTATCTCAAATCTACAGAATTTATGGGTCTTGAAACTGCCAATCTCTCATCTCAGTTTGCCAGAATAGCCCATCAGTTCCGGCCGCTCAAAAATCAAAAGTTTACTCCTTCAGTGGCGGAAGCGACGCGAACAATCGCCAAAACAGAAACCAGGAAGGTAAAGAAGGCCAGCTTTGTTCCTCCAAAAACTGTCGATCCGCAACTACCTCAATCAATCGTTCAAAATGATCTTCAAATGGATTTATTAGAATTTTTCAACGGTAAGAAATATAAAAAACTTTTAACTAAAACTCATGCAAGTGGTTCACTTTATGCTTATGACGGCATGATTGATTCTTTAGAAGTTCAGCTGCCCGGGGGGGAAGAGATTCGAATTTCTTACGCTGAACTCACCGGAAATACTTTTCAGTATACCACTGATGACGGCGGTAAATATGGTGGAGTGATGTATGAGACGGAAAAAAATATGTTTATTATCACTCTCAACGATGGACCTCACGCGGGATCGCGAATGAAGTTTCAAGTTAATGATGGAGAAAATGAGCGAAGAGAATACGATGATGAGAATTTGCGCTTAGCAAATGGTGATATAAAACTAGAGACTGAAGATAGTGATGATATCTTTTTAGATACCCCAGGTCCTAGCGATAATGCGGCCCGAGGAGTTGCTCAGCAACCGGACGAAGTTTATTACGAAGAGGAAGAGTTTCAAGGCGATTTTTCTGAAACTTCACAAAATTCGCGTGGCGAATATGGCCCTGGGGTTAATCTTTAATTGAGTTAAGTTGAAGCTGTAATTCTTTAAGTGAATGGCAACCGATTTGCCCAAAATGCACATCAATTTTGGAACCCGGCCAGGGAAGAATGGCCTTGTTCCACGAACGATTAAATTGCCAAAATTTTTGCACCCTCGCCACTACAGGAACGATAGGTCTTCCAGATTTTTGGGATAGCCGAATGATCCCTTCTTTCACTTCAAATATTGGACCCCGAGGGCCGTCAACAGCAAAAGTCAGCTTTGATCCTTGCTTAACTTTTTTAAGCGCCTCTAAAAAGGCCGCAACTGGTCTTTTGTTAGATGAGCCACTCACGATCGCGTAACCGAACCGTCGCAAAATATTGGCCATGAGTTTTCCATCATCGGATAGTGAGACCATTGCAACAATCTGCTTATTTCTAAAATAGGGAATAAGGGCAAGCTCGTCTTGATGAAAAAAGGCATAGATAAGATTTTGACCAGGGGCATGGAAACGAAGGTCACTTTCAATAAGCGTTCTATCGGCAGAAGAGTGGAAAACTGCTCGATAGCGAAAAGTCGCCGAATAGATTCTGTAAAACCAATACAGAAAAAAAGCGCGACCTTTCACTACAAGCTTAGGACAAAATCTTTTTAAATTCTTCAGTCAGAAGGGGCACGATTTCAAAAAGGTCGCCTACGATACCATAATCTGCCTTAGTGAAAATCGGTGCCTCAGGATCAGTATTAATCGCCACAATAACTTTTGATGTTCTCATTCCGGCAAGATGCTGGATTGCCCCAGAAATTCCGCAAGCAATATAAAGAGTCGGCGAAACAGTTTTTCCCGTCTGCCCTACCTGCTTCGAATGGGGTTGCAATCCTGCATCGACAGCGGCCCTAGATGCGCCAACAGTTGCTCCCAAAACATCCGCTAGATCTTCTAAGATCTTAAAATTCTCTTCCGACTTTAAAGAGCGTCCACCCGAAACAATAATATTCGCCTCTGTTAGGTCCAGTTTTTCAGAAGCTCCTTTGATGATTTCTTTGATTGTCGCTCTGATGGAATCAATCTGGGCCTCTGCTTCGTTGGCCTCTCCTGCACCCGGCTGTTCACCGTCAGTTAATCCGAGGGCATTAGGTCGGCAGGAAACGAGATAAGGCTTATCGCCTTGAAGGCCAACTTTTGCTAAGCACTTTCCCGAAAAAAATGGCCTCGTTCCCGCGAACTCATCTCCATTCATTTCGAAATGAGTGACATCACTAGCAAGACCTACTCCTAAATTGGCAGATACCCGCGGCATAAAGTCTTTACACGCACTCGTGGCCCCACAGAAAACATAATCATAAGAATTTTCTTTTACGTAATGGGTTAGCGCCTGAGCATATCCTTCAGGAGAATACTTTTCTAACTTTTCACTCTTAAGAGTCGTTATTTTTTTAGCACCATATTGTTTGAGTTGCTGTTTGCCTTCATCGCCCAAATCACCAATGACAAGCGCCTCGACGTTATGGCCTTTTAATTTTCCCATAATTTCCAATGCAACTGGTTTGACATGACTTCCCGCTTGCTCAGCGAAGACTAAAATATTGGCCATAATGTGGTCCCCTTAATGACATTCATTTAAAAGAAAGCTTTAAATAACTTTTGCCTCTTCTCGCAATAGCTTCACAACCTCGGCGACGATTTCTTGTTGCTTTCCTTCTTCGGTTGCATCAAATTTTTTGCCGGCCGGTTTTTCAGGTGGAAGAGTAAACTCTTTATAAGTCACTTTTCGCTCGCTTTCCTCGACTCCAACATCTGCTAAAGAATGGGTTGTTAGAGGTTTCTTTTTTGCTTTCATAATTCCGGGAAGAGAAGCGTATCGAGGGGTATTTAAACCCTTATTGCATGCGATGACTGCTGGGGTTTGAACTTCGTAAACTTCTAAAGCTCCGCCCTCAATTTCTCTTTTCAAAGTCAACTGTTCTCCGTTTTGTTCGAATCCTACGACCACAGTTACTGAAGGTAACTTCAGCATCGCCGCTAAAAGTTGAGGAACTTGGAGACAATCATCATCAATGGCCTGTTTTCCGCATAATATTAAATCTGGTGTCTTTCCCGATTTTTCGATGCCTCCCATCAATGCCTTTGCCACAGAATAAGAGTCAAGATTGTCAGGTGCTTCAACCAAAATAGAGTCATCGGCCCCCATGGCCATGGCCGTACGCAGAGCTTCAGTATCTTGTACACTGCCCACGCGTATCGCTGTCACAGTTGAATCAGATTGATTGGCCTTTACTAATAAAGCTTGCTCAATCGCAAACTCGTCATAGGGATTAACAATCCATTTAATAGACTGAGTCTCTATATAAAGACCATCTTCCCTTGGTTTGACTTTAGTTTCCGTATCAGGAACTTGTTTTACAAGTACAAAAATATTCATGCATCCAACCTTATTAATCTTTTAGTTTCTTTCTATATTATCATTCTATTAAACGGTGAGATTTAGCTTTTGCCAAGCAGCTCTCTGGCAATGACCAGGCGTTGAATTTGAGATGTTCCCTCATAGATTTGAATCAACTTCGCATCTCTCATAATCTTCTCCACGGGATATTCACGGGAGTAGCCATATCCACCATAAATTTGTACCGCCTGAGTGGCAATTTCCATACAAGCATCGGCCGCAAAACCTTTGGCCAAAGACGCCCAATAATTAGAGTCATGGTTTTTGTCTGAGTCCGTTTTGACCGCGGCTTTGTAGGTTAATAGCCTTGCCGATTCAATCTTCATCGCCATGTCTGCTAAAATGATTTGTATGGCCTGATGTTGGCCTATCGGTTTTCCAAATTGATTTCGCTCTTTTGCATAATTTACACTCAAGTCTAAGGCCCTCTGCCCACCGCCCACTGAAGAGCTGGCGACAAGGGGGCGACTATGGGCCAGTGTTTTCATTGCGATGGCCCAACCCTGACCAGGACTTCCCAAAATTTGCTCTCGGGAGATTTTGACATTTTCAAATTGAACCGACCGAGTATCAGACGACCGATGCCCCATTTTAGATTCTTTTTTTCCAATCTTTATTCCAGGGGTTGTACCTGGCAGTATCGCTGCAGTAATGCCTTTGTGCTTCAGTTTGGGATCGATGGTGCCATAAACAACAAACAGATCGGCATGTCCTGCATTGGTAATCCATTGTTTCTCGCCATTCAATATCCAGTCTTGGCCATCTTCGGAAAACCGAGTTTGAATGCCCGCCGCATCAGAGCCATGGCCAGGTTCGGTGAGACAAAAACTAGCGATTTGAAATTTTTCGGTGAAGCTCTGCAGGTAACACTTCTTTTGTTCAGTACTCCCTGCAATAGCAATCGGTAGGAGTGCTAAGTCATTGGCCATGATTGAAGTGTTAACGCCCATACACCCATAAGCTATGGCCTCGCTTATTAAAACCGACTCCAGAGTCGATAGACCCAAACCTCCAAACTCTTCAGGAATGCAAGTATTGAGAAGTCCGAGCTCCCAGGCCTTTTGCATAATTGACTTTGGGAATTCTTCTTTCTCATCTAATTCGGCGGCCACCGGTATAATTTCTTTGAGAGTAAACTTTTGTGCAGCTTCTAGGAGCTCTTTTTGATGGGCCTGAAGTTCAAAGTTCATAAAATAAATCCATTGTTAAAAGTGAACTCTTAAGTTTGAACAAACACTTTCGCTGCGCCCAACATAGCTCGCTCATTTATGACGGGAAACGCTTCTTGAATCGTTTCATAGAAAGGAATTTCCCTCAAGGGCAAAACGACAAAAGAACGTTCATGCCATCTAGGATGAGGAATTGTAAGTTTCGAAGATTCTAAAGCTTTTACTCCCCAAAAAAGGAGATCGAGGTCAAGAGTTCTAGGGCCCTGATAAACCTTTCTGATTCTCCCCAACTTTCGCTCTATTGTGTGGAGCTCATCCAAAAATGAAAAGGGATCCCAACGAGTTTTATCAAGTTTAATTTGGGCAACTTGGTTAAGAAAAGCTCTCTGTTCAATAGGTCCAACTGCTTCAGATTCATAGATTTGCGAGTGAGCTGTGACTTCGAACTTTTTTGCAAGGTCTGCCATTCCAGCTTCTAAATAATGTTGTCTATTCTCGATATTGCTACCAAGTCCGACAACGACAATTTCTGAAGTGCTACTTGGTTTGCTTGGCTTGGGTCTGTTCATCAATTTTGGCAGGTAGAGATACTGGAGCTGTATACTTTTCGAGAATAGACCTTTTAGAAGGCCCGGTATAGCTAGGTGGCCCTTTTACGCCGCAGTTTTGTGCAAATAGGCAAATGGTGAAACCTAGCAATGCTAATTTTTTAAAACTCAATAGAGGCCCCAAGTGATAAAAGGTCTGTTCCCAAATCAACCCGAAGAAACCAACCAGGCACTAAGCGTCTCAATAAAGTCACGCCGAAAATGATATTTCTTTTTGCAACCTCATCGACTAGCGCCAATTCTTGTTCAGCATTGGCGGAATTAACGCCGGCCTCAGGAGAATCCACAGAAACAACTTGGTAACCTACATAGGGCAGAATAAAGCTATAAAAAGGGGCCTTGAAAATATACTTAAATCGGACCGTGAAGTTATTGGCGGCAGAGCTTATGTCTGGTGCAGGAAACTGATCGAGCATCACTCGGCCATAAAGACCTTCAAGATAATAATTGTCAAAAAACTGATAGGCCCAACTTCCGGTAAACTGAGTGTAATTTTTAGAGTCCCCATTAAAATCCTTTCCATTAAAGGATGCATAGGAAAGAGAGACCATATTGTCCGTTTTTATGTGTCTTTTTTGTTCGTCTTTGAGTGAGAGATCTTCTACCAAAAGATCATTGTCGTAGAGATCGTCTTCTTCTAGGATTTTTGATTCAAAGTCATCCTCTTCGGCCGTGTCTTCAACAGGCTTGTCGGCCACCACTGGTCGAAATAAAAAACTATCATCGCCTCTGACCAGACCTACCTGAGAGTTCCGTCTTAAAAAACTCCACCTCTTTAGGGAATAAATTTTGAGAATTTTAATTCCTATTCTCTCAGCAGTAACTTTGGCCGTGAGCGCCCTCGCAACAGGAAGGCCTCCAAACGACAGTGTGAGAAAGTCACCTTTTGTAAGTTGTTGGGAATTATTGGTTAAAACAAAAATTTTCTTGGAGTTTCCGATAATTTTGATGTTTTCTTCAAAAATTTCTGGGTTATCTTCCGAGCTCAAGTTCTGTTGCAGAGATTCCACAACCCCTTGTCCAAAGACAGTCGAAGTTGTCAAAAAAAAAAGACTAAAAAGGACAAAATTCTTCACTCAACTAGTGTAGCTCCATTGTTGCTAGACGACGATAAAAAAATCCAGTAGCGTTCTGTGATTATGCTTGAGGCCGCTTACGATACTCTTTCTCGTCCTTCGAATTCTTTTTTTTTAGTAGTCGCGGGTAACATCGGCTCTGGTAAGACCAGTCTGACAAAAAAATTGGCAGAGAAATTAGACTGGCGGCCCTACTTTGAATCGGTGCAGGATAATCCTTATTTGGAAGATTTTTATCGAGATATGAACCGTTGGTCATTTCCCCTGCAAGTTTTTTTCCTAAATCACAGGTTTCAAACTCATAAATTCATAGAACAGTCCCGTGGGAGCAGTATTCAAGATAGATCGATTTACGAAGACGCCAACATCTTTGCCCGCGCTCTATTTGAAGATAAAAAACTCACAGCGAGAGATTACGAGAACTATTTGCAGCTGTACCGTTCGATGACCAGTTATTTAAATCCTCCGGGACTGATGATTTTTCTCAGACGCTCAGTTCCTAAGTTGATCGAAAGAATCCAGCTTCGAGGGAGGGAGTTTGAAAGAAACATTTCTGCCGATTACCTCGAGCGCTTAAATGGTTATTACGATCATTGGTTCGAAAACTACAAGCTTGGGGCCTCTATCTTGATCGATACCGATGAACTTGATTTTTTGGAGAATGAAGAGCATTTCGATCAACTTGTTCATAAGCTCTACGATTCATTTCAGCAGAGAGATTTTTTCTTTCAGTAATCTTTCTTTGAAAAACATTATTTATTCCTAAACAATTTTTTGCCTCTATCCGAAGTATTTAGCATACGTGTTAAAATGGATATAAAGAGGAGAGGTCAGGCATGAAAACAGGGATTGTTTTATTACTAATGATGATTTTAGGTGTGAGCTGTTCTAACAAGTCAGCATCTGAGAACGGCGAAGAACAGGCCGCAGGTATTGAAGTTGTAGATGGAGAATTTGACGAAAATGAAGATGCATTAATTGAAGATGAGATTCTAGGCGGAGACGATGAGTTTCTAGTCGATGGAGAAATGGGAGCTGGTAGCGGAGACCTTTTAGATGAGGCCGCCGCTCCAATCGAAGAAGGCGATGCTTTCGCTGATACTTCCACTGATTCAGCATTTGGTGATGGAATGGTAGAAGACACAACCCAGGGATTAGAGACAGGGTTTGAATCAGCGCCTGCTATAGCGGCCCCTATCTCAAATAACGGTAGCAATGTTTCTGGCTCAATGGAGAAAACTTATACTGTTAAAGCAAATGAGACACTCATGTTGATAGCTTTCAAACTCTACGGGGACTACCTTCGTTGGAAAGAGCTTGCAAATTTAAATAGCGGTCTATTGAACGGCGGAACTAGCGTGACGGCCGGGATGCAAATTCGTTATCCTAGTAATGGATCAGATTTTGTTTGGAATCCAGAGGGTGAGCCTTACTTGATAAAGAGAGGAGACACTCTGGGACGAATATCCACAAAAGTATATGGACAGATGTCTAAGTGGAGAAAAATTTGGGACAACAATCGACCATTGATTAAGGATCCTAATAAAATCTATGCAGGATTTACGCTCTACTATCTCTTGGATAATTCTGCGGTTGCCACACGCTAATTGTGCAAGTCGATTTTTAGATAGACTTAGATTCTCCTCTTTACTATTCCGGGCAGATTTCAAAATCTGCCTTTTTTTTTCACTCTTTTGTTCATGCAGTCTTTGGAAAAGACCCTCTCAAGACGAACTCACAGAAAAAAAGAAACTAGCTAGTTACGTCCAGACATCATCCGCCGATTTAGTGGCCCATCTTGAAGCGTTTGAAGATTTTTTTTGGACCGCAAATCAAGGCCTTGAAATTCAACTCTCTTCCTTTCATAAAAACTATCTTAGAAATCTCGTGAATAAGATAATGTCTAGCAATGAGCTTTTTTTTACAAAAAAGACCATGCCCCAGTTCCATATCATCAAGGATTTGCGGCCCTTTCATTTTTCACTACCGGGTCGAAAAATTTTTCTTTCTGTAGGTCTTTTAAGTAAATATATAAAAAACGAAGGGCTTCTCGCATCTGTTTTGACGTATGAGCTCATTCGAAGTGAAAAACTGCTTTATCCCCCGGTTATGGTCATTCCCTTTGGGTTTTTAGAAACCGAGCAAATTCTTTCGTTATTACGACTACCTTTCGAAATGAAAATGAAAATTCACAAATGGAGCTTTCATAGTCTTCGGAGAAGTGGCATCGATCCAGACTTTTACCTCTCGTGGTTGCAGATTCAAAACCGCAATAACTTGGATTTTATGATGCAACTAGGAGATACTAATGCCATCGCTCGAGAAGAGACGGTCTTCAAATTATTTCTGGTTGCACTGGGGAAGCGGATGAAGAAAAAAGACTATTCATCACCTAAATTTTATCAATTTATTAGAACCTTTGAAGCGTTCTTATATGAATGAGCAATTTCAATTGCCGCTCGTTCGTCGGCTTTTTAATCAAGGGGCCAGGCGGAACTTGTCGCTGGGTAAGCTTCTTACAGTTAAAAAACTGGCGGGGGATGCATCCTCTAGGCAATACTTTCGTTTAGTTTCGACGAAGCAAAGCTATGTTTGTGCGATTGAGGCCAAACCGAATCAGGAACGAAAGGGTCAGTTTCAAAATATACAACAGCTTTTTAAAAAATTAGGAATCTTGTGCCCCGAAATTTATGACGAGGATTTTTCGGTGGGCTATGTCTTACAGCAAGACTTAGGCGAGCAAACCCTTCATTCTTGGCTGGGAACTTGGCAAGACCGGCGGCAGATTTCATTTTTTTATCAACAGGCGATATCTTCGATCCTTCTTTTGCATCGCTCTAAAAAAGATCTCAAACCACTGGACGTCTCTTTCAAAGAAGAATTCAATTTGGAGTTTTATCTTTCGGAAATAGATGTCACTAAAAATTTCTACCTTGAATCTTTTCTAGGTAAAAAATCTCAAGCATCTATGAACAAGCTCCGGAATTGTTTTGCTGAGTTCTTTGCCCCTTTAGAAAATCACAAACGTGTTGCTATCCACCGAGACTTCCATTCCCGAAATCTTATGATCCATCAAAAAAAATGCTATACGATCGATTTTCAAGATACCCGGTGGGGGATCGGTGCCTATGATTCTCTGTAGTCTCTTGGAAGATTGCTATACAAGTCTGGATGCTAGTATGCGCGGGGAACTTTTGAAATACTATTGGGAAAACCTCCAAGATAAAGAGGCCTATAAAAACTCGACCCAGGTTTTTTATGAGACCTACCAACTCCTTGCGGTTCAGCGCCTTTATAAGGCCATCGGAAGCTTTGCGAGAGCAGTGAAAATTAAGCAAGATCTTTTCTACCTTCCGCATATTGGTCTCGCCCTAGAGCGAATTCGTCAGATCTTAATGTCTCATCCCCGTGGTCAACGTTTAGGAACTTCTCTTTTTGGAATGGTTTATGAAAAATAGCTCGCAAAAAGTGGACTCTGTTTTGATTTTGTCAGCTGGCCTTGGAAAACGGATGCGCCACATTGGCAAAGAGCGGCCTAAGGTTTTGTGGCCAATTTTTGAAAAAACTCTTCTAGAGCTGCAAATTGCTTTTGCTAAAAAGCTCGCCCCTGATGCAAAAATTTTTTTAAATATTCATTTTTTGGGTGAGGCAATTGAGGCCTTTTTACTCAGTCGCCCTGATTTAAATGTCGAAATTTTGCGTGAAGATGAGCTCTTAGATATTGGAGGGGCCGTCCACAACCTGTGCAGACACCCGGATATTAATTACAAGGGGTCACTTCTAGTCTTAAATTGTGATCAGTTTCTTTTTCTAAGTCCCGAGGTCATCAAGAAAGAACTTCAAAACATAGGCCATGCTCCGGTTATCCTTTTTCCAATTGTAGTCGATAAGGCAGACGGCTATAATGAAGTGCTTCTCGATTCGAATCGGCTAATGCGCGGAATTTTGCCCAACAAAGAAATTTCTGCTGATAGAAAGCAAATTCAGACCTACTCTGGGGTGGCCCTTATCGCTCTTGAAAGCTTAGAAACGAGGCCTAAAGATGAAGTTTCAAATTTTTTCAAAACCGTCGCTGATTATAAAAAACGAAAGGTTCTCTTTGCAAACCAATCAGACTTAGCTTATTGGGACTTTGGTACGGCCGAGCGTTATTGGCGTTCTCATTTTAGCATTCTTTCTGATGCTCTCATGAATAAGGAAAACTTGATGCTGGACTTTCTCAGAGACCAAGCTGCTTTTCATGATGGGAAGATGAACGTTCAACTGCAAAGTTACGGCGGAGCCGGGAGTCAGAGTATCTGTTTAGCAGAGAGCTTCTCGGCCGGTAGTCTGGGAGCATTTTCAATTCTCATGGCCGGGTCAGGGACTGATTTAAATTACGAAAAGGAAAAAACACTTTTTTGGCATGGTTGTTCCGAGTCTATCGAGGAGGCATTTGTTCATCTGAAGATTCATGAGACTGCTCCTTGATACAATCGACTGGACATACTTGGATACAAATCTGGCATAAAGTGCACTGCCATGTATCGATTTGATAATCTTTTCCATTCGTCAAAATTGCATTTTCTGGACAGACTAAATGGCAGCTATCGCAGCTTATGCATATCTTTGATATAGTAAGAGATGGGAACATAGTTAAAGCTTAATTCTTTTTTTCAGTTAGGAAAGTGTTTTGAAAAGACCGTCTGTTATTCAACGTTCGTATCTCATCTACGATTGTATGGCGTTTGTGGTCCTTTCCTTCTTCCTGCTTCACGTTGAAGTTGCCCATATTGCTCAGATATCTGCTTTTAATCCAGGGTTGCTCATGAAAAATTTGAGCTATCTCGGTATTTTTGTGGTCCTTCAGCTAGTCACTTTGGTTTTCTTATGGAATCTCTGGCCTCTGACTCAGTATTTGTTTGCTCTCGTAGGTCTGTTTGTCCTTACTGAGGGTATCAATTTACTTTTATCGAGCTTTACGAAAATCAATTTGATTCTAATGGTTCTCCATATCGCGATGACCTACATCCTTCATTTGTTGCTTAGAGAAGAGCTTTCGAAGGCCTGTCATAATTCATTGGTATCGACCAACTTTCTCTATCCCCTTATCCTTAGGACTCCAGATGTCGAGATTGAATCTCAGCATGTGAAGTTTAAAGCACAACTTTCAAACTGGGACGAGTCCTCAGCATTTCTCGTTCTCACATCGCCAGTAGATCGGCCAATTAAGCGCTTAGGCCCTAAAGTTAAGGTTACTTTCCAATTATCTGAGAGCATGTTTCGAGAAGAGGCAGTCATCGTTTCGGTACTAGGTGATGGAACGGGTCTTGGCGTAAAGTTTCTGGCAGCGTCTCGTGGCCTTGCCAAAAATAAAAAGTCCTGGCAAACTTTTTATGGAATGATGGATCACATGGGCTATCGACCAAGCTATTTGAGGTGAGATGATGGAGAGCAAACAAGGTCAATCGTTCCGTTTTATTTTTCAGTTCTTCCTTTTATTAATTTTCGTATGCTCATGTCAGCAAGGCCCTTTGGGTCCAGAAGATAGCTTCAAGCGCTATATCGATATGAGGTTTGACGGTGAGAAGGAAAAAAATAAAATTTTAGAATTTCTCTCAGGTACTTTTGCTGAGAAAGTTAAGAACATGACTGATCTTGAGTATTCTAGTTTTGTGAATATGGATCTGTTTGAGCGAGAAGACTTCAAAATTCTTTCAAAAAAGTGTGAAAACCAAAGTTGTTTTATCACCTATACCCTTGCTTACAGTACTTTTGATTCTAAAAAGAAAAACAAGAAACAATTTTTCTCAGAAACCAGAAAGACAGCAACTCTGGTTCGTGATGGAGATATTTGGAAAATCGCTGATATTGAACACGTCAAAACTTTTCATGACCTTCTTAACCCTTTGCAGGCCTTTGACGATAAGGATGGTAGTAAAGGAGAAGGGGATGAGAGAAGGCGCAGGACAAAATAAAATTTTCTCGCAGTTAGTTGAAGAAACTCTTTCGTTAGCAGAAGATTCCGCCGTTTTTACCCCGATCGAGCAAAGATTAGAAACTCTAAAAATTGAATTTATGAAGGGGACACTAACGCCCCGTATTTCTTGTTACCGATTTGTATTAAAAGATGGCCGCCGTTTGGACATACCTATGAACTGGGGCGTTTTCACTCAACTGGAAAGGGCAAACTACTTTTTGATAAATCGTGCATCAGATCAAGATAACCTGATTCCAATCTTTGGGGTCCACTTTGGGCAAAAATCCGATGCCATTGTCTGTGTTAAAAAAGAAGCTTTCGTCTATCTCTTCGCGATAGAAAATTTTTCGGCAGAAAAAATAATAAGGATTATAGAGGCCGTCGTCCCTTCAAGTTCGAGGCCTCTCAGTCACTATTGCAAGGCCGTGTAATAATCTTTGAGCATTTTTGCATCTTCTTCAAGATTGGGGCTGTTGCAAATAATATATCCTTGGCAGTTTTTATCTTTAAATGCCCGCATTAAATCGCGCCAGTTAAATTTAGATTCTTCTAAATTGAGATGTTTGAGATCCCCTTTAGAGTTGCTGCTAATTCCAGATATATGAACATGCATTTCATTTAAACTATCCTGACCGAGTTCTTTTCGGATTCGATCAATTACTGTCACAAATTCGTCGTACGAATTGTATTCGCCGGTACGTGCATAAAGATGAGAGAAATCCAGGCACGGCTTACAAGAACCGACCGATTTAGTGAGATTAATTAACTCATCTAAGGAGCCAAACTGACTGGTTTTGCCAGTTAATTCGGGTCGCAGCTCAATTTCAATGTCCAATCTTGAAAGGCGCTCTTCAATAACGTTCATACTTTTTTCAACTAATTCAAAGACGTCATAAGGAGAATCTTTCATATAAAAGGCCGCGTGAAAGGTCATGCTTTCAGCACCACACATGTCAGAAATTTTGGCGGTCTGTATAATTCGTTCTACTGAAGAATCAATCTTATCCTGCTCTCTAGCATTGAGATTGATATAGTAGGGGCCATGGCTAGTCAGAGGAATCCCAAGCTCATAGCTCACTTTTCTCAGCGCCGAAGAAACTTCTTCCTTCATGCGAACTCCATGAGCAAACTCAAGCTGCATACAGTCTAGGCCCAGTTCGTAGACTCTTTTGACTCCGTCGACGGGGCTGTTTTTTTTAGCAGTACTGTTGGGAACACCTGCTGTTCCGAAAAGTAGACCTTCTATGCTCATAATATTTTTACCCCTTGAATTAAGTTCGATCAAAATCTCTATGGGGTTTTTGAAAACAACTCGTAAAGATGACACCATTCACTAAGGCACTTACCGCACCCAGTTCCTGCACCTGTTTTGCTTTGGACAGTTTTCAAGCTGGGACAATGATTTTCGTTGTCCTCGTCAATCATTCGCTTGAAATCTGCTACAGACACCAAATGACACTCACAGATGAGAATATCGTCTGAGAGGTCTTGGAGAATACCGTCTGGAAGCAAATCCTCTTCACTAAAAAAATCACCGGCCATATCAATCAAGGGATGAAATTCTTTTTCTACCACCTTATCTGACTACCCCTGGCCAATGAATAGCAATTATAGCTCATTTTGGCACTGAAATCTATAACTTCGTTGGACGGCCGAAAAAATGACAAGGTATGATTGCCAAAAGATAAGAAAGGGAATCTGTTGAGGGCAATCAATTTTCTTCTGCTATCGCTCTTTTTGGTAGGCCTTCCTCTTTTATTGCTGGTTGTTATCTTTGGTCCCATCGCGGCCTTTATCTTCCTTGCTCTACTTTTAGTCCTTTTAACTCTATTGTGTGTTTTTGCAAAAGTAAGCTTTCTTTCTCTGTTTTTGGCCAGACCCATTTCTCCTTTAATAGAACGCAAAATTCTAATTTGGCTGTCCGAGAAAGACAAAATTCACCTTTGGCGAACGGGTAGGGTTTTTTGTTTGAACTGCCCCTTTCCCATTTGTATCGTTATTCAAAGGGGTTTGATGAAAGATTGTGTGGCCTTAGTAGACGAGAAAACCCTTTATTCGATTCCTCACCTTTCATCAGCTTTGCCAATCACCACTTTTCAGAGTTTTCTAAGGCCTTTATTTTTGAGTTTGCTCGCGGTACCAATCGTTGGCCTCGCTCTTCATTTAAAAAAACAAAGCTTGGGCCTTTATCGCAAATTGCTATCTTGTCTGCTTTTTGTGCTCGCAGGCCCGCTTTTATTGTCTTCAAGCGGATCCCGGTTAGGACTCCACTCTTTAGAAGGTCTTTTTCAATCTTTGAATGAATCTTCGTGGGTAAAAAGAGGCCACTTTTGGGAAAAGGTCTTGGGATTTTTGAATATGTTCTTTTTTTCCAAAAGAGCGTCAATTTACTCACCCCTTCCTTTCACATGAAGAATTTGGGTCAGATCAATAAAATCTTTCCGTTTTTTTTCACGTTTTTCTTTTTAATTATTCTCAATCAATATGATTTTAATTCAGTTGAAGCACTCTTCTACGACTCGACTCTTAAGTTTTCTGCAAAGAATAACGCCGAAAATCACGTGGTGCTGATTGGTTTGGATAATGAAAGTGAACAGTTTTTGGGTGAGAACTATCCCTACAGTTATTCTAGTCATCGCAAATTACTCGAAAGAATTCTTCCCCAAAGACCTGCTGTGGTTGCGTACTTAAATGAGTTTCAAGAGGCAGTCACTTCGCAAGAAAAAAAAGACGCTCAAAAGTTTCATCAAATGATAGTTAATTTTTCGGGAAAATTTGGAACGAAGCTTCGGTTTAGCTCCAGTATCGGAATCGATGGGGAAAAGTTTCCGCCAGAAAATCTCAGGTCTTTAGGCCACTCTATTTCTCCATTAATTTTGGATAGCAGTGAATTTGCCGAAGACGGGGCAGTTAGAAGGGCGCTACTCTCTGTTGCTGGCGAAAAAACTCTGAGTACTTGGATTGCAAATGAATATCGCTTTTCCCAAGGAAACGCCCCCTTAGACGTACGGGACTACAGAGGCTCCTATTACGATGAAAGAAACGATGCTTTCTTTAGTTTTTTCCAGTATCCTATGGCGCCGTCTTTTGGGATGTCCCACCTACCGTTTCATAAAGTTTTAACTGGAACTTTCATTCCTCCAGACTTTTTTAAAGACAAAATTGTCATTATTGGTCCTGAGTACTTTTCGCTTCCCTATAACTACGTAAAAACGCCTTTTGATAGTGTTCAAAACCGTTCTTCCCTTTGGGTTCACGCGTCTATTGTTCTGGCGCTAATTCAAGAACAAACAATTTTCGTCGTGCCCTTTTGGGTAACTTCGTTTCTCTCTGTCATTTTAAGTTTGGGCCTAGCGGTATTTATCTCCAGGCTTCGTCCTTCTACGGGAGTCCTTTTGACCATTGCCCTTGTGGCAACCCTTCTCCTCGTATCTTTTTTACTACTGGCCTTTTTTCAAATTTGGCTCAAGGTCGCCCTCATCTTATTTTCGTTAATAATAGTTTACTACATATGGGTTCCATTCAGAGCGATCCGTGAGTATCAAGGTCGCTTTGCGATTGAAAAAGAGGCAAAAATTCTCAAAAGGGTGGAGAGCCTAAAACAAAATTTTATTTCGTTAATGAGCCATGACCTTAAAACACCTGTGGCGAAAATAGCTGGGAGCGCTGAAGTTTTGGCCTTAAAGGTCAGAGGAACTAAAAGTCTTTACGATCAAGCACAAAACATCATCCAAGCGACTCGAGAGCTCAACAGTTTCATAAATTCGATTCTTGATCTTACGAAAATAGAGTCCAGCCGACTCGAACTGCAAAAGTCCAGTAGAGACGTTAATGAAATTATCGAGGCCGTGATTGCAAAAAGACAGTATGAGGCCGAGTCTAAAGGAGTGCAGATTGAGGTCGGTCTGACTCCGCTATTCCCCATACAATTAGATGCTGGGCTCATGCAGAGGGTAATTTCCAATCTAGTAGAAAACGCCATTAAGTATACAGGACCAGGCGGAAGGGTTTTCTTGGAAACAACTGATGACCAAAACTGGGTGACAATTAAAGTTTCAGACAATGGTCCTGGAATGGATGAAAAAGAGCAAACTCATATTTTTGATAAGTTCTACCGCATTAAAAATGATCAGACTCATCGAGTGAAAGGTTCCGGTCTAGGGCTCTACTTGGTCAAATATTTCGTTGAACTTCATGAAGGAACGATTTCGGTGAACTCAAGGCCTGGCGAAGGAGCAACTTTTACCATAAGATTACCCAATAAGTAGGAGTGGTGATGAACCGAGTTCTTGTAGTCGACGATGATCAAGTTTTACAACAGTCAGTCAAGGAGGCACTGGAATATCATCATTTTCACGTCGATGTGGCGGGAAATGGTCGATTAGCAGTGAGCGCGGTTTACCGAGAAGACTATGAATTAGTAGTTATGGACGTCAATATGCCCGAAATGGACGGGATTTCTGCGCTCGTGGAAATGAAAAAACATGACCCATCGCTCATTGTTATTATTTTAACTGCGTATTCTAACGTCGGCGATGCCGTGAAGGCCGTGAAAGAGGGTGCGTATAATTATTTAGAAAAACCCATTTCTTCAGAGAATCTGGTTTCTCTTATAAAGCGTGCTCTAAAGGCCAAGAGTTTGGTGGAGACAACTGCCTTCTCGGCCCCTCAACTTTCACTTGGCGATGATGCCCAAGACGATAAGTTTGTCGGCAAGTCAACTCCCATGATTAAGGTTTTCGATATCATCGGAAAGCTGGCAAAAGTAAACACGCCGGTATTGATTCGCGGCGAATCCGGTACAGGAAAAGAACTTGTTGCAAAAGCAATTCATTACAATGGGCCTCGAAAAGATGAAAAGTTTGTCACTATCAACTGCGGCGCTATTCCAGAAAATTTGATCGAATCGGAATTATTTGGTCACGAAAAAGGAGCGTTCACTGGCGCAGATACCCGCAAGATCGGGCGGTTTCAATATGCCAACGAAGGAACTCTTTTTCTAGACGAGATCGGAGATATTTCCGCTGCAATGCAAGTGAAGTTATTGCGTGTTCTTCAGGAAAAGACTTTTACTCCACTTGGCTCAAATCGAGATATTACAGTGGATGTTCGCATCATTGCTGCTTCAAATAAGAATTTTGAACAAATGATTACAGAAAAAGAGTTTAGGGAAGATCTCTTTTACCGTCTCAATGTTTTACCTGTTTTTTTACCCCCGCTCAGGAATAGAAAATCAGATATCCCTCTGCTTGTTCAATACTATGTAAACTATTTCAACGGCATCCATGGAGATGTCATTGATGATATTAGCGAAAGGGCCATGGAGAAACTGACTCAATATTCCTGGCCGGGAAATATAAGAGAGCTACGGAATGTAATTGAGCACAGCTTTATTATGGAGTCTTCCCGCACAGTTGAATTGGCCGCGCTTCCACAACAAGTCTCTCAGATGAGTGGACCTGATTCATCAGCTGAAAACCAATCCGAAGGTCCAATCCACCTTGGAGATATCAAACAGTCAGTCTTGGAGAGGGACCAGAGAGTAGAAAAATTAGAAGATTTTCAATTTACCTTTGCTACCCTATCGAGCGAGAATAACGTGAAGTTAGATTTTCAAAGGGCAAAAGATCAATTCGAAAAAGAATTTATTGACCAGGCCTTAAAGCTGAACAAGGGGAAAATTAATCAAACGGCCTTAAATGCTAATATTCCTAAAAAAACCCTGTTAAGAAAAATTGAAAAATATGGATTAAACGCAAAAGATTACCATCAATGAAAAGTTTTGCATTTTTTTTTACTCTCATCGGACTAGATCAGTTAACGAAATGGTACATAGCGGGACATTTCTATCCTGGAGAAGTTGAACCTGTTTTCTCTCCTTGGCTGAACTTTACCTACGTTCAAAATCGGGGAGCACTATTTGGCGTTTTTTCCGATCTCAACCCAGATTTGTGGGAGATTGTTCTACTGCTCGGACCGGCATTGATGCTGATTGTTTTTTTTATCTTATTTTTTAGGGCCAAAAAAAGAAGCTTCAAATCGGCCCTACCCTATGCTCTGCTAATCTCAGGAGGAGCTTGTAATCTTTTTGACCGCGTGACCGAAAGTTATGTCGTCGATTTTATTGAGCTCACTTTTTCTTCCCGACCTTTGCCTGCTTTCAATTTTGCCGATCTTTACCTAGGACTTGGCCTTATTCTTTTTGTGATGAGGATGGCGATCAAGGGCCGTAAACCCAAGATGGCAATATGAAGCAATCTGGGCCACCACGGTTTCTCACTGCTGCTTCCCTTTTCGATGGCCACGATGTTTCCATCAATCTGATGCGCCGACTGCTCCAGGCAAAAGGCGTAGAGGTGATCCATTTGGGACACAATCGCTCGGCCCAAGAAGTGGTTGATGCGGCGTTGAGCGAAGATGTTCATGCTATTGCTTTGAGTTCTTATCAAGGAGGGCATGTAGAATATTTTAGTTTTATAAGGCAGTTGTTAGAGGAGGCCGATGCTTCGCAGATAAGAATTTTTGGGGGAGGCGGAGGAACAATCACGGCAGCAGAAAAAAAACATCTAGAGTCCCTGGGAATTACCCGAATCTATACACCTTTTGATGGTGCCGAACTCGGCTTAGAAGGCATCATTGATGATATGATAAAGAAGGCTCTTTGGGATCTCACCGAGACTTCGGATCGAAAGCAATTTTTTTTAAGTGATCAAAAAGCAATACCAAAACGAAAAGTTTCCCAAGCTCTAACTTGGATTGAAACATATGATGAACCCCCATTTGATACCAACGATCTAAAAAGTCCTTCGCAAAAGAGCTCTCCTCAAGTTTTAGGAATAACTGGAACGGGAGGTGCCGGCAAATCATCTCTGATTGATGAACTCATTTTGAGACTTCAGAATTTTTCCCCTCACAAAAAATTGGCCCTCTTATCAATTGATCCGAGCAAAAAAAAGGGGAAGGGTGCCCTACTGGGCGACCGAATTAGGCTGGGAAATATCTTTCACGATTCAATCTATGCCCGCTCTCTTGCGACACGCGGTTCCGGAACTGAAATAGCAGGTTGTTTAGCAAAATCGTTAAATTTCTTAAAAGCAATCGGATTTGACCTGATCTTGGTTGAAACTGCGGGAATAGGTCAGGCCTCTAGTGCGATTACGGAATTCGTCGATCATTCTGTCTATGTTATGACTCCCGAATTTGGTGCCCAATCGCAGCTAGAAAAAATTGATATGCTTGATCTGGCAGACGTTGTCGTCTTAAACAAGTTTGAAAGACCACGGGCCGAAGATGCCCTGCGAGATATTCGCAAACAATATCGGCGAAATCATCAACTCTTTGATCGGTCAGTTTTAGACCAACAGCTGCCTGTATTTGCAACGATTGCATCTCGTTTTAATGATAAAGGAGTTGATGGACTTTTTTGGCACCTCATGAAGCTGGCCGGTTTTTCAGTACCAGCAGAGCGCCAAATGGCCAAAGAATCCGACCAATCGATTGCTCCTATAGCTCCTGCGCGGCTTAATTACTTGCATGATATTGCAACCAAAGGAAGAGCAGACCGACTTCTTTGTGAGAGTGTGAGTCAAAAATTAAAATCTCTGGAGGCCCTTGAGGAATCTCAAGCGTTGCTCAACACGGACTTTTCTGGGGAAATCAACCGTTTGAAGTCTGAGATCGAAGGTTTAGATCCTTTTATTTGGAAAGACTTTGAACGCTTTGATGAATTAGAGCAGCAATATAAAGAAGGAAAATATGAATATAAAGTTCGAGGTTCAAAGATAGCGCTAGAGACCCAGTTCACAAGTCTATCGGGATTAAAAATTTCGAAAGTTGCGATCCCGAGGTTTTTTTCGAGAGCTCAAAAGTATCTTTTTCTCAAAAAAGAAAATTTGCCTGGATACTATCCTTTTACTGCTGGAGTTTTTCCTTTCAAAAGGAGAGATGAAGAGCCAAAGCGAATGTTTGCAGGAGAGGGTGGTCCAAAAAGAACAAACGAAAGATTTCATTTTCTATCAGAAGGCGAGAAGTTCAAGCGTCTCTCTACAGCTTTTGATTCGGTTACTTTGTACGGTGAAGACCCAGATGAGCGTCTAGATATTTTTGGAAAGATTGGGGAAAGTGGGGTCAGTATTGCAACGCTTGCTGATATGGAAGATTTATTTTCTGGAATAGATCTTAGTGCATCAACGACCTCTGTCTCTATGACAATTAATGGTCCGGCCCCGATTATTCTTGCTATGTTTATGAATGCCGCAATCAAGCAGAAACTACCCGCCTCAGAACTGGATGATTTCTCTAAACGCTTAGAGATCATGCAAAAGGTTCGGGGAACTGTTCAAGCTGATATCTTAAAAGAAGATCAGGCCCAAAATACTTGCATTTTTTCTTTAGAGTTTGCTTTGAAAATGATGGGAGATGTTCAAGAGTTTTTTTGCCGGCATAAAATTAGGGACTACTATACAGTGTCTATTAGCGGCTACCATATTGCCGAGGCCGGGGCCAATCCCATCTCGCAACTTGCATTTACCTTGTCTAACGGGCTCACCTATATCGAATACTATCTTTCTCGTGGCCTAGATTTAGAAGATTTTTCTCACAATCTCTCCTTCTTTTTTAGTAATGGCCTTGACCCCGAATATAGCGTCCTTGGGAGAGTTGCCCGCAGAATTTGGGCCCAGGCAATGAAGCAACGTTACGGCGCTAGTGAAAAAGCACAAAAACTAAAATATCATATACAGACTTCCGGTCGGTCTCTTCATGCTCAAGAGATTGACTTCAATGATATTCGCACGACGCTGCAAGCGTTTTTGGCCCTTTCTGATAATTGTAACTCTCTTCACACTAACGCATACGACGAAGCTATCACCACTCCTACAACAGAGAGCGTGCGTAGGGCCATGGCAATACAGCTCATAGTGAACAGGGAGTTTGGCCTATCCAAATCTGATAACCCTCTACAAGGATCTTATCTCATTGAAGAATTATCCGACTTAGTAGAAGAAGCTGTTTGGAAAGAGTTTGAAAAAATTTCCAGTCGGGGCGGAGTTTTGGGGGCCATGGAAACAGTTTACCAGAGATCACAAATCCAAGAGGAATCGATGCTTTATGAGGATAAGAAAAATAGTGGAGAGCTTCCTATTATTGGAGTCAATACATTTCTTGCACCATCGCAAAATTTAGAAAACTTAGAATTGACTCGAGCATCTCAAAGTGAAAAGCATCAGCAGATCAAAAGGCTTAGAGATTTTCAAGAAAAACATAGAAATCAATCGCATCAGGCATTAGAGCAATTGAAAAACGTTGCTATTGGTAACGGAAATATATTCGAAGAACTTCTTTCTACCGTTCAGCATTGTAGTCTTGGTCAAATTACCCAGGCCCTCTATCAAGTCGGTGGCCGCTTCAGGAGAAATCTGTAGTGACAAAAATTTATACGAAAACGGGCGATGAAGGGGAAACTGGTCTTGTATCGGGAAAAAGAGTTTCAAAAAGCAATTTTCGCTTGAAAGTCTATGGAGATGTTGATGAGCTGAATTCGGTTTTAGGACTCTGTGTCTCTTCTCTGAAAACTGTTGATGATCATAAAAAATTTCAACAAATGCAAGAAACACTATTGTCGGTTCAGTCGCTGCTTTTCTCTTTAGGTAGTAACTTGGCGTGTGAAAAAGAGTTTCGAGAGAAATACCAGCTTCCACAGCTTCATTCTCAGGATTTAAAACACTTGGAGATGGAAATAGATAATATGGAGTCTGACCTGAATCCGCTCAAGCATTTTGTCTTGCCCGGGGGGGCCCTTTCCGCGTCTCATCTTCATCTCGCTCGGACGGTTTGCCGAAGAGTTGAGCGTAAGCTTGCCGATTTTGCCCTTTTGCCTGAGGAGGCCCTGCCTGGACTTGCTCTTGGATTTATTAACCGGTTGTCGGATTACCTCTTTGTGGCCGCAAGATTTGTTAATCATTCATTGGGGGCAGACGAGATAATCTGGAAGGGCAGGGCCTAAGATCCCTTAAGATCATTAATTTTTAATTTTTCTAATCAGTTTTTCAAAAATATTCCTATCATCGTTACTTTTGGATGAAGAAGCGTGATTTTCATCCAATCCTTTTGATATTCCTCCAATTTCAGCATCTCGAGGAAGACGCGGAGTCACATCTGAGACCAAAAACTGGGACGGAGTCTCGCCCTTGAAGGTCGTCTTTTCGAGTTCCTCGCGAGTCATCCGCTCTGGATCAAGTGTCATCTCCAGGTCTCCTATGCTAAAAATATCTCCAAGGTAAAAATAAGACTCTGTGATCTTGTTATTATTGATATAGCATCCATTTTTTGAGTGCATATCTTTAACGATGACATAGCGGCCCTCTAAGCGAATATCGCAATGGTGAGCGCTGAGAAAATCATCATCGATTGTGATATGGCACTTTCTGGAGCGCCCTAGAGTCATTGTGCCCTTGATTAAAAAGGAATCCAGAAAATCGGTTTTGTGATTCGAAACTGTAAGAAAGACTGCCATGATATTTTTCAATTATATCTTGTGATAAACTAAAGGGAAGTCAAAAGTGAGGGGTTATGTCAGATAGTACCAGTGTCGTTCAAATATCGAATAAGGCGCAAGAACAAATGGCCTCGATTATTACTAGCGAAAACAAGAGCGCCTCAAACTGGGGGATCCGTATTGGAGTCAACGGAGGCGGTTGTTCTGGCTTGTCTTATTTTTTAGAATTCAATGAGCAAAAAGATCACGATTTTATACAGGCCTATTCTTCATTCTCTGTGTTCATTGATCCCAAATCGGCCATTTATTTAAAAGACGTCCAGGTAGATTTTGAAGATGGGCTTCAAGGGAAGGGCTTTGTTTTCAAAAATCCTAACGCCAAAAATACCTGCGGCTGTGGAGAGTCTTTTTCGGTGTAACCTATGGGCCTATTTCTTTCCCATATTCGATTAACCGATAAAAATTATTCTTTGCAGTCGCTCTCTGTTCTAAAAGTTCAAGGCGATAAGGCCGCTGAATACATCCATCGCCAAGTTACTAGTGAAGTCCTCAAGGCGAGTCATGGAACTTTTCATCTGAGTTGCATCTTGGAACAAAAAGGACAATTAGTTACATGGTTTTTGCTTTTAAAGCGCTCAGAGCGGGAAATTTTTCTTTGTTGTCCAAAAATTTGTCTGGCGAATCTCGAAGAGCGGCTTAAGCGCTATATTATCGCTGAAGATTTAGAAATCTCCACATCTGATTTAAGGGTTCATGTCCATCCAGGCCCGCTACGCTCGGATATGATGGCCAGTGTTTCCTCTTATGCTGGTGACCTGCCCTGGGGGGGGGCCAATGAAATTATATTGGAAAATGGTCCTGCTTTCTCTTTTTCTGAGGAAGAAGAAAGAGCTCTTTTTTTAAGTAGCGGTTTGCCAACAGGTCACTTGCTAGAGGCTACTCGGCCGCCTCTAGTGACAGAAACATTTTTAATCGAAAGGGCAGTCGACTTTTCTAAAGGCTGTTTTCTTGGACAAGAAGTGGCCGCAAAGATTCATCACCGAAAAGGTTCTCTGAATTTTGCTTCTCTTCTCAAGGCCGACAACGCTGAGGATGCGTTATCGTTAGTAAAAATTTTCTCTGATAAAACCCTGCTGACTAAATTCGAGGCCGAGAACAGGGCGACGGCGACAAATTTTTCATTTTTTGTGATGGACGATCTCCCATGGCTTTACTGCCATCTTCGACGAGAATTTCGAGTGCAGAATTCTAAAATAACACTGAAAAATGGCGAACAGTCCTTTTTGTTTAGATCTTTTTCCTTGCCGCTTCATGGGGCAAGCGATGAGGAGCTCGCTAATGAAATATTTATTGAGGGAGCAAGACTTAATTCTTTGGGAAAAACTGAAGAAGCGATTTCATTGTTAGAAAAAGGACTACACTATCGTCCGGGCGACTTGAATTTGTTAGAGGTTTTAGGAGTTATTTATGGACAACAAAAAAACTATCCAGTCGCCGCAGATTACATGCAAAGATTACTGGAACAAGATCCTCTCAGCGTGATGGCCCATAGCAATTTATCTATTTACGCCTTAGCAGAGGGCGATAAAGAAAAGGCTGAATTTCATAAGGCGCAATCGATAGCGAATCAATTTCGCAAACAAGGCGAAATACTCAAACAGCAAAATCAGAGTGAAAAAGAAGAGAAGAAAAAAAGAGAACAACGAAAGGATATGTTCTTAAAAGTTTTAGCAATTGATCCCGACGATCCTATGGCCAGTACTGGCCTTGCCGAGTTTTTCTTGACGGAAAATCAACATAAAGAGGCGAGAGAATTATTATTGAATGCCATTGATCACCATCCCAGTTATTCCCATGCCTATTTGTTACTAGGTCGTATCTATAAAGACCAAGGTCGCCCAAAAGATGCATTGAAAACCTGGGAAAAAGCGCGAGAAGTCGCGCTAAAAAATGGTCAGCTACAAACAGTGCGAGAAGCAGATGGTTTTTTAGTAACTGTATTGGGCTAATGGCTGGGGAGGTGGGACTCGAACCCACGACCAATGGATTAACAGTCCACTGCGCTAACCAACTGCGCTACACCCCAGTAGTCTTAGCCTTTCAAAGATATAGATTTTATCCAACATCTTGTCTAGTTATGCCTATAAATTCCCTCAGTTAGCTTCTTACTCAAGAATTCTCCCTTCTTGACCGATATAGTCAACAAAGGGGCAGCGTTATGTTGGAGAAGGTACGATCCGCCGTCAGGGGGATTCTTGGCCTTTTAACGATTAAACAACTTTCTCTTCATGAGAAGGTTTTGGCCGATTTCATTGAAAAAAATAGAAATAAAGGATCTAGCTCCACAGTTGAGACCGGACATGAAAATGGACCAAAATCGAAACCGCTCCTTGCTAGACCAAAATTGTCCCCAAACAAGGTGGTCTCTCTAGATGCCTTTAGGGCCTATAAAGAGCAAAGCTCACAAATGTTTGGATGTAGTACAAAGGACGGTAAGAAGAGAAAAATTAAAATTGAATCCACAGGCGTTTTGCTTAATAAGAAGCAAGAATGAGAATTTTGACTGGAGCATCATCGAATCTTTTTTCCCATCCATTTATAGAAGCAGTATCCAAGTAATCGCCATCGGTTTGAAAATCGCCAAAATAGCAACAAAAGCCCTTTTCATCGTCTGTCTTAATTTGAGCTAGAGCTAGAACTTTATTGCTTTTGTTTTTAACGGTTCCACATCTTAAAGTTTGGAAGCGTTCGTAGAGCTTAATCTGATCTTTGTGAACTTTGTAGTGTGGACCGCCATCGAAGGGATCAATTTGATTTGCGTAAGAGAGACCAATCTCTTTTAGCAAAGGTACCACCGCCAAAGAATTTTGAGAGATTGCCCCAATCATCGCCCTTGCATGTTCAGATAAATATCGTAAATAGATAGGGGATTTGGGAAAGAGATGACAGATAAATAGACTATCTTCTCGACTCAAAAGATCCGCCTCGTGATAACTCAAACCAGTAAAGACTTCTCCAACCTCTTTCCATAAGGCATTGCCTTCCAAAGGATGAACTGGCGGCATAATCTCGCAATGAATACTATCCATAAATTGATGGTCATTTTGGTGCATATAAAAAAAACGACTAAAGCTCAAGGCCTTACCAATTTTTTTTCCCCTGGCCGAGGGATGCAGCACAAGCCCTCCTAGCTCTGTGACTCCATGACAGTCTTTCCCAAAGGTGAGCTTTTCCCACGAAAATGGACCCAGGTCTTTATAAGACGATATCTCTTTTTCAACAGAAAAATAGACATGGGGCTTTTGAGGGGTACCGTGTCTCGCATTAAGACCACTACATCCTAAAATTTTTCCATTAAGGTCTTCGATGACAAAGAGAAAATAGTAATCATCTTCACTCTCGGTAATTTGCGGAGAAGATTTTGAAACGCTCGAACAAGAAAGTTCAATTTTTTTTTCTAAAAGCTCTCGATCTTGGGGAAGATTTAGAAAATGTCCCAAGTGCGACAAATCAAACAAAGAGTCCAAATCCGACTGTCGCGCCATACGAATTCGGTACATTTGCTTTGATCCCTTGTTTATTGCAAGAAAGTCTTCCTACTATCATAATAACTTAGAATTCAAACACCAGGCCAGTTATGGAATTTTTGCAATTCAAAAATAAATTTCAAAGTAAAGACTATCAAGGTGCTATTGAGTGGCTAGAAAACAATCATAATGAACTTGGAAAAGCGACTTACCACTATAACCTAGGAACTCTTCAAACTAAATTAGAAATCTGGGGCAAGGCCCGATATAATTTGGAAGTCGCTAAAAGCTATGAATTGATACCTGGAAAAATAGAGAATAATCTAGAGGCCCTTCGCTTTCACCAAAACCTTAAACAGCTTGAGCCAACTCATTGGCTGACAGAGCTCCTCTCAGTACCGACACCCCTGATAGTCGTTCCATCAATTGTTTTTTTGATATTTGCTGTTTTAGCAGCAAAAAAAAAGCTTTGGTCCTGGGCCGGGGGGATTTTTGGGTTAATCACTGTTTGGTGCTTTATCCTTTTGACTCCCCATCTTTTTTTCAAGTTGGCCGTGGTTAACGAGCCGACAGGACTCTATGAAGGGCCATCTCAGCTTTTTCAGACTTCGCGGGAGCTTCCACCTGGATTAAAGCTTGTTGTTAAAGAAGTCCAAGATGGTTGGGCCTTGATTGATCAGCCCCAAACAATGAAAGGGTGGGTGAAAAGGACTGACCTCCTGTTCCTTGATGGAACTGGCCTGTAGCTTTGACTGAAGACCGAATATTTAGGTACAAGTCAGAAATGACTCGTAAATTTTTTGCATTTTTTCTTTTAATTTCTACTTTGTCGGGCTGCTCGGAGGTTGAATACAAAGGGAAAACTCAAGCCGAACAGCTCTACCGGGAATCGAAAGAACTTCAAGAAGATGGAAGCCTCATTTTGGCCTCTGAAAAACTTGGCCTTCTTCGTTCAAAATATCCCTATAGTTATTATGCAACAGCAGCTGAGCTTCTTTTGGCAGATATCCAGTTTGAACAGGAAAATTTTGTAGAGTCTGCTGCGTCTTATATTCGGTACCGGGATTTTCATCCTAAGGATAAAAAGATTGCTTACGTGATTTATAGAATTGGTGAGTCTTTTTTCCGACAAGTTCCTGAAACTTTTGACAGAGACCTAGGACAAGCAGTCGAAGCGATAAAATATTTTCAGGAGCTACAGCAGAAGTTTCCTAAGAGTGAGTATGCTAAAAGCGCCGAGCAGAAAATGAAGGTGGCCAAAGAAATGCTGCAAAATAAAGAACGCTATATTGCTGATTTTTACTTCAAGACTGAAGTCTGGGAGGCCGCTAGATTTCGGTATCTTCTTATTTTGCAAAAATTTAGAAATATGGAGCTCAGACAACATGCCATGAAAAGAGTGTTGGAGTCTTCATTGAAAATGAAGAGGCCGGGCGAATGCATCCGCTACGGTGAGCTCTATCTCAAGCAAATTTCTGATTCAGCTCGAGATAATTTGGAAAAAGTCGTTAGCAAATGCCAAAAATTAAGCAATAATTAGGTTCAGGAGGCCATATGGCGATGAACCACGGTACTGCATCATTGCTTGAGAAGGCTCGCCAGAGTTATCAAAACAAGGACTGGGCCAAGGCCTCTTACCTCCTCGAAGAGATTCTTGAAGGTGATAGTCAATGTTCCGAGGCCTACTTCATGTTGGCAAATATGGCCCACATGCGTGGAGAGATTGGAAAGGCACTTAAGGCCTTTCGGAAAGTTTTATCCATTGAGCCAGAACACACCGATGCCTCCGTCGCTCTTTCCGTACTCCTAAATGATATTGGAAAATACCAAGAAGCTCAGAAGGTATTTGATAATGCTAAAGCACGTATCAAAAAAAGAGACCGCGGCTTTATCGATCCTCACATCAATAAAACTTTTGCCTTAAAGCATGCTGAATTGGGAGAAATGTATTTTTCCTATCAACGCTATGAAGAAGCATTATTCGAGTTGAACAAGGCAATCCGTTTAGATCCTGAATATCTCAAGGGTCGAATTCGTATTGCAAAAATTTTTCATAAGTTGGGACATTCACAAAAGGCCCATCAAGAATTGCGCAAGCTAAAAAATGAACATCCCCGGTTTATTGATGGCCTGTTGGCCCTAGGTCTCTACTATTATAGTGAGGGAAAAGTTTTAGAGGCACAATCTGAATGGCAGCAAGTTTTGAAGTATGGTCCAGATAACCGAGATGCCCAAATGTATTTAGATATGTCGCGAACTGCTTCGCAAACTAGTATTTCGTCTTAGGTTTCAGTGCTCTACACCGGGAGAGTTTTTGCTAATATCTTTTTCTTTGTCGTTGGAAACTTTCTTATCATCTAAAATCATAGTGGCCGGTGGCCGAACTTGAGTTCTTTTCTTATCGCTAGATTGATAGCCCACAATATATTTCTTCAATTCTAAATACATTTCGAACTTCACCGAAAGTTTATTATCCTGAAGAACGATCTGCTTACCTATTTTTTCTTGGGTGTTGATAACAAGTGGGGCCTTTAAGTTTGCGGTCATCTCCGACAGATTCTGGGGAATCGTTAAAATACTAAAAATTTTTGCAGAATCGAGATCATCAAGTTTTAAGGATGCCATCTCCATGGGGAGAAGCTTTGCAATATATTGAGGTTGAAAAATTTTTGGTTCAATCACTGGGAATGCAAGACCGCCATCTTGGCTCGATTGAAGCCATAGGATAAATGTATGGTCACCCGGATCAACAATGAAGAATTTTTTTAGAGACTCGAAACCAAGAATACCTTCGGGGAAATTTAAAATATCGGCTTGCAGTACTTCCAGCTCGCCAAAGCGAGTCGTTGAGATATTCAAAATTTTCACTCCGCGTTATGCTGGGGTAAAGCTGTCACCCATCCTAATGAAATGGTAACAATGGATACCAGAGATATGCAAGCAGGAATTTTTTTCCATAAATTGCAAATTGGTTACAGAAAAGGCCGCTTAATTGTTATCAAAATCATCATTAAGTTTTGAGAGCTGATGAAAATCGGACTTGGAGGCCTCAGTGTTCTGATCTTGAATACTCTGATAAACCTCTTCTCGATGAATCTTGGTCTCCTTCGGGGCCTTGATGCCGAGTCTGACCTGCTTTCCCTTAATTTGAACCACGACGATCTTGATATGATCATCAATGGCTATACTTTCTCCCAGCTTCCTTGTGAGTACTAACATAGAATCCTCAAATTCCTTTCCGAGCTTCTCGATATCTCCATTGGTCGGGCCAGTTATCTAAGCGGCATTAAGCTGATTAAAAACCAAAATCCCGATGAGTCTACCCAAACGATTTGCGAAAACTATTCCCCTTGGCTAAAAATTGCAAGAAAAAAAAGCTAATGCCCTCTCAGAAGCGGCATCTGATGCAAAAAAATTTGCTTCCTTTTATGAGTTTCATTTCTGCGATATATTTAAATAGATGAGTCAAGAAAATAATACCGTTTTATGTTAGATTTCTTTTGGTCATCTCAGGGGGTTTATTTGTGAGAATTTTATGTGCAGAAGATTCTCCAGATCTCGTTAAGGTCTGGAAAATTTTTTTTAAACAGACTCACCACCAAGTTGTGTTTTTTGAGACTGGTAAAGATGCCATAGATTCCCTGAAAGATGCCTGTCTGCCCGATATAGTCATTACCGATTATGGATTGCCAGACACTAATGGACTAAGTCTGATTAAAGAAATTCGTGGCATCAGTCCTGGTATTCCCGCTTTAATCGTGACGGGGAATGATGATATCGAATTTCTTAAATTGGTAGACACCCTGGATGGCGTTGAGACACTTATGAAGCCTGTCCGCTTCAAAGATCTTTTAGAAAAAATAGAGCAAATGGGTGGTGTCGCGGCCGCCTAATTTACGACCTTCGTAAACTACAGAAAATCTAAAAGCGATGAGTTGATTAACTGGGAACCAGAACGATAGGTCGCTTGGAGAATATTTTTTTGCTTAGTCAGATCGGTGAATAATTCTGCAACGTCAGCATCCTCCACTTTTGATTTATATTCCTGATTTAAAATAGTTTCCTTTTCGATTGTATTTTTTGCAGTCAGGACGGAATTTGAAAGACTTCCTAAAGTGGTTTGAAGTTTAATAAGACGATCGGCATGCCGGTCAAAAGTTTCCAAAAGTCCGTGGACAATAGTCGGATTATTTGTCATCAAGGCGTTTTCCAAAGATTGCAAATCGGCAATCAAATTGTCGGCGATTTCTGTCTTCTTTTGCTGTGTTTCCTCTTGGCCTTCGGAAGCGGGTAATCTGTTTTGTTCTTCGGCGGCAGGTAAAACCAATTGCTCGCCCTGGCCGTCTGGAGTTTTTTCAAGCCTGGGTGCCAAATCTTGCTCTCCAACAAGTTGGCTTGTGTTTGATTCAAAAAATACTTTATGCCCATTGAGGTTGATAGGGACAAAAAAATCTTTGGCAACTTCTATTGAAATTGAATTTTTATCTCCGGAATATTGACCGTTTTGATCAAAAGGCCTGGTTAAAACTTTTTGGCCTGCAAAAATATAGCGATTTCCAAGCCGTTTATTACTAACGGCCACTGCCTGTTTTTTTAACTGGCGAATTTCTTGAGCTATACTCTCTCGGATTTCACCCGAGTAAAAGTCACTAGATTGGCCGATTGCTAGTTCCTTGGCCTTTCCTACAATTTCAACCAAATCGACCAAAGAGGATTCGACATAATTAAGATGCATGAGTGCGAAATTTGAATTCTTCAAATATTGGGTATTGTCTACGTTTTTGGACCTAATCGACATGAGCTCAACATTACCAACTGGGTCATCAGAAGGACGCTGAATCCGTTTGAGGTTGGACCCTTTGATTTGCAAATCTTCAAGCTTTGTTTTGGCCTTTCCCATTGAATAATTTAAAGCATGGGAAGCACTATTTTCTGAAACGCGAGTCATTATCTTACCTCATCATTTCCATGACAGAATCAAACATTTCATCTGCAGTACGGATGACTCTGGCAGATGCCTCGTAGGCATGTTGGAAACGGACAATGTTAGCGGCCTCCTCATCAAGGCTCACTCCAGAAATTCTTTCTTTGACCGATCTTGTTTGCGCCAAGATTCCTTTGGCCTGCTCAGCATCTATTTCGCTTTTGGCCGACAGAAGACCAATGCTACCAACGGATTTTAGGTATTCTTCTTCAAATGTAGAACTCCCATTACTCAGGATTTTTTCATGCTGCAGTTTTGAAATAGCGATGGCTATTCGGTTGTCACCAGGTGCATTGGGAGAGAGGGCCGTTACAATATTATTGACGTCATCTGAAACTTCGCTAGATAAGGCCAAAAGGTCCGCAGCTCGTTTGACACTGACAGGTTCTTCAAAAAAGTTTATGCCTGAATATAATTCTTCTTTACCACTCGATTCCGATGCAACTGTTCGCCCATCCGGCCCCATGGGTATCTCTCTGTTTGGCATCCCTTTGCGATGAATGGCATTTGTTGACTTGGCGAGATTGTAGGCTAAGAAATCTATATTGTTTTCGAGGTCTTTAATTTCTTTATTTCTCGTCTCTAAAAGAGCGCCAATTTTTCCGCCACGAAACTTCTCTGAAAGCACATGCCCAGGACGTGAGCGATAGAAAATTTCAAGATATCCACGTTCATCGTCAGGTCTTTTTATTCGACCGGTTGTAAGCTCTTGGACTTGATTTCCGGCAACCAGAGTTCCTACCCCTACGGCATTCACCACGTGCTGACCCAACTCATCAACGTAGGTGTGAACCTGAAATTGCTCTGCAATAGAAGAAATCGCTAGGTCTCTTTGGTCTCGAAGGTCCCCGGTTTCTCCACCGTTTATTTCTAAAAGTCGGATTCTTTTATTGAGCTCACCAATAGAGTGAAGTGCGCTATTAACTTCTTCAATATGACGCTCGGCCTTGTCTTCTACGCTATCGGAAATTTGATAGAGTTCTTTTTTAATCCGGTTAAAATCTTTTACGACCAGTCTTGCGTTTTCTCTCACTATAGTCCGTACAGTTTCATTTTCTGGTTGATTGGCAAGTTCTCTAAAAGAATTAAAAAAGCGGTTTAGGATTTTTCCAAGGCCATCACTATTAATTTCATTGAAAACATTCTCAACCTGTTGCAACTGAAAGTTTCGTTCCTCGTAATATTGGTTTTGATTCAGATGGTAATTAAGGCGTTTTTCCACCATTTTATCGTGAACCCTTTTGATAGACTTCACTTCAGTTCCTGTCCCTAAAACGTAGTTACCTTCAGAAACTGGAATTGTTGTTTGCTGCCGGACTTCCTGTCGGGAAAATCCTTCGGTATTTGCATTAGCGATGTTATGAGACGCCGTCGAAAGAGATTTTTTCGATGTCATGAGCCCTGAACGACCGACATTTAAAAGATCAACACCCAAACCGTCCCCTTAAGCCTTCACTGGTCTGAAATGACCGGCCAGGCTGGTCTGACCCTTAGGACCATAAGTTACAATTTCTTTTTGTCCACGAAAGCTCATTTGCAGCTCATCCAGTGAAACTAGTGCGGCCTGGAGGAATGATTGATTCTCAGCATTCTGAACTTGTATTTTTTCAATAATATCAATGAGAAGTAAATTGAGACGACGAAGGTGGACTCTCGTTTTTTGAGGTAACAAGGGCCTGAGCTCAGTAAACTTCCGAATCGGTGGTTGCCCAACTTCGCTGAAAGTAGCGACCGTGTGTCGTCTTTCTAGCTCAAGGAGATCGATCTTCTTTATTAATTTCTCTTTTTGAACAATTATACATGTAAGTTCATCCAAATCGCTTTCAAGTAAGGCGAGATATTCTTTGCAAGTGAGATCATAAAGATCAGTATGCATTTCACACAAATTTTCCCACAGAATTAAAAGGCCCTGGGGTGTTTTGTCGAAGTTTTCCATATAAGGCCTTAGCTAAGAAATTCTTCTTCCAAAACTTTCTGTGCCAACCCATCATAATCAACCTGGTACTGACCGGTTTTAATATCGGCCTTCAACTTAGCAATTTTCTCCTGCCTAGGGGCAGGGTCTGCTTCTATAGCAACTTTTTTTATACGAGCAAAATCTTTTGTTACATTTGATATATCAACCTGAGCATCATCTTTTGTTCTGGCCCGAAGCTTATCAGCTTGTTGTCTCTTCTTTAATTGATCAAGGCGATCGTTAGCTAGTTCCGTTGCAGATCGAGACTTTGGAAAAAAGGAAGGACGTGTATCAATCTTGCTCATATCTCTGCTCCATATTGAGTTGAGGTCTTCGTGCTTTGCTACCAAACTGTTCGATAATTAAATCTTTAATACCTAGGCCAGAACCTGATTTCGCCATTTGCTCCGCATAGAGTCCATCGAGCTGATCTTGGTAAAATCCCTCTGCAGAACTAACTTTTTCAGACTTGGGAACAGATTTGCGCATCTCTTGAATCAAGAATTTGGAAAAATGACCTTCGAGTCCCTCACCCAATGCTTCCAATTGCTTGCGTTCTGCAGGACTAAGCATGGGGCGATATTGATTTGAGACTTTCATGAACCTTCCTAGTTCTTAGACTCCTACTGTTTTAGTTTAACACAAAATGAATGCGATTGGTCGGGGGTAATAGTTTCTGGTGCCCTCAATCTAGATGAAATCAAGTTCTGCAACCAGGCCACCATTCTTTTTGAGGGCCTGGAAAATTGAAATAAGATCGTCTGGCGATGTCCCAATAGCATTGAGGGCCTCGACTAATTCTTTTAGAGTCGCCGTTTTATTTAAAAGGTGAATATGTTTTGGCCGTCCCGATTTATTTTCCTTTCCTCCTATTTCAATAACAAGGTCTCCATGGCCAATTGCCGCAGGATGCAAAATAACATCGCCTCCGGCGACGAGGGTTCCAGTACGCTCATTGATGACTATCCTTGCTTTTTGGTCAATTTCAACTGAGAAATTTTCTAAAACCGCTAAAAGTTTGACGACTTTGGTTTCATAGGCCGGAGGAACAATTAAATCAACTGTACTCGAATCTTTTGCAGAGGCGTAGCGTCCTCCTAATTCGGTATTAATTACTTTTTCAATTCTGGCAGCAGTCGTAAAATCTGGATGGTTCAAGGCCAGTCGCAGTCCTTTCCGATCATTGAATTGGAGATCCATTTCCTTTTCAACAACTGCACCACCTGAAATTCTTCCCGTGGTTCCAAATTTTTTTGCGGCCTGCTCGCCTCCAAGTGAAACCTTTCCACTGGCGACCGCATAAATTTTTCCATCGCCACCCTTAAGAGGAGTCACTAACAGTGTTCCACCCGCCAACGATTTAGCATCTCCTATTGAGGAAATCGTAACATCTTGCTTTTGACCAATACGGGCAAAGGAGGGAAGCTGGCAGGTGACGATGACTGCGGCCACATTGTTTGCTGAAATTTCGGTCGCTGCGGGTATCCCCAATCCTTTAAACATTTTCTCTAGGGATTTCGTTGTAATTTCACTCCCGCCATCACCTGTACCATTAAGTCCTATTACCAATCCGTATCCCACAACAGGGTTATCGCGAACACCTTTGATGCTTATAATATCTTTAAGGCGACCACTTTGAGCTAAGACCATAGGACCTAACAAAAACAAATGTCCTGCGAGCATGGAAAATAAAAAAATCTTCATTTAAGAACCTTAACCTTTGTTTCGAGCAATTTATCAGAAAGGACAACTTTATCTTCCTGTATATCTTTTTTAGGAACGAGTGCTTGGATTTCTATGAATCTTTTTCGAGCTCGGAAAAGAACTTCTTTGATTCCTTTTAAAACGACATACTCGTCGTTGATTTGGTCCAAAACTTTGCTCGAAATTTTATCGTAAATTTTGGTCTGTTCCTCTGAGTTGGCGGCCTGGGAACCGGCCGGATTAGGTCCAGCATTTTTAGCGCCTGGGGTTCGCTCCCTTGGAACTGGAACTTCCCGTGGAAAGCTTCGCTTCAACTCATCGCTAATTTGATTTTTTAATTCTTCTAAAACCTTTACGATAACAAGGTCACCAGACTTCAGTTTTAATTCTGTATTCAAAAAATAATTGTCTTTTCCTTCTCCGCTCCAAAGGCTCGCAGAGTCGGCCCCCTGGTCTAAAAAGTCATCCGAACGAAATCGTCCAGACAAAGTTCTGTATTTCCTTTTGATCAGAGGGAGCTGACCATTTTGTTCATTGAGGTTGCCTTTGAGAGTCTGTGCTCCTTGAATAGGTCGTAAATCATTTTTCCTATAAGGGTTGTCGCTGTTTTGCTGAAAATTTTTGAAATTATGAGTGCCAGGCTGCACTGGGGTCCCACTTTGATGGTCAATTTGATTATGAAGTTTTCCAACCAGCTGGGAGCAACTACCAAAAAGAGTTAATAAAAAACAAACAAGAAAAATTTTCATAGTTTCATCTCTAAGGTTTTATGCCCGGTGACCTTGGCCTCTATTATTTTTTTGGATTTTTGGTTTTGACAGCGAATTTTTTGGTTGAGGCCCCCGCTTTCAATGGCCTTGGCCTTAGTTTTGAGCGCAATGTTTTCTCCCTCAATAATTAAAGATACGGTTTCTCCCGATTGAACCAATGGGTAAGTAGAGAGGGCCGACTGAACGAGTACTTCTCCATTGTGGATGATCCGGTTCGTCTTGTAGTAGCTCAGCTTTTCCATATCTAAAAACGGTGCACTTTGATTTGGAGACGAAAGAATTTCAACTTGTTCAAAATTATCTGGGTCTAGGCCTTTTTCCATCGCAGGAATAGTATTTCGTGCTCTATAGGCAAACGTTTTTGGTACAATCTCTAGTTTCCCCCAGCGAGTAGGCAGTCCCGGCCCTCCTTTAAAAGAAATCCAATGGCTTCCGTGGCGTGTGCAATTTTGGCAATGGGTTTTTATTTCTTCTATGGAGGCATAGGAATAGACTCGCAGACCAGTTTGATCTTTTATATTCTTGATAGCTTGCTTTTGGGTGAGCCCGATTTGCTTTTTAAGGTAGTCCTTTACATCCAAAACTAAGATTTTATCGGGAGTAATTGAGACCTTGTGGCCATCGCTTAAGAGGTCGTATCCAAGTTGGCGTGTGCGAACTTCACCTTGAACTCTAGAGAGCTTCTGAAAGAAAATATCCACCAGAATTTGAGGGCAGGTCGTCGCTTTCAGTTTTTTTGAGAAAGGTCTTTCAAAAGCGAGATAAACGCTATCACTTTGGATCTCACATCCTTGGACCTTTAAGAATCCCAATCCTAGAATCAAAAAAAAAGAGTAAGCTATTCTCATCGGATGTTATTCACAGTCTGGAGGATTTGATCCGCTACGCCCATGACTTTGGAGTTCATTTCAAAGGCCCTTTGCGCTTTGATAAGATCAGTCATTTCCTGCATAATATTCACATTAGAAGTTTCAAGCATTCCTTGCTGAATGATTCCTATATTGTCAGTCCCTGCAACCATTTGTGTGGCCAGTCCACTCGATGATGTTTGTTTGTAGAGATTTTTCCCCTGGGAACTCAGCCCTGCGGGGTTGATAAATTGAAATACGGGAATTTGTCCCAGTTGGATAGGCTCAGGCTGATTGGCCAAGTAAGCATCGACATTTCCATCTTCTGAAATATTTAAACTTTTCGTATTCGGGGGGATGGTTAATCCTGGAAAAACTTTCATTCCATCCGTAGTGACTAAGTCACCACCTTGGCTGACAGAAAACTTTCCATCTCTTGTGAAAAAAAGACGCCCTTGTCCATCGACCACTCCAAAGAGTCCATCACCATTAATCATCAAATCATAGGGGTTATTCGTGACCTTAGGATTGCCTTGAGAGTGAATTTTTCTTACTGATTCAACTTTGCTACCGCTGCCGATTTGGTGTCCTACCGCATAGTTAGAATTTTCTGAACTTCTAGCTCCCGATTCTTGAACAGTTTGATATAAAAGGTCTGAAAACTCAGTCCTACCTTTCTTGAATCCAGTGGTATTCACGTTGGCCAAGTTGTTGGAGATTGTATTGACGTTGGCCTCTTGGGACGCCATTCCAGTCGCTGCAGTGTCGAGGGCCTTAATCATAAATTATTCCTTCGTAATTAAAATCGACTGATCTCGTTTGCAATTTGCTGTCCTACTTGGTCATAGGTTTTGACAGCATTCTGAATTGTCTCAAAATGCCGTTGGGCCTTAATAAGTTCACTCATTTCTTTCATCGCATTGACGTTTGAGCCTTCAATGGCCCCCTGAAATATTCGAGATTCAACTTGGTTTTTAGAAATATTTCCTGGATAGGGATTGATATAGAGTTGCCCCCCTTCTTTTCGAAGAGCGTTGAGATCACTGAATTCCTGAATGCTTAGAGTCGCGATGTTTTGCTCGCCAGCGAAGAGGCTACCATTTTGTGTGATCCTAAAGGCACTATTTGGAATGGTCACAATCCGCTGAGATGGATCTTTTTCGGAGTCATTTTTCGCCAATAAAAAGTTTCCTTGAGTATCAATCAGTCTCCCGAAGGAATCTCGAGAAAAATGTCCTCCGCGACTGTAACGAACCCCTCGGTCTGTCAGCACTTCTAGAAAGCCTTTGCCTTCGATGGCCAGATCTAGAGGATTTCCTGTGGGAATAATTTGTGCTTGGGAGAAGTCTGTATAGTTACCGTCAACCTTAACCATTGAGTTTTCTGCGCCATAGCTGTGATAAAAGTCCTGAGGCGACCATTCTTTGTTGGGAATATCGATATCTGTAATTCCTTTATCTAGAGCAGTTAGATACTCTTTAAAAGCAATCTCGTCTCGTTTGAATCCATTCGTGTTGGCATTGGCGATGTTGTTAGCGATCATATCAATTTTTTTTTGCTGTGCTATTTGACCTGATATAGGGACCCAAATCGTCTTCACTGGGACTCCTTCGCGAGTTCTTTCTTGATTTTATCAACGATAAGCAGCAAAATTTGAGCGAGGCAAAAAACACGACCAAAGGCAAAAATGTCATCCCAAAAGAGTAAAAAACTCAACCTTGAACAATCTATGACTGAGCTTGAAGAAATTGTATCCAAGCTCGAACAAAAAGAAGTTTCGTTGGAGGAAAGTATTAATTTCTTTGAAAAAGGGGTTAAACTTTATAAACAATGCCAGGAAGCTATAGGGCTCGCTGAGAAAAAAATCTCTGTATTATCCGAAGACCTCAAGGAAGAAGAGCTAAATTCATGAAGTTTCTTCTTTTGGCCCTTGCGTTCCATTTCGGTTGTACTCATCAGAGAGTTTCATCGCCTCCAGCGAAAATTTCACGTACACCAACTTTACCTAAAACTGACTCGCGAGATAAACAAGTAGAGAATTTCGCCCCAATAAAAGAGGTGGTCTCTGCACCAGAGGTTCCTAAGGTTGCCTTAGTATTCGATGACGTTGGTCCTTATTCAGCAGTCTATTTAGGGGCCATGCGGATTTGGGAACAAAATGGGCTTCCTGTGGATGAAGTTTATGGAATTGGTTCCGGCTCCCCCTTTGCAACACTTTACGCTTTTTATAAGAAGGCCTCTCGTTTGGAATGGGACTATTTTAAGGCCCCGGCCCTAAGGCCCCAACGTGGACACAATCTAACATCGAAATGGAAACAATTGGCCCCATTTTTTGAAAAGACGATTCCGGACAAAGCAATGTCAAAAGTTGGCCTACCTTTAGGTCTTTTCACCGGTACTGAATTTCTTATCCAGGATCCTTCTTATCTTCGCGCCTTGAAATCTGCCTATCTAGTGCCCACAAAGGTCCCAGATAGGAATGCATATTTAATAGAATCTATTCAAAAGGTTTCAAGCGCCGATATTATTTTTTGGTTCACGGTCAACTCTTCCCTTGCGAAAAGGGCAGAGGATGGTTTTGGTAACGTGATTGTATTGCAACCCAAAATGAAAAATTTTAATTTGAGTGGACTCATCAAAAGTGGAATGACTCAAACTAAGAGACAAATAAAAATGGTTCGGAAACTTATTGAAGAGCGGCAAGAGAGCTCGCCTTTATAAAATCAAAAGTATTCTTATGAGGTGGTGGATAAAAATTTTTCTTTCGTTTGTCGGTACCGGAATTCTATTCGGCCTTATTGGCGTAGGGGTTATCTTTTACTTTGGCCTAGGTCTCCCAGAAGTCGATGGCCTTAAGGATTATCGTCCTGCTCTAACAACAAGTATTTTATCAGCTGATGGCGAAGTTCTCTTGGCCACAGCGAAAGAAAAACGGACTTTGGCCGAAATAGAAGACATTCCCCCAGCGGTTATAAATGCATTTTTGGCCGCAGAGGATGACAATTTTTATGAACACAGTGGTGTGGATTACCTGGGCATTTTTAGAGCAGCACTTATCAATATCAAGGCAGGAGGACTCGTTCAGGGAGGCTCTACAATCACCCAACAGGTTGCAAAATCTTTACTTCTTACCCGAGAACGCACGATTTCTAGAAAAATCAAAGATTTTCTTTTGGCACAAAGGATAGAGGAGAAATTTTCAAAAGAAGAAATTCTCTATCTCTACTTAAATCAAGTTTATCTTGGCGCAGGCTACTATGGGGTAAAGGCAGCCTTTGAGGGTTACTTCGGAAAAAAATTATCTGATGTATCCCCTGCCGAAAGCGCCCTAGTTGCTGGATTATTGGTCGCGCCAGGAAAGTATTCGCCTTACATCAATCCGGGGCTCGCCAAAATGCGCCAAAAGTATGTTCTCGGAAGAATGTTCGAAACTGGTCAGATAGATAAGGATGAACATAATCATGCTGTCAATCAGGTCATTGAACTAAGACCTAGAAGGGCAGAGGAACTCAAGGCCCCCTTTTTTGTGGATTGGGTAAGGCAAAAAGTTATTGCGGCGATGGGGAAAGACGTTTTTCTTACAGAAGGTCTTCAGATTAAGACTTCCCTCAATTGGAAGCTGCAAAAAAAAGCAGAAAAAGCAGTTCGTGAGGGCATCAAATCCATTGATAAACGTCAGGGCTTCAAGGGAGCAATCTCAAGTCTAGATACCGCCAATCAGAAACTAGAATTTTTAAAATCACAGCGAAGAAAATTGATTAAGCAGGCCTCTTCTTTTGTTCGCTTCACCCCTGAAGGAAAGCTGGTCTATGAGTTAGATGATTCAGGAACGTATTTCGACGAAGATTATTCCGTGGAAGAGAAAAAGCTTGGCGCTATCTCGAAAAAATGGAGAGTTTTTGCAGAAGTAGGAAATATAGAACTAAGTGAGCTTGCTAAGCATCTCCGACCGACGGTGAAGTATAAATGCTTGGTCTCTAAGGTCAGCAACTCTCAACGGATCATTTATGGGAGTATCGGCGGAATTAGAGTGGTTATTCCGGAGGAGTCATTTTCGTGGGCGCACGAGCGTTATACGGCCAAAGAACCTCGTTATTTTGGTGCTATAAAAAATCCCGAGTCGGTAGTTTCAAAAGGAGACGTCGTTTGGGTTGAAGTCAGTGGTGAATCAAGCTCTGCATGGGACCTAATTGCTAGCGATTTCAAACGCAGAAAAGATCTTCCCGAAGAGCTAGTTGAGTTTTTGAGAACCGAAAAATTTATGACAGCTGAGCTTACGCAGATACCAGAGGTTGAGGCCGCACTTTTAGCTCTTCGGCCTCGCAGCGGTGAAATTATTTCTATGGTGGGCGGTCATAATTTCGAAAAAAGTCAGTTTAACCGAGCAGTTCAAAGTTTACGGCAACCGGGCTCATCTTTTAAACCATTGATCTACGCCGCTGCTTTAGAAAATGGATTTCACCCCGCGAGCATATTGCAGGACTCTCCACAGGCGATGGGGGGAAGTACTGATTTTTTGAACTGGAAACCTAGAAATTATGACGGGACTTTTAAAGGGCCAATGACGCTTAGAAAGGCCTTGGAAGTGAGCCGTAATATCCCCACTATAAAGCTCGTTCAAGATATTGGCGTTCAAGAATTCGAAAGCTTTATTCACCGCTTACAGATACCGGTTAAAATGCCTCAAGATCTTAGTATATCACTCGGTTCATTCGGCATAAGCCTTAAAGATCTCGTTGCGGCCTATGCAATCTTCCCTTCTCTTGGAAGGCAAGTGACTCCAAAGGGTATCATCAGTATAGAAGATAAAAATGGAGAACCAGTTGATCTGGAAAAAAGTGAGAGCGAGCTAAAGTTGGAAGGTCCTCCCAATGCAATCTCGGATAATAGCTCATCAGAAGTCTTCGAGAATGATGAGAGCGAGTCCCTATCTTTGAAAGAGAATAAAAACGAGCGGTATCACAAAGAATTTCGGCGCAAACTCTCTGCTCATCAAGTTTACGACCCACGTTTATCTTATATTATGGTGAATCTCCTGAAAGGGGTAATCTCCAATGGCACAGGTCGAAAGGCCAAGTCCTTAAGCTCTCATATCGGTGGAAAAACAGGTACGACTAATGATTTTTTAGACGCTTGGTTTGTAGGGTTTGGTGCAAATGTAGTTGCGGGAGTTTGGACAGGGATGGATGACAACCAATCGATGGGTCATGCTGAAACAGGTTCTCGGGCGGCACTTCCGATTTGGAAAGAATATATGGAGCTAGCACTTGAAGAGATGGGAAACTACGATATTTTTGAGCCCAAGGGGATGACCAATATTCTCATCGACCGAAAAACCGGAAGGAAGTTGGCCAACTCCTCAGGTAATGCCTTTTTAGAGACTTTTGTTGAGGGGTTTGGTCCCTTTTCTTCTACTAATTCTGAGAACCTAACGACCCGGCAATCTGTGCTGGATGATGAAGGCTTTTTCTACCAGCAATAAGGCCGAGTCTGATATTTCCCGAAATACCCATTGGGAGATGTTTTAGTATGAGGTCTAGAAAAACTGCTGCTGTAGTTTCATTTTTTTGTAGTATTCTTTTGCACCTATTTCTTTTAGTGGTGATTAAAAATCATAAGGATGAGCGGAGCGAATTTTCTCAACACGAAAAACCTATCTCAGTCATTTTACAACCGCCTAAAAAAGAAAAACGAGATTCGGTCGCAAATAGCAGGCGGAACGCAAAGTCAGTCAAAACTCAAATTATTCATCACACCCCGCAGTTATTCGATAAGAGACCGAAAGACACTCGGTTTCTCTCAAAATCGAATAATTGGAATGCTAGACAAACGATTGCTAAAAAAAATGGCGCTTATCGCGATGCTGGTCAAGGGCTTAGAGAGGGATTGCTTCGAGAAAAAACAGTAAACAAAAAGCAAAGCAACAAAGATCTCAAATCAGAAAGCGGGCAATTTGTATTGACCGATAGAGGTCATCTCAAACTTGAGGAAAGAAAAAAGACAGAAGTCTCAGATTCTGCTGCTGTCCAAGGGTTAGAAAATGGACGAGATGAGCAAGCAGGACTCGCTCATTCAAACGATTTTATTGAAGACGTCTCAATAGGGGACTTTAATCGGCTTAACACTCAGGAGTTTAGGTTTTATGGATTCTATTTCCGCATTCGCAAGCGTCTGGAGCAATTTTGGGGAAAGAGTATTCAAGAAAAAGCGCATTATCTTTTCCAAAGCGGGCGTCAGCTTGCTTCTGGCAAGAATCACGTAACGTCGCTGCTCGTGTATCTCGATGCCCAAGGAAAAATTAAAAAAATTTTAGTGAAATCAACCAGTGGTGTCAGAGAGTTGGATAATGCAGCAGTTCAGTCTTTCAACAAGGCTGGACCATTTCCTCACCCTCCTAGGGCCATGGTTCGAAATGGACTCGCTAAAATCGAGTGGGGATTTGTGGTAAAAAGTTAACCATTAATAAGCATTAACCGCTTTATTTTATTTGGCATTTATTCAAAGCTCAGTATAGTTTCTCCAAAGGTAAAAGAGTTTACGAGGAGAATCCAGCATGGAAAAAATAGCAGCACGACATATTTTGGTAGAGCATAAGCATCAAGCAGATGACCTTTTGCAGAAAATTAATAGTGGAGAATCTTTTGAGAAACTCGCTCAGGAACACTCTATGTGTGGCTCTGCTTCCAAGGGTGGTGACCTGGGAGAGTTTGGCAAAGGTATGATGGTCGCCTCTTTTGAAACTGCAGCCTTTGCCCTCAATCCCGGAGAAGTTTCACCTATCGTGAGTACCCAATTTGGGCATCACATTATCCAGCGGATTAAATAGAAGGTTTTATGGACGAAGCTCCTGACAAAGAAGAGTTAGCATCGGGGCCAAGACCTGAGACCGAGCGATCCCAAAAAAGACAGCTGGAAGAGCATCGGTACATGCCCGTCATTATTAAGCGTAATGATGAATCAACTCGTCATCCGGACGATGTTCTGGAAAAGAGTATTTCGGAAGGGGCCGAGCAACTTAAACGCCCTGTGATTTCGTTATTTTTATCTGCTCTATCAGCGGGGCTGATTCTAGGTTTTGCTGCTCTTTCTGTAGCGCTCGCTGTCCAGCTCGCTGGCCCAGATGGAATTGATTTGAAAAGTCGTTTTTTTATGGCGCTGGTTTATCCTTTGGGTTTTATTATTTGTATTATGAGTGGAACTCAGCTGTTTACGGAGCATACCGCTTTGGCCGTTTATCCTGTTTTGGATAGACGTGCTGGAATCCCCTCCCTTTTGAAGCTTTGGGGCGTCGTGTTTGCTGGAAATATCCTGGGAACCTTTATTAGTTCTTGGTTACTGTCTATTGCGTCGTCAGTGACAGGAGCTTCCGCCGGTCATCTTATGCTTGCACACCATGTGCTAGAAGGTGCGCCTGTTTCGCTTTTTGTCAGTGCTGTTTTAGCGGGTTGGTTAATGGCGCAGGGTGGTTGGTTAATTCTTGCGACTCCGCCATCCATTGCACAAATGGCCTGTGTTTATATTGTTACATTTTTAATTGGAATATGTGGTTTTCATCACAGTATTGCGGGCTCCGCGGAAATTTTCACAGCATGGTTTTTGTATCCCGAAGAAATTGCTTTTGGGCACATTCTTCGCTTCCTGGCATTGGTCGGTTGTGGCAATTTGGTTGGAGGTAGTTTGATGGTTGCCATCTTAAACTATGGGCATATTCGGAAAACTCAAGAACTCGAAACCTAGAATTAAGCGCCGAGAATTAAGCGCCGAAAATCAGACGAGCTTACGAACCACTATTGAGTACAGTTTTGAGTCTATCGATTCCCTCCATGACAACATAATCATTCCAAATAAGATCAAGCTCTCGGATAGCATCAATAATTTGAAGCGCGGCCTGATCGCGACTTATTTTTTTTTCTTCTGAAAACTGGGCAATGGCCTTGTTAATAAATTCAAGTGCTGGCGAATCACAAATGTCTTTTAATCTTTCTTCGTAAGATTGATTAATCTTTCGCTCTTTACATTTAATAATTGCGGTATTGAGTAATTGAATCGACTCAATCTTTTGAAAATTCTCCATCACGTTTGCCCTCGAAGCTATCTGCTGCATCAGTATGGCCGGCCACAAAGTTTTAGTAAAGAGCTTCTTGGCGATCTTTTAAGAGTTAAAGATACGTCTAAGAAATTTAAAAACCTAAGGCAACCCTATTCGTTTTCACAAAACTCTTTGTATTCCTTGGCATTCATTAGTCCATCAAGTTGTTGTTTGCTCTTGACTTCTGCCTTGATTAACCAAGCTGAGTAAGGCTTTTCATTGATCGATTCAGGGCTCGATTCTAATTCGGAATTTTTTTCAATGACTTTACCATCAATGGGAGAATAGAGATCGGAAACTGATTTAACAGACTCGACGACACCAAACGATTCGTCGTGTTTCAACTCTGTGTCAACATCGGGAAGCTCACAGAAAACAATGTCGCCTAGAGATGATTGTGCATAGTCAGTAATGCCTATGACTGCTATATCGCCTTCGAGTTTTATCCACTCGTGCTCTTTTGAAAATCGCAAATCTTCTGGATATTCGGCCATGATTGTTTCTCCTTAAGGGCATATCTTGCCAGATCGGAATCAGATTAAAAATCAGTTTAAAAAATTTTTTTGAATCAAATGAATCGCTTCTTTTTTGCTCCTTAGCTCTAAGAAAAGCAAATCATCTGACGAGCTCTTAGCACATAGTACGTGGGCCATACCAATGCCTTTCTTAAGCGTGGGTGAGTATGTTCCTGAGCTGACACTGCCGAGCTGAGTATTTTGTGCATTAAAAATCTTCAGGCCCTGGCGAGGGATACCTCGACTTGTGTGGAACTTTATTAGGCGAACTTTGGGCGCTCCGTTTTCTAAGGCCTTTCGGCCAATAAAATTTTGCTTGTTCTGTTTCCTCAAGACCCAGCTCAGACCTGCTTCGTCCGGTCTGGTAGTTTCGTTAATTTCTTGTCCGTAAAGAGGATAGCAAGCCTCTATTCTCAACACATCTCGTGCTATGAGACCGCAAGGAGTGGCGCCTCTTTGCAAAATCGTCTTCCAGAGTTGGGCTATAGAAAGATGAGGTCCAAAAATTTCGAATCCATGTTCACCAGTATAGCCAGTTTGAGCAATTATAAGGCCCAATGAATCTAAGAAAGAAAATGGTTCTAGACCAAAAGCGCCGGAAGGAATAAGGTCTTGTAAAAATTTTTTTGACTCAGGCCCCTGGATCGCAATTAACGAAGTCTGCATAGACTGATCCTGAATTTTTATTTCAAACTCAGCTATGTTTTGGGAAAACCATCGAAAAATTTTATCAGTATTGCCGGCATTTACGCAGACGAGATAATCGTGAGGACTTTTTTTATAAATAATACAATCATCTAAAAAGCCAGCAGCTTCATTCATGAAAAAGGAATAAATGGCCTTGCCGGGAAATGCTGATTCTAGATCCGCAGGACATAAAGACTCTAAAAACTGGGTGGAGTCATTGCCCTTGATTGCAATTTCTCCCATATGAGAGACATCAAAAACTCCACATGAGTTACGAACTGCTAAGGCCTCATTCTTTGCACTCGCGTATTCTAGAGGCATATCCCAGCCACAAAACGGAAAAATTTTTGCCCCTAGGTGTTCATGCTGCTGATGGAGTGAAGTTTTTTTTATTTCCACGGTCTGGCTCATCTTTGTTGGTTTTTTTTAGCGCATATTAAAAGATTTTCCATTAGTGAAATAACAGTCATCGGTCCAACTCCACCCGGGACAGGAGTATATTTTAACTTTGTAAAATATTGAACGGCCTCGCGGGCCAGAATCACCCTTTAGCTTTCCATTCATAACAGATGTTCCCACATCAATAATAACTTGATTTTTATCCAGCGAGAAATAAGTTTGGTCAAAAAATTCGGCTTGTCCGGTACACAAAAATATAAATTCAGCTTGTTTGGAGAAATATTTTAATTCTTTTGTATAAGAGTGGGCCTGAATCACTGTTGCATTTTTATTGAGAAGGAGTTGCGCTAACGGCCGCCCGACAATGAGAGAGCGACCTATGACAAGGCAATTTTTTGATTCCACATTAAGATTATAGGCGTCAAGAAGAGTAAAGATTCCCTTGGGCGTACAAGGCAGGAGCTGATTCTCCTCGAGTGAACCACTAAAAAGTGAAGCTAGATTGCTAGGGTGCAGTCCATCAGCATCTTTATGGGCAGCAATGGCCTGCTCAAATTTCAATTTTTTAAAACGAGCAGGGACAGGTAATTGGAATAGACAGGCATCAATGGAGGAATCCTGATTTGCGACTTCTATTGCTTTGAATACTTCTTCTTGTCCTACAGAATCGTTAAATTGGCGCAGCTCGAAATTGGCACCAATCTCTAGACATTTTTCTTTCTTTTTTTCGATATAGCGCAAGCTAGATGGGTTATCTCCTATGAGAAAAACGACAAGTTTGGGGGCGCCTACTAGACCAGAATTTTTAATTTTCTTTTTTAATTCCGAAGTTTTTTTTTGAACAATGGGGAGGGCCTTCAACTCTTCAATCATTCAAAGAAGCTAGCGAAAAAAAGAATTGCTGGCCATTTATTGTGTTAAGTTCGAGCATAAATATTGGGAGTATTGTTTGGAACCTTTCCGTGTACTTGCCTTTGACCCCGGCAGCCGTAAAGCAGGATACGCTCTACTATCGTTCCAAAAACGAGGAGTGGAGTGTTTAGATTCAGGAACCATGTTTTTTGATGTGAATGTTATGTTTCCGCAAAGACTGAAAGATATCTTCCAGCAGGCAGAAAATCTCTTAGAAAAGTTTAAAAATGAAAATATAAGAGATATCGCCATCGAATCGCTTATCTACGTAAAATCTCCTACGGCCCTGATGAAACTGGCCCAAGCTAGAGCTTTGATTTTGGCACCTTTTCTAGACCGTTGGTCTGATTCCCTTTTTGAGTACTCTCCAAACTTAATCAAACAAACCCTTACTGGTCATGGACACTCGGACAAACAGGGTGTTCAGAATTTACTAAAACATATTTTGCAAAAAGAATATTTTGCGAGTGATGACGAATCAGATGCATTGGCGGTGGGATGGTGTCACTACTGTCATCTGTTACAAAACCCAACACAACGAACGAAAAAAGCCGATATTCAAGCAAGGGGCCTACAAAAAAATCGCCGACAAAACAGCTCTTTAAAGGATGCGCTTTCGCACCTAATTCGTTAGCCTGAATTCTATGTATGCTTGGATAAAAGGTTCATGGACTACACTTGACCGTGAACGCATCATCGTCAAAACATCTTATGGTCTGGGAATGGAAATCAGATATCCTGAAGCTCTAAGAGCAGAGCTGGGGGAGATTGCGGAATTTTTTCTTTCTCATATCGTTCGAGAAAACAGTGAACTCCTTTATGGCTTTTCAGAATTACAAAATAAAGCTGTATTTGAGAAATTACTTTCCGTTAAAGGAGTTGGTCCAAGGTCTGCCTATCAACTTATTGCAACCCTTGGTTCTGAAAGCTTAGCTCGAGCAATCTCTCAAGAAGATAAAAAACTTCTTTGTTCTGTACCTGGAATTGGGCCTAAGGCCGCTGCTCAAATATTGCTAGATTTAAAGTCTAAGCTTGATTCTTTTCTAGACCTACCTTTGGACACCAAATATGAAAATGTCTCACAGGACTGGGGGCTTCAGCGCGAAGGGATAGAGGCCTGTGAAGAATTAGGGCTTAAAAGAGAACACATTTTGCCTATCGTAAATCGATTACTCAGTGAGCAAGAATTTCAAAGTTCTTCTGAATTAGTTAAGGCAGTTCTTCAGTCTCATCAGAGAGCTAGGTGAACTTGGAGGACTCAATGAATTTGGAGGATCGCGCGAATCTAAATCTTCAGCTTCTTTCGAGCGAGGAAAAAGAGCAGGAAAAAAAACTGCGACCACAAAACTTCCAGGAATTTATTGGGCAAAAAAAAGTTATTCAAAATATTGAGTTAATGGTTGCTGCTTCCAAAAAACGCGGTAGAGGGCTAGATCACATTCTTCTCTCCGGACCTCCAGGCCTAGGAAAGACGTCTCTGGCCATGATTATTGCTCAGGAATTGGGGCATGAGCTTCATGTTATTTCGGGGCCGGCCCTGGAAAAAAAGGGTGACCTTGCAGCAGTCTGCACCAATTTAGGCGACGGAGATATTTTATTTATAGATGAGATTCACCGGATGCCGGTGATTATTGAAGAAATGCTCTACTCTGCGATGGAAGATTTTCGCCTTGATATCATTTTGGGACAAGGGGCCGCCGCAAGAACGATGCCTATTGAACTCGGACACTTTACACTTGTGGGGGCCACGACTCGCTCAGGACTTTTGAGTAATCCTTTAAGAGATAGATTCTTGGCCCATTTTCACTTCGACTTCTATCAAGATGAAGAAATTGCAGAAATCATTCAACTCAACTCTAAAAAATTGCGATTGAAATTTGATCAATCTGGAATAAATGAGCTTTCAAAGCGAGGGAGAGGGACGCCGCGAATTACGAATCGAATTTTGAGAAGAATTTCTGACTACGTTCTCGTTCATAATATTTCGATTATTGATTCTTCGGTTATTTGTAATGCACTGGCCTTGCTTGGGATAGATCAACTTGGCCTTGATGAGATGGACCGAAAGATTCTGGCAACGATCGGGCAACAATTTCAGGGAGGTCCAGTGGGTATTGATGCTTTGTCTGCCACATTAGGAGAAGACCGCCAAACTCTCGAAGAAGTCTATGAACCCTTCTTGCTTAAAAAAGGCCTTTTATTAAGAACTGCTCGAGGTCGGATGCTTTCGGAAAAGGGCAAGGAACTTCTCTAAATCCGAATCATGAGTCTATTCAAAGCTCTGACAAATTCTTCTTCTTCCCTTGTTTGTATTATGACTTCTACACGCTCTTGTTTTAACTCCTGCAGGAACTGAGCTCCTTTTGCAAAAGCTTCGTCAGACCCTAATTTGTCGACGCTCTTGGCATAATCGACAAGTAAACTGGTGACGCTGAGATTTTCCCATGCAAGAGGTATTAAAAGAAGCGATTTGAAAAAGTTAAAGCAAGAAGAATCCCTCTCGCCGAGCTTTTCATTTAAAATAGCAACGAGGTCTACTTCATTTTGAAGAAGAAAATCCACTTTTCGAAGGTCAGACAGCTGATGATCTGTCACCTGACCGAAAAATTGATGATGGGTCTGTAGCAATTTGGGAATGGCCTGATGAACATGGCGAACTTCCGCTAATGTCCCACCAAGAGAATGAAAAAACAGATAACTCACTGGGCGAGCACGGCTAGATTCCGTTTGGATATTTCCAAGAAAAACTATTGATTCGACAATAAAGTTATTTCGCTCTTCTCCAAAACTCTTCGACACCATTTTAAAAATTTCATTTTCATAAAGACTTACTAATCGCTCTTCAATTGCCTGGTAGGCCGAATTCTCTGAGAAGCGAAGTTTAGGAAACAAGTTTTCAAGTAATAACTCAGTAGGTAGTCCTCTAACAGAAGAATAGTGGTTTAAAAGAAAATCCTCCATATTAATAATGCCATTAATTTTTTGGCCAAGGGCGGACTTCCAGCGATTTGGCACAAATCGAGGGTAAACTTCTAACGGATTAAAGATTTGAGATTCAACAAATTGCAAAAAAGCATTGCGGAAAGCAACTAGGTACAATGTCCTATCAATAGTGCTGAAGGAATCTGGTATCTCTTCTAAGAAGGTCCACGATCTCCTAGAGGCCAGGGAAGAAAAAGCTCGATGGGCGTTCGCTAACAGAGGTGTAGAAGAAACCGGTGACAACAGTGCTAAACCTACGAAAATATCCCTGATAAGTTCTATCTGGTTTTCAGGCAACCCTCCAAGCTCTCTCAGAGACTTAAGGGTGCTGCTCATTTGTTTGAGGCGTCCTCTATTAGAATCCCTAAAACGAGAGTCTTTCAATTTATTTTCCAACAAACTTCTGAGCACATATTGGGACGCGTATTTCTCGTCCAATCCCATAGATCTTGAAAACTGTTTTGCTGTTCTAGCCGATTTGGAAAATAGGCCAGAGAAGCTACCCGTTGGCGGTTCGGCAAATTCGTAAACCCGTCCTTTTCTAAACCACTCCTCTAGTTCTAAGAGTTCTGGTTGAAAATGTTCGGCACAACTCCACAGGGGGGTAGTGCTCATAAAAAGCAAGAATGTCAGAATTATTTTCATGCCCGAGATAGTCTAAATCCAGAGCATTCCCGTCAATCTATTTTATCAGTCCTAGGTTTTATGCGTTGTGGTAGATTTTTCTCTGGGTTCTTAGACCTTTGAGGTTTATAATGTTATGCAAGGCTCCGATAAATTGAAAAATTGGGAAGGTTTGTGCTTCTAAGACAACGAACAATAGCTCGACCGACAAGCGTCCTTGGCATTGGGCTTCATAGCGGTAAGAAGGTGACTTTGAAACTGCTTCCGGCCACCTCCGACACTGGCATTGTGTTTCAGCGTGTGGACAAAGCTGGGCTTCCTCCAATCAAGGCGCATGCGAATTTCGTTGGAGCGACTGAAAACAATACAACACTCGGAGAGGGCGCTGGTGCCGTTCACACTGTCGAGCATTTGCTTTCTGCTCTTTATGGCTTCGGAATTAATAATCTCTATATCGAAGTTGATGGACCGGAAATCCCTATTATGGACGGCTCGTCCGGTAGTTTTGTTTTCCTTTTGAAAGAGGCCGGCGTATCTCAGCTCAATAAGTCTCGAGAATTTCTTGTTATTACTGAGCGAGTCAGAGTTCAAGATGGCGAAAAATGGGCCGAAGTTTCTCCGTCCTCCGCACTTTCTATCGATTCAACAATTGCTTTCCCTCATCCCCTTATCGGTGTTCAAAAAAAGAGCTTTCGGTTCAGTTGTGAGTCCTATATTTCTGAAATAGCGCGAGCGAGAACTTTCGGTCTTTTAAGTGATGTCGATTACTTAAAGCGGCGCGGGCTAATTAAGGGTGGTTCTCTAGACAATGCAATCGTCCTCGATGATTTCAAGGTTGTTAATCCTGAGGGGCTGCGGTTTGTCGATGAATTTGTAAGACATAAGGTTTTAGACACAATTGGGGATATGTCTCTTTTAGGGCACGACATTGCTGCTAAAATCACGACCTATAAATCAGGTCATAATATTCACAATCAACTCTGCCGAGCGATTCTGTCTCAAAAGAGCTGTTATGCAATTGTGTCGGGCTCTGCGCTTCAACAAGAAGAAATGGCGAAGGCGTTTGATCTTCCTCAGTTTATCTCCGTCTACTAAGCCCCCTAAAACTGCTCCCCTTGGGTGGACTAAAATTTTAAATCCAGCTATTTCCTGACATCCATTTTTAGCTTTTTCGTGCTTTATGAGAGGTTCAACCGCCAGATATATCTAAATTTAAAACTGCAGTTAAGATTAAGCCTACGCCGCTTTCATTTTAATCAATTCTTCATTATGAAAATTTAAATAGATATCGAGGTGGTCCTGAAGAGCAGATGCTTTTTTGGTCGTGCACCATGTCCGTCTAATGAGGCGGTTAACGTTTGCTCGAAGCATCGCTAGCGTGTGGTTTACGCTAAAGAGTGGATCTCGAATCATTTTTTTGAGCTCTCCCTGACCGGCGATTGTACTTTTTGCTCCGAGATAACGGACGTGTTTTATATCGGGCAAGATTCTAGCAATCAATTGAGGATAGAATTTATGCTCATCACTTCGGACAGTCGCTCCCTGCTCAAGAGAGTTTTTGATTTGAGTTAAAACCGTTTTAATTCCCAGTTTCCGGTCGTCTGGACGGTATCCGTATTTTTTTCGAGAAATTGCAGCGAGATGCCCAAAGGCAGGCATAGAACAAACACTCAGAGATAAGATAGTTCTTGTTTTTGTATCCGCAACCAAGGGGACCGAGAGCGGTTTACACTTCGTGTGCTCAGAAGTGATTAAATCATCTAACTGGACATCATTAAAAATCGAGCTCTTTAAAAGCTCTCCTTGTTTAATTCTCGCCTGTTGTGCCAGAAATTTAAGCTTTCGAGCAACGGTTTTAAGATTGATATTTAAAATCATTGCAATTCTTCTTTGGGAAACACCTGAGCAAAGAAGAATTCTCACTAAAGAATTTTTATGACGCTTTTTTTGGCGATAACAGGGATGAAAACTCGCTGCCGAAAATCTTTTTCCACATCCTTTGCACCTGTACCGAGGGATTTTCTTACAATCGCTTTTACGAGTAAAAAACCCTGCATTTGAAATTTTCACAGATTGGCAGCTCGGGCATTTTATCATGCCCAGGACTAATGCAAGGAGGCGGTGAGAAAGGAAATGTTCTAAGTGCTTAAAATATTTAGGACAATTAACGGGAGCAGTTTAAAAGTTATATCCCTTTAACCATCTTCGCGATATGACTCACCTATGCGCCTTAGTCAGTATTTTTGGACGACTTTGAAAGAAGATAGCTCAGAAGCCGAGATTGCCTCGCATCGCTTGTCCATTAGGGCCGGACTTATTCAAAAAACTTCTTTAGGAATCTATTCGCTTTTGCCCATGGGTCTGAGGGTAATTTTTAAGATCGAAAAAATTATTCGTGAAGAAATGAGCGCAATTTTTTGCCACGAAGTACAGCTACCAATCATTACACCTTCCAATCTTTGGGAAGAGAGTGGTCGCTGGGAAGAATATGGCCCTGAGTTGTTGCGCTTTAAAGATCGGCATGAGCGACAGATGTGCTTCAGCCCCACCAATGAAGAAAGTATTGTCGATCTCTTTCGAAAATCAGTGAAAAGTTACAAGCAACTTCCCCTTGCGACCTATCAAATTCAAACAAAATTTCGTGATGAAGTTAGGCCTCGCTTTGGTCTCATGAGGGCCCGAGAGTTTCTGATGAAAGATGCTTACAGTTTTCATCTCGATAGCGAAGATCTCGAACGAGGCTATTGGGAATTTCATAAGGCCTATCAAAATATTTTTGCCCGTCTTGGCCTAGATTCCTTAGCGGTAGAAGCTGATGCTGGTGCGATGGCGCGAGCGGGAGCAAAAACCCACGAATTTCAAATTCTAGCCGATACCGGAGAAGACGTTCTGGTTTTCTTTCCTGATACTCAAAAGGCAGCCAATTTAGAGTTGGCCGCGACCATCAGACCAGAGACTACTGGATTTGAACTCGATGAGTTTAAAGAAGTTTCGACACCAAATCAAAAGACTATTGAAGAAGTTTCCCAGTTTTTAGACCGACCTGCCTCGAACTTACTGAAGGCATGCCTTTTTGTAGTGACGGATTTTAATGGTGACAAAAGAAATGTGATGTTTTTATCTCTAGGAGATGACCGGCTCAGTGAAGCAAAACTTAGACAAGCCGCCGCGGCCTCCCAGCTAGAACCTTCCAGCGAAAAAGATATAAAAAGTTTGGGTTTAGTCGCGGGATATCTTGGCCCTATGAACTTGGAGCCTTCTATTGAGTTAATTTTTGATCATTCTATAAAGAGCAATCAAACTTATGTTGTAGGTGCGAATAAACAAGACACTCATTTTAAAGGATTTTTGCCCGAGCGAGATTGCTCTCATGCAATTTTTGCAGACATTCGACTAGCTCGAGAAGGGGATTTAGTTCCTGGCACTCAGACTCCGGTTGTATTTCGCCGCGGAATCGAAGTCGGTCATATTTTTCAGTTGGGTCAGCGTTATACGAAAGGCCTTAAGGCATCAGTTTTGGGTAAGGACGGACGACCATCTTTTCCTTTTATGGGATGCTACGGCATCGGCATCGGCCGGATAATGGCCGCTGCTATTGAACAAAATCATGATGAAGCTGGAATTTGTTGGCCTCAAGCACTGGCCCCTTTCCAAGTCTATTTCGCATTCATCAGAAAATCCTCCGAACTCGATGAGTTATCAGAAAGAATTTATTCGGATCTTTCTCAAAATTTTGAAGTCCTGTTTGATGACCGGAAAACAGGTGCGGGCTCAATGCTAAAAGATGCGGACTTGTTAGGACTCCCGATTAGGGTCGTTCTTGGGGAGAGAGATTTTAAGGAATCAGGCAAGATAGAAGTTTCGACTCGCAAGGGGAATGAGAAGCGCCTGTGTTCAATCGAAGAGCTTGGGGAGACGATTACAGAGCTCTTAGCATTATGAACACTGAAGTCATCATAGGGCCGCACTCGATTTATCATGCATTAAAAAAACGCCCAGGATCTCTTGTCCAATTTTTTTACTCTTCCAAGGCCCAGTCTACTGTTCAAAGCTGGGCTCAAGATTTTGACTCCCAGTTTTTTCGACGCCCAGAGATTCGCTGTTTAAAAGATACAGAGTTTTCGAGCGCTGCTGAAAAAATTTATAAGGAACATGATCGATCCTATTACCGCCCCCCTGGCTCTATGATTTGCGTATTCCAGAAACTACCCATTTATAATCTCAATGAGCTATGGACGTATTTAGAAAAACGTGGGCCTGAAGCTCAGTGCACAGTCGTCGCCTTAGATCAAATCAGCGACACTCAGAATGCTGCTGCCATTTTGAGAACAAGTGCTTTTTTCGAGATCGATTTTATCATTTTTGGCCAAAAGTCAGATCTCGGACTATCTCCCGGTTTTTTTAGAACATCTTCTGGTGCAGCAGAGTATATTCCAATCGTAAGGGTCAACTCCATGGCGACAACGGTACGGAAATTACAAGAACGAAAAATGAGTGTGGTTGGATTAGCCGAGGAAGGTCGACCGGCAGATTCTTTAAAGTCAGCACTTGATTCACCTCAGCGTTGTTTTCTATTTGGCTCCGAAGACCTTGGACTATCTCATGCCGTCAGACTGGCACTAGGAGAAAGCATGTTGAAGCTTGGTGATAAAAAGACAGATATTTCCTCGCTTAATGTCTCTGTCTCAGTCGCAGTAACCCTTGAGAGGTTTCTCAAAAATCCTTGCTTAAACGAAAGTGGCCGTTTATAACCTAAACGCATCCTCAGGGTGTTAGGGCTGCTCTAGCTCAATTGGTAGAGCTTCGGTTTTGTAAACCGACGGTTGTAGGTTCGAGTCCTATGAGCAGCTCCATTTGGCGTGGTTCCCGAGCGGCCAAAGGGATCAGACTGTAAATCTGACGGCGTATGCCTTCGATGGTTCGAATCCATCCCGCGCCACCATGTTTTCAGAGCGGGTGTAGCTCAGTTGGTAGAGCACCAGCCTTCCAAGCTGGGGGTCGCGGGTTCGAGTCTCGTCGCCCGCTCCATTTTTTGAAGAAAACGTGTGCAAAATTTGGCTCACGTGGCTCAGGGGTAGAGCACTTCCTTGGTAAGGAAGAGGTCACGGGTTCAAATCCCGTCGTGAGCTCCATTTTTCATTGTCACGCAGGAGTTATTACGATATCCAATACTGAAAAATTTAAGGAGTAGAATAAGATGTCTAAAGAAAAATTTGATCGCAGTAAACCGCACGTAAATATTGGAACCGTTGGCCACGTTGATCATGGCAAAACAACGCTTACTGCCGCGATTACGATGACTTTGGCCAAGAAGTTTGGTGGAGCCGGTAAATCTTATGCCGAAATTGATTCTGCTCCTGAGGAAAAAGCGCGTGGTATCACAATCAATACTGCTCACGTGGAGTATGAAACAGATAAAAGGCATTACGCCCATGTGGATTGTCCAGGTCACGCTGACTACGTAAAAAACATGATTACTGGTGCCGCACAAATGGATGGAGCAATTTTGGTTGTTTCTGCTGCAGACGGTCCTATGCCTCAAACAAGAGAACATATTCTTTTAGCACGACAGGTTGGTGTTCCAGCGATTGTTGTTTTTCTCAACAAGGTCGACCAAGTCGATGATGAAGAATTGCTCGAACTTGTTGAAATGGAAGTTCGTGAGCTTTTGACTAGCTACAAATATCCTGGAGACGATATTCCTATAGTTTCTGGTTCGGCATTAGCTGCAGTTGAGGGCAGAAATCCTGAGATTGGTGAAGAGAAAGTCTTGGAGCTTATGGAAAAAGTTGATGAGTTCATTCCAACACCAGCACGAGATATCGATAAAGATTTTCTTATGCCAGTCGAGGACGTTTTTTCTATTTCTGGTCGAGGTACAGTTGTAACAGGAAGGATTGAAAGAGGAATCGTTAAGGTCGGTGAAGAAATCGAAATCGTAGGCATTCGTGATTCGCAGAAAACGATCGTAACGGGCGTTGAAATGTTTAGAAAGCTACTTGATGAAGGACGCGCTGGAGACAACGTCGGGATCCTTCTTCGGGGAACTAAGCGTGAAGACGTTGAACGTGGTCAATGTCTTATTAAGCCCGGAACCGTTAAACCCCACAAGAAGTTTAACGCTGAAGTTTATATTCTAACAAAAGAAGAAGGCGGGCGACATACTCCTATTTTTAAAGGGTATCGACCCCAGTTTTACTTTCGAACAACAGATGTGACCGGTTCTATTACCTTGAAAGAAGGTACTGAGATGATTATGCCTGGTGACAATACTAGCTTTGCTGCTGAGTTGATTGCACCAATCGCCATGGAGAAGGGATTGCAATTCGCGATTCGAGAAGGTGGACGAACAATTGGAGCAGGTACTGTCACAGAAATTATTGAATAGTTTAGGGAATTAGGTCATTGGACCTAAAAGTGAATATCTACCCCAGTTGCTTGTTGTAGCTGGGGTATTTTTTTGGGTGTATAGCTCCAACTGGTAGAGCAACGGATTCCAAATCCGTCGGTTGTAGGTTCGAATCCTACTGCACCTGCCATTAAGCGGGAGTCTAAAAATGAGTACTGTTGCGGCCGAGGAAGGCAAAAAGTGGATTCAGACTTTTTTAGCGATCTGTTCGATTATAGGCGGATATGTTTTTTATTTGTTATTTCTGCAGTTAGATGAATGGTTTAGCTTAGAGGCCAAAATTCCTTATTTTGTGGCGCTTGCTCAAGGCCTATCCGTTGTATTGGCATTGGTATGTTTTCTTGTTGCACTTAAGCATCCAAAATCGTCTCGGTATCTCCACGAAGTCTATGATGAGAAGCTCAAAGTGGTTTGGATGGATTCACAGAAAACGACTAGACTTACAATTTCAATTGTGATACTGGTGGTCGTCATTGGATTTGTGCTCTCTGGTTTTGATATTTTAGGGCGCTATGTTCTGAATTTGATCGATTTAAGTGGTAGTTAAATTATGACTGAAAACCAGAGTTCAAACGATGTTTCTGCTGAAACGGAAAACCCTTCAGAAGAAAAAGAACGTTTTCCCTTCGCATCAGGCGAGGGCGACGAGTTTCAGTGGTATGTTGCTCAAGCTTTCAGCGGTTATGAAAAGAAAGTAAGTAAAGCTTTAAAAGACCGCATTCTTAATCACAATCTCATTCAATATTTTGCCGATATCTTAATACCTGAAGAAGAAGTCACGACAAATATTCGTGGCAAAAAACGAAAAATAAAGAAACGTTTCTTTCCTGGCTATATTCTCATCAAAATGGTGATGAATGATCAGACCTGGAGACTCGTGAAAGATACCGATAAGATTTCTGGCTTTGTGGGTGGCAATAAAAATAAACCACTACCTATTTCAACCGATGAAGCTGCGTACATGACAAATCAGGCTGCGGTAGGCTTTAAGGTCAATCGCTCTAGCTCCAGTTACTCGGAAGGTGATTCCGTAAAAGTTACCGAAGGGCCGTTTGCTTCATTTGTTGGAACTGTTGAGGCAGTCAGTGAAAAAGGCAAACTTAAGGTTAATGTTTCAATTTTTGGTAGACCGACACCGGTGGAGCTAGATTTCTCTCAAGTCGAAAAAGCTTAAATTAAAGAAAGGGTTTCTTTACTATGGCAAAAAAAATTACAGGATTTATTAAACTTCAGATTCCCGGTGGAAAGGCTAATCCTTCGCCACCTATCGGTCCGGCGCTGGGTCAGAAGGGTGTTAATATAATGGAGTTTTGCAAGGCCTTTAATGCAAAAACTCAAAAAGACCCGGGCGTAATGCTTCCTACGATTATTACTGTCTACTCTGATAGAAGTTTTACTTTTATCACTAAAACTCCACCAGTTACTTATTTAGTTAAAGATAAATTGAAATTAAAACTTGGTTCGAATAAACCTGGTCACGATATTGTTGGAAAGATTGACAAGAAAGTGGTTGAAGAAATTGCCAAGACTAAAGAACCTGACTTAACTGCAGCAACTTTAGAAGCGGCCATGAGAACAGTCGAAGGCTCGGTTCGTTCTATGGGTCTTGAGAAGAATTATTAACATATATTGAAAAGGCCCGGGAGATAGAGGCATGTCCCTCATCGATTGTACCGGGAATAAGTTATGAAAAAACACTCCCCTAAATTTTTAAAGGCCTTAGAGGCCATTGACTCTAATAAAGAATATTCTGTGAAAGAGGCCCTGGAGACTTGTAAGAATGTCGCGTTTGCAAAATTTGATGAAACAGTTGATTTGGCATTTCGATTAGGAGTGGATCCTCGTCATGCGGATCAAATGATTCGAGGTGCCTTAGTCATGCCTGCGGGTACAGGTAAAGATGTGAAAGTTTTGGTTATCACGTCTGGCGAAAATATCACATTAGCTGAGTCAGCTGGTGCAGATTTTATCGGTGGTGATGATATGATCACGAAAATTTCTGGGGGCTGGTTAGAGTTTGATCGAGTCATCGCAACTCCAGATATGATGGGAAAAATAGGTAGGATTGGAAGGGTTTTAGGGCCTAGAGGTTTGATGCCCAATCCTAAGCTTGGAACAGTGACCACGGATGTGACTAAGGCCGTACAAGAACAAAAATCTGGAAAGATAGAATATCGAACTGACAAAACAGGGATCGTTCATGTTCAAATTGGAAAAAAATCCTTTTCTTTAGAGCAGTTGGAGCAAAATTTTCGAGCAATCTCTACTGCTATTATCAGGGCCAAGCCTGTGAGTTCAAAGGGAACTTACCTAAAATCTCTTTCCGTAAGTACGACAATGGGGCCTGGTATTTCTATGAATGCGGTTGAAGTGATGAATTCGGTTATTTGAATAGCTAATTAGACTACGGGGTTGATGAAGACTAGGTTTGCTTGAAAGGCATTAAATCCTGTTCAAATTCCCCTCCTGGAAGTTTTAATAAGGAGGTAAAAATTGTTGAATAGAGAGCAAAAAGACCAAAAAGTCGACGAGATTAGGAAGCAAATTTTAGATGCTCGGGCAGTCTTCGTGACGAACCTCATTGGCATTCCGTCTAACGACGCTGTGGCAATTCGGAAAAATGTCAGAGAGGCAAATGGTGCAATTGTCATTACACGGAATACCCTTTTCAAACGAGCTGCTGCTGGTACAAAGGCTGAGTCTTTATTCGAGAATCTCAAGGGCCCACATGCCGTTGCATTTGCCTATGAAGATGCCCCTTCTGTAGCGAAAGTTCTTTATGACGCAAACACCTCTGACGAACGAATAGATTTAAAGGGCGGTATTTTAGGGGAAGATATTATTGACCGAGCAAAAATGATTGAGCTCGCTAAGCTTCCATCTAGAGATCAAATGCTGGCGACATTATTGGCCACATTTAATGCACCGATTTCTGCTTTTGTTAGGGTACTACATGCTATTAACGAGCAGAAAAAAGAAAGTGAAGGAAGTCCTGATACAGAAACTAATAATAGCGATACTGAAAAAATAGAATCACAAGAAAATAATTAAGGAGTATTAAGATGAGCGTAACAAATGATCAATTGGTAGAACACGTATCTAAAATGTCAGTTCTTGATTTAGCGGAACTGGTTAAAGAACTTGAAGAAAAGTTTGGAGTCTCAGCTGCCCCAGTCGCAGTTGCTGGTGGTGGTGGTTCTGCGGAAGCTGCTGCAGAGCAGACAGAATTTACCGTTATCCTTGCAGAAGCAGGAGCAAAAAAGATTAACGTCATCAAGGAAGTTCGAAGCATTACAGGACTTGGCCTTAAAGAAGCTAAAGAGCTTGTCGAGAGTGCTCCCAAGGCCATCAAAGAAGGTATCGAAAAAGCCGAGGCTGAAGAGTTAAAGAAAAAGCTAGAGGCTGCTGGTGCGAAGGTGGAATTGAAGTAGCTTGAATACTTTGCGAAAAATAGTCGAGATTTGCACAGGAAGACTATTCCTGTGTTTTCTCGCGTGGTTTAGAAATTTTCTGAAAATTAAATTCTGTTTCAATTATTTGAAAAGGGTTCGAGCATGACAAAAGTGTTTTCTCCTAATGAATGGTTTCGTAGAAACTTTAACAGTTGCGATTACGTCATTTCTCCCCCCAGTCTCATGAAACTTCAGATTTCTTCCTATAGAGATTTCTTGCAAAATGACGTTGCGCAAGCACGCCGAGAAGATAAAGGTTTGCAAGCGGTATTTAAATCAGTCTTTCCGATTACAAACTTTGATAAGACAGTGTCACTTGAGTTTGTTTCTTATACTTTTGAAGAACCTAAATATTCTGAAAAAGATTGTCGTAAACGAGGTGTATCTTATGAGTCACCGCTAAAGGTTACGGTGCGATTAGTTTTTTACGAAAGTAATGACGATAGCGAGCAAAAGACTATTCAATCGATCAAAGAGCAAGAAGTTTACCTGGGAAATATTCCGCTAATGACGGATACGGGCTCATTTATTTATAACGGCACTGAACGTGTTATCGTTTCTCAACTCCATCGCTCGCCAGGTATTATCTTTGAACACGACAGTGGTAAAAAACACTCCAGTGGGAAGTTGCTTTATTCTTCACGAATTATTCCCCACAGAGGTTCTTGGTTAGATTTTGAATTTGACCATAAGAATATTTTATATGCTCGAATCGATCGAAAGCGGAAACTTCATGCGACTGTTATTTTAAAGGCCATGGGATATACGGATGAAGATCTTCTCAAAGAATTTTATCCGACACAGAATCTTATCCTAAAGCAAGACTCTTATGAAGCTGAAGTTGATTTGAATCTTCTTATGGGCAGTCGTGCAGAAGAAGACATCTTGGCCCCGAAATCAGGTGAAGTCTTGGTTAAGAAAGGTAAAAAAATTACCAAGATAGCTATCGAAAAAATGAAAAAGGCCAATCTTAAAAAGCTACCGTTGGAGCTAGAACAGGTAGTAGGCTTAGTATCAATCTCTGATGTCTTTGATGAAAAAACTGGAGAAGTTTTAGTTGGCATCAACGAGGCACTTACTGAGGCAAAAATTTATGAACTCATTCAATCCGGAATTAAAAAAGTTGAAGTTCTCTACATCGATAACGTCAATTTTGGTCCGCAGATAAGAAATACTCTTTTACTGGATAAAGCTGATAGTAGAGAAGAGGCGCTTATAAAGATCTTCGAACGTCTCCGCCCGGGCGAGCCACCCACGGTCGAGGCAGCGGAGTTACTTTTCGATGGTCTCTTCTTTAATGAAGTTAAATACGATCTTTCCAAAGTTGGTCGTATCAAAATAAATTATAAATTTGGGCTTAATATTTCTCCAAATGAGACAACTCTTTCAAAAGATGATGTCATGATGACGGTTAAATATTTGGTAAATCTAAATAACGGTAAGGGGAATGTTGACGATATTGACCACTTGGGTAATCGCCGAATTCGTGCCGTAGGTGAGCTTCTAGAAAATCAATTTAGAGTTGGATTGGTAAGAATGGAGAGGGCAGTCAAAGAGAGAATGTCCACTCAAGAACTTGATACAATGATGCCTCACGATCTTGTTAATCAAAAGCCAGTCGCTGCGGCGGTAAAGGAGTTTTTTGGGAGCTCCCAGCTTTCCCAGTTTATGGACCAAACAAATCCACTGTCAGAGGTTACTCATAAAAGAAGGCTTTCTGCGCTTGGGCCAGGAGGGCTTACTAGAGAACGGGCTGGCTTTGAGGTGAGAGACGTTCACGCAACCCACTATGGAAGAATGTGTCCGGTGGAAACTCCTGAAGGGCCAAATATTGGACTCATTACCTCATTGGCTACATACGCACGAGTTTCTGAGTATGGTTTCATCGAAACCCCTTATCGAGTCATAGATGAAAAAGGAAAAGTCCAAGACGAGATTCGTTACTTCACCGCTTTTGAGGAGGAAGGAAAAATTATTGCTCAAGCGGACGACTCTCTTATCGATAGTAAAAGTAAAATAAGCGGTGCCCTTATCCCAGCAAGACGTCATGGAGAATTAGCACTGGTGGATGCAGAAGAATTAGATCTTATGGATGTAGCGCCTTCTCAAATGATTTCGATTGCTACATCGTTGATTCCTTTTCTTGAACATGATGATGCCAACCGAGCACTCATGGGTTCGAACATGATGCGGCAGGCGGTTCCAGTTGTTAGAACTGATGCTCCGGTTGTCGGAACTGGAGTGGAAAAGGTTGTCGCGAGAGATTCGGGTGCTATCTTAACCGCAGAGCACGATGGTAAAGTTATTTTTGTTGATTCTAACCGTATTGTCGTTCAGAGAGATAATTTTGAGGATGATGAATCGGGAGTCGACCTCTACAGGCTTATAAAGTATCAGCGAACAAATCAAAACACTTGCAACAATCAGCGAGCTTTGGTCACAGAAGGTGACAAAGTCAAAGCTGGCGAAGTGTTGGCTGACGGCCCAGCTACCCATCGCGGAGATTTGGCCCTTGGGCAAAACGTCTTAGTCGCATTCATGCCATGGGGTGGTTATAACTATGAGGACTCTATCCTTCTCAGCGAGAGTCTTTTAGCGAAAGATAAATTCACCTCAATTCATATTGAAAGCTATGAGATTGAAGCTAGAGATACCAAACTTGGAAAAGAAGAGATTACCCGCGATATTCCTAACGTCAGTGAAGAAGCACTCAAGGATCTTGATGAGGCTGGCGTTATCAGAACGGGCGCGGTGGTTAGCGCCGGAGATATTCTAGTTGGGAAGATTACTCCAAAGGGTGAAACTCAGCTTTCTCCAGAAGAAAAACTATTAAAGGCCATCTTTGGGGACAAGGCCGGCGACGTAAAAGATACTTCGCTGAGAGTGCCTTCATCTGTTCGAGGTACAGTCATTGATGCTCACGTTTTTACTCGTGAGGGAGTTGAATTAGATGCTCGTTCCAAAGCAAACATCGAACACGAGACTTCGCTAGTAAGACGTGATGAGCGGATAGAGATTAATGCGATTCAGCGCTCTGCAATTAAAAGAATCGTTGTTATGCTAGACGGTGCTAAGACCACAGATAAATTGGTGAGCGAAGATGGCTCAACTGAGCTTCTTGCCAAGGATGCTGAAATTACTGAAGATGCTTTGAGTGACGTTCCTTTTGATCTTATTGGTTTCATTCCTTTAAAACCGGATTTAGAAGAAAAACTAAGTGAATATTTTGCAGATATCCGCAACAGAATAGGAAGAGTTCGCAATAAAACTAACGACGAGATAAGTAAACTTCACAAAGGCGATGAGCTTCTTCCTGGCGTCATCAAAAAAGTGGTTGTTTACATTGCAATCAAGAGGAAGCTGCAAGCCGGTGATAAGATGGCGGGACGCCATGGTAATAAAGGTGTTATTTCCCGGGTATTGCCGGTAGAGGATATGCCTTTTCTTGCCGACGGGATGCCCGTGGAAATTGTTTTGAATCCCCTTGGCGTTCCATCTCGAATGAATATTGGTCAACTTCTGGAACTACATCTGGGTTGGGCCGGACATGGTCTAGGCCAAAAAATTCAATATATGATGGAGCAACAAGCAGAAGTTCACCAACTTAAAGATCTTATTAGTGGTATTTATCGTTCAAAAGATGTCGATGCCTGGTTGAAGAAAGCAAATGATTCTCAAGTCAAAGAGTTGGCCGAGACAATGCAAGAAGGTGTTCGCTTCGCTACGCCAGTTTTTGATGGTGCTACAGAAGAGAATATCGAGAGGATGCTAGAACTCGCCGAACTTGATCCCAGTGGAAAAACGACTTTGTTTGATGGGATCACAGGTGAGGCCTTCTCTGAAGAAGTCACAGTGGGCTCCATGTATATGCTTAAGCTTCATCATTTAGTTGATGAAAAAATTCATGCTCGTTCCACAGGACCTTATTCATTAGTGACTCAGCAGCCACTTGGTGGAAAGGCCCAATTTGGTGGACAGCGTCTAGGTGAAATGGAAGTTTGGGCCCTTGAGGCCTATGGTGCAGCATATACGTTACAAGAATTTTTAACTGTGAAATCAGATGATGTTGTCGGGCGTACTAGAATGTATGAATCCATTGTCAAAGGTGAAAAAATTTTAGAGCCAGGTCTTCCTGAATCGTTTAATGTCCTTATTCGAGAGCTACAAGCTTTGGCATTGGATGTTAAATTGGAAGAGCCAAAGATAGAACCGCTTATTTAACATTTTAAAAGATTAAAGATTGCTGAATAGAGGAGAATAATATTCATGAAAGATTTATTGAACTTTTTTGATAAACCAAAAGACCCAGTCAGCATTGAAGCCGTATCCATTCGAATGGCGTCGGCAGATACTATTCGAGAATGGTCCTTCGGCGAAATAAAAAAACCTGAAACGATTAATTATCGGACATTTAAGCCGGAAAAAGACGGCCTTTTTTGCGCAAAGATTTTTGGACCCATAAAAGATTATGAGTGCATTTGCGGGAAATATAAAAGAATGAAACACCGCGGTGTTGTGTGTGAAAAATGCGGTGTAGAAGTCACGCTCTCAAAAGTGAGGCGAGAACGATGTGGACATATCGAGCTTGCATCTCCAGTCGCTCATATTTGGTTCTTACGATCGCTCCCATCCCGGATTGGAGGCCTACTTGACCTCTCCCTGAAAGATTTGGAGCGGGTATTGTACAACGAGGCCTATATTGTTACCGAATCTGGAACGGAAGATCAGGAAGGTGGTCTGCAAATTGGAACCCTTCTAACGGAGCAGAAGGCCTACGAACTGCAGAATGCGGGAATTGATTTCAAAGCTGGAATGGGTGGCGAAGTTGTTCAGCAACTTCTTTCTAAAATTGACATAGACATCTTAAATAAAGAACTAAGAACGGCCTTAAAAACCACAACAACTGATCTCGCACGAGCAAAGATCATCAAGCGACTTAAAGTTGTTGAGGCCTTAATCAAATCGCCGAACCGCCCTGAGTGGTTCATGATGGATGCAATTCCGGTATTACCTCCTGATTTAAGGCCTTTGGTGGCCTTAGAAGCCGGACGATTTGCGACATCAGATCTGAATGACTTGTATAGAAGAGTTATCTACCGAAATAATCGTTTAAAACGACTCAAAGAGTTGAATGCTCCTGAGATTATTATACGAAACGAGAAGCGTATGCTTCAAGAGGCCGTCGATGCTTTATTCGATAATGGTCGAAGAGGTAAAGTATTCACTGGCGCAAATAAAAGACCACTTCGATCTCTCTCCGATATGTTGAAAGGAAAGCAGGGTCGGTTTAGGCAGAACCTTTTGGGAAAAAGGGTTGATTATTCTGGGCGATCAGTCATTGTTGTTGGACCAAACTTACGGCTTCATCAGTGTGGTCTTCCAAAACTTATGGCCCTCGAACTCTTCAAACCTTTTATCTATAACCAACTCATAGAGCGTGGTCACTGTACAACAATAAAAGTGGCGAAGCGGATGGTGGACCTTCAGAAACAAGAAGTTTGGGACATATTGGATGATGTCGTTCGGGAACATCCTGTTCTTTTGAATAGAGCACCCACTCTTCACAGACTAGGAATCCAAGGTTTTGAGCCAATTCTTATCGAAGGGAAAGCAATCCAATTGCATCCTCTTGTTTGTGCTGCTTTCAACGCTGACTTTGACGGCGATCAAATGGCCGTTCACGTTCCTCTTTCTATAGAAGCGCAGATAGAGGCTAGAGTCTTGGCGATGTCGACCAATAATATTTTGTCTCCTAAAGATGGAACACCTATTATCACAGCTTCCCAAGACATTGTTTTGGGAATGTATTACATGACGCGAATTCGACCATTCGCTCGGGGATACGGCCAGATTTTTAGCTCAAAAGAGGAAGCACAATTTGCTTACCATACTGGAAATTTGCATTTGCAAGCGCCTATTCAGGTTCGAATCAAGAGTGAAATGTTGGATACAACTGTTGGAAGAACATTTGTTTTCGACATCGTTCCACCAAGTTTGAAATTCGAAGACATCAATAAAATTTTGAATAAAAAAGAACTTGGGAGGCTCATCGATAAGGCCTATCGCCGTGGTACTGAAAAAGAAACGGTACTTCTAGCCGATGCTATTATGAAAATGGGCTATGAGTATGCAACTAAGGCCGGCATTTCCATCAACATTAAAGACATGGTCATCCCGAAAGAAAAATCAGGCATTATCGAAGAATCTCAGGGTGAAGTCGATAAAATTACTAATGAGTACAATGAAGGGGCTATTACAAATGGAGAGCGCTACAACAAAATAGTCGATGTTTGGGCACAAACTAATGAAAGACTGTCCAAGGTTATGATCGAAGGCCTATCTACAGATAAGTTTGAAAATGATGATGGTGAGTCAATTATGGCCCCATCGTTTAATTCGATTTTCATGATGGCAGACTCGGGCGCTCGTGGTTCTACCGCTCAGATTCGGCAGCTAGCCGGAATGAGGGGATTGATGGCCAAACCGTCTGGTGAAATTATTGAAACTCCCATCACATCTAATTTTAGAGAAGGACTCTCTGTCCTTCAATACTTTGCGTCGTCCCATGGAGCTCGAAAGGGTCTGGCCGATACCGCTTTGAAGACTGCTAATTCGGGTTATCTTACTCGAAGACTAGTAGATGTAGCACAGGACGCAATCATTCGTGCTTATGATTGCGATGAAGATAATACAAAAGGCCTTGATGGGGTGACTTTGATGTCACGCCTCGAAGGTGGAGAAATCGTTGAGCACGTAAGTGAAAGAGTATTGGGAAGGGTGGCCTTGGATCCAGTGCTTGCTAAGGATTCCTCTGTGCTCTTCGAGCGAGACCACCTCTTTACTGAAAAAGATATGGCAATCCTCGAAGACGAGGATGTCGATCAAATCACTGTGCGTTCCGTGTTGACATGTCAGCAAATCTTTGGATTTTGTGCGAAGTGCTATGGGCGTGATTTAGCTCGGGGCAAACTAGTCAGTGTCGGGGAAGCTATCGGAGTTATAGCGGCCCAGTCGATTGGTGAACCCGGAACTCAATTAACAATGCGAACTTTTCATGTGGGTGGTACAGCGACAGGTGGTGCGCAGGTTAACAAGACCGAATCCAAAACAGCGGGCGTTGTTACGTTTAATAATGTCAAAGTTGCTGAACGCGAGGATGGTAGCCGAGTTGTTATGAACAAAACCGGTGAAATCTTGATAAAAACGGAAACGGGTATTGAAAAAGAGCGTTATCCTGCCATTTATGGTGCATCTATTTTCTCGAAAAATGGTGACAAGATTAACGTTGGGGACAAGATTCTAGAATGGGATCCCTTTGCCATGCCTATTTTATCGGAAGTGACTGGTAAGATTAAATTTGAAGATTTGATTGTAGGCACAACTGTTCATGAGCAAGTCGATGCCGTGACCGGTTTGACCCACAAGGTAATTGTAGAATCAAAATCAAGAGAAGATGCTTCGAAGCAACCACGAATTTCAATTGTAAATGAGGAAGGTGAAGCTATCAAAGTGGCGGGAACGCGTCGTTCTGCCACTCATCGGCTTCCTGTAGGAGCTCACGTTACAGTTAACGATGGTGACCAAATCCAGGCAGGAATGGTTTTGGCCAAGGTTCAGCGAGAAACTACTAAAACGAAAGACATCACTGGTGGTCTACCAAGAGTTGCCGAACTTTTTGAAGCGAGAAAACCATCTTTGGCTGCTCAGATAGCAGATGTTGCGGGAACGATTGAATATGGTCCAGAAGTTCGGGGAAATCGAAAGATTATCATCAAACCCGAAGATGGTTCTGAGCCCTTCACATGCACCATACCCAAGGGACGTTACGTCATCGTAAATGAGGGAGACTTTGTAAGACCTGGTGACCAAATCATGGACGGGCCCACGAATCCTCACGATATTCTCAGGGTTTTGGGAGAGTTAGCGCTAGCTAGTTACATAGTCGATGAAATTCAAGAAGTTTATCGGTTGCAGGGTGTAAAAATCGACGACAAGCATATTGAAGTTATCGTCAGCCAGATGATGAAAAAAGTTGAAGTCGTTTCGGCAGGTGACTCGCTATTGGTTGAAGGTGATTCGATTACTAAAGTGGAATTCAAAGCTATTAATGAGGAGCTTATTAGTGACGGAGTTGAGCCTGCAAAAGCTCGACCTTTGCTTTTAGGAATCACTAAAGCTTCACTCACGACCGAGTCGTTTATATCAGCTGCATCGTTTCAGGAAACCACAAAGGTGCTGACTCAGGCCGCATTGGAAGGAAAAAAAGATGAGCTTAGAGGTCTCAAGGAAAATATCATCATGGGAAGATTAGTTCCTGCAGGAACAGGACTTTCTCGTTATCGTGATTTTGAAGCTGAGCCTTTGAGAGAAAAAGAAGAATTGCCAGAATTTGGTATTAGCTTATAAGTTGTAGTGTGGTCTGAGTGGACATCGAATCAGAAATGGTGCATGTATACTCAGGCTTTTAGCTTTTTTGAATCGGTCTTAGGAGAGACAATATGCCAACAATTAATCAACTCGTTAGGAAAGGACGAGAGACTAAGTATATGAAGACAAAAGCTCCGGCTTTGAAGTCTTGTCCGCAAAGAAGGGGAGTTTGTGTCAGGGTTTTTACACAAACCCCTAAAAAACCGAACTCATCCATGCGTAAAGTTTGTCGAGTTAAATTAACTAGCGGTTATGAAGTGACCTCCTATATTGGCGGTGAAGGACACAGTCTTCAAGAACACTCTATTGTCTTGATTCGCGGTGGAAGAGTGAAAGACCTTCCCGGTGTTCGCTATCACACTGTTAGAGGTACCTTAGATGCGACAGGTGTCGATAAACGAAAGCAAGGACGATCTAAATATGGAACCAAAAGGCCAAAGGCCTAGTAGCAGACAAAGGAATATTATATTATGAGCCGAAAACACCGAGCAGATATTCGCGAAGTTCTCCCAGACCCCAGATTCAATGACACAACTGTTACCAAGTTCGTTAACGCTCTCATGTATGATGGCAAAAAATCGATAGCGGAAAAAATTTTTTACGATGCATTGGAAATAGTTGAGCAAAAGGGCGGCGAAGATGGGCTGAAGATGTTTAAAAAGGCCATGTCTAATGTGAAGCCATCCGTTGAAGTGAAATCACGCAGAATTGGTGGAGCAACCTACCAAGTTCCTATTGAGGTAAGACCTTCGAGACGCCAATCGCTTGCCATACGTTGGTTGCGTGATCACTCTAGAAACCGAAATGGTAAAAGTATGGTCGATAAACTTGCTGATGAAATTTTTGATGCAGCCAATAATCGAGGTGGTGCTGTTAAGAAGAAAGAAGATGTCTATAAAATGGCCGATGCTAACAAAGCATTTGCTCATTTGAAGTGGTAATCTTTAAATATTATTATCATTTAATCTAAGTTCAGACTTCTATGAATGCTTTAACAGTAAAACTAGAGCTTCTTGGTGAAGTGAATATGTATGTCGGGCTAGGTATCCAAACTCTAGTCGCGGTTATTTTGGGCTTCATGATCGGTATCGACCGTGAAAAGAAGCTTAAAAGTGCGGGGATAAAAACCCACATCCTCATCTGTTTAGGTGCGACCCTATATAGTTCAATAGCTCTTCTTAATCTCCAAAACTATGGACAAGCTCCTGATCCCAATCGGATGGCCGCTCAAATCGTGAGTGGAATTGGCTTTTTAGGCGCTGGGGCCATTATTCAGGGAAAGGGTTCAATATTTGGCCTAACAACTGCCGCTGGAATTTGGGTGGTTGCCGCGGTAGGAGTCGCAATAGGATCGGGGTTTCCAATTAGCGCTGTATTTTTTACGTTAATCATTCTGGCGGTGCTGCGCCTACTTGTTCCTTTCTATAGGAAGCTAGAACCTGAGGGAAAATTTCATTTAGAAGTGATTTCAAATAGAGAAATGCAAGATTCTTTAGAACATGTTTTACAAGAAGAAGAAGCGACCGTTCTGCACCAGGAGTATTATTTTGATGGGGTCCAGGATAGAGGTTCGTATCATTTCTATCTTCAAACCTCTCCCCAGACCATCAAAAAAATTCTTTTTAACATTAACCAATTCAAGTCAGTTAAACTTGTAAACTATAAAGCGATAAAAGACGTACCGAACTTTATTTAGCGTTACATTGCCAACTACCAACTACACACTCGGTCCTTTTCCTTTGACCAAGCCCGAAATAAGAGAAATAGCAAAAAGGGCCAAAAAGATGAAAAAGAGAATTTTTGCGATTCCTGCGGCCCCAGCGGCAATGCCACCAAATCCAAAAAGTGCCGCAACAAGCGCGATGATTAAAAATGTGACTGTCCATGATAACATAATGACCCCTTGTAAAAATTGTTTTTGTACCTGTCACAAATCTATATAGGAACACCTCAAGATTGTGTAAAAAAGCGTACTCTGCTAATTTGCTGTTTGTATGACTACGCTAGACACAGGAACAATTCGTAATATCGGTATTATGGCGCATATCGACGCTGGTAAAACCACAACTACTGAACGAATCCTTTTTTATACCGGTAAAAATTATAAGATGGGCGAAGTTCATCACGGCTCGGCTACTATGGACTGGATGACCCAGGAGCAGGAGCGGGGAATCACAATCACTTCCGCGGCCACGACCTGCCAGTGGAAGGCCCATAGTATAAATATCATCGATACACCTGGACATGTCGATTTCACGATAGAAGTTGAGCGCTCACTTCGAGTTCTAGATGGTGCCATCGGCGTATTTTGTGCGGTTGGGGGTGTAGAACCGCAATCAGAAACTGTTTGGGCGCAAGCTGATAATTACAAAATTCCAGGCATTGCTTTCGTCAATAAAATGGACCGAGTGGGCGCTGACTTCATAGGAGTGGTCAACGAGATTCGTGAAAAATTAGGAAAACGAGCAGGTCCCATTCAACTGCCTGTTGGGACGGAAGAAGATTTTATCGGCGTCATCGACCTCTTGAAATTGAAAAAAATTATATGGAGCAAGAGCGGACGAGGAGAGAATTTCGAGATCCTAGATCTCAATGCTGAAGAATCAGAGTCAGCAAAAAATGCTAGGGAAAATCTTATTGAAAGTTTGAGCGATATTGATGACGAAATGGCAGAGGCCTACCTAGCAGAACAAGAGATTTCTGAAGACTTTTTAAAGCAAGTCATTAGAAAACTCACTCTGTCATGTCAGTTCATTCCTGTTCTATGTGGTTCTTCTTTCAAAAATAAAGGTGTTCAACCATTGTTGGATGCTATTGTAGATTTTTTACCATCCCCCTTGGATATCGGAGAGATTGGAGGATTAGATAGCAAAAACAATGACAAGCAGATTTATCGCGCTCCTACAGCTGAGGCCCCATTTAGTGGCCTTGCCTTTAAGATTACAAGTGACCCATTTGTAGGACGTCTTACCTACCTTAGGATTTATTCGGGAACAATTCGCTTTGGACAATCGGTGTATAATCCAATCGAAAAGAAGAAAGAAAAATTAGGCAAAATTTTACAGATGCACTCTAACAAGAGGACAGAAGTCTCAACTGCTGGGCCAGGGGAGATTGTGGCAATTACCGGTCCTAAGTGGAGTAAGACTGGTCAAACTTTATGTTCTGAAGGCCACCAAATTATCTTTGACCTTATGAACTTTCCTGAGTCAGTAATATCAATTGCAATAGAGCCCAAGACATCGGCAGATGAGGCAAAATTGTCGAACGCTCTAGATTCACTTGCGATTGAAGACCCTTCGTTCCGTTCTCACCTCAATCCTGAAACCGGTCAGCTTCTTCTTTTTGGAATGGGCGAGCTCCATTTGGAAATCATTGTAGATCGGCTACAAAGAGAATTTGGAGTAGATGTGAATAAAGGCAAGCCCCAGGTTGCTTATCGGGAGAGTATTTCGGATATCGCGGAAGGGTCTGCAAGCTACGAAAGAGAAGTCGCGGGCAAAATGCAACATGGAGAGTGCACATTGAGTGTGCGGCCCTTGGAAAATAGAGAAGACATTCTCTTTAGAAGTGCCGTTGAATCAAAGGCGCATTTGCGAGATTTAATATTAGCGGTGGAAAAAGGGGTAAGGGATACGGCCCCCGGCGGAGTCTTAGCGGGACACGCTTTAATTGGGCTAGAGGTTGTGCTGGAGGCGCTACCTTATGATGAAGAGAGCAGCTTTGCTCTTTCTTACTCTATAGCCGCGTCTTTAGCATTTAAGAAAGCATGCAATTTGGCCCGCCCAAAGGTCATGGGCCCTATCATGAAAGTAGAGATTTTGTGCCCTCAAGAGTTTACAGGTGAAGTCGTTGGTGATGTGAGCGGCCGAAAAGGTCGAATTCTTGCCATGAATCCCAAGGGGCAAAAAGAGCTTATCCTATCTGAAATTCCGCTTGCAAACCTGTTTGGCTATAGCACTGATCTTCGTTCAATGACCCAAGGTCGGGCAGTCTATTCCATGACATTCCAGCGCTATGAGCCTCTTGATCCGGTGAGTGAAAAACAATTTTTGAAAGAGCGCGGACTCATCAACTAACTCTTTACATTCGATTCCAAGCAACCTAAATTCCCAAAACATCTGTATGAGGACGCACCTATGAAAGACAACCGACTAAGAATAAAACTGAGAGCCTATGATTACTCAGTGCTTGATAATTCGGTTCAGGAGATCGTTCAAACTGCCAAAAATACTGGCGCTCGAGTCGCAGGCCCGATTCCACTTCCGACAGAAATAAACCGTTACACTGTGCTTCGTTCCCCTCATAAGGATAAAAAATCACGTGAACAATTTGAGATGAGAACCCATAAGCGAATGGTAGATATTATCGAGCCGACTCAACAAACCGTGGATAGTTTGATGAAACTCGATTTGTCTGCAGGTGTAGATGTAGAGATTAAGTACTAGTTTTTAATTTAGAGAACAACCATGAATGCATCCCTACAGAAAGGGTGATGCTGTGGAGGAAAAATGGCAGAACAGCCTGACAGTTATAGTGAAGAAAAAAAACCAGTAGAAGCGAAAGCAGATACCAATAAAAAAGCTCAACTCTCGACCTTCTTTGCAAAAAAATCGGGGATGACTCGAATTTTTGATGGTGAAGGAAATCACGTTCCGGTGACGGTTTTAAGTCTTGTACCGAATGTCATCGCCCAATGCAAAACCACTGATGTCGATGGCCACACCGCTTATCAGGTTGCTTATTACGAAAAAAGATTAAAGCTTATTTCGAAAGGTATTCAGGGGCATCTTAAAAAAGCAGGTGTTGATAAAGGATTTTCGCGATTTGCAGAAGTGAAAATTCAAAGCGAGCCGAATGCTGATTTTGTTGGCCAAGAAGTTGAGCTATCGAACTTTGAGCCAAAGTCTTTCGTGGACATTACTGGCATTTCTAAGGGTAAAGGTTTTCAAGGTGTTATGAAACGTTATGGGTTTTCCGGTGGGCCTGCTTCTCACGGTTCCCATTTTCATAGAGGACCGGGTTCTATTGGAAATCGCGCGACTCCAGGACGTGTCTTTAAGGAAAAAAAGATGCCAGGTCATATGGGTAACGAAAGAGTTACTGTGCAAAATATTGAAATAGTTGAAGTGAACTTGGATAAAGGTTACATGCTTGTTAAGGGTTCAGTTCCCGGAGCTAGAAATTCTTTTATTCGCGTTTCACAGTCGATTAAAAAGTTGAATCGGAGCTAAGGCATGTCTGAGATTGTTATAAGTGATCAAAATTTAAAGCCTAGTGGTAAAATGGCTCTTCCTATTCCACTCGATGAATCTGCTATTAATGTTGCTACAGTTCATCAAATTGTGAAGGCGACTCTCGCTGGACGGCGGCAAGGCACGGCCTGCACCAAAAACAGGGCGCAAGTTCGGGGTGGCGGAGCTAAACCTTTCAAGCAAAAAGGTACTGGTCGAGCCAGGCAAGGTTCCAAACGCGCTCCTATCCAAGTTGGAGGTGGTGTCGTATTTGGTCCAACACCCAGGAGCTACCAACAAAAAGTAAATAAAAAAATGAGATTGAACGGACTACGTTCAGTATTGGCAGACAAAAAAGTTGCAGAGAAGCTTTTCGTTCTTGAAAAATTCGAGTTTACGGGAAAAACAAGCGAAGTCTTTAATTTTTTAAATAAGAACTCTCTTCCTTCAGCTTTATTTGTAGTTGATAGCCCAGATTCTGTGACAATTCGAGCGACTAATAACTTGCCTAACGCTGAGACTATAACAGCTGAACAGTTTAGTGTTTACTCAGCAATTCGGTATCATGCGCTGATTTTTGAAAAGGCTGCTTTGGAAAAACTTTTTAAAAGATTTGAGGATAAATAAAGATGGAAAGAATTATTAAACGACCTCTCCTTTCCGAAAAAACGAGTATTGCAACTGAAAAGCAAAATGTTTATGGTTTTGAAGTCAATCCTGAGGCTAATAAACATCAAATAAAGAAGGCTGTTGAAGCACTGTTTGATGTGAAAGTTTTAGGTGTCACGACTGCTCGTTTACCTGGAAAATTGGTGCGGGTTCGTCGTGGGGTTAAAAAGTCTTCTGGACTCAAAAAGGCCTATGTGAAAGTCGCAGAAGGTCAGAAAATTGAACTTTTTAAAGGCGTATAGGAAGTTATAAGATGGCCACTAAAAAATACAAACCGACCTCACCATCCTTAAGACACACAAGGACTATATCTAATATTGGTCTTTCTAAAACCGATGGACCACATAAGTCTTTGACGGCAGCAAAACACGAAACTGCAGGGAGAAATAATCACGGTCGAATTACCGTGAGACGCCGTGGGGGCGGAGCGAAGCAGAAGTACCGAATTATTGATTTTAAACGACAAAAAACTGATATTCCTGCAAAAGTTCATACTCTTGAATATGATCCCAATCGAAGCTGTCATATAGCTTTAATCTGTTACGCCGATGGCGAAAAGAATTATATCTTAGCTCCTCAAGGCCTAAATGTTGGTGATGAGATTATATCTTCAGATCAAGCAGATATTAAAATCGGCAATACTAAAATGCTTAAAGATATTCCAATTGGAACACTAGTGCATAACGTTGAGCTAAATCCTCTAGCTGGGGGTCAAATGGCCCGGTCCGCTGGTGCTTACGCTCAGCTGATGGCAAAAGAGGGAAAAGAAGCACTCTTGAGACTTCCTTCTGGGGAATTGCGGAAAGTTAGAAATGTCTGTAGGGCAACGATCGGTCAGATTGGGAATGTTGACCATGAGCAACGGTCTTTAGGTAAGGCAGGACGGAATCGATTACTTGGAAATCGTCCTAAAGTTCGTGGTGTGGCAATGAATCCTATTGATCATCCTCACGGTGGTGGAGAAGGTCGAACATCAGGTGGGCGACATCCTGTAACTCCTTGGGGCAAACCAACCAAAGGTTTTAAAACGCGAAAGAACAAAAGAACCTCTATGTTTATTGTGAAGCGCAGGGACAAAAAATAAGGAGTCTATAATATGGCCCGTTCAGTCAAAAAAGGTCCATTCGTGGACTTGGGTGTCATGAGAAAAGTAAATGCAGTTCAGGCTGATGCTAGTAATAGTAATAAGGTCATCAAAGTTTGGTCCCGGCGCTCTACTATTGTACCGGAATTTATTGGACTTACGTTTGCAGTTCATAATGGAAAAAAGTTTATTCCCGTTTACATAACAGATAATATGGTTGGGCATAAGTTTGGTGAATTCGCCCTAACGAGAACTTTCTATGGCCACGGTGCTGATAAGAAAGGGAAAAAGTAGAAGTAGGATTGGCCTACAAAGGATTGTCTTATGAGTATTATTGTTCACAATCGAAAGTTTAAGGTAGGTCCTCGAAAAGTGAGAGGCGTCGCTGACATGATACGGCGAAAATCCATAGACGAAGCTATGCAAATTCTGCAATTTTGCGAAAAAAAAGAAATTGCTCAATCAATTCGCAAGCTGTTGTGGAGCGGAATTACTATTGCTTTGGACTCTCAAAAATATGACCTCGATAATTTGTATGTTGATAGTATTCAAGTTAATGAAGGTAGAACTTTAAAGCGGATTCAACCCCGTGCACAAGGTCGAGCTTTTCGAATTAATAAAAGAAGTAGTCATATAACGTTGTCGCTAGCTGAGCGGTAGAAGGGAAGTTAGACCTATGGGACAGAAAGTACATCCATATGGATTTAGGCTGGGTTACATTAAAGATTGGCACTCCAATTGGTATAGTCGAGATAAATATGCCAGCACTTTGGAACAAGATATTAGAATACGGCAGTATATTGATGAAAATATGAGCAATGCTGCTATTGCTAAAACCGAGATTTCCCGTACTTCTGACCAGGTTAAAGTGACCGTATATTCAGCCAAGCCTGGTGTCGCAATTGGAAAAAAGGGAGCGGGAATTGATAAGGTCCGTAATGATTTGCGAAAGATTACCAAAGGCCCGGTTTTTTTCAATATTGCCGAGGTGAAGAGACCAGACGCAGAAGCTAAGCTGATAGCTGAAAATATAGCTAATCAGTTGGTAAAACGGGTGGCCTTTCGTAGGGCAATGAAAAAAGTTATGACTTCCGCTTTTAGATCAGGTGTGAAGGGAATAAAAGTTAAGTGCTCGGGCCGTCTAGGCGGTGCAGATATGGCAAGAAGTGAAGGTTACTCTGAGCGCAAAGTTCCGCTCCACACTTTGCGTGCCGATATTGATTACAACACCGCGGAAGCCAAAACTACCTACGGCATCATTGGTGTGAAGGTTTGGGTTTACAAGGGTGAAATTTACAAATAATAAGAACAGCCTAAAGGAATTGTAATTATGTTGAGTCCCAAAAGAGTTAAGTGGAGAAAGCAACACAAAGGTCGGAGAAAAGGGTCTGTCATACCGTGGCAGTTCGATAACTTTTGGGGAGTTTGCTTTACAGGCTACCACTGATGGGTACATTACAAGTCGCCAACTTGAAGCGGCTCGGATTGCTATATCTCGAAAGACAAAACGGGGAGGGCAACTCTGGATTAAGATTTTTCCAGATAAGTCGCTGACTAAAAAACCGGCTGAAGTGAGAATGGGAAAAGGAAAGGGTTCGCCTGAAGAATGGGTGGCCGTAATTAGACCAGGTCGGGTTTTGTTTGAACTGGGTGGTATCGGGAAGGAATTAAGTCATGAGGCCCTCAGGCTTGCGAAGTATAAATTGCCGGTGAAAACAAAAATTATCGCAAAAGATGAAGAGCAGCGGTAAGGAGTTAGGAAATTTAATTATGTTAGATTCAAAGAAAATTGAAGACTTCGACGACCAAACAATTGTGGCAAAGATTCAGGAACTGAAATCCGAGCTTTTTAAATTGCGGTTTAAGAGACATACCTCTGGTATCGAAAAGCCACATTTATTAAAAAACCTAAAAGGTGATGTGGCTCGTTTAAAAACTGTTATGAATAATCGAAAAGGAAAGCAGGCATGAGTGGAACTGAAGTCCAGAATAGCGATGAGAAACAAAAAAGTTATAAGCGAAAAATGACTGGTTTTGTTGTTCAAAATAAAAACGATAAGTCTATTACTGTAAAAGTTGAAAGACGCTTCAAGCATCCTCGGTATTTTAAGTTTTTGACTTATACTAAAAAGTATCATGCACATGATGAGTCTAATGCTGCAAATGTGGGCGATCTTGTAACAATCATTGAATGCCGACCACACTCGCGAAATAAACGTTGGGAACTAACGAAACAAACGGCCTCTTGAGCTGAATGGTTTACTACTGAGGATAAATTATGATTCAAATGCAAAGCAAGATGGAAGTAGCCGATAACTCGGGCGCGAAGTTTGTAAAATGCGTAAAAGTATTGGGTGGTTCACGCAGAATGTCAGCGGGGATTGGAGATGTTGTTGTTGTGGCTGTCCAAGATGCCCTACCAGGTGGAAAAGTCAAAAAAGGTGATGTAAAGAAAGCAGTGATTGTCAGGACGAAGAGTGCCATTCGTAGGAATGACGGTTCCTATATCAATTTCGATAAGAACAGTGTTGTCATTTTAGGGACCGGAAATGAACCTTTGGGAACTCGTATTTTTGGACCAGTCGCTCGGGAATTGCGAAATAGAAACTTTACCAAAATATGTAGCTTAGCGCCTGAGGTATTATAATGAAAAAATTAAAGATAAATGATGAGGTTGTTGTTCTCACTGGTCGGAAAAGTGAAAAAGGTAGAACAGGAAAACTCAAGAATGTTGATTATAAAAAAGGTTTAGTTCTCGTTGAGGGTATTAATATACGAAAGAAAGCAGTTCGCCGCTCTGAACAGAATCCTGATGGCGGATATATAGAGATTGAGCGTCCACTACATATTAGTAATGTGGCCTATGTTTCCAAGAAGGATGGCAAACCCACACGAATTAGAATTGAACAACAAGATGGAAAAAATGTAAGAATCGCTGTTCGAGATGGCAGCGTTTTACCGTAGGGAAAATTTATGACTCCAGCAAGATTACAGTCCAAATACCAAAATGAACTTAAGTCCAATTTAAAAGAAAAGTTTGGATACAAAAATGTTCATCAGGTTCCCAAGCTAGAGAAGATAACTATTAACTGTGTGAATCGTGAAGTTGTCCAAAATGGAAAGCTTGTAGAGAGTATTAGTTCTGATCTCGCAGCTATAACTGGTCAAAAACCCGTCATTGCGCGAGCTAAGAATTCTATTGCAAGTTTTAAAGTGCGAGAAGGGCAAGCTTTGGGTTGTGCGGTGACATTGCGCGGGAAAAGAATGTACGAGTTCTTGGACCGGTTGATAAATATTTCTCTTCCTCGGGTAAAAGACTTTCGTGGGCTTTCACCTAAGGCTTTTGATGGACGGGGTAACTATACTCTTGGTATCAAAGAGCAAATTATGTTTCCTGAGATTAATTACGATCGCATTGATAAAATTCGCGGAATGGGAATTTCGTTTGTAACTACGGCCAAATCTAATGAAGAAGGCCGAGAGCTTCTTAAACAATTTGGAATGCCTTTTAAAGACAAATAGAGGAATAAAGATATGGCCAAAATTAGTTCTATTGAGAAAAACAAAAAACGGCGCAAACTTGCTAATAAGTTTTACCCTCTCAGAGAAAAATTGAGAAACGCATCGGTTGATATGACCCTGAGTGACGAAGAACGAGAAAAAGCGGCGCTGGAACTACAAAAACTTCCACGGAACACTAGTCATGTAAGGGTTAGGAATCGGTGTATTATAACCGGCCGACCTAGGGGTGTTTATTCAGACTTTCGTCTTTCAAGAAACAAATTCCGGGAATTGGCCTTAAAGGGCATGATTCCTGGCATAACAAAGGCCAGCTGGTAGGAGAGATATTTTTATGATGACCGATCCCATAGCAGATATGCTGACACGAATTAGAAATGCGAATAAGGCCGGACTTGATAGGGTGGATATTCCCGCAAGTCGTGTGAAGGCAAACCTATGTAAAGTTTTAAAGCAAGAGGGTTTCATCAAGAGCTTTAAGCTGGTTAAGAAGAAGGCAGGTCCTGGTTTAGATATCAGAGTCGCCTTGAAAGAAGATGCACTTGTAGGCATTAAGAGAGTCAGCAAGCCTGGTCTGAGAGTCTATAAAGGGCACAATGAAATGCCGCGAGTTATCAGTGGTTTGGGGATTTCTGTTGTGTCAACCTCGGCTGGTTTAATCTCGTCTCGTGAGGCGAGAAGCAAAAAGCTTGGTGGCGAGATTCTTTGTAACGTTTGGTAAAAATAGGATAATTTATGTCGCGTATTGGAAAGCTGCCAGTATCTCTTCCGGAAAAAGTACAGCTGGAAGTGAAAAATAACTTGGTAAAAGTAAAGGGTCCCAAAGGGGAGTTACAGTTTCAGTTTCCTGAAAGTGTGAAGATTGAACAAAAAGAAAAAGCAGTAATGGTGACTCCTTTATCGGAAGATAAAAAATGTCGAGCGCTCTGGGGTACGACACGAACATTAATATTTAATATGGTCCATGGGGTTGACCAAGGCTTTACTAAAGGCTTGGAATTCACTGGGGTTGGTTATAAGGCGTCGGTACAGGGTTCAGTGCTAAATTTGAGCTTAGGCTACTCGCACCCTATAGAGTATCAGCTACCAGATGGTATTAGCGCTAAGGTGACAAAGAATCTTATCGAAATCTCTGGCATCGATAAGGGGTTGGTTGGATTTGTGTCGGCGAAGGTAAGAAGCTTTAGACCTCCCGAGCCTTATAAAGGTAAAGGAATAAAGTATGTTGATGAAACGATTTTGCGCAAGGCTGGTAAAACGGGTGCAAAAAAATAGAAGGTTTGAATTATGAGAAAGTCGCTTAAAAAGTTAAAAGATGATCGATTTGCGAAAATTGCTCGTCGTAAATTGCATATTCGAAAAAAAATTAATGGGACTTCCGAAGCCCCTCGACTGTGTACCGTTAAGACTAATAAGCATATTTCGGTGCAGGTGATTGATGACCAAGCTCGAAAAACTTTATTTTCTGTCGCGACCTATGGAAAAAATGGTGTCGCTGGTGCTCCGAATAAAGAGACTGCAAAGAAAGTAGGGCACCGAATTGCTGAGTTGCTGAAAAAGCATAATGTAGCTAAGGCCGTATTTGACAGAAATGGTCGTAAGTATACGGGTGTAATCGCTCAAGTGGCAGATGCCATAAGAGAAAATGGAATTAAGCTTTAAAATTCTTAAATGAGGGAAAACAAATGGCATCTGAGGAAACTAAAAAAACTGACGACAATTCTGCGCGAGAGAGGAAAAGACCTCATGCCGATAGGCGACCACCAAGTCGTAGGAAAGAAGCTGGTGGGAATTCCCCGGATGTTGATTTAGAAGAGAGAGTTGTGGCTGTGAATCGCGTTGCGAAAGTAGTTAAAGGTGGTCGTAGGTTTTCTTTTTCAGCTTTGATTATTGTTGGCGATAAGCAAGGCCGTGTTGGCTTTGGATTAGGCAAAGCGAAAGAAGTTCCTGACGCAATTCGAAAAGGCAGCATGGTTGCTTCTAAGCATCTTGTATCAGTTCCTTTAGAGCAGGGAACCATTCCTCATGAAATTCTTGGAGAATTTGATGCTGGAAAAATACTTTTTAAGCCGGCTGCGGAAGGTACAGGGATTAAAGCAGCTGGTGCCTGTAGGTCTATTTTAGAGCTTGCGGGTGTGAAAAATGTTTTGACCAAGTCATTGCGTGGAAATAATCCGCATAATATTGTGAAGGCGACATTCAAGGCACTGACTTCACTTCGAAGTCGCGAGCAAGTTGCAAAGGTTCGAGGCTAGGATAGTGAAAAATTAAGAATGAAGTCTTAAGGACAAGAAAAATGATAGCAAAAACTATTAAGGTAGAGTTAACAAAAAGTTTTATTGGTCTGACTGAAAAACAGAAGGAAACCCTTCGAGGGCTTGGTCTTAGAAAACGTGGGTATAAGCGCACGTTGGAGAACACACCAGCTGTACGAGGAATGATCAAAAAAATGATTCAAATGCTAAAAATTGAAGAGCAATAGTGAGGCCTAAGTCATGTTAAGTTTGAATAATCTTTCGTCACCAAAGGGTGCGAATCGAAAACGTAAAAGAATTGGTAGAGGACCTGGTTCAGGCCAGGGCAAGCAAGCGGGAAAAGGTCATAAAGGCCAAAAGGCCAGAAGTGGTGGCGGAGTTCGCATAGGTTTCGAAGGCGGACAAATGCCCATTTATAGAAGGCTGCCTAAGAAGGGTTTTTCTAATGCTGCATTCAGAAAAGTATACGCTGTCATTGGTCTAGAAACTCTTGAGAAATGTTTTGAAGGGCAAGAGGTCTCACGTGAGGCACTTGTTGAGTCTGGTCTACTCAAGGGAATTAAGAAGAGCTTGCCAATTAAGATTCTCGTTAAGGGAGAACTAAAAAAGTCCTTAACTTTCAAAGGCATAGAAAAGTTTTCAAAAAGCGCTGAAGTGGCTATCACTAAAGCTGGTGGTAAAATTCTCTAGCAAAAGGCCTTTGATATGTTTTCTAGCTCGAGTAAAACGGAAGAACTCGTTAAGAGAGTACTATTCACTTTAATTGCTCTAGGGATATATCGTTTGGGAACACAAGTCCCTACCCCGGGAATCGATGAAGCCGCATTGGCAAGTTTCTTCGATAAGTTCGGTGATGGCTCCATCATCGGAATTCTCAACACATTTACAGGCGGTGCGCTTCAGAGGCTCTCAATTCTCGCCCTTGGAGTCATGCCCTATATTACTTCATCAATCATCATGACTTTCCTCATGATGTCGTATCCCGGTCTCGCGAAAATGCAGGAAGACCCTTCTGAATCTAAAAAGATAAATCAATGGATTCGATACGGGACCCTGCCTATTTGTGTTGTCCAGGGTCTGACTTTGGCATTAACTTTGGAAAATCAGGGCCTCCAAGAAGGTGTTTCAATAGTTATGGATCCAGGTTGGGGCTTTCGATTGATGACAATTTGTTCTTTGACGGGCGGAACCATGTTTTTGATGTGGTTAGGGGAGCAGGTTAGTGAGCGGGGCGTTGGTAATGGTATTTCTCTCATAATTGCTGCTGGTATAGCGGCAAACATTCCCGGTGCTATTAGTTCGACATATGATCTTTTTATGAATGGTGAGATATCCATTCTCAGCATAGCTCTTATCCTGGCGATACTTTTTGCGGCTGTCTGGTTTATCACTCTGATGGAAGTCTCGTACCGAAAGGTTCCGCTTCAGATTCCAAAAAAGTCAGTTAAAGGCGGGGTTCAACAAGCTCAAACGAATTTTCTTCCTATAAAAATCAATAACGTTAATGTCATGCCCCCCATCGTTGCCTATGTGCTCTTAGGGTTTCCAGTGCAGATTGCCGGAATGATAGATGAGCAGAATCCCCTTCGAAGATTTTTCGATACGATTTCTCAGGCTTTCTCTCAGAATGGATTTTTACCCAATTTGTTTGTCGTTATCTTAATCGTTTACTTCTCCTATAGTATTTTGCCGTTTTACTTAAAACCGGAAAAACGCGCAGAAGATCTAAGAAAAAGAGGTGTTTACATACCTGGTCTGCGACCCGGAGGAGCAACGAAAAACTTTCATAGCTTATGTCGGTGATAGATTGAATTTTATAGCAGTCGTCTATCTTTCTGTGATTTGTGTTTTGCCGGCCGTTCTTTATAATTTACTTAAAGTTCCATTCTATTTCGGAGGAACTGCTGCGCTAATCGTTGTTAGTGTTTTAATCGATACTCTCTCAAAAATCGAAGGCTACCGCATATCCCAGAAACTTGAGGCCGCTTATAAAGGCCGAAGATTGGCCGGCGCGCGCAGATTTTAATGGAAAAACCGCAACTCATTTTTATAGGTGCGCCCGGTTCTGGTAAGGGGACTCAGGCCAAGTATTTCGAAAAGCAGTTCGGCTATAAACATCTCTCAACAGGCGATATTCTTCGAGGGGAGATTAAAAAACATTCAGAGATTGGAAAACAAGTAGACTCTATCCTCAAGGCCGGAGAATTGGTTAACGATACCCTGATGAAGTCAGTCTTAAGCGCTAGCCTTAATTTGAGAGAACAGATCTATATTTTGGATGGGTATCCTAGAACCTTACCTCAAGCTGAGAATTTAGATTCTCTTCTGGGTGATTCAATCGCCTATCAAGCTGTGTTTTTTAAACTTGAGCTAGAACAGTTAGTTCACAGATTGAGTAATCGACGTATTTGTAAAAATTGTGGGGCCATCTATAACTTAACTTCAAATCCACCGGGCCCTGACGGAAAGTGCGTAGCTTGCGGAGGATATGAGATTATTCAGCGAGCCGATGACCAAGAGGATATTATCAAGCAGAGAATACAAATTTATCTCAACAATATCGGCCCGGTCGTTGATTATTATAGAAAGAAATCTCAATTAGTTGAGATTGCCGTTGATGACGAGGCCACCAACGTGTCCGCCAGGTTAGAAGAACTTTTGAATTTAAAGGCTTGAGAATTGGCCCGGCTTGCAAACAGAATAGTCTTGATATATACACTGAACTTATTTTAGACGAAGTATTTATAAGTTTTTGTTTTTTTGAGGAGTGAGAGCATGGCCCGAATTTTGGGAGTTGATTTACCGAGAAGTAAAGCGATGAAAATTGCATTGCGTTCGATATTTGGAGTCGGTCCAAAAGTTGCTCAAGATGTTTTAAAAGCCGCTAATATTTCGTTGGAAAAAAACTCGAACGAGCTCACCGATGAGGAAGTTAATACTATCCGTCAGCAGCTAGATGATTATCAAGTTGAGGGTGACCTCCGACGGGAGATAGGACTCAATATAAAGCGTCTCAAAGATCTGGGCTGCTATCGAGGTGTGAGACACCGAAGAAGTCTTCCTGTTAGAGGTCAGCGTACCCATACCAATGCCCGCACACGGAAGGGTAAAGCGGTCGCTATAGCTGGGAAGAAATCAATTAAATCGATGAAATAATAGAATCTTAATTTGAATGAGGAAATAGTATGGCCAAACAGGCACCAAAGAAAAAAGTAAAAAAGAATATTCCGCATGGGATTTGCCATATTCAGGCTTCGTTTAACAATACGATTGTGACTTTTACGGATCCTGCTGGAAAAGCAATTTCTTGGGCTAGTGCTGGTGGACTTGGTTTTAGAGGTTCTAAGAAGTCGACCCCTTTTGCTGCACAAGTTGCATCGCAAGAGGCTGCAAAAAAAGCTCAAGATGCAGGCGTTCATTCTGTTGATGTGAAGGTAAAAGGTCCTGGGGCCGGTCGAGAAAATGCAGTTCGAGCTCTTTTATCTGTCGGCATGCGAATTACTTCCGTAGCAGACAAAAGTCCCATTCCCCATAATGGTTGTCGCGCACCAAAGAGAAGAAGAGTTTAGAGTTTAGTATTTGAAAGTTTTTTTTCGAAATATAGCGCTGTTGCTGAATTTGAGTCTTTTAAGGAGCATTCTTCATGAGTAGTTCAGAGTCTTTTGTAGCAAAAAACTGGTCTGATATGATTCACCCTATCGCTCTCGATGTTGACGGTGAGTCCCTGAAGTCTAGCTACGGTAAATTTGTGGCAAGACCTTTGGAAAGAGGATACGGACTGACACTAGGCAATTCATTGAGAAGGGTTCTCTTATCGTCACTTCAGGGTGCTGGAATTGTTGCTGTCAAAATTGATGGAGTTGAACATGAATTTGGAACCATCAATAATGTAAAAGAGGAAGTATCAGAAATTATTTTGAACCTAAAAGAAGTTCAGTTTCAATTAGTAGATCAAGAAGAAGTAACGCTTGTTCTCGAAAAGAAAGGTGAAGGCGTTCTCTTGGCCAAAGAAATAGAAGTCGTTACTGGGGCAAAAGTCCTTAACCCTGACCATGTCATTTGTAATATTTCTTCAAATGGACATATTCGAATGGAGCTAAAGGTAGCTAGAGGCAAAGGCTATGTTACTGCGAATGATAATAAAGAACTTATTGAGTTGCCAGTGGGATGGATTTATTTAGATACCCTTTTCTCGCCGGTTACACGGGTGAACTACAGTGTAACAAATTCCAGAGTCGGGAAGAGAACTGATTACGATAAACTTACCATGGAAGTTTGGACGAACGCAGGTGTGCATCCCGAAGATGCTGTGGCCCTTTCAGCTAAAATATTGAGGGAGCAATTAACTGTCTTTTTGAACTTTGAAGATGAAGATAGCCCCGTAGAGGTCAAGACAACTAGTGCCTCTGCACCTTCTGCTCCAACAAATGATGCTTTATTGCGCCCGGTCTCTGAATTGGAGCTTTCCGTTCGGTCCGCCAATTGTTTGCAAAATGCTAATATTAAATACATTTATGAATTGGTTTCCAAAACAGAGGGTGAAATGTTGAGGACTAAAAACTTTGGTAGAAAGTCGCTCAATGAGATAAAAGAAATTCTTTCAAAAATGGGTCTAGGTCTTGGGATGAAGGTTGATAGTTTGATGAAGTCTCAAGAGAAAAACGCTTAAGGATAAATATATGAGACATCAAAGACAAAAAAATAAACTGGCCATTTCCCCATCCCATCGGAAGTCTTTGATGAGGAATTTGGAAATAGAGTTAATCGATCATTCGCAGATCGAAACAACTCAGGCCAAGTGCAAGGCCTTACGTGGGCCTATTGAAAAATTGATTACGTTGGCAAAAAACGACACTGTTCATAATCGCCGAATCGCTTTCAAGAAATTGGGCAACCAAGATGCGGTTAAAAAGCTTTTTGAAAATGTTGCTCCTCAATTTAAAGAGCGAAATGGTGGTTATACCCGGATCATTAAAAAACCGCTCGGACGATGGAGTGATAACGCTCCAATGGCGTTTATCGCATTTGTTAAAGAGTCTTAAGTTTAGAAGGACCTGCTGATGGTGTCTGGATTCGCGGGAAGACAGACATTTTTTATTGGTCTTCTTGTCGTCATTTTTTTTGTTGCCTATTGTGAAAAATCGTTATTATTCAATGACATGGAGCTTGATGATAGCGCGAGTAAAGTGGATGGTAATCACCAGCTTTTAAAGCAATATCCTGCTAAAGTTCAAGTGACACGCCTCTCAGATGGTAAATCTGACGGCAAAACGGTAGAGCTTGAATCAATTCAGGGCCGATCCCTCACATTTGTGCATTTTTGGGCCACTTGGTGTCCGCCTTGTGAGGCAGAATTTCCTGACCTGGTGAGATTACTTGAAAAGTTCAAGAAAAGAGATGATGCCCGATTTTTGCTTGTTGCCGTCAATGATGAAGAAGTCAAAATCAAGAAGTTTTTGAAGCGTTTTCCTGAATTCGCCGCTAACACTCTGGTTCTTATTGATAACAATAAAGTCTACGAGAATAATTTTGGGACCACCAGAGTCCCTGAGAGCTTTATTTTCGGGAGTGATGGGTCAGTACTGAAGCATTTACCAGGTCCTCAGTCTTGGGCAAATCCCTACTACACTAAAATTATTGAAGAATTTTTAGCACTCTAGTATCTCCGTTTCCTGCAAAAAGAACTGTCAAGGATTCTTACACTTTTCCCGATAGAGATTGAGAATAAGTTAATCATTTAATCTCGGGAGAAGAGCATGATTGATTGGAAAACGATTAGTGATTTGCATGTTATTAACAAGCTTCAAGAAATCGTGGGAAATTGGTTCCAAATGGAGCTGTTTTATACCGACGCCTACGGCAAAATCCAAAGTGGATTGATGTCGAAATCTTATGTGCCTCGGAGCTCCTTTTTTCGTTCCCAAGCTGCACTGACCCATGGTCATCAATACTTGCTAGGTGATATCGAAAAAGTGATCGAGCAAGTAGGTGAGCATTCTAAAGATACTTATCGGTTTGATAGCTTCTTCCATGGCCTTAATGGTGTCGCTTCGGAAGTGGTTGTAGACGGTAGTGTCACAGGTGTGGTTTTTGCTTATCCTTTTTTGGGAGAAAATTTCTCAGAGAAAGATGAGAAAATATTAATTGAACAATTGAGTGAATCCGGGATGGAGACTGACGCTGCTCGAACTGCAGTCAAAGAATTGAAGCGTTTGTCAGAGCATGACCAGGACTACCTAAAAGAACTGATAAGTTTAGTGGCCCAAGAAGTTATGACGTTCAATGAAGAGATTGCAAAAAGAGAACAAAGAATTCAGAATCCTTAATTCTGAGGTTGGAAGCAAGTACCGCTATCATTCGATGATAGGAAAATCCAAAAAGATGCAGCAGATTTACGGCCTCTTGGAGAAAGTTTCTCCTAGTGACTCTACCATTCTTATTCAGGGAGAAAACGGAACTGGTAAGGAGTTGGTTGCAAAAGCGATTCACTATAATTCTCCGAGAAAAAACGCTATTTTTTTGGCCCAAAACTGTTCCGCATTTAATGATAATCTTTTAGACAGTGAGCTCTTCGGTCATGTGAAGGGTGCCTTCACTGGTGCCGTTAAAGATAAGAAAGGTCTTTTCGAGATGGCAAACGGTGGCACTCTTTTTCTTGATGAAATTGGGGATACAAGTTTGGCGATGCAGGTGAAGCTTTTACGGGTTCTTCAGGAAGGCACTTTTCTTCCGGTAGGTGCAACTCAGCCACGAAAAGTGAATGTTCGAGTTCTTGCAGCAACAAACAAGCCACTTAAAGAAATGATAGGAAAGGGTGAGTTTAGAGAGGATCTCTACTATAGGATAAACGTTATTAACGTCACGCTTCCCCCACTTAGAGAAAGAAAGGAAGATATTCCGCTGTTAATGGACCATTTTTTAGAAAAGCGTTGCGCGGAAATTGGATTGATAACGAAAGCATTTAGCAATAAGGCGATGGAAAAAATTCTCGATTTTGATTGGCCTGGTAACGTACGTGAGCTAGAAAATGAGATAGAGCGACTCGTTGTCTTATCTGGTGATGAAAAAACAATTACACCTGAGTTGCTCAGCGGGAAGATTACTGAATTTGGCGGCGAGACCGATGCTTCATCAAGGGGGGTTAATACCGATGGCAATCTCAAAGATGCGCTTGAGGAGCTAGAAACATTTATGATTCGAGAAGGGCTCAAGCGTTGTAAATTTAACAAATCAAAGTTGGCCAGAGAATTGGGGATATCTCGCGCTGGTCTGATTATGAAAGTAGAAAAATATGGTTTAGATAAGCGTAAAAAGATGACTCAGCAGGGAGCTTAATCAGGACCTGAGGAGTCTCTTTCCCATCGTTTTTGAGCTATGACTGTTTTTAAGTTATGACTAAGAGACGATGGGCCATGAATCTAAAAAATCTACCGCATCTCTAAAAAAACAATTGGAAGGCAAACGCCAAGAATTGCTAGAGCACGGCGGTTCGCAGCGAGTAGAAAAACAACACAAACAACAAAAATTAACCGCCCGTGAACGAATCGATCAGCTAGTTGACCCTGGAAGTTTTCACGAACTAGGGGCCTTCGTCACTCATCGTTGTCAGTCGTTTGGAATGGAGAAGCAAAAAAGCTATCTCGGAGATGGTGTCGTTACTGGTCTAGCCGAAATTAATGACAAAAAAGTAGCAATTTATTCTCAGGATTTTACCTGCTGGGGCGGTGCTTTGGGGATGGCCCACGCTCAGAAAATCGTAAAGGTTATGCAGTTTGCTCTGGATACCAAGATACCTATTATTGGTATTAGCGATTCTGGTGGAGCGCGAATTCAAGAAGGCGTCGAATCATTGGCCGGATATGCAGAGATTTTTAAGGCCAATGTCGAATGCAGTGGAGTGATTCCGCAGATTTCTCTGATATTAGGACCCTGCGCAGGCGGTGCTGTTTATTCTCCTGCTATCACTGACTTTATTTTCATGGTTGATGAACTCTCGCATATGTTTATCACTGGGCCAGATGTCATTAAGACAGTCACTCATGAAGAGGTCAGCAAGGAAAAATTAGGTGGTGCCCAAACTCATAATGAAACGTCTGGAGTCGCTCATTTTTTGTGTAGTAGCGAAGAAGATTGTTTTCAACGATTGAGAGAGTTACTGAGTTTCCTGCCTCAGAGCTATTGCTCACCTATTAAGCATCAGTGTTTTAATAAGGATTCGGCCCAGAGAAAGAATACTCAGCTAAAAGACTTCATACCAGTCAACTCTAAGCGGCCATATAACATGAAGGAGCTCATAAGTGACGTGATCGACCATGGGCAATTTTTAGAAGTACAGGCGCGATTTGCGAAAAATATTATTTGTGGTTTTGCTCGGCTGGACGGGATTTCCGTGGGGATCGTAGCCAATCAACCACAGGTCTTGGCGGGAGTCCTCGATATTAATTCTTCAGACAAAGCAGCGCGTTTCATCAGGTTTTGTGATGCCTTTGGAATTGCGATTGTCACTTTAGTTGATGTTCCAGGTTTTTTGCCGGGAGTTTCTCAGGAATATGGGGGAATTATTCGTCATGGGGCAAAGCTTCTTTATGCTTATTGCGAGGCCACCGTACCGCTTATAACCCTTATTACCAGGAAGGCCTATGGCGGGGCCTATGATGTGATGGCCTCGAAACATATTGGTGCAGATGTGAATTTAGCCTACCCGACTGCTGAGATCGCAGTAATGGGTGCGGCCGGGGCGGTCAATATTATTTTCCGCAACGATTTGAAAAACTTATCAGGTGATGAACTGGTACAAAAACGTGAGACGCTTATTCAAGATTACGAGAAAAAATTTGCAAATCCCTATCGAGCTGCAGAGTTGGGATATTTAGATGAGATTATTTTGCCTGAGGAAACGAGAGAGAGACTCTGTTTTTATTTGCATGCTTTATCTGGAAAAAAGAAACTCAGACCTAAGCGCAAACACGGAAATATTCCGTTGTGAAGTCTTCAAAAAAAAGTCTCAGAATTTTAATAGCGAATCGAGGAGAGATTGCTATCCGAGTGGCGAAGGCCATTCGGGAACTTGGACATATTGCTATAGGTCTTTGGACTGAGTCGGAACCTACAGCAGCACATCTAGCTTTTTGCCAAGAATGGATTTTTCTTTCCGGAGAAAATAATTCCGAGACTTATCTCAACCAAGAGAAAATTTTCTCTATTATTGAATCCCATCAAATTGATGCCGTTCATCCTGGCTACGGATTTTTGGCAGAAAATGCGGGTTTTGCCCGCCGAGTTGTCGATCAAGATGTCATTTGGATTGGCCCTCATCCTTTGGCGATTGAACAAATGGGTGATAAAGCAGTTTCTAAAAAAATTGCCTCTGAGGCCGGAGTTCCCATTATTCCTGGCTCAGTAGGTGAAGTTAAGGATTTACAAGAAGCAAAGAGTTGGACTCAAGAGATAGGATTTCCGGTATTGCTTAAAGCGACGGCAGGGGGAGGCGGCAAAGGCATGAGAATCTGCCGCTCTGCTTCTGAGATAGAATCTCAATTTGAGGCCGTAAAGCGAGAGGCCCTTTCTTCATTCGGCCAAGACTCCCTATTGGTAGAAAAGTTTATAGAAAAACCACATCACATTGAAGTTCAAATTGTTGCAGATAAACATGGAAACTGTTTCCATGCTTACGAACGAGAATGCTCCATTCAGCGACGTCATCAAAAACTCCTAGAGGAGGCCCCTTCTCCATTTATAGGAGATGATTCTGCTTTGAGAAACGAAATTTGCGAAACCGCCGTCCGACTCGCCAAAAAAGTGAAATATGATTCAGTGGGAACGGTCGAATTTATCATGGGTGCCGATAAGCAGTTTTTTTTTCTAGAGATGAATACCCGCATTCAGGTCGAGCATCCTATTACGGAAGAGGTGACTGGCCTAGATTTGGTTGTGCTCCAAATTAATTCTGCCTTAGGGGAGGAGTTACCGTTCGCTGACCAGAAAGAAATTACCCTAAGCGGGCATGCTATTGAGTGCCGAATTTGTGCAGAAAATCCTGTCTCTTTGCTTCCATCTCCCGGAACAGTGACAGGCCTATCCTACGATCTTCCCCAGGGGGTCCGCTTTGATCACTGTCTTTTTTTAGACGCACAAATCAAGTCAGATTTTGATCCTATGGTGGGAAAGCTCATCGCCAGAGGGCATCTCCGAAAAAATGCGATTGATAAACTTCAGTATGCTTTGAAAAATCTTTTTATCGGAGGGCTTTGTCACAATGCAAGTTTCCATAAGGCCCTGCTATCTCATCCCGTTTTTCTGTCCGGTGATTACAGTACCGATTTTATCGAAGTTGAGCGCCCGCAAAACATTTTAGAAAACGATGGCGTTCGAGATCAGGTCATTAACGATGCACTCTCTGACAAAGTTTTTTCATGGATGATTGAGAAGTCCCAATGAATTTTTATTTCATCCGGAAAAATGAAAAAATACAGGCTACGATTAGAAACCTGAAAAGATTAGGTGAGCATAATTTTAAGGCCAGCTTTTCCATCTTCAATTCAAAAACCAATGATGTGTTTATAAGAAGTGTGGGAGGGTGCTGGTTTTTTTCGTTCGATCAATGCACTTGGAAAAAATGCTATAAGGACGGCTCACCTTTATCGTTTTACGCAGGTCCAGAGTTGATTTCTTGGCACACGGGTTTTTTGCCATCGCATATTGGTGAGAGTTCTAGCGGTCAATTAAAGGCCGACATGCCGGGAAAGGTTGTTAGGATTTTAGTGAAATCGGGGGATGCTGTTAAGGCCGGAGATCCCCTTATGATTTTAGAAGCAATGAAGATGGAAAATGAAATTAAAGCATCAGTTGATGGATTGATAAAAACAATCAGTGTTCAAACGGGAGAAGTGGTAGAAGCAAATACCGGCCTTGTAGAGATTGTGCCCGAAAACAATAAAAATGATTGTAAGAGTCGCTCTTAAATCTTGTGAAGAGTGCCAGAATGGCCCTGAAGTAAGATTTTTCTAGTATAGGTTTTCAAGAATTCTCCAGAAAGATGATAAAATAGACGATAGATGACTATGGAGAACAAAGAAAAAAAAGAGATCATTACCGCCGATAGTTTGCGGGAATATTTTTTTGATGGTCTAGAAAAACTCAACAATAAATCTTTGAGTCCCCTTCCTCAGGAAATCTTGGGTTACTCATCCGAAGTTTTGGAAAAATACTCTACTACTGATCGCTTCTATTTAGAAGAAGATGGCAGGATTAAAGAAAAAATTTTAGGCACGAAGTATCTTGAAGCGCAGAAAAAATCTTTAATAGAACAAAGGCGTATTTACAGAGAGATTGGAGACCTTTCCTTGATGATTTCTGGCTACTTTTCGAGTTCGGTAGAAAACAAAATAGTAGACTCTAGTTTTTATAAAAAATTGGGACAATCGGCTTATTTGAGTTTGAGCGCTGCGGCCTCTAGTTTTGATAAAAACGACCATCCTAATTTATTTAAAACCATGGCCAATTGCTTTGATACTTTGAGCTATATGCTAATTGCTCTTGCCAATCAAGACTTAAGCGATCCCAACAAGCAATTCTTCTTTGACCGAGTGCTGGAAGAGAATTTTGACGACCAACAATTGAGCGCCTTCGGCATTGAGTCTTTTGATAAGAAAAAATTAAAAAACTAATTTTTTAAGGTTTACTAGATCGTCAGCACGAGAAGAATTTATAGAGAGAAATTTGCGTTACCAAAGAATGACCAATCTTCGGAGGTCGCTTAGTGATGACAGCGGTCCACAGTTTTTCGGAGTACCCTACCCTCCAGCTTGCGGTAGCGAGTTCAATGGCTACCCAACGACCTCTTTACTATTGAGGAGATGCCGAATTATCTTTCTTTAGATCTTTCAATAACCTACTATTGTACGCTCCTAATTTAGTGGGCTTGAATGTAGAAACCTTCTCCGATGGAATAAATTGTCTCAAATGATTAGAAAGTCCGGCGAGATGCGCGCTTCCAACGATAATCGAGACCGGTTTGTTTTTCTTGATGCCTTGACAGTAAACTTTTAAAATATTGTAGGTAAACGATATATCTCTCAAGTAGACTGAGGTGTAGTTCCTAATTCTACTGAGCTCCTTCGCTTCAATAGGCTTGAGTTCAAAGAGTTTTTTGGCGAGTTGATAAAGAATATATTTAGGCAATTGAGTCGAGCTGCCATCGTACTGCTCGATAAACCGCTTAATAAGGTGTTCAAAAAATCGTGCTTGAGTTTTTGCATTTTCTAAGCTGAAAGATGCATTATTATCAGGGTATTCAATTCTTTCCGACATATAAATAATTTCATCTTTGCGAAATTCTTTTGGAGGATTCTTCAGAAAGTTTTCATAAAGCTGAGAACTTAGGGGTTCTATTCCGGAATCAATTTCATTTACGAAAAGCGCCGAGAGGCGAATAGTGCCATCTTCATTCAAGAGATTTGATAGCAACGTCTTGATATCTCGTTCCTTTGATTTAGTGGTTCCTGTCTCCTCAAATTGCAAAATTGATATTGCAAACATTGATGATGTATAACTTAGAACTAAATTAGAAAAAGACCGCGAAGCAACGGATTCTATTCCATAGACGGTACCAGCCTTGGTAAAGTCGGTGTCCCAAAAAAAAGGAAATGTATCGTCTTTAAAGGTTTGACCGGTTGTCTGCTCTGCATAATGTGGCTCCAATCCAAGGAGAATTTCACCAGCTAGTGCGGACTCAATAGTTTTCTTACGGAAAATGTTTTCGCTTATACCACCATGCTCGTTTTCACCGATAAGCTTTAGTTCTGGAAGACCTTTCCAAGATTCAATAATACAAGGGGGAGTTACCAGGGCCTTAATATTCTGAGCCGACGCGATTTTAAAAGTGGTAGCCGTAAAACAGACTGCAAAACAATACGAAAACAAGGGGATGTTTTTAAATCGACTGATTCTTTTTACTGAAAAATCAAATAAGTTAGAGCTGCTTGGGAGCAATCCTTGGATTAGCAAACCTAATTTTAAAGCATAGTGCTTCATCTTCATAAGTCTCTCCTTCAGCTCTTTCTTTTAAATTACCAGGTAGCACAATCTCTTTCATACTTTTCATGCACAAGATTTCTCGCCAGTCGGCTTTGCATTTTATCTTCTGCCGGTTATGTCTTTCAAACCCTAGGTTTATTCACGCGAACAGCCAGTCTCATTTTATTCAAGTTTGTCGAGGAGATAGACGTCACAATATTTCTTTCTAAATTACGTCAAATGAAGCTCGACTTCCTATTGTAATTTTACATAAAATTTTAAATGCAAAAAACTAGCCAGAACGGGTGGTTTTTTCACGAAAAGCTGGAGCTCCGGGCCTTTTGGGTTTATTTAATGAGTTTTCGAAGGGTTAAGATGTTTTGGAGAGATGGGTAAAGCTCGTCTGGGACCAATCGAGATTGGTTAAAATTTGGTCTGAAAATTATTTTTATACACACTCAAAAATTTCAGGGACTTACGTCTCTAGGTTGAATCGAGTGGTTCAAGCCCATCATATTCAGCGCAGTGGCGAATAAAAGCGGTCCTATCGGTAAAGGATTGATAAGGCTAAGCAGCCCAAAATCTTTTCCAAAGATTGAACGTTGAATGGAATCTCTTTCGGCAATGCCTGAAAAGTCCACACCAAAGCTCTTCAACTTGATCAGTGAGAAAAGCCAGCATTGAGAGTAGAGCAAAGTCAGTAGAGAAATTTTTTTTCCCATGCCTGTAGTTGTGTTCCAGGTTGTATCTCTGATTTTTGAGTGTATTAAAGACTTCGTTTTCAATGGACCAACGGCACCTCCCCGCTACAGCAATTTGTTTGACTGAGTATTCATAGATTTTTAGATCAGTAATTCAGGTGAGATGAACTCCTTTTTTCTCTGGATCTCTTTTTTCCTCTCACTTAGTGGTTTCGGTGGAGTCGAAAAAATTGACTCTGCTTTGCAGCTGTTGAAAAAATTTGTTAGATCCTTTTCTAGCAGATGGTATGAAGTTGATATCTTGCTGCTGGAGCTGCCTTAGAAAAGGAGCATTGTAAAAAAGAGCGTCAAAGTTTGCAATCGTTTTCATTCGAGGGTGATCATCTCGAAAGCGCTGGATAAACCTCTTGGCAGCTTTTTTTCGCAACCATTTTTAGACTCCCCGTTCTGGATCAGGATCGGTTCAGGACACAGTGGAATCACTTGTTTAACATCTGGATGCGCGATAGCAGCACCTAGCAGCTGATGATGGAAGCTATGATCTTGAGGATCTTCTTCTGATTCTAAAAGCTCGACTTCGTTTTTGGTCAAACTTCTCGTGAGGCAATGAGGACACTTTATTTTTGAAGAAGCAAAAAAACCTGTTCCGTCGATATTAAGTAGAAAGTAATTTTCCGGCTTGGGTATTTCATATAAAAATTGCTTATGAGCTTTTTGCCTTTGAACCTGAGAAAAAATCTTTTTAAGAATGTTTCCCTCGTTAGTCTCTCGAGACTTATCAAACTGAAGCAGTGAATCGATCTTTAATGTAAACATGGCCAATACCGACATCAACATATCGTCTAAGCTGAAACATTTGGATTTACGAACAGCTGGAATTTTTTTGAAATGAGGGGAGAAACTGTAAGCAGTTCGGTTCCAGATAGATTCTTTAGAGTCTTTATAATCTGCATTTGACCACATGATTCGGGTCAACCCCCTATTTCTCGGACAACTTTCATCTAAATCGCCTGCATAAATCTTCCCTGACTATGGAGCTCTTTTTGAGCTGAGAAATCCACCGGCGACATCCCCAGTGAACCGTGAATTCGACTGTTTCGATAGAAGTCGATGAATTCCATAGTCCATCTATAGGCCTCAGAAAATTCCCAAAAATATTGCTCCTGCATATGCTTGTCGTAGATTGAGAAAAACGATTCTATGTGAGCATTTTTGTTCGGCGTTCGAACCGGAATAAACTCATGTTCGGCCGGAAGTTTTTCCATAGATTCTTGAAAGGATCCTGCGCGCATTTGTGGTCCGTTGTCGCTCCTTATAGTGAGCCCATGCTCCGTGGTAATCTCAGAGCTCGCTAGCGCAAGCTTGAGAGTGGAGAGCAAGTCCGAATTCTTACAACTCCGGCCTAAGTACCAGCCCTTGATGTCTCGAGAAAAGACGTCGATAAAAGCCAGCAGAAAGAAAAATTTTTGCTCCCCATGCAAGTACCCGTATTTGATATCGAATTCCCAAACTTGGTTCTCCTGAATAACCTGATGATTTTTGGCGATCTTGCCAAACTTTGTTTTTTTCTTTTTAGGCCGCGACAAAAGTAGGCCGTTTGCTTTGCAGAGACGGGCCACTTTTTTATGATTGATTATAAGACCGTGGTCTCTTCGAAGATACTTTGAGAGCGCCTTTGAGCCACCCTCAACTTGAAAGAAAGGGTCCTGGCGATAAATTTTGAGCATCTCTACTATAGCACCATCCTGGATTTTTTCTCCGCTCGTCGCCCATGAGTGGCCTGGCGGGGGTTGGCCCCTTTTTTTGGAGGGGCCCTTAGCGCGACTCCTGTCATAATAAGTAGAGCGAGCTATCTGAAGAATTTGAAGGACTTTAGAAGAAGAGTGGCCCTCATCTATAAACTTTTTAGCGACAGCGATTCGATCGGCATCACTTGGTAAGTTTTTTTTAAAAGCTCTCGAAGTATTTTTGTCTCCAGATCTTTATCGGCCAGCTGTCTTGAGAGTTCCTTTATCTTCTTGTCCTTCGATATCTCAGGGCCCTTCATCTTGTCGCGACGAAAGCGGTAAACCGCATGTTTTGGGACGCCATGCCTCTGGGCGACAAGAGCAGCATCGCTTGTTGATTCGAGATCTTTAAGGACCTGCTCAATGAGCTCTGGCGAGTACTTGATGTTTTTCATTTCCGAACTCCTACAACCAAATTGTTACATAAAAGTTGTCCGGAGTTTAGCAGGGGTCAGAGAGCTTTCTTCACTAGAAGAAGCTCAGAATCTTGTAACGACGTGGGTTTGGCATTACAACAACGAACGACCAAATATGGGAATTGGTGGAATATCTCCAGCAATGAAATTAAAAATGATGAGTTGATTTTACTTTTTTTGTCCCTTTAATATGGGGTGGATTACCGGTCAAATCTCGAAAAAATAAACTTTGCAAATTGACCATCATTAGTTCCAATTACAAGTTGGTCCGAGTTATCGTAACGTTCTTGCGCTGAAATATTTGCATCAGAGGAGTTTCCTGTTTTAGAAAACGAAAATGTGCTTATTTTTTTGCCCTCAACTTGAATTTTTTCAATTAGATTTAAGGAAATTTCTCCATTATCTTTTTTATCTTGCTTATAAATTTGTAATGTCCCATCACTCAAGAGAAAGCCTTGGTATCTACCATTCAGAGTCCGCTCGAACTTTTCAATACTAGCATCAGAAAAAGTTTTTAGATCTTTCAGTGCACCGTCTTTTGCTAGGTTTTTTGAAAGGACTCGGTTTTTAGTGACAATAACTAAGTTATCGCTATTGTATTCAGGGAAATAAATATTAATCACTTCAGTATCAATTTTTGGACCGTATATTCTTTTTTCTTTTTTGAGCGTATTGACTCCCTCTTTTAAAAACCCTTCTTGTCTATACCAATACGAGATCATTTTCTTTTCAGCAACCACAACAGATCTAAGATCATTCCTGGTAGAGCCAAAGCTTACTGAAGTCACCTTGTTAAAATTTATCATCGGGAAAAGAAATGTATAATCAAGTTTTTTCCTATAGCCCGCCCAATGAGGCTCCGCCAGTCTCAAAACCGCCAGTTTTTCGTCATTTATTTCCGCATCTCTATCTACCCAAGCTCGTCGTTGCTCCACTCCATCCTTCGAATTGGATGTGTATAGATAGTGGCCCGATGCAACTCGACCAATCGAACGGTATTCTTGAATAGCAGCAAACTGTAAGCCATCCAAATAAGAAAACGATGCACTGATTCGATTTTTTAGTATTTCACAATGAAGACCATTACAAAGACTTAATTCAATTTTTGTGTCAGCAGAGCTATCATGACCGACAAGAAAATTTATCTTTTCAAATATATGTTCACTAAAAATATCTTCACTGTAGATTGGTTCTGGTTCTTCATTTTTTAACAAATAAAGTGTATGATGCTGATTTTTTCTTTTGGTGACTATAGCCGTTAATTGTATGTCACGCGACGGGTCTGAGAAATGATCGATTAGGATTACTGGTTCTTTTGCACGAAAAGTTTGAATACCTGGTATTGATTCAAGTTCTCCACTGATCAAAATAGTTTCTTGGGCGATGAGTGCTTGTGGAGTCTTATCGAAAAATTTTATGCAGGATCCTGGAGTTGGGAACACGGCCGGAGTAAAAAAATAATATAATACTAAAATTTTGCAGCAAGAATCGATACTAATTATTGAGGATTTTATATTCTTCATGGACGAAAGGTACTGTCGGATTAGTTCGGTGGCCAATCATCGCTTTGACTTCATGAACATATTACCGCTGGGAATTTATTATGGGCTTTTTAGAGATAGAATTGAGGTAAAAGATTCATAGGATGTAATATACTTTCTTCACTGACACAGCAGTTGTCTAAGCAACAGAAAGCAGTTCGGTTCCAAATAGATTCTTTTTATTTTTTATCACCTGCACTTGACCACATGGTATTACTAATAGGAGGGGCCGTCACTCCAGGAAAAGTTCAGAAAAAATAATTTATCGATCATCTGGAAGGTGGCCATTCTCAAGGCGGTTAAAAAAAGCTGAAGTTACTAAAACAGCTTCAGCAATGAAACTAAAAATGATGAGTTGATTCTATTTTTTCTATCCCCTTAAAATGAAGGTTTACTGGGCCCCATATAAATTGTGTTCATTGGTTTTTTGAGAAATTTTCTACAGAAGAGATTAAAGGACTCAAGACTAATATCTTGAATCTCTTCATGCAACTTATGTGAGTAATCTAGACCTAATCCTTGGAAGAAGGGTATTGAATAGAAATTCGCATAATCTTCATTCGTTTGGAGTGACAGTTGCATCTTTCCTTGAAGCATGGTTTTTAAGCGCAAAAACTCAGATTGACCAATCCCATTGTCCGCTAGATTTTCTAAGATTTTAGTGATTGCTTGAACTGCTAGGTCCTTTTTTTCGTTACCTGTACCGATATAAATTGCCCAATAACCGCCCTCGAGTGCGGCCAGATGAATAGGCTGGACTGTATAGCAAAGGCCGAGCTTATCTCGGACTTCTACAAATAGGTCAGAAGATTGCCCACTCAAAAAAGAGTCCAATAAGATCAACAATTTATGGTCTTTATCCCTGAGAGCACCGGAAGAGGTTCCCATTATAATATGAGTTTGTTCTCGTTTGAAGTGAAGGTCTTTTCTGATTCCTGATTTTGGTTTGACCGACTTAGACTTTGGAACGGGTACGACTTTAGGTCTCTTTATCTTGCTTACATGGGCACGAAGGGCCGCACTTACCTCTTCAAATCCTAAATCACCACAATAGGTAAATAAAACGGGCGATTTTTTCAAACTGTTTTGATGAAGGGCCAGAAGATCAATCGATTTAAAAGAACGCAAGTTTTGTGCAGTTCCCATTGTTGGCCTTCCGTAGGGGTGCCCAGGAAACATGAGTTTAGAAAACTCTGCAAAGCCCATTCGAACTGGATCTTCTTTTAGGTTTTTCAAGTGCTGAATCATTAATTTTTTTTCAAGATTGACATATTTTGCAGGAAATTTTGGATTGAAAAATGTTTTAAAAGTATGGTTCAGAAGTTGGTGAAAATGAACGGTTTGTCCATGAGCATGCAAACCAAAAGAATTTTTTCCAGAAAAACCACTTAAGGATGCCGCTTTCATCTCCAAATCATCACGAAGTTTTTCGTAAGAAAGTCCATTATGACCGTAAACCCAACTTCGCGCTAACAGAGCATAAATTCCATTATTGGAGTTTGATTCATTTGAAAGACCACCTCTTGCATAGGCATGAAGAACAAAAGTAGGAGAGGCCTCATTGAGCCTGTGACATAGAAATGTATGAGGAGCAATTTCGGCGGTTGTGACTGAGCTATCATAGCGAGAGCTTTCTTGTTGAAGTTGTTCAGATCGCCGGTTGAATTTTTTTGCCTTTTTTAATCGTTCATCAAGGAAACCTTTTGCAAGTTTTCTAGTGGTCGAAATAGATAGATTGCGGGGTCCTTGGATCACGAGATGGAAAGGTCTTTTAAGAACTTCAATAAGAGCAGAATTTACCTGGAAATCGGGCACGGCACGAATCGCGTCAATAAACTTTTCTTCGCAATAGATATCGCCATTTTGGGCAAAACTGTGGCCTAAAGAAAAAGCGTAAGATTCTAAGGATTCCTTTTCATAGACTCGCGATGAAAGGTACTGGTTTTTGACTCGTAGAATATTATCACTCGTCATTCCTACGCCAGCAGCTTGCTCAAGGAGTTGACCCAGTTTTTTGAAAAATTCAGGGAGTTTTTTTTCTTGGCAGGTGGCCCTGAGCATATGGAAAGAACCCTTGCTGAAATACATCGTATGACCGGAGATGCTATTGGCCAATTGAGATTTTTCAACAAGCTCTTGATAGAGCAATGAGCTGTCTCCATAGGCCAAGCAATTCAACGCAAGATCTTCTGCAGGTGCAGCTTTATCTTCGTAAGAAGGTGCATATGCCATCAAACTGACTGTGATTTGCTGAACATCTTTTTGATAAATAGATAATTGGGGGGTGGATTTGAGCTGAAACTTCGAAAAAGAAGACTTCGTTCCAGATGGTAGCGAAAAGTTATCTACTTTTTTGATGAGCTCTTTCTTCTTTTTCAAGTCTCCTGCAATAACCAGCATACAGTTTTCTCGAACGTACCATGTTTTTCGAAAATTCTTGAGTTGCTCCTGATCGAAAGACTGAATCGATTCTTCTGTTCCTAAAATAGGATGGGAATAAGGCCCACTAAAAATTTTCTCCTGAAGTTGCATAAAATGGTACTGCCCAGGATTATCTACTGCCCGCTTGAACTCTTCATGAACGACTGCCTTTTCTGGGCCAATTTCACTCACAAGGAATTGGGGATCCGAAACCATGTCCATCAAAATATCGACTGTCTTAACGAGCTTAGAATTAGGACAGTTTATATAATAGCAGGTGTAGTCAAAGCTGGTGAAAGCATTAATTTCACCTCCAAAGGATTCTACTTCATGGGCTATTTGATGACCGGGACGTAGTTTGGTTCCTTTGAAAAACATGTGTTCGAGGAAATGGGCAACTCCTTGCTCATCTTTATTCTCTAGAGCGCTTCCTGCCCGAAACCAAATCTGTACAGTAGCGGCCTTCGCACCTGGCTGGTCTATATAAAGAATCGGTAGTTTATTTTTTGATTGGATTGAATCGACATTCATGAGAGACCTTTTGACGATGTGGAAAACGCCTAAGTCCTTATATCTGCACGTTCCTTTCTGTCGTCACCTTTGTAATTATTGTGACTTTTACAAACACAAACTAGATGCAGAACAAGGCCAAAGTATGTTTCAAAATTATCATACTTTGTTGGAGAATCAGCTACAAATTTTTCGCAATCTTGATTTTGCTTCGGGAATATTGAGAGATTCCACTGAATTGGAAACGATTTATTTTGGCGGAGGTACGCCCAGTCTTTGGGGAAGCGATGGAGTTTTATTTTTTAAATCTTTTTTAAAGAAATGCAATTTCTCTCTCGCGAATTTACAAGAATGGACTCTAGAATGTGATCCCTTGGCCTACGAGCCTGAAGCTTTGAAAGCTTGGAGCGAGATAGGCGTATCGAGACTATCAATTGGACTTCAATCCAGTGATGACCATTTTTTAAAAGTCGCTGATCGGCTCCATTCTTATGCAGATATCATAAAATTGGCCGAACTTGCTCATGAGCTCAATTTAGATCTGAGTTTTGATTTTTTATTGGGCCTCCCGGCCATGGGCAAGAAGCGTAATATAGAGGAAGAACTAGAAAAAATTTTACGCTTACGTCCGACTCATCTCAGTCTCTATATTTTAGAAGTAGGGAAAGGCTATCGGCACTTCTCTCAATTGCCGGAAGCGGAAGAGGTTTCTGCTGAATATCTCACCGTATCCAATTACTTAACAGAGGCAGGCTACGAGCATTATGAAGTCTCAAGCTTTGCCCGGCGTGGCTTCCAGGCGGGCCATAATTCTCGATACTGGAATGAGTCTTCGATCTTCGCCTTTGGGCCATCTGCTACTGGAGTGCTCTACGATGAATTGATGCTTGGCGCTACGCGTTGGAAGTGGGGCGCTCACGCTAAGGTTCCAGAGATAGAAACCCTCGGTGCCAGCGAGTTGCTCCTAGAGCGATTTTACGTGCGGACAAGGCTCTTGGAGGGGATTCCATGGAAAAACTATTTTGGAGAAAGGCCCCCTCGATTACTCCAGGAAATTTTTATAAATTTGGTTTCGGAAAAGTTCATTTATCCTTGTTTAGAGAGCGGAAATTTGATTCTCACTACCAAGGGACGACTTTTCCATGATTCAATCGTAGAAAAGTGTTCTCCCTACCTTGACATATGCGCTCCTGAGACCAATTTATGAGTAAGATCTTTTAAGAAGAGGAAATAGGGCCATGACACACGAGTTTAGCGAAAATAATCAGGAAAATGAGAAAGGTGATGAAAAAGTAGATTCTGGCCTAAACGAAACTGATTTTTCTGAAACATCCTCAGAATCACCCCCCCTAGAATTCAATAGTGAAGAATTGGAAAAAGAGCTAGAGGAATGGAAAAGAAAAGCTCTTTATTATGCTGCAGAAAAAGATAATTTAATCAAACGAACTGAGAGAGAGAAAGAGCAAGTTCGTAAATATGGCCAAGAATCTCTTTTGAAAGACTTGGTAGAAGTCGTAGATAACCTGGAAAGAACGATTACTGCATTAAAAAAAACCAAGCAAGATGAGAACACGGGAAATTTTTTGAACGGAATCAACATGGTTCAATCTCAGTTTTTGGAAAAGCTTAAAGGCGCTGGATTGGAACAAGTGAAATCTTTGGGTGAGGTTTTTGATCCCAACTTCCATGAGGCCATAGGTCAGGAGAAAGCTCCTGAAAAGCAGCAAATGGAAATTGTGCAAACTTTTGAAAATGGTTACTTGCTAAATGGACGTCTGCTTCGAGCTGCAAAAGTCATTGTCATTAATAACGAATAAAAAAATAAAAAAACTAAGGAGAAACGATTATGGGAAAAATTATTGGAATTGATTTGGGAACGACTAATTCTTGTGTCGCGGTTTTGGAAAATGGAAAATATAAGATTATTCCTAATGCAGAGGGAAATAATACGACCCCTTCTGTTGTGGCCTATACCAATAAAGATGAAAAATTAGTGGGGCAAGTAGCAAAACGTCAGGCAGTGACCAACCCTCAAAAAACACTTTTTGGATTTAAGCGTCTTATTGGTCGCAAAGCTGAAGCGGAAGAAGTGAAGCGCTTTAAAGAAGTTGCTCCTTTTGAAATCTTTGCCAACAAGAATGGAGATGCCTGGGTAAAGGCTGGTGATAAAGAGCTTTCTCCACAGGAAATCTCAGCTTCAGTGCTTGAAAAGCTTAAAAAAGCTGCAGAGGACTACTTGGGCGAGACTGTTTCTGAGGCCGTAATTACCGTGCCTGCTTATTTCAATGATGCTCAAAGGCAAGCTACTAAGGATGCAGGAAGAATTGCTGGCCTTGAGGTGAAGCGTATTATCAACGAGCCTACAGCTGCGGCCCTTGCTTATGGGTTAGACAGTAAAAAAGACCAAAACATTGCGGTTTTTGACTTAGGTGGAGGCACATTTGATATTTCAATTTTAGAAATTACCTCAGACGGCGTGTTTGAGGTCAAGGCCACTAATGGCGATACTTTTTTAGGTGGCGAAGATTTTGATTATCGAATTATCAATTTTTTGGCTGAAGAATTTTCAAAAGATCATTCTATTGATTTGCGAAAAGATAAAATGGCCTTGCAAAGATTAAAAGAAGCTGCAGAGAAAGCAAAGCATGAACTTTCTTCAACCACTTCTACTGATGTCAATCTTCCTTTTATTACTGCTGATGCAAGCGGCCCTAAGCATTTAAATGTGACTTTATCGCGCGCAAAGTTTGAGTCTTTAATTTCAGATCTTATTGAGAATCTAACCGGTCCTTGTCAGACAGCGATTAAAGATTCTGGTTTGGCAAAAAATGAAATTCACGAAGTTGTTTTAGTAGGGGGCTCAACTCGAATTCCTGCTATTGAAGAAAAGGTCAAGGCCATTTTCGAAAAGGATCCAAGTAAAGGGGTCAATCCTGACGAGGTTGTTGCGGCAGGCGCGGCGATTCAGGGTGGAGTTTTGGCCGGAGATGTTAAAGATGTCTTACTACTCGATGTTACTCCCTTGTCCTTGGGAATCGAAACATTGGGCGGAGTTTTTACAAAAATCATTGAAAAAAACACGACTATTCCAGCAAAAAAATCACAAGTTTTTTCTACAGCTCAAGATAATCAGCCAGCAGTGAGTATTCACGTGTTGCAAGGGGAGCGAGAGTTTTCGCAGGATAATAAAACTTTGGGACGCTTTGATCTCACTGGTATTACACCGGCGCCTCGGGGAGTTCCTCAGATTGAAGTTGTTTTTGATATTGATGCCAATGGGATTGTTCATGTTTCTGCTGTTGATAAAGCAACTGGTAAATCTCAAGATATTCGGATTACATCTGGCTCGGGACTAACAGAAGAAGAAATTCAGCGCATGGTGAATGAGGCCGAGAGCAACAGAGAAACTGATCAAAAGCGAAGAGAAGTCGTTGATGCTCGGAATAATCTTGATGGTTTAGTTTTTAGTAGCGAAAAAGCTCTTTCGGAATCAGGCGACAAGATTGAAAAAAATTCGAAAGAAGAAATCGAAGCGGCCATTGTTGAAGCAAAATCAAAACTTCAGAGTGAATCTTTAGATGAAATTAAAGCGGCCAGTGAAAGGCTGCAAAATGCTTCTCATAAGCTTGCACAGGCCATGTATCAGCAGCCTCCAGGAGCAGAGACGGGGTCAGACGCTGGGGCAGAGCAAGCAAAAGCTTCTGAAAGCTCGGCTGAAAACAACTCAGATAAGAAAAATGATGATGATGTTGTAGATGCTGATTTTAAAGAGGTTTAGAATCAGAATAAAAATGAAATTGGGACGAGGTTGCCGTGGCCAAGCGTGATTACTATGAGACTTTAGGTGTTTCTCGTTCAGCAAGCAAAGACGAGATAAAAAAAGCGTTCAAAAAGTTGGCGATGAAACACCATCCTGACCGCAACCCCGGCAACGCTGATTCTGAAGCAAAATTTAAAGAGGCCTCAGAGGCCGCCGAAGTCCTACTTCAAGATGACAAGAAGGCCCGTTATGATCAATTTGGTCATGCTGGGGTGGATGGACAGGCCGGTGGCTTTGGAGGCGCCGAAGGATTTAGTGATTTTGGTGACGTTTTCGGCGATCTTTTTGGTGATCTTTTTGGAAGCGCAGGTGGGCGTGGGCGATCACGGCGTAGAGGACGCAGTGGGGATGATTTGCAATATGCCATGGATATTGGTTTTGAAGAGGCATCCTTTGGAGTGGAAAGAGAAATCAAGATTTTTCGCAATATCTTAAAAGCTGGGACAACGGCGCAATCTTGTAGCAGCTGTGGGGGTAGTGGTGAAATTAGGAGGCAACAAGGCTTTTTTACGATTGCTCAAACCTGCCCTACTTGTGGGGGACAGGGAGTTGTCGAACAAAGGCAGCGAAAAGAGGTCTCTATTCAGGTGAAAGTTCCCGCCGGCATCGATGATGGACAACGGTTAAAGCTAAGTGGAGAAGGGGATTTAGGTGCAGGGGGAGGCCCCGCGGGCGACCTCTATGTTCTTATTCGAGTTAAAGAACATGAAGTGTTCGATCGCGAGGGCTTCGATATTATTTGTAATGTTCCTGTGACTTTTTCCCAGGCAGCTCTTGGTTCTGAAATAGAAGTACCTACTTTGACCGGGAAGGCAGCGGTTAAAATTCCAGCTGGGACCCAGTCTGGGCGGAAAATGCGGCTCAAAGGAAAAGGAATTGTGAGACTCGGTGGCCATGGGTTGGGTGACCAAATTTTGAGAATTCATGTCGTGACGCCCTCAAAGCTTGATGCAAGGCAGGTAGAGCTTTTCGAGCAGCTTGCAGAGGGTGAAGAAATTTCGGCACAACGTTTTAATAGAAATTTTTTCGATAAGGTTCGTGATCTTTTCCAATAATGTCATTTTTGTGGCTACAATCCTGGTATGAAGATTTACCTCCTTTTATTCTTGGCCGTTTTTGTCTCTTGTTCTCAAATTCAAGTTCTTGATGGAAAGGGGTCCGGTATCAGGCCCGAGGTTGAAAATCGATTTCAGTCAATAAAAAAAATTTTTAGAGAGGGGCAAAAAAATAAGGCCATGTCCTTGATGAAATCAATCGATGAGTCATCGTTGACGAATTCTGAAAAGGCGATGAAGCAAAACCTATTGGGAGTATTTTCATTTTCTCTTGGACAGTTTGATTATTCTCTACGTTATTTTGAAAATGCCGAAAATGAGGCCCCCCGCCGAACGGCACTCATGGCCCAAATTCAACTTAATCTTGCCAGCGCTTATTATAAAAACGGCAAGGCTGAACAATCACTTAAAACTCTTGAAGATACTTTTATCGACGGTTTGTCTGCTAAGGAATTTGATAAGTTTCATCGGCTACGGGCCTTGGTCGCGGGCCAGTTAGAGAACCATAAAGCAGCAGTAAATTCTTTGGTTGCTCTTACTAGAACGATCAAAAATCGAGATGATCTGAAAAGCTCCCCCTATTTGCGACTTTGAAACGGCATTTTTTTGCTCTGGAAGATGACGAGCGAAGTAAAATATTGCGCCGTGAAGTCAGGAGCTCAAAGACCTTAAACCTAGCAGTCCTAGGGCAGCTAGAGGCTGAACGTCTTTATTATAGCGGGCAAAGAAGAAAGGCCAAGCAGACGCTATCCTGGCTGAGTTCTTATTTCGAAGAGAGCCCAATGATTCGGACTTTCATTGCAGAATTTGAGCGGAGAATTGAGCATTTCTCAAAAATGAAATCAAGACACATTGGTGTTATTTTGCCTTTGAGTGGCGATGAACAGAAATCAATTTTCGGACAAAAAGCGCTTCGTGGGATGGAGGTTGCTTTGCAAGATTTCGTTTCAGGTCGTAACTTGCAGTCTCAGAGTGGTCCTTTGCTTTTCACTAAAGATTCAAAAGGCAATCCTTTAGTTGGGACCTTGGCAGTCAAAGAATTGGTCGAAAAGCACTCTGTCTCCTTTATTGTAGGTGGTCTTTATCCCGAATCGGCTAAAGCAGAGTACTTAGAAGCTAGAAAATACGGAGTGGTTTATATTTCTCTGAGGGCCATAGAATTGCCTCGGGAGGAAAAAAATCATCTTTTGATAGAAATTCCAGGTTCAATTGAATCTCATGTTTCTTTAATTTTCTCGGAAAAATTCCTCCAAAAGCTTGGTCGGCGGGTGGCCATACTTTATCCCAATGATGATTCTGGTGAGGTGGTCATCAACGAAATTTGGAAGCAAAAACAGGAAAACAATTTTGAAGTCACGGCGGCCCATAAGCTTCCCGACGATAGCAGTCTTTACCAACAGGCAGTTGAAAAAGGACTGGGCCTTTATTTCAAAAGGGAGCGAGCGGAAGAATTTGAGCTTTGGCAAAATATTTACAAAAGTATGCCCAATTTTTCTGTCAGACGGCTGCAAACTCTGGGGCCGGTCGTAGACTTTGACTGGATTTATCTCCCTGTGATTCCGCCGGTAGGGTTGCAAACAATGCCCTTCTTTTCATTTTTAGACGCGCAAAATATGACTTTTGTGGGTGCTTCGTCCTGGGGAAACCGGCAGATTCTTTCTGAACAAAAGCAGTTGGGTAAAATATATTTTGCAGGTGATGATCCAAACTCCATCCCAAAGAATTTCGGCGAGACATTCAAGAAGAGGTTTGGTGAACTTCCTCGACTCATTGAGACTTTGTCCTATGAAGGTTTATTTGTTGGACTCAGAAACGTTTATTCAAAATCGCTCAATAGCCGAGAAGACCTCGATGATTTGATGAAAGGCTCCAATGATATAAAAGGAGCGATCGGGAGTTGGTATAAAAAAGACAACTTATGGTTGAAAAATATCGTGATGATGCAAATTAAAGATGAGGCCCTCTCTATTGCAGAAATAGATTAGGCCAAAACTAAGATTTGGCCTGGGCAATTTTTCTTTTTTGCTTATCTTTTTTCTTTCTCTGCGCTTTCCGACGTTTCATTTTATAAACTATTCTTTTTCTGCCGATACCCATGTTTAAAATCTCCGTTCTTTCAAGTTGTTCTCTGCGTAAACCAGTGATAGCGTAAATCTGTCGAGGATGGCAAAGGAAAGAATTTGGCCCCAAAAAGTAAGAAATCTGAAAAAGCTGGCCAGAAAAAAAGCCAGAAAAAAAAACAGAAGACCACAACGTCGGTTTCAAAAAAATCAACTTCTAAAAAGCTTGGTTCTTCTTACATGAATGAATCAATCAAAGCGATTGATAAAATCAGTACTAAAAAAAGAGTTTCTCAAAGTGACCTCCTGTCTCCCCGCCAGGTTCTAGTGCGCTCTAAGCGAATCTATAATAACGAAGCAAAGCGAAAAATTGCAAAGGATATGCTAGAGCGCTACACGGGGCACGAACTGGGCGATTTTCAGCCCCAAATTATTCTGACTAATTTTCATTATTATCTCGAGCGATTCAATGCGTTATTGAGTGACCATCATTTCACCGAGGGCTCCGCCTTCAAGGCTTCTAGCTCTAAAAAGGCCCAAGTCACGATTATTGAATTTGGGATAGGCTCTGCTATGGCCGCACTGATAATGGAGCTTGTAGCGGTCATTGAGCCGAGAGCGGCAATATTCCTAGGAATGTGTGGGTCGGTTCATCCATCATTAAAGGTGGGCGATTTTATATTACCAATTGGTGCGATTAGGGCAGAGAGTGTTTCGCATAATTTCATGCCTCAACAAGTTCCGGCGCTTCCGACGTTCAAGGTCCAAAAATTTGCGAGTCAAATCTTAGTAGAGAATGGACTGGATTACCGAACGGGTACTGTTCACTCGACTGATTTACGGTTTTGGGAATTTGACCAGCAATTTAAAGAAAACCTTTATGAAGAGCGGGTTCTGGCAGTTGAAATGGAGTGTGCGGCCCTGTTTATTACCGGGTTTGCTAGCAAAGTCAGTATTGGCGCTCTGCTTTTGGTTTCTGATACACCACTAAAGCGCAACGGTATTAAAACAAAAAAATCTGCCAGCAAAGTTTTTAAAAGCTATACTGATGTTCACATTGAGTTGGGGATTGAGATTATGGCCGATATCGCTGAGAGGGGAGACAAGATTCGTCACTATCGTTGGTAGTCAAATGCAAATCGTATATACTCTATTCAAATTAGCTTTTTAGCGCTGACTTCTGGGAGTTGAAGCTATGTTCAAAAAGTTTGTAGATTGGTTCTCTAATGATCTCGCCATTGATTTGGGGACGGCCAATTGTCTCATTTATGCAAAAGATCGAGGCATCATTGTTAATGAGCCGTCTGTTGTGGCGGTTCATCAAAATTTTAGAGGACAGCAAAAAGTCCTTGCCGTTGGCAAAGAGGCCAAGGACATGTTGGGGCGAACGCCCGGTAGCATAAAAGCAATTAGGCCAATGAAAGATGGTGTTATTGCAGATTTTGAGGTGACTCAAAATATGTTGCGATACTTCATTCAAAAGGCCCTAAATGGCAGCAAATTGGTCAAACCGCGAATCATCATTTGCATACCTTATGGAATCACTCAAGTTGAGAAACGAGTGGTTAAAGAATCCGCTGAACAGGCTGGAGCTCGCGAGGTCTTTTTAATCGAAGAACCTATGGCCGCGGCAATAGGAGCTGGACTTCCTATCACTGACCCTAGCGGAAATATGATTGTCGACATAGGGGGAGGAACCACGGAAGTTGCGGTTATCTCTTTAGGTGGGATTGTTTTCTCGAGATCAGTCAGGGTTGCAGGGGATAAGTTTGACGAGGCAATTACAAATTATATCAAAAAGAAATATTCACTTCTTATCGGAGAGCGGACGGCCGAGGCCATAAAAATGAGTATTGGCAACGCTTATCCATTTGACGATGAAGTAAAATCTTATGAAGTGAAAGGCCGTGATCTTATTGCTGGAGCACCTAAAACTATTGAAGTTAGCTCCGATGAGATCCGAGAAGCGCTTTCTGATCCTATTTCAGAAGTGATAGAGGCCATCAAAATAACACTTGAGAAGACTCCTCCAGAATTGGCCGCCGATATTGTGGACAATGGCATTATTTTGGCCGGTGGAGGAGCACTATTGGCGAATCTTGATGTTTTAATCAAAGAAAAAACTGGACTTCCGGTGGCCTTGGCCGAAGATCCTTTAACATGTGTGGTCCGAGGTTGCGGAATGGCACTGGAATCGATTTCTCTCTTAAGACAAGTCACAACTCTGTCGTAAAGTAGGTATGTCCGAAACAAACCGCGAAATTCCTGTTCACTTTACGCTTCTCAATCAAGAAGAAAAACTCAGTAAAATTGGGCAATTTGTTCTTTCCGATACAAATAGAGTGATGGTTTGGCCTAAAGGTGCCAAAGAAAGAGAATACTACTCCGCTAGTAATTTTTTTCGAGATAAATTAATTTTAATTCTTCGAGCTGAAGAAAAAAACGCCAAACTTTTAAATCAAGATGTTCTCGTTAACTTTGAGCTCAATGGCCTGATGTATTTTACAGAAGGAGAGATCAAGTATGATAGCGTACGAAGCGTCTATTTGTTGAAAATGGATGGCGATCTTTTTCGTCATGAAAGACGCTCTAGCTTTCGGCTTCTCACTTATCCAACTTACAATGTTCAGGTGGGGTTTAGTTTCGATGGTGAGAAGAGTGAAGAAGAAAACTTTCAAGATAATGTCATTGAGATAAAACCATCTTCGGGAAATACTGGTCTTTTTCACAATTTTTTGAGTCTGATGAATGATACTGGGCAAAAGCTCAAGAAATTAGAACAAGAAATTGAAGAAGAAAAGAGACCACCTAAAAACTTCAATACCTTTTTTCGTGTAATCGACCTTTCAGTTGAAGGAGTCTGCTTTATTATTGGTCCAATTGGGGCACGTTTTTTTCGACAAGGTAATAAACTGCGCTCTTTTGTGATTCTTTTTGAAGGTAAAGAGTTTTTTATTCCTAATGCGACGATTGTCTACATCAAAGAATTTAATCATCCTGATAAAAAAACAGTTGAACAACATAAGGTCGGCATTGAGTTTAAACACATGACAACTAAGCTTGATCTAGAACTTAGCAAACACATCAATCAAGTGCTCCGAGAAGGAGAATACGAAAGAGAGTTCGAGAAGTTTCTCAAATAAATAGATTCAGAGTAGACTAGGTTGATGCTCTACTGGATCGTGATACTTTCTTCTTTTGTATTTTCTTGTAGTTCGGGCAGACTTGGAAACAAACCTTCCGGTTTATCTTCAAACTGGTCGTCGAACTCTCAATCCCAATATGATTTTTCTGATCTTTCAGGGCAATATTCACTTAAACTCGAAAAACGAATTGATAAAAAGAATCGATTTCGCCAACGCTCCCTCTTGTTCGAAAAGAAAAAATCAGAAACTCTATTAGAAAAAGTGGTCGCTGTAGCTCAGTTGGGAAAACTGGAGGGGCAAAATGGGCCAGCTGATTCTCTCATGCTTCCATTAGCCTCTCAATATACGGTTTGGTATGACGGCAAAAAATACTTCTCTCAAATGCGCCTAAATCGAAAAAAAAGAGCGATGTCTGTTTTTAATTTTATTGAGGGAACTCCACCAGTTGAATCTCTGAGTCCCTTTCCAAAGGGAAAGGTCTTTTGTTTCTTTTCTCAAATTCCTGACTGCCTTCGGGCCACTGGGTTTATTTCAGAAGCAATCCGTTTTGGTGGTGGAACAATGAAGTTCTGGATTATTTGGGAAAATTATCCATTTCACACAAAGCAATACACAAACTTTGATGAAAAGGTTTTTAGTTCTGCAGTTGTTACCTTTGAAAATACTGTAGATAATCTCTTCCGTTTTGAAATTCAGTTTTCAAAACAATCTCTTTTTTATTTATTTGATCAAAATCAAAATTTTGCGAAGATGTACTGGGTGACTCAAGGTCTTTCAATCGTTCCAAGTGGACAAAATCAAGGGCAGAAAAATTGAATACACAAACCCCTGGTCAGCTATTTATTACAGGAATCCCCGGGGTCACATTAGAGAGTGAAACTCGAGAGATTATAAAAAAACTGCGGCCTGCTGGAATCATTTTATTTGCTCACAACTATGAAGGACCGGCCCAACTGGCAGAGCTGGTAAATGATCTTCAAAGTATAGATCCTAATTTTCCTCTTCTTGTATCGGTGGATCATGAGGGCGGAAGAGTCTGGCGGTTTAGAACTCGTTTCACACATTTTCCTGCAATGGGAACAGTGGCCAAGCTTGATTCTCCAAAAGCTATTTTTGAGTTGCACAAAATCATGGCACAAGAGCTCAAAACTTGCGGAATCAATCTCTGCTTTGCACCCTGCTGTGATATTCTTACGAATCCTAAAAATAAGGTTATTGGCGATAGGGCCTTCGGTTCTGAAGCCGATACGGTGAGTAAATTTGTCTCTGCAGCAATTAGGGGCCTACATGCAGAAAATATATTGGCATGCGGAAAGCATTTTCCGGGACATGGGGCAACCAGTAAGGATTCTCATTTTGATTTGCCTGTTGTGAAAACATCACTCGAGACACTTCAAGCTCGAGAATTTCTTCCCTTTGCCCGAGCAATTCGCTCTAAAGTAGATATGATCATGACAGCACATATTGTGGTCGACTCTATTGATCCAGAAGTTCCTGCGACGCTAAGTCCTCGAGTGCTCAATTATTTAAGAAAAGATTTAAAGCATCAGCAAGTTATTATTTCTGATGATCTCGATATGAAGGCGATTTCGGACCATCATTCTCCGGCCGAGGCCGCAATCTCTGCCTTGGTTTGTGGATGTGACATGGTGATCTTTAGAGAGCTTTCTAATGCGGCCCGGGCCATCGAGGGGCTCTCTACATCGCTTTCAAGCGGTATTTTAAATAAACGTAATTTTGAGGAAAAATTTGAAAGAGTCGAAATACTAAAAAGAAAGGTGTGTTCGGAGATTAAAGAAATCTATATTCCTTCGTTGGAGGAAAAATTTGCGAATAAAGAATCCGAAGGTTTTTATCAAGATTTGTTAGAGAGAGTACAAAGGTTTCAGTCGGTCTAGGCTAGGGCCCTTTTTCCCGCCTTCTTCGGGTTTAGCTGCGGCCTGATACACTCTTTCTATGGCCTGGGATGGATCTATCCTCTATTTCTCTTCGTTAATCTTTACTGCGCTGGCCGTTTTCATCGTTGCCTATTCCATATTTTCAGATGAAGAAAAGTTTTTAACTGCTGAAAAACTTGATTCTGGTGATGAGCGACCTATTCAATCCCAAACATCAAAAGATTTTGTTCTGAAATATTCTCGTCCATTTTTTAAACGCTACCTTTCACCGATAGTTGCAGGTTCCAAGGCGCGCCATAAAATTAGACAAAAGTATCGTAAGGCCCTATTTAATGCCGGTCTTGATCAAGAACTGAGTACTAGTGATTTTTTCAGCTTTAAGCTTTTTTTAATCCTGGGTTTTCCAGTGCTATTTTTTTTCTTTAGGGAAATGATGGATGCCAATTGGAATCCTTTTTACTCCCTCTTCTTTTCTGTACTTGGCTATTTCTATCCCGATCTTTGGTTAAAACAGAAAATCGATCAAAGGAAAGAAAAAGTCTTGATTGCGATGCCATTTGTCGTCGATATGCTTGCCCTTTGTATGGAAGTAGGAGTCGATTTTCCAGAAGCAATGTCCAGGGTTATCGAGAAGGCCGATCCTTCGCCGCTTGTCGGTGAACTTGAAACGCTTTTGAAAGAAATCCGAATCGGCTCCTCTAGGCAAGATGCTTTGAGGCAGCTTGCTTGGAGAGTTGATGTTTTGAGCGTTTCATCATTTTGCGCAACTCTGATAGCCGCAGACGAAGTATCTGCAAGTGTTCCTAAGATTTTAAAGTCACTCTCCGGAGAGCTTAGGATGAAGCGAAGTTCTCGTGCCGAAGAAAAAGGTGCTAAGGCCTCTGCTAAAATAATAATTCCTGGGATTTTGTTTATTCTTCCTGCCATTGTCATTATTGCTGGCGGTCCAATGATTCTTGAACTAATTGCAGGAGGCAATTGAGTGGCCACCTTCATACAAGTTGATCAGTTTTTAATTAAGGATTGCCGAGGTATTTTGGACCGGACACTCGGTTTTATGGGACATAAAATCCCCAAAGATTATCAAGGAATTCTGTTAGCAGGGCGAGCAATCCACACATGCTTTATGCGTTTTTCTTTAGATATTTACTACCTTAATTCAGACTGGATGATTACTAAAACTGGTCACCTTGCGCCGTGGAGGTTTGGACCGTTTGTAAAAGATGCAAAGCTAATTTTAGAATTTCCAAGCTGCTTTAATATTTCTCTTGGAAGAGTTGGTGACAAGGTAAAGGTAGCAAGTGTTTAAGATAGTCGGCATTGGAGGCAGAGTCAGGGCCAAAGAATTCATTCTAGAAGAAGGCGACAATATATTTGGAAAGTCGGTTGATTGCCAGCACAGAGTTATGGTTGAAGGTGTTTCTCGCAACCATATGAATTTTCATGTCCAGGGCGAAATTGTAACCATAGAAGATCTCCGCAGCGCCAACGGAACCTTGGTGAACGATGAGTTGATTAAAAGACAGGTTTTGAAAAATGGTGATGTGATAGCTATTCCCAATGCTATTTTCCAGCTCGTCCATGTCAAAGAAAAAAATAAGATCATTCACAAAAAAGTTGCAAAACACACCGATAGCGATGACTCCAGAGAAAAATTTATAGGCGACGAACGAAACGACTTTTTTGGAAAGCTGATAGTTTTCTTTCAAAAAAAAGTGATGTCTACTTTTTATAGTTTCAATGAGAAATATGAATGGAGTGCAATGGTAGGGTTTTGTCTTGCCTGTATGATTGCCTGTATTGTCATTCTCACAATATCGCCGGTCTTGCGTTCCTCTCGAGCGCTGTTAAAGCAGGAGTTAGTTCAAAGAGCTGTGCAATATGCCAACGAGGTTAAAAGACTCAACTATACAGCACTGGCGAGGCGAGACTTCGATAAACTCAATACTGGGTTTTTAGAGCGAGAAAAAGAAATAGAATCTTATGAGCTCTTCGACCAGGAGGGGCGAATAATAGCCCCCCTTAGTAAAAATAACACGATGATTCAGGATGAATTTAGTATCAATACCCGAAATAGCGTCGTTAGAGATTCAATGCAAGATAGAGACTCTGAGGAGTTTCAGAAATTGGGTTATTTTAAAAAAGATCTTCCTGGAGGACAAATTGGTATAGGGGTTCCTATTTATGCAACTGATCTTCAAACTGGGCAAACAGTCGTAAAGGGCGCGATTGCTTTAAAGTTTCGGCCTGCTTCTCTGCTTATTCAGGCCAAGCGCGAAATGGGTTCATACTTAGAAGCTTTTGCAACATCGCTTGGAATCGGTGTTCTCTTTTTTGCAATTATCTATTTTTTAACCATTCGTCACCTTACTAATTTCCAGTATCAGGTAGAGCAGGTGAGCTCTGGCAAACAGAGAGAAATTGAGAAGGTTTTGTTATTTGAGGAAATGGGGCCTGTGGTTCTCTCTGTTAATAATGCACTGGCCAGACTTCATGAACTCAATGCCGATGGGCTATCAGATTTTGCCCAAGTCGAAGAAAGTGGGCCTTACATCGAACGTCTAAAAGAATTTTTAGAAGGGGCCCAAGGTCCTGCACTGATTCTTGATGCTGATAAAAATGTAAAATATGTTAATTCTGAGGGCGAAGATTTAATTGGAGTAAGGGAGGCGGCATCGAAAGATGCGGGCCTTATTGATTGCGTTAGGGACCAGGGGCTTGCCGCCACTATTTTAGACTTGTGTGACAAATCGGCAAATGATTTCGGAGGGCACCAAAGAGATTATACTCCTATTTCGGGTCGGGATTATGTCATCAACGTGGCCTCAATGATGGGAAAAGACAATTTTGCAAAGGCCCATTATATAACCTTCATGTTGGACTCTTAAGATGAGCGCTAATCTCATCAAGCTCAAACATCACGAATCTTATCCTCAATCCGGCGTTCATTTTCGACTGATTTGTATCTCCGGTAATATGAGCGGAGAATCTTTTATCATTAGCGGCAACCGAGTGGTTCTAGGTCGTTCCGATCAAGTTGACTTGCAAATTCTCGATATCAAGTTAAGTCGAGAGCATGCTGAAATTGTAAAAATGGCCGACTATTGTGTGCTAACAGATCTGGGTTCTCAAAATGGTATCTATGTTAACGATCAGAAAGTCACACAAAAAAATCTCGAACACAAAGACCGGATTCTTTTGGGAGAAACAGTTCTCGAGTATATTGTGGAACAGGGTAGTGACTCTAAAGGGCCGTTGAGCTTAGTTCCAAAACAAAGAGAATCATCAGCGGTTAAAAATAGCAGAAAAGAGTCAGTTCAAAAGTCAGAAAGAAAACCAAAGAGAGGCGCTCTAATCCTAGTGGCCGTTGGAATTATAATTTTATTCAGTCTTTTGGATACGGACGAGAAATCGATAGAGGATCCTGGTGAACAAAAAGAAAAAGTGACCGATGAATATGAGCTAGCTTTAAGAGGCCAAAGAAAAGGTCTTTCCAATAGTAAAGATAATGAAAGAGTAAAAAATATCTTGAAGAAAGCGATTAGAGAATCTAGGGAAGGTAACTATTACCGAGCGATGGGTGAATTAGAATTGGCAGAGACCATCTCTCAAAGAAACCCGACAATTGAGGCCTATAAAAGAATTATTAGTGAAAAAAGAGATCGCACTATTGAAAGTTTCATTAAAAATGCAAAACGCGATCAAAATGCTCTGAAACTCGAATCGGCCGTAGGTCAAAACTGTGCTATTATTAGAATGTTGCATAACAACAGTCAGGACTCCCGCTTTATCGAGGCCTCGGAGCGGATTAAGGAACTGGAGGCCAGATTAGGGAGGACCGAAGGTGAAACTGAGTGTCTTCAAAAATAAGATCAAGCTTGATGAGATAGATCTATCCAAAGAAATTCAAGGACAGGATTCTTACGAGATCTTTGTGGGACGATCGCTAGATTGTCATGTCATATTAGATGACCCAAGAATATCAAGACACCATTTTGCCCTAGTCTATCAATCCGGAATTTTAAAGCTTCAAGGCCTAAGTCGACTGGGCCCCGTTCGAGTAAATGGTCTTAATGAAACTGAAAAAACATTACAAGAAAACGATGTCATCGGTCTTGCCGACTACGATATCCGAATCGAAAGCTTTATTTCAGCAGACAGAAACGAGAAAATTACACCGGCTGAAGGGTTGGGGGAAGAGGTCGTAGGCAATGTTAGCGAAGAACTATTTGTTGAGTCTGAAATTGAACCAGAGATTGTGGGTGACATCGATCGAGAAAGCGCTCCAGAAGAAGAAATTACTCAACATAATTATCAAGAAGAACCAACGGGATCTGTCGCTGACTTAGATTTCAGCGAACCAGACGAGATCGAAAGCGCCGGTATTGATAGCAGTGATATTTTTGATGAAAATTTTGAGAGCCAGACCCAGGAAACCAACGGAGAGCAGGAAACCAATGGAGAACAGGAAACCGGAGGAATGGAGTTTTCCGGAACGTCAGATTTTGCACTTCCTGACGATGCTGTTGAAGAGGGCAGTGATTTTTCTCCTGTTGCCGGTGACGTTGGACAAGAAACTCAAATCATTTCAGACTTTGCAGTTTATGAACTAAGACTCTCAGGTTCGGCCGCGCCATATGATCGCTTTGTCTTAAGTGGTGAGAAAATCTATATAGGCCGAGATCCAGAGCAGGTTTCTATTCTTCTGAATGAAGAGGCGGTTTCCGCCAAACATGCTGTGATTGAAAGAGTCGGTGGACTCTACGTATTGAGAGACTTGAACTCTTCAAACGGAATATCTCACAAAGGTCAAAGAGTTAATGAACTTGCTTTGCGCAGTGGGGACGAATTTGAAATTGGGAGTACCCATTTCACCGTCGATGTGAAGTCAGATTTAGTAGAATCAGAAAAGCAGCGTTTAATGCCAGTCGACTTCAATCAGGAAGTTACTAGGGAGCAGTTCGTTGATGAGATAGTTGACTATACCCAGATGGGTACTCAAATAGGGAATCAAAACGATCTCGCTGGTGGAAAAAAATGGTGGCCTTTTCCTAAGTCGGGTGGTGGAGGTGGAAGTTCCGTTCGTAGAAGAATTATTCTCTATGGAGGGGTTCTGGTTATACTTTTATTTCTTTTGAATGACGATAAACCATCATTAGATAAAGACAATGTCGCAGGCACTTCAGAACAGAGTTCGGGCCAAAGTGTAGCCGATAATAAAACAAAACCGAAAACCAATCTCGCTCAACCATCGACTCAGGAGATGCCCGTTGGCAGAAAAGATCAGTTTGAAGCGCTTAGTGAACAAGACAAACAACTGGTAAGCTCCTCCTACGAGCTTTCGAAGAAGTATTTTGATCAGGGAGAATATGGAAAGGCGATTTTAGAACTAGATCAAGTTCGTGCCAAGGCGCCTTTTTATAAAAGAACTCAACAACTCTATGCTCAAGCGAAGGAAGGGCTTGCTGAAATTGAGCGTCTAGATAGGAAGCGCAAGGATGAGGAAAAAAGATTAATTGCAGAAAAAAAGGTCAAGGAGCTACTCGAAAAAGGGCAAGCTGCTGTCGATGAACAGAATATTCTAATTGCAGAGGGGATTTTTTCCCAAATTAAAGAAATTGATCCTGAAAATTTAGAAGTGGAAAAGCTGATCTCTCAGCTGGCCGTGTTTAAACAGGCCAAAGAGAAAGCAGAGCTAGTTGAAGCACAGAAAGCAGCAGAAAGAAATCGACAGCTCAAAGAGCTTGCAAAAGGTAAAAGCAAGGTTCTCCAAAAAAAATGGCGAGATGCTATTTATGAATTAGAAGAATTTCTAAAGATCGCAGATTTGAACACTGACCTTGCAGAAGAAGGGTCTAGTCTTTTATCCGAAGCTCAAAAAAAATTAGAAGATACAGTCTCTCCACTATTGGAGAAGGCCCGTATTTACAAAGAAAACTCAAATCTTGGAAAGGCCTTTGAAACTTATCAGATGGTTTTGGTTTATGACCCTATTCATGAGGAATCTCTTACGGAAAGCGAAAGGCTGCGAGAAGTCTTGGAAATAAAGGCCAGGAAAGTCTATCGAGAATCGCTCATTACCGAATCCCTGAGTTTGTTCTTAGATGCAAAACAGGGTTTTCGAGAAGTTAAACAACAGACTCCCAAGGGTAGCGAGTACTATGATAAGGCCTCTCAAAAACTAAAAAATTATTTGGATGAATTATGAAAATTCGAAGTTGTAGTTCTCAAACCCATCATGGACCAACTCTTAAACTCAATGAAGATAGGATAGGGCTAGATCACCAGAAAGAAGTCTATTTTCTATTAGATGGAATGGGAGGGGCAGGGGTTGGTGATGTCTTTTGCAAGCATTTGGAAGAACGAATTTTGAAAACCTACGGAATGCTTACCCAAGATCGGAATAGAACCTTGCCCTTTTTTTATGGTGAACAATATGAGTTGGAGACCAATGCGATGATGAATGCATTGCTCCAAGCACATGACGATTTTTATCAAGAAAATCTTAAGCATGGTATTCAGCAGAGAGGCGCTGCGAGTGGTGCTTTCGTGGTTCATAGCGAACGAATGGCGCATATTATATTGATCGGAAGTGCTCAGGTTTTTTTTGGTCATCACGGATTAGTGGAAGAGCTCTTTAGACCAGATCTTAGTTTCGCTTCTCATGGTGAGAATGCATTTGCTATGACTGGTCACGCTATTGGACTTTTTGGTCAGCTCAATTATCAAATTAGAGAGATTAGGCCTGCTGCCGGCGATTTTATTATGCTATGTAGTGATGGCGTCTACCAATGGGTGAGGCCTGAGTCCCTAACTTCATTGTTTCGTTTAAAAGATTCAGAGATCCAAAAATCACTGCAAGACCTCTTCACGCGCGCAAATCATTTAGGCAATTGGGATAATCAGTCAGCTATTTTTTTAAATTATTAAGAGGATTTCTTTGCCTTTGAGTATTGAAACTGTACGATAAGTTATAGAGAGAAAATGGATGACGCCGAAAATTTTACTGGCCGATGATAGTCTTACAATTCAAAAAGTTATTAAGATAACTCTTGCTCAAGAGCCCTATGAGCTAGTGACTTGTGATTCATTCTCTCAACTCTATGAAAAAATTGACCAAGCCAAGCCTAAACTTATTCTTTTAGATTTCACGCTCTCTCCTCATAAAGATGGAAATGCGATAGTGCAAGAGATAAAGCAATCTCATCCCGAGGTTCAGGTTGTGCTGATGTTTGGTACATTCGATAATATTGATGAAAAAGAGCTGGCGAAAAGTGGAGCGGCAGACAAAATTGTAAAGCCTTTTGACTCCTATCAACTTATTGCTTTGTGCAAAAGGTTGATTCCTATGCAGGCCGCTGGTCATGAAGTTGAAGTTTCGGAGCAAATTTCGGAGCAAAATATTGAGCGAATGCCGGGAGGAGAAACCACCTCTTTGCCGACCCGGCCGGGTGATTCAAGGCCAAAGAAGAGTGCAGAAAACGAACAAGGAGATAATCCAGATGAAACAACTCAGGAAGTTTCTGAAAAGGATTGGATCGTTCAAGTGCCAGACACAGTAAAAGACCAGGGAGATATTACTCTGAAGGATATCCGGTTAGAAAAATTTAATTCGGAGATGGGTCCTATTCTTCAAGAAGGTGAAGATTGGGGAATTGAAATTCCATCCATTATAGGAAGGCCTTCTTTGAGCGCAACCACTGAGCTTCCTGGTGTGATCTCTCAAACGAAATCAGAGCAATCTCATGTCCAACAATCAGAGCTTCCGTCAGAGAGACCGCGGGTCTCACCTGAGGAGATTGGTATCGAGGAAGATTTTTGGAAAGTCGACGATGATTTTGAAGACAATTCTTCGCAATCTCCAAGCTCGGAAAAGATTCAAACAGACAGCATGATTCAAGCGGTTCGTGAATCCTCTCGAGATGATGCTGAAGAAAATCGAGATACTGAAGATAAAGGCCTCCAAGAGCGCGATCTTGATCAACTCTCTTCAGCTCTAGGTAAACAACTTCGACCTGAACTTGAAAAAAAGATAGAAATCATCTGCCGGGAAGTGGCAGAAAAAATAGCATGGGAAATTCTCCCTGACCTTGCCGAAAATTTAGTGAGAGAACAATTAGAGAAAATTAGTCAGAAGCTGATGGGTGATCAGACTCAAAGCGAAGGCCCCCGCTCCTAATAGATTGCATTGTGCCTTTGTGCTCGATCAGTGCTGACCCATCTGATCCTATTCCTCTAAAATAGCCACTATTCCATTTATTTGATGATTGAAAATAAACAAGTTTGTCGAGATGAAAGCATCTACTATTCCATTTGGTTTCAAAATCTCGCTCGATGCTGTACATATCAGTTTCAAGGAATAAAAGAAACTTCCTAGGAATGAGCCTTTGGTAGAGAGCCCAGTGCCGAGACAAAAATAGAGGCGGCCGCCCATCAATAAGAGTCCCATAATTTTCTTGAAGTCCATCAGAGGATATACCTTTCAAAAATAAGTTAGCACCAATTCCAAAAACAAAACGAGATTGATTGGAAAAACTTTGGCCCAAGATTCCTGAGAATTTCTGGAGATTTTTAGTAAAGAGATCATTTGGCCATTTTAGTAAAATAGATCTCGTTGGAAGCTGGAAGTAGTTCTCAAGAAATTCTGCAAAACAAACAGCAAGGACTAGCGCCCCATGGGGACCTGGATTTTGAAGCATTGTTCCTACGAAAGAAAATGCAACTTCATAACCGAAGCTCTCCCATTTTTTTTGCTGTCGACCGTGGCCTCGCCATTGATTTTGGCAAGAAACAAGTCTCCATAGGTTCTCGGATTGACTTGGTATACCAGCGGATAGTAATTGTTCTTTAAGTACAAACTGGGTAGAAGAGCATTTTGAAAAATGCCATTGCAAAATATTATCGGTAAAGGATTTCACATGACTCCCGCAGATTGGCCTTCTTTGTTTTCTGAACCAGGGGTTAGAGATCTTATCGCAAGAGATACTCCACGAGAGATTAGAATTCAAAAATCAATTAACCCTTATGCTCAGGGAAGTGCCTTGGTCGAATTTGGACTGACAAAAGTCCATGTTACAACAATGGTGGAGGAAAATGTTCCTCCGTGGATGAAGGGTCAAGGCAAGGGATGGCTAAGTGCAGAATACTCCATGCTTCCTGCGGCCGGAGCTCAACGAATTCGGCGTGATAGAAAAGGAGTGAGTGGGCGCTCGACTGAAATCCAGCGGCTCATCGGACGTTGTCTTCGATCGGTTCTAGATTTTAGCAAAATTGGAGAGCGGACTTTGCTTATTGATTGTGACGTTTTGGTTGCCGATGGTGGAACCCGAACCGCTTCAATTAGCGGTGCCTACGTGGCACTTGCCCAGGCAATTGAGCATTTGCTGACCAAAAAATTAATTTCAAATAATCCATTACTATGGCAAGTGGCCGCTGTAAGCGTAGGTATCGGAAAAGACGGCAAGGTCTACTCAGACCTCGACTATAAAGAAGATTCTCAGTTTGAGACTGATATGAATGTTGTCATGACTTCTAATGGCGATTTTGTAGAGGTACAAGGTACCGCCGAAGGGCTACCATTTTCACCATCACAGTTGCTCAGCATGATGGAGTGTGCAAAAACTTCTCTGGAAAAAATTTTTCCGCTCCAAAGAAAAGCTCTGGAGTGAGTTTACATTCTTTTTTGCTGGCCTCTCAAAATGTCGGGAAAATTAAAGAATTTCAAAAACTACGAGATGCAGAAATACTGACTATTGAGCTTCCTGAGTCTCCAGTCGCTGTAAATGAAAGCGGTGATAGTTATTGGGAGAACTCACTTCTTAAAGCTCGGTCCTATTATAAGAAATACCAAACTCCTATTCTGTCGGATGACTCCGGGCTCGAGATAGAGTCCCTTCCTTTTCTGATGGGAGTCCAATCTGCACGCTTTGGTGGGGAACAGCTCTCTGACAGTGAACGAAATCAACTGCTCTTGGATCGAATGCGTGAATTTAATGGCGACAAGCGTAAGGCCAGTTTTGTTGCCGTTCTATGTTTTTATTTTTCGGAGCAAAAATACTTTTTTTTTGAAGGAAGATGTCACGGCATAATTTTAGAATTTCCTGCAGGAAATGGTGGCTTTGGACAAGACCCAATTTTCTCGCCTGGAGAGCATCCTGAATCAGGGATAAAAAGCATGTCACAACTTCTAGGTTGGAAAAATGAATATGGACATCGCGCTAAGGCCCTCAAGTTTGCCGAGGGTTTTTTCCGTAAAAATCCCTAAGGATTGTTTGTCAGAGTTCATGAAGTTTTCTATAAAGTTCTTTTAGTCGGGGTGTAGCGCAGCCTGGTAGCGTAACTGCTTTGGGAGCAGGAGGTCGGAGGTTCGAATCCTCTCACCCCGACCAATTTTCAACCCAAATCCTGATAGTGTTGCGTCGTAGTTGTGAAAAAACTTTTTTCTGATTTTTTCAATCTAGGCAAGCGGCCTGTTCGTTCAAAAACTTGTCGTCTACTGTCCGTTAGTGGACAAACTTCCTCTCCATTTAGACCGAATCTGGTCAAAACCTATTCTCAACTCCTTTCTTCACTCCGTTGTTTTCTCGTCATCGAGCAAAGGTGATGACAAAGAACTGCTTGAAGGCGCAGCTCTGCCTTGCGGGTTAGCACAATTGGTAGACCAATATAGAGTTGTTAAAGAACTTCCCTGCCGAAGTTTTTAAGTCTGCATTGGAATACAACTGAACTTTTCAGTGATGTATTTTCTGATCTTTTCCACCTCCTTTTTTTTGTGCGCTTCAAACTTCACTTGAAGAGTGCGCGCGTGAACTGCTATTTGGCAGGGAATATGAACTAAGTGAAATCGGATCTTCTTAAAAAAACAACCTGACTTGCAAAGCAAAAATGAGGACGCTCGCATGAGATTGTAGGCAAGGCAGGCAATTAATCCATAGACTTTATTGGCACTGAGTTTCTGACAAGGATAGTGCTTGAGGTCGAGTCCATATTTTTGCTCTCTAATAAAATTTTCCGTGTTTCCTCGCGTGCGATAAAAATTGATGATGGCCTCTACTGAGCGTTGAAATCAACATTCTTAGAAAAAAACCCCAAGGATTAGGGTTGGAATAGAAGTCTTCGTGAGCGATTGGCCAAAGCTGATCACGAAAATTTTGGCCGTTTTAACGTTCTGAGAGATACTTACTACCAGAGAGCCATACTGATAGAAACTGCTTTTGAATATTTAAAAATTCAATCGGCAAAGATAAGTTCAAAATATCTTCAGCAAACGGATGATACGATGAACCTTAAATTTGCGGAAAATGGTGTCTTGTTAGGGGGATTTAGCGAGATGATAGCCCCTCTGATAGTTGAGGATGTACTCCCTCTGGCTTCATTTATTAGTTTAGGTAAAAATATTCCCATCCTTGAATCTTTCTCAAGAGCATTTTTTCACCCTGATATCTTTGCTTTTTTTTCAAAAGCAGAGTGGCGAGAGTCTTTAAATCAAGATTTAAGTCCTCAAAAAGTTCAAATACTTTCTGATCTCATTAAGGAATTCAAATCTCATGAAATCTCATCCCTCGCGAAAGGCTGGAGAGGATTCTTGGAAAATGGGTTAATCAATATGAGTGAAGTTTTCAACCCTGTAATAGGAAATATAGTAATTCCCGTCATACATTCCGACTCTAAGGATGATAGTACTTTGAACACACCTTTAGGCTTTGTACAAAAGGGTTTTTTTTTATTTTCAGAAATAAAATCCGACTGGCACATTTATAAATAGTTGGTGAAGAATGCCATATGGAGAATGAGTTTTGTAAAAAATTATTCTTCAACTATCGTTTTTAGATTAGAGTAAGTTTAATAAAATTAATCGGTTACCTCGCCGAAATTTCCTAGAACTGCGGTTCGAAGATCCGCTATCAGGGGGCACCACATCAAGTCCCGTAGAGTGCGGTTCTTCCTACTCAATCCGTTTTGAATATTAAGCACCCGTTAAGAGGCACAATTAAATCAAAGCTCTGAGTGGGATATTTCCGCTGGGAGATAAAAATAGGTTATAAATTTCGAGTTTTTATAGCTATCCAGCCCGTGGGTCAGAAAGAGGCGTCGATTGCGAATGGTGTAAAATCTTCAACCACCCTTTAGAAGCTCCAACTTGAGTAGTACTCTAATGCAATGATGGCTAAATTCATTATCAAAAATCTTCTTTTCCTTGTTCCTTTTATTGCTTTTGCCAAATCGAAATCCATCGATTGTATAGATGATTTTTTCACTTATCCTTTGAATGCCAAAGGGGTGGATGAATTTGACGATATCCGCAATGTTGATCGAATTGTTCCAGGAAAAATTTCTCACAAAAACCCTTTAAATTACTTGGTTGTCGATAGTGAGGTCAAGGTTTTCACTTCTTCAGGCGAAGAAGTGGAATTCAATGATTTTCTCTATTCCCTAAAAAAAGTTCTTCTCGAAATTGAATCGAATCATAAATCTGGTCGGCTTGGGGGAAGCTTAGGTCTTAGCTGGCAAGCCTATATTGACATAAATTTGAAAAAAATTTCGAATTTTTTTGTTATTACCAACGGGCAGCTAGATGCTTTAGGAAAAAAGAAAGGTCCTGTGACAATGAAACCTTTCAAGGACAAGAAAAGAGGCGATGGCTTCGCTATCTTCCTAGATGCATTTTTAAGCTTTTTCGAGCAAGAAAAGCTGATTACGTCGTTAAGTAAAATGCAAACAAGCAAAGTCAAAAGTGTGATAGAACGATTTTTCTATCCTTTTGGGTATGTGCGTAGATATCGTAATAGTTCTTGGGAACGAAGCTTTGAAATATCGAACAGTGTTATAAAGTTAGATAAGAAACTGAATAATAATTATAAATTTGAAAAACGCTTTAAAGAGCTTCTCCGCAAAATCGAGAATAGAGAACTTGCAATAGGAAACCTGGAAAAGATCTTTGTCTATGTAAGTTACTACAAATCTCTTCGTGATTTTCTATTATCAGGGGACTATAGCTCGTTTAAGAAAAAATTAGGCAGCCCCCCAATCCCCCAGCGGGTAGATGATGTCTTATTGAGTGATTCAAAAATCAACCATACTTATATGAGGGATTCTTACTATCCAGTTCGAATTCACGGTAAACCCCATGGGCTTGCAGATGCTTATTTTGTGAGTGGGAAAAAATTTCAACAATACCAAGAAAAATGGTTGGCGCTGGTCAAAGAGTCTGAATATACAGGCTTTCAATCTTTCGGCAACGAAGAAATAATCATTGGCGAGATCAACGAAATATTGGGGGAGGCCGACTATTAAAGAAAAAGAATGAAGACCTATTATTTCAAAACAACACTTTTGTAGACAAAAATCTCTAATGGAGAAACGGTTGATTTTTAATAAAACGGCTCTCCGTTTTTATCTATTCAGCTATTTAAAACATAAGGAATATTAATTTTTTGCACCAATGAGATCTTCAAGATCCGCTACCAGGGGGCACCATTATTACAACCCAAATCCCCAAAGTATTGCGTCGTAGTTGTGAAAAAACTTTTTTTCTGATTTTTTCGGTCTAGGCAAGCGGCCTGTTCGTTCAAAAACTATTTCTAGCTCCTTTTTTGGCACGCGAATAAAAATAATTTGCAATTTCCCCTGACCTTTAGGAAGTCCTTCCGGATAGTATTCACTACTATGAAAAAAACTAGGATTTGTTTTTTCTATTTCAACTGCTCTGACATCAATGAAGAATAAACATTGCTTTTGAGGGCCATAGACGCGACCGCAAAAATCAAAAATGGGTGATGAGTCAAAATAGGGTCAATGCCTCTACTAGGGACTGAAATCAACATTTTTAGAAAAAAAACGCTAAGGATTAGGGTTAGTATCTCCATTTATTTGAAATCTTAACGAGACTTAACATGACAGGAACTTCAATAAGAACTCCAACAACCGTTACTAAAGCAGCTCCTGAGTTTAATCCAAATAGGGATATTGCTACCGCCACTGCAAGCTCAAAAAAGTTACTAGAACCAATCATTGACCCCGGTGACAAAATGCAGTGGGGGAGTTTCATTTTCTTGCCGAGAAACCACGCTAGAAAAAAGATAAAGTAAGTTTGAATAATCAATGGGGTCGCAATAAGTAGAATATCCTTGGGAGAAGAGATGATCCTATTGCCTTGAAAAGCAAATAACAAAATCAAGGTCGTCAACAGTGCTATGACAGAGATCGGTTTGAGTCTAGGAAGAAACTTTTTTTTGAACCACTTCTTGCCATGCATTTTTATCAATAATCTATTTGATAAATAGCCAGCTAGCAAAGGTATCACCACAAAAATAACCACCGATGAAATTAGCGTGTCATATGGAATTGAGATGTCTGTAACTCCCAAGAGGAATTTTACTATTGGAATAAATGCGACAAGCAATACGAGGTCATTTATTGAAACCTGCACAAGAGTGTACTCTGGGTCTCCCTTTGTTAAGTAAGACCACACAAAAACCATCGCTGTACACGGAGCCGCCCCGAGAAGGATAGCGCCGGCCATATACTCTTGGGCTAACTCTGGAGTGATGTATGCGGCATAGAGTTTTTCAAAAAAGATCCAGGCAAAAAAGGCCATTGTAAAAGGCTTTATGAGCCAATTTATGACTAATGTAAGGGCCAGTCCCTTTGGGTTTTTACCAACATCCTTCAAAGAACTAAAATCTATCTGAACCATCATGGGATAGATCATTAGCCAAACGAGAATTGCCACAGGAATGTTAACCGTTGCCACATTCATATCAATGAGGACAGTAATTGAGTCCCCTAGTACCCTCCCTAGGCCAATACCAACGACAATACAAAGGGCCACCCAAATACTTAGGTACCTTTCAAAAAAATCCATTTTCTCAGCTTCACTACTCATGTCGACTTTCCATATATTTTTCGATTCCTTTTACCATTGCTTTTATCTCATCTCTGACCCGGCGGTAGACCAAAAGGACTTCTCCATCACCGTCACTGCAATTGGGTTTAGCCCGTGCTTCTTCGTTCCTGCCGAAAAGAAATTATACTTTTGATTCTTTAGGCTCTTTCCCCATCCCTCTGCCCTTTGGGAGCGACAGGAGTTCCCTGTACACAAAAACAAAATGTTCTTCACTTGTCCTCCATAAAGCACTCAAGTATCGGACAATCTGACAAGGGGACCGTCATGTCATCACAGCATTTCATCAACTTCTCTAAAGATAGCTTCATCTTTTTCAGGTCTCGGATTTTTTCATCGATCTCAATTACTTTTTCTTTAGTTTTAGATAAAACATCGCTGCATTTTGCCTGATTTCTAATCCGCAAATCCAAAAGGTCTTTACTCTCTCTTAATGTGAATCCCAGTTCTTGGGACCTTTTGATGAATAGAATACGGTTTACATATTCGTGTGGGTATCTCCGGAACGTCCCTTCTTTAGGTGGCTGTTTTAAGATTCCGATTCGCTCATAAAATCGAATGGTTTCAACACCGACACCTGATGCCTCGGCTAGTTTACCTATTGTAAATATCTCAGTCATGGTAACGACTATAAGCTCCGTACCACGGTACGGGGTCAAGTTAATAAGTGAAGACTACCTTTAGCTCGACGCTTCCCGCCTAAGGTTTTCCTGCCTATGCCCTAAATTGTTATTAGAAACAAGAGGGTTTATTCACTTTTTTTTTCCAATCCATCTCTTGAGAGACTCTTTGGATCTTTTTCAAGATCTAGCGCCTCATAGACCGCATCTAGAAGCTGGTAGCGATTAAAAGGTTTTACTAAAATTCCATGAACTCCGCGGTCTACTGCTTTTATGACAGTATCTTTAGTCATAAATCCTGATGCCATGATAATTTTTAGCGAATGGTATTTAGGAATTTTTTTCAAATATTCTACAAAGGATAAGCCATCTTTTCCTGGCATCTTTTGATCTGTAATCACCAAATCAAAATCCTGGTTTTGAAGTTTTTGGATAGCTTGAAGAGCATTGTAGGCCACAACAATTTTTTCAAAATAAAACGATAGGGCAAGAAAACCCTGGATGAGTTCACAGATTTTTTTCTCGTCATCGACCACTAAAACTGTAAAGTTTGCTTTTTTAAGGTTCACTACGCCGCCTGGTTCAGAAGCGATTCCCGTATCACCTTAAGCACATCATTTTTTGTAAAGGGCTTCAGGATGATACCGCTAATATTGTACTTCATTTTATCACGTTGGTATTGCTGCATATAATCTTTAGTCGTTAAATAGGCGATAGGGGCCTGGCTATTTTTACTACGAACTCTTGAAATAAAATCCGAACCATTCATTTCTGGCATGTTAAAGTCTGTAATGATGAGATCTATTTTCATTTTGTTGAGAAAATCAAGTGCTTCTTCAGGTCTTGTGGAGCCAATAAATATATAATTCTCATCGATTAAAAATTCTTTTAAAATATTTAAAATATCGGGGTCATCATCAACCGCTAGGATTTTAATTCCACTTCCCTCTTTTCCCTCATTCCAGCGCTCTGAGTGTTCAGCAAAGCTTGCATTTTCGACCCCGGGAATAACGACTGTGAAGGTTGAGCCGTCGTTGAACTCTGAATCAACTGTAAGATCCCCTTCATGTTCCCTGATAATTTTGTGGCTGATACTCAAACCCAGGCCTGTGCCCTCACCTATAGATTTGGTTGTGTAAAAAGGGTCAAATATTTTAGACTGATTTTCGAGGTCCATCCCGACGCCGTTGTCTTCAACTTGAATAATAAATTGGTCTGTATCCTTTCGATAATCTAAAAATACACCGACTTGTTTGTCGGTATTCATAGAAGACATCACGGCATCTAGAGCATTTTTCAAGAGATTAATGATGACCTGTTCAATCTTTGTGGGATTTACCAATGCCACACTATTTTTTGTTTTTATTTCCACTTCCAACGCCACTTCATTGGACTGAAAAGCAGGATTAACCATGCTGATAGCGCCTTCAATGATTTCGGCCAGGTCGTGATAAACCTTTCCGTCTCCTGATTGATGGAGAAAGAATTTCATATTGGACATAATTTTTTGAATTCGGTCGAGAGAATCTCTTATGTCTTTAACCTTTTCTACGAAAAGTCCGTGGTCCGGATTGATATTTTCTTTTTCAAGCAATACCTCCAGCATTTCATTGCTCCCCGTTGCAATGGTTAACGGATTGGAGATCTCATGGGAAATGCTGGCAGTGAGTTGACCAAGGGAGGTCAGCTTATCCGATTGAACGACTTGCTGATGACTTTCCTTGAGCTCTTGGAGTTTTTGTCGGTATTTATTATGGATTTGGCGCTCTACAGTGAGATCATTAATACAGAGCATGAAAAATTGAGAATCGGGAAGCGGCACAAGTTTAATAACCACCGTATACCGAACTTCTGGATGCTGTATCAGTGAAACGGAGAGCTCTTTTGTATAATTGGTTTCGGGAATACTCATAGAGTCTTCCAAGAATTCACCTATCGAAAGTTCTTCGCAGCTGAATATGGAATCAACTTTCACTAAATCCTTAAGAACTCGTGGTGAGCATTTTGTATAGGTGCAAAAGTAGTGGTTCCAATAAACAGGTTTTTTTTGTCGGTCTATAACAACAATTGGTTCAAATAATGGATTTAAAAAAGAAAGGATTGATTTTCCTGGGACCGACATAAAATTATCCTCAATCGCTATTTTTTAGGAAACTAAAATATTGCTCTTCTATGTCATCAAACTCCAAAAGCTCACCGGTCTCTTTGTCTGATTGTTCAGGGGGACGCATATTCTTTATTTCTTTTGTCATTAGGAGGATAGAAAAAACCTGATCGAGTTTTTCTGAATAGTAAGGAGCGTAGAATGATTCCACCTCTGCCTGGGCGGGAACCATTCCTTTCACCATGTTCATCTGCTCGACAAATATCTGGGGACATTTGATATAAGTAATCTCGGTATCGGGAGGTATTTTTTCGATAAAATCTACCCACTCTCTTATTCCGCAGCTGTTAATAAATGAAATTGATTCCAGGTCAAAAATAATTTTTGAAGATTTCAGCTCTCCAACTACAGAGAAATCAGCATCTTCATCAATCGTACCCTCAAATTTAAGAGTGCAGATTTGCTTTTCAATTTTTTTTTGTAATTTCATTTTGAGGCTCACGTCTCCACATCCAAATTGAAAAAGAGTCCGGTTGGAAGAGATTTTCTTAACTTCTGGCGAAGGTTTTTGAACAGGTAGCAAGAAATACTAGTCTCCTTGTTTTTACGCACTCTAATATCGACCAGTTGGGAGTTTTCAAATAGAAAATAGAATCCAAGCCCTGCCCCTTGGCCCTCGCGATCAATCTTCTTCTCATGATAACACCGCTTTAAAATTTTTAGGAAACGGGGAAGTTCAAGCATTCCGAAGGGATCACTGACTTGGATTCTCAAGATTTCGGGGCCTTCCTGAAGCTCTACTTTAATTGTCTGTTTGTTGGTCAAACAAAAATCACAACGTCTATCTACCTTGACCAAGGAGTTCTTCCCAGGGATGCTGGCCTTAATCCCGTGATAAAAAGCATTGATAATCATCTCGTTTGATAGAAACTTCACGTTAGGGGTCACCGAGCTTCTCGCTGCTTCAGGGGATAGCCCCAGCAATAAAGATTGAATGATCTGGTCGGTTTGAGATGTTGTGTTGATAAAGAATTGCTTAGATCTTGGCATCGAGGATGGTTGCCTAGACGCGTGGATCAATTGTTTCTGAAGTGAGACTCCTGGTGAATCAAAGGCTTGAGGCAAGATATTTATACTCTGGACAGTGTCATCTATGGCCTCAATGAGATCTTGATTGCTGCGATAGCTTTCAAAGTTGATGACCTTTTCTTTCATCAACTTAGACCTCCACCGTTAAAAAAGTCATATCATCTTCTAGATCTTTGTTTTCTAGATGCTTTAAAATTTTGACCTCTATCGATGATGCCAGAGACCTCGAGGATTGTATGTTGAGGCATAACTCTCTCAAGAGTTCTCTCTTCGGCCAGGGCTCGTTATTAGGATTTCGATTTTCCAAAAGTCCATCAGTATAGAGCAGAAGGAGGCTATCTTTTTCAAGTGAATATTCAAAAGTCTGATAAGTGCTGATCTTAGATTTGCCTAACCACGGACCGCTTATTTGATTCAGTGTCACTAGGTTCGAACGTGATAAATCGGCGCGCTCTTTAAGAGTAATATAGCATGGCGTGTGGGAGGCGTTAATGTAGCTGATACGTTTTGAGGAATGTTCAATAAAAAGAAAGAATGCAGAAGCACTTGCCTGGGCCTTGGTATCAGATGCATTGCTAAATAATGCAGTATTAAAAAGTGATGCGCAGCTCTCAAGACTAAATTGCAGCCTTCCACTGGAGACAAGATCTCCATAAAGATTGAGACAGCTAAAAAAACTGGCCGTAACCAAAGCAGCGCCAACTCCATGACCAGTTGCATCCGCGATAATAATCAAATCACCATGATCCAGAGGAAGATGACCCCACCAGTCACCACCACATTCGGTCGCCGGTCGGCAGAAACTATTGATTGCAATACGAGACGATTCGATATTCGTACTCGGGAAATAGCTTGTCTGAACCAGATTGGCAGTTTTAATTTCTTGTTGTAGGCGAGTTTTTTCTTCCATTTCCTCCATGTAGTGCTGGATCTCTCTGATCATAATATTAAAAGATTTTGCCAATTCTCCGATTTCGTCTCTGGAATTCATTTGGATTTTGAGTTGAAAATTTTCGCTAACGATTTTCTTTGTTGCTGATGTAAGTTGGGCAAGGGGATTTGTAAGGGTGCGTGTGAACATAAGGGCAAAAAAAGTGGCCAAGGATAGGACAAAGCAGCCAAACCAAAAAGATTTTTCTTTTAGGATCTGAGACGCCCCTAAAGCAGAGCTTTCAGGAATCATTCTTATAAGGATGGCCCTTGCTTTTGGTATTTTAGCAAATGCTGCCAAATAGAAGACTTCTTCAACTAGGATTCGGCGAACTTCCACGTTTATTTTTTTTTCGAGAAATTCCTTTGCGGAGACTAAAAGTTCAGTCGGTTTTTTTGATGGTTTAAGAGTATAGATAGAACCATTTTCTTCGACTATAAAAGTCCTATAGCCCCGACCTCTTCTCATTTTTCTAATGCTTGCCTTGAAAAGTTGGCCAAGAGAAGTTTTATTGGATCGGGTCAATAATTTTTGAGCAATTTGCTTTGATTGGGCCTCCACGACACTAAGAGTGTTTTGATAAACTAAGGCAGTTTGCTCTTTCTCAAATAAATTTAAAGCATAATAGGTATAAAAAATTAAAGAAGGTATCACTATAGAAATGATCAAGCCCACAAGCTTCAGTTGCAGAGGAATCAATGTTTTTTTACTCAAAATTTCGTCGCTTTCTTTTTTATGTCTTAAAGTTGGTGTTGTTATACAGTATAAGAGGTTTTCTCTTTTAATCGCTCTAGGGATGAAAAACTTGCATGGAAGGGCTTAGTTTTTACGATAGAAAAATTCAGTGGACCCTTATGGGTCTATGTTTGGTTTTGGCCTTTTTTTCTTTTGCAAAAATTTTTGACCTGTTTTTTTTCTCTCAATTATCGATGGAAAATCGGAGATGGGCCGGCCAATTTCTCGAAATTCAAAATTCTGTACAGATTAAAGGTCAAGGCGGACATAAATGGAGATCAGTCGATAATACCGATTGGGTTTTTCTCAAGGATATAGTTTTTACAGAAAAAAATTCTAGGGCAAAAGTGTTAATGGCCGAGGGGCATATTGTAACGATACTTGAAAACAGTCTTGTTAAAATAGATTGGGACCAAGAGCTTGAACTTCAAAAAGGCATGGCCGAGCTACAAGTTGCCAAGTCCCAACTTATCAAACTTAAAGTTGACGGAAGAGACTATAAGATTCGCGGGCAATCTAAGACTTCAGATGTAAAAGTATCATTTCACAAAAAAGAAGTCGTTTTCGCAGTAGAAAATGGTGAGATTGAGTTTCAGGAGGGTAACCAAAAATATCGCGCCAAAAAATCACAACTCATTGAAATAGATCTTGGTCAGGTGAACCTATCTACTGCGAAATACGAATTTTTAAGGCCTATGGCAAATTCGCGCATCTATTTAAAAGACTCTCCCGTTGCTTTCGATTGGAGATTCATTGAGACACAAAAAAACCAAGAGATACAATCTTCATTTCTTCACATTCAGAAGGTAGGACAAAAAGCAATTAAAACTGTTCAGATCAAAAACAGAAAGACGTCAGCTAATGTAATTTTAAGACCAGGGAGCTACCGATGGTATGTGTCTGCAGAAAAAGACGTGGGGAAGTTTAGGCAGTATTTTGCAAAGAGGTTTAGTTTGATCCAGGCAACCTCCCCGGATTTTTTGCATCCTCAGAATTTAAAAACAGTTGCGGCCTTTCCAATGGATTCTCTCTATTTCGAATGGAAAGGGAATGCACCTTTTTATCGCTTAAGCTTTCTACAGACAGGATTTAAAAAATCTATTGAAGTCGTTGGTAATTCGCATATGCTTTCTCAATGGTCTCCCGGAGAACTCACAGCGAAAGTGACATCTTTGAATTCAGAGCGCAGTCCTATAGCGAATTTAAGACCAGAAACTACGCGTATAGATATCAAGACTAAAAAATCAAGTATAGAGTGGCCAAAAACTCGCGATAGGGCCCTCACTTTTCTTGTGGTGAGTAAAGCTGATTCCAAGACCCCTCTTAAAGCACTACCTATACCATTAGAGTGGCCAGCAATCATGGGAGTCTCTTTCTATGAAATTGAAATAAATCATAAGTTGGGTTCAGTGCTTTTGCGCTCTGATACCGAGAATACTCAATTTTTTCCTCAACACTTTGGCGAACATCAGTACAGAGTTCGCATCGTAAGTGAGCAAGGGAAGTTGGGTCCATGGACCGAATTGAAAACGTTTTCAGTTCAAGGCATCGAAGAAAAAAAAACTGTTTTAAAATTGGTGCTAGAAAAAGGTTCGCAAACACTTCAGATTAAAATGAAAAACAGGGAAGATTTTGAAACTGTTTTCTATTTTGGAGCGAACTCTGCTGTGGATCCAGTAATTGTTAAGAAAAAAGTAAAAAATGGAGAAGTTGTCGTAAATTTCTCAAGACCTGGGATTTACTATTGGAAAACGAATCATCAGCGTCCCAACGATAGCATCATTGATTCTATGAGAATCTTTAAGACTCCCGAGTTGCGAAAACCGAAAATTCCTAAAAAACTAGAGCGAAAAATTAAATATCGTAAAAAATCAGTTTTTTCACCCCGCCGTATTTTAGACTTCTTTTTTCCTTCGGCCCACGCGGCCTCCCGCGAAGGTTTTATTGATTTTGATTTTGAAAAAAAAGCTGATGCAAAATCTTGGGTTTTGGAAATTTATCAAGATTCCGACCTTCAGCAAAAATTTTTTCAGTCTGAATCAAGGACTTCTTTTTATCGTTGGACCGTACGTTTTCCTGGAACTTATTTTTGGCGGTACGCTATCCGGGATAGTTGGGGAGAGCTAGGTCCATGGAGTGAAGTATCAAAACTTATGGTAACTAAAGATCTAGAGCAAGAAATCTCACCCAGTGATTCCTTTTCCTTTTCTTTTCAGGAGAGCTCATTTTTTCTTAAGCAAAAGAAGCGCTTATCTTCGCTCAAACTGGCCATGTCGAGCGCTCAAATTGATCTTAAAACGCAGCAGGATTTTTGGGAAACCACAGTAGAGGGTATTTCTCTTCAAGGATTTTTGGTGGCCTATAATATCGAACTCACTGATCGCTTTGGCCTTAAAGTCTCTGGTGAATATCTTTCAGGAAAAGTCTTTGATGATAAGCGACTGGGAATCTTGGATCTCTCTGCGAAGCTGCCTTGGTCTTATAAGAATTGGAATTTTGGGCCAGCGATCCTATGGAATTCGGCAAGCTCGTTTCTTGTAGAGCGCCGACGGATTAAACCAAAAAACGTGGGGTCCTTCATGGCGGGGCTGTATGCTGAAAAAGAATTTTACAAGAAATTTTTTGGACGCGTTGAGCACCATTGGAATAGCGGGAATCATTGGGCCTTAGAAATAGAAAAAATTTTCAAATACAATAAACTTAATATTCCTCTAGGACTAAGGTACCGTTCACTTGAAAGTGATACTCATCCAATAAATAAAATTGAGCTTCAACAATTGCAACTTTTTGTTGGCATTTCTTTAACACTTTAAGAAAAATTTAGCTCAAACAGAGTCGGGATTTTGAATTCTAACCTTTTGATATCATTTTCTTTTATCGATTTTCATGAACTCAACCGGAAGACCATTTCTTTTTGGGTTAAAATCGTCGTTATGAGATGGTTGTGTTTGCCAATAATTTTATGCCTCTGCATATCCTCGTGCGAAGATCTCCAAGACGCTAAAGATGCATTGGGCGATGGGTTTGTGACCGAGCCTGATCCTATTCCCGGAAGCACTACTGATAATTCGGATCTTGGTGGAGAGTGCCGTACTGACTTTTATGGAATTTCAGAGGATGAAATTGTCCGAAAGCTCGATATTCTCATTGTTCCAGATACTTCTGGTTCTATAAAAAAAGAGCGCGAGGCGATTGCTAGTGGTCTTGATCACTTTGTTCAAACTCTACCTTCAGAAATAGATTTTAGAATAGGGGTCATGTTGGCGCACGGAAGTCGCTCTGTTCATCATTCTCGCCTCTACAAAAAAAGTTCTGGTCCATTGGTACTGGATTCTGAAATTCATAGTTTGCCGGAAATAAAAAGTTTCCTTAAAGACCGGATGCAAAATCCAGTGACTGACAACTATAGTGATGGCGGAGAAATGGGGCTCTTTTCTCTCTTTCATTCGCTTTCAGGAGAAAAACTAGAAGAAATAAAGCGAGAAGGGCTCATGAGAGATGATGCCGCCTTGGCAATTATTTTCGTAACAGATGAACAAGATATTTGTTTTGATTATCCCCCTCATATTCAAGGCGTAGTTGATCCCAACGGCTCTGAAATTTCGAGTAAGGCCCGTGACTGTAGCGGAATTTCTGCTAATTCAGTATGGAATAAGCTTAAAAAAACCATAGGTGACCGACCCGTGGTGGTCGGAGGTATTGTTTATAACAATATCTATACGATTCCATTCTCTGGAGAAAATGAACTGGGTCATGGAATCTTAGATATGATTGAGCTTGCTGGAGGCTTGAGTGTAGACTTGGCCAATGGGAGCTATCGGCAAGGACTGACCAATCTAGGTCGTCTTGCTTCCGCCAAGCTTATCCCTGAGAGTCGATTTAATTTGCAGCTCTCTCCTATACTGGAAAGTTCTATTCAAGTTGAGGTGGGCGGAATTTCTGCGGACTTTACCTTTGATACGAACCTTAACCAGGTGGAACTTGTTCACCCACGAGACCCATTTGCTTTGACTAAAGTTTCATATTGCACGCCAAAACCGGAAACTCCAGATGCCTTAGATATTGCGACTGGAGGTTTTCATACTTGTGCTATTTTGGCCGAAGGTCAGGTGAAATGCTGGGGGAGGAATCAGTTTGGTCAGCTCGGGCTGGGCGACACAATTGACCGAGGAATTCATGAATCTCCTCAGCAACTTCCGGCACTTTCTTTGCCACTACCGGTGATAGAGCTAAGTGCGGGGCTCTACCATACATGTGCGTTGTTAGTCGACCAGAGTGTTCGGTGTTGGGGAGATAACAGTTACGGACAGCTAGGTCAGGGTCATGTGGAAAGTTTAGGAGATAACGAAAACCTTTCTGAAATTTTACCTGTGTCTCTTGGTGGACCGGTGAGAAAAATCTATGCAGGGACTAGACACAACTGCGCCCTTCTTCAGTCAAATGAAGTTCGATGTTGGGGGAATAACTCTGGTGGAGAATTGGGATTAGGGATGGTGCAAACAATAGGGGATGACGAATTACCTTCGGAGGTTTCGCCTGTGCCTCTAGCTGCCGGAGCTGTTCAAATGGATCTTTCAACAATTAGTTCTCATTCTTGTGCAGTTCTAGTGGATGGAAGACTGCAATGTTGGGGAAAGAATTCTTTTGGGCAATTAGGATTAGGCCATCTCGATGATGTTGGAGACGATGAGGGGCCTCAGTTAGTCGATGTAGGCAATAGCGTTTTGCAAATTGCAACGGGCAATACTCATACCTGTGTTCTGTTAAAAGAGGGTAGAATCAAATGCTGGGGCGCAAATCTTTTTGGTCAAGTTGGAAGTGGAGACGCCGCAATATACGGGGATGATGAAGCTCCCACTCAGATCCCACTGGTCGATTTTAATCTTCCCATGCAACAAGTATCGGCGGGAAATTTTAGTAGCTGTGCCATTGATCTCCATGGGAAGGTCCGATGCTGGGGAAATGGGCAATTTGGCAAACTAGGGTATGGAGACGTTCAAAATGTTGGGTTAACTGGCCTTCCGAAAGATGCAGGAACGTTGAAGCTTCCAGGAGAGGTCGGGAAAATAGTTGCTGGGATAAATCATACTTGCGCGCTCTTTAAAGTAAGCGGGAAAGTAAAATGTTGGGGGCAGGCCATCTTTGGACAACTTGGTTTGGGGGCAACTGAAGACTGGGGGGACGACGAAGATCTCTCCCAACTACCGTTCGTTTTATTAACAGCAGGAGAAGTAAAAGAATGAAGGCAAAAAACAAAAGCAAAAAAGATCGTGCGCGTAGGTTTGTTGTTTGCTTTTGAGTGTAGGCCAAAGAACCACAAGAAATTGAGCTCTCAAGTTTTTGCTGAATATTTCCAAAGAAACATTCTCCACTTTTTTGTTTTTCAGGCAAGGGAGTCGTTTGAAGATTTACGGCGCCATCACAATCTGCCAAAAAAATCCGGCCGGGAGATCCAGTTGAACCATTTCCGCCGCTGATAACAGTGCCCCCTATCTCAACCTTGGCACCATTTCCTCCGGGGCCACCATTTGCTTGAAGAGAAAGCTGTCCGGTGCCCTGAATTTGTCCATTCTCGCTAACGATAAAAATGGTTCCTCCAGCGCCCCCTCCTGCTCCTCCTCCCGGACCTGTGGTTGTCGAAACAAAACCGTCTCCTCCAGGGCCTCCACTAGAGTCGATTTTTGCTAACGACGTAAAGGCCACACTCTCTTTGGCGAAAATGGCCAAAGCGCCACCACCACCACCACCTGTTCCACCGGAAGAGTTCGAGCCCGCTCGGGTACCTCCTCCTCCAGCTCCGCCCCCGCTGCCGCCTTTAAATTCTGAAGTTGCAAGTTGTAATGCTCCGTAAGTAGAATTCGGAGGCAGTCCGCCTACTCCCGGTGCAGTACCAACTCCAAAGGAAGATCCATTTTCTCCGGAAGAGCTAAGCAAGGAATGAGATCCACCCGAGCCCCCGCCTCCACCGGCCCCCCCGCTAAAGAAAGGATCGCTTCCAAGTGAGCCACCTTTTCCAGCGCCTCCATGAGTATTATTGGGTGCAGACTGTTGGTCGCAGTCGACATTAGGACAATTTGCCCCCGAAAAACCCCCTGGGCCTGGAGCTCCTCCCAATAGAGGGAAATCAGATGAAGTCGCACTTCCGTTGTTGCCTCTTGCACCTGCTAATACGATCGGTCCACCAATAATTGCTGGACCTTGAATGCGGAAAATTAAAGAGTTTTCGCCAATTGCTACGATTCCCGCAGGTAGGATTTCCAGTGAACGGCACTGATACTCTCTAGATTCGATTTCGCCCTCTAGGAGGCAGTCTCCGTCGCTTCCATCACCAGTTCTTTCCAAGGCGTGAGTCGACTGGAAGATCAAACTGAAAGAAAAGAAAGCAAAAATTAAGAAATTTGTCATATTTAGTTTTTCGATGAAGGTCTTTCTTTGCATAATGACACAATATGAAACTTTTGAGAATGCATCTACAGGGCTTTAAATCGTTTAAAGAGCGAACGACCATTTATTTTGATGACGGGATCACGGGGATTGTAGGCCCTAATGGTTGTGGAAAATCTAATATCGTCGATGCTCTTTTCTGGGTGATGGGGGAGCAGTCAGTTAAGCACTTGCGTGGATCCTCCATGCGCGACCTTATCTTTTCAGGCTCCGAAAAACATCGACCTGCTTCTTTCGCTCAAGTCGATCTTGTTCTTCAAAATGAAGAACTTAAGCATATCCATATTGGTCAACAGGTTGTTCGACCTTCAGAAATCCAGTTAACAAGAAAAGTTTATCGTAATGGTGAAACAGAATATCGGATCAATAGCTCCCCTTGCCGCTTGCGAGATATCCAGGAAGTTTTTATGGATACCGGAGCGGGGGCAAAATCATATTCCATTATCGCCCAAGGAGAGATCAATCGCTTAGTTCAGGCCAAACCCGAAGAGCGCCGAACGATGATTGAAGAAGTTGCGGGTATTACAAAATTTAAAATGCGAAAAAAAGAATCTCTTCGCAAGATGGAACAAACGACAGCAAATTTAGAAAGGATTAGTGATTTAAAATCAGAAATTAAAAAGAATTTGCGCGGTCTTGAAGCACAAGCCGAAAAAGCAAAGAAAGCGCGCACTCTAAAGCAAAAAGTCCGCAAGTATGATCTGATCGTCTCGGGTGATCAGTGTTTTCATTTGTTGCGGGGATTAGATGAGGCAAGAAAACGAAGCGATTATCTTCTAGAATCCAAAGAAGAGGCCAGCCGAGAGCGTGCAAAAATCGAAAATGAACTAGAGCTCGATAGGCAACAAAAGCTCGAGCTTACGGAACAACTTGATGAGCAACAATTGGAAATCAATCAATTGGGAAATAAGTTGGCCGCGGGTGAAGAGAGAGTCCTGTTATTAAGAAAATCCATTGAAGATAAACGGCAGCTCCAAGAAAACTATTCTAAAGATGTTCAACAAATCCATGATGACCAGCGAGAGCTTACTGAAGAAGAAAAAAAAGTAGCGGCCGAAATCTCAGAACTCGTGAGTCGGCAAAATGAAACGCTAGATCTTGCCGGCATGGAGGCCGAGCTAGGCAAGTCGAAGGACAACTTCTCTGACTCTGAATTATTACTGAAAACACTTTGTGATAAGAACCGAGATGTTGAGCAAAGTGTATTTGATTCCAAAAGAGAATTAGAATCCATTCGCCTTAGAAGAGGCGTTATTAGTGAAGATTTGAGCTCACTTGAACTAGAAATTTCAGAAATTGATTCTCAAAGTATACAATTGAACGCTCAACTCCTTCAGGCCAGAGAGCAAGTTGCAACGAAAGAATCTCTCGCCGCAGAAATTACTAAAAAGACAACTGAACTCAAAAGGCAGCTTCAGGAAACTGAGACCCAACTTGTTGACGCCTCGGCCGAGGCAAATCATTTCCTAGAGAAAAAAACGAGAGCTGAGGCGCAAAAAGAATCATTGGAGTCTTTTTTCCATGCCTCAGAAATGAGTGAGCAGGATGCAAAAGCACTGTCTGAGATCTTGGGTGATTTTCCGAAAACTTTGGCCCATGCCCTAGAAGTTCCAGATGCTTATCGAAAAAGCTGTGAAACTGTTTTGGAGAACCAATTAAATGACGTCCTTTGTTCTGGAGAGTTCCCCTTCGAAAAAATTGAAGCATTACTTAGCAAAAATTTAACTGCGACCCTGGCCGTCTTTCTACCAGAACAAAGCAGCGAAACAAACCAGGAAAGTTCAGGTGCCGATTCACATGCGCGGCCTTTTTTGCGATTTGATGTTCAAGAGTTGAATCAGTTCATCACTGCACCTGATGATTTGTTTAAAAATTGCTATATCTGCTCAGATGAAGAGTTTTTAAAAATTCAAAAAGAAGAGATTCCTGAAGGTTCTTGGTCTTTAGTGAATCAATCTGGTAGTGCTCTTTTGAAAAGAATGAACTCTCATGTTCGGCTCCAAGTTTTTCAAGATGGTGGAAAGAACGAGGGGCTTCTCCACACACTTGCAAAAATTGAGCAACTTTCAGGTTACTTACAGAAATTTCAAAATAATTACCAAACAGTCGTAGAAAAAAGCTCAAAACTAAAATCTGAAAAAAGTCGCCTTATTGGAGAGCTCGCAGATATTAATGCAGCGAGAGAGCAGACTTTTCGCCAGCTCACAGAATTTAAAAGTGATTTGCAAGTTAAAGAAAAAATGATCCATCAGGGCCATCAACGAATATCGCCTTTGCGAGATAAATTCCAGAAAATGTCTACAGAGAGGGTGGCCATACTTGAACGTCAAGAAGAGCTAGCAAAGGTTTTAGAAACCTCAGAAAAACAGCAACAAGAACTTGAAACTGAATTAAACGATGCAACGGAAGCAAGAAATTCAAACGAGAAGGTCTACCGAGAGAAACAGGAAATCTTTACAAATCATCAGGTAAGTATTCGAACTTTTGCGACCCAGCAGCAAGCCTTAAACGATAAAATGAAATCCATTGCTTCACAAAATGAAAAACTTAAGCAGCGGCAGTCTTCGCTCGAAGAAATGATAGGCCAGTTATCTCCAGAGCTGGAAAAATTGGAGAAAGAAGTTCAAAACCTAATTCAACAAAACCAAGGCCTCGTTGTAGGCCTTGAATCGTGTGAGAAAAAACGTCGAGAGGTACAAGAAAATCTACAAAAAATGATTGAGGCCACCCGAGAACAAGAAGACCAGGTGAAAAAGTTGAGTAAGGAAATGAGTGAAAGTGAAAAAGAAATGGGCGGCCTAGAAATCAAGGTTGAGCAAATGATTAAGGAAGAAGAATTTTTGACTCGAGATACGCTTGAAAAGTATCGCTTGAATCTCCGAGAATATATATTTTCAAACGTAGACCTTGGCAGCGAACTAAAGTCGAGCTTAGGCGAGCTGGTTTTAGACGAGGATCAAAACGTTTTGGAAGAAGATTCGGAGATAGCTGTCTATGAATTCAAGGAGCGTCCCCGCGCTGTCGTGAGAGATTTCAAAGATAGACTTAAAGCTTGCCGTAAACAATTGGGCCAACTGGGTGAGATCAATTGGCAAGCGGTAGCAGAGTACGACAAGCAAAAAATACGCTATGATTTTTTACGAAGTGAAGAGGAGGTCTTGCAAAAGTCTTTTCAAGATTTGCTCAATGCTATTGAGCACATAGATAAAAAGTCTCACGTCCGTTTCAAAACGGCCTTTAAAGAAGTGAATGAAAAATTTTCCAAAGTCTTTCCGATTATTTTCGGAGGGGGACAGGCCAAGCTCGATTTAAAAGGAGGAATTGACGACAATGATTCTGGGATTGAAATTGTTGCGAGCCCTCCAGGTAAAAAAATGCAGAGTATTAACCTTATGTCTGGTGGGGAAAAAGCGTTAACAGCGGTTAGCTTAATTTTTAGTATCTTTTTGGTAAAACCCTCACCGTTTTGCCTGCTTGATGAGGTTGATGCGCCGTTAGATGATGCCAATGTAGGACGCTTTAATGATTTACTCCGAGAGATGAGTAGCGAGTCTCAGTTTATTCTTATCACTCACAATAAACGCACGATGGAACTCAATGACACACTTTATGGAATAACCATGCAAGAGCCGGGCGTTTCTTCGGCAGTGAGCGTACAACTCCAATGAGGGCCTATTTTCGAAATTTATGCACTCGTTTTTTCTGCGTCACACAATGCCTGACTTTTGCCTTCTTACCGCAGTCTTTTGTCGTAGACTTTGAGCAGCAGTTCAAAAGTCTGGTGAAGCATTCCCAGTATAAAGGGCATGGAAAGATTTATTATAAATATCCAGGCCATCTACGCTTTGAATCACTCTCTAAGGATTCGCCGTTTGTCTTTTACCGAAATCCTAAAAGCTCAGGGCACTACACCCCTCCGTTCCCGGCCAACACTAATGAACCAGGCCATCTTCAAAAAGATATTGAAAAAAATAGCAGTTTTAATCTTGCTCGTTTTTTTGATGTTTTGAAAAATGGCCTGAACAATAATTCTTATTACCGCGTCGTAAAGAAAAAGACCGGTGTGGAGTTGGTTTTTAATGCCCAACTTGCTAAGAAAATCCAGATTGCAAAAGCTTTTTTGAGCTTTAAAGGCCCAAAGCTTAAGTTCCAAGATTTGGCAGATGTATCGTCTATAAACATCACGTACTTAGATGGTAGGCGTGCAATTCTCGATTTTAAAAATTTCAAAAAAGATGTCAAAATTGCGAAATCAATTTTTTACTTTAATCCACCACCCAATACTGTTATCGAATAAACATGATATTTCTATTTGTACTGCAAGCAGTCATCACAAATCAGTTTCAAACTCAATGTCAAAAAATGGGTGACTACTGTTTTGACCCCCAAATCGGTCTTTATGAGAAAGGGACTCCTCACCTTCGAGTTACAAAACCTATTGATAAGATCGAGCCTCTGCCCCATCCGTCCCGGGGGATTCGCTCCTCCGTGGATGATTCGATGGTTGACTGCAAAGACAAAAGTTTCTTTAACTTCTTTTGCAGAAGGTAGAGCATGACTTTCGATCAACTTATTCAATGGTCGGGCGCGCATTTTCGGCACCTTCCTTGGCGCTCCAATAGAACGCTCTACACAACGCTAGTCTCAGAAATTATGCTTCAGCAAACAACGGTAGGTGCAGTCTTGCATCACTTTCCTCGTTTTCTTCGGCAATTTCCCTCAATTGTCAGCTTAGCAAATGCTAATGAAGAAGAAGTACGTCTGTCTTGGAAAGGTTTGGGTTATTACCGTAGAGCAGAAAATCTTCACCGGGCCTGTCAGTTTTTTTGTAAGCACTATCAAGGAGACATTCCACTAGAACCGAGCAAGCTGCTAGAAGCACCGGGGATTGGAGACTATACTGCTTCGGCAATTCTTAGTATTGGTGCCGACCGGGCCTTTTTGGCGGTTGATGCTAATGTCGAGCGCGTCTTAGGCCGGTATTTCAATTTGCGTTTGAGTAAATCGATTCTTAAAAAAGATCTTTTGGATTATGGCGAAAAGATTTTTGAACAAAACCCCACTCTTTCCCCTCGCGCTTTTAATGAGGCCTTGATGGACTTAGGCCGCAGGTATTGTCAGGCAAAAAAAGTGGATTGCTTTAACTGCCCCTTATCGTCAGGCTGTCTTGCTTTTCAGGAGGGAAACCCACTAGAAATTCCAGTGGTCGATAAAAGAAAAAAAATAACCCATGAGCTCAAACTTCTACGGATCATTTCAATAGAGAATGGGAAAATTCTAGTGATGCGAAAGAAGAATAAAGAATGGTTGAAAGGACAGTTGGAGTTACCTACTTTTATTTTGTCCTCTGATGACTCTTCGCTGCAACAATATCCGTGGTGGGAAAACAGTTCGATATTCAGGGAATTTCAGGAATCCTTGAGCTTAAAATCGTCTATTACAAAATATAAAATTGAAAATATCGTCATTGAAATGCCGGCCTCTGCGTTGGAAGGCTTAGGCTACCAATTTTCTAGCGGCAATGAATTAAATGAACTCGCTGTAACCTGTGAGAAAATAGTCGAGAAGTTTTTTACAAAACACAAAAATGCCGAGAGGCTCAATAAGCCGGATTCTGTCGTCGGGTCTTCATTCCTCTAGGGACACGATTGCTCGCATCCTCAAGCGCTCTACCCGTCAGCCTTAATCGAACAGATCTCAAGCGCTGACCTATTTGAGCTTGCACCCCGTAGAGTTTACCTGGTTTCACTACAGCAAGTGATTAAACTTCTGTACATACTTTCTGTTGCACTTGTCCTCACCTTACGGTGGGCGGGCATTACCCGCTACGGTGTTCTTTGGTGTCCGGACTTTCCTCCCTCTGAAGAAATTCAGACGGCGAAGACCTCGAACCCCTCGGCGACGCATTTATAGCTTGAGAAAATGAAGAGGGCAAATTTTTTCAGTAAGAACGACTAACCTTCCTGGAGCCTTTCAAATAATAATCCCATTACGGAAATAGTGATTCCAATAATGGCAGCAAACAGAAATATGATCGAAAAAATGACAAAACCAAGCTTCAGGGATGAGACTCTTTTGGTCTTTCCAGGGGCAACAGAATACTGCTCCAATAGCTCCACATTTTTGATATTAGACTTCCAAAAAACATCAAATATATCACCAAGGACGGGGATAGCACCTATAAGCAAATCGATTCCAATATTAAAAACCATTCTCAGTAAAATCGGCATAGGTACCGACTGTTTTGCCGCCACAAAGACGATAGAGGATGAAACGGCCGTCATTAAAATATCGCCACCGGGAATGATTCCCACTAGGGAGTCCAGCCCAAAACGAATCTTAGTTCCAGGAATCTTGAACTGGCTATCTAGTAAAGTCCCATACTTACGAAAAAAAGAAAGTCCTTTCATAAACTATGCACCTATCGAGGAGTGAGAAGCGCATTGACCTTGTCGAACATCTCTTGAGATATCGTACAACGATAAACTTTTTTATCTATTGTGAAGGGATCTCGCTCAATTGTTGCCTTTAAATTAAAAGCTGCAGCGTACTCGTTTCTTCTAATACTGCTCATGTCCAAGCTCCAGGGAACGCTCTTAATTTTAGACTTCAATAAAACCGATAATCCACTTCGATGGATAATGAAGTTGGCCTCCGAAGCGTTATCTTCTATCACTCGAACTTTCACTGCGTCGGACTTTGGAATAAGTTCCAAAAACTCAATTTGACTTGAACCTCCATCTTCATCACAAACAAAGAGAGGTGACGCTCCAAAGGATAGAGTTGCAAAAAAGCAGCTCAGAATACCAAAACACAGAAAATTTTTAAAAACATTCATTAAATAACTCCTAATACTTCCAGCTCCAAAACTATCTCGTAGCTTCTTCGACCTGTCTTGTTCATTTTAACGCCGTCTATTCCTTTTAATTGTTTTCCTATCAATCTGGTAACAAAACCAGTTAACCCCATTCCAATAAAGCGTGGTTTTCTAATCTTTTTTCCCATCTTCCACAATAATTTGTCGATCTTTAAGGTAAGAATATTGTTAGACTCATCTAGCGTGCTTTTGCCTGAAATAATCATCGGAAGCCATTTTTTGACTGGGGAAGCATTCACTTCAAACTGTATCTCATATGAGCCGTCTGAAAATACTACCGATACGTCTCTCATCTGAGCTTTGAAGCTCGTAGGTGCCGAGTCACAATTATATAAATCCTCAAAGATATGAGGCACCTGCGAGCAGACCTCCCCTGAACTCTTGTCTTGGGAATTAAAAACTCTGGCCAAGTGGAGGGCCCGCTTTTGAAAAAGAGATAAACTATTTTTCGAATCCCTCAACTTTCCAATCTTTAAAGATCCCTGCTTCAAGCAACCTTCGAGGACACTTAGGCCATCGGCACTGAATTCTCGAGTATTGTGAGAACAGCTCAGCTTGATGTCTTTAATGTGATTTATAGATTCAGCCTCATAATAAAAGAGGTCAGGAATTTGTGCGCTCAAATGACTGTCGCTGTATTCAAGTAGCATAGGGGACATGACGTAATAAAAATTGGCCGTCCTGTCGCGATATATGACTGGCAGCGAACTCAAATTAAAATCGTTCAAACAAGAGCTCTTCCATTCCTCGATTGTCTCTGCTCGGTAAATTCTGTCACCGCAATGAAATTGAAAATTCCAAGTCCTTAGAAATCCATCGGCCAAAGGGCCTTCTATTAAATCACTTGTAAAAGAAAGCTTGTCTTGCTGAATTCCGAAGTCTGCTACTTCAATCCTGAGGCCTTGTTTATTATTGGGGTCTCCACTGTAGTAAAAAGAAAGAGGCCTCTCGTCGTTAAAAGGTCGCAAGTGCAAAGACTGGAGGCATGAGACAGAATTTTTCTTCCAAGACTCTATAGAGAAATCTTTTTCTTCTCTACAGAATAGAGAAAAGTTATTAACTGAAAAATAAGACTCTTCGGTTTCAACCCAAAGGCTTTTTGCTCCTAGATGAATATTACCGCTAGATTCTTTGCTTTTGGTCTCAAGCACAACTTCGCTACCGCCAGCAGTTGTTTTAGAGTCTGGTGAATCCAAAAGATTCACGATGAACTCATCATTGCGGAAATATTTTAGATTGCTAAAACACTGCTCTACCAAAAGTGTACTGGCCTCTCCTCCGAGCTGCTGATGAGCGCATTCAAGAGACGTCTGCCCGTTCAGTTCGAGTTTGAAGTTGTTTTGAAGATCTATCGTAGTTGGCCCGAGAAAAAATTCATTTTTTGCTGGAGAGAGTCTTCCTTTTTTTAGCGAGACCGAAACCTTCATCTCAGTTCGAGTATCTTCAAATATAGTTTTATAATGAATCGAGGCCCGCTCTGATTCGTCTTCTCGCAATCCATTTGCGGCGAGAAAGCCATCGATTATGCAGTCATTTAACAGATACGTCATATCTGAGCGTTTATTCTCTCTCAGATTGGGACAGGCCATCAAAATATTCTCTAGCGAGGCCGACGAGGCCACACTTTCAAAAGCAAAGTGATCGGAGAAAAACTGAAATTTTTGTTCGGAAAAGCTTAAGTTTACAAAAGAATTTCTCATCTCTGCTGAGATAACGGAATTGAGAAATTCAGAGTCATCAACTCTAAATCTAAAAATCTCATCTTTTAGCCGTTCAACCTCGATAACAGGGTTTCTGTATGTTAGAGAAACTTGATAAAACGGGTCGAAGGCCACTGTTTTGGAGAAGGCCAAAAAGTCCTTGTAATCATCACCGCAGTTTCTAGTAGGAATTTTGTATTCAAAGGAATCGACAGCAACTAAATTTTTTCCATTGCTTGCGCTATTTGCAGGATCGGCCTTCACTTCAACGAGGTTTTGCACCACTAAATCTGCCTGGCAAAATTCGGCTTTTCCAGTTCCTAGAGGATCCAGAGAACCAATGTTTTCTAAAATAGGGTCTTGTCTGCCAAAATCAGAATGATAGGTAAAATCTATAATCTGAGCTTTAAGGCTACCGATTTGGGCATAGAGGCCGGTTGAAGTCGTAACGAGTATAAAGGTATAAAGAAAAACCGGCATCATGGCGTTTTAGAAATATTTGGAAGAATTAGCAAAGAAAATACTGCGATAATGTAAAAAACAGTCACCTTGGAGAGACTAGAGCATGTTCGAAATCAATTTTGACGGGATACCTGGTCCGACTCACTTCTATGGAGGACTAAGTTCTGGAAATATCGCGAGTCAGAGTAACCATGGGCAGAGTTCGTTTCCGAAATTAGCGGCCCTACAAGGCCTAAAAAAAATGGAATTTTTTTTAAAACGTGGGCAAAAGCAATCCTTTATACCTCCTCTTTTTAGACCATGTGTGTGGAAGCTTTCCGAGTGGTTCCCCAATTTGGAAACTGAGAAAGCCTTAGATTTTTGCAAAGAGACAAACCCGAAATTACTAGAGGCGATTTTTTCTTCTTCGAGTATGTGGACGGCCAATGCTGCCACTGTGACATCCTCAATTGATTCGCAGGATCATAAAGTTCATTTTTCGGTGGCCAATCTTTCCAACAAACTTCATCGATCTATAGAAGCACCCGAAACATATTCTGTTTTGAAGCAAATTTTCTTCGATCAAAACCTTTTTGAAGTTCACCCTCCTTTGTTTGATGGTGAATCGCTTGGAGATGAAGGGGCCGCAAATCACTGCAGGTTTACGCCCTCACATGATCAGAAAGGACTCCATCTTTTTGTCTATGGGCGCCAATTAGGAAGTTCTAGATCAGGTCCTGTTTCTTATCCGGCTAGGCAGACCAAGGAGGCCTCACAAATAGTGGCCCATCGCCACGGAATCGCTTCGCAACAGCAATTTTTTGTTCAGCAAAATTCTAAGGTTATTGACCAGGGGGTTTTTCATAATGACGTTATCTCAGTTGGGCATCTGAATTTTTTCTTCGTGCACGAATCGGCTTTTGAAGATACACAAAAGGTAGTTTCGTTATTGCAAGAGAAATACACAAAACTCCATCCTGGAAAAACGATCAGAGCTCAAGTCGTCACGAACGAAGAGGTGAGTGTTCTAGAAAGTATAGAGAGTTATCTTTTCAACTCTCAGATTATAGAAATCGATAAAAAATTAATTTTAATAGCACCACTAGAATGCCAAGAGAATGAGAACATCGCCAAATATCTCGCTCGACTTCGAAAAGAAAATGTCTTTCATGAAGTCGTATTCTTAGATGTGCGCCAAAGTATGAAAAATGGCGGTGGTCCTGCATGTCTGAGGCTCAGGGTTCCTCTGTTAGACGAAGAATGGGACTCGCTGCCAGAATTTTTTAAATTAGATTTAAATAAAATAGGACGTTTAAAAGATTGGATTGAGAATTTCTATCCAGAAACTTTTTCACCTCATGAAATCAAAGACTGGAGTGAGTTTTTAAAAAACCAAGAGAGAGGTTTTAAAGAGCTTGAAAATCTTATTGGTCTTGAGCGTTTGATTTGGAAAGAGGCACCTCTTCACTATTAAGAAGAGATGCCCGTAGAATATAGCTAAGAAAAATCTATTTGCTGTGTCCTGCAAGGATAACTCGGTCAACCAAAATCCCATCTTCAAGGGTTTTTTCGATTTTATTATTCTTAAATCCTTCATCCATAGTAGCAACGATTCGGAAAACAAATTTTTCTTTTCGTCCTTTGTACTGAGAAAGGTCGATTGTGACATTGGCCTTTTTCCAGTTTCTTTTTGCTACGTTAAGATTTGTAACACCGGCACCAAATTCGATGCTTTCTTGAATTTCCGGGTAAAACGAATCCCATGCCAAGGTGTTAGTCAATGAAATCTGGCCAGTTTTATTTAAACCGCAGTCAGTATCATTGTTTGCTGCACAGATATCTAGTCGAACTTGTTCATGCTTTGCCACTGAGTTTCCATTTTTCTTTAGAAAAATCTTTTCTGCATCCAAAGAAAGATGAGCATAATCAAACTGAATGGTTACTTTCTTATAGTTTTTTAGGTTAAACGGTTTTGAAATCAAGTAGATTTCATGGACTGAGCCTCCGTCACGACCTGTAAACATCACTGCACTTTTTCCACTCGCAACCGTATTAGTTAAAAGGTTTCCAGCTTTTGCATCGGTTCTCGCCAAACGTGCATCAAGTCGAGACCCATTCTTGCCAGTATCAAATACAAGCTTATGCCAAGCAAAAGGGGCCTGGTCCAAAAGAACATTTCGCTCAAAATCGTCTTTTAATTCTAAACAAAAATCAGACTCTTTACTTTCATCACACATCGGTGGCTCTGGTTGGCAAACTTTATCGACAATCACACCAGGGCAAGTCCAATCAGGACGGCAAATTTTCGTAACTGGGTCTACAACACCGTCACAAATGATCTGGTCTTTGTTGGCCTTGCACACGCCCTCAACAATTTCGCCATCACAAGTTATTGTATCGCCGATACAAACGCCGTCTTTAATAACTCCAGAGCACTGAATTGTTTCTCCGTGACAAACTCCGTCAATAATCTCACCCTTGCACTGAATTGTTTTTCCAATACACTGACCGTTGCTATTAATTTCGCCAATGCACTCGATAGTCGTGCCAGTGCAAACACCGTCTACGACTTCTCCGTCACAAGCAATAGATGCTCCAATACAGACATCATCTACAATTTCGCCACTACACTGAAACTCTATGCTGTTTGAGGTGCCCTGCCCTTGGAAGGCCAGTTTAACATTTTGAGGTTCACTGCAATGAGACAGGATCATCCCTAGTCCCAATAAAATCAGATAAAATATAGGCTTTCGTTTCATTTGGTCTCTCCTCTTCTTTGTTGATCTATTTTTAAAAGCTGCCTTACGAGATGCAGGCCAAATGCCAGTTTTAAAACGAACTCTCTTTAAATAGGGACCACTGAGCGCATTTATAAAAGAGAAAGTGTCTAATTATTTGACGGCCGTCTTTTTTTTCTTTTTCTGGCGAGGTCCAGGTTGAGGGGGATTCGGAAGAGAAAAACAGTCATCTTTTACTATCTCATGGTAGTGATCGCACTCTTCTCGAAGAATCGCTGCTGTCGTTTCTGGGACCGAGCAAATTTCGACTCGAACGCCTTCTGATTTGAGGTGCCTGATGAGCTCAATATAGTCAGAATCGCCACTGAGAATTATAATGGTATCGACTTTAGCAGAAAGCTGGGTTGCCTTAATGGACAATGGAATATCAGCACTCTTGTGACATGGACGAACCGAACCGTGATAAAGAGAGTGAAGTCGCTCCGCCAATTTGGAAGAGATGTTTTTGCCTTCACGGAAATAAATCAGGCGATTTAACGCCCTATTTCCCAACAAACGGGGGATGAGAACATCAAAATTAACCATGATATTTTTTGAATTCATAACTGTATGAAGACTCATTTCAATATTATTACCATCGATTAAGATTGCAACGGACTGACTTATTCGGATTTCATTCATAATGGCCTCTGTAATTCCGAGTGTTTTGGTCACGAAAGAAAAACATTCGTTGCTCGGATAGCGCGTCCTTCTTATCATAGATCTATGCGCAAACAAATTTTAAAAACTCAGCTTCTTTTTCTTTTTATCGTGGCCTTATGCGAATTTTTTTATCTTTTCTTCCTTGACTCACTTCCTGGAAATTCCTTTGAAGTGAGCTCTACTCGCCCAAGTGGTCTCATAGGTCATTTTGTAAGTTCGGCCCTCAGTTGGCATGACTATTTTGTGGGTCCTCTAGGAATATTGCAATTTGCTGTTTTCGCATTTTTTGCAGGGACCGTTTTTTTTAGAAGACAGGCCTTGCTTGATGTGTGGTTTTTTCCCTTAGAGATCACTTGTATGATTCTTGGAAGTTTTCTTTTTCTTCCGGAGCTTCTAGGTGAAGGAACCTTGCTACCACTTACGAATATTCTTTCCACAACCGATGCCCATTTTCTTCTGTGGCCTTTGTTCGTTCTCTCTATAGTGATTATCTTTCGCTCAAAATGTGTTCTCTTCCTTAGCTATTTAGTAAAGGCTATCGGTCGAATTTGTGTCCTTTCCTACCACCAAATCAAAAAAAAGCTTCAATCGGAAAGAGAACCCATCGCAACAGCTTCAATTCCATTTTCTGATGAACTAGAGAAACCCGTTGAACCTGAACCTTATTTTATAAACGAAGAACCAGAAGAAATTATTGAGAAAAAAACAGCAGCAAACCTGCCTTCTGAGCCTTTCAAATACGATGAAAAAAGCCTTCTCAGGGGGCTTACACCTTTAAAGAAGAAAATTCAGGTTTCTGGCCCAGATGAATCGTATTTTGAGGGTATCGTCTCTGCTATTGAAGATAAATTGGGAGAATTTAGAATTTCTGCGCAAGTCATAAACATCTTAAAGGGCCCTGTTGTTGATACCTACGAACTGGAACTTGGCCCTGGAGTTAAAGTTTCTAAAGTAACATCGATTACTGAGGACCTAGGCCTAGCACTTTATGGAGCACCCATCCGCTTAGTTTATCCAATGAAGGGAAAAACGACTTTGGGAATAGAGGTTCCTAGAAATCCCAGAGAGATTATTTATTTAGATGACGTTTTAAAAAGCACAGCATTTCGCAAAACACAGTTGCGCTTGCCGATCGCTGTGGGAAAAGACTCCTTCGGCAATTCAACAGTTGTTGACCTTGCAGGAATGCCTCACATGCTGGTGGCGGGTTCTACGGGTTCGGGAAAATCGGTATTTATTAATACGCTATTAGTTTCACTACTCGTAAAGCGCTCACCAGAGGAAATGAAGTTAATTTTAATTGATCCCAAGCAGCTAGAATTGGCCCTTTATGCAAACCTTCCGCACTTACTATTGCCTGTCATGACCGATCCAAAGAGCGCTTCTTTATCTCTTTTATGGGCCGTACAAGAGATGGAGCGTAGATACTCAATTTTGAAAGAAATGGGAGTTCGCAATATTGAAGGCTACAATAAGAAACTGGAAACCGAAGATGAGGTTGCTAGCCGCATTCAGCATCTCTTTGCAGACGACGCCGAAAGTTTGGCCCTTCCTTATATAGTGATAATTATTGATGAATTCGCGGATCTTATTTTAACTAAAATGGGTAAAGAGATCGAAACAAATATTTGTCGATTGGCGGCAAAAGCGCGTGCCGCAGGGATTCACCTTGTGCTAGCAACTCAAAGGCCTTCCGTTGACGTTATTACGGGCCTCATTAAGTCGAATTTTCCGACTCGAGTCTCATTCCGTGTGACCTCCAATATAGATTCTCGAACGATTCTCAACACAGTTGGTGCCGAAAAACTTTTAGGCATGGGGGATATGCTCTACAAACACGGTATCGAAATGGGCCGCCTGCATTCTGCCTATATTGCCGAAGAGGAAATTGAAGCTCTTATGGATAAACTTGCTCTTTTGCCCTCCTCTGTTAGCGAAAAGGCGGTTGAGTTCATTGAATCCGGAGGTCAGGGAACGGAGGACGAAGAATGGAGTTCTTCCCCGATGGGAAGTCATCTGTCTGGGACTGAAGATGATGTCCTCTATGACGAAGCAGTTCGGGTCGTCTGTGAACAAAGAGCTGCAAGTGCATCGATGCTTCAGCGTCGACTGAGGATTGGCTATAATCGTGCGGCGAATTTAGTTGAAGAGATGGAGCAAAAAGGAATAGTGGGTCCTCAACAGGGTTCGAGACCCCGTAAGGTTCTGGCCAGTCTTGATGGCCTATGATAGCTTCGCGAAAATTAAATAGTTAATCATCCTATATTTTGATGGTGCCTTCGGGTTTCAGGGTGATTCGACTTAACTATCAAAGGAGACATTGTGGCCAAGATTTCTATGCCTAATCTGCTAAAAGCAGGCGCTCACTTCGGACATCAGACTCATAAATGGAACCCAAAGATGAGACGTTATGTTTTTGGGGAAAGGAATGGGATCTACATCATTGATTTGGCCAAAACCTTACCTTTAGCAGAAAAGGCCTATAATTTTTTGAAAGATACGGCCTCTTCAGGCCGATCCATTCTATTTGTAGGCACCAAAAGACAAGCCTCTGAAATCGTAGAGAAAAATGCAAAAGATTGCGGTGCTTTCTTCGTCACTAATCGATGGCTAGGGGGAATGCTTACAAATTATAAAACTCTGGCACTCTCTATCGACAAGCTGCGTAAAGTTGAAAAAATGAAAGAGAATGGAGACTTTGGACTTTTGACTAAAAAAGAACAGTCGAAAGTTGAAAAAGAAGTCGCAAAGCTAGAAAAAAACATTGGCGGTATCAAAGATATGCGCAAACTCCCTGGGGCCCTCTTCGTTATAGATCCCAATTCTGAGAGAATAGCGGTCAAAGAGGCCAATCTCCTGGGAATTCCAGTAGTTGCAATCACTGATACAAATTGCGATCCCACAGGGGTTGACTACGTCGTTCCTGGAAATGATGACGCAATTCGCTCTATTTCAGTTTTTACCGAATATTTTGCCAATGCAGTCGCAGAAGGCGGAAGCCGCGTTCGGAATAAGGACAAAGAGAGTGATAGTTCTGATAGAGATGTTTCGCTTGAGCGTGAAATTTTAGAAAAATATGAGAAAGATATTGAACTCGTAGAAGCAGAGCAAGAATCTGATGAGAGTGAGGCAAGTGTCTCAGAGGACACCACGGGGACAACGTCTACGAATCCTTAGAAACGTTGAAAAAAGTAAGATCAATTTTAGATAAATGGTAGGTGAAAAATGTCGGTGTCAGCAGGAGATGTCAAGGCCTTGAGAGAGCGAACCGGAGCAGGAATGATGCATTGTAAATCAGCCCTGGCAGAAACAAACGGAGACATGGAAAAGGCCGTAGATTATTTGCGGACTAAAGGTCTAGCTGCGGCCGCCAAAAAACAGGGCCGGATTGCTGCTGAGGGATTGGTTGGTTCTTATATTCATAGTGGTAAAATCGGCGTTATGGCCGAGGTCAATTGTGAAACAGACTTTGTCGCTAAAAATTCTGATTTTCAAGATTTTGTGAAAGATGTTTGCATGCACATTGCGGCGTCGGATCCAAAATTTCTCTCTGCGGATGATATAGATGAGGAATTTAAAAACCGAGAAGCAGAGGTCTATGCGGCCCAACTCAAAGAGCAGGGTAAGCCAGAGAATATGATTGCCAATATCGTGCAAGGGAAGCTGGCGAAGATGGCCAAAGAAGTGGCGCTCTTGCAACAGCCTTTCGTTAAAAATCCTGACATCACAATAGGTGATCTTTTAAATGAGATGACTTTGAAGCTAGGCGAAAAAATAGTGATACGCCGGTTTGTGAAATATAATCTCGGAGAGGGATTAGAAAAGAAGAAAGATAACCTTGCCGAAGAAGTTGCCAAAATGACTGGGCAATAAAATTAGGCTTTATGAAATATAAGCGGATTGTTCTAAAGCTCTCCGGTGAGGCCCTTGCCGGCGAGCAGGGGTATGGAATTGTGCAGGACGTGCTCCTTCACATCGCCTCAGAAATTGCCGATATTCGTGAGACTGGAATCGAAATCGCCGTTGTTGTAGGCGGCGGAAATATCCACCGCGGGATCTCTGGCGCAGTCGCTGGGATGGATCGCGCCACCTCTGATTACATGGGCATGATCGCTACAGTAATGAATGCTCTTGCTCTTCAAGACGCCTTAGAAAGAAAAGGTGTGAGCACTCGCGTTCTCTCTGCTATCGCAATGCAAGAAGTTGCGGAGCCTTATATTAGGCGCCGTGCAATGAGGCATCTCGAGAAGAAAAGAGTCGTCATCTTCGCGGCAGGTACTGGCAATCCTTATTTTACGACCGACACGACCGCCGCATTGCGCGCTAATGAAATTCATGCAGATGTTTTACTCAAGGCCACAAAAGTAGACGGTGTTTACGATAAAGATCCAGAGTTAGACAAATCAGCAGTCCGTTTTAAAAGACTTTCTTTTATTGATGTTCTCAACAAAAATTTAAAAGTCATGGATTCTACTGCTATTACTCTTTGTATGGATAACGAGTTAGACATCATCGTTTTTCAGATGTCTGAATCTGGAAGCGTTAGAAAAATTTTAGAAGGTGAGGAAGTAGGGACTCTAATCAATTAAAGATTTTAGGCTCTAAATCAAAACGGGATAAGACCATGATTGAAGATATTAAATCAGAACTAGAGACTTCGATGACTAAAACTATAGATTCGTTAAAAACTCAACTGACAAAAGTGAGAACGGGTCGAGCGTCGGCCAGTGTTTTAGATAACATCGTCGTTGACTATTATGGCAGCCCCACGCCTTTAAAAGGTGTTGGCCAAATCAGTACGCCCGAGGCACGGCTTTTGCAGATTCAGCCATTTGATAAGACCATGCTACCACTTATTGAAAAGGCCATTTTTGCGGCAAATTTAGGGGTGACTCCGTCAAATGATGGAAATCTCATTCGGATTCCTTTTCCTTCTCTGACTGAGGACAAAAGGCGAGAAATCGTAAAAAGTGTCAAAAAACTGGGAGAAGATACCAAGATAGCAATCCGAAATATACGCCGGGATCAAAACGAGATTATTAAAAAATCTGAAAAAGATAAAGAACTCTCAGAAGATGATTCCAAAAAGTATCAGCAAGAAGTTCAAACAGTGACTGATCGCTATATTAAAGAGATTGATAAAATTATAGACGCCAAAGAAAAAGAACTAATGACTGTCTAAGGCCATGACTCAAATTAAGCACCTTGCAATTATTATGGATGGAAATGGGCGGTGGGCCCAGTCTCGAGGACGTCCCCGATTTTGGGGTCATATCCGAGGGGCAACTATTTTACCTGCAATTGTTGAAGAGGCCAGCCGATTAGATATTGATGCTCTCACTCTCTTTACTTTTTCGACTGAAAATTGGACGAGACCAAGAAATGAAGTCGCTATTTTATTCAGACTGTTGCACAAATTTTTGTTGAAAGAGCGGTCTCGAATTTTAGAACAGGGAATTAGGTTTCGACTTATTGGTGTCAGAGACGAGCTTCCCGCTAAAACCAAAGAAATTATCTACGATTTAGAGAATAGAACTCAAAATGCCTCGGGAATGAAGCTCAATTTTGCCTTCAACTACGGGGGCAGACAAGAAATTCTTAATTCAGTCAATCAATGGATTGCTCGAAACCCTGGAAAAGCATTGGAAATGAATGACCTAACGGGGGGTTGTGAAATTCCTGAATGCCAAGACGTCGATTTACTCATTCGCACCGGAGGAGACCAGCGAGTTTCTAACTTTTTGCTCTGGCAGATTGCTTACGCTGATCTCGTTTTTGTTTCTAAATATTGGCCGGATTTTGAACCACAAGATTTAGAAGATATCCTTTGCAGATCATCTGGGACAATCCGCCGTTTCGGTGGACTTGACGGGCCAAAAAACTTTAATCAGGCCGTCCACCTCGCCTGCGCTAGGAAGGTCGAATTGCACTCTCAAGGTTTGGCACTGAAGTGAGTCCAAATACTAAGCTCAGGTTTGCTTCGGCCGCTGTTTTGGTGGCCCTTGCGATTTTTATCATATCCTTAGAACCTATCTACGGAAAAGTTTGTTTAGGACTTTTTTCGCTACTCATTCAAGATGAATTTTTAGTCAATTTTTTTTCTATGAAGCGAACGCAGTGGAAATACATTGGCATTATGTTGGCTAATGCCGTGCTTTATAGTGTTTTAGTATTGTTGCTTTCTTCAAGGCATACTCAGGTAGGCATTATTGGTCTGGCCTTGTTCTATAATCTGTTTTTATCTGCTGTTTTGTTTCTACCAAAAAGGTTTTCTTTCCATGCCTTTCGGAAATGGCCCAGCTTATCTCTTTTTAATTCTCTTTTACCCCTAGTGTGTGTTGCCTATCTCTTGAGTTATTTCAACTGGAGAGCGTCAGTTTTACTTTTACTGATTATTGTTTTTGTTTTTGATTCTGCTGCATGGTTTTTTGGAAAAAACTTTGGAAAGAAAAAGCTGTGGCCATCAGTAAGTCCCAATAAAACACAGGCAGGTCTTTTCTATGGTTGCATCACATCTTGTTTTTTTGGGCAAGTGTTCTTCTATTATACCTTTGACGAAATTTCTTGGATTTCCATTCCTGTATTTCTTCTTCTTGCAATGCTTGCCCAAATTGGGGACTTAGTTCAGTCTCGAATTAAGCGAGAATTTGACCTTAAAGATAGCTCTCAACTGATTCCAGGACACGGAGGAGTTTATGACCGAATTGATGGGCTTGTCTTTGTCACCCCCTTTTATGCGCTGTATACTTATTGGACGCCCTATTTTTTGCTCTAAATAAATCGAACTAGTCAAAGGATTGATGATGATTGAATTTTTGGAACTCATCGAAAAAGCTGGAATTTTTTTATTATTTCTAGCGCCTTTGATTTTTTTTCATGAATTAGGACATTTTATTTTTGCACGGCTCTGTGGTGTGAGGGTCGAGACGTTTTCTCTTGGGTTTGGTCCTAAGCTTTTAAAATGGGATTGGAAGGGTACCACTTATGCTGTTTCCTTAATTCCGTTTGGAGGCTACGTCAAAATGTTTGGAGACGATCCCCTCAGGAGCGATGAATTAACTGAGGCCGAGAAAAAAGAGGCCTTCAATCATAAATCGAAATTCCGTCGTTTTCTCATTGTTTTTGGAGGACCACTGGCCAATTTTATCATGGCCTATGTGCTGTATTATTTTCTTGTTTTTGGTGGAGAAAAAGTTCCTCAGATTCGGTTTGGGGTAGTAAGTGAAAAATCAGAGTACTTTTCTAAAGGACTAAGAACAGGAGATATTTTAAAGCAGCTTAATAACCGGGCCGTTATTGGCGCCTATGAGCTGAATTTGGCCGATGATTTTATTAAAACTGCGACAGTCGAGAGTTCCCAAGGGGTAGAAAAGCAAATCATCGTTGAAAAAGATTTAAAGAATTTTCTCGGTGATTTGTCTCAACTTTCAGGCCCCCTGCGTTCTCCGGTTTTAGTGAATAAACAAGGTCAATTCTTTGCACTTTCTGAAAGTGAAAATCAGTATGCTCCACCGTCTCTTTCATTAGAAGATTTCCGCAATTCAGAAGGTCCGCTATATCTTCATTTTCTCAACGTTTCTGATCCTTCCTATATTGAATTTGAAGAGCCACCAAAAAAACCAGGCAAGTTGGTTTCAAATGAAAGACTAGCAGAACTGATGCCAGCAGATCTAAGGATTTCCAAAGTTGTTGAAGGTAGCGTAGCCGAAAAAGCGAATCTCAAGCCGGGCGATGTTATTGGAACATTAAATGGCGAGCGCACGAACTCGTTTGTGGAGTTTTCCCAAGGTCTTCAAACTGCTGCGAAAGAAGGTCCAGTCAGTCTCGTGGTTTGGAGAAAAGGAAAAGAAATATCTCTTGAAGTCACACCCGAGCAAAAAGAAATAAATGGAGAGTCTAGGTATTTGTTAGGAGTTTATGGTGGGCCATTGTTGCTTGCCCCTCAAATGGTTGAAACAAATGGTCATGGTTTTTTTGAAAGCTTTGGTAGGGCCCTTGGGCGCACATGGCAGGCCTTTGCTGGCACAGCAAGCGGAATCAAAAAGCTCATTACGAACGAATACTCGATTGGAAATATCGGTGGGGTTTTAATTATCGGAAAAGTGGCCAACGATAGCCTTGATGTAAGCATTTCGTATTTTTTGAAGTTGATGGCGATTATGTCCATTAATTTAGGCTTGCTCAATTTGCTGCCGATTCCAGTTTTAGACGGGGGGCATATTCTTTTTCTTATTTTAGAAGCAATCAACCGTGGACCTGTATCTCGGAAAAAAATGGAAATCGCTCAACAATTTGGACTCTCGCTTTTGTTGTTGCTCATGGTTTTGGCACTCTATAATGACATCACTCGATTATTTTAATAGGCCCGTCCTGTTTTTTGATTGTTCTGATGGTTTGGAGCTTGGTCTTTGGGAAAACTCCAAATGGCTAGAGTGGATTAGTGATTCTCAGACAAAGACCTCAGAGATCTTCCATCAACGAGTGGTCTCTCTATTGAGAAAATTCAAATTAAAACTCAGCACGTTAGAGTTTTTTGTGGGGCTGGTTGGTCCAGGAAGCTACACAGGAATCAGGCAAAGCGCTCTTTTTGCAGATTACCTTCGTGCAGAAGGTAAGTCGTGTACCACTCTTTCTTACTTCGAACTTTTTGATCTCTACCCCGATAAGACTTTATTTGCGGCCAATGCTTTTAAAAAAGAACTTCTTATCTACTGCGATGCTCAGAAAAAACTCATCAAACACTCAGACTCTCATTTACTTGAGGAGCTCAAAGGTCAATATCCTCACTTTTTTTGTCTTCGATATCCCGGTATTGAATGCTTTCATCACGGTCAACATCCGGTCTCTTATCTCAAATCACATCCTGAAATCTTAGAGCAAATTTTAAACAAACAACTTAAAACCCAACCTGTTTATTTTCGATCGCTAGAGAAAGAGTTTGGAGTTGCTAAAGACCTATGAATACTTTCTTTTTTCCAAAGACTCTTTTTCTTCTATCATCTTTCGGTTTTTTAATACTCTGGCTCTACCCCAGTGTATTTGCTTTGTTAGTTGTGCTTCTTATTCTGGTCTTTGCTCATTTTAGCTTTAGAACCAAAGAGCCTTATGGAATCCAAGAGTTTGGAATTGAGGAAAAATTAGTCGCCCCGGTGGACGGCACTGTAAAGTCCGTAATTGACGACGCAAAAAATCAAAAGAAAAAGATTTCAATTTCCCAGACTTTTTTAGATCGATGGGCGATTCATTTGCCCGCAGCAGGAGAGCTTTTTGAGAGATCTAGAGAAGATAAAGATCTCTTCTTGGGACTGATGCTCAAGAATAACAAAAAAATAAGGCTCATATTTCGGAAAAGCTATATCTCTATCCATCCGCGTCTTTATATGATCCCGGGCGACCGGGGTCTACTTGGTGCCTGCATTGGTCACCGGATTGGGGGCGGACGTTTAATCATTGAAATACCATTCGAGCATAAAATTCTAGTTAGGAAGGGACAAAAGCTAAAAGTTGGGAGAACATTCCTTTCAGGGCCAAATGAAAAACCGGATAACAAAGTCATCCTATGAATCAACAAAACCAAACTGAAAAAAAAATCCTCTTGTTTTTTGTGCCAAATTTTTTTACTGCCTTGAATTTGGCATGCGGATTTTTCTCTATCATTTTCGCCCTAAAAGGCCAGTTTTATTGGGCGGCAATGATTGTCATAATAGGAACGCTGTTTGACGCTATGGACGGTCGATTAGCAAGATTGACTGGAACCCAGAGCGCATTTGGTGAGCAATTCGATAGTATGAGCGATTTTTTGACGTTCGGAGTCGCACCCGCCTTTCTCTTTCATTTGTATTTTTTAACCGCGGTAGGAAAATCAGGTGTCATTTTTCCATTTATTTATGTTCTCTGTGCCGCTCTGAGGCTTGCCCGCTTTAATGCCAATCTAGAAAAGGTCTCGTCAAAATATTTTCAAGGTCTACCTAGTCCCTCCGCGGCCTTAGCGATTGTAGGACTGACACTTTTTCACGCAGAGATTATCCAGGTATTTGAGCTCTTCTCGGTCCCTCGGATTGTTTTCGGCCCCTATATACTTTTTATTGGTATTTTGATGGTGACGAGTCTTCCTTTTCCTTCGTTCAAAGGATCTCCTTGGATTAGAAAGCGCAAAAAGCAAATGTTTCTGCTCTTCTTGGTTCTTTTCTCTGCTTTGTTTCTCTATGAAGAGATCTTCGTTTTTGCAATCATCTGGACCTATATAATTTTTTCTTTAGTTTTTTATATCGCTAGACGCAAACACTTCACTGGGGTCTTTACTTATCTAGATGAAGAAAACGAATCAGACTCAGGGCCAGAAACCTCAGAGCGTTAAGTATGCAGCTGTTATAGAATATGATGGGCAGGGCTTTCATGGCTGGCAAAAACAAAACAATGTTTCGACTGTGCAACAGGCCGTCGAGACATGTCTTAGGAAGATTTTTAAATGCCCGGACATCTCGGTCCAAGCATCGGGGAGAACTGATAAAGGGGTTCATGCCTTAGGCCAAGTCCTAAATTTCTCGGCGCCGTTTCTGATTGCAGCTGAAAACTTATTAGTGGCCTTGCGAAGTGCCTTGGCGCCTTCTATCTATTTTCTTGATCTTGATATTGTAGACAAGGACTTCCATTCAATCAAAAGCGCGATTGGGAAAGAGTATCTTTATTACTTCGTTCCCCATCGGCTTTGCTCTCCTTTTTTTCACAAAAAAATTTCTCTTATCCGGGGACCTCTTCAATGGAAGCAGATGGTCCATGGGGCCGAGCTCTTTATTGGAGAATATGATTTTTCTGATTTTAGATGTCAGGGGACCGAGGTCCGCTCCACAATCAGGCGAGTCGACAGTTGTCACCTGGGGCGGCTTGATTGGAAGACTCCATGGGGAAACCTTGAAGTTATTCAATTACGAATTCAGGGGAATGGGTTTCTCAAACAGATGGTGCGTCTCATTGCGGGATGCCTCGTGCAACTTGGTCGGGGCCAGCTAGAATTAGGCGATGTCACTTCTCACCTTTGTTGCCCCACTGGAAAGGCCTTTACGCTAGCTGCCCCGCCGGATGGACTCTATTTGTCCCGAGTCTTCTATTCACCTCCTTATGACCGATGGACCAGAAAAATTTCAGAATCAGGTGGATTGACTTCTGAAGGGCAATTGTTATCTTGCCTAAATTATTTATGACACAAGTCTAAAAAGGTTGAATGATGAGCTATCAAATCGAAACAATTGATAATTGCACAAAAAAAATTGTGTTTAATTTTGAAGAGATTGATTTAAGTGCCAAAGTTAATGAGGCCTTGCTCGGTAAGCAAAAAACGACAAATCTCAAAGGTTTTCGCAAAGGGAAGGCACCCTTAGATATGATTCGCAAGCTTTATGGTCCCCAGGCCGAAAACGAAGCACTTTCTAAATTTGTTTCAGAACAGTTTGTCTCAGTTTTGGAAAAAGAAAAGCTCCATGCCATAGGTTCTCCCGAATTTGGGAATACTCAATATGAACCTGGGAAAAAAATCTCATTTGAGGCCAAAGTGGAAATTTATCCCGAGTTTTCTTTGAAAGATATGGCAGGGTTGAGCTTTGAGAAAAAGAGCGAAGATGTTGCGGATGAAGATATTAAGAAAATTCAAGACCAGTTGTTAGAGCAAAAGGCCCAAATGGTTGAAGTAAAAGATAAAGAAAAAACTTTAGATAAAGGTCAGTTTGCAGTTTTAAACTTTCAGGGAGAAAGACCTTCTGGTGAGCGGCCTCAATCTATGAAGGGTGAGGAGTTTCTCTTAGAAATTGGTTCTGGAAGCTTTATTCCTGGTTTTGAAGAACAACTCATAGGCCTTAAGGCAGGGGAGAAGAAAACCATAGAGGTGACTTTTCCTAAGGATTATCCTCAAAAAGACTTAAGTGAAGAAAAAGTCAGGTTTGATATCGAACTACTAGAAATTAAGAAAAAAGAGTTTCCAGAATGGTCAGATGAATTTGTAAAAGAATTCGAATACGATTCAATCTCGGACTTTCAAAAGAAGACTCGCGAAAAGCTTGAGTCAGAAAAAAAGCGAATTGCCCAACAAGAACTTAATTCTAAAATTTTGGATAAGATCCTTGAAGATAATCCGTTCAATGTTCCTCCTACTTTTGTAGAGCAGCAGCGATTGGCGCTTATTGAAGATATGAAAAAAAATCTTCAGCAGAGGGGTCTGACTGAAGATATGGTTAAGACGTATTTTAAAAAATGGGGCGACGATCTTGATAAAAAGGCACTCTTCCAAGTGAAGTCTGGTTTAGTGTTAGATCATTTGGCAAAAGAATTTAAAATAGAGGTCAAAGAGGACGATATCGATAAAAAACTAAGAGAAATGGCAGCGACTCCTGAGCTCGATTATGAAGAAGTTAAAAAGTATTATTCTTCGAGCGAGGAAATGACCAACAACCTCAAATATGCGATTCGCGAAGAAAAGACCTTCGAAAAGCTGGTTGAGCAGGTTCAGGTAAAATAGATACAATCGCTATCGCCGACATCTTGGCCACAAGTAGTGGCCTTTTTTCAATAGGAGACATTTGTCTCCGTTCCTATAATAGGCCTTTTGAAATTCTTTTTGTTTTTTTGGGAGCCACTCCCATTTTGTAGGCAGTCCGCGTTGCCATTTTGCATTCGATGGCCGAAAAATTCGTTGTCGGTTTAGTGGAAAAGAACAAATGAGAACTAAAAAAAGAGCACCAATTACAAAATACCTCCTTCGGATCTGAATGAAAAAAAGTGCGCTAAAGCAAAGACATAGTAAGACGCTGTTTTCTTCATAGGCGAATACCGAATATTCTTGAATTTCAGACAACAGATTTAATAGTGCCTTGAGTAAAAATTCACTACCAGTTAAGAGATCCCTTGCGAAAAATGGAACAAATTGAAATCCATATGAGCACCCCAAAAGAAGGGAGAAACATGCTGTGATTAGGGTGCTAAAAAAAAGACACATGGGAGCGGCCTTCTCTTCAAAAACGAAACCGACCAATAGCTGATTGATAACAAAGAGTCCCGGCAAGAGTTTCCAGCGTCTATTCTTTGCGATCAAACAAATTGTTCCTATAAAGAGAAAGCTGAGGAGGTAGCTATAGGGAGAAATCCAAAAGGAACCGAGCGCGAAGTCGAAGGCAAAGACATAAAAGAAGGCCATCCATAGATCAATTTTGAATAAGGAGTTTAGAGTTTTGAGTGCCCAAATTCTTTTCAAAGAAAATAGGCCATCTGTGCAACAAAAAATAAAAAGATAGAAAACCTTCAGAAGTTTTATCCCCCGGCTCTCTTTTAGTTTTAAGGTTGCCAAGAGGAGAGTTAACGGCAGGAGAATCATGCCAAGGTGGAGTCCTGAAGGGGTCATAAGATGTATCAGTGCCCATTTTTTGAGAACTTTTTTTTCTTTGCGGTCGAGTCCATTTTTTTTTCCACAGAGCATTGCTCTCTGTATGGGAAATTCATCGAGACGAAAGCACCACCGCGTGTTCACTGAGTATTTTTGAGATGAGAACTTTTGCAAAGAGAGTGATCTCCAAGCTGCTTGAGTGAAACAAAGTCCTAAGAAAATGGTCCAAATGAGAATGAGCCTGAGAAGCATCTATGAGGTATTCAAATACGGGTTCTTATCAGTTTCAATCTAAGTGCCGAATTTCTTTGGTAGGTCTGAACAGAGTAAGGACGAATTGCCGGACAATTGGTCTCTAAGATAGTCTCTTGGCCTATGGATACACTTATTCGGCAATGCCTGAGCGAAGATTCTTCGACTCGTCTTTTCCTTGACTCTGCTTACGGAGAACAGCTCGTTGAGTGTCGCCTGAATATTAAAGAATCGTGCCTCATCGCAGGAATGCCTTATTTTGTTCGTGTTTTTGAAATTCTAGGAGGAAGTGATTTTCAATCCCGACCACTTCTTGAGCTAGAGGGGCGAGAATTACCTGCAGGATCCCATGTAGAGTTCAAACTTCCTTTTAGGGTGGCAATTAAAGGAGAGAGGTTGGCGCTTAATCTTTTAAGGCGGTCTAGCTCTGTGGCCAGTGCCACTAAAAAACTTGCGGCACGACTTCCGCCAGAAATTTCGTTGCTAGATACAAGAAAAACAACTCCAGGCTTGAGAGATTTGGAAAAATACAGTGTTTGCATAGGTGGTGGAAAGAGTCACCGATATGATCAGCAAGACGCTCTTATGATTAAAGACAATCATAAGGCCTGCTACGGCGGCCTCGAGCTGGCCGTGGATCATTTTCTAAAATTCAAGGGTTTCTACACTCCCGTGATTGTGGAAATCCATTCACTTGAAGAGCTCAAATCGGCCCAAAAAATGAATCTCAAACACGTGATGCTAGACAATTTCACGGCCGAAGAAATTGTCTGTGCGGTTGAGCAGAAATGGGACGGCGTAACGTATGAAGTCTCTGGCGGTATCACCCCGGCCAATATCGACCAGTTTGCCATTGTTGGAGTAGATGCTATTTCTACAAGTTTTATGACTCAAAACCCCGCGCCTTTGGATTTTTCTCTTAAAATTAGGCCTTCAGAGTGAGTGAGGTTCCCCATTATGATGCCCTTATTATCGGTTCTGGTATTGGCGGGCTAACTGTCGCACTGGAAATTGCTGAGCAAGGTTTGAGTGTTGCACTTATTAACCGCGACTCTTCTCAAACAGAGTGCAATACCTATTGGGCCCAAGGCGGAATCATTTTCCCGGAAAAAGGGAAAGATGAAGAAGACTCTCTTAAGAATGATATTCTTAAAGCAAGTTCTCAGACTGCCTATCTTCCTGCCGTTGAACTGTTAGTACAAAATGCCGCTCAGGCGGTAGAAAAAATTTTGGTAGAAAAAGCAGATGTTCCCTTTGAGCGCGATGAAAACGGATTGAAAAAAACGAAAGAGGCCGCCCATTCTCGCAACCGCATTGCCTATAGAGGGGATTTTACAGGCAAGGCCATTCTCGAGTCATTATTGGCCAGATTAAAATCCCCAGAAGTGTCTAGAAATATTCATATTTTGGAGCAACACACGGCCATCGATTTGATCACTCCAAAGCATCATGGAGTTGCTATTTCCCAGCGTTCGGAACAGGCAAAGGTCTTGGGGGCATTCGTTTTTGACCAGAGAAACAAAACTGTAAAAAAGATTGTCGCCAAAACGACAGTTCTTGCGACCGGTGGTATTGGAGCTCTGTATTTGCACAATACTAATTCGGCTGGGGCCAGAGGCGATGGTCATTCTATGGCCGCCAGGGCAGGTGCAGAACTTATCAATATGGAATTTATTCAATTTCATCCGACAGCATTTTTTTCCAAGAGTGCTCATCGCAGATTCTTAATCAGTGAGGCCTTACGCGGGGAAGGTGGTCGTCTAATCAACTGGGCCGGAAAAGACTTTATGGCCTCAGTTCACCCGAACGGAGCAATGGCCCCCCGTGATGTTGTTTCTCGAGCGATCGTTGAAGAAATGATCAAAACCAAAGAAGACTGTGTTTTTCTAGATATGACTCATCTTTCTAAAGATTTTTTACAGACCCGGTTTCCTACAATCTACCAATATTGTTTGGACCATAAAGTCGAAATGAGCTCTCAACCTATTCCAGTCGTTCCCGCTGCTCATTATTCATGTGGTGGAGTCAAAACGGATTTAAATGGGCAAACCAATCTTGGCAATCTTTATGCAGTCGGAGAAGTGGCCTGTACAGGTCTTCATGGAGCAAATCGTTTGGCCTCGACATCTTTATTGGAAGGCCTCGTCTGGGCCGAGCAAATTTCAAAAAACATATTATCTGAAATTCAAGATAAAGAAGTGTATCCCGCCCAACAAATTAGAGATTGGGAAGAAGGAACTCAGGATATTGATTTGTCATTGGTGGCCCAAGACTGGTCGACACTCAAGCAAACAATGTGGAATTACTTAGGAATCAAGCGATCGAGAAATCGACTGGGTCGGGCAAAAGCGATGTTATCGGAGCTAGGCCAAGAGATCGGAAAATTTTACAAACATGCGGCCCTGCATGATGAACTTATCGGTTTGAGGAATGCTGTGGAGGTCTCCTCGATGGTTTTGAGGGCCTCCCAGCAAACACAAACTTCAGTGGGATGCTTCTTTCTGGAAAAAGATTAAGCACCCGCCTTAAGAATTGTCTTCAGTGTTTTTCTTTTTCGGATTCTATTTTTGATTTGATTTTTTTTCTTCCCTAAAACCCGAGATGCCGTATTAAGCACCTGGTTAACCGCCTGATAGAGATTTTCTCCAGGCTGGCTGAAATTAAAATGGCGTCCTCGGTTGAAGATATTGAGTCTTGATTCGTAGTGCCCATCTTCAAAAACGCAAATCCACTCGATTTGCTTCGGGCCATTGAGAAATTTTTGAATTTTTCCGGATTTTCGCTCAATAAACTGGCTCAATGCCTTGCTGCTGTCGACATTTTGATAGGTAATAGATAGACCCATGTGGTTCCTCCTGTCTCTTGTATTAATCTCCATTGTAGCGCCCGACCCCCTTGCTGATCTATAAAATTATAGTAAAACCAACAAACAAATCTGAGGATGCATGGCAGTATTTCAACAAAAAAATTTGTATTTTACCTCTCTCGGCTGTTCTAAGAACCTAGTCGATTCTCAGGTGATGCTAGGGCTACTCAAGCTTGATGGCTTCTCTATTGCCACACGCCCCGAAGACGCTGAGGTCATCATAGTCAACACATGTTCTTTTATTAATGCGGCCAAAACAGAATCTATTGACACCATTTTAGAGATGAGTGATTTCAAGATTCAGGGTCAGGGACAATGCAGACTTTTAATAGCAACCGGATGCTTAGCTCAACGTTATTCTCAATCTCTGGAAACCGAACTGCCTGAGGTTGATTTTTTTGTAGGCACCGGGGAATACCAAAAAATCGGAACGTTGGTGAAGGCCTGGGAGGAAGGAAGCCTTAATAAAAAATCTTTTGTTGAAATTCCCCGCTATATTCACACCGAGCTCGATCCTCGTTTAAACACATCTCCCCCTCATTATGCTTGGTTAAAAATTTCTGAAGGCTGCAATCGAAATTGTACATTTTGCATTATTCCCTCTTTGCGAGGCCGGCTGCGCTCGCGAACGGTTGAAAGCTTAATAGCAGAGGCCCAATCATTGGCGGCCACTGGAGTTAAGGAGCTCAATCTTATTTCTCAGGATTTAAGTGACTATGGAGTTGATCTTTCAGAGTCTGACAATCTGTTCCACCTCCTTAAAGGTTTAGAGAGGGTTGATGGTGTTTCTTGGATTCGGCTTTTCTATTTTTATCCCGATGATCTGACGGACGAAGTCATGCAGCTGATCGGGAGGTCTCAGAAAATTTGTCATTACTTAGATATGCCAATTCAGCATTTTTCATCTCAGATCTTGCGAAGGATGAACCGTAAAATTTCTCAAGAAGAAATTCTGGCAAAGATTCGGCGGTTAAAAAATTTCGTTCCCAATATTGTTCTAAGGACATCTGTCATTGTCGGATTCCCGGGCGAAACAGAAGAGGATTTCGAAAAATTAAAAGCTGGGATTGAAGAATTTGAGTTCGATCATTTGGGAGTCTTTCAGTACTCAGATGAAGATGGCACTCCTGCTCAGCGGTTGAAAAATAAAGTGGCGCCTGAAATTATCGAGCGGCGCTTTCACGAGATCTATGAAATTCAGCAAAAAGTTTTAGAGAAAAAAAACCAGCGTTACTTACATACTGTCTTGCAAGTTTTGGTCGAAGGTCATCATGAGGAAACGGATTTGTTATTAGTGGGACGCCACCAAGGGCAGGCCCCTGATATCGATGGTCAGGTTATCATCAATTCTGGAAAGGCCCAAGTTGGTGAATTCAAAAACGTCCTCATCACTGAAGTTGCTGGGTATGACCTGATAGGCCACATAGTCGACACACTCCCCGAGGAAGACTCTTCTTTAAAACGGCGAATCGCCACTGAGCTTCATATATAATCTTTCGACTCCCAGGGCATTTCCGGAACAAGACGGTAGACCGGATTCTAGGGCCGATAAAAATTGTTTCGGCATCCTTAACTGATAGCCGTATTGGCCTTGCCTTTGTTTTTCATCAGATTGAAATCGCTGAATATTTTTTTGATAGTCGGTTAGCTCTGAATAGCAATTACAGATTTCGGTACCAAAAAGATAAAGCTCAAATCGCAGACAAAAGCGAGAGTCCTCAGGATTAATGAGTGAAAGGGCGGCCTGGGAGGCGGGGTAATGATAAAGGAAAACGAAGGGATGGTTTTTAAGATTTGGCACAACGCAGTTAAGAAATAAAAGTGAAAAAAGATCGTCCCAATCCAATGTTGCGGCCGGAAGGGGGATTTCTGGACACCTTTTTAGAATCTGCTTTTGAAGCTCTAGCGCCGATAAATCGAAAATAGAGATGGGGCAATACATTTCAAATATTTCATGGATGGATAGCCTTTCTGCAGGTTGAGGCAGTTTAGTGCCTAATTGCAAGCTCAAAAAAGAAACAAGGGCCTCAGTCTCGGACATGAGATCCCAAAAATTAGCACCGCGCTGGTACCATTCTAACATCAAAAATTGGAAGCGATGTTCAGGGGAGCTAGGTTCGTTGCGAAAGCAATATCCCAAAGAGAAAATTTTTTGAAGATCTCTATTTTCCGCCAGAAGAGTTTTGAGGTGGAACTCAGGGGATGTATGGAGATACTGTTTCTCTCTCCATGGATTATTGTGTGGACCTAGGCCTTTAATCTCGTAAGGGTGGATATGGGTACTTGCTCCGGGGTGCTCTACGACAGGCGGCGAAAAGATTTCAATATAGTTTTCTTGGTTGAAAAATTGCCGCAAAAGACAAATGAAATCGCTAAATTTGCGGAGATTCATGATTAACTTTACGCCTTGTCGTTTAGGATTGAAGCGATTAAAACCATCGGCATGGATTTAGGTCTCTTTCAATCGTTTAGCATTGCCAATGATGGGGAACTTTGGGGAATCTTGTCTCTTGGTTTTTTGGTCCTAGTCAATAGTGCTGTCTTTATCTCCGCTTTTCGGCCTCAGTCAAAGCCCCCCTCAAGGTCTATTAAAAAAAAACAGCGACCTGGAGCTGCCGCATCGAAACCCAGCAAAAGCTGGGCAGAGCGATTGTCTTCGGGGCTTCAAAACTCGAGAGAGCATGTTTGGTTAAAAATGGCGCGGCTACTCGAGGGCCAGAAAGGACTTTCTGAGGATTCTCGGGAAGAAATTGAATCTATTTTATATCAAGCTGACATGCCGTCTTCTTTGATTGAAAAATTATTACATCACTTAGAGCGACCAAAACAAACCGAAGCTGAAAATCAAAACTTAGAAGCTCAGATTGCCCCATTTTTTAGCGCGCTGGCCGCGCCTGTTCAGCAGAAGGTTAAGCAAAATTTAGAAAAACTGCGCCATGATGAAAACTCTGGTCCCAAAGTTGTGTTGGTTGTTGGAGTCAATGGTGCCGGTAAAACGACATCCATTGGAAAACTGGCCTCTAGGTTTCAAGGGCTGGGACTGAAAGTGGTGGTGGGGGCCTGTGATACCTTTCGGGCCGCGGCCGTTGAACAACTGCAGCAGTGGTGTGACCGCTCGGGTGCTGAAATAGTCAAGTCAACCAGTGGAGCAGATCCCTCAGCAGTGGCCTATCAAAGTCTACAAGTAGCGCAAAAAGAAAATGCCGATTTATGTTTAATTGATACCGCCGGTAGGCTTCACACGGCCGGGCATTTAATGGAAGAGCTCAAAAAAACTAAACGGGTTTTACAAAAGCTCGAGCCGGCCGCTCCCCATGAGATATGGCTAGTCATCGATTCAATCACCGGACAAAATGCGATGGTCCAAGCAAGAGAATTTCATCAGAGCCTCAATCTTACTGGTATAATCTTTACCAAGTGCGATGGTTCTTCTAAGGCAGGAGGAGCTCTAGGAATTATAGACGAGCTTCAAGTTCCCATCGTTTATATTGGTGTTGGTGAATCGGAAGAAGACCTTCGACCCTTTGAGCTCCAAGACTACTTGACGGCACTTATAGGCAAGGCCCCTTTGGAGGCGAACGCTTGAAAATTTGTCTGCTTGCAATTTTTCTTTGTTCGCAGCTCTATGCTGCCAAAGAATCGAGGCTTGATTGCCGGACTCGGTATGAGCTTTTACCGAAAAATCTCATTGAATTTCGCAGAGCTCGCAGAGTGCTCGACTATATGGATCTTTCCACCTCTCGCTCCCAGCGGTTTCTTAAAAAAGTGGAGAAGGCCGGACTACGGGAGATTGAGCTCGAGCGTTTGCGTCGCTATCAACTCAGTATTGATCTTTTATTTGAGAGTGGCCGTCCGTGTGATGGGCGCAAATTATGGGGACCAAAAAAATTTGGGAAGCACTTAGAAAAAATCATAACAAACACTAATTTTGAAAAAGAGAGCACTTGGTCTAGACCCCAAGTAGGCCAGCAAAGTTGTTTTGATCTCTATGTCCAACAACTTCCAAACCGAATCAAATTTATGCCTTTCAATGTTTTGCGACCCATTGATACTCTGTTTGGCCTTGTTGGACTCTACCTGCAGACACCAGAATCTCGCCCGGCTCTTCAATATCGGCAAAGGAATGCATCAAGGTCTGAAATCCCTACCAGCAGAGTTACAAGAAAATCAGCTCTTTCGCGCTACTCAGTTTGAATCCCAAAAAGAATCTGAGCAAATTTTTGGGCTACTCCATCTGGCAAAGGCCCTGGTTCATGAATCGCAACTTTCAGAAAAAGAACGCTCTCAACTGGGATTTGGTGAAACTTTTTACCTGTCGGAGTCAGACCCAGAAAGATCAATTTGGGCGCTTCCGGCGCTGCAGGCTTATTTTCAGGCCTACTACGACTTTGAGGCAGAGATTGCCTTTCATCCTGGGCTGCAAGGAGTTTTTTTCGATAACGGCATATCGACTTACGATATTGCCTATGCTTTCGTTGCTGCGCTGGAGAACGCAGAATTGTGCGCCTATGGAACGCCTTATTCTCTTTTAGGAATTCAGCAGGCGATAAGTTCTCGGCTGCTGAAAAAATATTACGGCGAGCAAGAAGTAGGTAAAACTTTTAGGACTGGCAAGCAGAGTTTTCTCATTTTCCAGAATTAAAAAACTCTAAAGGTTTGATGCCATGATTGATTGAGCAACACCATTGACGAATATCTCAGTGGTTTCTAAGATCGGTCTATGAATTCCCTTACAACTAAAAAACAATACCGTGTCCTCGGGCAACAAGTGACTCTTTCTTCTGATGAAATTAGCGAAGAGAATGCGCAAAAAGTCGTGGAGCTCGTTAACCAGACAGCTGCTGATTTAAAGGGCAGCACTTCAGCTAAAATCAGCGATTTGGATTTGGCGGTTTTAGTAGCGCTAAGATTGGGCGCTAATCAAATCAGCAACCACAATTCTCTCGAGGCCGGTCTGGCCGCCTTGGAAGAACAGCTCAAACAGGCGATAGAAGGGCATGAGCTGACTCAGTAAATATGGATAGCATTTCAGGAAAAAAAAAATTGCGACATCAAGTGCGCAAAGTCCTCTCCCTTATCGAATCCTCTGTTCGCCTAGACCAGCAGCAAATGATCACCGATTCTCTTTCTTTGATTCTCAAACAACTCACGGTCGGCCTTTCCCATATCAAAATTGGACTCTATTCACCGTTTGAATTTGAGATCGATATTCGCCAAGTCCACTTTCCTTCTACTTGCAGATATGAGTTTGCTTTTCCTGAATTTGGCGGGCGAAACCCTCAAGGGGTCATTTCGTACTTGGCCCTAGATGGGGGACTCGATTCTTTGCCAGATGATCCCTCCTGGGTCAGGGATTCTCATGAAAAAATGAAGCCTGTCACACCAGACATTATCTTTGTTCCAGGTCTTGCCTTCACACCTACCGGGCAAAGGCTTGGTCGAGGAAAAGGATACTTCGACCGATATCTTAATGATTTCTCCGGAATTTCGATCTCTCCAAGTTATCATCAGCAAATATTTGAAGGGCTTCCTTGGGAAAACCATGATAGAAGTGTGGATTTTATTGTGACAGATCGAGCCACTTTTTTCGACGGCTCGCGTAATAAACTTTCAGTGAGGCCTTAGATGAGCTTAGAGATTCTTATGATAGCAATTTTGTTTTTCATAGTTGGAGGCGGGATAGGATTTTATGTCCGCCACCTAGGTGTCGTAAAAGAGAAAAAAAATTCTGAGCGAAAAAAGCACGATATTATCTCCAAGGCCAAAAAAGATGCCCAGGAGATTAAGCGCATTGCCCGATCCGACGCCAAACAGGTCATCAGGGATGAGAGAGAACAATTAGAAAAGGATTTAGGTAAAAAGCAAAAATCAATTGGAGACCAGGAAAGGGCATTAACCAAGAAAGAACTGGCCCTGGAGCAAAAAATTGAAGAGCGGGATCGAGAGCTTTTAAAGCTAGAGCAAAAAGAAAAAGAGCTAGAAGATAAAAAAGAGCGCGCTGATCGGGAAGTTGAGCGCCAAAAAGAAATTCAGCGGGAATATAGCGAAAAATTATCAGTTGTTGCTGGTATGACTAAAGATCAGGCCAAATCGGAGCTCGTGGCCGCAATGGAAGAAGAGGCCAAGGTCGATGCTGCTCAGAAAATTCGCCGAGTCGAAGAAGAAACCCAAGAAAAATCAGAGCAGCTTTCAAAACGGATTATGGCCATAGCAATGCAGCGATTTGCAGGAGACTTTGTTGCTGAACATACAATTAGCTCAGTAGAGCTGCCAGGGGATGAGATAAAAGGCCGTCTTATTGGACGAGAGGGAAGAAATATCCGCGCATTCGAACAGATTTGCGGGGTTGATTTGATTATCGACGACACTCCCGGGGTTGTGGTTATTGCAAGTTTTAATGTGGTCCGAAAAGAAATCGCCAAATCGACGATTGAGCGGCTAATTGCCGACGGCCGAATCCATCCTGCTAAAATTGAAGAGTTTTACGAAAAAGCAAAAGTCGAAATGGATGCCCGGGTGAGGGATTTGGGCGAAAAGGCCCAAATGGAAATAGGTGTGCACGGCATTCATCCAGAGATTTTAAAAATGCTTGGCGCACTCAATTGGAGAACTTCCTATACTCAAAATCAATATCAACACTCTTTAGAAGTGGCATTTTTTTGCGGGGCCATGGCCGCTGAGCTGGGACTTAATGTGAAACAAGCTCGGCGTGCGGGACTTTTGCATGATATAGGCAAGGCGATGGATGCTTCTTTTGAAGGTTCTCATGCCATGATTGGTGCTGATTTCTTGAAGAAATTCGGCGAGGCCCCGGATGTGGTCCACGCTATTCGTGCCCACCATGAGGACGAAAAACCAGAATCGGTTTTGGCCTATCTCGTTATTGCGGCAGATGCAATGTCGGGCGCTCGCCCCGGCGCAAGAAAAGCGCTCATGGAGAGTTATGTCTCTCGTTTGACCGATATCGAGAATATCGTTAATGGATTTGACGGCGTCGCCCGTTCTTTTGCTATTTCTGCTGGACGAGAGATCAGAGTCATTGTTGAAAACGAGAAAGTCAGTGATGAACAAACAGTGATGCTCTCTCGTGATATTGCTAAAAAAATAGAAGAGGAGATGTCTTATCCTGGAACAATCAAGGTCAATGTCATCCGTGAAACAAGGGCGGTGGGCATTGCAAAATGATTTGGGTGAATAATTCATCTTTGTGGTTCGTATTCATTATAACCTGGTTTTTCTCTTCTTGTAGTGGCCCTTGCGTTCGGACATCCCAAAATCGCAAAGACATGGCCGGATTATTGGGAGACTCGCTCCCTTATCAAGTGTCGTGGCAGCAGGCGGAGGCTGTCTTAAAGAAAAAATCAGCAGGTGATGATATTTCTCTTCAAATGACGCCTCTCCCTGCAGGTTTTCTCAAAAAGAAAAAAGACACGATGAAAGACATTCCCAATTTAGAAGGAAAGTTTTGTTTTTCAGTCCGCCTGAATTCTAAAGAAAAAAAACTAGTGCATTTTAAAAACTGGAACTGGTTTTTTCAAAACGATCTAGGCAGGTTTCCTCTTAGCTCTCTAGAATTAACCGACTCTCAACCCGTGACTCACTTTTATCAAAATCCGAAAACCCAATCGTCACCGCAATTTTTAAATGCTTCGTTTTTATGTGTTTTGGGCGGTCTGCAAAAAAAGGCCCCAAAATGGGTGCTTCCTTTTAAGGTGATTGCTGTTCCGATTCATAAAAATGTGAGTCAGTCCTTTCAACTGGAGTGGAAATGATAAAGAAATTTTTAGTGTTTGGTCTTCTTTATTCGTTGGGTCTTATGACTTATGATGTTCAAGCGAAACGGCGTGCCGGTTCTCCGAGTCGTTTCCATAAACGCACTGGTGTTGGTGTTCTTTTAGGGGCCCCGACCGGACTATCTGTGAAGCACCAATATAGCTTCCGTAATTCTATTGATTTTGCCCTGGCCTGGTCGTTGGGAAGCAATGATGCCTTTCATTTGCACAGTGATTATCTGTTTCATAGACCCACGGGAGAGACTCTTGATGGACATCTGCTCTATTGGTATTACGGTGTCGGTGCAAGATTAAAAGCGAATGGCGATACGACTTTTGGACCTCGTGCCCCTATTGGTCTCAATCTCTATTTTAGAAACACTCCTCTCGAGCTTTTTCTAGAAGCGGCCTTAGTCTTTGAGGTAATAGACGAAACAGATCTGGACCTAGATGCGGGAATCGGGTTGCGCTATTTCTTTTAGAAAGATGGCAAATAGTTTGCATTAATTTCATCATGGAGAACGGCAGATGAAATTTATTCTCGTTTTAGCGATCTTTGGTGTCTCTTTATCGTCTCAATCGCAAAACTTTGTCGAAACTTTAGACACTATCGATGGTTCGCAAGACTACCAGCTAGATTTCGAAAAAATAGAACAGCGTTTTAAAACTAAAAATCGATTAGTGGACGCTTTAACCAAGCGAATTGAAGACCGAATTTCGGTTTATACAACCCTCTGGAAGGCCCATAACCGGATCAAACTTTCTCAAATTTCTGAGTCTGAGAAAATAAGTCGTTTGGAAGAAATCTCTTTTTATAAAATTGCCGCACTGGATGCCTACGAGGAAACTCAGACCTATTCTTCTTGGGTCAAGAATCTGACGTTGGAATTCATGATAACTTATTATCAATCTATCCCCCATCTAGAGCTCAACAATAGCGAGTTAAGGTTTGATATTGAAGAGGTAGGTGATATTTATGAAATCTCTGACTTTCTGATTTTCCAAATGCAGCATGGTCAGTATCAATTTAACCAATTGATTACCCTCTCCATTTATATAGACACGATTATTTCCGACGCTATGTCAGAGATGTTCTTAGAGGCACAGGAAGGGTTCAGTGATCTTGACTCAGCAAATACTCCATCAGTCAAAAAAACTCCTAAAGCTAAAAAATCATCATCCGGAATTCAGCAGTAGTAGTGAACTAGCGTCTCCGCATAGGTCTTAAGAAAAATCGAGAGGGAATTTCAACAATGAGAGTTCCTAGAAGAATAAGCAGCCCACCCAGGTAAACAACTGGCCCTAGATAATCGCCCAGTATAATTGCTGAAAGGACAGCACCCCAGACCGGTTCAAAAGAGAAGGCAATTGCAACGGCAGTTGGGTCGCTGAGTTGTTGAAAGCTTATCTGAAGAGCAAAGGCCAAAACAGTGGAAAAAATCGCCATCAGGGCAATGCAAATCAATGAGAGATTCGAGGCTTGCAAACACACCTCAATTAAAGATGACGAGTTTGGCCCAAATAAAGAAAAAGCATGAGATAGAATTCCCACTATTGTTAGCTGCACTGCCGTTAAAGGGATAACAGGCAAACCCTTACAGCCGGTGATTGCGACGATATGGGCCGCAAACCCGATTGCCCCCAATAAGACTAGCCACTCTCCCCAGCCAAATTCAGTAGCACGGGCATTCGACAAAACGATGAGACCAGATAAAGAAAAAAGAACTCCCCATAAGGCCCGCTGAGAAATGGAAATTTTTAGAAAAATGAGTGCAAAAAAAGGCGTGATAATCACAAAAAGGCCCGAGAGAAAACTTGCTAGAGCAGCAGAGCTTATTTTAACACCACTCGTTTGAAGGGCGTAGCCGCTAAAAAGAATCACCCCACACAAGGTTCCTGATTTCCACACCTTTGAGCTCACTGGAATTTTTCTCAGCCAGCAAAAGACTAGGAGTGGAATTCCGGCAAGATAGAATCGCAACGTATTGAGAGTAAAAACAGGGATATCTTCTAGCGCGAGCTTCATAAGTGGAAAAGTCAGCCCAAAGAGGGCCGCTGTGAAGATCATAGCGGCGCTGGCCGTCCACCGCGGATAGGATTGAGGTGAATTTTTATTAGTGTTGTTCATGCTGAAGCATCTATATAGTTGTCCAACGAAGTGAGCAAGCAATGGAGCAGTTAACCGGAAATATTGCCATTCTTGTTGCCTGGAGGTTGAGGCCTGAAAGGGTCGTGGAGCTGTTTTTCCAACGAAGGCCATTATCTGACCAAATAGGGGATTGGATATGGGAATTTCCGGGAGGCAAGCAAGTCATAGGGGAAACACTGGCAGAGTGTGCCTGCCGAGAATTTAAAGAGGAGGTAGGACAAAGAGTTCTCAAAGAAGACGTCGTTTTCTATAAAGAGTTTAACGATAAATTTGCGATTTATTTACTCAAGTCAGAAATCAAAGACCATGGCGTGAAAGAGTGGGTTGGCCGGTGGCAAAGTTTTGAGCTACCTAATCTCCATAAAATCCAGGGTTTAAAGACTTTTTGTTTCAATAAAGAATGGCTGCCTGAATTGATAGTAAAGCTGTCGGATCCTGATTCCGATTTCAATAAAACAAATTGAGATAGTGAACAAAAATTTCTTATCTCACCAACCTAATAGGTGTATAATGGGGTAATGAATTTAAAGATAGAGACCCAAAAAGATAGGATGATTTCAGGAGCCCCCTTATAGACCCCCTCCCTAAGCGAAACTCAATTTATCCAATTTGCTGCCATGATTGAAATGACTCCTATCTTTCTATTTGTGGGAAGCCTTATTCTTTCTGGCTTTTATTCGGGCTCCGAGGCCGCACTTTTATCTATCAGCTTAGAGCGGATGAAGCAGTTAGTTGGAGAAGGTGGAACCAAAGGCAAGGCGATTAAGTTTCTGAGTGAACACTCAAGCGACATTTTGACGACCATCCTTGTGGGAAACAATGTCGTTAATATTTTTGCGGCCAGCTTAACAACCACCATTGCCCAAAGCTATTTTGAAAACGATGTCATCGCTATCAGTGTTGGTGTGACCACTCTTTTTATTCTTGTCTTTGGTGAAATTCTTCCAAAGACTTTTGCCCGAAGTAAGTCAGAGCAGTTGGCAGTTCCTATCATTCGTATTCTTCAGGTGAACTATTATCTTTTTTTTCCAGTGGTGAAAATCTTCATGTGGATTATCAAAGCTATCCTGGGAAAAAATGTTCATCTCAGTGGGCGAGTCGTGACTCGCGATGATATCGAGTTCATGGTTTCTCAAGCAGAACAAGAACAAAGTATTGATGAAAAACAAATCGATCTGCTCAATTCAATTTTAGAATTTCCGACCATTAAGGTAAAAGACATCATGGTGCCCCGGTCTGACGTGCACTTCATTAAATCATCCATGAATTTTAAAGAAATAATTTCCATCATTCGAGAAGTTGCTCACAGTCGCTATCCAGTCTTCGAAGATAATATGGAAGAGCCCTTGGGATTTCTGCATGTGAAAGATTTGGCCTTTGTGACTGGAAAAGAGCGAGCAGACTTTGATATTAAAAAATTTATCAAGCCTCCGTTTTTTGTTTATGAGCATATGAAAATCCAGTCTGTTTTTGATTATATGAACAGAAGTAAAGTTCATCTCTCTTTAGTAAAAGATGAGAATGGACTTATTGTCGGAATTCTCACTCTCGAAGATATTATGGAAGAAATTTTTGGAGAGATTCTTGACGAGCACGACGACGCAGAAAATATCGTTCAAGAAGAGCAGCTCAGAAAAAAAGAAGGCGTTGTCGTTTCCGGAAAGATGTCTATAAGAGATCTTAATTCTGATTTTAATCTCGGACTTCCCCAAAGTGATAATTATTCAACTCTCACAGGTTTTCTTTTGGAGAGCCTTGGTAATGAATTTCCTAAGCGCGGAAATATGATTTACTGGGAAGGACTCTCTTTTGAGCTCAGTGACGTCAGCAATAAAGAAATTCAAGAAGTGACGATTCGGGATGTTAGCGGGCACCCCGTGATTAAAAAAAATGACTCGGAGACAGTGTTAGCAACGGGGCGAGATTCATCTTCTCAACTCGAAAAGGTTGCAGAGTCTGATATGAGCAATCTTAAGTAGTCTCAAATGTGATCTGATTTTTTATAAATCGAGCACGACAACTGAGCCGAATGTCTTTTTCGGCATTTTCGAGAGTCACCGCTTCGAGAGCATCAGGCCGCTCAATGTTTTCAGCACCTTCAAGAATTCGAATTTTGCAAATTCCACAAGTACCAGACAGGCAGCCACGTGGTAGAAGATAGTTCTGTTTTTCGAGGGCCTCCAAAATGACATCGCCCGAGTTGATGGTAAAACTCAAAGTCTTTCCGTCTTTTTTCAGTAACGCTACGGGCATATGACAATCCAAGACCACTCCCTATAAATTATATTATCACAATCCAGAGTGCCAGAATGGCCAGAATGAATAAAGGAGTGGATGAAATGCTGACGTTTGATAGACTCTACTCAGATGGCCATGAAGAAGTTATTTTTTACAGCGACCCTTCCTGTGGGCTCAAGGCCATTATTGCGATTCACGATACGACTCTTGGACCAGCACTGGGTGGGACAAGAATGTATCCTTATAAAAATGAAGATGATGCGATCGAAGATGTTTTGCGACTCTCGAGAGGAATGACTTATAAGGCCTCTATCTCGGGGCTAAATTTAGGCGGAGGAAAAGCGGTTATTATTGCTGATCCGCAAAAGCAAAAATCGGAACCTCTTTTTCGGAGCTTTGGTCGTTTTATTGAATCGCTTAACGGGCGCTATATTACGGCCCAAGACATTAATATTACCGTTCAAGATATCGAGCATATTTATACCGAGACTAAAAATGTGACAGGTGTCGCAAAAATACATGGAGGGTCAGGTAACCCTGCTCCTTATACCGCACTGGGTGTTTTTAGAGGAATGGAAGCGTGTCTCACGAAATCATTCGGTGACCGCTCCGTTAAAAATAAGGTCGTCGCAATTCAGGGGGTGGGAGCAGTAGGTCTAGAGCTCGCAAAGATCCTCGATAAGGGCGGGGCCAAGATAGTGTTTACCGATGTTAGCGAATCCAATATATCTCGGATGCGAGAAGCGATTGAAAGCGCTGAGTTTGCCCAACCCGAGGAAATTTTTGCAGTTCCATGTGATGTTTTTGCGCCATGTGCCATGGGCGCGGTGATGAATGAGGACACAATCTCAAAACTGAAGGCGAAAATAGTATGCGGTGCCGCCAATAACCAACTGAAAGAAAACAGCAGCGGTTTGCTCTTAAAGAATAAAGGAATTCTCTATGCGCCCGATTACCTGATTAATGCGGGCGGATTGATGAATGTGAGTATCGAGTTTGAAGGTTGGAATGATGGAAAATCGAGAAGAATGATTGATACGATTTATGAGACAACTCTGAAAATCTTAAAGCTCTCAGATGAGCAAGGTATTCCTGCCAATGAGGCCGCTGATTTATTGGCCGAAAAAAGAATTAACGACATTCGCAATATAAAACTCAGCTATGTAGGCAATTTTTCCCACCGCTTTCCCGGTAGAAAGTTTCGGACGGGACGGTAGAAATTTTCTCAGAGTAAAATAGATGAGTGAAGTCTCTTTTTTTGATATTCTCCTTAGGTTTTCAAACTCTATTCTCACTTGGGTTTGCGCAAAATACTTTAGGTTTTGAGGACCACGCTTTTCCAGAACTTGTCACATCTGCTAGAGCACTCGCCCTAGGAAACGCATACCTGAATAAAGTCGATGGCCCATGGGCCGTTTTTTATAACCCGGCAGGATTGGGGACAATTCGTAAATTTCGAATTCATTTACTGAACTTTCATCTTGAGGGCAACAATGATTTTTTCGATCTCACCGGCGGAAATATCGAACAAATTCCTGATAATATACAAGAAGTCCTAACTGCCGATGGACTTCGGGAGCGTATGCAGGATAATCCTGGGGCATTTGCTCATGCGAGGGCCAATTTCTTTCCCAGTATTTCATTCCGTCACTTCACCTTGGGCTATTTCTATTCCCGGCGAACGAGGGCCTATTTGGAAGAAACAAATATTTCCCCTGAGCTCTTTCTCGCCGATCGGCGCGATCACGGGCCAGTTGCTGGATTCAATTACTCGTTTTGGGGTGGGATCTTAAAGTTGGGGCTGAGTGCGGCCTATTTATCTCGCAGTGAAATTGATTCTAGATTCGCGGCCGATGAAGATCTGCAACATGAGAGTCTCGATTACCGTAAGGGTCGAGGGCTGATTTTAACAGGCGGCACCAGACTCACCCTCCCGTTTGAAGGACTTCCAACGATTTCGGCAGTTTGGAGGAATGCTGGGGGCACAGAATTCAAGAACGGAACTGAAACACCACCTCAAGAAATAGAACAAACAATTGATCTTGGGGCCTCGATTACGCCGATTTTGGGGAAAAAATTCCGTATACACATGGAAGTCAATTACAGAGACCTGTCTAATCAGTACCAATCTGATTCAAAGCGGAGACTTGGCGCAGGAATAGAGTTCGACTTTGCGCGCACATTTTTCTTCCGATTAGGTTTTGGAGATGGATTCGGTTCCGGTGGCATAGGTGTTCAAACCAAAAAAGTCATTTTTGATCTTTCAACCTATGCCGTCGATACAACCAGTGACGAATTTCGGGGGAAAGAAGACAGGCGTTTTGCGCTGTCTTTATCCACCGGATTTTAATTTTTTAGCGTTTTGCAATGATCCAGACTGCATGCACGATTCCAGGAATATAGCCCAACAAAGTTAAAAGAATGTTGAGCCAAAATGCTCCTCCAATTCCAACCTGTAAAAACACTCCTAGCGGTGGCAAAAGTATGGCCATGATGATTCGAACCAGATCCATTTTTTCCTCCTGTTAAGGTTCTAAATTATGTTCCTCACATTAGAGATTCAAGACTATGAAAGGCAAGCTTCAAGCCTCATCTCCTATTGAACTTTTGATGGACTGACTTTTTGGCCCAAACTTGTTAGCTTTTTCCGTTCAACTGACGTCTTATTAGCCCAAACAGAGGAGCAGCAAATGGCCGGGAGATTGGTGAAGGGACAATGGAAAATCTCTGATGTCGCAACAACCAACGACAAAGGGAGCTTCGAAAGAGAGACGTCTCACTTTCGCTCTCAGGTGGGGCCAGAGAGCAATTTTCCTGCAGAAAAGGATCGGTATCATCTCTACGTTTCTTATGCCTGCCCATGGGCCCATCGCACGCTATTGATGCGCTCTCTTAAAGGGCTAGAAGAAACCATTTCGGTAGATGTCGTCCATCCTCACATGCTTGAAAATGGATGGGAATTTTCTTCAGATTATGACGGAGCGACGAAAGATACAGTCGAGGGCAAATCCTTTCTTTATGAAATTTATCAAATGGCCAAACCAGAGGTTTCTGGAAAAGTCACTGTGCCTGTTTTATGGGACAAAAAACAACAAACAATCGTGAATAATGAATCCTCAGAAATCATTCGAATTCTTAACAGCGCCTTCCAAAACTTTGCAGGCCCTGACCATGATTACTATCCATCTCAGTTACAGAATGAAATCGATGACATTAACAAAGAGGTCTATGCCGATATCAATAACGGGGTTTATCGTTGCGGTTTTGCCAAGACTCAAAATGCTTATGAAGAGGCCTTTGATTGTCTGTTTCAGGGTCTAGAAAACATTGAGAAGAGATTAAAAGTAGGTGGCCCCTACTTACTCGGGGACACAATCACAGAGGCAGACGTTAGACTTTTTCCTACACTCATACGCTTTGATGTTGTTTATTTTGGACACTTCAAATGCAACTTTAAACGAATACAAGATTACCCTCAGTTGAGTGCCTACGTGAATCGTCTGCTAGAAAACGAAAAGGTGAGAAAGACAGTTCACCTTGGACACGTTAAACAACATTATTACTATAGCCACCAAGGAATTAATCCGTACCGCATTGTCCCCCAAGGCCCAGAGTTGCCTTCTGAATGGGGCCACTTAGGACTTAAGCAATGATCACTAAAAAACAAAACCCCTATGCTTCTTTTCTAGACCAAGTCGAAAAACCGGCGCGCTATATTGGCGGTGAGCATTTTTTGACTCAAAAGAATTTGAAAGATTGTTTAGGAACTATGGCGCTTTGCTTTCCAGATACTTATGAAATTGGAATGAGCCACTTGGGAATGAAAGTTTTGTATCACGAGGTCAATCAATTTGAGTTTTTGGCGGCCGAGCGCTGCTTTGCTCCCTGGATGGACATGGAGGCCAAGATTCGAGAGCGAGATCTTCCTCTTGTGACCTTAGAAAGTTTTACACCACTCAATCAGTTTCAAGTTGTTGGTTTCTCTCTCCAATATGAAATGAGCTATACTAATATTTTGACTATGCTTGAGCTCGGAAAAATTCCTCTTTTCCAACACGAGCGCACCGAAGAAGATCCTTTTGTGATATGTGGTGGTCCCTGTGCAACTCATCCTGAACCACTGGCCCCGTTCATGGATTGCGTTGTGGTGGGTGACGGAGAAAAATTAGTTGCCGAGCTTTTGTCATTTATTGGGCGCGCCCGGAGAGATAGGGTTTCAAGGCTAGATATTTTGACGGCGCTCGCAAGCTGGGATGGCCTCTACATACCTTCACTATATGAAACAGAAATCGACTCGATGAGCGGACTAGAAGTTGTCACTGGACCAAAGCAAGAATTTTTAGAATTTGCTCCTCCGAGAATTAAGCGTTTCTTTGTCCCCTCTTTGCGAGAATATCCATTTCCCACTAAGGCGCCGATTCCACATCTGACGGCCATTTTCGATCGCTTTGCAGTGGAACTTTCTAGAGGTTGCACGGAGGGTTGCCGATTTTGTCAGGCGGGCATGATCTATCGACCAGTACGTGAACGCTCACCTAAGAAAGTCACTCAAATGGTCATGGAAGGGTTACAAAATGGTGGATTTAACGAGGCGTCTTTGACCTGCCTTTCCACCGCTGACTATTCTGCTGTGACTCCTCTTGTTCTCGATTTGATTGAAAAATTATCTGAAGAGCGCTCAACTCTGGGAGTGAGTTCTCTGCGTGCCTATGGTCTAGACAAACAAATTTTGGACAAATTAGCAGAGGTGAAAAATACCTCGTTAACCTTCGCTCCGGAGGCAGGCTCTCAGAGAATGAGAAATGTTATCAGTAAAAATGTTTCAGAAGAAGATATGCTTCAGACTGCCAAAGATGTCTTTTCGCGTGGCTGGAAGAAGATGAAGCTCTACTTTATGATTGGGCTGCCTACGGAAGACGATCCTGATGTTGCTGCAATTATGGAGACTGCGCGAAAGGCCAAAAAAGAAGCACATAAAGTGGGAGTTCAGCACCCAGGAATTACGGTGTCGGTTTCAACTTTTGTTCCTAAGCCTCATACACCGTTTCAGTGGGCCTCGATGATTCGGCTTAGTGAAATAGAGCGCAAACAAAATATGCTCTATGAGCTTTCTAAAGACTATAAACTCAACTTTAGAAAGCACTTTTCAAAAATTTCTTATTTTGAAGGACTTATCTCCCGCGGCGATAGAAGAATGGCGCAATTGATCTACAAGGCCTGGAAAAAGGGAGCGCGCTTTGACGGTTGGAATAACAGCTTTAAGTTCGATATTTGGATAGAAGCTTTTCGAGAGTTAGATATTGATCCAGAACGCATCTTAGGAACGATCCCTATGAAATCTCGCCTTCCTTGGGATCATATTGACGTTGGATTGAAAGAGCGGTTTCTCGAAATTGAATGGAAAAAAGCGGTCCATGAACGAGTTTCACCTCCTTGTGGAAAAATCGCTGGCCAAATTGTCCATCAAAATTCCCTCCAGGCCCTCGTTCAAGATTATGAGATCGACCGAAAAAAAATGGTTTGCTATCACTGCGGAATTGCCTGTGACTTAAAAGGAATGGTCGAAGAACGCAAAGACTACATGTTAGAAATGGACGCCCTTGATGAACAGACTTACGACCAACCCAAAGTTCTTAAAAAAAATATTCTAGAAGAGCGGCAGAAGAAGAAAAAAATCGATAGCGGAGTTAAGTATAGAATTGATTTCAGTAAAATTGGAGCACTGAGTTTTATTTCGCATTTGGATTTGCAAAAAGTTGTTTTTAGAATTTTTAAGCGGGCCAAGGTTGAGCTGCTTTATTCTGAAGGATTTAAGGAGAGACCTCTTATCGCTTTTGGCCCGGCCCTTGGGCTTGGAATTAGTAGTTTATGTGAAACTTTTGATGTTCGGGTGCCTTTGGTATGGGCGGATCCAATTCGTGTTCTAGAAAGACTTCAAAATAGCTCCGAGAGGGGAATCATTTTTAATAGGGCCCAGTTGGTCACCGAAACAGGGCCATCGATTCAGGAGCGACTGACAGAATTAATTTTTTACGTACCCTTGCAAAATAATGTCGATTCTTCTCACTTCCTTGAAGAAATAGAGCTGAAGTCCGCTCTACCCGTTTCGCTTTTTAATAAGAAAAAGCAAAAAATGGAAACCCGAGATATTCGCCCATTTATTAAGGCCGTGAAAAAATCCCAGTTGGATATTTCTTCAGAAACTCAACATATTATCGACGAGGTTAATCCTTGTATTGGCGGGCAAGGTTTAGAGTTTAGGATTCTAGTTAAAAATGGTAAGACCATAAAACCCCGCGAGATCCAGCAATGCCTGGAGATAAGAGGACTTGGACCCCGAGTGCCTATCAAGGTCGGAATGTCGCTGTCAGCGAATTGCCTTATCCAAGGGCCCCCCTTATGATCGATTGATGAAATATTCATTGAATTTTTTCTTTTTGATATCTCTGATTTTCTTGGGTTGCCAAAAAGAAGGAACCGATTCTAAGACCCAAAAAGCGCAGCCTAAAAAACTTCTACCAATATCGTCATCACCGAAGAAAATGACTGGCCAGCAACTCTATGAAGAGCAATGCATGCGTTGTCATGGAAGCCAAGGGCAGGGTTCTCCCTTGGTCCCTTACGCACTATCAGAGCGCAAGAGCTTTAAAAATCAAGAAATTTTTGTGGAATTTGTGAAAACTTCTAAAGATGCTGCATCATTAGATTCCTTTTTAAAGGGACTCAGTGATGAGGACCTTGGCAATATCTACAGATATTTGGTTCGGCTCAGGGAGAGTTAGATGATGAGTAAGAAAGAATCAATGAGCACTGAGAATAACAGAAAACTGAAAATTTTTAGAAGCTTAGGCCTAAGTGATAATGAAATCAAAAAGATGGTTTTCAATATCTGGCTCTCTCGAGGACTTGATGACATGGAAGTCACCATGAAAAAGCAGTCCAAGGCCTTTTTTCAGATCTCAGGCGCTGGGCATGAAGGTGTTTTAACGGCCGCTGGAATGGTGTTCCGTCCTTCTTATGATTATTTTTTATGTTATTACCGCGACAGAGCTTTATGCCTGGCCCTCGGGGTTACACCTGTGGAAATGCTTTGTCAGGCAAATGGGAATATCGGTGATACTGCGTCTTATGGCCGGCAAATGCCTGCCCACTGGGGAAATAAAAAACTCAATATTGTGAACAAGTCTTCTTGTACTGGGACTCAGTTTCTTCAAGCTGTGGGTCTTGCAGAATCAGGGAGATATTTGTCCCAATTAACAAAACAGTTAAAGAAAAAGAAAATCAAAACGCCATCTTTTCACGATGATGAAATTGTCTTAGTCACGACCGGCGATGGTACGACTTCCCAGGGCGAATTTTGGGAGGCCTTAACAACATCAGTGGTCAATAAGCTCCCGGTTGCTTTCTTGGTTGAAGATAATGGTTATGCCATTTCAGTCCCTGTATCCGAACAAATTCCATTGGGAAGTATTTCTAAAACGCTTAAAAATTTTCCTAATCTTAAAATTTTTGAATGCGACGGGAATTGCCCGCTCGAAAGTCTTGTGGTTCTTCGTCAAGCTGAGCAGTATCTTCGTAAAGGTCAAGGGCCTGCGTTGATTCATGCTCATGTGACTAGACCTTATTCTCATTCCTTATCGGACGATCATCGGAATTACCGCGACCATCGAGAGCTTCTCATTGAAACCAAAAAAGATGTCGTTGCAACTTTTCCCGAATTTTTGTTTGAGGCAAAAATCTTAACAAAGAAACAACTCGCAGATATCAAATCCAAAGTCGATCTTGAAATTCGAAGTGCTCATCAAAAAGCATTAGAGTTTCCATGGCCTAGGCCAGAAACGTTTGCGGATCACCTTTATGCTGAAGAACTTGGCCCTACGTCTGATAGCTTTGCTGAAAATGAGACCCCCAGTCTTGAAGGCGATGAGCTACCCATGGCCGCGGCGATTAATCTGACACTAAAATCTGAGCTTGAAAAAAATCCTTTGATGAGAATTTTTGGAGAAGATGTTGCTGATTTTTCTGATGAAGGAAAATTGCAATCAGAGCTTAAGGGTAAAGGCGGGGTTTTTAAGGTTACGGCCGGACTCCAGAGAAACTCACTCAAAGGTCAGGTCTTTAATTCCCCATTGGCCGAGGCCAATATTGTAGGGCGAGCCATAGGCCAGGCGATTCGAGGTCTAAAACCAGTGGTTGAGATTCAGTTCTTCGATTATATTTGGACTGCTTTTATGCAGCTCAAAAATGAGATGGCCACTTTGCGCTATCGTTCTGGTGGTGATTATTCTTGCCCAATTGTTGTTAGGGTTCCTATTGGGGGATATCTCAAAGGGGGCTCTATTTATCACTCCCAATCTGGAGAGTCGTTTTTCGCCCACATTCCTGGGCTACGGGTTGCCTTCCCGAGCAATTCTTTGGACGCTGTCGGGCTGCTGCGCACAGCGATTCGGTGCCAAGATCCAGTTTTATTTTTAGAACACAAACACCTTTATTATCAGGGCTATAATCGCAGGTCTTACCCTGGAGACGAGTTTTGTATTCCATTTGGAAAAGCAAAAAAGGTTAAAGAGGGCCAGGATTTGTCGCTTTTTTGTTGGGGGGCATTAGTCCAAAAGAGTCTTGAGGCCGTTAAATTAGTAGAAAAAAGTCGTGGTCAAACAATAGAGGTCATCGATTTGAGAACCCTCGCACCCTTTGATCGAGATTCATTGGCCCAATCAGTAAAGAAGACAAACCGTGCATTAATTGTTCATGAAGAAAATCTGACCTGCGGATTGGGCGCCGAGATAGCGGCCTTTTTGACTGACGAATGCTTTGAACATTTAGATGCTCCTATTAGGCGATTAGCAAGTAAGGACACTCATGTGGCCTATTGTCCTGGTCTAGAAGAAGTCATCTTGCCTCAAATTGTTGATGTTCAACGGGAAATAGAGAGAATTCTCGATTACTAGGCCAGAGACCAAGATTGCCGAAAATTTTTTTTTATGAGACCATTTTCTCGAAATCTAAATGAGGGAGATTTTATGAAACTATCGATTTTGTTTACCATGTTATGCTCTTTTGCGTTTCTGAGCGGATGCCTTGGCGATAAAGTAGATGGAAACGAAACTTACAAAGAAGATCAGGGTGTGGAACACGATTCGATGGAGCACGATATGAATCATGATGATATGGATCACGACCATGCTGAAGGCGAGATGGATATGTAGCCCAGTCCTTCGGGGAGTGTCCTAGGAGCAGCAAAAGGACAGGGTACAGCGCAGAAAATTTTTCTATGCGTCGGCCCTTTATCTACAAGCTCTGCTAACTATAAGTCATAGAAAATATTGAATAAATTCCATCTATTTTCTCATGCACTCATAACTAGATTTTTAGTGCACGTTCTTGATACGTACACCGAAAAGTGCCATTATTGGTGCATGCAACTTGAGCATGCACTATAAAGGTTAGGAATGAGTAAGTACACCATTAAACCCCTAGAGCTCCTAAAAGATATAGAAACAAAGCTGGTTTTAAGAGCAGCTGCTAAGGCACATGCTTCGCTAGGTGAACTCAAAGGTCTGGCCTTAACCATTCCTAATCAAAATATTTTGCTCGCTACACTATCTTTACAAGAAGCTAAGGAAAGCTCTGAAATTGAAAATATAATAACAACTCAGGATGATCTCTATCAAAGCAACTTTCAAACTCGTAAATTTAACTCGGCCAGTGCAAAAGAAGTTCATCAGTATGCGAAAGCGCTCGAGTTTGGCTTTGAAACTATTTCCAGTTCTGGAATGTTACTCAACAGCACTATAGTAAAGATGCAAGAGATTATTGAAAGTAATGATGCAGGATTCAGAACTCAAGCAGGAACAACATTAAAAAATCAAGAAACCCAAGAGATTATTTATACTCCGCCACAAACTGCAACGGAGGTATTAAGCCTAATGGGGCAGCTAGAGAAGTTTATTAATGATGATTTTTTATCTGATTGTGATGACCTTGTGAAAATGAGTTTAATACATCACCAATTTGAGAGCATCCATCCTTTTTATGATGGTAATGGAAGAACTGGAAGGATCACAAACGTTCTCTACTTAACGAAACAGGGAGTTTTAAATGCTCCTATTTTATATTTATCAAGATTTATAAATAAAAATAAAGGTGAATACTATAGATTACTTCAAGAAGTTAGGGATACGAACAACTGGGAAGGCTGGCTTCTTTACATGATCAAAGGACTAGATGAAACAGCAAGGCAGACCTCTGAGACAATACGCTCCCTTATAAACTTGATGGCCGAGTCTAAGGATCTTTTGAAAGCTAAAGCTACTAAGATTTACAGCTATGAACTTTTAAGTAACCTATTTCGACACCCGTATACCAAAATAGAGTTTCTGGTTGAAGATCTTGATATTCATAGAAACACGGCCCGCAGATACTTGGAAGAGCTTGTTGGAATTGGATTATTGGAAAAGCACAAAGTTGGCAAAGAAAATTTCTATCTCAATAAAAAGTTGTTTGAACTCTTATCAAGGTAATTTGTCGACTACATATTGACTACAAGGCATCGAAAACGCCCCAATTAACTCGTTGATATTATTGATAAAAATGAGCAATTTCAAGAATTTAGAAATTGCTCGTTAAACACTCATAACGCTTTTTGAGTTTTTTCGAGGGTCACGCACGCGGACCCTTTTTTCTGTTTGCTTCGCCAAACGTCTGTTTGTATAATGTAATAATGATTCTTTGCATGTGCCGGTCCATTACGGAAGAGCAATTTCTTTTGGAATTAAAAAAAGAGAAAGGCAATCTTCAAAAAGTTCTAGCGGGCCTTGATATCGGGACTGAGTGCGGCGTTTGTTGGCAGAGAACTCTTTCCCTTGCTAACGAAGAGCTCCCGCAGGCGTCTAAAAAAGAGAGCATCAAGAAGTCTCCCACTGTTCTGTCCGATTAAACTATGGTTTGATGTGCGCTTAACCACGAGGAGAAGAGCATGAAGGGAAATCAAGAGAATCATTGAAGCACTCAATTCTGTCCTTACGGGAGAATTAACTGCTATCAATCAATATTTTTTGCATGCCCGAATGCTCAAAGACTGGGGCCTAAAAAAACTGGGCAAACTTGAATATGACGCTTCTATCGATGAGATGAAGCATGCCGATATGCTTATTCAAAGGATTCTTTTTCTTGAGGGAATTCCCAATGTTCAAAAATTAGACAAGATTAACATCGGCCAAAATGTCGAAGAAATTATCTCCTCTGACCTTGCAGTAGAGAGAGCCGCTATCCCAAGGCTTGCTGGTTGCATAAAACTTGCCGAAGAGAAAGAAGACTATGTTTCTCGAGATCTTTTCCGCTCAATTCTTGAAAGCGAAGAAGAACATGTCGATTGGTTAGAAACTCAGCAGACAATCATTAAAAATGTTGGCGTTCAAAACTACATTCAGTCAAATTTAGATCTGAGCGAATTTTAGTAGAGAGGAAATATTCATGGCAAATATCATTGTACCTGAAAAAACAAATTATCTCATCTGTGACGATTACCAAAGCATGCGAAATTTGGTGAAGTCAGAGCTGCGAAGCTACAACATGACAGGTAAAATGTATGAAGGTGAAAACGGCAATGAAGGTTATAAGGTTTTAATAGAAACGGTCGACACTGAAATGGCCGTTCAGTTTATTATTTGCGATATGGTAATGCCAGAAGCAAGCGGAATTGATCTTTTGAAAAAAGTCAGGGCCCACGACCAACTTAAAGACGTTCCATTTTTAATGCTCACCTCAGAAAGTGATAGGGATACGGTCATGGAGGCCCTCAAAGAGGGGACATCTAATTATCTTTTGAAGCCATGGAACAAGGCCTCTTTTAAAGAAAAACTTGAGTTTTGCTGGAAAAAGCATATGACCTAGGCCACTTTTTGAAACGATTTCTCCAAAGGAATATCAATTTCTAAAGTGGTCCCTTCGCCTAGAACAGAATACACTCTAATTGTCCCTTCTAGATTTCTAACGATTTCTGCAATTGCATCCATTCCTACACCCCTTCCAGATAATGTACTGACAGCATCTTGGGTGGAAAATCCTGGATGAAAGATCATCTGAATAATTTCAGCATCTTCTTGAGCAAAGGCCTCCTCCGAAGAGAGTAGCTCTTTTTCAATCGACTTCTGTCTAATAATTTCTGGATTGACCCCAGCTCCATCATCTTCAATTGTAATATTAAGGTGCTCCCCTGAGTCAGTATTTTTCCTGTTTACAAGTATTTTAAGCAGTCCCTCTTCTGATTTTCCATTGCTCAAGCGCTTCTCTGGATTTTCAATTCCGTGGTCGAGTGAATTTCTTAGAGCGTGGACAAGGGAGCTAAAAAGTCCAGATACATGGTCAGGATCGACCATTGTTTCTCCACCAACAATCAGAAGCGGTGCCATTTTCTTTTCTAAGTCTGCCGCCAGTTGCTGGATGAGATCTGAGTAATGAGTAATCATTGATGACGCTGGACTATAGTAGATATTTTCCACAAAATCTTTGACGATCCTCTTAGGTGCGCCAGAACTGATAAGGATTTGATGCATTTTTTCAATTCGAGAAATAGGAAGAGTGACCACTTTTTCTTCTTCATCAAGAATTTGTTTCCCTAAAACTTCTGAATTTTCTTTGAGGAAATTTTCAAAGTGGTTCTCAATTTCATCTAGCCCTTGTGCCAGAGAAACAAGCTGGGAGTCTTGAACAGAAGAATCCATCTTCTTAATTTTATGAACTTTATCTTCGTATTCATGGGCAAGGTTTTGGATGTCTACTAAGTGAAAAAGCGCGGCATTACCTTTCATTGTGTGCATGTAGCGGAAAAGAGAATCAAGTTTTTGAGGGATTTCATTTTCATCTTCTAGAGAGCGCCTTCCTTCTGCGATAATCTGGCGAGATTCATTTAAAAAAGCTGCAAATTGATTTTTGTTGCTAAGAACTTTAACAATCATTTGCACGTAGGCCCTTTCTTTTTGAGCTAACTCAATCGCAGCAACCTCGTCAGTTCGGTCTGTTCCGACCGCTACAACGCCCATGATTCTCCCATTGTCATCTTCATCGCGGACAGGACTGTACTCAAGAGAAATTTTCTGACCTGATTTATTCTGAAAACTTTGCGGCGCCATATCAATGAGATCCTGAAAAGGTATTGGTTCACTAAAAATTTGCGAAAGAAATTCTGAAAAAGAACGCCGCTCTTCTTCAGTTAGATAGAGAAGGTTGACAACGTTTTCATTTTTTGGAGATTTTTCGAACATCGTTTCACTAGCATTTGAGTAGACTGGCAGGATCGTTCCGTTGTTATCAAAGATAAAAAACCCTTGCCCTAAACTGTCTACCATTGCTCTCTGCATCTGGAGAGCGTCATTGAGTTCTGATGTCCTCGCTTGAACCATAAGTTCTAATTTTTCATTATAGATTTGAAGTTTTTGGAGGAGCTTTGAAATTTCAGAGGCCATTGAATTAAAAGATTTTGCCAACTGTCCAACTTCATCTCTTGATTTTATATCCACGTGAATACCAAAATTGCCCTTTCCCACTTCTAATGAGGCCAGATAGATTTTTTTTAGTGAGGCGGTGAGCTTGCTGGCACTCAAAATACTGATGATAAATGCAATGGAGAGAGCGGCCAAAAGAAAGAGGTAAGAATTGGCCATGAGAATTTCAGTTGTTTTAAAGGCCTCACTTCTTTTGAGAAAGGAAAGGACCGTGTAGTTTCCAGATAATACTTTTTTATAAGATAAGAAATACAAGTCTTTCGTCGGTCCTTGGGTTTCAAATGTTCCGCCCAAGTTTTTGGATGTTATGAGTTTGGAGAAAAAGTTCCAATTAGAAAATCTCTCTATTGGTTTTTCGTTAAGAATAGGGCTGCCTAAAATAGCATGACCGCTTTGATCAATGAGGTAGTTTTGAAAAATACCAGCAGCTAAAAATTCCTTTATGATTTCATTGTTTTTGAAGACAATTCTTGTGTAGAAAATTGAATTTCGGTCAGTTTGCTCAATCTTTGTATTAAAACTTAAGATTCCAAGTTCACCGTTGACGATATTGATGGATTGGTATTGATTGCTCAGCTTTGTTTTTAAGTCATTGGCCGTTAAAGATAGCTTGTCTTCAAAGAGCTCTTTATTTAGGACGATTTGTTCAATCGACTGGGGGGTCTTTTGGGAAGATTCTTGTTCGAAAACTTGCAGTGCCACGATATCATCAGAGAATTTAAGTAGTTCTCTTGTTTTTTCTAATTTTCTAGGTCCATCATTCTTAATTATTTCCGCGATATTTTTATTAATGAAGTTGAAAAATTTAAATTGATCTTCGAGTCTGTTGGAAAGGGACTTCGCTTGATTCAGTCCTGTTGTATAAACATAGGCAACCTTGTCTTCTTCGAAAATTTGCTTGGCCAGGAAAATATAGGAAACTAAACAGACCGCAGGAAGTAAGATCAAGAGAAACAGAAATTTATACTTGAGTGAAATTTTCAATATCCGATTTCCCAAGGAACTGTTTTGCTCTCTACTTTATTAAAGAGAACTTATCTATAATTATAGAGTCTAGTGGTGATTGGAAAACCGGGAATAAAAGGCCTTATTGGATATGGAGAGCGCCAAGAAGAGCAATTTTAGTATTGGTGATGGAGTAGTCGTTGTTCTATCGCTGTTTGTGCTCATGGCCGCGCTTTTCTTTATTTTTGACCAAAGTGCTTTTTACCGAATTTTTTTATCCGACAAGATTAGTCGATCAAGTTTGGCCAAAATTTCATCCGTCAAAAAGGACGTTAGACGCAAGCTCTCTTCTGAGTTGACTTGGATACCTGCATCTTCCTCGGATTCACTGGGCGAAAATGCTATGGTTTTCACGGGGAAAGACAGCAACGCCAACATTACATTTGATGACGGGAGCGAATTTTACCTCGAGCCCAATAGCCTCGTTTTGGTCTCGCAACTAGGTGGTGAAAATCAGATCAAAATCCAAAGAGGTACTCTCCTTGGAAAACTTGGCAGTAAGACGCATATTTCTATAGGCGATGATTCAAAGTCGGCAAAAAAGATTCAAGGAAATAGAAGTGAATTCTCAATCTCCTATGATGGAAAGCAGAAAACAGAGCTTACCGCCCTTAAAGGACAGCTTCGCCTCAGTGAAAATGGCGCAAGCTCTAGAATAGGGGAAAGTGAGGCCTTATTTATTGATGGCCTAGAAAAACGAACTCAACGCTTAGAGATAAGGCCTATTTCTCCAAGGCCCAATGAGATTCTTTATTACGATTCAGAAATCAAACCTTTATTTCAGTGGTCGCATAATGACTTGGAAGTCTATCGGCTCAGGATTTGGAGTGACCGGCTGAAAAGTAATCTCGTCTTAGATCAAGTTATTGCTGGGAAATCGTATACCTGGGCCACGACTCCTCAAGATAGCAAACTCTTTTGGCAGATTGAATCTAAGAAAAAGGGGCAGGTTTATTTATCTAATTTGTCGTCTTTTAAATTAGAGAGAGCAAGACCGCCCTTGGCCATTTTCCCTATTTCTTCTCCCATACTAAGATCTTCCGAATACGAAGAAAGAGCGATTGCCAATCAAAGCTCTTTTGGTATTCCTCTTTCTTGGAGGTTTCAAAACTCTGCTAAGACTGCACTGATTGAAGTTTCTTCAGACGAAAAATTTACAGAAAAGATTCATAGAAGTGAAGTTCAGTCGCTAAGCAAGAAAGTCTTTCTTAGGCCAGGAACTTATTTTTGGCGGGTGGGAACCAAGACTTATTCAAATTCTATTCTTTGGTCTCGGCCAGTTCAGTTCCGTCTGCTTGGACCGGGTGAAGTCTTACCGGAATTGGAGCTTTCTGCGCAAACTGGTGACCAGAGTTACCGAATGAAAAATGGGCAGGCGTTGATTGATTTTTATTGGAAAAAAAATCCAGATTTATCTCAGTACCGTTTGGTTATGGCCACAGAATCTAGTTTTGCTCCCGACTCTGTATTTGCTCAAAAGGAAGTTCAGGGAGAGTCGGTGCAGGTAAAGCTTAAGAAGAAAGGAAAGATCTACTGGAAAATAGTAGGAAGATCGGTGAGTAGTGAGCTTCAGGGAGGTTCATTACCTGCAAGCTTTGAAGTGTCTTCTCGCACAAAGCTTAGGGCACCAAAAATTGAGTCTGACTATTTACAATACAGCTTACCTCAAAAAAAAAAATTAAAAGTTCTGAATAACGGGTACAATCCAAGGTCTTCCTTTCCCGCTTCTATAGTCAAAGTCGTGGTCGGATTTATTTTCCCAAAAATTCAAGCAAAGGAAACGAGTGGCGTCTACCTTAACTGGGACGATGTTGAAAACGCGCTTAAATATAAAATACACATAGCAAAAGATTCAGAGTTTAAAGAAATTATTATTGATGAAGATGTCCTTAAATCTCAGTATTTTCCCAAATTCGAGAGGACTGGAACGTTTTTTTGGAGAGTAGCAGCGATCGATGAAGATGGATTTTTAGGTGACATGAGTGCGATAGGAAAAATAAGCGTCGTGGAAAAGAAGAGACGTCCTTCAAGACCGCGTATGCTTTCTGCTCTCAAAAGAACATTTAAAAAGGAGAGAATAATCTCTTTTCGATGGAAATCTCCTTCACAGTCCTATGTTTATCAAATCTCTGATGCCTTAAATTTCGCTAAAATTTTAAAGGAGTCACAGATTTGGTCAAATGAATTGAAAGATCACCAATTCAGAGTTTGAAAGAAAAAAGATCTACTTTCGAGTTGCAGGGCTAGACCAATTTAATAATAGGGGACGCTTCTCAAAAATCTCAGAGGTCGACCTTTTGGACGAAGGACCTAAACGTCCTATCCTGGTGTCTCCTAAAGATGGCAGCTTGATTACAGCTCTAGAAGAAAAAAGATCACCAATCGTCGGTCTTAAATGGAAAAACGCATTTAATGGCGCCAATAGCAGAATAGAGATTTCTATTGGTAGAGACTTTGCAAAGCCTCTCCTTTCTCGGCTTTTTTCAAAAGATTATATTTCGATTAAGGCCAACAAGTTAGCGGGGAGACTACTCTTTTGGAGGGCCAGGCATGAATCAAAAACACAGCAAGGACCTTGGTCAGAGGTCTTTTCTTTCAGGGTTCAGCTTAGGAAAAAAACTTACCTCCCTCCTGATGGTCTTGCGAGTTCTAAAGATATTTATATAAAGCCGACTGCTAAATTTAATGCTGATCTGAGTTGGGCGCCTAAACAGAATGAAACGGGAAGTCTGGTTATTGCTAGCACGGATGAGAAATTTTCTAAGATCGAAGAAATTGAGTTTGTGCGAGGTAGAAAAACAGATCTAAATCTAAAAAACGATCGAACTTATTTTTGGAAAGTTGCCGCTGCTGAAATTGAATCAGGGCCAAGTCGGAAAAAAAGAGTTCGCCGTTTAAGTGAGTATTCTGAAACACAAACCTTTCAAGGGATTCGGCGACCTCACTTTTCCTTGGGCGTAGCAGGCGGATCTCTGCAGCTCGACTATAGTCAAAAGATTACCCAGAATTCTGAAACCTTTCCTTCGGGAATAGGGAGCGGCCGGACTCTCGGTTTCTTTTTAGAGGGCGAGTATCACCCTTTAAAATGGAAATCAGTTTGGTTTCGCGGCCAAGCTTGGTTTAATTCTATTTTGCCGGTCTACCGAAGTTCATTAGATGTTCTAAAACGCTTTTCCTGGAGAGTGGGAAAGAGCTGGGAATATGAGGCCCATTTAGGTATGGGGGTGGCCCAGACCGATGACTTTTATTTTTTGAATACAATGGGAAATACCGAGTTTTCTCAGAACCTTGTTTTTAATCTCTCTTTACCGTTCATATTAAAAGCATTTTGGAATGAAAAATCTTGGGAGCTTTCTGCAGGGGTGAATGTGCTTTCTGACTTTTCGCAGCTAGGGAGTCGACTTACTTATTCTCCAATAGTGAACTTACGGTATAATTTTGATAGCTATTGGATAGGTACACTGTATTCAAGTTACTCGCATGAATTTTCGGTGGAAGCTGAAACGACCACCGGGGGTAGGTCTCAGGGCCTGGTTTCTTTGGAGGAGTCGATGATCTTGGGTCAGGTTGGGTATAAGTTTTAATTCTTATTGAATTTGCGCTTTCATCTTTCTTTCAAACTCGACTCGTTCGCGACATTTAATCCAATCGCTCCCGGCACCTCTGCCTATTGGTGCAAAAAGATCGGTTGAGATTCTTCCATTGTCCAGGAGTTCATTTTTAATATGAACCCGAACAACTTCACCAGTGATGAGTCTTCCTTGTCCCGGTTCATCTCCATAATTTAAAACATCGCGAAGACGACACTCAAAATGGATTGGGGATTCCGCTAGTCGAGGCGCTGCAATTTTTTCTGAGGCCAAAGGTGTAAGACCTGCAAACTTGAATTCATCTTCTCCATAAGGAAGTTCAACCGAGCTGTCATTAATTTTTTTGGCAATCTCTTCGGTCACGAAATTGATGACAAATTCTTTTGTCCGCTCGATGTTGATAACTGTATCTTTTTTTTCGCTGTTTGAAGTCCGAATGAGTGGGCAAAAGCAAACTATCATAGGTTTGGCGGAGACCGCGGTAAAGAATGAAAATGGAGCTAGATTATTAGTACCGTTTTCATTGACCGTCGATACTGCCGCAATAGGCCTTGGGATTAAGCTTCCAATAAGAAATTTATAATTTTGCTGAAATTCGCCATCTGTTTCGAAAGACTTCATCTATGACTCTCCTTTAGAATCTTTCCAGCTCTTCCAATAATCTGCATTCTCTTTTTCTTTCCATAGGGGAGTTGTTTGCAAGGGATATTTGCTATCTATCATCACCGCAAACTCGTTGGTAAATTCTTTAAGCTCGGCCTTCTTTATTGCCTTGGGATGAGGCCCATGATGAAGTCCCTGGGGATGAAAGGTGAGTGCACCCGGTCCGATATTATCACGGCTGAAAAAATCGCCTTTGTGATAAAAAAGCACTTCATCATAATCTATGTTGTTGTGATAAAATGGAACTTTCAGAACTTTTTCTGAGCTGTGCTCTAAAGGTCTTGCCACAAATGAGCACATCACAAAGTTTTTACAAACAAACATCGTGTGGCCTGAAGGAGGAATATGGTAGCGGTGGCTATGAATAGGGCAATAATCATAGATACTAATCTTCCACGGATAAAGTGAGCCCTTCCAGCCTTCGGCGTCTAATGGGTTAAATGGGTAGCACACTGTTGTGATCTTCCCGAGGCGCTGAACATCGACATAGTATTGTTTTTCACTTTGCTCGGAGCCAACCTGTGCCTCCGGAATTGTAATAGCGCTTTGGTCATAGAGCGCATTAGGACCGAGAATTCCGCGCTCAGGTTGTTCAAATTCAGAGGCCGATTCAATTTTGAGAAACTGACAAGTGGAGTGCGCAAAGAATTTATAAGTTGTACCTCGAGGAATAATTAAGTAATCGCCTTCTGTCAGTTCGAGATGGCCATAAGTCGTTTCAACTTTTGCTGTTCCGCTATGGAGAAAAAAACATTCATCATAATCTGCATTTCTGTGAAAATGAGACTGAATCTTAGAGAGCTCTCCTATGCTAATAACGAGGTCATTGTTAAATAACAACGTCGCAAAATTTTCGGCGAAGTTTTTTTCTCCAAAAAGTGAGGGAAGGTTTTGCGGTTTAAGATCACCCTCGATGTTTTCCCAAGACGTTAAAGGATTGCGGTGGTAGAGATGAGAAACCCGGCCAAAAAAGCCTTTTCTTCCATGCTCTTCCTCATAAAGTCCTTCGGGGATGCGCACGTGGGCCTGTTTCGTATGTGAACCAGATTTTGTGAAATTTTCCAAAGCTTATCCTCAGTTTTTAGTTATCTTTTGATCAACTTGATTTTTCAAACTTCCAATTTTTTCAACTCTGAGCTCAATAGAGTCTCCGGGAGCTATCCATTTATCAATTTCTAATCCACAACCGGATCCAACTGTTCCTTGTCCCAAAACATCGGTTGCTAGTAGCCATTCATCCTGAGAAGCAAAGCTAATGATTTCCTCCCAACCAAAATTAGACTCAGAGGAGCGCCCTGATGACCATTTTTGATTGTTGATAAAGGCCTCCATTAAAAGATCGGGGTTTTTACCTTCAAATTCGTCAATTGTAGTGATGACCGGACCCAGGACCGAGCAAAAATCTTTTCCTTTACTGGGGCCTAGCCCAACAGACATTTCTTTTTTTTGAATATCTCTCGCAGAAATATCGTTTAAAATTGTGAACCCGAAAATATGTTCAAAAGCATGATTGGCAGAGATGTTTTTTCCATCTTTTCCAATCACAGCGGCCAGCTCAAGTTCATAGTCTAGCTTTTCTGTGTAGGAGGGCCACATGATCTTTTCCTGAGTACCAATAAATCCACTTGTGGCACCTTTATAAAAGACAGGCATCTCGTACCAAGAATCAGGAACCTTTGTGCCCCGTTTTTCGAATCCTTTTTTAACGTGTTTTTCATGGGTGTAGAAATCCCGGTAGCAATTAATGTCATTGAGTGGGATACGGAATGAAAACTCATCCTGCTTAGTGAGAAGGCGCTCCAGATTTCTGCCCTGCTTTGTAAAGTCCTGAAAATATTCTTGCGTTTGTTGCAAAAATTCAAATGGGGCCGGACAGAGTTTTAGCAAACTTGAAAGTGAAGAAGGACAGACATGATTTGCTCTACTGGTTGGGTCAAAATATCCTAAATCTCTAAAATGCTCAATCCATACAGAATTAGCATCTATCACGTCACCGGTGTCAGAAAGAATGCCTAAGCGAGTCTGAGCAAATGGGTCAGAGTGGATAGCGAATTGTAAAATTCTCAACTTAGCTCCCTAGTTTTTAAACTGTTTTCGATAATCTGGCATGAGAAGATTCATCGTCTCTACAAAATGCTGCATTTCCTTTGGTGTCCCAAGAGAGACACGAAGAAAGTGATCCATGCCAGGGGAGCGAATGGGTCGAATAATGACCCCATGATCAAGTAGTGAATCATAGAGAAAGGCGGCCGCCGCCGGATTCACTGTGGGAAAAGCAATAAAGTTCGCCAGAGATTCCACAGGTTGAAAACCATTTTCTTCTAAAAAATCAAACGTGAAATCATACATTTTTTTATTGTTGCGCAAAGTGCGATTGAGATGAAAACGGTCTTTAATTGCACCTACGGCGCCCAATTGCGCCAAAAGATTTGGCTCGAAGGGGGCCTTCACTTTTTGAAGGTTAGAAATTGGCCACTCGTGTCCAAAACCATAACCAACTCTGATGCCACCCAGTCCATAGGCCTTACTGAAAGTTCTTAACGTAACCACATTGTCATAGCGGTAATCCATTGAATCGGGATAGTCGGCCACGTGCTCGGCAAATTCAAAATAGGCCTCGTCTAAAATGACCAACGTTTTTGCGGGAATTTTTTGCATCAGAAAATCGAACTCTTCTTTTCTAATATAAGTACCGGTTGGATTATTCGGGTTTGCAATATAGACGATTTTCGTTTTCGTTGAAATTTTTTTTGCCATTGCTTCGACATCAAAACGGTAGTCAGATGTTAAGGGCGTGCTTACAAGTTTTGCGCCAGTACTTCGTGCCAAAATAGTAAAACCTATAAAAGTACAATCAGAGGTCAAAACTTCATCACCAACTTGAATGATGGCCCTTGCAATATGCCCCATGATTCCTTCGGAGCCGTTACCTAAAACAATGTTTTTTTCTTCGAGGGAATACAGTTCTCCGAGCGCTTTTTTCAAGGCAATCCCATACATATCGGGGTAACGATGAAGCTCCCAAAGCCCTTGGGTCATATTTTTAATGGCAAAGGGAGAGGGTCCTAATGGATTTTCGTTACTTGAAAGCTTAGAGATTTGGCGAGTCGGCCTCCTGGCGTGACTTTCGGCGTCAAGCGAGCGACCTGGTTCATAAGGCCTTAGGTTTTTGATATAATCCGGGATTAAGAGATCATTATGATTCATAATCTGAATCTAGCACAGGCAATGATCTTCAATCAAAGTGTCGTATCGAGGAGAGCTCAAATGGAATTATTGAAAGGGAAAAAGGCACTCGTTTGCGGTGTGGCCAATGAACGTTCACTAGCATGGGGTATAGCAAAGACTCTTCAGAGCGCGGGCGCTCAAATCGCTCTGACCTATCCCAATGAGGCGCTTGAAAAAAGAGTGCGACCTCTCGGAGAAGAAATTCAAGCAGACTGGTGTCACCAATTAGACGTCGGACGTGATTCGGACTTTAAAGGCCTTGCCGAAAAGGTAGAAAATGATTGGGGGAACTTTGATATTTTAGTTCACTCCTTGGCGTTTGCTGAGCGCAACGATTTAAAGCAACCTTTTATTGAAACTTCTAGAGAGGGTTATCTAAAAGCGTTAGAAATTTCGGCCTATTCTCTTGTCGGGCTATGTTCAAGTTTGTCGCCTTTAATGAATGAGAAGGGCTCCGTTATGGCAATGACTTATTACGGCTCGCAAAAAGTCGTTCAAAATTACAATATTATGGGAGTTGCAAAAGCTGCTCTCGAAGCAAGTGCTCGCTATTTGGCCGTAGATCTAGGCCAGAAAAAAATTAGAATAAATTGTTTGAGCGCTGGCCCTGTAAAGACTCTGGCGGCATCCGGAATTTCTGGATTTCGGGAACTCCTGTCTCAGGTCGAGCAAAAGGCCCCTCTTCATGAAAATATCGATGCCCAAGACGTCGGCAATACAGCACTGTATTTGGCCAGCGAACTCTCAGAAATGGTGACTGGTCAAATTCTTTACGTTGATGCAGGTTTATCCATAAACGGATTTTAATTTATGAAATATTTTTGGAGCTCTTTTAGACCGTCTTTGCGCTACCTTTTTAAAGACCCCATTAATATTGCATTGATGGTTCTTCCGATTCTCATAGGAATTGGCTTTTATGCTTTATTGGGTGCCTGGATTTTTGAAACACTCTTTGTAGAAGGACGTGAATGGATCGCCCTCCAGATCAGTGGAGATAGTTTGGGAACTGTTTTGTCCGTTCTTTTGGGAGCACTTCTCACTTTTTTCCTTTTTACATTTATCAATTTGACTTTAGTTCTAGTGGTGACCTTAATCGGCTGCCCATTCTACGATATGATTGGAACTCGTGTGGAAAGAAAAACACTCGGGAAGCGTCCACTTTCGGTAGCAGATAGTTTTTCTTCGACATTCTCAAAAATTCTTTTTTTATTGGGTAATGAAACAAAAAAAGTGGCGATAATACTCTTGCTGTCTGCCCTGGCCTTTGCCTTGGGAATCTTTCCCCTTTTGACTCCTGTGGGACTCATTATTTCAGCGGTACTCTTATCAATTGAGTTTGTAGATTTTTCCTGGTCCCGTCATAACCTCAAATGGCGTAGCTGTGTGGGAGAAGTTGGGAGTAATTTTTTTCCTTATTTGCTGGGTGGAGGGATTTTGTTTTTCTTGATTAATATACCCTTTATAAATTTAATTGTGCCTGCCTGGGCGGTTTCCTTTTACAGCGTTTATTGGACATCTCAGAAATATGAACAGCTGCCAGATAGTGAATAGATAGCTGGGCAAAAGTGTCTGGAAATTGACACCCTTACTTCGGCCACTTACCATAAATAGAGTTCAAAGGAGAGTATGGAAGATCTCCAGTTTTTGCATCAGGGATTTGATCGAGAAACCGTTGATTCTCGAGAAGAAATTGGTCATTCATTTTCTGCGTGGAAGCATCTCATTTCACCGGTTGTCATCGTAGAAGATGATGCAATCTTTGGAAAAAGCTTGCAGCGCTTTCTTTCTCACCACTTAGAAAGACCGTGTTACTTATTCTCAACTGCAGAAAGTTGCTTAGAGCATTTTTCGGATCGTCCTCCAACTAGACCGTTTGCTCTGATTACGGATATTCATCTCGATAACGGACATAATGGTTCTGGGCTAGTAGAAATATTATCTCAAAAAGGACTTCGCTTTTTCTCCGTGACTATGACTGGTTTTGGGAGCATTGAATGCGCCATCGAGGCCACTAAAAAAGGTGTCGATCGCTACCTAACTAAGCCTTTTGAGCTAGATGGTTTAAGGCAGCTGATACTCCGTGGATTAGAAGAGAAGTTTTTTAGTTTTTATAGATCAAGTCCTGCAAAGATTGGACCCAGCGACCAATTTTTTGGCATCGTTGGAAGATCAAGCGCTATGAAGAATCTCTTTCAACAGGTAAGAGAAATTAAAAAGACATCTCCTGCCATTCTTATTTCAGGAGGTCCTGGCTCTGGAAGGAGTTCCTTGGCCAAAGTCATTCATCTCCAAGAACAGCGACCAGGGCCATTTATCAAGATTAATTGCGGTGCAATTCCCGCTGATCTTTTAGAAAGCGAACTTTTTGGTAAAAAAGGTGGATTTGAGTTGGCCAATGGGGGAACTCTTTTCTTGGATGAGGTGTCAGCGATTCCTGATAATATTCAGCTTAAAATTTTTCGTTTTCTACAATACGGAGAAATTTTCAAACGTGGTTCGAAGCTTCCTACGGCCCTCGATATTCAATTGATAGTTTCGACTAGTAAAAATTTGGCCATCTGTGTGAGAGAAGGAAATTTCCGTACGGAGCTCTATGAAAAGCTTCGTGGTTTTTCTTTGGTGGTCCCTGACCTTAGGCTCCGAAAAGACGACATACCTCTTTTAATAGAATCTCTTTTACAAAAAATTGTCAGCGGAGATAATCGGAATCAAATTTTTTTCAGACCAGAAACGCACAAAGTATTATTTGATTACGATTGGCCTGGCAATATTGCCGAGTTAGAGAATCTATTGGAAAGGCTCGTTGTCTTACATGCTGGGCGCGAAATTTTCCCCGAAGATTTGCCTTCTAGAATGTATAAGCAGAAAACGGACGAAAAGGTGGGCGAGCAAGGGCAATTACTTTCACTTCCCTCAGAAGGTCTTAACCTCAAAAAATTCATTCAGTCTGTAGAACATTCGCTTATCCACCAGGCCTTAGAAAAAACCGGTTACAATAAAAACCAAGCGGCCAAGCTTTTATCGATGAACCGCACGACGCTGATTGAGAAGCTTAAAAAAATATCTTTCTTACAAAATCTAACTAGAGACTCTTCATCCTTTTGACGCTTAGACAATCCTGTTAAAACTTTCCAATGAAATGGTTGCTGATTTTGTTTTCGCTCTTTTCTCTCTCTCCAGTGAATGCATTTGATGATGGCCACCTTAAGATCCTTCGAGACTATGAGCTCAAACAATCATCAACGTTAAGTCTATCGACTTCAAAGCTCATTCGTTGGGTTCTAAAATTTTCATATCATCAAAAAGAATTTTCACCCCCTCAGTTTCGGCAAGGGGCACAGAGAGTTTTTGAGGCGATTCAGAATTCGGACGTGTCTTATCAGGAAATCTATCGGCCCTTGGCCCTGAGATTTTTTCAGAGAATGCTGGCTACGATTCGCTCTCATAAGCTCGAGCTGATCCAGTTTGAAACATCTAAACTGACTGCACTTTTCATTGATTTTCACAGATATCTTACAGGGCCTGGTGTTTTCGAATCTTATCACCTCTATCTTCTTACTGAGTTAGGGCAAATTTATAAATCTGCGACTGCTCGTGGAATGGAGAGGTCTCCAGAAGTCACGCTCGAGTTCGTCGAAACTTCGAAGATTTTTCGCAATCCCCATATTTTCGCAATTTTGATCGGTGAACGAAGTGCCCCCTGGCTAAATGATATTATTGCTGAAGATTTTTTCACTAAAAGATTGAAAGAGATGAATTTTCAAGCAGAAGAGGGAAGTTTTGCCAAGTTCTCAGATGAAAGCTCTGTTCTCTTTAGACTAGCAGAAGATGAGAATGACAAAACCATAACCTCTACGTCAATTTCTGCTGCAATTTTGGAAATCAATGCTAGCTTTGCCAAGATTACAAGCTTGGCCGAACTTAATAACAAATCATCTAAGTACGTAAAACTTTTTTTTACTCTGATGGGCCAAAATCAAACGGTCGAAAAAATTGCTTTGGGCCTGAACCTAATGCGAGTCGTAGATTATGAGCGGCAGATTCTAATGACAGATTTTATGGAATCCTTTTTTTCTGTTCAGAGCAAATCTCAAGCGATAAAGCTTTTTGCTAAAGCAAACCTTTTATTGGAAGAAGTGATTGGTGAAAAAAATTCTATTCTTTTAGAGATTCAGAATCAAAAACCCAGTGAACTTACTAAAACCAAGATTTCGCTGTGGAAAACTTGGTTTAATCGCTACCGAGATCAGCGCTGTTTTTCGGTTTTTGCTGAATCGATCGATTCTCGAATAAAATAGCGGATCAGTTGATTTCTTTTAGCGCCGCCCATTAAAGTATTTATCTGATCATACAAGGCCCTATCGTAGATTAATGAGTGGAGAGTTCCAGGCCCCTGTTCTATGCGGGCCGAAACTTCTTGAAGTGTTCCGGTGGCCTTTTGAAAGTTATCCATTCCCTCTTTAAGTGCACCATCATCAACAGCTTCCAGGATGCGCTGTAGTTTTCCAGAAGAACTAGAGAAACTTTTCACGGCCCTCTCTATTTCATTATTTTTATTAAATTGAGATAAAATTTCATTCAGTTGGCGCAGTGTCGCTTTGACATCGACCAAAATAGTCTCGCCTTGATCGACAAATCTATCTAAAGCGGAGCCATTTTTTGCTGATAAAATAAACTCTGGATTTGCTGTTTTTGATGTAGAGCTTCCTCCACGAATTTCAACATACTTATCACCCACCAGGCCGGCGGTCTCAATCGACATGTAGCTGTCTTCTTTGATCCATTTCATATATTTAGAATCAATCTCCATTTCCACCTCAACTTCATTCTGAGAGATGATTGTAATAGAGTGAATTCTTCCGACTTTGATTCCTTTGAGTTGAACCACTGCTGCTGGTTTGAGATTTTGAGCATTGGTCAAGCGACCTTTCAAGATCGCTTGCTCAGAGAAAAGAGAATTCTCCTTTCCAATAAAAATCACAAAAATCAAGACAACAAATACTAGAAAACAAAGGAAAATTCCTGATTTGATAAGATTTTTTTGTTCCTGTGGTCTCATGAGATTACGAATCCTCTTTTATTAAAATTTCTTCCCAAAAAAATCTCTTACGAGCTCTGTTTGGTTTTTTTGAATGGCATCGGGTGTATCTATTATAGCAATTTTCCCTTCAGATAGAATCGCAATGCGATCGCAGACCTTTAATACCGCAGGAATGTCATGAGTGACAAAAATACCAGAGATTCCTTGTTTTTTGAGTGAGGCCATAATTGCGAGGATGTTTTGAATATTAAGGGGATCCAGCCCGGCCGTAGGTTCATCATAGAGAATAATTTCGGGATTGAGTATAATTGAGCGTGCCAGTCCCACCCGCTTTTGCATGCCGCCTGAAAGCTCACTAGGCATGAGATTTTCTTTTCCAGGCATTTCTACACTCTCCAGAGTCTTCGCTACTTTTCGGCCAATTTCTTCAATAGATAAGTCCGTATGTTCGATGAGAGGGAAGGCCAGATTTTCAAACACATTGATCGAGTCAAAGAGGGCGCCGGTCTGGAAGGCATAGGAGATTTGTGTTCGAATTGAAAAAAGTTCTGTCTCTTTTAGATTATCAATACGCTGATCCCGAAACCAGATTTCCCCAGAATCAATTAATTCCAACCCTATTAGGGAGCGCAATAGGACTGACTTTCCCGTTCCTGAATGTCCCAGAAGACCGAGCATTTCTCCTTCTAGGAGCTCGAAGCTAACGGATTTATGAATCTCGTTCTCATCAAACTTTTTGCTAAGATTTGAGACCCGAAGTATTGGAGATTTTTGCTCTTTCTGGTTCATAAAATTTATTCCAGCACAAAAATAATCAAGAGTTTGCTCAGAAAAAAATCTGAAATCAAAATGAGTATTGAGCTGGCCACAACTACCCAAGTGGTGGAGTTACCCACACCCCGCGTACCATCTTTGGTATCAAAACCGCGATAACAGGCCAAAATAGTAATAATAAGTGAAAAAATGAGAGTTTTTGCAAGTCCAGAAAAAACATCGGCCAGCTGAATAGTATCTAAAACCTTTATCAAGAAAAATCCTGGTGGCATTTGGAATTCCAGGTAGGCGATAAGGACAGCGCCTGCAATCCCTAACATTCCTGCTAAGGCCGTTAAAAGCGGAAGAACGATAAGGCCTCCCAGTACACGCGGCACCACTAAAACTCTGACTGGCGACATTCCCAGGGCCCTTATGGCATCCACTTGCTGGGTAGTATTCATTGAAGCAATTTCTGCGGTAATTCCCGATCCGATTCGACCGGCGACTAGGAGTGATGTAAAAATTGGTGCCAACTCCCGGGTTAGGGAAAGTGCGACAATCGCTGGTACATAGAGAGTTCCCCCAAATTTTCCCAGGCCATGGCCAAATTGCAAAGTCATGACCAATCCCATGGCAAGGCCAATCACAATTGTTATGGGCAGGGAATGAATTCCAAGCCGCACGATTTGTTCAAAAAGGCGGTGGATATAAAATGGCCTGGAAAAGCAGCAATGGATCGTTTCTTTGCATAAAAGATAGATCTTTCCCATCATGACTATGAACTCTTGAACAGAGTTTTTTATTTCGTTCATTGAAACCGAACACTTTCTAAAAGTTCTTTGAAACCTTGTTGCTGAAACATAAGCGCCTCTTGATCGGTATTTGGCGAGATGCTTATAAAATCAAAATAGCAGTGATGTCTTCGGGTATTTTGAATTTTCACAATCACTGCAACACCATCAATCTTGCCGTGGGCCTCAAGGTCCCATGCGGCTCTTGATTGCCAAATGCGAGAAGTAGAATTTTTGATTTCAAGATCGGATAAGTAGGAGACAGCTTCTTTGGCCAAGAACTCTAGCTCACTGTCTTGGTACTTATTGCAAATTGAGTTGATGAGTAGGATGCCTCCAGTTTTTTTGTGCTTAAAAGCTCTATCCGAATTCAAGGCTGGCCTAGATATCCAATCGGGATCGGAAAAATTTGCCGTATAGGCGTGACTCTTCGGCGCAGGATCTTGGGGCGAGGGAAGAAAGAGTGAACATGAAATCAAGCAGATAGAGGTCAAGTATAAAATGGTCGAATAAAGTTTCGACATAGGATGGTCCCGGAATAAGTTTCTAAGCCTTTGTAAATATGATGCTTCATCTAAAAATGCCATAATTTTGACGGATCAATTTTTCCCTATCAGTAGAATTTTCCTTTTGTCTCAGACCTATTCAGGATAAAATCAATTAAGGTCTTTTTCAGGATGGATTAGGCCAATAACGCAAACAGGATGTTTATGCGGTCAGCGTCAATTTTTTTGACTCCATTCATTTCTAGACTTTCGTTAACGCTTTTCTGCTCATCTTTGACCTATGCCCAACCTTTCACTAATGATTTTTTGACATGGGAAAAAAAGGGAATGCTCTTTCGACTTTATGTAAAAGTGGAGCATGAGCAGCTAGTGTTTAATAAAAACAAAGAACGCGTAGAGCTTATTTTTTCAAGCTCAAAGGATTTCCAAAATTTCAAAAGTAGAATTGTAGGTCTGACCTCTCAGCAGGGGCTCTTCAAGCTGGAGGGGAATTTTCAAGAAGATTTCCAAGCTGATGGTGGAAAAATTCTTTTACCACTTACTGGCCCGCGAGTGGAGGCCTTCTCTTACTACGATACCCGGCTTAATGCCTATGTAATTGATTTTTGGCAGGAACCAGGAAGTCCTGCTGACGAGACTGTTAAGGAAAAAAAGTTAGCCAAAATTCCTAAGAAAAAGATTCAAAAAAAGAAAGATTTAAAAAAGGTTTTAGTTAAAACCAGCAGCGCGCCAACTGACTCCATTGGTTACGACATCAAGGATTATCGAGATTTTCGCTATGGAGCGGCCTTTGTTTGGAACTACGAACCCATTTTGCCAGAGATAAAATCTCACATCGATCTAGGACGAAAGACAGTTGAGCATTTTTATCCGATTGAGGATGTAGGGCGAGACAACGAGAAGTCTGCCCACATTCAATTGGCGATTAATTTTTTTCGCTCAAACAAGTTTGGAAAGATGAGCAAGTCTTTGGAGCTTTTTTCACAGAAATATAAACCAAGTGACTATCAAGATATCCGTAAATATTTACAGGCCAATGCTCTCCTTAGGGAGGCTTTGAAAAGCTCTGAACGAGGGCTTAGAAAATCAGCAATTGCCCTTCTCAAAGAATTAGAAAACTCAAGTAGTGATAGCTTTTTGAAAACAGCAATTTTGCGATATCTCTCAGAGCACTACCTAGAGGCCAAAGATTATCCCTCTTTGCTAACCCATGCTAAAAAGCTCTACGTTATAAGCCATCAAAACCATGATAAGGAAGTGCTTTTAGAAAGCATTGAGCGTATTTTCTACTCGCTTTCACGTCTCAATCAGATTGAGGGTCTAGAAGAATTCTCCAGTGACCCCTATGTCAAAAAGATTTTTCCAAGAGGGTTAATGCAGGCCTATCAATCTAAAGTCTATCTTGAAAAAGAGCTCTACCAGGAATGGATGCGGAAAACCGAGAACAAGGCCGGAAGTGAATCCTGGAAATCCTGGAATCCGGCATTACTTTACAATACTGCGGAGGCCTCTTTCCGCATGGCAGATTATAAAAAAGCAGTTACTTTTTTTGACCGGTTTGTAAAAGATTTTTCTTACCATCCAGCGGCCGCATCGGCCCGACTTCGTATCGGTCTAAGCTACGATCTTGAAGGACGTAATCCTAAAATGGCCGAGAAAATTTATGAAATGACCCTCAATCGTTCTCCTTATCCAATGCCAAGGATTGAGGCACGAATTCGGTATGCCGGGATTGCCCTGTTAAGAAAACGCGACCCTAATGCTTCTGAACTAGAAAAAGATATTTTCTTAGAAAATACAGATCAGGATAAAGGGCACTTCACTAAAGACCTACAAAAGCTTCTATGGCTGACTCGCTTGAGAAGCTTTATTGTAAAAAAAGACTACAAAAAAGCGCAGAATTATTTTGAGCTTTTGGAAATTCAATCATTTTCGCCTTCAGATCGGAAGGTCTTTGAAGCAGACGCTGCTGAGATCGTTTTTGGACGGATGAGCGAGGCCTTTGCTCGAGATGACTGGGCGCGAGTTGTAAAGCTATGGGAGTCCGAAGGTAAAGAGCTTTCTCATAGACTTGGTTATGACATCACTCAGCTAAAACAAATTGGGTTCAGCTACGTTCAGGCGGGTCTATTGAAGAAGGTTTCAGAGATCTCTTCAATTTTGAATGACATGGGAAGCTATAATACGAGAAACTATCCGCTATGGGTTTCAAGGAGCGAGCAAGAGAGTCCGAAGTCACTGGCGCAAGAATTGGAAGTCACATTGTTGGCCAAAACTGAAAATTCGGCCGAACTTCTCTCAAAACTTAAGAGCTTAAAGGAGTGGGATAAAGCGCCTTATTTCTTTGGACTCGCGGCCTATAAACAAAAAAAATATGGCGAGGCGATTAAACACTTTGAAAAGCTTGTCACTAACGGAGATGCTCTAAAAAGGTTGGCCCCTTTCCAAACAGCTTTCCTTGTCACGAGTTATGTCGATTCACTCTATCAAAAGGGTGATGCTAAAAAAGCGTCCCAAGTTTTAAAAGTGTTAGCACAAGACCTGGACGATGTGCGCTCGCCTTCTCTAAAAAAGGCATCCGAAAGAATACACTATCTCTATGTCGAAGATCTTGGGTCTAATCGACCCAGTGGAGATGGTCTTCGGAAAGAATCTCAAAAATTTTTACTCAACTTCCCCAAATCTCAATACCGTTTTCGTGTTCAATATCTGCTTGGAAGCAACTATTCGGAATTAAAAAAATACGAAGAGGCAGAGAAGATCTTTTTAGAGTTAATTGAAGACGAGAAAACTCCAAATGTGGTGAAAGAGTTGGCCAAGACAGAAGTCGCGGCCATTGAGTTTAATAAAAAAATTGTTTCTTACTGACAGGAGGTCATATGTTGGAACAGGAAGTTGAGCTTATTGGCAGAAGCCAAAATTTTAGCAAGTCGATGGACTTTGCCAAAAATATAGCGGTCACTCGCTCTCCCGTTCTTATCGTCGGGGAAGCAGGTATTGGAAAAAAGACATTTTGTCATTTTATCCATCAGGCCTCTGCGAGAAGGGGACAGAAATTTTTGGTGGTAGATTGCTTAAAAGGCAATGAAGAAGTTGAGGGTAAATTACTAGGTAAAAGAGACGAAGAAACCGGCGCCTTTCATCGTGGCCATTTGGAAACCGCTCATGGCGGCACCCTGGTCTTGGCAAATATTGACGGACTAGAAGAAAAATTTCAGGAACGTATCTATCAGGTTATTCAAGAACTTCCAGACTACGATATTGATATAAGAATCTTGGCAACCACAAGCAAAAACATTGGAAAACTTGTTGGTTCGGGAAGATTCAGTCGGGCCCTCTTTAGCTATTTTAGTAATGGACAAATTCTTCTCCATCCTTTGCGAGAGCGGAAAGAAGACATTAAAGAAATTATCCAGGCCTATCTGGAACGAAGCGGCTCAGAAAGAACCTTCTCTGAGAAAGCAATGGAGAAGATGCTCGATTTTTATTGGACTCACAATGTCGCTGAGCTTATTTCGACAATGGAGTCTTTAGTCGAAGGAGATTCCACTGGATTGATTGATGTCAGAGAACTCCAACTTGGTGAGAAGAAACTAGATATTCAATCCTTTGATGAAACGGATGATGGTTTAAAGTTGATGTCTTTAAAAGATGCTGAAAAGCTTTTGATAAAAAAGGCCCTTATCCATACTTCGGAAAACAGAACCCAAGCTGCAAAAATTCTCGGAGTCTCGATTCGGACTCTTCGAAACAAGATTAATGAATACCGCAGTGACGGAAGTAATTATTTTGTGAACCTGAGGTAGGGGTAGGTATGAAGGTCGAAGACAAAACACTTCAAGCATTAGCAAGTGCGCTGAATTTTCGAAAGGCGAGACAAGAAATTATTTCGTCTAATATTGCTAATGCTGAAACGCCAGAATTCAAGGCAAAAAGGTTGGAGTTTGAGGCCGCCCTCTCTAGAGCTTTAGATATTGATGGGCACCAATCTCTAAACGCGAGTGATTCCAGACACTTTAATGTTGGGTCCGGAGGGTTTGATAATCTTCAGCCTGAGGTTGTGGAAGATCCAAACGGAATTGTGAGTGAAGACGGAAACACCGTCGATGTCGAACAAGAAATGGTCAGGATGAATGAGAATACGATTTTGTATAATGCTTTGGTTCAATTAGTGAATAAGAAAATGGGCATGATGAAGTACGTCATTGGCCAAGAAAAATGAGGTAGCGGATGGATTTACTGACGAGTATGCAAATTAGTTCTACGGGACTTTCGGCCAATAAAAAGAGAATGCAGGCCATCTCTAGTAATATAGCGAATGCTCAAACAACGCGAACTGCAGAAGGGGGACCTTACCGCAGAAAAGAAGTCGTTTTTGGTTCAGAGCCAGCTCGCGAAACTTTCTCAGAGATTTTGGAAGGCACGATTGATGAAAAGGCCCAAAATGTTTATGCCACTGAGGTCATAAGCTCCAATGATCCTTTTGAACTCAAATATGATCCCGCTCATCCAGATTCGAATCCTGATGGATATGTCGCGCTACCAAATGTGAATCCAATGAGAGAAACCGCCAATATGATCTCTGCGCAAAGAAGCTATGAGGCCAATATGACGGCGTTAAAAGCGGCGAAAAGCATGGCATTAAAGTCACTTGAAATCGGACGATAAAGGAGGCCAGGGTGGCCATTGAAACAATTGCAGGTCTGAAAAATACTTTGGCCGGCGCAAAAACAGATAGCTGGACACGCTCTGTAGAAACGGGTCTTCGCGGGCCGACCGAACAAAAAACGTTTGGACAGTTTTTGGCCGAATCCGTTGGCGAGGTAAATGCCCTACAAAATGATGCTAATGTTGCCATTCAGAAATTGGCGAGCGGTGAGAGTAAAAGTATTCATGAAACTCTTCTAGCCGTAGAAAAGGCCGACATTGCGTTTCGCGGGATGAATCAAATCCGTCAAAAAGTCTTAGATGCCTATAAAGAAATTATGCGTATGCAGGTCTAGGTGTAAGAGTTTGGAGAGTCCCTAAGGAGGGTCATTGGAAACGTTTTTTAAACAAGTGGTCCAAAATTTTCTCGATTTTTTTGCGACTCTTAGTCCTGTAAAAAAAATAGGCGCAGTTGCTATCGGATTTGTTTCTTTCGCAACACTAATAGCAATAGGTATTTGGGCATCAAAAACTCAGTATGAAGTGCTCTATACCGAACTTAGTAAAGAAGACAGTGCGAGAGTTGCCCAGCTTCTTGAGGAAGGTCAAATTTCTTATCAGATATCGGAAGATTCTCAAACAATTTTGGTTCCAGAATCTCAAGTTGAAAGGTGGCGTTTAGAGTTGGCCAAAAAAGGTGTCGAATTCACTGGCGCTATCGGCTATGAAGTCTTTGATAACCAATCTTTTGGCACCACAAGTTTTGTTCAAAGAATTAATCGTCAGCGCGCTCTCGAAGGAGAGCTTATAAAAACGATTAACCATATCAAAGGGGTGAAGCGTTCTAGAGTACATTTTAATATCCCCGAGAGCTCTCCCTTTGTAACAGAAAAAAAGACTCCCACTGCATCTGTTGTTCTAGAGCTGAAGTCTGGTTTTTCTATGTCAGAAGAAGAAATTCGTGGCGTGGGATCTCTTGTCTCGGCCGCGGTGGAAGGTATGCGTCCTCTAGACGTTGTCATTATTGATCATAGAGGAAAGAAACTTTCTGAAAATATTGGCGATGAAATGACTGCCGAGACCGCTAATAAAGTGGCCCTCCAAGCAAAAATGAATCGTAAATATGAAAAACAGATTGAAGAAATTTTGGGGAAGGTCGTAGGTGAAGGTAATGTCATCGCAAAAGTCTCTGTTTCAATGGACTTTACTCAAACGAGTCAAACAGAAACAACTTACGATACAGAAAACGTGGCCGTCTTATCTGAAGTTGGCAATGAGCAATCAATTCAAGGTTCAAGACCTTCTCCTCAGGGAATTCCCGGGGCCAGGAGTAATCTTCCGGGAGAGGCCCCTACCGGCGGAATTCCAGAAACTAGAAATAACGTTAACAAAAAGCTCACCACTAAAAATTATAATGTCCCTACCAAGGTTATAAGATCCAATAAACCGACTGCAAATCTGGAAAGAATGAGTATCGCTGTCATGGTCGACGGGAAGCGAATCCCAACTAGAGATAAAAAAGGTGAATTGATTCTCGACGACCAAGGAATCGCTAAAACCGAATACAAGCAATGGTCAGAGGCAGAGCTTCAAAATTTCAAAGAAGTCGTGACGTCGGCCGTCGGTTTAAGTCTAAAGCGTGGCGATCAATTAACGATCAAAAACATGGAATTTGCGACCGAAGATCTTTCGGCCGCCGAGGCCATTTTGCTGCAAAGAGAGCGGCAGGAAATCCTGAAAAATATCGCAAAATACTTGATGATAGGAGTTCTCATTACTCTCTTCTTTTTTCTCGTCGTAAGACCCTTTGTTCAGTGGATGGTGGAAAATACCTCAGAGTCGATTGAGGACTTTTTGCCTCAGACGATTGAAGAGCTGGAAAAAATTCAAAACGGACAGAAGCTTCCCGGCCTAGAGGATGCTTTGCCGACCATTGAAGATAAGCTCAATCCGGAAAAAATTGAAGGAAACATGCTGCGTGAAAAAATCATCAATCTCGTTGAGGCCAATCCTGGAAAGGCCGCTCAGGTTGTTCATGACATGATTCACGCTGTGGAAGATGAAAAGCAGATTGCATAATTTAAGGAGATCTGGCCTATGGCCCAAGAAGAGCAGTCCCTAGATCCAGAAGTCGAATATGCACTTCTCAGTGGACAAGACAAGGCCGCCATTTTGCTGAGCTCCCTTGGTGCAAATACCACCAAATTAATCTTTGATCATATGAAAGATAATGACGTCAAAAGAATGATCAATGCCATGGCCACAATTTCGAGATCTCCCATTTGGATGGTGAAGATGGTTCTAGAGGAATTCTACTCATCTATCAATGAAGATTTGAATCTTCTCTTTTCCGAAAACAAAGGACGTAACTTTATTCTAAGCACTCTCGGTGAAGACAGGGCCAAGCAACTCCTTGGTCAAATTGTTGACGTGGGCAGCTCTAATACATTGGAGTCATTGGAGCTTGTTGATACGAGAACGCTCGCAAATTTTTTAATTAATGAGCACCCTCAAACAATAGCGCTGATTATTGCTCACCTTACGACTGAACGAAAAGTTGATGTCTTGAGAAAACTTCCTGAGGGTATGCAGGCAGAGGTTGTTCTAAGGGTTGCTAATCTAGACTTTGTTTCGCCGGAGTTAATTGCTCAGCTTGATGATGTTCTTAAGACTGAGCTTTCAAATCTAGGCTCGATTGATACCAATCAGTTGGGCGGTGTTGAGCCAATTGCGGATATGCTTAATCTCATGGATAAAAATAGTGAGAAAAATGTTATGGCCAGGGTTGAGGAAAAAGATCCAGAGCTAGCGGAAGATATCCGCAAACTCATGTTTGTCTTTGAAGATCTGGTTTATGTCGATGAAAAAGGAATTCAAGAGCTTCTCAAAGTGGTGGATAACCAAAAACTTGTCATCGCATTAAAGACTTCGCCAGAAGAGGTGAAGTCTAAGCTCTTCAAAAATATGTCTTCAATGGGCCTCTCAGTTACTCAAAGAGGATCTGGATGCACTGGGACCTACTCGGCTGTCAGACGTAGAAAAGGCCCAACAAGAAATTGTTCAAATGTGCAAAGATTTAGAGTCAAAAGGTAAGGCAATTATCTCACGCGGTGGTGAGGGGGATGCTTTAGTTTAAACCTATAGGAGAGGTCACATATTTTGCCTAATCGTCAAAAAGATGAACCGGGAATTGAAGACTTTGTTTTCAAAGACCTTCACATTAAAAAGCAAAAAAAAGGCGCTGCTTCGACGCAGTGGCAGCAAATAGAGATCCGGGATGATCAAATCCACAATGAAAACTCGCAGAGAAGGGAAAGGGTTATTGCTGAAAAAAACTCATTTTCCATCATGCCTGAAGTCTTTGAGTCACGGGGGCTCGCGGGTCAAAAGCAAAAAGAACAAAGTCGTGAACTAAAAAAAATCATTGAAGAAGGCCTAAGTGAAAAAGAAAAAAGTGCTTACGACAAAGGATTTGAACAGGGGCAAAAAGATGGCCAAAGACTAGCATTAGAGGCCGCTCAAAAGCAGCTTGAAGAAACTGTTACAAAAACACGCGGTGACTTCTCTCAGTTGCTTTCTCACAAGGCCGAACTTTTTGAACAGAGCGAAGAGGAAATGGTAAAATTAGTGAGCTCCCTAACAAAATGGGTTCTTCTAAGAGAATTTGATGGGAAAGACTATTTAAGTAGGCTGCTAAAAAAACTCATTCATGAAATTAGAGAAAAAGATCATCTGATTCTGAGAGTTCATCCTCGATTTTTAGCAGAAGTCCGGGAAATTCTACCAAATATAGAAGAGCATTTTGGGGAGCTTAAAAATTTTAGGATCGAAGAAGATCGCGAATTGAGCTCTCCCGGTTTGGCGCTGGAGTCCAAGAATATGATTTTAAGCGCAGGGCTTGATGATATTTTCAAGGCCATTGACCAGGTTTTTGCTTCCGGTAGGGATCAGTAAATGGATTGGTCTTGTTTCTACTCGCAATTTGAAAGTTCAAACCCATATCTCAATATTGGAAAAGTCACCGCTAAAAAAGGGCAAGGGCTAAAGGTGCGACTTCCCAACACTGTTGTCGGAGCTCAAGTTCGCTTAGTTTCTGAAAGTGGAGAAGAAGTTTTAGGTGAAGTCATTTCTTTTGAACAAGATTTTTGTTTAGTCATGCCCTATGAAGAAATGGCACGAATTACTTCTCGCACCAGGGTTTATCTTTCTGAGCAATATCCTCATGTAGAAGTTGGCATGGGTCTTTTAGGAAAGGCCGTCGACGCTTTTGCCAAACCATTAGATGGAAAAAAGGGTATTGAAGGTGAGCTTGAGAAAAGATCGCTTCAAGGAAAAATACTGGGGCCTTTAGAAAGACCTCCAATTGGAGAGCCGCTAGATACTGGTATTCGCGCCATCAATAGTTTTTTAACTTTGGGCAGAGGCCAAAGGATGGGAATTATGGCCGGTTCCGGAGTCGGAAAGTCAGTCCTCATGGGCATGATTGCCAAAAATACATCAGCTGATATTAATGTCATCGCGTTAATTGGGGAAAGAGGTCGAGAAGTTCGTGAATTTATAGAATCCGATCTTGGTCCTGAAGGATTAAAGAAATCTGTAGTCGTAGTCTCAACTTCTGATGAGTCGCCTTTGAAAAAAGTTCGAGCGGCCTACACCGCCACGACGATAGCTGAATATTTTCGAGACCAGGGATTAGATGTTTTACTCATGATGGACTCTGTCACCAGATTTGCCATGGCCAATCGGGAGATTGGAATGAATATCGGTGAACCACCGGGGCCGAAGGGATACGGTCCGAGTGTTTTTTCAAAACTTCCCTCACTCCTCGAGCGTGCTGGAACTTCCGAAAATGGAGGGGCCATTACCGGAATTTATACGGTGCTAGTGGAAGGCGATGATATGGAAGGCCCCATTTCAGATGCAGTTCGGTCGATCACTGATGGGCATATCGTTTTAGATAGAGCATTGGCCGGGAAAAACCATTTTCCGGCAATCGATATCGCTCGCTCTATTTCTCGATTGATGCCAAAGGTAGTGACAAAAGAACACCGAATTGTCTCGGGTTATTTAAGAAATCTTCTCGCGGCCTATAGAGAAAGCGAAGATCTTATTAATGTTGGTGCCTATGCCGAGGGAACCAATGCACAGGTCGATAAAGCAATTGCTATCCATAGCGAACTTGAGGCCTTTTTAAAACAAGATTTTGATGAGACTTCTAATATCGATGAGACTTATGAACGAATGGTTGAGATTGCTCATCATGGAGAATCATCAGCTAACAGTGAAAAAGACGACCAGGCCTCATGAAATCTTTTCGCTTTACCTTAGAGTCAGTTTTAAGATTGCGGCAACTCGATGAGGAAAAAGGAAAATTGCGTCTAGGAGAGCTTCTCTCTCAAAAAAAAGCAGAGCAAGACATTATAAATAAAGCAAAGAGCTCGATATCGCATTTGGACGAGCAGTTTGGATACAGTCAAGGTCTCATTCAGGCAGGGCCTGCCAGCGCGATTCCCGAACTTGTTATTGGTCAAAAAGGCATTATTAGTAGCTCTCTTTCTAAATTATCAGAACTCGATGATCTGATTCAAAAAGAACAGGCCGGGTTGGCCATTCTCCGGGGAAGGGTGAAGGTCTTAGAAGATCTGCAAGAAAAAGAAAAAAAGATATTTCGGAAAAAAATACTAAACATAGAAGAAACCGAACAGGAAGAGGCCTATCAGGCCTATGTTCAGTTTCAGAGGAGAGACCTATGAAGACCATACTATTTGTTTTTTTAGGATTTTCGACTTTGGTATCTAGTGCGACCTCAAAGGAAAGTAAGAGTGAGAAAAGATTTAAGAAAAAAGTTCATAGTGAAGTTCTCAAAAGGATTGCCGAAATCAAAAAAAAACCGGTGGTCGAACTCACCCGGGAGCTGATTGCTAAGAGACAAGAATTGGAAAATCAAGAGGCAGAAATTTCTCACCGAATGGAACAAATCAAAATTAGTGAGAAAAATCTTCAAATAAAGATTAGTGATTTTGAGCAAAAACAAAAAAAAATCATCGGCTGCATGGAAAAAAACGAACAACTTGAAAAGCAACGAATCGAATCGATTGGTGACCATTATTTCCAATATGAGACCTGAAAAGGCCTCTCAGCTGCTCTCAGTCCAGGGAGCAGAGATTAGCGTACAGATTTTATCGGAAATTGATGAAAAAAAAGCGTCTAAAATTTTTAATTTGATGGATAAGGAAATCTCTGCCCGACTCCAAAAACAATATCTGGATATGAAAAGATGACATAGGGCGTAAAAATAATGAAAATATTTTCAAATCCACCATTCTCTTTTCAACCTCAAAAAAACGTAAAATCTGAATCTGAATCTGATCTTCTCGCGACTCTATCTGAAAATTTAGACGCCCCCACAGAATCTGAATCTTCAAGCTTTGATGAACTCCTAAACAAAACATTGCTTCAAGATCAAGCGAAAGTTCCAGTGGCAGAAGATCAACTTAAGACCGAGGCAGTTGAGCTTATAGAAGATGAAAACAGTGTAGAGGAAGCGCCATCAGAAAAAGTTAAAAGCGAGCTTGATAAAATCGAAGTCGCCGATACCTCTGCCGAACCCATTGTTCAGACAGTCCAAAGTGCATCCTCAGAATCACTTAAACCTTTTTCTTCTCCAGTTGTGACTTCGAATAAAGAAGTCAAAGCGGTACTTAAAAATTATCAGGTCCAGGCAAATAATGAATTGATTTTTGCAAAAAAGCCTCAATCCAAAGAGATCTCTCCATTAGAACTCAAAGCATTACTACAGAAGGCAGTGACAACCCCTGCTCCAGCTCTAAAAAACACTAGTCACAGCGGTCATGGCCATCAGTTTAGCTATGAACCAGTGGTGGCCAACAATCCTACTTTCCCAATGAAGCTTCAAAAAATGACTAAAGATTCTAAATTTGGAAAAGATTTACATATGGGAACAGTAGGCCAAGAAGGTGAGACCTCTCAACCTCAGGCGGCTCAGTCTTTTATTCCAAATGCTTCGGTCACAGATTCTTCCCAGGCAGCTAGTTTAGTCGAGCCTGTTCATTTTGTATCTGAGATTCCTCTCGCTACACCTGCAATGGAAGAGAGCAGGGCCGAAGGAGTTCTGAAAATAGGAAAAACGGTTGGTACTGAAGCACCAAATTCGCAGCAGCAAGTTTTGCTCAATAAAATTCAAACTATCATTTCTGAAAATTATCACAACCGCACTCCTGAATATTTAGAGATGGAGATTTCTCATCAAGATCTAGGGCCTGTAAAAATTTCTATGTCTCAAAAAACTCAAGGCCTTGAGCTAAATTTTCAAACGAGTGATTCGGGCGCAAGAGAAGCACTTTTTCAAGGAAAAGAATCAACTCTTAGAAGGACTAAAGAGAGTCGGTGTTAAAGTGAGCGAATTTAAAGTTGAGCACAGTTTGAATGGCCCTTCCCAAATGGCCTCTAGTTTCAATTCGGGTCTTAATACCGGAGGCCGAGGTGAAAGTGGAAATGATTCTTTGAACCAGCAAAGATGGCAAGGACAGCAACATGGGCGATTCCAATTTTCGGAATCACAAAACGAAGGCGGAAGTTCTAGAAGGCGAGAGCTCTGGGAGCAATATCGGTACCAAAAGGAGAATGCGTAATGCCAAAAATTGGTATACCTCCTGAATTAAACCGACCATCGCCTGCCAATCGAGCGACCATAAAGAGACCAAGCGCTCCTGCGCCTGGAGAGTTGGGTGAAAAAGATAAAGAAAAACTTCTCGATAAACTCTCTTCTCGAGGAAGAGAAGAGCTTTATTCTAAGGGCAAGCACAATGAGTTGGGTAAAGATGAATTTTTAAAGCTGTTAACTCACCAGCTACAAAATCAAGATCCATTAAATCCCATGGAGCAAAATAAGTTTGCAGGGGAGCTCGCCCAGTTTTCTCAATTAGAGCAGCTAACGAATCTTAACGAAAAATTTGACCAATTCAACAAAGACCCAGAGCTTCTTAGAAAAACTCAAGGGGCAAGCTTTCTTGGTAAAAAAGTCGTTACGAGTGGCAATAGTACTTTTTTTGGTGGAGAGGGAAAAGACGCTGACATTCTCTTTTCATTAGAGGAGCCGGCCAAAGATGTAATGATAAGGATTTTGGACGATAAGAATAATATCTCTGGAGAGATTTGGAAGAAAAATCTTTCTAAGGGGCCGCAGCTAATTTCATGGGATGGAGAGCGGCCTGATGGAGTTTTGGCAAAAGAGGGTAACTACAAAGTTGTGGTTAAGGCCTGGGATGAAATGAGCGGAGAAGTTGATGTTGAATCTCAACAAGAGGGCATTGTCGAAAGTGTCAGCTTTGATGATGGAGAGATGATTTTGGGAATCGACGGGAAAAAAGTCTATCTTCGAGATGTGGCCCAATTCTCATTACCAAAATCAGGGATTTCTAAAGAAAGGGCAAATACGATAGCTCTACCGGAAAAGATCGAAGCAGCACCGAGCATAGGTTCCGGGCCAAATAGAGAAAAAGGATTGAAAAACTATCAGTCTATGAGGTCGGTCTATGACTAAAATCTCAGAGAAGTTAGATATCAGCGGAGTGCTAAAGCAGGCGAAAAAATCGCCTCATAGGGACGGCGGTTCCAACGAATTTGAAAAAATTCTGCAAGAGAAAAATGAGGGAGTGAAAGTCTCTAAGCATGCTACTGAAAGATTGAAAGAAAGAGATATTAGCTTGGATGGAAAAGATTTTTTAAAAATAAGAGAAGCAATGGACAAAATAAAAAGTAAAGGAGGTAGGGATTCCCTAATCGTGTCCAAAAATACGGCCTATATTGTTGATGTTGATAATCAAACAATTGTAACGGCAATGGATCGCAAGGGAATGGAGAATAATATTTTTACAAAAATTGATTCGACTGTTTTTATTGATTAGTTACTTTGACCTAAGAGTTTGGCCGGTCCTTTCTGGAGGCCATGTTTCGACCCGTTGTTGTCGAAAAAAATTAGGTCTTTTGTCTAGGAGGGACAAATGAGTATTTTGAATTCGTTTAATGTCGGTGTTTCTGGCCTTCACGCTGCCGGACAGAGTATGAGCGTGATCGGCGATAACATCGCGAACTCGCAAACCTTTGGGTTCAAAAGTTCAAGAGCTGAGTTTCAAGATATGCTGGCCAACTCTTTAAAAGGGATTGATGGCGGAGACCAAATTGGTTCGGGAACCAAGCTCGCCCACGTCACTCCTAAGTTCACCCAAGGGAATATTTCGAGAACAGAAAACATCACTGATGTAGCGATAAACGGGAATGGATTTTTCACTGTAGAAGCTCCATTTGGTCGCGGTTTTACACGAGACGGAAGTTTCCACTTTGATAAAGACGGCTATCTTATTAACGGGGATGGTTTTCGTGTCATGGGATTTGTGGCCGATGAAGAGGGAAAAATTACTAATAAGACTGACTCCATTAAATTGGGAGGATTTACTATACCGGCGAATGCTTCTGAGGAAGTTAAAGTTTCGATGAACCTCGATTCTCGAGAGAAAATCATGGAATTCGATCCGGAAAATCCTGACAAGACTTCAAACTATAATAATAGTGTAACGGTCTATGACAATGTTGGGACTGCACGATTAGTAACCATGTATTTTAATAAGTCTGAAAATAACTCATGGGATTTTCACGCGATGATAGATGGAGCAGAGGCCGAGGGTGGTACTCCTGGTACTATGGTTGAGATGTCGAATGGCAAGCTGGTTTTCAATGACAATGGTTTGTTGCAAGAAGAACAGATTAATAAAAATGAGTTCAATTTTAATAAAGGTGCAAAGCAGGGCCAGGAGATTGAATTCAATTTTGGAAAAAGTATCGCTGAAGGCGGAACAGGCTATGATGCTTCGACACAATATGGTTCACAGTCTTCCCTCGCCAGGCATACTCAAGATGGCTATGGAGCAGCAACCTTGGGAAGTTTATCGTTTAACGACGATGGGACTTTGACTGCGGCCTATGACAACGGAATCACTCGTGATATCGGTCAGTTGGCCATCGCTAAGTTTGAAAACAACGAGGGCCTTTTCAAAACGGGTAAAAACCTTTTCAAGGAAACTCGTAAGTCTGGTCAAGGCGCTCTCGGAAAACCGAATACTGATGGAAGAGGAAACGTTCTTTCAAAATCGATTGAGCTCTCAAACGTAGATATAGCCGATGAATTTATTAACCTTATGAATGCCCAAAGAAACTTCCAGGCAAACACAAGAACGATTTCAACTTCGGATCAAATGCTACAAGAGATTTTCAATATCAAGCGGTAATTAAGAGATTCTTTAGGTTCATTTTTTTTGGGGGTCAGCACTTTGCTGGCCCTTTTTTTTGCAAAGGCCTCAGTCCAATTGTAGTGTTGAGAGAATGATGAAAACATTTTTACCTATTTTTCTTTTCGTTTTATCAACCGCTGTCCAGAGCATGGCCAATCCCAGCTCTGAGTCTGGCCCTGACTCTGAGATCGTAAGTTTTAAAGTCGTTCACAATGAAAAAGAAGTTGTCTGGGGCCTAGACTTTCTCGATTCTCAGCGCTTAATTTTTACTCTACAAAACGGAGAAATGAAGATTTTGGATCTCAAGACATCAAAGGCCATAGATTTAAAAAATGTACCTGAAGTTAAACATCAAGGGCAGGGCGGTCTACTCGATGTAAAAGTGTCTCCCGATTTTAAAAATGATAAGACGATCTATTTCACATTTTCTGGGAAGATGCCTCGCGGTGCAACGACTAAGCTTGCGAGCTCTCAGTTGAAGGGGAATACACTCACCAAGACAAAGATTCTTTTTGAGGGAACGATCCCTAATGGCAATACCATCCATTTTGGGTCTCGAATTGCTATCGCTCAAGACGGAAATCTCTTTTTTTCCATGGGTGACCGAGATGAGCGAGAAAATGCACAAAAATTATCGACTCATCAAGGTAAGATTTTATGTATAAAACCCACGGGAAACGCGTGCACGGATGCACCCTTTGTCGATGATAACTCTTATAAAAAAGAAGTTTGGAGCTTTGGTCATAGAAACCCACAAGGCTTGGCCTTTCATCCAGAAATCTATGATTTGTGGGAAGTCGAGTTTGGTCCGAGAGGAGGAGATGAGCTCAATTTAATCCAAAAAGGTGAAAATTACGGATGGCCAGTTGTAAGCTACGGGCGAGAATATTATGGGCCTAAGATTGGTGGTAATAAAACTCACGCCGCTGCCAAAATGGTTGAACCTGTTGCCTATTGGGTTCCCTCTATATCTCCTTCTGGTATGGATTTTTACACTGGCAGTGAATTTCCTGATTGGAAAAATGATTTGTTTCTTGCAAATCTTTCAGGCGAGCACGTGCGTCGGTTAAAAATTGTAAAGCAGAAAGTTATCGAACAAGAAGTTCTCCTTGCAAATCTCGAAGAGCGCTGGCGAATGGTTCGAATGGGGCCAGGTGGCAAGCTTTGGCTTAGTACTGATTCTGGGAAAATAGGCCATCTTACTGAAAAACTAAGTGATACCAAAGATTAGGTCCGCCAAGTCCAACCATTATTGAAGCTTTCATAGCGATCTGCTCTGGCCTCTAAGATTCTTTTCAAAGAAATAAGTTCCGAGAAAATTTGCTCTGGTACTCGTTTAACATAAGAAATTTTATCTTTCGGAGTAAAGTATACCCGGTGCAAGAGAACACCTCGAGCATCTTTTTCGTTGAAAGCATAAGACGCAGGTATGATCATAGTAGGACAAAATTGACTGAACCCCTCGTCGGTATGTTGAATTCGCATATCGATAATTTTGCTTGTTCCAAAATCGGCAACCTCAGATGTGATACTTATCGGACGGGAGTATTCATCTTTTGTACCGTCTGCTTTAACAAAGAGAGACCATTGAGTCATCGCATCGGGGGTCGATAGAAAAGAGATTGCAGAATTCATGTCGACATCAACAAACATTGTATCTGAACTAATTTCATAGTCTCCCTCTTGAATAGAGGAAAAACCGGCCTTGTTTTCTAAGCAAGATTTTAAAGACAAAAGTTCAGCGTTGTGTACTGGCTCGACTGCATATTTATAAATAGGCCCACGACGAACGGGGTGGCTAAAAGCTATCCAATGTAAATAAATTCCCTTCTGAGTAATAGGCATTCCCATTTTCTCAAAATCAAACACAAAAGTAGGATAAACCAGAGACGCTGGCTTGCCATCTAGACCGCAGTGCCATTCAATCCCCTGAAAAGGTCCATTGGAATGTCGTTTTATATGATAGCGAAGACCTTCTTGATAACCTGAGGCCTTTCCTACCCACGTCGAATCATCGACCTGGGTATGCATTCGGCAGTTCACTGTCCATTCATCAAGATTTTTGAGATCATTTAGGTAATCTAGAACACTTTGTGAATCACTAGCGATGTAAGATGACGTAGCGTAAGTGTTTTTTTCGCTTTGCATATTTTTCCCCTTTACGGTGCTTTTAAACTTAGTAGTAATTTTACATTCTGCCCAGAAACAGATTATGCAAAAGTATGAAAAATTCCAAAGACCTTAGTTCTCACGTGGGGGAACAGTCAGTTTCTCAAGAAATCGTTCAATGGCTAGAGAGAATAGGCGTGCGCTGTGCTTTCGGAGTTTCTGGTGGGGCCATGGCCAACAACTGGATTGCTCTTTCTCATTCTGAAAAAATAAAGACGATTCATTGCCGGCATGAAGGGGGGGCGGCCTTCGCGGCCGTTGAGCACTATTTTGCGACAGGTAATCCAGGTCTCGTATTTGTCACGACAGGACCTGGTATAGCCAATGCTCTAAACGGTCTTTATGCTGCAAAGGCCGAAGGGGCGAAAGTGATTCTTCTTTCTGCCTACACATCTCCTCACCGAAGAGGGAAGAATACTATTCAAGAGTCTAGTAGCTGGACGATGCCATCCTCAGGAATTCTTGAAGTTTCTCCGCTCTTTGATTTCGCAACCCTTTTGGAGTCTCCACTTCAGCTTCAGTCTACTTTGATTAAATTGGGTAACCTGCTTGCTTACAGGAAAAGTGTTGTCGCCCATTTATGTATTCCTACTGGTGTTCAGGGGCAGACCTCACCTTCGCTTGAATTTAAGTCCAACGCTTTGTGTGATAGCTTACCAGCCGAAAATGTAATGAAAGAAATTGTGGCAAAACTATCAACTGAAAGTTTTGTCGTCATTGTTGGTCACGGGGTGCGAGAAGCGACCGAGGAACTTGCAGAGTTTATAAAAATCTCGAATGCTTTGGTGATATCAACGCCGCGAGGGAAAGGTCTTTTCTCAGAAAAAAATTCCCGCTATCTTGGTATGTCAGGTCTCGCAGGCTTTGGATCAATCAGAGAGCATTTTCTAGAAAAAAAACCTAAGCGTCTACTAGTACTAGGAAGTAAATTAGGAGAAGGTTCGACTCTCTATTCAGAGGATTTACTACCAGAGATAGAGATCATTCACGTCGATTACAATGAAGAAGTCTTTGGAGTTACTTTTCCTCAAAGACCTACTGTTGGGGTAAAGTCTTCGATTGCACCCTTTTTACGTTCGATGATTTCGTTATGGCCGGAACTCAAAAGTGCTTCTGCCTCCCATACGTCTCAAAAATGTTTGGTTTCTCTACCTCACCTATCTGCTGATTCAAATATTTTGATTCGACCGCAATTTGTGATGCAGTGTCTTCAAGAAGTTTTTATTGATGAGGCACCAGAAGACTGCGTCGTTTGGGGAGAGCCTGGGAATTCTCTATTATGGTCCGCTCACTATTTAAGATTACGACCAGGCCGCCAATATAGAACCAGCCTTTTATGGGGTTCAATGGGTCACGCAACCGCCGGAATCTTAGGGGCTTGCACGAGCAAACAGAGAGGGATTGCCGTAGTTGGTGATGGTGCTATGCTTATGAATAACGAAATTAATACTGCAGTTCAGCACGGCATTCCAGCAATCTGGATAGTTCTAAATGATTCTTCTTATAATATGTGTCATCAAGGACTTCAGGCGCTTAAAGCAGAAGGACCGGATGCGAGTATTTCACCAACAAATTTTTCTTTATTCGCAGAGTCAATGGGCGCGGTAGGAATAAGAGTAGAAAAGGAGTCTCATTTGCTAGAGGCCATGCGGTTTGTTGCAAAGAAAAAAATAGCGGCCGTTATAGATATTGTGATTGACCCTAAAATCCAAGCACCTTCTGATGCTCGCAATCATGGACTTGCTAGAGACGCTGCAAACTCTGGGTTCGGAGCAGATAAGACTTAACTCTGCGGATTTTCCATTACTGTTCCTTTACTGAGAGACTATTGCCGCCCAATGGCCTCCACTGGACAGCACGCAAGGGCCTCGTCGCAGCGATCAAAATCTTCGTCTTTTATTGGTTGTTTTTGCATGAAGGCCTGGGCACTTTCGTCATCCATGCAAAAAAAGGGAGACGCCTCGATTATGCAAGCATCGCAGCCAATACAGTTATCATCGACGAAGAAGGGACCGCTACTCCCTTCCCCTTTCAGTATTCTTTGTTGCCAGTCTGCCACAGAAATTTATCCAGTCTTATAAGTATTGAGAATTGATCTCTACGTCTGTTTTCTTTTTAAGCATCTCGATGAGATTTTTTTGAAGTTCTTGCTGAAAAGTCTGCGCATAATTTTCAGCAGGAACACTTTTCTGCTCCGGTGCCTTTGTGTCAGCAGCAACCTTCAAAGGTCCTACCCGTGCTAGAACAATATCTTTTCCCTTTCTTAGGGTTAGGACCTCATTGCTTTGCTTCTGAGTTAATAAAATTGCTTCTTCTGGAGTGATTTCAATCTGACCAACACGTTTTGTATATGGCCCAACTTCTTGATCTTTCACAAACTCCACGCCCTCTTTTTCTAATGTTTTTTGAAATAAAGAATCATTGTTTTGCTTCAAGGCCTGTAGGGACTGGGCAGTTTTTTCATCCATAATTGCTTGGATTTCTTTTGACTTAGACTCTCGCACTAATTCTTCAGTGACAGATGATTTGACCTCGGCCAAAGATTTGGTGCGCGCAGGAAATTTCTTTTTTAAGTAAATAAGATGATAACCAAAGCGCGATTTAACTGGTTCAGAAATCTCACCTTCGCTCATCGAAAAGACTTTTTCGTCAAAAGCAGGAACCATTTTTCCTCGTCCAAATCTACCCAATGTGCCTCCCGATTTTTTACCCGAAGGATCCTCTGTATTTTGACCGGCGATTTTGGCAAAGTTTTTTGGATTAAGAGACTCTTTCAATTTTAGCGCTTTTTCTTTTTCTTTCACCAAGATATGTGAGGCCTCGACTTCTTCGGGAATAAAATAAAGTTTCTTGTTTTGTTCATAGCGATTTTCTATCGCTTTCTCGTTGGAAGGATTTGCCTGAAATTTTGAAGCTTCTTCTTTGGAAACGGTAAGGTTTTGCTGGAGTATGTCTCGCTTGATGCTGACTAAAGAAACGTTAGCTTTGAGATTATTAAAGCGCTTTCGATCTTGACCATAGGATTTAGGCAGGGGCTGATTGGTAAGGATCTCTTGCAGCTTTTGGGCCTTTAGACCTTCGGCAATCTTTTTCTCGTAGTCTTTTGGAGTCAATCCGTTTTGTTGGAGTAAAGAGCGGTAAAGCCCTGCGCTGAATTTTTTGTCTTTAGTCTGAAAATAGCTTGTTTCTCGAATAGCATCAGAAATTTCTTCGGTTGAGACTTCGAGTTCAATATCGCTAGCGAGATTGAGAAGAAGCTGCTGATCAATAAGGGAGCTTAAAACACTTTGACGAATTTGAAATTGCTCAATCTGCTCTTGAGTAAGAGGAGTTCCACCCATGAAGGATGCAAATTGATTGACTCGCGCTTGGACTGCATTTTGAAAGTCTCGCGCCGGGATTCCCTCCCCCCCAACTGTGGCCACATGCCCGATAGAGGTAAAAAATTGATTTTGAAAACCACCTGCAATAAAGCCGAAAGCAATAATGACTAAAAAAATCATTCCGCCCAAGTTTTTAAAGTTGAGCATTTTGCTTTTTTCTTCCATGAGTTCATCCTTTTGTTCACTGCATTGTAGGGTTTCACAATTTGTCCGTAAAGGGCCTAAATTGGCATCTCGTGGCCTATTCGCTACTCTCAGAATCTATAAGAGAGAGTTAGTGAGGAGAAGCGCTTGAAACATCTGGTGATGGGCAGCCCACGGACCCGGTTGTTGGCCAATATTTTTGTCATTGGGCTAGCGGTTTACGGTATCTCTACAAAAACATTCGAGGCCCGAGAGGTGCCTTTTTTTCAACGCTACGTTATGGAGGTTTTTGCTCCAATCCAGGAAAGTACTGTTTCCCTCAAGAGTAAGCTGAGTTCACTCTTCACCCACTATTTCTATCTGGTCAACACAAACCAAATGAACACTGAGCTCAAGAGAACTGTTGATAAACTACACTCAAAAATATTTGAGCTCCAAGAAGTAGAAAAAGAAAATCTTCGGCTCAAGAAATTGCTTCAGTTTGGAGAAGAAATTCCTAGAGAGAAAGTATTGGCCCAGGTTGTCGGTTGGGATTCTTCAAATGAATTTAATGTTTTACGAATTAATAAAGGTCAAAAAGATGGAATCTCACTTAAGTCTCCAGTCATTACGGTGAATGGATTGGTGGGACATGTTTTTCGACTCTCGCATCATACCGCTGATATTTTAACCATTTTGGACCAAAACTCTAAGGTTGATAGTATTGTCGGAAGAACTCGTAGCTTTGGAGTTTTGGAAGGGCTTTCAAACTTTAAGAGCCGGCTTAAATATGTGATTCGAACTGAGCCAGTAGAAATTGGTGATATTGTTTTAACCGCAGGACTTGGCAATATTTATCCCAAAGGTATTAAGATCGGAACTATTACCGAAGTGGAACGAGAGAGTTATGGAATGACTCAGATGATTCGAGTTACACCGAGTGTCGATTTTCTAAAGCTGGAAGAGGTGGTTGTCTTAAGCTCTCCCTATAAAGATGAAGCTTCTGTAGATTATGCGGAGGTGCCTTGAAATGGGAGAATTTAAACTCACTCAATTGCTTATTGCGGTCTGCTTGACGCTTCTTACCCAGGTGTTTTTAGAAATTCTTTCTTCAACTCTTTTCCCCAGCTTTGGTCTTCATGAGTTTCGGCTCTCATTTAATATTCTTATTGTTTTATTTTTAGCCTTTAAGTTCAATTCAGTCTTTTTGCCCTTTCTTATTCTTTTAGTGCAATGGCTGCATAGTTCCTTTTCTATTGAGGGTTGGGCCCTCGGCACTTTTGCGGGAGTCATTATTTCGATTTTAGTGACTTATACGAAAGAGCTTTTACAATTTTCTTCTAAGGGCAGCACTGTCGTTGTTGTTTTAATATTTCAGGTGGTTTGGTTTTTAATTACTTCTATTATTTTCTCTTTGAAGATTGGTAACCTCTCGCACATCTGGGAACGGGTGCCCTTTTTCTTGCCTGAATGTTTAATTCTTGGGATATTATCGCCTTTCTTTTTTGCCTACCTTTCACAAATTTGGAAATTTCTTGATAAGCGCGACGGGATTGAGCTTTAAATGTTTGGCGAAGAAGAGCTAGTCAAATTTCATAAACGCCGCGCTTCGATCATTGGTAATATAATCCTTATTTCTTTTAGTATCATCTTGATGCGGCTTTGGTATTTGCAAGTTTATAAAGGCGAAGAGCTTCATGAGTACTCGGTGCAAAATAGGCTTCGGAAAGAAGTGGTTTGGGCGCCTCGGGGAATGTTCTACGATAGGCGTGGAGAACTTTTAGTCGATAATATTCCGCGATTTGATGCTGTATTGGTTCCTCAGTTTTTACAGAAACAAGAAACAACATTAAAAAAGCTGAGCTCTATTTTAGAGATGAATATTGCCGCAATAAAAAAAATCATTCAGAAAAATTCTTTCCAGGCCAAATACCGACCTGTCATCATCAAAAAAAATATCTCCCAAAGGGAAGTGGCACTCATCGAAACAGAAAGCTCTGAGCTCCCAGGGATTAGTGTCAACACATTTATCAGTCGCGAATACCGGGATGGTGAAATAGGAGCACATCTCCTTGGATACATATCCGAAATTTCTCAAAAGCAACTTCCGCAATACAAAAAACGAGATAGGACTGACTACCGGTTGGGAGATTTTATCGGGCAGTTCGGTATTGAACAACAATACGACAAAGAAATTAGAGGAATAAATGGCCATGAATTTGTTGAGGTCGATGCCCTTGGTCGGAAAAAAAAATATATTAATACCGATAATCTCTTCAAAGGCATTAAAGATCGTCCGTCGCGGGCAGGCCATAACCTTCAATTAACGATTGATAGAGATCTGCAAAAAGCGGGCTTTGAGGCACTAGAAGGAAAAGTCGGGGCAGTCATAGCTCTTGATATTAGAACCGGTGAAGTTCTAGCAATGATTTCTCGGCCAAGCTTTGATCCCTCTCAATTTAGTAGAGGCCTTACCCCGGAATATTGGTCGTCTTTGGTTTCTAATGAGTTTAATCCTTTAAGAGATCGAAATATTCAAGAACACTATTCCCCTGGCTCTACGTTTAAACCCTATACAGCGATTGCAGCATTAGAAAAAGACGTCATCACACCTTTTTCTCGTTTGCGGTGTCATGGAACATTTCGCTTAGGCCGCAAGGTTTACCATAGTTGGAAGCGGTGGGGGACAGAGCAAGTCTCCATACAAGATGCTCTCATGCAATCGTGTAATATTTTTTTCTATAAGGTTGCAACGGAGCTTGATATTGATGACCTGGCCTTTCATGCCAAGCTTTTTGGATTTGGGCAGAGAAGCGGGATCGCTCTTCCCCGTGAAGTGTCGGGACTTATTCCCACTCGGGAATGGAAACTTAAAAAAAATGGAATCCCTTGGCAGCTTGGCGAAACCCTAAGCTGTGCTATTGGGCAATCGTATGTCTTGGCCTCAACTCTTCAGCTTGCTAATGCATACGCTACAATTGCAAACGGAGGAAACCTTTATCGCCCGTTTACAGTTAAAAAAATGATCTCTCACAAGGGTGAGCTTATTCAAGAATTTGCACCAAAATTAATTCGCCAAATTGATCTTAAGGAAAGCACTTGGGAAAATGTGCGACAAGGTCTCTATAAGGTTGTTAATCGGCCACAGGGGACTGCTTGGTGGCGCAGGGGAGAAGGTTTGCAAATGGCCGGGAAAACGGGAACCTCTCAAGTGAGAAGTTTCAGCGCTGATAAAATCTACGCTAAATGCCAGGAGCGAGATTATAAGTCCCGGCATCACGGTCTCTTTGTTGGGTTTGCCCCGTTTTATGAACCACGAATTGCCGCTGCTGCCGTTGTCGAGCATGGATGTGGAAGTTCAGCGGCCGTTCCAGTTGTAGCGGCGGTCATTGAAAAATACATGAGTAAATACTTCCCTCAGGAAAAAGAAGAAAATATAGAAAACGAAAAGAAACAATTTTCTCGGTGGCTGGCGGCCAAAAAAAGAGCAGAAGAGGCCAAAAAAGAAGAAGAATCTTTGGAAAGCGAACTTCAGGATGAAACATGAACCCATTCATTCAGCAATGGATTAAAAAATTTGACTACACTTTCATCGCTGGAATGCTTGCTATTTTTCTCATCGGCATTCTGAATCTCTATAGTGCAACTCACTCAGACTCTGGTGAAAAATTGTTGTCGGCGCTTACCGTCAGGCAAATCTATTGGTTTTTATTTGCGCTTTTTATTGCAATCTCTGTGAGCTTTGTTTCTCCCAAGGTTTGGTTTCGCTATTCCTATTTATTATTTGGCATTAATCTCTTTCTTTTGGTTCTGGTCATCGTTTTAGGTAAAAAAGGGATGGGTGCTCAAAGGTGGCTTGAACTTGGACCCATTCGATTGCAGCCTTCTGAACTGATGAAAGTTACTCTCGTTTTAGCGCTAGGACGCTGGTACACCAAACATCGTCCAGATGTTGATCTGAACCTGAAAAACCTTCTCGTTCCTTCCATTATAGTAGGTATTCCAGCGTTGCTTATTATTATTCAGCCGGACTTAGGAACCGGAGGGTTGCTCATTCTTATTTTCTTGGTCATGACATTTTATCGCAATTTAAAATGGAAATCGATTTTAGTACTCGGTCTAATAGGTCTAGCAAGCGGAACAGTGATGTATTCCTTTGGACTCAAAGATTATCAGAAACGACGAATTAAAACGTTTCTGGATCCGTATGAAGACGCCAAAGGGTCGGGCTACAATGCAATTCAATCTGAAATCGCGATTGGATCTGGCAGAGTCTTCGGAAAGGGTTTTAAAAAATCTTCCCAAGCATCTTTGCAGTTTTTACCCGAAAATCACACTGACTTTGTTTTTAGTATTTTCAGTGAAGAGCACGGCTTTTTTGGATCTTTTGTCCTCATTGCTCTTTTTGTGATGCTGCTCACCCGTTTTATATGGCTCGCAACATCAGTCCTGAGTCTCTATAACTCGATCGTAACTATTGGTCTGATGGCCATTTTCTACTGGCATACGTTTATTAATATGGCGATGGTGACAGGTCTCATGCCCATAGTGGGCCTTCCACTTCCGTTGATGTCCTATGGTGGTTCGAGCTTACTAACTTTTGGATTATGTATAGGGATTGCGACGTCATTTAGTAATTCAAGAAATCTTTTTTAGGTGACGCATTCTCAGAGGGTTCGAAATCTAAAGTAAAACTATTTCAGACCCGATTAGAATCCTAGGAGAAGTAATGAATATGGCCGTTTTTTTTATTATGATACTATCAAGTTTTTCAGCATTTTCTCAAGGGATCGAAATTCCAAAGGATAAACTTGGTCAACGTAGAACTAAGGGAGAATACATTCCAGACGCCTTATTAAAAAAACTAGAAGAAAAAAAATATGATGATAGTAATGTGGTTAATGACCTAACCGTAGGGGTCGATGAAGAATTAGCTAAGCCGATCAAAATTGGTTCCCCCAAAGATAGCTGTGACCAGTCTGTCGAAGGGATCAACAGATCATGCAGAAACGATGAATTGATTAAAAAAGTAAACGCTATCAGACCTCTGTTAAATGAAAAAAAATTCCAAAGGAAGACAACTGACAGATGAAAATATCTCAATGCAGAAATGATTCAATCTGCTAACGAATTGCGCTTCAAAGTCATCGATTAAGTAATAAATACAGAGATTTGTTAAATTCGATTGAAAAGAAAATGAATAGTAAAGATTCCAAAGCCATAGCAATGTAGTAATTTTAGGCTAAATCTTTCTTTCTCGCTTGGCCCTGGCTTCAGTGGTATCTGTTTCTAATACTTTTTGTAAGGAGAATCAGAAATGAGGAAGAATTTTTTTTCACTAACATACATTGGCATTTTTTTGAGTTTGAATATATTTGCTCAAAATAGTGGGGAATCACCTGGAACTGATATAAATAGAATCAGAATCAATCCAGTTTCTGAAATGGTGACTTTTGGGCATCCTCTTAACGATGAAGAATTATCTCTCCAAGGTGTAAGGTCACGGATGAGGTCTTTTGAGGGAGTAAAAGAGTCTTATCAAATGCAAGTCTTTAAGGATGGTAAGTTTGCTGATGTTTGGTCATGGGAAGGTGAATATGTAGCTTTTTATCACCAAAAATTTGATCCAAATATTCTGGAGCTCTTTGCAGATTTAATTCGAAATCTCAAAGATGAAAGAAGAGAAGGAGTCTATTTTAAAAAAATTAAAGAATTACTATCGCAGGATTATTTTTCAGAATCGATAATACATATCGAGCCCACAATACATGGCTCTTTTAACTCTAAAGATATTACCAGTGGACCTAATAGGCTCTCTTGCTCTATTAAAATTCTGAGTAGCAGTGGTGTGCTGCTTGTTGAAACTGGGATGATCGATGGAGACAATGTTCATGACTTTGATCGAGCTTTAATCGATGTAGTGAATTATATGGAAACTATGGTTAATCGCAGAGAGCAAATGTCTAAAAGAGACAGTCTAAATCAAAAGCTGTTCCAGAATAATATCTGGCCCATGCTTGACTCTTTACGTAATGGATTTTATTTCGAGCGTCCGGAACAATTACCGGCCGATAGTGTGAATTCGCATGAGGTCGATGATAATCGCCCGGAAGATTAAAGAACCTCGGTTTCACCCGTCAGCTTTTCAATACCTGACGGGTATTTGTCTACAAGTCTCCTAAAGATATCCCATTTTTATTTATAAAATAATCACCTTTTCTCTTCTGGATAAGAACTAAGAGTCATTGCATAGTTCTTCAACTGCCAATTTTTGTTTGAAGTTGAAGAAATTTTTTTCCGGTTTTTTACTATAGTGAATTCGGTTGAGTTTTCAGGTCCCAAGAATTAGAGAGTTGTCGTTCAGCAAAGTAGGTAGCTCGGGTCGATAATGTCTTAATCCTCAAAAAAATTCCATGGTCGTTGTTTTAAGATCATTAAATTCTTAAAAATAGCAATTCGCAAGACCTTCTTTTTTATGAATTTCCACAATCTCTCAATTGGATTCAAGTTTGGTGAGTGGGGCCAGGTAAACTAACTTGATGTTCTACTTTTTTTGTCCCTTTAAGATGGGGGGATTACCCCCCCACGACCGAAGTCGGCGGATTTTGAATTTTAGGTAGCTACCATTTAATATTGGTATTTGATATTATGAAGGCTATGAAAGACCAAAAGAATACACTGCTTGAAATTATTAATGTTCTTAATTCAAGAGGCGTTGATTATATTATTGCCGGTGGAGTGGCCGTTGTTCTTCAGGGAGTAGAAAGGTTAACAATGAATCTCGATACAGCAGTTTCCTTGGAAGAAGAGAATGTTAAGAAGTTTTTAATAGCAATGAAAGAGCTAGGCTTAGTACCTAGATTACCTGTCAATGAAGATGTTCTCTTAGACTCCGAAAAGATTAAGATCATGTGTGAAGAAAAAAATGCTTTAGTCTTTACCTTCATTGATCCTCAATCTCCTATGCGACAAGTTGATTTTTTTCTGTCAAAAGAATTAAGTTATGAGGCCTTGAAAGATAATTTTGACTTAATTGATCTCGATGGAAAGCCTATAAAAGTACTCTCGAAGAAAAAATTAGTTGAGTTAAAACTCAATATTAATCCCATGCGCGATAAAGATTTACACGATATCAAAGCGCTTCAACAAATATTGTTAGATGAAAAAAAATAAAAAAAGAGAAGAAGAAATTAACGACTTTAGGAAATCCCTCGAGTTAATCGACGCTAAAGAATTTGATGGTCATACGAACTTTAAAGAACTTTCTGCTCTCGAAAAGCTAATCTGGCTTTCGGTGCTGAATGACTTCAAGCATATGGCCAAGCAACGAGCTGGCCCTGGGGAGAGTGAGTAACCTGTAGGAAACTTGCTGAATTGATTTTGTGTTCCCGCCTCATTAAAACTGTCCTTGGTGACCCTTTTTAACGCGGCTGGTGGCCCCGGGAAGACTTTAACTCACACGCCCGAAGGCGGCAGATTTTGAATCGTCAGTGTCTACCAGTGATATTTTCGTAATTTCAATAATCTGTATACGGATTTGAGTAGATCTAATGCTTCTTTTTCAATTCTAATGACTACAGGGTGGATTACCGGGGGAAGGGGTCTATTTTAAAAGAATTAAAGAATTAAAGAATTACTATCGCAGGATTATTTTTCAAAATCGATAGTAAATATCGAGCCCAAAATACATGGCTCTCTTGCTCTATTAAAATCCTGACTAGCAGTGGTGTAATTTTTGAACCTCAGATAATCAATGGAGACAATGTTCATGACTTTGGTCGAGCTTTAATCGAGGTATTGAATTATATAGAAACTATGGCCAATCGTAGAGAGTAATTGCCAGCCGATAGCGTGAATTCGTATAAGGTCGATGATAATCGCCCGGAAGATTAAAGCACCTCGGTTTCACCCGTCAGCTTTTCAACACCTGACAAGTATTTGTCTACAAGTCTCCTAAAGATGCCAAGTTCTTACTCACAGAAACATCGCTGATGGTTTATGCTAAAATTTTTTAAATTTCCTATTTCAGAATAAGATTACAAATCCGTCCTGGAACATAAATTTCCTTCACTAACGTTTTATCCTTTGAGTAGCGTATAAAAAAATCGGTCTCTTTAACTTTTTTTAACACGTCTTCTTTAACTGCTTCCGAGCTAACTTCAACGGTTCCGCGAGTTTTGCCATTAATCTGCACACCCAAAACGATAAAATCTTCTTGGACAAGATCTTCATCAAATTCAGGCCAGTCAGCATAAGCAATAGAAGAAGAGTGCCCTAGGGTTTCCCAGAGCTCTTCGGCAAAGTGAGGGGCAAATGGTGCGATAAGAAGACTCAATGTTTCGACAGTATCTTTACGCAAAGACTTTTGTTTCTGACAGTGATTGGTAAAAATCATCAACTGTGAAACAGCGGTATTAAATTTTAGTTTATCAATATCTTCAGTTATTTTTTTAACTGTCTGATTGAGGAGCTTTAAGGTCTCTGGAGACTCTGGGTCTTGTGTCTCCCAGAGAGCAGAATTGAAAAAAATTCGGTAGGCCTTACTCAAAAAATTAAAGACACCTTTCAATCCTTGAGTGGACCATGGCTTTGTTTTTTCTAGAGGGCCCATGAACATTTCATAGATTCGCAAAGAGTCCGCGCCGTACTGTTTAATAACATCGTCGGGGTTAATCACATTGCCGCGAGACTTAGACATCTTTTCGCCGTCTTCTCCCAAGAGCATTCCCTGATTCACCAATTTCTTAAAGGGCTCTTTCGTAGAGACAATTCCCAAATCAAAAAGGACTTTGTGCCAAAAGCGAGCGTAAAGAAGATGCAAAACGGCATGTTCTGCTCCGCCGATGTAAAGGTCTACGGGCATCCAATAATTTTCTTTCTTGGAATCAAACGGCGCAGTTGTATTGGTGGGATCTAAAAAACGTAAGTAATACCAACAGCTCCCGGCCCATTGAGGCATCGTATTGGTTTCTCGTCTTGCCTTTTTTCCAGTCTTTGGGTCTTCGATATGAAGCCAAGACTCAATTGTTGCCAAGGGGGATTCACCGCTACCAGAAGGTTCATATCGATCAACTTGTGGCAACAAGACTGGAAGCTCTTCGGGTTCTAGGCAGCGAACCGAGCCATCATCGAATTTTAGGATTGGAAATGGTTCGCCCCAATAGCGCTGGCGAGAAAAAAGCCAGTCGCGGAGTTTATAATTCGTTTTTCTTTTGCCAATTTTATTTTCTTCAAGAAAAGCAATCATTGCTGCAATTGCTTTGTCTTTTTTTAGGCCATTGAGAAAATCAGAATTGACGAGCTCTCCGTCTCCCTCCCAGGCCTCTTCGTCAGTATTACCGCCTTTGATGACTTCTAAAACTGGGAGTTTAAATTTGGTTGCAAACTCAAAGTCTCTTTGGTCATGAGCGGGAACGGCCATAATGGCCCCGGTTCCATAACTTGCGAGGATATAATCTGAGATCCATATCGGTACTTTTTCTTGATTTACAGGATTGACCGCATACGAACCTAAAAAGACACCACTTTTTTCTTTAGAAAGTTCAGTGCGTTCGAGATCTGACTTTCTTGCAGCTTGTTCTTGATAGGACTGGACTTCTTTACGGCAATTTTTTTCAGTGAGTTTTTCAACCAAGGAATGTTCTGGAGCAAGAACCACATAAGTCGCCCCAAAAAGAGTATCCGGTCTTGTTGTGAACACCTCGATCACTTCGTCATGCTTTTCAGTTTGAAAACCAAGTTGAGCGCCAACGCTTTTTCCTATCCATTGTCGCTGCATTTCTTTAATGGATTCCGACCAGTCCAACTCTTCCAAATCACTGAGAAGACGTTCGGCGTATTCTGTGATTTTTAGCATCCATTGTTTCATTGGACGTCTGACAACAGGATGGCCTCCAATCTCAGATTTTCCATCAATCACTTCTTCATTGGCCAAAACAGTTTTCAATTCGGGACACCAATTGACGGGCGTCTCGGCCTCATAGGCCAGGCCTTTTTTATAGAGTTGAAGAAAAATCCACTGAGTCCACCGGTAATAATCGGGTCTTGAAGTCGCGATCTCTCTTTCCCAGTCATAACTCAGGCCTAAGTTTTTGAGTTGCCGTTTAAATGTCGCAATATTTTTTTCTGTGATCTTTTCTGGATGCTCTCCTGTTTTAATGGCGTGGTTTTCAGCAGGGAGACCGAAGCTATCCCAACCCATGGGATGAAGGACATTAAATCCGCGCATTCTTTTGAAGCGAGAAACAATGTCTGTCGCTGTATAGCCCAAGGGATGACCGACGTGGAGACCTGCCCCAGAAGGATAGGGGAACATATCAAGTGCGTAGTATTTAGGTTTGTCCGATTGGTTGTCGGCCCTAAAGGTCTGATTTTTATCCCAAAAATTTTGCCATTTTTTTTCTATATTGCCGAATTTATAATCCATGAGTCTTCCTATTTCGCTCAAGTTTACACGAACTTAAGCCGATAACGTAAGAGATGAAACGTTTGGCCTGCCCCTATTTTTTAGGAATTCTGGTCCTATTTCCTTGGACGATCACCCTAGCAGAACCCTGCCCAGATTCTGATGGGAATACAATAGCTTTAATTTGTAGCGCAGTACCCGAAGATAGAATTATTTTCGAATCTCATTTTCCTACTGAGGAATCTTTCAAACGTGCCATATTAAATCTCAATTCCGACCTTCAAAGGGCACAAGTTTCATCCGGTCTTGTTTCAAAGAATCCACAAACCACTGGTCTACTTAGAAATCCGATATTAGACCCGGTTGCCCCTTATTTTTCGGGCTATATACGTAATGATAATTCGCCTAAGCTTCTTCGGAGACAATTCTATTCTCTCGATCGTGACAAAAACAATCCTGATGACATGGGGCAAGGAACCCATAGTATGGGTTTTGAGATTGGAGGTCTTAGGCCTCTCAAAAAACGGAACTCCCTAGTCATCGGTGTCGGGATGGAGTCGGGCATTGATCTTTACCCCGTGCACATTGATCCTAAAATGCACGAACTTGAGCAGCAAATAAACGCGATTCAAGATGAGCAAAAAAGCCTCGTAGATTCTGATGCCCAATTCAACAAAGTGACTCAACTTTGGTCTGGTGGGCTCGTCATCAGGGAGTTTTTCGATCAAAAAGAATTTGACACTTTTTTCGAGGAAAATAATCAAACGATTCCAGAAGAGATGTTTATAACTGAGGTGGCGCAGGATCTCCAATCGAGTCAAGTGATCTCGTATCGCAAGGCCTTTAAAGCAATAAAAAAGCGAGGAAAAAAAGATCCGCTTTATACGAAAGCAGTCGAGCTCGATAAAAAACTCGGTAAAGCTGTTGAGCAACGGAAAAATTTGTTTAGTGAATTAGAGCCTTGGAAGAAAAACCACGTCCTCACCGCACAAGTGCTCTATAGCAGGGTTTGGGCAAGTATTGAAGATACCTTTTTAAATGGTCTCGGCTTTGTGGCCGTACGCCCAGGAGTTCTATTTCGAAAAGGGGAAGGACAAAACCTAGCACGAATCACTCAGAAACATTTTCATACACTTGTGGGGGAGCATCAGTATCAACAAGCGCCAATAAAGCTAGAAAACCGAATTCTCCTATACGTAGATACCCTCATCGGTTTGCAAAAGGCCGGGAAGATTTCAGAATCTTGTCATTTTAAAGTGAGCGGAAGCGTGGGTGTTCTCGCCTATCTCAATGAGAATCTGACCTCGTTTCAATCCAATCTCGATGGAACAATTTTTTTCCGACACTTGGCCCCAGGGGCCTCTGGCGTATCCCTCGACTTCGGAATTGGAACGCGGCAAAACAGAATAGGTCCTGATGAGATTCAAAGTAAAATTGCGCTGAATTTTTACTATCACCGTGGCACTACACTTTCGTTTGGATTCGAAGGTCCTGATCTAACAGGTCCTTATGTACCAGTTGATAAAAAAATTACAGAAATTCAGGGCACCGAAAATGCGAGACATATAAAAAACGCGGAGCCCAGATTTAATATCAGATTCACAGCACCGCTGACCCGTTAAATTTAGAAAGCAAAAACCCTTGGCATCAAAGTTGCTCTATTCTTGATAGAGATTGCTTGAAATCTCGATAAAAACTATTGAGGACGGTCTGGGTGCCATTAAAATCTTTTTTTCTGTTTATAATTTTGACGAGTACCAATTTAGTTTTCGCTCAAACGGATGGGGCCAATATTGAAAAGCATGTTTCTCTGGGGCTGTGGTACGGGGATTATCGCAGGCCGTTTCGGCACGACTTTTCAGATATTTACAGCGACCCAGGGGCATCAACGAGTCTTTCTAAGGACCAAGGAAACGAGGCCTTAAATAGACTGCCGGAGCATGTCCTCTATCAAATCTACTTACTTGAGCAGGAGATGGTTTACTAATAAGTACTGGATTGGTACTTCAAAAGAATGAGTGAGTTTTCGCAAATTTGTCACCTCTTAAAAAGTAACCAAAAGATTTTGGAATCAGGGCGTATTCATGAACTTCACCAACTTGGTTTCCTAGACCTCAGACCAAGCTTTTTTGAAATTCTCAATTTTTTAGATCTCAACGAGGGAAGCTCCATAAAAGAAATCGGCGCCCATTGTCGCCTTAGAAAACAAACCATGACGAGCCATATTTCCGAACTTACGACGAGAGGATATATCGAAAAAAAAACGGGAGTTCACGATAAGCGAGTGGGCGCGATTTTTTTAACCGAATATGGAAAACGCTTTTTAGTCGCCCTGAAACAGTGCGACCAGGCGCTAAATGATAAGTTACAGTCTTTATTAGGTTCGGTTGAAATTGAGCGCTTGCTGTTTTCGCTTGGTCGACTGGAAACAGTGATTGGTCCGGAGTTATTGAAGCAGTAACTCTCGGCAGCGAGTGTAACCACCTCTTAAGTTATTGACGTTGATGAGACCTTTCTTCGATAGAAGTTCGCAGGCCTCTAAAGATCGGTCTCCCCATTTGCAAAAAACAACAACTGGAAGAGTAGGGTCAATATCCGTCCATCGTTCTTCCAATTCTTCAAGGGCAATCTTTTTAGGATTGCCATCAAAAAATTCGGAGCTCGCACCTTTTTCTGAGACATCAAGCATCTGGAACTTAAGTTTTGGATTTCTCAAGATTTTTTGAAAATTTCTTGCTGAGAGATTGTGAAAAGGACGACTGAAAAGAAGATTGGATTCGGGATCTTCAAATCGATCGAGATGGTCTTGAAGATGCCCCACGACCGTTTGAAGTTGAATTATTTTTTGCTGAAGTTTTTCCAATACCGATAATTCTGAAGACATATCTCCCTCCTTGGAGTCATCATCGCTTGTTTCAGAATAACAGACTTGGTCGGTTTCTTAGAAGAGCGGGTAAATACTTCCAAACTCGATATGCCCTACAGCAAGGGAGATACACAAACACGTGACCACAAAAAGCCCACCCTCGTAGAGTCCCATCGCCAGATCATAACCTTTACTGTGCATGTTATGGTTTTCTTCCGCCGGCACTAGACGAAATACTGCCCCTATACCCCAACGAAAAAAAGGAAACAAAAGAGTGCTGAGAAGAATTTGCGCCACAATATGGGCGCAAAAGAATTCAATTCTTGCAATCTCTTGGTCTAGAGCAGTTAGGATAACGGTGGTGATGCCCAGTAATAGGCCGCTATAGCTAAAGGCGAGACCCATATTTTCATGAACTAAATAGGTTTGAAATGGAAAACGGGATATAAAACGATGGAGCTTAATGAGGGCGCCTAAGAGGACTAAACTCGTGAGCCACAAAATGACAGTTTTTTCCATATTGCTGGACGCGATTAGTAAGACCTTTCGTAATAAAAAGGCCAAGCAAAGGGCGTGGGTGAAGGCAATAATGGCATAGGCCATGTTCTTTCTTTTCAAAATTTCGTCTTCGTACGTCACTTTGTAGAAAATAATGCTGTCCATGGTGTAGAGCGCTAACAAATAAAATCCAAAACCCAGCGTGCCCCAAAGTAGAAAATTGACCCCTGTCAGCAGCAGGCTTTCCGATTCATTGATAGTTAATCCTGAAAGAAAAATTCCCACACCAATGAGTCGCGCGAATAGATGAAGAGTATCTGCTGCATTTTCAGCAGGGTAGAATTTTTTCTTAAAGAGTTGTCTTTTCAGAGATGGATAAAGGATGAAGTGAGCGTATTTATAGAGAAAGAGAAGGCAGCAGATAAAGGCCGCGAATAAAAACCGAATAAAAATTTTATCTACAATCTCATTCATAATCCGCCCTAGAATCTAAAATTTTCTGAAAAATAATGTTGAAACAAATCTTTTAAACCCGCACGAACGCTATTTTTACTCTGGTAGTATTTTGGATAGGCCTTCTTCGTGTAGTCACCCTTTGTTCCAAATTCTCGGTAAACTCCAAAAAACGGGATCCCTTGAGTCTCTGCTCTTTTGGCCTCATCAAAAAATTGAAAAGTATGCTGATAACCATAGATTCCCAGTTGTTGCTCTAGCCGGAGTTGAAAACGGTTAAAATACCAAACTCTGTTTTTTCGCGAACCTTGCCATCTGCCATAAGAGGGGTCACCGACAAAAAGTGCTCCGGGGGGAAGAGGGACAAAAGAAAAGGGGAGATGATTATTTTTTCGGCGCAAAACTGATAATCCAATATAGTCTTTTTGTTTTTCGAAATACTGAGATGAAACTCGGACAATTAAAAACCGAGGACGCTGATTGGGGTAGACGGCCTTATATTTATGGAAATAGGTTTTTACGACTAGTCCAATAGATTGAGCATTCACCAGGATGACGGAAACTGGTGCACTATTGAAGCGACGGGAAAGCTCATGATTATCTTTAATATACTCAACATTATATTCGCCATGAGAAAAAAATTTCATGATCGTAATGTAAGCGAGTGCCACAACTAGGTAGAAAAAAATTTTACTCACAACGATTGACTCATTTTAAGAAATAATAGCAGTAATCTCCGCCATCTGGGAGGGGGTGAGGGGCGTGAGTTCTGCATGAATTCTGTTGACCTCGTGGGAGATACTGTATTTAGAAAATAAATCAGTGGCCTCGTGGATATCTAGGGGGGCCTGAATCGGTGAAGTCTGCGAAAACTCCTGAGGGGCTACTTTAAGTGGGAAACGAGGGCCTATTTGCTCATCTTGAGCATAGTATTTCGAAAGCCTGCCTAAAGAGCTGCAATGCAAGTATTCAATCTTTTCATGTTCAAGAAACTTTATGAGCTGAGTTAATTTGTTTTTATTGCGTTGCCCGAATGTCTCGAAGACTTTATTGGGAATCTGATTGCTGATAACCTTTTTGGCCCAGCGGTTTTCACTTTTACGCAAAACCTTCAGCAGAAAATGGTCATCATGTTTTCGGTATTCTTCGATACTGTCAGGAATATGGTATTCTCCAGATTCTTGGAAATAGTGTTCCAGCATTTTTTCCAAACAGACCGCTCGATAGTGAAAGTAAATCATCAAAAACATATGAAATCGGCTCAAGAGAAAATCATCAAATGTGGCCAGGGCCCGCTCTGATATAGCAAGGAAGGCCTTGTCATTGGCGATGCTCGGGACTAAATTGTCTATCAACCAGTCTAAGTCAAACTTTCCATAAGAGACGCCGCAAAAATAGCTGTCTCGTAAAAGGTAATCCATTCTGTCGCAATCAAGTTCCCCAGAAATGAGCTGATGGAGGATAGGGAAATAATTGATGCCTTCCACAGTAAAAGAATCTGGATCCAAGCAGTTTCCCGAAATGAGTTGTGCAATATGTTTTGGCGACGAACCAGTGGCGTCTTCGTTTTGGCGAAAACTGGGCGTAAACGAGCTATCTAAGATTGCCTTGAGAGTATAATCTTCATGATTGGCCTGCCGATCGCCTTGAAAATAGGCCGCAGGAAGATTTAGCTTTTTGAGCATCGGCATGACTGATTCGGTGGAATGACTCAAAGGCGCATGTCCAATATCATGGAGAAGGGCCGCCATTCTGAGATTTTGCCGGATTCGTATTTTTTCATTTCCCGCAGGAAGTGCCGCAAAAATTTTATCAAAGGCCGTTGTCGCTACACACATGACCCCGATTGAGTGAAGATATCGGGTATGGGTTGCCCCCGGGAACGCGAATTCAGATAACCCCAGCTGCTTTATTCCTCTTAATCTCTGAAAGAATGGGGCCTCTAAAATAGGAACTTCGTAAGGTGAGATAGGAATTGATCCGTGAACAGGATCTCTAATTTCCATTAACTCATCTCAGAGCGATTATCGTGCAACCAATTTACGATATCTTGAGACTCGTGCATGGGGGTATCGTCAATGAAAAGACATGGCACGGTTTTTCGTCCCGTTTTTTCAATTAAAAACTCACGGTAGAAGTTATTCTTTTGAATATCTTTGAGCTCGATCTTATCTTTTATTTTAAGATCGTCCATCGCCCCCAATACCAATTGGCAGTAGGGGCAAGATGGAAAATAATAAAGTTCGAGTTTCATAAGTCCTTATCAGTATTGATAGAAGTTCCTTTAGCATACTCTTCATCTTCATCTACGTAAGCAGTTTTTTTGGCCTTCTTCCCGGACTCCTCTCCTGGCTTGTCGAAAGAGTCATCGTATCCCCAGCCATAGCCAAATTTTTGTTCTTGATCGTCTTCAGACTCATCATCTGGGTTATATTCATCGGAGAGTTTCCCCGAAGGTCCGTCTGAATCATTCCCAGTAGATAACCCCGAATTCTCCAGAGCTTTTTCCTGTTCTTCCGAAATCAAGAGTTCATCCTCTAATGGGGCCTCGGTTGCTTTGGGAACGAGAGGATTCAAAAATGGATTCGTAGTAATTGAGCTTGCCTCATCTACTGCCGGAATCGAAGTTTGCTTGCTCGCTGCTTTTTTCTTCGTTGTTTTTTTTGTTGTTTTTTTTGCGACCTTTTTCTTAGTCGCTTTCTTCTTTGCTTTTTTTGCCACTTTTTTCTTGGTGGTCTTCTTGGTCGCTTTTTTAGCAACTTTTTTCTTAGTCGCCTTTTTCTTTTTGGCCGCTTTTTTAGTTACTTTCTTTGTCGTCTTTTTCTTTGCAGCTTTCTTTTTTGTAACTTTTTTCTTGGCCGTCTTCTTGGTTGTTTTCTTGGTCGCTTTTTTAGCAACCTTTTTCTTAGTGGCCTTCTTAGCCGCTTTTTTGGTGGCCTTCTTCTTGGCCACTTTCTTTTTGGTTTTTTTCTTTCTTGCGACCATCATTGATCCTTTGATTAAGTTTGCGAATTCTTGGTTATTATAGGGCCGAGAGTAAAATCATTTCAAGAGATTCATTGAAAATTCTTAAACATTTATGGACTAAAAAGACTCGCTAATGGCGAATCCGGTTTAAGGCGCTATTCCCACTGCCTGTCTGAAGTGGATTCAAAAAGCTGCTCTGATCGATGTTGAGTCTCGAATTTGAACCCTCAGAATAAATAGGTCCTTCTCCATTGACCCGAATATCAAATCGCCCTCCCTGGACCAGGGACTTTAGGTCGACAAACTTTGTAGAATAAAAATTGCGTTGCATATTTTGTTCTGATGATAAGAACGGGTGAACTACGACTCCGTCCTTTGGTCCTCCACCCTCAATGGCCCCTTGATATTCGCCAGGTGCATAGGCCGTCATAAACTCCTGGGGATCATAGAGTTCGCTCTCCCTGTATTGTGAGACGTGAAAACCGGCCTTGACAGGGTCGCTAGAAAGCCTTGAAAGATAGCTTTCCATTTCTTCTAAAAGAGGAGTTTGACAGTCACCTCCCGGAGATACGCCGCTTTGATCCCCGAGCATGAAATAATAAAAATTTCCGGCCAACGAACTGCAGCTTAGGCCCCCTAAGGAGGCATCACCGTCATATATTTTGCTCGCGGCCACTCTTAAATCCATGACCGAATTCCCTTGATTTTGGATTCTTTCAGCATTGTCTCTTAAGGCGCCCAGATAAGTATCTAGAGAAGGCTTCAGACTCAACATAAACTCCCCAAGGATTCGGCGAATTTCTGCCCCTCCAGAATACAGATAGCGACCCGCTCCCCCAGATGTGCCGAAAAGTGGAGCAAATATTCGAAACTGATCAAAGTCTCTCCCGACCCTTGGTCCTTGAACCTGACCATAAAAATTATAATCATCACCGCCCGAAGGAAGTGGGACTAAGTAATTAATGGCATCGTAGCGAGTAGGGGCGCGAACTTTCCGCAATGCTTCAGCTAAATCGGTTGGGGTATAGGAGGTCGGACCTTGTCCAGAGTTTAGGTTTTCCGCAAAGCTTCGATACTGCTCGATACTAAAAAGTCCTGCCGTCGCGTGAGATGCTGGAGATGTGGGAGCGGCGCTAGCATCGACTATAGTATAAACAGACGTAGCGCCAGTATGGACATCCATCGATCCCGGAGTTCCTAAATCATAAATCATATTCGGAATTGCATATTTGATGGACTGGCTCGGTTGCCAACCCCCAACCGGGGCCCCACCAGTAGAGGTAAGCCAAAAATCAGAAGCTGATGGAACGAGCATTCCCTTTTCGAAAGCTACATTTCCGTTGGGTCCGGCGTTGGGAACTTCAACTCCCATGAGATAGGGATAAGATCTTCTCCGAACTCCATCGGAGCGGGGATAGACCAAACTTTCGTGAGAAAGAGTGTCAAAGAGTTTGGGCCCAATCCGACCACCATAAGGTTTGGCCGCCGCATAGGCCGTGAGTTTTGTCGTGGCATTTTGAAAGGGATTAAATAATCCCACAAATTCGGCTTCGCCTTTAACCGCATAGTAAGTCAAAACATTAGGATTTTTATCAAATCCAAACGGATAGCCCGGTACAGGAAGTGCCGTTTTTGTCGCTTGGCAAGCGGCATTCTCCCGAGTACCACCTGAGTTTCCCGTGCCGGGTGAAAAATGCGTGTAAAAAGTCACCAGATTTAAAAGCGCTAATTTTAAATCGATGTAGGGTTTGTCCCGGACTCCAGTTGCGGAATCAGGAGTGAGATAGCGACTAAGACCGTATTTTACTGGAAAATTTGCATTGCGAGGTGCGAGCTCAGTAAGAGTAAAGGAGTTTTTCATTTCTGAATCGACGTTGTTTCCCAGATTGCGATACGCGGAATAAAAGGCCTTAATCGTGCGCTCGAAATGTGGCGCCTGGGCGCCAACAAGACTTCCAATATCTCGCGAGCAATTGATTGAGCTCGAGCCAGGCCTGCCGCAAACGCCTCCCGCAAAAGGTTCGGTATTGATAATATGTTCCAGACCTCGGACTCGCATTGCTAATTCAACAGCAGTTGGCCAAGCGCCTGGCCTATCAGTGGCAATTTTGGCCGCTCTTTCTTTAGCGGAAGCAGATGCCGAGGCCCCCGGACCTGAATCAATACCGAAGGCCCAAGCTCTTGCGACAAAATAATTGAGCTCACTTCGTTTTACGCAGTCTTCACCCTTGAGTTCATTGATGGCCTTACTAAATTCATCTGAAACATAATCAATTTGGGTGATAGAAGTACTATTAAATTGAGGGAGTCCTGGAATTTCGGCCATCCGGCACAACTGGGCGGTTCGAGCAAAATCAATACAAATTGAGGGAACATTATAGCGATCGTTGAGAAAACTTTGTTGTGAATTTCCACTTGGATTTCTGTCTTCCATCCTAAAGTCGACGCCCTGGCCAGAAGATGAGGACGGCGCAAGAGTTTTAACTTTAGGGGCGGAAAGATTACCCAGGACATAATATTTAAACATCCATTCTTTATAAGTGTTGCGCATTTCCCAATTGAGGTAGCCGATGCTGCTGAGCTGCCGGGCCTGAACTGCGGCCCCGGACCAAGCTGCTGCGTCGACCGCGTTTTGTAAGTTAATTTTAGCTTTGACATAAAGTCCGATATTGACGACGAAGGCCAATACCGTAAATGAGATGAGAAGAGAGAAAATAAAAAGGATCGAGATTTGTCCTTTCTGAAACCCTTTTTGGGATGGGGCCATATTGATTGGTGACGACCAGATTTTAGGCCATAACGACACTGGGGGATCCTCCGTAAGTTGTGCATCTTGTTAGAAAGAGGTCACTTTTCTATTTTAGCATGTTGGTACGCCGTTTGAAGGAAGGGTAAGTGTGTCCTTTTTGCCGAGACTGGATACGCGGCACGTAAGCTGTATTTCGGCGGACCCTTCTCCAACCAGTCTCTAAAATTCTTTTTGTTCTTTTCTTACCCTGGGTTTCGAGGGAGACCCAGCGGTCCTTCCTGCCGCCTGTAATATTTTTCTGAAAGGATGAGATAGACTAGAGGAATGGTTTTCAAGGATTCAGGAAAATTTTTTTGCCCGCTGTGTCGTCAGGCCCGCTTAATTTCAATCAAAAAGCAGCTCTCGCCTCTGAACTTTGCCCAGATTGTTGCCCTGACAACCATGCTCACGTTTGCTTTTTTCTCGTGGGCCCAGTTTAAAACCTTATTCATCTTTTTTCCTATTTGGATATTATTTGAAGGCACCCAGAGATTAAGGTTTCGTTCACAAGTCAGCTGCCCCCATTGTGGTTTTGATGCTACATGGTACAAAAGAGACCGGGCCCTTGCTAAGCGCAGAGTCGAGGCCTTTTGGGAGGCCAAACAAGTTGGCATCCCATCACCTGAAACTCTTGTCCCCCCAGAACCTACGCCGTCTGCAAATTTGAATACATAGCTCCGTTGTCAAAGAATGCTTCCCCCGCATAGTGTGGTGGATAAAAACCGTTCTAGAGATAAGGAGAATCTATGAGTGTCAACAAAGTCATTTTAATTGGGCGTTTAGGGCAAGATCCCGAAGTAAAACAGACTCCGTCTGGATCTTCTGTATGCAATTTTAGTTTAGCAACCAATGAAAACTGGATTGATAAAAGTGGTCAAAAGCAAGAGCGAACCGAATGGCACCGAATCGTTGTTTGGGGAAAGCAAGCAGAAACTTGTGGCCAATATTTATCAAAGGGTCGTGAGGCCTACATAGAAGGGAAACTGCAGACTCGAAGTTGGGACGATAAAGAAGGTCAAAAGCGCTACACCACAGAAGTCCAGGCCTTGTCTGTTCGCTTTTTAGGTGGCGGTGCTTCGGCCAACGGAGATTATTCTCAATCAAACAATCGCCAGGATTCTTCTGGAGACCAAAAGCAGTCTCAGGGCTATAATGTTGCTCCAGAATCTAATTTTGCCGCTGATGATATTCCATTCTAGAAAGAAGTGCTGATCAAATTAGCTTTTTTTCTTCAAATAACTCTTGGTATCGCTGGATTGAAATCTCAATGCTGGGCCAGCGATATCCATCAAGAAAAAATACCTGAATACTACTTCTCCGAGCTAAAATCTCAGTCTATCAGTCCTGTTGCTAAAAAAAGATATTCCTTACAGATTCAAAGAATTTTGCGGCTCCTTAACCCTTCAAATTCCTATGACACCTTTTCTGCCTTTCTCTTTCTCAAGGGCCTGGAGCAGATTGAACAAGGTCATTTGATCTCCTTTGAAACTCTATTTTCTGGTTACAATGATTTAAAAAACGAAACCGCATTTTCCCAATTTCAAAAAACGCGCTATCAGTGGATCTCCGCTCTTTATTCTTTTCAGAACAAACGGGCTAGCGATTTTCTCATGCAGCATTTATGGCTAACGGAGCTCTTTGTAAAAGCTTTTCGCGTTTTTGAAAATGAAATCGATGCTTTTGATACCCTAAGTTCAATTCGAAAATTTCGGATACTGCAAACAAAAATTCGGTTGTTGATTGCTTTGAACAAGGTCTTAGTAAAAACGGAACCTCGTCTCACAGAGCAAAACTTCTATTCATCTCTTTTAAGTTCTTTTCAAACCACACCTATGCCTCTTATGAGAACAGTCAAAATTTTTTCTCAAAAAAAGAAACTTATTTCTGGAATCATTAATCAAAACCTTGGAAAGCTTTTCAAATATATTTTTAATGTCCGCGCCGTTTCGGTGGATTTCCAAAGCGACTTTCATCGATCTCTTTGGACTCCGTCCCAAATGAGTCTTATCATCTCCTTTGCATCGCTGATCTATCAAAAATCGTTTGTGGATTACTACCGGAATTTTTCTGCTATTCAGATTCCCTATAATCCTCAATTCATGACCAATGAAAACCTGCCACCCTCTCTTTGGTTTGTAGATGGACATATTGTTTTAGAATCTCTTCGAACTTTTTATCATCATAACAAGATTGGGCTCAATGATGCGTTTCAACTCTGGATGGATGGTTTGCAAAACTATGAATTCAACGAGAAATATATTGGGTTTGAGAGGAAATCAGTTCATGAAAGCTTTTGCCTGCATCCCTTTACGCATTGGGGCCTTAATTAAAGCGCAATTTTTTGTTTTCATGCTTTTATACGGCTGCTCCTCTCTTCCGACTACACGTTCTCAAATTGCTAAGCATCTACAACGGCCGCTTTCTGAGCAAGTTCAACCCTTCCGTTCAGATGCCTGCTCTTTTTGGCCTGAGGGCACCAAAAAAGACAGTGATCTGTGGCTTTCTTGTTGCGTCGTACACGACCTTGCCTATTGGAAGGGAGGCACTCGTAAAGAAAAAAAAATGGCCGATGAAAAACTTCAATTATGTGTGGAAGAAAAATACGGGAGTGGAACGGCGCAGGTTATGCGTTGGGGAGTTGAGACCGGCGGTAGACCTATTTTTGACACTGATTTTAAATGGGCCTATGGATGGAATTATCAACGGGGCTATTTACCTCTTACAGACGAAGAGAAGAAGTACCTCAAAACAATTTCGCCCAAGGCAGGAGAGCGTTTGCGCGATTATGTCGATTGGGATGCACTCCCGTTAGAAAAAGAAGACACAGCTCCGATTCGGCTTCGATAGTTTTTATTGAGGATTTATTTCTGTCGCCAAAAAATCCGAAAAAAAAATAAGGTATGATTCTATTATGAACGCCAATGATAGTGGCAGCTATTTTTCGATTAATATTGGGCTTGTCATTACTGATGAACAGCTTCCCTACGATCTCTTTATTAATAGCTCTGTTCTTAAAGACCGGGAAAAATATGTTCGGATTTATCCCAGCGGCGATATCCTCACTAAGCAGGACTTAGAGAGTTTCAAGCGAAAATATCAGCAACTCTATGTTCCAGAGTCTCAAAGACAAATTTATTTTAAAAGCCTCACTCAGGATCCGAGATTTAGTACCGAGCAAAAAGCGACGGTTATTAAAGACTCTGCCATTGCCTACCTGCACCGGATCTTTGATGAGGGCCAAGAACTTAGTACTGAGTTTCTCTCAGAGGCCATTGAGGGTTGCCGAGAAAGCGTCGAATCGATGGTTGATATCTTGCAAGAACAAGATATCGATTCACTAAGAAATCTGATTGGAAATTTGAGCTACCATGATTTCTACACCTATGATCACTCTATAAACGTCTCCATGTACTGCATTATGATCCTCAAGGCGGTCAATCCTCAGGCCAATCGAAGTCAGCAAGTTCATGCCGGGCTTGGAGGGTTGCTCCACGATTTAGGCAAAATGAAAGTGCCTACTCATATTTTGAATTACCCAGGAAAACTCTCTGATGAGCAATATGCTGAGATCAAAAAACATCCGGATTATGGATTAGAGCTGTTGCTAGATGGTGCCGTAGAAGTTCCTCCGGGAATTGACCTCAATACGATCACTAGGGTGATTCATGAACATCACGAAAACTATGGCGGGGGAGGCTACCCCAGTGGATTAGCAAAAGAGCAGATTAGTGAAATGGCCCGAATTTGTACGATCGCTGACTTTTTCGATGCAATTACAACGAAGAGGTCCTATAGCGAGTCAGTACCTATCTCTAAGGCGATCGACATTATGTATAAAACTCGCGGAAAAAAAATAGATCCCGATATATTCGATAAATTTATCGGTCAGTTAAAAGATCATTTGCCGAAACAAATCACTGATCTTTCCATTGATCAAAAATTTGATCCATCAATTCCTCACAGCAAGCTACCTATAGAGCATATTGCAGCGGCCATGACTCGACCCAAGAAACCAAAGGGACCACAGAAAGTGACGATGTTTAGTCATAAGAAAAAAGTATCTTAAGAAAAAGTTTGGGCCTATGGTTCTAAAACTCTAATCATCGTCCTAACCTGCTCAACCGTATTAAAAAGATGAAAAGAAAGTCTCAGATGAGATTGCCGAATACTCACATCGATCTTTTCTTTTTTTAGATCATTTGCAACTTCTTGAAGGTCTCGTGTTAGCGAGCGTAATGCCACAATATTGCTGATGGCATGCAAGGGGGTCGTGACCTCAAAATGTTTCCGCGGGAAATTTTCCAGAAAATAGGCCACGAGAGATTGATTATGTTTTTCAATAACTGAGAGACCTATTTCGCGGATTAAATCCAGCCCCCCTAAAAGTGCTGCTTGTCCCAACATATTGGGAGTTTGACCGCGATCGTATTTTCTAGCGCCAGGCAAAGTTTCAAGTGTGTAGGCACACAAATTATAGGGGTCCTGGACTATTTTGCTAGAAATCCAATTACCTTGTTTGTGGTGTACTGACTCCAGGGCCGAATCTGAAAAATGGCCAAACGCGTGACCATAAGGGCCAAGCAGCCACTTGTAGCAGGCGCAGGCCAAAACATCGATGACTTCTAATTCGCTCGGAAGAATTTGCAGGCCGCCGAAGGATTGAGTGGAATCAACCACGAAGAAAATATCACGCTCTTTTAAAAATTTTCCCATTTCTAAAATATCAATTTTTTTTCCCGTATCAAATTGGACATGACCAATGCAGAGAACTCGAGTTTGTTTTGGTAGGTGGGTTTTAAGCCAATCGACATCTGGGAGAGAATGCTGCAAGAGTTGCAGAGAAAACCCCATTTCTTTTTCCGCGGCCATCCAGGGCATGATGTTGCTGGGATAATCGCCTTGGAAACAAACGACTTTGTCATTTTTTTTAAAACTCAGTCCTCTGGCCACAATGTTTACGATGTCTGATGCGGAATTATGATGAGCAATATTTGACGGGGAAGTTTGAAGCAATGTTGCCAGAATTTCCCGGGACTGTTCATGAAAAGATATCCAGTCGGTTAGTGAATAAAAACTAGGGTTAAATTCTCGCGATAAGGCCGATTCTAGATAAGTTCTCGAACGCTCAGGTGAAGGTCCAAAATAAGCAGAGTTAAAGTAGGCCGCTTTGAGCTCTTTAAATTCTTCTTTTACGAGGTCTTTGGGGAAGCTATTCGGAGTCGCCATCCGTTTGCTTTTCTTGCACCGCTTGTGTCTCTGGAGGCAAGTTTTCTTCACCTGATAAGTCGGTTGGCGTCTCGCTAGGCGCCAAAGGAGCAATCGGCGCTTCCTTAATGACAGAGCTTTGCGAATTAGCAGATTTAATTTTTGTCAGCAAAATAGAGTTGAGCATAAAAGCAATGGCAAGAGCGGTTGTAAATTTCGTAAAGAAATTTCCCTTGGTGCTTGTGGGAAATAACGAATCAGAGCTGGAGCCACTAAGAAACCCACTGGTTTGTGCACCTTTTCCAAATTGCAACAAGACGATGAGAACTAAAAGTACGCAAATGACGACTTGAAGGATTGTAAAAACCATCTCCATAATAGCTAGTCCTTTTTTGAGCGCTGAGCTTCTTTAGATATCAATCCAATGGCTCACCTGGCCACATCTTTTTTCGCACTTAGGCATAAAGAGACAAAATGCTCTGCATCCAATGAAGCACCGCCGACAAGCGCACCGTCGACATCTTGTTGCTTAAGAAGATCTTTAATATTGTCTTTTTTTACACTTCCTCCATAGAGAATTCGAGTGCTCTCTGCGCAGGATTGACCAAGAAGTCGACCTAAGGTCTGCCTAATGAAAAGATGAGATTCTTGGGCTTGATTAGGCGTTGCACTCTCTCCGGTTCCAATCGCCCAAACCGGCTCATACGCGACACTCAAAAACTTGGCAGAATCAGAGGTCTGGCGGGCGACATTTGCTAGAACCATTTCTAACTGATTTTCTAAAACCTCATTTGTTTGCTTTCGTTTTTTTTGTTCAAGGGTCTCTCCAATGCAAAAGATACAATGGAGACCATTTTTCCAAGCGCGCTCAATTTTATTTTGTAGCAGTGAGTGAGATTCCTTGTGAAACTCTCGTCGCTCAGAATGTCCGATCAAAACAAAGTCACAGCCAAGTTCAGAGATGGACTCTGAGCTACAATCTCCGGTATGAGCACCCGGTGGAAAAGACGAACAATCTTGGGCACCAATCTGCATTTTAGACAAACTATCTCCAAACCGATCACGTAGGCGATTGGCCATCTCTAGATGCAACATTTGGGGTGCAATTCCCCAATCCAGTCTCCAAGACTCAGGGTTTTTATCGGTGAGTTGGTCATCAAGAGTTTTGAAAAAAACTTCTATCTCCAACAGAGATTGATTCATTTTCCAATTTCCCAAAACCAGGGGAGTTCTTTCCGTCTTCATCGCTATTCCTTTGTTTGGAGCGCCAGTGTATACTCTATGCATGCGGTTTACGAGAGTAACTTTTAAAGAATTTTTGAGTATGAGTCTTTTTATAATCGGTCCCATGGCCGCTGAGGCAGGACCTAAGAATTTACAAGAATTCATTTTCGCCGAATAAGCATGTTTGGCAAAGTGTAAAAATGCCTCTCGTTGTGAATTGGTTTCATTTGAGTATCAAAAGCAAGATTTTTTCATTGATAAGAATGTAACGAGTAAGGCCAAAGAGAGCTGTGGAATCGTGAGGTGTTACGACTCTGCTAAAAGAGAATTGCCGTTGGCCGATTACTGCATCTCGAAAATTAAAAATAAAAATAAAAAATTGAAAAATAAAGAAAAAAAATCTCTCTCTGTTCATAACCATGCAGCGATATTAAAGTTATTAGAAGAGGCTTGCCAAGAAACCCAGACGGTCGAGTTGTCTTGTGAGCTCACCCAACAGACCAAAATGAATGAAGCAATGAGATCTCGTCTGGTTAGTCCTTCCAGAATTAACCAGGGTCCATCTTTATCGGATGTCAGTAAAGGCGGAAAGAGTTTTCATAAATCTAGACTTGAGCTCAAAGAATGTAAGAGCTGTCCTAAAGGACGAACTTTGCAAACGACGATTTATGGAATGTGCAATCTTCCGGTTGAAATCAAGTTTTGTTTAATGAATGAGTTTGTGAAACCAAAACCGGACAAAAATAATTTGCGCTTAAATCCGGTTAAGGCCTCACTCGAAGTACCTGCTGTTCAGTCTATCTAAGTGGTTGTTAGTTGCAGTAGAATTCTTCAATTATATAGTCACCAACAGCAATTGGTCCTTGATCTAAAGAAAAGCGTGGCTGCAATACGAAAAATTTTTGTCGGTCTTTGATATCAACACTTACTGAATCTTTCTTTTTAAAATGAACTTGTTGATAAGTCTGAGAAGTTACGGAGACATCAATTTGGTTGTTTTTTACAAATCCCAAAACCAACTCTGCCGAAACCCTTCCGATATTAGTTTTTCGCATTCCTAGACCAATGGGATCACCTGGGAAGTATTGTTGCTGGCTTTTTTTTCCGTATTGGATAAAAATTTTGCTATTATCGATAGTGAATTTTTTTGTTTCCTGCTCTTCACCATCAATGGATCCTTTGATGGTACAATCAAAAGTATAAGCATGAGAGCTCATAGTCGTTCCAAGTGCCATGAGCAAGACGGTGAGGATTAAAAGTTTTTTGCGCATGTTGTGCCTTCTTTGTTAGTACCGAGTCGGTAGCTGGATGAGTAAAAAGTGAGGAGAGTTTATCATGGCCCAGAAAACTCACGACCTTTGTCGTTCCGAGTATGGTTATTTTTTCAAGCCCGTGAAGATAATACTGGTCTTAATATCCCTATCCTGGGTCCTATTTATTCACACGGCCCGCGCTAGATACATCGGAGAGCTCTTTTATCTGAATCTCTCAATATCAAAAATGTCGTTATATTCGAAAATTGAGGCCCTCGATAGGCTCAGCGATACAGGATTTAACTATGGTCTTGGTCTGACAATTCATAAGCGTGTCGCTGTAGAAGCAAATTACGCCTTCTACCAACTTGAAGAACCGGTAAAGCCCGGTTATTCCACGGCAATTCGTTCCCAACTTGATACTCAAGTTTATAGGCTCGGCCTGCGCTTTCTTCCTGTAAAATATGTCGGAATGAGATTGGGCTATCACTTGAGTATTGTGGATAGGCAGGTAGAAATCCTGGATCCTGTCTTACCGCAAGTTGCGGTGATTAACCCATATAACGAAGTCCTTCATGGATTCTACGGCGGCGTTGACCTGTCTCTCATTGCTATAGGACCTGTGGAGTTTTTTTGCTCTTTTGATATTTCTAGCAACGAGGACTTCCACACGAACGTTGTAGGTGGGGGGCTAAGACTTCACTATTGAATCATTTTCTATTTCCACTAAAATTAAGCTTTTGGCCCTTATCGATGGACAAGAGGACGACGCGGAAAAAAAACTTTTTTCTAGATTGGAGGGCCTTATTCTAAAGGATATAGATCTCAAATCTTGGGAGAAATCGGTCGAAAAAACGACTATCGAATCCTATCACGAAGCAAATATTTACCGAGTCACTAATAGACATTCTATTTATGAAAAGGTTTATAGATGGCTACAACAGGCAATAAATCCTGGAGACTATAAATTTCCCCGTGACGAAAAATAATGATTAGAGCCGGAACTCTCTTAGGAAACCCCGACCTTCAAGGCCCGAAGTCCAGGAAGATCTCCTCTTTCAATAAACTCAAGAGAGGCCCCGCCACCAGTCGAGATATGTGAGAACTCTTCTGATAGTCCAGAGCGTTTCACAGCATTGACTGAGTCACCACCACCGACAACCGAATAAGCCGGGGTCTCTGCAATCATCTTGGCCATGGCCATTGTACCTTTCTCAAAACCCTCGTTTTCAAAAAGACCCATCGGTCCATTCCAGAAAATTGTTTTTGCTTCACGCACCACATTTCCATATCGCTGAAGAGTTTCAGGACCAATATCAAGCCCCATCTGATCAGCTGGCACGCTCGCAGAATTGCAGACACGTCCCTCGCTCTCTGGATTCTTTGCAATAATGTGATCACTGGGAAAAAGTAATTTGGAAGCACTCTCTGACTTTAGAATTTTTTGGGCCAGTTTGACCTCATCGTCATGACAAAGAGATTTGCCCACTTCTATGCCTTTGGCCTTGAGAAAAGGATAGGCCATTGCCCCGCCAATAAGGAGCCTATCGACTTGAATCATCAGACGCTCGATGGTTCCAATTTTGTCAGAAACTTTCGCTCCCCCCATGATCGCTACAAAAGGACGCTCAGGCTTTTCAAGTAATTTTTTCAGCGCTTTTATTTCCCTCATCATCAGTGGTCCAGGGTAGGCCGTCTGAGGGAAAAATTTTATGATCTTATGAACCGAAGCATGTTTGCGATGGGCCGCACCAAAGGCATCGTTGACAAAAATATCTGCTCTTTCGGCCAAAAGTCTGGCGAACTCTTCATCATCTTTTTCTTCGCCAGGGTGAAATCTCAAATTTTCAAGCAAGACAATTTTGACTTCAGGAAGCTCCATGTAGGACTTAAGGTTTGAATCCTCAGGGCCTTCAGTGAGGGTCACCTCTTCATCTAATTGCTCGGCCAGATACTGAGCAACTGGCGCCAGGCTTAGACTAGGGACGACTTTTCCTTTTGGTCGACCAAGATGACTCATCAAGATGATTTTTTTAACTTTTTTTTCCAACAGAGTCCGAATCGTTGGGAGTGCCAAGTCTATGCGAGAAGTATCCAGAATTTCCTGATTATCACCAAGTGGGACGTTAAAATCAAAGCGTGCCAAAACCTTTTTGCCCTCAAAGTCTGCTTCCTGAAAATCTTTAAGTTTTGCCACGACTAAAGCTTCTGCCCCATAAAATTTGCCAAATCAAGCACTCGGTTAGAAAAACCAACTTCGTTGTCATACCAAGAAATAACTTTGACACTTTTGCCAATCACGTTTGTGAGGGCAGAATCGAAAACTGATGATTCACGCCTACCTTTAAAGTCTTCGCTAACAAGAGGCTCATCGCAGTAACCAAGAATTTTATTAAGAGCGCCGACTGAGGCCTCTTTCATCGCTTTATTAACGAGTTCTTTAGTGACCTCTTTTTGCAAATTGACAGTTAGGTCCACCATAGAAACATCAGGAGTGGGTACACGAATCGCATAGCCGTCGAGTTTTCCACTAAGAGCGGGAATGACCTCGCCCAAGGCCTTTGCAGCACCAGTCGTGGTAGGAATCATGGAAATAGCAGCTGCTCTGGCCCTTCGAAAATCACTATGGATCGAGTCATGCAGCCTTTGATCGGCAGTGTAAGCATGAATAGTCGTCATAAAACCGTTCTCAATTCCAAAAGCGTCATTAAGAACTTTAGCAATCGGTGCCAAGCAATTCGTAGTACAACTTGCATTGCTTACAATCTGGTCGCGCTCTGAATTATAGTCTTCATGATTGATTCCCATGACAAAGGTGCCATCGAGGTCTTTGCCTGGAGCACACATGATAACTTTTTTGACGCTTCCTCTGATATGTTGTCCCAGGGCCTTTTTGTCTTTAAAGATGCCAGTTCCATCAATCACAATATCGACTTGATGTTTGTCCCAGGGAATTTCATTTGGGTCGGTCAAACCATAAAATGCAAGCTCTTTGCTTCCTAAGTGGAGCTTCTGATTTGCATCGGCCCCAGAGAGCTCTACATCAACTGGGAATTTCCCATGGACCGAATCGTATTTGAACAAATGCTGGTAAAGTTTAGGATCTCCGGGGCTATTTACAGCGACAAATTCCAAGTCTGAAAACTCCCCCTGATTTTGGCGTGCCGTGAATTCCCGTAAAACGGTTCGACCGATACGCCCAAGACCATTCATACCTAGTTTGATTTTTGCCATCCTAACTCCTATGCTTCGCTACAAAAAAGAGATATTTCCTTTAAACTTCTTTGAGGTTTTACGCTTGAAACAGTGCTTTTGGAAAGTAAAAAGGGGGCAAAATCGTGTCGAGAAAAACCCAGAAAGTGTCGGCCCTTCAGGTAAAAGACGACGTAAAAGATATTTTTGTCGTCAAATACATTGCGCCTCGAAAATCGAGAGACGGAAAAACTTATCTCAACCTGGTTCTTTCTGATGTGAGTGGTGACCTCGATTCTCGAGTATGGGCCGAGGCGGAAGAGATTTCGGAGCGAATCCCCCGCGGCTCCTATGTTCTGGTTGACGGTAAAGTAAATTCCTACATGGGTAAAAAGCAGCTCGTGATTAAAGAGATCGCACTTGTCACGGATTTCGACGGTTTGGACGAATCCGACTTTGTCACTCATTCGCAAAAAGATGCATCTGTGATGCTCGATAAATTGCGCGAAATAGTTTCAGGCTTGGATGATTATTATATTCGTGAACTCCTCTCAGAGGTTTTAAGAGATGAGGAAATTGCGAGAAGACTGCAGCTCTGGCAAGCAGGAAAGACAATCCATCACGCTTATCAAGGCGGTTTATTAGAGCATATTTTATCGTGCACTCAACTGGCCCTTCAATTGAGCTCGCACTACAAGGTCAATACCAGCTATGTTGTCGCGGGAACAGTTTTGCATGACATTTGTAAAATTTATGAACTGAGCGACGGGCCCGCTGTAGAGTATACCGAAGAAGGAAAACTTGTCGGTCATTTGGTTAAGGGAGTCGAATTATTAGATAGATTTTGTTACCGGATTCGAAACTTTCCTTATCAAATGAAGCTTCATCTCAAGCATATTCTCTTATCCCATCACGGCGAATATAATTTTGGCTCTCCCAAACTTCCCCAGACCTCTGAGGCCTACCTCGTCCATCTCATTGATCTGATGGATTCCAAAATGAACACATTTGAAAGCTTGAAGAAGTCTGATCAAAACCCTGGTCATTGGTCCTCTTATATCGCCCATATGGACCGAATCATTTTCAAGAATCCGCTACCAACATTTAGCGGCCCGATGTCTGACAAACCCAAAGAAAGGTCTAAAGAAACAAAAGACGAGTCGAAGAAATCTTCTCCCCGAACGGCGCCAGAGCTTAAGCAAAATCTGGGAAAGCTTTTTGAGGGTATTAAGATTGAAGAGTAACTTGGATGGACATGAGCACAGAATCTCTCAGTGGGATTGTGGAGCGAATTACTTTTTATTCTCAAGAAAACGGTTGGTCAGTTCTTAAGGTCAAGGTTTTTGGCCAGAGCGGTCAGCTTGAGACCGTCGTTCTTAATCAAAATATCATTCATGCTGGTGCCACTGTCGAATTTTCTGGTTTTTGGAGTGAGCATCCCAAATTTGGAAAGCAGTTTAAGGCCGACTCTTATATCGAAAAACGCCCTGCTTCCGCGGCCGCGCTAGAAAAATATTTAGGCAGTGGTCTTATTAAAGGCGTTGGGCCTAAAACGGCCAAAAGAATTGTCCGCTATTTTGGAGAGAAAACTCTAGAGATTTTTGAAAAAAAAATTGAGGCCCTTCTTGAGGTTCCTGGGATTGCTCGGAAAAAACTCCAGGCGATTCAAAAAAGCTGGGAAGAGCATAAGCAAATTCGAGACGTCATGATTTTTTTGCAAGGTCATGGAATTAGCACTCTGTTCGCTATTAAGATCTACAAGCAATATGGGAATGACTCTATTCGGGTGTTGAGAGAAAACCCGTACCGCTTGGCAAAAGATATCTACGGCATAGGCTTTCACTCGGCGGATCAAGTGGCCTTGCAATTAGGCATCGATCCTGAAAGCGAGGTTCGCTCTCTAGCGGCCATTAGACATCTGTTGGCGGCCGCCCAAAATGAGGGACACTGTTATCTCAGTTTGGAACAAATTTCTGCTAATGGAGAAGAGCTTTTAAAGTATCCTTGGCAAAAATATCTTTCTGAGCAGTTACTTAAATTGGAGAATCTCAAAGAGATTAAGGTTCAGCTTCATCCTTTAACTCAAATGCCCTGCTATTTTCACAACAAGCTTTTTTTCGATGAAAAAAATATTTCCCAACGTGTGAAGTCATTTCATTTGCCTCAGAGTCTGGATCAAAAAAGGGCCGAGCAATGGATCCAAAAGTATGAACATAAAATTGAAATAAAACTCTCAGACGAGCAGCGATTGGCCGTGCTTCATATGGCAGATTTAGGAATATCTATTCTTACCGGTGGGCCAGGTTGTGGCAAAACTACAACCACTAAGACGCTAGTTGCTCTCATGGAGGCCATGAAAAAATCAGTCGTTTTGGCCGCACCTACTGGCAGGGCCGCCCAGAGAATGAGTGAGGTCATTGGCCGAGAATCTAAAACAATTCATAGACTTCTAGAGTGGGATCCTAAGTCGATGGGTTTCAAAAAAAACCAAGATAACCCGCTAAGTGGTGATGTTTTCATTTTTGATGAATGCTCGATGCTCGATACTGGTTTGGCCGCTTCACTTTTTGCGGCGTTGCCCGACCAGTGTCAAGTTTTTCTAGTGGGCGACCCAGACCAACTTCCTTCAGTGGGACCTGGTCAAGTCATGCAAGATTTAATCGCTTCAAATTCGATTGCTGTTTTTAAATTGACTCAAATTCACCGCCAAGATGATAGAGGCAAACTCGTGGCCGCCGCCCATCAGATCAATGCAGGAAAGCTGCCTTGGATTGACGGCCCGTTGGAAAACAAAGAGCTCTGGGAAGGGGAGCAAGATTTGTTTTTTATTGATTCTGAAGAAGTCACGGTTGAACAGGCCAAGTTTCTAAGGACGGCAAAGCAGTTTTTATCCAGACGCTTTGACGAAGGCTCATCGTTTTCTATTCAGCGCGAACAAACAACTCAAGCTTACTTCGAGAAAACCGGTTTGATTAAAGAAGCTGCTGAGACAAACCATTTGAAGGAATACCAACTACAAATTCCTGAGAAATTTTTCCACGCTGACCTTAATCAAATTTTTTCGAGTGAATCGGAAAGTGATCAGTTGCTTGGGCTTTTCAAAAAGATTCCCCCTTTCTCCTCTCTTCACTATGGTCTGACAACTTCACAAATGATTCTTCGGCTCTACCAAGACCAGATTCCAAAACGCTTTCCGCATGCCGAGATTCAAATTTTGAGTCCCATGACTAAGGGAAGCTTAGGAACTCATAGGTTTAATTTTGAAATTCAAAAGCAGCGCCAGCTTATTCAATCTACGAGAAAAGTTTCTCTGGGAGAGAGAGTCTTTCATATAGGTGACCGGGTTATTCAGAAAAGAAACAACTACGATTTGGAAGTTTTTAACGGAGATATAGGGGAGGTTGTAGACCTTTCTGCTCAAGATCAGGAACTTATTGTTTCATTCGGAATGAATTCTACACAAAGAACAGTTTGCTACACGCGAGAAGATTTCATCGAACTCGATCTTGCCTACGCTGTCACGATTCACAAATCTCAAGGTAGCGAGTTCGATATAGTCATCATCCCATTAGCATTTCAGCATTTCAAAATGCTTCACAGAAATTTGATTTATACTGGTATGACCCGAGGAAAACGTAGAGTTATTTTGGTCGGACAGCGCAAGGCACTCTATCTGGCTTGCCAGCAAGAGGAGACCTCAAAAAGACAGACTTTTTTGCGCTGGCATATGGTAAATTAGACAGTTTTGAAAAATATTCCACGAAATTTTTTTTTCTGATAGCATTTAGAGAGTTGGTTTTTATGGAAAGAAAAATTTTTAAAAATTTGTTCGAGAACTCTACCGCAGGCATGGCCATTATCGATGAAGATGGCCTATTGGTACGAGTCAATCCCAAACTTTCTAAAATCTTAGGCCAAGACCCGTCAACGCTAGTGGGCCTTTCATTTCCTAGTGTCTTTGAGATGGATAAAAAGGCTTTCGAGCAATTTCTGACGAGTAAAAAATCCTCTTATTCTTGCGAAGTAGAATTTGTCCGGGGGAGTGGGGAAAAACTTTGGCTTGATATGGGGCTTTCCATGGTGAGTGATCCCCCAAGGGCCGGTACAGAGGAAAGACATTGTATCTTAATGCAACTGACCGACATTACGGCGCAAAAGAATAGAGAACAGCAACTGGATCTCGTCATTAATAGTACGACCGACGGGTTTTGGGATTGGCATATCGCCGATGACTACGAGTACATGTCGCCGCGATTTTGGGATATCTTTGGTTATTTGCCGCACGAAAAAACTTCCCACCCAAGCGAATGGCAAAAGCTCATTTTTGAAGAGGATCTCCAGGTTGCGCTGACAAATTTCAAACTCCACGTAGACTCCAGGGGGAAGCATCCATTCTGCCAAGAAGTTCGCTACAGGCATAAAATGGGGCATACAGTCTGGGTCCTCTGCAGGGGAAATGTCGTGAGTTGGGACAAGGATGAAAATCCTATAAGAATGGTGGGAACACATACTGATATCACAGAATTAAAGGCAACCCAGCAAGAGCTTCAATCCCAGCGCTCAAGACATGCTCATTCTACAAGGCTAGCGGCCCTTGGCGAGTTGGCCGGAAGTGTTGCTCATGAGATCAATAATCCACTGACTGTAATTGCGGGCCATGCTCGCCTCATCAGAAAACAACTTGCCGACTCTTCGCAACTGAGTTCGCGCTTAGCAGACTCTGCGAAAATCATTGAAAAGACAGTGGCTCGAATGGCAACAGTCATTAGTGGACTTAAAAATTTTGCCAGAGATGGAAGAAGCGATGATTGGGAAGAATTTGATCTGGACGACTTAGTCAATGAGGTTTTGTCGCTATGCCAAGATCGTTACGCACGTAGCGAGGTCTCAATTGAAGTCTCCGATAAGATTAAGAACGCTAAAGTTTGGGGGCAGAGGACTCAGCTTGCTCAGGTGTTCATCAATCTTCTAAATAATTCTTTCGATGCAATCCAAGCCTCAAAAGAGCGGTGGGTTCGTTTTTCTCTCGAAGAGTGCGATGAGTTTTTGACTATTTTTGTGGAAGACTCCGGACAAGGAATCTCCCAAGAAGTCGAAAAAAATATTATGCAGCCTTTTTTTACGACGAAAAAATCGGGAGAAGGGACGGGGATTGGACTAAGTATCGTCAAAAATATCACCGAAAAGCACTTCGGCGATTTTTATTTGGATAAGAGTGTTCCCCACACTCGATTTGCCGTGAAGCTTCCTAAGACCGGCCCATATGCTTCGGCAACAAAGGTAGGGTTAAAAAATAATGCATCCTAATGACTCTATGTCTGTACTCGTCGTAGACGATGAACCTGATATTTGTGATTTCATAAGATTTGAATTGGAAGAGTTAGGTCTTAAAGTTTCGGTTGCCGGTAATGGACTAGAAGCGCTTGAAATCATTCGGGCAGAACCGATCGAACTCGTGATTTCTGATATCATGATGCCGAAAATGGACGGAGTAGCGCTTTTAGAGGCCGTTAAGAAAGATTTTCCCCAGCTGGATAATTTTATCTTTATCTCTGGTTTTTCCAAGCTTGATGAAGAGTCTGCGCGAAAGATAGGTGCACGCAGATTAATGTCTAAGCCCTTGGACTTAGATGCCTTGAGAGAATTGGTGATTGAATTATTAGATCAAGCGGGGAAAGATTCTTAAGGCATTTGAAGTTGTTATATCTATAAGAGACTCAGTTGAGATTTTTTTTATTTCAGCAATCATGTTAACGATCTCTCCCAAATAAAATGGAGCATTTTCTTTTCCCCGATAGGGAACTGGGGCCAGATAAGGCGAATCAGTTTCCAGGAGAATTCTATCTATAGGAGTTTGGCGAACAATCTCTCTCAAATCGTTAGCATTTTTAAATGTGACAATGCCATTGAAACCCAAACAATGGCCCAGGCGAAGGGCAGTTTCGGCCAAATCTATTCCACCAGTAAAACTGTGAATAACGCTTGGTAAAAGCTTGTGGCAAACGCTACTCGTGAGAATCTCTGCCATCATTTCATCACAATCGCGAGAGTGGATGATGACTGGAAGCTCGAGATCTATGGCCAAATTGATTTGGTCTATGAAGGCGTTTCTCTGAACATCTCGGGGAGAATTGTCGTAATGAAAGTCCAATCCAATTTCTCCAACAGCGACGACCTTAGGATTTTTAAGCGCATTCCGCTCTAGATCCCCGCGTATGTCTTGGTTATATTCTTTGGCATGATGAGGGTGAACTCCTTGAGAGCAATAAACTGGCCCGAATTGATTGGCAATTTCAAGTACTTTAGAATAATTGCTAGCTTCGACTGAAATACATATCAGCTTGTCTATTCCAGCCTGTGCGGAGCGGTGGAGGGTGTCTTCGATAGAGAAGTTTTTCATGTAGTCTAAATGGCAATGGGTCTCTATCACTCAGTATTCCTATTTTTTTTCAAGCAGGTGATCAAAGATTGCTTGGTAGACCTGAAGAGATTGAGCACCGACCACTTTTTTACCGTTAATAATCACGGCGGGAGTCGTATCAATTCCCACAGATTGAGCAAACTCTACATGGGCCTTAAGTTTTGCTGTTGTTTGCTCAGATTGCAGGCAACTGCTCACTTTAAGTCTTGCTGCTTCTTCTCTCAACCATTCCTTAGAAAATCTGGCCTCTTGATCAAAAATAAGGTCATGGGTTTTTTTAAAATCTGGTGCACAAATTGCAAGCCTTGCAGCTAGACAGGCACTGGGGTGAATATTATTTGTCACCTCAGGGTTGCACTCAGGACTCAGGGGATAGAAAAAATAGGAAATTTGAAGCTGCTGAGGATAGAGCCTTTTTAATTGTTCAAAGCGTTTTGCCAATAGACCGCAATAAGGACATTGAAAGTCAGAAAACTCCAGAACTTCAATGGGTGCACTCTCCGAAGAAACCAACGAATAAAGATTTTCGGGCCTAGGTTTTTTCTTTTGGATGCTTGGAAGTTTTTTAAATTGATTAATTGTGCTCTCTTTTAAAGCGACTAGATGCTCACGGCCTTCTTGTTTTCCAAAATAAAGGCCAACTCCCCCTAGGACCCCAACGACGACAAAAAAAGAAACAATTCCAGGATGGGGGCGTTTGGGAACGATGCCAAATTTAAGATGAAGAAAACACACGAGCCATGAAAGAAGATAATAAAGGCTGCACATCGGGCAAAGGCTACCTAAGACAACTAGCGAATAGAGAAAAAGCAGTACACATCCCACGGCATTGACGATGGAGAGAACACCAAGTGTTGACTCCATTCCATGAGAAGAAAAAATGGCGCCCAGAAGGAAAAAGAGCCCCACAACCATCCCAACATAGGCCAATGGGACACCCATAAAATTGGATATCGGAGAAAACGTAGCAGCGTCACAATTAAAATAACTATTGATATTACAAGCTGAAGACGCGAAATCTAGTCCCTGAATAGAGTGCACTTGGTAGTAGCTACTCATCAGGTAAAGGCCGACAATCACCATACCGAGAGCGGCCAGACCGTGAAAAAAGTTGGGAAGCGTGAGTCCATTGAGAGTTAACGAAGTGCGGTGCCGAGACATAGCAGAATTTCCTTTGTTCTTTTTCCTTATTTTGGCAGAAAAAGATGCCAAATTCTATCTTTGCTTTTCTCCCGTCTAAAGCTTGGAAGGTCGGGCCGAGAAAAAGTGTCGATTCCAGAATCTATAATATTCACATCAGTAAAATGGTGTTCGAAATCCATCTTGGCCTGGCCCGCAAGATCGAAGTAGAGCGCCCCATTTTTTTTCAAAAGACATTTAGGATTGGCCCAATTGGTAAAATCTTGTCCCACCTCGTAATGGGTTTGTCTGATGCAAGGACCTATAATAATTGATTCAAGCTGAAGCGCTTTCAATGCTGGACTGATATGGATTAAATGCTTGAGGCCTTTCCATCCCGCGTGAACAAGGGCACCACCTTTTTTCCCAAGATAGGCAAGCGCTAAACAATCGGCGGTTTTGATCACTGGAATTGCTCCGCTGGAAAGCTCTTTCCAGCTAAACGTTATTCCATCGGCGTCGCAGGTATTTTTTTTTGTTTCTGATTTTATTTCAGAAAGCGAAACGATGCAGTTTCCGTGAACTTGATTTACAAAAAAAAATTGGTCGCCTTCAAGTCTCGGAACTTGGTGTTGAGCAATAAAACGTCCCTGCGCGGTCGAGTGGTGAAAGATAGGGACCATTAAGCACTCCTTCAGTAAAGAGTCGTCTCAAATAGCTGGAAAATTTCCAAAGAAGATTCTTTTATTGGTGCTGTTTTAAAAACTAGGCGCTCAGACGAGAAAGGATGAACGAACTCTAAGCAAAAAGCGTGAAGGATAGGCCATTCTAGAATTTCTCCGGCCCAAAATTTTTGGCCATACACGCCATCACCTAAAATTTTGAGTCCCGCTCGTTCGCTTAAATGCACCCGAATCTGATGAGTTCTTCCCGTATGCAGCTGGCACTCTACTAAACAAAGCTCTTCTTTTCTTTCCAGTATTTTATAATCTGTAATCGCCTGTTTTCCTCTCACAACTTTTGAGCTTCTTTTTGCACGGTTTCTCTGAGAGTGGCCGATGAGAGAAGTAATCCTTCCCGCATTTTTTTTTGCGCCATAATCTTGGCAGACACAAACATAGCGACGAACAAGAGCGTGTTCAGCAAACATTTGGGTAAGTGCTGTGTATGCCCGCTCAGATTTTGCGGCCACCATGACCCCAGAGGTTCCTTTATCCAGACGATGAACGATTCCGGGTCTGGAAGCTTCGCCAACTTGGATGTCTTCTGAGAGCAGGTCCGGATAAAGGGCCATCAATCGATCGGCCACGGTTTCCGATTGAATCCCTGGTCCGCCATGGGTAATAAGGCCTGCCGGCTTGTAAAAAACCACCAGGTCTTGGTCTTCAAAAAAGACATTGAGAGCGCCTATTGTTTTGGGTGCAGGCTCGGTCTTCTCTAAAATCTTTACCGATAGAGTTCCATCGATAGAGGGGATTTTGCCTAAAGTAAGCGGGATGGCCTGCGCTGTTGATTCCTGGGTCTTAAATTGAATGCAGTCTTTTAAAAAAAGCTCTTTGACCACTTTTCTCTGCAGCTCGGGTATTTCAGCACAGACATAATGATCAAGTCGTTTGAATCGTTCTCTAACTTGGGAGTCGATAATTAGGTCAATCATGGCCTAACCTAAACTTCTTACTAGATAACGGCCAATCTTAGCCGGCCTGGGCCTTCCCTTTTTTCAATTGGTGCAAAAAGGAAGTGGCCACAAAGTCTGGGTTAAGTTTCAGGCATTTTGCGTATTGAAAAATAAAACCTCTAACATAGACGGCCGCGGGAAGATTGGTCCATTCCTCGGCCTCAATTCCTCGGAGGTAATTCTTAGAAACTCTTGTCATTTCTGCCATTCTTTCTAATGAAACATTTTTATATTCCCGTATTTTTCTCAGAAAAGGGCCATCAAATTCTCTTTGTTGCTCGATCTCTCGTTCAAAATCAGGATCTCGCTCGAAACTCAGCTGATATTTTTTTAAAGCAGATATTTTGGAGAACTCCTGTTCCTTGTGATTTTGTTTCAGTTGAAAATCTTTTTCGCCGAGGCTCTCTTGAGCAAATTTTTCAGATGCTGGAAAAGAGTGGACTTCGGCCTTGTTCACTTGAGCTTCCTGGAGAGCGACGTTATTTCTTGCCCAGCTGGGTAGTTCTTTGACCTTTGCAAAGTCGCCTAGATTCCTGTTTTTATCGTACTGTTTTCTTTTTTCAGGAACGCCTAAAATAGAGTAGGCCTCTTCAACCTGATCTAAGATTTCTTTGGACTCATGTTCGCTCATAAGTGAATAAAGCGCGGCACTGTCTCCGGAGTAAGCATTTTTGGCGCGCATGAAGGCACGCTGGATATCATCCTGGGAAGCTGAAACCGGAATCTCAAGAATATCGTAATAATTTTTATTTCTCAGATCCAACACGCCCTCCTTGGTTATGCCGTCTCTATAAGCTTATGAACTATCCTATCAAAATTATGCACAAGTGAGGACTGGGGAAAGGCCATTAGCAATGGCTTCCTGAGTTTAACACTCTGCCATACGTGTCCGTCATAGTCTAAGTAACCGGAATAATTCAGCTCAAGGCCGAAATACCTTCGGCAGACACTTTGAATTGAATAACCTAAATCTATATCTTGCTGGGATCTCACTTGGTTCATAATCAAATTAGGTGAAAATCGCTGAATCTCTTTTTTAAGCTTTTCGCCCAGAAGCGGATTAATTTCTAGGATTTTATTGACCAAGGCACTCGGAGTTGAAGATTCCGAAGCTATTTTGGCATTCATTGCTTGATTGATGAGAGGTCTAATATTCAAAAAATCTTCGATTAGGCTCAATCTTCGGTAGTAGACACTTTTTATAAACCGGTATGTGTTTTCTATAGATGTAGGCTCGGGGAGAACAACTAAAATCCCGCGATCGGCAGAGAGAAAGAAATCGAGAGTGTTAAATGTGGTCCCGGCCCCTAAATCAAATAGTATGTAATCTGCATCGAGTGAGCGCAGATGCTTAATCATTTTATTTTTTTGAAGATGTTTTAAGTTCGCCATTCCGAGTTCGTCTTGGGCCCCGCTGATAATGTTGAGATTTTTGATAGGGCTTGGAATTAACAAATCCTTAAGATTTGTGACCTTTTTAGCGATAAAATCTGAAAGTGTGAGCTCAGGTATCGGCATTCCCAAACATGTATGAAGATTGGCCCCTCCGAGATCGAGATCAATTGTCACCACTTTATGGCCCATCAAAGCAAGGCAAATTGAGAGATTTGCCGTGACTAAACTTTTACCGACTCCCCCTTTACCGCCTCCTATGGCCCATATCTGGGGAGTAGCAGCTGAAGCGCTACCTGTTAAAGAATTTTCAATTTGGCCGGCCATCTTTGCCTGTCGCGGATAAAACCGATGTTTTTCTAGCATGTCGTCCTTGTTGACAAAGCTTCTTACTAGAAAAGTATAACAACTTTGTTTCGTCAGACCAAGAGTTGAGATAACATGAACTCTGTGAACACTTCTCACGCAGCCACTCAAGAATTATCCCATCGCTCTGAGCTTCATCTTTCTAGAAAAGTCTGGCATATCAGCACCGGACTTATCGGACTCAGTTTGTTTCATCGCTATGGGAATCAGTCTTCTATTATGATGTGGGCAGGAGTGATCTTTGCCGTCGGGATCGGCGGACTCCTTTTCGATTTTGCCAGGCTTAGAATTCCTCGCCTCAACCTCTTTATTCTGAAATGGGCCAAAGCTCTTTACCGGAAATCTGAAGCAGAGACCTTAAGTGGATTACCTTTTTATGCATTAGGTGTTGCTCTGGCCTTGGCGATTTTTCCTTTTAAAATGGCTATTTTGGGGATTTGGTTTTTAATTTTAGCAGATCCTTGCTGTTCCCTTATCGGTGTTCTTTATGGCAAGCACAAAACTGTGCCTCATAAAACCCTTGAAGGTTCGGCCGCAGGTTTTGTCATGTGTTTCAGTATTACATTTATTTTTCTCTATTTAGAGCGAGGGCAAGCAGACTTTTTAACTTCATTTTTGTTTGCTCTATTGGCAGGTCTCATCGGGAGCTTCTCAGAGCTTTTATCCACTACAGGCATTGATGATAATCTTACGATTCCAATTGTCTCGGCGGGAGGTCTTTCAGTGCTAAACCTTTTGATACCAATTCTTTGAGAACATTGTGACTCGTTCCAATCTTTCTTCTTTCGTATTCTTATTTATCACCATTGCAATGAGCGCTTTGTTTTCCGGGAAAAGTTTGGCCGTTCTTTTTTCCTCAAAAGAAAGACCTATGGAAAAAGGTGAGAAAATTTACCTGGAAACGCTTTTTGCAGTTTGGGAAAAAGAGCTTCCAAAAAAAATCTTAGGACTATCGGGGTTCAAATTATCGGCCGAAGATAATATTGCACCCCAAGCTGTTAGCCTCAATAAGGGGCCCACAAAAGCGCAGAGCTGGTCTCAAATTGTTCGGCAAAACCGAAAGCAATGGAAAAAAGAGGTGAGTGATACTCACCAGCAGTGGCGGAAAGAAGTCCGCAAAAACCTTCAACAATGGTCTAGAGAAAAGAATAATTTTGAAGATAATAAAAATCGCTATCTCAAAACAACCTTTGATTTTTCTGGGCTGGATGGAAAAAAAGAGCTTCCAATCGCTATAGAGACAAAAAAAAGTACCCGTTCCTTAAAAAAAAACTGGCACCTTGTTAGCTCTGCACTCCAAACACCACTATCGAATCAAGGTAATAGACCCACGTGTGCAGCTTTTGCCGCTATAGATGCTATTGAAATTCTTTTTGCGCAAAATGGTCAAACGATCGATCTTAGTGAGCAGTATTTTTATTATGCAAGTCGTCCCGAATGCCAAAGCTCACCTTGCTCAACTTCGGGCTCATATGCGGTAAATGGTTTTCTCTATGGAAAGCAAGTGGGAGGATTCAATATTCCTCTTGAAAGGGATTGCCCTTATCAAAGTGTGCCTGCACCACAGAATCAAACTCAAATACCACTCGGACAAAAATGTCTAACCAGCGGCGAAGTGAAGATAGGTTCATTTCGCGAACTTGAAACTCTTGATGCAATTTTAGCTTCTCTGGAGGCAAATAAATCTGTGATTGTAAGTCTTTTCGTCAACTCCCAATTTTTGTCCAATGGAGGTGTGGTTGTTCAAAGCGATTCTCGCCTCACGCCCGAAATAAGAAAGCAAGGTCATTCAGTTTTATTGGTAGGGTATTTAAGATTTCCTCAACAAACGGATGAAGGGAACTTTTGTCTTATCGCTAAAAATAGCTGGGGCAAGGGTTGGGGAGTCGGGGGCCTGAGCTGTCTTAGTGAGAAATGGTTCCGCTCTTTTAAGAAGCCGAGAGCGGCATTGGCCATTAACTCCGTCGAGACTCGTTAAGAGAGTTTTTTATCTACAGACCATAGTGCGTTGGCGAAAAAATTTCTTGAATCGAAAAAGATTGCTTCGGAGATAAATCCTATTTCTTTTCCAAAGGCCTCAATTTCAGATGGCAAGTATTTATAAGAGTATTCCAAATGAATTGGCTCAAATGGTCTGAAATGAAAAATTTTATTGAGGAAATCAATTTGAACTTTTTGTTTTTTTTGCGAAATGAGGTAGCTCGCCATTGCCCCTCTTTGGGGAATATAAGTTCCAAAATGCTCAAAATGTTCAAGCTCGAAATTTCCTCCCAATTCCTCGTTAATTCGTTGTAGAAGGTTGAGATTGAATTCTTTAGTAATACCCTTTTTGTCATTATAGGCCCACAAGAGGTGGTCTATATTCTTTTTAAGATCAAGACCTAGGAACACCAGGTCTCCAGTATTGAGATGATTCCATAAGGTCTTTAAAAAGTGCACGGCCTCGGGTCGCGTGAAATTTCCAATCGTTGAGCCTAGAAGAAACACCACCTTTTTCTCTTCATGCTGTCCCTCAAACCATTTCAGGGAGGGGAAGTATTCGCCAACGACTCCAAATTTTTTAAGATCTGAAAAAGTTTGATCTTCCAGATCACCCATTAGGCCACGAATGGCCGCTTCAGAAATGTCGTTAGCAACATATTGAATTGGGATGGATTTTTTCAGCATCTTTTTTAGCAAAACCTTACTTTTTTTTCCGTCACCTGCTCCAAATTCCAGAATATGGTGAACTTCTTTTTTTCGAAAAATCTCTAAAATTTCGTCGCCATATTGGTAAAAAATATCGAACTCACACTGAGTCAGATAGTATTCTTCTTGCTCAGTGATTTGGGAGAAAAGCTGACTTCCGCGATTGTTATAAAAATACTTACTGGGGATAGATTTCTCCCTGTCAGTGAGCCCGATGAGTACATCGATTGCAAACTGCTCCCGTAGAGAGTTTTCATCGCGACTACGATGGGAATCTAGAATTTTATAGTTCAAAACCGGGCCTTTTCGCGTGTGAATTAAATTAGTGGAAACCTTAGTAGTGCTACCCTAAGGTCCGGATTTGAGAAAGAATTTTCTCCTGAATTTCGTCCATTTCTTTTTCGCTTCTTTTTTTTGCATTGGAAAACAGCATATCTTCACCTGAATTAATTGGAATGACATGCAGATGAAAGTGAGGAACTTCTAATCCCTGAACGATGAGGCCGACCCGCTCACAACCAGTGACTTTGAGAAGGACTTTTCCAAGAGTTTTGGCCTGGTTGAAGACTTCGCTGTAGTAGGGTTCTGGCACATCCAGATAGGAGTCGATTTCACTTTTAGGAATGATGAGACAATGGCCCAAAACTATCGGCTCAATTGTCAAAATAGCAATGATCAATTCATTTTCATACAGGCGACGGCATGGAATATCGCCCGCTATAATTTTAGAAAAAAGAGACGGCATAACTCAATAAAGCCTCGTAGAAGTCCTTCTCGAGATTCCACGCTCACGTTCTAGTTGTTCCGCGTAATAAAGTGAGAGCTTTGCCCATGGCTGCTTTTCTAATCTTTTGAGCTCAATCTGCTCGCCGGATTCTTCACACAGCCCATAGGTCCCATCTTCTATTCGAGAGAGGGCATAATCGATTTCTCTCAAGCGAGTAAGATCCCGGTCTCTCAGTGATAGGATAAGAGATTGATCGATGTAGGCCTGGGCCAAATCGGTCTCATCGGATGTTCGGTCCTGGTTCGAAAATTGAACCTCTTCCTCGTGAGACCTTTTTAAGTTGTTTAAAATGGCCTGTCGATGCTGTAGCAGATTGCTTTTCTGACTGTTTAGAAACTTTTCATTAAACTCAAATTCCATTTTTTCCTCCCGTCTTCCTAACGTGACCATCCTTGATCTGTAATACAGCTTACAGAGAAGTTAGTAATTTTGGCAAATCTGTTTATTTCTTCTTTTTTCCATTCTAACTTCGGCCCACACGGCTATTTGAATGATGAAAGATTGATATGATAATTCGCACAGAATGGCAGGCAGCAACACAAGGAGGTCTTTGTTGCATCTTTTATTATTCATTTTTGGATGGTTTGCGTCTGCATCGGCTTCTTCTTGTCTTGAGAAGTTTCTTCCTGAAATCTTGTTGCAAAGAAATTACAATTTGGCCGAAAATGAAAAACAAGAAATTTTTGAAAAGTATAAAAATCTTGAAAAAGAAGCATCCATACGGCTGAGCTCTTATTGTGTGGAGTCAGGGGACTGCCGCATTGAAGACATTCCATCAAAGGAGCAACTCAAAATCGTCAAAGAGATCGTGTTAGGTCTCGTCGTTAAATTCCGTATCAATCATAAAATCGAAGAATTCAAAAGCGACACTCTTAAAGATTTTACAACCTTTGAAAAAATTGGATTCAAGCTCACACCAAGCCTCTATAAAGAAGTGCATAAACTGGCATCTGCTAGCGTTAAAAGGTTAGAATTAAATTCTATTGCCGAATTAAGTCCTCATGTTCTTTCAAAGATTGTGACTGCCGCTGTCTATAAAAAGCTGCGATTCGCAGGATCTTTCAAACCGATCACCGTGAGTTTGCTCTCAACAATTCTTTCAGGAGCGCTTGTTTTTTTGGTAAATACGGGCGAGAGCGAGGCTATTCGATTGATATTTTTTGCAGTAGCTTATCCCTTTATTCAAACGATTGTTTCCATTCCTCTCTCCTATGTAAATGAAAATTATTTACTGCACCTCAAACCTTGGGTTTATGGATTGGCAAAAACTAAGCAGCTAAAAATCTTAGAGCAAGGTAAAGTTTCTCCAAGAAAGCAGCATCCTGATTGGTTTGGCGTTTATACCGAAACAAACGAGGCCTTTGACCAGACCCTCCAGGCCGCCCGTGGGACAATGCTGATGTTTAAAAATACCTCCACACCGTTTTTGATTCAGGCGCGCCAAATCCTCACCCAGGGCGAGACTATCGGAGCGAGAGGACCTCTATTAGAATTTTTCCGAGTCTTGTTAACTCAGTTCTATGATTTAGCACCAATTTGGGAAACCGAGCTTAGGTTGATGTTTCAGAATCTTGTTTTGGACGAAGAAGGATTACCAGAGGCCATGACTGCTAGTGCACTCACAAAACTCAGGGAAGACATCATTGTGAAGCTAAAACGCGATATTATTGTGTCTCACGTTCCTAACTCGTTTCAGCTCCATCGAAAAGTGCGTGAATGCGTGGAGGCCATTTTTAATATCGATTGATATTTAGTCGGCCGTCTAAAATTTAGACAAATAGGTCATTCTTACATGGTCTTAGATGCTGAGATCTTGGCATTCAATTAGCAACAACCGAATACAGCTCGTTATTTTAGCAATCGAACAAAGAGAGTCCTCTATATGAAATTATTTAGCTTTCTTTTTTTTATGTCTGGAATTCTTCTCTCTTGTGGGAAAGATGCCGACAAAACTCCACCTACCACTCCAGAAGAGAATGTATCAAGCCCGCAAAATGGAGACGATAAATTAAAGACTGAGGGAGACTCAAGTGATTCTACCAACTCAGGTCTTTCGGTTTTAGGGATCTGGGATGCAGTCGGCGAGCCGGAATTCAGTTTTAACTATGAAGATGCAGAGGCTAATCTCGAAATTCCGGAAACGATTAAGCGCGATGTAAGTTTTCAAATACTTGAGGATGTCCTTCTCGTCAGACTCCAGTGCACACTCTTCAATTACGAAAAAACTATTCTGGCCCAGACTGAAACAGTCACACCGATTGAAATTGAGCTTGATCAAGAGCAAAAGACTTTCGAACTCCTTACTCAAAACCGGACCAACCAAAATTTCGAATACGAATTTAATGGGCAGGCTCAGACTTATAACTGCAACTTTGACCATCCCCTGGTCTCTTTCAGTTATACACTAGAAGATGAGGGTGCTGTACTGGTAACGACTAGGCCAGATGAACCCGCTTCATTTCCAGTAAAGTTTAATAGAAGAGATTCTGTGCTCCATATTTTTCAATGAGAAACCAGGTTTTGCTGTATGACCCTCTTTAACTCTCCAAACTCTATCGGCTTAGAAATGAAATCATTCATACCAGATTCTAGGCATCTTTTTTTTATATCTTTGTTTACATGTGCGGTGACAGCAATCACTCTTGGAAAATTTTTGTGTTTTTCGGGTGTCTTTTTAACTAGTTCTTTTACAAACTGAAAACCATCCATATTTCCAATTTGAATATCTAAAAGAATCATCCGAAATTCCTTTTTACTGGCCAAATCAAGGCCTTCTTCTCCTCTGCTTGCGATTTGATACTGACAGCCAAGTTTATCCAGGTAAGAGGAGATGATAAAAGAATTAGATTCGTTATCTTCGACGACTAATATTGGGTTTTTTTGTGCCATTTTTTTCGATTCGAAAATTCGGAGCTCTTCATCGGAGAGCGCTCTCGTTTTGGTCTGTATTTTTTCAGCAACCGGCAAGGGAAGCCTTAGACTGAACTGACTCCCCCTGTTTTTCTCGCTCTCTACAGCAATTGTTCCCTTCATGAGTTCAACCAGTTCTTTTACGATAGCAAGTCCGAGACCTGTCCCACCATAGTTTCGCGAAATTGTGTTTTCTGCCTGGGTAAACTTTTCAAAAATGCATTTTAGCTCGCTCTCATTCATCCCAATTCCGGTATCGGAAACTTTAATCTTTAATAAAAACGCATCATTTTCAAAGTCCCCTCCAATGGTGATTTCCACTTTTCCCTTTGAAGTAAACTTAACAGCATTGGATACAAGGTTCGTAAGGATCTGCTTAATACGGAGCGCGTCTCCCATAAGGCGCTGTGGAATTTCAGTTTCTTTAATAACCTTTAAATCCACATTACCCTTTGCCGCATTTACAGAAAAAGTTTTTGCAACTTCTTCAATCAAAGTGACGGGAGAGAAGCTAGAATTTTGCAGACCAAATTGGCCGGCCTCTAACTTCGAAAAATCTAGCAAGTCATTAACGAGGTTATTTAAGTGCTCCGAGCTACTCTCAAGTATCGACAAGAGTTCACTCCGGACTTCTTTATCATCAAGGCTATCTTTAAGAAGTTCGGGAACGTTGCAAATAGCGTTCAATGGAGTTCGAATTTCGTGACTAATATTGGCCAAGAAATTTGCTTTAGCGACATTGGCCGCTTCGGCCCTTTTCTGACTCTCTGTGAGTTTTTTATGCTGCCAGATTGATTCACTGTTATCAATAAAACTCAAGACTGCGCCTTCTATAGAATCAGTTTGAGATTGATAAGGTCCAATAACAATATCGTAGTGTCGCTCTTTATAAGTTATTTGCAATTTTTTTTCAGCGCCATTTCGAAGGACCCGCTCTAAAATCGCATCAATATCGTTAATGCCCAATTGTTCGCTTACTGGCGTAATCACACTCCCGCTTAGCTCTGTTCCTTCGAAAAAAGATTTGGCTTGTGTATTGGCCCGGAGGATTTTTTTTTGCTTGTCGATCACCAAGACAGGAAAAGGAATGGAGTTTTTTATATTTTTTAACTGAATCGTAGTCTTCTCTAGCTCAATTGTCTTACTATTCAATTCGTCATTAAGTGTGATGAGTTCTTCGTTTGTTGACTGCATCTCTTCATTTGTTGTTTCTAGCTCTTCATTAGACGACTGGAGTTCTTCGTTAGAAGACTGAAGTTCCTCATTGCTGGTTTGTAACTCCTCATTTGTCGTCTCCAGTTCCTCTATAACAGTTTGAAGATGCTCTCGTGCAGAAGTTAATTCATCTTCTAATTCTTTAAACCGCATTTCGGACTGGGGGCGTTCCAGACTCTTTTCATCTTTAATATCAGAAATTTTTCCGCAGTCTTCGAAAGTGACTAAAGCGAAATTTTCAATGGAATCATCAGATTTCAGAGGAAAGACTTTCACCCTGCTTAGAGAGAATTCTCCTCCTATCTTTAGTTTCTTCTGTGGGCCAGTGATAGTTCTATTACTGCGAATCGCTTTAAAGACGAGAGCTCGTATCTCGTATCGAAAGGCCTCAGACACGATTTCACTCAGATTCCAGCTAGGACGACCGTCGGCGACCTTTATATACGGAGTTGCGTCTCCATAAATTCTTTCAATGTTCAAGTTTTCGTCCACGACAATACTCGCAGCTCCCAACTGTCTAATTAAAGCGTACTGCACTCGTGAAAAAAAATCTTTTTCTTTATCATCGGAAGATACTACTTTTCTAGAACTTGAGGGTCTGCGGCTTTTTGAGAAATTGTACCCAAGCTGATTTTCGATGCCTCCCCGTCTTTGAAAAATTTTATTCTTTTGATCAACGGGTTGATAGAGATCGGTGATTTGAGATATTGACTCTGATTTTCCTAAAAACAAGTGCCCTTTTTCTCTAAGTGAGTAGTGAAAAATTCCATAAACTTTCTTCTGAAGCTCTTGCTCAAAATAAATCAAGAGATTTCGGCAGGTGATAAGATCAATTTTTAAAAATGGAGGATCTTCGATGATATTGTGAGAAGCAAAAAGAACGATGTCTTTTATTGGTTTAATGAGAACATGGCCATCTTCGCACTTTTTGAAATATTTATCGCGAAATTCCAGAGGGACATCGGACATTGCCGTCTTATTATAGAAGCCATTTCTCGCAACTTTAAGAGCGTCAGTATCAACATCTGTTGCAAAAATTTGGATATTTTGTTCCACAAGTTTATGGGAACCGCCCAAGGCCTCGGCACAAAGCATGGCCAGGCTATAGGCCTCTTCACCTGTTGCGCATCCAACACTCCAAATTCTGATACTCTCTTCCGGACTTTTCGCATGTAGAATCTTGTTCACCAATTTAGCGAGTCTTTCAAATGGGGGGGAATCTCGAAAAAAACTCGTGACAGAAATGAGTATATCTTTGGAAAGAGCGTGGGCCTCGCCAGCATTATTGCAAGCAAATTCTACATAGGTTTCAAACTCTGTAATTGCATTAGCGAGCATTCTTCTTTCAATTCGGCGTCTGAGGGTTCCTTTTTTATAATTTTGGAATGAAATTCCGCTACTCTCTTGAACAGTCCTCATGAGTTGAGAAAACTTGTCTGTTCGCTCTATCTGTTGAAGACGAAGTCGTTCATAGGATGGAGACTTGGTACTAAGCTTAGCAAGAAATTGCCCAATCTCATTTGGGGGAAGAACATGGTCGACGCATCCGGTTTCTATCGCGGCACCAGGCATCCCATAATATTTAGATGTTTTACTGCTCTGAGCAAATGTCAGACCACCCGCTGTTCGGATGTTTTTTATGCCCGTAGCACCATCGGTGCCAGTCCCTGACAAGACGATCCCAATACTGCGTTCTTTTTTTATGTCGCCCAAGCTTTCAAATAATCGGTTAATTGATGGCTTTGGACTATTAACCTGTGTTGCTCGTGCTAGGCGAATTTTATTATTCTCCACATAGACATCTTTTTGAGGAGGAGTCACATAAATCGTATTCGGACGCGGTGTAATTCCATCTTTTATCATCTCAACAGGCAATTGCAGGTCGCGTTGAATGAGTTCTGGAAGCATGGTTTTATGAGTAGGTGAAAGATGCTGAGCGATAATATAAATCATGTTGGCATTTGGGGGGAGCGCCCCACAGAAATCTTTAATGGGTTGAAGACCGCCTGCAGAAGCACCCACCCCTATCCAGAACAAATCATCCATAGAGTAGTCATGATTCATATCGCTTTGCTCCTTGATATTAGAATTTTATATCATTGAACCCTCTTTTTATAAAGCGACATGGGGGTAATAGAGGAATGACATTGGCAGACTCATGAAAGTCTAAGGGCTTCGAGTCACTAATAAACCTTCGCTTTGAGTAAAAGATATTTGTCCCGAGCTGAGCGAGTTTCAGAAAATCAGCTTCTGCGGAGGTATTATAAGAAAAGGACCGTTGTGTTCGTAGAAAACGTCCCCGAAAAACTAAATTTGTTAATGTCAGAGGGGTGTTCTTCGCTGACTCCGCGATAATATTAGAATATTGAGGGCAGTCACCTATGGCGTGTATGATAGCACTTTCGTCGTATTTTTCATGTTCATTTCGGAAAACAACCCATTCTAAATGGGAAGTAATCAGCCCGATATTATAAGACAATGATAAACTATTGTAGGTCAGTGGCAGATGACAGACTCCTGAATAGTTCTTTAAGTTACTTGAATTTTTTTTTTGATAAAAATGAGAGGAGCGATCAAAAACGATGATTGAGGCTAGTGGGTTAACTTCTAAAATATCATTAATCTTCTCAACGAGAACACACGAATTATTGTAGGTCGAAAAAATGTATTCAATAGAAAGACTGCCTGAATTTGTTCCATTAAGGTCGGGGTATGGTAGCTTGACTTTCATGAATTTATTTAACGTTTAAACCAGGCGAAAGGCCGTAAAAGCTTTCACATTGATATCAACATCAAGGAACAATCATGCACTCATCAAGTCTATTAAGCAGTCTCCCACCCGGCCTAAATCCAGAATTAGAAAAAATTAAAAGCCGGCAGCTTATTTACCGGCCAGGCATGGATACGGATTACTGTCATATTATCGTTTCAGGTCACGTGAAGCTTTATGATCTTACAGAAAGTGGGGCCAAGAAAACAGTGATGATATTGGGTCCAGACGACGGGATGCCGCTTGTTTGGGCGTTCGACCACGTGCCTGCAGTTGTTTATTATTATGAAGCACTCTCAGAGATTGAGGTCGTGAAATTAGATAAGCAAACCTTTAAGAGAGAATTGACCGAAAATCCCGATTTTTGTAGGCAAGCGCAGATTAAGTTTGTGTATCATACCTGGGATCTTATTGAGCGGGTCAAGTGTCTACAAATGGTTTATACATTTGAAAAACTTCTTCGAGGAATGCCTTACATTGCTGCTAAAGTTGGTGTTGCTGTAGGGGACAACCGCTATCAAATTCCAAAATACATGACTCAAGAAGAAATCGCATGGTTACTTGGAACATCAAGGGAATCGATATCAGCTCACTTCGGAAAATTGAAAGAGCAGAAAGTTGTTGAAAACTTAGGGCAAAATCTCATCTTTGACCTGAGCAAGGTTCCTGATGATTATATTTATAACCGTTGGTTCGATAAGCAGTCCGAGGGGAAATAATCTATTGGCCTTGCTTTTCAAGTCTCAGTAAAAATTGTTTTTTATCAATTCCTACTGAAAAACCCGCAAGAGTTCCGCTTTTGTTAATGACCCTATGGCAGGGAATGATAATAGGAATTTTATTTTTACCATTGGCGAGACCAACCGCTCTGCAAGCTTTTGGCCTTTTTATATCTTGAGCGACGGCCTCGTAAGAAAGAGTTTCTCCAAAGGGGATCTCTTGCAGCTTTTGCCAGACAGATTTTTGGAAATCAGTACCTTCTAAAAAAAGTGGGATGCTAAAGATTCTACGCCTACCACAAAAATATTCTTTTAATTGCTGGACTGTTTCGGCTAGCACAGATGTAGTTTTCTCCATCGTATTTTCACAAGGAAACTTATTCCAAGAAATAGAGACCAGGCGATTCTCTTTTTCGTAAAGAAATATTCTACCTAAGGGTGACTGGTAGGATGTAAAATAAGAATATGGAAAATGATTCATGAGGGCCCCTATTTTAGCTTTCTAGCAAACTGCTCCCATAGGTGCATAGAGAAATAAAATCTCCAAGGAGAAAATCTCGCAGAATCCAGCCCAGGGGATAAGGCAATGGCCCTTTTCAATATTAGGTCTTGGGCGGGAAAGATATCTTGGTTCCCAAATGCTCTCATCGAAAGAGATTGAGTCGTCCATGGACCTATTCCGCGGATATTTTTTAAACGCTCTATAAACTCAGAAACGCAGGATTCAGGAATTTTATTTTCTGATTCGAGTTGGAGAAAAAGACGTGCTACTTCTCGAATCGTTTCCTTCCTTTTTAAAGTCGTTCGAACCATGGAAAGGGGATTCTGCGCCAGGACTATAGGAGGCGGAAACAAAAAGGCCTCTCTGCCATTTTGGGGATGTATCACTCGTAATCCGCTCTCTAAGACTAGCTGCTCAGTTAGAGCTCTTGCCTGGCGGACTGATACCAGCTGAGCAAGCACTAAATAGACAACGGTCTCAAAAAGATCCCAGTGACCAACCATTCGAACTCCGGGTCTCATTTTTACAAGCTTTTGCATGAGAGAATGCTGGGCCAGTTGCGTCTCAATTACTTCAGGTTCACACCCCAGGTCAAACATCCTGCTGAGCTTACTTAAAATCTCATTATGAAAATTTTGGCACTCACCATAGATCCCAATATCAAAGCGCTCTTTTTTCTCTTCTAATTGAACTTCGACTGCACAAATTTGGTCTTCTATCAGAAAGCATCGTTTATAAGTGAAGTCTTCAACTTCTTCTACAAGAGGAAGACTATGATGAGATAAGTAACGAAATACTCCTTCGTGAAAATAGGGAGGGTTAAATGTAAGTTTGAATGTGGCCGGAGACATGGGGACAGATAATATACCAATTAATTGCGGGTCGTCTTTGTTAATATTTTTTGGCATAATAGCCACAGGGAGCACAAGTGAAAATTTTTTTTCTTTTTCTACTGCCAGCGATAACCATTATCCAATCAGCATCTGCCAATAATTTTCCAGCAACTCTAGATTTTGAAAATCAAAAGCTGATTCTTAATGGAACGGGTCTACGGAAGGCCTACATATTTATTAAAGTCTACAGAGCGGGACTTTATTTGGTTAAAAGGTCGACTGAAGAAAGTGAAATATTGAACAGCAAATCACCTAAGATTTTGCGGATAGTTTTTTTGAGAGACGTTGAATCAAACGATGCTAATACTTCCTTCAGGGACGCCATAGAAAAAAATTTTTCAGCAGCCTCTTTGGCATTAAATAGTAAAATAATTAATGAATTTTTAAAAGTCTTTCAGGCCATAAAGGAAAACGACACGTTCACATTTCTCATGTCTCCCAAAAAAGTAGATGTGCAAAAAAACGGAGAAAAGATAACAACTATTGAAAGTGAATTTCTAGCGCAAAATCTTTTAAAAATTTGGTTAGGAAAACCGCCGAATGAAGAACTTAAGTCGGGACTTCTGAGTCGCTAGGGCCCTTCTTTTTCTTATCTTGTCGACTGTCTATCAATGCCCCGATGAGATAAAGTCCAAGCCCCACCATGATAAAAACATCAGCAAAGTTAAAGATATTAGTTCCAAGTTTTGGAAACCCCATCCACATGAAATCAACTACGTAGGAGAAACGGACTCGGTCGATTAAGTTTGCAATTCCGCCACTCAGAATCAAACTCATGCCAGTGAAGTGCCAAATGGAAAAACTTTTTGTTTTAAAAAGGTAGACCAGAAACACGAGAATGGCGGCGATGGGGAGATACAATAAAAAAAGTTCCCGAAGTGGCCAGGGCCAATCAGAACCAAGACTACCCCAGGCCCCTGTGTTTTCTGCATAGATAAGCTGGAAGAAACCATCAAGAAAAAACCGGGGCATTTGCCCTTTTAATGACTCGATTGCCTCGGCCTTGCTCCATTGGTCGACCCAAAGACATAAGAGGAAAATCGGTAAAAATAAAACCAGCTTCTTTTTAAAGCTCACTTAGTACCAGCCCTTTCCGAGCATTAAGCGAGATGCGTCTTGTTCTTTAAGATGAAGTGATTCGTAGTCAGGCCGGTAAAGGGTCCAGTCTGCGTTGAAATTTGAAGGAATAAGCCCCGTTGTTTCAAAAAACGCCACAGGCCGATCAACTTCCTTCCAAAAACTCTTGCTAATGATAGCATTTACGCTTTCGGAGTTTTGAGAATTATGAAGCTTCCCAATGAAAATGCCATTAGTTAAAATTTCATTTTTTGCCCCAAGCGAAATTACTGAAAAATTGATCCGTTCTCTGAGATCCTCTGGAACCATATTCATGCTGTAAGAATTAAGGAGTAAAAATTCACAGTTCTTTTTCTTTAGTGCTTCAAACCCCTTGACCCGTGATTGAACGATTTCTGGGTTTGCGGCCTTCAAGCGGGTTAAAAATTGGGTTGTCTTGGCGGTACCAAAGCGTTCAATCATGGTCATGATAAACCAATGCTCTTCACCCACTTCTGCAAGCTTAATACATGTTCTACCAGAGCGAAGCGCAGTAAAGAGTTTCTCTTCCGAAAGAACTTCTGGTAGGTCTCTTTTATTTTTTAGATAAAATATCGCTTTTGTGTAGAGAAATGGAGCAACCCAATACCGTCTCGTGTCGACTTGTTTGGAAGAAAGATTGGGTTGAATGTCCTTGGGTATTTCGGGTTCAGCAAAGGGAATTAAGACGTTATTGCTTTTTGGGTAAAATAAAAATCGTGCATCCTTTACGAGCAAAAGGTCTCCCTTGGCCTCGTCATGTCCCTTTAAATTCTTCCAAAAAAAAGGCTGCTTCTTGTAGCTCAACGGATGATCCAAAGCTTCGCTCATGGAAGAGCTCAACGTTTTCCCAAGTGGTTCTGGGACGTTGCTGAGGACGACCAGCTCTTTGTGAGCGCATGATAAAAATACTGAAAGTAATATAAATGAAAAAAAAGACCTCATCTCATCTCCAAAGTTGCTAATACTCGTTCCACTGGAATATTTTTACCGCATTTAAAATGTTTCAGCGGACACTGATGTTTACCATGAATACCGCAGGGGCGACAGCTAAGCTCTTCCGCAACTTGTATAGAGCTGGAATTTGAAGCGAGAGGATAAAAACCAAAAAAAGGCACTGTCGAACAATAAATTGCCGTTGTCGGTATATCGGCAGAAGAGGCCAAGTGCATTGCTGCGGAGTCATTGCAAAAAACTCGGTGGGATTTTTCAATAATGGCCTTTGACTCAAGAAGATTAAACAGCCCTGCCGCTATAAATAATGAATCCTCAGGCATACCTTGAAATATTTCGGTCAAAGTCTGTCGATCAGCCTTTCCGCCTATGACGACAATTTTCAGGTCTGGACGTTTTTTTATTATACCAAAAGCAAGTTCCATCCAATAAGAAACTGGCCATTGTTTGGTGTTCCACACTGACAGGGGGGCCAACACGACATACTTCGCAAAAGGTAGTTTTTGTTCTGTCTGTTCGATCATCAACGAAGGCACGGGGAGATAAGGTCTTAGCTCATAGCTCGCAGGCAATGGACCTTTTTTTTCAAAAGAATAAAACAGAGAGGCATTTCTTTGAACCTCATGGAGGGCAATGTTATCTCCGGAAATGGAATTTTCACCCAGCCGGTGGGAAATCTTGTGGGTAAAAAAAAGAGAAAGGGGGTTACTTCTAAAGCCATAAGTTGCCCCCGCTTTAGAAAAAGCGGTCATCATGCCAGTGCTAAAAAAGCGCTGCAAGTTATAAACTCTCGAATATTTTTTCTTTCGGACAGTCTTAATGATTTTCAGTAAGTTGCGGGTCTTAGATATTTGCTTTTCCCAAACGAGGGTTTCTTGAATTTGAGGGTGATTGTGATAGAGCGATTCGTTACCCTTTCGGACGACGATATCAATAGGCGCCTGGGGATAAAATTTTTTAAGGAGATTTACAAATGAGGAGGCCAAGATCGCATCCCCAATAAAGGCAGTCTGTATGACTAGAAAATGTTCCATCATTTCAATAACCAGGATTTAAAGATCCAGAAGGGGTTCCTCATCGCTACAACCGGAATCACCTCCACCGAGGTCAATCTGAGGCGGCACATCTTGTTCTATTTTAATCTCTGGTTTTGTTTTTTTCTGAGACCCGCAATCTTCAGTATCACCCGTATTCTCACTAGCCGATTCTTCTTGCTCATTTGTACCAATATTTTCTTCTGATTTCACTTCTTGGCTCATATTCTGGTCAGGTTTGAAAAGGGTATCTTTTTGTCCTTGGCAGCCCATTATCAAGCTTGAAAAGACCAGAAAATAGAGACATGCAATTTGAGTGATTTGGTGAATTCGAGCCATAGAATGAGTATGGAACTTAGTTGGCCAAAGTCCAAATAAATTCTTCTCGCTCATGATATCTCTTGACTAATAAAATCCAGAAATCCTATATTTCCAGCTTAACCTTTCGTCACGGGGGCGTAGTTAAGTTGGTTATAACGTCTGCCTGTCACGCAGAAGGCCGCGGGTTCGAGTCCCGTCGCTCCCGCCATTTTCGAACCCTTTATGGTCCGTACCGGAGACATACCTTACATTTTATACTGAAGACATGGTTAACACTTTTCCCATGGTAAACGGATCCGTGATTGGCTCCACCTTTCTAGACTTATCGTCAAAGTATCCTAAATCATAATCTAAAAAACTTACTACCCAGATCCCGTCTTCCATTTCCTTGATTCCCACTTCAACGCCAGCAAATGCCCTACTTTGGGCTACCAAAGCTTCCGATCCCATCTGTCGATAGCGCTTAACTAAATTGTGGCCAGTGGTCCTTGATACACCAAAGTCTTTACAAAGATCAGTGATGGTTTCACCCTCAAGATACCGAGCGATGAACTTAAGTTTTTCATCCATTGTAGTTCTCTCCTTTCAGCTCATCTTATAACCTCCTGTTATCAGGAAATTATAACCAACTGAATTATTTAGGAGTGTAAACCATGTCTCGAGACGGACAGATGAGATTAGAAAGATTTTTTATACGACTAATGCCATCGAATCTCTGAACAGCGTTATTAGGACGGCCATTAGAAATCGCAAGATTTTCCCAAGCGATCAGTCCGCCTTGAAAGTTATCTATTTATCGATTAAGAAGGCCTCAGAGAAATGGACAATGCCTCTGAGAAACTGGAAGCCGGCCATGAACCGTTTTACTATTGAATACGATGAAAGGTTTGAATGTTAGAGAACTGTAGTTACACAATTATTTTTACAGGCTCTACCAAATTGAGCACGCTATTAATTAAGTATTAATAATCGCTGATATTTTTTGTATACATTCTTCAATTACACTCGTCACTGACTTTTCTATGAACTTAATTTTTCTAGCCTTCCAGTCCAAACTTTTTAGATGATCAGATAAAACGACACCATTTATTTTTTTTCCATCCACTTTAACTTCAAATGGATATCCTTTTTGATTGGATGTAATAGGGCAACAAACTGCTAAATTTGTTTTTTGATTATAAGCTTTAGCGGATATTATAATAGCTGGTCTTTTTCCTCTTTGTTCATGTCCTGCTTGTGGTGAAAAATTAAGCCAAACCAAATCTCCCCTATCTGGAACATATGCCATTACCAGACCTCGTTACCTTCTGTTAAGAAATCATCTTCAGAATGAAGATTATCTTTGGTGATTTTGGCCAATAATGTTTTTAAATCAATCGTTTTTTGTTTTGGAAAAATAATAATCTTGCCGTCCTTATGTTCAATCTCAACTTCCGAGTTCAACTCAAGTTTTGATTTTTCAATAACTGACTTAGGTATTCTTACACCAATTGAATTTCCCCATTTTTGTAACTTTGAGCTCATGATAATGCCTTTTAATTGTTGTTGATAAGTATATACTATGTTTATACATGTCGCAAGAGGTATTTCACTAGTGTAGAGTAATAATTAGCAACTTAGAACAAGAAGGAGGTTCAAGTGGAGCCGCTCCCGCCATTTCCGACCCCTTTTTGGGCATTTAGATTATCGAAATTACAAGCCTTTGAGCTTGTTTTTTTGTTTCTGGGGTTTAAAAAGGTTCAAGAGTTCGTAAACTTAAAATCTTAATAGGTACCTCATGATCAAAGACATAATAAATCAAATAAAACCCATAAATGAATCTCTAGAGAATCACTCTCTTTATAGAAAAATAAACTCCAGAGCTGAACTGGCGTTTTTTATGGAGCGACATGTTTTTGCTGTCCTAGATTTTATGAGCTTACTCAATTCTCTAAAAAGAAATTTCCTCCCGTTAGATAATTTTTGGACTCCTAGGGAAAATGATGATGTTGCAAGATTTTTAAATGCAATAACTTTGGCAGAAGAGTCAGACGAGAATATTGATGGAACATATATCAGCCACTTCGGATTATATCTTGAAGCGATGGAAGAGGTTGGAGCAAATCCTTACCTGGTCAGTAAATTTATTCGAGATGCCAAGGAAGTGGGAATCTCTCCGGCCCTACGTCTACTAAAAGTCCCCGCAAGTTCAAGTCACTTCATACTAAATACATTTGAGTTGATTGAGGAAAATAAGATTCATAAAATTGCAGCAAGTTTTTGTTTTGGTAGAGAAAAAAGTATTCCCATTATGTTTCAATCCATCCTCGACAAAATTGGAATTGAAGAAAGCGAGGCCCCGAAGTTTCATTATTATATAAAAAGACATATCGAAATTGATGGTGATGAGCATGGACCGATGTCGGAAAACCTATTAAGTAAAATTTGTAAAGATGACGCGCAAAGATGGACTGAAGCTATGGAGACAGCAATCGCAGCGCTAAAGGCCAGAGAGGATTTTTGGAGTGAAATCGAATCTGAGATGCATCAGTGCTTTTTCACTTAATCTTTTTTTCTATGTTTACTAGAGCTTCCCTCATATCGGATAAAAGTTGAATGTCTTTTGGTGTCGGGACCTCATTGTTTTTGGGGTCTTGAGCTTTTTCTATCAAGTTATTAAACAGCTTAACGATTATAAATATTATAAAAGCTAGAATCAAAAAATCCATACCAGTTTGCAAGAATTTTCCATAAGACAAAATGATCTTTTCGGGAGGAACGCCATCGGAAATGAGGGGTAATTTAAACTCGACTTTCCACGAACTGATGTTTGTCTTTCCGAGAAAAACTGAAATAAAGGGGGTGAGTATATTTTCGACAAATGAGCTTACAAGAGAGTTAAAAGCAGCGCCGACCATTATACCGACTGCCAAATCCATCAAATTTCCACGAGCAATAAACTTCTTAAAATCTTTGAAAAAAACCACGATTCATCCAAACTCTGCTGTGAGTACCGAAATACTATTGGCCTTGCCCTAGTGAGTAACCCCTCTCGCCATCAAATTTATAAAGATTTTCTGTTTTAATGATTTCGAAATCGGCATCGATTATCTTTGTTTGTAAAGTCATCAAATCTCTAGAATCTAAGTTTTTGCCTCCAACTCCCGTAAACCGACAGCGCCAATGGTCTGTGCAAAATGTGAGTGGATTGCCGTGGGGAAATACTTTAACACCGCGGTTTGTAACCATGATTAATTCAAAACCTGAATCCTTAACGGCGCCAATTAATCCTTCGCCTAAAATATCAGGATTTCGGTTGTCGCTCGCAATGAAGATATCAATTCCGTCGAGTTCCTTTTTTTGAACTTTCGGTTTCTTTAAATTGATTTGAATACGGCTCTCAGCTTTTGGATAATTTACTGCATTGAGTTTTTGGGGGCGAGTTCCGAGACGCTCAATCACGGCGTCAGCGAATTCTTCGGTAGAAACACGCTTGGAGCTTCTTTCAGCATCATATACATCTGACGTATGGATACCGCTCTCGATTGTTGCAAGCCAAGCATTCTCAATTTTTTCAGCAATAGCATTTTTGCCCAAGTAGTTGAGCATTTGGATTCCGCCTTGCAAGAGGCCACTGGGGTTTGCAATATTTTTTCCTGCAATATCTGGGGCAGAACCATGAATGGCCTCAAACATCGCGCACTCTTGTCCGATGTTTGCCGAGCCTGCGAGTCCCACTGACCCCGCAATTTGTGCAGAAATATCTGAAACAATATCGCCGTAGAGATTTGGAACCACTATTACGTCAAAGTCTTGAGGATCGGTCGCTATTTTAGCGGCGCCAATATCGATGATCCAATGATCTGCTTTAATATCTGGGTACTCTTTGGAAACTTCATCGAAAACATTATGAAATAAACCATCGGTTAGTTTCATAATGTTATCTTTTGTCATACAAGTGATTTTGTTTCGTCCTGCCCTCGTGGCCATTTCAAAAGCAAACCGGACAATTTTCTCACAACCAGGGCGGCTCATTAGCTTTAAGCATTGGTAAACCTCATTTGTTTGCCTGTGCTCAATCCCCGCATAGAGGTCTTCTTCATTTTCTCGGATAATCAGTTGATTCATGCCAGGATGGTTGCACTCGATATAAGGAGCCAGGGATTTTACTGGTCTGACATTGGCAAAAAGTCCAAGAGTTTTTCTAATAGTGACATTTAAGCTTTTATATCCTCCTCCTTGTGGCGTCGTAATTGGGGCCTTATAGAAAACTTTATTTTGAACAATTTTTTCCCAATCACTATCTTTAATTCCCGAGCTATGGCCCTCTAGATAGATTTTTTCCCCAATCTCAATAATATCGAAATCTAATTCCGCTCCAGCCTGTTCGAGAATTCTGAGACAGGCCTTCATGATTTCAGGTCCGATCCCATCACCATAAGCGACTGTAACTTTTTGATTGTTTTTCTGATTCATCTTTTTATCCTTTTCTAGGCCATCTCTCGCTGTAATTTAGCAAAAGACCCCGATTATCACAATCAGTATAGTGTGATAGCGTTTTTGGTAACGCCAATCCGGAGCTTTGCATGACGGTCTCGACTAAAGAATCTTTGACTAGCATTTCAGCCTCACTTTCTAGTTTAAAACTTGAATTACTTCAATTACTGCCATCGTTTTTGAACGGACTTATTGTCATCGTCTTAGGAGTGGTTTTCGCGTATTTTTTGAAATGGAGCTCAGTTTTTATAGTTCGTTCCGTAATTCGCTTGCTGCCCAATTCTATTGCTTCAACCAGTTTTATTCGAAGCAATCTCTCAGGTTTAGTGATTGGAATAGGCCGGATTCTTTTTGTTGTGACCATTTTTTTTACCCTAACCACCGGCCTGGAGCGGATGGGCTTTTTAATAGTTTCAGAGTGGATGCAAAATCTTGCGAGATATCTTCCCAATCTTCTTGGGGCCATAGTCATCATTTTTGTAGGTTGGCGGGCCAAGGAGATGATTGCTGACTTGATTATTAAGACCTTGGGCAAAACTGACTTTAGCTACTCGGGAGCATTGTCAAAAATTTTTTCTTGGTCCATTTTTATGATCAGCTTGTTTGTTGCCCTAGAACAAGTAGGCGTCGATATGGGGCTGGTCCTAACTATCTTGTCCATTTTGGTAGGTGTTGCAGCAGGCGGTATTGCTTTGACTCTGGCATTAGGAGCGAGGTCTGTTATTTCTGATATTTTGTATTGCTATCAGCTTCACCAGTTTTTTAAAATTGGACAAGAGATTCGATTTTTAAACATTCATGGAAAGATAAAATCGATCGGACCAGCATTTGTATCGATAGAAACTCCCGATCAAAACATAGCTATTCCGGGAGGACTCTTTCATAAAGAGATTGCTTCTGTTTCCCGTTCGAACTCAAAATCGGGAGGGGCCATTTAATGCTACAACCAAAAGAAAAATTGATAGCTGTTTATCTCCGAGATCATCCCAATAGCTCGGCAAGTGCTATTTTGAGAGACGGAGCTATTGGCGTTGCGGCTGTCGTGAGAAAATATGATCCTGTGGTTGTGGCCAAAACTCTAGACCTGCTGCCGATAGCTTTTCTCAGTGAGGCACTTTTACCGGTAGATGATGCTACAGTATCTAGCATTGCCAATGAACTAAGGTTATCCACCACAGCTGCTATTTTAAGAAAATGGAAGGCAGATCTTCACAACGAGAAAGTAGAATCCATCCTAGGGTTGATGATGCCAGGTGTCGCAAAGAATATAAAAAGGCTTATTAGCTACTCTGGCCAGGCAGTAGGCAGTTTGATGAACCCTGCGCCCTTTTCAGTTGTACCTGAGGACTTGGTGAAAGACGTCTTGAGTATTTTAGGCAAACGAAAAGATAGATATGGGCGCTATGTTTACGTTGTGAATGCGGAAACAAAACTCGTTGGAGTTATCCCATTTAAAGAAATTTTTTATGCAGACAAACAGAATGTGATTTCCAAAATAATGACGCCAGATGTTTTCTGCTTTGATTGTAATGAGCAAGTGAGCTCAGTTTATAAAAGTACCCAGTGGATAAAATGGGATGCTATTCCTATTGTAAACTCTCGAAAGGAATTACTTGGAGTGCTTAAGTTTAGTGATTTAGAAAATTACGTCTCTCCTAAGGATGCGACAATTGAAATAAAAGACGAGTTGACCAAAACGAGTGAGGCAGTTGGGGAGGTTTTGCAAATAGGAATGAGCGCAACAATCTCGGCCTTAGGACTCATTGGGAATAAACGATGAACCCATCAGAAACAAGATTGCTTGTTCAGTTTCTTAAGTCTTATCCGGAGAAGTCGACGTCTGCTCTGGAGAATTTGTCAGACCAGGAGGTTACCGCCGCTGTATCAGACTTGGCGCCCAGTCTTTTGTGCCAGGTTTTAAACAGGCTTAAAACTCATCGAGCATCTCGTTTATTGGTTTCTTTGCCCCCGAAGACCTTTAGCAAAATCTACTCTCTTTTGGATCCCGTTCGTGCGGCCCATCTTTTATTGGAGGCCGGGTCTAAGGAGAGGGAAGAAAAGGTCGTTTTACTTTCCGAAAGCGAAAAAAAAGATCTTGAAGAATTAATGTCTTATCCGGCTGACTCAGCTGGGTTTTTAATGGATACAAGTGTGAGAACCTGTCGCGAAAGCGATACAATAAGAGAGGCCATCACTAACCTTAAAAAGTCAAAAACGATTGTACGCGAAGTGTTTGTGACAGATATTGATGGATGCTTAGTTGGTTTTTTCCCCGTACAAGATCTTTTGTTTTCCGAAGACGACATGAGCGTGGCGAGTATTATGCATAAATCTCCTCCTCACGTGAATGCTCTTTCCCCAAAATCTGAGGTTTCCGAAATATTTGAAAAATTTAAAACAACTATGCTTCCAGTCATTCATGTGGATGGAAGACTTTTAGGAGCGATTCGTTATTCTAGCTTAGTTCAAGAAATCCAAAATCGTGCTTTATCCACTATGGCCTCTTTAGGTGGGGCAAGTCCTTCAGAAAGAGCTCTCTCTCCTCCACTCTTTTCTGTAGGAAAACGACTCCCATGGTTATTGATCAATCTGGTCACGGCCTTTATTGCTTCTGCCGTTGTAGGATATTTCGAGGGAACAATCGCTAAAGTCACTGCTCTGGCGGTATTGCTTCCTGTCGTGGCCGGTCAATCAGGAAATACTGGTGCTCAGGCGATGGCGGTTACTATGAGAGGGCTTGCTTTGAGAGAAGTAAGAACTAGGCAATGGATCAGCGTTTTATTCAAAGAATTAAGAGTCGGTTTTATCAATGGTATTTTTATAGCCTTTGTGACCGGAGCTGCCGTGTATTTTTGGAGTAAGAGCCTACCTCTGGGGGCAGTGATGGTTGCAGCGATGACATTTTCTATGATCATTGCCTCCATTTCTGGGGCGGCGATTCCAGTTATTTTGACTTCGCTTGGGAGAGATCCAGCGCAGTCCTCCTCTGTGATTCTAACAACTGTGACTGATGTAATAGGGTTTTTGAGTTTTCTAGGATTAGCGGCATTATTTGTTTCGGTTTTAACTGGAGTTTAAGCTAAGCTCGTTCTTTTAATAGAAGCAATAGAAAAAGGTCGTCGATTTATGAAGCTTGCAATCTTGTCCAGAGAAGCAAAAAATTATAGTACTCAAAGATTAGTAGAGGCGTGTAAAGCAAGAGGTCATAGCGTAAAGGTCTTGAACTCACTAAAGTTTGCTATTGATCTTGAAACTGATAATCCAGACCTTTTCTATAAACAGAAGCCATTACCCAGCTACGACGCTGTTTTACCTAGGATAGGAGCTTCTATTACCTATTTTGGGTCGGCAGTCGTGAGGCAGTTTCAGCAAATGGAAGTCTTTTCGGCCAATTCTGCTGATGGCATTCTGAATTCCCGAGATAAGCTGCGAAGCTTTCAAATCTTGAGCCGGCATAATATTGGAATTCCTGCCACCACGTTTGTGAAAGATAAGCAAGACGTTCTGTTAGCAATTGAAAGAGTCGGAGGGGCCCCAGTAGTCATCAAGTTGTTAGAAGGAACCCAAGGTATTGGGGTGCTTTTGGCCCACACAATAGAAGTTGCCACCTCAATTATCGAGCTGCTTCAAAGTCAAAAACAAAATGTTTTAATTCAAAAGTTTGTGGCCGAGAGCAAAGGCCGTGATATCAGAGCGATCGTTGTTGGCGATGAAGTCGTCGCCGGAATGAGAAGAGTGGCACAAGGACAAGAATTTAGAAGTAATGTTCACCGCGGAGGAAAAACTGAAGTGGTTGAATTGGATGACGTCTATAAAGAAACTGCGATTAGGGCCACGAAATTGATGGGTCTCGGAATCGCTGGAGTTGATATGTTGGAGGGGAAAGATGGCCCGCAGATCATGGAGGTTAATTCTTCTCCAGGGCTTGAAGGTATTGAGGGGTGCTCTGGCATTGACGTCGCTGGTAGCATTATTGAATACATTGCCTCTCGAGTTGATTTTCCCGAAATAGACTACAGGCAAAAGCTTACAGTCAGCAAAGGCTACGGAGTCACCGAAATTTATATTCCGAAAAATTCTGAATACATCGGACAAACGTTAACTGGTTCTGGACTTAGGGAAAAAGATATCAATGTTTTTTCTCTCCATAGGGGAGGAAAGGTGATCCCTAATCCCAGATCTGACCGAACGTTGGAGGCCAACGACAAACTCTTATGCTTTGGGAAGCTTGAATCTATGAAAGATTTGATTCCTGAGAAAACTAAGAAAAGAAGAAGGGCCAACATTCAAAAATTAACTTCTAGTGGTGTTCATAACCATAATCTAGATATGTAGCACGTATGGCGACTCTAGAATATTTAGATACCTATTTTAAAAGCTATCCCTGGGTCCAGTCTATCATTTTGTCCCTAGGGATATTTTTTGTTTGTTGGTTTATCAAGACCATTATTCTAAGTGCTATTGATAAACATAAAAGCGATTCTCAGCAGAAAATTTTACTTAAAAAAAAGGTCACCCAATATTTAACTTTTTTTCTGCTAGTTTTTATTTTCTTTATTTGGTTTGCGAAGCTCCAGGTTTTTCTTGTGTCCATTTTGGCCGTGGCCGCAGCTATTGTATTGGCCCTCAAAGAACTGATCATGTGCTTTACGGGCGGCCTTTTAATTCGCTCATCAAATGTGTTTGGGTTAGGGCACCGTATTGAAGTGGAGGGAACTCGCGGCTTTGTGATTGAAAAAACTCTATTGGTGACAAAGGTCTTAGAGATAGGCCCTGAGAAAAACTCTCAGCAGACAACGGGAGATATTATTACGATCCCAAACAGCCTAATGCTGTCTAAGAATTTGAAAAACGAGTCCTATTTCAAAGGATATTCGATTAAATCTTTTCTTTTTAAATTAGAAGACGAATCAAAACTTTATGAACTTGAAACTGAACTTTTAAGAATTGCTCGTGAATTTTCGGATCCCTACATCGATGATGCAAAAAAAAGCATCAGTAGCTTTTGCGCTAAAGAGGGATTAGTCGTGCCATCTCTAGATCCCAAAACGAAAATTCTGCTCGAGGGGGGAAAGGAATTTTCCGTGCTCCTAAAAATACCAGTAAGAAGTATCGATATTGCTAGTATCGAACAGGGACTTAACCGCTTCTTCCTAGATTGGAAACTAACCGCTAAAACTGCTGGTCATCAATAATTCTTAGAGCTGGTAAGTCACTGCCTGATACCACGATGGGCGATGGGTCAATTCGTACGCCCGCTCCTGCATAGACGCCCGAAACTGAAAAGGATTGCAATTGAATATGATCGCCTTCAATTTTTTGCAGTCCAAAAAGTTCCTGATAGATCTGATCTTTCTCCTCAAATCTTCCACCTGTTTTATGGAGTACTGAATCATCGGCATCAACAAGGGATATATTAGCTCCGCATCGACCGACGATCGGTTTGGTAACATAACCAGTTTTTCTTAAATCATCGGTCAAATCAAAACTCGAAGAGAGAAGGTTCGGGTGGTTCGGATACAAATCCCAAAGGATAGGCAAAATGGCCTTGTTACTTGGAATGAGGGTCCAAAGAGGTTCGTAAACTAAAACGTCATTTCCAAACAAGACGTCTGCCAAACGAGGATTTTTTTGATTGCTTTTATTTTGTCTAATTTCATCTAGTGCTGTTTCCCAGGCCCATGTTTTCCATACCCATCGAACTGGAATGCCCTCAGAATCGACAACTTCACCACTCTTGGCCCAATGCAGATTCTCGACACCTTTCAAAACTCGGCACTCTATTCCTGCCTCTTCTATCGCGGTTTGCATAAACTTGGCGTGATAATTTTCTTCTGGATCATCGTCGAGCATAATATGGAGAATGCCCTCTACATCGCTATCCTTCCACGCTTCAATTAATTTTGAGTGAAGTTTATCTCCAGCACAGCGCCCTTCAGAACAACCAAAATGTTTGGCCCATTTTTTTTGAATTTTTCCAGTTTCCATATAGCAAGACGCAGAATCAGCATTATACTCGTAAACTTTTAATCCCATTTCTGTTACTGCAAAATCAAATCGACCGGTGATCATTTCATTACGGCGATTATTCCATGAACGGTGAATTCTATTCCAGAGCTCGGGTGGTAGGCAGAATTTTTCTAGCAACTTTTCATTTCTTAGAACATAATCCGTTGCCTGCATAAACATCGCATGTAATTCATTTGTTGCATGCTTAACTTCTTTCATTGCAGACTCAGAGATACAATAATACTGATAAGGACTTCCTTTTTTATCCGATACTTTTGGCCCATAGCTTTCTACGTAGGCCGCCTCGTCGGCGTTGGCGATATTTAACCAAGACTTCTCTGCCTGTCCCTTATTTTCGAGTTCTCTTTTTTTGAGTTTAAAAAGCTTTTTGTCAGGACACCCGATTTTCTCAGAGTGACTTGAGTCATCGGTTTGAATAACCCAGCCCAGCAGTGAGGCATCGTGATAGCTACACTCTATCCAGTGGCCACCATTGTCATCGATTTTTGTCTTGAGTTCACGTGAATAGTTTTGTTCTTTGTTCCAAAGAGAGTGACGCTCGTTTTGCTCCACAATTCGAATTTTGTCGTCAAAAACCTCAGTGACGACGGCGACGTGTCCGGTATCTTCAAATTCTCCCCCTTCATCCCATATAAGAAGTGCTCCTGGAATCGGCGCTCTTAGGGACCCATTTGAAAAGGAGTAGAAAGGAAGAATTTCACTATTTGAGATCTTTCTAACGGTTGTGAGCTGAAAGATATCGTAGGCCATCGCAATATCGTTAAAAATAAAACCCTTATTGATATAGAGCCACCGTCTGGCAAATTCTACGCATTGCCACTTATAGCCCATAAACACTCCATCATAGTAACTGCGGAATGTGTGTCGTTCTGAAAGATCATTTTTATCAATAGAGGAGTAATCAGATGAATAAACGGGAACATTTCCCGGGGCCATACCTATAATTGTTCCGAACGGTTCTTGGTGATTTTTCATGTCCCGCAATTCTCTCATAAAATTGAACTGTTGGTATAAAAAATTTGTAGATATTGGGCGACCATATTTACGGCCGCAAGCGATTATTGCAGAACTGTCTCCCACGCGCATATTTTAAAAAGAAAGAAAAAGGATTACATCATGATAGAAAAAGACCTCGAAAATTTTAAGACCATCCTGGAAAATCAGAAAAGCTCATTAGTTAAGCAGCTTAGCCTCTTGCAGGAAAGCAAAATGAGAAAAGAAAATCCTCTATCAAAAGACTTTGAAGATCAAGCTCAAGAAGTCGAAGATGACGAAGTCGTTGATCAACTCGAATCAATTGAAACAAAGAGATTGAGTGAAATGGAGGCGGCACTGTACCGGATCGAATCTGGTTTATTCGGAATTTGCGTAAATTGCGACAAAGAGATTGCACGATCGCGATTAGAAGCGCTTCCATTTACTGACAAGTGCATAAACTGTCAGTAGATAATCAGTAAATAAATAGAGGAGCTACAAATGCAAAAAAAGCTCCGATGATCCATAACGTTGACGACAAGATTAGAATAGAGTTTGACCACTTTTTGCTAGTGGAACATGCCTTGGCCAGTTTTGGATTTATAGGACAAGAGGCCCGGTTTGCGCTTTTGTTCAGAAACCAAGCAAGGAAAATGGCTAGGCCGCTTCCTAAAAAAACACATCCTTTGTATTGAGAAATCCATACCAGCTGAGGGAAGGATGAAACCAATCCGGCCATCGTCGCGCCTAATCCGAGGGCAACGAGAAAACTTGGCAACGCGCAACAAAGGAGAGTTCCACTTGAGGCAAATAGGGATAGCCAGGGGCCAATCCACTTCATTCTTTGAGGCCTTCAAAGCTAAATCCCGCATCTGTCACAATTTTTTTGATAACTTTGGATTCTAAAACTTTGCCTTCCTTGAGATTAACGGTGACTTGCATCGTATCAAGATCCACTTTGGTATCCTGGACTTCAGGCCGAGCATTAAAGTGTTTTTTTATCCCTTGAGCACAAAAAGCACACACCATTCCATTGACCTTTATGATCAACTTACTATCAGTTTTCTTTTTGAGCTTCACCTTCATTTCAGTATGGTCGTGTGTATGGTCTTTTGGTCCTGCCGGGTAGGCCGGAATCTGCAGTAGAAAACTTATGAAGAAAAAGACTAAAACTTTCACGAAGGCCTCCTTAAAAGTGAGTGATATAGTTAAACTTGGTTAGGCCATCAAATGATTGCCCAATTTCAAAGAGTAAATTTTTGTAGAATATTCTGAGAAATGGCGTTAGGTCTGAGACATCTGGCCCATCTTTGAAGTCGGTCTTTTGCCATTCCAATATTAGCCACGAGTGCATTCCTTCGAAGTTGACCACGTAAGGCGCGATGCCGATTCTCATCACAGACTGGGCAAGTTCACGACCATTTGCACTTTCGATTCTTAGATGCTTTGTGAGAAAATAGTAATTCCTGTTTTCGATATCAAATTGTAATAACCCTAGTCCGGCCAATTTGGATTCAGCGTTGAGTGAGCTCTCGCCTAATCCTATATTGGCATAGATGTTCGCTTGCAAACCTTTGCCATTCCACCGTTTGATTAAGAAATTAGAGCTTGCAAAAAATCCATCTCGGTTACTGATTCCAGGTCTTTTGAAATAGTGAATTCCGGATGCCACCCAATGTTGAAATGAATAGTTGATTTGATTGTGAGACATAATTGGTGAGTTTTGTCCCATAATACCGACCGAGCCCTTATAGGAAACAGGATGAGCCTTGGATTTTACTGGGAATCCAGAAATTGCGATCATAACCAAAAATATCCTCAAAACTTCACTGCTTTAATGAGATCTTTGATTTCATCTACCACGAGTTGTGAATCCTTTTTCTTTTTAGAGTCAAATGCTTTTTGGACACAGCTATCGAGATGTTCGCTTAAAATTTTTTTTTCAATACTGAAGAGAGAAGATCTTAACGCTTTCATCTGCTGAAGAATATCGATGCAATACCGCTGTTCTTCAATCATTTTAATAACACCTCTGACCTGCCCTTCAATCCTTTTTAGTTGAACCAAATGTTTTAAATGAGAGGTACCTTTTCTAGACTTTTCTTCCATTTTTATATACTATACCCCTAATGGGTATCGGTCAATGAGGGAGTGATTCTTATGGTTAAAAAAGCAACTTTGTATAGAATGGTCACTGACGAGCATGTATGCCCGTACGGTATAAAGTCGAAGTATCTGCTCGAAAAGAATGGATATGACGTAGAAGACCGTTTGCTGAAATCTAGACAAGAGGTAGATAACTTTAAAAAAGATCATCAGGTGGAAACATCCCCTCAGACATTTATAGAGGGGGAACGTATTGGGGGATACGATGATCTTCAAATCCGATTTGGTAAAAAAGACAAAAAAGAGGCTTCTGAAAAATCTTATACTCCAATCGTGGCCATATTTTCGGTAACCTTTTTAATGAGTTTGGCGCTCTCGTGGGCCGGAAACCGGGTGATAATCGAAATTTCTACCATCGAGTTATTTGTGTCGATAAGTATGTGTGTTCTCGCGATATTGAAGCTGCGCGATCTCGATTCTTTTTCTAACCAATTTATCACTTATGATATCGTCGGAAGACGATGGGTTCCTTATGCCTATATCTATCCTTTTATTGAAGGGGGGGCCGGGATAGCAATGCTTGGAAAAGTGTTTCTTTCAGTTTTTGCGCCACTCTCATTTCTTATTGGTTTAATAGGGGCCATTTCAGTTGTAAAAGCGGTCTATGTAGAAAAGCGAGATTTAAAATGTGCTTGCGTGGGCGGGGATAGTCATGTTCCTCTCGGTTTTGTCTCTTTAACTGAGAATTTGTTTATGATTGCTATGGGAATTTGGATGTTAGTGTAAGTAATGGGATTTAAACAATGAAAGACTACTATGAAAGCTTAGGTATTTCGAAAGATACATCAAAGGATGACGTCAAAAAGGCCTATAAGAAATTGGCCAGAAAATATCATCCAGATTTGAATCCCAACAATAAAGAGGCAGAAGAAAAATTTAAAGAAGTTTCGGTAGCCTACGAGATATTATCTGATGATGAAAAACGTAAAGAATATGACCTGGGAAAACAACAGTCTTATGACCATGGCCAAGCTGGTACTCATGGACCTTTCTATTATGAAACCCAGCAAGAGAGCGATTCAAGATATCGAGATATCTTTGAGGGGTTATTTAGCGGCGGCTTTTCCTCATCTCAATCACATCCCAATAGAAAAACTCGGAAGGGACAAGATTATCACTTTAAAATGAGTGTCGATTTTTCAGATAGTATTCTCGGCGCAGAAAAAACACTGACACTGCCAAACGGAAAAAAAATTGCGGTAACGATCCCGCCGGGACTCAAGAATGGTCAAAAGTTAAGGTTTAAAGACCTTGGGGAAAGCATTGGCGAAGGCAACCCAAAAGGCGATATGTTCATCGAGGTAGAGGTTGGCCCTTCCAATACTTTTAAAAGAATTGGCGACGACCTGGAAGTCGAGGTCCCTTTGATGTTTTCTACTGCTATCCTAGGCGGTCAAGTCGTCGTTCCAACAGTTGATGGGAAAATAGAGCTAAAGGTCCCAGCTGGTGTCAGCTCTGGAACAAAAATTAGGGCCAAAGGAAAAGGTGTTAAGAAAAAAGACAACCCGGGTGACTTGTACGCCATTATGAAGGTAGTGGTTCCCAAGGAAGTACCAAAAGAGCTCGAGGAAGCTATTTCGAAATGGGAGGCGTCTCATGTCCGCTAAAGTTTTTGAAATTCATTATATCTGCGAAAACTATGGGCTCTCAGAACCAGAAGTTCAGGAATGGATAGAAATGAAAATTATTCATCCTTTTAATCCTTCTGAGCTTCTTTTCGATAAAGAAGATTTAGAAAGAATTCGGCTTATTTGCGAACTCAAGGGCCACTGTGAGCCTAATCTCGAATCTTTGGAAGTTATTCTTCATTTAGTCGACCAGATTAATTATCTCCAAAGAAACGCAACTGAAAAATAGTTCTACCCTATCTTTGAGTTTTTCGGTCAGTCTATATCGGAATTGATTAAAGCTTGTTCGAAAAAGTCGGTATATAAATCCAATCACACTATTCTCGCTATGAGCGTGGGCCAAATGCTCCGATAAAGACGGAGTGAATAGATACTTTCCGATACTCTTTTTTTGTTTAGCATTCGCATGTTTTGATGCTCATTCATTAGAAAATCATGTGGATATCCACATAGTAAAAAAAGGCGAGAGTTTTTCTTCGATTGTTATGAAGCACGTTCGAAAGCATTCCTATAGTGCTTCCTATAAATCGAAAAATTTTCAGTACATTTTCAGTCTGTTTAGGGCGTCAAATCCAGATATCAAAAACATTGACCTCATTTTCGAAAACCAGGAAATCAATATTCCGGCAGATCTCAACTTGGGGAAAAACGAACTGACCACAAATTACAAAGTAAGACCCGGTGATACTATCTATGGAATTCTTGGAAATTCTTTCTCAAGTCAAGACATTCACGAAATGGCCGCGATTATGATGGTGCTCAACCCCTCACTGGAAAATATAGATCTTATAATCGAAGGAGAGGTATTAAAGATTCCAACAAAGAATTATGTGGGCGAAGCAAAGGTGACGAGCAAAGAAAGAATACCCGCCTCCAAAGTCAGTGTTGATGAAGAGCACGAGTTATTCGAGTTTAATTTCTTATTAGAAGAAGAAATTTACTATTTGCCAGGTATTAAGGCGCAAATTTATATAGAAGTTTTCCGTTCTATAGTAGGTGCTGACCATAAAGAGACGGTAGTAGAAGGTCTTCAAAAAGCTCTCGATAAATCAAGAGAGCTGAAGCATCGGAAGCTAGAAATTGCATTTCTTGAACTTATTTCCACGGGCCTCAAATCACAGAACGACAATGCCTACCTAATGAGTCTTCGGAGCTTTTTTGAACGGTGGAAATCATTACGAAAGCAAAGAAATAAGAATCATGATGGACGAAAAAGGTGAGGGCGCTTTTACTTTTATTAGGTGTGCTTCTGCAACACAGCGTAAGTTCCAACACCTTTGGGCTCAAAGGTACTGAATTTGAAGGTAAAGTGGTCGGGAAAAAAAGAAATATCGGAAATCAACTTAAAGGTCTGCGTTTTCTGGACGAAAAAAAATCTCTGTCTCATACAAACGATATTCCTTTTCATCGCTGGTCTCTCTCAACGAGCTATCGCTTTCACACATTGACCGACTCAAATCAGTTTAATGGGTTTTCCAGTGTTCTCTATAGTGAGCTATCAACTGGGCTAGAACTTGGTTATGAATACAGACTTTCCGAGTCATCGACTTTAGGTGCTACAGCAGATTTTCAGAGAATTATATTTGAAAGAACTCTGGGAACTCCTCTTTCTGAGAATGCTCAAAGTACCTACTTTATCAGCGGTTTTTACAGTCATAAAATCTGGAATTATTTGGGAGTAGAGCTTGAGGCCGGTTATAACTCAAATGTTTTTTTTGATGCCAGTGAGAGAGCCCAAATTAACACTGTGGAAGGCCCATTCATGGGTGTGAAACTTCTCTCTGATTTGACTCAAAAAAATGGCAGCAATCAAATTTCAAGCAACTTAGAGCTTAGTTATCAGCATAATTTTGCTGAGACCCTGGGAGACAGTATCATAAGTGATAATAGAAAATATAGAATAGGGCTGAACTTGAGCAAAAAAATTGTCGATTACAATTTCGTTCTAGGTGTTTTTTATTCGAAATCCTTTTATAGAGTTCGGGACTCCGAGCAAGATTTAAGCAGTTTTGGTTTGCAGATCGGAGTAAATTTTGGAGCTATAAATTGATCATTGCAACGAAGATTTTTACGAAATTATTTTTTATGCTGCTTCTCATCGTGGGCTGTCAGAATCCAAGCGGTGATGAGAGCGTCATTGGAGAAGGCGCCCCTTCACTTCCCAATACGCCTAGTGGTGGTTCCTCAGTCACTGGCACAGCTCCTAGTATTTCGGCAATAGCAAATCAATCAATTCCTTTTAATACATCAACATCTGCTCTGGCGTTCACAATTACCGATGAAGAAGATTCTTTGGACTGTACGTCCAGTATATTCTTAACTTCGAGCAATACTGACCTTATAGATAGCAGTGACATTGTTTTTTCGGGTACCGCGCCCAATTGTTCGGTGATTCTTACGCCCAAGTCTGGACAGGTGGGATTAGCGGCAATTCTTATAACAGTTACTGATGGAGCATTTTCGGCTGCTAGTGTTTTTAGTTTAAATGTCTTTTCAGTAACGGCCCCATTAATTTCAGACATCTCAGATCAAAATGCGGAGGCCAACCTTACTGTCTCCTTTGCTTTTACGATCAGTGATCCTGAAGAGACTTTAAGTTGTTCAAGTAGTGTAAGCATGACATCCAGCAACTCTGCATTGATCGCGGATTCAGATATTGCTTTTTCAGGAGCGGTCCCTAACTGTATGGCAACTCTTACCCCGAACCTAAATCAAATAGGAACAAGTACTATCACCCTCACAGTGAGCGATGGTTCATTGAGCTCTCAAGATACATTTGAATTAGATGTCTCTTATTCACCCAAGTTAATATCTGGAATATCTCTTTGGCTGGATGCCAAGGATTCTTCAACGCTTTTTCAAGACGATGCATGTTCCACTCCTAGTGGTAATTCAGACTCCATTGGGTGTTGGTTAGATAAAAGTGGAAATGATAATAAATCTACCGCCACTGGTACAGACCGTCCTTTACTGAGCTCCGATGCTGTCCGATTTGTAGGAAGTGCTGCGGCCGATTCAGTCGGGAATTGTATGGGACTAGAGCCCTTTAGTGCGCAGACGATTGTTCTAGTGGTCGATAATGCTCAGACATCGTCAGATGGGATTCATGGGATATTTGGAAATATCGATAGCTCTGATTATCTATTTATCAGTACCAACAAGGGGTATGCGGCCAGTTTTGACGGTACGCAGTCTGATACCGGTCGAGTCGCGAAAAACGATAGCCCATTTAGCGGGACCGGGGAAGATGTGGGGTCTAACATCACTTCTAGTTTGCAGCTACTCATATTAGAGTTTTCTCTTCCTCACTCGGGCTGGAATGCTCTTGGCTGTATGAATGTAGATCGCTATAGGGCAAACTTAGATTTGATAGAGATGTTATCATTTACCGGAACTTTATCTGCAAGCGATCTTAGTGACCTAAAAACTTACCTGAATAGTAAACACATCATATACTAAATAGTATGTCCCTATGACCTTTTTTTCTGTTTATCATCCTGGAAACTAATTCCGGCTTGTTGCTCTATTTCCGCATCAAGTTCGGCACCTAATAAAAAAGTGTATGCGCTGAGATAAAACCAGAGAAGTATTCCCGCGATAGCTCCTAATGAACCGTAGGTTTGATTAAAATTTCCAAAATTCGAAACATAGTAAGAAAAAGCAAAAGAACTTAAAAGGAATAACAAAGCCGCGATTCCAGAACCAGGTGTAATCCACCGCCAGCCTACATTCTTTTTATCAGGCGCCCACTGATAAAGAATACTCATTGCCAGTACGATGGCCAAGAACAAAATTGGCCAACGTAAAATATCCAAAAATTGTACAAGTGTAGAGCTGTCGATGAGTTGTTCCAATAGGGCGGGAAAGGCCGTGAGAATAAAAATAACCGAAGCACCCCACACAATTCCCAGAAATGAAAATATGAGAGCGATAAAGTTCTTTTTTAAGAAGCTGCGCTCTTCGCTTTCATCATAGGCAATGTTTAAGGCCACCATACACCCCTTCATCGCTTTAGACCCGCTCCAAAGTGCGGTAAGAAGTCCAATGGTAAATGCCCACCCAGCTCCTGAGTCTTTGGACGAAAGTCGGCCAATTTGTTTTCTAAGTAGCTCGCCAATTTCAGGGGAAATGAGCCCTTTTAGTGAAGTAATAGAGCTGTCTAAATCGGATGGTGACGCTATCAAGCTGTAAATAGAGATTAATGCTGCTAGTAATGGAAAGATCCCAAGAAACATATAAAAGGCCATGCCTGCGGATATGATACCTATATTATCCTTGGAAATTTCCTCTGCAGTCCTATTAAAAATTTGTTTCCAGTCCCTGGTAGCGAACTCCCCAGGATGAGAGGCATTAGAAGAAGTCGGCGAATTGCTCATACGGTATTCCTTGTAATTAGGTATCAGCAATAATCTAGATAAATTTTCAGGGAATTGCTTTAAAAAACCTGGAGCTGCCCGTTTTTTTAATTCTAGCCAATGCCTCTATATCTTTCTTCATTATATTCCGTGCTCGATTAAAATTAACTCGATGTAGAGCTTATTTCTCTAGGTCGCCAACAATTTCAAATATGATATTCTCTTTTTATGAAAAAAAGATTTAACGATCCTCGATTTCTTCTCGTGCTATTATTTGGATTTTGGGCGCAGTATGTTCGTGCAGACATTCCCGCCTCATTGGTTACCGTCGACGGTGTTAAGAGATGCTTAGAGTTCGTTCCGAAAAGAGTTGTAGTCGAAAAGTCTTCGACGTCTGTGATTATGAAGGTCACAAAAATTAAGTCGGTAGGCCACTGCGGATGTAAGTCTAAAATATTGAGATACCGGGTCTCTACTATTCCCGCGAATTCTGAGGGGGATAGGATTGCAGAAGAAACTATGCCAAGAGTTCATGCGAATATGCTTGAGCCAGATTCGAAGGTTCAAGAAGTAACGCTTCTTTTAGATTCCCTGGAATTAAAAGCTAGTGATGGACCTATTTCTATTCATGTTAGTTGTTACATTCCTAACGGATAGGGGCGAAAAAAAATTCGTCGTGTGCAACGGGGTGACCTCAATATCAGTTTCAATTTTTAATTTTGTAGGTTTTTGAAGCAAAATCCGATAAATAAGCAATGAACAAGATGAAGTTTTTTCACGAATTAAAGAGTTTTAAAGATTTTAATCTTGTTGCAGATGACAAGCATTATACAGAGCTCCCCTCCAATTGGATTATCATTATCACAGACGTCAAAGACGCTACAAAAGCAATCGACTCCGGTCGGTATAAAGATGTCAACACTATTGGCGCTGCTTCTATCATTTCAGTTCAAAAAGGAATGGAGGGTATTGAGTTTCCTTTCATATTTGGAGGAGATGGGGCAAGCTTGGCCATACCTCACGAAAGCCTTAGATCGGTAGAAAAAAAGTTATTGGCCTTGAAGAGATTATCTGAAGAACAGTTTCAGCTTAATTTAAGAGTTGGAATGATTCGAGTATCCGAACTCAAGTCCCATGGTTTCTCTACAACTGTAGCAAAGTTTGAACTTACTGGTGGAAAATCCATTGCTTTTTTTAGTGGTGGCGGTTTAGCTAAAGCTGAAGAGCTTATTAAAGCTCAAGAAGACAAGTATGCAATGACCTCTTCAATCGACGAAGACGCCGATCTTTCTGGACTCTCTTGTCGTTGGAGGCCAATTCCTAATAAGAACGGGAATATCCTCTCTCTTCTTGTAGAGTCTAGGAGCATAGATAAAACGAAAGTCTACTCTCAGTTCCTAGAGAAACTTCTTGATATTTTTGATGGGGATTTAGAGCAGGCCAACCCCGTAAATGTAGATGTCGCTAGCTATAAATCTATTATCGAATGTTATCAGGCTGAAAAAAATTATCATCACAGTGTATTTTCTTTTAAATTCCTTTGTCGTCTTTTAGATATCGTTTCCGCTGTCCTCATTTTCAAATGGGGTTTTAGGCTATTAAATTTTGATCCTAAAAAATATGCTCAATCCATGAGGACCCATTCTGACTTTCGCAAATTTGATGATATGCTGCGACTGGTTCTTGATTGTCATCAAGACCAATTTGATGCCATCGAAAAATATTTACATTCAGAGTACCAAGCCGGAAATTTATTTTATGGCACCTTCACCTCAAAGAATTGTCTAATGACTTGTTATGTAGATAGCCTGGCCGATGGGCAGCATCTCCACTTTATTGATGGAGGGGATGGTGGGTATGCCATGGCATCTAAACAGTTAAAAGCTCAAATTCAATTAGCGGCTTTAGAAGAAAAATCTTATTTGGTAAAAAAATCTTGTTAACAATAAACATATCTATTCAGCTCAATTTATGGATGTGGTGCCCCCTAGTAGAGAATCTCCGAGCTGCATTTTGATATTGTCAAAGTCTAAGTCTTTGAAATTGATAAGATATTTTACTTATTTGTAAAAATGAGTACAGTGCTGATATATGCAAAAAATAAAACGTAGGATCACAAAAATGGTCCTGAAAAGACTTGATAATAATCCAGCAGTAGTACTACTTGGGGCGAGACAGGTAGGCAAGTCCACTTTGGCAAAAATGGTGCTGAGTCAGTTTGAAAATTCTGTCTATCTTGATCTTGAGCTTGATTCTGATCGAGAAAAAATTGAAAAAGATCGAGAACTATTTTTAAATGCGAATGCTAATAAGTTAATTTGCCTAGATGAAATTCAACACCTTCCTGATTTATTTAAAGCTCTAAGAGGTGTCATTGACTCTAAAGAAAGAAATGCACAGTTTTTAATATTAGGATCAGCATCTAGAGACTTGATAAAGCAAAGTAGTGAGACGCTAGCAGGAAGAATTGCCTATTTAGAAATAACACCATTCCAACGGTTAGAGGTGCCCGACAAAAATTTTTTTGAGTATTGGTTGAGGGGAGGTTACCCGAAGTCATTACTTGCTATAGATGATGAAACTTCAGTAGCTTGGAGAAGAGATTATATAAAATCTTTTCTAGAGAGAGATCTTCCCAGCCTTGGATTTCGAGTTCCAGCAGCTATTTTGAAAAAGTTTTGGACAATGCTTGCACATTCCCAAGGGCAAGTTATGAATTATGCGAAACTCGGTTCTTCTTTAGATGTTTCAATTCATGCTGTAAAAAACTACATCCATATTTTAGAAGAAACTTTGGTGATTAGAGTTTTGGAACCTTACTATACTAATCAAAAAAAACGTTTAATAAAATCTCCAAAAGTTTATATTAGAGACACTGGTACACTTCATGCTTTGCTCAGGATACAGCAAATAAATGATTTACTTGGCCATCCCATAGTAGGGGGATCTTTCGAGACGCTTGTTATAGAGAATATCATTACGAGTTTTCCGCATTGGGATGCATATTTCTATAGAGATTCTACTGGTAATGAAGTGGACTTAGTTCTTGAAAAAGGACTTAAAAAAATTGCGATTGAAATCAAATCTTCGACTGCCCCTAAAATTGCAAAAGGCTTTTGGAATTCCGTTAAGTTTTTAAAACCAGATGAGATGTGGTGTATAGCTCAAGTTAATGCCAAGTATCCTGGAGGTGATGGGTTATGGATAACGAGTTTAGAGTTATTTCTAAAGGAGAAACTAAATGAAATGTAAGCCTGGATATCAACATGAAAAAAAACAACGAATTAGTAGGGTAATCCCGCCATTTTAAAAGGACAAAAAAAGTAGAATCAACGCATATATAGTGGTACCGGTTTAAATTTCGGGTAGAGGTTGGCCTTTCATCATTTTTATTTTAAATTTTCTTCATGGGAAAATTTCTTTCGATTGAGGAGCGAGATGAGTTGCTCGAAGAGCTGAAAAGAGAGTCTGCTCGAAAATACGCGGATAGGCTGAGAGTTATTCTTTTGCTCGATGATGGGAAGACCTACAAAAGTATTTCTGAACATTTATTTCTAAGCGAAGACTCAATTGGAAACTATAGGAAGCGCTATAAGAGTGGCGGAATCGATGAGCTGGTGAATGACTATTACGGGAGTCGTCGAAGTTTTCTGACTGCGAAACAACAGAAGCTTTTAATCCACGACCTGAGCTCTGAGATTTTTCCTACGACGGCCTCTATTATAACTCATGTAAAAGCGAAGTTTGGAATTGAGTACTCGAGGGGCGGTATGACGGAGCTTCTACACCGCCTTGGGTTTTCTTTCAAAAAAGCGACTCCGGTGCCTGGTAAGGCAAAGAGGGAAGAACAAGAAAAGTTCATTCGTCGCTATAATGCTATCAAATGGCGCGGATTGGTGTATTTTGGCGATTCTACTCACCCTGAGTTTGCACCAACAATTAGCTACGGATGGATCAAAAAGGGTGAGAATTTTGAAGTAAAAACGAACTCCGGATGGCGAAAAAGAGTCAATGTCTGCGGAGCAGTGGAGCTGAATTCCCTGGACGTCATTGCCCGCTCCTTTCCGACAATCAATAAAAGTTCAGTCTGCGAGCTCCTGCACTCGATTCGACGAAAGAATCCAGGAGATCAAAAAATCTACTTTGTCTTGGACGGCGCTGCCTACAACAGGGCGGGACAAGTAAAACTGCTGGCCAAGAAACTGAATATCAAACTAATTTATCTGCCCCCTTACTCACCAAACTTGAACCCAATTGAGAGATTGTGGAAGTTCATGAAAAAGAAGGTCTCGGCGAATCGCTATTTTGAAGAATTTGATGATTTTAAAACAACGACCATGGAATTTTTTCGAGGAATAAGAAAATATCGGCCAGAACTACGCACTCTCCTGAACGACAATTTTCCGATTCTTGGTACCTGAAAACTCAACCGGCTCCACTATATCTTGGACTCAAAAGATATTGAGATAATAAAAATCGAAGATTTCCAAGAATGCCTTATAAAATATTAGAGCTCCGTGACTGGTCTTAATTTTGAAATCGGGAGTGCCCTCCTCAAGCTGGTCATGCATGAAATTCATAGACCATAAGATATTTTGGATGAGAGGCACCGCCAATGGTCGAGGTTTATCTCTTAGAGGATGCTTTTTGGGTTTTATTCTAAGGTTAAGCTCACGTTGCCTTAATGTGACATATTAATTGGCCGCTCAATGTTGGATAGGGACAATTAAACTGTCACATTGATCGGCCAATTAGTTTGTCACGGAGGATTATCGCAAACTCACGGATATATGACATGTTAAGAAATTGAAGAAATTATTTGTCCACTAATCTTTGACTCGATTGTTTTTTTGATCCAACAAAGAGACATACTATTTTCTAAGTAATTTTTATCGTTTAAAATCACAACTTTATTTTTACTAATAAAACCATCAAAGAGGCTCTCCTCAAGAACTCCAAAACCATGCTCATCTTCAATAAGATGGATCAATGATTCAATATTGTTAATATAATGTCTTTGCTTAGAGAAATATTTCAAAAGCTTGAATTTTTTCAGATAATTTAATGTCATATCGTCTTTACTAGAAAAATCAATAATTCGCTCGTTCATTACAATATCGATAATACTTCTTTTTCTCCAAGATTTAGGTCCCACTAATATAAACTTACTTGGGTGAAGTGTCTTCGATACTAATTCCTTAGGAACAACGCTAGATCGAATTATGGCGAAGTCGGCCTGGCCTTCTTTCAATTTTTTTACTCGGTTTTCAAAATCATCAAAGTCAAGTTTTATTCTGAGGTTGTTATGATCCTTGAGTACTTTTGAGATATCACCAACAACTCTAGTTCTCAAAAAGCTTGTAGGCCCGCAAATTGAAATAAGAATATCCCTTCTGCTCTCAGCATCTTTTAAAAAACTTAACGACTCGTTTTCGAGTTTTTGAACATTTTTACAATAAATATGGAGCTCATTACCCTCCGAAGTCTTGAGCATGCCTTTTCTCGACCTAATAAACAGTGAGACTTGAAGCATTCGCTCCAAGGCTTGTATTCTTTGAGTCACGCCAGTTTGCGTAAGCCCCAGATTTTTCGATGCCCCTAGAACCGTGCCTTGTTCACAAACTTCGATAAATGCTTTCAACTGATCGCTAATTAATATCATTGTAATCTATAATAACATTAAAATTATAAATTATACAGATGTTGGAATTGTAGATAAAAGTGTTCAAGGTATTAGAGTTGTCGCTATTCTTCATTTTGAGACCTTGGAAGTTAACCTATGGTTACGTCTGCTCTTTTTCTTAGTGGTGGCCCTTTATATCTTGTTAAATAACGTAGAGACCTGAGTGCTCGGCGCCTGAAAACCACTCTGGTCTGCAACTATAAGGTTTATAATGAATGATATTTTGATAGTCGACTTTGGTTCTCAGTACACTAAGTTGATTGCAAAAAAAATAAGAAATTTCGGATACTTTTGTAGAGTTGTGCAAGTAGATGAGGCCTTGGAATATGACGAAAGTAAGTTTTCCTCATTGGTAATTTCAGGAGGTCCACAGTCCTCTACATTTCAGGAGGTCAAATGGAAAAAATTGTTGCACAAGTCAAAACCAATACTAGGGATATGCTATGGAGCTCAATTTATTGCAGAAAATTACGGAGGAAAGGTCAAAAGTAATCACTTAAGTGAGTTTGGCGATACGAAAGTTTTTCTGAATGATAATTACTTCCCGGAAAAAAAAGAGATAAGAACTTGGATGAGTCATAATGATTCTATAGTGCAGCTTCCTGACTCTTTCAAAATATTGGGAAGATCTAAATCAGGGGCCATTTCATACTTTGTTCATAACTTATTGCCCGTATGGGGAGTTCAGTTTCACCCAGAGGTTGATCATACAGAATTAGGAGATGACATTTTAACGAGATTTATTTCAGAGGAAGTTAAGATTGAAAAAAATTGGGATAGTGATGAAATTGAGTCTAAAGCGGTTGAGTACTTAACGACCTTTAAAGACAAGAAAGTTTTCTGTGCCCTATCCGGTGGGGTAGATTCGCTTGTATGTGCAGTCTTGGCAAAAAAAGTCTTAGGAGATAGCTTGAGTTGCTATTTTGTAGACACAGGGTTATCTCGTACAATTGACTACGAAAATATTGATCTAATAATCAATGATCTTGGGATAGATGTTACAACGATTGATGCCAGAGACCATTTTTACTCAAGATTGAATGGTATCAGTGATCCTGAGGAAAAAAGAAAAATTATTGGAAAGGCCTTTATCGATGTGTTCGATAGAGAAATTAAGAATTCAAAAATTAATTTTTCTCATTTACTCCAAGGGACTTTGTATCCAGATGTGATAGAATCATTAAGTCCACATGGTAAAGATGGAAAGTCTGTTACAATTAAATCCCACCACAATGTCGGTGGATTACCAGTAAAACTAAAACTAAAAATCATCGAGCCACTAAGAGAACTTTTTAAAAATGAAGTTAGAGATCTTGGGAGAAGATTGAAAATCAATCGAAAGTTTTTGAACCGTCATCCTTTTCCTGGACCAGGACTCGGTATTCGTATTATAGGAGAATTTCAATCTTCAGAAATACCTATCTTGCAAAAAGCTGATCAAATATTGCAAAAAGAACTTCTTGAAAACAATTGCTACGACGAAATTGCACAAGCCGCGGTGATGTTGTTGCCGGCTTACTCTGTCGGGATCAAAGGAGATAGAAGAGTTTATGGAAAAGTCATCGCTATTAGGCTTGTTTCAACCAAAGATTTTATGACCGCAGATTTTTCTAGATTACCATATGAAATAATTGGAAATATCTCAAATAAAATAACAAATGAAATAGAGGAAGTTAGCAGAGTTGTATATGACATAAGCTCGAAACCTCCAGCAACTATCGAGTGGGAGTAAATTTAAATGAGATTTGACATCCCTGCTATGTATAGATCGCAATACCTCGATTTTCATTGGAATCAGGCTCAACTTTGGAATATTAAAAAGGAAGTGTCCTTATTAAATATTGAAAATTTTGAGTGGTTGTTTGATTTTCCTGTATGGGCCTCGTTTCCCCCAAAGAAAATATTTGATATTACCCCAAGGCAAGCACTAGAAAATTCAAATGAGTGGCACTGTGAGCGTATTTTGAAATCAGACTTACAGTTTCCTATACACATTTTTTTTCAAAAGAATAAGTGGCAGGTTCTAGATGGCATACATAGGCTCACTAAAGCATATTTTTTTCTTAAAAAAAGTACGATCACCGCCTATATTTTGGACTCGAAAGATATTGAGATGATAAAAATCGAAGACATTCAAGAGTACCTTATAAAATATTAGAGCTATGTGATTGGTCTCAATTTTAAAATCGGGAGTGTCCTAGATGAAGATTTCATTTATCTGTAGCGAAGTAAAAAAAGAAGAGATCACACTACTTTTGCCGATCACAGGGGAAGGGACTTACTAATTTTCATGTGACGCTATTGTGTTCGTCCTTATCTCGATCGTCGAGGCGATTCCGCCCACCGCTTCTGGACTTCGCTGGACGGGTGCCCGTTATTAAACGTGCTCTTTATTTCTTGAGCTCCGATATCCCCAGGGATTGTCATCCTCAAGGAGTGGCCGCTTTTTTTTGACGGTCCTCTCATGCTATAATAAGTGGTGCCCCCTGGTAGCGGATCTTCGAACCGCGGTTTTTGAAGATCTCATTGGTGCAACTGATTAATATTCCTATATTTATCATAGCTGAAAAAAGAAAATTGGAGAACAGTTTTGGCCAAAAACAAGCTGTTCTTCATCGAAAATTGTTCTCCATCTTTTCCAAAGAAAGGGCCACTCACGTTACCTAATTTTTTTGAAAACAGTTCGTCCAAACCGTTGAGATAAAAAAACGAAGTCTCCCTAAGCGAAATTTCTCTATGTCGAGTGCCGCCTTCCCCTCGAGGCTTTTGGCCTTTGCAATTTCAACTCGAGTGGTCGTTGCTATTCCGTCTAATCCATCTGATCGAGTCTGGCCCCGACGCACACCAGTGGTAGCACCAGGCAATAGTGCTCACTATATCTTCAGGGTCCGCAAATCTATTTTATCCCAAAAACGTGATAAAATGGGAAATTCCAAATCATTGAAAATTCTTAAAAGCCTTCATCGAAGATCGTGGTTGGATGTTGTGTGAATGGCCCTTTCTTTTTGAAGCAAATATTTGATTGACATTAGTTCCCATGTATGGGAATATGCCTTTGTGAACATAGAGAGAACTCCAGAATTTACTGCTTGGTTTGATAGGCAAACCGAGAAATCGAAAGCTCAAATCGACGCGAGATTAAAGAACCATTGAGCTTCACGATTATTTTGGAGAGCACAAATCTCTAGGCGAAAAACTGCTTGAATTGAAGTGGAGAAATGGAAGAAGAGTTTATTACTCATTAATACTAAAAGAAGAGCTTACCCTGGTTCTTCTTGGAGGACTTAAAAATGCCCAAAAAAAAGACATCCAAAAAGCTCGAAAAATCCTCGAAAGAGAAACCTCAAGCAAAGAAATATAGCCCCGGTCAAGATGTGTCTGTCGAAGGCATAAAAGAAGCTATATCCGAGGCGCTTTTCGAAGCAGACCTTGATACGGTTAAGGGCTGCATAGCTATTTTATTGGACAAGTTCGATTACAAAGAGATTACGAAAGAAACAGGTCTATCAAAATCAACTTTGTATCGAATGTGTGAACCCACTTCAAATCCAACCTTAGATAATATAACTAAAGTGCTATTGTACATAAATCACCGCTCTGATTTTGAAGCTGCTTAAATATCTCTCAGGCCACCTTTTGACTTGTTTGACCGGAAAGTCCAGCAGCAATGATTTCAAGGGGATCGGGATTTTGAAGGGGATAGGGTCAGTTAGTGCATAACCTCAATCTTTGTAAAAGAAACGTGCTACTTCTAGCGTGGCCTAAAAAGAAAAAAACTAAGGTAACGATTCACAACTTCTTGGAGGGTAATCCCCCCATTTTAAAGGGACAAAAAAAGTAGAATCAACGCATATATCTTGGACTCAAAAGATATTGAGATAATAAAAATCGAAGATTTCCAAGAATGCCTTATAAAATATTAGAGCTACGTGACTGGTCTCAATTTTGAAATCGGGAGTGTCCTAGATGAAGATTTCATTGCTGAGAGTAGGTAGTATTTCCTATGGCACGTTCCCCTGCTAGCTCATGGTACCAGAGAAGACCAGTCATTAGAAAACCTGATTTTGGTATCATCCGATGTTCAGTTTTTGGAGGAATAGTAATGATGTCTCCAGGGGCAACATCAAAAACTTCTTCGCCGCACACAACCTGCCCGTTTCCCGAAAGAACCGCAAAGGATTCATATTCAAGATGCTTGTGTGCGCGCCCCTCTTTTTCGAAAATAAGATATTCGGCCACTACTTTTTTGTCGAGCTTGAGAATATGCTCCATTTTTCCAAATGACGTCTCTTTCATCCTTGAGCCTTTGCTTTAGATAATTATTGAGCTATCGCCGATAAATTTATCACCAGGTTTCTCCAACGAGTCCTATTTGCAAACTAATGGACTTGAAGTGGTGCCCGGGAAGGGACTTGAACCCCCACGATGTTGCCATCGGCGGATTTTGAATCCGCTGCGTCTACCATTCCGCCACCCGGGCTCCTAGGCAGTTTTTTATCAGTCTCGTCCGGACTTTGCTATAGTTTTTTGAGATTCTCGCAAAGATTCAAGGGCTTTTTTGGCCGAAAACCTCCAGAAGTTTTCTGGAAGGTAAGTGTTCAATTGTTGAGGGTCAATTAAGCAACTAAAGCGCAAATAATCCAGGAGATATTCAGGAATTTTAATAGTTGAAAACTTTAAAAAAAGATTCAGCAGAGAAGCAATGCCCATCGTGAACGGTATCTGACGGCCGGATAAGAAATGATAAGCATCATTGAGAGGCATCGTCTGTAAAGGCGCGGCATTATAGACGCCTCCGGGAATCTTTTGACCAAGGGCGAGGACTAAAAGTCTGGCCATATCGAGTTCATGAATGAATTGGAAAATGGGGCGAAAATCTAGAATTTTAAGCAGGACCGGCCCGCAGAGATATTTTGTAATTGTGTTTTTAGTCTGAGGGCCAATGATGTTGCAAGGCCGAAAAATAACAGTGCTCATTCTCGTTTGATGACGCCACATCCATTTGGTTGCAATTTGATCCATATCCACAACATCTCTAATTTCGGGATATTTTAGACTGGCCCTCAATGGGGCATCCTCTGTTAGAAAAGCAGGGTTATCTGGAATGGCCCCATACACATGAAACGTACTTAGCAAAATAACTCGCTTTACGCCGGCACTTAAGCAAAGCTCAAGTATTTTTTCTATACTCAAGACATTAAGATCAAAGCGCTTTGCAAATGATTCTTGATCTTTAATCGTATTACCAATGCGGGCCAAGTTTAGAACGACATCAAATTTTTGTTCGCGGAAAAGGTTTTCAAAGGCGCCTCTTCTGTAAGTCATTTGTCTAAAGGTGACACGCTTAGGTGGCCTTAAATGCCTAATACTGCGAGAATCGATTCCTAAAATTTCGTATTGAGGAAGCTCTTGCGAGACAATTTTGCAAAAAATCTGAGCAAGTCCACCTCTACAGCCAAGAAGAAGGACTTTTTTTAAAGAGGTATTAGAAGAGCTCATTGATGTTCGCGATTCATTTTTTACTTAGACGTTTTAGAAGCGGAAGTTTTTTTACTAATTTTCGCATGTGCGGAATTTGAGCACGTTTATTTTTCTTTCCCTCTAAGATTAGCCGTCTAATTTCTTTTTTTACATTATCAACAAATGGTCCAAGGTTTTTTTCGGAAGCATTGGAAGAAAGGCTGGGAGGCAATTCGATCGGATTTCCAATATAAATATCGACCGGAGAAGGTAAGGGCATCGTTCCAGCTATTCCGAGTAGAGGAAATAAAGGTGTCACGGGCAACGCAGGAATGCGAAGAAATTTAGCAATCCCACCCAACTGAATTGCATAGGGGAACATCTCTTCGGCGCCAATGACTGCGATAGGCACAACTTTACAATGGGTCGCGGCCGCTATTCTGAGAAAGCCATTGGTAAAACGTTGCAGTTGATAGAATTTTTGAAAATTTTTCGCAATTCCTCTTACACCCTCTGGAAAAACTAAAATACTTTGTTCGCTCTCCAGTAAGAGTTGACAGTTTTGGCGGTCTCCCAAAACGGCACCAGATTTAGCACTTAAAGCGGAAATAAAAGGAAGGGTCATCATAAAGCGCTCGACCATTCCTCTCAACAATCGCGGATTTTTAAGCTCTAGCATAAAGCACATTGTTAAAAGTGCGCCATCGATTGGAATCTGACCGCTGTGGTTACTGGCAAAAATACAGGCCTCTTCAGGAACATTTTCTAAGCCGTGGACTTTGACGTTGAAATACTTATTGTAAAAGGGAAGCAGTCGTTCTGCGGTTTTCTGGCAGAAGTCGAGGTCTAGGCCCCATGGGTCGTTTTTTAATTCAGGATAGGCCTTCTTTAGAAGCTCAAATTGTTTCGCTATGTCAGATTTGGTTTTCATAGTATTCTTTCTAAATAGAGTAGGAGCGGTTAAACTTTATGGCAAACGTTTGGTTTAAAAAGGAGTTATCCTATGTCCTCACATCCGTCGGTCCAAGGTTGGAAATCTAAGGTTCAGGGATTATTAGGAAGCTGCCAAGATGAGTTTAAAAAAACGACTGCAATCGGCAAGAAAATGCTGTCTGCCTCTAAAACCAATTCATCATTGGCCCACTACTATCAAAAGTTAGGAAAACTCACCGAGCAGCAATTAGAACTGGGTGAATTTGAATGGCAAAACAGTAAGGCCGAAGAAATTCTCATAAAGTTAAAAAATCTCAAACTTGAACTTAATCATTATGAGGACGAAGTTCAGTCTCTGAAAAAAGATCCGCAAAAAGATCTTTGAAAAGTGCGAATCGGAAATTCTCAACTGACTTTGCTTCCAGAGCACAGATTTTATGAATAGACCAAATGTCGTGATGTTGACTTCGGAATTCGTCCACTCGTTTTTTAAATAAGGCCCTGTCTTTTTGATTTTTTAGTTGATCAATTTTATTAAACGCTACGACTTTTTTTCCTGGAAAACATTTTAGGAATTGATAGAACTGATTGTCGATTTCACCATTAGGATGTCTGGCATCTCGTATATGGATTGGAAGAAAATTCAACGGAAGGTGAGAAAAAAGATACTCGAATAAGGTATCCCACTGCTCTCTTTTTTGATGAGAAACTCGGGCATGTCCAAATCCCGGCAGATCGCAAATGCGCCAACTTTGTCCTTTAAAATTGACTTGAAAAAGATTGATCCATTCTGTTCGACCTGGGGTTTTTGCGACATAGGCGATTTTTTTCGCACACAATGCGTTCAGCAAGCTGGACTTTCCAACATTTGAGCGGCCACAAAAAAGAAACGTAGGGTCCTCTGATCCTAAGAGATAGGTCTCAATTTCGCTTTGATTGGTGATAGGACGAATGAATTCGACGTCATTCCAGGGATGTTTGAGGATTGTTTCGTCGCTGAAAAATTCAGTATTCAAGACACGGGCTCCTGGAGCGGGACAAGCGGCCATACTATAAGCGCAGCTGCCAAATGAAAATATCTAGGAGCAGACTATGAAAAAAAACATTTGTTATTCGATGTATTGTGCCCAGGGATTGGCCGGTCGTGGGGTGCAGCAGGATGACTTGATGATTATTGCCCCAATAACTGGGCGCCAACAGAAAATCCGCCTTGATAGAACGAGATACTGCCTTCGTTCGAGGGGCGGTTTGCCGGGAAGACAAAATGCTTATGAAATATTGCTACCTAAGCTAGAAGGGCATCCTGATTTTTCCGTGGAAATTTCTTGGATCTCGTTTTCGACCGACCCCTTGTTAGGGATCTATTTTGCAGAATGCATTGGTGGTCTTCCATTGAAAATTAATGGGCAATGGGGGTTAGAGTTTTACATCGAGAAGGGTGATCAAATCCAAATCGGGCACAATGTGTTGACCTTTCTTCCTGCAAATCATCTAAAAGTTCAGAAGGCTGAAAACTTTCATCAGCTCTTAGATCCGCAGCTTCTTCAGCGAGGACCGCTCATACCAATTGTCATTGAAGGTGAAACCGGAACCGGAAAAACCCAAATGGCAAAGCAAATTCATGAGGCCGGTGGAAGAGGAGGGCCTTTTGTGCATCTAAATCTTTCTGCATTTAATGCGAATCTATTGGAGTCTGAATTATTTGGTCATGCAAAAGGGGCGTTTACTGGAGCAATTTTTGAAAAAAAAGGTGCCATCGCTAGTGCTGACAGGGGAACGCTTTTTCTAGACGAAATCGATTCATTGCCACTTCCTATTCAAGTGAAGCTATTGCTGTTTCTAGATGAACTTAAATTTAGACCAGTGGGGAAGAGTTTTGAGATCCAAGTGAATTGCCGTCCGGTGTTTGCTTCAGGTCGCCCTTTACAAACATGTGTTAATGAAAAAACGATGCGAGAAGATTTTTATTATCGTTTAAAATCAGGACTGAGCTACAAACTGCCAGCACTCAGAAAAAATCCTGAGCTCATCGAAGAATTCTGCCAAGATTATCTCGGCAAGCAATTTATTTCTATCTCAGCAGAACTGCTGTCTTTCTACAAAGGACTTCCTTGGAGCGGAAACTATCGTCAACTTAAGGCCCACCTGGGAAAAAAAATACTTTATAGTAAATCTAAAAAGTTAGAGTTTGATTTTCACGACAAGGAGTTAATCAATGAAACCTCCCCAGTGGAGGGGGCCACTAGTGAAGATAATATTATTTCGTTAGCGGAGCTTAAGAGAATTTATGCCCAGAAAGCGCTGGTGCAAAAAAAGGGTCTCTATGAAATCGCCGCTCGGGAGCTATGTATCAGTTCAAAAACTCTAAAGCGGCTCGTTCCACCATCGCAGTGGCCAAAATTAAAGTCTCAAATGCCAAAAATATCAACGATATGAACTTCTTTAATTTTTCCTTCAATTTTTTGTTCTTTTAATAAAAGATTGATTTCACTTCTGACTTTTGCCTTGATGATTTGTTTCCCTTCCTCTTCCAAAGGAAAGGAGGGGACAACCGGTTCAATCGTCATCACTAATGTGTTTTGAACAAGATAGTCGTATTTTTCGAGAAACTGCCTCGTTTGGCGATTACTGGTGACAAGAACAAGGTCTATGTGAAGCAGATGCATCTCTTGAATATCATTAAAGTAGATCGGAAGTTTGTACTGGCCCACGGGAAGATGGCGAAGATGTTCTTTGTAGTATTTTGGGCGCTCTACTCTTTCAGGGCGTTCAGTGCTCGCTGGCGAGCGAGTGTTTTCTGCTTCTTGAATGATTTGTCTTCCAGATAAAATAATATTGAGCGAAGAAATTCCGACAACAATCGTTGAGCAAATGGCAAAAAGCATTTGATTTGGTGAGAGTTGGGCCATCCATTTTTTAAGAAGAATCAATGGATAGAAGAGATAGAAACAAAGAATCAAGACCTTTTGTTTTGGCCCCACTTTTTTCATTTGCTGAGAAAGGAGTTCAAAAAACCTTGAAATTTTTTGTTGGAATCGCTTGAGGAGATCAACTGGCGTAGAAAATTTGTTTTTTAAATTCTGAGGTCCATCTTTTGCAAGCGATTTTCCAAATTGAAAAATAGATCGAGGCGACTGATTGATCCGCTGTTTGGAGGTTATAACTGAGGCAATAAGCTTTTTAGGAGTTAGCCTTTTCAAAAACTGAAAGAAAGACCCAAGGGCCTGATCGAGGGCCTCTTCTAATTTCCCAATTTTTTTGAGCACGCAGTTAACCCCCGAATTCCCTATCGAAGGATTGGACCCGCATATTTAGAGAATTTTTTTCCCTTTTGCCTAGTTGCTCCTGCCTTTCCTTGGCCAGGCCCAAAAAGACATCGATATGGCTAAAAAGGCGAATATGAATAAAACACTTACCCTAATTCTTTGTTCCTTTCTTGCAATATCTTGTACTGCATTGGATAGAAAGGCATTTATGGCACTAATGAACGACGAACCTTTTGAGGCAACCGAAGCGAAAATGGCGTCGCTTGGGTCAACTCAGGGACAAAGTGTTAGAGAAAAATCATTTGGTCAGTCTTTGGAAGCAGAGCTCAGGCAGCTCGAGTCATCTTTATCTCCGGAAGCGCTGAATCTCTATCAGCGCTATCGATGGGAACTACCCACAACATCCGAGAAAATTTATTTCCTCCGTCTGCGGGGACCGTCTGAGAGAAACGCCTATTTGCGCTCAAAAGGTCTTCTTCGGCAAGGCCCCTTCGACCGATATCATGCGCTAACTTCTCAAAACCAGAGGTCCCTAGCTGCTGGAATGAGCCGTGACCAAGTCCTTCAACAGTGGGGCCTACCTAACGCCCGAGAGGTTGCAGGGCAAGATATTTTCGGCAATGAACGATGGATTTATCAGACGGACGCTGGGACTCGTTACATCTATTTCGAGCGTGGAAATGTGGCCACCTGGAAAGATAGTTACTGATAATTTCAAATTCTAAAAATCAATGCTAGTTTAGGCGCTTGGCCCTCGTGCTATGCTTAGCGTTGCTTATTTGGGCGGCCATCATGTCATGGGGGGCCAGTGGACTACATTTTAGAATTCGAAAGACCAGTTCGAGAACTCGAAGGGCAAATTCAAGAACTTCAAGAATCCTCCTCTCATCCCGGCGTTAATATTGATAAGGAAATCCTTGGTCTTAAGCAAAAGGCCAGCAAGCTCATCGAAAAAATTTACCAAGACCTAGGGCCATGGGACAGAGTTCTTCTTTCTCGTCATCCAAACCGGCCCCATTCGTTATTTTATATTGAGGGCCTTATAAAAGATTTCAAAGAAATTCACGGTGACAGGCATTTTGGAGATGATGAAAGCATGGTGGCGGGAATGGGGTTTTTCGCAGACCAACCGGTCGCTGTTTTGGGAATTGAAAAAGGCACTAAGACGGCCGATAAAATTCGGCGAAACTTTGGCATGCCTCACCCTGAAGGTTACCGGAAAGCATCCCGGCTCATGGCCTTGGCCGATAAGTTTCAACTCCCTTTAATTTGTTTTATCGACACGCCGGGCGCCTATCCTGGAATGGCCGCCGAAGAGCGTGGACAATCCGGGGCCATCGCCCAAGCGCTGGTCGACATGCTGAGTTTAAATGTCCCAACTTGTGCAACGGTAATTGGCGAAGGGGGCTCTGGTGGAGCACTAGGAATTGCCTTGGCCGATAATGTTTATATGCAAGAGTATTCGGTTTACTCTGTGATTTCGCCCGAATCCTGCGCTTCGATTTTGTGGTCAGATCCCAAAAAAGCACATCAGGCCGCAGACGCGCTCAAGCTCGGCCCCCATACAGCTTTAGAATTGGGATTGATTGACGGAATTCTTTCGGAACCGGCAGGCGGCGCCCACCGAAATCATGAACAGGCCTTGGAGTTAATTAAAAATCAGCTCGAAGAAAACCTTGGCATCCTTTGGTCGCAGTTTAAAAAATCTCCCAAAGATATGAAGCAAAAGCGTTTAGAAAAATTTCGAAAATTGGGAAATCAAACTCTTCAAGAACCATCGCTGGAGAATTCGTGAGTGGTCAGTCCCCACATTCAGGAAAACTTATTGTTATCGTGGGTCCTTCCGGTGCGGGTAAATCGTCTCTTATCGAAAAGCTTAGAGAGGATGTTCCTACTCTGTCTTGGTCTATTTCATCAACAACCCGCCTTAAAAGACCTGGTGAAACCAATGGAGTGCATTATTTTTTTTTAACAGATGCTGAGTTTGATCTTATGATCAAAGAGGATCAATTCATTGAGTGGTTTCAAGTTCACGGGCATAGGGCGGGAACGTCTAGGCAATTTGTAGAATCTGGCCTAGCAGCGGGGCAACACTTGTTATTTGATATTGATGTGCAGGGAGCATTAGCGGTGAAAGCGGCCTATTCCAACGAAACTTTTGCTATTTTCGTGGCGCCGCCATCCATAGAAATTTTAGAGGAGAGACTTACCCTCCGGGGCAGCGAAAGTTCTGAAAAAAAGGCCCTACGCTTAAAAAATGCCAAAGAGGAAATGAAATTTCGGGATTCCTTTGATGCTTTGGTTGTAAATGACGAATTTGAAAGCGCCTACCGCCAATTATTCCAGCTGGTAAAAGAGCAGGTTGGACAAAGCTCAGCATGAAGGGCCCACTTGATTTTACACATGAGGCCGATCTTAGTTTGCAGGAATTGATTCGCAGGATCCAATCAACTTATCCTAAGCTTGATACCGACTTGGTCGAAAAGGCCTACCACTTTGCGGAAAAATCTCACCGCGGTCAAAAGCGAAGTTCGGGTGAGCCTTATATCATTCATCCGTTAAATGTTTCAGCAGTTCTTATCAAATTAAAAATGGATCTAGAGAGTATAGTCGCAGGGCTTCTTCACGATGTGATTGAAGATTGTGATGTCAGTGAAGATCAAATGAGAGAGATTTTCCCGGAGAATGTGGTCAATATCGTAGTTGGTCTCACAAAAATATCTAAAATACAGTTTAGAACCAAAGAAGAAAATCAAGCCGAAAACTTCAGGAAGATGGTTGTCGCAATGGCCCGCGATATTCGGGTGGTCATCGTAAAGTTGGCAGACCGAATGCATAACATGCGCACTTTGCAGTATGTATCATCGGCCAAACAACTCTCTAAGGCACAAGAGACTTTAGATATTTACGTTCCCCTTGCTTCGCGCTTAGGCATCAACTCTGTAAAAGCTGAGCTTGAAGATCTTTGTTTACGATTTATGCATCCTGAAAGTTATTACCGATTGGCCGAAAAAGTCGCCACAAAGAAGAACGTTAGAGACGGGTATATCCAAAGCACAGTAAAGCTCGTCGAAGAAAAACTTGAAGAGTATTCGGTAAAAGGCGAAGTCTACGGAAGACCGAAACATTTTTTCTCAATCTATAAAAAAATGATGAACCGAGACGTGGATTTTGAACAAATCCAAGATCTTTTGGCGTTTCGTATTCTTGTTTCTAATATAACCGAGTGCTACAAATCTCTCGGTATTATTCACTCTGCCTTTACCCCTATTCCCGGCCGCTTCAAAGACTACATTGCGATTCCCAAGACAAATAATTATCAGAGTTTGCACACTACTGTGATTGGGCCAAAAGCAGAGCGCATTGAAATTCAGATTCGCACTCACGAGATGCACGAAGTCGCAGAAACCGGAGTTGCTGCTCATTGGAGTTATAAAGAAAGTGACGTCGTCAGTGCTGATAAACTGAAATGGGTTCGGCAGCTCATGGAGTATGAACAAGAGCTGCAAAACTCATCCGAGTTTATGGATGTCGTTAAAAATGATCTTGATATAGGCGGGGTCTTTATTTTCACTCCTAAAGGGGATGTTCAAGAGCTCAGAGCAGGGGCCACGCCATTGGATTTTGCCTACTCAATCCATTCCGAAATTGGTAACCGCTGTGTTGGCGCCAAAATTAATGGGAAAATGGTTCCTCTTCGCTACAAATTACGGTCCGGCGATTCTGTCGAGGTTTTGACCAGTAAAGGTCAGTCTCCTTCCAAAGATTGGCTCAAAATTGCAAAGACCTCTCGCGCTAGAACTAAAATTAGACAATGGTTGCTTAAGGCCGAGAGAGATAAAAACCGCGAAATCGGTCAAGAGATGCTGGAAAAAGCACTGAAATTTTACGGTACCAATATCAAGCAGATTGATAAAAAAGGCGAATTCAATAAGACCTTTGATGAACTTCATGCCAAAAATTTAGATGAAGTTTTTGTTTTTTTGGGTTCAAGGCGTGCTCAGCTTCGTGATGTTTTGCAAAAAATTCCTTCGATCAAATATCAGGAAGAAGACCGAATAAAAAAAGTGGATTCTCTACAAGATAAACTGCAACAGACGGCCAAGAGAAATTCCAACAAAGAAAATGCAATCATCGTCGATGGTCTTGATGATGTCATGGTCCGAATGAGTAAATGCTGCAATCCCATTCCAGGTGACCCGATTGTTGGTTTTATCACAAGGGGACGGGGGGTAAGCGTTCATACGAAAAAATGTGATCACATGGGAGAGTTTGAACTTTCTCGCAAAGTGGATGTGGAATGGAATCCACTGCATGTTTTTCGTCATCCAGTGGGGATTCGAGTGATTGCCCATGACCGACCTGGGATTTTGTCACTCATTAGCCAAAATATTAATGGTCAAGATATCAACATTCGCAGTGCAATAGCTCGCTCGCTACCCGATGCCAAGGGTAGCTTTATTTTTGAAATTGAAGTTAAAGACTACAGTGAGTTTATAAAAGCAGTAAGTGCTATCGAGTCTATGGAAGAAGTCATTGCGGTCACCAGGGCCTAGTGAAATTCATTTGATAATGCTATCTTGGCCATCTTTTTCAACTGAGTTACTGGGCGAATCTTCTTATCCTTAGAAAAATTTCGTCGGCAAAAGAGGGCCTCTGTATCTGCTTGATTGGTAAACAGTCCAACACTTGCAACACTAAACAGCGAAAGTTCTGGAAAGCTTTTCCTAGAGACTTCAGAAAAACTTAGATAATAGCGTGCATAGCTGTCGATAAATTTCCAAAAGTGTCTTCCATCCTTTTTGCCATTCTCCAGCCAAACTCGGCCTTTTCGACCGACCTTGCGAAAATACTGAGCTAACGGTGAAGAAAACAACAACGAGCTTCTATTTTTGTCTATGGAGATTCTTTCAACTTCTTCTGCAAAATGATGAAAGTTTTCAACTGAATTGCTTTTGGCCGACTGCAATTGATTCTTTAAGATATCGTTTAACCGATCTTGGTCACTTTCATAAAGTTTAAACCAACGAGCAGGGAAAAGGCCGCGGTATTCTTTTTTAAGTGCTTGGTATTGTCCCTTTTTGCGCAGATAAACTGAATGAAGATAGATTGTATCGGCAACATTTAGAGAATCTTCGGTTGTAGGATAGCGGTCTTCTATCACTAAGTATTCACTGAGAATGAGAACTCTCAGCGCGTGGACTGAATTTTTGAATACCGGGAGAACGACTAATGGATAGCGTTCGGTTAATTCAACGTCTCTTGAATAGTGTAAATAATCCTTAAATACTTTCGGAAATTTGGTCCATAGTAATCGTGATGAGTGTTGTTCGAGGGTTTTTTTTCTAGAAATTTTTTCTGAATACCAATTTGTACCGTTTCCAAAGGCACCCATGTTTTCTGCAATCCCGCGAACGCCTTCGACTCCCAAAACTACCGGCACAACCAAGGGTGCCCCGACAAGAGCTGAAACGACAGCGGCAGGAGTATAGGTCATGGATTGTTCGATCTTGAGGGACGAAACATAATCGTTTTTACAGGAGAAGTGTTTGGTTTCTGGAAAGGCCTCGACCGCATTTGCTAAAAAAATGAAAAGAAAAGAAAAAATGATTTTCTTCATGTCTGACCCCTTGTCCTAGGCGTCCCAGAGTAGAAGAAATATCCCCGTTTTTGCAAGTTTGAAAACTTCTTTGAATAAAACTCTTAGATTATGCCATTGGCCATAGTCGGATTTCACACCCCTAAAGTGAAAATTAAACTCACCTTCGGGAGTCTTAAGTCCCTGTAAGATAAGAGAAATTCGCAAGATATGATAATCATGAGAGATGATAAGAACGTTTTCAAGCCCGGAATGCTTGTGTAAAAATTGGAAGGTAGAGATGACATTTTCGATTGTATTGCGAGCGCTATAGTCAATCTCAATCCGCTGAGACTGCACTTCAACAATCTCAGAGAGCTCTTCTCGTTTAATTTCTGAGAGTTGATACTTATAAATTGTATTCAGGCTATTATCTTTATACACGCCAGAAATTAGGATTTTAGAGTCAGGATACTGTTCGCCTGCCTCTAAGGCCTCGGGAATTCGACCTCGGTCTCCTGTAAAAACAGCGATCAGATCCGGTGTTCTTTCGTAGAGAAAGGCCTCACTTTCGCGAGTTTTATTTTCGGCGAAGAGAGGGATCCATACGCAAAGTGTCGTCACGGTCGCCAATAAAAACACGACAAAAAGAAAAAAATTAACCAATCCTCTTCGGTGCCGCGTCCATCTGGTCTCAAATATATATTCTTTGGTGAACATTTTCTTGCTTAGATCTTAGCTCTGGCGGCCAAGACTTCAATCTCAACGACTGCACCCTTCGGCAATGCAGACACCTCAATGCAACTTCTCGCAGGATAGGGTTCGGAAAAAAAGGCTTGGTAAGCCTCGTTCACTTTTTCGAAATTTTTAAGATCGGTCAGAAAAACAGTCGTTTTAATAATTTGGGAGCGTTCTAGATCTTGAGACTCAAGCAGGCCGTCGATATTTTTGAAGATTTGATCGAGCTGTTCCCCTAGCCCTTCTTTTAGAAGCCCAGAGCTTGGTGCTAAACCGATTTGGCCGGAGAAATAAAATAAACCATCAACCTCAACCCCTTGAGAATAAGTACCAACTGCTTGGGGGGCCTTATCAGTTTTTATAATTTTTTTCATCATGAGATTTTCCTCTTATAAGCTAAGCTTGGATTTATCGAGTTCCTTGGCCATGAGAGTCGTCAAGTAAGTCATGCTAATGATCTCTTCTACTGTGGACGTTCTCTGGACAATATTTGCAGCAAACTTCATAGGAACAAGGATTGGGCCGACAGTGATTGCGCCTCCCATTTGTGCCAGTAATTTATACGAAATATTTGCAGACGAGAGGTCTGGAAAAATTAAAACATCGGCCGCCCGGTCAAGCTTGGAAAAACTAAAAAACTTTTTCAAGAGATTTTCATTAACGGCCACGTCGGCCTGAACTTCACCGTCAACAATCATATTGGGATAAGATTTTTGGGTTAACTCTACGGCCTTTTTCATTTTATTGGCCTGGGGAGAGCGGTTGGAGCCAAAATTTGAAAAACTCAGAAACGCAACTCTTGGTCTCTTTTTCATAAGCCGTTGATAGAGCTGAACAGTTGATCGTGCAATCAGACTCAAATCCTCTGCACTGGGATCAATTTGAGCGGTACAATCGGCGAGAAAAAGAACTTTATGACGAAAGAGCAGTATGACGATTCCCGCGACTTTTTCAGTACTTCCTTCACCAAGAACTCTCATGATTGGTTTGATACATTCGGGATAGTTTTGAGTCGTTCCGGTAATCATTCCATCAGCATGATTGTGTCTCAGCATCATTGATGCAAAATAATTTCCCCGAGTTAAGAGGTCTCTAGAAAGCGAGTGAGTTGCACCTTTTCTTCCCCGCAATTGATGATAGTCTTCGACATACTGGGGATAAAGATCACTTTCTTCAGTCGAAATTACTTCGATTGCATCAAGATTTCTTATCCCTAATTCCTTCGTCCTCTGTTCAATCTCTGCCCGTTTTCCGAGCAGTACTGGTTCAACAAGCCCTTCTTCATGGAGCAAACTTACAGCGCGCAGCACTCTGGAATTGCTTCCCTCTGGAAAAACAATTCGCGCTTTATGCTCTCTTGGAATTTGGTCTCTTAAATTATTAACAAAAGCTGCAGAACTTCCCAGTCTTGCTTCAAGTTCAAGCGTATAAAGGCGAAAGTCCTTGATATCTTTTCTGGCAACTCCAGACTTCATCGCTGCCTTGGCAACTGCTGGTGCCAAGCGGATGAGAACTCTTTTATCAAAAGGCTTGGGAATCAAATACTGAGGGCCAAAGCTAAACTCTTGATCGCCATAGGCCATCTTTACGTCATCGGGAACTTCTTCTTTTGCTAAAGAGGCGAGTGCATGCACGGCCGCTATTTTCATCTCTTCATTAATTTTTCTGGCCCGTACATCTAGGGCACCTCTAAAAATAAATGGAAAACCTAGAACATTGTTGACTTGATTAGGGTAATCACTTCGTCCGGTGGCCATGATTGCATCACTGCGGACCTCGGCAACTTCTTCAGGCATAATCTCTGGCCTTGGATTGGCCATGGCAAAGATAATAGGTTTGCTTCCCATAGAGGCAACCATTTCCTTGGAAACCAATCCGGCCAAAGAGCATCCAATAAAAGCGTCTGCTCCTACCATTGCGTCGCCAAGCGTTCTTGTATCGGTCTCTACGGCAAAACGCTCTTTGTAAGAATTCATGCCCTCTGTTCTCCCGGCATAGATCACACCTTTGGAGTCAGTCATAATAAGATTTTCTTTTTTTACCCCTAATTTGAAAAACAAATCGGCACAGGCCATCGCTGCTGCCCCGGCCCCACTGAAGACGATCTTGAGCTCACCAATAACTTTGCCAGTAACTTCAACGGCATTAAGAAAAGCGGCAGACGCAATGATCGCAGTTCCATGTTGATCGTCGTGAAATACTGGAATATCTAATTTTTCTTTTAACTGTTTCTCTATTTCAAAACACTCTGGAGCTTTGAGATCTTCTAAATTAATACCACCGAAAGTCGGGGCAATGGCAGAGACTACTCTGACCATTCCCTCAACTGTAGGCTCGTCAACTTCGATATCGAAAACGTCAATATCGGCAAAGCGCTTAAATAACACACCTTTGCCTTCCATAACCGGTTTAGCGGCCAAGGGTCCGATATTGCCCAACCCCAAAACTGCTGAGCCATTGGTCACAACTCCAACAAGATTTCCCTTGATAGTATATCGGAAGACATCATCGGGATTTTTTTGTATCTCTTGGCAAGGGATTGCCACTCCAGGGGAATAGGCCAGGGAAAGGTCTCTGGCACTAAACGTCGGCTTTGTAGATGTAATTTCAATTTTCCCAGGTCTTCCATTTTCGTGGTAGCTCAGGGCCTCTTGATCTTTTTCCCGACTTTGATCCGTATCCGTAGTCTTATCATCAATAGACATAGAAACCTTTTGCTTAAACTCGATGGAAGTAAGGTTTTACACCGAAAATTAGAAAAACGCATCCTGTCGTCACGATTCCCGCGAAAGCGTTTGAATCCAGCGGCGGTGGGAAAAAAGGGCCCCAAATGCGGTTGCCGATAATTGCCACAACCGCGCAGATTGAAGAAATCATAAAACAGGCAAAAGAAAATCTTTTCTCAAAGACTTGGATTAATAAATAGGGCAAAAATAATAAGGCCAGTGAGAGGGTTCCCAAAAACACCCAGACCTCTTCAATGCTTTTTTCCAAAAAGATTCCGAGCAATAGCGCCAGAGCGGCGGTCATGGCCAAGATTGGCCTTCTTCCTGAACCATTTCTTTTGCCTAAAACATCGTGTTGTAAGGTCACTGCTGCCAGAAACAACGAAGAATCTAATGTCGATAAAATCGTGGCCAATAAACCTGCCAGAAAAAGACCGCTCGCCCCAGGTGGAAGAATAGAGAAAGAAAATGTAATGAGGGACTGGCCGGCCTCTAATCCAGTTGGTCCATAGGCCCTGGCGTAGAAAATAATAAGATGAAACGTCAAATCAAAAATGATCCAACACAGGATTGAAAATAAAATTCCTTTTTTTGCAGTCAGCGCATCTTTTGCGGCCAAACATCGATGGTGAAAGTGGGGCGAAACTAAGGGCATGAGGGCAATCAGAAACCACAAAAGATAGTTCTGGTCGCTACCCGGTTGATTCAATTTTAGAAACTCAGGTGGAAGTTTTGCAAGCATCTCCATTGGTGAAGCAATCGTACTCCAAGCACATGCTACGACTAAAAATAGCGAAAAATACATCACAAGAAACTGGATGAGATCGCTATAAACGATCGCAGACAGTCCTCGACCCCACGAGTAGAGCAAAACCAAAGCAGTCACCACGATTGCCGAGAGTGTATGGCCCAATGGAAAAAACATCTGAAGTAAAAAGATGGCACCAAGTAAAGGTGCCGCCGGTAGTAGAGTAATATAGTTAATCATTCCGCAGAGCTTGCGTCCCGATTCGCCAAATGATTTACCGAATTGCTCGGCCAAGGTCGTGGCATGACTTTTTCGGACTCGGTTCACCAAAAATAAGGCGAAGATAAAGTAGGAGAGATACCAGAAAAGACCTTGGGTAACCCAGCTATAAATTCCTTTGTTGAAGGCAATCTCTGCAACTCCAAAGATGCCTCCATACCAAGTTGCGACCAGGGAGGCCGTAAAAAGTGGAAGAGTCAGCTTTCTTCCCATAAGTGCATATTCTACAAAGCTAGTGCTTTTTTTGAGAATTCCGGCCTTTCGGTAAACCACTAAGACTGGCCATAAGCTCGCTAAAATAAAGACTATAAAATCAAAAGGAGTAAGAAGTTTTCCCATTGAAGTAGACTTATCACAAGCAGAAAATGTCGTCTTGTGGGGTTTCTAGTTTTCTTCGATAATGAAATTTCGGGGGTTCGAAATGGATGAGGAGCAACAGTCATATCAAATATTAATCCAAGGACCTGATGCAGATTCCAGCAACCAACTTTTAGAGCAGCTCAAAGATGTCGATGCCCGGTTCGTGATCGCTACTTCTAATGATGAAAGAAACGGTCTATTAGCAGAAGACCACTACCGCATTCTTATTATTTCGAAACAACTTGAAGAATCTTCGGTTGCAAACATTGCTGGGCTCAAAGAAAATTTTTTAGAACACGGTCATATTGTAGTATTGTCGCGAAACTGTAGAGACTACGCAGAGGCCCTCTACGATGCTGGAGTTTCCGGTTTGTTAGAAAGCCCACACCGTCCAAATGAACTTAAAGCATTAATAGTGAGGTTACTGCTTAATCCAGAAGATAATATCGATCACAAGGGGAGGCGATCTGACGTCCAGCTCCCCATTGTTTACCGCTTCTCCCACGGGTCTGATGAAAAAAACGGCCTTGTCACAAATTTGGCTAAAGGCGGAATCTTCATCATCGAAAAAGATCAACTTCCCCGACCTAAGAGTCTTATTTCCTTTAACATTTTGCTGCCTGGAGAATCAGAAGAGGTTCAGGGTAATGGAATTGTTCGCTGGACTCGTGAGACTGCTGACGATGAACATCAGCGCGGTTTTGGAGTGGAATTCATAGGTATTTCCGAAAAATCTCTTCCCTCATATTTAAAACTGGTGAAAAGAATCGCAACCCCGGCCAAGAGTGCATGAACTTTAAAAATTTTCGAGTCTCAAAATCTCTTCTTGCTGCCCATGCTCTTAATAAATTTTTCATAATTTCACTCTTTCTGACATCCTTGGCGGTTTTCTTTTTTAAGATGCCCTTTCAAGGTTTGGTCCTATGCGCTCAAACCTTGGTCCTTTTATTTGTACAGTTTTTGTTTGAAAAAAAATTCTCGCTTAGTGCGAGACATCTCCAACTAGCCTCCTTAGCACTTTGTACATTTTATTTAGAGCTCAGCTTTTCATCTTCAAGACATTTCGACGAATGGTTTGTTCTTTTGAGCATGAGCTGTTTTTTCTTTTATGATTATACGACTGAAAAAAAGCATCTCTTAGGAATGCTGATTGGGATTTTTTCATTGGCAGTCTTTTCCCAACTCACAGTCTTATTGGATTTCCAGTTTGTTCCGTCCATTGAAGACTCCCAAATTCCTTTCGAGCTTGAGGCCATTTTGTTTGCTCTGGTCACGGTTCCCTCTCTCTTTTTTTTGCAAGACCTTATATACCGAACAAACAAACTCAACTCGTTTGTCAAAGAGGCCCAGCGAGCGGCTATGGTTGGGCCCTGGTCCATTGATGTGAAAAAAAGGCAATTAACAATTGATTCTGATTTTTTGAGTATGTTTGGATTGGGCGGGGTGAAGTCTGGAAATTTAGAAGATCTTCTCCGGCACTCTGGTCTAAAGGATATTCAACTTGAAAAGATTGAGCAGTTTTGCCGAATTCTTTTCCACCCTCGGCGTAGAAAAAAATTAGAAATCGAATTCAAAATTAATTCTCAGTTTAAAGTCTATTGGATAGAGGTGATTGGTCATCCTCGTCTTGCCCACCAAGAACGAAATATCTTATATGGTAGCCTACAAGATATCACTGAAAGAAAGCACCATGAGGCGGCCTTGGAAAAACATCGCCTACAATTGGTGAATTCTTCCAAGCTTTCTGCTTTAGGTGAAATGGCCTCTGGTATCGCTCATGAGATCAATAATCCTCTAACAGTGATAGAAGGAAATCTCTTTCAGCTGCGTGCTCTTTTAACTAGTCCTAAAGAGAAATTCCCTGAAGAGCAGGTTGAAAAGATATTAGATAAGTTCTCTAGAAATACGGAAAGAATCTCTAGAATTGTGCGCTCAATGAGTACTATATCGTATCAAGGTAATTATAATGAGGCGAAATGGTTAAATTTTTCAAAATTGGTCGAAGATATTTTAGAGCTTTCTTTCTTCAAGTTTAACCAGGCGAAGATAGAGGTTAACGTGAAAGACATCTCACCACATCTGGAAATTTACACCGATGAAAATATTCTTTCTCAAGTGCTCATTAATCTTATCAATAATTCTTACGATGAGCTCGTAACACTTGGTGAAAGCAAAGAAAAAGAAATTACTGTTTCATGTGTTGAAGATAATAAATCATGGGTGATTCGCTTTTCAGATTCAGGCAAGGGGATCCCTCTCGATATCGAAAACAAAATACTGAATCCCTTTTTCACGACAAAGGAGCAGGGTAAGGGGACTGGGCTAGGGTTAAGTATTTCGAAAAGCCTTTTAGAAGGTGTAGGACAGAGTATGGAAATCGAATCATTTCGAGACCCTCTGTGCTTTAAAATTTGTCTAGTGAGACCCGAAGAATCAAAGGCAGCTGGTTAAAGTGGAAGTTCAAGTTGAGGTGTTTGCTCCTCCGAAGCAAATCTCACTCCCAATCCGATTAACCGGAGAGGTCTATTCTGTTTTTGAAAGAGGTTTTTTCCCAAAGCTAAAAATAGAGATTTAAGAGGTTTGTCTAAAATTTGATTTTCCATATTGCTCTTTTCAAACTGGTCGTTTTTCATTTTCACAAATGCAGATTTTAGCGGGTCGTGAATTTTTTTTTCCGAGAGTCGCGACTCGAGCTCGGCATAAAGCTCATCAATAAAACTCAGCACCTGATATTCTTCGCTAATATTTTCCGAAAGTGTTCTTTCAACGCTAAGAGACTTTCTTTGCCTTGAGAGTTCAAGTTCACGGGGATCATCACCTCTTACATATTGATAAAGAACTGAACCGAAACTCAAAAAATGGGAACACGCCTCGTCCAGAGACATTTGCCTAAAATCTCCGCAGGTCTTTAAATTGAGAGACCAACACTTTTTTAACGTTTGAGGTCCAACTCCTGGAATTTTTTCCAATGGAAGGGGATATAAAAAATCGTCTTTGTCATCTGGTAAGATAATGTATTGCCCATTGGGTTTATTGCATTCACTTCCAATTTTTGCCAACAGCTTGCAATCCGATAGCCCCGCGCTGACAGTAAGCCCAGTCTTGGTGAAAATTGCTGAGCGCAGATCTTCCAATAAACGCGCGGCCTCTAAAAAGTTGGCCGCTTTATCTGAAAAGTCTACATAGGCCTCGTCGAGGCCCAGAACCTGAACTTTTTCAAACCTAGCTTTCAGAATTTCCATAATCTCTCGACTCTGCTGCTGATAGACCTTAAACCTAGGCGCAACGGTGCGGAGTTTTGGACAAAGCTTTTTTGCCATAAAAAGCGGCATCGCAGACCGGACCCCAAAGCCTCGGGCCAAATAATTGCACGTAGTTATGATGCTTCGTGAAGAGTTCTTGCACACAGCAAAAGGGATTACGGCGAGGGTAGAATCATCTCGCTGCTCGACTGAAGCAAAAAAAGAATCCATATCAAGGTGGGCCACAATTTTATTTTTCATGAGTTCGTGTTACGAAGAAGATATGATTATTTTAACGACTCTTTATGCTTGTATTCTGATTGTAACCGGTTTGTTAAGTTATTATGTTTGGTCAAATGGTGAGAGTTGGACGGCCCTCATACCATTCATAGGTGGGTGCTTAGTCCTTTTTCAAGTCATTTGGGCCGCGCGCAAGCCAGACAAATATAAGATTTTTATCCACGTTGCCTTAACTCTGGCCCTCCTTATGTTTTTAGGCACGGTACCTGCTTTTTTCAAAGTCCCAACACTCTTAGAGAACCCAGAGCTTTTAGCGCGACCGGTTGCGGTCAAAGTACAATTGTGGGTTGCTTTACTATCGCTGGCCTACCTTGGGGCCGGAATCCGCTCTTTTATCAATGCTCGTGTATTACAGGGTAAAGATAAAGGCTTAGACTTGTGACATCAGATACCAAAGACAACTACCGAAATAAAATTGATTCGCTGACGCCGCTCGAATATGAAGTCACACAAAAAGATGGGACAGAGCCACCTTTCAAAAACGATTACTGGGATGAAAAAGCAACAGGCGTGTATCTTGATAAGATTTCGGGCGTTCCCCTTTTTCTTTCTTTGCATAAATATGATTCAGGCACTGGGTGGCCCAGCTTTTCTCAACCTGTAAACCCGGCCGATATTGAGCTCAAAAGTGATACTAAACTTGGGGTTGAGCGCACTGAAGTGAGAGCAAGGAAATCAAACTCTCACTTGGGACACCTTTTCTCTGATGGGCCAGGCCCTGGTGGGAAACGTTATTGCATGAATTCAGCGGCCCTCACGTTTCTTTCTCTGGAAGAAATCAAAAAGCTCGAGCGCGAGGACTTACTGTCTTTTTTTAAAGGGGACTAGTCTCGTGAAATTTTCTATAGTTAATCACCTGCTCAAGATTGAACTGCTTTGAAAAATCTCAGTCGATTGAATGACCTGATAATGGGTGTGGTCTAGGTCCTCTCATGACGAAAGCGGGCGAATGATATTTCGGTAAAAAACAGGAGGCCATCGACCATGAATCAAGCTTATTTTGCTGCAGGATGTTTTTGGGGAGTCGAGGCCGTTTTCCAAAAGACCAACGGAGTGCACTCTGTGATTTCTGGATATGCCGGTGGCCATAAAGAGTCTCCAACCTATCAAGAAGTCGTACAGGGAAATACGGGTCACTTGGAAGCTGTTGAGGTCACATATGATTCCGAAGAAGTGAGCTTCGAACACCTAGTGGAAATATTTTTTCGGATGCACGATCCAACTCAAATCGGTGGTCAGGGACCTGATATTGGACCTCAGTATTTATCCGCAATCTTTGCGATAGACGGCGAACAAGAAACTCAAGTTCAAGATTTAATTAATAATTTCGAAAAAAAACAAATTTTTGAAAAACCAATTGTGACCAAAGTTCTATCGCTGAAAAAGTTTTATCCGGCCGAAGAATATCATCAAAACTATTACGAAAAGACCGGCGGAACTCCCTACTGTCATGTTTTAAGACCAACTTTGTCTCTAAATAAATAGCGAGAGGATTAACTGGCCTTTTGTCTGAAAATTTTGGATTTTGGAAGAACAACCGCGTGCGGAGCAATCGTAACATCGTCGCCAATTACTGTTTGGCCCATAATGCTGGCCTTGAGGCCAATCGTGACTCTATTTCCTATTTGCACTCGGTTAATGATTAAAATCCCTTTCATTCCATAGTGGGCAAAGATGTGAGCAGAGCCGCCTATAGTGACATACTCACCTATTTCAATGAAGCATGGGTCGGAAATATTAGTTGTATTAATAACCGAACCCTTACCAATTTTCATACCCATCATGCGGAAATAAAGAATATTCAAAGGAGTTGGGGTTATAAGGTCCAAGAAAGTGTAGCGAACAAGATAGGTCAGGGCATTGTGATAATACCAGGGAATAACCTCTAAGGAATACCATGAAAATTTTCCAGTTCGAATCATAAAAAGAAAAGGCGCATTAAAGAGAGCGGTTATAAAAATTAATGAAAATCCATAGAGAAGATATCCGGAACCAATAGCAAGTGCCGTCGATAGAGACTTCATTATTAGGGAGGACTGACTTGTCCATTCAGCAGTCAATTGAAAGAGAAGCACTCCTGGCGTCAACGCTAATCCTAGCGATGCAGCATAGAGAAAAATCATGGGAGCAAGCATACAAAGAAAGCCAATTGTTCGAAACTTTCTTAAACGAACCTCAAGAAAACCACCGATTCCTTTTTTCTGGGAACGATTAGATGCAATATCGATGACTTTGTTTTTAGAAGAGGCGTCTTTCATTCTTTATATCATATCACAGAAATCAGACACTCTATTAGGTTATCAACAAATTTAATTGTTTCGCTGTTTATGGCGATGATTCCTGTAATGAAATTTCTGCTAGGAAGTTGTTTGTTTTTAGGTGTTTATTCAGGAGCTTTCGCGGAAGTAGAAAAGAGTGACGTCATATCTATGGCCAGGCAAATGTATGAAAAAGGTCTGATTCCTAAAAAAGACTTTGAATTGATTGAAACAAAAATAAATTCTCTGACTGAGGATCAGCTTCGTTCGATAAACTCGCTGTCAAAAGTCCACGGGCAAAAAATCAAAAATGGTGATCAACCAGTTTCAAATGATCTTGATAGCGCGGCAAAGCATATTGATACGAATTCTCAAACCTTCAAGGAAATGAGTGAGTCTTTGAAAATGATCTTTGATGATTCAAATCCCCAAACCCAAGTCTCGCCCTAGTAGCGATAAGATTTTTGGCGACTACCGCCACCGCCATTATTGTCCGAATATTTTGAACGAAATCTCTTTGGTCCACCTCGCTGTCTGCGAAATCCTTGATCACTATTTTGATATGGCCGCGGTGCTCTTTGGTCTAGAGCACCTTTTTGTTCGACTCGCTTGAGCTCTTTGGCAAAGCGGTGAGAAAATAGCAATTTAAGGGCCTGCTCTTTTGTGAGGTCCTGAAAATAGTTTTCATAAATTTCAAAGCTTTGATCCGTTTTAAACTCTTCTTGTTTCAGAGTTAGAACTTCTTTCAAAGTGTCCATTTTTCCTAATTCGTTTTTCACTTTTTGCTCTTTCACCTCTTCTACTTTGGGAAGAGTGTAGGGTTGCATCTTCGCTCTAGTGAGTCTTTCAATCATCGGGATTTTTCTACGTTCTTGAGCGCCCAAGAAAGTGAGAGCGACCCCTTTCATTCCAGCTCGCCCCGTTCTTCCTATTCGGTGAACATAGGCCTCAGGATTTCTCGGGAGACCAATATTAATAACGTGCGTGATGTGAGAAATATCGAGCCCTCTGGCCGCGACGTCTGTGCAAATCATCAATTTTACTTTTTTGTCGCGAAATTGCTGCATTGCTAGGTCTCGCTGGGATTGCGAGAGCGCACCGTGGAGTGCTGTGGCCGAGAGTGATTTTTCTCTTAGCCCCTCAGATAGAAGCCTGGTGTCTTCTCTGGTTTCACAAAAAATGATTCCGCTGACTTCTTCCTCGGCGACTTCTATAAACCGCTCTATCGCATCAGGGATCGAGCGGCGGTCCACAAAGCAGTAGAACTGGTCAATATCTTGATTGCTGAGAGTTTTGTTTTGAGTGCGAATGACTTCAGGAGAAGAAAATTTCCGGTTAATGAGTTGAGCGATACGGGCCGGGAGAGTTGCTGAAAACATCCAGATTCTGCGGTCGTCATTCAAAGCGTCAATGATTGTTTCTACACTTTCTAAAAAACCCATATTGAGCATTTCATCAGCTTCATCAATGATCAGCTGGTGACAATTATCGAGCTTTAAAATTCTTTTATCGATAAGGTCAATCACCCTGCCTGGGGTTCCGACTACTATCTGTGGAAGCTGCCGTTTGAGACTATTGATTTGGGGGCCATAAGCAACTCCGCCGTAGACAGTGGCCGCTTTAACGGGAAGATACTTACCTAACTTTTCAATTTCACCAAAAACCTGGTGGGCAAGCTCTCTGGTCGGAGCAAGAATTAAGCACTGTACACTCGTCTTATCCCAGTCAATTTTTTCCAAGAGTGGCAAGACAAAAGCGGCCGTTTTACCGGTTCCAGTTTGTGCTTGCCCGACAAAGTCTTTTTCTCCGGCCATTAAAACGGGAATTGCTTTTTCTTGGATGTCTGTCGGTGTTTCTATCTCTAGGTCGGCCAAGGCCCTTAAAAGCTCCTGTGGAAGCTTGAATTCTGCGAAAGTCACAAATATCTCCTCTGGATACACCGAGCTGGTGTGATCGATTTCTAAAGTATCTTGGTCGCACCATACGTGCTTCTCTCTGGTAAGTGTATGGTTTTGTAATTATTATATTTTGCTATTTTGCCCCTCAAGACTATTCAGGCCTAAAAAGACTGGGTATAGGAATAAAATGAAAATTATTACAGCCGCTTTTTTCTTTTTCTCATCCTTTGTTTTTGCTCAGCAAGCTCCTAACGATTGGATTCCTGAAGACCAGATTCCTAAGAAAATCAAATACATCGGCGGAGAGCCAAATGCAGAACTTCTTGCACAGGGGAAGAAGATCGTTGGAGAGCTCGTTCAATTACTCCACTATGTTAAGGAGCACGGAGATTTACCAGACCCACCTGATTTGGGAAATTTTCTCCATTTTATAAGTTACAAGTCTGTCACCCTTGGAGATGTCTATAACGAAGTTGGTAAAGCATCCGGATATAAGGCACCAGTCAAAGAAATCTTAGCGGAATGGCGGTGGCTGAATTCTTCTAAATTTGCGCAATATGTTGAACAAACTCTTGGCCAGTTGTCTCCTGCACAACGTGGAAATGTGACCAAAGACCAATACCTCAGCTATCTCTTTGATCAATACCTTCAGATGAAGATGGGTTTTGCCGTTAAAAATTCGGCCAAGGCCCTTCTAGAGGAAGGTTTTGTGGGCCAATATGAACAGTATCCCAATAGCTCGTTTATTCAAGACAATGCCTTCTTTGTCCCGCTCCCTGTTGCGTCATTGAAAGAAGTTTTGGATGAACATGTTAAGCGCTCCGTTACCCTAGGTAGGGTGTCTCCCGAAAAGCTCTTTGACCTTCAATACTTTTTCCATCTTATGCAAGAGGCCCCGGTTTACACGTCTCTGATTGTCACCTCTCCGCGAACATTCGCTGATAAAATTAATATAGATGATCCCGAAGAATACGCCTCCACTGACGTTTCACTCCATGAATATGGGCACCAAGTTAATCACTGGCTCAACAAATACACTGGACGCACTGTGAACGAGGTCTATGCCGATTATATTGCCTGGGCCGTGACAGGTGACCCAAAAATCGGTGAATACTTTGTCGCCGTAGGAGGCAAGATTGCTGATATTTATTTGTCTCAATCTGATATAGGGCCAAATGAAACACTGACTGCTCTAGCGATGCAAAGGATGGCAAAGAAAGGTCACTTAAGAGACTTTGAAGATTATATTCGAATGATTGATCTTTCTCGAAATATCTCACTTGAAAACGCTTATTCGAGTGGCAATCCCATACGTACTTTTTTAGGGGAGTTAGGGACGGGGCTTTCGGTCGATTTCGATCGATTCTCCGGATTGCAATTTCAAGTCATCAAAAGACTTCCAAAGAGTTATCGACCCTATTCTCAAGCGATGGCGAAAGAAGTTGTGGAGGTTGAAAATAGAATATTGAGCGCCCAGGCAGAACGCCAGAGACAGTTTCGCGAGAAATATTATTTTGATTATACCAAGCGCCTTCATAACGAAGGGCATCCCGTGGAAATTAAGAATGGACTCACGATTGAAGATTTTAGAAATCAATTTTTTGCTGACCAGTTTCGTGAAATAGCGATTGCTTTTGCAGAATCCGAAGAGCGACTGTTGAATCAGGAAATCGAGGCGAGAAAGGCGGGACTTATTCCCATTTCTGAGCCCGTTTTGAAGATAGACTATTTAGTTCCTGAATATCTAAGGGCGTTTTATTTTGCCGCCAAAGAACGTTATCCTGAAATCATTCCCCTCTTTGAAAATAAAGTTGAAGAAGTGTTTGCTAAAAAAATGGTTGTCGTTTCTACGAAGGGGGGTCAACCCGTGCCGTTCTTTGTCCCATTAAGTGCAGACAATTATGCAACGGCGAAGTTTTTCAAAGGACTGGCCGACAAATACGTACAAGCTGTGGATAGGCTAGACCAAGAAGCGAAAGGAAAAAAAGCATCCAGTAAAATGGTCGCTGCAGAAAAAAATTACCTGTCACTTTTAGAAGAAATTTTGCTTTATGAACGAACTGGAAAACGGACAGTACTCCCAGTCCTTGCTCGGCAAAAGCTAGGGTTCGTACTGGCCAATTCTTTAAATTGGTTCAGTCAAACGATGGCGGGAAAACTGACTTTTGATACCATCATGGCGTTGCCTAGGCCTGTTAGAAACAAAATATCTCGGCCTGTTCAAAAAATTAAAGAACTCGGTTTTATCGCTGGGGCAGGGAGTTCGGATTGTTTGTCGCCGTTCGAAGTTGATATTCGAACGCTAGGCAATCAATGAAGCTTGGTATTTCCTCCTCTTTGCTAGTTTTCATTTTTCTTTTTCAAAGCTCGCTATTTGGTGCGAGCAATTTAGATTGCCTTGGGCCTTTTGCTCGAATTCCCGATCCAGTTGAAAAAATAAAATTGAGCGACATCGAGACCATGAGGTTTTCCAGCTTCAATCTGTGGAATCTTGGTTATGAATACGGTTTTTGGAAATTTGACTCACAGGGCAAGATTGTTTATCCGGATCCTAAGCGTGCCAAAGAAAAAATTGGTGAGAAATTAACGGAAAGAAAATTGGCCCAGCTTGAAATGCTGTTTCGTACTATTGATGCAGACGTTTATCATTTTCAAGAGATTTTACTTCCCTCGTCGTTAATCCACTTTGGGATGACAATATTGCGCAACAAGTTTAATGAGTTCTACCACCCGGGCAATGATAGACGCATAGCCCTTGGCTCGACGGTCAAGGCAGATTTTCCTTTCAGCTATGAGGTTTTATCGTTTAGAGATGTGACTTGGATCGATCCAGTCGATGATGTAGAAAGGTCTCTTTTTTCCCGAGATTTGCCCGTTAAAATTCTCTACGGTGATGAAGAAAAAACTCGGCCTCTTTTGATACTCGCCGAAGTTCACCATAAGTCTCAAATTGGTCGCAAAGGGGATAAAAAATCATCGAAGCGTAGAATGGCGCAAGTTCGTAAAACTGGCGAAATTCTTGATTTTTTAATTACTGATTTCAAAAAAAAATTCGGTTATGAAGTTCCTACTATCGTTTTTGGAGATTTTAACGAACATGTGCCAAGACGAGTGAACAGCGAGATGGCAAAATTCGGCTTTTCTGAAGCTTTAGAGTTGGCCAACATTCCTACCAAAGATAGAATCACCCACGTTTATATTCCAAAATCAGGGAAAATTTCTCGCCACCAATTAGATGCTGTTTATTTTTCTGAGGCAGCAGTTCCGTATTTCAAAAGTGCTCATATTCAGCCTCATCTCGATGAAAAAGGTCGTCCTTTACCACTCCCAAAGACTTACCAAGAAAAACTCGAACAAGTTTCAGATCACCTTTCAGTTGTTTTTGAAATTAATTTCGAGCAACTTTTAAAAGATCTTTACTGAGCAAGCTTTCCGGCAAGAAGTTCTACAATAAAGACTGGAAAAAAATTTCCTGAACGAACGATATAAAAATTTCCGTGATGAGGATCCATTTCTGAAATGGCCGTGACTTTCCAATTAATTTCGGAATGGATTGATGTCGTGGATAGGAGCTGCCGCTTAAGCGCCTGAAATTCGCTAGGTTTGTCCAGCTGAATGGCCGGGAGGCCATGGATCCTAGAGAGACCTTCTGGGTTACTGAAGCGTTCAAACTTCAACTCTTGAAGAAATTCATTCTTAGAGATTGCTTTGTCCTGGGCGGAAGTGATTTGCGAGGCTAAGAGCCCGAAAAGAAGAAGGAAAGTTGGCACATTAAATCCTTAGTTCAAGTAGATGTTTTCCCTAATGCATTCAGCTTAGCTGTAAAAAAAGCTAGTGCAAAATTCTTAGATTCTTTAATAGGTCATTTGTTACATGGATGTTCGTAATTCGGCGTATTGAACAAGTGCTTAGGATATTTTGAGGCCTTGAGAGGAGATTTAAAAGGTTATCATTCAATTAGAATTAACGGTCAATGGAGAGTTGTATTCAAGTGGAATGGTGGAGCAGAGAATGTACAAGTTGTAGATTCTCATAAGTAGGAGATTAGTATGAAAAAATTAAAGGCACCAATTAATCCATTTCATCCTGGCGAAGTGCTATTAGAGGAATTCATAGAACCTAATGGCTGGACTCAAGCTTATCTCGCTGATGAGCTTGACTGGACTAAAGCAAAATTGAATGAGTTGATTAAAGGCAAGCGAGGTATAACTGCTGATACTGCTCTTGATTTAGCAGAATTCTTAGGAACAACAGCAAAACTTTGGATGAATCTCCAAGCTACTTTTGACTTAGATCAAGCAAGGAGGCGCAGAGCAGCTTAGGTCTAATGACTTTCGGCTCTTCACACTGAGATATTCCATGGGATCTAGTTCACTAAAAAAAATGAGCTACAGGCATTAATGAGGTTAGGGTATGGGCCAAAGACCAACCGCCAGATGAAGTCAGATGAAGTCAGATGAAGTGTGGTGCTGGCTAGCTCATATGTGATCTTAGAGAAAAAGAGGGAAGTGGCCATAGTTCTTCCACTGCTCAAAGATAGAGTTAGTTAAGGGTTCATCCCGTAAAGAAGCGTTTCATCTTGATCGGCAGCGCCTGTGCCAGTGTTTGGCTGATACCATCCGGCTACAGGAACTGTTGAAACAAAGCGAGTTCCTGCCGAAGTGGTCGCTCGTCTTACAAAATAAGGAGCATTGGAATTTCCCCCGGACCGATTTAGAGTCATTGTCCCAATAACTACATCACTGGAATTCAAGACTTGGATACTACCCGGGGCCTTGCTGGCAAAAGCAACCCAGTCTGCGTTGACGTTAATAATATAGTTGGTACGCATAAGATTTGTCGGGAGGAAGGGAGCAGCACAATTTCCATTAGCATCAGCATAACTGGCCGCACTGATGTTTTTATTTGCAGTGATAAGCAAGCTAGCATTACGGTACTCTGAGCTGTTACCTCCTCTCGGGCCTAGATAAAATGAATCGCTTCGATTGATCGTTGTAGTCTGACTAAAAGATTCTCCATAAACGTAAGTCGCAACAGTCCCATCTGAGCCGGTTGTTAGTCGCCCACTTTTTGATGGAAAACCTATAACTTCTAGCGCACTGGGAACAAGGGGCTTTGGATCGACTATAGTAGAACCGCTCCCGGAATAGTGATAAGCTAATACGGAACCAGTACTCGTCAACTGATAGCTTCCATATATTGACCAGGTCATTGTTGCATCGGATCCGGCCGTTATATTAGCAGATCTTAAAATCGTATTGCCCTGCTTTAAAGTGACTGATGCGTTTTCGATGGCAAAGAGCTCAATGTTTTGCGGATTATTTCTTGTTGCGTTTAAGCTAAAGGATTTTCCGGCCCACATGGTGGGGGACCAAACAATATTTGCGGTCCGAGTTGATGATCCACTGCCGCGCCTACCTGCTGTAAAAATAGGTTTGTTAGCGTTGATGATGTCATATTTAGTCGACGTAAAAAGATGATTTTGACCTTTATCCAAACTCACGAGTGCAGCACCATTGAGTGTCACCTCAGTGCCATCTTCGTAGGCAACTACTGATGAACTCACTGCTCCCCCTACATTCATGGCCCTATGCTGACCGAAGATTGGGCTACTGGGTTGAGTGGGTCCTGTCGCAATGTTGCTAAAGGGTGATATTTTATCAGTATCATAAATGGCCGCTACTCGAAATTGATAACTGGTTCCGGGAAGAAGTGCTGTTACATTTACGCTGGTACTAACACTTAGGCCGTCATTAAATCTTAGCCAATTGCTTGCGGATTCAGGTTTATAATCAACAATAAAATCTTCGATTTCCGTGCCCGAAGGTTCGTTAGCACTCCAACTCAAGCTTACTGAATCTGGCAAACTGGTAGCAATTGATAGAACGTTTACTGTAGGGGCTAACGTGCTTTTGACTACCTGAGCATTTGCTTGAGTAGCGGTGCTGTGATCTGCAGTAATTGTAACTGGTCCCTCCGGCAAAGAGGAGACGTCTTGCTGGCCAGCACTCCAGGCTTGATTTGAGCAGTTTACTGATGCTGAAATGCTACCGATTACTACGGTAACTTGAGTCCCATTCTCTGAACATTCTCCACTCACTCGGTAGCTTGATTGATTAACCGCAGAAATAGTCTCTGGTGCTAAAATGACAACTGTAGCAGATGAAGTGTTTTTTGTTATGGTAACTGAAGCTTGCACTGCTGAAGTGGAACTGGAGTTCGTGTGGTCGGCTGTTAAGACCACTGAACCTTCGGTCACGCCTGAAGCATTGATCCCAGCAAGTGACCAACTCCCCGACTGACACTCAACGGTTTGCGAAAGTCCACCAATGTCTATCGCCACATCTCTTCCGTTTTCAGAGCAAGCGCCATTTAAAGAATAGGTGAATTGGTTAAATTGATTGATATCTTGGGCCGCACCTATCGTTACTATTGGCACACTCGTATTTTTAGTGACCGACCGTGTCTGAGTATTTTGATTGCCAATGGCATTTGTAATGCTTGCTGAGAGCACCAGTAATGAGTCCGGTAAGGTAGAAAGGTCAAAGAGTCCGCTAGAATAAGTTCCGGCCACACAAGTGCTGGATCCGGAAATAGGGCCAAGGCCTAATTGAATAGTTTGACCATTTTCAGAGCAACTACCGCTGAAAGAGTATTGAGATTGATTGGCGGCATTGATCAAGTCTGCTGAGTCAATGCTTATCGCTGGGCGTACAGTATTTTTTTCCACAGAACCACTGGCTGCATTGCCTGGGTTTCCGGCTGAATCAGTTATTTTCACTTCGTAGGCAACATTGGCTCCATCGGCCAAAGAACTCAAATCCAGAGTCGCTATCCAAGTTGTAGTACAAGTTGCAGTTTCACTTATACTACCAACATTTATTTCAACGTTAGAGCTCTCCGAGCAAGTTCCAGATGCTTGATAATTGCTGGCATTGGCGGCAAGAATTCTATTGAGAGTACCGAGGTTCAAAACTGGGGCGATAGTGTCTAGAGTAATAAAGAGCTCGGCGCTATTACCAGATTGTTCAGAGCTTAGACCCAAACGATTTTCTCCCTCGCCCAAGGAAGTTTTTGGAACAGTGGCCCTAAACTGTCCTCCGCTACAAACGTCGCTGACTAGAGATGTATTGTTCAGAACAAGATGAAACGATACGCCGTCTCTTGAGCAGGTGCCTTGAACTTCTATACTGGCACTTGAGTGCTCATTGAAAATACTATTTTGGGCCGGTTTCACGAAAGTGAAGCTTACATTGCTAAAGTCTCTCTCGTTGCCGTCTTCGATGAGATAGCCCTCGTCGATGGACGAGTCTCCACCACTACAACTCACAATTGTCATGAGCAGTAATGCGGTCCCAGCAAGTCGGTTCATATCAAAATTCCCATCCGATCCTGAGCCCCAACCCTTGTCCTGAAAGACTTTGTTCTAGATCGGAGCTTTCAAAACTTCTCGACTCATGAAAAAGGTATGTCTGATAGTATAGGCCATCTTCAGAAAACTTAACCTGAAACTGTAGCCGTCTATTGAATCCACCACTTAGCAACCCATTTTGATCTGTAGTAACAAATGCATGTCCAGAAGTGCCAACTAATGAAAGATCAATGGATTTTGTTTGATAGAAATTCCAGGCCAGAGTCAATTCTGGCGTAATGCTTTGAAACTTAAAAAGTTCTAATTGGCCCAGATTTGCACTATGAAAAAGCTCTTCTCCCATACGCTGAGAAAATGTTACCAGAAAAGTGTCAAAAAACTTTTTTGAAATTGATACATAGACAGTGGTTAGAGTTTCTTGATCATTTAAAATCATCGTGGAAGTAGGAGATTGAAATGAAAGAGATTCAATTTCAATTCCAGAGCTCAGAGTCCAGGCCTTTGTCTTAAAACTCAGACTTGCATCAAACGAAATATGGCGCTCTGTCACTAATTCAACTTCGGCCCCATTACCTTTTCGCGTCCCTCGCAAAAATGAGTATTTATTTGCAAGGCCCAACTGAAAGATTTTTTTTGCCGCAGGTTTAAACGCATCAGCCTCTTCATCCATTTGATCTTCTTCGATGTGTTCTGAAGCGAGTGCACGCGTTGATGTCTGGCAGTAATCCGAAGGTGGAAGATAAATGACTGTAGTTGGTTGTGCACTCTCATGCATTTGAAGATCACTGTTGAGTTTTAATAAATAATCCCAACATTTCTTTTTTTGAGAACTCTCAAGGCGCTCGAAGTAATAGGACTCAAAAAATTCCGCTAAATTTTTGTTTTGGCCCAGGAAAATAGATTGTTTAATAATTAGTTTTTCAAAACTGGCGCTCTGGTCGGCGAAAGCAGCGTTTTCAAATATAATACCAGCGAGTAATAGATATAAAATTCTATTCATCACTGGCCTGGTGAAAGGAATCAACAATTTTTTGGACCTGCTTTCTGGATGGCAGTATAAGCTCTTGATTAGGATAGATAAGATTAATATCTTTGATCCTTGGGTTCTTGGCTTTTATGATTTCTAGAATTGAATAGGGAGCATCGAAGGGATAGATTTTTTTGGCAATTCCAATAACTGTGTCGGCCTTTTTGATCTCATAGACCACCTGGATAGGATTTTGAAATGTCTCAAGCTCAAGACCATCTTGCGCCCGCAACAGATGGTCGGAGGCAAAGAGTTGCAAAGGTAAAAGCACAATAATTAAAAGGTCGCAAAACCGCATAAAGCTTTTGCGGTATAAAGCTTGATGAATTAAGGATTATTTAAGTTTACTTAACTCGCATCGAAGATTTTTCCTGTTTTTATTTGTAACGGCAGAACCTTCGACATACTTTACCAAAATGAACGGTTATTCTTTAATGGCCTTGGTCGAAATTTGATAAAAAAAAAGCCTTTCCGAAGAAAGGCCTTTTTATAAAATTGGTACTCCCAAGGGGATTTGAACCCCTGTTACCGCCGTGAAAAGGCGATGTCCTAGACCAGGCTAGACGATGGGAGCAATTCGTATTCCTATTGCTCAAAAATCTTGTTGGTGATCCCGCTGTGACTCGAACACAGGACCCCCTCCTTAAAAGGGAGGTGCTCTAACCAACTGAGCTACGGGACCCCACTCAACAAGTGATAAAGAAATTAAAAATTTTTAGCAGTATTGTCAATTGCGATTCCAGAAGTTGCCAAACTTGACGGGCCTAAAAATTAAAAGCAGAAGAATATCAAATGCAAAAAGTTGCGCTCCACACTCTTGGTTGTCGTTTAAATATGACTGAAACAGCTCAAATCGCTCAGGGTTTCGCTCAGAGGGGCTATGAGATTGTCGAACTCGGTGAAAGTGCTGATGTGACCTTTATCAACACTTGCACTGTGACTGATGGCGCTGATGCCACATGCCGCAATTTAATCCGAAAGGCGCGTAAGGCCTCTCCGTCGGGGAAAATCGTCGTAGCTGGCTGTTATGCTCAAATGGAGTCAAAAAACATCCAAAAGGATGCTATTGCAGATGTTGTCTTGGGGACCGCCCAGAAGTCTAAAGTCTTCGATTATCTTGATCCTCAATCAACTCCTGAAAAAAGTTCCGATTTAAAACGAGAGGCCCTTTTCGAAAATGCATCAACTACCAAGAGCGATGTTCATACGAGAGGATTTTTAAAGATCCAAGACGGGTGCAACTACCAATGTTCATTTTGTATTATCCCGTTTGCCAGAGGGCGCTCTCGAACCATCTCAGTGTCCGATGCCGTCCAAAGTGCGAAACAACTGGTGCAAAGTGGGTTTAGGGAGCTAGTGCTTACAGGAGTCAATATCGGTGAATATGAGCATACTTCAGGGGAGAAGCTCTGGGAGCTCATTTCAGAAATTGTCGAAAAGGCGAGACCTGAGCGGCTACGTCTTTCAAGCGTTGAGCCCAATACAATCTCTGAGAAATTGCTTGAGGTCTTGAAGGCAACCGGAATCTATCAGCCTCATTTCCATGTCCCAGTACAAAGCGGAAGCGATAGGATGCTTCAAATTATGAAGCGCAAATATGATTCTGCATTTTATCGCGAAACTCTCGCGATGATTCAAGATTTCTTCCCGACCGCTTCTATAGGTGCTGATATGATTGCCGGGCACCCCGGTGAAACGACGGAATTTTTTGAGGAATCTTTTAATTTTTTTCAGCAAGTTCCCTTAACTCACTTTCACGTTTTTCCTTTTTCTTCGCGAAAAGGCACGCCGTCTTCACAAATGGAAAAGGTGCAACAGAGCGAAAAAAAACGCAGAGTCCAACAGCTCATCGCATTGGGAGACAGAAAACTAAAAACCTTTTCCGAACGCTTTCATGGCCTTAAAAGACCGGTTCTATTTGAAAATAGGAAGGGAAAGTATTGGTCGGGATACACCCCCGAATTTTTGCGCTGCTATTTTGAATCAGAAGAAAATTTAAATAATAAAATTCGAAATGTTGAGCTTAGCGAGCAAACACTCTGCAGGCCTTAATAGGTCCTAAGCATTCTCACCTGGTCGCGGTTAGGCCCAAATGCCAAAATTCCCAGAGGGATGCCAATCTCAGTTTCGATATAGTCTAAAATAGTTTGAAGCTGCGGCGAAAAATCTTCCGACTCTTTGAATTGATCATCGTAACCGGGAAATTCCTTGTAAAGCGGACGAAGCTCTGAAAGGTCTTGGCCGGGGTGAGGCATTCTTATTTGCATTCCTTGCGGAGTTTCATAAGCGTAGACGAGCTTAATCGTTTTAAGTCCTGCAAGTATATCCAGTTTCGTTAATGCCAACGAGGTCATGCGAGATGTTTGAACCGCGTAGCGCAAAAGTGGTAAATCAGTCCAGCCCACTTTTCTCTTTCGCCCAGTCGTTGCGCCAAATTCATTTCCCTTTTTTTGGATCCACTGACTGGTCTCATCTTCCATATGTGAGGGAAACGGTCCTTCACCGACTCGGGTACAATAAATTTTTGCGACTCCCAAAACCTCTTGGAAGTTTTCCTTTGGACAGTGTGCCCCTGAGGCAACTCCTGCCAACGATGTAGAAGATGATGTCACAAATGGGTAGGACCCATAATTTATGTCAAGCAGAGCGCCCTGAGCTCCCTCAAATAAGACACTCTCACCGCGCTCGATCGCTTCGTCCAGCATGAGATAGGTTTCGCAAATAAAAGGACGAAGAGTTTGGTAGGCGTTGATCAGAGTGCGGGCCTCTTCTTCGGGAGATGGAAAACTGACATCATAGAGCTGCTTGAAGATCACACTTTTTTCTCGAAGAATTCTGGCCAGCTTTTTTGTGAGTAATTTTTCATCAGAAAGATCATCCAACTTTATCGATAACCGTGCCGCTTGATCTTCGTAGCATGGGCCAATTCCTTTGCAGGTCGTCCCGATTTTTTGACCGCTTTGCTCTTCCCGAAGTTTATCGAGTAGTCGGTGATAAGAGGTAATCACTGAGCATTGGTGAGAGACTTTGAGATTTTGAGGAGTGATATCACAGACATTTCCTACAGATTGGATTTCTTCAACCAAGGCGAGCGGGTCAACAACCACTCCATGTCCGATAACAGATTTGGCATTGGGATTAAGGATGCCACTGGGAATTAAATGGAGAACTGTTTTTTGTCCTTCGACAAAGACAGTGTGGCCGGCATTGTTTCCGCCCTGAAAACGAACGACCCATTCAAAATTCTGGGCGAGCATGTCTGTGATCTTCCCTTTTCCCTCATCTCCCCACTGAGCACCAAGTAAGACCATAGAGCGTTGATTTGGATTCACACTAGGCCTTGACTTCGTTTAAAAGGTTTTGATTCAGAAAAAACTCTTTGATTTGATGGATGGCCATTTCACCAACTCTGAACTGTGCTTCTTCAGTGCTGCCACCTAAATGAGGAGTTAAAATGAGATTATCTAGACCTCGTAGAGATGAATTTTCCTCTAGGGGTTCATTAGAGAACACGTCTAAGGCCGCGGCCCCTAAGTGACCGGCCTTAAGAGTCGCTACGAGCGCACTTTCTTCGATGATTTTTCCTCTGGCCGCATTGACCAAAATCGAGCCTTTCTTCATTTGCATCAAGCGTTCTTTGTTAAAAAGATTTTTTGTGGAATCGTTGAGGGGAACATGAATGCTAACCAGATCACTTTGTTTTAACAATTCCTCCAGACTCTTCACTCCCGAGGCCCCAAATTCACTGCTTTGCTGATGGTGGGGATCGAAAAAAAGAGTCTTCGTTTCAAAGCCCTGCAGGCGTTTGGCCACGAGTTGCCCAATTCTTCCAAAACCAACAATGCCCACGGTTTTATTGCTCAGCTCATTGCCTGTAAAAAGCGGTTTCTCCCATTTTCCTTGAGACATAGAACTGTTTGCAGCTGGAATTTTCCGCAGGCAGGCCAGCATAAGAGCTATCGCATGCTCGGCAGCGCTATTGTTATTGGCGCCGGGAGTATTAGAAATCTTTACTCCTTTTTTTTGGCAGAGCTGCTTGTCAATATTATCTGTTCCTTCTCCCGCTCGGATAACATATTGAAGATTTGGCGCCTTTTCTAAAAGGTTAGCGTTAATCTTCGTGGCAGACCTAATAATAATTGCCGAGATTTCAGGGAGAATTTCTTGCAGCTCATCTTGAGTCATCTTCGCCTTGGGATGAACTTGAAAGTTGCTGTCATGAACAAATGTATTGAAGAGATCCTTGTCGAAGCCATCAGAGATTGCGATATAAGGTTTTTTGCTAGAATTCACAGGTGTCCTTCCTTTGATAAGTAAAATCTGGGGCAGCATAACGGAAAAGTAGGATGCTTGAAAGGTGCAGGAGAACAGTGATGTCTAGAATCGGAATAATTTTGGGATTTCTTTTGCCTGTCTCCTGGGGTGTAAGTTTGGCGGCCAGTCCATTTCATTTTTTGGCCACTCCAAAGGAAATCTCGGCGCCAGATATTGACTGGAAGCGCGGGACCAAAATTTATGAAATCTTGCAAGATCTTAAACTTTCAAACCTGGCCCATGTTCACTCCCACGCCGAAATGTCCGGTGGTAAGATGGCCTTATTCAAGCTTTGGGAGTGGGTTCAAGAAGATGAAAAAAAGGCTGGTACAAGACTTTACCAAAACTTTGGAGATTTTTGGCGCAAGCACACTGTCTTTAGGCCAATGTCTGCTGGAGACCACGGCCTTGCCTATTATCTTGAAAATAAAATTCCTATTTTTGCTCAAACCATTGGTGCCAATCCAAAGCGAATTCAGGAGTGGTTTGCGCTGCAAATTCAGGCGGCCGCTCATGAGAACGTTACGCGGTTAGCGCTACGTTTTTCTCCTGGATGGTTAACTTCGCAATCTGGTCTCCCTTGGGGTGAAGCGCTGTCTGCAGCATTGCGGGGAATGAGGCAGGGGTTAGAAGAAATTGAAAGTTCTCAAAAGACCATGAAGGTTCAGCTCTATCACATTGCCACAAGAGAGCTGAGCTCGGGATTGGATAAAGAAATCAAGTTTTTTTTGGCAAATCCTATTTATAGCGGTTTTGATATTGCCGGAGACGAGGCCGCAGTTCCTATTTCGAAATTGAAAGATTCACTAGCAAAACTGAAAAATTCAGGGCGCCCTGTCACAATTCACGCCGGCGAAATCGATGCTGATGGTGTCGAGGCCGCACTAACCATTGGCGGTGCTTGGCGGATCGGGCACGGAGTCACCATTGCTGATGACCCTCAATACCTTTTGAGATTTAGAGAAAAGTTCCCGCAAGTGATGCTAGAGGTAAATCCAACCAGTAATCTCTATGTCATGAACATGCAAAATTATCACAATAATGTTCCGGCCCTTCTGAAAGCAGACGTGAATTTATCGTTCAATACCGATGATTCAGCGACTTTTCTCGCACCCTATGTCGATGAGAATGGTGTTCATAGGTTTATGCCGATTACGCTAGCCTATGAATATGCAGCTGCTCTATTGCCTTGGAAAGAAGGTGGAACAGGGCTTAGCAAGTTTGATCTTCAAAAAATTCAGCAAAATGGAATTGAACAATTTGAATTATTCGAACCTCAAAACGGTGCTCCAACATTGAATCAGATACTTGAAACTGGGAAATTCTGAAAAAATTTCTCGAATTATCGAGTAATGAACATCTGCTTTGCAGAATTTACATGAGAGAGGGCGGTTATTGGCAGAACTTGCTATGATGCGTTAGCACAGGAGTATGGTTGTGCTCCGGTAAGTTATTGTGTGGTGATTCATCATGCAAAAGATCATATTTAGGTAGTCAGTAAAAAAGGGGTGAAAAGATGATTCAGTTTAGAAAGATTTTAAGAATGAGTAAGGTGGGATTGGGTCTAGTAGCTCTTTCTGCTTTTGGAAGTGTTGCAAGGGAAATTGAGCCTAATATTGAGTTTTCCGAACTCGTTAGAGATGACACGATTACTGGGATGGTAAAAAATCTATATGTGAAAGGGATTGGGACTGCCCCTGAGAATTATAAGATCAAGTATCTCATCTATGATACCAAAATTTATATGACCGATGATCAAGCAGCTGTTGCAAAATGTGAAAAAGCCGTTCTAAAGCGCCCACAGGGCAGTCGAAAAGATGGTGCCGGTTTCAAGGCTGACACTGACAGCTACCGAATGAATTATGAGGTAACCCAAGAAAGGCTTTTTGAAATTGTCCAGAATGTTCCTTCTGCTTCTTCTTTTAAGTCTTCGTTATCCGATGCAATACAGCAAGTTGCGCTAAGACCTTATAGGCCTCATGTTCCGGTAACAGTTGCTCAAGCCGCTGAAGAAATTCAGCAGTCTAAAAAATCTCGAGCAAACTCGAAGAGGGTTTACAATGGCCAGAATGAGAGTGATGGAGAAAGACTCCGGATCGAGGCCGTCATATCAATACCTGCGGCCTCCGGATTTTATAGCCGCGAATATTGTGAGAAAAGTTTAAATGATAAAATCAGAAAATTAAATGTTAAGAAAATAAACGGAAGTTTGAAGATATAAAAATTCACTCGTTCTTGGCTTAGAAAAGGACCGTATCACTACGGTCCTTTTTTTTTGCGTTTAATTAAAGTAGCGGTGCAATCACCAATGCAACAATCGACATCAATTTCACCAAGATATTCATGGCTGGTCCTGACGTATCTTTAAAAGGATCACCAACGGTATCGCCAGTCACAGCGGCCATATGAGCAGGAGTTCCTTTTTTCTCGCCAGCGATAAGTCCTTGCTCAATTGCTTTTTTAGCATTATCCCAAGCACCGCCAGCGTTTGCCATAAAGAGCGCAAGTAGAACACCGGTGACAGTTGCCCCAGCTAACATTCCACCTAAGGCCTCTTTTCCTAAAACCACACCAATAAGAATCGGAGCGGCCACAGCAACAAGTCCCGGCGCTAGCATTTCTTTAAGGGCCGCAGTCGTGGCAATATTTACGCAAGCTTCTGTATCCGGGTCAGCCGTTCCTTCCATCAAACCGGTGATTTCTCGAAATTGCCTTCGAACTTCTTCCACCATTTGTTGAGCTGCAAGTCCAACGGATGCCATTGTGTTTGCACCAACATAAAACGGCAGAACTCCACCAATAAACAGTCCGATGACAACGACTGGATTCATAATATTAATGGACGTGAGTCCAACGGCCGTCGCATAAGCAGAAAACATAGCGAGAGCAGTCAGTGCCGCTGAACCTATCGCAAATCCTTTGCCAATAGCGGCGGTGGTATTTCCAATAGAATCAAGTCCGTCAGTAATTTTTCTCACCTCTGGACCAAGCTTACTCATTTCTGCGATTCCACCGGCGTTATCAGAAATCGGGCCATAAGCATCAACGGTCATCGTGACGCCAGTCGTGGCCAGCATTCCGACTGCGGCAATACCAATTCCGTAAAGATCCGCAACCTCATAAGAATAATAAATCGCAGCGCAAATAATAAGAATCGGCGCAATACAAGAATACATTCCAACAGAAATACCAGAGATAATATTAGTCGCAGGACCGGTTCGACCTGCATCGGCCACCTTGCGCACCCATTTGAAGTCAGCGCTGGTAAAGTATTCAGTGAAAAGACCAATTAAAAGTCCGCCAACAGAACCAATCATCATCGCGTAAAATGGTCCCATTCGATAAGGGAAGACTGTAAAATCCATAGAGTCGATTAAAAAGTATGCTCCTATAAAAAGTGCAACAAGACCGATAATTGGAGTCACCCGAAGTGCCATGGCCGGGTTGCTATTTTTCAGCAAGTGCATCGCCATGATTCCCAAGACTGAGGCAATCAGTCCTACTGAAGCAATTGAAATAGGTAAGATCATCGCGTTTTGCTGATCAAAATCTAGTGTCGAGCCGATAAAAAGCGTCGCAATAATAGATCCGACATACGATTCAAAAATATCGGCGCCCATTCCAGCAGTGTCTCCAACATTGTCGCCAACATTGTCAGCTATTGTTGCCGGGTTTCGAGGATCATCTTCCGGGATTCCAGCTTCCACTTTTCCAACCAAGTCCGCGCCAACATCGGCCGCTTTGGTGTAAATTCCTCCACCAACCCGAGCAAATAGGGCAATAGAAGAAGCACCCATGGCAAAACCATTCAGCGATTGAATTGGAAGGTGGTCTCTTAAAATCATATACGCGACGGCGACGCCAATAAGACCCAAACTAGCAACAGTCATTCCCATCACCGAGCCACCGAAAAAAGCGACTGAGAGGGCACGCCCTTGGCCATGTTGAGCAGCTGCTTGAGCAGTTCGGACATTGGCCTTCGTTGCGGCCTTCATTCCGATAAAGCCGCAAGTCATAGAGGCGATAGCTCCGCCCAAATAACATAAAGCAGAGGCGCCATCGAGTTGCCACCACAGTAGGACCGAAACGATTGCGAGGAAAAGTACTAAAATTGAATATTCTTTTTTAAGAAAGGCCATCGACCCTTTTTCAATGAGGCCACTGATGTGAACCATCCGGTCATTTCCGCTGGGTTGTCCTTTGACCCAGTAATACGTTCCAATGGCAACGCCAAAACCTAGTGTCCCCAACCAAGGACTTGTTTCAAAGAAACTTAAAGCAGCACTCATAAATCACCCTTCCCTTTGATTCTTTCGTGTTTCTTAGATACGACATGTTATAAAAGCAATAGCAGAAGTCTTAACATAGGCCAAAAGGGGCGTAAATTTTTTCTTTGAAAACTCAAGGCAAAAATCCAATCTCTTCGAGCCTGAAGATGGCAACTGGAACATTTCTAAGTCGCATCTTGGGCCTTGTACGAGAACAAGTACTGGCCGCTGTTTTTGGAGCGTCTGCATCGACTGATGTTTTCTTTGTAGCCTATAGACTTCCCAATTTGTTTAGGGACCTTTTAGCAGAGGGAGCCTTTTCCGCGGCCTTCGTGCCAAATTTTATTCAGGCCAAGAAAAATAGCCCCCAAGGGGCGTCGAACCTTTTTTCGTCTATTTTTCTGCTGCTCATGGGAATCAGCGGACTCGTTGCTGGCCTTTTAGCACTTTTTGCACCAGAGCTTGTGGCTCTATTCGCTCCTGAATTCACTCAGGACATTGAGAAGTATCAATTGGCCATCGACCTCACTCGTCTCATGGCGGGATTTCTTGTTTGTGTTAGCGGGGCCGCTTTGATGACTGGAGTTCTTAATACTTATCATTCTTTTTTTATACCTGCGCTCTCGCCTGTTGCCTTTAATATCGTACTGATTAGCGCAATGCTGGTCCTTCCGGCCTTTTTTGTGGAGCAAGGAATAGAGCCACTTTTTGCCTTAGGTTGGGGTGTTTTGGTCGGCGGACTTTTTCAATTTTTATTTCAAATCCCTTTTGTTTTAAAAAAGGGAATCAGTTTTTCTCTGTCGGGTCCGAGGCATCCTTTGACAAAAAAAGTTATCATGATGCTAGGACCGGGATTGTTGGGTTTTGCGGCCACTCAACTCAATCTTCTTGTGAATACAATTTTGGCGACGAGTTCTGTGGTTGGGGCGGTAAGTTGGCTTAATTATGCCTTTAGGCTGTTCCAATTACCTGTGGGAATTCTCAGTGTATCCCTGGGAAATGTGCATCTTGTTCATTTTGGCGAGGCTTGGAAAAATAACGACAAAGAGAGGGCGGGGATCCTGCTGAGAGAGGCCGTGGAGCTTTCTTTTTTTCTCCTGTTCCCGAGTTTGGTTGTTCTGTTTTGTCTCGCTTATCCCCTCACTTCTGTCATTTTCGAGCGTGGGCAATTTAGTTTGGTCGATAGCAATCAGACAGCTCTAGCATTGCAGTGCTACGCGCTCGGACTTCCTTTTTACGGGCTCTATAAAATCTTGGTTCCGAGCTGCTATAGTGTGGATCGAGAGCGCATTCCCGTTTATGCCTCTATAGCCGGGATTAGCTATAATATAGTCGCATCTTGGTTGATGGTTCCCCATTTGGGATTTCAAGTCCTGGCCCTCAACACTAGCCTTTCAATGTTTATCAATGTGGTGATTCAGTTTGTGGTTTTGAAGCGAATCGTATCTTTTCCGTGGAAAACCCTGTTTTCTCTTCGACTGTTCAAAATGGTCGCTGCTCTTTTACCAAGCCTCTCTCTCTACTTTTATAAAAAAGATTTTTTTGAATTTATTTTTCGACAAACTTTTCAAGGGTTGGGGGAGCAAATAGGAATGCTTGTATTGGCAGGAGCTGCGGTACTAGGGTCATATCTGTGCTTTTTAATATTGATGGGGGAAAGGAAATTTCTAAAAAGTTTTTTTTCGAAACGGGCCTAAAATCAACAATTTCGCTTGTATAAAAGGGGAGCGGTACGCTAGTATTCCGAAATTAGGTCTCATAATGTTCGATCATCGGGGTGACATGAAGACTGATTTTAATACACTTTTAGCGCTTGGAAAATATACTCTAGATCACTTGAAGGATTCTAAATTTGTAGAATTTGAAGTGGAAAAACGTGCTGCCTTAATTGATGCCCTGGCCACTGAGCTCGGTGTGAGTTTTGCAACCGACGAAGATATTAAAGACCAGGCCATTGAAGAAGTAGAAGAAAAATTCGGCAAGGCCAATATTCCCGAAGATATCACCGAAACAGAGATGTTTAACCATGCGCGCAAAGAAATCATTAAGTCTTTCAATGGCGAGAGCCTCGCTGGTCTTTATCTTGTAGAGTCTCTTCATCACGTGGCCACTCGTGTAAAAGATTTTCTGCTGGATTCCGATCTCGTAGAAGAGGTTTATCACACGGATGAAGAGATCATTGATTTTCTGATTCAAGTGATTCGCGGTTTTTCTACAAAACATTACATTTCGCAATAATTCCTACTCGTAGCTCATTCCACGCTTTTTTTATTGTTCTATTTGGGCTACCTCTTTTTGATGAAAATTTTCCTAATCTTCTTGTTTTTATCCGGGACTTCTCTAGCAGGTGGGATCCATCAAAAGGGTTTGTCTTGCGCCGCGTTTCTCATGAATGGACGAAATTATTCTGCAGATAGCGATACCCAAGAAACTTTCCATGCATTTCGCGGGTTTTATACAAAACTGTTGGGGCAATCTTCAGAAGATCAGCTCAAAGTCATATCTGGGATTCGAGAACGTTTGAAGAGCTCCGTTTTTTCCTCAAAAAATCAACTTATTTTTGGGCACCGGGTGAAGGGTAAGGAGGAAATTGAAGATTATCTCTATAACTTGCGAGAAATAAGAGACTCACTTTCGGGCAAATTTAATCGTAAAAATTCCTCTACGGAAATCAAGGCCAGCATGTTTTGGGCATTCGATTTTTGGTTTTTTAGTCTTTTCACGGGAGATGTGTCTTATCTTCACTCGCTCGCGGTCTACAGTGCGATATCATCCCCAATCGTGGTTCGCGCGGTTCAGCGCAGCTATGCTCTAAAGGAACAGGTTCAAACGTTCGGCCTCGATATCTTGGAGGCGCTAGATTCAAAAACGTCTTTTTATAAGGGGTATACCTATAAAAACTTCCCCGCCAGTTTTGCAGAATCAAAAAATAATACAGAAATGATGACCTCAATTTCAACTCAGCTCGAGAGAGTATTGAGTTATGACTTAGACAAATTGGGTTTTTATCAGCACAAAATTAAAGAAAAGCTGTTCAAGATGCCGCTTCCTCAGTGGCGCAATATTTATATTGATTATGCCTTAGACATGTCAGAACCCGACAATCCAGAGCTGTTCATGTTTGCTAGAGTCTCAAAGGATCGGAATGACACAAGAGAATCAAAGGACTAACATGCCAGCTCGATTTGAAGGAAAAAGATTTCTCATTACTGGAGGGACCAGCGGTATTGGTCTAGCGACTGCAAAGCGAATTGTCGAAGAGGGTGGAGAGGTCGCAGTGACCGGTACAACTCAAAAGCATCTTGATGAAGCAGGCAAAGCACTTCCGGCCGCTTCTTTAGTGATACGAAGTGATGCTAGCAATCTCGACGATATTTTAGATCTGGAAAAACAGGTTAAAGAAAAAATGGGCAAGCTTGATGGGCTCTTTCTAAATGCAGGGTTCGGAAAATTTGCTCCTATAGAAGAAGTTGATGCTCAGCACTTTGATTCGATGTTCAATGTAAACGTCAGGGGACTCACTCTGCATATGGCAAAGCTCAAAAACTTTTTAAAGGAAGGTAGCTCAGTCGTTTTGACGTCTTCCGTGGCACCCTATTTAGGATCTCCAAATGGCGCGGTTTATGCTGCTACCAAGGGTGCTGTCTCAAGCCTGACGAAAAACTTTGCACGAGATTTAGCTTCCAAAAATATTCGGGTCAACGCAGTTTGCCCTGGGCCTATCGATACAAACTTTTTTAGCTCGACTGGGATGTCAGACAAAGATGCTCAGGAAATGAAAAAAGAAATTCAGGAGATGGTTCCACTCGGACGTTTTGGTCGACCAGAAGAAGTAGCGGCATTGGTCTGTTTCCTGCTTTCTACGGATGCTAGCTATATCACCGGCTCAGAAATGATGGTCGATGGCGGAATGACCCTGCGCTAGCTTTCTACTTTCTTTTCCAATAATTAAACTTTTTTCCTCAGGGCAACGATGAGTGTTCTGAGGATCACTATGGAATTAAAGACACAGTATTCATTTGTTCTATTTGCGCTGCTTGCAGCGCTGGTACCATTTCCATCCCAGGCACAAGAAAAATATGAAACAAGTGAAGCGGCACAGGCAGCTTGTAACAATTTGTGTAAGAGGGAAGTCCTTGTCTTGGCCACCCAAGAGACTGAAAGCAGAGAAGAGGTTTGCTATCCAAAAAAATGGAAGCTCCTTGAGCGTACGCTCAAAACTGGAAAGATGCTCAAAGGTTGTATATCTGCTTATGAATGTCCTTTGAATGGTAGAGACAAATTAAGAACTCAAGGCGTTGTCTATAAAGGAAGCCTCAAGGTTTATTCCTGGTATTGCCCTCCGAAAGAACCGAAAGTTAAGAAAAGTCGAAAAAAGAAAAAAGATCGTGAACCGACTGTGGCCCCAGCAGATGAGGATGGCGACGGAATCGTTACTGAGGAAGAGAAAGAGCGCTACAAAGCGCGAGTGAAAATTCGAAGGGAGAAGGGTGATTGTGATTGCGGTGGAACAACGATTAATGTGAATTGCGGGGGTTGCTCTGACTCAAAATCTTCGCAAACTATCATTTACAAAACGCGCGGTAACTTTGATGCCAAGATTGATACCGGCTTGGATCTTAGTCTTGCGAGAAAGTCATGTCTGAAACAATGCTTCAATAAAAATGGAGAGTTTAGGCCTGATCGAGGGCGCTGCAGAAGATGTTTGAGAAGAAATGGAATTGAAATTAAATACGAAGGCGAAACGAGCAGTGTCGATACTCGTCGCACTAGGCGGCATAGAGAGCGTTGGGAAAAAAAACGTTACGAAGAAGAAAATTGCACATCCTGTAGAAACCGTTCAGGTAACGGTCCGCTTTACGCAAAAATCGCAGGCGACTTTTTACTCGGAGCTGCCCAAAGTGGTTTCGCTTATATGGGTCTTGATCGATGTTATGACTTCAAAGAAAATTATCTCGCAACGACTGTAAATCAAGGATACGTCATCCCTCCATCAGATAGATTTCCGATGCATTGTCCTCCAATCGCAGGCTTTGGCGGTGGATTTGGTGGTGGATTCGGAGGCGGTTTCGGACCCGGCTTTGGCAATCCTTTTCTAGGAGCAGGATGGTCTCCAGGAATGATCGGTGGCGGCTTTGGCGGTAATCCATTTGGTGGCCAATTTGGTGGCCCTGGTTTTGGGGTCAATCCTTCGCTCGGTTTAAATATTGGTCTTCCTAGTTTAGGAATCTCCCTGGGTGGGCCTGGTGTTGGAAACTTTGGTGGTCAATGGGGTGGTGGACAGTTTGGTTTCAACGGTGCAGCCGGTCTTAATATGAATGGTTTTAATGGTGGCTGGGGAAATGGCGGTCAATTCGGCAACCAGTTCGGCGGACAATTTGGCAACCAGTTTGGTGGTCAGTTTGGTGGGCAAAATGGTTTTGGAAGTCCTTTCTTTCAGGCGCAGCTTCAGCAGCAGCAACAGCAAGTAAATTTTGTAGATAGAAACTTAGGCCTTCAGGCGCTTGGCAATCAAGCAGGTCGAGGAATGAATAATTTCAATAATGCTGCCTATGGTGGAAGCGCTTTCGGTGGTGGGTTCGGAATGGGATTTACTCCGCCTTATCTCGGTGGTTTTGGGTATTAATCCTTTTTAAGATATAAAAGGACGATGGCCGCGAATTCGTCCCTTTTAGATAAAATTGCTACGTTTCCGCAGTCTTCTGGCTGCTATCTCATGCAAGATTCTCGCGGCGCGATTTTATATGTTGGCAAAGCAAAAAATCTTAGGTCTCGCGTCCGTTCTTATTTTTCCAATTCAAATGCTCAATCAGGTCATGCTCGAAAAAATGCTTTTCTTTTAAGTCATGTTATCGACATTTCTTTCATGCTGACTTCGACGGAAGCAGAATCTCTTGTTCTAGAAAACAATTTGATCAAAAAGCATTCACCGAAATATAATATTCGCCTCAAGGATGACAAAACCTATCCTTATCTTGTCGTAGACTACTCGGAGCCATTTCCCCGAATCAAATATATGCGTCGACCTAGACCTAAGGCCGAGCGTCTTTTTTTTGGTCCCTATCCAGCAGGTAGTCGAATTGGAAAAGTTCTTCGGGTCGTCAATAAACTTTTTATGTTGCGAGATTGCACCCTCCGAGAAATGAAGCAGAGAAAACGCCCGTGCCTGCTTTATCAAATGCGCCAGTGCAGTGCTCCCTGTGTCGATAAAGTATCAGCTTCCGATTATGAGAAAACTCTTTCGTTGGCCTTAGATCTTTTTCGAGGAAAGCGAAAGGCCAAGCAATCCATAGATTTTTTAAAATCTAAAATGCATGAGGCCGCTGAATTAGAAGAATTTGAATATGCCACGACTATAAGGGACTCATTGCTAATCTTGGAAGAGTTTTTATCTCATTCCTATGATCATCAAAATGTGGAGTTCACTCACGAAGACAGAAATATTGATATTATGGCCTACTGCTTGAATCCTTCAGGAGAAATTATCGATATTGCGCTCTCTTTGATCCGGAATGGTCAATTGCTTGGCAATCATAACCTTCATTTTAATCAATCTGATCATCTTGGAGATATTGAAGAGGGAATCTTGGCCTTGCTTTTTCAGCATTATCAGAAGGAAAAAGGAACCTTGCCTGAGAAAATGATTTGCGAATTATCGGAACCCTCTCGAGTCCTACTGGAGAGTTCTCTTTCTCATTTGAGCTCAGAGAAAACTTTGAAAGTGCTCCCAGTCTCGAAAAAATTTCGCCCGTTTTATCAAGCAACACTCAACCAGGTCCAAGAATCTCAGCGAGTTCGGCTTGCCCAAACGAGTTCTTCTGAACTAGCGCTGCAGAAATTATCCCAGCTACTTAACCTCAAAGAAAATCCGAAACTTCTGGAATGTTACGACGTAGCGATCTGGCAGGGGCGCTCGCCTACGGCCTCTCAAGTTGTGTTTCATAACGGCGTCGCCGACAAAAGCTCCTATCGATACTATCACTTGGAAACGCGAGATGAGGGCAATAACGATTTTGCGATGATGCAGGAGTTGGTTGGCCGAAGAATTAAAAAGGCCACTCTGCCGGATGTGATGATAGTTGATGGAGGGAAGGGGCAACGCAATGCTGTTGAGAAAATACTCGCAGAACATAGCTTAGAGCATATTCCGGTGGTGGGTATCGCCAAAGCGAGGGCCGAGGTGTCACGCTCCGGTGATAAACTCGAAGAGCGCCTTTTTTTACCCAACAGGGCCAATGCTTACCTCCTGAAGCAAGACCAAAATCTTTTTCGGTTACTTGTTTCGATGAGGGATGAGGCCCACCGGTTTAGCCGTAAGCTACATCACAAGGCCGAGCATCGCCGCATTTTTTCGCATTGGATAGAAGAGGTTTCTGGTTTGAGCGCAAAATCGCGAGCAATCATTTTAGAGAATTTGGAGAAGTCTCCTGAGGAATTAAAAAAACTGAGCAGTGAAGACCTAGAAACTGAGTTGAAAATTTCTAGTAAAGCGGCGGCTTTGGTCACCGCCTACCTAAAATCTATTTAGCTTAAAACATGAATCACTTTGCGGTTCGTGCATCCACATTCCATGCACCGTGCACTTTCTTGGAGCAATAAGTTTTTATAATCTGGTAAATGGTTAAACGATAATTTGGAACCACAAACCTTGCACTCATCAAGCTTACGAGTGATTTCCTCAGGTGTTCCATAGTACTCAATATCGTCTTCTAACTGATATTCAACATCCGCTGCCATCTCTGTCCTCCTGGCCAATTCAGTTTGCCAATAGCAAGTCATCTATGACATTTATCGGTTTCTCAGGAGTGCAAACTTGAAGACAGAATTGAAGAATGGTGAAAACCAGGAAACATTCGCCCGTGTCAAAGAAAGTGACGCTGAAATTCCCTTAAATCGTCCAACCTTTGGTCATGCCCTTTTTGAACATGTGGGCTGGAATTTTATGCAACCCAACTCAGGGCCCAAAGAGCGGGGCCATAGACTTCTTGTGGTCACTGATAGGCATCGCGGAGAGGTGTCTTCTTCCTCAAAGGCCCATGCATTTTTTGGAGAAGAGGCCGGTGAGTTATTCGTGAAGATGATGAGTGCTTTAAAATTAAACTTAGATGACGTGTATCTTTTGGCCGTACTACGGCAGCGAGGCGAAGAGCTCGTGGGTGCAACTGAAGATGTTTTAAGAGAGCTGGCAAAATATCCTGAAGTGCCTGTCGTTTCTTTTGGCGCGACTGCAGCACGAGAGCTTTGCGGTGAAGGAATCCGGTTATCTCAAGGACATGGGTGTGAAAGACCTTGCAGAGAAGGTTCTCAGCATATTAAATTTACACCTTTGTTTCATCCAGAATATCTTTTACTCAATCCCGGAATGAAAAAGACGACCTGGGAAGATATGCAAAAAATTATCCCCAAGCTAAACTCGTAAATTTTTCCGAGTTGTTTTCTCACTCTTTAGCGTTAAACTGGAATTCTAACCTTATTCTAGGATGGAATAACGGTGCGTTTTCTCTTTTTTCTTTTTTCCTGGTTTTTTTTAAGCACACAAGCAGCAATACCTCAGATGAAAGTTCTGGTGGCAAAAGGTCTCCAAGAATTTTTTATCGGAGGACATGATATTCAAAAATCCTTGGCCGAAAATTTTTCAGTCAAAAAAGAGCGTCAGTTTTCCGGTGCAAGAAACTTGAGGTTCACTTGTCAAAAACCTGAAAATCAAGCTCAGGGTCTCCATGTAGGATTAAATTCTCCGACGGGTTTTCTCGATTTTAACCACAGGCGTTTTAGAGGAAGCTTTGAAATTCATCCCTCTCCTAAGCGGCGGGGGTGCCATCTTGTTCAATCTCTCACTCTCGAAAACTACCTCAGTGCGCTTTTAGCAAAAGAGATGAAAAAGGACTGGCCGCTCGAGGCCTTAAAGGCCCAGGCCGTTGCTGCCAGAACTTATGCAATGGTGCATATGAAACGAAAGAAAAAAATCGGAAACTTTTGGTATCTCGAAAATTCTGAAAAGCATCAGGTTCATGGTCATTTTTTTCAAGAAGGCCCTCAAACCTCGAAGGCGGCACGCTCCACTCAAGGAGAGATTTTGCTGAATCAAAAAGGGGAGTTGTCCCCAATTTTTTTTCATTCTAAGTGCGGTGGTAAAACACTTTTGCCTCAAATGGTCTGGCAGCGCAGTGTGGAGGGATATCGGCAGGTGAAGTGTCCTTTTTGTCACAAACATGGAACCAAGGATTGGCAACGAGAACTGACTGTGGAACGATTTCTCAAAGTGGCACTCAAAGAATTAAAACAAGAAAGAAATGAAGCATTGGATCCGGTCCAGTCAGATTTTATTCTAGGAATTGATAATTCAAATTTTTCTGATTTGAAATTCTATTATGATCGGCAGATTTTCAAGATTAAAAAATCTCAGCTCAGAGCGGCGCTCAAGCGTAAATTTTTTCCCTCGCCAAGATTTCAGGTCATTCAAAAACGCGATAAGCTTATGATTGCTGGCAGTGGTTTCGGGCACGGAGTTGGGCTTTGCCAATATGGTGCTAAAGAGATGGCACAAAAGAACAAAAGCTACAAAGAAATTTTCGGCCCACTATTTTCCAGGTTTTCACTTGGAAAAGGCCTATTGAGTTCGACTTTGTATGAAAATTTCTAAGCTCAATATTATTGTCACTGTTTTTTTTCCCTCGCTCCTTTTTGCTGCCACAATTGTTGTCGACCCTGGGCATGGTGGAGAAGAGCTTGGAGCTTTCGCTAAAAACCCCTTCGCAGATCCTCAAAATAAACCAATCATTTATGAAAAAGATCTCACGCTTAAAGTGGCCAAGGCGTTAAAAGTACTTCTGGCACCTAACCATAAAATTTATTTAACGAGATCAGATGATAGAGATGTCTCTTTAGAGCAACGTGCCAGTCTTGCTGATAAAGTGAAGGCCGACCTTTTTTTATCTCTTCACTTTAATAGCTCATTGGGGAAAAAACATCATGGAATTGAAATCTTTTATTTAAGTAATTCAGAAAATAAGGCGGTTCATAAGTTAGAGAAGGCCGAAAATACTCAGTTTCAGGCGGACCCGGTCGTGACTCAGATTCTGATAGACCTGGTGATCCGGCAAACTGTCTCAAATTCTCGTTTATTGGCGGAAACACTCAACCAAGTTATCGAGAAAAGATTAGTGCCGCGCTTTTCTATGAAAAATAGAGGGGTCAAGCCCGGATTATTTCATGTCCTTGCTCTATCAAAGCGTCCGGGTGCCCTGATTGAAGGTGGTTTTGTCTCTAACAAAGAGGATTTAAAAAAAATTTTAAATCCTGCTTATCTCCAAGAGCTTGCGAGAACTCTGGCTCAAGGGATTGAGCTCTACTTCAGCAAACCTAAGGATTAACTCCACCAAAACACAACTGCGATGCTGCTTGAGGATAATTGTGAATTGGAGTCACAAAGATCCTAGTGGGGTACATGGCCGTCGCCCCTTGTTGCACGGTAATTGAGCCGTAAGAAATTTCACCAATCCCCCCGCATCTCGTAGACACATTAAAAATGAGCGGCTCTGCTTCCTGAGCTATCACTGGACTTTCTCCTGGCGCAAGACAGTAGTAGAGGTCGATAGCGGATTGACCTCCTCCTAAACTTTTTGCGACAACAATATGTCCTTGGGAGTTCATACCAAAAAAGAGCGAACCATTTTGAAGGTCAAGATTTGCTCCGCCACCAAATTGGCCGACACCCGTTCTTTGATAATAGTTATAAGCACCCGGTTGGACTTGAATCTGGACTCTTTGACCATTGTTGGGCACTCCATTATTGCCTCCAAATACGCCCATGCGGTTACATGGAGTTCGGAGGAGAAGCTGCAGTTTTTGATTAGCGGTTGTCGCTCCTGCCATAATTGGATTTCCCGCGATTCCCGGGCCAGCTATACTGGCAGTCCGGTTATTTTGTCCGCATGAAAAAACCAGCAGAACAATAAGAAGCGGCCAAGAGGTTAATAGTGTTTTCATAAAAATTCTCACCTTTATAAGGTTTTTTTAATTTAGCTTATCTAAAGTATTTGCACGTTCTATGCCAGCGCTGGAAGAGAAAGCAGTCTCGTAAATTCCATTTCTTAGCGCTGAACGGTCACTTTTTTCGAGTTAAGAGTTGTCTATTTTTTTGACAGTTGCCAAATGAGAACGGGACACTTGGTTTCAATGCTCTCTTATATTCGAAATTATCGGAAACGCGATGACTACCAATTTTACCTAGAAACCGGTCTCAAGAACATGGTGGTCCCAGCTGTCGTGTTGGGAATCGTCTTTTTTGTCCTTTATTTGATAATGGAACTGAATAGTCTCTTCTTTTTGAGCTCTAACTATCTGGGACAGGTCCAGCTCAAAGACGATTTTATGGCGGTTTTTATGGGGCCAATAGTGGATCTTATTCCTCTGATCGCCCTCCATTTTCTAGTTTTTTTTCTGCTTGGCCTTTGGATGGGGCGCTCACTTCTTCGTCCATTTACAAAAATTAAAAATTATTGTGAGCTGTTTGTAGAAAGCCAAGGTCGTACTGAAGTCCCTTTAGAGTTATCTGAGTTTCCACTCCTTGAGAAGATGGTGAAGTTTTTTTTTCAAGTCCAAAGAGACGAAGTTTTGTCTGAGGACGGCCGACCAAAATCAAGAGTCATCATTCCTGAAGAATTTTCCCGAATTCATGGACCATTTCTCAATGGTCGTTACTACCTCAATTTCTTTGTCTACATCCTTGTTCTTTGCACTTTCAGCGCACTTTCTATTTTTTTTATGACTGGTGAGCTCTATGAGGGATTTGTGGAAGTTGCGGTGAACTATCTTCACACTGATTATCCGAAGGTTAGTTTCTTTCTCCAAAGTCAATCGAGTATTTTAGAACACCTCACTCTTTTTTCTGCAATTCTCTTGGCCCTCGGATATTTTGGACTCTCGGTGCATTTCTATTCCAAGATTTCGACTCCGGCCTTCGGTATCTTCTCAAGTATGCGCTCCTATTTAAAAGGGCAGAAAAATGCGCGAGTGCATTTGGTTGGGTTTCGCTATCTCCGTGAGCAAACGAGAGAAATCAATCGCTGCTTGGATTGGTTGCAAAAAAAAGATGAGCGAGAATAATTGACTCTTGTTGCTTTCAACCTGTCTGGCATTTAGAATAAATGAAATCTAGGAGCGTATCATGAGAATTATTATAGCGATTTTGTTATTAGGCTTGAGTTTCTTTTCTGGTTGTACTTCGAAAGAGCAACTCAAAGATATGCTCAAGAAAAATCCAGACATTTTGAAAGAAGCTATAGAAGCGAATCCGATGGAAATCATTGAGGCCTTGAGTGAGGCCTCGGTAAAAGCGCAGTCAGAGCGGGCAGAAAAAGCAAGGAAAGAAGAACAAGAGAAATTAGAGAAAAGTTTCGATGAGCCTTTGAAGCCAAAGATTGCCGACGATGAGCTCATTCGAGGCAAAAAAGGTGCACCCATTGTTTTGGTTGAATATTCCGATTTTCAGTGTGGCTATTGCGGTAAAGGCTTTAGAGAGACTGTCCGGCCTCTTTTAAAAAAATACGGAGATAATATCCAGTTTATTTTCAAGCACCTTCCAACTATCGGCCAATATTCTAAGCCAGCAGCAAAATATTATGAGGCAATAAGTTTGCAAGATCCTAAAAAAGCAATTGAATTTCATGATGAAATTTTCGAAGACCAATCGGGACTTTCCCGAGGAGGCGAGAAATATCTAAAAGACCTGGCCAAAAAATTAAATGTTGATATGAAAAAACTCGAAAAAGATGTGAACTCTGATAAGGTCGCTGAATTAATCGAAAGCGATATCGAAGAGGCTAGAAAGTTCAACTTCAGCGGAACTCCGGGCTTTGTGCTCAATGGTATTCCAATAAAAGGGGCCTACCCTCTTCCGTATTTCGAAGATATAATTGAAAAACTAAAGAAGAAAGGCAGATTAGATATTTAAGATAACGAAAAAAAAGATTTGTCATAGCTTTGAAAATAGTGAACCATTTTATTACGTTGAATAAGTTTTTTGAACAAGGGGAAGTTTATGAACAGAAAAGAGTTAATCGAGTCGATTCTTAAAGACAAAAATCTTGAGCACATGACTAAAAAAGATGCTGATGCTTTCATCTCGTCTTTGTTAGAAACAGTGAAGAAGACTGTAAAAAAAGGTGATGATGTCTCACTTGTAGGCTTCGGAACTTTTACAAAGGTAAGACGGGCCCCTCGAAATTACTTTAATCCTGCAAGCGGTGAAAATGTCCGGCATAAAGCGAAAACTGTTCCAAAGTTTCGACCAGGGAAAGCTTGGAAAGACATGTTCTAGTTTTTTAGTTTTTTTCTTTTGAAAATGAGGATCTCCCAGGAGGTCCTTTTTTTTGTCAAAAAATTGGCGCTATTGAAAAAATCAAGCAGTCTTTTTTGCCTTTGTTGAAGCTTTTTCCGATGGAGTGTTATGATTTTGACTAGTGAGATGTCCTCTAGGGGCAAAGCTAGGCAATTTTATCTGGAGAAAGGCCCATGGCCGATGACAAGCAACCCTCAGCGAAAACTTCTGGATCAAAGTCCGGGGGCGGACCTTTGGTTTCACTTTTGCTCATTTTGAATCTATTGGCGATGGGAACTATTGCTTATTTCCAATATAATCAGATGCAAAAGCTAGCAAAAACTCCAACCGTTCAGCAGCTTCTAGAAGAATTGGATAAAGATGAGGATACAGAGGCCCAGCGCGAGCTTCTAAAGCAAGACGCGACTGAGGGAAAGGTTATTCCGCTGGAAGGATTCACCGTAAATCTTGCCCAAGGTGATGGCCCGAGGCGTTTTGTTAGACTCAATACAGTTTTGAAATTTAGCAACCGGTCTGATGAAACGGAGTTTACCTCGAGAAGGCCTCAAATCCGGGATACTATTATCGCTATTTTAAATTCCAAGCGACCGGAAGATCTTTTGAAAAAAGAAGGAAAAGTCTTTTTGAAAGAAGAAATGAAGTCCGCTATCAACTCATTTCTCGTCGATAGCGACTTGATAGATATTTACTACACTGGCTTTCAGATAAACTAGTAGGGTTTATTTAAATTGGACAAATCCCAGGAGGGGATAAATGCCTCAGGTTCTCAGCCAAGATGAAGTTGATGCTCTTCTCAACGCTGTTAGCGATGACGATGATGCCGGTGGAGAGAGTTCCGCGGCCGCTGCGGATAGTGGAGGCTTCGGCGAAGTAGACGAGGCCGCCGAAAATATTCAGGCATACGACCTCACTAATCAAGATCGAGTTATCCGAGGGCGAATGCCCGTGCTTGAGATTATCTATGAACGATTTATTCGATCGTTTCGAGTCTCTCTTTCGAATTCACTGCGGAAGATTTCAACAATTTCTATGATTTCAACCGACTTGCTAAAATTTGGCGAATTTGTAAATACACTGCCAATTCCGTCATGCATGTCCATTATTAGGTTTAATGAACTCCGAGGACCTGCCCTTATGGTCTTTGAATCCAAATTGGCCTACGCCATTATCGATTCTTATTTCGGCGGTACCGATAGGCCTTTTACTAAAATCGAAGGAAAAGAATTTACTAAAATAGAGCTCTCTTTCATGAAGCGTGTGATGGACATGGCGATTGGGGATTTAGAGGAAGCTTGGGCCCCAGTTCATAAGATTGATGCTAAATATGTAAGAACAGAAATCAATCCTCAATTTGTGGGGGTTGTCCCGCCCAGCGAAGTTATCATAACAACGACTTTCGAAGTTGAATTTGAGTCTGCCTCAGGGACCATTATGGTCGTGATTCCTTATTCAACGATTGAGCCAATTAAGCAGAGACTGAGCTCGAGTTATCAAACTGACAATGATGTCGTTGATACACTATGGACCAAATCTTTTCACGACCACATCCATAGCGCCGAGACTGTTGCAGTCGTAAAACTCGGTGAAACGGAGATGACCGTCGGCGATCTTGTTTCTCTTGAGACGGGAGACATAGTTCCCTTGGGCCAAGAGGTTTCTGGAGAATTAGATGTAGAAATAGAAGGCGTAAAAAAGCTGAAATGTTTGGTTGGAACTTATAAAGGCAATAAAGCGGTGCAGATTACTAAACGATTACAGGACTAGGGGAGCACATTATGGAAGATGGAGCAAAAGAAGAAGGGGCCGACTTGAAAATTGTCGGTGAAGAAGAGTCTCAATCTGGCGAGCAAAATGAAGTAATTCAAGAGTTGGCGGATCAAATTAAAACAGGGGATGACGCTCTCAATAAATTAAAAGTTCAAAATTTGGACTTCATTCTCGATATTCCGCTGAAGGTCTCGGTCGAGCTAGGGCGCTCAAAAATTATCATTAAAGAGCTTCTTCAACTAGGACAGGGTTCAGTACTCGAATTAGATAAACTGGCAGGGGAACCCTTAGAAGTTTTAGTCAATGGGAAGCTTGTTGCTCGGGGCGAGGTTGTCGTTGTAAATGAAAAATTTGGAATCAGGCTAACTGATATCATTAGCCCAATCGAAAGGATTGAAACTCTAAAATGAAAATCATATCTACTTTTTTGATATTGATACTAGGTAGTTTTCAGACGTCTGCAAATAGCATCAAAGACTCTGAGTTCAAATGGAAACAGGTAAGCGGGGAAATTACGCTTTTTTTTGAATCTCCCTTAACACAGCTACCAGAGCTTAAAATCGTTGGCCAAGATATCGAAATTGAGCTCCAGAAAAAAGATCAACTCAAAACGCCTTACTACTGGTCAGGAAACTCCCTCAATTTAAAGGCCGAAACCGATAAAATTCATGTTCAAACACCTTTTGATCTCAAGCGACATCAGGGAAAAGTGCTTTTGGAGCTTAAAAAAGACTCTTTGCAAATTTTATTTCCCAAACTTAAGGCCATCGCCGAGCAACCATCAGATGAGCAATTTTTAGAAAATCTAGAGCAAGAACAAAAGGCGACTGCTGCCCCGGAAGCAGTACTGACAGATTCTAAGCCGACTTCTTTGTTTGAAAAATCAGCGGATGAGAAACCAAAGTCCGAGCTAACCCATCTCATGAGTAAATTTGTAGGAGTGTTGGTATTGGTACTGGGCCTTTTTTTCGGAGTCGTCGCTGTGATGAAGAAGTTTGCCCTAAAAAGATCCAAGATTGGATCTCTCAAAGACCAATCCTCTATCGAGGTGATTCAAACAACGCATTTATCGCCTAAGGAATCTCTTTTACTGGTCAAGGCCCACGATAAAGTCTTGCTAATTGGGCGAACAGAAAGTGGCGGCCTACAAATGCTAACAGAAATGGACTCTGTGGCCGAAATTCTAAAAGAGAGTGAGAAAAATGCCACTGGTAAAAACTTTGATGATTCTCTTTCTAAGGCAAATTCGCTAAAAAACTTATCGCTTCCGTTGAAAAAAAATCCTTACGAGACCCGAGGTAAAATTTCTCGAAGTCCTCAGGCCAGCCTTTCTCAAGAAATTCGCAGCAGAATCCAATCTCTAAGGCCTGGCCAATGATAGCACTTCTTAGGACAACCGCACCGCTGTGTTTATTTGCACTGGTTACCAGTGTCAGTGCTCAAACTGGTCAAAGTCCTGCTAGCGTGCAACTTCCTGGGATCAATATTCAAATGGGCCAAGGCGCCGATCTTGTAAATACCCTAGAGGTTATTCTCCTATTTACGGTTCTCACTCTTGCCCCAGCGTTTATCATTCTTTGTACTTCATTTACCAGGATCATCGTCGTTCTCTCTTTTCTGCGCCAAGCAATAGGTACTCAGAGTATGCCTCCCAATCAGTTACTATTGGGGCTTGCCCTATTTCTCTCGCTTTTTGTCATGATGCCGACTGGTGAGGCCATTTATAAAGATACCCTTTCCCCTTACATGGATAAAAAAATCAATGCGACTCAAGCTCTTGCGGGGCTTGAGTTGGGCATGCGCGGGTTTATGGGAAAACATGTTCGAAAAAATGATATTCAAATGTTTTACGAAGTGACGAATACGGTTCATCCTCAAACTCTAGACGATGTTCCCTTTCACTTTCTTGTTCCGGCCTTCGTTATTTCAGAGTTGAAAACAGCCTTTCAAATAGGATTTTTGCTATATATCCCATTTCTCATTCTAGATATGGTCGTCGCCTCTGTTTTGATGGCCATGGGTATGATGATGCTTCCACCAGTTTTAGTTTCTCTTCCATTTAAATTGCTTTTATTCGTCCTGGTTGATGGTTGGCAGCTGGTTACGGGGTCACTTTTAAAGTCATTTGCTTAGAGGATCAAAAATGTCTGACGAATTTATCATTGAAGTCGCCCACCGAGCAGTCAAAGTTGCTCTTTTGCTTTCTGCACCTATGCTCCTGGGCGCGCTTATTATTGGTATTATGGTCAGTCTATTTCAGGCAGTCACTCAAATCAACGAACAAACGCTCAGCTTCATTCCAAAAATTATAGTCATCGTTGGGGCCCTTGTTATTTTTTCTCCCTGGATGATTGAAATACTCACAAGTTTTACTCGCGAACTGATTATTGATATTCCGCGAATGGTGAGTGGCAGATGATTCAAATTTCAATAACTGACCACATTCACATGATTGCCTTTTGGCTGGCCTTCTCGCGGTGGATTGGAATTCTTTTTCAAATCCCTTTGTTTGATGGCCCTTTTATTCCCGGAATCGTTAAAATCTTTTCGGCCATTCTCATTAGCTATGCTTTTTTTCCATTCGTAGAAGAATCAATTAAGCACGATATTCTCCTATGGGGACCTGATCGATTGCTTCTTTTGACAATCTATCAGGTCTTGACCGGGCTCTTGATTGGTCTTTGCATCAAATCAATTATGGGTATTTTTATTGCGGCGGGAAGTATCATGACCCAAAGTATGGGGTTTGGGTCGGTCAATTATTTTGACCCTACGTTTTCTGATCGCGTCGGCCCAATGGAGAAACTTCTACAAGTCACTATCGTTGTCCTTATTCTTTCATCAGGTGCTCTCATTCCGATGTTCAAAGGTGCGATGAATTCATTTCATACGATTAACCTGTCCCAAGGCCCAGGAGTTCTTGCTTCCTCTCAGTTTTATCTCTCTATTTTTAAAGACGTTTTTATAAGCGCACTTGTTTTGGCCGCTCCACTGCTTTTTGCAAACTTCTTTATGAATTTTATTCTTGGTCTAATTGCTAGGTTAGTCCCTCAGATGAACGTCTTGATGCTCAGTTTTGTCGTCAATATCGGAATGGGGCTAGTTGTGTTCATCGCTATATCAGAAGAATTATGGGTGGTCGGGTTAGAGAGCTATATCACAATACTGGGAAGATGGTTTCAGTGGGTGAGTTAAGGAGAGCATTTGGCAGAAAATAATGATGGGCAGGAAAAATCCGAGGATCCTACCCAGCACCGTATAGATGAGTTTCGGAAAAAAGGTGAAGTTGCGGCCTCAAAAGAGATCAACTCTCTTTTTATTCTGACTGGAGTCTTCTGTGCTTTGTCGTTAAGCTCATTTTTCATATTCGAACAGTTCTATCAATTTTTTGATTGGATTTTAGTCCAGGATCATCGTCAAATTTTTAAACCCGAAAATTTTGGTTATTTTGTGCGAGAAATGGCCTCGACTTTTGCTATGTGCTTACTTCCTGTTTTGAGTGTTTCTTTTTGTTTAAGTTTTCTATCTCAAGTGATGCAAGTTGGGCTGATTTATGCCCCTGAAGTTCTACAGATCAAATGGGAACGACTGGATCCAATTAAGGGAGCGCAAAAACTTTTTTCCCTAAAAGCAATCTTTGAGATCGCCAAAGGCTTGGTAAAGTTCTCAATCATCTTGGGCATGACCTATTTCATTTTGTCCCAAGATTTACTGAATTTTCGTGGGTTCTTACACAGTGATATCTCCTCGGGGATGAGCTTTGCCGGCGAAGTCTTAGTGAAGCTTTTTATCTCTATTTTTCCAGCACTGGCAATTATGGCGCTACTCGATTTTGCCTGGGAAAAATTTCGTCATTTGCAGAAATTAAAAATGAGCAAGCAAGAAGTTAAAGAAGAGCAAAAGCAAAAAGAAGGAAACCCGGAAATTCGCCAAAGAATTCGGCAGATTCAAAGAGAAATGGGAAGGAAAAGAATGATGCAAGAGGTTCCGAATGCGGACGCTATCATTACGAATCCTACTCACATCAGTGTTGCGATTCGCTATGATCTTAAAACGATGTCGGCACCAGTTGTCATCGCCAAGGGAGCCGATAATCTCGCCTTCCAGATTCGCAGAATTGCGGAAAAAAATGGGATTCCGTTGGTAGAAAACAAACCATTAGCGCGCGGGCTCTATAAATCCGTGTCTGTAGGCTCGATTGTTCCTAGGGATTATTATCAGGCCGTAGCTGAGATCTTGGCGTTTGTTTACAAATTGAAAAAGAAAATAAAAAAATCCAATTTTAGGAGCGCTGAACTGTGAATAATCTTTTCCACCGCTTCAGGATCTTAACAAAGAATTCGGATTTAGGCATAGCCCTTGGATTGGTTTTAGTCTTATGTGTCATGATTGTTCCTATTACTCCATTTTTAATGGATTTGCTTATCTCATTGACCATTGCTGGCTCAATGGTGATTCTTCTCATGGCCGTCTATGCTCATAGGCCTCTTGATTTTTCAACGTTTCCCTCGATTCTCCTGATGGGAACACTTTTTAGGCTATCTCTAAACGTGGCCTCAACTCGAAATATTTTAATTCGCGGAGGAAGCGAAGGTTCAAGTGCAGCTGGAGAGATCATTCGCTCATTTGGTGATTACGTTGTAGGTGGAAACTTCGCCGTCGGAATTATCATCTTTATTATTCTCGTCATTATTAACTTTATCGTCATTACAAAAGGTGCTGGCCGAGTCGCAGAAGTCGCGGCCAGATTTACATTGGACGCCATGCCCGGAAAGCAAATGGCGATTGATGCTGATTTAAATGCGGGGTTAATCAACGAGCAACAAGCAAGAACGAGGCGCCAAGAGATTTCAAATGAAGCCGATTTTTATGGTTCCATGGATGGTGCCTCTAAGTTTGTTCGCGGAGATGCCATCGCAGGAATCTTAATCACTATTGTGAATATTATTGGCGGCATCATCGTGGGAATGGCCCAAAATGATATGAGCTTTTCTCAAGCGACTGAGCTTTTTACGCTTTTAACAATTGGTGATGGTCTTGTGGCCCAAATCCCGGCGCTTATTATATCAACAGCTGCCGGTATCATTGCCACTCGAAACAGTAGCGAATTTTCTTTAGGAGCTCAGCTCTCACAGCAATTTAGAATCCATCCCAAGGCGCTCTATATTGTATCAGCAATTTTGGTTCTTTTTTCTTTGATTCCAGGCCTACCAACACCACCGTTTTTTATTATTGCGCTTCTTTTGGCCTTCACCGGTTACCGTATGGAAATGACAAATAAAGAAGAGGCCGCAGATAAAAAGAAATTAGAGATTGAAGAAGTTGAAGGACAAGATGAGAAAATTGAAGACTTACTCCCTCTCGAATTAGTGGAACTAGAGGTTGGCTATGGACTGGTCCATATCGTGGATGCTGACCAAAACGGAGATCTTCTGGAGCGAATTAGTCATATTCGAAAGCAGTTTGCACTAGACTGGGGAATCATCGTCCCTTCGGTTCGCATCAAGGATAACCTCGAGTTTCAACCTGGTAGCTACGCGCTCAAAATCAAAGGAATAGAGGTCGCAAAGGGTGAGCTTTTGCCCGATCATCTTTTGGCCATGGATCCAGGCAGCATTATTGAGCCCATTGATGGCGTTGAAACCGTTGAGCCTGTTTTTGGGCTCAATGCAGTTTGGATTAGCGAAGAGAAAAAAGAAGAGGCCCAGTACAACGGCTATACGGTGGTTGATCTTTCTACAATTATTGCAACCCATTTCACCGAAGTTTTGAAAACTAATCTTGCTGATTTATTCGGTCGTCAGGAGCTCAGCTCTATTCTGGAGAACTTCAAAGAAAAGTATCCCAAAATAGTTGATGATTTGATTCCCGATATTTTACCTTTAGGCACTATTCTAAAAGTCATGCAAAATCTTTTACAAGAGAATGTAAGTGTTCGGGATATAAGAACGATTTTAGAAACTCTCGCCGAGCGCGGAATGAAAATTAAAGATCCAGATAGGTTAACGGAATATACTAGGCAGGCCCTTTACCGGACGATCACCGAGCGAATCAAAAACGATGATGGTGAAATTCCTCTTTTCACTGTCGATAGGGTCATAGAAGATCATATCTCGCAAAATCTTATTCAATCTGAAGAGGGAACTCATTTTGGAATCGATGCCAAGATGACTCAACAAATACTGAGCGGACTCAACCAAAATATTGAAGAGGCCACACGTTTGGGCGAAAAAATGGTTGTTTTATGCTCTCCAAATATTCGAAGGCATTTCAAGAAGTTGACCGAGAAGTTTCTTCCGCAACTGATTGTTATTAGCCATAACGAGCTCTCGCCTGAGACTCATATTAAATCCTTAGGAACAGTGAGGTTATAAAATGTTAGTGCGAAAGTTTGAAGGTGATACCGTTGATGAGGCACTTAAAGCGGTAAAGCGTGAACTTGGACCTGATGCCATTATTTTAAAGACTCAGTCGGGGAGGAAATCTCCCCTAGGAAACTTCCTTTCAAAGAAAGTTGAAATTACCGCCGCGGTTTCTGAGGATGATTTAAAAGAAAAGCAGAAGTTAGATAAAGTGTTATCTGCTGAGGAACGCACAGAGCTGTACGGGAAAAGTTCTCAGAAAATTAAAGAAATTACGTCCTCCACCAGGCCTCGAGCGAATTCGGGGTATGGTAATTTGGGCCTTAATCGTGCTGCCGCAGCTCCGAAGGCGGAAAACGACTTGGATTCGTTTCTAAGGCCCGAGACATCTTCGGAGCCGATAACTGAATATAGGGAGATTCCCCAAGAAGTTGAAATTTCTCAAGCAAGCCCCAATACGGCAGCAGTGAACGACGAGCTCTTAAACCGGATTGATAATTTAGAAATGCGATTGGCAGAGTTTCAACTTGGTCAGAAAAAGTTAACGAAGGGCCCTTTTTTCCAGGCCTTGGAAGGTCTTCGCATACTTGGAGTTTCCGAGAAAGTTCTTCAAAATTTGTCCAAAAAATATCAATTTGAAAAGGGTCCCGAAGACGAAGATAGTGGCGCTATTTACGATTTTATTCTAAGAGAGCTCAACTCAATTATTTCTTGTAAGCCGCTTGCTTTGGCCAGTTCATCGAGTGAAAAACCTCAGGTACTTTCAGTGCTATCAGAAGGGGCATGCGGACAAAGCTCTCTGTTGCTAAAAATGGCGGCGACTTACGGAAATTGCGAAATCATCCATTATACTTCTAGAAAGGAAGAGATAAAATCAGTAAACAGCGCCGAGCATTTTTTAGGCATCAAAAAGCACCAGGCAGCTTCCGGCAAGGAGCTCTTCAGTAAGATTCATCAGATTCATCAAAACGGAAAGCACGCTTTAATAGAGGTGGAGCTCACTCATGGGGAAGCACCGGAACAATTTAAAACCATTTTAGGAATCGAGAGGGCCTATAAAAATTCAGAGATAGCTCTTTGTTTGTCGGCCATTCAGTCTTATGCTTTTAATCATCATTTAATTGCAAAGTATAAAAGGGCCGCGCAGAAGGTTCTTCTCACCCATCTTGATCTTTGCAATGATTATTCTGCCTTGATGAATCTCTCCTTCGAACATAAAGAAATAAGCTATGCACTTTTTGGTAGTGGTCCAACTCTACCTTCCGGATTGGAAGAAGCGTCAGCTCAAAAAGTTATTGAAGGAGTTTTTGCTTGAAAAACCCTGAACAATCTCAAGACCTTTCACGTTGGCTGTATTCTAAAAGATCAACTTTGAAATCATGCTCGACTATTGCCTTTGCCGCAGGAAAGGGCGGGGTAGGCAAGACGACTCTATCGCTTAGAGTTGGCCTGGAATTGGCGCAACGAGGTTTTAAAGTTTTACTGATCGATGCAGATTTTAACCTCTCTAATTCGTCACTAAAACTTGGACTTCCGGTTAATAATGACTTTGCCAGTTTTGTTAGTGGAAAAGCGCATCTTAGAGAAATTTTGCTCCATACAGAAGGCCTAGATATCTTACCCGGTTGCCAAGGAAGTCTTGATCTCTTTGAAAATGAAGCGGAGCTTGGCAGCTTTTTTGCTCAAACTTTGGGACGGGCTGAACAGGACTACCAGTTTATCTTATTCGATTGCCCTGCTGGCGCGGGAAGGTTTTGTTTAGATCTCGCGCAGCTTTGCGAAAAGCAAGTCATGGTCGTGACTCCTGATAAGTCTTCTCTTACTGATTCCTATTCGTTTTTGAAATTGCTTTGGCAAAGAAACTCTTTGAACTCACCCCATATTTTGGCAAATATGGTTTCCAATCAAAAGCAAGGCCTAAAACTTTTCCATGGCCTAAGAGAGACGGCAAAAAGGTTTTTGAATATAGATTTATGCCACCTAGGTTCTATTCCTTGGTCAAACCAGGCGAAGGGGCTTAGCTATGACCCTTTCTTCCGTAAGTCTTCTGAAAATGGAAGATACTGCCTGTGGCAAAACTTCTCTCAGGTTGCTGAAAAGCTTTCCGAAGCATCTAGCCTAGGCTCAGAGAATTTCGGCAAGGCCGACTTTTCTCATGAATTTAGTTCATTGCAAGAAATGATAAAGTAACGAGAGGGAGAAGATAGATGGCCTCAGTTAGCAAAAAACTCAAGAACCTTAAAGACTACCGCAATACATTCGATCCCGACATAAAAGAAGAAATTATTCTAGAGTATGCCCCTCTGGTAAAATTTATTGCACAGAAAATTGCTTCTAGGCTTCCATCCAACGTTGAGCTTGATGACCTTATCTCTTGTGGAGTTATCGGTTTGATGGATGCTATTCAAAAATTTGATCCAGGTAGAGACAATAAGTTTAAGACCTATGCGGAGTTTCGAATTCGCGGAGCAATACTCGATGAATTAAGAGCACAGGACTGGGTTCCTCGTTCGGTAAGAGAAAAAGCGAAACAGGTCCACAGGGCCTACGCAAAACTCGAAGGACAGCACGGGCGACCTGCAAGTGATGAAGAGATGTGTGCTGAGTTGGGTGTTAATTTGGAAGAATTTTACGAACTCGTAAACAAGGCCAAGTCCGTTTCAGTACTCAATATTGATGATTCAGCGTCTTTTAGCAGAGGTGATAAGAAACTCATGATGGGCCTTATGGAGGACCGAAGATTTTCTAATCCTTTTGCTATCGTTAATTTTAAGATCGCTCAAGACAGGATTAAAGAAAGTATCAAGGGGCTTCCTGAAAAGCAGCGTCTCGTTCTCTCCCTCTATTACTATGAAGACCTCAATCTTAAAGAAATTGGTCAAGTTTTAGATGTAACTGAATCCAGGGTTTCTCAACTTCATACTCAGGCGGTTTTGAAGCTCAAGCGAAATCTGAAAAATGAGTTCGAACCCAACGAAGACCTTGCCGCCTAAAGAAAAGTTTTTCATACTAAAAGGGAGTGCATAGACCTCAAGGATGAGGCGATAGCAAAAGGAACTTTGCATGCAAGCCCGTATTTCCCGATTATGTTTTTTTCCGTTTATCGCTTTTTTTATCGGTTTCATGGCCTTTATCTCTTGCGGTCTTTATTTTTATTTTAATAGTTATCAAAAATTCAAAGATATCGCGCAATCATTTGAAAGTTCTTATCAACTGGACTACCTAACTCGGACTAATCCTCTTCAAAGCTTAAAGGTGGCAGTTCAGTCTAGGGATACTGCTCGGGCCAGCACTGAGTTAAATTATTTCCAAAACTCTTTGCAAAAAATAAACGTCAAGATCGTTCAAAAAGATGCGGCAAAACTCTACCAAAACGCCAAGGCATTGGAGCAAGAGCTAGAAGAGCTGATTGCACTTCCTTCGCTTTTTGATCTCTCGCGTCTTTTTCAAAAGAAAATTTTTCAACTAAAGCTCGATGCAGAAAAAAACGATTGGAAAAACTTAAATTCAGTGACTATCAGAATACTCGAGCGGCTCACCGAAATGACTCGAGTCGACGCTGTGTCTTCTCGCTTGGTAAAACAAATCAATCGAGATCTTAGTAGAATCTCTGATATCGCCAAAAAGTCTGATCTCAAAAGTAGTAACAAACAAAAAATCCTGAGCTCACTCAATTCCGCCAAGCTGGAATGGAATATGTTGCAAAAAAACATCTTCCTGGGAAATAAGCTTCTTGCAAAAATTCAGGCCTTAAAGATTCAACACAAAAGCTGGATTCAGGGACTTGCTCCAGAACTCTCTTTTGCCAAAATGGGACTCGACCAATTCAAGACTGATTTAGCGACAGTGACTTTAGTTTTTCTTTTGTTTTCTAGTCTTTTTCTTCTCTTTCTTTATGTTCGCAGCAAGCATTGGAAGCTGGCGCTTAAAGGGGAATCGGAGCATTTTTATTTGTCATTGTTGAATCAAAAATTCAGAAAAAGATCACCCGAAGATGTTGTCGGTTTCTCGGATCAATTCAATCTGGAGATCAAACGATTTGCTCAGTATTTTCATCAAAAGATTGATGTAAGCGATTGCTTTCACAATAGCTTGCCCTTTCCAACTTTAGTCCTCGATGAGCGGACTCGCATCGTTTACAGCAATGATGAGTTGGCCAAGCAATGGAATATTCCTCTAGAGAAAATTTCGAAAGAAGTTCTTTCTTGGGAAGACTTAAAGAAAATGACAACCCTAGGGGATGCCGATCCTGTTCAGCTTTTACTACAAGATTCTGATTGGAAGCAAAGCGTTCAGCAGATAAAAGTGCTTGTCGATGAAGACCGCTCTGTTCCCTATGAAATGTATCTCCGGAAAGTTGTGTCAGAAGAACACACATTTTGTGTTCTCTATTTTTATCCATTATCTCACTTTGTCGAATCAATAGAAAATCAGGCCAAATCTTTAGTCGCTCCAATGCAAAGAACATTGCAAGAGATGATCAAAGGTGACTTTGATGAAAAATTTCGCGAAAAAATGAACTCTGAGTTCAGGGTCAGCGGTCAATCGGGAATCTTTGAGCTTTTCTGTCAACTCGACTCTCAGCACCGAGAGTCGAGTGATGAACTTCTCAATCAACTGGAGGCCCTCGAGGGTTCTCACACTGATCAAATGAAAGGTCTCGATGACTTTGGTAATATGACAAAAGAGCTAGAGCAAGAGCAACGTCAATCTGTCACAAATGTTGCCCAAATAAAATCGACATTTATCAGTCTTTCACAAAAAAATTCGGAAACTTGGAATATCGTTCATGACCTTCTTCATTTTAGCGAGGAAGGGGTGAAGAAGTTTTCCGAGGCGGTGGACAAAAACCGGGAATTTTATGAACTGTTTCAAAGGGGACAAGAGCTAAATTTTGATATCCATCAAACGAAAAACCTTCTCAGAGAGTCGAAAAAAGAACTTCTTGGTTCGGGAAAACGAATCGAAAAGCAATTTCGTGGAGTTGATTCAAAAACTGACTCGCAAGCGCTTCTGCCTTTTATCGAGAGCTTTACCGAAGACCTCGAGCGGCTTGAAAAAATATTCTCTCAGTTTGAAATTCTTCTCTCGAAATCTGAGCTGTTATTTTCTCATACTCAAATTAAAAAAATTCACAGCCTCATAGAATCTCATCGCGAGGATCTTTCAAAATTTAAGACAATTTTTATTGCTCAGTTTGATAAATCTTCTCAAATAGAGCGCGAGATTCGAAGGCCTTGAGCAGGAAGGGGTGGCGGCACTACAGGGAATCTATAAGAATTATCGAAGTACAAATTCAATATTGGGAAAACTCGGACATATGAAATCACTCAATCAACTTGAACACGGCAAGGAGCAATTGATTAACTAGCAATCATCAAACAGGCGACAGTTTTTCCAAGATCTCTCGGGCCTGGATTTCAAGCTGTTCTTTGGTGGTGCCCAGCTCATTTTTGACAATAAAGTCTGATGCTCTCTCTTTTAGCTGGGAATCAAATTGGGAAGCAATTATTGCCTCGATGACTTCGGGAGAACTTCCGTCTCTTTCTTTAAGTCTCTCTCTTTGTGTGCTCAATCCCGACGTGACGCAAATAATTCCATCAACTTTTTCCTGGAGGTTTTTTTCAAAGAGCAATGGGATTTCATAGAAAACTCGCTTTTGCTCAAAGCGCGTCAGGGCAGCTAAAAAGGCCTCAGGCATTAGCGAGTAGAGTCGCTCTTCGAGAAGGGTCCTAAACTTTGGATCCTGAAAGGTCATTTCTCTTAACTTGGGAAACTCTATTTTTTTGTGTCCGATGACCTCAGGTGCATTTTTCTTCAGCCAATCTATGACTGGTTTTTTTTCATAAAGAGTGTGAATAAGCTTGTCTGCATAAACGACGGCCTCTCCCAGCTCTTCCAGAATTGAGCAAAAGTAGCTTTTTCCACTGGCGATGCCACCTGTCACCGCATAAAGTGGAATAGGGCATTGGTGCAGCCTAGTGCTTGGGCCGAGTCTGTTCATTTTTTTGTCTACTTTTTGCTTGCTGCCAGCGCCTTTCTTTTTCTGCTCTAGAAAGCTCGTTCCATGATTTCTTTTCTGTAGAAAGCCCTTGCTCTATCAGTGCAAAACGGTGGAGAAATTTTTGATTACTTTTGCGCAATGCTTGCTCTGGAGCAATCTTTAGGTGGCGGGCCAGTTGGGCCACGCTAAATAATAAATCTCCGAGCTCTTCTTCAATAGCCGCTTGGTCACTGGCTTCAATGGCCTCGCAAAGTTCTTGTTTTTCTTCATCGACTTTTAAAAAAACTTCATCAATATGGTCCCAGTCGAAACCAATGGAATTACTTTTTTTACCAATTTTACTAGCAGAGAGTAACGCAGGAAATTTTAATAGCTCGTCTGCAAAAAGTGAGCTCTCGCCATTTTTTTGTGCTTCCTCTTGTTTGATTTTATCCCAGTTTGCCACAATTGATTCTACTTTCCTGCTGCTGGCATCGCTGGATTTGTCGAAAACGTGAGGATGTCGACGAATTAATTTTTCTGCCAAATTTGTGGCCACATCATCGAGACTAAACTGGGACCCTGATTGAGGGTCTTCCTCAGTATTCTCACTGGCAATTTGAGCATGAAAAAGAACTTGGAATAACACATCTCCAAGCTCATCTTTCATTTCAGAGATGTTTTTTTTCTCTACGGCCTGTAAAAATTCGTAGGACTCTTCAATTAAATACGGTAAGAGCGACTCATGAGTTTGTTTTAGGTCCCAAGCGCAGCCGCTAGTTGGGTGGCGTAGTTCCTGTACTATTTGTCTACAGCGCTCTAGAGGTGGAAGGGAAGAATCATGCGATTTAGTTTTTTGAATTGTGACCTCTACCTCAATAATGACATTTCAGAGTTGGGCGCTCACTCTGGCCTAGAACCCGCATTTTTTCAAGCTCTCGTCCATGCCTTCGGACGCTATTGTGATATCAAGAATCTGAGTCCAACAAACCAACAATTTCTCTGCTCACTCAAGTTTCATAACTCGGAGGAAATGCGTGAGCTCAATCTACAATATAGAAACCTCGACAAACCGACTGATGTTTTATCGTTTCCCGTGCATGACCACTTGGAAGAAGAGCTTCAGACAAATAATGAATTGAAATCTCTGCCTGAGGTAGATTTTGGAGATATCATCATCTGTTTTCCTATCGCTGTGGAACAAGCTAAAGAGCTAAACCACGATCTTAAAGAGGAGCTTCGTTTTCTGTTTTTCCACGGACTTGCTCACCTTTTGGGCCATAATCACGAAATTGGGGCCCAGGAGGAGAAGGCCATGCAGGAAGTGGAAAAACAAATGTATTTTTTACTACCTTAGGGCCTTTATATTGAAAAAATCCAGGCAATTTGGGTGCGAAAAGACGGGCCAACCAAAATCCTGTAAACTTAGAGGGTAATGCGCAGTACAAAACTTCTGCCATGGGCAGTATCACTTGTTTTCTTGCTTTTTTTCTTGCAGATGAGTCTTTCTGCCAATGCCACTCCGTGGTCTTGGGAAAAACTGAATTCTAGTGTCAATCTTCGATCTGGTCAGCTCTCAGGTGATGTGGGGCAGACCACTGGTAATCAATATTTTGCAGAATTTGAAATGGAGTACAGAGACAACGAGGTCGGCGATCTGGAGAAAGATTTTCTTATGGCCGCACGTATTAATGATGAAAACCAGTTGATGTATTCGGTTCAAGAGGTCTCTTTATCTCGAACTCACTTTCGCTCGGAATTACAGTTCGGACGCTTCATTCTTCATTGGAGCAACCTGGACGCTGATTGGGGATTAGGAAAAATCAACAACCGCAGAAATTTTGAATTTTTTAGGCCCGGGCAAGAAGGGCTGACGGGTGCAAGCTATAAACACCGGTGGCTATCTGGCGTTGGGTTAGAAGTGTTTGGTTCTTTAGTCTACGTGCCCGAAATGAATCCCAGTCTTGATATCAACGCTGAAGAAAAAACGATTGATTCTAAAAATGCTTGGTCAGTCGCTCCGCCCGCATCAGCAGATATCAGTTTCGGGGGAATCGATCAAAGCCTACCAGTCCGCTATTATATCGATTACCCAGAAATTGCGAATATCGTTTTGCGCTACTCTTTAGGTGCTCGGCTTTCATTTGAAAAAGGGCCTATCGACGTGGGCGCCTTTTTTTTAAAGAAACCGGAAAACCAGCTTAGTATTGGTGCAGGAGCAAGCTATCGACCAGGTGAGGCCGATAGCGGGCAAATTATCAAAGTTAATATTTCACCCGAAGTTTTCTATCACGACGTTTATGGAGGTGAGGTTCGTTATAACTATAATAATTATTTGTTCACGGCCTCGTTTCTTTCCATCTACCCCAACTCTTTTCCCGATGGGGATGAATTCATTACTCGAAACCTCGACCTTAAGACAGAAAAAATTAAAGAGCGCTTCGGCGGAATTGGTTTTCAGCGAACCAGTGATTTTTTAACTTTTGGCGTGAACTACGTCGCAAGATTGTCGGATTTTAATGGGCAAACGGATTTCCTAGCGCAGAATCCTCGTTGGAACCAAGCGGTCAATACCTTTGTGAGTGCTCGCTTCTCTAGACATTTTCGAATGTATGCGGACCTCAAATATGACACCCTTACTTATGACCGGCTGGCCTATGTCGATCTCAACTATATCGTTGATAAAGATTGGCAGCTCATGGCGGGTGTAGAAGTTATCGGTTCACCGTTAGGGGATGAGACCTTTTGGTCTGATTTCAGAGACAATGACTCGCTCTATATGGGAATGAAGTATGTTTTTTAAGCATTTACTCATCGGCCTTACGACTTTATTTCTGCTCCAGTCTTTCGTCTCATGTGGCGACTTGAAAAAAGATGATGCTTCTTCGTCGACGTCGCAACGCCAACTCCAAAATGGAGATATTCCTGAATGTTCTTTAGAGACGGATGAACTCTCTCTCATTTTTGAGCAACGTATTGAAAAAAGCATCGAGTGCCTTGGTGATAATCTTCTCTTTTTTATTAAAGTTACAGATACCAGTCAGCCACGAAGTCGCGAACGAGTCCTCTCTCGTTCAAAACTTGAGGCCTTTATTAAAGATAATATCGAAGGCGATAAATCAGAACTTATCAAGGCCCTTAATGTTGCATTTGATCTCGTTCATCTGCTTTTTGGAGATGAGTTGGGGGAGTTGAGCGAAAGCAATCTTGAGTCACTGATTAGTTTCATGCAAACCTTCAATGAGGATATTATCAAGGTGTCTCCTTCTATCGGTAGAGGTGAAAACTATACTTTTGCCCGTCACCGCTTTGAAAGAGATCAAGTGCTCAGTGTCGGAAAAAGACTTGCCCGAAATCTGCTGAAGCTGTTTAAAAAAACGGAACGGAAAAATGATAAAATCGATTTAAATCAGTTTTTAAATTACTTTGTGACTGAATCTAATGCTGAATCAATAGAACGAATTAAATCGCTTCTTTTTGTAAAAACCATGGTTTTAGGGGATAATCCCCTTCTTCTGACGGCCTTTGAATTACAAGAGTTGCTCTCTAAGCTGCCCAAGATATTACGCCTTGCCTACGATCTGATGAAGTTTGATCAGATTGAATATCAGGAAAAAATTCATTTCTATGAAATGCTCGCTGAAGATCTCGATCTTCTGAGAAATCAAAAACTTCTACACTACGAACCCAAAGATGAAGTTGATCTTTTTTCGGTTGAGGCCTTACTGAAGGTCTTTTCTCTTTTTCCTGATCTGATTCCCTTTCAGTTGGAAAATTATCCCAACGACATTGAGCGCTTGAAAGAAATCCTTCTCTACCCAGGTGCAATGTTTACGAGTAAAGACATAGACCGCCTGATTGCCCATGCTGAATACCTCGTTGAGCAAGCTCGTTATTTTCACCAGATGTTTCTTAATGAGGAAAACCGAAAACTGCTGCTTTCCTCTGAAAAAATATACATGAATTTTGGTCCAGTGCCCTTTGCTCCACTTTCTTCTTCTGAAAATTCCGTGGCAAGCTCGGACGACTATCTCAAGCGGTTTAATCGGATTATTCACGATTACCGGTATTTTAAAGGGGAATGGTCTCTTCCTATTTTTGATAAGAGTTATGTTGAAAAAACAAGTCAAAACGGGAAGGAAGTCTGGAGAGAAGCAGGCATCTTCCGAAATGCTGAAGGTGTTGCCGAAATAGGATTGTTAGAATACGCCTTAGAAATCCTATTTGATTATTTTGAAAAAACTTACCCCTGCGATGATACTGCTCTTTATGACGGCAACCAGTGTCCGAATAAAGGAAAAGAAGACTACGCCAGAACCGTTGTTTTAGCTCAGTTAACGAAATTTATTCAAGAATTTAAAGGTTTTTTTGTCAGTGAAAAAATCGTTGATCCAGGACGAGAATCGGTTGCTGCAGATAATGTCGCACTTTTGGCCTCCTTTTTTCAAAATCAGTCTAACAACAATGGGAAGGTCGACATACCCGAGGTGGTAGAATTTGGACTTGCTGTCTTCTCTTCACTAAGTGTGCGTGAGGATCTTTTTTCTTACCTTCATTCGGTATGTGCTCCACTGGGTAAGAGTACATTTTTGAGAGGAGAAGAGGCCATTGAGCATTCCTGTTTTTTTCAATTTTTCTTTCCCGCCTTGGAGGCCATTGTCCGGGATAAAGGGCAAGGGGATCACTTACCTCAACTTCGCAAATATCTCTCTTTGAATGGGAGTGACTCCGCAGAACGAGAGAAAAACTTCCTGATAAAAATTGAGAATTTTGCCAGAACATGTCCCTATGATCCGCTTACAAAAAAAGATATCTTTATTGTTTTGACGGCCATTCTCAATGTGGAGTCTACGGTGCTGCGCTATGATGATGACTATTTGCCTAAGACCTACTCTCAGAATGAATTAAAAACAATCGTTCACCGCTTGGAAAAAGGGGAGCTCGATCGTGCCTATGAAGAAGTATTCGAGGAGGCCATTCGGGGAATCGTTGCGTCTACAGGGAAGGATGATCTTTCTGATTTCCTTTACAAGTGGATCTATTATTATCTCCTTGAGAAACAAGAAGTCCCCGACTTGGAAGCCAATTGGAAAGCCTTTGAATGGATTAAAAATGCAAAGTTTTTCGTTGATGCTTTTGTGAACCGTCTCAAGGCCAAGAATATCACAGCAGAGCGTGAAACGATCGCCGGCATCCTGAGTGCGGTTGTAGAGTCGAACGAGAATTCTGAGGAAAATTCAAAGTTGCCCCCGCCTGTGAATGCCTGTATCTATAGTGTTCCTCAGTACCCCTAGAAGATAAAAGGCACGATATGGGTTCCGAAACAGCATCCAAAATAGTGATCGATGACCTGCAAAGAAAAATTCCCGAGATTGAAGAAAAAATAGGGCAACTTCGGAGGTCGCTTTGACTTCGAATTCAAAACCAACCGCATAAAAGAAATTAATGACATGCAGGCGCTCCCCGGTTTTTGGGAAGATCAAGAAAGTGCCGCCAAAGTTCAAAAAGAGAAGTCCATTCTCGAGCAGACGGTTAAAATTTTTCAAAAAGTCGTAGAGAAAAAAGAAGAATTTGAACTCATTGCTGAATATATTGCTGAGGATCCTTCCGTAACTTATGATGAGGCCGCTGAAGTTTTCTCCTCTCTGGAAAATTCATTAGAGCAAGCGGAGCAGCAGGCCTTACTTTCAAGTGAGGGAGATCCACTCAATGCTGTCATCTCCGTAAATGCAGGAGCAGGTGGGACGGAATCCTGTGACTGGGCGGCGATGCTTGCGAGAATGCTCGAGCGATGGGCAACGAGCAAAGGTTTTTCCACGACTATTGTTGATGAGCAAAGCGGTGAGAGTGCTGGTATTAAGTCGACGACTTTTTTAGTGGAAGGACCTTTTGCTTATGGACTTTTAAAATCAGAAACGGGAATTCATAGACTGGTTAGAATCTCACCTTTTGATTCCAATGCCCGTAGACATACGTCTTTTGCATCCATTTTTGTTTCTCCCGAAGTTGACGATAGTATCGAGATTGAAGTTGAAGACAAAGATCTTAAAATTGACGTTTACCGTTCAGGGGGTGCCGGCGGGCAATCTGTAAACACAACTGATTCCGCTGTGAGAATGACTCACCTTCCCTCTGGGATTATTGTGACTTGCCAGAATGAGCGCTCCCAATTGCAAAACAAACAAACCGCACTGAAGGTTTTAAAATCGCGTCTCTATGAAAAGGCCTTGGAAGAGCAGCGAGCAAAAGCAGATGTGGTCGAGGCCTCAAAGAAAGACATAGCGTGGGGTTCCCAAATCCGGTCCTATGTTTTGCATCCTTATAAAATGGTTAAGGATCATCGAAATGGATGCGAGAGTTCTCAAGCGGAGAAAGTTCTTGATGGAGATTTGGATCTCTTTATGAAATCCTACCTGCAGTATTTAGCACTCAAACCTGAATAAATGATAAAAATAAGGAGCGGAAATGTCAGAAGAAACTGAAAAATATATCCGTCCATGGACTGACTTGTTTGGCGAACAAATGGACAACCGTTTGGCCAAACGGGAAAAACTCAAAGAGCTGGGAGAAAGTCCCTATAAAAATAATTTCACCCCTAAGAATACGGCAGTAGAACTCAAGGGCCTTTACGATAAAAAAGAAAAAGATGAAATTGGTGAGACCCCTCTTTACACTCTGGCCGGCCGGATTCTTTTAGTCCGAGACTTTGGCAAGGCCGCCTTTTTGCAGATAGATGATGGTACGGAGCGCTTCCAATTTTACCTTAAAAAAGGCGTCAGCAGTGAAGATGCCCTGAAGCGGTACAAATTATCAGACTATGGAGATATTGCTTGGGCCGAGGGCCGGGTTTTTAAAACAAATAAAGGCGAGCTGAGTTTAGAAGTTCAAAATTTTGAAATTTTAACCAAATCGATTCGGCCTTTGCCGGAAAAATTCCACGGAATTACCGACCCTGAATTAAAATATCGCCAGCGCTATTTGCAGATGATTATGAGCAAAGACGCGAGAAAAACTCAAATTCTTCGCTCCCGAATTGTTCAATATATCCGCGAGTATTTTTATCAGAAAGATTTTTTAGAAGTTGAAACGCCCATGATGCATACTGTAGCTGGAGGGGCGACTGCGAAACCGTTTCTGACCCATCACAATGCTTTGGATATGGATCTTTTTTTAAGAATCGCTCCAGAGCTTCATCTCAAAAGACTTATTATCGGCGGACACCGCAAAGTCTTTGAAATGGGACGTCTTTTCCGAAACGAAGGACTCTCTCAAAAGCATAATCCCGAATTTACGTCTATAGAATTTTATCAAGCCTATGCAACTTATGACGACTTGATGGAACTGACTGAAGATCTACTCTCTAGTCTTGTCCAAAATGTACTTAATCAAAAAGAGATTACGTTTGGAGAGCAAAAAATTTCTTTCGCGACTCCATTCAAAAAAATATCTTTGCGGGATTCTTTGTCGGAAATAGGAGGCCTTTCAGCTGAACAGGCCCAAGACAAAGAGCACTTGTACCAAGAGCTCAAAAAGATTGTGAAAGATGAATCATCCATTCCTCGAGATTCTTTGCCTCTTTTACAGGTACTATTTTTTGAAGAGAAAGTGGAATCAAAGCTCATGAATCCCACATTTATCACTCAATACCCAATTGAAGTGTCTCCCTTATCGAGAAGAAATGAGAATGATCCCCAATTTGTGGACCGATTTGAGTTATTCATCAATGGATGGGAAATCGCCAATGCTTTTAGCGAGCTTAATGACCCAACCGACCAGCTCGAAAGATTTGCACAGCAGGCCTTAGAAAAAGACAACGGAAATGATGAAGCTTGTGAAGTCGATTACGATTTTATTAGAGCACTAGAGTACGGAATGCCGCCGACTGCGGGAGAGGGGATTGGTATTGATCGCCTTGTGATGCTTTTAACAAATAGTACCTCTATTCGAGACGTGATTCTCTTTCCAACTCTTAAAAAAGAGAGCTTTTTCGAAGACTCAACAGATCAATGACTTCTGAAAGTCGTTCAAGGCGGCGACCGTCTTGGCTAGGACCTCTTGCCAGAGCACTTCTCGGAGGGCGCTCTACTCAGATATTTCTATTTTTTTGTATTTTGAGCTTTGCTTTTTCTCAAGCAGTCGTTCTCTCGACTATCGGGCTTATGGATGGTTTTGAGTATACCTTAAAATCTGCACTCAATCGTTCTACCGGTGATCTCATTGTCACGAATTTAAAAAATTTTTTCAGAGAAAATGCCCCAGAATTAGGCCGACTAAAAACGGATCCCAATGTTGCCTTTTCGACCCCCATTATTCGAACCGAAGGGCATCTTTTGGCCCAGAAGCGCTCTAAGGGAGTGTTGGTTCAGGGGGTAACGCCGCAGGCGTTGAAGAAAATCATGGGTCTGGATATCGCTCTAAAAAGTGGCCAGATGATTATCGGGAAAACGCTTTCTACAGAACTCGCACTTGAAAATCGGCAAAATGTAACTTTGGTCTTAGGCACAGGAAATCGACAACTCTCGCAGCGGCCATTATTAGCGCCTTTCAAGATTGGGACAGTTCATTCTTTTCCAATTTACGAAAAAGATTCCAGGCAAGTCCTAGTTCTCCTTTCTGATTTACAAAATCTTATGGGAGTTCCCAACAAGGTGAATTCGCTTTATTTTCTTTTAAAGGCCAAAGGTCACGAAAAACACGATTTAATTGAAACGACGGCCCAAGATTGGGGAAATAAAATAGATTATCCCTTTGTTATCCGGACGTATTGGTCTGAGTTTTCTGGATTTTTAGAGGCAGTTGAAGTGGAAAAGCTCTCTATCGCTCTGATCTTACAACTTATCGTGCTCATTGCACTGTTTAATATTTCGGCCTTTGTGATTTTTTTAAGTGAGCGAAAACAACAAGACTTCTTTCTTTTTCGCGCCCTAGGCCTAGAGGCCAGCATTTTTTTTAAATTTTGGGCAGTTCTGCTTATCGGTATTTGGCTTATTTCATGTGTTGTAGCAGTGGTATTTCAAGAGTTGATTAATCTCGCGCTTCAATATCTTCCTTGGTTCCAATTACCCTCTGATATCTATGTCGTCGAGAATCTGCAGATGAAGCTTTCCCTGTCGTCCTACAGTTTGGTTTTTGGTTTTTCGCTATTATGGTTAATTATATTTATGCTTAAAACTTTTCGGGATCTTTCAAAAAAAGGACTGTTGCAGGGTCTTCGCCAGGGTTTTGCATAGGGGATAGAATGGGATTAATTTCTGTTGAGTCTGTCGAAAAATCATTTGGATCGACCAAGGTTCTTCGCGGGCCAAGTTTTGGCCTCGAACGGGGCGAACAAGTTGTAATTCAAGGTGCTTCAGGCTCGGGCAAATCAACACTTTTGTATCTTTTGGGTGGGCTCGATAGACCAGATTCCGGTCGCATTTTATTTGACGGTCAAGATCTCGGAAAAATAAGCGATGGACAGCTTGCGGCAATTCGAAATCGTAAAATAGGTCTCGTTTTTCAATACCATTTCCTATTGTCTTCCCTGACGGGGGAGGAAAATGCCCTTCTTCCTGCCCGCATTGGAAATCAGTCTTTAGGGGAAGTTAAGAAAAGAGTTCACAATTATTGCGAAATCTTAGGAATCCAGCATTGCTTGCAAAAATATCCGTACCAACTTTCCGGTGGAGAACAACAGCGAGTCAATCTGGTGAGAGCCCTTTCTCTTCACCCTCAATTGTTGCTCTGCGACGAACCTACCGGAAATCTTGATTCAATCAACAGTAATAAAGTTCTTCACCTGCTCCAGGGGTTGGCCCATGAGATAGGTGCCACACTCTTTTTGGTGACTCACGATTCAAACTTGGCCGATCATTTTCACCGGAAAATTGTCATTGAAGATGGTCAGATAATTGGCTAAGATTCGGCAACTCTTTTCAAAATGAAAGGATTAATAAGCGAGTCAGAATCGGAGCAGCTCCATTATTCGAGTACCGACGAAAGTCCTATCAACTATTATTGTTTCCATCCTAACCATTGTTGTTTTCCTCTCTAGTGAGGTGAAGGCCGATGAGGCGCTTCTCGGTCCTGAGAAAAATCTCTTTGTCGTCGAGAAATTAGCAGTCAAAGGTGCCAAAAAAGTCGAACCCGAGGCCATTTTAGAAAAGATATCATTCAAAGCTGGCCAGAGCTTAACCAATTATCGTTTGAGATCCATGATTCAAACGATTTATGATATGGGCTATTTTTCTCAAGTTAAAGCAGAGCAGATTACCAAAAATGGAAAACAAGTTTTGCTATTTCATGTCACTGAGCGTCCTGTGATCGGGCGGGTCGTTTTTGATGGAAATGACACCTTTGATGATGATGAGTTATTGGAAAAAATTAAAACTAAGCAATACGATATTTTTAATCTCGGTCAGGTGAAACAAGATATCATTGTTATGGAAAAGGCCTACCAGGAAAAAGGTCATTTTCTCATTAAGATTACTCACGAGATTCGGCCGTTTGGAAAAGATGGCAAAGAGATTGTTTTCCGTATTCAAGAAGGGCGAAAGGTCCGGGTTAAGAGGATAACATTTCTTGGCAATAAGGCCCTCAGTGATGCTGAGTTGAAGGATAATCTTCTTATTCAGGAAGAATCGTTTTTCTCGTTTCTAACTGGGTCGGGAAATTTTAAGGAACTCGAGTTTAAGGCCAGTCTTGAGCGCCTTGCTTACGTTTATAAGAGCCGCGGTTATCTGCAAGTTAATTTTGGTCAACCTATCGTCACAGTCTCTGAAGATAGAAAATGGATTTACGTCACCCTGAAGGTGGCCGAAGGTCCGAAGTTTTATGTGAACTCGCTTTATTTTGAAGGTGATCTTATTTTTCCAGAAGAGAAGCTGCGAGACGTCACCAAGTTAGAACCCTCAGATGTGTACTCAGAAGACACTCTAAGAAAAGATGTTCAATCTTTAACTGAGTTGTATCAAGATGAAGGGCATGCCTTCGTGAACGTTCTCCGAAATCTGAAATTAGTTCCCGGAGAACATAAAGTCGACGTCATCTACAGTTTTGAAAAAGGACCTATTGCTTACTTCGGTAAGATCGATATCAAAGGAAACAATAAAACAAGAGATAAAGTCATTCGCCGTGAATTGCGAATCCATGAAGGCATGAAATTCAGTGGCTCAAAACTCAGGATTTCACGAGATAACGTGACCAGGCTGGGCTATTTTGAGGGCGGAAAAGTCTTTTTTAATACTGTTTCTTCCCCAGTGAAAGATGATGTTCTTGACGTCGAAATTAGTGTGGAGGAGAGGCAAACAGGTGAGCTTAGCCTTGGTGCAGGTTATTCGACTGCGACTAAAGGTTTTATCCAGGGATCAATTCGGCAGATCAATTTTAGAGGTCTTGGTCAGACTTTAAACTTTAGTCTGCAATTGTCAGACTTTCAGCAGAATTTTAATTTAGGTTTTACCGAGCCCTACTTCAACGATACTAGGTGGACCCTAGGTGGCGAAGTCTTTCGGAATCAAAGTACATTTATTCGATCATTCCGATTTGAAAAAATAGGGTCTTCCGTCCGTGTCGGTCATCCCATCGAAGACTACACTCGACTCTTCATGACTTATAAATATGAAGATACTGATGTCGATAATATTTTAGATCCAACAGTAGAAGAATCTTTAGAAGACGGGGTCGCATCTTCTGTCACTCTGAGTGTGGTACATGATAAACGAAACAATATTTTTGAAACGACTCGCGGTCACTTTGGAAGTGCTTCTTTAGAATTTGCAGGCGTCGGAGGAGATCAAGGATGGTTAAAGGGTGAGCTCGATGGCCGCTATTATCGACCAATTATTGGAGATTTAACCTTCCGCTTTCATCTGCGACTTGCTCAACTTTTTGAAACAAAAGATGAGTGCGGTGTAGGAATCGAGCGCTGCGTGCCGAGAACTGAGCGATTTTCAATGGGCGGAGCCCGAAATATGCGTGGATATAATATTGAAGACATAGGACCCATTGTGCAGCTACCTGCCAACGACCCGGAAACTGGGCGCAGTAATCCCCAAGATGTACGCTTTTTTAACGAGGGTGGCTTGACCTCTCTTCTCAGCACCTTCGAGTTAGAGTATCCTTTGATTAAAGAAGCTGGCCTGAAATGGGTCCTTTTTTACGATGCAGGAAATGTTTGGAAATATTCGTGGGGAAGAGACAATCAAGATGGTGAGCGCGACTTAGGACTGAGATCAAACTATGGATTTGGTTTTCGCTGGTTTTCTCAAATTGGCGTGCTGAGATTTGAATTCGGTTATCCAACTGATCCAAAAGATTATGAAGATTCTAGCCAGTTTCATTTTGATATTGGCCAAATATTTTAGGAGGGCAGTTATGCCGAAAATTTATCTCGCTGCTTTATTTTTTGTTGTTTCCTCGGGTTCCCTTTTTGCTACCAAAGTAGGCGTCATCAATATGCCCAAGATTATGGCAGAGATTAAAGAAGGAAAAAAAATAAATCAGGAACTAAAAAAGAAGTTTGATAAATGGGATAGTGAGCTCAAAAAAGAAGCTTCGTCTCTTCAGAAAGAAAAAGAGAAAATGCAGAAGCAGGCCCCTTTGTGGAGCGCAAAAGTAAAGCAGGAAAAAATGATGGGATTGGGGCAAAAAGAGCTCGCACTTAGGCGAAAGGCCACAACTTATGAGCAACAAATTCGTGTAGAAGAGCAGAAGAAAAAGGCCCCTATTTTAAAAAAATTGCGAACAATCATAGATAAGGTTTCTAAGTCTGCCAAAGTTGATCTCACGGTAGAAATGAGTACGACACCAGTTTTGTATGCCAAAGATAAAGTGGATCTTTCGGCGCAAGTTATTAAAATGTACGACTCGACGAAATAATTTTTACCTATGAAAGGTCACCGTTTATTACCTTTGGAAGAAATCGCGCAAAGTGATCCAAGCTTTCGGGTTTTAGAGCAAAATGGTTGCGGCGAGTATCGGGGAATTTGTTTCGTTGAAGAGATTTTGCCGCAGCATTTAGTTGCACTGAAAAGTGCTGCCTATTTGACAATTTTTCTTCAATCTCTCTCTTCTTTCTCCTCCTCTGAATTACAGACTCTTGGAGTTTTGCTTGAAGAGTCGAGTAGCGAAACGCTATTGCAAAATACCGAACTCTTAAAACTCGTGCCTATGATTGGAACGGTTGCAGTCTGCAAAAAAATTGATCTGTTTCTCTCTCGAGCGAGTCAAGTGATCTACCAAAAAAATTATGAAGACCTCGATTGGATGGCCAGCTCGTCAGAAGATCACAAGGGCGCCATTATCCACCCAGGATCCCATATTTATCCCCAGGTTGAAATTGGTGAAGGCTCTATTATTTTTTCAGGCGCCATTCTTTATCCCTTCACGCGGATTGGACGCAACTGCCGAATTCATGCGGGAGCGGTCATTGGCGCGGACGGATTTGGATATAACTTTGATGGAAAAGAGCATCTTAAAGTTTGGCATGTTGGTGGCGTTGAAATTGGAGATGACGTTGAAATAGGTGCGCTATCCACTGTTGATGCGGGGGCATTTCGGCCAACCCGGTTGGGCAATGGCACTAAACTCGATAACCTTGTTCAGATTGGACATAATTCTCAAATAGGAAAAGGCGTTATTTTTTGCGGACAATCGGCCACGGCCGGCAGTGTCTCCTTAGGCGATTTTGTCGTTTTGGGTGGAAAAGTTGGTGTAGGTCCCGGGGTTTCACTAGGAGCTGGTTGCCAGGTGGCCGGCAATGCTATGGTGACAAAAGATTGGCCACCGAAAACCCAACTTGGAGGCCATCCGGCGAGACCAATGCGTGAGTGGATGGCGGATTTGGCCAGGATGAAAAAACAAACGCCGAGAGGTAAGCCAGATGCTCTATGATCATTCAGAAGTGCTGACATTTTTACCTCACCGAGACCCTTTTTTATTTGTGGATTCCATCGAATCAATCGGCCCAGGCATGAAAGTTGTGGGCCAGTTCGTTGCACGCAAAGACCTCTCAATTTTTGAGGGGCACTTTCCCGGTAATCCTGTTTTTCCTGGTGTCTGCCAAGTTGAGATGATGGCCCAGGTTGCTTCTTTTTTATTTTACCGCTCTACAGAGAACCAGGTGCAAAAAATTAAAAACGTAGCACTGTTAGGAGTTGATTTTGCGAGATTTCGGAGACCGATTTATCCCGGGCAATCACTTAGAATCAAGGCGGAGTTGAAGAGATCTCGAGGTGTTTTTAAAACTTTTTACTGTGAAGTTTTTCATGAGACTCAGCAGACTTCCGAGGCCCAGATTTTAGCGTCCCTTGATGTCGAAAATTCCGCCAGTGGAGAAGCCCATGTCTGAAATATCACCTCTTGCGGCCGTACACCCTGAGGCCAAAATCGCTGAAGACGTGACTATCGGCCCATTTTGTCAGGTTGGCCCTCATGTAGAAATCGGAAAAGGCTGTCGGTTTAATTCTCATGTCGTACTAGATGGACATCTTAAAATAGGGGAGGGCAATGTTTTTTTTCCCTTCACTTCGATCGGCACTGCTCCTCAGGATATGTCCTATAAAGGCCAGCCTACCCGTGTAGACATTGGAGACCATAATATTTTTCGGGAATATGTTTCTATTCATCGCGGAACAACGAAACAAGATGAGGTCACCAAAATTGGCTCTCATGGATTATTCATGGCCTACGTGCATTTTGGCCATGATGTGGTGGTTGAAGATCATGTGATTATTGCCAATGCTTGCAATATTGCTGGTCATGTTCGAATTGGTAACAGAGTCATTATTGGCGGTGGAACCAATATTTCCCAATTTATTTCTCTAGGAGAAGCGGCCTATATTGGAGGAGGCTCGGGGATTGATCGCGATATTCCCAGCTTTTGTACGGCCTATGGAAACCGGATCAAACTCAAAGGCATCAATATCATAGGATTAAAACGATTGGGGCACAGTAAGTCTGAGATTTCTGAGGCCGTGGATTTTTATCGTACCATGGAGGCCTCGGCCCTTTCGCCTCGGGCATTCATCGATCATCCAGAATTCATGGAAGAATACCGAGAAAATCCAATCGTTAGAAAAGTTTCAGATTTTATTCTTCGAAGTGAAATTGGAATTCCACCCTTTATGTCTTAAACTTTTCATCCTATGAAACAAATCGCTCTTTTTGGTTTTGGCCACTTGGGACGCTTTCACGCTCAAAAAATTGAGTCCATTCCAGAGGCCAGCTTGCGCTGGATTATAGAACCTGATCAAGAGCGTGCTCAGTTGGCAAAACAAGAATTTCCTGAGACCAAAGTTTCTTCTGAATGGCCTTCGTCAGATGACCTTCCTGATGGTGCTGTGATTACAACCCCGACTCAGTATCATTACCAGATGGTTTTATGGTGTCTAGAAAATGACATCCCTTGTTTTTGTGAGAAGCCTCTATGTGCGACTTATGAAGAGGCCCTCAAACTTAAAGAAAAAATTTCACAGGCCAAAGACGATAAAAAGTTTTGGATACAAGTAGGACAAAGTGAGCGCTTCCATCACATTTGGACTGACGTTAAAAATAAAATTGCAAAAGAAAGCTCACCCCCTTTTGTGATTAAAATCGAGCGTTCAGGTCCAGCAAAGGGCCGGGCATTAGATGTTGGAGTCATTGAAGATCTTGGTATTCATGACTTCGATACATTGAATTATTTGCTTGATGCACAAATTGTGGATGCAAAGGGATACAAAAAAAGCATTCTGAGTACGGGGATCGATTTTGCAGAACTGATTTTAACGTATTCTCAATCAACCACGGCCTTTGTTTCTCTCAACCGAATGACTCCCAGTGAAACTCGAAGTTTGACAATTTTTTGGAAATCCGAAAGCTGGGAAATTGATCTTTTAAATTTAAGATCGAGAAAAATGGTTTTAGAAAAGGGAACGCATGGCCTCGTTTCGGAGTGGGAGAGCTATCCGCGGCGAGATCATTTGCTTGAAGAGCAGAGGTGTTTTGTTCAATTACTTCACGGGAGAGGCAAAAATCCGGTTCCTTTTGAAGCTGGATTTCAGGCGATGAAAGCTCTCGGTTTATGCTCCCAGTTACCTGAGTCCCATTGATAGACTCATCTCCAGGAATGTTTCAGCAAGACAGCTGTTTTATCTTAGCGGGCGAACGCTCTGGAGAAGAGCTCGCTCTCTCCTTTTTTCCAGAACTCAAGTCTCAGCTACCCAAATGTCATTTCTATGGAATTGGGGGGGAAGATTTGCAGGCCGCGGGAATGGAGCTAACTCAGCACTGGAAAGACCTTTCAACTTGGGGGCTTACCGATGCTCTTATCAAGCTGCCATTTTATTGGAAGTTATACCGAAAAATTTTACGAGAAATTAAAAGAAGAAAGACCAAAACGGCCATATTGGTGGACTTTCAAGGACTCAATCTTGCGCTCGCAAAAAAACTCTCTGTTTCCGGCGTTCGGATTCTCTACTATGTCGCGCCTCAGGCCTGGGTGTGGAAGGCCTGGAGGGCAAAGACGCTGGCGGCCTCTGTTCACACGCTTTTTGTGTTGCTGCCATTTGAAAAACAATGGTTTCAAGAGCGGGGTGTCCGCCGGGTTCGTCATGTCTCTCATCCTATGAGTTCTACTTATCGAGAAGAAATTGCAGTTTTACCCAAGCGCCATCACAAAGACTTGGTTCACGGTCATGGGCATATTGCGCTACTACCAGGTTCTAGAAAATCAGAGATTTCGCGAATTCTTCCTTATTTCCAAAAACTTATTCCGCAGCTGTTGAAAAAAAATCCCAACCTGACTTTTCACCTTTTGAAAGTGCCTCAGATAGATGAAGGTCTTTATCGGTATTTTCTGAGAGATTTTAAAATTCAGGTTTGGCCAAGTGAGGCCTTGCCTGAGCTTCTCTCTCAATCTCATCTGGCCTTTGCCGCGAGTGGAACTGTCACTCTGGCCACCGCACTTTTTAAGGTTCCAACAATTGTTTGCTATGAGCTCAGTGAGCTTAATGACTGGGCCTACAGGGCTTTCGTGTCTTATCGAGGTCCATATTCGCTGGCCAATATCGTGTGGGAAAAAAAAGTTTTTCCCGAATTAGTTGGACCTAATCTTACTTTTGAAAATTTATTGGCGGTTACAGAAACTTGGTGGAATGAAAAAGAGCAATACAAACGTTGCCAAGAACTTCTCGAGTCCGGGAGTGGGCGGGTCGAAGGAGACCTTAAAGACATTGGTACTTACATGGCCAAGGTCATTGGGTCTAGGCATACTTAAAGATCAACATGAGCGATTTTTTTAAAGCACTCTCCCCCTTATCATGGCCTTATCAATTTTTTATGAAGGCGCGCAGAAATTCCTATCTCTATGGCAAGCGACGCCAAATTCATTTAGGCGTGCCAGTTGTGAGCGTGGGAAATCTTTCCATGGGCGGAACGGGAAAATCTCCGACTGTGATCTGGCTGGCAAATCTTTTCGAGCGGATGGGTAAGAGGGTTGTCGTACTCTCAAGAGGCTATAAAAGTGAGCTGGAAAATAGCAAAGGATTGCTGCAGGGAGAACAAAGGTTTAGACCTGGGCCTCTTGAATATGGTGATGAGCCCGCTCTGATCGCAAAAAAGGCGCCCAAGGCCGCGGTGATTGTAGGGAAGGATCGAGTTGAGAATTTTTTTACTTATGCCCCCCAACTTCAGCCGGATGTCGTTTTACTAGACGATGGTCTGCAGCATCTTCGCATTTTTAGAGACTGTGAAATTGTTTTATTTGACGCTCGCTCTCAAGGAAGAAAACTGATTCCGCTGCCTATAGGAACTTTGAGAGAACCGCTTCAAACACTTCGCTATGCGGATTTTATTTTTCTCTCGCGGGCCGATTTGGCAACAGAACAGCAGAAAAAAGAGCTACGTCAAAAGCTCGCCCCTTATACGTCTTACGGAGTGTCATTAGTTGATATGACCTACCGGCCGACGGAGTTGATTTCTTTGGATGGTCAAAAGGTTTTGAAAATCTCTGATCTCAAAGAAAAAAGAGTGATCGCTTTTGCGGGACTGGCCTCTCCCTCGGCTTTTTTTGAGACTCTAAAGAACCTAGGCGCGATATTAGTCGATACCCAAACATTTCCTGACCATCATAAATATCAAGAAAATGAGCTTAAGCGACTCTACGAGAGCTCTGAAAAAGAAAAGGCCATTTTAATCACTACCGAGAAGGATGCTGAAAAAATGCGCCGTTTTCTTTTTTATCAAAATATCTATGTTCTGAGAGTAGATATTTCTCTGGAAACAGGCTTCAATATCTTTGAGTCTCACTTTCAGACACTTTTTAGGTTGTATGAAAAATTTCAGTCTTAGCTTATTTGTCGGTTTTTTTCTCTTTGTCAGCGGCTGCGCTTGGAAAGATGAAAAGGGAATTCGAAAACAATCAGAAAAAAACTACACCCGTATGGTAGAAGAATTTCAAGAAAAGGAAGAATTTCAAGAAAAATTTCAAACCAAAGAAATTCCGGAGAAATCGCCCACGGTTTCAAAGAAAAAACCTTTCGCTTCCCCTACACCGCCCCCTCCTGAGAAGGCTAAACCTGTTAAATTGGCGAAAAAGAAGGCAACACCGGTTCTATGGAAAACAGTATCTCCTGGTTTTACGACTGGAGATGAGTCGACTTATTCAATCATCTATCTCAAAATTCCAGTGGGTAAGATTAAAATGAAAGTGCTTCCGCCAGTGGAGCTTCAGGATAAAAAGCACTTTCATTTTTGGGCCCTTTTTAAGTCCGCGCCTTTTTACCGCTATATCTACGAGATTAATGATGTGGTTGAGAGTTTTGTCTCTCAAGAAGAATTTCTTCCTACAAAGTATTCTTTGATTCAGAGAGAGAGCAAAAAAGATATTGATGACTACCAATTCTACGATAGAGAGAAGCATTTATCTTATTTTCGCTATAAGAAATTGAAAAATGGTGAGAAAACAACCAAGAAGGTCGACGTTCCTATTCCCCATTATTTCCAAGATTCATTTTCCTCGCTTTTCTTTTTAAGGTCTCTGCCTCTACAAGACGGACTTAGTGGTAGCTTCCCGATTGTCACCCGGGAGAAACTGTGGAATTTGGAGTTTAAAGTCTTGGGACAAGAAGTCATTCGAGTCATGGGAAAGTCCAAAAAAAGCTGGAAGATAGAGGCCATTACCCGCTACAGCGGCGATCTCGTTCGAAAAGGTAAAATTTTATTTTGGCTAAGTATAACTCCCTCACATGTGCTCTATCGTTTCGAGGCAAAAGTAAAAATCGGTCATGTCAGAGGCGAGTTAATAGAATACTCGAATTGACACCCCTGTACCCATTTTCTATAAGTTAGCTCTGTCTCTACGCGAGGCCGATCTGCCAGTAGGTGGAACAATCTTGTTATAAAGGTGGTAAGTGTCTATGGAGTCTACGGTAATCCCTAAATGGGCCGAGGAATATGAGGTAGTTGGTCATGAGCAGGCGGAACAAGATGAAGCTCAAAAAAGTGAGTTTCAAGAGCTGCTTGACAGTAGTGACGGACCTTCGTTTTCAGAGGGTGAGGTCTACAAAGGAAAAGTCGTCTCGATTTCTGATGAGTTTGTAACTGTCGATATCGGCTATAAACAAGAGGGACTCGTTTTTGCTAGAGAATTTCGGAACTATGATGGAACCCTGAAAGTGGCCGTTGGTGATGAAATTGATGTCTATCTCGATCGTCTTGAATCTAATCTAGGAAACCTTGTTCTCTCTAAAGATAAAGCGGAAATCCTCCGCGCTTGGGACCGTATTTCAGAAGCTTGCGACAAAGGCGAACCAGTCCAAGGGACTGTGATTGCCAAAGTCAAAGGCGGTCTTTCTGTGGACATCGGTGTTAAGGCCTTTTTGCCTGGTTCTCAAATTGATATTCGGCCAACCAAAAATTTGGACCGCTATATCGGTAAGAAGATGGAATTCAAGGTTATTAAGTTTAATAAAAAACGCGGCAATATTGTGCTCTCTAGACGTGCGATTTTGTCTGAGGAACGTGGAAAATTGCGTGATGAAACCCTGACGGCCATTCAAGAAGGAATGATTGTTAAGGGAATTGTAAAAAATATTACCGATTATGGTGCCTTTATCGATTTGGGCGGAGTTGATGGTCTTCTTCACATTACCGATATGTCATGGGGAAGGGTCAAACATCCCAATAATCTCCTCGGTGTCGGTGATGAAATCAATGTTAAGATTCTAAAATTTGATTCAGAAAAAGAAAGAGTTTCTCTCGGTCTTAAGCAAGTTCAGCCTAACCCGTGGGAAAATGCAGATCAGCTCTATATTCCCGGAACTAAAATGACGGGAGAAGTTGTTTCTATCAAAGACTACGGGGTTTTTGTGGAGCTTGATGACGGAATTGAAGGATTAATTCATGTTTCTGAAATGAGCTGGACGAATAAAAAGCAGCCCGTAAAACAGTTTAATATCGGCGAGCAAGTCGAGGCCGTGGTTCTCGAAATTGATACTGAAAACAAGCGAATTTCTTTGGGAATCAAGCAATTATTGGAGAACCCTTGGGATGCTTTGGAAGAAAGCTATCCTATTGGAAAAGAGGTCGAAGGAACTATTAAATCTATTGTTGATTTTGGTTTGTTTTTAGATCTCGGAGAAGAGCTAGATGCTCTTGTTCATGTGAGTGATATTTCTTGGACAAGGAAAAATATCGATTTACATACAGATTTCTCAGTCGGCGACAAAATCAAGGCAAAAGTCATTCAGGTTGATAAGGAAAATCAAAAATTTTGTTTGGGAATCAAGCAAATGGAAGAAGATCCTTGGAATAAAATTGAGGAGAGACTTCCTGTCGGCAATGTTGTCGAAGGAGAGGTCGTTCGGGTGACGGAATTTGGTGGCTTCGTTGAATTAGAGACTGGAATTGAGGGTCTCATTCATATTTCTGAGCTTTCAGAAGATAGAGTGGAAAAACCAACTGATGTCATCAATAAAGGGGATAAGGTTAAGGCCATGGTTATCAGCATTGATAAGCAGGCCAAAAAAATCGCTCTATCCATTAAAGCGGTTAATCAGAAAGGTGACGTCTCTCAATACGGTCGCAATGAAGTGAAAACTGCCACACTGGCCGATAAGTTTAAAGGTCTTAATATTAATACTTCCGATTCCTAAATTTCTTGTCTCTCAAACCGGTTCAGCTCATCTGGGCCGGTTCTTCTTCCATCCCGTTTGCCTAAAGCTTGGTAAAGCTTCACCTCTCTTCTTAGTCCTGATAAAATATTAAAATATGACCAATGAAGAAAATGACTCTGAAGACAGCGTCCTCACCACCACACAACAAGAGGTAAGGCCCCCCAGTAAATACAAAGTTCTCCTGCATAATGACGACTACACAACCATGGAGTTTGTGATTGAAGTTTTGCAGCAGTTTTTTCAAAAGTCTTATCCTGAGGCCCAGGAAATTATGTGGAAGGTTCACCATGAAGGTGTTGGAATTTGCGGGATTTATAGCTTTGAAGTTGCAGAAACAAAGGCGAGTAAAGTGGGACGGTATGCTCGAGAAAAGGGACATCCTTTAAAATGCAGCATTGAACCTTGCGATTGATAAACACGGGCCCATCTTTAGGCTCGACTTTAAAGTTCTAACAAGAGGGAATTATGATAGGACAAGATTTAGAACTCATTCTCAATAAAGCGATTCGGTTGGCCAATAAACGTTCGCACGAATTTCTATCCCTCGAGAGTGTTCTTCTCGCCATGCTAGAAGAGAAGACTGTTTTGGAGGTTTTAAGGAAATGTCATGCCGATACCTCTAAGTTGACCGAACAACTTGAGGATTATCTTGATGAAGAATCAAATTTTAGTATTTTAAATCAAGAACAAATTCAAGAGTTGGGCAAAAAACAATTCGTAAACGATCAGCTGCGAGATTTGGCCAAAGAAAATGGAATTCGCTATCAACCAGAAATTGGTCTTGCTCTGCAAAGAGTGATTCAGAGGGCCGCATTGCATGTTCAATCGTCTGGTAAAAAATCAATTAAGGCCCTGAATATCCTAGTTTCTCTTTTCAGCGAGAAAGAGAGCCATGCAGTCTATTTTTTGAAAAAACAAAATATTTCTCGGATCGATATCGTAGAGAAAATTGCCCACCAAAGTGAGGACGGAGAGCAGAGTGGGGAATTTGCCCAAGAGAGCTCAAGTGCAAAAGTAGATCCTTTAAAAAAAGAAAATCCCTTAGAAAAAGCATTAGGTGAATACACTGTTAATCTCAATAAAAAAGCAAAGTTGAATCAATTAGATCCCATTGTGGGGAGAGATGCAGAAATTAAACGTATTATTCAGATTCTATGCCGTAGACGCAAAAACAATCCTTTGCTCGTGGGAGATGCCGGAGTGGGGAAAACTGCTATCGCTGAAGGGCTCGCTCAGTTTATTGAAGAAGGAAGAGTTCCTAAATCTCTTGCGAGGACGACGATTTACTCTTTAGACATGGCCTCTTTGCTGGCAGGAACGAAATTTAGAGGAGATTTTGAAGAACGCTTGAAGCTCGTTCTTAAGGCCTTGGATAAAAAAAATGAAACAGGGGGCTCCATTCTCTTTATCGATGAAATCCATACCATTATCGGTGCAGGGTCTACTAGCGGCGGAAGTTTAGATGCATCCAACTTATTAAAACCGGCGCTCGGACACGGCGGCCTTCGTTGTATGGGAAGTACGACTTTTGATGAATTTCGGAAGTTCTTTGAAAAAGATCAGGCCCTCACTCGAAGGTTTCAAAAAGTAGACGTGTTGGAACCTTCCTTAGAAGATACGGTCTCGATTTTAGAAGGTATCAAAGGTCGGTTTGAAGATCATCATAAGGTTCGATATCCGCTCCCTATTATTCGGCTAGCCGCTGAACTCGCACAAAAACATATTAACCAAAGAAAGCTTCCCGATAAGGCAATTGATGTCATCGATGAAGTTGGTTCTTATCTGGCAATAGAAGGTCAAAAAACCGAACTGAGAAACAAGGGAGTCGAAACTCCCCATAAGCCCCATAAGATAGAGGCCTATGCCACCGCGGGAGTTGATAAAGAGGAGCGACCAGATATCAATGAAACCCTCATAGAAAAAGATCGTTACCAAGAAGTTCGATCCGAAGATATCGAGAAGATTGTCGCGCAAATGGCAAGAATTCCTGAAAAGTCTTTATCGGTACGAGAGCGGGATAGACTTCGATATTTGGCCGAGACCTTAAGCTTATGATCTTTGGTCAAGATCAAGCGGTTGAAAAGGTTGTGAATGCGATCATCATGTCGCGCTCAGGGCTCGGACCGATGGAAAGACCAATCGCTAACTTTCTCTTTGTGGGGCCGACCGGTGTTGGTAAAACCGAGCTCGCTAGACAGCTCTCCTCTTTGATGGGGATCCATTTTGAGCGCTTTGATATGAGTGAGTATATGGAGAAGCATAGTGTGAGCAAGTTGATTGGAGCTCCTCCTGGTTACGTTGGACATGAACAGGGCGGAGTTCTTACCGAAGCAGTTAATAAGAACCCTCACACTGTTGTTTTATTAGATGAAATTGAAAAGGCCCATGTCGATATTTATAATATCCTTTTGCAAGTCATGGACCATGGAAAACTCACCGACTCTAATGGGCGAACAACGGATTTTAGAAATACTGTTCTTATTATGACCAGTAACGTGGGAGCGGTACAACTTGATGCTGGCTCTATTGGACTTGGGAAGACATCTAGCGAGACTGCTGGAAAAAGAGATAGAGCACTTAAGCAGTTTTTCTCACCTGAATTTCGAAACAGACTGGATTCTATCGTCCACTTTAATCGTTTAGAGCTAGAACAAATTGAAAGCATCGTAGAGAAGTTTTTGATCGAACTAGAAGGTCAGCTTTTAGATAAAAAGATTGAACTTGAGGTTTCCCGGTCGCTTATTTCTTGGATCGCTAAAGAAGGAATGGACGAAAAGATGGGTGCCAGACCGATTCGAAGATTCATTGATGAACATATAAGGCGACCACTTTCAAATGAGATTTTGTTCGGAAAATTAGAAAATGGTGGAAAAGTGAACTTAGATTTGAAAAATAAAAAGATTAAATTCCACTTTGAAAGCTAAAAAACTTCCTTCTTTTTAGGAAAAAGCAAAAAAAGACCTCTAAAATGAGGTCTTTTTTTTTACTAAGTAGGTCTTTTTTTCCTGTCCAACGATAAAAAATTGAAAATAAAACATCGAAAAATGTGTATTAAGTTTTGAGCTTTTTGATATTTAAAATTTGAAAAGACCTACTGGATAATGTCTTGTTTCTTTTTCTATTCGAACTTTAAAAAATAAATTTTAAAATTTTTAAAAAAAAGTAACGATTTACTTCAGAGTTAAGGTGACTATTTTTTGTTTGCGTAAAAATAAATTTGTGTTTATCCTTTTTTATATACTTAGTGAAAATGTTTTCTGGGAGGAAGTTTATGGCCACTAAGAAAAAGACGGCAAAGAAAAAGACAGCCAAGAAAAAAACGGCTAAAAAGAAGGCGACTAAGAAAAAAGTCGCTAAGAAAGCAACCAAGAAAAAGGCTGCTAAAAAGAAAGCGACGAAGAAAAAAGTCGCTAAGAAGAAAGCAACTCGCAAGAAAGCGAAGAAAAAAGTTGCTAAAAAGAAGGCCACTCGCAAAAAAGCGAAGAAAAAGGCCACTAAGAAAGCGACGAAGAAGAAAACCGCTAAGAAAAAAGCGACTCGTCGGAAAGCAAAAAAAGCCTAAGGCTAGCCTGAAAGTTTTAAATGCTTGTAAAGAGGGCCTTTTTAAGGCCCTCTTTTTTATTCCTGCTTATTTCCGCTTTAGAATCAATTCTTGAATAAAAACCGCTGAATGTTCGATTTCCCCATATTTAGGAAGGCTAATCGATTGCAAAGTTTCTTCTAAGCAACTGAGAAGCTTTTTAGGGATAGGGATTTTTGCCCCGACTGTTTTCATCTGAGATCTCTCTACCTGTCCTTTCGAGGAAAATAGCAATTGTAGTCGAAAGTGAAGTTTTTCCTTAGCTTCGAGTGATGAAAATGGTTCCTCATTGGCCCGCAAACACTGACGCATTTGGGGCACTTGCGATTGAATCTGCATTTTCACATTGCTTTGATACTTTTTTTGGAGCACTGGAGTCAGCTTTACCAAGCTACACGATTGGCATAGAACCAAAAAAGACCCAACGAGGGAAAAAATTGAATTACGAAATTTCTCGAGAAATATTTGCTCAGCGGTTAAAGACACCGCTCAACTTTACCTTTATTGGACTCAACAGTAAAAAGCTTTGCTTTGGGAAAAAACTCTCGTCAGTAGAACACCTAAGCTATGATCCAGAGAACTTTTTCTCTGATTTTCAACATCTCAAAATAGGTCCCACTGAGAATGTCGTGATCTTTTCTTTGAAAAGAGGAGACCGGGATCCCCAACTCGCTTCCAAGACATTGCGCGAGTTGGGATATCGGTGGGTGTATTATTTTCGAGGTCGTCCATCCGATGCCCGATTAGAGTTTATTTAGCCGTTTACTTTTTTAGTTTTCCAAAAGGCAAAGCAAACTCCTAAAAAGGCCAGGATTGAGAAAATAGTAATGGGCCACCAAGATGGTAGTCCTGGCTCCACAGAAATTTCGAAATAAATCAGAAGAGCTAAGAAGATTCCCATGATTGCTTCCCCGGCAATGAGACCAGAACTCAAAAGGACTCCCTGATCTTCCCCTTCATTGGCCCGACGATTGCGACTCTGCCATTTCTCAACAAAATGTCGGATAAGTCCTCCGATAAAAATTGGAGTTGATAATGATAGCGGTAGATAGATTCCAACCGCCATTGGCATAAGATGCAGCCGGAATTTATTTCGTTTGGCCAAAACAAGAAGATCAAACAAAATGACAGCAGCGCCGATTAAAAAACCGGTCAAAATCATCGAAAGAGGTAGCTGGCCGTCGCCAAAAATTCCTTCAGTAAGAGAGGCAAAGAGTCCGGCTTGAGGGGCCGGAAGTTCAGGTGAGCCCAAGGTATACGATGAGTGCAAAAGAGAAAGGACGGGCGCTAAAACAAACGCCGGGATGATGACTCCAATGATTTGAACAATCTGTTGCGCTCTGGGAGAGGCGCCGACAAGCTGGCCGGTTTTTAAATCTTGGGAGCAATCGCCAGCGGTACAGGCCGCGCAACACACAATGGCCGCGACTCCAAGGGTTGAAAAGATTGCAGATTCACCTGATTCACCAAGAACAAAAAAGAGCGCAGATGTAACCAATAAAGCACTGATGGTCATGCCAGAAACTGGATTGTTAGAACTTCCGACAAGGCCCACGATGTAGCTAGAAACGGCCACGAAGAAAAAGGAACAAATCACCATCAAAACGGTCGTCATAAGTGCAATTCCAAACGACTGGATAATACTGTTGTAAATCCACAGCATCAGAAAAAAGCATCCTATGAGAATAGTCGCTAATGGAACTAATCCAATATCTCGTTCAGTGCGAGAGAGTTTTTTGACGTCACGACCCTGAAGTCCTTCCATGAGACCCGAAACACCTTTTGAAATTCCTTGTCTCACAGAAAAGATTGACCATATTCCACCACAGATCATCGCACCAACGCCGACATAGCGAATCTTTTGACTCCAGATAGTCATGGCCGCTTCTGTGAAATTTTCTGCAAGAGCTAAATTTTCACTGACTGAAAGGATTGGCAAAATGATACAAAATCCCAAAACCCCGCCCAAAAATATAAGCGATGCAATGGGGAGCCTTACGATATAGCCCACAGACAAAAGTGCGGGAGAAAGATCGCACCCAAAGTAGAAAAGCCGTCCTGCTATCTGTGTTGCTCCATCTAAGCTACCTAAAATAAAGCGCGCACCCGATTGAACAAATTTATAGATGGCCCCAAGACCTAATCCGCCTAAAATAATTTTCAGTCCAGACGTTCCCTCGATTTCTCCAGCTTTTAAAACTGAAGCACAGGCCACACCTTCGGGATAAATTAAGTTTTTTTCTTCGACAATGAGTGCCTTTCTGAGCGGCACCATAAAGCAGACTCCAAGCAGGCCACCCGCAATAGCAATGAGGGAGGTGTACCAGAAATCAAAGTCAGTCCAAACTTGTAAAATAACCAGTGCCGGGAGAGTGAAAATGATTCCCGCGGCCAGGCTTTCGCCAGCACTGGCCAAAGTTTGCACTATATTTACTTCTAAAATAGTGCCTTTTTTGAGTAAACCTTTATAGATACCGATGGCCAACACGGCCGCAGGTATGGAAGCCGAAACGGTCATTCCGACCCGGAGGCCAAGATAAACATTGGCAGCGGTCATTATTACGCCAATAATGAGCCCGATTCCAATAGAACTAGGACTAATTTCTTTGAGTTGCATGAAGACCTCCGAAATTAATAAATCGTTGTCCCTGCGACCTGTAAAGTCATCAACGGTATGGAAAAGAAACTAAGGAGATAGGTAAGTGAAAAAAATAGGACTCGTTTTTTTTGCCACGCTTTTAAGTCTGGTCGCTCTTATTGTTGGTTTGGTTCTCGTTTTCTTGGTGTTTCCCATTGAGCTGCCACTTAAAACTTTAAGGCCAGTTATTCCAGAAAGCGTGATGGCCATGGAGTCCGAGCTAAATGGAACCTTAGAGCTCAATCTCTTTGAAGAAAGTGTCGTTAGGGCAGAAAATCTTAAATTAATCTTTTCAGGAGCGGCCAAAATCTCTGCAAAAGATGTGTTTATCAGCGCAGAACCTCGAAAAATTTTGGATAAAGAATTAAACTTTTCTGAGATCTCCATTAAGGACCTTGGGGTTACAGTCTTAAAGAGTGAAGGGAAAGATGAACCTAAAAGCAATGAAAAGGGACCATTATTTACTCATTTGCGAATAGGTAAAATTGGTATTGCGTCTTTTAATCTAGATGCAGAATCTGTTGCGCTAAATAATACCTCAATAGAGGGACAGTCTATTGTGATTAATAACGAGGATCTCTCACGCTCACTGATAAGTAAGCTTCTGATTAAAATTCCATCTGGAAACATCGGGCAGGAAGAACTATCTAGTGCTTCTTTTTCTGCAGAGACCAAGGACAAAAAGATTTCAATTGAGCTCAAGGCCGATAAACCCGACGTTTCTGGAACTAGCTCTTTTATTCTGACCATTCCCGAGGACGGCAGCCCTGTGATTTTGACAAAAGGTCTGCTCAATCTTGCCTCTTTTCAATATAAACCTTTCTCCACCGAGGCCTTTTCGGGAGAGTTTGATCGTTTAGTCTTTCCTCTCAAAAGTGGAGGTCTTCCTGATATTTCTAAAATTGAATTTTTCGCCAAATCTTTGAACTACGGTGAGTTTTCCATTGAAGATATTGGTATGCGACTGGGACGCATTAAATCTGTCGATAAAAAGGGAACAAAGAATGACGTCACCATCATTAAAGATGGTTCATCGGAAATCGGGTCTGCCGAAAGTGACGATTCTAACACGAAAGGGGCAGATCTTGAGTTCTCTCAAGTGACAATTCCTGAATCAAAGAATGCAAAAGTTGGAGTTCAGTCGCTTGATCTTGAACTTCAGAAAATGAAATGGGGGGACGTGGTTTTCCACGAAAATTCTTTAAAACTCGATTTTGACGGAGACAAGGCCTTCGATATTGAACTCTCATCTGCACAACCCAACTTTAGTTTCAAAGGGCATGGTGAACTCGATGAAAATTTCAAAAAGGCCGACTTTGACTTCGTTCTTGAACGGCTAAATCTTGGTCAATTGCTCACTTCACTCGGTAAAAAAAATCAGGTTTTTTCACAAAAAGGAGAGCTTCAAGGTCGCGGAGATCTCATTATACCTTTTGATGGCGATCTTTCGCAGCTCAATGGTGATGTTGAGTTAACGAGCGGCGAAGTCTCAGTGAAGGGTTTTAACTTAGACGGTTTATTGGATCACTACATTCGCAGCAACTATTTTAGTTTTTTGGACGTGGCCAGCTTTTTTGCTTTGGGTCCTTTAGGATTAGTGGCCAGCAAAGGTTGGAATTTAGGAAACACGGTCCCATCGGCCCTGTCGGGAACCACACAGATCGAAAAAACAGATATCGCTGCTAATATTAAGACAGGAGTTGTTGAACTTCAGAAAGCTTCGATTAAAACTGAAAATCATCTCATAAAGATTAAAGGAACCGTAGAGCTGGTAGGCGAGAAACAAATTCGGTTAAGCGTTGCACCACTCAATGACAAGGGTTGCCCTCATTTTGTTCAAAAAATCACAGGCACGATTGAAAAACCAGACATTAGTGCGATGCAGGCACTAACTGAAAACACTTTTGCGCCGATGATGAATTTAGTCAAAAGTGCAGGAGGACTCTTCAGCTCAGATGATGATAAGTGCTCTAAGTTTTAAGACAAAAATCTAGAGCAGCTTGGTTTCCGTTAGGATATCTACCCAATTTGTATTGGACTTTTTCATTTGAAAATCCGAGCAAAGAGTCGAAGGAGAAAGGGTGAGCGCTTTTCCTTTGGAGGCCTCTCCCATTTCAACGGGGTGCCCGCCCAGAAGCTTTTTGACTTGATTTTTTTGAGAATTGAGCCAGCTTTTTAATTCTGCACTTTCAATGGCACTCGGAAGCTCGTCGGCCCCACTCCAGTTCTCTTTTTCCAAAATATCTTGGCTAGAATCTTGTTTGTATTTACTGAGCAGACCAGCGCATTGTGAAACACTTGCTCGGTGGCAGTAGATATTTTCTTCTCTCACTCCTGCATCGCCATCACGAAATCGGCATGAAAGCCGCTTGTCGACAAACAAAACATCATATTCATTTTTCTTAAGTTGATAGGACTCAAAGCTCGCTCTTCCATCCGATTTATCAACTTGGGAAATCCATAGAGTCATCTTTGAAGGGGACCAATCGGCAGTCCAGGATTTTTCATCACCCGATCTCTTCCACAAATTTCGGCCACTACTTTTCCATTGACCGCTCTCTAACTGCAAAACGCTTACCGAAGGTTTAGCAGTATCAAATACAATCCCCTGCTGCTCAAGCTCAACTTGAAACATGGCCACAGAACCAGAAGGCACCGCTGATTTTGTGGTGCCGCTATAAAAGAAAAAAAATAAAGCGGTAAAGGTAAAACAAATATTAGTAAAAGCGTTCATCATTGCTCCCTTGGCTCAGACCAGTGTATCGCGGGCCTGAACAGGGAGCAACTCTAGGAAAAAAAGACTAATTTAGTATAGCGATTCAAGGGCCTCTTCAAGTCTGGCCGAATCAGAGAATCCATCCAGGAAATCATCGAGTTCTCCGATAAGACTTTTTTCAGAAGTTAGTTTCCTTAGAGCATTTTTATAGGCATTGCGCTTAAGAAACGTCTTGATTCCGAGTCTTTTTTCAGAGCTTGAATTCTGTTGCAGTGCGTTTGGCTCATAAGTCAGCCGCTCGAGTTCCTCAAAAAAGATTTGAGAATTCGAAGGTTCTTGGACAAGGCCCTCAGTATATTGTGTCGGAGCGATGACTCTCGCTCTCAAAGTCAGTCTGTTGAGTCCATCTCGGTAGATTAAGGAAAGAACAGCGTGTTCTGCCTTCGTAAGCGTTTTGATTTCTTCAAGTCGTCCTTGAATTTTTTCCGAGTCGTTTACTGTTTTGATAAACTCAAGCAATTGGCTGACTGTCTCTTTCTCATCTCCTTCTTGAAGTTGAGAAACAAACCACTTGGCATTGTTGCTTCCCGCTCCATCACGTCCTGAAATATAGCTGCGGTTACCAGAGTAGTACTCAATGTGAACATAGCTTTTTTCTTCTTCAATCTTTGGATCTCCTCCAAATTCCCCACTAAAGCCTTTGGCCGTAAAAGCAAAGCACAGAAAAAGAACTGCAAATAGCTGACTCAATAATTTCATCCCAAACCTCATCTGTTGAATTGATCAACAGGTTTAGGGCAAACACTGTCGATCGACAATTTTGGGTCTGATATCTGAGAAATTATTACAATTGAGGGGAGCTTGAAGGAGATGTCTCAAATTTGTTCATTTGTTCTTTAAACGATTGGGCAAGTTGATTTGCTTGTTTATCGTATGCGGTTCGATCGCTCCAAGTCTTCCAGGGTGACAACATTTCTGATTTCACTCCGGGAACGCTGGCAGGTATTTCTAATCCGAAAATATCTTCTTTTTGAAATTTGCCGTCTTCCAATTTGCCGGTCTGAATCGCACGGATGATAGCTCGTGTAGTTTCAAGTGGAAATCGGTGTCCCTTTCCGTAAGGTCCTGCGGTCCATCCAGTATTGATGAGCCAAACATTTATATTATGATTTGCCAGATAATCCCCAAGAAGATTGGCGTAGCAACTAGGATGTCTCATCATAAACGGCGCCCCAAAGCAGGCAGAAAACGTTGCTTGAGGGGATTGGACGCCGATTTCCGTCCCCGCTAGTTTTGCCGTATATCCCAAAACAAAATAAAACATGGCCTGTTGCTGGGTGAGTTTTGAGACCGGGGGTAAAACTCCAAAGGCGTCGGCCGTGAGAAAAAAGAGATGTTTAGGTAGGGCACTTCTAGAATCTTCAATGCGCCTCTCAATGAAAGTGAGTGGATAGCTTGAACGACCGTTCTCGCTAATAGATTTATCGGCAAACTGCGGTTTTCGCTCTTCATTTAGAACAACATTTTCCAGCAAACCACCAAAGCGATTAGAGGCCGCGTAAATATCTGGCTCACCTTTGGCGCTAAGTTCAAATGTTTTGGCATAGCAACCGCCTTCAAAATTAAAAACACCTTTGTCGTCTATTCCATGTTCGTCATCACCTACTAGGTAAGTATCCTCATCTGTGCTAAGCGTCGTTTTGCCAGTACCGGACAAACCAAAGAAAACAAAACTTTCGCCCTTGTCATTTTGACTGCAGCCCGAATGCATGGGCAGCACTTTAAATTCTGGGAGAATGTAATTAAGGACGCAAAACATGCTTTTTTTAATCTCACCCGCGTATTCAGTACCCGCAATGAGAGTGATTTTTCTATCAAAGCAAGTGGCAATGACCGTCGAGGAATGAAGGCCATATTTTTCTGGTTCTAATTCGAGATGGGGAGCGTGGAGAATTAAGAAATCATGCTCAGAGTGAGGCCTTTTCTCGCGAAAAAGATAATCAGAAAATAAAGCATGATGAGGGTAGGTCGAAACAACATCAACATTGGCATAATACTGGGCGTGAGCACCAACTGAACGAGAAGAATGAAACACTTCTTCTTTTCCAGATAGATAATCTTGAAAGGTCCCCAATAGTTTCTCGAAGTTTTCTGACGAGAGTCTATTGATTGTATTTTCCCACCATATTGATTTTTTCGTACTCTCAGTTTCGACAATGTATTTGTCTTTAGCGGAGCGACCAGTGTGTTTTCCAGTTTTGACTGCCAGGGCCCCATCTTGAGTAAGCTGGCCTTGACCTAATTTGACCGATTTTTCGATCAGTTCCGCGTGGGATTTGTGAGTAAATAAATTAGGGAAAGGACTGACCTTCCAACGCTCAAAATGATTCATGACTAATCCTTGTTTACAAAGAGTCTAACAATGCATCTATCCGGTCGTCATCATACCGCAAGCTATGCCCACAACCGTTTCACTCAGGATTTTCTCGTCTTTTCGCTCCATCGCAATGATTTGAATGAGGTTCAAAGGATGGATCATTGGAGAGCGCAAATTAATACTTTCTTGCAACCATGGCCTAAAATACAGCAATTCCTCATGACCTGTGAGTTCTTCTAATGCGGATTTTGTGAGTTGGTATTGCTGATGAAACTCTCTGCTAAAGCGTTTTAAGAGATTCGGATTTGTCGTCGGTCTTTGGAGATAGAGTTCAACAATTGGTAATTCGACCTTGGCCAACGAGAACGCTAGATTTTTGAGGAAAGATTTTGCCATCAGGCTCGCCTGCATGGCCTTTTTGAGCTCCTGTTTCTGCTCATGATTCAATTCAGCAAATGCCTGGCCGATTCCATACCAAACGGGGAGTAGCAAGCGAGTCTGAGTCCAACAGAGATTCCAGGGAATTGCCCTTAACTTAGATAGATTGACTTGTCCTGACCGCTTGCTTGGTCTGGATCCGAGTTTGAGCTGGGTTAAAAAACTGTAGGGAGTCGCCGCTACTAACATCTCTCTAAAATCGGCCCGGTGTATGAGTTCACTATAAAGCTGAGAGGTCCTGATGAGAAAGTTTTCCAGCGCTTGATTGACTGTCTTTGAAACAGTGGTTTGGTCTTTAATTTTTGCGGCCGCCCGAGTCTGAGTTTCATGCACAACTCTTGCATTGTGATTTTCAAAGATTTCCTTGGAGCTCATAATTCGCTGAATCATCTCTCCCTGGATAGTCATTTTCAGGTGCCTTAGCATTGATTCTGGCCACCATGCAATTTGCTCCTGGATACTCCCGCCACCACGGGCCACGCTTCCTCCAGAGCCATGGAAAAAAATAGGCACAAGCTTAAAACTTTTTATCACCTTATCAATTTTTAAAACGGCCTTTTCAATGAGGTAGCGAGCAAAAAAAGCGCCGCTCTCTTTACCAGAATCCGAATAACCAAGCATGATTTCAAATTGGCCTTTAAATGAGGTTTGCCAAATTTTGAGCTTGGCAGGCTCGGAGAGAAAACTTTTTAAAATATTTGCCCCATTCATGAGTGCCTGCTGGGTTTCAAAAAGAGGGATCACAGGAATTTTTTCTTTTTTAAGCTCCTTGCCTACTAAACTCCACGCATTTTTAATATCATCCACTTCTGAGGCCATACTGATGACAAACCCTTGGACATACCAATTGGGGCTACCACCATTTGAAATTTGTGAAAGAGTTCGCAGCATATCTCTGATGGGCGACCTTTTTTTATCTAGCGCCGATTTGATCTCACTGGCCTCTTCACGTAGCTCCAATGGAATCACTAAACCGGGAAAGAGTTTCCAGATTCTTAAGTACCGCCGCCAAGAAGAGGGTACGGCACCAAATTGATCGATAATTTTTTTATTCAAAAGCTCACTAAGCCTTTGAGTGCGCTTAATTCTGCGACCATCTCCCTCTTTTAAAACTTTTAAGCCCGAGAGCTCAGCTTGAAGCGCTTTGAGTTGTTGCTGTAAATTAGATCTACTTTGAAGGCTCGAAGTCGCCTGCAAAAGTCCATTTGTTTCGCTGAGTTTTTCATGGACCCACTCTAGGATTCTGCGCCTTGAGAGTTGCAAAGACTTTTTCATCACAGAGGCATTGACCAAAGGATGGCCATCTTTATCGCCTCCCACCCAAGTTCGGATCTTGAGATCATAATTTTGCTCTTCAATTAAAGAATTAAAAATCGGTTGATGGAAAAGGATCTGGTAAATATGGGCGGCCTCATCTTCAACTGCGGGTTTTTTCAGCCGAGCAAGGGGAGACTTCGTCAGTAAGCGAAGATAAAAAACAAGGTCGGCCTCCCAGTCAAAAGTCTCATCTTCAAAAGATCTTTGAATAAGTTTTTGAATTTTTTGTAAAAGATTTAACAGTTGAGGATCGCGGGCCTCGGTGGGGTGAGCAGTAAGGACATAAGTTAAATTATTCTTAGAGGCCTTATAGTCTTTCGGCTTTTGCAGATAACGAAAAGAGCGGTAAGCATTTTCGCAACAGTTCATCAACTCCAACATTAGCGCGAATCCGTGGGCAATTTGATAAAGTTCTTGGTTTTTTTTCTTTTCGAGACGCCTCTTTGCCTTAATCAGCGCTTTCTGAGTGGCCTCTAAATCGCCTTTTCCCGCTTCTCGCATTTCTTTCCTGAGAGTTTCAATACTCTTGTAAACTTCAGGTCCATATTCTGACTTAAGGGATTGACCCAAGAGCGCTACTGAAGCGGACACTTTTTGACGAAGCTTGTCTGAAAGTTGAGGAGATGAGGTCATAGGTTATAATTCCTGTTATAAAAACTTAAGCTTAGACAAGACTTTGCCATAAAGTCAGCAGTCGTGAGGTCTTTTTGTTTCCCATCTCCGAGGTTCGTGAGGTCAGCTATACATGCCCATTTTGCTGGGAGAGTGTTTCCGTCTTAGTTGATCCTGCTAATATTGACCAAATCATTATTGAAGATTGTGAAGTTTGCTGTCGTCCGACATCCCTTCATGTGCTCCAGACTGAGGATTCGCTAGTCGTTAACCCTGTTGATTGAGCAGAATTTTCCTAACCAAGATGAGCTTTGTCTAAGCAGATATTCTTTTTTTAATGCGAAGCATTTTATCATTTCTATTTATGGCGCTTTCGGTTTCAAACTCATTTGCTGCGGTAAAAGGTGATGCCTGCAAGGAAAGAGTCTCGGAGTTGGCAAAAAATGTGAATGCAATTGCGAACGCTAAGTGGGACCAAGATAGAAATGCTTCAGGTACGTCGAACTCATCGACTAGAGATCAAACACTCTTTGTTGAGAATTCTTTTATCGAACAAATGTCTCTGGCGTCGGGACTTCTTGCCACCGGTGATATTTCAAGTTTTTATGGAGTGAGTTACGACAAACAATGCTTGGCGGAATGTTCTATAAGTGGGCGATACAAAGAGCAGTTCTGCAAAAGAGCAATAAGAGATTACTCAAGTTTCGGTCACGTTTATCAGCGGTGTCCAAAAACAAATCAACAGTATTATTGCGATTATTTAACAGAAAGTGAATCAGAACCCAAGAAACTTTGCGAATCTAAAGTCCTCAACCGCAGTAAGGTGGCAAAAAGTTTTTGGAACGGAAAAACAGGGAAGTCTAACTCATCGTTACTCATTATGAATGATATCTTGATTAATAAAAAAAATCTGAGATTCAACACATCCGCTTTTAACAAGACCGCTATTGCTCTTTTGAAAGATTGTGAAAAAGAGCAAACAGCAAGTAAGGGCGCATTGGATATTGAAAACCAGCTGTCTATTATAAAAGGCGGAGGCAACTATAAAGATTTAAAAATAGATTTAAATCAATGTCCCCAAACACAAATTAAATATCTATGTGGGTCACCAAAACCCTCTGACGACAAACCTTCTCCGAAGACGGCCTTGAATCATGATAGCTGCAGGTATATCCCGGACATGCCAAGCTTCAAAATTGATGGAGAAGGAAGTTGTGGAAAAACTGGAAATGTAAAATTATGTGTTCGCTACGTAGCTTGCAAATCCCCTGTATCTAGCGACAACAAAGAAATGATTCGCATGGCGACTTGTAGCTTAAAAAACTGCGGAGAGGAAAAGGCAGCGGAGTGCTCTGCTGAGCTTGGTTATGGGTCTAAGGATATCGTGAGTGGCAACTATCTTAACCCCAAAACCTTAAAACGAGGGGTTATAGAAGAATGAAAAGGATAGGACTACTTCTTTTGTTTTGGAATTTCCCCACACTGGCCTCGCTCGGTGAAAATTACATGATTATTGGTAAAATCAAAGAGCGTATTGCGGAAAGAGGGGTGGTTCATATCGATGATATTTTAGGTCAAACCCTGGAGCTCCCAGAAACTCTGCTTCCCAAAAGTTTTCGAAGAAAAAAAGGCACACAAATTACGCTGAATTTAACTGAAGAACTAAGTCGCCAAGTACGAATCAAGGGGCTTCGGAAATGAAAGCTCTTTGGATACGCCTTCTCCTTGGATCTTTAATTTCTGCTGGCCTATTTGCAGAGGCTAAACTTGGTGAGCTTTATAAAGGCCTTGATAGAATAGAGCAAAGATGTAGAGGCCCTGAATTGAGTACCCATATTGGCACTAACAATAAGAAGGTCTTCTGCGATAGCCTTTTGCAGGCAGAACGGAGTTATATAGAAAGCTTGTCTAGTAAAGAGGCTGCTCTGGCCGATGCTTTGAAAAAGACGAGCTCTGAAGAATTGCAGGTTGCATTCCAAAAATACCAAAAGGCAATTCATGATATTTCGGAGTTAGAGTTCGTAGATAGAAGAACTTGGAAATCTTATAGTGATTATAAAGCGCTCAAAAAAAAATGGGGCGACGTTAAAGTCTTTAATTATTATGTATTAACTCAAGCTGTAGATGCCGCAGATCAGCTCAGGAAGAATTTTTTAGAGGTTATGGAGAAAAGTAGCTCCCCAACTGAAAAAACTATGGAACCAGAAAACCAAGAAACGAAGTCCGAGCCCGAGCAAGTTGAAAAAGTGACCTGTGCGTGGCTAGGCAACGCGGGAAGAAGGTCTCTGTGGTCAAAAAGCTGTCCATCAGTAAGAGGTTCCGGCCCCCAGGTCTGTTTTGGCTTGGCCCAATGCAAGTCCGAGACGACTGGCGAAAAAAAGGTTGTTCCTATTTCTTGTCCCACTGAAAGCTGCTCCGATGCTCAAAAGTGCTTCGAGCACAAAACGAATTCCGATTTTGCCGGTAGCACTTCCTATGATTCGCTACTGACTCAGCAATAAGTAATCCCCTCTCTCTATTTAGTTGAGCTTTTATTGTTTTCGTTTTAAATCTGTTTGATGTTAAAATTAAGGATTTTGTTCGTATTTTTTCTGTGCTCAGCTGTTCAATCCTACGGTCTCACTTATCAGGATATGGATAAAAATTCTAAAGATGTAGCGAAAGACCAGCTTACCATGTTTGCCTTCCATACCACTGGTTATCTCGCCACTCAGTGGGACACAATTCAAGATGAAGGAAGCTGGGATGGGTACCAAGATCGATTGTTTGAATTTCAATTTGATAGCGATAGTAGCACTTGGAATTTTTTTGGACATGGCCTGACCGGTGCACAGGTCTATCTGTTTTACCGGGCCAAGGGTTACTCAAGAAGCGATGCCTTTCAGTTAGGATTTCTCTCGAGTCTTTATTTTGAGGTCCTCATTGAAAATTATACGGAGGCCCCAAGTTTTCAGGATACCTTTCACACGCCGATTTATGGTGCCCTGATCGGACATGTACTTGAACTGACATCAGTGGAGTTGATCAATTCCGACTATTGGATCCTGCAGGCATTGGGTCGGATTCTCAATCCATTCAGTTTTCTTGTTGAAGATGAAGACGAAATGAAATCGGCATTGATGCCGGTTTACGGTCCTAATAAGTCTTTTGGCCTAACCTGGGTGGCGTTTTATGATTAGATACTTCTTCATTCTCGCTGTGGTCATTTTTGGGACCCAGACTTCAATTGCTTCGGATCTCAATTGGATAAAGCCTGAAGAACTTCGGTTCTCGGTAGGTTATCCCTATCTCAGTATCCATTCAGATCGACCAGAGCATACTAAGGATTTTTTGGGGATCTCGATTGGCGGAATTGTTCGCTATGAGATTAATGAAGATTCTAGGCTCGATATCGTGATTGATGTGTCCTACTTTCCTGAGCGTGAAGATCTTTTAGTGGCACCAGATTCAAGAGTTGTGGAAGGAACTGCCAGTATCCGAACCAATCATTACAGTGTTTTGTATTCTAGAAAACTCTTTGAATTTGACCACGGAAACCTTTGGGGCTCACTCGGTCCAACCATGGGGATTCAAACCATCAAATTTAAATCTTTTAAGGAAAACAATTTGGGAATCAATACAGTCAACCGGTTTAGGACTCGTAACCTCGGTGGTCGAGGGGGACTCACATATTCACCCAAATCAAGTTCGCTCCAATATGAGCTGGCCTATTATTACCTGACTCAAAATCAGTACTCAATCATCGATGACTCATCTCTAGATGCCTCAATCGTTCGACAAGATGAAACAGTGAGAGATGAGCCGAATTGGACCATCATGGCCAGCGTGACCCTCTTAGTCTTTTAGGGTTTTTTAGGGCCTTTTAGAAAAAAAATTAAAACTTGTAGCTCATGGTGATTCCGCCACCTTTTTCTACCGGTTCAAAACCGAGAAGAAAGGGAACTCTGCCACGGTCTGCTAAATAGTTCATTCCATAAGCAAAGCTCATACCAAGCGTTGCTCCGAAAACGGCATCATGCCAATAATGAGAATCGTCATCAACTCTCGAAGTGGCGGCCAATACTGTTAAAGGCACACTCACAAAATTCCAATACCATGCATGGCGTATAGCAACGTTGGTCGCAAACGCAAAAGCGGCCGAGGCATGACCTGAAGGAAAAGATTCAAATTTTTCTTCGCTGTCTTGCCTTTGCTCCGAAACAGTCATTTTTAAAATGAACGTCGACAAGGATGTATAAAGCGTTGATTTCCACATAATTTCCGTGTTATTGAGGGCCTCTTTATCCCCCCGCCGAATTCCGGGAATTTGCGTGGCCGTGTAGCCTAATTGCAGAAGTCCCCATCCAATAACATTTCCAACTTCGCGCCATGGTTTTGAGCGCTTATCATAGTCTGGATTGAAGCCAATTTTATTATTGTCAGACTTATCTTGATACATGGCATACGTTAGGGCCGCGCCAGCAGCAAAAATCCAGACTGCAGGAGTCGTGACAGGCGAGATGAAATTTCTTCCCTCAACTTCCCAAACTGACCAATCTTTCTGAAGATCATCATCGATGGGACCTTCTTGGGCAAAAAGGGAAAACGATAGAGCAAAAAATAGAAAGCTAAATTTACAAATTCGAACCACAGTAGCACCTCTTAATTATGCAAAGATTAAAAGGCATAGCTCACACTGAGTCCAGCCTCGTGGGGTTGAAGATACACTTGAGTTTCTAGAGAGTCAGCACCGTCAACTAAAAAACTTTTAAACAAAAAATCACTGACAAAGGCACCGATAGAATGTCCAAGCAGGACGTCAGAAAGATGATGCTTTTTTCCTTCAACCCTCGCCCAAGCAACGAGTCCTGACAGTGTAATCGCAGAGGTTTTTAAAATTTTAGCTTGAAGAGTGTCTTTGATCGAAGAATTGTCGAGATTATTCACAGTTAATCTAGAGAGGGCCGCGGAAATTGAAGAGTGTCCGGAAGGAAGGCTCTTAAGGTCAGTATCATCGGGTCGTATCCGTCCAGTTGAATCCTTGAGCAAACCAATAAAGAAAAAATCGATGGCCAGCGTGGCCACGAAAAAACTATAAAGTTTAGTCCGAAAAACAAACTCATTTGAGTCACCAGATTGCTGGGCCCTGGCCCCGGAATAAATCATAATTGGGAGCAGCGAAAGCAGCATGGTATCGCTCCACTGCTGAGCATTTTCTTGGTTCTGAAAAAGGTAACCCTCTTGGGTGGCCTTTCTAGAAACTTCGCCATCTAGAAAAATAATACTAAGAATTCCGGCGACAAATGGAACCTGAAATTGGTCCAGTTCCCAGGCACTTTTGGCAGCTTCTTTGAACCTTCCGCTCTCTGGCCAGCTGAAAGGTTTCGAGCGGATAGAGGCGTAAGATTCGGAATTTAATAAACTAAAGAGAGCAACAACGGCGATAATTTGGGAGAGTTTCAAAAAGACCTTCAGGCTCTTGGGTCGGGTTTTATTTGTTTCAGTTTTAGGGAACAGGGTATCTCTGTAAAGCAAATTTTTGAGGCTACGTTGACCGTTTTCACTCTCTATTATAGAGAGTCCCAATGAATTTCATTTTGTGCCTATTTCTCATATGTCCCTCTCTCTATGCGACCAATCTTCCCATTTACGATTGTGACGATTGGTTTGCAGTTCAAAAGCAACTAGAAACAGCTGCGCGATCCTATGATTTGCATTCAGTATCATTACTGAGGGCCTCAAGCTCTGAGCGTTTAAATACAATAAAATCGTTGCAAGAGAACTCTGCAGTCTTATCCCTAGGTTCTGGTCCCGATATCTTTAGACCGCTAGTTGATTTTCCTTTTGTCGATGAAATTCACTTGGTCGATACACTTACAGGTTGGGGCGCCGGACCTGGGGAAGTTATTTTTGAACTCAAGAGGCGAATAAAAAGCCTCCACCCTACAATGCAAATCAAAATTTTACAAGATGGCTTCACTGGTAAAATAGAGCAGCAGCGAGAGACATTTTCGTTTCCTATTGAGTATTGGGAGAAATGGGAAAAGCGCTCTTCTTATAGAACTCCTCTTGTTTTAGAGATGACTTGGCAGGGTCCGAGAGGTGATTTTTTGTCTAAAGTCGTCTTTTTGCATCCAAAAGATTTCAATAATACAATCCATGTAGATGAGCTTTTTTCCTCGTTAAAAGAGAAAAATTTAGCAGGAATTCTTATTACAGGAACCTATGCACCTGCAGACATTGAGCAATATGTCTCGAGGCTATCTTCTCAAAGAGGTTTGGTTTTATTCGAAGATTTTGTGAAGGCTGGAGTAGAAGATCCTGTGCATCAAAAATTCAAGGCCCTAGGCCTCGTCCCACAGGAGATCCCCGGCGAGAGTCATTTTATTGAAAGCTTTAAACGATACTCAAACAACCAGATAGACTTAAAAACTTTTATTTATTCGAAGAAATAGTTTTTAGTTCACGCTTTCGCATTGGCATAGCATTAATGAGCCTTGCTAGTTGGTCTTCAGTATAGAGATTATTTGTTTTGTTTTTAACGCCACCATCTAGACCGATAAGGCGACAAGTTTTTTTAAGCTTAGAATTGGGAAGAATTTTTAGCTTAAACTCCTCTAAGAATTCACTCGTAAGAAGTAGGATTTGCTTATCTAAAAAATGAGGTTGGCATTCGATAATTCGTTTCTTCCAGCGAAATTCGCTTCTTGTTTCACCGTAACTTTTCTGGCCTGATAAGATCCCAACCACCAGAAAGACTGCTAATAATTTATTTTTCAATGAAGCGATACTTTTTTAGGATTGATAAATCGATCATCGCTAATGTTTCTTCATGAGTTGATTCAAGAACCACGGGGCAAGCGCAATTCTTTTGATAGGCCTCCAGCCATCTTCCCGCACAGAGACACCACCTATCTCCGGCCTTGAGTCCTGGAAAATTCCATTCTGGATGAGGTGTGATGAGATCATTTCCACTGTCTTTGGAAAACTGGAGAAATTCATTTGTCATGACTCCGCAAACAGTATGAATACCGCGATCTTGCTCTCCAGTGTTGCAAAATCCGTCACGGAAAAAACCAGTCACAGGATTACACCCGCAAGTTTTAATATCAGTTCCGAGTACATTTTTTTCCATATTTGTGATTTCCCATTCCTTTGTTAAGACACCATACTCGACATAATTGAACAGGCCAAGCCTTACAGAGTGGTTAGTGAACGAGAAACCCAGAAATCGGGGGTTGACCCGAAACAATGCTCTGTGGTGCTTCTGACCCAATCCCTACATGGTGTATAGAAATTCGAAAGTTCGGATCTCGTTGTAATTCCCAGCGAATCTCTTAGCGGAATGGTAGGAGTAAGGAAACGAGATTACAGCACCGTAATTTTTGAAACAATATGCGCAGTCTATTGAAACCAGAGAATCTTTAACTAAATTAACGAAAAACTCGCAAGTAATTAGGATGACGCCTTTGCTGAATCATTAAAGGAATTCTGTGAAATCGAGAGGTTGGAGACCGTTTTTCAGTGCTAAGATAGCACTGAAGAATGAAGGAGGAGCATATGAAAAAGAGACCAAGCCTTAAAGAAATCAATGCCCATATGGATAAGCTGAACAAACAAAGACCATCGAAAAAACAAATTGAGGAATTAGGGGAGGTTATTCGCAAGATTAATGAAGAAAATCAAAAAGATGAGCAAGTGATTCCTGTTAAAAAAATTGCAGTATCTAATGACCATCCAGCGGTAGATTAAAATGGCCAGCAACAGAGTCAGTTTTAAACAATTCAGTAATATGCTTGATAAAGGACAAAAAGTAGATATTGTGATCGATTCTAATATCTTGATTGCAAATTATGACGAACTTCACCCAAATCACGAAATTGTTCGTACTTTCCTTGAACAAATTGATTCCATTGCAGATGTGATATTTTTCACAACAATTACCACAAAAGCAGAGTTTTTGGACTATCAGAGAAAGCGCTTTTTTACCGAAGGGCTTTTTGATCTTGTTGATGAGTATAATAAAGACGTTCCCTTGGGTGCAGATTCTCGACATGCTATAAATCTTGCCAAAGGCCGCAGGAATAAGCGTCAAGGAGATGAAGAAGCAAGGGCGAATAAGGATTCCGATTATGAATTTGACACTCGGGTGAGCTATCTTACAGATAATGAAATTAAACAAATCAAAAAGAAATTTAAGGCGAGGGATATTGAAAACCAGACTGGCTGGCTCAAAATTTGCGATACCTTTTTAAAAAAAAGACTTCTCGAACAAGAAGAAGCGATTGACCATTTTTGCGAATATCTTTCTCCCCATAGGGAGGAGCAAAAAACCCTTGTTAATCAAACATCAGTCGATTGGAAAAAGGCTACCGAGATTTCCGGTTCTTCCGGGATGGGATTCTCTGATTCACTGATTCTTAATATCCTGTTGCATACAAGTATCGATTTCATCCTAACGCTAGATTACGATATGATTTATGCGGCCGCAGTTTCAGCTAAGGACAAACGGGTTATTCTGCCGGATTCAAGAATTGGGTCGTTTAAGAATGTACTCAAACGAATTCAATAGAGTACTAAGTTAAAAAGTAAAATTTCATGTCGAAATTTCTCTATAGGACAAATAAGCCTGGAGAAAAATCGGCTGATTTCGTGGATAATGGGGGAAGGTCAAATGATCCGATTTCGGCAGTCAATTTCCACGCCAATGTCCTACCAGGTGCGTTTAATTTATTGGTCTCTCTTGTTCCATTTTATAGACCGCTGATCAAGCCAACCTAGCGTGCCATTGCAATAAACGTGATACCATTCACCCTTTGAACCGAGAGCGGCGACAAGGCTATTGTTTTGGCATACTCCAGCAACCGCTGAATCTTTTTCTATGGAGGACGATGAACCGGCTATCGAATTTTCAAGAGTGGGCGGGGGCGCCCTGTTCTTTAGTTTAGCAGGGCCAATGATCCGATGAAGCAGCTTGGGACTATATCTTCCAGTATTTAAGTCTGTCGAGCTTGAACAAAGAGAGGAGACAACCTCTTCTTCAAATTTTTTGATATCATTGTTATTGAGAATTTCTATTGGTCCATACTTGTCTATTTTTTCCAAGGAATAAGGTCCGCAGCATCCAAAGGCATCACTTGGCCCACTTGTTTGACCATAGAGCGCTATTTTATTCAAGTTAGGCCCTATCGGTACTGGACACGGAGTATTGAGATAGCCCTCCTTGAAAAGTCCATACGGCGCGATTGATTCGTGAATGAACTCACCAGTATCAGTATCCCAAAATGACCAACTCATTTTATTTTTCAACAGATATTCAATGTCTTTGAAAAAGAAAATAATGGAAACTGTTTGTTTCTTCTTTTTTACCTGGAGAGGAATCTTGAAAAAAAAATGATTCATCAGTTTGTAGTCTGCAATGTACGGCCCTTTTGGGTTATAGAGCGTAGGAAGCCAGAGCGGATGTTTTTTAGAAAAAGCAGCCATGACTTGAGAAGAAATACGTGCCTGGTAGGCGCTTCTCGCAGACTGAGAAGCAACCTTGTTCACTATCTGAAGAGTTTCTTTTTTAGTTAAAGGTTGAGTGGGGATTAGCGTGAGACATTCTTTTGGGCATACGATACTGCGAGCGAATCCATTTTCACATATATAGGCATCTTTATTTCTTGCGCAGCGGTCGCCGACGAATTCACCTTTATTCGAAACATATTTTTCTGGCGTCTCATCAAACATTTGCGATCTGCAATCGCATGTTTTAATGGCCTTTCCTCTGAAGAAAACAGGGGAGGATGCGGTGTTGGAAAACCATACGAAAATGATTGCATAGGAGACTAGGTGTTTATTATTCATTTCAAATCTCAATTCGACCTTTTCCTATAAATGGTGGTCCCAAAGGGACTCGAACCCCTGATTGAGCTTTAGGAAAGCTCCGTTATATCCGACTTAACTATGGGACCACTGCCTTTTTTGTAGGTCATATTGTAGAGTATTTCAATGTATGAGGGAGGCCAAAATGCCTATTGAAATATCTACACCCAAGTGGGTTTGGGACTATTTTTTTCAGATAACTCAGATACCGCGCCCCTCTGGCCAAGAGGAAAAAATTCGGCGGCATTTTATACAAATTGCCGAAAAAAACGGATTAAAACACCAGGTCGATAGTGGCGGAAATCTTGTGAATTATGTCCCTGGAACCGGCAATAAAGTGGGTAACGCCCCAGTGATCATTCAAAATCATTTAGATATGGTGACTGTGAAAGAGAAAAATCTTGATTTCAATTTTGAGACCGACTCCTTGCAAGTTTATCAAGACGAGAAATTTGTGATGGCCCGGGGAACCACTCTAGGGGCCGACAACGGACTGGGTTGCGCTGCTGCACTGGCGCTCATTCATTCAGAAACTGAGCATCCTCCGTTGGAGCTTTTATTTACCGTAGACGAAGAAACTGGTCTGAATGGAGTTTGGACAGTTGATCCCAAAAATCTCACTGGTAAGACCATGCTTAATCTTGACACGGAAGATTGGGGCACGATTACCAATGGAAGTGCAGGTGGACAGGAAGTCAGGCTAAAAAAAACTTATTCGCCCAATGTCATTTCAAAGGCTACTGAAAAGCAGCTCTATCAAATTACACTGACTGGCTTGAGGGGTGGTCACTCCGGAATGAGTATTCATTTACAACGGTGTAATGGGATTCAGCTTTTGGCCCAGGCATTATTGTGGTGCGACCTAGAATTTGAAATTGCTGAATTCACCGGCGGAGTGGCCCACAATGTTATTCCGAGAGAAGCGACCGTTGCTGTTTATGCCGAGAAAGATCTTTGCTCTCAAATAGAAAAAAAATTGCAGGAATTTTCTGAGAAGCTTTTGATAATTGCTCGCGATGAAGATAAAGACTTTTGTTTTTCCGTATCTGAAAAAAACTCGAAGGACCTCAAAGTTTTGTCTTCTGGTGAATCCATTCACCTATTAAACTCTTTGAGTATTTTTTGGGATGGGCCGCACAGTTTTTTTATGCAGGATGGACAAAATATAGTGAGACTCAGTAACAATATCTCAACTCTAAGTCTCCAAGACGGAGAGTTTGAACTCGCGAGCTCATTCAGATTTTTTCATAGAGCTGAGATGGACCGCTATGTTCACTTGGTGAGTAAGTGGGGGCAGTCCCAGGGTTTTGCAGTTTCATGGGATGAGGATTATCCCAGCTGGCCACCTCATACAGGACCTCTTATTCAAAAATTGTCAGCTTGTTATGAAAAGCGTTTTAAATCGACTCCTATTATTCAAGCAGTCCATGCTGGTTTAGAGTGTGGAATCTTACAGGAAAAGTTAGGTGGAGATTTAGAAGTTGTTTCATTTGGGCCAACAATTCTAGACGCTCATTCTCCTCAAGAACGTATAGAAATTGCAACAGTTGGGCCGTTTTGGGAGTTACTTGTTGATATCCTCAAAGAACTTTAAAACTTTTTTTTCCAGGGCAGGTCTTGATATTTGGACGGCCTTAAAGAAGTTTTTAAAGAACATGGGTCCAACTGCGGCCGCAGCGTCATGCTTTTACGGTATTTTGGCCTTGTTTCCTTTGATTATTGCTTTTGTCCAATCAGCGTTTTTGATAGTTGGCCAAGACCCCCTTGTTGAACAACAGCTTTTCGCGCTCTTGCGCGAATTTTCTCCGAGCTTTGCTAATGAACTCATACCTATGGTTCACGGTATCTTGAAACGTCAGGATGAAGCTGCATGGGGATGGGCGCAAATCGCCAACCTCGCGATATTGTCTTGGTCTGGCATTGGACTTTTTCGATCATTTTTTGAGGGCATTGAGCTTGTGGGTCGGAAAAATGCCCATATCAAGGGTATCCGGAAACAGTATCTGCGCTCTTTGGCCATTTTGGGCACAACGCTTTTATCAGTCTTGCTATTAACATATATTACTCCGTTATCTTTTCTCGTCTTAAAGGCCTTTCAGAGTAACTATTTTGCAGTCGCAGTGGGTAACGTCTTTGGAAACGACTTCTGGCTTGCTAAAATGTTAAGACTAGAGTGGCTTGGTCCGATTTTAAAAGTGCTGCTTAATTCCACTGTTTTCTATTTTATATGTTTTTTGATTTATTTTTGCCTGCTTTTTAGATTGCTTTTAGGTCCTAAGGTCTCGGGGACAGCGATTCTATTTGGAAGCTCTTTCTTTGTGGTCTGCTTTCTTTTGGCCAAAAATGTGTTTTGGATTTATTTCAACTATGCCAAAGGACCCTTTCAAGAAAGATATGGGGCCCTTTACGTTATTATATTGTCTGTCTTGTGGGGATATTATCTTCTTTTGACCTTTTTCTTGTCCGTACAGATAGCCTTGGAAAGAAATTCTTCCAAAAATCCCCAAGCATCGGTTAAACTCGAAGAACAATGATTCGATTTATTATTAGTATTTATATTTTGTGTATTATCATCGATGCGATCGCTAGCTATTTTCCACAGCTTAAAACCATTAGTTTCTTTAAATATTTGCGGAAGATTTCGGAGGTTACGGAAGGCCCCATTCGAAAGTATCTGCCGCGGGATATACCTATCGACCTTTCACCTTTGATAGTCATCGTCATTTTGATGCTACTTAAGGCCTTATGGTAGAGAGGTAGCGCAACTCAGGAGGAGTCAGCTATCATGACAGGTGAAATTGATTTTTTGGTTAACGAGACTTTTAGACACGCTCGGACTTCGGCCGTCGAACCCGGAGGGCATTCTCTTTTTTCTGACAATAAGGTTTCATTTCATAAGAGTCCAGGAGATGGCCCTGGGCTGCTCTATAGTATTCAATTTTATCCAGAAGTCTTTGTCGTGCGGGCCATTCCCTGTGAGAATCTCGAAAAAGAGTGGAAGGAATCTCTAAAGGAAGGGAAGCAGCAGACGTCTTTGAGGCTCGATCTAAAGCGACCTTTGCATGAACAAGTTTTTTGGTTTTCAACGCCATTTGTTGAACAGGCCAAAGACCTTAGTTTAGCACTTTGTCATCGCAGATTGCCTCGCCACGAAGAGAGGGTCTGTAATGTCAGCGATCCTGGCTATTCTTTTTGGATGAAGTCTCAAGAAAGCTCGTTTCAGATTTTTTATAAACTTGCCCAAACTCAACAAATCGAGAATTTAATTAAAATTGGACCGCTAGGGGAGCCTAAAGAAATCCACCGCACACTCAAAAACCTCGTTCCATTTCTCTATAAAATGATTCCTGGGGCGCAAATAATAGCAGAACGTTCGCACTTTTCTCTTTTGGCTGAAGATGGCGATGCTCCACAATTTTTGTCTCTGAAGGAGCTTTTCTCTATAGGCCAATTTCATGACACGCTTTCTGAGGCTCTTGATCACAACAGAGCTCCGTCCGCTCTTTTGGAAAATCTGCACCGCTTCTCCCTCCGTCGGTCGTTTTGGATGGAGATCGAGCAGATAGTTCAGACTTTGTAGCGGAAAAAAATTCATAGACCTTTCTATTTTTCACCCTTTTTACGAGAAAGCGGCGCTTCGCTTTTTTTTTAACGCGAACTGTTGTACCTTGCCTCTAGTTTCATGATGCTCTGTCTCATTTTTCCTCAGAGCCTTTTGAATGAAATCTGACCAAATGAAAAAGGGGTTTAAGCGATGAAAAGCAGACAGTGGATGTGTTTTGTCTTGGCGATGAGCATTTTTGCACAAGACATATGGGCCGATAGTGAAAGTGAAGTGGATACAGAGCTCGTTGGTAATATTTCTTCGCAAAAGAAAAAAATGCCTTTCGAAAATCTGGCCATGTATTATTTTTCTCAAACCGACGGCCCCAATATCGATAGTATGAATAATCAACTTAATGACGATTTTGGTGAAGAAACTTCTGATCGAATCAGTGTTTGGAATCAAATCAGTGTCCGCTACCCTCTAAGTCAAAAAATTGATTTAATTGTGAACCCTAGGTTTGAAATTAAGTTCACTGATGAGGCCTTTACTCTTCTTGACCCGGTGGTGGGTGTTCAATCTGTTTGGTATAAAAACGGAAAATTTGCTTTTTTCTCAACAATCGATACCGAACTTCCTTTAAGTGACAGTGCTCGAAATTCTGGAGAACTCTTGAGTCCAGGCTCGTTCATGGATGTGAGCTACCAGGTAACAGATAAGTTGATGATTGGATCTTGGGGAAGTGTTCGAGTTTCTCTTTTTGAAAACGACACGTATTTCGACCAAGATCAAGGGAAGCTTGATGAACACAAGCATTTAGATCTCGGTGCCTCTCCTTATATTCAATATCAATTGTATGATAATCTCGCTTTCCGAACTTACTACGATATAGCTTTTGATCACGTGCCGGGTGAGAGTTGGAACACTCTTAAACTCGATGATACGAATTTGTTTGTCGGCGTTGCTTGGGACGCAAATCCAGACTGGAATATTTATCCTTACTTTATCTTCTCTCCAAATGGTGACCTATCGGTTGAGTCTACTTCTTTGGGGCTGATGGTATCTGGACGGTTGTTTTGAACGTGGGTAAACGCACCTATCCGGTGTAAGACCGTCCTTAAAGGTATAGAAAAAAGGTCTCGAATGAGACCTTTTTTTTTGGTACAATAGATTATAGGAAAAGGTCTTCAGGAAGATGACCCAATCTCACATCTAGGAAGGATGTACTTCATGTCTGTTTTTTTTGACATTCCCGACGAAATCCCTAAGTCATACCTTGCTTGGAAAACGAAATCGATTGAAGGTCTTGAGCATCACTATCGGGGCAATTCTTCTAAAAAAAACAGCGGCGTCGGTTCCAGAGCAAGTGGTTCAAACTTGCGCTGGCCAGGAATTCAGTCAATCGGACCTTTTCTCAAAAAACAAAGTCAAAATCATCTTAGCTATGACAGGCAGTCATTTAAAACTCGGTGTAAGCGTTTGTTCATTCAGGGCAGCTGGATCGTTTTTTCTATTTTAGTCGCCAGGCTTTATTTTATGAAAGATGGTGTTGCAGAATTTCGGCAAATGAAGCTCAGAATTGCTGAGGAGAATACACTTCTCGAGCAGAGCAAAAGAAACGTCACGCGGTTACAAAAAGAAATTGGGCTCCTCAAAACGGACAAGAGCTATCAGAGAGTGATGGCCAAAGAGCACTTAGGTGTTATTGCTCAAGACGAATACTTGGTCATCTTAGAATAAGATCGTGACCCGATTGAACCTTCAACTGGTCTCCCGGACTAAGTTCTTTATTTAATGGCGAAGAATGTTTGAGCTCTAGGACATGTCGTCCGAAATACGTATTTGTCGTTGGTATATCTTTCTCAGGCCTTCGTCCCTCAAAATGAGGGACCTTTCTTTCAACACTAATAATTCGCAAGTTTTTGTCTAAAAAATAAATGTCTTGGTCAAAATAGGTTTCTGGCATCCAAAAGCTCAAAGCGGCATCTCTTTTATTCACAAAAAGCATTCCTTGGTCGTCTTTCAATTGCTCGTCGCGCACACCTGAGAGACCTTGGGCCTGCTCTTCTCTGGTTTTGGCCACGAAGACCTTGATAAGGCCTCCTTTTGGAGTTTCAAGTTCTCCAACTTGAGAAAAGGCAGAATTGAGAGCAATGAGCTCGGGCGAGGCTGGCCCTTTATTTTGGCAGGCGGTATAAAACAGGGCCAGCGATGAAATAAGTAAGGCAAAATTTTTTGTCATAGCACGAGCTTAATATCTCAAAAGGGAGAGTTCAATGGAAGAGAGGTCTATGCGCACTCATACTTGTGGAGAGCTTCGTGCGGCCAACATTGATACCAGCGTTACTCTTTGTGGTTGGGTTCAGAAAAAACGCCTCTTAGGATCTCTGAATTTTTTTGATCTGCGCGATAAGTTCGGACTGACTCAGATTAATTTTGATGCCTACCCAGAAGGGCTTGAGTTGATTAAGCAAATTCCATTGGAAAGTGTGGTTCAAGTCAAAGGCATTGTTCGGCCAAGGCCTTCAGATGCCAAAAATTCTAAAATGGAAACAGGAGAGATTGAAGTTTTGGCGAAAGACCTCAAATTACTCTCCGAGGCCAAAGTTCCGCCATTTTTACCCAGCGCTCAAACGGAGGCAACTGAAGATCTTCGGCTTAAATATCGCTACCTAGAAATGCGAAGTGAAAAATTTCAAGAGATTTTGAAAATTCGATCTGAAACCAACCGTCAAACTCGAGGCCTGCTTTATGGAGATGGATTTATAGAAGTTGAAACTCCGATTTTATATAAAACAACTCCAGAGGGGGCGCGAGATTTTTTAGTTCCCTCTCGCACCCATAGAGGGAAGGTCTATGCTCTTCCTCAATCTCCTCAGACATTGAAGCAGATCTTAATGATGGGCGGAACGGATCGGTATTTTCAAATTTGCCGGTGTTTTCGGGATGAAGACTTCAGGGCCGATCGGCAGCCTGAATTTACTCAGCTAGATTTGGAGATAAGTTTTACAACGGAAGCCGAGATGAAGTCGCTCGCCCAAAAACTTGTCGCCCAATGGTTTCCAGTAGGCAAAGATTTTGAGCTTCCAGAAATGAGCTACCAGCAAGCGATGCAGGATTACGGATGCGACCGGCCTGATACTCGTTTTCAGATGTTGCATCATAATTTTACTGAACAGTTTCTAAGCTCCGAAATGTCATTATTTAAGGGGATAGCAAAAGAAGACGGTCTGATTAAGGGAATTTTTCTGAGTAAAAAAGAGGGAGAGCTTTCCCGGAAAGAAATCGACTCCTTATCAGAAATTACTGCTCCATTCGGAGGCAAAGGAGTGGCCTGGCTAAAACGAGAGGGCCCTGCATGGAAAGGATCTTTAGCAAAATTTGCAACAGGTGATTTCTCAAAAAAGCTTGAAGAACTGACTGCTGAAGACGGGTTGTGGCTTTTCCAGGCCTCCCAATCGTCTGCTCAATGTCATGCCTCGACGGATGCTCTAAGACGGCACTTAGGAGATAAGTTTCAGCTTTATCAAAAAGATTTTGCTTTCCTTTGGGTCAATCAATTCCCTTTATTCGAATACAACGATCAAGACGAACGCTTCTACGCTGTCCACCATCCTTTTACAGCACCATTGGACAATGATGAAGAGCGAACAGCTTTCTTTTCGGACAACTCTCAAGATTGGAAGTCTCTTAAAGCGCAGGCCTACGATCTCGTTTGTAATGGAATGGAGCTTGGTGGTGGTTCCTTAAGAATTTTTGATCCTAAAATGCAGACTCAGATGTTTAAGATTTTAGGTCTTTCAGAAGAAGAGGCGAATAAGCAATTCGGATTTTTTCTCGAGGCCCTTCAATATGGAACACCTCCTCATGGGGGTATGGCCTTTGGGATGGACCGAATTGTCATGATTCAAACGGGCTCGAAGGGGATCCGGGAAGTCATTGCCTTTCCCAAATCCAGTTCGGGAATGGATCTTATGGCCTCAACGCCAAGTACGGCCAGTGACATTCAATTGAAAGATTTAGGATTAAAGTGGGCCTCAGAGACGACTGCTCTCTAAAAGGCATTCGGCGAGAATCTTTTTCTGACCTAGCAAGGGCCTGGCCGGAATTTGGTCCAGCAGAAGAAGATCTGCATCCAGAGTCTGGCGAAAATATTGCCCGATCCTTTTGTTCCGCGAACTTTGAAGATCTTTTAGCGTAGTCGAGTGTTGAAATTTAACCGCCCAAACAGTCAGCATATCTTGAAGATGTTTGTAGTCTGGTCCGACTTTTTTTATCCACTGAGAAAGTATTTTAGGTTCGCCGCTTTTTGCAGATAAAGCATAGGAAAGCGTTTTTTTAGGATGTTGGGCTTCAGGAAGCAAGTCGCCAAACGCAAGCCTCCCCTCGAGGGGGCGAGAGATATAATGTGTCAGAGCGAGCAAATCAGAAGACTTTTTAAGCTTTTTTCGATGAGTTTGAAAATAGCGAGAAAGAGAAAAGAAAATTTTTTTGGAAAAATCCTGCGACCCCTCAGGGAGTTGATAGTCGTAAAGCACTTCATGAATAAAAAGTGCTAGGGGTGAACTAGTTGGCCCTGGTTCAGCCAATTTTTGAAGAGTTGAAAAATAAGCTTGAGATGAATTTATTTTTACTTGAGGATTTAAGGAAAATGCGGAACTAAACAGCAAGTCCTCACCAGAATAGAGGGTCATTTTTTCTATGTTCTTCTCGGCGGCGGACCAATCTTTTGAAGCGATTGACGACTCGAGGGCATCCAGAGTGTCTCTCAAGATACTGGTTTGGTCTTTTTGGGCGTACCCGACCAATGAAGTCAAAAACAATGTTAGGCAAAGCTTCATCGTCTTTAAGATCGGTTTATTGTTGTTAAAGATTTAGGCGCACTTTTCGAAAAGAAACTAATGCAGTTTCTTTTTAAAATAGGCCTTTTGCTTTGGTCGCTTTTTATTCTTAGTTTCCCTGTTTTTGCTCAAAAAAACTGGCAAACAGTCTACGAAAATTACTCAGCTTCTCTGGAAAAAATCGCAAAGAAAGCTTCCAAAAAAACCGCCGCAGAACAACAGGCCGAGATCAAAAAACTGGGTGAAGGTTTTTATTCGACCTACTTGGAAGCTTCTCGAGAATTTTCAGAGAATACGAAGTCGGGCAATACTCCCCGAAATGATTTTTTGGCCCTTTACCGAACGGCCTCTCTGACTCTTCCTATTCTTACAGGTCGAATAGAGACGGGTTGCCTGGATAAAAATTTTCTGGATGGAAACTTCCAAGAACTTTTCCTGATGGGGGCCATCAACTCTGGTCTACAAAAAAGCTGCGTTGATTCAAAGCAAACCCTTGTAAATCCCCAGTTGCTCAAGTTTTATGAGAAAAAATCTTATGACGAGCTTCTAGATCTTTTATCCAGGAATTCTAGAGAAGATAATAGTTATAGTATCCAAGAAAACAATCAAGCCGCTATGGTTTTTTTAGAAAACGACCCTGAACAAATCGAAAAATTACGATCGCACTATATCAAAAAAGTTCTGCCAAAACGGCGCAATCAAAAACAAGACGTTCGCCAATTATCAGCGCTTGCACACACCGGGCAAGAGCTCTTTGAAAATGCTCTCGCTGCTTTGGCCTTAGAGAAAAAAAATTACCATTTTTTTACTGGAAACATTCATGATGAGAATTCTTTAGACAATCTATGCAGCGCGCTTGAGGAAATAAACCAAGACCGTAAAAAGCATTGTCAGCAGATGGTTGAAAGTGCTGATGGGATAGCTGAAGTGCGAGCAAAAAAAGAAGAAGCTTCGAAGATGGTCGATTGGGGCCCCTCTGATTTTTCTGCTTTTGTTTTGGAGCAGTTCTCAAAAATAGGCCCAATTGATGAATTACCAGATGATGTCGGTGAGGCAGTGAAATTTGTAAAACAGAAAGTATTAACAAGTCCTGCGCCGTCTTCCTTTTTTAAATCCATTGTCTCGCGCGGTGATTTCCTCGAAAAAACGCTCGTCTCTGGGAAGTCTGGTGGTTCTGGCAAGACTGCTTTGAAACTGGAAAAAAATTATTTAAAATCAATTTTTGGGCCGGTCATGTCTCAAGTGGAAAAGAGCTTGAATAAAACGCAATCAGATCTAGGTCAATCGATTTTTGATTTTGAAAAACAATATCATCTCTTTACGACTGTGCCTCATTTGGATTACACGGAATCTTTGAGGAAATTTTCGGACTCTCTTTCGATCTTTGGTCCTCAGGTGTTGGGAGCGGCCTTGATTCAAGGTGGCCCTGGTTTGGCGGCACAAACTTGCAAGGTGTTGGCAGCGGTCAATGATGAAAGAAAACGAAAATCAGATGGAGAAAATTCTGCAAAACTTTCTCTTGAGCTTGTAGGAGCAGTTGCTGGCATAGGTCCATTTTCTGCGATGGGAACGCGAATGGCCTCTTCTCTCCCAAAGCTGTTGGGTAAGGCAATGCAAATTTCTCTGGCCGCTGGAGGAACGGCGCTGGCCTCTGAGTCGCTAGTGGATTATCAAGTGGCGGACGAAGATTTAGACGAGCAAAAAAAGGTGTCTCAATTTTCGATGTTGATGGGGCGCTATTCTCCTGAGGAAAAAAAAGTTTTAGATAAGATAAAATCAGAATTACAAACTCAGAGCAGTGATGGTCTGACTGGGATTGCAATAGGAGGCGCCCTCGGTTCTTTGGGATTAGTTGGGCCCTTACTTGATAGTCTTCCAACCAGAAAAATTGTGGCGAATTCTGTAAAATTATTCAACCGTTTTGCAGAAGAGCTTAGACCACTCTTTGCAAAGCTTAGGCAGGCCAAAATGCCTGAATCGGCAATCCAGCGACTTAAGGGAATGCTACATTTAAGCTCAGAATCTACTTTTAAGCGCCTTCTAGAACAACAAGCGGATGTGGCCAAAAAATTAGAAAATTGGGCATGTTTGTCACCAAGCTCTTCTTTAGAGGGATGTGCTCGACTTTTACCTCTTGCCTTGGGGAGTGCTGATGATGCTCAATTAGCGATGAAAATTCCTATGCCCGAAGAAAGAATCCGCAAGCAAGCAATCGCTGTCGTTGATAACTTTAAAGACGATATTAAAATATTACTAAGCTCAATTGGTGGACCAAGTCAGGAAGTGATCTATAGCTCTGTTGCTCAAATGAAAAAATTAAAAAATTGGTCATCTGAAAAAATCGAGAAAAGAATTGCGCGTTCTCTTAAGAGTTGCTCGTCTGGAAAGATTCGCTAGAATTCTAGCATAATCCGCAAAATAAAAACGTGGGCCGGCGAAAGATCTCTCGAAAAACCTGGATGAGTCACGTATTGAAAATCAGGATTGACTAAAAAATGATCGTTGATTGCGACCTTATAGAAGATCTCGTACGAACTCTCAGAGTGTGAAAGCGATGCAGACTCATCGACGCTCTCCAAATAATCTTGAGAAAGGTAGCCTGTCGTGTGACCAATTCCCCAGGTCTCATCCAAATTCGAAAACCAATCAATCTCACTATCTACAATTCCCAATGCGAAAGAGGCATCGGCTTGAGAGACACTGCTGTGACCGTGACCAGCTCGCAAAGTTGCTGACCAGCGATCGCTCCATTTAAATTCACTCAAAGCGTAGAATCCATATTCTCTTTTACTTTCGTCAGGGTTGCGTAAGCTCTCTCGCCTTTGCCCAAATCCCCAAGCACCTATTTCTATTTCAAAATTTTCAAGTCGATAGTCTAGCTCTTGAATAAAATAAATAGGATCATGGCGGCTAAAATCTAGCTGTATTCCTTTGGGATTATCCATATCCCCTGGTAGGGCCTGCACAAATCCTGCTTGATAAGTCCAAAAATTTCCTAATTTGAGTTTTCCTAGTAAGGCCCATCCGTTGACTGGATAAGTTGATGGCCCATTTAAACCAGCAACGCCGAATTCTAGGGGAAGACCAAAGTTGCTATGGATAAATTCTCCAGAAGTTTCGTTTTCATAGAAAAAAGAGTTGATATCAGTCACTCCAAAGGCCAGTCCCCAATGCTCTTGTTTGGACGTGATTTGACCTAGAAGCTGTCCCACACTGATTGTAGAGGCATTGCCCTGGATATTTGAAACACCTTGCTGGTCTCCAGTCAGGTCGCCACTTTGGGGAGCAGCAATGAGAAAAAGCTCTGCATCGAGGCTCAGTTTCCAATTATCGGAAGTCGTCTTTTCAACCCCGCCCCCAATTTGAGTAAGGTTGAGTAATACTGAACCGGTTTGCTGACCACCTGAGAGATTGCTCAGGAAATCAGTGGTGGAGATGACATACCCAGTAGGAGCGCTGCTCGCCGGATTGCTCATGATCATCGGAAGAAAACATAAAAATGACAGGATGGATTGCCGCACAAAGGTTTGATATAGGAAACAGAAACGCTTGTAAACCCTCATCAAAGTTTTTGCGTTTGGATTAAGCTATTTTTGAGTAATCTTCTTTTTCTAGATCTGAATCTTCTGTCACTGGTATTGGGAAAGGCAGAATTTCGGTTTCGTTATTTGTTTGTAAATCGTGAACAATTGTTGAGCTTATAAGATCGACTCCGCATCGTCGGTCTTGGCGAGATAGGCAAATCATCGATGGCAGACCCAGAAAAATAGCTGAGCCGAATAGACTAATAGTCCGACTCATAGCTTCAGCGAGATTGAGATCTGTTTCATCATCAGAGCGACTTTGAATTTGAATATCCATAGCTTGGGCACCTGGAGTAGCGCCTTTAAAGCAATAGAGAAAAATGAAATGATAGACCAAAAAAATAATTCCAACTAATGGCAGGCCAAAAACTTCATCGGAAAATTTAAAAAGGGGAGTCAATTGCGCCGGTTTTAGAAAACTGAAACGGAGGCTGGAATCATGAACAAAGCTTTGCGCGAAAATAGAACGAGTCAGGCCGATGAGAAAAAAATCAATCGAGAAAGCTAAAAATCTTCGCAACGCCAAAGGCATTTGAGAAATAAACCAGTTCATGCCCTTGTCTATCGGTCTTTCAGTCTCAAAAATTAAGCAAACAGTGGACGGAAAACGCTATGAAAACTCGCTGCCCCTGGGTCAATTTGAAAAATCCAGAATATATTCTCTATCACGATACCGAATGGGGAAGGCCAATAAAGGATGACCAGCTTCTCTTTGAGATGCTGACACTTGAAGGGGCCCAGGCCGGACTAAGTTGGGAGACAGTTCTTAAGAAGCGCTCGAACTACCGGCGATGTTTCCATCAGTTCGATATCCAAAGAGTCTCTCAAATGAGCGCGAAAGAAGGGAAAGCTCTACTTAATGACTCTGGTATCATTCGTAACCGGTTAAAAATTGAGTCCACTATAAAAAACGCTAAGCAAGTTTTGCAGATTCAAAAGGAGTTCGGATCTTTTTCTGAGTATCTTTGGAGGTTTGTTGATTTCAAACCGCTTTGTTCAAATTTCCAGACTCTCGATGACTACCCTGCGCAAACTCAATTGAGCACCCAGATTTCTAAAGACATGAAAAAAAGAGGCCTTGGTTTCGTTGGCCCAACGATTGTGTATGCTTTTATGCAAGCAGTGGGATTAACCCAAGATCATAGTCTTGATTGTTTTCTTCACAACAAAAGTGAGAGGTTTTGAATGAGGTTTTCACGAATTGGTGTTGTTTTGGCAATGGCCGTCGCTTCAGAGGCCCATGCCGTTAGACAAACCTTAGGAAATTTTAAAATCCGCGCTCGCGAGCATTACGAAATTCATGACGTCACTTATAAAGGTGGAGAATCTAGCTTTCGGGGTTTGAGCAATACGATCAATGCTTGGTGGGAAGTTCCCTATAAATATTCTTTTGGTCTGGCACTATCTCCTGTTTTTTCCAACCTCTCCTCGAATGAGAGCTCACCTTATGGACAGGAAATCTCGCTTTTGACCATTGGACTTGAGGCCAAGTATTTTCCTGAGTTTATAGACTTGAATTTTTTCACTAGGTCTGGTGTAGGCTACGCTCATTTAGAAGGGGAAACTGAAATTCAAAATGACGGAATCGCTTTTTACGTTGGCCTTGGATACGAGTTTGAATTTAAAAAATTTGGGCTGGCCCTAGAGGTGGCATACAGGCATGTAGAATTAAACCACGATGTTCAAGATGGTGTTTTTACACCTTCGATTGGTTTTCATTTTTATGATTTTCTTTAACACAAGAAATATAAGAACTTAGGCCCATTACCCTCTTCTTAATTCTTATTGCGAAATCCTGGTGTAAATATTATGACTTGAACCAACAGACCAATTATCGTTAGCTCCTACTTCTCGATATATTCATTTCACTCCATAGACTCTACTGCTCTATCACTTATTCTTAGCTCTATTTTGCCATTCGCAAATTAGATATTAGAAAGAGTTTCTAGGTTTTTAGGCAAACTTTCTATTTTATTTCAAGATATTCAGAAGATTTCTTTAACGCTTTTCTTTCTCGCGGTTTTAGATATATCGCACAAAACTCAATTCTGAATATTGCAAAACTCTGAACTGGAGTTTTGCTGGTTAGGGTTAAAAATTGTTGACCTTATAAATAATTTCGTTAACGACCAGCTAGTCTTTGTGTATCCTTTCAATAGATTGTTGTACTCTGTTTAAATGTTCAATATTTCAGGTCAACTCCTTATCTCTCGGACACGTTTATCTAAGTCGCCTATTAATTTTTTTATCTTTCGATATTCTTGAGGTTTTGAGCTTGTCGAGACGAAAACGATATAATGTATATTTTGGAGCACTATCCCTCTAAACCACAAGACCCGCATTAACGGTTAATTCAAAGTCTTTGAGGACTCCGCCAAGTCTACCTTTTTCCTTCAGCTTAGAGATTCTTATTTTGACAGGTTCGTAGATAGGAAAATTTTACACTTAAAATTTAAACTAGTTTTTCAACGGACGAATATCAAGGCTATACCAAGCCAATAGTATGATTTTGAATAGACCGGAAATGTTGCATTGTTTTTTAAGGGGTGAAACTATGAGTTTAGGCTATGTGAGAAATTCCGTATTTATTATTTTAGTTTTTCTGATTACTCTAACCGGTTCTCGAGCTCAGAACTTTAAAGATTATAAAACTCCTATTATGAGTGAAATTGAATATTTGAAACGTAGTAGTAAACTGGACTCTTTCGAAATTGTGACAATTTTTAACTCAGAGGCATTTACCAAGTTAGAATTGTTGGATTCCCTCTTCGAGCAAATCCCAGAGGCATTGGAGTCTATAGAATTAGCACGTGATCTCATTGCAACAGCTGAAATAAATGCCCTTAATATTCAACAAAACATTTATTATATCCAATATGAACTAGGAATAAATGATTTCGATTTTTCTCCAGAAAGAAGAGAGGCTTTTGACTCCTTGATTGATGGTTACCAGGCCACAATGATAGGTTTTATTGATATTTCAGGTATGCTAACAGATAAACATGGTGAGAATATTTGGCGCATTGAAAATAAAATTAGAAAGCTTGACTGATAGACAGGCAAGTCGAAGAATTCGGGGAGCTACTTTGTGAAATTGCATCCAAGCCTCTCCGCCTAAAATAGAGTTTTGTAGAATTCTTTAATTTTTCTTCAAATACTGAAGATGTTAGACGTAGTTAACTGACGTGGTTGCGCAATCGATGCAATCTCCCTAATACCCATTACTTTTTTCACCTTCCTCTGAGAGACCTTAACGAGAAGTTGCGAGATTGATAGAGATGTAATTATGAAATTCATCGCTGTCTATTTTGTATTTGTTTTTCTTTCCTTTTTAGCGCGCACACAGGCCAACCCCTGTGTTGAAATTATAACCCATGCATAGGCCTAAGCCTTAAAAGTTCACCGCGGTAATAAATCTGTCTACAAAGATTCACGAGTTCAAGCTGAAAATCTTCGACGAAAAAAATTGAAACAAAAGCCTCTAAGTGAACCCTCAAAATTGATTGCAGCTTGGATTAATAGAAGAGGTGGCTATTTTAAAAGTGCAGAAAAGCATCCTCAGCTTAAAGAAAAAGTTCGTCGCTTTCTCATCCAGCGCTATGTTATCTCTCTGACCCCTGCTAAACTCCGGACAACTTTTATGTAACAATTTGGTTGTAGGAGTTCGGAAATGAAAAACATCAAGTACTCGCCAGAGCTCATTGAGCAGGTCCTTAAAGATCTCGAATCAACAAGCGATGCTGCTCTTGTGGCCCAGAGGCATGGCGTCCCAAAACATGCGGTTTACCGCTTTCGTTGCGACAAGATGAAGGGCCCTGAGATATCGAAGGACAAGAAGATAAAGGAACTCTCAAGACAGCTGGCCGATAAAGATCTGGAGACAAAAATACTTCGAGAGCTTTTAAAAAAACTTATCAAGTGATGCTGATACGAGTGAAATAAGAAATGGCTGCATTTAATGTAGCAGTTCGATCAGAGTAATATTTGTTTCTCCATTTCTTCTTTTCTTTACTTTTCTCACTTCGAACCTAGTCCCCGCTCGAAAAATAACTTCCTCTTCGTTTGGCATTCCTGAGAGGGGAGCAATATACTTTCCTGTTCGAGATTTGATTTTCATTAGAACATTTCCCCTGAATTTTTTTGAGATTCTCTTTTTAAGAGTCGTACTCATAAATCCTTTTTCAGTGAATATTTCATCGGGCCTTAGGGATGATAATATTTCGATAGGGAGGGAGGTTCTGCGAAAAACAGTGCCTTCAAAAGATGGAATTTGGTTTAAGGCAGAGCAAAGGGTCCGAAAAAAATATTGATGTTTTAAGTGATTTTCCCTCAGTTCTTTATTTATAAATCTATATAGCGTTATTGTATAGTAATAAACAGAAGTCTTTTCGATGATGTCAAGGTGAGAGAATTTTTCTAAAAGCTTATAATTCTCTCGTCGCTGTATTATATTAAAAGCAGTTTGGCTCGAGTAGACAGAGAGGATATCAGTCGCGTCTATTAGAGCATTGTTTAAATCAATTTGAGTCGCCTGGATGTTGTAACAGGAAGTGGCAGAAGAAGATTTTCCAGTTTGAAATACTAAAATAGCTATCGTCAAAATGAATAGTTTCATACATGCCTGATCTAAAGTATTAGGTTTGATATAGAACCTATATTGCATTGGAAGGTTACACAAATTTCTCTCTGTAAATTCTTCCCATGCCGAAGTTCGGTGGGTAATCCTCCCAAAAAAACCGGACCAAATAGCCTTGAGTATGAAAACTTATTGTCCAGACTCGAAAGACCGATAAGGTCTTTAGTGGAACACAAAATATTCAAGCTAAAAAATGAACTTTGTTTTCAAGGTCGCCTTCCTCATAGCGAAAAAATAAGTTCTGAGGAGAAATCAGGTAAGCATTTTTTATTGTTCCCATATCTCGAACCAGGCTCATATGTCCACGAAAGTGCTGTGCTTATCGGTGGAATTTTTGTCTCAAAGAAATGCTTCATTGGGCCTTACGCCGTTTTGAGAATGGATGAAGAGTTTAGAATCAACGGCCTTCTAATTGAAGAAGGATCAAACATTCAAGACCATGTTGTGATTCATGCCGCTGGAAACAAAATTGGGAAAAACTGCAATATTGCTCATCACGCTATTATCCATGGGGCCATCATCGGCGATAAAACAACTATTTATATGAAGTCTTGTGTCGAGCATGCTGTTATTGGAAAAAACTGCTTTATTGATGTGGGCTGCTATATTCGCAATGTTGTGGTTCCGGATCAGAGTTATATTCCGCCCGGAACAGTCATCACTTGCAAAAAGGATTTAAGAAAAATTCAAAGCAACTCAGAGGAGTTCCTAAAAATTCATAAAAAAGTGAATCAGTTGAACTTGCAGCATGCTGAGAAATATTGCACGGAACACCTTAAGGTCGCGAGCTAAGAGAGTCCAGTCTGCCCTCTAATAACTCATTAGAGCCTTTAGAAGCTAAAAATCAGTGACTATCCAGTGGCCCTTCACCATGCTAAAGACTGGGCTGCATTGTCTATTTTTACTGGAGCGCGCCCGTAATGAGTTGGTCAAATTTTTTATTATTCTATTTGTTCGCCGCCGGAAGTCTATGGTCAAGCTGTCCTGACCTCTTCTCTGAAAACCCAGAGCTTCCTTCTGCCCAAAAACTGACAAAACTTTTCGATCAAAAAACACCAGAAAAGATTCGTGAAGTTATTATTCCGTTACTCTCTAGCAGCAAAAGAAGGGAACAGTTAGGTGATTGGGCACTCAAAGAGCTCAAGCGAATTTCAGAAAAGACCCAAAAAAGAAAAGATTTGAATCGACTTGGAAGCAATACGATTTTTGTTGGAGCAGGACTTAAAACACTCGCTGCTTTGGCAACTTTGAAAAAAGAACTTGGAGCTAAGTTTGTTCCTGATGACTTTTTAATTATCGAAAAGGAAGATCATGTAGCTTCAAAGTTTTACCGTCGACATTTCCGCCTCAATTCACCATTTTATGATTCAAAAAAACGGGCCGTAAACCATCTTGAAAATGCACTGTTTCAACTTGAAGATTTAGCCACCTTCGAGAGCACTCCTTATAGTTACGCCCATGATCTTTTTGTTATCACAGCGTTAAACTATCGCTACCTAAGGCCAAATATTCTATTGAATACTTCGGTAAAAAGAGTAACTCCTTTGAAAGGAATTCAATATAGAGTTAATTTCGAGAGGGCTGAGGCGCGAATAGCACAAACGGGTCCTACCAATCGGGTGTTCGCTAATATCGGCGAAGGGGAGCGATTTCTTCCAGAAGGGTTTTCGCGAGGATTTTTGCAAGCTCTTAAGAGCTCTAAGAAGGAGCTCCAACTTCGAAAAGGAAACGTGTACTGGGGCGATGACTTCCTCAGGATTTTATGGGAAAGACCCCGCGAAGAACTTAACAAGTTTTTCCAAGGTTTGGAGATTGGGGTTGTAGGTGGGGGGCATGAGTCGCTTACAATCATTGAAGCGTTGACTTCAAAGATTCATCCGACACGCGGTCTTTTAGCACGACCGAGGGAGCTAAAAATTAAGGTTTATGCCTCAGGAACCCAAGATATCAAAACTAGCGACGACTTTCTGGAACTTGCAGCTTCTGGTAAATCTGATGATCAACGTTTCCAGGATTGGATGAAAAAGCGTTATAGCACTTACTTTGTACCCTCTGAAGAGCTAGAAAATAAGACACACAATTACCTAGATATCTATGGCGAGCGTGTCTCACGATTAGGCGTAGTTTTTAATAACCCACCTTACGGGGAGGACTTTCCTGGACCGACTCGAATTGAAGCTATTTCCCTTTCTACTGAGAGTGGGAAAAATAAAGAAGCCTTCCACATTGTTGTTTTTGCTTTAGGTTTAAAAAACCAATACATGCATTCGGACCTCTTTTTTCAAGATTTTGCGAATCCGAATTTAACTCTAAGAAATCTAGAAAGTCCTAAAAAACAGCTCTATAGCGGTGGCACAGTTCGGCTATCTTTATTTAATGAGGTCGATGAACTCTTCACATCTTCACATTTCGGAGATCCCGGAAAGACGCACTCACCAGAGTTTCCAATTGGTAACTCCATTGGTGCAATTTCACATGAAGGGGTAAGAATTGCTCGCTACATTATCGAGCAAGATTTTTAAACTGCTGCCCCCTTAGAGGACCGGAATTTTATAGTGTGCGTATACAAAATAATTTTCCGACCAAATTTTAACCAATCCCGATTGGTTCCAGACGAGCTTTACCCATCTCTCCAAAACCTCTTAACCCTTTGAAAACTCATCAAAAAAACTCAAAAGGCCAGGAGCTCTTGCGTCGGCGAGATGTGACTTAATATGGCATAACGATTGCATTATTATTGCTACATAGCTAATAGCCAGGAGTAGCAAATGAATTTCGTAATAATAGCAGTCTTACTTGGGATTTTGCCAACTGTTCAGGCCCAGGATCATACAATTGTTTCAGACAAAGCCGCCCAGAGGGCGATCGACTTATTGCTTTCAAACGACGAGGCACAAGAACCAAAAGATCCAAGATTTAAAAAGGATGCCTTCCATTCACAGGATTGGTCGAAAGTGACTACACCTTGTACTAAGCGCTCCGAGGCTTTAATACAAAAACTTCGAATGGCCCTAGCAGAAAAAGAACATGCAAGAATGATGCAACTGACTGCTATGACGTTGCAAGACCTAGGAACTTCCAGCCTACCTGATTCAATGCTTCCGCAATTAAATTTTAAGGATGCATTGGCTAGATTTTTAATAACTTCTAATTTGCTTCTACCAGGTGCTGGAATAGAGGCTTCCCTCAGAGAGAAGGCTTTTAAAAACCTTGCGAAGCAATCCGGGCACTTTTCTGAGATTGAAGCAAAGCAAATGATAGCAGGAAAGTACAATTCTGGTCTTAATCATAAGGCTTCGAAAGTTATCTCAAAGGTCTTCGATGATTCCAAGAAGATGATTCTTATCGATGGTACAGATATATCTAAAAAAAGTTTAGAAGAGATCAGAGAAGTTTTTCAAAGGAATGCAAAGGAAATTAGAGCTATTCACACAAAACGCTTTCTAAGGGAGCTTAGTGCAGAAGGTATATCTATAAATAAACAGCATCTTAGAATAGCCCAAAGAAATGCCAAGGTTTCTTTAAAACTTGCCGAGTATGCCGTAACTAATAAAAAAAACTTCGCCCAATGGAAGAAAGCTCAATTTATAAACAGTAACCCACAAAAATTTGTAGATGATTTTGGTAAAGCTATCAAAATCCACCTCCTAAAAAAGCTGGATAAAACTGTTCTAGAAAAAAAAATTCGTGAAGAAATTATTGATGAAATGAATAGCTTTGAAAAGCTTAATAAAATGGCCGTCAAGGATGGACTACCAGTAGAAGAATTAGATGATTACTTAAAAAACAACACGAAGCGTTTAATTTCTAAATTGCAAAAAAATGCTATTGCTTCTGGTATGCCTCCAGAAAAAGCTATATCTATCTTTTCAGAAGACAGGCTACTCAAAGGTTTAAATAGTTCAAAGTCTGGGATGAGCTATTCAATCAAACCCAAAACCTTTAACTCTAGAGCATTTGCAAAAAATGCAATTAGTGATGCTGTGTCAAGTCGATATGGGAAAGGAATATTTCCTAAACTTTCCATCTCAATTTTCGGAGGGTTCAACATAGCCCTTCTAGCTAACCAAATACTAGCCCCCGGCGCGGCTAGTCCCGAATCCGAATTTCTTGCGAATGAACCAGAGCTGATCTTCACCGTTCCAGAGCAAAAGCAGTGCTCTTATCTAAGTCTTGTATTAAAGAACTATCCGTCAGTTAAACAGCAATTTGAAGAAAAAATTAGCTTTATTTATAAAGAAGCATCTGAATTCGAAGAATTTTTTGATTTAGCTAATGCTGAAACAAGTGCAATTTTTCAAGGCTTCGCCGGAAAAATAGTAGCTCGAGATCGAACACGACTAGACGAAGAAAGCCTAAGGATACCTCAAACTATACTTAAATTTGCAAGAGAGCAGTAGCATGACCAAGCAACTATTTTTTACTTATATTGTATTATTCGTTGTTAGCTTTCAAGCTAAGGCAGACTCTACGTTTCTTAACAAAGAAGTTGAGAGCTGTAAGCAAAATCAGACCTTGGCCGATTTACCAGCGATCGAATACTGCGATTTTTTAGATGAGAATTTTCCTCAATTCTCGGGAATAGATTTGCAAGCATTATTAGAAGGCGAAGATCTCTCTGAATATTACAGTTATTTTATGGGTAAGAAGTTAGAAATAATCTTTAGACTTGAAAAACTTCTCGATGCTTATCAAAGGACTAAATTAATTTCAGAAGTTTCTCTGTTGAAAAAGAAACCTTTTGAAGTTTTTCTCTTTAACACAGAAAATACCAGTAAAAGTTCTTATGAAAATGAAATTGAAATTGTTATGAAAAAAGATGATTCAATTCTTTCGTGCGTAGCTTTACCTGCCAAAAATAAGATCGCTTGCCTTTTGCCAAACTTGAGCATAACAAAAGAGGTCCACACCAAGGGCAAGAAAAAGATATTTCCTCGATTTGTACGCTCGAAAGAAGTCGTCACAAGAGGTAATTGTTTACGGAGAAAACACGTACTAAAAAACAGGATTCGACTGATATGGGGAAGAATGCCTGGAAAAACCACCGGAAAAAAAATTGAAAAACTAGCTCAACGACCAAATCTTAAATTTCATTTGCAACACGAAAAGATTTTACCCGCGCCGATTTCTTCCAAAGGTGCAAGCGAACTTAGTCAAGCGCCTATGCTTATAGATGTGTCTTTTGCCCCAAAGCATGTGCATTTCTCTGGTCGGAAGACAGATTCAAAACCCAAAAACTCTAAAAATAATCCACCAAAGGCTTTGACTGAAAAGTCATTAAAAAAAGAAGCTTTAAATCAGACTATTACGCAAAAGACCGCCAAAGCGGGTCCAATGACTTCAATTAAAAAACTTAAACAAAAGACAAAAAAGAAGACTGAAAATCCAGCGCCAGATATATCGATAATTTCTCAGGGGAGAGCTTTGGCCCATGTTGATAAGCCACAGAAAAAAACAAAAGCTTCACTTGCCGAGCTACTTCAGGAACCGCCAATGATATCTGAGAAGATGACTGGCAATAAGACAGCTAGTACCGAGAGTGAATTAAAGATGGAGGAGTTAAGGGGTGATATTAAAAAAGCAGATAACGCAATCGCCGCCTTTAGAGATAGTTTTCGGAAGCAGTCAGTTTTAAAGGATTTCAAGCCAAGCTCAGTGGCATTTATTTTGGATGTTTCACCGAGTATGATGAATAATGACCGGCTCAAAAGTATGAAAGCGGCTATCAAAAATGCGTTGATAGATAACTTAATACATAATATTGATAACCCTAATGATCTAAAGACCGTATCGGTTTTTCCTATGATTCCGGATAAGGAATTAATGAAAAAAAGGTATTTAGCAGGGGCTGTTGTTAATCGTGAAAATATCTCAGCGTTATTAGACTATACTGATAAGATTGAGATCTATGAGGCAAGTCAATCTTTGAGATTACCGCTTCAGCTCGCTTCTTTGGTTCCAAACTTAGAGCGGATTATTCAATACGGTGATGCTGCTTATTATGAAGCAAAGGTCCATCCGGAAAAAACGACTGAGTTTATTACTGAGGACTATCCGTATAATTACGATCAAACGCGTTTGCCAAAAGATATCGAGTTCTCTCTAGTATGTCTAGAATGCGACAAGAGGGATAGGGCGCGAGTAGTTGTAGGTGAGCTATCGAAACTCAGCCAAAAAACAGGAGGAGATACTTTTTTTTATAATGAATCAGTTCATTTTGACGGTGATGCAATGGAGACTATAAATGGGCTTTCAACGGTCCTGACATGGAAGCTACAAAAAGAAGACCAACTCAAAAAATTGCAGAATAACAAATAGAGCCAAGGTAAGTATAATCAGTACTTAATCTGCGGACAGTCAAAATCAATCGGACAATTAGCGGGTACAATTTATAAGGTTTGCAAGACGGTGAGCTAGTGCTTCATGCCTTGAAAAGAATCCCGCATTTTCTCAAGCTTCTGCCAGGCCTCAATGGGTGTTGTTTTGTTTAAATCCAGATTTTCTATATCGTTTTGAAGGTCTTTAAAAAGGGTCTCCCAGTATGGTTTTTCCTGAGAAAAGAAACTGAGCTGAAGATTTTGGAACTGCGCCTCTGTGAGTTCTGATTGGTCTGGCCGGAATTCTTTTTCATCTTCCATCCCGAGAAGAAGTTCTTGAGAACGGTGAAGAATCTCTCTGGGAAGTCCTGCAAGTTTTGCGACGTGAATACCAAAGCTTTGCTTGGCACCCCCTGGAATAAGTTCATAAAGAAAACGAATTTCGCCGTCTTTGTTGAGCGTTTTAACCGTAAAATTTTTGGCGCCCTTTAACTTCGCCGCCACTTCAATGAGTTCATGATAATGTGTTGAAAATAGAGTCGTTGCTTGAATTTTTTCGGTGATGTATTCCATCAATGCCCAGGCAATACTCAGTCCGTCATAGGTTGAAGTTCCTCTACCAATTTCGTCCAATAAAATTAACGATTCGGGGCCAGCATGTCTGAGAATTTCTGCAGTTTCAGACATTTCAACCATGAATGTCGACTGGCCCCGCATGATGTCGTCACCGGCGCCTAGTCGGCAAAAAAGAAAATCGCAGGGAGCGATCTCTGCACACTGAGCAGGCACATAGCAGCCTATCTGCGTGAGGAAATAACTAATCGCAACTTCTCGCATAACGGTTGTTTTGCCGGCCATATTTGGACCGGTAATTAAGGCAAAGAAATTTTTATCATCAAGGCCAAAATGATGAGGAACAAACTGTTCGCCGATTTGTTTTTTTATAAGAGGATGCCAAACACCTTTAAGCTCAAACCCTTTACCTTCTTGTTTCAGAACGGGGCGGCAAAACGATTCTTGAAAAGATGTCCATGCAAGAGACTGTATGACATCTATTGCAGCAAGATATTCTGCAATCCACTGAATCTCTGCTTTATGGCCCATGACTTTGTCGACGAGATTTTGAAATAAAACTCGTTCTAGTTTTAAAAGCTTATCGAGGGAGGTCACCAAATCTTTTTCAAACTCTTCAAGTTTCGGGTGGGAAAATCTTTCGGAATTCACTAAGGTTTGTCGGCGCACAAATTCAGCGGGAACTTGAGGCGCTTGCGCTTTGCTAACTTCAACAAAATAACCAGCGATATTATTATTTTTAATGCGCAATTTACTTAAGCTAGTTTCCTTTTGCCACTTCGTTTCTAGCTCTTTGACACAAGATTTTACATTAAAGGCCTTTTTTGCCAGATCATCGCGTTTTTTAGATTGCCCGGGGCGAATAAGATTTCCCTTCTCTAGAGATGCTCCTATCTCATCACAAATAGTCTCTTGGATTTCTTGAACCAAAAGCTTCATCAGAGCTGTGTCTGGAGCAGAACCTTGAGGGAAAATTTCAGCGCTAGGGATATTCCAACGAGAAACAATTTTTTGAAAAGTCATGATTCCTTGAGCGATGGCCAGGAGATCACTTCCTAAAGAGCGTCCGGTGGCGACCTTGGTAAGGAGTCGGTCGAGGTCAGATAAGGTTGCCAGATCTTCTCTCAATTGTTTGGTTTGCTCAATATTCATGGTCATTTCATGAATCAAATCTAGCCTTGAGGTGATTTCTTGAGGACAGCGCGTGGGTTGTAAAATGATTCTTTTGAGTCTTCTCGTACCCATGGTGGTCTGGGTCCGGTCGATAAAACTTAGCAAGCAGTCGCTAGATCTTTCTTTTGAACGAGGAAGAATTTCAAGGCCCACTAGAGTTCGCTGAGATAAAATCATAGGAGTGTCGAGAGCGAACCAGCGAAACGGACGAATATGAGAAATTTGGTCTAGTCCTTGGGTCGAGCAAATGTAGAACGAAAGCCCGCCAACCGCTGGAAAAATCGCCCTCTTTTTCTTCAGAACTTGATCTTCTTTATGAAACGGAATGAGTTGTTCGATATAGGACTTGGCAAACTTAGGAGTAAAGACTTTTTGATCGAGATAGGTCACTAAGACATCACGAGCTTCCAAAAATTTGTCAAAATTTAGGAAATGATCCCATTGGCCGAGATAGGATATAAACTCTTTAGGGGCATAACTCTCAATTTTTTCCGTTAACTCGCTTTCATCTTGGCAGAGGGTTCCAAAAAATTCCCCGGTGATGAAATCTAAAAGGACTAAAACGAGACACTGATTTTTTTCATAGGCGCAAGCAATATAGTGGTTGCGGCCTTGTTCATTTTTTTCTAAGTCGTAGGGGAGTCCAGGACTTACGACTTGCGTGACTGCCCTTTTTACAATTCCTTTGGAAAGTTTTGGGTCTTCGACTTGTTCACAAATAGCGGCACGCAGCCCGATGTTGGTGATCCTGTCGATATAGGTCTGTGCGGCATGATGTGGGATCCCCGCCATAGGTATAGGGTGATTATCGAGCTTTCCTCTATGGGTAAGGGCAATATTTAGAATTTTGGCGGCCTTTCTGGCATCATCAAAGAATAACTCGTAAAAATCACCCATGCGAAAAAGTAAAAGAGTGTCAGGGTACTGTTCTTTGATGGAAAAATACTGTTCCATCATAGGAGTCATTTTTTTGATCGATTTATGGTCAAAGTCCATGAAGAGTCCTGTCGGGATTTTAAGGAGGCCAAGAGTATCATGAGGAAAAAATTTCCGTCAAAAAGACTACTTTTTTTTTTAATTTGGCTTTTGACTCTTGGAGTTATTTGTTTTTACCCATTCGATATGCAGCTTCAGTCGCAGCTGCTTCCCGCAACCTCTGATCAAAGCAATACATCGGTCCTCATTAATTTCTCCTATTATGTCCAAAAGGAGGGGCGTTCGGAGTTTGAACTTTTTGGATCGCGAATGGAATTGGACCAACAGAAATCTGCTAAAGTATGGCTTCCCCGCGGTAAGATGTTTAATGATGAAGATAAAGAAATCAACTTTGAGAGCAGGCAGGGCAGATTTAAAAATGACGATGCCGCTGCTTTGCATCTCGAGGGAGCGGCCCACGTTTTTTATGAAAACTCGGTTTTAAAAGCAAACGAGATCCATTATTTTCCTAACGATGATTCTGCTAATGGCAGAGGTCATGTGTTTTCAAGTGTAAAATTTCCTGAAACACGAGAACTCGTTACTATTCACTCTGAGAGATTTGTTGCCCAAATCAATAACGAAATCGTTTCCTATCATGGAGGGGTTAATGGTTCTATTGCTAGAAAAAGAAGCTTTGAAAAGCCTCTGATTTTTGAATCCGAAGAGCTGGTTTTAGACAAACCAGAACATAAAATTGAGCTAAAGCGGTCCGTTTATCTCAAAAAAAATTCTTTAGAAATTTGGAGTAAACGAGGAGAGCTCTTTCTCGAAAATTTTAATAGAAAACTCAAGTATTACGTATTGTTTGACGATGTTAGATTAGTGGAAACTTATAGAAGTCAGGCAGGAGTTAGCTCTCAGCGCAAGGCATTCTCCGAGAAACTAGAGGGGTTTGCGAAGCAAAAAAAAATGATTTTGACGGGAACGCCTCGAGTTTTGCAAAAGGGTGACGAGATCCGAGGGTATCAAATCACGCTTTATGAACAGACAGGATTGATAGAAGTCGATGATTCTATCAGTTACTTGAAAAAAGAACCGAAGAACTAGGAATACAATGAACGCTAAAGATAACAAAAATTGCTTACTCGCAAAAAGTCTCAGCAAAAGCTACAAAGGCCGAAAAGTTGTGAGTAATACGTCGCTGCAAGTAGAGCGTGGAGAAGTTGTAGGACTTTTAGGTCCAAACGGGGCCGGAAAGACGACATCTTTTTATATGATTGTTGGACTAGTAAAGGCCGACGCCGGTGAAATTTATTTAGGCGAACAAAAAATTACTGGGCTGCCGATTCACAAGAGGGCCCGCCTTGGAGTTGGGTATCTTCCTCAAGAAGCCTCTATTTTTAGAGACCTTACGGTTGAAGAGAATTTGCTTGCAGTCTTAGAGCTGCGCCCATTGCGAAGGGCCCAACGACAAAAACGTTGTGAAGAATTGTTGCAAGACTTTGGTCTTCTTCATATTCGGAACGGGAGTGGCAGGCAGCTCTCTGGAGGGGAGCGTCGAAGAGTAGAAATTGCAAGATGTTTGGCGCTTGATCCTAGCTTTGTCCTTTTAGATGAACCATTTGCGGGAGTTGATCCTCTTGCTGTGGGAGATATTCAGCGAATTGTTGCTGATTTGAAAACTCGCAACATTGGGGTCCTGATTACGGATCATAGCGTGAGAGAAACTTTGGGAATTGTAGACCGCGGCTACATCATGAATGAAGGGGAGCTGCTGATAAGCGGGACACCTCAAGAAATTCTTGAAAGTGAAGAGGCGAGAAAGTTCTATTTGGGTGAAGAATTTCGGATGTAGGAGCAGGTTTAGCTGTAGTTGGAAAAAGCGGAGTCGTTTATGGCCATTAAAATGAATCAATCCTTAAAACAAACTCAAACTTTGAGTATGACACCTCAATTGCAGCAGGCCATTGAGATGCTGACCTATACGCATCTTGAAATGGGGCAAGTCATTGAGAAACAACTTCAGGAAAATCCCTTGCTCGAAGAAGCAGGAATTGAATTAACAAAAGATGAAATTCAGAACAAGGACTCATCTGAAATTCAGGCCAAAGAAGCAACCTCTGAAAATTTCGAAGCGCCTGAACTTGTTGAAGGTGGAAGAGATGAGTTTGATTGGCAAAAGTATATGGAATCTCAAAATGCAGGCCCCACGGCCGGTGGTTCTGCGTCCCAATTTAATGGCAATGATGAGCAACCCAATTACGAAAATATTGTAAGTCGCGGAGACTCATTAGTTGAGCATTTGCTATGGCAACTGAGGATGGAAAACTACGGTGAAGAGGACTGGCAGGTGTTTCATAATATTGTCCATAATATTACCGACGAAGGTTACTTGGATGCCACTTTAGAAGAAATCGCCTCTAGTCATGATGTCTCGCTTGAGCATGTTGAGTCCCTCTTGAAAGTGGTCCATGGCCTTGATCCCATAGGTTGCGGTGCTAGAGATTTGAAAGAGTGTCTTTTGATTCAGTCCGATTTTTTAGACCAACATGTACCCATTGTTGAAAAAATGATTTTGCATCATCTAGAAGATCTTCAAAATAAAAACTACAAGAAAATTGCTGCGGCATTGGGAACTGATTATAATTCTGTTGTAGAAGCAGAGCACATCATCTTGTCTTTTCATCCAAAGCCCGGTCGTTTGGTTTCGCCAGAAGAACCCGAATACGTTGTTCCAGATGTTTATGTAAAATTAGAAGGGGATGAGTTTCGAGTTTGGATGAATGACGAAGGGGTACCAACGCTTCGGATTTCAAAGCTCTATCAATCTCTCATGAAGTCTGCCGGGAAAGGTGCGCCTCAAGATAAGACCGAGGCCAAAGAGTATGTCGCAGAAAAGCTGCGTTCGGCCATGTGGCTTATTAAGTCTATACAAAACCGAAAAAAAACAATCATGAAAGTCTCTGAGGCCATCGTCAGATATCAGCCGGAATTTTTCCATAAAGGCACGGCCTACCTAAAACCGATGATCTTAAAAGATATTGCACAAGAAATTGGAATGCACGAATCGACTGTCTCTCGAGTGACTCAACACAAGTATATGCATACTCCCATTGGTTTATTTCCTTTTCGCCATTTTTTCAGCTCTGGCGTGGGTGGAAAAAATGGAGGCATCGAGATGGCCTCAGAAAGTTTAAAATTAAAGATAAAAAAACTCATCGAACAAGAGAGCCTTCGCCGGCCCCTATCAGATCAAAAGATCGCCGATATCTTGAAGTTGGAAGAAATAGAAATTGCTAGGCGAACAGTCGCTAAGTACCGGGAATTGATGAATATCTTGCCATCTTCGAAAAGAAAAAAAATTAGTTGAGCCTCTGGCCCGTTTCCGATATGAAGCACTTCCATGAAAGTGCTTTGTTTTTTTTTACTTCCATTCATTCCAATCTCCTCAGTCACAGCTGCTTTTAGGCCTCAAGATGTCGTCGTTGAAGACTCAAGTTTGGAACTTAAAAGAGAATCACCGCTTCCTCTTGGCGCCTTTGTTTTAGACAAAAAAACAATTGAGCGAAGCGCGCCTCAGACCCTATCCGATCTTTTGAATTTGCTTCCCGGTATCGTGGCCCTGGATAAAGGCTTCAATAATGGAACGACCTCAATTTTTGCTCGAGGAATGAGAACTCAGGACCTGCAGGTCTTTATAGATGGAGTCATGGTGAATGATCCTTCCACTCCTCAAGGGATACCTAATGGACTTTTTCTCCCACCCGCTGAAATTGAGCGCATTATTTATAATCCCCATAGCTTAAGCTTAGACGGCAAAGGGGCCGCAGGCTCTCTTTCTATAGAAACAAAATCCAATCTTTCCAAACGACTTGGGCAGTTAAAGGTTCAGGCGGGACCTTATTCGCAAATTGGAAGCGTCAAAGCAGGTCATAACGGTATCAAAGGCGCCCAAAGTTTTTCAGGAAGCTATAGGGAACAGGGAGGTTTGTCTTCCAAGAGCTTTCCCGGAGGTGAAGAGGATGAGAGTAAAGGGGCCTACCTTCGTCACTCTCTTGACCGGCAGATAAGTGAGCATATTCTGGTTCGCACAATTCTCTCCAATGATTATACAGAGTTTGAATATGACGGGTTTTTGGGAGACGACGAAAGTCATGGAAGGATCAATCACGCACTGGCCAACTTGGAGCTGGAATACTTTCAAAAGAGCTGGTCACTGAAACCCGCACTTTTGTTTAGCCGCTTTGACCGCTTTTATCATGACATTGGAGCTCCGCCGAACCGTTTTCAAGGTCAGCTTCTTACTCCCAGGCTCGACTATAGTTTTACTTCTAGAGCAGCGACGTGGCAGCTCAAGGGACTCGTCAGAGGAGAATTCGAAAAGGCCACGCTGGCCAATCGGGGCGTCGAAGATTCGTTGGAGGAAAATTTAAACAGCTACGGCCTTGGTTCAACTTTAAAATTTAAATTGGGTGAAGACAGGATTGATTTTCTGGCGAAGATTCGCAAAACGGAAAACCTCGAACATGATTTTCGCACTCAGATCCAATGGCAAACTCCGTTGAATTCAACTTGGGAGCTGGGCCTAAACCTTGAAAAATCCCAAGAGCGTCCAGAGGTTTCAGAACTCTTTGGATTGTATTCGGGAAATCCTGACCTAGAAAATGAAGATTTAGAGAAACTAGAAACCATTTTCAAGGCCTCTTTGTCGAAGTTTGCTTGGAGACTCAGTCTCTTTTATCAAAAAATAGAAAATCAGATTCTCTATATTCCAGAGAGATTTAATTACTTCAATGGTTCTAGTTTTGAAAACTGGGGACAAGAAATGGTTGTTTCTTATAACGGGCCACAGGTTTGGAGTGCTGACCTTTCCGTAACCCATGTTGAAATTAAAGACCCTAAAAAAGTTCTGCGTAATCCCGAGTGGAGTGGAAAGTTTATTTTAGGTAGAAATTTCACTGAAAAAATTGAGATGCAGCTGGAAGCGAATTTAATAGGAAGTAGGTTTGATATTCCTATAGATAACCCTCAAGAGCTCGGTTTGGTACAGACCTATAATACGCATTTTATTTATCGCTTTAAAGAATCTACTTCGGCGAAGTTCTCAGTTGTTAATCTTTTAAATGAAGAGAGAGAAATGATCCGGGGCTATACACGCCCCGGAAGACAATTGATTGGTAGTTTACAAACCACTTTCTGAATTCAATCATTTGCGTCCTACTGGACTGCATATTTGTAAGAAACTGTGACTTCTGAGCCCGCAGGAAGTTCTGTCGCAAATTGCAGTGAGTTCGAGGCAGTATCAAAGCTAAAGTCAGTCGTCACAGTGCCGTCGACTTGAACTTCAAGAATGACACCTTCATGCGGAGTTTGAGTGAGTCGAAGAGATTTTGTCCCTTGAATAATATCACCGGCAATGACATCTAAACTCTGAGCAAAGTTACTTTTGAGCTCAATTGTTTCACCGCCAGAGAGCTGAGAGAGTTGGCCGTAAGCAAATGGGTGACCAGCAGCAAACATGAAGTGGTTCTCCATCATGATGACCGAATGAAACACGTTCATTTTACCTTGACCATTTACTGAAAGCATCAGCTGTCTTGAGGCCGGAATATCTAAAATTGATTGTTGCGCTTCTAAAAAACCCACGTAATCAGCTCTGACCGCATCATTATTCCATCCAACAATTGATTCATCTTCATCAGACACTAAGATTGCAATAAAATGTTCTTCTGCGAAGTCAGCATCAAAAAAGGCTTGATTTCGAGCATGCGTTTCATCAAAAGATAATTCCATTGCTCGAATTCCTCGCTCTAGACCACTTCCTTCAATCCCAACTACAACTTGATTTTTTGCCTGCTGCAATCTATTTGCCCTAGCTTGAGCACTGAGAAGAGGATGAAATTCTACAGGTTCTCCAACAAGCTTTCCCTTTTTAGAGCTGCTGCTAGTATCTGTTGTGATAACTCCCATCTTCACATGGATATCTTCGTCGACAATTTGCTCGATGAGGACTGGAAGGTTTTGAGAAAGATCGCTTTGGTCATCTTTCATAGAGCCACTATCATCGACAATAAATAAAATATTGACCTTGGCAACCTCGTCTATGTCAAAGCTGTCATAGGCATCCGATAAAATGACTTCAGTCTCAGTTGGTTCATTTGGCCCTGTCGGTACAACAGGTTCATCTCCACCATTGCTCTCGAAAGAGTCGGTAGCCTTGGTTCCAAATGAGCTCTCTTCACAAGAGTTAAACATGAGCCCGAAAAAAAGTAGCGCTGTAATTTTTAAAAAATGATTCATAATCTCAATCCCCGTTTTTATAACCATGTTTTGGTTTTCCTCTTAGCCTTATTCTGCGGCAAAACGGCCGACCTTAAGCAAAAAAGTCAAAAACTACACCTATGGTATTGAAATCAGGAAAGAGGGTTTAATTTAGCTTTAACCCTGCTGCAAAAAAATATGGGCAACTAGACAATAAATTTTATGGGAAGTGGGAAAACTGGTCAGTCGTGGTCATCAAGTTCTTGCTGAGTAGATTCTTCGAAAAGCTTTCGATCCGTTTCTGATAGACCCAGAGCATCTGCCAGTGACTCTGCTGCAGTTGGTGTTTCAACAATTACATTTAGACCCATGAGCTCGAGCTCTGCTGCAAACTCATAGGCCTCTTCTAGCTCGGAAAAATCAAATTCTTTTAAAGTCTGCAGTTCTTGCGCATCTTTGACCAACACTCTTTTTGGAACTGACATAAAATCCTAACTTTGCTACCAATGCGTTGATGAAAAATAATCCAAACTCTAAACTAGCGGCCAGAATTCAAAGACGCTATCCCTGTATTGCCTATCTTGGGGTAGATCCGGTGCTCCCGAAGTATTTTAAAGTAGTGATGGAAAAGCACGGTCATCTTTTCTACCACTTTTCTCCTTCAGAGTCCGTGAGCTATGTGCTCAAAGACTCAGCTCCAGATCTCGTTTTCATAGAAAACCAAAGTCTCACGTCAGTTCTGCTAGAAGAGCTTCTCCAGCTTGAAAAAAAACAGCTGGCCAAAAGCTTATGGTATCTCCTGGATTTCACTAAAGATTTGTCGAGTGGGCCTCCATTTAAGAGGTCCATCGTTTGGTCGGGAACGGTTCCTAGCTTTGAAACCTACCGGGAATTATTTCAGTCTGTATCGACAGAGTAGTGTCGATAGCGAAACATCTCCGCCTCTTGGTCATAAAAGGTTTGGGAAAAAAGGATCGCCTCGACCTTTTCGGAGAAAGGAGGACGCTGCACTTTAATCAGGCCGTCGTTTTGAAGAAGGAACCGCTCTGTTTCTTTGAACTTATGCCAAGGGGTGGAGCTTAAAAAACGGTGCTCAATATCTGCAACCAAAAATCCAGGACCGTATTGAGGTGGGAGATCAATGAGACCGGTTTCTTGGGATACATTTAAGTCATTGGGCGAGCAAAGCATTCCAAAAGAATCAATTCCTCGTAAAGTGGCCTTCTGAATTTTGACCCCTTTCGGAGTGACAGATCCAACGGGTGCAAAAACAGTCAGCATATTTTGGGATACGTTTTTTGCTCCGCAAACGACGACTGAAGTTTCTTTCCCCCAAGAAACTTCACAGATCTTGAGCCTGTCTGCTTTCGGATGTCTTTCGATTTTTAATACTTGTGCAACGACTAGATCTTCCATCGATTTTTCTCTCTGATTTATCATCCGTGACACGTTTCTAGGCAGGATGTATCATAAAGACCTGCATGAAAAAAGATATGATTTTTTTTACCATCGCTATCATCGTTGCAATAGGGGTTTTCTTAGCTGCTATCTATCAGCGAAGTGGGTTATTCTAAACTATTCTGAGCGCTATGAAAATCCGCCTTCTCTGGCCCATGTTTCCCCGAAAAATGTATTTTGCGCGGAGACCGATTTTGCTCAAAATATAAAATAGCGCAAGGTGATATTCTTAAATTTTTGGGGATTTTTTCTGAAAAATGGCATTCGATATCTACAAAATCGGTGAGTGATTTTTGATGGCCTACCCAACTGACCGAAGCATGACAATTGGCCGGTCTTCGGTTTTGCCGGTATTGGGTGAAAAAGTAGGCCTGCCAATCTTGAGAAGGAGAAAAATTGAACTCCCAGTAAGAAGGATTATCCTTTGAGAAAAAGAATAGCTCGACACAAGTTTTTTCCCAGAGAAAATCTTTTCTGTGACTCCCATCTTCATTTTTTGGCGGGCGCAATAGGTTTGAAAAATCCCGCAAAGAATCGAACTGGATTTCAAAACGACCTCTCAGCAACCAGTCTTTTTTCTCAGAAACTTCATTGATCAAAAAACTGACCTTCGGAATAACCTGCTGAGTTAGGTCTTCGAAGGGAATAAGCTGCATGCTTTGCGCTGATATCAAACTTAAGATTCCTCTGAAAGCAAGTATCGGGTGAGATTAAGTTTTTGAAAAAGAAACTTGGGAGTTCGAATGCGGTAAAACATCCCCTTCTCGTGGGGTTCTTTTTTGATTAGGTTAGATTGTCCTAAAATACTAGAATGGGCCTTGCTATGCTGATAGGGAACAAAGAGGTCATAGCATTCTTGTTTATCCAGAAAGAAATCAATAATCCACTTTCGAAGGGCCTTCATATCAGCGGGATCAAATGAGGAGACAACAAAGCTATTTGCATGAGTTCTTTTGGCGAGTTTCTCTTCAAAGGGATCTTTGGCCAAATCACGTTTGTTGAAAATTAGACAACTCTCTTTATCGTGAAGTTCTAATTCTTCCAAAACTTTATAGGTCGTCTCTAGTTGCAGCTCATAGTGTGGGTGAGAGAGATCGCACACAATGAGTAATAGGTCTGCCTCCATGGCCGATTCTAATGTCGATTTGAAACCATCAATGAGTGTGTTGGGAAGATTATTTAAAAATCCTACCGTATCGATTAATACCATAGGAGGCTTACTGTCCGGGTTTAACATCCTGAAAGTTGAATCAAGTGTCGCAAAAAGTTTATTTTCTTCCAGGACATCGACCTGGCATAAACGATTCATTAAAGATGATTTTCCAGCGTTGGTGTATCCCACTAAGGCCGCAGTGATGGCGTTTTTCTTTCTCCGCTTTCCCTGCTCCCGGCGTGACGTTATGACTGTTTTTAGTTCTTTTTTGAATTGAGAGATTCTTGACCGGACCATCCGTCTGTCGAGCTCAAGTTGCTGCTCGCCCTCACCTTTTAAACCAATTCCGCCTCGCTGCTTTCCGAAGTGAGTCCAGTAGGAGGTGAGCCTAGGTAACAGGTATTCCAGTCGAGAGATTTCTACCTGAAGCTTGGCCTCTTTTGTTCGGGCGTGTTTGGCAAAAATTTCCAAGATAACATTGCAGCGATTGAGAACTTCAAGGTTTGAGATTTGCTTGATTTTTCGGACTTGCCCAGCGCTCAATTCAAAATCAAAAACGAGAAGCTCGCAGTTTTTCTCAATTGCTGTTTGGGAAATCTCTTCAAGTTTTCCGCTACCCAGAACACTTGAGGCGTCTAGGGCCTTTCTTTTTTGCCAAGCTGAACCCTGGACATGAAGACCGAGAGTCGTACAGAGCTGCTCTAATTCGTCTAAAGAGTTTTGACTTTGGGACTCTGATTTATGAAACGGCATGTTTTCACACACAACACTTACTAAAAAGGCCTTGGCCCCCGTGGGCATTTTGAAATCTTCGAAACTCAAATTGATAACTCTCGGTTGTCTAAAATTCTAACGTTGTCGACCTGATAGTTACCCAGCAACACGGCGTGGGATTTTTCTTTTTGAAACTCTCTTAGCATTGTGTCCCTAAGTTCTAAATAATTCCAATTTTCATCTTGGACAAGCTTTGATTTGCGATCTGGCCAGCGTTCTAAGAATTTCACGGCCCCTTCCTCTTTCCATATTTGTTCTAATTTGCTGAGCTCCTCAGATAGAGAGCATGCCTTATCTTTTTGTTGAGTTGACAGGTAGCGGTTGCGGCTAGAAAGCGGAAGTCCTTTTGGATCTCTCACAATCGGTAACCCAACCACCTGGGTGGCAATAAAAAAATCCCTCACCATTTGCTTAAGAATGACAAACTGTTGATAGTCTTTTTTCCCCAAGTAGAGGACCTTCGGTTGTACAGTGTTGAGCAGCTTCAAGACAATCTGACAGACTCCTTCGAAGTGTCCTGGCCGAAGATTTCCTTCTAAAATATTTGCTAGCCTGTTAAGACCAACAAAACAAAGCGTTTCTGGTCTATCAAACTCGGCGGTCGTCACAGGAGCAAAGACGACTAGCTTGCGGTTAGGAAAAGAGTTTTTCAATTCCCCCAAAAGGTCGAGGTCTGAGTTGAGTGTTCGAGGGTAGCGCTCAAAGTCTTCACCTGGCCCAAATTGGGCGGGATTCACAAAAATACTACAAACAACAACATCGTGTTTTTTTAGACCAAATTTGATTAAAGACAAATGACCTTCATGAAGGGCACCCATGGTGGGAACAAATCCAATATCGGCAAAATTCGAGGACCTCCAGCTTAAAAAATCGGCCGTGTTGTCAAAAAATTCTAGACTGCTCAAGGTTTTTGCCAATGAAGAACTTTCTCGGCGAGACCCTCTGCTAGGGCCTGCTTGCTTCCCTCAAAACTTGTGAAAATTTTATTCTCCAAGATAAGGTATTGAGCAGACGGTTGGCCAAATCCTCTACCCGAACCAACTTGTGTTCCTACGAGGACATCGACTGGTTTTCTGTTCCATTTTTCTTGGATCACATTTTCAGAAAGCTCAGTTTCTGCAGCAAAGCCTACAACCTTTTGCTGGTCATGCTTGTGCTCACAAACCCATTGTAGAATATCTTTTGCTGGCCCTATCCCAAGTGATTGATTTAAGTCTGATTTTTTTAATTTTATTGGACTCTCATGGAATTTTAAATCAGAGACTGCTGCCGGTGAGATATAGAGGTCAAAATGAGGCCAGTGCTCTTGGACGAGCTCAAAGAGTTCTTCGGAATTTTCGTAAGATTTGAAAGAAAACAATTGGTTTTCGGGATCAATCTTGGTGAGACCTGTGCATTTTTTTGCTAGCGGCCCTGGCGCCAACAGAGTGACCTGCGCGCCACGTTTCAAAAAGCTCTCACTTAACCAAACTCCGGTCATTCCAGAAGAGGCCGTTGTAAAATATCTCACTGGATCAAGACGCGCTAGACTTGCTCCCGCTGCGATTAGGACTTTTTGCTGGTTCAAGGGTCTGGCCAGAGGAATGCTTCGCAACCATTGGCATACAGTCTCAATCTCTGGAAATCTGCCCACGCCTTCGGCACCGCAAAGAGTTTCACCGCTGTCTGGTAAACAGTTCCAAGTAGAAGGGAGTTTTCTTAAGGTTTCTAGATTTGCCTGAGTCATAGGATGCGAAAACATTTCTGGATTCATGGCAGGCACTAATAACAACGGAGTCTTCTTACGGCACAAAAGAATTGAGCTTAGAAGATCACTGCATGAACCCGTGGCCAGCCTCGCCAAAGTGTTAGCGCTCAAAGGTGCAATCAAAATAACATCGGACCACTTTTCCAAAGAGATATGATTGACTGGGCCGCTCGGAATTGGCAGCGAGACATTAAAGTCATCTTGAGGGCCTAAGACAAAGGTCGCTTCCAAATACTGAAAACAATCTGCTTTTAAAAACCTCAACGCCCCTTCAGTGAGCACAACTCCGACTTCATGCCCCTCTCGCTGAAGCTCCCGAAGTAAGTCATAGCTTTTATAACATGCGATAGATCCACAGACTCCTAAAAGAATCTTCATAAGTCAGCGCTCGGAAAAGGGCCTACAGTGGGACCAGATGAAATTAGAGAACATGCAAGTCGGAATAAAGCGTGATGAATATAGTTATCCTTCGTTTCAATTTCAGGCATGGGCGAAAAGTCCTGCGCTTCAAAAAGCCCCCTGATGAGTCTGTTGAATAGACTTGCTTTGCCGCCGGTCAAAATAACATTCGTTAACCCTGGGGTTTCTAATGCGTGAGAGCAGATAAGTTTCTGCACCGATAAAATACTACTTAGAATCGCCGTTTTGGTATCATGGGGAAGAGCTTTAAGATCAAAAATTTGGTCAAACTCTTTTGAAGAGAGTGAGTCTTTTAAATCATCGATGCCCAAGAGGGGAAGCCTCGCTCCAAGAGAATACGTTTGCAAGAGACTACAAGTTCCAGGAAAAATAGAACCACCTAAAAAACCTTTTTCGGAAACCGTATCAATGGTCGTGAAGGTTCCAGAGTCGATGAGAAGTGCTTTAAATTTTTTTCTATTCTTCTTTTTTTCTAGATATAAGTCATAGCACTGAATTAAGCGGTCTTGACCAAGACTTTCTGAATAAAAAACCGGCATCTCATTAAATTTTTGTATTGTCCGTAGTCCTTGCAGATCAAATAAAGGAATAGAAAGCTTCCGAAGATAATTGCTGAGTTTTTTTTGCTGGCCGACAACAGATGCCAAGGCGAAAGTGTTTTCGGCATTGAGAGTATATTCCGCCATTTTTGTATCAAGGCTACTTAAGGGAAAGATCTCAAGAAAGGTCCAGTCATGCTCGTCGGTAAACTGGTAAAGACCTGCATGGGGATTGGTATTCCCGTGATCAATCGTTAAAATATAGCGGTAAAAGCGAGAGCGATTTTTCATTGCGATTGATGATTTCGTTCTGCTTGAAGATACTCTTCGATGAGCTTTTGTTTTTGTCCGAAAAAATCGGCCATCGGGCGACAAAAAGTTGGCCCGGGATGAGGGGAGTCACCAAAAAGATCATTAATCACGAGGACCTGGCCATCTACATCGCTTCCTGAACCGATGCCAATTAGCGGGATAGAGAGAGAGCGAGTCAAAATTCCTGCAAAATCGGGATCCAAGCATTCTCCAACAATGCAAAACGCGCCCGCCTCTTCTAAAGAAACCGCCTGTTGTAAAATTTTTTCCCGAGTTTCTTCTTTTGTTCCGTGATTATAGTATCCGCCTAGTTGATAGATAGATTGGGGTGTGAGTCCAAGGTGTCCCATGATGGGAATGCCAGTCTCAACAAGTCGGCGGCAGATAGAAATAATATGCTCGCTGGCCCCTTCAAGTTTCAACGCATCCGCCTGAGTAGACTGATAGAGCTCGACGGCGTTTTCTAGTCCCTTGGAAAGACTGTGGTAGCTTCCGAATGGCATATCGACAACCAGATATTTATCGGGGAGCCCTCGTCTCACAGCTTGAGAAAAAATTTTCATTTCTTCTAATGTTGTATCAACAGTCGATTCTTTGCCCAAGATAACTTGTCCCAAGCTATCGCCCACTAAAACAAGATCAATTTCTGAACCGTTTAGTGCAGCAGCGGTTGTATAATCATAGGCGGTAAGCATTTGGAGAATCCGCCCCGTTTGTTCCCGCTTAAAAGTCTTAAGTTTGTTGGTTCTCCAACGCTTGGGATTCATTTTTTCTTCCTTTTTTAGGTCTAAAATATGATTTCATCCGTTTATGGAGTTCGTGAAATTCTTCGCTTTCCCTAGGCCCAGATTGATCATCTTGGTTGAGAAGTTCTTTAGAGAACTGACCGGATTCAATATCGTTCCATAAAGACTCAAAAACTTTTTTCAGGGGTTTAGAAAATAAAGGCGCTGCTTTTTTTGCACCTAAGGAAGCATTTGGGCTGATAGACTTAAAAAATTGTTCGGGGCCCTGCTCGACCATAACTGAAACCACGAGACTTAATTCATACCAGCACTCCAAATAGGCCAGTTCCGGTGGAATACCTTTTTGCCGCAAGAGTTGAAAAGATTGCATGGCCGCTTCTGGAATAAGACCACACAGCAGAGACTGCTCTGAAAAAAGATCCGCCATTGTTTCTTGAGCAACCGTTACTTCAAAAGGACCAACACCGATGCCCAGATCTTTTGCTAAGACCAACATGGGTTCCTTGATGCGGTCTCGATTAGCAGTCGATAATTTTTCAAGAGAATAGACAGCGGCCGAATAGTTACCGATTTCATATTGAAATCTCAACTCTCGACCAATGGCCTTCGGGGCAAATAAAACATGATGAAATTGGGGGAAATTTTCCGCCAATTGGGCATTGAGGAGGGCCCAACCATGTGGGTAGTACAGAATAAGATTATCTTTTCTTTCTTTTGCGAGCTCTTCGATGACATTTTTTTGTTGGTCGTCTGGGACTAAGACTGCAAGTTCTAGAATTTGTGATGAGCTCGCTTCAGCGAAAAATTCCTGGATAGTGAAAACAGGAAAGTCCATCTTTTGGGCAGAGTCTCTCGATGGAGACTGGTCCCGCAGTAGAATCTGTACATTTCTGCCAGAATCTCGCAAATTGAGGGCCCATGCTTTGGCAAAATTACCAAAACCTATAATTCCCAATGGGGACTTTTTCATGGATGCACTATCCCCTTTCACGACTTTTGCTGTCAATTTCGGGCGAATCCGTCATTGGTCATGTCATCTCGGGAGGCTTAAATCCGGGATCTCTTATCTTGAAAAATGCAGGGCCTGTGTTTTGCTGGGTCACGATCAAGCCTTTAAGGAACTCTATCGTGAAATCTGGCGCCTTCGAACTGAAAAGACCTGTGTTTTGCGGGTGGTGGTTAAGGAAAAGCAGGGTCATCTTTATTTTCTGTGTGAGTCACGAAGGCCTCCGCCCCTGTGCATGGGGCCACCCATCATTGCTGATTTTCCTGATACGCTTTTTCCCTTCTGGGATAGTCTGAATCAAAAATTCAGGGAGCATTACACCCATTACTCTTACTGGGAGGAGCTTAGGCTAAGGGCCAAAGCAAGTGCAGTCATTTTTCGTCATCCCGAGCAAAATGGTTTGCTCCTCACGGGACTATCTGGAAATCTTTTCTGGAGAAAATCAAGCGGTCCATGGAAAACAACTTGGGGCTCTGCGGGAGTACTAAGAGGAATAGAGGCCCAACATTTTTGTCGCAAACTCATTCAAAAAAGAGACGGTTGTTTGACTAAGCAAATGGGTCCCTTAGAGAGTGATTTAGTTCGAAAAAAACTAGAACTTAAAATTACTAACTCCGTTTTGGGAGTCCTAAGTCTGCCGATGAATTGACAAAAATCAAGGCCCTTCTGATAATGAAACTCTATCGCCATGGAGGGTGAGTTGAAAGACGTCCTTTATTATCTGGACCAATTTGGACGCGAATTTATTGTGATTGAGGTCACCCTCATTGTGATCACTTTATTTTTGCTCTTTTCCCTATGGATTTATAACAAAAAGCGGTTTCAACAGCTTCAACACAGCATTCCTGCAAGAGTCGTAAAGACTCACCTAGATGCAATCATCCAAAACTCCAATGCTTTTAAATCCGCTCTATTTCGCGGATCTGGGCATGAATTAGACCCTTCTGTTTTGTCTTTAAATTCTCTCCACGGTGGTGAATCTCTTGATCTCGATAGAAGTGGAAAGCCCAACTTAGAGCTGGCCCGAAAAGAAGCAGAGCTATCTGCATTGAAGACTCAGCTCGCAGAAAGAACCGATATTATTTCTCAATTAGAAAAGGCCTTGGCCGATGGGAGTGGCCAATCCGGAGGGGATGCCCATGAATTGGCCTCTGTGAATGGAAAGCTTATTAATGCTAATACAGAGATTGCTCAACTGAAAAAAGATCTTCAGGCTTTGCAGAGCAAAGGCGCCAGCGTAGGGGGTTCGGGAGATTTAGAAAAGGTTCAAAAAGAGCGAGATACACTGAAAGAAAAACTTCAAGAATATGAAATTATCGAAGATGACCTTGCAAATCTCAAACGCCTTCAGCAAGAAAATGAGCAATTAAAGCGATCTCTTGCCGGGGCCGGAGGGGCCGCGCCAGCAGCAGAGCCAGCGGCCGACACGGTGGCCGAAATTCCACCAGAGAGTGCTGCCCAACCCGAGCCTGAGTCCGAAGTCGAATCACAAACCGAAGAAATAACGAGTGAGACGCCAGCATCAGGGCCCGAACCAATACCTCCAGCTGAGGATGAGCAACCTCCGAAGGAATCAAAAACTCCTGAAGATTTATTGAGTGAGTTTGAGAAAATGCTAGGCTAGAACGAGGAGCTTATTTTGAAGGTTTTTTTAGTTTTGATATTGAGTCTCTCCACGACCTGGGCCAACCAGGCACCAAAGAAGCAGCCTCTCACTGTCGAAGGAATTCAGCTGCGAAAAGACTTGATGGAGCAATTTGCCAAAAAGGTAAAAAGCAACAAAGAGCTGTTAGAACTGAAACAAAATGCCATTGCTCTGAAGATGAATGCAGTGCCTGTCTTAATTGAAGTGATGAAAGATAAGCGCTTCCCTGAGAAAAACCGGTGGTTAGCGACGTTTCTTGTGGGGAAGATCATGGGTAAAAAATCTTCGGCCTTTATTGCAAAATTTGTATCTCATCCTGATTGGATTATGCGTCTGGCCAGTTTAAAAACGCTTTTGGCATTAAATCAAAACCAATATCTCGGAGTTTACGGCAAGGCCTTGCAAGATCCTTCATTGATCGTTCGCCATCAGGCCTTGGAAAATATTCGTCAAATGAAAATTACGAAACTTGCTCCGCATGTTTGGGGCATGCTCTATAACAAGCGCAATTACTCAGGGAAAGACAGTCAACTCAAAAGAACTCATATTCTGAAAACGGCAATCGCTACTATTGGAGAATTGGGCTTTGAGAAGGCAGCTCCTCCAATGCTTCAGATGGTACAAATGAAAAAATATCAAGATCTCTTTGACGAATTAGATGAGAGTTTAGAAAAAATCACAGGTAAGAAGTCGCCTTCAGGAACTCTCACAGTTAAGCGACATTTCTGGAAAAGAGAGCACCTTGCTCAGTCTACGATCTAAGGCACAATTTAATTGGCCTCTTGGTTTTCAAAATCTTCGACTTCTTTCTGTTCTTTAAGGTCGAGAATTTTTTGAATTCTTTGATCAATAGCGAGGACTCTGCGAATGCGGTATAAAAGAGTTTTTTCAAAAATAAGATCCGAAGGAACCTCTTTAAAGCCTTGAAAAAGACCTTGCTGGACGAGTTGTCTTTTATAGACTGTCACTCGAGTAACTTCGCGGTCGTATCGAAAGCCTTTTTCCATAGTGACTATGATCTTATATTTGGCGGCCTCGACTGAATCAGAACCCGTAAAGGAGTCAGCAAAATTAACTTCGATGGTATTATCAATCCAATCAGTAATGATTCGGTTGCTGTCTTTACCTTTGACCAACTCAAATGTCTTCATAATCTTGGTCACAGCGTTGTACGTATCTTTGAAAGACGCCTTGAAAACCTGAGAAGGAAACTCGTAATCTTCGGTGATCATTCGAAATTTTTCGTAGGACGCACAACTTTTAAATAATAAAATCGACATGAGAGCTATAATAGAGAAGTTTTTGATCACGGCCTATTGATGATATCAAAAGATAAAGGGAAGTCGAGATGAAGTCGTCTGAATTGTCATTGGCCTTGGATGTCTTGAAGCAAGAATCCGATGCTATTTTAGGGGTTGGCCAGCGAATCCGTGAGGAGCAGATTGCCTTACTGATGCAAATTTTTAGGGAAATTCGGCTAGCAAAAGGTCAGCTTGTTTTTTGCGGAGTGGGAAAATCAGCACTCATAGGTCAAAAACTGGCCTCAACTTTTTGCTCATTGGGGCTTCCATCATTTTTGTTACATCCTACAGAGGCCATGCACGGAGATCTGGGCAGAGTAGGACCTGAAGATGCTTGGGTTTTTATTAGTAAGTCAGGTACCACCGAGGAGCTTCTCCAACTATTGCCCTACATTGGCTCTTCGCCTAATCGTTTTATTGGATTATTAGGGCAAATCAAAACCGGCCTTGGAGAACAGTGCAAGCTGGTTTTTGATTGTTCCGTTGAAAAAGAGGCCTGCCTTAATAATCAAGCTCCCACAACGAGCACAACTGCTGTTTTGGCGATAGGAGATGCAATGGCCGTTTTGTGGGAACACCAAAGTGGCCTCACGAAAGAGGGCTTTGCCCGTTTTCATCCATCTGGGTTTTTAGGCAAATCCTTATCTCTAAAAGTCAGCAATCTCATGTGTTCTTCGGCAGATTGCGCCACCGTGGTTCCCGAAGATTCTCTCAAAGATGTTCTACTAAAAATGACCCAGTTTCCCCTAGGGCTGTGTGCAGTTATTGATGAGGATAATTTCTGCGGCCTCATAGTGGAAGGGGATATTCGCCGATTTATGAATCAAAACTGGGAGAGCTTTTCGAACACGAAGGCAAAAGATCTTATGAATGAGCGACCTATTTTTGTAGAACCGGGTGAGCTTGCCCTTGATGCTTTAGAAAAAATGGAGAATAGAAAAACACCAGTTTCAGTTTTGCCTGTGATTCTAGACGGGAAATTTATTGGTGCTTTGAGGCTTCATGATCTCTTGCGCGAAGGATTTGCTCCAAAAGGGCCAGCGTAGAGATTGCGACCATTAAAAAAAGAAAAAGTGCCCAGTATCCCCACCGAGCATAGAGAGTGGGGCGAATTTTTTTTGGAATGCTTAAGTTAAAATCCAATACATCTGCGACGCCATAGGCAAGATGTTTTTTAATGTCACCTTGAGGAGAGATCCAAGCACTGATTCCTGTATTGGTTGCCCGAACGAGCGGAAGTTGAAACTCTATCGATCTCCATCTTGCTAAAAAGAGATGCTGCCAAGGCTCTAGACCGCCGCCAAACCAAGAATCATTTGTGAAATTAAAAATGATTTGAGGACGGTGCTGATTTTTGGTCAAAAATTTTCGGATAAATTCTGGATAGAGAATTTCATAACAAATAGGAGTGATGATCGAGGGACCGGCCTGCAGGCGAAAAGCATTCAGCTCTTTTCCCGCAGCAAAAAATGAAAGATTGGGGATCCAATTGGCAATTGTCTGATTTAAAGGACCTAGAGGCAAAGTTTCTCCAAAATCTAAGAGCTTAATTTTGTGGTAAACATCGTTTAGAAGCTGGCTTTTTTTAAAAAGAAAAACAGAATTGAAAGTGTCTTCATAGTAAATTTCCCGCTGCGATTCTGGGTTTTCATCGTAAGATCCAATAAGGAGTTCGGCCTTGGACTTTGCGACCACATCTCGTAAAACTTTGGGAATAGAAGTCTTGCTTGTTCTGGTCTCTTCCGAACGCAAAGAAAAAGGATAGGCCGTTTCAGGCCAAACAATTAAGTCAGATTCAAGGCCAGGCTGGAGAGACAAACTTTCATATCGTTGGAGAACTTCGCTAATGGAGCCTGCCTCACCATTTTCAGAAGACAGCTTTAAGACATTTCCAATATTGGCCTGGACTAACCTTATTCGAATGTTGTTTGTTGCTTTATGAGGGGGAGAATAAAAAAAAGGGCCGGCCCCCGGTAAAATGAGGAGCGGCAAAGCAAACAACAGCGGGCCTGATTTTTTTTGAATGATTGAGAATGCAATGAGCAAGGCCACTAAAAAACAAAAAAATGAATATGAGCTCGCCCCAAAAAACTGTGCTGTTTGGGCAAGCATCGGATGGGCCATAAACGAATGACCAATAAAGGCAGGAAACTGGAGGGGCATAAAGAGCTCTATTAGCGTCATTATGCCAGCGGCCAGAGCGAGCATTTTGACTGGAGCTTTCTCCCAGGCCATCTGAATCGATTTATTCTTATAGTAGTAGGTACGGAGCAGTTGAAAAAAAACCGCGAAAAGAAAATAATGGGGAAAGATGAGCAATGAAAAGCAGAGCCATATTGGGAAGGCCGCAAAAATATTAAGGCCGCCAAACTCCTGGAGAGTTCCTAGAACCCAGTGAAATGAAAAAATATTGATAAAAAAGCAAAACAGAAATGTGGAGTAAAAAGCTTCTTTTTTGGTTTTGGCCTTGTACCAGCTAAAAATTAATCCAGCATAGCCTAGAATAGCAGCCGAAGGTGAGCCCTCAAAAAAGAAATTTGGTTGGCTAAGATGATAAATAAAGGCCGAAACAAAAAGAACGGCCAGTAATTGGGCAACCTTCATGCATCTCAGTTTAATCTGGTGCCTTGCTCGCGACTAGTTTTTTCGGGCAGCTAAAATGCGTTCACCTTGAGTCATCACCTTTTTCTTTTCTCTGCGTAGCTGTTCCAAGCTTCCGGCAAGTTTGAGAGCGCGATGGGCATCGATTCGACCGCCACCAATAGATTTTCCTTTAAAAGATTTCACAGGAACAGATGAACGGACAATAATCGCTTTGAGATCTTCATAGCTTAGTTGGGGATACTGAGATTTGAGCAATGCGGCCACTCCGCTGACAAAGGCGGTTGCTTGACTGGTTCCAGTCATCGCGGCCTTCCGATTTTTTCCCGGGACGATAGAGCGAATTTTATGACCCGGGGCCATGACATCAACTGATTTTCTGCCCCAATTTGAAGACGGAACTAACCGAAGTTTTTTATCATAGGCACCAACAGATATAATATTTGGAAGACCATAGCTTGCGGGATAATAGGCATTTTTGGGGTCATCAATATTTGAGCGTTCATTGCCGGCCGCCGCCACTACTAAAATTCCTTTTTTCATGGCCTTCTTTAGCGCCCTGAGTTCGTGAATTGAAGGCTCTGGACCACCGCCAGAATAATTAATGATGTCGACAACATTGGAATCCACAGCGTAATTCAAAGCAGCGACAGAAGCAGTTAGGTTAACTGCTCCAGATGCCTCTGGATTGTAATATTTTAGAGGAAGAATTTGAACATCTGGAAAAACGCTTTTAATAATTCCGGAGACGTGAGTTCCATGTCCATGCTTATCAGTCGGATAGGCCCCGGGAGTTCTATCAGAAAAATCAACGCCAAATCCATCGTTTGAATTTTTCTTTTTTGATTGAAAGAGATTTTTGATTCGTAATATATTTTTTCGGATAAAGCTGTGGTTGGGATCAATTCCTGTATCAACAACACCTACAACGACATTTTTCTTTCTTTCAAAGATCTTCCAGGCCTTATCAACGCCAATTGAAGAAAACTTATTCTCGGAGTCGAGCGCCCAGCCTGTAAAGTTCGTATCTATGTCGAGGTGATTATAGGTTGCACGAGCAGGCGCACGTTTTGGTTTAAGAGTGATGAGTTTTTGATGATCTGAAGGCTGAAGAGAGAAAATTCGCAACGTTTTCTCTGCCGACCAGGTCGGATTGAGAAAGAGCATTGTGATAGTTAAAATAAGTAGAGCTTTCAAATTGGTCCTCATAACTCGGTATCCTTTAGTATTTGCAAGGGCTCGGCCATTCATTCAAATATTTTTTATGGGATTTCGTCCCGAAACTGCCGAGATAATACACCGTGTCATTGGCAACGACAAAACATTTTCCTACTGCCTAAATTATTTACAATTTTGACGCCTTAATTAGGTCTATTTTTCACTGAGCAGCTGCTGTGGCGGAGGTTTACACAGCAATTGTGCCGCTGTGAGGCCGCTGCGTCGAAAATTTGATAAGATTTCTTTGACGGACGTGGTCTAATCTTCATAGGATCTGCGTCCACTGGATGGTCGGTTTTTTGTGAGATAAAGGAATAGAATGCAGCAATCCTGGTCGTTTTTAATCGTTCTCCTGTCTCTTGTATATGTCATGTTTTCCTGTGGTCAGAAGTCTTCTAAGGATGAAATAGCGCCCTCTACAGATCAGCCACTTACGACTGGTGAGCTGCGCGATTTTCAGGTGTCGTGTGAGGATGGACAAAATTGTCCCGGCTATCTTGCCTCTGTTCGAGTTTATAACCCAGATTCACCAGTTCCAGCGACCTGCATTGGTTTTTTATTAGATTCTCAGACCTTAATCACCTCTAATAGCTGCATTCAAAAAACAGCGGCCCCCCCAAGTAGAGTGAGAGATTGTGAGTCTGTGGAACTCGCTATTTTATTTCCAAAGACAGAGCGTTTCCCGGAAGAAACTGCGGGTTGTGTTTCCATTCAGCCGGCCGAATCACTTACAAATTTGAATAATCCTTTAAGCTGGAAACAAGATTATGCAGTGGTTGGTCTTGATAGACCGGTATCGAGAGAAAGTCTTGGCGTCACCCAAGCAGGCGTTACTGCAGATCAAAAAGTCTTGATTTGGCAGCTCAATGGTGGAGAAAAACAAGGCCTATTGGGGCCGACTCCTTGCCGAGTCAAATTAGCTCATTTGGTCAATCCTAATGCAACCAAGGGTCACTCACCGCAAATGGTCTTGGCTGATTGTCCTGTGAGTAGCGATACGGCCGGTTCTCCGATTTTAGATGGGAAAAGTGGCGAGGCCGTGGGAATTTTGTCTGCCCCGTTAACGGAGCTTCAAAAAGAACAACTGTCTAAGTTTCATATTAATCATGTCGATTTTGCTTATGGTTCGAACTTTGCTTGTTCAAGACTCTTGGGCAGACCTATTCCCAGCGAGCATCTTTTGGAGTGTCAAAAAGACTTATCAACTGGTCAGGGAGTGCTTCAGGCATTGCGGCCTACTTTCTTTCCTGAGCTGGCCCAGGAGCTGAGCACCATTTTGGGAGAAAAGAGCTCTTATGGAGCGCCAGTTATCGATTGGATGGTTCAATTCGGCCGACCAGAGCTCGATGGGGGAGGACCTTCAACTGATAATTCTAATGGACAAATTTTCGTTCGCTTTGGACTTTTACCTCGGTGCTTTTTTGACAAAAAACTTTGGATGGACCGAAAGCTAGAAAAAAGCATGAAGAAGTTTTCGTTGTTCGGCTGGATTTCTGGAAAAAACTGGAAGAAAAGCTACACCTTGAGATGGGCGCTACCGGTCTATGGAATTCGGCTTCAATTGGATACTGAGCTCGTTCCTCGTTATTCTCTCGCTGCTGGCGATATTGAAAAAATGGGCCCTGCTGAAAATTACCAGCTCGAGGTGGAATTTTCTCCGAAATCTCTTTTTAGTGATGCTAACGGTTTCACAACGGTTCGTATGAGGCTCTTCGATATGACTGGAGATTCCCCTGAATTAATATTTGATCGCATGATGGAAAACTCAATTGGTCAGTGCCGGATACCCGAATCGTAAAGAAAATTTTATTTACGGTCTTTCCTCGTAAAGGCCACATCAATCCTGCCCTTGGCCCAGCTCAATGGCTGATGACTTGGGGGCACCAGGTCACTTGGCTTAGTAGAGCAGATATTAGCAAATACCTCTCGCTTTATGATTTATCATTTGACCCAGCTTTTGTTTCAGAATCTTTCAATAGAGATCGGGAAAATAAGCTCTTTCTAGAATGTCTTAATGAACCCGAGCGTATTCAGTCTTGGATACGTGACCTATTACTAAAAGATTTAAAGGTAAATGTTAGTGGCTATAAAGAGTATTTCAAGAATACTCTGCCCGATGTCGTTGTGGCCGATCCTATGTACTATGCGCCTATCATAGCTTGCGAGCAGTTAAAGATTCCATGGGTCGCAATGTCAAATTGTTTGAACATGGTTTTAAATGAAAAAGTTCAGAGCCCTTTCCGGACTATGATGAATGAAATTTCCTGCGATCGGGAGAAGGCCTTCTCCTGTTTTAATTCTAAACTTGATTTTCGCCTGAGCGATGCCCTCTCGCCTTACTTAAATACGGCCTTTACGACTCCGGAAGTTTGCGGTTCTAGCACTGCCGAAGTGGAATTGATAGGCCCCAGTTTTCCAAAGCGCTCAGAGAATAAATCAATTCCATCTTTCAAACGAAAGAGTAAAAAGGCCCTTGTTTATGTCGCGTTTGGAAGCCAATTATCGCATTGGCCGGAGCTCTACGATGACCTCATTGCGATTGCTGAAACTCTTGATTTTGAACTTTGTCTTTCCGCGGGACCTCTCGCCTCAGAGCTTGCTCAGAGAGATTCGCCTCAGTGCCAGATTTTTGACTATGCCCCCCAACATTCTGTCTTGAAAGAGGCCGATCTTTTTTTATCCCACGGAGGAGCAAATTCGTTTATGGAGGCAATCGCCTTTAATGTGCCCACAATCTTATCACCAATTGCAGTCGAACAGTTTCATCAAGCTTATTTTCATCGAGAAAAGAAGTTGGGAAAGACTCTCATCCTGCAAGATCTCAGTAAAACTCAGTTGAAAGAGCTTATTGAAAATTCCTTATCTAGCAAAGACTGGCATTCTGGGCTCGCTAAAGCTTCTGCTAGTTATCAGCGAGACGGTGCAAAAAATGCGGCCCGTAAGATTTTAGAGATCGTTTAGCGTTTTGTTTTTTTCTTCTTAAGATCTCTCCAGCTTTTTCCTCTCCTCTGAGAACGGTTGAGTTGGAAATTTTCCACCGCTTTAAGATGAAGTTTGTAGGTCGGAGTAAACTCGTGAGTTCCGTCATTTTTGCTCACAAAATAAAGATAATCATGGTTCTCTGGTTCTTGGACGGCCGTCAATGCGGCCGTACCAGGATTACAAATCGGCCCCTTTGGAAGCCCAGATATTTTATAGGTATTGTAGGCCGTTTTCTCAAGCAGATCCTTTCGTCTTATGTTGCCATCAAAGCGCTCCCAAATTCCGTAAATTGTTGTGGGATCAGACTGAAGGCGCATTCCCTTTTTCAAACGATTGAAAAAAACGCCTGCAATTCTTGGTCTTTCCCATGCAGCACCAGTTTCTTTTTCTACGATGCTTGCTAGGGTGACTAGTTTTTCCGCTGACAGTTTGGTCGACAATTTACTGAGGCCCCGCTTTGATTTAATTTTTGCCCATTTTTTTACAAAGTTTTGCCCCATCGCTTTGATAATTTCTTTTCCGGTGGCCATAGGAGAAAACCGGTAGGTGTCAGGAAATAGGAGGCCCTCCATAGAGGGCAAGGAAAATCCAAAAGCTTGAGGTGATTTTGGATCTTTTGCTAGCGCTAAAAAATTTTTAGCTTGAATATTTGCACTCTTGAGAATTTGGGCAATTTGGTAGAGGTTTTTTCCTTCGGGAATGGTCACTGAATAGGTCAAAAAACGACCCTTTCTAAACATTTCGAGGATATCAGCTGAGGTCATGCCCGGTTCAATCTGGTAGAGTCCTGGGCGCAAAGACGTCATTTGGTTTCGCATTTTGGCCAACCAATGAAAGAGGCGAGGACTATGAATCAATTTGCGCTGATAGAGTCGGTGATTGATTCTAGAAAAAGGATCACCTGATTGAATTAAAAAACTTTGGGGCTGCCCTTGGTAGGACTGAGTCCACATATTCCAGAACCAAAGACCTGCAAAGGATCCCCCTAGGACAAGAACTAAAAAAAGAATAAAGAACATTTTTTTCATAGCGCTGGGCCTTTATAGAGTTTGAGTTGAAAATCTTTTTGAGAAAGGAAATCTTCTAGAATAATACTGGCGGCCATAGAGTCCAATCGTTTGAGATCCACTTTAAAGTCAAAGCGAGCGGAGTTTTTCATCCGATCTTTTGCTTCAAACGTACTAAGAGTTTCATCTTGTTCATACAATTCGAGTTGAGGGTGAGCAGAGAAAAGATGTTGGACAAAATTTTTGGCCTTCGTCGTAGTAGAAGTCTTTTGTCCATCTGTGAGATACGGGATTCCAACGATAAGGCAATCTATGGCCTCTTCATCAATGAGCTCGTTGAGGTTCAGTTGAAATTGGGCATTTCTGAAAATTTGAGGACCTAGCAGGGGGAAAGGATCACTTCCCACCAAAAGAAAAGATGTTCCTACTTTTTTTTCGCCAAAATCAAGCCCTAAAAGCTTTTTTCCGGTGAAATAATCAAAGGCTTTGGGATCCACCCAGAAATTATGGCCTTGCTTGACAACAAAAGGCCATAAACGATAATTAATCATAGACCTTGAATTCACTCCCACCATTTGAGAGTTTTAGTCACGAATAAATCACCGAAGAATTTCGAACAAATAAAAATAACTTAAGGCCAAGGGGCGCAGCGAATGCATCTTAACGAATTACGAGCAAAAAAGATTAACGAACTATCAGAAATGGCCGCCAAGTCGGGGATAGAAAACGCATCCAGCATGAAGAAGCATGAAATCATGTTTGCTCTTCTGACTGGTCACGCCAAAAATGATGAGGCGATTTTTGGGGAAGGTGTTTTAGAAATTTTACCAGATGGTTTTGGTTTCCTTCGCTCACCTGACTACAATTATCTTCCCGGTGCAGATGATATCTATGTAAGTCCCAGCCAGATTCGCCGTTTTGGTTTAAAAACCGGCGATACTATTTCTGGCCAGATTCGACCCCCGAAAGATGGCGAACGCTATTTTGCTCTGCTTAAAGTAAATTTAATCAATACCCTGTCTCCCGAGAAATCTAAAAAGTCGGTTTTGTTCGACAATCTCACTCCCGTTTATCCTAATGAGAAAATTAATTTAGAAAGTGAGCCTTCCGGCTATTCCACTCGAATTATTGACCTCTTTGTGCCTCAGGGTTTCGGACAACGCTGCTTAATTGTGGCCCCTCCGAAGGCCGGTAAGACCGTATTGATGCAAGATATCGCCAATGCTATTGCCGCTAATCATGAAGATGCAAAATTGATTGTTTTGCTCATTGATGAGAGACCTGAAGAAGTCACTGATATGAAACGAAACGTTAAAGCTGAAGTTGTCTCTTCAACGTTTGATGAGCCTGCCAATCGCCACGTTCAAGTTGCAGAAATGGTCATCGAAAAAGCGAAACGTTTAGTCGAGGCCGGCCAAGATGTCGTTATACTCTTGGATTCCATCACAAGGTTGGCCCGTGCTTATAACACAGTGGTTCCTCCGTCCGGTAAAATTCTCTCTGGTGGGGTGGATTCCAATGCCCTTCATAAGCCAAAGCGATTTTTTGGAGCGGCCAGAGACATTGAAGACGGCGGCTCTTTAACCATTATTGCAACGGCCTTGATTGATACCGGTTCACGAATGGACGAAGTTATTTTTGAAGAATTTAAGGGTCGAGGAAATTCTGAAATTCAGCTTGATCGTAAGCTTATGGAAAAGCGAATTTTTCCTTGCCTTGATATTAATAAGTCGGCCACAAGAAAAGAAGACTTACTCTTGGATGCAGAAGACTTGCAGCGAATTTATGTATTAAGACGAGTGCTACATCCTATGAACACTGTTGACTCTATGGAGTTTATTTTAGACCGAATCACAAAGGCCAAGACGAATCTTGAGTTTCTCGATTCTATGAATAGCTGATGAGAGTTCTGCACGTTATGGTTTTTGGAGCGATTTTTTATGCTCTACCGTCAATGCTTGCTGAAGATCTTTTAAACTCGTTTGCTCTTCCGGTCACCCTTTCAGACCCTTTGTTTTATTTTGTTTTATTTTCTTCGCGCTTTATCGTTTTTCTTCTTCTGTTTTCTTTAGCAAAAATAGTTCATGCTCATCATTTTTCAATTTTTCTGGCCTCTGGCCTTTGGATAATGGCCGAGGGCGCTGGATTATCTCTCTACTATTTTCAAAGTTATTGGAGTCATTCTTTTTTCTCGATTGGAGAGTTGGCACTCTTTGGACAAAAGATTCTTATTCTTTGGTTTGGCTTTGCTTTTTATCAAAAGTTCAAATCGAAATTACCTGTAGGGAGCACCCATGTTCGGTAAACTCGATGCGGTTGTTCATCGTTATGAGACGCTCACTGATCGGTTGGGAAATCCCGAAATTTATGAAAATCCCGATGAACTTCGAAAAATCAATGAAGAGAGATCCTCTCTTGAGGATATCGTTCACGCCTACAAAAATTATCAAAACTCTCAAAAGGCCTTGAAAGAGGCCCAAGTTCTTCTGCGTGAAGAAAGTGACTCTGAGATGAGGGAGATGGCCAAAGAGGAAATTTCGGAAAACGAAAAAAAACTGGAATCTTTGAGCGCAGAATTAAAGGTTCTTTTGTTACCCAAGGATCCCTTGGACGACAAAGACGTTATGGTTGAGATTCGGGCCGGAGCCGGTGGCGATGAGGCCTCTATTTTCGTGGCCGACGTTTGGAGAATGTATCAAAATTATTTTCGAAGCCTGCATTTCAAAATGGAAATGGTCTCCATTAGTGAAGGCGATGAAGGTGTGAAAGAAGTGATTTTGGCCGTTCGGGGCGAAAAAGTTTACTCCAAACTTAAATACGAGTCAGGGGTTCACAGAGTCCAGCGTGTTCCCAAAACAGAATCGCAAGGAAGGGTTCATACTTCTACAATTACTGTGGCCGTTTTGCCTGAGGCAGATGCGGTCGATTTTGAATTAGATATGACTGAGGTAAGAATTGATGTTTACCGTGCTAGTGGCTCTGGCGGGCAGCATGTAAACACAACCGATTCTGCGGTTAGGGCCACCCATATTCCAACTGGCGTTGCGGTTGCGATTCAAGATGAAAAATCTCAACATAAAAACAAAGATAAGGCGTTAAAGATCTTACGCACTCGAATTTATGATGATCTCGTTCGAAAAAAGCACCTCGAAGAAGCGGCGGAACGCAAAGGGCTTATCGGTAGTGGTGATCGTTCAGAGAGAATTCGAACTTATAATTTTCCCCAGGGACGTCTTACGGATCACCGTATTGGTCTCACGCTTTATTCGTTAGATAAGGTGATAGAGGGGGACTTAGCAGAGGTTACTGAGGCCTTGACTGCTTATAATCAAGCAATTTTGTTAAAGGGTGGGGATGAGGAAACTCTCACTTGATCTATGGAGAGAATTTTTTCATCAAAATAGGGTTCCACTGGAGCGTCTGCATAGCGGATTAAGTTGGGATGTTTTTCAAAGTTATTTGTTTGATCCATGGTGTCGTTCCTTTACCGTGAGCTCTCCAGAAAAAATTCAAAAAGATTTACTTTCCGGGCGACCGATTCAACATATTTTTGGCATGTCATATTTCTATGGCCAAAGATTTCTCGTAGGACCTGAATGCTTAATTCCCCGGCCGGAAACTGAGGGACTGATAGCAATCCTCGAGGACCACATAAAAACAATCAGACCTCGGGGAAATTCTCTCATCGGTGCAGAAATTGGAGTCGGCAGCGGAGCTCTGTCCATATGCCTAGCGCAGCACCCTAAAATCAAGTCGGTCTATGGTACCGATATTGATAAAGCGGCCTTGGATATTGCGAAATCAAATATTAGGCTCAAAAAGGCGAAAGTTTTTTTGAAACTAGGCGACCGTTTTGAAGGGCTGCCTTTTGATCTCGACTTTGTGGTCAGCAATCCGCCTTATATTCCTAAGAGCTCTCTTCCCCAGGTTAGTCCTCAAGTGTTAGAGCATGAGCCTTACTCTGCGCTTTTTCTCGAAGATGCCGAATACTTTGATTGGTACCGGGTGTTTTTTTCTCAGGCAAGGGTTCACTTGAAAAAAAATACTCCTTTGATTATGGAGGGTGAGTCGGACAAACTTGTGGAGCTTTTAGAAGTGGCACGAGTGTCTGAGGTGAAAGGAGGGATTCAAAATGATCTCTCGGGTCGGCCGCGGTATCTTGTTTTAAATATCTAATTTTAATCTGCTAGGATGTGGTCATGGATTATTTTGAAATAGAAGGCGGATATTCTCTCGAAGGGGAAATTGAAGTTTCTGCCGCTAAAAATTCCTGTCTCCCTTTGATGGCAGCGACACTTTTGTTCTCAGAACAAGTTGCTTTTTCTCATCTCCCAAACTTGCGAGATATAAAAACAATGTCGGCCCTATTAAATGAAATGGGAGTCTCATGTGAACAAAAAGGAAATGATTTCTTCTTTTCGCCCCAAAATTTATCCCACACAGTTGCGCCCTATGAGCGAGTTAAAACCATGCGCGCCTCTATTCTTGTTTTAGGTCCATTGCTCGCCCGATGTGGAGAGGCGCAAGTTTCTCTTCCGGGTGGCTGTGCTATAGGCGCAAGGCCTATCGATATTCATCTTGATGCTTTAGAAAAGATGGGCGCTAAAATCAAAATAGAAAACGGATATGTGGTTGCTAAGGCCCAGCGCCTAAAAGGATGCTCTCTTTGTTTGCCCTTTCCCAGCGTTGGCGCTACGGAAAATATTCTCATGGCCGCTGCCTTGGCCGAGGGTGAAACGACTTTAGAGAATGCCGCCAGAGAACCAGAGATAGGAGACTTAATTGATTTTCTTAAACTCTCAGGAATAGTGATAACGGGAGAAGGAAGTTCGCGACTCGTTATTAAAGGAATACTTCCTAGTGAGATTAAAGCGCCGCCTGAAATTTTTCGTCCTATGGCCGATCGGATTGAAGCGGCGACTTATCTTATTGCCGCCAGCATCACTCGCTCGAAGATTACAATTAAAGGTCAGCTAAAAAATAACCTCGGTTATTTCCTCGAAGTTCTAAAGACTATCGGTGTTGAAGTCCAAGTGGACAAAGATGTTTTAAGGATTAAAGAGATTGGTCTGCTAAAGGCCCTCGATGTAGAAACGGCACCGTTTCCAGGTTTTCCAACGGATGCTCAGGCGCAGATGATGGTGTTACTAGGGCAGGCCAGCGGGACATCCATTTTAACTGAAACGATTTTCGAAAATAGGTTTATGCATGTTCCTGAACTCAATAGGATGGGGGCAAAAATTGGCCTGCAGGGTAGAAAAGCGCTTATTCCAGGTCCCGTCGTTCTCAAAGGGGCCCCTGTGATGTGTACTGACCTTAGGGCATCGGCCGCACTTATTTTGGCAGGTCTGATTGCAGATGGAAAAACAAGGGTTGAGCGAGTCTATCATGTTGACCGAGGTTATGAGTCAATTGAAAAGAAACTACAGCAGCTCGGTGCAAAAATTTTGAGAAAATCGTGATAAACTTTAGCTGTGGTCCATCTAAAAAGACTCGTCCAGCTTGCGGTGATTATCTGCTCGATGTCAGCAACGGCCCAGGACGAACAATATTTTAGAGAACTTATTGAAAGTCGTCCCGGCGACGGTGCCGGTGCTTCTCCTAATCAACCTCTGAATGCTAAGTTGGCCGTTAATTCAAAAACATATTACTGGGACCTTGATTTAGATGGGGTTGATGAGTCCTTTTTTTTAGGTAAAAAAGTTCAAAAAGATTTACTAGAGATTAGAGATAAAAATGGAATTGTGCTTTTTTCCCAGCTTTTTTCACCCCAAGGTCTTGGTTCTGCATTCAAAACAATTATGGTCAAAACGCTTGAACCAGAATCACCGCTCATTCTGATTGCTTATGATGAAGGATATGTGCAGAAGTTGGAATTTGAAGGCCAAGTGCGGCTCTATTTTCTGACTGTCCAAAAAGGAGACTGGAAGCGGGCCGGACTTTTCAAAGGTCCACTGCTATTTCACGAAAAATCTTATTTACGAGAAGGGCATTGGAAACGAACTTACCGCATGGGCGTTAAGGATTTTAACAACGACGGTTATAACGAAGTTTTTACGCTCTTTAGAAAAAATTACCAGGTCTATTTTTATCAGAAAGAGAATGGAAACTGGACCAAGCGGCCGAAGTTTTAAGAGGCCTTTTTGTAACTTTCGTCTGACTGTGTTTTGGTGTTTTTTCGAAATTGGTCGAGAACTTCGACATTTGCAAAACCGACTTCCTCATCTTCTTCTGACTTCGTTCGCAAAAAGAGAGTCCAGCTCAACAAAGGCAGAGTCAGGAGCCCAAAGATAATCAAGAGAGTGCGCAAAGTTCTAGTTTGATAAAACGACGACATTTTTTTGTTTTCATTACCTGCTCTGCTTGAGGATGAAATTTTGGAAACTGGAGTAAGAAGGTCCACTCCTCGAACAAGTTCTGGGTCATACTCCTGAGACATTCCCAAAGAGTATCCTTCCATATCAACGACTGCGGGGGCCCGGAAATTTTCCTTGGCCTCAATGAAATTTATTGAGAAAACAAAGAGCAATAAAATAGAGCTGGAAATCATGCTTATCTTCACTCTTTTATTATCGGCTATTTCGTAAAAATTTTAAAGGTGGTCAGAATTGAGCCGAGAATTTGTTTAGTTTCTCTCAAAAAGGACCGATAAGTCCTTTATTTACTCTTCATATTAGGGAGAGCCCAAGGTTATGTTTTATTTTTATGCCATAGTGACAAGCGCTTCCATTTTTTACGCGTCAATGACCCATTTTGAGGTGCTTGCCAACGCCAAACAAAAGCACGAACGATTTCGGCACTTGCACTATGCTCTGATGAAGCAAAAAAGCTATGACTTAGCGCTTAAAGTGAAAGTCCGAAATCTGGAAACTCGGTTAGAATCAGTTCGGGCCGATTATAACTATCTGGCCATGAAATCTGGAAAAAATATTGGCAGGCTACCGGCCTCTCAAGAATATCAAGCTGATTACGAAGCTGAAGAAAAAGATTATGTGCAATGGGGTCTTTTTCAATGGCCTCCGGAAAAAATGCTGGCAATTGCGGATCATGAATTTGAGTTCAAACGTTTTCTTAAATCAGCTCAGTTTTATCGAGAGCTTATCGGACGCTTTCCTGATTATGAAGAAATCACTGACATGACCTATTTTAAGGCCGGTGTCGCCGCCTATGAATCCAAAGCGCACTATGACTGGGCGATTGATTTCTTGGCCCGTTTGGAAACCCGGTATCCTAAAAGTGAGCTGAAAAGAAATGCAGAGCTTTGGTTGGCGCTCTCTTACCTGCAGGTCGGTGAAGAAAAACGCTTTTACGACATAGTCGAAAAATTTCGGAAAAAATACAGAAATACCGATGAATGGAAAATATTGAGTAAGCATTATGAGAAAATTACTTTACTTTACGGCCGTTAATCTCACACTGGCCTGTTTTTTTCAGTTGAGCTACGCCACTCCCGTGGCGCGAGTGATATCAGTGTCGGGCGAGGCCTTTCTTTTAAAAGGTAGCGAAAATCATCGGCTCAAAGTGGGAGACCATATTCACGCTTTTAATCAGGTCCTTACGTCAGAAGAGACTAGCGTTTCTTTTCTCAATTACTTTCAGCAAACTTTTACTCTCTCGGAGCTATCGCACCTGGAATTTTTTCCTCAAAACTACAAATTAAAACGCGGCCGAATCTGGGGACAATCCTATGAGGCCACTGACAGCGTCAGCATTCAGACTGTGAGTGCTAAAGTGAAATTTTCAGATGGTGACTTTATCTTGAGCTATCAAACACCAAAACAGAAAACAGAACTATTCGTCATGGGGCAAGCAATGTTTTTGGAGAACACCCTGGGAGAATCTGTTCCCCAAGAAGTCCTCTCCGGTCAGTTTAGTTTCGTCCAGACAACCTCTGAACAAATTGCACCTCGCAGCGCGACTCTTCTTTCATATGCGTCTTACCGCGCTCTTATCGAGCGCTTCCCGAATAAATCACCACTGGATGAGCTCTCTTTAAAAGAAGTTCTTATGGCATCTGGTTCAAAAATGAAAAGACAAGAGAGAAAATATTCAAAAGAAATTGGCCGCAAGCCAGCAAGCGTCAGGAAAGGAAAAAATAAAGAGGGTAAGATTCTTTTCCTATCTTCTTTGAAGAAAAACAAAGGTCGCACTCCCGCCTCTGTTCCTAAGAGGACTGCCGCTCCTATGAATGTTGCAAAAATACGAATCTTTGGCAGTGGAAAAAAATTATCTCCAAAATCGGCACCGACGCTTAAAGTTCTTCCTTCGCTTTATAGAATTCCCTCGTCAGTCAAAAGCGAGCTTAAAAAGACTAAGAAATCGCGAGGCCATTTCCAAAAGAGCCTAGAGCGCGAATATCAAAAACAGCAAAGACATGACGATACGACTAATGATTTGCTGCATGAGCTTCAAAGCGTTAAGAAAGATTACAAAGTCTATTATTAAAAAAGCTCAAAGATGAAATTTTGAGTCATTTTTTAAATTGTTCAAATTTTCATTTTTGAGCTATAATCTAATTTATGGGTGAACTTGAGAGATTGCTCCAAGTCCTGCCGACAGGGGTATTTACACTTAAAGATGCCCAGAAGGTGGGCGTCTCTAGATATTACCTTGTTAAGCTCATCGATGAAAATCTTCTAGACGAAATTAAAAAGGGAGTATTTCAGCGGCCGAGAGAGGAAGACCCTCAGGTAACTTCTTTTAAAGCCGCCACAGCTACCTTAACGGAAAAGTCAGCTATTTGCTTATGGTCGGCCCTTTCCTATTATGGCCTTACCGATGAAGTCCCTGGTGACGTATGGTGCCTCGTTACCTATCCCTATGGAAACAGGTCAGTGAAAACCATTAGGCTAAAGGATCCTCGCTGGGATGTTGGGGTTGTAGCAAAAGATGGATTTTCTATAACAAGTATTGAACGGACAATTGTAGATTGTTTTATCCATCAAAAATATATCCCAAAAAAAGATGCTGTGAATTCCTTGCAACTCTGTGTGAATAAAGACTTTAAAGGCCACACTTCAGTCAAGAAGCTTTTGAGAATCGCAGGGAAGTTAAATGCCAAAAATAAGATTCTTCCTTTTTTGGAGGCCTTCTTATGAAATGGACACCCAAAGAGCAATCTATCAATAAAAAAATTAGAGAAATTGCCAAGAAAAGAGGAATTGCTGACTCTAATCGAATGAGGATCATTGTCGCGCTAGAAAGGCTGGTGGCAAGGCTCCAAGAAAGAAAATTTCTTAGTGAAAATTTGATTTTTGGAGGCGGTTTTGTACTTTTAAAAACCTCCGATACAGACAGATTCACCAAAGATGTGGATGCCATTATTAAAAAGGTCCCCTCAAAAAAGCTATTTGAAGAAATTAACAAGGCAATCAAAGTTGATTTGGAAGATGAGTTTTACTTCTGGGACTTACAAAAAAAAACTTTGGAGAAGGAAAGTGGGTACGGAGGAATTCGATTCACCGTTTTTTACAAGACCGGTCCTGCGATTGAAGAAACATCTAAGCTTGATAAGTATCCACGTATTCATCTGGATATTGCAATGGGATCTGAAATAGGAGTTCCACCTGTTCACGAAAGCCTTGAATCAGCAATAGGTATATTTGAACCAATTTCTTGGCAAATATATCCAAGCGAATATATTGCAGCGGAAAAATTGCATGCCTTGATTTCCAGAAAAGGAGAAAGCACGAGAGCAAAAGATGTTTATGATTTATCAATAATATTGCCTGGGTGTAGAAACAAAAAAGACCTGCTTGATGCCATCAATTTTATATTCAATGCTAGGGCAACGAATTTACCCCACTCTCTATCTGAAGATCTAAAATCATACGATACCGAACTGCTGGAAAAAGTGTGGAAGAAGGTTCAATTTTCAAAAAAGTTAAGCTTCGGTCATGCTTGGAAAAAACTAATCGATGAGCTCGAAAAAATTGAGAGTTAGCGACTTTCTTCTGGCACCCGCTTAGTCAGCCGATTAACCTATAAGCGCAATTTCTGCGAAATATACCACAGATTCATTGAGTAATATGGAAAGCTCGATTAGGCTAGTGAGGAGAGTGGATGAGAGATAAATATTCCGTTGGACTGATATTTTGAATTTAGAAGAAAAACTACAACAAATTGCGATGAATGCAAGAGCTGAGACGAGTGTGCAGGATTTCTATCATCTGCGCAAAATTGAATGGGCCGGTTTTGGTTGCTTGGCCTTAGGTCTTTGCTTTGCGTTTAATGGTCCGAATCTAGTGGCCGCTTTTGGGATCTCTTTATTTTTACTTTCACGCTGGGGGCTGGCCCATCATATTCTTCACGGCGCCTACGATAATATTGAGGGAATCCCAAAACGCTATACTTCTAAAGTCTTTGCACGCTCGTGGCGTCGCTGGGTAGATTGGCCGGATTGGATGCCCATTCGCGGTTGGTGCATGGAGCACAATCATTTACATCATCATCACACCGGAGAAATTCAAGACCCTGATATTCCAGAAGAGAAGGCCGAGATTCTGCGTAAGCTTCCTTTGCCAAATGTTTTGAAATATCTCGTCGTTTTGGTAACCGCTTGTACGTGGAAGTGGAGTTTTTATTCTGCCAGCACAGTCAATGCAATGTCTCGAGGGGACACCCCTATGGGGTTAACCAACTTTTGGGATCTTCGCTTGAAAACTGTGCGCCGAGTTTGGTCTCAGAGCTGGCTTCCCTATGTGGGTTTCCATTTTGTTTGTATTCCCAGTCTTTTTCTCTTTTTTGGGCAAGCGGTTGCGCTTTCTTTTCTCATTAATCGTTTACTGGCGGAAGTCATTACCAACTTCCATACGTTTTTCATTATTGTGACGAATCATTCGGGGGAAGATATTTACCGCTTTTCATCTAATACTCAATCATTGAGTTTTACGCACAAGCAGATTCTCGGCTCGGTAAATTTTAGCTATGGCAATGATGTTGTGGATTTCTTCCATATGTTTTTAAACTATCAAATCGAGCACCATCTGTTTCCCAACTTAACTATGCTGCAGTACCAAAAAATTGCTCCTGCCGTGAGAGAGGTTGTAAGGCAGGAAGGGCTGCCCTATGTGCAGGAGAATCTGTTAAAAAGGAGTGTCAAGCTCTTGCAAAACCTCTCGGGGGAAAAGAGTATGTTACTGCATACCGCGGGTTGACTAAGGAACCAAATTTGAGCTTATTGACCGATTTTCCTCAGAGTTTCGTTCATCTTCATCTTCATACTCAATATTCGCTGCTTGATGGGGCCATTCGTTTAAAAGATCTTTTTCAGAAAGCAAAAGAAGACGGGATGCCCGCTGTTGCAAGCACTGACCATGGCAATATGTTCGGGGCCATTGATTTTTACTCTCAGGCAAAGGCCGCAGGAATAAAACCGCTTTTGGGATCTGAGATTTATTTTACCCCCGGGCGGCGCTTTGACCGAATTGCGCCGAAAAAATCTAAGGTCGTTTCCAGCCAAGACGAGATGGAAGGTCGGCATCAAATTCATCATTTGGTTTTGATTTGTAAAAATCTCACTGGATATCAAAATCTTTGCAAGCTTCTTTCGAAGGCCTACTTGGAAGGGTTTTATTACAAACCCAGGGCCGATCTCGACCTTCTTAAGGAATATAGCGAAGGTTTGATTGCGACGACCGCCTGTCTCAAGGGCGAGGTTGCCTACAATTTTTTTGCCGACCAAGACGATAGGGCCGTCGCTGCAGTGAAAAAACTTAAAGACGTCTATGGGGATGATTTCTATTTAGAGATTCAAGAAAATGGGCTCTCAGAACAAGCAAAGGCCAACGAGAAAATTATTGCCGTTTCTAAAGACTACAATATTCCGTTAGTTGCTACCAATGATTGTCATTATCTTCAACGCGAAGATGCAGCGGCCCAAGAAGTCTTACTATGCATTCAGACAGGGAAAACGCTCAATGATGAAAAGCGAATGAAGCTCACAACAAATGAGTTTTATTTCAAAACAGCTGCCGAAATGCGAAAGGCCTTCGCGTATCTTCCGGAAGCTTGTGACAATACTCTTAGGATTGCCGATAAATGTGATTTGAATTTTCGCTGGGCCGACGAGAAAGGCCAGCAGATTTATCATTTGCCAGATTTTAAAATTGAGACCAAAGAAGAAACTGGTGACTATTTTAAACGCTTGGCAGAAGAGGGATTAGAAGAGCGCTTTCATGGACCTCATTTTAAAAAATTAGTTCGAGACCCCGACTGGGATTCTAAAGTTAAAGCAATCTATCTCGAGCGCTTGCAAGTCGAAATAGAGATGATTAATCAGATGGGGTTTCCAGGCTATTTTCTAATCGTTTCTGATTTTATTAAATGGGCAAAGGATCACCAGATTCCAGTAGGGCCAGGTCGAGGATCAGGTGCGGGCTCTCTCGTCGCTTATGCACTAAATATTACCAATATCAATCCTATACCTTTTAACTTGCTCTTTGAGCGCTTCATCAATCCAGAGCGAATTTCAATGCCTGATTTTGACGTCGATTTCTGTCAAGACCGGCGCGGTGAGGTGATCGACTATGTCACCAAAAAATACGGCGAAGACCGTGTTGGGCAGATCATTACTTTTGGAAAACTTCAAGCCAAAGCAGTCTTGCGGGATGTCTCCCGGGTTTACGCGCTCCCTTATAGTGAAGCAGATATGCTCGCAAAAATGGTTCCAGATGAATTAGGAATGACACTTCCCAAGGCCCTGGAAATGGAGCCCAAACTTAGAGAATGGGAAGATAAAGATCCCAGGATTAAACAGGTCATTCGAATTTCGCTGCGCTTGGAAGGACTTCTGCGACACGCTTCTATACATGCTGCAGGAGTCATTATTACCAATGAGCCGCTGGTTCACTATTGCCCACTTTATCGCGGAAAAGAAGGCGAGCAGGTCGTTCAGTTTGATAAAGATTTTTCGGAAAAAATTGGATTAGTCAAATTTGATTTTCTGGGACTCAAAACTTTAACCGTCATTGAAAATGCCACTCGCTATATTAGAAGAGACCACGATGCTGATTTTGATATTGAAAATATCGAATTAGATGATGCCGAGGTTTTTTCCTATATTTCCAGTGGAAAAACGACAGGAGTTTTTCAGCTGGAATCTTCTGGCATGAAAGATCTCTGCAAGCGGATTCGTCCAGATACTTTAGAAGATATTACCGCCATTAATGCTCTTTACCGACCAGGGCCGCTGGGCTCCGGCATGGTTGATGATTTTATTGAAATCAAACATGGCCGAAAAGAAACCAATTATGCTTTTCCGGAGCTGGAGTCTGTCTTAAAAGACACCTACGGAATCATCGTTTATCAAGAACAGGTCATGAATATTTCTCGATTGGTAGCGGGATATTCTTTGGGGCAAGCAGATATGCTCCGTCGTGCTATGGGTAAGAAAAAAGTCAGCGAGATGGAGCGCCATAAAGAAATTTTTCGGAGTGGGGCCATTGAAAAGGGCTTTGATGAAAAAAAAGCGGTCGAGCTTTTTGAACTCATGGCAAAGTTTGCAGAGTATGGATTTAATAAATCCCATGCCGTTGCTTACGCTTTAATTGCTTATCAAACGGCCTACTTGAAACTTAACTACACTCCTTGTTTTTTTGCTGCTCTCCTTGGAACGGAGATGGGAAATACCGATAAGGTCACGACCTATATTAACGACGCCAAAGATCACGGTATCGAAATATTGCCTCCCGATGTTAACGAGTCTCTCTGGGAATTTAATGTCTTAGGCCAAACAATTCGCTTTGGAATGGGTGCTGTGAAGAATATTGGTAAAGGCGCGGTTGAGGAATTAGTTCGGGAACGATTGGAAAATGGGCCTTACGTTGGGTTTATAGATTTTTGTGAGCGCATCAACCACCGAAATATCAACAAACGAGTCGTCGAATCCCTTATCAAGGTAGGCGCATTTGATAGTGTCGAATCGATGGGCCGAAAAACAATGCTTGAAAACATGGCGGTTGTCCTTGCCCACGGACAAAAAAAGCAAGAAGAGCGCGAGCGTGGACAGACCAATCTTTTTTCTCTCGATGGGAAAACGACTTCGAGTTTTCAGCAATTTGAGTTTGATGAGATCGATGACTTTGATGAAAAAGAAAAACTTCAGCATGAAAAAGATCTCATGGGCATTTATGTTTCAGGGCATCCTTTAGAAAAATACAAAGGGATTTTGGAGCAAATGACTTCGATGTCGATAGCAGAGATTCATGGACTTCAAGGAGAGGGCAAAAGGGATATGGTTTTGGCGGGACTTCTCAGCGTGACTAAGTCTTTTATTTCTAAAAAAGGTGACCGCATGGCCTTTGCTCAACTCGAAGATCTCTCGGGTAAGCTAGAATGCGTGGTTTTTCCTCGAACCTTTGCAGAATATGAATCATTTTTGAACCACGACGATGCGGTACTGGTGCATGGAACCTGTAATTTGAGCGAAGATCCGAAAAAATTTTTCCCTCAAAAGGTAGGGCCTTTAAGTCAGGAATCTGAAGATCAAATCAAGGGGGTTCGGATTACAGTTCCTATTCAATCAACACCGGAACAAGGGCTCATTCGTTTGAGAGAGCTCCTTCTAGGCCATAGAGGGGCTACTCCAGTCCATTTGATTCTAGAAAATGAGAAAGGAAGAGCAAGGCTTCCTCTCGGTGAGGATTTTGGCCTTAATCCCTCTCCTCAACTAGCGGCAAAAGTCAACGAGCTCCTCCAGAGCAGCGCCGTTGAGTTTATAATTGATGGAAGACTTCAAGAGGCAAAATAACTATGAGAGCTTTTTTCTTTTTTCTCATCGCTGGATTAAATTTTACAGTTTTTTCCGCAACCGCTCCCACCGAAAATCGTACCAGTGTGAAGTACACAAGAAAAAAAACTGAGTCCCATGCGGACGCTCAAACTTTTATGATGACTAAGGCCATTCGCACCTTAGTTGACCGAGAATTTCGAAGAATGGGGATTCAATCTCAGGAATTTTGGACAGTATATGATCAAAAATTCAAAGATTTTTTTTTAACCATAGAGAGAAAGCTTCGAAAGTCTTACGCAGATTCAAAAAAAAGCGATAGCGATTTACAAAAAAAGATAAGTCACAAAAAGATTGTGGAAAAACGCCGTTATGGAAATCTGCAAGGGGCACTAAAAACGATGCAAACTCGTTGGTCTGGAAAGGCCAGTCGACCACGGTTTAGCGAACTGATTCTCACTGCCCATCTAGACCGAGAATATTTGCGGCAAATCTATCTCAATTTTATTAAAAAAGAGGGAAGTGGCTCGTTTCACAGAGTTCTCATAGAGGCCAGCTCCAACTTGGAAAATAGCTCTTGGAAGCAGTTGGGTTTAGAGTCTGAGGCCCAATTTTCTCAAATTTTGGGAAACTCTTGGGTTGATTGGTTTAAAAAAAATAGACCGGAAAACATTCAAAGCTTTTCATTGGTGGGTCCAGAGCTTGAGCGACGATTAACTAATGTGATGAACGATGATTTGCAGGCCTATAAAAACTCTGTCGAGAGTGAATTTAAAAATACAATGCTCATAAAGATTCACTTAAATTTGCGGCCAAAGGAAAAACAATTCCTTTTTGCTGACCCTGATTTTAAATTCTCTGGCGGATTAATTGTGCAAGATATTCTATCGAGAGAAATCCTTTTTCAAAAAGAATTTCCGGTTAAATCATTCGAACTCAAATCCCAAGAGGGAAAAAATACGGGGCAGGCCTTAGTTAATCATTTTTATGAAGTTCCCATGGGCGAGCTCAATGCATTAAAGTCATTCATTGGTCGATTCTCGATCGCTAATAGTGCGACCACAATTACTTACGATAAATATCGCTCACTCGATCAAGTCTTTGATTTTATCGAGCTTTTGCGCAACCAGGGGATAAAGCACAGTATTTATCCCTATCTCGAGTCTTTTTCTTCTCAGAAAGCGTCGATCGTTGTTTTTTATCAAGGAAATGATCGCCTCCTTAAAAAACTTGTCAAACGAGTTGCCGCATTGGGGAAAAGAGAGATTCCCGGTTTGAGTTCCTTTTCTGTCAAATCAAATGGAGAGATGATAGTGCGCAACTCTTCGCCAAGTTTTTCAAAATAAAGGACGGTTGAATGGGCCAAAAGAGATGGTTGTCTTTTTTAAGCTTACTTTTGCTTTTTCAAAGTTGCTCTCTTCCACTCATCCGTAGAGACCAGAAAGGCCGTCAGAGAATAGCACCAAGACCTGATTTTAATCCAGTCAAAAAGAAAATTGCTGTTTTACCTTTTGAAAATGAAGCACCAGTTGGAGGAGATGATCTTGCAATTTTTGCTCAGGCTGAACTTTCCAAAGAATTAGCAAAAATCCAGGACTTCAAGATAGACCCTGCTAGCTCAAAACTCTTTGGCCCTTCTCGTGAGATTTATTCGAGCGCGGGCAGTAAGCTTAATCAGCTGGCCCGAACAGCTAAGCTGGCCGGTGTTCATCTTATCGTTTTTGGCCGAATTGCTAGAGCTCGAGTGAGGCAGAAAAAAGATTCTATCGGTTTAGTCCGTTCAACTAAGGCAATCGCAGATGCTAGCATTGAAATTCGAGTCTATGATGTTCACAGTGGCCAAGAAGTGTTCTCACAAAAAGTAGAATCGGCCGTCGACGATAAAACATTTCGCTTCGCTCTTTCTGACGCCGAAGACAACATGGCCTATCGCCGGGATCTCCTGCGCTACGCTGCTCAGAAGGCCGTCCGCCAAGTCATTCCCGCACTCGCAGAAATTGGTCGCAAGCTGAGTTGGATAGGCCGGGTGGCCAAAATCATCGGCAATAAAATTTATCTTAATGCTGGAAGGCAATCCGGGTTGTTTGTAGGCGATATTATCAAGGTCGTCACCGAAGGCCAGGAGATTTATGATCCAGAATCAGGCGCTCTCATTGGTATATCTCAAGGGGAGACCAAAGGGACACTTGAGGTAACGGATTTTTTTGGACCCGATGGGGCCGTTTCTATTCTGCACTCAGGTGGTGGCCGTGACCGAGGGTGATTTTGTGATGTTGTATTAAGCTTAATTATTCGTTAATCGACCGAGCAACACCAACGAAGCTTAATAAACATCGCTCGATTCGATTTTATAGAATAGTCCGATCCAGATACTGTGGTAATCCTCCCATTTTAAAGGGATTGAAAATGGAACAAGCCGACACATGACCCTCGATTACTTGATGCGAGTCGTGAATGTTTTGGGTATTGCACCAAATATTACGCTTAGGAAAGCTGCTTAACCGCCATCAAGGGAAGTGGGAATTTTGTAGGAAATAGGATCTTGACTCCCGCTTGCTCAAAACCTCGCAGCCTCAGCTTGCAAGAATCACAGACGCCGCAGGCCTTATCTTCTCTTTTATAGCAAGACCAGCTTAGCTCAATAGGTGCTTCCAGCTCCTTCGCCTTTAATACAATATCTTTTTTCGTGAAATCAATCACCGGATTTTCGATCGGGATATCTCCGTCTCTTGTTCCTTCTTGAATCAACGCTTGTCTTTAATAGACTTCGCTCCCATAAAATTAAACAAACACCGCTCACTTAACGATGCGCCCAATCGCTTTAAGGCCTTTGAATAAAGCTGACTAAGTTGAGTGTCTTTGGGGAACGGATAATAAGGATGAATTGACTCTTTAATAAACGGTTTAATTTTATCGAGGTCGGAGGTGCTTTTAATTTGTGGTAGGATTTGCTTTAAAAGCGCCCCCCGTCCTCTTCTACTAAATGGAATTAATCGCAGACGCAAATAAGTTTCACTGTCATCCATGGCAAAGTACTCTCTGAAAACGTCTAAGGTCAAAGCTCGTGTTTGATAAAAATCTTGGACAAAAGCCTCAAAGTCATTGTCAGAAATTAGACCGGAAGAACTATTAGCAGCCACATCGCTATTGTTTTTGTAATGGGTCATCAGAATGAGTTGATGGGTTTGGCCATCGATTCGATTTAAGAATTTCACGGTAGATGCCTAGATTAATATGTTTTCCTTTAAGAATTACATCGGCTAGCGCACTTAATGATGACGGTGAGTCACTACTTTGTATGAACTTTTGATAGGCAGTAAAAAAGAGGTGTCTCTTTTGCTCGGCATTTAGATTTTCAATGATTAGAGAGTTTTCGAGACAAATATTTTTGTACTTGAAAAATAAAACTGTTTTAGATAATTCTTTAAAAAAAACTTCAACATCCTGAAATGTAGAAGTTTTTGTTTGGTTTGAATAACCTTGTCCCCTAGAGTTTGTTTTCTCCTTCATTAATTTCTCATAGGCATGCTGTATTTTTTGAAATTGTGAGGTACTTGCTGAGGGTGAATTAGAGTCAGGGTGGTATCGCTTTGACAATGCACGGTATCTTTTTTTAATTTCTTCCGTGGTCGAATTATTAGAAATTTTAAAGACCTCGTAGGGATCTGTGCTCTCTTGTCTGGAGACTTGTGCCCGAACTAGCGAAAAAAAACAGACAAAGCATACCAATGAGAATTCTTTTAAAAACATTTCTGTATATCCTCAGTGAAATGTTGGAGTATTCATGTTTGAGATCAGTACCATTGATGACCCTCCTGGCAGGCTAAACCAATTGTTATCTGAAGCTTTTTCACGAAGGAAGCTTGTTTGTGAGATCAACACTATGTAGCTTTCTCAAACAATCAGAAAATAAATCAATTTAAAAAATCAGTATGCAAAAAGCCTGGTCGTCGATTTGGAGTGTTCCGAAGAAGATAATATTATTATGGTGAGCTCAAATCAAATTATATGATAGGTGTTCTGCGGTCATTCAAAATTCTGACTTTGCATATGAGAAGATTTCTAAGAAAACTGGAACCTCAAGGCCATAACCGTTCCCCTAATAGAGAAACTCAACCTTTCAATAATTACCCAGTGAGATTAATGTCACGTTAAGAGGAGATTTTTCATCGAAATCGTCTCTGTTTTTTCATTTTTGAAAAATGGTGAAGCTGTCCGCTGATTCCCGTCTAAGATGCACTATAAAAAATTAAAGGTTGAAAAAATATCGCTATATTGATATACGAATAAGGTTAAGATTTGATGGAAGTAAAAATTTTTGATCAGGTGGCAAAGGTCTTACTGAAGGAAACTAAAGTGGTAAAGCAAGATCTGCGGGACATTTTTGAAAAACTTGAGCATGGAATCAATTTAGCTCCGCCTCTGATAAAACCTCTTTCAGGTCTTCATCCAAGTCTTTTTGAAATTAGAGTAAGAGATGAAAAAGGACAGTTTAGGGTTATTTATTTTTTGAAAAAGAAGAATTCGATATACATTCTTCACGCTTTTAGAAAAAAAACTCAACGACTTCCGCAAAAGGAGAAAAAACTGATATTGAATCGACTAAAGGAAATAAAATAATGGTCAAAATTAAAACTTATAAAAACGTTGAATCTTTCTCAAGAGAAGTTTTGGCGCTTAGTGACTATGATAATTGGCTGATAACTACTAAGAATAAAATTATCATGTCCATTGTCAAGGCCCGTAAAAAACAGTCTATTTCTCAGAAACAACTTGCAGAAAAACTCGGAACGACTCAATCTGTTATTAGCAGGATCGAAAATGGAACAAGCCGACATATGACCCTTGATTACTTGATGCGAGTCGTGAGTGTTTTAGGTATTGCACCCAATATTACGCTTAGGAAAGCTGCTTAACTGCCCTCAAGGGAAGTGGGAATTCTGTAGGAAATAGGATCTTTGACTCCTGCTTGCTCAAAACCTCGCAGCCTCAGCTTGCAAGAATCACAGACGCCGCAGGCCTTATCTTCCCTTTTGTAACAAGACCAGCTTAGCTCAATAGGTGCATCCAGCTCGTTGGCCTTTAATACAATATCTTTCTTTGTGAAATCAATGACCGGAGTTTCGATTTGAATATCTCCATCTTTCGTTCCTTCTTGAATCAACTTATTATAGGCCTCGTAATAACTTTTTCTACAATCTGGATAGCCTGAAGAATCTTCTTCGACAGCGCCGATAAAAATTCGCTTGGCACCAATTACTTCGGCCCAAGAAACAGCGAGCGCAATGATATGGGTATTTCTAAAAGGCACGTAGCTAGTCGGGATTTCTGCAGAGTCGCCTTGGTAATCGGTAACCTCCATACTGTCATCAGTTAAAGAACTTCCTCCAACTTCTTTTAAAAAACCCAAATCGATAATCTTTCTGAGGTCTGGAGAAACCTGGTAATGGTCTGCGATATGATTAAAGCATTCGAGTTCCTTGGCCTCAGTTTTTTGGCCATAGTTTAAATGCAAAAATGCCAAGGAATCATATTGCTTGGCCGCAATCGCGGTTGAGACGAGAGAATCCATTCCCCCGCTTACCAGACAGACTGCTTGGGCGGATCGCAAAATCATTGATAATCTCCCACAAAGGAAGCAACTGAAGTTTCCATTTTTCTCAAAAACTCGGCATCTTTTCCATGAGTCATAAGGTAGAATTTGATCTTCGGTTCTGTGCCAGATGGTCTGCACCAAAGCACTTGGTCATCCTCAGTCGCTAATCCAATGACATTACTTTTGGGAAGTCCCGAAAGTTGAAAGCTTTTAGAATGAAATTCTTGATCGAGCTTGGAATTGAGATCAATCCGTTCAGTAAAAGAAAAATCGTCTGTGGAAAACTCGTTTAAGGACGCAGACCTAAGTTTTTCCATCATTTGTTTCATTTTTTCCATGCCAGAGCTTCCTGGAAATTGGAAAGAAAGAACTCTCTCTTGAAAGTCTCCAAATTCATTGCGAACTTTGTCCAAGACTTCGGCCAAATCCATGCCTTGGTTTTTAAAATCAGCAGCGGCCTCAACCATCATTGCAAATGCAGAGACTCCGTCTTTGTCTCTCACCGCAGAGTGAGGAAGATAACCAAAGGATTCTTCAGTTCCAAAAATAAATTGAAAGGGCCGGCCTTCGTTTTCGCGCCTTAACATCTCTGCACCCATCCACTTAAATCCTGTTAATGTGGAAAAGCACTCAACCTTAAATTTTTCACAGAGAACATCGAGGAGCTGAGTTGTGACGATTGATTTGAGAACCAACGCATTTTTAGAAATGAGACCTCGCCCATCCCAGTTCACAAGTCGATGATAGAGAAGAATCACTGCAATTTCATTTCCGGAAAGATAGTGCAATCCAGACTTGCAATTTGCGACCACACCTAATCGATCAGTATCGGGGTCGGAGGCGAGGGCAATATCATATTTTTTTTCTTGCATAAGTTCTACGCACATTTTTAGTGCTTCTGGATCTTCTGGATTGGGAAACTCAAGCGTTGGAAATGTACCATCAGGCATTTTCTGTGCTTCAACAATTGAGAATTTTTTCAAACCCATCTTTTCTGCCACTTGAGATACAAAAAAAGTTCCCGTTCCGTGAAGGGGAGAGTAGGACACTCCAATTTCTGATTGCGAAATCTTGGTATTTTCTCGGTCGGTAAGAGACTGCAACACAGCCTCAAGGTAATCGACCTCAATTTCCTCCGAAACGTAAATAATCTCTTTCTTCTTCAAAGACTCTTCAAAAATAGGTAAGTCGAGTTCTCGCAGGTCACTAACATCTCTGAACAATTCAATCGTCTGTCGATCATAGGGTGGTGTTAACTGATGACCATCACTCCAATAGGCCTTGAATCCATTATAAATCTTGGGATTATGACTGGCAGTGATAACGATTCCACCATCAGCGCTCAGGGCCCTTGTTGCAAAAGAAAGAGTCGGAGTCGGAGTTTCTCGTGAAAATAAATAGGCCGTGCCATTTTGTCCGGCAATCACTCTGGCCGCCTCTTGGGCGTAGAGTTTTGAATCGATCCGACTATCATAGGCAATAACGACTGATAATTTTCCAGTCGAGTCTGGTGCCCGGTTTTTTGCCAGCATCTTTACGAGGGCCAAGGTTGCGCGTTGAATCGTATAGCGGTTCATCCGGTTGGGCCCAAGTCCTCTGGGGGCCCGAATCCCACCAGTTCCAAAGGAAAGCTCACCCTCAAAGCTATCTTTAAGGTCTTCCTCAGACGTTTGGGCACTGCTCAGAAAATCCACCAAATCTTGCTGATCTTTAGAGGTCAGATTGCAATATTTTGCCCACTCATTTGCTTTTTTTGTAAGTCTTTCCCGCGACATATTGCTCCCTAATTTGCTTCTTGATGCATTGGGGTGAAATGAACTATGTTTTGGCCACGATGGCAAATCCAGACAAAAAGCATGAACAAAATATTGCAGGAAAATGGTATTGCACTGATCCCGATGATGAGATGGGAGAAGGCTGCATAGCGTGCAGTGTTTGCTATTTAGGTGCACCGGATTTTTTTGCCGAAGACGACAATGGCAATGCCTATGTTTTCAAACAACCAGAAACGGACGAAGACCGAGATCTCTGCCGAGACCAATTAGAAAATTGTCCAGTCAATTCCATCGGAGATGATGGGGCCTAAGCTTTGCTTTTCTTTTTTCTTAGCATCGCTTACGCTTAACCAATATTCATTAAGGATGATCTATGAATGTTGGTACCGCAGAAATTGTAGCAACAGCTCTCTTTGCTCTTGCCGTTATCCACACTTTTTTAGTTAAAAAATTTGAGACAATTTCCCATCGCTATCCCCTTGGCTCACCAGGTTCAAATCTTTTTCATTTTCTCGGCGAAGTCGAGGCGGTCTTTGGTATTTGGGCAGGTATCTATGTTGCTTTTCTCATTGTTACTCGCGGGCTCAACGGTGCTGTCGTCTATCTAGAGGGGATCAATTATACTGAGCCAGCATTCGTCTTTGTCATCATGGCGATGGCCGGAACTCGACCAGTGATTGATGTCGCGGAAAAGGCTATCGTCGCGGCCTCCAGGCTTCTCCCGATGAATCAAAAAATGTCATTTTATGCAACCTCTTTGGTCTTGGGACCTATCTTGGGGTCTTTCATCACCGAACCGGCGGCGATGACAGTCACAAGTTTGATTTTGCTAAAAAACTATTACAGAGGGTCGATGAGCGCGAAGTTCAAATATGCAACCCTTGGTCTTTTGTTTGTTAATATTTCTGTCGGAGGAACCCTCAGTCATTTTGCGGCACCGCCTGTTCTAATGGTGGCCCAAAAATGGGATTGGGGAATGCTGCATATGATAGGTCACTTTGGTTACAAATCTGCCATAGCTATTCTTATCTCTACTTCGGTTATTGCCTATCTCTTCAGATCAGAGCTCACGGGACCTTTAGTTGTAGAAAAAGATAACTCTGATTCCCACCCTCCTAAAGCATGGGTCACTGCGATTCATATTATTTTTTTAGCATTAGTCGTGATGACGGCCCATCATATGGTGTTTTTCATGGGCCTTTTCCTGTTCTTTATCGGGTTCACAACTATTACCGAAACTTATCAAGATAAAATCAAGCTCAAGGAATCTCTTCTCGTCGGTTTTTTTCTTGCCGGGCTCGTAACGTTGGGCAATCAACAGTCCTGGTGGCTGCAGCCAATTTTAAGTGGATTAGACTCTGTTGTTCTTTATTTAGGTGCCACTGGACTCACGGCCATCACAGACAATGCGGCCCTAACTTACCTAGGTTCACTCGTCGAGCTCACACCCTCGGCCAAATATTACCTTGTGGCCGGCGCTGTCGCTGGAGGTGGACTAACAGTCATCGCAAATGCTCCAAACCCTGCTGGTTATGGAATTTTGCGCCCCTCTTTTGGGGCCAATGGAATTAGCCCTATTGGTCTATTAAAGTCAGCGCTCTTTCCCACTTTTGTGGTGCTCATTGCTCTTTATTTCTTGCCGAGCTTTGGCTAGTTTTCTCTGACGGCGCCGGTTGAGTAATTCAATAAAAAGAGAAAAGGCCATTGCGAAGTAAACATAGCCACGCTTTACATGATGATGGAGCCCATCTGCCAAGATAAGAACCCCAATTAAGACCAAAAAAGATAACGCCAAAATTTTAAGAGTGGGATTTTTAGCTATAAAATCTGAGATTTTGTTCACGAAGATAATCATGACGATGATGGACACTAAAACTGAGGCAATGATGACCCAAATATTTTCCACCATCCCAATAGCAGTTAAAACAGAATCAATTGAAAAAATCAGATCGAATGCCACAATGAGTGCAATGACGTGCCAAAATTTTTGTGCCTGAGGTGCTGAATCTTTTTTCTCTTCTTCAGTCAGTTCTACCGCATGAAAAATTTCAGTAGTGGCCTTCGCAATTAAAAACAGACCGCCGGCGGCCAAAATGAGATCGCGCCCGGAAACCTGAAAGGCCAATACTGTAAAGAGTGGGGACGTCAGTTTACTAAGTGCAGAGATTCCAAAAAGCAGGCCCACTCGTCCTACAAAGGCAAACACTAGGCCAATTCGTCTTGCGAGCTTTTGCTGGTCTATTGGAAGCTTTTCGGTGACCACTGAGATTAATACGAGATTGTCGACACCAAGAATGATTTCTAAACATGTGAGGGTAAAAAAGCTGACTAAAAGTTCTGCATCCATGTCTTTCTATTTCCCTAGAAACTTTAGCGACGTCAATAGGGTCTTGAAGGACGTCCAACTTTTAGTTTATGATCACAGGGTCTGGAAGCAAAAATTTTGAGGAGTAGAGAGTGATTCAAATTGAGGGACTCAAAAAATCGTATGGGGCCATCAAAGCGGTCCAAGATGTCAGCTTTTCAGTCGCCAAAGGTGAAATTCTAGGATTCTTAGGTCCAAACGGTGCTGGCAAGTCGACGACAATGAAAATGATCAACGGATTTGTCTCACCGGATGAAGGGCGAATTCTTGTCGGAGATAAAGACGTAGCAATCGAACCAATTGAAGTCCGAAAACAAATTGGCTACATGCCGGAAAATGCTCCTCTATACGATGACCTTTTTGTTTATGAATTTTTGAATTATATCGGCGAGCTTCGCGGATTGAATGGAGAGAGCTTAAACAATGCCCTTTCACGAGTCGTGTCGCTTTGTTCTTTGGAAAAGGTGCTTTCTCAGATTATCGGGACTCTCTCAAAAGGATTTAAGAGGCGCGTTTCTCTGGCCCAGGCACTTATCCACGACCCGCCTATTTTAATCTTGGACGAGCCCACCGACGGATTAGACCCCAATCAAAAACATGATGTCCGTCAACTCATAAAGAAGCTAAGCGCTGAAAAAGCAATCGTACTTTCAACTCATATTTTGGAAGAAGTCGATGCCATTTGTACTCGAGCGGTTATTATCTCAGACGGGCAAATCCTTTTTGACGGCACTCCTCAATCGCTAGCAGCCAAATCTGAATCCGGAAAAATGGATGACGTCTTTCGGGCCATGACTACCCAACAAATTGTTCCCGGAGTATCTTTATGAGCGCTTCAAGTTTTTCGCCTATGAAAACGATGGTTAAGCGGGAGCTTGCGAACTATTTCTTGACTCCTCTTGGCTATGTTTTTGTGGTGATTTTTCTTTTCGCAATTGGATACATTACTTTTGAGCCTGGTAAGGGCAGCTTCTTTTTAATGAGACAAGCCGATTTGCAGAGTTTTTTTCGATATATTCCTTGGCTTTTTCTGTTTCTGGTTCCTGCAGTTTCCATGAGACTTTGGGCCGACGAGAGGAAAAGCGGAACAATCGAGCTGCTCCTGACTCTCCCGCTCTCGGTCTCCCAGGCCGTGTGGGCAAAATTTTTTGCCGCTTGGATTTTTATCATTTTTTCTCTGCTCGCTACCTTTCCGCTTATTATTACGGTGGCCTTTTTAGGTGATCCCGATTGGGGACCTCTTATATTGGGCTATGTGGGTTCTATGTTTTTAGGCGCCATCTACCTCGCGATTGGAAATTTTTTTTCCGCGGCAACTAAAAATCAAGTTGTCTCCTTTATTTTGTCTGTCGTTTTTTGTTACTTGCTGATGAATGCTGCTTCTCCGCCGATTCTTAATTTTTTAAGCGGAGTGGCCCCGATGTATGTCGTTGAGCTTTTTGAATCTCTTTCGTTGCTAAATCATTTTGAATCTATGGGCAGGGGTGTGATTCGGCTCAGTGATATTTGGTTTTATTTGGTCATGATTTTGGGATGGGTAAGTGGAAGTATTCTTTTGCTGCAAAAAAATAAAGCGAGATAGATTATGATTGAGAGAAGAAAAAAACGGGAAAACCTCCTTCGGGTCTGCCTTTGCGCTTTAATTCTAATTTTCGCTATCCATATTGGTAGCTCGATTTTTCGTAGGGCAGAGATTGATCTCACCGCTGATAAAATCTATTCCCTGTCAGAAGGCACTGAGGAAATCCTTCATAAATTAAGCGCTCCTTTGAGTCTGAAGCTTTATTATTCTAAAACCGCTGCTAATAAGGGTTCTGAAGGGATTCGGACCTTTAATATTTATTTTCAATATGTACGAGATCTTTTGGAAGAATATGTTTCAGAATCTCGCGGACAATTAAAATTGCAAGTCATTGATCCCCGCCCCGATACCGAAGAGGAGGCCCAGGCCCAGGCCTATGGACTCAAGAAATTTAACTTGAGCGAAACCGAAACCTATTTTTTTGGACTTGTCATTGAGAATCAAAACGGAGGAGAAAAGGTCATTGAATTTTTTGATCCCTCCGACCAATCAAAATTAGAGTATCAAATTTCTAAGCTGATCGTGTCTATTCAACAAGCGGCATCTAAACGAATTGGTATTCTTGCATCGTTACCAGTGTTGAACGATGAGAGTTCGCCATATATGGCACAGTTAATGAGAATGCAGGGAAAACAAGCGCCTGAATCTTGGATTATTACTAAGTTAATGCAAGAGACCTACAGCTTGAAAAAAATTGAATCAGAAACTGAGGTGATTGATTCAATTGATTCGTTAGTCTTGATTCAGCCCGGAATCCTTCCAGAGCAAACCCTTTTTGCGATAGATCAATTTTTGCTCAAAGGTGGAAAAATTCTTGCCCTCCTTGATCCTCTTTTGCTCGTTCAACAAAATCAGAATCCTCTTGGAGGGCAAGGCGCCCCAAAAACTCACAATCTAGGGCCTCTTTTAGGGCAATGGGGAATTTCGGCCCCGTCTGAAACTTTGGTGGGGGATACGACCTTATCCGAGAAGCGATCCATGGCCCCTGGTATGCCGCCTCAAAAAATTATTCAGCTCTTATCATGTGGAGAAAAATGTCGCTCAAAAGAGCAATCAGTGGTGACCAGCAACTTAAATAATCTCTTGTTTATGGCGCCTGGACTCCTCAAACTTAAGGAAAAAGACGGTCTCAAAGGTAGCATTTTGCTACAGACAACGGAGCAAGGAAATACCTACCAGAAATCCCAGGCAATGGGTCCACCTCAAATGCTCGCTGAATCTTTCAAACTAGGGGACGCTGCTCAAGCCTTTGGTGTGCAAACAAAGGGGTTATTTCAATCTGCTTACCCGGATGGCGTGAGTTACGAGGTCTCGCAACAAAGCGATCAAAAGAAAGGTCCTCAAAAAAGTGCCACTAAAAAAATGCAAGGTATTCAAGTCTCTGAAAAAGAAGGGGCCGTCATCGTTATCGCTGATGTTGATTTTATCGCTGACCAGGTGGCCTTCAGGCAATCGATGTTTGGAGTTTCCCTGAACAATGATAACTCTGGATTATTCATGAACGCCCTTGACCAACTCAGTGGTAGTACTGAGTTAATGTCAATTCGTTCTAAAGGAAACTTCGGTCGACCCTTTAGAATCATTGACCAGATTGAGAGTGAGTCCCAGGAAAAAACAGCAGCACAAGTTGCAAAGATCAATCAAAACTTATCTCGCTTTCAAAATGAGCTGCAAGCGATTGGGCGTTCAAGTGAACAAGGTGCTAGTGTGGCCGTCATAAAAAACGAGGCCATTAAGAGGAAAAAATCCTTGAGTGGTAAAATCGCTGAACTCAAAAGAGAGCTTCGGAACGTCAAAAGAGATGGTCGTGAGAAAGTTGAAACCCTGGGGATGACTCTTCAATATCTCAACACATTGCTTGTACCCGGAATCTTGCTCATTTTAGGTCTCGAGCTTTTTCGAAGGCGTCGAAAAAAAATGACGAGCTATCAGTTTAAGGAGCAACAAGTATGAAAGCGTTTCAAAAAATTTCCATTCTGGGGATCACTGCCGGAGTGCTTTTTGTTATCTCTTTTGGGCTCTATCTCTATCAACATCGTCTCATCACTCCGAGCATTACGGGAAGAGACTTCATTCAAGGTCTTGATGTGTCCCGAGTGGATAAAATAGAGATTCGTGATCAGGAAAAAGAAATTGTGCTCTCAAAAAATGGAAAAAGCTTTTTGCTATCGAAGCATAGTGAATATCCAGCGGATACTGAAAAAGTAAACGACCTCCTTTATAAGCTTGCGAGCATCAAACTAGACTCCGAGATCACTGACGGAGATAGTAAATCTTTTGATTTGGGAGACAAGGAATTTAAATATGAAATTTCGCTTGTCGATGAACGGGGACGACCTATTACAGCATTCCGAGTCGGTAAATCTGTAAAACAAAAAGGTCACTATCTACGCTTTCTGAAAGAAAATAAAATTTACCTCTCGGAGTCGCCGATCCATTTCTCCGTGGAACCAAAGAATTATGTCATAAAAAAACTTCTCACTCTAAATTCGGAGGTAGAGTCTTTAGAATTGACAAAAAAATCTCAATCACTCAGTTTTCAAACACAAGAGGGTGAAGACAAACAAAAGGCCTGGATCGCAGCAGGTATCCCACCAAAAAAATTAGAAATTTCCAGTATTGAGTCCTATCTCACCTCTCTCAAGGGCCTGGAGTTGATTCAGTTCTATCTTTCCGACGCCGATGAAGTGCAGGACCTAGACTTGGAAGCAAAAATTGAGGTCGCAACAGAAAATAATCTTTCCTATCAGCTTGAGCTCCTCAAAAAAGAGGATAAATACTTTGTGCGAATGGGTGTTAATCCGCTACAGATGCCAGCTACTGTCGAGATTTCACAATCAGACTCCAGTGAAGAGCTAAAAAAAGTAGAAGGCCTTCTTGTCGTTCAGGACTTGGCCAAAAAATTTAACCTCAAGCACAGCGGATGGATTTATGAGATCCCTGCCCATCAGGCAGAGGCCCTTTTAAAAGAGCGAAAAGATTTTTTAAAGTCTAGTTCTTAGTGTTTTCGGTTTCTGCTGCACTGTTAATTTTTATTCTCTATGTCGTTCTTTGGGCCAGTTTTGCAATTGGTCTGGTTTTCTACTGCTATAAGCTCTACAAGCGTCGGCGACAGAAAAAAATTCAGGCAAGTTTGCGCCATCCCTCTGTAAAGGGCCCCTATGAATTTAAGAAAATTTCTCAGCAATCTTATCCACTAACCAATCCCGGCGACTACATCGAGCAAACTCAGGAGTGGAGGACTGCATTAAAGCAGATTGGGAATAGAATGAAGCATGCTGGGGTTAAAAAAACTTTGTTGGTGCACGGAACGTTCATGGGCGATGATCCTTTCAATATTTTTCATATGATAGAAAATATTCTGGGTGAAAGTAGAGGTCGTTCAGCAAAGACCATTAGGAATGGTCTGTACCAGAGGCAAACTTCCTTTGCTAAAGACCTGGGAAATTTTTCTCCGAGATATGCAGAGCTTTTAAAACAAGGTACCGGAATAGAGGTTGAGCGTTTTATCTGGGCGTCTGGAAACCATCATGCGGCCCGCCTTAAGGCCGCGGTCTCTCTTTTCACAATGTTGCAATCCTATGCATCACAAAACAGTAAGACAGATAGGGTCTGTCTTATTGGGCACAGCCATGCTGGCCAAGTTTTTGCGCTTCTTACCAAACTTATCCACGACGTCCATTTCCAGAAATTTGTAGAAGAAAGATTAAACTTTGGTTCAGAATTTTTTAAGAAAATAAAACCTATTCAACAGTTAGGCCTTGATCTGGTCACTATGGGAATGCCTCCTCGCTACGATTGGGCAGTTCAAAAAAATTTAAGAATACTTCATTTCATCAATCACCGAGGTCATAGACCAATAGCTGGGCGAATTTCAGGTATTTTACGAACTCGGGATGGAGATTATATTCAACAATGGGGCGTTAGCGGATCTGACTCGTGGTCTCCCTTCTCAGAAGAGCAGCAGATGAATAAGGCCTTAGACGAGATCCTTGGGGTGGGACAAAACCCCTTCTTATGGCGGAGAGAAATTAAAAAGAAACAAAGGATTCATTCTCAAGGGCATAACCTCTTAATCGATTATGAGGATGATTCGATTTTGCCTAATTTTTGGAAAACTTTTTTTGGACATGCTATCTATACAAAAAATGAGTCCATGGTGTATCACATGGAGTTGATGGCCCAACACCTTTATCCCGCTAATCTATGAACTATCTTTTTGAACTTATTATCTGCGTTTTATTTTTTCAGGGTTGCCAGTCTTTCACTAAAAATTCTGGCAGACCTGCTGTCTTGACAAGTGCACAGATTCAGCGCGATCTCCTGCAAAAATTTGATAGCGATCGGGATAAAAAAATCACGATTCATGATTTTAAGAATAAAAGTCCCAAATATCTCCTAGCACTCAACTCTGGCGATGTTGTGACTCTCTCCGGGGTCTATAAGATTTCAAATCTCCTCCAAGAAGTCAGTCTGGTGAAAGATCCTAATTCAAGTTTTATTTACAAGTCTCAATTCATTGATGAGGCCCCTTCGACCCGGATTTCTCGATTCATTAGGGAATATTTCTGGGATGGCCTGACCCGGAGAATCGACGGAGAGACTTTACTTAAAAATCTTGCTGATACGAAAAATCTCAAAGAAAAACGCAAGCTCGATTACTTTTATGTTCCTTTCTCAGATGCGAAAGGCTGGAAATACTATAGAAATCTATTGAAAAAAAACGAGCAACTTGCAAAGCAAATAAAGCTAGTTCGGTTGCCTGAAAATATTACGCCTGAGTACATAAGCAAGCTTACGAAGTTAAAGCAACATGGTCTGCTCGCTCTTGGGTTGGAAAAGCACAGCTCTGGAGAACTCGTCCCTATTCCTTATGTTGTTCCAGGTGGGCGATTTAATGAAATGTATGGCTGGGATTCCTACTTTGAGGCCCTAGGGCTGCTGGAAGATGGAAGAATTGATTTGGCCAAGGGGATGGTAGACAATTTCACGTATCAAATTAAGCATTATGGGAAAATTCTTAATGCCAATCGGACTTATTATCTTACTCGCAGTCAGCCTCCCTTTTTAACCTCGATGATTCGATCGGTTTGGGAAAAGAGCGCCAAAAAAAAAATCGATACAAAAACAGTGGCTTGAGCGATCTCTTCGTTCAGCATTGAAAGAATATCATCAAGTCTGGACCCTTAAGTCTGGGCCCCGATTTACTGCAGAAACTGGGCTCAGTCGGTATTACGGAACAGGTCTGGGTCGACCCCCAGAAACTGAAAACTCTCACTACAAAGAACTCTTTTCTGAGCATGCAGGCAAAGGAGAAAGTTGGAAGCAGGTTGAAAAGAAATATCTAGAACGCAAAAATTTGGGTCTAATAGTGATGAAAGAGCTCGATGAGTTTTTTATCCACGACCGCTGCATCAGAGAATCTGGTCATGACACGACGTTTCGGTTTATGGCAAAGACCGGAGGAATATGGAAGGAGCGGTGTGCTGATTTTAATTCCGTAGATCTTAATTCTCTGCTTTATAAATATGAAGTGGATTTTGCGGTTCTCATTAAAGAAGAATTTAATAATAGCTTCATCTATGATGGTAAAAAAATGGACTATCAATTTTGGAAGAATAGGGCCGATGAGCGCAAGAAGCTCATAAAAAAATTTCTCTATGATCCTGAAACCGGTTTTTATGTCGACTATAATTTTAAACAAAAAAGTCGCTCTTCTTACATCGCGGCCACGGTTTTTTATCCGATTTGGGCATGGGATTCCGATTATCCAGAGATGCAACTCTTCGATTCATCAACTGTTGAAAGATATGTTCTACAAGCAGTTGCACTTCTCAAAGAAAAGGGGGGCATTGCCGCTACTGCAAAAAAAAGCTGGAAAAAATTTGCTGGCCGCAGGCCACGACAATGGGAGTATCCAAATGGATGGGCCCCTCATCAGATGATCATATGGAACGGGCTCTCAAGATTTGATAAGCGCTTCGAAAAACTGGTGCAGGAGCTGACTTATCGCTGGCTCTATGTTTTGACCTATAATGCGGCCCAATACAATATGACGATCACTGAGAAATACGATGTCGTGCGGGGCAGCCATGATGTCTTTGCCGAATACGGAAATGTTGGTCGAGATTTTGACTACATTACTAGAGAGGGATTTGGATGGATGAATGCGTCTTATCAAATTGGTCTGTCTTACCTTGATTTAAATCAACGCAAATCGTTGGATAATCTTAACCGCGCGAGTCTTGTTTTTCCTGACCAAGAAAAATAGTGGTAGTCTCTATCTTATGCAAATCATCTTGAGTCTGTTTTTTCATTCGATTGTTTTGGCCTTTTTCGTCATGAGTTGTCAGCAAAAGGCAGTCCTAAAGGGCAGCGGACAATACTCCTATCTTGAAAATGTTGAACCTCAGATTGATCGTAGCGAAGACCTCTCCTGGGAAGTAGGCAAAACCGGACGAGTAGAAATTTCTCAAGGCTTTAGCTTTCGCGTTCACTTCAATGGACTCAGCAGAGGAGATGCCGAAAAGCTCTACGAAGAAAGTGGCGCCAATGCCTGGCTATTCCGGCTGAGTAAAATATCTGGTAGCGGGAGTAGAGTGGTGGGAAGCTCTTATGTTCCTTTCGTGATTTTTAATCAAGACCAAGGGATGAATTTTTCCAGCGTTGATCAGGTTTATTTATCCGTCCGGTACGCTGCGGCCTATATGTCTGAACGATTTCGTTTACTCGAGTGCCCCGCATTTGAACACGATAAAAAGATTCTTAAAATCGAGGTTCGAGACCAATCCATGCGGTCCAAAAAGATTCAATTGGGCCCGCCGGTGTCGATTCAGGGAGATATGCGAAAGCATGAATTGGCGCCCATACAATACAATGGCGGCATGTCTCTTCTGGGAAATTACCGCATTGAAATGGCACTTTATGACTATAGGAAAAAGCAACGCATGGGTCTTTTTGTTCCAATCGGGCAGGTGATTGAAATTGCTTCGGAGCGCCCGATTAAAATTCCAGGCTGCCAGGGCGCCCAAGATGAGTGGAAGCTAGGGCCTATAGAAAAAGAGGCAAAGCGTTTTCGGTTTGGGGGAGATTAGTCCTCTTGGCGCAAAAAAAACTGACCACTTCAGTCTTCGGTAGAACAGTTAAACTTCTTGGTTCAGCGGGCCGAGTTGCGACCAAGGAAATGACTCAGCGTCTCTCCAGTAAGAAAGAAAACGGGGCCCTTAACCGAATTTCCCAAGCAGAGGATCTGGTAAAGACTTTGAGTGAGCTCAAGGGTGCTGCAATGAAAGCAGGCCAGATGCTGTCGCTAGAGGGCCAAGATTTTTTACCCCCCGAAGTTCTCAAAGTTTTTTCTAAACTTCATGACCAGGCCGCCCCCATGGATTGGGCCGTAATACTCGAGCGCATTAAAAGTCAATTGGGGGACGAGGCCCTAGAAAAACTCAAGCACTTGTCTAAGGAACCGATTGCTGCCGCGAGTATGGGGCAAGTTCATAGCGCCGAGCTCAATGGTGAAGACGTAGTTCTCAAAATACAATATCCCGGAATAGCAAAGACTATTGTCAGCGATATGCGAGTATTAAAAAGATTGGCCCAGAATCTCGTTCACCTCTCCGGTAAGAAGGCAGACCTCGGCCCTTTATTTGAGGAGATGACATCGGTCTTAAAAATAGAAGCCGACTACTCAAGTGAGCTTTTGCATTTGCAGTTTTTCCACAACAAACTGGAGCATCATTCTCATTTGTTAGTACCCAGGCCCTACCTAGAGTATTGCTCTGCTGAAATTCTGACTCTGGAGCGAATCTATGCCCCAACATTGGGCCAGTGGCTAGATTCTAGACCTTCATCTTCAGCAAAAGAGAAAATTGCTCATCATATTCTGGATCTCTACTGTCTTGAGTTTTTCGAGTGGGGGCGAGTCCAAACCGATCCCAACCTGGGAAACTTTTTGGTTCTTCCAGAAGAGAGATTAGCTCTGATAGATTTTGGAGCGACTCTCGTTTATGACGAAGACTTTCGGCAAAACTACCGAGAATTACTTTTGTTGGCCGAAACTGGTGATTATGAGCAGCTATTACTGCTCTCGCAAAAGTTTGGATTGCTTGATGAAAAAGAGGATTTCAATACCAAGCAAGCTTTTTCTGACATGATAGAGATGTCGATTGTTCCATTTCATAAATCGGGTCAACCTTTTGTATTTCACGACGTTGATTATGCAAAACGAGTCAGACAGTCGGCCATAAAGTTTTCTAGGCTGCTCAAGTATACTGCCCCACCACAGAAACTTATTTTCCTTCACCGCAAGCTTGGTGGAGTCTTTAATATTTTAAAAAAAATGGAGGTTGCCATCGACCTTCGTCCTTATTGGCAACGGATGATGCAAATTCAATAGTTTCAAAGATGTAGCTTTAAATTTTGGTTGGTGTAGTGGCCAAGCTAAGTTACCATTTGAGCTTAGATGCATATTTTTGAGAATGGTGAGGGACAATGAATAAAAAGCCGCTGTTATTTATAGTTTTGGGCTATCTTCATATTTTAGAGCCACTCGCTAAATTACTTTATTTCCAATTGGAAACTCAATTCGGAGTTAGTTTAATTTTATCGAATGTTTTCGCTTTAGATTCCTTTAAGGTCGTTTTTGATTTCTGGTTACTTTTTCCTCTCGCAGGTATCGCTCTATTGAGCGTCAAGAAATGGAGCTATTTTGTTTTCATTTTATTGCAAGGCTACTCAATCTACTCGTTTCTCACTTATGAAAAATGGACCTGGCCGTATGTCAGTACTGAGCCCCATCCTTATGCTTATGCCATTTTGGCGATAAATATTGTTATTATTTTAGTCTTTCTCCTTCCTAAAATACGTCGTCCCTTCTTTGACCGAAGTGTCAGGTGGTGGGAAACAAAAACCCGCTACCGCGTCGCCATGCCTGCAAGTCTCAGTATCTCTGGCATCAAAGATGTAGAAAACTGCAAAATTCTCAATATTTCTGCCTCGGGTGCCTTCATCGGGTTCATCAGTAAAGTAAAACTGCGTGACTTAGTCCACCTGACTTTCGACTTTCACGAACTCAATATTGCGGTGGATGGAGAAGTCGTCAGCAAGCATTCTTATGATGGAACCGAAGGTCTAGGACTGCGATTTTTATTCAACAATAGTTGGGAGCGGATGCGAGTGAAGCGGCTTCTTGGAAAAATTAGGAATTCGTCTGAGGTTTACCGGGATTAGCTTATAAACTGCTCCCCTTCGATGGACTAAAATTTCAAATTCAGCAATTTTCTGACATTTATTTTTCGATTTTTCTTTATTTCATAGAGCGTTAGAATGCAAAGATTTGCAATATTAAATAGCGCCTTACTATAACCTAGGCCGCTTTTATTTTAATCAATTCCTCATTATGAAAATTCAAATAGATATCGAGATGATCCTGCAAAGCGGATGATTTTTTAGTCGTGCACCAGGTTCGTCTAATGAGGCGGTTAACGTTTGCTCGGAGCATCGACAGCGTGTGGTTGACGCTAAAGAGTGGATCTCGAATCATTTTTTTGAGCTCTCCCTGACCGGCGATTGTACTTTTTGCTCCGAGATAACGGACGTGTTTTATATCGGGCAAGATTCTAGCAATCAATTGAGGATAGAATTTATGCTCATCACTTCGGACAGTCGCTCCCTGCTCAAGAGAGTTTTTGATCTGAGTTAAAACCGTTTTAATTCCCAGTTTCCGGTCGTCTGGACGGTATCCGTATTTTTTTCGAGAAATTGCAGCGAGATGCCCAAAGGCAGGCATAGAACAAACACTCAGAGATAAGATAGTTCTTGTTTTGGTATCCGCGACTAAAGGCACAGAGAGCGGTTTGCACTTTGTGTGCTCAGAAGTAATTAAGTCATCTAACTGAACATCATCAAAGATAGATTTCTTTAAAAGATCTGCCTGCTTAATTCTCGCCTGTTGTGCCAGAAATTTAAGCTTGCGAGCAACGGTTTTAAGATTGATATTTAAAATCATTGCAATTCTTCTTTGGGAAACACCTGAGCAAAGAAGAATTCTCACTGAAGAATTTTTATGACGCTTTTTTTGGCGATAACAGGGATGAAAACTCGCTGCCGAAAATCTTTTTCCACATCCTTTGCACCTGTACCGAGGGATTTTCTTACAATCGCTTTTACGAGTAAAAAACCCTGCATTTGAAATTTTCACAGATTGGCAGCTCGGGCATTTTATCATGCCCAGGACTAATGCAAGGAGACGGTGAGAAAGGAAATGCTCTAAGTGCTTAAAATATCTAGGACAATTAAAAGGAGCAGTTTAATTGGGATAAACCAGATCCTTAAAAAATGAGTGCCAAAGATAAAGGCAGAATAAAAAAGAAAGCAAAAATATAGCCGACCCCGACTAAGCGTCTCCGGCCAGAAATATCGGCCAGTTTTTCGGCGACTTTTAAGCTGAGGGCCCGGGTTGGAGTAGGGACGTAAAGAATAAGCGTTCCTAAAAGATTAAAGTAGAAGTGAACAAAGGCGATCGCCAGTCCAAAAACATTGCCAGTCAACGCCGCTATCAGGGCCGTCGCAGTGGTTCCAATGTTTGCGCCTACAGTAATCGGAAACACTGCTCGTAAGCTCAAAAGTCCACTGCCTGCCATAGGAATTAAAAGAGAAGTGGTAATAGAACTAGATTGCACCAAAAATGTAAGAACAATACCGAAGGCCAACGAGATATAGTGATTTTTGCGTAGCAGGCGATCTAGAATTGCAGACTGCTTGCGCTCCACAATCTTTTTAGTATTTTTTACGATAAAAGACAGCGCTAATATAATCAACAAAGCCGAAAAGCCGAGCATCAGTGCTCCCCCAAAAATGGGTCCTCCTAATTCAAGGGCGGCCCATTCGATACCATTTGTAAAAGGTTTGATGGCCGCTTTTATAGGACTGGAAAAATTCCAACTGGATGTCGTTCCATAAAGTACTGACGCCGTGGCCCTGGCCATTTTTTCTAAAATGCCTGTCGCCAGTTCAAGTGGTAAAAGGATCATGACAGCAAAAATGTTAAAAATATCGTGAATGGTGGCCGCAGCAAAGGCCTTCTGAAAATGCTCTCTATTTTTAAGGTAGCCCAAAGAGACCAAACTATTAGTCACACTTGTGCCGAGATTTGCTCCCATAATCATGGGGATTGCTCCACCTAAACTGATAGCGCCGCCAGAAACAAGGCCAACAATAATTGAAGTCGTGGCCGAAGAACTTTGGATAATGACAGTTGCCAACATACCCATCATCAAGGCCAAGAAAGGGGAGGTTCCCAAGCTAAAGAGTCCTTCGGCAAATCCTCCTCCCAATAGTTCAAAAGAATTACCGAGAGTTTTCACACCCACTAAGAAAATAAAGAGCAAAATAAAAACAATCCCGCCTAACGACCACGTTTTAAATTGGGAAAATTCCACAAGTCCATCCTTTTGGTCACAGTTTATCGAGGCCGTTTTACCCATCTGTTTTCCTTTCTGGTTTCTTTTCTGGCTTCCTTACTATTCTCGGAGACTCTAGCATCAATAAAAAAGCTCAACCAAGGGGGAGTGCGGAGAAGAAGAAAAAATGACGCGGATTAAAGTGATTGCTAAGTGATTGTTTTTATTAAGTTTTCTGGGGGCTGATCCAAAAGCAATTGTTAGGGTTTTGTGAAGATTCCAAATCTATAAGTCATCTTCCGAAATAATATCTTCTCGTGCTAGCTCCTCTTGGAACGCACCATTTTCTTCATCTGAAAACCATTTCATTGCCTCAAGCTGGGCCTCATCCCGAGATGATAAAGTCTCTGGGACCTCAATTTTGGCAGTATTTGTCCCTGAGGTGTTGCTCTTCAATGAGTAAGTTTTTCCAGTTTTATCAAGGAGTTGGGCACCACTGACCCCGTCTTTTATAGCGAAGGCGTGCTGGGCAGGATTCATCATGGCAACCAAAATAAGAAACATCACAACTGTATAGTTCTTCATAGAATTATCTCCGTGAAATGATTATCGAAGGAGTTTGTCCATGCGTCAATGCAAGGGCCATATAGAATACGATAGAAAGAAGTGGAAGGAGGATAAATGAGTGCAGCAGAGAAGTTAGTGGAGGCCCTAAGGTCTGATTCGAGAACATCGAAGAAAGTGAACTCAACTTATCTTCAGCTCGTAGAGATTTTTCCTCTTCAATCTATTTCGTCTAAAAAAATCCATGAGCATGCGTTGAGTATTATCGAAAAACTTGTAATCTACAGCAATGCTCAAAGTTCAAAAGATAAGGGTGTAGGTCTCTATCTTGAGACGCTCTCAAAGCTTGTTGAAGATTACGAAAGCTCTCAATACGTAAAAGCTAAAGTGACCGGAGCAGAAATGCTTTCTTATCTTATGGAATTAAAAAACTTAAAACAAGCAGACCTTTCAAATGAGCTGGGCGGGCAGTCGATTGTATCGAAAGTTTTAAGTGGCGAGAGGAAGTTAAATGTTCGCCAGATAAAATCTCTAGCGAATCGTTTTAAGGTCTCTCCCTCCGTATTTCTTTAGAGATTTTGCATTTTATTCATTACTTTGCGAAATCAAACTATTCCATAATAGACTGCAGGAAAGTCCACTAACAGAATTATATAGAAACCCCAATTCCAAAAGCTAACACCATTTAATAATAAATAATTATTGGCAAGTAAGGCCGACAAAATCGAAACCGTCCAACCGAGATATTCAATAGTCATGTTTTTTGAAAGGAAAGGCAGCGTAAATTCAAAAAGTAGAAAAGCAATAATGCAGCCTGAGAAAATAACAATGAACGGAAAAAAGAAAAATGGAAATATTCTCAAAAAATGACTCTGGCTCGATACTCTGGGGAGATGTCAAAATCCCATAAACAACCGAAGCAAGAGAAAAGACAATCGAGGCAACTAAGGCAACTTCCTGGGATATTGGGGGGAGGTTTTTCAAAGGCGAACAATTACTTTTTTGATGTCACGTCCAGTAAGTGATTTCTTAGAGTTGTTCAGATTTTTGAAATCTGTGCTTAGCATGTGTAGCGTACATCACAGAAAAAGCCTCATGATTTGGATGAACCTAATACTTTGGATATTCAGTTGAATTAACTAAGAGTATTTGGTTTGCAAGTCGAACCCATCGCATTCGTAAATGCCTAATATCAGCGTGTAATTCGATTTTGTGGCCGTCACTATCCCTTCCAAAAGAAGCTTTAGCTGCTTTGTCAGAAATAATTTCAGAAACAGTCGCCAAGTTTTCAAGCATTACTTTTTTATACTCAGGAGATGTACCATTTAGTAGTTTTTCATAAATTTTAAAGAAAATCTCGATTCTCGCTCGTGGTATTGCTTTCAAAAAAGCATTTATGCTTGTGAATGCCGAGATAAAGACACCGACTATTGAAAAAAGATGCGATTCAGAGGTGGAAGCTGCAAGTGCCACCCCAGCGGCTCCGGCAGGAAATAATAACTCCGAAGGTGCAAGGCGTTTTGCTATATTTAAAATATCCTTCCTGCTGGAAAATGCTTTTAATACTCTCTTGCTGTCTTCCCAAACCGTATCCTGGAAGAAATAGACATCTTTTGTTTTTATCGCAAAAAGTACAAGCTGAGAGAGTTTTTTCTTCTCTTCTATAGAGAGTGAGTCAAATTTGTGGATGCAATCTAAGGAAGTTATCTGATCAAGATATCTATTTTCGATGCCCTGGGCAAAAACCTGGAACGATAGTATTATTGAGGAATACGTTAGTGTATTGATTAATTTTTTATTAATCCATGAAATCACGAAGTTTTTGATTAACACTGAGAAGGATTCAAGAATAAACATAACTATAACTCCACAGTCTTTTGCTCGTTGATTAAAGCCTAATTATGCTCGCTATTTTTCCCAGCCAGCCAGGCAGGCAGCAGTCCAGGGAATTAAGATCTACTTCAGATCATCCGCTTCAAGCAAAAAAATGAGTTGTCTCCATTTGAATGTTAGGAAGAAAAATATAGTATCACTACGCTTCACTTTACTTCTCCTTGGGAATAGCCCCTTTTCTATCCCATGGATTCAAATTTTTAAATGATGAACTGTATTATTTTCAAAACTGAAATCATTATCTTTTAAGCTAACTCTTTAGCATTTAATCTTTACACACCTAGCGACTAGGTTCAAAAGCTATATATAGTGGAGCCGGTTGAGTTTTTAGGTACCAAGAATCGGAAAATTGTCGTTCAGGAGAGTGCGTAGTTCTGGCCGATATTTTCTTATTCCTCGAAAAAATTCCATGGTCGTTGTTTTGAAATCATCAAATTCTTCAAAATAGCGATTCGCCGAGACCTTCTTTTTCATGAACTTCCACAATCTCTCAATTGGGTTCAAGTTTGGTGGGTAAGGGGGCAGATAAATTAGTTTGATATTCAGTTTCTTGGCCAGCAGTTTTACTTGTCCTGCCCTGTTGTAGGCAGCGCCGTCCAAGACAAAGTAGATTTTTTGATCTCCTGGATTCTTTCGTCGAATCGAGTGCAGGAGCTCGCAGACTGAACTTTTATTGATTGTCGGAAAGGAGCGCGCAATGACGTCCAGGGAATTCAGCTCCACTGCTCCGCAGACATTGACTCTTTTTCGCCATCCGGAGTTCGTTTTTACTTCAAAATCCTCACCCTTTTTGATCCATCCGTAGCTAATTGTTGGTGCAAACTCAGGATGAGTAGAATCGCCAAAATACACCAATCCGCGCCATTTGATAGCATTATAGCGACGAATGACCTTTTCTTGTTCTTCCCTCTTTGCCTTACCAGGCACCGGAGTCGCTTTTTTGAAAGAAAACCCAAGGCGGTGTAGAAGCTCCGTCATACCGCCCCTCGAGTACTCAATTCCAAACTTCGCTTTTACATGAGCTATAATAGAGGCCGTCGTAGGAAAAATCTCAGAGCTCAGGTCGTGGATCAAAAGCTTCTGTTGTTTCGCAGTCAGAAAACTTCGACGACCCCCGTAATAGTCATTCACCAGCTCATCGATTCCGCCACTCTTATAGCGCTTCCTATAGTTTCCGATTGAGTCTTCGCTTAGAAATAAATGTTCAGAAATACTTTTGTAGGTCTTCCCATCGTCGAGCAAAAGAATAACTCTCAGCCTATCCGCGTATTTTCGAGCAGACTCTCTTTTCAGCTCTACGAGCAACTCATCTCGCTCCTCAATCGAAAGAAATTTTTCCATGAAGAAAATTTAAAATAAAAATGATGAAAGGCCAACCTCTACCCGAAATTTAAACCGGTACCACTATAGAATATGATAGAAAGAAGTGGAGGGAGGATAAATGAGTGCAGCAGAGAAGTTAGTGGAAGCCCTAAGGTCTGATTCGAGAACATCAAAGAAAGTGAACTCAACTTATCTTCAGCTCGTAGAGATTTTTCCTCTTCAATCTATTTCGTCTAAAAAAATCCATGAGCATGCGTTGAGTATTATCGAAAAACTTGTAATCTACAGCAATGCTCAAAGTTCAAAAGATAAGGGTGTAGGTCTCTATCTTGAGACGCTCTCAAAGCTTGTTGAAGATTACGAAAGCTCTCAATACGTAAAAGCTAAAGTGACCGGAGCAGAAATGCTTTCTTATCTTATGGAATTAAAAAACTTAAAACAAGCAGACCTTTCAAATGAGCTGGGCGGGCAGTCGATTGTATCGAAAGTTTTAAGTGGCGAGAGGAAGTTAAATGTTCGCCAGATAAAATCTCTAGCGAATCGTTTTAAGGTCTCTCCCTCCGTATTTCTTTAGAGATTTTGCATTTTATTCATTACTTTGCGAAATCAAACTATTCCATAATAGACTGCAGGAAAGTCCACTAACAGAATTATATAGAAACCCCAATTCCAAAAGCTAACACCATTTAATAATAAATAATTATTGGCAAGTAAGGCCGACAAAATCGAAACCGTCCAACCGAGATATTCAATAGCCATGTTTTTTAACAGGCGGATACGGACATTAAATTTGTCACACTTGAGGCCATTTAATCTGGCACATGAGGATTCATTTTTTACTTCGCTTTCTTTCTTTTTTCTAGCTTTTTTTTCGCTATCTCGGAGTGATAACTTTCGGTCTGTTTGAACTGAAAAATCTCCGAATGATGGATGAGCCTATCAATCAAAGCGGAGGCCACCATGGGATCGATGAAGAGTCGGTCACATTCACTGAAGGCCAAATTGGTCGTAATAAGAAGTGATTTTTTTTTTCGTAGCGCTCGCTGATAAATTGAAACAAATATTCAGCCTCACTTTTTTCGAATGGGATGTAGCCAGGTAATTCTCCCGAAAAAAGAGGGTGTTCAAAAGTAGAACTTCTCGTATAAAAACGAAGAAGATTCTATGAAAAATCACGGTTCAGTGATGCTCAAATCATCGCTATTTTAAAGAAGGCTGAAAGCGGAGTACCTGTTACTGAGCTCTGTCGTGAGCACGGGATTAGTGCTCCTACATTTTATAAGTTGCGCTCAAAGTACAGTGGAATAACTCCAGCAATGAAATTAAAAATGATGAGTTGATTTTACTTTTTCGATCTCTTTAAAATGAGAGGATTACAAAGGTTCGATCCCTGTGTAGTCCACCACCGCTACCAGGAGGCACCAGTTCGAATTTGCAAGAGGCGTGGGAAACCCATGTTTTTGAATTGCCGGTAAAAATTACAAGAAGCCTGTCTTGATTTAATAATATTCAATTTTTTAAGAAAATTCTACCAAGCCTTCAATGGCTATGTTTGTGCAAACTTTGATTCATGATACTGATAGCTTTCTCTTTTATATATAAGAAGGAATAAATATGAAAAAAATCGTTCTTGCTATTTTAATCTCTTTTCAAGCTTTTTCTCAAAGTATTAATAAACCTGCGGTAGCAGATCTTGAGTCTAAGATTGTGTGTGGTAATGTAAAATCATCGTCATTTAAGAAAAATAAAAAACGGAATTCTTACAAGCGTTCAACTTTTAAAATAAAAGCTACGTTGTTAAATGTGACTAAGTACACTGGAACGTCAGTCTCAAGCGATGTTGAAAAAGTTGAGAAATACCCAGTTAAGTACGTCTTCAAGCTTTCTACAGCTACCTCTGGAAATCGCAACTTTATCGCTATGATAGAGGAAGCCGGTCAAAATTTAGAATTTGCTCAGGAAAATAGCCATCTTCAAATCTGCCTGTTTACATCGGTTAAGTTGATTAATGGCCAGGTTTACTCGCTTTTGCATTCGGGGATAGGAATTAGTGTGAAAGAAGCGATGAGCTACATGGTCTCGAGAATGCAAAATCCCTAAACAACCTAGGGGGCTAAAAAGAGAGCCTTTCTACCTCGTGTTTTTGTTTGAGGACGCACTTAGAAATTTTTGGAGAATTGACTTAAAGGTCTGCTATCGTTGACACGTGGAAAAATGAGGACGTCCTCGCATATCGCTTGGTTTGGTCCACTATTCCAAAAAGGTGAGGCTGAGAGCGCTACGAAAAAAAATCTCTACTGGTCACAACCAATTTACCCTTTAGCGAATGGGATCAACTCTTTATTAGCCCCATAATGACCACAGCGATCATTGATAGATTGGTCCATCATTCAGAAATTTTTCAGTTTCAACAAACCGAGAGTTACCGGTTAGCGACAGCAAAAAAAAATAGAAAATCAGAAAAATGCGACGTAAAAGGATGACCTCAATGTGCAAGATTAATTGGCTTCAAGTGTGAAAAATTGATTGACCCGATCCAGTCTTGCCTACCATGAGACGTACCGTTCCCGAGAAGAGGAATTTTGTGACGAATAAGAGCATCGCGAATCGTATTTTTGGAGGACTAATTATTACGGTAGCGTGACTTTGCTCCGCCATCTCAGGCTAGTAAGAGAAAAATTGTAAATCCGATTGATTGAATTGGTAAAAAAAACGGACACCGTATTTGAATTCTAACTCATTTGACTAACGCTTTTTTAGAACAACCACCTTGCCCAAGATCTCTTGAGTCCGTCTGTATAATGCAGAGTTTCGCCCGGAACTAGTGGCATCATTTTCAAAAAGTGAAGTAAGATTGACCCAGCTGACATGTCATTTTTTTGAAAAACTTGTTTTGATCAAATTCTACGATGAGTCCAATCTTAGCTTTTAAGGTTTTTTCATTACTTATCGAACTTTGGTCGTCGCTAAGATCTTCCGAAGAAGCATGATTGGAATAGATACCGACTCTTTTTTTATTTTTTTCCGACCTGTGTTTTCCAGGTGAAAATTGATATTTAGCGGGCACAGAATTGATCGTGTCAGTATTTAGACTGAAGCAACAAAGCGGGACGGCACTACTATTTAATAACTTGATTATTTGAAATTCAGAAATTGAGCTATATTCGGTACGAATTTTATCGTCACTAATACAAACATGAGTTTGATCTTGAATAAAAGAAAATTCATTCACCCAAATCCAATCAAATTTTCCTAGAAAGTCACTTTGCATTTGATTCTGGACTGATTCAACAGCGGCGATCCTCTGTTTGGCGGAGAAATAGAGCCAGCGGGCACATAAAAAGGTGGCGATTAAAAAAAAAGAGATTAGTATTTTTTTTCGATATGATTTCATGCTCCTATTTATCGTGAAACTGTATTAAAAAATAGAGCCTTGCGCTAAAAAAAGGTAAGAAAAACCGCTTATCGACCAGAATAGAAAAAAAATGATACATTATAGGTTTTCACTAACAAATCGAGAACGCTCTAACCAATATTTTTCCTACTGTCCCGTGGTGCCAGCCCTTTCCTTTTTGTTTTGTAGGGATCTTCATCTCGCTTAAAACTCTCGCAACGGCCCTATTCGACATGCCCTCTTTCTTCATTCGAATAATTGAGCCGATTGTTCTTTTTTCCATTGTCCAGTCCTGCAAACTTAACAAAATAAATCCACGGCACTACCTAACTGAACTCGCCCGAGCACTTCATCAGGGAAAATCCTACTTGACCCCATCCCAGTTCGCTTCACAAGGACCGACACTTGATTAGACGTGCCGGAAAGACGATTTACGAAAAACTCTTACTTTTCTTCTGTTTGAATAACACACTCAACATCAGTTTCAATAATCTTGTTCTTACCATCGAGTCTAACTTTTGTTGTTTTATTAAAAACGTTTGGAGTAGTTACCTCAACCCTGGAAAGTGACTCTCCTTTTTTATTTTTTTGAGAAAGTGTAATACTGTATGAATTAAACTCACCTCTTGAATACCAAAATCCAACAGAAAGCTCTAACTTATCACTTCCCATTCTTTCAGAAGAAAATGTTTTAGTTACAGGTCTTTTTTGATGACTTTTGATTTCTTCTAAATCAATATTTAATGTCTCACCAAATATTCCACCTTTCATGTTATCTAGATTTGGAGAAACTTCGCTTGCGTCAAATCCACTCTGGACTCCTCTCTCTGTCATTGAAGAGATAAAACATGTAAGTTTATCGGTCTCAGAACTCATGGCACTCATTGATAATGTAGCAAGAAAAATTGCGAGGATTGATTTCATAATTAACTCCTTGTTAAAATTTAGGTTTCTTTGTTTCTTATTGTATAAAACAAATCATTTTGAGAATAAATCCACTGAGTAAAAGTTACTGATCTGCGAAATCCACCGGCGACATCCCCAGTGAACCGTGAATTCGACTATTTCTATAGAAGTCGATGAATTCCATAGTCCATCTATAGACCTCAGAACATTCTCAAAAACATTGCTCCTGCATATGCTTGTCGTAGATTGAGAAGAAAGTGGGCCTATGCTCCGTGGTAATCTCAGACCTCGCTAACGCAAGCTTGAGAGTTCCTTTATCTTCTTGTCCTTCGATATTTCTGGGCCACAAGAGCAGCATCGCTTGTTGATTCGAGATCTTTAAGGACCTGCTCAATGAGCTCTGGCGAGTACTTGATGTTTTTCATTTCCGAACTCCTACAACCAAATTGTTACATAAAAGGTGTCCGGAGTTTAGCAGGGGTCGGAGGGTTTCTAATTCTTGGAACCTGAAAACTCAACCGGCTTCACTATAGATGTCTGGGGGAAGGTCAGGAGCTTTTTCTAAGCGCGATGATTCAAGTAGCAGCGCAAAAAAAACCTGTACTCCACCAATTTTTCCCTGGCAATCCATTGATGATTATTTCAGCTCATTGCTTTCAGGTTTGCGAATTGTTTTTGTACTACAACCCATCAAGATTTTAAATTTTTACCCGCTCAGCTGAAAAGTTTAGCGGTTGGCTTACATCAACAACTCCGCCACCTTTAGGCTTTGGAAAATCAATGAGTCGAAGAACATTTGCCATACAGCCTTTACCACGACCAGTGAATGAGGCGCCGCTGTTGGGAACGACTCCGATGTTTGAAGCTCGTCCACTACTGCTAATACGAAAGTTTAAGCGTATGACGCCTTGGATACTTTCATTCACAAGTAGCTCTTGCTGATAGCAATGTTTAAACTGCGGTAAATATTCTCGTAAAATTTTTCGCAGAAGGCTTGGGTCCATTGAGCCAAGAAGTTTGGTGTTTGGCTCGATATAAGAAGAGTCAATTCCCGACTTCTTAGAGAGACCTTTGGTTCCATAATCTTGGGCCATGTTCCCGCTGTAGTCAGAGCCAATGCCGGCAACTGTTGTGGAAATTCTTCCGTTAAGGGATTTACTATTACTTTTTCGAGAGGCCTTAAATCCAGGATTGGCCGCTAGAACGTCTTCTCGTTTACGAACGTCGGTATTAGTATTTTTACTACTCGCTGCAAAGAGGTCTTTAATATTGGATTTCAAATTATCCATGCGATAAGACTTTTGCTTTTGCTTCTTCTGCACAACTTTTTGTTTGGCCTGTTTTGGAGAAGGTTGTGGACTCGATTTTTGCTCGGCAGGCTTTTGCTCTTGAGGCTGCGGTGGTGCCGCACGAGAAACCTTTTTCTTATCTTCTTTGACCTTTTCTTGTCTCTGACCCTCTTGCTTTTGATTCTCTGTTTTTTCTTGAGAGCTAAGTTCTTGTTTTTCTTTTTCTTGAGTCAGTTTTTTCTTTTTTACGACTTTATAGACAACAGGAATTTCTTTTTTCACTTCGAGCTTATCATTGGGAATAAATCGCAAAATTGCCAAAAGCAAAAGAAGAGGAAGAAGAACTTTCCCCCAAATCTTTATTGATTCTTTTTCGCGAGCAAACGGAGGGACTGAACGGAGATTTGGTGGATGATTCGACATTCTGACCACAATCTGATTTGTGTGGTCAAGATACATATAAGAATCTTCTTGTCCCATAAGGGACGCTCCGCCAGAATCAAAGTCTAGCTCTTTTTGAGAAATAAAATCAAAGGCCTTAAAATCTGGAATCTCCAGAGCATTTATTCCGCCTTCTTGAATCCGAATAAATGGAGTTTCTTTTCCCGATATTGGCTCACAAAGAACTTTGGTACTCCCTTGGTCTTCTTGCGAGAGATAATAAGTTCTATTTTTGATGGAGAGATAATCTACGCTCATCAGCGTTCCCGAAGTCATAACAGCTACTTCTAGGGACTGATGCTCTTGGTTTTCTAGTATAGGGAAAATGAGCGTGTTTTCGTCTTCGATATCGATATAGTCAGAAAAGCTTAAGGCCTTATTTTCAGTCGGGAGCTTCCAGACCGGTTTGAAGTTTTCTTCGTCAAAAACAATATCGCAGTATTCACCATCAATGAGGATTAAACCTTGGGTAGAAGGAGTTAAGGGTAGTCCAACATCTTGGGCCCCTTCAATGACTGCCTGGCCTTCATCTTGATCCTCTAATAACGCCTCTTGTCCGGTTGTCTCGACATAAAAATCAAGATTAGCAAAACGAATGACATCTCCAAGATGGAAATAGCTGCGTTTAACTTTTTTACCGTTAATGTAGATTCCATTGGTGCTGTCGAGGTCAATAATTTTCCCACCGCCTTCTTCATCCAGTGAGATGAAGGCGTGGTAAAAAGATATATGGTCCTCAATAAGATGGAGATCGCATATTTCATTGCTGCCGATAAGAATTTTTTTCTTAGTCAGCTCAAAATTAATTGCGACTTCTTTGCCTCGGTAGCAAACGAGGCGAAGTGTCTCTTGAATGTCAGGTTTCTGCTTTGCCATAACTATCCCTGAGACCTTAGTTTATTGTCTATCAACTCACGGAGCTGACGTCCCATGACATTAAGGTGATGAATGTCAATTTTCTTTTGGTCACTCATTACATCTTTGGCCTTCTCATAGTTACCGGCCAAATAGAGTGCCAATGCATAATGATTAGAAATATCTTGTCGGTCTCTATGTTTAGAATCAATTCGTTCAAAATATGCGATTGCATCTTTAATGCGGTTTTCGACCAAGGCCAGAGAACCCATTAAGAAAAGCAAATCGGTATCTTCAGAATTGGCAGCCTTTAGTCGTCTAATTTCAGCATGCGCTTTTGAGAGCAATCCAAATTTTAAATAAATATGGGCCAGGTTAAAACGGGGAGTTAGTAATTGGGGTGCAAGTGAAGAGGCGCTACGAAAAGAATCGAGGGCCTCTTGATAAAATCGTTTTTTGAAATAAAGCACACCGCGGTTGTTATGAGCAGGTGCATAGGGACGTTTAAGTGAAGCAGATGTTTCTATAGAAAGGTCATAGTAAAAAGCGGCCTTTGCGCTTTCCCCTTTGAGAAAATAGCAATTGCCAATATGGTTCCAGTACTCTGGATTCTTTTCGTTTTTCTTAAGACCTTTTTTGAATTCCGTTAATGCCTCTTCGTAATTTTGAAGATGGCACTTCGCGGCCAAGGCCTTCATGCCTTTGCCATTTCCAGCGACGGACTTAAGTTGTTTGTCATCATACCTGAGCATACTTTCTCGCAAGAGCACGTTTTTTTTACTGTCTTTAGTATATGATCGGACAAATTCCGTAGAACATGAGGACAGATGGGCAACAAGAACCGTCAGAATAATTGGTAAAATAATATGTCTCACGGTAGCTCCCCTAAAGAATCGATCGTATTCAACAAGAAGGCAGCAGGGTATTCCATTCTGGCAGTAGAGCTCACCTGAGAACCCTGATAGAAGAAACGGTTATAGGGAGTTAAAACTTCATTTTTAGCAATGATTTGCAATCCCAGTTGGTTGAAGTTGTCTGCTTCAGAGACGAGATTTTTTTGAAGGATTCCCATCTGTTCTTTAAAGTCTTTTTGAAACTGTTTTGGCTTCTTACTCGGATTAACCTCCGAAATCATTTTCGCTAAATGGGCATAGCTATCACTAAGAAGACGATAAGAGCCCAACACAACTTCGACGGTGCCTTTTTGGATATAGACATCTGCCTCTTCTCGAAGGTTTTTGAGGGTGACAACAAATTTTTCAAGTTTTTGGTTATAAGTATTCTCATCGAAGTCACGAGTCGGGTCTAAAAATGTTTCGTTGTAAAATCTTTGAGATTTTTGCTCAAATTTTGCAAAGTTAAGAGTTAAGTCGACATCTTCAAGAACGCTTGCTGGTACTCGCGATTGATTACTGCGTCCAAATCTAACCATTTCGCGGATAATTTGCTTAAACATCTTTGAGTCGTCATCAAATTTGTGATCCCAGTATTCGCTAAGCATTGCCAAAATAAATGGGCCCTTAATAGAGTTAAGGTTTGGATTTCTGCGATAAAATCCAACCATATTGCGAATCTGGCGATTTTCTGCAAAATGCACCATCATTCTCTTTGCAGAGGCATCAATAACTCGCCCGGGAATATTACACTTCAGCCCCAAGTTAAAAACCTGCAAGGCACTGCGTTCATCTTCGTTGATTAGGAAAAACTGAATTCCGTTTTCGTAGTAGTTATTCTTATAAGCGATTTTATGCTGGCAAAATCGATTAAGCATCGTTGCTGATAGAGTGGCAGAGTTTTTAAAATCCTGAGAAAGGTAATACTGCTCGGTCATTGTAAATAGCGGCTTGTTAATCTCTTTGAGCTCGTTAACATTAAAAAGCGCTAATGCTTTGAGCATCCATTCAAATGAGTTTTCAGTCTCAGATAGCTCTAGAAAGAGCAGGCTGGTTTTATAGGCCGTTCTCGCGCGGATATTTCTAGGATATTTTTCTTCCTTGAAGAGTCCTTGATAGCCAGCAATGGCCGCTCTTTTGTCTCGTTTTTCTTCAATTTGATATTTCTCAAAAAGAATATAGCCCAAGACCGTCTGTGCTTTTTTAATGTAGGATTCATCAAACGCTAGATACCCTGTCTCTAGACGGTTTATCCAATAGACAATTTGGTCAATATTTTTGTCTTCAATGTGGCGATCGACAACCCGGGTTAGCATCTCACGTTGAACCTTGATATCTTTGCCATAATTTTTTCGGTAGCTCTCAAGAACACCGACCGATTTTTCGTATCGCTTTCTGGCAAAGTACAAGTTAAAGAGTTTTTGATAGATGTCTTGGGACTTATCACTAACAGGGTAAATGATAAGATAATTGGTATAGGCATAAATTGTGTATTTATCCGTAGTGGCCTGCTGAAGATTGGCAATTCCCAATGTACTGAGCATGGAATTCAGGATTTTATTTTGGAGCGGTTTTCGGTCGCCAGGAAGTTTCTTTGTTCTAGAGAGGGCCACGGTATAGGACTTAAGTGCTTTCTCGTATTCTGATACTGAGTAGTAGGTTTCAGCTTGGAAGTAGCGGTATTTATCAGAGTTAGCAGGGTCAAGCTTTCCTAAAATAAGAAAATAGCTTTGGACAAGCTTTAACTCTTTGGGGTTATAGTTTCTTCCACCCTTTTTCATATCTTTGGCGAGCCGCAATTGTAGAAATCCTGCTAAAGAAGAAATTTTATCAATGGCTTGGTCGGTATAGGACTTATCGATTTTGCGTTTTCTAGATATTCTATAAAATTGTAGAGAGCTTTTATAATGCAATCCATATTGCTTATATTTTCTGTAGAGTTCCATTTTGGTGAGAATGACATCGAGCTCTTCATTCTGAAGACCTTTTTTCTGAGCAATAGCGCTGGCCTGAACTAAGATGTATTGTGAAAGCTTAAATCCGAGATCATCGGAGGCCTTTTCGGCCATACGAATTAAAAAGCGAATCGGATTTGCCACGTTCTTTTTATAGAAGTTCACACCTTCTTGAACTTTTCCCGCAATAATATGAAAAATACCAATAGACTCAAGAGCTTGGTCAGAGATATCGACATATTTCTTTTTCTTGCTGGCAAAGTAGCTGGCCTTATTAAATTTTACGGCCTCATTAAGCCGTCTGGTTTTAAGAAAGCACCATGACAGATTATACAAATGCTTGGGGTACCATTGGTCATTTTTATTTTTAAGAACTTGTTGATAGTGGGAAATGGCCTTTTGGTATTGCTTTTCGTTGTAGTAATGTTCGGCCAATGACGTGTGAATATTATGGACAATCTTTGAACGCTTGGGACTAAAGCTCAAGGCCTTAAGCATGTAGGGCTCAAGGTAGCGTCCATCTCCAAAGTCACGGGAATTTAAGGCAAGCGTGTAGTAGATGTCGCCAATGCGGTAGTAACTTGGGTGGGTTTTAATAATGTTTTCACCCAGCTTCATTGTCTCTTGGTATTGCGACCGACTCTTTTTAAAAAAGTAGCTCTTCTTTCGCGCCCTACGCAGCTTGATAGGGGACTTAAGAAACTCTTGATTTTCATATTCTTTGATGAGTTTTGCTTTTTGAGTATAGAGTTCAAGAAGTCGGTACTTGAGATCCGGGCCCATGTTGCGGACCTTAACAATGGTCCCAATTTCTTGATTGAGGAGCGTTACTAATTCTTTCCAGCGCGCCGAACCTGGGTTTGTTCCTTGGGCAATACTTTTCCCTGGGAACAATCCGCTACAAGCGAGAAGTAGTAAAATTTTAAAGAAAATCTTCACTTAAGATTCACTCCTCACAATAAATTTGAATTTAGGAAAGCCCGAACCGGCCGCCGCATTCATAACATTTTTCATAATTGCGTAGTTAAGTCCTTCATCGAAGACAAGGTTGACCGAATGTCTAATTTCTCTAAGCTCATCCAAATTCAAATCTCCTTCGGGTGCTGATGCAGGAGCTTTCAGTTCCGGACCGAGTCCTTTTTTGTGAGCAATTAAAGTGTCTCTTAGTTTGAGATAGACTGAAGATCCTTGTTCTAAATTTCCTATATAAATTTTGTTGAACCAGACTTCTTTATCTTTAGTCACCTGAATAACGGCAGCATTAATCCCGTGGGACTGAGTAATTGAGAAGGGGATATTGACGTTATTTTTGAGATCAATTTCTATTTTAGTGATGTGATAGTTTTGCAGTAAAAAAACCAACAAGATGACCAAGATATCCAAGAGTGATGTAATATCAAGCTCGCCTGGGCTGGACTGTGCGCGCTTTTTTAATCCTAAGTTTCTCATGAATTATCTCCTTGGACCAAAATCCTACTCATAAATAATCTGAGTAAACAGATTGGTAATGAGAGTCTTTTCTTTGGCCATCGCCACTGGAGCTCCCTTAAGTTTTGAGCCTCGAACAACATCCATAAGCTCAACAAGATCCTTATACTTTACACTGGTCGTCGGTCTCAAAATCGCTGCCTTCTCTTTGAGATGGTTCATCTTCAGATCGATGAGTCGCTTTTGCATGGATTCATAATCAAATCCGAATTTACTTTCATTTTGAGGAAGAGGTCCTTTTTTATAGGTCGCAAAAGTCGTCTCTTCCAGGCCCTTCTTCAAGGTAATAGTCTCGGTATCAATTTCGACAATGAGATTGAGTGGCTTTTTTTCGCTCTCCATCGTTATTTCACTAACAATAGGGGCCTCAGTCTCTAAGTTGTAAAACTTGATAAACTGAGCGGCAGTCAAAAGAAAGAAGATGAAAATAAAAACCGCATCCAAAATGGGAATTAAGTTGAGTTTTTTAAAACTTGTGTCATTTTTTCTTCGTACACTTAACATAATCCCACCACTTCAAACCTTAATTGGTCCATCAAAACCGGCGGCCTAATTAGGCCACCTCGTTAATTTTCTTTGATGTCAGTAGGTCAATAAGCTTCACGCCATACTCTTCGGACTCTGCGATAATCTTGTTAGATTTGTTGGTCAGGTAAGTATGAAGCACCATTAAAACGATGGCCGATATCAGTCCGGCAAAAGTCGTATTCATGGCCGTAGAAATACCCGTGGCGAGCTCTGTTGCTTTTTCGGCAGCATCTGCTTTTTCCAATGACCCAAAAGAGTAAATCATCCCGGCAATTGTTCCCAAGAGACCAAGGAGAGTCGAAATATTTGCGGTCAAAGCAATGTAGCTCAGTCTCTTTTCTACCTTTGGAACAATCTCTAGATAAGATGCTTCAACTGCTTGTTGAATCTGGTCTTTAGTTTGGTTGGCCCTTTTGAGACCCGATTTCAAAACGAAGGCCAAAAGCGAGGATGTATTCGAACAAGCTTGAATTGCTTCTTGAACCTCATTTCTCATCACATGATGCTTAATAGCAGTGGAGAAAAAACTTGGTGCATCCGCTTTGTCATAGCGTACGAGATGGAGAATTCTCTCCAAAAAGAGTGCTAATCCAGCGCCAAAGCACAAGAAGATGGCCACCATAAACCATGCACTCTTGTCATCGCTAAATGACTCGATCATTGAGAGTAATATAGACGCCGAAGCTTGTGCTGTTTCTTGATCTTCTAACATAATTCACCCCTTTCAAGGCCAAAAAAAATTCTCTTTGATGACGTTTCGGCAGAGTGAGGCAAAGGTTTAGTAAATGATAAAAAAAAGTGGCACTGAAAGAAGAATTCTTGATGATTTCAGGAGGTTATTAACGGAAGTTTTCGATATCTTCTTTAATTTCAGGGTCAAAATCAAACCGATCAAATAATTTTCGGTTAAAAACTCGGCGCTCTCTCTCTTGAACAGATAAATCACCTGGGGAAATAATGTTCCCTTTGATCTCAAAATCACCCAAGTCGAAACGCTCGTATTTTTTGTATTTATAAATTGTGCGCTTTCCGCCTTCCTCAACTAAGGTTCCGCTATCTCCCTCTTGCGCCAAGAGGGGACTAGAGAAGGCCAGCAGACAGAGACAAGTGATGAGAGTTTTCATTATTGATTGACCTCTTCATCTTTGCGTTCAACTTTTTGGCAATTAGACTTGAGGCCAAAAGAATAGTCCCCCAGTTCGTCTGCCCAAAAAGCACCCTCGTAAGTCCAGAAGTATTGGTCGGTTCTGCGGTTTACATTTTCATATGAACCTCGGCTTCTATCAAAGGCCAGCTTTTTGTTCTCATAGAGAAGGTTTCTCTTATCAGAGATGATCTCTAGTTTAATATTGAACATTTCATAGCTAAATTGATGAATTTGATTCACAAAATCAAAAAACTTTTTCTTCACAAACATATTCATGACGGCCTGTCGGCGCTTTAGCTCTCGCTCGACGAGTTTTCCAAGAAGTTTAAGGAACTGACTTTCAGATGCCTTTTTAAGCCGTTGAAGTTCTTTTATGCCGTTATTGTAGGCAAAGAGATCTAGGTTAAATTTGGTTTTCTTGCTTACCTGGGTGACAAGGTTGCGAATAAACGAGTTCGCCTTTTCAGTTTTATCTAACGGAGTCAGCATAAGTTTGAAGAAATAACTGTCTGAATTTTTATATTTTACGAGCAGGTTTTTGAGCTGATTGCTGCGAGGCCTATAAACTTCGTAGAACTGCTCAACCACTTTGAGAGCATCACTCCAAAGACACAAGCGGTAGTAGCTCAAGGCCGCCAAGATTTCAGCCTCTGGCATAAAGTAGCTGCTCAAAAGGGGAGCTTTATAGGTGACAAGCAAACCCAGGGCCCGGTTGTAGTCTTTGAGATAATAGTTTGCCCAGGCCTTCTCGAGAAGCAGGTAAGGCCAATAAAAAGCGGTTTTTGGGATGCGCCCATAATAGCGGACGGACTTTTCGTATTCTCTTTTTTTATAGGCAATACGAGCAATATTAATCGTGCAAGTTTCCAAGATCGTAGAATAATAGCGCTCCAGTTTCTCATTGGACGCTTTGTTTCCAAAAACGCGGGCGGCCTTCGCACAAACAGCATACTGACGCTCGGCCTCTGAGTATTTTTCGACGTAATTAGAGATCGTCCCCAAAATCATTCGCGCCTCAGGGTAGAGCCGGTGGGAAGGTTTGATTTTTTTTAAGAAATAGGGGACATCGGCGTACACTTTTGCGCTAAAAAGACGCTTACCTACAATAAAAAACAAGGCAGGTGAGCGAGACTTGGCCAGCAAGTTGATATCAAAATCAAAAAAAGCTTCTATTCCGGTTTTTGCTACGAGGAGTTCAAGAAGTTTATTGAATTGGTCAGAATACCGCTGAGTAATCAGCATATGCTTTTTGGCATAATAAAGTGCGCTAAAATACAGCTTCGCTTTGGCCAATTCTAAGGCCACACCTTCATAGCGGCGAGGATGCTTACTTTTGAGATAACGGACGAGCTTAGTTTGACCTGCAGCTTTTTGATTGGATCGTTTCGCCGCAGTGACTGGAGAATTCAAGAGACTGAACGCTAGGAAAAAAGCAATCCCTACTTTGGTCTTCCACATCTTAGAAAGACACCCCGACTGAATAAATAATATCAGTCATGCGAGTCATGTTTTTTTCGTCGGCCTTGTAGGGGTCGGTGACCGCACTAAAGCTGGTTACCTGTACTCCTATTCCGAGATGGAGCAACTCTGTGAAATAAAAACGCATATCAGTGCGCAGGAGAAGAGCGCCAAAACTTTCAGCATCATAGCGATTGGGAACATTTGTTAGTGTGACAGTATTTTTATTACTTTCGGCATCTATGGAGCCTAGACCACCGCTAAAAGACCAATCGAAATAGAAGATTTTATTATAAATATTCATTTTGCCATAAATTGGCGCCCAAGTGACGAGGGCCCCGATGCTTGAGTTAAAGCGGCGGATAAAAGGTTCGATTGGTTCAGAAGGGTTGGCCGCACGAACGTTGTCGTAATCAACGTTGTTACTGTTGCTGTAGCCATTATAGAGAAGCTCAACTCCCCATTCTTCGGCAAAAAAATAACCGACCCGACCTTGGAATCCCATGACATTCTGGAAACTTGAAGAAATTCCCTGAAGTAAACTTACGTCTACAAAAAAAGAATTCTTCTTTTTAAAAAGTTTATTTTGGAGAACGTAGACTTTTTTGTCGGGATCGAGCCAAAGAAAATCATAGAGGTCACTTTCATCAGCAAAAACAGGAGATAGAAGTCCTGATAAAAATAAAATAGGTGCAATCAGATATTTGAGCTTCAATGGTCTCTCCTTGACCCCGGAAACGTGTCTTATATCTGAAGGTTACACTATTTTTTTTGAGATACAAATGCAGTTATTTCCGCACGGATTTGACCACCATTATCAACCTCTGCTTTTTCTCCCAAAACAAAACTGAGCGTCTGCGTTCCAGATGATTCAGAGTGAAGAACCTTCTCAATTGGTCCCGTATAGCTATCGCGGTATTGCACTTTTCCTGTTTTTGTATCAAAGAGACCCGATACACTTTTCTGATTCTTAATTTCTAAACGGAAAGCAACTGGCCCTACAGGAGTTGAGGATTTCCAGCTCAAACTTTTGGTCACGAGTCGTTGCAGCTCTTTTCCTAGTTTTGCAAAGTTTTGCTGCATTTTAGTCTTTCTGGCATTTCCTAAATCAGCAACAATACTGTCGCTCTTTGGAAGTACTTCTTGAAGCTTTTGGTATTCACTAGGGTCGACCTTATCGGTTTTTCCGTGACTGGTAGATTTACGGGCACCGTTCTTACCTAAAAATTCTGTGTAAACAAAAAAGCGTAGATTCTCTCGGACGACCTGCTTGAACGCCGCATCAGCATTTCCCGCTAATGCGTTGACCAGCTCATCGACGAATGCCTTGGCCGGCATTGATTCGCCATTGATACCAGATTGGTCCGGCTCATCGCTGATGATGAGAAACCACATTTTAGGAATATCTTCCACTCGCTGAATCTTTGGATCCAGCATGGGTGAGAGGTCTTCGCTGTGAGCAGATAGTTTCACGTAGTTAATAATGGATTCAAATGGTTTTTCAATATTAGTATTTGGTCGAAAACTCAGTTGGGATAAGAGAAAACACGGGTCTTCAAACCGCTCGGTAAAATGATAGGCATTATAGTATTCAATTTCTTCAACAATAGAATCGAATGCTCCCGCCATCGCCTTCTCTAATGCCTCTCCACTCAAGTTTTCAAGTGCAGGAATGTCTTTAACTGGAAGCTGGAACAAATGAGAATCTTTTTTTAACTTCGACCGGTAGTACGAATTTTCTTCTCTGATTGTCGTTCCTTGGCAGCGAAACTTTCTAGAGGCGATTGGTAAGAGAAGCTCCGCTTGGTCTAGAGGAAGGGCGGCCTTCTTTAAACTTTTGTGTCCTAGGATCTCAAAGGCCTTCTGAGTGGGCGTCATCTGAGACCATTTGTCCGCTGTGAGGTAATTGGCCGAATCAGTCCGAATGAAATGCGTTCTTGTTTCTAAAAGATTTTTTTTGCTCAAGGCGTGCGCGATATTTTTGACTTGAGAAGCCGCAGCATCAATGAAGGGCTGCATAGACTGGGAGTTATCCGGGATAATCAATAGCTTCAATGGAATTTTTCTAACTTCCCACTGGGTTTGAGTCTCGATTTTTTCTAGTTTGAGGCTATCTAGTTTTTGAATGGAAAGATCGAATGGGTACTCTGCTAGGCCGCTAGCATCAATAAGTGCGGCCGAGAGAGGTTTCGATGCGGTTTCGGTTTGATTATTTTCATTCTGCGAAGCTGGCGGTATTGAAGTTGGCCCTGACTTCGGCGCTTGGGAAGAAATGGGAGACGGGGCCTCTCTGTGCTTGTTGCCAAACTTACTTTCTTCGCTACAGGCAGCAAAGAAAAACAATCCCATCAAAACCGTTATATTTTTCATCTCTCTCTCTTTTGTTACGCCGGCCTTTGTTACGCCGGTGGACAGACCTATTCTCTCTAAAATAGGTCTTTAAGCGTTGCACGGATTTTACCTGACTTTTAATGCAATGCAATAAAATAGATTGATGCATGGTTTTTCTGAAGAATTTCATGGACTTACAGCATGAAAAATTTACACAGCGCGCAAGTGTCTAGCACTACTGATTGACGCGAAACAATTTTCAAAGCACAAAAAAACAAATTAAACAGGAGATTAAAAGTATGAAAATCGAAATTGGAATCGCTGAGCAAGCACGGAAAGACATTGCAAAAGGGCTTTCGGAGCTATTGGCCGATAGCTATACTCTCTATGTTACGACTCATAATTTTCATTGGAATGTGACGGGACCGATGTTCAGCACTCTTCATGAATTATTTGAGCAGCAATATACAGAATTGGCCATCGCAGTTGATGGTATTGCCGAGAGAATTCGAGCCCTTGGAGAGTTTGCTCCAGGTTCGTTTACTCAATTTTCAAAACTTGCGGAAGTTCGTGAGTGCCCAGAGGTTTTAGAAGCAACTGCAATGATAAAGTGGTTAGTAGAAAGTCATGAAAAGCTAATTAAGCGCGCCCGAACCGTCATTCCAACCGCTCAAGATGCAAAAGATGAGGCCACTGCCGATTTAGTCATCGAGCGGATCCAGACTCATGAAAAGACAGCTTGGATGCTCAGAAGTTTAGTCGCTTAGTTTTTGTAGCTATTTTTCAGGGGCAACTCCGCCTTCTATTCGATCTTTAACGAAGTTATAGTATTCGACACTGGCATAGCGAGTGGCCACCGTGAATCCGGCGGCTACAGCATACGCAGAATATTTTGATAGCTGAGCATTGTGTCGACCACACAATAAATTCCAAACTAATTCATTATTAAGTTGTCCTATAAGAGCAGTGAGAGGTTTGGAATACACACTGGCTTGAAATGCGGACATGATAGAAATTCCATCATTCAGTCTATTTTCTGCCACTTTGCTCTGCTCAGCAGTGTGCCGTTTATGGACCTCTTCAGCCAAAATGACTTGCATATTTAGAAAGTCATCTATCGATGGTTCATCACTGGAGTTAACCAGACCGCGACTTGAGACACTGAATTTGGCACGTTTTAGCTCAGCTTGGGCGATAGAAAATGGTTGGTTGTCCGTATCAAATAAGACTCCATAAGAAACAGCATAAGCGAGAGCTGTTGGAATGTGAGTAATAATATCCATCGAGAGTATTTTTGTTGCTCTTGGCAAAGTATTGAACCGAGAAAAAAGAGAAAAAGGAGCTTTCGCTTTGACAAAAATGAGAGCTCCTAATATCGAGCTAGAAAAAACCCAAATCACTTCATGGGCCTTACGCTTAAAATGTGTATCTTCGCTCTCTCCAATCTTTCTACTTAGGCCTACGTAGGCAGCGACCATGGATGTCACAACCTTAATTGTGTAAAACTGAAACTCAAGCTTTCCCAAAGGAGAATAGCTAAAAAGATTTTTTAAAAGCCGTGCTGTAGATTGAGGAGCGATGGGTTTCAGGTGTGATCCCGTCCGCAAAAAAGACGTTGGCATTTCCCCTTTCTGACAGGCCGTCCGTAATTGTTCATAGAAAAGAATCTTTTCTTCAGCAATTTTTTCTGCCACCTCTTTACGGGTACTTCCGATACCTAGATCTAGGTCTCTCAGAGCTTTCGCCAGAAACTTAGCTCTCTTTGATTGGCGATCTCCCATAAAAACGGCAAAGCGCTTTAAGTCATCTGGCCAATAGAGAACCTGGGCATCTCTGTAGAAAGATCTCTTTAATAACGTCTGAATTTGGCCATCACCGAGGCCCCTATAAAACTTTTCCCAAGAATAAATTTGCTGGATGTTGGCCAAGGCCAGCTTTCTTCTTCTTGCCTGATCACCCTTCGAAAGGTTGCGTGCCGGAATTTCTGGAAAAAAATACGAAAAAAAAATTCGTTCCGCCTGCTGACGAGAGGGGTCCTCAGAAACCCAAAAGCTATGCTCTAATACTTTGAGTTCATCAGCAGAGAGCTTTGCTGTGGCAAAAAGTTCTCGGTAAAAGTGAAAGTGACTATCAGTAGGAGATAGTCCCTGTTTTGCTAAAAACGATACGATTTGTTTCTCACTAGTGAGGTCTTTGTAAAATTCGCTACTGCTGGCCTTCTCGACAGCAGAAAATAGCTCTTCTCCATAGGAGCTCCTCTTTATCCGATCCTTAAGATCTTGCCGGGAAAAAATTCTTTTTTCGTAGAACTCCTCAAGAAGTCGCAATGTCGTGTTAAATTCTTTTTCTGTCTGAGCGCTAGCAAATAAACTTTCTAACTGTGCGAAGACCTCATCTGCACCCACAGTCTTCAGAGATATAGCAAGCCGTTTGATATGGCCCTGGTGAAGATGATTGAGATAATTTTGGCGAATCAAAGAGGAACTATCCTTAAGAGCTAAAAATTCTTCAACGCTTTTTGGCGTCTGGATCGCCACATCATGTTTTTTTTGGAGGAAGGCTCGTATGCACGGTAATTTCGCGATGGAAGCACAAGGCCCCCAAAGCAAAAAGACAAAACATAGAATCTTAGAAACAGAATGCACCAAAGACTTACCTCAACTTGGTTAACGCCCACCTGGAAAGAAGCGATTATATAAAATGAGCTCTATGAAAACCAAGAAGAATCCATAACACAGAAAATATTTAGCAATTTTATTTGACAGATGGTAATTTTTCAAAAAAACGCCATAATTGCTTGACAGAGGTTCTCTCTGGCAAGTTCGTAAGTAGCTGAAAACTCGATAACCGACAGTTCAAGTTTTTTTCTCATTGGACCGATTAATGACTCAGGTTAAGATAGTTTCTAGGGGGGATCGCCGTGCGACAATTGCTTTCGATGTTTTTTATTCTTCTTTTGAGTTTCTCTGCTTTGGCCGCTTCCCCTGGAGTCGAGGTCGAAGTCGATCTTTTTCCAGCAGGTGATTTTGTCGTAAAAAGTGGGAAGCTCAAGGGCAAAGTCCATAAAAAGGGCAATCTCTTTTATGCAAAAAAATTAAGGGTAGCGATTAAATCTCTCAAGACTGGAATCTCGACCAGGGACAAGCATCTTTGGAAAAGGCTTAATCCTAAAAAGAATGCAGCAATTGTCGTAACCAATGCTAAAGGGAAAAATGGAAAGGGCGCAGGCGTAATTGAGATTAACGGCGTAAAGAAAAAAATCGGACTGCGTTATCAAGATATCGGAGATGGCCTGCTAGAAGTTAGTTTTTCGCTGAGTTTGAGCGATTTTAAAATCAAAGATATCGACTATAAGCTTGTAAAAGTCGAAGACGAAGTAAGAGTGAAAGCAAGAGTTCCTGTGGCCAGTGGAGGCCGTGGTCTGGCCGGAGGTCGTTAATTGAATCTTCGATCATTGGTAACTGTATTTCTCAGTTTAGGGATTCTGAGCGGGTGTTTAGAGACGACCAATTCCAATGTCGGCGACCTTAATATCTACGGAAATGGTGACGGTGGTGCAGTCGCAGCGAGTGGGTCACCAGAATTTATCGCTGCTCGAGAAACCTTGATAGCGAGTTGCTCCAACTGTCATGCTAGTTCACCCTTTATTGCAGATTGGACTGATGAACAGGATTTTGTTTCCAACGGATATATTGACCCAGGCTTTTCTGCTTCCAGCTTTTTGTACAACTGCATTACAGTTGGAGTGGGGGGGGGCCAGGGTTGTAACACGGCAATGAAAGATCAAAGTGGTGCCGGTGGAATTGATATTTCGGCCATCGAAGACTGGATTCGCTCCGTTAATTAAAGCCTATTGCCCAAGTATCTCCCTAGAGGGAGAGACAAATATGATCCGTACTTTTGACAGTATAGAAAGTCTCATTAACGCATTAGTGGGAAGAAGAAAGGAGCTCGGCATCTCTCAAGCCGAATTGGCGAAGTTATGCGACCTCTCAATCAACGGCATCAGTAAATTCGAAAGTAGTGCTGGAGAACGAGAGATTAAGCTCTCGACACTACTAAAGATAAGCCAGCTTTTGGGATTCAAGTTGGCCTTGGAACTCGAAGAATGAAAACAGAAGAGAAACTCTATGTTTTCTACAAAGATATGAGAGTTGGTCAAATTAAGAGGGACGAAGAGCTGCTCTATTCTTTTCAGTACGACGAAGCTTGGTTGAAATATCAGAACTGTTTTGCCTTAAGTCTGGGCATGCCACTCCAAGAGGAAAGCTTCGGAAATAGAACGACTTTGTCATTTTTTGAAAATTTGTTACCCGAAGGAGATACCAGAGAGTTTCTCAAAATTGACCAAAATCTTCAAAGTGAATTTGACCTCTTGAAAAAATTTGGAAGTGATTGTGCTGGTGCATTCATCATCTCTGGATCTAAAAAATCGCACTATCAAAACCTTGGGCCATCGAAAGAAATTCCGATAGATATGACAAAGATTTACGAGGCCATAGACAGTAAAAGACCAGTGATAGCTGTTATTGCAGATTTAGGTCCAGGCTACCTATCGATCGCTGGGGCCCAAGATAAATTTGCAGCAATTTATAGAGGAGGAAAATTTTTTCTTCCAACCTCTGGTAGGCCAACCACCCATATCGTAAAAGTTCCTATACTGCGTTCGAATGTCAAAGAATCGGTTTATAACGAGTATTACTGTATGAATCTGGCCAGGAAAGTTGGATTAGTAACCCCAGATTGTTTTGTCATTGGTCATAAAACGCATCCTCTCTATGTCACGGTGAGATATGATCGTTTTGTAGATAAAGAGGATAGCGTCCAAAGATATCACCAGGAAGACTTCTGCCAGGCCCAAGGATTTGTCAGCGAAAACAAATATGAAGAACGAGGAGGCCCCTCGATAAAAGCAAATTATGAATTAATCAAGGCCCAGGTCACTATCAAAAAACGAAAACAGGCCACGCTCGATTTCTTAGACTGGATTTGTTTCAATTTTCTCCTTGGAAACAATGACAGTCATTCGAAAAATCTTTCTTTCCTGCTTAAAGACGGAAGAATTGAACTCGCTCCTTTTTACGACATTGTCTGCACGGCCATTTATCCTAATATAAGAGACTACTTTTCTTTCAAAATTGGAGGAAGAAATGAGCAGTCTCGGATTAGGAAAAATCAACTCAACGTCCTTGACAAGGAATTGGGTCTCAAAAGAGGGACGATGATTGAAATTATGGTTGCCATGAAACAAAAGTTGCTTGCTCAAAAAGATGAGATTGTCAGTGAAGTCAGAGAAGAGTTTCCCGACTCAAAGATTCCTGCAAGAATATCTGAATTGATAGGTCAGCGCTGTAGAAGCCTCGAGCGCCAGGGCATCAACTAAAGCTCAAAATTAATTTGTAATTGGAAAAGATTATCCGTGGCGCCAATAATTCTTCCTGCCTTCAAGACAAAGGCCCAACGTTGATAAATCCATTGAGATTCTAATAAGAGTGCAGCGCTGATGCGCGATTCGGAATCGAGGGTATCAGTGACGCCAAGTTCTGTTTCCAGAGCGGCATAATAGAGCGGGACCTGCAGGCCAAGAGCGATTTCTTTTTCCTTAGGCCGCCATAAAAATCCTGGGCCTATAAAAAACGCCGATAATGAATCTCCATCGCGGGTGGTAAAACTAGAAGACGTTTCCGTACCTACAGTTGCAGAGGTAGGGCAAAATTGCCCCTGGAGATTCCATTCACGGTTGGCATTATTCCACCGCAGGCCCCCATTAATGCAAGGTCCGCTCGCAGTGACTAAAAGCGCTTCTTCACCACTGGGCGTATTTAAAATGAAATTGTCCTGCCAGCTTGCATAACTCAATCCTACAAAAGTAGACGTTCGAAACTGCTCGCGATCTTTTTTAATTTTTCTCAGTCTTCCAGAGATCTGATTGACCTGAGTGATCACACTTTTTATGCGCTTCTTGTGAGAACCAAGGGCCTTAAGAACTTTGACGTAGAATTGGGATTTTTGCCGATAAAAATCTATTTGGGGGTCATCGAAGCTTTCCTGAGAAACTTGATCTAAAAGCTTTGCGTAGAGGTCTGCCTTTTTGAGATAGTAAAATTTTAACTTCTTAGGTACTGGTGGAGGAGCTTTCCCTCGTTGGACAAGTTTTAGAGTTTGCAAGTTTTTTTGAGAGTAAGACTTGATAATTAAATAATTTGTCAGCTTCAGCGATTTTAAATACTCATCGCTTTTTTCTAAAATAAGAGCGTAGATCTCCAAAGCTGCTTTGGGTGCTTTTCTCGGACGCGACTCCACTCGAAAATTCTTTTCCAAGGTTTCTGCGGCGTCATCGAGGTCATCGGCGAGATATTGTTTCTGGGCCATCACAAGGGCCTTAGATGAGCGCTTGCTGATGGCCGAGCAGATCGGAGAAAATGCGAATAAGCTAAATCCTAAAAAATGAAGCCAAGCTTTCCTCAAAACCACAAATGCACCTGTCCTAGTAGTGACCAAAAATCATCATTCACACTGGCCGGATTGAGAAGTCGAACATTTTGGATCTCGGTGCGCAATTCTATCCGCTGGATAGGAAACCATTGCAACCCTTGAGTGAGCGCTACCTGGGATAGGTCTGTTTCAACATCGTTTTTTAGGTATTCCATGGTTGTGATGGCAAAGAGCCCTCGTCGCATCAACAAATGGGTTTGCAAAAAACCATACTGCGAGGTCCGACTTTTGCTGAGTTCTTGTCCAGTACGTTGGACTTCGCCAACTTCGGCCATCACTGATGAGCCTTTGCCAAATCCGACTCGGGTATGAAGGGCATTCATATACTGGTCGACGGCCTCGGACGTAGAAGACAGTAAAGAATAGCCGATGACTGATTTCTGGCCTAGGGAGTATTCCACCATACCGGAAAATCCCTTTTGCTGAATTCGTTGGTTGTCGTCCAAAAGATTTCCTACAAATCCATTAAGACCAAATTCAAATTTTTTCTTCAGAAAATGGAGGACCACGCCATGGGATTGGTCGTTTTGGTTGAGATTGGTCTCTTTTCTGGAGTAGGCTTGATGGTCCGGATGACGAATTCCAAAAACCTTATCTTGAAGTCCTATATAGTATCCAAACCCGCGGCTGACTCGGTGACCAAAGTAATGCTCTCTGGTGATCCAGTCTTCTTGTCCTGGAGCAGGGCGACGGTGATCTCGCCATCCCATGGTAACCGACGTGATGTATTCATTATTTTTACCGAAATTTGCTGTAATATTTGCATCGGCTTGCATATGGATGAATTCAGCAACGGCATTGGCCTCACTATGATTCCGTTTTAGCCATAGACCTCGGTAATCAAAAGAGGGTCGAATTGTCCCTTTTGCTGGATCATTGAAGAATGGTCCTGACCAACTTGAAATTTCATCTTCCGTAGTTTTGCTGTCGTAAAAGATTCTATCAGAAATCGTATTGGCCGCGAGTGCTCTACCGTAGGGATTAAGAGGACCATTACCAAAAGGATTCCAATGACAAGTGAGACAACTGGAGTACCCGTAGCCTATAAAATTTGGATAGCTTTGCGCTGGTTGCAAATAGAGTCCAAGCAAACATAAAAGGGCGAAGCTAAAAAAACGCATTGAGCTTGAGTCTAGAAAAAAATTTACCAGAACCAAAGAGTTTTATTCGCCTTGGGCCTTTTTAAAATCTTTGTCTTGAGAGAAAGAGTTTTGAGGAGAGCTCGATCTCTTATGTCCTTCCCAAGCGACGATTAATTTCTGCGCAATTCGTTCAAGTTCTTTGTGTTGGTCATCATCGCGGAGTTGAAACCAGGGGCGATTGCCCTCGATGAGATCATCAATGAATTTGTGAAAAGCATAGATGGGCCCCACGCTCTTATGGGAAAGAAAAATAGAGGCGACGACTCCAATTGTGCAAATAGCAAGGGCCAGAAAAGAAAAATAGACGAGAAATTGCTCGAATAGCCCGTTGGTAAAGAAAAGCCCCGCCTCCTTCTCAATTTTGAGGAAAAAGTAGGTATAGGCAAAAGCTCCGCCAATAAATAGAGATAGAAAATTAATACCTGCATAAATGAGGGCATGGTGAATCTGTTCTTTAGGGCGAATGAGATAGCGGTAGCGGAAAAAGTTCATTTTGCGCAGCTTGGGAAGATCGATTATTAAGCCACTTATAAATAGCACGCTCCCGCTCATTCCCAACAAAATAGGAGAGTTTAGTGAGAGAAAAAAGCTGGGGAATTCAAAAGAAAAAAACTCGACCACGCCAGAGCGAATACCTAGGTCCATAAATAAGATTAAAAGTCCGGCGGAAATAAGAGTTATGCCGTACTTCATTTTAAACCATTGACGGTGGATGAGTCTAACAGCAGTAAAGTGCATCAATATAGTGCAAATTGAGACTAGCAATAAAATAAAAGAGCTAAGATTTCTCCATGGTCCTTGGAAAAAAAGTGGAAGATCAGTTTTGGGAAAATCATTGAGACCCAACTGGGCCGACCAGAGATGTTTAGAGAAATAATCGATTGCGAGAATTCCAATCAGAAGTGCAAAATTTAATTCATTGTGCCGATTTTTTAGCTGGATATTCATCTGAGCTTTATCGGAAAAAAAGGTGAGTCAATAAAGTTGATGGAGGATTTTTAAACAATAACTCTTGGCCTGGTCGAAACTGAGTCCAAATTCGGCCGCTACTTTTTTTACAGAGCTCTCAAAGGACGTCTCCGCTTGAAAATGCTTGAGAATATTAGAAAGTGCTTCGTTTTTTTTCTGATGAAAACTGAGAAGTTCATTGTTCTTCAAAATATCATCTTCCGAAAGTTCAGAAGAGATTCGTTGGAAATCTTTCCTATCTCGTTTGGATTTTCCTACTAAAAAGAGCTGTGATTCCATTCGCTTTTGACCGTCATAGTCTGCAAAAAGATAAGAGGATTCAAAAGTGCTCGACTCTGTCTCTTCAAAAAAATCCTGCCAGATTTGTATGATTTCAGTTTGGTAGAGTTTGTATTTCTCTTTTGCTCCCGCAAGGTTTGCGGGGCCAAGATAGATAAGTTTTCCTTCGGGCCTTAGAAAAGGCAGGCATCGATGAACCGAGTTCTGCAGTGGCCTGTCTAGGATATCGAAAAACCAGGGGGCAATGATCACATCGAATTGACCATCTTGAAAGGGCATTTCAAAGAAATCACCAAGGGTGAGCTGCAAATTAGACGACGTGATGATGGCGCTGGACAGTTCCTGTTTCACGACAGGACCCAAAGTCGAGTTTTCTGGAAAATCAAAAAGCTTAATTTTTTTACCTTCTAAAATCTCGGACGCCAGTCCCATGATTAAAGGATTGGAATCAAATGCCACCACTTCAACTTCGTTTTGCGCTGCTACTAGGCTTGCCAGCTGGCAGGCGCCCGCTCCCAATATTAGAACTCGGTGACCTGGATTGAAATGAGACGAACACTTTTGGGCATAGAGAGAGTTTTCGTTATTTGGCCAACACCAATCCCGGAAAAGCGTCCGAAGATAGGCATCTGGAGCTTTGCCTTGAGTATGAAGATTGGGGAGTGCAATGGGATCAAGTTCTTTTAACCAAGGCAGATATTTTTCATATTGTTTGAGGTTGAAAACAATTGCTTTGGCCTTGGCAGAACAGTGTGAGCGGATGAACTTGTCTGTAGAGTTATTAGCAATTTGTTGCAGCTGAGTCGCTAAGGCCTTCTGGGAGAGGAAGAATTGCTGGAGAGTATGGGACCATCTTTTTAAAAAACTTTGAGGATTTTCAATAGAAACGGTGATGTTATTAAGTAAAAAATCGCTCATTACTTCTCAGAATATCACAAATTTTCTTTAATCTGGCCCAATAACTTGGCGCACGCCTTACTCTACAGATTTTATTGAGCGAGGTAAGTAACCGATTTAGTAGTGATGAAAATAGATTGGAATCAATTTCGGTTCTCTAAGCTGTCTTAAGCCTAAAATAAGAAGACCAGGAGAACGATCCATGAATCTTATGAACGCTACTCTCTTATTCTGTGTTTTGTTTGCTTCTTCTGTCGAAGCGCAGAAAGTGGTCGATGCAGAAATGCAGGCCAAAGTTCTTTTGCAATCACTGACTGGTCTTACACCCAATAAAAAAGACATCGACCAGGTCTCAAAGATTATTAGTGACCAGGGAAAGCTCAAGGCCGGTCTCTATATTACCCAGACTTATCCTCAGTTTTATACGGTAACTCTCAAAGACTTTTTCTCGCCGGACACTAACGAAGATAAGTCCTTAGCGATTCCTTTGAATGATATGAGTGCGGCGCTAATTGGCGTTGTGAGGGATGAAATTCCATTTCCCGAGGCCTTCTACGAAGACATCTACTACGCCGGTCAGTCCATAGACCCTAACGAAAGTTACCGAAAAGAACGCAACAATTTTAAAAAAGCAGATGGCGCCTCAGGTGATTATATTAAGATTGGTGAATATTACGTTCGTAAGCTCTTTGGGGGTAATAATAATCGTCACTACGATGATTTAGAAAAATATAAAATTGATATCTCAAATCCCTTGGTCTTTCGCAGAATCGGTCAGCGAAGTGGTCAGCTTCCAATACCCGAAGAGGGAATCTCAGGAATCATATCCACTCGTACATTCGGAGAGGCCTATTTTAATGCTGGCACAAATCGAGCGGCGCTCGCTGGAATTATGGACCGCTTTATGTGTCACACTATGGAGCAGCTCCACGATACGACGGTTCCAGACCTAAGAGTCAGAAGAGATGTGACTCGGGAGCCAAGTGGTGATTCTGAAGTTTTTAAAGCTCGCTGTGTAGGCTGCCATGCAGGCATGGACGCTCTATCTGGAGCATTTGCATTCTATGATTATTTAGAAGGTAAGAATCAATACACTCATGGCGAAGTTGCTCAAAAATATGCGACCAACGATGTTGTAAGTCCGGAATCAGGACACGTGACCACAAGTGATTCGTGGATGAATCTTTGGAACAGTGGAATCAATGCCAAATTTGAGTGGCCTCAAGGTCAAGAAGAGGGCAACGGAGTTCGCTCTCTGATGAAAATGGTAACCCATTCTAAGGGATTTGCCCGCTGTATGAGTCAAAGGGTCTTCGAAAAAGTTTGCCGCCGCTCTCCAGAAACAAGTCGTGAGAAAGAAAACGTTGAACTGGAAGCGGAAAATTTCATGCTAGGAAAATATAATCTTAAGCATAGTTTTGTGCGCCACTCAGCTGCTTGCTCAGAGTTATAAAAAAAGGATGAATCTTATGAAAGCTCTCTGGAGTTTACTTTTTGTTTTGAGCTCGGCTGGCCTACACCAAGGTTGCTCTCAAAAAAATTCCAATCTTCGAATTGGCTCAATTGGCCAGGGGATTGAAGGAACGTTTGCATTGAAGCAGGTGGACGGTGGCGAAAATGTCAAAAACTTCAATCAGACTTTAACATCAATGGCCCACCTTACAGGGCTCGATATTGATAACGAGTTGGCCGCTGAGTTTGGAAAAATTCGCTTTCAGCTTCCTGAGCGTTCAGACTTGGCCTCGTATTCTAAATTTAGCGAAATCGCTCATATTCGATACGGCTTTTTCATGTGCCGGCGCTACCGGGTCAAAGATGAAGTGAAAGATCTTTATAACCCAGAGATGACAACGGAAGAAAAGTTTATAGACCATTTAATTGCCGCCTTCGCTCATGCTGAAGAAGCGCCGTTAAAGGACAACTATAAACTTGTTCTAAGAGAAATCTTGGCAGATGTCAGCCTTGTTCCTGCAAATTCATCAGCAAAAACGAGATTAAGAGACTTGGCCTGTGGGGCCATATTAAGCGCTCAAACGACGCTTTAGGAGTAAGTCATGAGAAAGAAAAAAGTTATCAACAGCGAAGAGCGCAAAGACAAATCAATCCTTGAGCCCTATCGCCATGCGGATCATGAAATTCCTAAAACTCGACGAGAGTTTCTGGCCCAGGGTCTTATGGGAGTAGCGGGTGCAGTCTTTCTGCCATCGATTACGGATTTGATTTTTTCCGATGGTGCCTTGGCCGCTGAACTGGATTGTCCGACTCCGGAGTTTGTTCCAGGGATTCCTTATCTCTGTTTTGATTTCGCCGGTGGTTGTAATCTTTTTGGAAATAATTTTATAGGCAACTTCGATGGCAGTATGGATGCTTTATCTGGTGGTGCTGCTCGAGATACAGACTTTTTTAGGTTCGGACTTCTCAACGAGATGAATCCTCACCGCAAATCGGGGATGATTAATAGCGATTTGGGGATTCCAATGCACGCTTACTCTCCAATGCTTTTAGGGATGATGAGTGTTCTAAAAGATGCGTCCGGAGAATACAAAAAATTTAATGGTATTCCAGTAAACGAGGGGCTTGATGGCATATTATGCGCCGTCGCTTCTTCAGATGACACCGATTCGAATCCATTTAATACAGTCCATGCTGCTGCAAAGGCCGCTGCTAATGGGCGACTCGTTCAGGCAGTAGGTACTAGAGGCTCAGACTCTGGTGGAAATTCGGTCTATAGTCCTCATGGATATACTGCCAAAAATCGCTCCATTTACGTTCGAAATGCCGCTGCTGCCACAGACCTAGTAAGTCTTGGAGAAGAACTCTCAGGTGATAATTATCTCCGCACAGAAAGCGGGGGAGGAAAAGAACGATTAAAAGCGCTGACACAAAAAATCGCTAAAATGAAGCGTTACAAATTAGAGAGTTTGAAAAAACTCGATTTCAAAAGACAGGCCGAAGTTCTACTCGGGTGTTCTTTTCAAAACGTCACACAAGTCTTTAATGAATTTAGCGCCAGTGTTTTGAGTCCGACAACGGATGACTCAATTATAAAAGCATTTGGGGATCCTTCGGGATCAGCCGCCGCTATCACTAAGCTTGTTCTCGATAGTATCGCAGGTGCCGGAACGGTTGCTCTCGGTGGCTATGATTATCACGGAGGAACAGCGATTCGTGGTCAAACTATGGATTTTCATGGAGGTCGGGTTATTGGCCAAGCGATTTTAAGTGCTGCAGAAAAAGGTAAAAGTCTTTGTATGCATTTGTATACCGACGGTAGTGTTGGTGGTGCTTTGGGTGGAACGCCCGAAGAAGTCTCCTTAACCACAATGGCCGACGGAAAAATAGACGCTGACTCTCCGATTTTGCTCATGCTTCAGCGACAGATTGGTAATTCAGACACAATGGTAAAAAATGTTTGGGAATCCGATCAGGGCTCTAATGGTGGCACAGTCATGATGGTTTATAAGCATGGGCATAACCGCTCAACAGCAGGACGACTTCTAAAAGACGATAAGAAAAATCAATTTGGGCATTGGACTCCCAAGGGTGTCAATCGCCGATCAACTGTCGCTGCGGGCGATGTTTCTGCGGCCACACGCTGGGTCATATCAAATTATTTGGCACTTAATGGAAAAGGGAAGGTTGAAGCAGAAACTCTGTTCGGCCGAGATTTCATGAGTGGCGTTGAAGATGGAATTTTCTTCAAGTCGATTGTTGATTTAGCGGCCTAGAAATAGAGGCCTCTTCATCATTTGAAAAAGTAGAAAAAAAGCGGGACGTTTATGAATAAAATTTTTCTCTATGGTTTTAGCTTGATTTTTGCCCTAGTGAGCTGCGCCCCTCAAAAAGGTCAGCTCTCTATTCGGCAAACAGGATCTGTATCCTTTGAGCAAGCGGCGACTGCTTTTTCCTCTACTGTTCATCCCATTTTGAAAAATCGCTGTGGAACATGCCATGGGGATTCAGAAGGGCAATCACCGTTTTTTGCAAAAAGTGCTTATGACGAGGCGTGGTCGGTTCTTTGGAACTCGGCCAAAATGAATGTCTATCGACCGGAAGAATCACGACTCTACCTTAGACTTAAAAATGAATCTCACAATTGTTGGGGAGACTGTTCGCAAAATGCAGAAGAGATGCTTGCGGCCATTCGCAGTTTGGCCTCACAAGTTGATTTCGATAAGACTTTTATTGCAACTGGTCCAATTGCTTTTTCTCAACACATAGAGGGTCGAGCAAAGACTCAGTTCGGTTCAGTGACTCTTGAGGCCGAGACAGGGGATTATACAGGGCGTATGCAAACCGGCGTTCACAGCCGAGCTTCATCTCGACTTTTCGCAGAAACACCTGAACCTCCTCTTCATCCGAATGAGGGTGCGACAGCTCCTCGGCAGGGAATCGTGGGTTCCTGCACGGATCACGATAAGGCCGTAAATATGTCCAACGGGCGCAGCGGTCCTTATATCGTTAGTGGTGCTGGAAGGCATCCCGATGAAAGCGGTTTTCTTCCCTATGCGAAACAAATTAGCGCTATCGTAATTGACCCAAGAAAACTTTCTGGAATTCAAGGAAAGTGGGACGATTTCACTCGAGAAGAGGTAGAGGAGCGATTCGGAATCAAGACTTTCTATGATGAAGGTTATGTCAGAATTTCAAATTTTTATAGACTTGCTCCCGAGAATATTTCAGCTGAACAGTGGAACAACTCGGCGGGGCTGTCCTCAAATTTTTTCGCCCCTCGTTTCGGGGGGAATTATTGGACACCTAGCTCTTCCCAAATTAGGCAAACACTTACAACTGCACAGAAGCAGGCCTTGGCCAAAATTTTCGAGCAAAAATTTTTCGTAGAAAAAGATGCTCCTTTCATTCAGCAAAAAAAGAAATGGGATGAAGATTCGAAAGGTCGCTATAAAGGCGCTAATGACCCATCAGGTACTCCTTATATGGCCCACGATTTATCAGATTTTCCTTTAAGTGATTCGAATCAAATTCTGAATCATCTCTATTTTTATTCTAGCGCAAATCCTGCCTTTGGAGGTTTTGATCAAAAATTAGGATCGGCTCTTAGCGATTCATCTTTTAAGAATTATTCAGGTCAACCACTTGATTTAAATAACCTGTTTGTCTCTGAAGACGGGGTATCGAAAAATATTTCTGTACCTTTAGCAGGACGCACACCAGGAAAAATAGCATTTCCTATTCAAATCACCGAGGCAGGAAAGTATAATCTATGGTCACGAGTGATAGCTCGGGGCGATTCTGGAAATTCATTTTACTTTCGTCTAAAGGGAACCTCCGGAGAGGAGGCCGGGAAGTGTATTCGCTACGAATTTAGTGGAAACACCACCGCATGGACTTGGTATATTCCCAATAGAGACGGTGAATTTAGTAGACGACCGGGTTGGGATTTGAAAGCAGGGGAGTATGTCCTTGAAGTTTTAGAACGCGAAGATGGAGCGATGTTAGACTTAGTTGCTTTATCAAAAGAACAAGATTTTGAACCCCATCAAAATCCCGGTGCTCTTCGCTACATCTCGGATGCAAGACCTAAAGTGCTCCGGTATAGCATGAGTTCAATCTTGGGTGAAGAATCTTATTTTGAAATCGATGTGAAAGATTTTAATGATAAGACTTATATGTTTCGCAATCCTCGATTTGTCATTCCAAGCGGGAAAAATGTTGCTGTAAGAAATCTAGGAATCAAAGTCAACAATCTTCCCCGCTTAACTGATAATAGTTTTGAAAAAATTGACATGGTGGCAGGCGGAGGGGGACAGGTTTTTACCTATGCCTCCTTAATGGTTTTAAAAGACTTAGGACTAGAACAAGATCAGTTTCGATTCACCTTTCAAGATGTTTCGTTAACATCTGCAAACTTAGAACAAATTGATGCTGACGTCGCAGCACCTATTGAAGGCAGAGAATGCCTAGCACTCGACCAGTTTACCAAAGATGTCGTGCCAGTCCTGGATTCCACTCGACTGATCCGGAAAGATCAGTACGAAGATTATCTACGAGGATACCCTGGAGAAGAAGGAGATAATGAGACACGACCAAATGTTTATACTTGTACAACTTGCCACAACAATCAGCATCCGTACTTTAAGATGACAAACTTCAAAGATGATCCTGCGCTCTTTTGCTCACAAGCATTGAGCCGAGTTGACTTTAACAGCTACGGAAACTCTCTTTTACTGCGGGGGATTAACGATACCTTCAACCACGCCGGTGGAGAAATTCTCTATTTCATAGAGAAAAAAGAAAGTAATGGATCTGTAAGTTGGATTGGTGACTTTGTAAAACGCAACGGGAAATTCAATCAGAAGCGCTACCAACGGTATGTCGACGGTGCCATTGTGTTTGATGCTCAAACCACAAAGAATCAGGTCGAAGATTATAGTGATGCCGAATTCAATGCGCTTCCGCCCTTGGGTGGTGAGCTCTGGGAACCATTACCTGCAAGCCAAAGAAAAAATCCAGACTTCTATGCCATTAAATCGATTTACCGAGAAAAGATTATCAAGTGGATTGGACGGGAAAAATTCTTAAGAGATTGCCAGGTGAAAAAGGTTTCGGGTTGTCCTTAAACAATCTCCGCGATAGTCTTGATTCACTATCGCGGGGGAATTGATGATGTGGGATTGGTTTAAAGAAAAGTTTCAAGAAACCATTCCCGAAAGTGACCAAAAAATCCTGGGCGGACTTCATGCCAAAGTTATAAGCGAATTCGAGGATTTAGATGACCAAAGTGCTTTGGTTGTAACCTGCCTTGCCGGCCTTTTTGCTCGGGTAGCATTTCGAGATTTAGAAATCGATCCAGAGGAAAAGAATTTAATGATAGCGTCTTTGGAGCAGTGGACTCAGCTTGACGGTCAACAATCCAAGGCCGCTGTGACTCTGGCCATTCAGAATGCAAAAAGTCTCTCAGGTAACGACAATCACCTTTACGCTCTTCCGTTGGATTCACTTTTTTCAGAGTCTCAGAAAATTGATCTCCTCAAGGCCCTCTTTGCTATTGCGGCCAGTGATGGAGTTGTGGAAAATGAAGAATCAGAAGAAATTCGTTTGATTTCAAACAGGCTTTCGTTGACACATCAGCACTTCATCGCGACGAGGGCCACGGTTGTGGAGTATCTCGGCGCTCTAAAAGCGAAGAATTCTCTCAAGTACTAAAACCAGTCCTCTTTCTTTCCGACAAAGAGATTGTGGCATCTTTAAAGAAAAAACCGCAACAGCGCCCGATTCACGATCCTTATCAGCAGTTTGAGCTGATAAATGGTCGCCATCCTCTGCAGACAGAAGCACTTGGTTCTCACGTTTTGTATCGTGCCAGAATCCGACCTGAAGGCCAGCTGCGATTTTTTAATTTTCCTCTTGCCAAGGAGATGGGCCTTATTACTCGGGAGCACTCAGATGAGCTTAATCCTGATTTAGAAAAGGCCATTCTTCGATCCTTTTCTCTGCAGATTATCAATGAGTATGACCTAGAAAAAAACCGTAAGTTTCCTTCTGAGTTGATCAAAGAAAACTTTTACATGGCCACTCGCTATCTTCAGCTCCAGCATCCTAGCAAACTGGGAAGGACGTCTGGAGACGGCCGCTGCATATGGAATGGAATCTGGAAATTTCAGGGCAAAAGCTGGGATATTTCTAGCTCAGGAACAGGGGCAACAACTCTTTCTCCGGCCGCGGCCATTCATCAAAGAAATTTTAAAACTGGGGATCCAAGTGTTTCCTACGGTTGCGGTCTTTCCGAAATCGATGAGGCGTTTTCGTCTCTTTTTTACAGTGAAGTCTTTCATCAAAATACACTGCCTACCGAGCGAGTTTTGGCAGTGATCGGATTTCCTGGAAAAATGTCGATTACTGTGCGGGTGCATGAGAATCTTCTAAGGCCTTCGCATTTTTTTGCACCAATTAAACAAGGAAACCTTGGCCTTTTGCGCGATCTCACAAGCTATCACCTGAAGCGAGAAATAAAAAATGAACCGCACTCCCTGAATCAGCTAGAGTTCTTCCTCGATCAAGTCCAAGAAAACTTTGCAAAAACAGCAGCTCGCTTTGAAGACAATTATCTTTTTTGTTGGATGGATTGGGACGGTGACAATATCCTAATGGATGGTGGGATTATAGATTACGGCTCTGTGAGGCAATTAGGACTCTGTCATCACCGCTACCGTTATGATGATACAGATAGGTATTCCACCAATTTAGGCGAACAAAAAATAAAATGTCGATACATCCTCCAGACCTTTATTCAAGGCATGGATTTTCTCTCTTCTGGTAAAAAAAAGGCCATAAAACACTTTTCAAAACACAAGAGGTTAAGGAATTTTGATAGGCTTTTTGCTGACTACAGCAGGCAGTTTTTCTTAGAAAGACTTGGCCTCGAGGCTCATCAGGTACAATTTCTTTTAAAATCCCACGCCAAAACGGTTTCTCAGCTTTTTGAATTATATAAGAGCTTCGAAAAACAGGTTTCAAGAGGTGGTCTAGAAAAAACCGCCGATGGGCTGAATCAACCCGCTATCTTCGACATGAAAGCACTTCTCCGAGAGCTTCCGCAATTTTACTTGGTTCATTCACAAGCTATTCCAGTCAAGACATTTATTGAGATTATGGCTACTGATTATTGCAAGCCGAAAGAATTAAAATTTTCCGCCTATCAAAAAACAAAAATTTTTCGTTTTCAAAAACTCTACTTACAAATCATACAGTCTTTGTCTGAGAAATATTCTCTTGGAGAAAACATTTTATTGGCCAAAATTTCTAGGCGATCCCATAAGCTGAACAAACCAATTCGGCTCACGGGAGATGCCCTCACTCATATTGTCGATCTTATTTTAGCTGCAAGACCAAGGTTGAAATCCTCAGAGCTGGCCCAGCTGGTTCAGCTCTTGAATCAAGACCAAAACTGCCTTCTAGAATCGCAATCTCCAAAAATTCATCTTCACCAGTATCCAGAGAGAATTCAAAAAATTTTTCGACTTGCCCAAGACATTATGAAAGAGCACCGAGTGGGTTTATGAACTGCGTGCTAGCGAGTTGCGTCGAGTTCAAGCAAATTGTCTCTACATTTTCAGCAGTTATTGAAGTCCTGAAAAAGAAACGCGAGCACCTGGATATCTTGGTGAGTTTTATCCCCGCAGAATCTTTTGATTGTGAGTCCGACTTCTACGAACTTTGCGAAGTCTTCGAAGGTCTTGGGGTTTACCGCTGTTTGCTTTTTCGTCCGGATGGGCCTTTTCGTTTCGCCCATAAAGAAGACCTTCTGGCCTCAGATATTATCATTTTGGGAGGCGGCAATACTTTCACATTGATGAAGTATCTCAGAGATTGTGGACTCGAAGCTGATCTCCGCGAATTTTCGCAAAAGAGAGGAGTGCTTATCGGTAACAGTGCGGGTGCTATCGTTCAAACTCCGGGACTCAAAATGGCCGCTCTTCCAGATTTCGACAGAGATGAAAATGAGGTAGGCCTTAGAAGTCAAAAGGCCATGGGGCTTGTACCTTATGAAATTTTTCCGCATTTTATGAATTCTCGCCGCTACAGCGAAGAAATTCTTCGCTACTCTAAAACAAAGAATCGCTTAATTTACGGAATTCCCGATGGCAGCTCTCTTTTTCAAAGAGAACAGAGCCTGCTTATGACTGGCAAGGTGTTTGGGTTTTATCAGGGGTTTAAGTTTTCACTAGCTTCAACTTCATCTTCATACTCTGACGAGAAAAAAAGGTGACCAGGATTTCCTTTTTTTTGAAAAAAATCTAAAAGGCTTGCGCCTGAATTCAACTGATAAAAAAGCAAGCGCTGTCCACTGTTTTCTAGAAATTCAAGACCGAGCAGAAAATGGGTTTGATATTTTGGAGAGATATGATCTCCAACGAGTGCGACCGCATCTCTGCCTGAAATTTCAAGTGGTGATAGCGAATGACTACTTTGTTTAAACAAGGGATCTGTTCCTAAAATGACGAGTTGATGTGCGCCAACGGCCTCACTCAAATAGATGGCAAGGTGGGCCGGTGAGACTGGGCGATAGTTTGCTGTTCTATCAATTCCTGTGGGAGACACGATCGGGACAAACCGCCTATCTATTAAGTGTCGAAACAGGACCCCCGAGACCTCTTCAATTTTGAAAAATCCTTTCCGTTCCCAATTTGTCGTCAAAACAGAACCGCCATCGGCGGCCAATAGAGTAACGGACGGAATTCCGCGACGTAAAATTGCTCTTGATAAATTTTTAATATGATCTGAATCACAAAAATCGCAGCATACTAAAATTTGGGCACCGTGGGAGTAGAGTTGCTCAAATTCATCCAAAACTTGGTTGTCCAACAAATGAGAAGTCACAAGTATGACAATTGGAGTTCTTTTCATTATGACCACCATAACACTGGCCATGGAAAAAAAAACACGCGATTTAATTGAGCTCACTGACAAGGGCCCTTATTGTTTTAAGGGAGACTTTTATATTGATCCATACCGAAAGGTAGAAAAAGCAATTATTACCCACGGCCACGCTGATCATTCAAGATTTCCTCATACGGAAACTCATTGTCATCAACACAGCACTCCCATCTTGGAAAAACGCCTCGGCGCTCAAAATCCTGAGTTTAGAATTCACCCCCATGAATACGGCGAAGCGTTTTCTTTGGGTGATGTCGAAGTTGAGTTAGCACCTGCGGGTCACGTCCTAGGCTCTTCCCAAATTATTATTCGTGATGGGTCTCAGACGTGGGTCCTTTCGGGAGATTACAAGCGACAGCCAGATCCAACGTGTGAAACATTTTTGCCAATTCCCTGTGACGTCTTCATTACAGAGGCCACTTTTGCGTTGCCGGTTTATAAGTGGCATTCGCCCGACCGAGTTTTGAATGAGGCGGTGGATTGGGTTAAAAAAAATAAGTCTCAGGGTTTAAATTCTTGTTTTTATGCCTACTCGCTAGGGAAGGCCCAGCGTCTCCAAAAAATGTTGCGCCAGGAATTTAGTGAAACTTTTTACGTGCACGGTGCAGTAGATGGAATGAACTCTGTCTATAAAAGTGTTGGCCAAGAACTTGGATCTTGGGAAAAGGCCAATTTCAAAAAGAGCGCAAAAGAAAAATTGGAACACTATCAAGAGGCCATTTTTATTGCTCCACCCTCTGCCTATGGGCTTGGCTGGGTCAAAACTTCCGGCAAGTCACGCCACTGCTTTGCCTCGGGATGGTCTAGACTTCGTGGCCAGAGAAGAAGGCGCAACTATGATAAAGGGCTTGTGCTCTCAGACCATGTTGATTGGCCAGGACTTCTTCAGACGATCGAGGAAACTGGGGCAAAGCGAATCATTGCCACTCATGGCAGAAGCGACATTTTGGTGCGCTATCTGCAAGAAAAGGGACTAAAGGCCGAGGCCTGGAGGAAGACTCGAGACGTCGACCTTGAGGATTAGAAATGAAAGAATTTTTAAAACTAGTCAGAATTTTAGACGAGACCAAAAAAACTTCAGAAAAAATAGATTTATTGCAAGATTATTTTAAAACAACAGGTGAAACTGATCTTGCTTACGCTTTAGCTCTTATCTCTGGAAAAAAACTGGGCAAGCGCCCTCCATCTCGTTTGTTCAAGGAGGCCTTCTTTGCTCGAACAAATCTTTCGGAATGGATTTTCGAAGAATCCTATTCCGTCGTAGGTGATCTCGCTGAGACACTGACTCATCTTTTGGACACTCAAGGATTGCTTCCTGATGAGACTGATTGTCCTTTGAGTTTAAGTGATTTTACTCAAAAAAGTCTGCAGTGTTTTGCAAACGGTGATAAGGCCGATCAACAACGCTGGATTCATCAATGCTGGGAGTATTTCGATGACCGAGATTTATGGATTGCTCATAAAATATGGATGGGAAATTTTCGAATCGGGCTGTCGCAAAAGCTTTTGATTAAGGCCTTGGCCCAGTTCAGCGGAATAAGCGAACAAGATCTGCAGCATCGTTTGATGGGGAACTGGGAGGTTTCCGAAGAATTTATTTCAAAACTCTTATCTGAAGATGAACAAGAAATTGCTCCATCAAGACCCTATCCTTTTTTTCTCGCCTCTCCGATTGAAGATAGAAAAGAAGATGAGTTTGATTTCTCGCAGTGGTCTTTTGAATGGAAGTGGGATGGAATTCGCGTCCAAGTCGTCAAACGTGAGGGGCAAGTCTTTTTATGGTCTAGAGGTGAAGAAATTATAAACCGCAGTTTTCCTGACCTTGTAGAACGATTCGAGGCACTTCCAGATGGGACCGTTTTAGATGGAGAATTGCTTCCGGGTTCATTTGAAAAAATATTGAGTTTTTCTGACCTTCAACAACGCTTAGGTCGAAAAGCTCCGACACCTAAATTCTGCCAGAGCTCTCCTGTATTTGTTCTTTTTTACGACGTACTTGAATATGAGGGGCAAGACTATCGAAGCGTGGAGCTTAACCAACGACGGGAAAAGCTTGAACATCTCCACCAGATTTATTCAAACCTTATTGAGATTGGACCAATCTTTACATTTAGCAGCTGGGAAGAGGCGCAAAAAGAAAGAGAGAAGTCCAGGGCCTTGGGCGCAGAAGGGTTTATGGTGAAACGTAAACAAAGCGCGTATGGAGTCGGGCGAAAGCGTGGAGATTGGTGGAAGTGGAAAGTGGATCCGTTGGTATTTGATGGAGTGCTTCTCTATGCACAGAGCGGTCACGGTCGAAGGGCCGATTTATTTACCGACTACACCCTGGCCGTTTGGAGTGGCGAACAACTTGTGCCCGTGGCCAAGGCCTATTCAGGTCTAACAGATAAAGAGCTTGTTGAGATGGATAAGTGGATCAAAAGAAACACCAGAGAAAAGTTTGGCCCAGTTCGATCGGTCACGCCTTTTCATGTTTTTGAGATTGCCTTTGAAAATATCCAAAAATCTTCTCGGCATAAAAGTGGATTGGCGATGCGTTTTCCCCGAATCAAGCGGTGGCGAAAAGATAAACCAGCAGCGGAAGCGTCTCGAATCGAAGAGCTTCAAAGTCTGCTGGAGAGTTTGCGTCGTTGAGCAATATGAAGTCTGGAATCCTCGCCTCCCCACTAGAGAATTTTTTTAAACGCCGAGGCATTCGGCCGTTTCCTTTTCAGCGCGAGGCATGGAGATCGTTTGCAGAAAAAAAAGATCTCTTAGTTCACTATCCCACGGGAATGGGAAAAACCTATGCGGCAACTCTAGGGTTGATTTCAAAGCTTCATCTCGAACCGCCTCCTGGAGGAGGTCCTTCGCTTCTGTATATCAGTCCAATGAAAGCTTTAATCACTGATATTGGAAAAAATTTGGAAGAGCTTATTTCTGAGTGCGAACTCAACATTCGGCTGGGAATTCGGAGCGGTGATACGAGTTCCTACCAGAGGGCCAAGCAAAAAAAAAATTGGCCAGAGCTACTTCTCACAACTCCTGAATCTCTTGCGATTCTCCTCACAAGTGATGTCTTTCGCGATGGTCTCTCTCATTTGCAACTGATTGTCGTCGACGAATGGCACGAGTTGATGGGACAAAAAAGGGGGGTTCATCTGCAGTTGCTGTTGTCCCAAGTTTTTGCACTTCATCCTCAAATTCAGCTCATAGCATTAAGTGCGACTTTGAATAATATTTCAGAGGCGGCGGAAAATTTGCAGTTTTCTTTTCGAAAGCAATCTATCGAATTTATTTCAAGTGAGGCATTTACTCCGCCGCTCATTACAACAATCTTGCCCAACCCTCTTAGTGATATGCCATGGTCAGGTCATCTCGGAGCACCGCTGGTAAAACCACTCGCAGAAAGCTTGGATTTTTCAATATCGACCATTATTTTTTGCAATACTCGGTTTCAAGCTGAAAGATGGCATCAATTACTCTGCGAAATTTTTGTCGATAAGCAGCATTTGCTCGGAACCCATCACAGTTCGCTAGATCGTGAAGAACGCTTAGCTGTCGAAGACGGAATTCGCAGCGGGGCCCTTAAAGTTGTCGTGAGCACTTCAAGCCTGGATTTAGGAGTCGATTTTCCCGAAGTTGAACGAGTCTATCAAGTTGGCTCTCCGAAGGGTGTTTCTCGATTTCTTCAACGAGCTGGCCGGTCTCGCCACCGGCCGGGTGAACGCTCGGAGATTTTTTTTGTTCCGACGAATGCCTTTCAATTATTTGAGCTCGCTGCAATTCGCTTAGCACTTGAAAAAAGAAGTTTTGAAGGACGCCCACCAATAAGTGAATGCTATGACCTCTTAGCTCAGCATATCCTTTCGCGAACTTTAAAAAATCCTGCCTCATGGAATGAATTGTTTCATGAAGTTCGGGCGACCGCCGCCTATCGCGAGATGTCTGAAAAAGATTTTGATGAAGTCATAGAGTTCTTACAAAATGGGGGGGAGGTGCTCGAGCGCTATCCTCTTTACCAGCGTCTCCGCAAAACGGATGAAGGTTATCTCTTCGAGGATAGCAAGCAAACTCGCCAACATTTGCTCAATGTCGGAACGATTACGGCCAGGGCCTCAATGACCCTGAAGTTTTATCGTGGGGGGACTCTTGGACAAGTCGAAGAAAATTCTTTGAGCAAACTTAAGAAGGGAGAGAAATTTATTTTTGGTGGCCGTACTCTTTCTCTGGAGAGAATTTCCGGGCAGACGGCCTATGTAAAATTGGCCAAATCTAAAAAAGCAAAACCTTTTTCTTGGACAGGGGGAAATCTTCCCATCAGTTCGTTGTTGGCAGAAGAAATGAAAGAGGTTTTTTTAAAAGTGACTCAAGGCGATCTTTTTTGTCCTGAGCTCGATGCCGCGTCCGTTATCATTTCGGCGCAATTGCAGCGCTCCGCTTTTCCTCTCAAAAATAAAATTCTGATAGAATTTTTTCGTTCACGGGAAGGTGATCACTTGTTCGTTTATCCGATGGCGGGAAGGATTTGTCATGACTTGTTTGCCTCGGTTTTAGCATTGAGGCTTTCCAGACTAGAGGACAGCTCGTTTGCTATCACCACCAATGATTATGGAATTGAACTGCTGACCTATCACAACTATCAACCTTTTCAGAATATGACGACCGAGCTTTTTTCACCGAAAAACCTTGAGGAGGATTTTCGAGAGGGACTTAATTTCTCAGAACTTGGGCAGCGCGCTTTTCGAGATATCGCTCAGATTTCGGGACTCACTCCCAAAGTTTCTACCAGAGCAAATAAAACTGTTCGAAATCTACAGTTGAGCTCAAGTTTGTTGTATGAAGTTTTTAAAAAATACAGTCCAAATCACTTTCTCTATCGTCAGGCCCATCGAGAGGTTTCTTATTCACTTTTTGATTCTGAGCGCCTGCGCGGAGTTTTAGAAGAAATCATACGGGGACCGATTGAAGTCCATAAATGCGAGCGGCCATCTCCATTAGCTTTTCCTATTATGATGGATCGCCTTGCTTCGATGCTGAGTACAGAGAATCTTAAAGATCGCGTCGAGCGGCTGAAAGAGCGGTGGTTTTCTTAAAAAAGCTGCTTGCCGGAGGTTCTCCGAATCTTTTAGGCTTGAGTCCATGGCAGAAATCAAAAAAATTCATTGGCATGGACAAGACATTGTTTTTCACCGACTTGGGGGACTTTTTTTACCTCAAGAGAAGATTTTGTGCCTTGCTGATCTGCATCTAGGACGGCGAGATTTTTTCTTAGAACAAGGCATTCCGTTGCCAGACTATGGTGAAGAACAAGATTGGGCGAAAGTCGAAACTCTGATTGCTTTTTTTTCTCCCGCGCGAATTGTCTTTCTTGGCGATCTTTTTCACTACCCTGAAACTCTCAGTGCTGGATTTGTGAGTTTTCTAGAATCGCGCATCGGTCAGCTTCAAAAAAGATTCACTCTTATTCAAGGTAATCACGATAAAAAAATTCCTTTTCAGATTCCTGGATTGGAATTGGCCTTTCGTGAGACCGTCTGCGGTGGGCTTACCTTATTGCACGACAGAACGCATGCTCTCGCTGGCGATATTGTAGTCTGTGGGCATGAGCACCCTGCGGTTTTTTTACCTTTAGCATTTGGGCGAACTAAGGTTTCTTGTTTTTGGGTAAGAGAGAAGCAAATTATTTTGCCGGCCATGAGCTCTTTGGCCGCCGGTTCCGCAATTCGCCCGAAATTTCCAGAAAGCGCCTTTGTGTTATTGCCCGATGAAATTGCGGAGTTAAATCTTGGTAGCGGGGAGAGTTCGTGTCGACCATAAAAATTGGACTGGTCCTCGCTTCTTGCTTTCTAGGATCGGCGACCAGGCCCTGTATTTTAAATTTGAAAACCGCGTTTAGACCCTATGCCCGCTATATTTTAGAGAAGGCATCCAAGGCCCACCGTATTCATATTTTTCGGCCTGCTTTGAGTTCTCACTTTTGGAATCACAGCTTCCCTGACTTAGGTCCCACCAGCGCCAGCGCCAGAGAAATCAATAGTGGACCTTTGCAGTTAAAAAAAATGATTTGCCGATTCTGGAGGCATCCTAAAAGGAAAAACTCTTCAGCTAAAAAAGATACGATTGAGTTCTTGCACCGCTTTTATACGGCACTTGATCCGGCCTCATCTTTTCAACCCAATGAAAAAACTCGTCTCAAAGGTACAGAGACTTTCGAAATGATCGACCAAGGAGAAGGTGTCTTTCATATTAAGCTACCGACCTTTTCTCGCGCTCAAAAATCATGGGTGCAATCTCTACGTGAATGGCTAGGCCAAACGGAAGCCCGGGCGATTATTCTCGATCTCCGAGGTCATCCCGGAGGGGAATTTAAGGTGGCAGTAGAGTTGGTCTCGCTTTTTTCTAACGAAGAAGTCATAGGACAAATCCAGTTTTTTTCGGGGGACAAAGGAGTTTTGCACTCTAGGGTAAAATCTCTTTTTGGAGGACCTCTGGAGATTTGGATGGATCACCAAACCGCCTCTAGCGCTGAGTTTATCGCACAGTCGTTGGCCGAGGCAGGGAGGGCAGTTCTCAAGGGAGATCGAAGTTTCGGGAAATCAACCATCCAAAAAGTCGCTCTATTCTACTCAAAGCTGCTTAAAAGAGAAATTAAGGAAAAAATAAGCTACCAGATGTTTTTAGGCAGAGATGGTAGCTCGATTCATCAGGTAGGGCTTTTACCAACTGGGCCGATTTGATCTGAAATTTGTTCATAGGTTTTAGTCAAAAGCGTCGAAATCGTGCATGTTGCTTCCAATGCGCACAATTATTTCCCAATCCTGTCGCTGCTTTGTTTTTGCTATTCTGCTTACTTCTATTTGCGCGAGCGCAATTTCTTTGGCTAGGCCACCTTTGATTCCCCAATCATTTTCCGAATTTGTCTCTATCTTAGAACGCCTTGATCAAAAAAATGACCAACACGAGGTTTTACATTTTCTAGAGCAATTAGTTGCGGTTGGCTCAGCTGATAAGCAATATGCAAATCAGCTTTTCAAATGGTCTGAACAGTTTGGACCAGTGACGGAAGTTTTCGAAGAGATGTTCCGAACTGAAATCAAAGGGCATACTCCCATGCCATACAATCTTTTGCTTTTTCTTTATAGGCCCCTCTCTCGAATCTATTATGAATATGGAACTATGGACCGATTTGTCCTAACGTTTTATAATTGGGACCACCAATTAGTCTCAAGTGAGTTTATTAAAAACCTTTCTCAATTACATTTGTCGCAAGAAATTCATTTTAATATTCTCGCTCGACTGAGTTGGAATTATTTTGAGTATGATAGAAATTCACAGTCTTTAATCATTCAGGCCCTGAATAAAATTCTCTACTCTGATTCTAAAAGCTATCAAAAACTTGTCACCTTATTGCTCGATGCCGTTGATAAAAATCGTTTTCTAAAAATGGGGCCTTTCGAGGGAGCAGAAGATCTTGGACTTGTCCGCGGGGTTATTTCTCCCCTCATATCTCAAATTAGTAGAATTCATGCTGATAGTGCCGCTCAATTTTTCTTGGCGATGACGGCCATTTTTTTCCACCCTTGAATATCTTTCTCAAAAAGATTTAAAACTTGTTCTGCATAAAATCTCCTATCTAGGAAAACAGCTTGAGAGCTCCCAACTTGAAATGATATTGACTCAGTTATTTGAGGCCAATCGGACCGAACTGAGACTTTTTGCATCGAATTTCTTGGAGGTTTTTTCGCCGCGCTATTTAACGAGATTTCCGCGGCTCTATAGTGATGTCATCCACTCACTATTGGGAAATTCTAACGTCTCATTTCCTGTTCGATTTCAATTGTTTGAATCAGCAGTTTTACTACCGCCTAATTTATACTTTCTGTGGCCCTCAATTTTTCAGCTCGTTTTATTTGAAGATCAGTTTAAATTTGCTAGCAAGTATTTGCAGCTTGAACATTTTGAAAAAAATTTCTTTGAGCTCTTTATAGATTCGCTCGCTCTGAGGTATGGGGCCTTACCTGAATTTTGGCAACAAGTCCGAGAGTTCAAAAAACACAATGATGTTGAGATAGAAAAATACGTTTCTGATTATAAGAATTTTTCTGAAAAAAACTGGTTTAGTCAGAAAAAAGACCATCCAGGTCTGAAGAAAATTTTAGCACTAAATTGCCTTGCCCCATTCGCTGCCAACTAAAAGCTTATTGATCCGCATAAGCGGAAGTCCCACAATGGTGTTCCAGTCTTCGCATAGGATTTTTTCAAAAAGACGAATTCCCCGTCCTTCGATTTTATAAGAACCGGCACACGCAAGAGTGTCTTCGGTATCGAGGTAGGTTTCTATGTCTTGCTCGGTCAGGTTCCGCATAGTTAACTCGGCCGTATGAACTTCTAAAAGGGTTTCAGTTTTGGTGGCAAGAAAAAGGCCTGTCAACAATTGATGGGTTTTACCGGATAGTTCTTTGAGATCGGCCGCGGCCTTTGCTCTAGTATGGGGCCGATTAAAGATTTTTTCGCCTAAGCAAATCATTTGATCGGAGGCGATCACACAGGCCTCTGGATAGTCGTTTAAGACTTTTTCTCCCTTAGCTCTGGAGAGTTGCTCGACCTTTTCCTTGGGCGTGAGGTCTGTCTTGTTTTGAATGAGGGTTTCATCGAGATTGGGGGCGGCAGTTTGAAATTCAAAACCAAGTCGAGAGAGAAGCTCTTTTCTGAACGGTGAAGAACTTGCCAAAATAAGAGGAGAGTTTTTTTTCAAGATGGAATCTCGCAAACAATATTTTTTCCGCGACTTGTCCCGAGCCTATCAGCGCCGGCCTTGATGAACTGCTTAGCATGTTCTAAATTTTTAATTCCTCCGCTCGCTTTGATCTTGGCCTTTCCCGCAAGACGATCTTTAAACAGTGCAATATCATCAAGCTGGGCGCCTTCGGGGCCGAAGCCAGTAGACGTTTTAATAAAATCAATATTGCAGCTCACCACGAGATCACAGAGCTGGCATTTTTCTGTCTCACTGAGGTAACAAGTTTCAACGATTAACTTACTCACGGTCTGATATTTTTGGCAGTATTCCGATAATGTATTGAGCTCGGACTCGATCCAGCTCCATTGTTTTTCTTTAACCCAAGACTGATTCACAACAAAATCGAGCTCGCCCGCTCCCATTTGAATATAGAACCTGGCCTCTTTGAGTTTTATTTCACTTGGAACATAGCCAAGGGGGAACCCGACGACAGTGCAGACAGAGCTTGGGGAATCTTTCAAGCAATCAGCGGCGAGGGCCACCCAAACTGGAGGCACGCACACCGTTGCAAATCCAAACTGGTTAGCATCGTCACACAATTGCGAAATTTCACTGGCCTTTGTCATAGGAGAAAGGAGTGTCGAATCAATGGTTCTTGCCAGATTTTCTTGTTCCATGTTTCACTCCTTAATTGCGTTTTATCAATCCTGCTTGGAGGTTATCAGTGGCCCTTGTCTCTTCTACCATGGTCGAACTCGGTCATAAAGCTCCTGATTTCTCTCTCTCTAATGGGATAGATGAAAAGCGGTATCTGCTTGGCGATTGCATTCAGGAAAAAGGTATTCTCGTCGTTTTTACCTGTAATCATTGTCCTTATGTTTTACACATTCGAGACTCCCTGGTTTCTCTATGCCACCAAATCCTTAAGCAAGGTCTTGGTGTCGTTTGGATATCGGCCAATGATCCAAAAAAATATCCACAAGATGCGCCTTTAAAAATGCATGAGCAAACGCAAGAGCTCGAACTTGAGTTTCCATATCTCTTCGATTCCGATCAATCCGTGGCCCGTGATTATCAAGCGATGTGTACGCCTGATTTTTTTCTTTACGACCAAAACAAGACTTGCGTTTATCGAGGGCAGTTTGATGATTCAAGGCCCAGCAATTCATTCGCCGTAACAGGCGAAGATCTTCAAAGGGCAGTCAATGCCTTAGTGAAGAATGAGGCGCCAATCAAAAATCAAAAACCGTCTTCGGGCTGTAGTATTAAATGGAGAGCGAACTAAATGGTATAGGCCCGCTGTCGCAAATGATGGTCTGCTAAAACAACTCTTACCATGGCCTCGACAACGGGAATCACTCTTGGAACGAGGCAAGGATCATGGCGGCCTTCTTTTGCTTTTGAACCTGTCGTAGAAGGGGCCTTAAAAAAGATCTGAAATGAGAGAGGCTTGCCATTGGACATTCCTCCCTCTAAACCACCCAAAAGATTTTCGCCGCTCAGCTCTTTACGGGAGTATTCTGTTCCAGAAACTTCGGATAATAATTCCTTACCCCATAAAATTCCAACGCAGCCTCCAATACTCATTAAAGCGCGGGCCAGATCGGCCTTGAGCTTTTCAAAGACAGGCTCTCCCAATCCGGCCGCGACATTGAGGACTTCGCACGTGAGACGCGCCCCAGCTGATTCTCCATTCGCCTTGAGACCCATGAGGTAGTTCTTCGCCTCTTCATTCAGTAAGACCGAATCGCAAGGATGCTGGCCAATTTTGTTGATGACGGTGTTGATCCGGATGTCAGGCAGAATTAAAGAAGCGAAATATCCCGCAATAACCCTTGCTAGAGTTTCACGACCGCTGGCCCGGCCGCCTCCTCGGGGATCTCGGATTCCGTATTTTTGGAGCTGGGTTTTGTCAGCGTGGCCTGGTCGATGCTCTTTTTCGCTCCAGTCGTAGTCTTGAGATTGAGCATTTTGGTTAAAGACAACTACCGCGATTGGGGTTCCCAGGGTTTTACCTTCGTAGATTCCGGAGAGGATTTGAGGTACGTCAGGTTCTTTTCTTGAACTCATCCAAGGCGCTGAACCTGGCGCACGCTTTGCAAGTTGGGCACACAACTCGTCTTCCTGAAATTTAAGTCCAGGAGGAACGCCATCGATGACCACCCCTACAGCAGGGCCGTGACTTTCACCGAATGAGCAAAAGGAGAATAGCTTTCCGAATAAATTACCGCGCACTTAGCAGGAAAGTGCCTACTTTATGATCAGTGTGTCAATTTTTTTGACACTTCTCTTACCTCAGAGGGGTCTTTACCATTCCTGAGCTTGGCGTGCTGTTTGCACTTCTATAGGGTATGAACGCTCTTTTGCTGATATTTGTTTTTATTTTTAGTGGCAGTCTTTCTGCCCAAGCGCTTAAGTTTTCCTGTAATCCTCAAAATATTAAAGTTGAGATGCCAGTATGCTCGGAAGAGTCTCGCAGAATTCGCCATATTTATTTTGAAGCAATTGCTTTAAAAGAGGCGATTACTGAAATCGCTATTGAAGAGATGCCTTCTTTGGCCGATAAAGGGCCATACCGAATTGATGAGAGCGTGATTCCCGATGAGGTAGAGCGTCAGGCGCTTCCTGCTCTGGTAAAAGATATACGCACAAGAGTTCGTGGCGAAAGGGTTAAAACTTCTGGTTCTACTGACCAGCAACTCATCTCAAAACATCTTTACAAGCGAGTTCAAGCGCGGCTCAAGGCGGCCAGCAAAAATAAAGTCATGCGCGGGGTAATGTCGGTCAGCGAATCCAGAATGCAAGAAATGATTATGGAAACGGCCGAGAAAGCAGCGGCCAAATATATTCTCAAAAATAAAGTTCGCGCAATTATGATTCCATCACTACCACTCGCCATCATTTTAGAGCTCGTAGGGTTGTTTAAACAAGCGCAGGTTGATCCAGCATCTAAGATGTATTTTTTAGTTCCGGAAACCTATGGGGTTCAAACTCCGGAATGCCAATACCTTATGTTTGCAAAGCACCGACATATTAGAAGAGATCTTATAAATAGGACCTTAGAGGGGGAAGATCCTCTGGAGAGAGCAAATCCAAAAGCAATCTGTTCTATCATTGAGAGTAGTGAAGACATGGGTCGAGCGCTTTTGCGACGGGCGGAAGAAATAGAAACGAATTGGCAATTTATGCTCCAGGCAATGCTACAAAAAAATCAGGATCTTTTTGATCACTATAGTTCTAAAAAGCCGCTGGCCCTTAGTGCCGATAAAACGCAAGTGACCAGAGAGCAAAAGCGTTTGCCTGCAGCTCAGCAATAAATTCTTGGCATTCTGCTTTACTGGCGGCCCAAAGACTTTTATTGAATAGAAAATGTACTGTGGCCGCAAGTTCTCTGAATCATTAAGCTTTCGCATTTTTTGGAAGTCATTTTTTTTTCTTCTTCACCTCTCCGATAAACTTAGTGATATGAAATATGTAACGATTGCTCTGTGTTTGTTTGCCATAGGCTGTGGTGAGAAAAGCGAATCTGAAAGCTCTAGCGTTTCTTTTAAATTTCCAGTCTCGAACAATCAACTCGGTATTTCTCAAAGCTTCATGAACGCCGACAGTGATAGTTCCTTCCTTGAAGATTCTACAACGTGGAGGCTGGCCGATCCTGTTAATTCTCGAGATATCAACTGCTTTGTAGTGTTAGTCGGTGCAGATTCACCAGGTCTAAAGGGAAGCTCATGTAGTTTTGCAAGCACCAAAGCTCCTATTTCAGTAGGTGTTCTCAAGGGTGGAGTTTGGGCCGGCAAAGAAATCAATTTATCTGTTGCGGCAGGTCTTAAGAGAAATTTTTATTTGGTGGGTTTTGTAGCCGAGTCAGAGCTTTATTGCCAAAATTTCAATGTTGTTGACCCTGATGAACAACATCTCTCCAATCCTTATTTACTAGGGCAGGCCAGTGCTGATCTTTTACCCGGGCGGACCACAGATGTGGAAATTGCTCTGACAATACGTCCGGAAAATAAAATTCAAGATTGTTATGGACCTCTTTTCGATCATATTGGAGACGATTCTCAGTTTAATTCTCCGATCTATTTTGGTGATGGTTCTGATGGAAGCTTAAGCACTAATGTTCCAACCGATCTTCAAGCAGAAATTGGTGCTAAAGGTGTTCCGCTGGTTTCTTTTAATGATTTGGTGGCCGCCGATTCTGGAATTTCAGGCGCTCAGCTTCTCGATGTGGAATTAGCGACTTCGTGGACACCAAATATTCTGCTAGGTGATGTGGCGATGTTGTACATTACTGCCAATTCCCAAAACGGCAGTACTTATGAATTTTCTAGTTATAATTCATCAACTCTTGGAAGAAGTGCTCGAGGTTCAGATCGAATTGATGAAAATAAAAATATGGTCACGATTGGAACTCGGGTTCTCTATCATCAAAAATCTCTGGACTACGGAAAAGAAATTGCGGCAACTCAAGGGACTGCGGCATCGAATATGGTCTATGACCTTAAACCAGGCGCGGCTAGCTCAAACCCGTCAAATTTGATTTTTGTAGAAGGGACTCCTCAGGGAGATCTCGCATTTTTTTGGGCCGATGATGGTGGGGCCTTAGGCCGAGAGCTTTATGCCATTGGCGCAAGTGGTCCACCGTATTTAATCGGGAATATCAATCCTGGTGCTGCAAGCTCTTATCCTGGATTTGATTCCAAGTTTTTTCTCTTTAGCGGAAACGTTTACTTCTACGCCAAAGGGGCCAGTGGAACTGAAATCTATAAAACCAACGGGAGCGCGGGCAATTTTGAATTGCTCGCCGATGTGAATACCTCTCCCAATCAAGATCATCTCGCAGAATACAACTGGATTGGAAGTGATGGATCTAAACTTTATTTTGTTCTTTTTGGATCGACTGCCGCTATGAAGCTTTGGCATTCAACCGGGGCCTTAGGAAATTACGCGCCAGTTACTGGTGGGACTTACGGAAACCCTGAAAACATTTATAGCGATCCCTCAAGCGGCCAGATTTTCGTCAAGATGCAAGTCTCAGGAGTTGGCTATGAATTATACACAGTTTCTGCGGGGAACTTTTCTTTATACCAAGATATTTACTCTTCCTCGACTAGCGTTCTGGATGGCGAGTTCCATCCTCTTATAAAAATTCCATCTTCATCAACGCTGCTCTTTTATGCAGAGAATGCATCAAGTGGATTAGAATTGTGGAAACTGAATGGATCAGCTGGCGATGCTGCCTTAGTTAAAGATATCAACAGTGGAGTGAGCGGCTCTTATTCTTCTCAGAAACCAGTTTGGGATAGTACTAGCTCGCAAATGTTTTTCGTGGCCAATGATGGTCTTACAGGTCACGAACTTTGGCGCACCGATGGAACTACTGCGGGGACGGTCTTGGCCGCAGATATTGAACTCGGGGCCATCGGTTCTAATCCAGAAAACCTGATAGTTGCTGGATCAAAAGTGTTCTTCTGGGCATTGAAAAACGGACAAAAGCAATTGTTTGCCTACAATATTGCCTCAAACACTTTAGATCAAATTTCTAATCATACGCAGAGTCCTTTCTCTTTTCCCATCGCCAAACTTGGTGGGGAGATTTTTACCCAAAGCTATAATCCTAATCATAATTCTTGCGGCCAATCTTTATCGGTGGGCGACTCAACACTGGCGACAGTTGAGCTCAAAGATACAACTGGTCGTTTTCTCACCCTGAGACCAAAAAAACAGAAATTTTTAAATCTTGATGATTCAGTATTCTTGGGCAATTCCTTAGTTGGTAGTGGAGCAATCGAGAGTTTTTGCCGCGTTCAAATTATTCGTGTCCCTCAGCTTTCCAGCCTCAATCTCAATTCTGGAGGTAGGCTCTATTTAGGGGGAAGTTCACCGCTTGATCATTCGAGCTCAACTTTATCAGGCGGGGTCATGCCGCTCCTTATTTCAGAAGACTTTAATGTTTCCGGAACGGGCGTTTCTGAAATTGATCTTTCGGGAATGGGATTTTCTGGAGCATCAGGTGGAGACCAAGTTGGTGATGGCCACTACGGAAAAAGTATTTCTGGGATTCAATCTTTAGGCAATGGTGGTGGAAGTGATGGAATGTGCGGAAGTGGGGGAGGTCACGCCAAGTTGGGAGCTGGCCCAGAAGGCGGCATCAGCATGGGAACAGAATACGGTTGCGGGGCCTTGGGGGATCCAGAAAAAAATTGTTTATTTGATAAATTCTTTTTAGGCGGAGGAGGAGGAGCAAATTCCTCATCAGTGATAGGCGATGGCGGAGGCGCATTGAGGCTTTATGCCAAAAACCTCAAAATAGAAAACGGCGCTCAATTGATTCTTCGTTCTGGGGGAGTTTCAAGTAATGAAGTGAGTGGATTTCATTCAGGTTCTGGTGCGGGTGGTTCATTACTCGCAAGATTTTTGAAAATTGATAACCAAGGGCAATTTATTTTTGATGCCACAGGCGGAGCAAATGCGGCCGCTGGGAATTGCACTACCAGCGATGGAGCAGGTTCAGGAGGGCGATTACATTTGGACGTGATATTTGACTACCTAGGGGCACCGGCAGTTGTTTTTCCAGCGGTCGCGCCTGTTTCGGATCCGAGTTGCCGAAAAACGGGATTTGCCAATATCGATTGCTAGCGGAAAAAAAACCAACAACGGCGTCGCTTGTTTTTTTGAGATGCTAGGTAAATGTTCTTTTTGGTTCTTCCAAATTCTTTTAGGTACGACGCTTTCTCAGTCCCAGAGGCGGAATCTAAAACTAATTTGCGAAACTTTTTATTTAATTCTGGACCATGATCTCTCAAGAAATATCCTAGAGGTGCTAGGTCTGCCTTTGAGTACCACCACGAATCTTTTTCGAAGGAGAGAAATTTTATAAGATGATCCTTTAAAAAAGGAAGCATTTCCATCGTCAAATACTGTGGCTCGTTTTTTTTGAGAAATTCTAAATAGTTCACAAACCCGGAGAATAATGGCCTTCCATCTTCAGTGACAAACCCGTGAACTTTTTCAAAAAAATAAAAGAAGCGCCAGTTTTCGTCTGCTCCTTCCGGGAGAGTTTGAATCAGGATTGGGTGAAATTTTTCATAATACTTCTCACTAAGATGAGGAACCATATTGAACAAAACTCTATGGAAATCTTTGGAGCTTCCTAAAACCGATAGATAGCGAGCGTCTTGATGAAAGGCCATTGAGTCTTGAATTTTATGAGAAGAATTCAAATATCTCTGGAGGTTTTCACGAGGATGACTTGGAAAAAAAGTCGTTGGTAAGTTCAACTGAGAAGTCGGTGAAGTTGCTAGTCTGTGGAAAAGGGGGAAGTTTTCTTTTTCTATCCAGGAAAAATAAAAATCGCGATAAGTTTTTAAAAAGACCTTATGAAAATCACGCGCAAAAATTTTGCGATAAAGAAACTGCTCTTGTTCTCTATAGCTATGCTGAAGGCCAATGAAGTCTGCTAAAAAGAGCGCCGGAAGCTGGTTGAGAATTCTCTTTGAAAAAGGTTCAAAGACTTTCGGATAAATTTTTTGAAGCTTTGAGAAATTTCCTCGAAGAGCTGCTTTAGGGATACGTCTAAAAAAGTGACGCAACTCTCTCTGATAATTATTGAGGGTTTTTTCATATTGAATGCTCGATAGATACTCGCTGATGATTTTAAGGTCTTGATACAGCTCAAAAGGATCCATTCCTTCAAAAATTAAAACAGTGCTTAGTTCTGCAAAAGAATCGAGGGGATTGGATTCCGAATTGGAATTTTTGAGTTTATCCAAACAAGTCTTTAAGATTAAGCGATGTTGGTAGGCGAGAGGCTGATTAAAATTGGAATGCATATGTTCTTCAGCAAAGCGTTCAAGGTGATCGGCACTTGTGGACCAGCCAAATTTTGAAAAGGCTATGCAAGGATCAAGACCGAGCGTTTTGTGAGAGAAAAAAATCGCTATCATTAACAATGAAATTCGGGCCATGGCCTGTTTTAATGGAACTCAGAGAACTCTGGCAGGCCTAAGCAAAGGGAGCTTGTAGTTCTTACAAGGCGACCAGTGCTCGAAATCGGAGATAGCAATGGAGCGAAAGCTTCCTTAAGTGGTGAATATCTAAAGATTTTCCTTTTCCGGTTTTCAACCACCTATTAATTTCTCGTCTAAATGGAGCGTTATAGGCACTCGATTCGCTGATATTTTTGTGATTGAAAAATGTAGGAGTCATCTGTTTAATAGCTCGAATGAAAAACTTTTTCTGCTCTTTTACCGTTTTGTTATCAAATAAATTAGCGCCTTCTAGCCAATTAACCATCAGATTATTGAGCAGTCTTTTATCCGTATCGGCCCCCCAAGACGCCATTATTTTTCGAACCGAGATGATTTCATGAAAGACCTTTCGGTAGGCGCCCAGTTGATCGGTCTGCTTTGAGAGGATCAGATTCATGGGGATTTTTCGACCGCTATTATAATAAAGCAATGGAGAGCTCGCCATAAGGAGAAGTTGCTCTCGCGAACTGAGAGGCCTTTCGCCATAAAGATTTTGTTTAAGAACCTCTAAATTCAAAACCATTTTTTCCCGAGATAAAATTCTTAACGGCGCTCCGCTATTTCCCGCCAGGTCTGGGTAATAAAACGATTTGTGCACTTTGAAATAGGATAAGAGTAACTCTGGAGAAATTTCTTCGACGAATTTCATCGGCCCCAAAGAGAGATAAAATTTTTGCAGGACAGAAGGGACAAAAAAGCTGGCGAGATAATCCTCAACTAAAACAGGGAGTCCGCGTAAAATCTCTTTAGAACCAGTTGAAACGTGTAGACTGATTGCTGCGCGGGCCTGGTCGATGATTGAATTTTGGAGGTGCTGAAGTGTGGTCAAGAGTGAGGGATAGATTTTGAGACTTTCGAGAAGATGGGACTGAAAATGGGATTTGAGGTTATCCGCAAGCTCTGTTTCTAGAGACTGCAGAAACTCTGAGCTGAGTCTGAGTCGTCTTTCAATATATTCATGTTTTCTAAGGAGCCACTGGATTTGAAGTCTTTTATCTAGGCCAGCGTTGAGCCAGTCTCGTAACAAAAGAGTGCCATCCAGAAAAAAATCGATATCAATGAGAGGTGGTAATTGATCTTTTTCTTCAGCGCTTAGACCTTGGGACCTAAGTGCATCTTTGATCTTGAGTTTTTTAAGGGCCACTTCTCTAAGCTCGCTGAGCTCCATCGCTTGAAGGAGGTCCAAGTCCTCACTGCTTCGAAAATGGAGCTTCATCCGCAGAGCTTCAATGGAATTCACAGAATGAATTGCAGCTGGATAGGGGCGAAGGTTAACGTCATAGAGGGAAGACCTATTGGTCTGGGCCTGGGAAAACGCTGGAACCAAAATAAACAACATTGCCGCAATATTCATGGAACCATAGTTTTAAAGAGCATACGAGCGTTCGGCTACACTTGTAAGATGTTTTGGGCCAAAAAAACTGTGTTTTTTACAGTCTTTTCGAAGTAGGGCTAGGAAATAACGATGTCTTGTGAGATGGATTTGCCATGAATATTATCAAACAAAGTTTTTTTGCGTTCGTTTTTTCAGTCTTGCTTCTTAGTTGCGATATCCCAGACTTCGAAATGGGTTCGATTGAAATTGGAGACAGCGAATTTTCCCAAAATATTGTTCCTATTGCAAGGATTACACAAAACGATAGCAATGAAGTTCTTGTGATTGATGAGCAATCCGATAGGTTTATCATTGAAGAATTTTCTCCTTACAGTTTTTCAGTCGGAACCGGTCTGCCACAAAAACAGTGGCATATTTCACTCGGAAGGCCGGAGAGAGACCCCATTATCTTAGGCAAAATTTTTCAACCTTCTAATTACGACGGTTTTGTTGCCCGCTCTTTTTTAGAATCTCACCCAAAACTGGAAATTCAAGACTTGGGCGATGAATTACAAGACCTTCCTCTTTTTGTTTGGACTAAAAAATCGAAAGAGTCTGAATCCTCGAGCCAAGTTCTCGCTGATAAATTGAAAAATGGCTTTGTTTTAATTGAAGGGCAAAACACCGATGAGCTACTTGAGTATCTCTTGGGTTATGACCGACTTGGTTTGAACCTTGAGATATTTGAAAAGCGAGAAGTTTGTTCTACTAAGTATAGTAAAGATTCCGTCGCTATGACGAGTAAAGGTATTTTGCTAATCAGAAAAGTCATCACCAACCCAGCAGATGCCTACGAAGAAAAATATCTACAAGGGCAAAAACTGATATTCTACGGTGGGCAAGAGCCTGATATAAAGGTTACGTTTTTCGATAAAGCACAGGTAGAAAGCTCATTTGTTTCCACTGCAGACTACCGAATTGCAGAAACACCCTGTCAGTGATTTCTATTATTGACTGATGGCCCGCCTTATCTGTTTAGGGGCGGCGTAGAGACGAAGTCGTTTGCGAACGATTTTCTCATACTTTCCTGGCGTGCCTTCGTTGTTTTTTTCTTCGAGAGAGAATTGGACTGCTGCCAATTCCCGCTTCTGTTTTGAGGTTAAGGGTAGAAATGGATCGTCCGATAGATTTTTTTCAATAGTTTGAATGGTTCCATAAAGCTCTGATTTATTCTTTCGTTTTAGTTCCCTGAAATATTTTCGAAAAAACGATGGGCAAGAGAATTTGTCGATTTCTTTCTCTCCGTATTGAAATTTAGCACCAGCATCCCCTTGGCCAGGAAAGTATCTGGTCAGTGTTCTAGAAGCAGCTACGTCAAACGGGGAAGCAAGTGAGACAAATTCTTCGGGGTTTGCGCTTGAGGCCTTAGAATAAAGCTCTACAATTGCAGGACCTGTAGAAGGAACCGGCCAAATCACAAGCTTAATATCATGATTCCCGCAAACGATGTGAGGTCCATTTGCTTTGGCATATCGTTCTTGGGGAAGAGTTCTCATTTTTTTTTCATAAGCTGATGTAAAAAAAGTTTTACTGATTTTTTTTCTTGTTGGACGATCTTGGCAGAGAACTTGTCCATCTAGGTTTCGTACGGTGAAAGTGCCATTTTCTTTTTCCTGTTTAAGCGGTTCTTTTGATTGGTGCCAATAGCTAAAGCACGTCCCTAAGGTTCTCATCGATTGGAATTTTGTCTGAGAAAATGAGTTCCCAGAGAAAGAGAGAAACACGAAAGAAAATATCGCTACGTACTTCATTTTAAAACTCCCATATCTTTCAGTGTCTTTCGAATGTCATCTTTTTCTTCTTTAGTTGTGTAAGGAGAAGAAAGTGCATCTCGCAGTAAATGAACCAGCACTTCGGGTGCAATTTTTTCTTGAGTCGCTGGGTTTTCAGTCACATTTATTGGCACCTCGATTGAAGGTTCGATATCGGTGCTAGTTGGAAGCGGAACACTTTTTAAGCTTGCCATTGCTGGCTGGGCCGCCGCCAATGCGATGGGATCTGGACCTAGGCCTTCAATTTTCCCGGCAAGAACTCTTTTATAGGCACCATTTTGACTAGGTAGAAGAGGGGCGTAATGGCCTGAGCGCCGTTTTTGTTGAAGCGCTTTTTGCTGTTCTTTTGTATAGCCACCGAGTCCCAGGTTTGCGGCAATAGTTTTATTAATTGGATAGTTGATAAGATCTATTCCTGGAATCCCTTTTTCCATGAGCAAGCTGTTGGCGACATTTTGGCAGGCCACCAAGCTCTCTTGAATAGGAGCAGCTTGTTCTTGATATAATTGCTCGGCCATACGGGGAACTTCTTCTTCATAATTTTTTTGTTCATCTCCGCCAGCGCCATTGTAAACACTGACTGCTGCTTTATAGATATGTTTTAAGATCTCATCATCTTGAACATATTCGGCAGCATTTTTATTGAGTTCTGAGGTGATGGCCTGAGCTTCAATATCAAACGCAAAAGTTTTTTTAATTTGATTTGTGGATATAATTTTATAGCGAAGGGGAGAGAGGTATTCGCAATAGGTTGGATTCTCCTCGCAATAGACTTTTCTTTGGTAGTCTCTTAGTCCAACGACGAGTTTTGTTTTCAAAAGAATAAAAAATTGAGCCAATGCCAACTCAGTATCGTGCATTGTTGCTAGCTTAGCGACCGGCGTCCAAAGCTTGGGAGACGCGACATCGTTCTCTTCGTTTTCAGCTAGGCTTTTAAAAACTGATGAACTCGCTAGCGCCTCATTCTTTGGGTTTTCTAGGTCAAAGTCGAGCATTGATATCGCTTCAGGAGAACTCTTAAGATTTCGTTTTCTCATAAGATAGTGAGCCGCTTCACGGAATTCTTTTTTACCTTGGACCTCTCCAAATACGTTAACGAAGTCGGTTTCACCAAATTTCTTGCGATTTCTCCACAGAACCGGAGAGGGGATAATCGTTTTGGGTGCACTTTCAGTAAATTTCTTTTGAAGGCGAACAAAATAGAGACCAGTGTTAAACATTGTTCCGTTGGATTTGCGCATAAAGAGTTGATCGTTTGTTTCTTCAAATGCAATTGCCGTAAATTGGGCAACTGCGGCGGCACCCGTTTCGCTAAGCGCTCCTTGCTGAAATTTTGACTCTTGATTCAATAGTGCCGCTGCAGTGTAGCTATCTATTCCTGCGTCATTCGCATGCTGAAGGATCCGCCTGGCCATGTAGTTTGAATAGGTCTGCTCCGTTGGGTAGGCATCGGGAAGGGGAATATCTCGTGATTGAGCCCCGAGATTAACTCGGCGCTGTTTCCGAATAAATCTTGCTAATTCATTTTGAGAATATTTGATTCCTCGGTCTTGTTTATATTCAAAGTTAAGCGCCACATGCTGCATATCTCTACGCTTACCAGTTTCTTGAAAAGGTTGGGGGGCTGTCTCCGCGTACACAATGAAGCTTGAAAAAAGCCCGAAAATAGAAGCGATAGATAAAAAAGATTGTTTCATAGGGGAAATATATTGCAATCTTAGTGCCGGTTTAGAGGTGTGTTGGCCACTGCGTAAGAATTAGAAATGTGCAGATATTTGACGGCCGTTGGCCGAGCGTCAATTTCAGGTTCAAAAGGGTATTGGATAATCCGAGGGAATAATCGAATCCTTCAAGGTGAATGTGGATTATTATTCCTTTTGACGGCCATACTAGAATCGACAACCATATCTTCAAAGTAATTCTTTAAAAATTTCAACAAGGAATATGGATGTTCAACCTCAAGTTATGGAAATTATGGATAGTGCTTTTAGGGATGGTTTCCATCACCGGATTTTCGATGACGAAAACCGTGTATCAAGGTCATCAATTTCCTGCAATTCAAAATTTCATGGCCGGCTACATAGTCTACACCCCAGACAATATGCAACCAGGAGTGTCCTATCCTATATTATTGGCCTTTCATGGCCTTGGACAAAATCACAACGCAACAACGATTGATGTTAACAAAATGGAGGGTGAAGGGATTCCAAACCTCGTTGCTCAGAATCAATTTACTGAAAGAGATTTTATCATTGTAACGCCGCAGACTAGATATTCATGGTACTCCGCCGCCTTTTATACCTATATTGATGAATTAATCGATATCGTGAAAACGCAATATCCCGTAGATATGAACCGAATTTATATGACGGGTTGGAGTGCTGGGGGAGATGCAATCGAGCGCTATATGCCCCAAGGGAACTATAATATTGCAGCAATAGCGCCCATGGCCACCTGGCCAGAACAGAATACAACTGTCATTCAGCAGCACTATGTAGGAACACCCGCCTGGGGATTCATGGGTCAAAGTGATGGCTATGGAAGTATGAATAATTTTATTAACCGTCTCAACAATAATGGCGGCACGGGACACTTAACTCTTTTTCCAGGTCTGGGGCATGTTTCCGGTACGTGGCAGCCGGCGCTACGAGGTGATGCATTTACATTTCAAGGCCAAAGTTTTTCTCTCTATGATTGGTTTCTTCAATATCAGAATTCGAATACCACGGGGAATACCGGGACAGCTCCAGTTTTAACCTTGCCTGAGAATGAAGAACTTTTATCTGGGCAGACTTTCGTCCTGAATTATTCTGTATCGGATGCAGAAGGTGACGCTGTCACCGTCTCCGTGCAGAGCGCGCCTCCCTTCGTCACTTTGGATGAGGTAGCAAAAACGATTACTATAGCTGCAGACGCAAACGTTTCGGGAACATTCAGTGTCTTAGTCGATGCAAGCGATGGACAAAACTCCACGACCGAGGCCTTTTCTATTCAAATGTTTCAGCGTCCGTCACTCCCCACAACAAATGGTTTGGCTTTCGCAACTTACCTTGGTAGCTGGACAGTTTTACCAGATTTCCAAAATATCTCTATCGAGAAAAATGGGACCATTCAGTCCATTGGTTTAAATAGTGATGTTCTAGCTCAAAATTCTCAATCAAATCCTGTCACTCAAAATTTCGGTCTTGTTTATGAGACGCAACTTCTTATCGAGCGAGGAGAGTCCATAACTTTCTATCTAAATTCCGATGATGGTTCACGTTTATTGGTAAACGAAAATGTGGTCGTCAATAATGACGGACTCCATTCAGCACAGGAGGTGACCGGACAGCTAGCTCTCACGCCTGGGTTACATGATCTTCGAATTGAATATTTCGAAGGCTCTGGAAATGGGGGAGAAATCCTTACAGTAAAAATTTCATCAGATTCTATAACAAAGACTGCTCTTCCACTGTCCTCAATCTTTCCCGGAACGATTGAAGCTCCGGCCAACAGGGCCCCAGAGCTCAATGTGATTGCAAATATTTCAGTACAGGAAGGCCAACAGTCTAACTCTCAGATTAGCGCTCACGATGCCGACGGTGATACCTTAATTTTCTCGCTGCAAAATGCCCCAAACTTTGTGACTCTTAGTGAGACATCGCCCTCTCCGGTTATGTTGCAGATTGATGCTGCCACGGCGTCGGCAGGTGATTATACTTTCGATGTTACAGTAAGCGATGGTGAGCTGAGTGATTCTCAACAATTGACTGTCTCTGTGACCCCTGTTCCAAGTAGCGTGGTCGCTTATAGAGTTAATATTTTTAGCTGCTGTAATTATCCAACGCCCACTCCAGGCTGGAATGAATTTAATCCAGCGTTCGGCAATATTGATAATTTGGTCGATGAAAATGGAGCAAATTCAAATATCGATATTGTGAAGGTTTCCCATAGTGGCTCATTTGGGACAAATAAATCAGGGATGAGTAATAACGGGCAAGGACCTTTTCCAACAAACGCTATGAAAACATTTCTCTACACGACTGCCCAGGTAAACTTGAAGGTAAAAGACCTTTCAGTTGGTGCAATCGTTAATTTAGAGTTTTTTGGAAGTCGGTCGATTGTTGGTTCTGATCGCAAAGCGATTTACACATCACAAGGTCAATCGGTTGAGCTAGACGCAGCATCTAATATCGCTAATACTGCCCGAATAGATGGGTTAGTGGCCGATAGCAATGGAGAAATATCGTTTACCGTCTCGCCTAAGGCCGGTTCTGTTTATGCTTACTTGAATATCTTAATAGTTGAGGTTGTCCAGTAGAATCTAAGTTTCTGAGAATCAGGGGGGTGGGATAGCCCGCCTTCTGATTTGATTCTAAGAATATCAATTAGACTTGGTCGTCATTACTAAAGTTGGTTAATTTTTTTTTTAGAAGAGTGTCATTTTGTGATTTTAGTTATGGTTCCCTTTTGTACTAATAATTCATCAAGAATATTTATTGAGTTTGCAACAACTTGTTGGCAATTTTAGGTTCTGTTTTTTCCAATTTTATTCGACTAGAGTATAAGGCCTCGAATTTATAGAGCATTAAATCTCAATCCCTCCACTCGGTTATCTGTTTTATAATCCTTAAAGATGAAATTAATCTCAATTCTCTTTTTTTTCTCGATTCTGGGATTTCAATCTTGTATTGAACTGCCGGGTGCAGATGATTCGACATTTGCCATCAATTCGGGGCCGCCGGCACAGTCAGGAAATCTGAGCGAAACTCCTAAGACTCCATTAGATTCTGTCTCCCCAGTTTTGACGCTCAATGGAGCGCAACTTGTGTTTTTGGACAACGGTGAAGCCTATGTTGAATTAGGAGCGGATGCAATTGACGATGTTGATGGCGACTTAAGCTCGCAAATAGTGATAGAGGGGACCATTAATCCGATGGTTGCTCAAGACTACAGTATCACATACCGCGTTTCCGATAGCTCGGGTAACTCCGTTACTGTCAATAGAACTGTGCGAGTAAGACCCGTTTCTGTAACTCCAGATATTACTCCTCCTGTTTTGACTCTATCAGGTCAAGCGAATATCAACATTGAAGTTGGCTCTACTTATACTGAGTCTGGGGCGACCGCGGTAGATGCTGTTGATGGAGATATTTCTGGCCTCATCGCCATTTCTGGAGTTGTTGATGTGTCTACAATCGGAACTTATCAACTAAGATACAATGTTCAAGATAGCTCAGGCAATAGCGCAGCGGAGCTTGTTCGTACTGTGACTATAGTTAGTCCACCACCAAGTCCTCTTCTAACTTCTTTTTTTATTAACTTTTCAAGTACATCAGTTGCTCCCAGCCCATGGTTCAATACCCAGGGAAGTCCTTCGAGCGGCCGAGTCATTTTAGGAATAGCTGATCAGAACTCGTCCGAAAATTCACTTCAATTAGAATTTCTTACCAACTTTTCTGGAAGCAACGGTGCCGGAATGCAGGGTAGCGGAAGCTTTCCTAACCTCGTTATGCAAGAGTCCTATTACTTTAATACAGGGACCATGAGCATATTAGTTTCACGATTAGACCCAGCAAAGATTTACGATTTTCATATGATGGCCTCAAGAAATGGAAGCGGCGATCGCACGACAATTTTCTCGGTTGGTTCAAATACATCTAGTATAAATGCTTCGTTTAACTTGACTGACCTGGCGGTGCTGGAAGATCTTATCCCCAATGATTTGGGAGAAATTACTCTCAATATTGAAAAAGGTCCCGGCGCTTCTTATGGGTATATTAATGGTCTTCAAATAGATGCATTTAACAATCCTAATTATAAGTATCCGCCAGTCATTCCTGCTATCGCAAATAAAAATATAATCGTCGATGACACGCTGACTTTCGACATACAGGTCACAGATCCTGATGGAAATTCAACAATAAGTTTAGTTGCTAACGATTTGCCATCTTTTGGCACCTTCAATGACTTAGGAAATGGCTTGGGTCGATTTAGTTTTTCCCCTTTAGCCGCGCACGCATTCCAAACCACAAGAGTGAGCTTAGTCGGCCACCGATGACGCTCCTCAATCGGTGTCTCGCAGTTTTGATGTTCAAGCAGTCAATACTTTTAGTTCTGGGGTGCAGACTGAAAAACAGCTTGGGAGTAATTCTGCAAACTATGGATACCATGAGTACTTACCCGGTGGTTATTATGACAACGCCTCAGTCAATTTCCCTTTAATTGTTTTCTTGCATGGTGCAGGTGAGCAAGGGAATGGAACGAGTGATCTCGCTGACTTATTAACGAACGGGCTTCCAGAAATGATCGACCAAGGAAGGAAGCATTTTGGAGCAGTTGTTGTGTCTCCTCAGTCCCCGACCTGGTGGAATGCAGGAAATATTAATACATTTGTTGATTTTGCAATTGGGCACTACCGGATTGATCCTGATCGCGTCTACGTTACAGGCCTTAGTATGGGTGGTGGGGGAACATGGGAGTTCTCTAAAAGTTTTTCATCCAAGGTAGCGGCGATTGTTCCAGTTTGTGGTGCCGCTGGAAGTTCTCGGTCCGAAAATCTTTCGGGCACTCCTATCTGGGCATTTCATAGTATCGATGACGGAGTGGTAACCAGCGACGATACTTTTGACCACTTAACGGGCGCGACTGGGGGAGTCGATAGTTCTACAGGCTATCCTGGAAGAACTGGAACCCATACAAACATCTGGAATGGAACCCAATGGAGTTGGCAATCAGGAGAAGCGATTAGCGATCATACAACTCACAAAATAATGACTATCTATTCCGATTCATCTCATAATTCTTGGGATAGGGCCTATGACAATCAAGACATGTGGGATTGGTTGTTCTCACAAGGCCGTTAGGCGTCTATTTATTAGCGCCAACTTTTGTTGGATATGAATGACTTGCGTCCAATTGTGTCAAAAAGCCGGTTCAGTTAAATGCCTAATATTGCTTTGAAATGAGATTTTTAGAATATCAGGCGGCTTGGTAATTAAGGGGAGTGATCATAAGTTATATGGCTTTTTCCTCGAATATTTGTGTACCTACTTTAAGGCGATCTCATCTTGGGGTGGCAATTTTATTTTTTTTATTTTCATTTAGTGGGTGTGTTGAAGAGTCGAGTAGTAAAATTTCAATTGGTTCGACGGCAAAATCTATTTCACCAGGAGAGGTTGATAGCGGCGGCGCTCCTTTCGTTCCAGAGATTGTTGAGCCTGTTCCCCCCTATTGATGACATTCTGGCGCCACTAGTGACTTTGATAGGCGCCTCCATGAATACCATCCAAAGAAATTCAGCCTATACTGAACTTGGCGCAACTGCTTTGGATAATATCGATGGCAATATGACTTCCCAGATCCAAATCACAGGAACTGTGAACACCGCCACCTTAGGTACTTATACTCGCACTTATTCAGCTACTGATTCTGCTGGAAACGTTGGTACAGCAACGCGAACAATTATCGTTCAATCAGCTTCTCCCCCGCCTCCAGTCGATAACCAGTCCCCGGTCGTAACTTTGATTGGGCAAACGACAAAGTCTATTTCACTGAATGCGACCTACACCGAGGATGGTGCGACAGCTATAGATAATGTTGATGGGAACTTAACCAGTCAATTGCAAATAACTGGAACTGTAAACACAGCTATTGCTGGTAGTTATAATCGCATCTACTCAGTGATTGACTCAGCTGGAAATATTGGCACAGCAACGCGAACAATTGTCGTCCAGCCTGCTCCTCCTCCGGCCCCAGCAAGTGGAAGCCTTATGACCTCAGCCACAATTTTTGCCTCGAGCGAACTGGGTGGTAGTCTTGCAGAATTAAAAGATGGAGATCTAGCAAATACTTCACGCCTGGACATGCGTTGCCGGGAAAATCACTTTATTGAAATTGAATTACAAAATGTCTCCGAAGTTTCTTCGTTAGAGTTTCATATGGGACGGCAAAGCGATGGAAATTATGGTTGGCCTAATTTTGAAATCCTTGCAAATGACGGTGGTTGTTTTGTCTCTACACCCAGCGGAAATATAACAGGGGCTAGTAGTCCCCAGATTATCCGAACTTATTCTCCCGCACTCGTTACAAAAAAAATACGATTTGCTTGTAGAGATAGTGCGACTAACACCTGGATTCGAGAAATTAAGATTAACGGGAGCACATATACAGGAAACAGGGGACCATCAAACTGTCAAACTAGTACTATTTACCCGCAGCTCTCAGCTGAGTATTCGTCTGGTGTCTATTTACCGCCTTCCTACAATGATAATTTATCAGAACGATTTCCAGTTATTATTTCTCTTCATGGTGCTGGTGGAAAAATTTTAACAACAGACCATTCGGCGGTGAGAAGTTCTCCTGAAGGCTTCATTAAGCAAATGAATAAGACTTCCATGAAGCAAAACTTTGAGGCCATAGTACTGGCGCCCCATTTTGCGCCCGCTGGTAATAGCGGCGCCGGTTGGTTGGACGGCGATAGAGTTCACCGCTTTGTAAAAAATGCTATGAAAGAGTTCAAAATGGATTCTGACCGGGTGGTAGTGACTGGACTTAGTGCAGGAGGTTATGCCACCAAAGAAATCATTGAAAAATATCGAGACACAATTTATGCCGGTTTTGTTCCGGTCGCTGCGAACGGCAATAGCTCGCTTCGCTGTCAGTATCGATTTGCACCCATATTTGTACACACCGGGGCCAATGATTCGCATAGCCTTTATGAATGGACACGTACAAAAGACGTGATTATCCCTGGTAGCTGTAGCCCAAACAATTCTTCAAATATGAATTTAGTCGAACATCCGGGTTTAGGTCATTCGTCCGCCTTATGGGATACGGCAGTTTATTCATCTGCTAGTGTCCATGAGTTCATGCTAGATGTTCGGCGCTCAAATTGGATCAATACCGTTCAGTAGTTCTCCATCCTCATATCCTAGGAACTTTTTGTTTATCGCCTTGATATCTAGGCAGTTCAGTTGAATTACAATCATCTCCCACTAAACAATTTTTTTCGCCTTTCCCTTTAAAATCAATGATCTATAGCTCTAATTAAATTTTTCTATAGGCTTGCGGGGTCCTATGAGAAAATTCTACTACATGATTTCTCGAATACCGACATTATTCTGTATTTTAGCATTGATCGCTTCTTGTGGGAAACCATCTGATTTTTTCAATGCACTTAATAATCAAGGATCGCTTGGTATTTCGAGCGCTAGAGTCACGGAAGTAACCTCTCTTCAACAGAATGGTCGTTATTCTGATGGCGACAATATCTACATCGTCGTCAAATTTTCCGAGAGTGTGACGGTCAACGGAAATGCTGAACTCATCCTAGAGCTTGATGGAAAAGAGGTGAGTGCACCGCTGGTTTCTGGAAACGATTCAGCCGAGTTAACCTTTCTCTATAGTGTAGGATCTAGCGATGACACTTCACTTCTTAAATATAAGGCCGCCGGATTAAAAATTGCAGATGACGCCGTAATAAGAGACAGATCAGGTCTCGATGTTCCTACTCTTCTCCCACTACCCGGGACTTCTGGCTCCCTTAGTTATAATCGATTGCTTTCGATAAATAATACGAATCCCTTTGTTAAAAAAATAACATCTAGTACTGCAGACGGTCTTTATGGAATCGGTCAAACGATTTCAATTAAAGCACATTTTTCTAAAGATTTAGACCATTCAGGAACGGCATCTACGCTTCAATTGGAGACAGGGGCCAGTGATAGGATGGCCTCTTTTAGTATGATCGAAAATGCTAATGTGATGGTCTTTAATTACACAATTCAAGCTGGCGATTTTAGTAGTGATCTCTCTCACCTCTCATCATCATCATTTGCACTCAATGGTGACACTCTAAACCGTGATGGGAGTCTAGATTCTGCACTTTTAATTATTCCAGATGTTGGATCAGATTTTTCACTATCAACACTTCATGCTCTTGTGATTGATGGTATTCGGCCTAGTGTTGTTTTATCAACGTCCGCGACAAATCCTTTTACGACTTCAAATATTCAAGTAACAGCAACCTTTTCTGAACCAGTGACAGGTGTGGGGGCTGGAGATTTTTCGATTGCAAATGGAAATATTTCCAATTTGGTGACATCGAACAATCAAGTTTATACATTCGACCTCACTCCAGTTTCAACTGGAGCAATTACAGTCGACTTCGCTCAGAATCTCGCAAATGACGCCGCTGGAAATGGAAACACAGCAGCTGTTCAATTAACGACGGCCTATTCAGGCACCACCCCATTGGTAACTTTGAGCTCTGCTGCTGCCGCCGTAACGAACTCATCCCCTTTTTCAGTAACTGCAACCTTTAGCGAAGTGATGTCAGGTCTTTTGGTAAGTGAGATTACTATAGGCAATGGGACCGCTTCAAATCTTGCCACCGGCGATAATATAACATTTACGTTCGATGTAACGCCTAGTGGAGATGGCGCTGTGACGGCTCAAATCCCGGCTGGCGTAGCTGAGAATGCTGGCATGATTGGAAATAACGCTTCAAACATTTTATCGCGAATTTATGATGGAACTCCTCCTACCGATAACACTGCCAATCTTCAGTTTACTGCCGCTTATGATGGAGATGGAGATGATATTGCAGTCACGTGGACTGCATTTACCGATGCAAATTTAAGCGATCATAGATTAATTACTTACACCAATGGCGCTTGTTCGACGGGTGCAGTTGACCATGGACTCACAGGTGCAACCAGTAATTCAAATTCAACGATTATCGACGGACTCGCCGATGGAACTTATTACGGGAGAGTTACAGCGGTCGATTCTGCTGGCAATACGACTCAAAGTGTTTGTTCTATGGATTCAATTTTAGTTGATAGTGCTGGACCTACAGACAACACTGCTAACCTTCAGTTTACTGATGCTTATGATGCAGATGGAGATGATGTTGCTGTCACTTGGACTGCATTTACGGATGCTAACTTAAGCGATCATCGACTTTTTACCTACACTAATGCGGCATGTTCGACTGGGGCAGTTGACCATGGACTCACTGGAGCAACGACAAATTCGAATTCGACGATTATCGATGGACTCGCCGATGGAACTTATTACGGACGGGTCACCGCAGTCGATTCTGCTGGCAATACGACTCAAAGTGTTTGTTCAACGGACTCAATTTTAGTTGATAGTGCTGGACCTACAGATAACACTGCCAATCTTCAGTTTACTGATGTTTACGATGCAGATGGGAATGATGTTGCAGTTACTTGGACTGCATTTACAGATGCAAACTTAAGTGACCATAGATTATTTACATATACCAATGCCGCTTGTTCAACCGGAGCAGTGGACCATGGACTCACAGGTGCAACTACGAATTCAAACTCAACTATCATCGACGGACTTGCGGATGGAACTTATTACGGACGGGTCACCGCAGTCGATTCTGCAGGCAATACGACTCAAAGTGTTTGTTCAACGGACTCAATTTTAGTTGATAGTGCTGGACCTACAGACAACACTGCCAATTTGCAATTCACAGATGCAACAGATTCCGATGGCCACAATATCGCAGTCACTTGGACTGCATTTACAGATCCAAATTTAAGTGATCATAGATTATTCACATACGCAAATGCGGCTTGCTCGACAGGTGAAGTTGATCACGGACTAACAGGTTCCTCGACGAACTCAAATTCAACAATCATAGATGGGCTTACTTCGGGTACATTCTACGGCAAGGTTGTAGCTTACGATTCGGCCGGAAACTCGACAGAAAGTTTGTGTTCCTCCGATTCAATTAATATCTCAATAGGGCCACCTAGTTTTAATGGAACAATTAACAAGCTTGTCGAGGCCGATGATGGAACAAACGATATTTATGCTGTTGGTGCTTTTTCGACAGTCAATGGCAGCTCGTATAATAGAATTGTAAGGCTAAACTCTAATCTTTCGATAGACACAGCATTCAGCGTTGGCACGGGCTTTAACAATGAGGTTTGGGAAATCGCTCCAGTCGGCGATGGTAGTGGCGATATCTATGTAGGGGGACAGTTCACATCCTATAATGGAACTTCTCGCAGTGGATTTATCAGACTAAACCCTGATGGTACCGTCGACGGTACGCCTTCACTTGGTTCGGGATTTACGGATGTTGGAGGAGTTTATGTCCTCGCAATTCTTCCTGATCGAGATGGCAGCGGGGATGTATATGTCGGAGGAAAATTCGAAAGATACAAAGGGAGCAATTACGGCGGGATTATAAAGCTTTTTGCAAATGGAAATGTCGATACGTCTTTCTCTTCAGGTGGTGGCCTCAGTGGTGGTTGGATAAATGATTTGGCCTATTCCGCAACAAGCAATGATCGTATTTATGTGGGTGGAAACTTTGGGAATTCAAGCGTTAACTACCGAGGCGAAGAGATTGGCTCAATAATTGCGATTGGTTCAGACAGTCTCCGTGATACATCATTCAATGTTGGGTCGGCTGGAGCAAACTCCTATACTCAGGGTATTACCGTATCGCGAGATGGCTCCGACGAAGTTTGGGCGGCGGGCGGATTTACAACTTTTAATGGAACTACCGTTACCCGCCTAATGAAGGCACAAAGCAACGGTTCGCTAAATTCCACTTGGAATTCTAGAGGATTTAATGGCGGAGTCAGTAAAAAAGTTTTAGAGACAATCGATGGACAATATATATTAGTGGTTGGTGAATTTACATCCGTAGTTGCTGGATCCACAACGACTTCTCACAGAATTGCTCGTTTTACTCCGAGTGGAAACAGATCCACCGGTGGATGGTTTAATCCATCGAATGGCTACAATGGCGCCGCGAATTCCATTATCCAATTGAATGATGGTACGGGAAGAATTTTGATTGGCGGCGCATTTACAAGCTACAACGGAAGTTCGGCGTCGAGGTTTCATGTGATTGACACTCTTTCCAGCGGAACAATTCCAATAATTACAGGAGTTGATTCGAGTAACGGGGATCGGTTTGCTGGAACGGCCTACAAATCTGGGGACTCAATTCCTATTGAAATCACTTTTGACCAAAATATTACACTGGCCGGCGGAAGTGCTCGCCTTATGCTCGGAATGAACAGTGGTTCGCAAGAAGCGCTTTGTTCTTCAACTACTTCTGCGACATTAAATTGCGTATATACGGTTGGTGCTAGTGATGAAGTCAGTTATTTGAACTATATTTCTACACACGCGCTTTATCTTCCCAGTGGTGTAACCCTTCGGGCCTCGGCCTCACCAAATAATTATGCGAGTTTAGATTTGCCCGCATTAGCATCTGCCAACTCTTTATCGGGAACGAGGCGGATCGATATCAACCGTGGACCTATCGACAACACGGCTAGCTTGCAATTTACAAATACCACTGATACCGATGGAAATAATGTAGCTGTATCTTGGACAGCATTTACGGATACCGATCTCGCAAACCACCGGCTTTTCACATATACAAACTCATCTTGTGGCACAGGCGAGGTTGACCATGGACTCACAGGTGCAACTACTAATTCGAATTCAACGATTATTGATGGGCTTGCTGATGGAACTTATTATGGGCGAGTGGCCGCTATCGATTCTGCAGGCAATACGACTCTAAGTGCTTGTTCCACTGATTCTCTTATTGTAAATCTCGGGGCCCCTGTCGATAACAGTGCTAACCTTCAGTTTACTGACGCATCAGATGTTGATGGTAACGACATCGCAGTGACCTGGACCGCCTTTACCGACGCAAACTTAAGTGATCATCGACTTCACACCTATACAAATTCGGCGTGTAGCGCTGGTGAGGTTGACCATGGACTGACAGGTTCAACAGCAAATTCCAATTCAACAATCATTGATGGACTGGCGGCAGGGACTTATTACGGAAGAGTTACAGCAATAGACAGCTTAGGCAATACCACTCAAAGTGTATGTTCTACCGATTCTGTTACGATCGGATCAAACGAAGCGCCCACTATTTTTCTTAATGGAAATTCCATTGTGCGAATTGCCCAGGGTGGAACTTATACAGAACTGGGTGCCAAGGTTTTTGACGACACTGATGCTGTTGCATCTGCAACTGTAGGTGGGGCCACCGTCGACACGGCAACGCTCGGAACATATGTTGTGACATATGATGCTACAGATTCGGAGTCAGCACCTGCCACACAAGTTACGCGAACAGTTGAAGTCGTTAGTGGCGGTTCAATAACTGCATCGACCTTCGAAGAAATTCTCACGTTTCCTTCGCAGCGCTATGAAAACCTTGTAGGCGCGGCCCTATATCTTCCTTCAGAATACTTTGATACGACACAAAAACTTCCTATCCTGATTGCTCTCCATGGAGTCGGCGAGGCAGCCGCTGGGTCAACATCTTCTTTTGACTTTAATACTTTGGATAATACTGGGCTCGTTCAAGACCTACGGGGTGGGATGGATATTCCCTTCATGGTTTTTGCACCTCAAGCTGGCGGAAACTTTTCCACTACCTCCGCGATTGATTCATTGAAGGATTTTTTAGATTATGTTCTTAAGCATTATCCGAGAGCAGATGAAAAAAGAATTTATATTACAGGACTAAGTAATGGAGGGATGGCGACTTGGCATTTGACGTCAAAAGCCCCGGATACCATCGCTTCAATCGTCCCTATTGCGTCATTTGACTCATCAATAAATGATCCATTGATTAGAAGTAATATTGAAAGAATTCCCATTTTTGCTGCTCATGGCGATGCTGATGGTACTGCAGATATAGATTCAGGGCTCGGATCCACTGTTGGGGGTACCCGAAGTATTATAAACTGGATTAATGCCGGCGCGCCCGACTTCACTCCAAAATTTATAGTTTATTCAGGAGCAGGACATAATACTTGGGACAGAGTTTATGATGGAAGTGGACTGACATCGGAAACACCGAACAACATTTACGACTGGTTTATGCTTAATTCCCGTACTCAAATCGATTGGAATAAGACGTTTAACTTTTCTTCTGCCCCAACTGTGGCGGCGACCTACGAAACAAAAATAAAAGTCGATGCTACTTTAAATCTTGTAGGAACCATTTATTGGGCGGCCTATACGAGTGCCGGCCCTCGAAGTGCCAGTGATATTATAAACGGAGTTGGTGCTGTTTCTAGTGGGAAATCATCGGGTGTAGGCGGTGTTGAACATAACATTCTTGTTGATGGATTATCTGCCAATACATCTTATGAGGTTTGGATGATAGGGGAAAGTGCCGGAGATGAACATACTGGTGCACCGGTTCAAATTTCGACAGCAACTCTTCAAGACAATGGATTTTCTAAAGAAGCTAAAGTCAATTGTCACCGAACTGGAAGTGCGACCACTGGGCTAGATAGTTCATGGATTAACCTTGATGAAGAAGATCTTCCCGCCTCTTTGGGAGCGACTAGCTGGACTTTAGACGAGGTCCGAGCTCCAGGAAATACGACTAGCGATTTTGGAATCAATACCGACGGAACTTATCCAGCTTCAGTAAATAAAACGTTTTGGAGACGAAATACGTCAGGGCGCTATCATTTTGAACTGAAATTTTCAGGACTCGATGCCGATAAGCTTTACTCCATAGATGCGATTGGTGCTGACGTACGCGCTGCTGGTTATAACCAGGTCTATATTATTGAGAATCAGTCGTTCACTTTTGATGCTCACAACAACCTTACTGGACTGACGACGTTTTCTGAAATTCTCCCAAGGCCTGATGGGACGATCACGATAAAAATCTACGAAGAAACAGATAACTTCGGTGCAATCCTGAATGCCATTCATATCAAAGAACACGACTTTAACTAAGGAACGAAAAGAAGTTCATGCGGTCAAGCGTCCCTAAAAAGTTTAACCCACTAGGTTTCTGGGTATGGAGGCTGCATTGATCCTCATACCCTTCCTCGAAAACTAGTACTTTTGTTAAAACGAATTTCCAACGTTTATATAGTTCGTGTAGTCATCCATTTTCTGAGGTTCAGCAGACCGATCAACTTCAATAAGAAACTTCGGGCTCTGTCCTTTAAAGAGATTGCCTTCAATTTTTCCAGCATTTGAGTTTTTATTGATCATGCTAACTCTAAAGAGCTCCCCATTTTTTACAGTGAATTGTCCAAAGACATTATCTTTTAAAGTAAATGTTCCGTTTGCATAAGCTACGCTGGCGTTAACATACGCAGCGGACTTTACTCGTATCGCCTTATTGTTATAAATTTCGATATGGTGACCCGGCCCCTTGGGATTAATATGAAAGGCCTCTTTCTCGATGTTCTGCAGATAATTGTTGTGGACTGCCGCGAGCTCTAAGTCGGGGCCTAACTGAATCCCCCAATCTTGGTCTGTCCTATCATTAAAAGTTCTCTCGCCAGCTTTTAAAACCGTGTTGTGGTAAACGTGAGTCAATCCTCTAATGCAGGCAAACTGAACTCCATCGGCACCAGCGTCGATAATAATATTGTCGTGGAATTCGACGTCTTCAAGCCACGCATCTGTCGAAAGGTACTGTTCATCTTTATGAGATCCATCACAAGATGTGTTCCCCACATAATGACCTTCCATCGTCCCTGCAAAATCAACTTTAGTATGGTGAATATGCAAGTTTTTCATCACCGCTTGGCGCAGCTCTGATAAATTTGAGCCATTATATTCTGGCTTGAATTTAAAGCCAGTCGTCCCGGCGGTTCGGACCCTCACATAAGAGACTTCAATATCAGATGAAAAGGTCCGTATTTTGAATCCTTCACCAATAGGCGCATTGATTTCGATACCATACAAATGAGAAGCACTTCCGACACCGCTGATGTCGATATATTTTGAATTAGAAAATAAAAATCCTCCGTTGGCAGAACTCTTAATGACCACTTGCCCACCACAGTTCCGAATTCTAACTGGAGCATTTTCTTTTCCTTCAATATTTGCCAATGAAACTCGGTTGTAAGTACCGGCCTTTAGACAGAGAAGTCCGTCTGGAACTTTGAAATTTGGGTCGTAATTAAATTTTCCTCCGATTTTAGGTTCAAGAACTTTATCGCAAGAGGAGCACGAAAGATTCACATGTTTAAAAGTAATCTCATGCCCTTCGCTCCCGAAACTCGAGGAAGGTTCAGGTAGCTGGGGAGTTGGGTGATTGGCGACCGGAGGATTCTCACTATCGATCGGCCCGTCATCTTGTGGAGAATTACTCCAGCGTTTTCCATAGAGTACAATTTCCGGAACTCCAAGATATCCGCTTTGGTTGGTAACGGTGAGGTATCTTGTCATGACATCGACATCTAACTGGCGCCAGACTTTGTAGCCATCAGCGATATAGGTTTTAAATTTCTTAGAGCTACTCGGACTACCGGAGCTAAATCCAATTTCGCCCACTCCTTGAGTGTCGTACACAAGAATATGCTTTAGGTTTACCTCTTCACCGAAGTCAATGACCGCGTGATTCAAGTGATAACCATTGGTAGATTTCCAAAAAACAGCAGGGTCCAAGGCCACTCGGTCGCCATTGAGGGGATCTAATACAATATCTTGTTGGTCCAAGAGCCTACCACTGTCACCGGAAGACTTTCCGTCGTTTAAAAGGAAAACATCTTTGGGCGATAATTTTAGCTTTTCAATTTTCCCTAGAGTAGGCCCAGGGTCTTGAGGCTTGTTTTGTCTTTTGTCGTAGACAATAACTGTCCGGGAAGCCGCAGCGGTTCCCCCGTCATTATCTTCTGCAATACATCGAAACGTATAGGTTCCGGGAAGCTCAAAGGTCACCTTAGTCACAATTGAGTTCTTACTCGCAATAATCGAACCTTGGTTTGGTCCGGACGTTTGAGACCAATCTATTTTATTTATATTTCCGTCAGAATCCGTGACTTTTCCAGCAAACGTTAAAGAGATAGCATTCGCTGTGAGATCAAGATATCGGGTCTCATTACCGTAGATTGTAAGGCTCGGAGCAATATTAGAGTCATCTTTAGGAAGCGAGGTCACTAATTCGTTATGACCCATAACCCTTTTTGATATTCCTGGTCCCTGATATTCCAGCTTCAAAAATTGGTTGCCTCTTTTTTCAAAATAAAGAACTCGAATCTTTTTGTGCCCTTTGGATAAAATCTTGTTGCCGGTGACGACCCTTCGCCCATGAAGACCGCCATTGTCTACAACAGGCTTGTCATCAATAAAGAGTTTACTTCCATCATCAGAGTCTAGAGAGAATTTGTATTCTCCAGCTTGTGAAATTTTCAAATACCCTTCAAAAGCATAGAGAAAGTTATCAGATCTTCTTTTAGAATAGGCATTAACAGTTATACTGCTTGAGATTCCCTCTGCTACAGGCGTTTTCTTCGTCAAATCGGGAAGAGAGTCATATTGGCCTTCATAATATTTAAATTTCAATCCATTGGCTGAACTTGCCGCTGAAAAGATAAGAAAGACAATCGATGCCGCAAAATAAAAATCTCTCATACTTCTCTCCAGTTTTTTTAATTTAGACTACGATATATCCAAAGAAAATTCTGAATGAGTGCTTAAGTCGTTGAGAATAAATGACTAGTGGTTTTTTTTGCCTGATTTTTTTGGCAGCTTCTTTAAATAAATTCTGTTGCACCCCAAATATCAACAGTTAACCCTTTGAAAAGACTAAGTTATTAAGGGATATCTTTTTGGTACTCTGTTTTCCTATAAAATAGAAGAATGAAAATCCTTACCCTATCTCTCTTATTAACCTTTACTTCTTGTACTGAATTTCTCGGTTCAAGTAATCCAATCGTAATGAAAAGCGAATCTTCAGGTTCTATTAATCCAGAGTCTTCAGTTTTTTCCGGAGAAAACATTGCCCTAGAAAAGAGCGTTATGGCGTCTTCCACGGAGCAAGATTTTCTTTCAACACTCATCGTTGATGGAGAAAAAAATTCTGATAGTCGTTTTTGGTCTCCTGTCTCGGCCGAAGTGAGTAATGGTGATGAATGGATTGAAATTGATCTCGATGATACTTATAAAATTCGAGGAATATCAATTTTTCAAAATAATAACTCTGTACTAAATTTAGTTCACCGAAAAAGTGATGCTGACGATTGGGAATCAGCTTCACTTCCGCTCTCTTCTGATATCGTCGGCCGGCACCTTAGATTTGAATGTGCGGCTAGCGCTGAATTTTGTCAGATAAGAGAAATTGAAGTTTATGGTGAGCTTACGACTGCGATTGATACAGTATCGCCAGTCATCACTCTAAAGGGACTCCCGCTGATTCTTCTAGAATATGGCAAATCCTACATAGAAGCCGGTGCCAATGCGCTCGATAATTACGATGGCGATCTGACTTCTCAAATATCGCTTACAGGCTCTGTAAATTCCAACACCGCCGGAGATTATAGCATTATCTACCAAGTAGCGGATGCTGCAGGAAACTCAGCAGAAGTTAAGCGATCCGTTCGGGTTTTGAAAATGGCAATCCAAAAGGATACAACCGCTCCTACTATTGAGTTAAAAGGTTCTGCACAAAAGCAACTTTATAAAGATGAAAAATATCTTGAAGAAGGAGTTGTTGCTATTGACGATACCGATGGCAATATCTCTCAGCTCGTTAAAATATCAGGAAAAGTTTTAACCTCTGCGGTCGGAAGCTACACCTTAACCTATTCCGTGAGTGATGCTGCTGGAAATACTTCTAGGTCTATAACTCGAAAAGTCGATGTTGTAGCGAAACCAAGCAAGCCTATTCTAAATGGTATTGCTAATTTCACCATGAAGGCCGAAGAAAAAATTATCAAGAAAATTACTTATCAAGACCAAAATGGCGAGGTGAAAAAAGTAGAAGTCACTGGCGTCCCTTTTTCCAGAATTCTGACTCAATCTAAAAGCGAGGCGACAATAGAGTTTTGGCCTCGGGAGCACCAAGTCGGAAACCATAAAGTGGTCATTAAAGTTATCGATGATGAGAATCTTTCTGAGACCAAAGATTTTAATTTGACGGTGGCGACGTCGATAGTGAGTGAGCCTACCCCCACACCTTCGCCTTCGCCCGAAAACGGAAAACAGGTAGAGGTGAGTTATTCATCCGCCTATGGAAATGGCCAGACGATTGGGTATTTAGAGTATCTTCCACAAAGCTATGATCAAAATCGCACAAGCGGCTTTCCACTTCTTATATCTTTGCATGGTTTGGGTTGGAGAGGAGATGGTGATACCCCACAATTTTGGAGGCTCAAAAAAGGTAGCCACGTCGCTAAGTTAGTTGAGGCAGGAAAACACTTTCCTTTTATTCTTATTTCTCCACAACAACCTAAAAACTTAAAAGGTCGCTACAGTGGAAGATCGGACTGGGATCCAAAAATTGCGAAAGAAGTGTTGGACAGAGTTTTATCTCAACGCAACGTCGATACTTCTCGAATCTATATTACGGGAGTCTCGATGGGTGGGGGAGGAGTTTGGTTATTTCTCAAAGAATACGGGGATCTCATTGCAGCAGCAGCTCCCGTTTGCGGTACCAAAAAAATCTCTAGCAGCTCTGATGCTTGTAAAAGAAACGTAAAAGATACGCCTATTTGGGCCCTCCATAATATTGACGACTCGACTGTCAGATCCTCATCGACGAATTCTATCATAAATATGATTCGAAATTGCTCAGAAAAAGGTCTTTATGAGCCTAAAATGACCATGTACGCATGGAGCGGGCATAACTCATGGGATTCAACGTATAGTGGAGAAGGTAAACCGCTCACAAGCAGAGATGTCGATAGCGATAAAAAAGCTCTGGCACCGATGACCCCCTATGGAAAAAATTTCAACTCTGACTACGACGATATTTTTGATTGGTTGCTATCTCATCAACTCTGAAATTTTTATTGACCCGAATTGTGTTTGCTTTCGTCCAGGAATAGTCTGGCACCACTAAACAAAAGGGTGTCCAGATGAAATTTTTTATTATTCAAATATTTGTACTGTTTGGGCTCTCACTTGCCCAAAATTCCTTCGCCCAAAAATCAAAGGATCGTTGGAAGCAAAAAGAGTATTCAACCCGAGGACTTTTCAATTGGCGCTATGGCCGATTTTGTCAGCAAATCAGCAAGCCTAAAAACAAAATGGAGTCTAATGCGGGCAAAAGAACAACTCGTCCGTTTCTTTGGAAAGTGAGATGCAATATCAATCCATGTTGCCATTCCCAAGGTCAGAACTGTGTTTCAAGTGTACCCAATCGTTTTTTGATAAATATCGGAAATGTCCGTTTGGTCAAAAAATGTATTTTGAAATTCACGGACCGACAGCGATACGAGCTCAAGTCTAGCGAACCTTCAGAGACCGAAGATGACGTACTAGAAATAGGCTCCATACCTAGTATCTTGCTTTTTAGTTTAGTCCAAAACCCGTCGCTAGATTCGGCCAGTGTTCCGGCTAAGCTGCGAAAGACTATCTATTTTGATGGAGTTCGAGGCTCTATCCAATTAGGCCCAAAATGCTCTATTCCGCTCAATTCAGATTCAAAGACTCTTGTCGTAGTTGATAGTTCCGGACGGTCTATTCTCGATATGGCGAGCTTCGAAGGCGTTTCTTCTAACCATGCTCAAATCGCCTCTAAAAATGACCAGATTCAGTCAAATCTCTCTGCTCAGTTCTTCAGCTTTGCTGAGGCGGCCGTAAATACGTGTTTATAGGGCCTACTTGCTCTGAATGCACCTTCTCCCTTAAAATAAGAAGGGAGAGGTGCTCATGCGGACTCTGCTACTAGATAGTGGGTATTCGCCAGTCAAAATTGTAGGCTGGCAAAAAGCAATGATTCTTTTTTTAACTGGAAGGGCCGAAGTGGTCGAAGAGCACGGTGATGTCGATATCCGCTCAATTTCTGAAAGCTACAAACTTCCAAAAGTTCTGAGACTTTTCTCTCATTTTCAAAAATTCCACCGGGTTAAATTTAATCGAAACAATGTTTTTCTTCGCGATAAGTTTCAGTGCCAATATTGTTTGACTGAACTGAAGGTAAAGCAACTCACGCTTGACCATGTCGTTCCACGCTCTCGCGGCGGAAAAACCGAATGGGAAAACGTCGTGACCTGTTGTCCACCGTGCAACCACAAGAAGGGCAATAAAATGCCCGAAGAATTCTCACTGGCCCTTGTTCGAGGTCCTCAGCGTCCGAGGTGGGGGCCGGGCATTGCTCTAAGATTGGATCCCGCCGATCCAGAAAATTGGCCAAAATGGTTATTAACCGCCTGAAAGTTCCAAGAATTTTAAGGTCCAGCTTTTTTGAAATCTGGCCAAAAAATCTTTGTCTGCTAATTCCTCTACGTCTACGAATTGATCCAAAGATGAGTAACTTGAACCGCTAAGACCACAAGGGCCCTGGAATTTTAAAAATTCAGTTATCTTTGAGTCTTCAAAAACATTCAATGCGATCCCATGTTGGGTGATAAACCTGTCCAGTCCCATGCCAATCGAGGCCAATTTTTTTTGCTGATGCCATAGGCCCAGCGGTTCCCAGCTCCAATGAACAGTGACCTTTGGAAAGAAAGAATCGATAGTGTATTTAAGGGATTCTAGTAAATGGGCCATGAGGTTTTTGAGAGAGACTCGGTATTTATTCAAATTCATAACCGGATAAAGGACGACTTGGCCGGGATAGTGAAAAGTTAATCCTCCACCGCGTTTGATTTTATAAAAAGGAAAGAGCAGGGATGAACTCTCGGCATCAAATTCTAAAAGCGAATTCTGGCCTCTTTGATTGCCGCGCCCAAAAGTAAGAGCGTAATCATGATTGCCTACAAATAAAATCTTTAACTTGGGATTATCTTTGACCCGTTGATTCCATAAAGGAAGTTCTTTGAGGTAATCCCTATAACTCCAATCGCATTTTTCAATAATTTCAACGTGCTCAAACATCAACGCCTTGGGATCTCAAATGCGTTAGATAATCGGCCGCTTTATAACTACTTCTGACAAGAGGTCCCGAGGCCACAAATTCAAATCCTACCCGGTAGGCAAGTCGTTTGAGTTCTTCAAACTCTTCTGGTGGATAAAAGCGTTTCACGGGTAAGTGCCTCGGTGTTGGCTGAAGATATTGTCCAAATGTAATAATATCAACGCCGTGGTCTCGCAGGTCGACCATGGTCTGATGAATCTCTTGATGAGTTTCACCGAGTCCAACCATGACAGAAGTTTTAGTTCTGATTTGGGGATAGAAATCTTTATAGAATTTTAAACAATCCAGTGTTTGTTTGTATCCGGCCCTGCGATCCCGAACCGGGTGAGTCAACCGCTCAACCGTTTCAATATTTTGAGCGATCACAAACGGTCGACTTTGGGCCAGCGTATGCATGCATTCTTGACGTGCTTGAAAGTCCGGGATGAGAACTTCGACTTTAGTATTGGGATGGTCCTGAGCAATTTTTTCAACGACTGCCGCAAAATGAGCGGCCCCGAGATCTGGCAGATCATCTCGGTCGACGCTGGTTATAACAATATATTTGAGATTCATCATGGCAACCATATTGGCCGTCTCTACAATTTCTTCACTGCGAATAAAACCCTTGGGATTTCCCGTTTTGATATGACAAAACTTGCAGGCCCTAGTGCAGGTATCCCCCAAAATCATCACCGTCGCAGTACCGCCTTCCCAGCATTCACTTAAATTGGGGCAGCGGGCCTCTTCGCAAACTGTGTGCAGATTTTTTTTTCTTAGCTCGGAGCGGATCGCCTTAAACCTGTCTCCTTTAGGGAGAGGAACCCTCAGCCAACTAGGTCTTCTAGTAGAAACCGATCGACCATTTATGATTTTCTCTTGAACTTTAACGGTATCCATTAAATAGGCTCATTTTTTTTTCTTGTCGGATTTTGCTAGCGCTAAAAGAACGGGGAAGAGCGCCAAACCGGCCACTAAGCAAAGGGGTATCAGGTATGAAATCCAAGACGATGCATCATTATCCATAGCGGCCTCCAGCCTTTCAGTCATAATCGATTCTACCCTAAAGGTCACGGTCGCTAAAGAAAATCAATAAAATGCAAATCTGACCAATCAAAGCTAATCCAAGAAACTGGATGATTCTGAGGACCTAAACGCAGGGCCATGAGCGGCCTCTCTTCATGAAATTGGGGGCAATCCAGCGAGAGCCTTTCGATAGCACCTCGAAACTCTGCGGAAACGAAAGATGCCTGAAGCTTGACCACTCTATCCTGGTTTAATCGCAAACGCTCTGGACGAAGAGAAAAAAGAATCTGTCCATGGTCGGTCGAAAAATCTTCTGGGAATTGATTTCGATCAAACGTCTTCATTCCCCAAGGAAATGTGATTTCTATTTCAGTGGTAGACTTAGAACACCAATCGGCCGTTAAAAAGTTATTGCTGCCTAGAAATTGCTGAGTCCATAACACTCTCGAGGAGTTATAAAGTTCTCGCGGATGACCAGAATCAACCAACTGACCTTTTTTCATAATCCACAATTCATCACTGTGGCACATGAGCATCTCAGCATCGTGAGAGACAATAATGATCGAGCAATTTCGGGCTTTTACGACGGCCTTCAACTCCCTCATCACTACTTCGAGCTGAAGAGGATCAAGGGACGACAAAACATCATCTAAGCAAACAAGACTGACTTCTTGACCGATAAGCTCCAAAATTTGAAATCGTAGCATTTCACCCTGAGACAGTGGTCCAAGGGAACGTTCAATTTGATCTCCCATCTCAAAATCTTCAATAATTCTGCGAGCGTCTAGGCTCAGCTGGCCTGCAAAACCAATCGTGTCGATCAAACAGATTTCACCCTTTCTCGAGACAGTTCCTTGGTGAGGAACGATGGCCCCCGAAATAAGTTTCAGCAGAGTGCTTTTTCCATCACCGCTAGCGCCTATTAATCCAATGACTTTGCCGGCGGCAACTCTCAAGCTGCAATCGCGGACACCGGCCACTCCCCGTGAATCGTGGGAGTAGGAAACATTTTTGAGGTCCAAAATATGAGAATCTGTCATGAAAATTTCCGCAATTTCAGTCTTTGGTATCAGGCGGCTTTAGGTTTATCGGAAAAAATTCAATGGGTTAAGGTATTATAATAAAATTCTAAAGGGCAATTGCCTGGGGCATGCCCCTTAGAAGAATATGGTGCAGTTTTACTTGTAGTAGTTGTGCACTTTTTTGCGAAGTTTTGGAGCACTCACTTTTCTACCGAAAATAAAATAGGAATCACTTATTTCTATATTCTGGTAGACTTTATCCGCTCTAATTTCACCTATTTCAATGCCTTCGTCGATATAGGATACACCGCAATTCCCAACAATTTCCAAGCTCTCACTGTCCCTAAGAGTTGGTCCACAGGCCCTTGCTGGAAGTAGCATATAATGGTCACCGGAGTAATCTCCTCGATGAATATCAGCATAAAGCTTATCAATTTTTCGCAACTCTATTGTTCCATTAAGGGAGGCCACCCGAAGAGAAATTTCAAGAGACTCTTCGATATCGTGAATTGCTACCTGGTCCCATAAAGAATTCAATTGTTGAGTATTATCTTTAACCACTTTGAGCTGGGTCAAGTATCCTATTAGGTTCATATTCTTCTTGCCGCATGCTTCTTTATAATCTACCGAGTCGATAGACTTGGAAAAATACTTCATATACGCGCAATAGGTATCAACGATTAAGAGGTCTCTTGGAAGTTCCTTCAACCTGGCATCATAGGTAAAAGCAAAGCTGTTCCAGGATAACAATGTCATTAAAATAAAAAAGATTTTCATTGAAAATTCTCCTTCAACTTTCGTTTGCGCCACTCAGGTCTTAGACGTTTTCTTCAATAGAGAAGCTTATACCTTGTAACGCATCGCTTCACGGGATGCAATAGGATTGTTCAGTGGATGAAAAAAATTCATGCTGGAGAGGTCGGCCATCTTCGCCTATGCTGCAGACCGTGAAATAACAATTTTGAAAGTGCCGCCACAAGCTTCTGTAATTTTTCGGATTGTATTCACCTCATATCGGTCGTAATCACAGTTTTCGTAGCGACTAATGGCCGACGCAGTTGTTCCGATACGAAGTGCTAATTCTGCTTGAGTAAGATTGGCCTCAAGGCGGATTTTTACTAACTGCTCAGCAATAGACAGCTTGTCGGACTCTTCTTCAAATTTTTTTTTAAATCTAGGATTTTTAAGTTTTTCCTCTATCCAACTTTTAGTTTTTTTCACTTTCTCTATTTCCCGTTTTAGTGTTCGTGGCGATTTTTTGATAAATCCATGGGTCAATACCAGTCTCTTCCCTTCATATTAGGTTCAGTAATCCTGAGAACTTAAATTTCGTCTCCCAATATTAGCACAGATGCTAATGCTAGGACAATGTTCCTCTTAGCTAAGGCGTACTTCTCTATAAAGTTTTATAGTGCCTAAAGGAACCTCAACGAGGTTAGTTTTTCATTTCAGAAGCACTCGAGAATATGCTCTTTATTTCGCTGTCCTGCCCACTTACTAAGGCGGTCTCAGGTTTATCCGAAAAATTACAAATGGTTAAGATAACTCGAGTCAAATTGTTTACTGATCGCGATCGGTTAATCTTTTCTAAACTCTTGACCAAAAAACTGCAGCTTAGCTATCCCGCTCTTTAGCAACTCTTTAGGATATGTGATCCGTTATAAAATAGTCTACGGAGGTCCCATGTCAGCAGAAATTATCGTCGTAGAAGATAACCCCCTAATTGTACAAGTCTTATTAGACGAATTCAGAAATCATGGGATTAAAATCGTAGGAACTTCATCGGTCGAAGAGGGGTTAAAGCTCCTCGATCAAAACGACGCTAAAATTCTGGTCAGTGGTCCACAATACTTTTTACCCAGTAATAGAAGATTCGTAGAGGCCGCCCGAGAGGCTTGCCCTGCAATAAAAATAATTCTTGTTGGAAAAGAAGATTGGCCAGACCAGGCCCTCTCTCGAGAATTAATCTTAGAGAAAATCTTCCTAGTTCCCTACACCATCGAATGGGTTCTGGAGCGTAGGGCGCTACAAAACTTTACTCAAGTCGAAATTGACTCCTTATTTGGATAGAGTCCAGGTACTTCTGGTATTGGCACATTTTCTTGGCCATTAGAAATCTCCATTTTCAAACACGAGCTGACAGAAACGCATGAATCAATCATTGCAACTGCAGCAGGGCGGTGATTACCGGAGTTTTTATGGCCCCCAAAAGGAAGCTTAGGACTGGCCCCGACCGTTGAACGATTAAAATTAATAATCCCCGCTTGAATATCTCGTTGGCAAAGAGCAAAGTTATTTTCATCTTGAGAAAAGACTGCCGCGGAGAGTCCATAAGGCGAGCAATTCGCTATCTCTATTCCGTCTTCCAAAGAATCTATCGGACATAAAACCGCCAGTGGTCCGAAAACTTCATTCTGCAGTAATGCAGAGAGCTCCTTTTGATCCTGGTCCCAAGTTAATACAACGGGTGCCTGGTAGTGCACCGGAGAAAGACCATCTCGGAGTCGGGGCGCAAAATTTTCTTCAAAACCCTCGGCCTTCATTTCTAAAACTTGCCGTTGAAATTTTTGTTTTGCTTGTGAATCAATTAACGGACCCATAAAGGGAAGCTTTTCAAAATCAATTGGATGATCGACCCAGATTTGCTCAGCTAACTCTATAAACTGCTTCCGAAAATCATCAAAAATTGATCTTGCTACTGCAATTGTCGTGGTTGAAGTACAACGCTGGCCTGTACTGAGAAAACAGGCCTTGATTAATTCTGGCAAGGCCGTTGCCAGATGAGCATCCTCTAAAACAATCGAGGTATTTCGTCCCCCGAGTTCTAGAGCGACAAGTTTTGAGACTTGTTGATGTGTGCTCGCTAAAATTTTCTTTCCAACTTCTAATGAGCCTGTGAAATGAATGGCATTGACTCGCTCATCTTTCACGATGTCGGCCGTAAGGTCTGCATCGGCGAGGTAAAACTGAAAGACTCCGGGAGGAAGGCCGGCCTCGATGAAACAATCCGCCATAAGTTGGGCCGAGTAAAACGTTTTTTCGGACGGTTTAAAGATAACGGAATTTCCCGATAAAAGTGCCGCTAGTATTTGAGTGTTGGGAAGATGGCAGGGAAAATTATAAGGCCCAATAACCAGCACGACTCCCAAAGGTTTATAGAGGACCTCTCCTGCTGTGTTTGGAAAAATTTCGCGAAAGTTTTTCGCTTGAATTCGCTCATAGGAATCTCCAAGCGTGGTCTCAACTTTTCCGGCCAAAGCAGCGGCCTCGGTTTTCGACTCCCATAAAGGTTTACCCGTTTCTAAAGCAATCGCCTCGGCAATCTCTTCACTTCTAGCGGCCACGATTTCTTTGTAAGATAAAAGCCTTTGTTTCCTTTCCTCGAAATTTGTTTTCCGCCAAGTCTGAAAACCATCATTGGCCGATTTCAGAATATAGTCTTTGCATCCACCTGGAAGATTCGTCTTCCAAAGAAAAGAGTCATCGGCCGGTGAAAACTTGGAAAGAGTTGGCCAATCGTTGAGTTCATCGGCCTCACAGGGGTGATATTGCCCGCCGTAATAATTGCCCTTCAGACTCCATTTGGCCGTTTGCATACTCGTTCCTTTTTTATTTGCTCACCAGCAGTGTATAAAAAAAGAATGAAAACGCTAAGGCTCGATGCGACTTCTTATTCTCCTGGTGACTCTTCTGGTGGCCCTAGCAAATTAGAGATCATCACAGACCCATTTATTCTTCAGGAACTTTCTCAAGACGCAGGCGGAATCACGGGGAATGGCGCCAAAGGTTTACTAATACCTGAGAGCTGGAAGCAACTAGGGCATTGGCTAAAAAACAATCCTCGCATACCTGTTTTGATTCAAGGCGCGCTTACAAGTTTGACTGGAGGGGCCACTCCGGATGACGATATTCTTGTGTCGACGAAAAAGTGGCAGTCTCAAAGTTACAATTCTGAGACTCAGTTGCTTTATGTTGAGGCCGGAGTTGTTTTGGCCGACATTCAAAAAGAGCTCCAGAATTTTAACCGCTTCTACCCACCCGCGCCAACTTACGACGGCGCAACAATTGGCGGAAACTTGGCAACCAATGCGGCGGGAGCAGCAACTTATCGATATGGCACTACGAGAGACTGGGTTGAGGGTGCGGGGCTTCTTTTCAGAAACGGAATCATGCTTGAACTCAAGCGGGGTCAGTGTTTTGTTTCACCAGGTGATAAAATTGAAATTGGATCCTTAAGCTTTACAATTCCAGACTATAGCTATCCTCCGTTGAAAAAAATTTCAGCGGGATATTACGTGACTAAGGATATGGATTTACTCGATTTGTTTATTGGTCAGGAAGGCACCCTATGCTTCATTACCCATGCATGGCTAAAGACAGCGCTCCAAGTTCCTAGTCTTTTGTTTAAGAGTGAATTTTCTCAAGAGTCCGAGAGTCTAAGTTTTTGTGATGAACTAAAAACACTAATGAACACTCTTCCCGGTTTTGATTTGAGATCAGTTGAGTTTTTCGATGGCCGCTGCTTAAGCCTAATAGGGCACCAGAGGCCAGGCATTTCAGCAGTCTTGTTATACGAAATTGAAACGCAAGAGTCCATTTCAGATAGAGCGCTCGAAAAAATTCTCGAGCTTCAATCACGCTACGGCGTCGAAGAAACCACCGAGGTGGCGGATTCATCAGAAAAAACAAAGCAAAAAAAACTTCTTGAAATTCGCGAAGAGATTCCCATGAAGGTGAGTGAGTGGCTTCGAACAAAAAATCGCCTCGATCCCGCAGTTACTAAAATGGCCGGTGATATGATTGTACCTTCAGAGAATTTTTCCGAAATCATGAAGGCCTACCGAGAGGTCTTTGATCGGGAAAAACTAGATTATCTCATATACGGACATATCTCTGACGGAAACGTTCATCCCAATATTTTGGCCAAAGATGGCCAAGAGATGCAAAAGGCAAAAACAGGCTTTTTAGAATTGGCCGAACGTTGTAAAGTCTTGAAAGGTGCTCCTCTGTCTGAACACGGAGTAGGCAAGCATCCCTTGAAAAAGAAAATGCTTGAGCAGTTTTGGGGAAAGGACGTCATTGAACAAATGAAATTGCTAAAATTATCTTTAGATCCAGATGGTGCCTTAGGCCGCGGGTTACTTTTTTAATGACTTAAAGTGAAGGGATGAAACATGGAACGTGACTTAGAACTTGAAGAGCTTTTAAAAAAAATGTGGGATGATTATGTTTTGATTACGCCCCTGGCCTCGCAGATTCACGGACTTCTTGAGAAAAACGATAAAGTCATTATCAATGACCATGTAGCGTTGCGCACATTTTCTCACCCTTTGGTGGGAATAGAGGCAATGGCCGAGAGCTTTAAGAAACTCGGTTATGTGGAAGGCGGCCAATACGATTTTGAGGTCAAAAAATTGACCGCTAAACACTATATTCATCCTGATGAGGGTCGACCCAAAATTTTTATCAGCCAGCTAGAGCTCGACCGCTGCAGTAAAAAAATTCAGAAGTTTGCAGAAGACTGCCTCGGTAGCATCTCGAGAAAAACCACTCAGTCTATGGATTTTTGTCTCTCCGGCAGGCCCTGGCCCATGGATTATTCTACGTATCAAGATCTGAAAACGGAAAGTGAATACGCTGCATGGTTGGGTGCCTTTGGATTTCGGGTCAATCACTTTACCGTATCGGTTAATCACCTGAGCGCCTTCAAGACTCTAGAGCAGCTCAATTATTTTCTCAAAGAAAATGGAATTGCCCTTAATGATAGTGGGGGAGAAATCAAAGGGAGTGAGGATGATTGCTTAGAACAGTCTTCGACACTGGCCTCTGAATCCGAAGTGAAGTTTAGTGATGGCGTGCAAGTGATTCCCAGTTGCTATTATGAATTTGCAAAACGCTATCCAGATAAAGATGGACGGCTATTTCAAGGTTTCGTCGCTAAAAGTGCAGACAAAATTTTTGAGAGCACAGACCGTTCTCAATAATCTGGGTTCAATGATCTGGGCTTAAGCGTGTAGATTCTGGAAATAAGTCCTGAACAATTTTTTCAATAGGAGCAATTTCTTTTATAAACTCTAACGAAGGGCCAGCGCACCACACGGTTTGATAGCTACTACTAAAAGCGGCCTTTTCTAAACTCTTCATCCCTCGTGCAAAAGTCGCGGCCTTCACCCATTTTTTTAGTTTTTTGTTTTTATTGAGAAATCTTTCTAAAACGTTTTCCTGGGTGCCTACTTTTTTTACATAAGGTGTTTGGATGACTGTGCACGGTGTACCGGAAAGCTTAGTCGTCATTACAATGTCTTTTGCCCCGTAATCTACGCAGGCCTTTTTATAGTCTTCTGAAACCGGAGATTCTTTGGCCGCTATGAAAGGCGTTCCAATCGATAACCCATCGGCGCCTAAAATTTGCATGGCCTTGACTCCTTCAGAGGTGCCCACACCGCCTGCCGATATAACTGGGATTGAGAGTCTTTCTTTAAGCAGCGGCAGCAAAACAGTTGCCGGAATTTTACCTGCATGGCCGCCGGCACCAGAGTTTACGGCAATGACAGCATCAGCGCCCATGGCCTCAACTTTTTGAGCATAGTCGAGATCAGTGATGTCACAGAAAACAAGAATATTCTTTTCATGACACTTCCGAATCACCTCTTGAGGATTTCCCAGGGAGGTAATAATGAAGTCCACTGGTGTTTGTAAGCAAATTTCTAATTGCTTTTCTAAATAAAAATTGGATTTATTCACAATTAAATTAACGCCAAAACTATGAGTTGTTTTCTCTTTGATTCGCTGAAGGGTTTGTGCCAATTTTTCAGGGTCTCGAATATTGAGTGCTGGCATGCAGCCGGCAATGCCCGCGCGGTCAGCTGCCAACATCATCTCTTCGTTGGAAACGAGAAACATCGGCGCCATAATTAAAGGTTTTTCAATATTTAGCAGCTTTCTTAGATCCATCTCACTATGATGGTAGGTATGAGTATAAAAGAAAACCCTTTTTTCCAAACCCTTGCACTCCGCGCTTATGCTTTTGCAAAAATCCCAATGGTCGGATTCATTCGTCCTAAAATACTAGAGCTTTCTGAAAATTTGTGTTCAATCGGAATTCCGCTCAAGCGTCGAAACAAAAATCATCTTGGCTCGATGTATTTTGGAGTGCTTTGCGCGGCGGCCGATCTTGCAGGCGGACTCGCGGCCATGAAAAAAATCCAAGAGTCTAAGCACACGATTCATTTAATTTTTAAAGACTTCAAGGCAGATTTTCACAAACGTGTCGAAGGAGATGCTGTTTTTATCAACAAACAGGGAAAAGAGATTGCAGAGCTCGTCAATAAGGCCGCGACCTCAGGAGAGCGCGAGGAAATGATATTAGAAATTAAGGCCTTTGTGCCGTCTAAGTTGGGTCAGACGGCAGCGGCAAGTTTTAAGCTAACGCTCTCACTTAAGAGAAGAGACTCCAAAGTAGCTCAGAGCTAAATATTTATAGGAGATAGGATTAATTGGAGCGCTACAGCGACTGCCGGCCACAACTCGAGAATAGGCTCTCATCTCAGACAATAGTCCACTCCGAAAACCTTCAGCATGTTTGGAGATAAACTTTTTGCTATTTCCTTTTCTGGCAGCATCTTTCAAACAAAGCTTGAAATTTTGAATCTGAACTCCGTGGATTTTGCGGCCAAAGTGAGCGCCATGACAGCTGGGGCTTTCTTTATATTCGCTTTCGAAGAAAGAATTCGCCGAGTTGGCCCCTCGTATAAGTCCCAATTGATAAGCATTTTTGCTACAAGTGGCAGCATAGGTTTTTGAAAGAAAAATCATCAAGAAAAAAATGGTGAATTTCATCGTCGAGTCCCCCTTAAAAAGACTCTCCAGATCTAGTCTATGGCCCGGCAAATGGCCAGGCGCGTACCAATGTCTTGTCGGCAAGCTCCAAGAGATTTGCCTGTTCGGGGTCAATTTCCAGGGTTTCACCATTCAATTGGCCATGGCATAAAAACGCTCGAAAATCTGGCCGCTGAAAAGACACCATCCATAAAAGATTTTCCTGGCCCGAATCGCTCAAGGGTTTGATTGAGATCTCAACCGATCTGGCCTCTCTAATAATTTTAATATCATCGAGTTTCACTTTGAGAACCGGGCCTGGTTCGAAAATTCCTACATATCCGCTCGCTGTAAATCCTTGAGTTTCTAGGATTCTTTTAGCCGGCCCAGTCTGATTGTGAACTTTTCCCACGACATCCCGGGCCTCTGGAGGCAATAAATCTACGATAATAGGATATTTTGGTAAGAGCTCATCAATAAAGGCCTTGCTTCTCAAGGTTAACAAATCCGCTTCTTGGAAATCCATTTTAAAAAATTTTCTTCCCACTGCCTCCCAGAAGGGAGACTCTCCGTTTTCTTTCACCTGGCCACGCATTTCTGCAATCACTTCATTTTCGAAATAAGGACGATTCTCAGCAAAAAAAAGAAATCGGGAGAGCGATAAAAATCGACCGACTTTGGCCATTCGGTAATCGGGATGTAAATAGAGCGAGCAAATCTCTGCGGGCCGATTGTGAACCGCCTCGACATGCAGTGTGGTCACCTGGTTATCAAGTTTCAAAGACTCAGAGTGATGGGTTGTTTGATGAATTTTATAAAAATAAAAAGGCTCAAAACCGCCAATTTTGGAAATGATTCCACTCACGCCAGCGATTCGTTTTTGCTGAGTGTCTTCTAAAACAAATAAGTAAGACTCCCCCTGGGGTCTTTGCGCCACTCGGTGGGCAAAACTTCTTTCCGAATGCTGGATGCGGGCCTCGAGTAACTGATGATCTTTTGGAAGGGATGTGAGTCCTGGTCCTGCCGTATGAACTAGCTCTACAAACTGGTCGAGATCGTTCATCGCAATCGGACGAATCAAAAAATCTGTCAAAGAAACACTTGGCCGAGATCTGCTCAATTAAAGCATCTCCTCAAGAGTTTTTTCTATAATGATGCACACTTGTTCAATATCATGTTCGGTCACAGCTCCGACCGGCAGTAAAAAGCGCACGCGAGTTGGATTAGTCCCAGCTATAAAACTCAACACACCATTCGTAAAAAGCTTCAAGGTGAACTCTTTTGAGCGCGCTAGGTCTCCATTAAAAAGAGTCATCGCTACCATGGCCCCAATTCCATAAGGACCCTCTAAATTTTTGGGATGGCGTTTATGAATTTCGGCCAACCTCAAAGCAAAACATTCATGCAGTTTGGCCGTTTTCCCATCCTCTCCTAAATATCCATCGTTAATTAAGCTTTTTACTATTGTGTGTCCTGCTGCCAAGGCAGAGGTGCTTGACGTAAACGTCTGACTAATAAGACCCGGTCGCGGTTTGTGGTCACTCGTAAATAGAGTGGCACAGACCTGAGAATTTTTTCCAATTGAGACGACATCAACATACTCATCAAGCTTAAAATGTTGAAAGGCAAAAAGCTCAGTCGTGCGGCCGAAGGTTTGGACTTCATCGATCATCAAACTGATTCCATGTTCACGCAGAGTTTTTGCGATGGCCTGAAAAAACTCTGGATGCCCAGTCCAATAGCCGGCCTCGCCCTGAATGAGCTCCATACACATAACAGCGTGCTGACAGGGATAGCGTTTGATGTGCCGGTGAATGGCCGCAATTGTGCGGTCAATGCTTCCTTGATGATCACAATAATCATAAAACGGAATGTAGTCGACTTTGAGAGTGTCAGGTAGACCTTCCCTATAAGCGGCCTTATCCGTAATTTGAGCGACAGCGAGGGTGCGGCCCATAAAACATTTTTCGAAGGCCAATACGCGGTTTGCTGGAAAGCGTTTCTGGAAGCAAATTTTCAAAGCATTTTCACAGGCCATGGCACCACTAGATGTGAGAAAGACATGCTCTATTTTGGATTTATATTTTTGCGCTTGATCTTTAAGGAGCTGAACAAAATTTGCACTGTCTACGTTTTGCTGAAGATGCCCCTGCATAACCACATCAGAGAGTGCAGCATCGACCATTGATTCCATCACATCAAGATGGCCATGTCCGAAGAAGTGTACGCCAATTCCGATAATAAAATCATATTTGACCGAACCGTCGGCCAACTCTACCAAAGCACCGTTTCCGATCCCGCTTCCCAAATAAGGGTAAAAAAGTTGACCACCTCGATTGTCACCAAATTCTTTCAAGAGTTTTTGATAATCCCGTTTGCTTTGTCCTTCAGAATGCTTGACTGCCGTGATTTGAGATTGATACTCGGCCAAGGTTTCTCTTAATAACGCTTTGGCCTTGGCCACTCGTGGATCATGAAATAATTTATGGGCGACTGTATTTTGCATAATTTTTTATTCCTATAATAGAAAACAATAAGACAAAGAAAAAAGCATACCAGCAGAAAACTTGCCATTCAAAAAGATTCACAAGATGGCGTTGGCGAAAAATAATTAAGCAAGGAAGAAACAGCGGCCCGGGTCCAGTATATCTAAGGGCGGACACCAGCACCGACTTCCACTTAAAAGGCTTTTTCAGAAAAAAGCAAAAGTTAAAAATTAGCGACGCCAAGAAAAAAGTTCCTAACGTCAGGGAAATACCCTCGCTATTTTCGATCAGCAGGGACACATCAAGTTCGTAGAACAGAAAAGAAACCAAAACCAGACTTACAGACAGGTAGAACCAATAGAGAATCTTCTTTGGTAGGTCCCAAAGGCCACTCACTAGCTGCGCCGATAATAACGCCAAAGCATAAAACGGAACATCCAGAGCATGAAGAATGTAAAAAAGTGGGAAGAAAAAAGCTAAAATCAAGAAACGCTGGTTTTTTGAAAGCTCTTTTGCCCGTGAGAGGGCCAAAAGCATCATTCCCATCACCGCAAGCAAAACAACTGATTCAATTGCAAAGAGTACGACCTCAGCTCGAAAAGAGGTGGTCGTCGTCACAAAAAAAAGTCCTTGCAAAGGAGCAAGAAAACTCACTAAAAACGGAAAAAAAAGAATACTGGTTGCGGTGACTGATTGGGCCACCGTAGGCGCCATCTTAGGCGCCATCATAGGCGACTGTTCGGAAGTCGGGACTATGAATGATGGAAAGCGTAATGAGAACAAAATTGACCAGGCCACCGCAAGATAGGAACGCATGTCCATTGGGATGTGAAAAAGCGCGTAAAATAACAGGAGGTTCAAACCAAGAAAAAAAGGTCCGACATGGGCGTCTCGATAAATTTTCCAACAATCTTTAAGCGGAAAGCCTAGCCCCAATGCAAAGGCTAAAAATCCGCCTAAAATCTGCCAGTAAAAAAGGTCCACCAAATGGTTTCCTTGAAAAAGTGTCAATTGAAGGACAAGTGGGATTATGATAGCAAAAGCTTTATGATTAAGTGAAGAAAGTAGGGTATATGTCGCAAAAAAATTCGAAAAAAACCTCAGTCAAAGCAGTGCACTCAGCAGAAAAAACCGACGTCAAGACACTCAAGGATTGGTATTTTCTGATGACTCTGGGCCGCATGCTCGATAACCGCGCTCCCAATTATCTTAAACAGGCCTTGGGTTGGTCCTACCACGCGCCTTGTGCTGGACACGATGCAATTCAATTAGCAGTTGGTCAGACGTTTGATAAAAAGACGGATCATTTGTTCCCATATTACCGCGACTTAGTGACATGTTTGTCGGCCGGTCTCACAGCGGAAGAAATTATTTTAAACGGTTTATCTAAAGCTGATGACATCGCAAGCGGTGGGCGGCATATGTCTAATCATTTTGCTAAGCCTGAGTGGAATATTCATAACGTATCTTCGTGTACAGGTAATCATATTCAGCATGTCGTAGGCGCGGCCCGCGGGATGAAAACCTATGACCACCAAGGGGTCTCGATTTGTTCACAAGGGGAGAGTTCCCTTTCCGAAGGTTATTGTTATGAAGCAATTAATGGTGCGTCTCGGGAAAAACTACCTTGCCTCTTTGTAGTCCAAGACAATGGATACGGTATTTCGGTTCCCAAACATGAACAAACTGCCAATGAATTTGCTTCGGATAACTTCACCGGTTTTGAGAATCTTAAAGTCGTTCATTGTGATGGACTAGATGTCTTTGATTCTATGAATACCTTGCTGGCCGCTAAAGAATCGGCGATGAAGGATCAGATTCCGGTCATGATTCATGCAACTTGTGTACGAATCGGAAATCATTCCAACTCTGACAAACATGAGCTCTACCGAGATGAGGAAGAATTAAAGAAAGCTAAATCTCAAGACCCTCTCCCTCGTTTTCGCAAGGCCATTGAGAAACGGGTTGGTAAAAAAGTTCTTGATGAATTGGACGAAAAAGCAAAAGCAGAAGTCATGAAGGCCCATAAGGCCGCAGTCAAGGCCCCGCAACCGAAAGCTGACAGTATTTTTGATTACGTCCTTCCTCCTGCCTATGAGGCCAAACAGTATCCAGAAGGTATTCACTCCGATGACTCTGAACCGATCAAATTTATCGATGCCCTCAATGAGACCTTGAAAGAAGAATTTCGCCATAACCCTGATACCTATATTTGGGGTCAAGACGTTGCTAATAAAGAGAAAGGCGGCATTTTTAATGTGACGAAAGGAATGCAACAAGAATTTGGACCAAAACGGGTTTTTAATGCCCCGATTGCGGAAGACTATATTGTTGGAACTGCAAATGGCATGTCGCGATTTGATAAAAAAATTCGCATCGTTGTAGAAGGTGCTGAATTTGCAGATTATTTCTGGCCCGCAATGGAGCAACTGGTTGAATGCTCTCATGATTATTGGCGCAGTAACGGTGCATTTTCACCGAACGTTGTCATCCGTATCGCGAGTGGTGGCTATATCGGGGGAGGACTTTATCACTCACAAAATATTGAAGGCTCACTCTGTACGTTTCCTGGGTTAAGAGTGGTGGTCCCAGCTTTTGCTGATGATGCTGCTGGATTATTGCGGACTGCGATGCGCTCAGAAGGCCCAACTGTCTATCTAGAACCAAAATCACTCTACAATGCTAAGCAAGCAATGAGTCCTGTTCCCTCCGACTTTGAAGTTCCCTTTGGAAAGGCCCGTTTGCGAAACGAAGGAACTGATTTATCTTTCATTACTTACGGAAATACGGTTCATTTTTGCCTAGAAGCGGCGAAAAAATTGGAAGACGAGGGGTATTCCTGTGATGTCCTGGATTTGCGTTCTCTGAGTCCTTTAGATGAAGAAGCAATCTTGAAGACAGTTAAAAAAACCAACAGAGTTTTAGTTGTCCATGAGGATAAAGTTTTTGCAGGCTTCGGCGGTGAGATTGTATCGCTTATTAATGAAAAAGCATTCAAGCATCTAGACGCTCCAGTTTGGCGGGTCGGTTCGATTTTTACACCGGTTGGCTTTAACCGAATCTTGGAAAAAGCGACTCTGCCAAATACGGATAAAATTTTGAAAAAGGCCCAAGAGCTTTTGGCATTTTAGAGTAATTATGACTATAGGAAAAAAACTTAAAAATTCGTTAGGAGGGGAATTTAAGGCTCCCAATCGAATTACTAGTGTGGGATCTGGCGAAGCCTTATCTATTATTAGAGAATTACAAAATCTCAGCCAACATGATCTTTCTAAGCTTACTGGGATTCCGCAATCGACAATTTCTGGAATTGAAAACGAACGTATTAATCTAGATGGAGAAAGGGCGAAATCTTTTGCTCGAGTATTAAAAGTCAGTCCAGAAGTCCTTCTTGTTCATTAAGCTAAAAGAACTACAGTCTTAATCCACAGTCCTAGTAAGATGATCCAGCCGACAAAATACGTTCCCGCTCTCGCTCGAATAGAGCGAGTTCCTAAATGGATAAAGGAATGAACAATTCTGGAGAGAAAAAAGCAGGTAGCTAGTCCCACCGTGAACCAGTCTGCAGTCCGGCAATACAGAGCTGCTATTAAGGCGACAAAGAAAAGGATGGGAACTTGGAACTGGTTATCGAAATGACGGGACCGGATAATAAGTTCTTCCGTCAAATTTTCCGGAGCGTAGGTATGAAAACTTGAAACTGAGACCTCTCGCTTACTCAGCGCTCTAAATCGTGCTTTGGCCGAGTAAAGTAAAAGGACAAAGCAATAGAGGCAATAGAGTCCCAAAATGAAAACGAGAGATTTTTCTGGTGCTGTTATCATAAACTTTCTGCTTCTTAGTTATGAGATTTGGTGGCCGCCTTACTGGCCCTATTTAAAATAGCATCCCAGGCCTCTCCACTCCATTCTTTTTTCCATTGCAAGACGATTGATTTAACAGCTGGATTATTTTGCAGTCTAAAAAGTCCGGCATAAAAAAGTCTAGCTGCTTGAAAGGGATCATCGGGAAGCTCGAGCTTGGTCTCCTGAATTTTTTTAGAACTTCCATGAAACGCAAGTCTAAAAGGTTTCGAAGGGCAATAATGGGAAGAAAGAGTTCCGGGCATGATCTCATTTCGCTTGACCCATGAAATCGTCAACCCATCTTCTCTTAGCACTTTTTCAATTTGGGCGGTGATGATCATACCTGGCCTGAGCAATGCAATTTCATGAGAGCTGAGAATTTGGATGATGGTAGACTCAATACCAACTGAGCAATCGCCTCCATCGAGAACAAAAACTTTTTCCTGAAACACTCTACGCACCATCTCCGCGCTACCCGGGCTTAGCTTTCCAAACTTATTAGCGCTGGGGGCGGCAAGTCCCGAGAAGTGTTGTAAAAGTTCAAGGCAGATTGGATGAGAAGGAACTCGCAGCGCCACTGAAGCCTTACCGGAAGTGATGAGATCGGAAACCAAGTCGTTTTTTTCCACGACCAAAGTCAAAGGCCCTGGCCAAAATGCTCGAGAAAGTGAATCAGCAAGAGAGTTCCAATTTTTTGAAAGCTCCTGTGCCTTTTTTCCATCACTGACATGCACAATCAATGGATCAAACGAAGGCCTCTCTTTAATTTCAAAAATTTTTTGGATAGCAGCTTGCTGAGTGATGTCCCCAGCAAGGCCATAGACTGTTTCAGTCGGAATGGCGACCACATCGCCGCCTTTGAGCAGTTCTATAGAATGGGCGAGGGAAGCATCCTTGAGTTTTTGCATGGCCTTTATCTAGCTTAACTAAAAGAGCTCAGTCCAGATCTTTAGAATCTAGGCCAAATCCACGAAATCTTCCGGTCTTGAAGCTCTGCTTAAAAGCGGTACCGTCTCGTCCTTCGGCTTGCATTTCGCCGTAGTGGAAAAACTGCTTGTAGCCAAAAAGATGGTGAAAGACGTGATACTGAGAAACGTTCTTGAGATAGGCTTGAAAAAAACGTCGGAGTTTTCCTAGCTCGAATGTCTTGTTATTCACGTAGTGTCTTCGAAGTTCCAAGTATCTTTTGCCTAATTTCTTTACACAATTATCTGGGCCTTCTTGGCCGTACTTAATTTCTTTGGACCAATTTTGAGACCAATCCCTCGCTCTGGCCGAACGACAAACTGATGAAAAGTTAATAAAAACATTAGAAGGATCATGTTGAAAGAACGTTTCCATGTGCTCTTTTCTCAATACAATTTGCGATAAAAGTGACAATGGCCCTTGAACTTTTTTCTTTTTGATTAAGTTTGCCGTCGAGTGTTCAAGGTTTGTTTTCAATGTCAGAAAATCAGCGGCCCTTCGTCTCAAGTTTCTTCGGCTTCCACCTAAAATTCGTTTCATCTCCAGTTTCTCTTGAAGCACGATTGCTAATGGCCTTCGCGCTTCATACTGAATTCGTTCGAGGCTAGGTGCCGATTCGCCTTCATACTGAAATTCGACTCTCACTGTTTTGGATTGAATAGCGCGTGCATCCAATTTATCGTCTAGATTGAAGGCCTTCAGTAAGAAGCTGTTTTTTAATACCTCTCCTAATCCGTAATTTTTATCATAGGATTCCCAATGGAATCGAAACAGATCCTTGTAGCTTCCGTCTTTTTGGAAGCGAATATGTTCGGTCTGGCTACTCTTAATTCCACCAAAGACTAAAAACTTCCAATCAACTTCTTTTCGTTGCGATAATGAAAAATTTTCTTCTAAAACAAAAGGTCTCCAATACTCACTCATCTCTGCCTTACGAACCAACGCCTTGAGCTTACCCTTTGCTTCACAGTTAAAAAGCGTCTCTGCTGGCACACTCAAAGTAATGGTATGTCCCTTTTTTTTGTTGAAATTGAGTTTGAGAGAAAAAAGGGTCACTCTGAGAAGTTCGAAAAATTCAGCCTCGAGCTGGGCTTCTAGGGCGAGTTGTTTGGTCTGTTCTTTAGTTATATTGACAATAAAACCCTGCTCGCCCCAGTTTTGGAAAGCGACTTCTTTTTTCACGTCAACTTTTCCTAGAATACCGGTTCTTAAGGTTGCTCCTTGCCACAGAGGTCCTCGAAAAAATCCTCCAGCATGAGCAACTAGTGAATCACTTTTTTTAACTTGTTCGTAAAGGCCGAGTTTTCTCAAACGATTGATCGACATTGAAAGGAAAGGAAAAAAAAGAAGGTCCAGTTTTCCTGTTAATGCCGAAACAAATCCGTGCTCAAAATGGGAAACAGAGTATTCTCGCCTGAACTTAATTCCGGCAAAAGCGCCAAAGGTTGACGCCCTAACTTTAATGAGATCTTTCTCTTCAAGTTGTCTCAAAAAACTTTGGGCATCGACCTCTATGACAAATTGGTCATAAACCATATAGCGATTTTCCTCACTGAAATCGGGGATAAGCTGACGGTTCACTCCAATTCCTACGGCGCCCATGGGTAATTGCCATTGCATTCCCGAAGTATTTTTTTGTCCCCAATCGTATTCTTTAGAATGGTTTAAAAGGGGGAGGGCCTGTTCGTGTCCAATTTTTTGATAGTTGACCTGAAGGTAGTCATAAATTTTTTGCATGAGAGGGGAGTCAAAAGATTGAGTATTGCCAGAGGGTACGCCTGGGACATCTAATTGAGCGAGTTCTGGAAAGACAGTGCTTAACGCCTTTTGCCCAATGTCTGCGATGTCTGAGGTTTTAAGTTTTTTTCCTGCAATCTTTATATGCTCAAACTTCTGAGAGTAGCTTTTGCTTTGTACCGAAATAACGAGGGCCAAAATGGTAAAAAGATAAACTAAATTACATTTAAACATGCTTTGATCCGTTGACGCTTATGGATCCTTTGCGTAGGTTCAGTGGCAAAACTTGAGGGGTAATGTTGGACGGGCAAAAAATGCAAAAACTAAAGGAGCTCCTTGAATCCGAGCATTCCTGGCCAGGGCCTTATCTCTTTAAATTTATCGTTCCAGCAGAGAATGGAGACTTTTTAATAGCGATGTTTCGTCGAGGAGAAATAAAAAAACGCTACTCCCGTTCGGGAAAGTACCTTTCGCTTTCGGTGACCATGCATATGAGTGGAGCTGAAGAAGTCATTTCAGTTTATAAGAGTGCCGCCAAAATTCCTGGTCTTATTTCTCTCTAAATCTGTTAAGCTCATTTTATGACTGAGACTAAAAAAAATAAAACGGCCCTTGTTGTGGGTGGAGGTGCCTTTGGGACCTCCATCGCGTCTGTTCTTTCCTATCAGCTTGGAGAGGTTTTTATTCAGGTCCGAGACGAGTCCCTTAAAAAAGAGCTATGTGAGGGCCGAAATGAAAAGTACTTAAAAGGTCAAAAAATTCCGGGAAATCTGACGGCCTTTTCTGATTTTTCAGAACTGGATTTAGATTCCCTAAAAATTGAGGTCATCGTTTCGGCATTACCTATGCCCGCTATTCAAGAATACTTTTCCGCCCATCGTGAACTTTTCCAATCTCTTTTAAAGCGTGGGATGCCGATGATTTCCCTGGCCAAAGGTATTGACTCTGAAAAACTGCTTTTAGCAGATGATCTTTTTTTCGAACTCTTTAACCAACACCGCGACCAATTTTGTTTTCTCTCAGGTCCCTCATTTGCATCGGAGATAGTCGAAAAACAAATCACTCTAGTGTCTCTTGCAGGTCGCTCTCGGGAGCATCTCAAAAACTTAGCCGATTTGCTGGAGACGCCTTACTTTAAAGTTTTTCCGACCTATGACATTAAAGGTTTACTGCTCGGTGGAGCTCTCAAAAATATTTTAGCAATCGCTGCAGGGATGATTGAAGGCCTAGGCTATAATCATAACACCCGAGCGGCCATGCTGACTCGCGGAATCACCGAAATGCTGCGCTTTGGAAAAGTTTTTAACGCCCGCCCTGAAACTTTCTATGGTTTGAGTGGGATGGGTGATTTGATTCTTACCGCTACTGGCGGAGTCAGTCGGAACCGCTGGTTTGGGATGAAAATTGCGGAAGGGATGACACCCAAAGAAATTTTTGAAAAACACCACGTAGTTGTCGAAGGTTATAAGACAACTAAGGCCGCTTATCTTCTGGCCGAAAAATATGAAATCCACACTCGCATCTTTGGCGGTCTCTATCAGGTTTTATATGAGGGAAGAGATATTCGTGAAGCTATTGCCGAACTGATGGCCCTTCCTCCAAAATTTGAGGACTAATCACGTCTTTAATTTTTTTTACACTAATTGTTTCCCCGAGGAAAATAATTTTCCCATTTGGGTCTTGAAGAAAATAGGCCGGCACACTGACAGCGCCATGGAGTTTGAGAAAGTTTGCAATCTTATCATCTCTTTTTGTCCAGTCTCCTCTCATAAGTTCCAGGTCAAAATTTTCAACTAACTCTGCAAAACTTCGCCTTTCGAGAACAAGTTTTTTGTTCACCTTACACGTCAGGCACCATTCAGCAGTAAAGTCGATAAAGGTCCAGGATTTTTCCGACAGATTTTTTTGAAGTGCTTCTTTGGACCAAGGCCCCCATTGTAAACCGTTTGAATAAGAATTCGAGCCTGACTGGGCCTGTTCATGTGGCAATTCAGACAAAAGATAAAAGGTCCCTCCGAGTGAGGCCAGGATAAGCCCAGTCGTGAGTAATTTGCCGAAACGAGTCCTGGAAATCTTTTGATAGGAATAAACCCCAAAAAAAAGACACGCTAATTGCAATAACACGTAGGTTAAATAAAGCGAATTTTGTTCTAAACCATTCAAAACATAAACCAACCAAACGCAAGTCAAAAGCAATGAAAAACCCAGCCACGATTTTAATGTATTCATCCATATGCCTGGGCGAGGTAGCCAATGGAGGCATCGAGGAAAAAGCCCGACTAAGAGAAACGGAAAGCTAAGCCCTATGGCGACAAAAAGGAGAACCAGAAACAGAGAGAGATAGCTACCTGAAAAAGCAAACGTAAGAGCAGTTCCCAGAAAAGGAGCGCTACAAGGAGTGGCCAAAATCGTCGCCAGGATTCCTGACAGGAAATCCCCTGAAGTTCCTTTTTGTAGAGACACTTGCCCCAGTTTTTTTCCACCAGGAGTTCTGAATTCAAAAAGGCCAAAAAAATTCAACGCCAGCAAAAAGATAATGAGAATCATCGCCACGACAAAAATGGGGGATTGCATTTGAAAACCCCAACCAATCGACTCACCTGAGAATTTAATCAGCGCAACAACAGAGGCCAGCGCCATAAAACTAAGAACAACTCCAGCGCTATAGGCCAAATTATGTCTCAATATGCGCTTGCGATTTTGATGAGACTGAGCAATCAAAGCAAAGAGTTTCAGCGAGATTACAGGTAGAACACAAGGCATAAGATTTAAGACGAGCCCTCCAAGAAAAGCAAAAAACAAAATCAATAAAAAGGAGTGCTGGCCTTCTGGATTCGATCCTTCCTCAAGTTCGCCTATGGCCTCATAGGATTTTGCCATCCGGATAAATCCATCTCCCCCGGATTCGTCGTAGGTTTTAAACTCTTGGGAAATAAAAAAGTCGTTTTCTCCTTGAACCAACATTTCAAAAGAGACTGGACTATCGAGTGTACCGCCTTCAGGTAGTGGTAATTCCGGAGTCTGATAGAGGCCCTCCCATTTGAGCACACGATAACCAAATAAAGTTTTTGTTTTAGGATCATAAGAGGACTGTTCTTTGCCGGGACCAAACGGACTAAATTCTGAGAGCGTGATAATATCGGCGTTTTTTCGGTGAGCGGCAGGGGAGACGTTTTGCCAAATATGGCCCAGAATAAATTCTCCTTCAATTGAACCTTTTGCCAAAAAAAACTCAAGATCGTTTGGAATTGGCGCTAATTTTGGTACGGCCGCCCAGCGCTTTTCTAATTCTGAGGCGGGGAGATTAATGGCGGGGTTTTTAGGAGACTCAATAATTGAGAGTTTTCCCTGCTGGGTAAGCGAAAAAACAAAACTTTTGTTTCCGGGGATGCAAATATTTTTACACACAAGCCAGTGAACATCGATTTCAATAGGCCCAGTACTGCTAAGCTGTTCTTCAGTAAGAGGAAAAAAATAAGAGTACTCTCCGGAATAAGCATAGACGGTGATATCTCCGCCTTCAATAATGCGCTCTGGCACTGGGCCTTTCGCGACCTCGCCTAAACGCTTCCAAGAGACTGGCGAGAGAACTTTAAATTCCGTGGCCCTTCCCGACTCCCCTGGATTTTTCCAATAGGTGTGCCAATGGTCTGCATTTTTGAAGTTGATGACGAAAAAATTTTGCCCTTCGATCTGTAGGGTTTGCGGCCAGATATCAACGAGCTCTTCTCCGCTTTTTTGAGCGTAAAGAGCAAAGACCCCCATTGTGAGAACCAAAAAGAGAAAGAAGTTTTTCATAGAGCTCTTTCGACTGTTACGTAATTTTAGCTTAATGTGAAGTCTATGGCGCCGCCTTATCCCATTAGCTATTCGAGTGAATTTCCTCGCCGAATTATCTGCCTTACCGAGGAGTCGGTAGAAATTCTCTATGAATTAGGTCAAGAAAAACGGATTGTCGGCGTCTCGTCTTTTGTGAAACGCCCCCAACAAGCACAGCTGCTTCCAAAAGTGTCTCTATTTACGAGTTCTAATATCTCAAAGATCTTGGAACTGAGTCCGGATCTAGTCCTTGGATTTTCGGACTTGCAAAAAGAAATCGCGAAAGAATTGATAGGTCACGGAATTAGTGTGTTTATCTCTAACCACCGCAGTCTCCAAGAAATTGTCGACTATACTTTTTTGATAGCTCGTCTGGTGGGTGAACAAAAACGTGGAGAGAGCTTGTGCCAAAAAATGCTCGCTTCTGTTTGGGGACAGTCGAATGAACTGGTATTACCTAGAAAACCAAAAATTTATTTTGAGGAATGGGATTCTCCAATGATTTCAGGGATCCAATGGGTAAGTGAACTTATTGAGGCCGTCGGCGGACGAGATATTGGAAAGAGCTTTGCCAATGGGAAGCTCGCAAAAGAACGAATTGTGAATGCAGCATGGGTTGCCGAAAATAATCCCGATATCATTTTTGGGTGCTGGTGTGGAAAACGAGTTAAAATTGACTCGATTATGCAACGCACAGAATTTTCTAAAATTGCGGCCGTCTTGAATCATCAAGTTTTTGAACTCGCTCCAGAAATTTTTCTTCAGCCAGGTCCCGCCCCTTTTTTGGATGGCGCAGAGATTTTAAGGACTTACATGAGACAGTGGGGGGCAAAGGCCTATCACTCTTGACGGTGCTCGAATCGGCCTTATCTTTAAACTATAGGAAGGAGTGAGATACATGAAAAATCCAATGCGAATTATACCTTTATCCTGGCTTGTATCTTGGCTACTGTTAAGTGGGACGGCCGCCTTCGCTGAGAAAAACCAAGACTCTTTTGAGTCTTTATTTGATTCCATGAGACAGCAGATGTTTGAGCAAATGTCGCAATTTGAAGATTATTTTTCCGATGAACAGTTTGGTCTTGGCCTGGGTGCCCTTGGTGCCGGGAGAAACGCTTTTACAACGAAAGTAGAAGTTCAAAAGGACAAAGTGATACAAACTATCACCGCAACTGAGCAAGAAGGGGCGATGAAGGTGGGCACTATTAATGGAAATGGGGTCCAAATCAAAAGTGAAATAAAAAAAATTGAAGAAGTTCAAAATGAAGGGCTTCACTCCAAAAAAGTTATCAATAGATCTTTTTCGCAAACCATTCCGCTTCCAGATGGGGCCTTACCAGAAACTGCGAAAAAAAGTGTGAAGAAAAATAAAGACGGATTTTTTGAGATTAAAATTGTTTATGATTACAACCCGAAAAAATCTCATGCCAAAAATAACTATAGTGAAGACTATATCCCCTTAAAATCCATTGAAGATATTGAAGACGCGATCTAAAAATTAAACATGGCCGTCAGACCAATCGTTGATTCTTGCGCGTCGCTCTTCGATGCCATCTGGAGCGCTCTACCAAAGTCATCTTCACTATAGAATGCACCCAGGCGCACTTGATTTGCTCTCAAATACCAATTGAGTCCCACCAGTCGAGTTTTCTGTAAAAACTCATTGTCTTCCTCGAATCTATTCCAATACTCGTAGCGTAGAAATGGCGCTAGATAGGAATACTGAGGAAAGACGTACTCCAGTTGATAGTGCTGACCAGAACTTTTTCCAAATTGGATTTCAGCTGCAGAGAAATCTCGAATCACATTATGAAAATGATAGGTCTCCGTCGTGAAAAAAAAGTTTTTATAATGAAAAGAAAGATTGGCATTGAAAAGACTTCGGTCCACTGAGTCTCTTGAAGAAGAGTAAACAATGTTAGGAGTTTGAAAAAATCCAGCACTGATTGAGAAGTGTTGTCCTTGACCGAAATAAGTTTCTGTCAGCTTTCCTTCTTCCCAACCCGAAAAAGGTGAGAATCGCAATCTCGCGCCAGTCATGAGCCCTTGCTGGATGATTTTTTCAACAGAAGCGCCCAATGCATCGTGAAATTTATCGGCCGCAACGCCCTCTCCAACCACAAGTTGGTAGCTCAGCTTGGAATCAAAATCTCCGATGAATTGATAGTTCACTGCTCTACGGTTATGGCTTACATACTGGGCCGCTTCGTCAGAAATATGGGCCCTATTCAAAAATAAGATGGCCGACGAGCTCACAGTCTGTTGCCTCGACACATCAACTTTTGCCCGAAAGGCCTTTAGGTTGAGCCAGTCTTGGCCAAAAAGTTTCGGTACAAACACGTAGGCGTCGCCTACTGAGAATTCTTTTTCTCCTGATTCGTTTTGCTCAATTTTATCGTCTCTCATATCCATATAGAACAAAAATTTGTCTGCTACCTCGGTCTGCAACATCAAACGGAGTCGGCGTAAATAGAGGTCAGTAGAGCTATTTTGTTTTTTATCATCTCGGTGCTCATTCATGGCCTGAAGTCGGGCGCCTACTTTGACTTTAAGGTCCGTTTCCCCTGCAGAATCATAAATGACTGCCCCCCAGCTGCTTGAGGCCTTACCTAGAGGATAGGAGGTCGTCTCGGGGATTTGACCGTGAACCGAAAAAAATATTGAAGCTAAAAGGAGATAAAAATAGGTTTGTATGCTCATAGGGGAGAGTTCTTATCAGGTTTTGAGTGACTAAAGTGTTAGGGTTTCATCAAGATCGCTTTTCGGTCATAATAGATAGGAGGAGCAGCGTATGAAAAAAATTCTTTGGACTGTAATTGTGATTGGCGGTGTGGGCCTGGGAGTAAATCGTTGTTCGGCGCCAGAAAAAAGAGATCGGACCCCGACATCTGTTGAGAAATCCAAAAAAGAAAGTAAAGAAGATCGCAAAACAAGATCTAAGGATCTTCGACATTCAGGACCTGCAAGCTATTACGTCGAGTAGCCAGTCACATAACTCATAGCGTTGTTTTATGAAAAATATTCGCTTTTTCCGACATACAGTTCTCTTTTTCCAAGGATAGAGGCATGCTCACAGTAATCAGAGGGTATCGTCTTGAATTTTGCTCCTTTTTTTCTTTGGGTCTTATTTTTTCCTGCAGCAATTGTTGTTGCTAGTTCGGGCGAAGAAGAAGCATTTCGAGTTGGCGACCGATACCTGCGAACTCCCTTAGTGGACCTCAATTATCCTGGCCCGGAATTTAGAGAAACCATTTTAAGTATTGTGGCAATTAATCGCTACAGCGGTATTTACCTTGGACCATATAACAACCGACCTATCGTACTTACCAGTGCACTGGCCTGTGGGAGCCTCTCTCTCAACACTTGCGGAGATGGGTACGTTAGATTTTTAGATGAAGATATTATTGATGGAACTTACGCTGAGAGAAGGATGCGACGCTTTCCTATCAAATCTATTTTGTATCAAAACCTTGCTCTAGGAATCGTTCTTATTGAATTAAAAAAAGCACCTCAATCTTCTCTGTTGATGAGCCGAGGACTTTCTTTCGCAAGACAAGCGGGCGAACTACCTCAAATAGAAGGCCCACTCTTTTCAATTTCTCTTCAGCAAAGCGCTGATGAATTAACGGCACAACTTATCTACACCAGAGATGACGATTGTAAGGTCATGAATTCTAAGAAGAGTCTCGACCGTAGGCCTCCTCCTGAAAAAGATTTCCCTCGTTTTTGGTCATTTGCCCATGCGTGCGATTCGACTCCTCGTGATTTGGGCTCCCCACTGTTTTCTCTGACTACCAATAAATTTATGGGAATTCAGTGGAGTGGTCGCTTTCCAAAACAACTCAAAGTTCAAACGAGTGCTCAGGTGAGTGACTATGTCCGTGTAGGAAAATTTCAAAACGCGGTCTGGGATCAATTCAACCTGGCCGTGCCAGTTGGGAAAATTCAAGAAGTTGTTCAGGAAGACTTGAAACGAGGTCCAGTCTATGATGCCGATACATTTACGATTGTAAAAAGGGTCTTTGTTTTAGATTAGTTTTTTAGTCATTTTTATCTTTCTCCCAGTACGGAATCTTTTCAAGCTCGTTCTCTAACTTGAGATAAGAATCTAGCCGGTCGAGCAAAATCATATTTGCAAGTTGACTCACGTCGAGATTTTGAAAAAAACAACCCTTCGAAGTACTGAGATGCTTGCAATTTCTAAACTTACATTGCGTGAGTCCATAATGAAGGTCGGGAAAGCCCTCTAGAAGCTGGTTTTCGTCTAAGTCTTGAAGCGAGTAAGAGCGAATACCGGGAGAGTCAATGACCGTGAAATTCTCCAAAGCGATCAATTCGGCCCAGGTCGTTGTGTGCGAGCCCTTGCTTATTTTTTTCATCAGCTCGCCTTGGGGAAGCTGCACTTTTTGACCGCTAATAGCACTAATTAAACTACTTTTTCCAACTCCCGATTGTCCTAAAAAGATGGCCGTTTTTGACCGAAGAATTGCAACCAGTTCTTGAAATCCAGAGTCTAGTTGGGTCGGTGAGTACTGTGAATCGTTGGCCGAGACTTCATAGCAATCTAAACTAAGTTCCTGGATTCTCTTTGCTTCATAAGTGAGATCCAAATCATCAGCTGATATTAGAAGATCGCTTTTATTAAAAACAACAACGGCCGGAATATTCCAAAGCCTACTGCGAGTAAGGTATCTATCAATAAGATTTTTTTTGAAGGCCGGTTCACGGCAACTGACAACGATGACTACAATATCTACATTTGCGGCGATGACTTTTTCCTGTCTTTCTCTCTGTAGATAGCGGGTGATTTCGTTTTTTCTAGGCAGGACTTCTTGAATAACATAATGTTCAGACTTGGCGAGGATGACATTATCGCCGACTACGATGTGAGACTGTCTCAAAAGTGAGGGTCTGCATTCCGCTTCGACTATTGAACCAGTCACCGCCAGATGGTCGTTTTTCTTTAGCAAACATTCAAAATTTTTTTTACCCGACCGGACAATCCGAGCGGGGAAGAGCTCGAGTCCCATGGCGCTTTAGAATGGAGTGATTTTTTGTTCGTGGCAACAATAATCCATTGATTCCTTGCACAGCATGGGATAATTTCGTCGCTTAAGTTTTTTGTGCGGCCGTAGCTCAGCTGGATAGAGCAAGCGCCTTCTAAGCGCTAGGTCGGGAGTTCGAATCTCTCCGGCCGTGCCATTTCTGTGGAAACATTGCTCGTGATTCATTCTCATTTTAAGTAAGTAATTGTGAGAGTTTTTTTCAAAAATCCCCCTCTCACTTGTTTGACAGCATTTAGGACGGATGAGTAGCATCCCGTCTACTTACAAAAATTATGGATAATTTAAGAAGGGCCTAAATCAATGAGAAAGAGTCTTGGAAAAATTTTGTCGGTTTTATTTCTGGTTTTATCTTTTCAAATATCAAGCTATGCCTCTGAATTAGACCCGTGCGCTAGAGAATTTTTGGCAGAGCACTTTAAAGACAAAAGTCTCGGAGTTGATATTGTTTCTCTTCGAGCTCAAGAAATTCCATTTTCTAAGTTTTTTGAGTTAATCAAAGTGTCTCCCTTTATGGCGATGGGGGCAACAGCAAGGTTTGCTGCTTTGTTAGAGACTCACCCTTCGAAAGAAGTCATTCTTCCATTTGTTTCCGCTGAACCCATTAAAGTCTTCCCAATCATTAACGAGAATGTAGACGGCAAAACTGGTGAACCCGTGATTGGGCAATTCCTAGCAAATCATCAAGTTTATGGGGCTATCCTGAGTGCGGCTAATTTCAATGGAGAGATTCGAAATGCATTCAAGTTCCATGGGCCATCGGGAACCGGGAAAAGTCATGGAGCTAAAGTTTTGAAAGAGCGGTGGGATTACCTCGCCCTCAATGATGAAAGATTCTTTAATTATGAAATTGAATTTAAAGATCTCCATGAGATACCTGCCCTTAGAACCGCAATGAGCGGGTACTACGTCAATCATTTGGATGAGACAAACACAACTTTCGTTGACACCTGGGTTAAGAACTTTCCAGGCCCAGCTCACGAAGGACCGTTTGCTGTTTTGCCTGAAGAAATTCAAGATAAAGCTATTGAGTTAGCAAGACCGGTGGCACAGAGACTTGCTCCAGGGGTGGTCATGAACCCAGATCGGTCAATGCACGAGCAAACAGAAACTATCCTAAAATATATGATAGCTCACTATAAGACGTTGAAAAAATATAGCGATGTCGAAACCAATCCCTTTACGCGCCTTTCTATGCTGGAAAGACATGTGGTCATTAAGCGAAAGCTAGAAGGAAATATTTCCTTTATCCCTTATCAAGGTCCTAGTGCTCCGTCGTCGAGAATTTTTGGCGAAGTGAATGCTCTAAGACAACAATCATCTGGTGGCAGCGACGTGTTTGCCTATCATCCATCAGGGTTGCTTTGGGATGCTCGGGGCGGAGCTGTATTTTTAGACGAATTTGAGCGATGGCACTCAATTAACCAGCAACCTTTTATCGATGTCATTGGCGATAAAAGGGTTTCTCACGGTGTGAGAAAGGCCGAACTTGATATGATCATTTTCATGGCCGGTAATATAGAGTCTGTGAAGCTTATGGACGGCCTTAAGGCCATAGTGGATCGCCAAAATAAGGTTGATTATGGTCTCTCTACCGAACCTTTTATTATCGGTAAGACCTTAATCATGAATTGGTCACAGTCGCCAAATTTCCAAATGAGAAAACTTGGAAGAAATGAAGACGGGGAAACTTTTGATTGGGAACCGGCCCATCTCGATACCCTATTTCCCCTTTATGAAAACGGCGGTCGTGGGCTTGGTCCCGAACGCCGCTATGCTCTGAGATTGATTAATCAAGACGGTGATATCATTTCATTTAGTCCGTATGCTTTAAAGTTTATTTATTCAGTCGCGGCGCTGAGCCGAATGATTACCGACCCAGTGACTATTTCTCAAGCTTACCGAAAGCGAGGAAAAGAGTTAGATGAATCTAAGCTTCAGGCTCCGATTATAAAGAATCCTTATTCACGTCTTAAGTATTTTCTGAGTGAAAGTGTGCCTGACAACAGCGTGGATGAAGAAACTTTGCGACAATTTAGGGTCGAGGTAGGAGAGGGAGAGAGAGGGCTTTCTATGCGGTCTCTCATGGAAAATTATTTGGGTAACCTCATAAGTGCAGCCGAAATGGCGCACAATAAAAGGACTGTAACTCTCAAACTAGCTGAGAAGGTTCTCAAATCCGATTTTTTACAGGGTCGAATCGAAGCCGAGGGAATCAATGACGGACAGCTTGCTGGATTCATCACCGGAGTTACCCACAAGATTATTGCCAATGATATCTCCAAAGACTTTGCGACTGCTCTTGCATCAGACCAAAAAGACACCAAGGATATCTATCGAGATGTCGTCCAAGAAATCGAGGCACTTGCTAAAAATTCTCATGCACAAACTTATCGGAACCGTCGCTTGGCCGAAGATATCACTATTGATAGACCTCGTTTAAAGCGAATTCTGTCTTTAGTTCAAGAAACCGGCGGGCTCAGGTTCACAATCGACCACCTCTCAAAACTGGATACGGAGTTGACGACTCTAAAGGCGGAGAGTGGTGTTCCCACAGTTTTTCGTCCATTGATGACTGCGATTGAAATGAATATCGGAAAAGAGGCCATAGAAAGGCTTTATGATTCAGGGCTTTATTCGGCTTTGATTGGCGGTCATGTTAAATCTGACACTCGAGAAGGAGCAAACTCCTTAAAAAAATACATGGAAGACTATTTTGGTTATACGGAGGCTTCTCTTGCAGGTGCACTAGAAACTTTGGCTGGCCAAAAACAGCTCTCTGAAAATAAAAAATAGGTCACAAATATGGCAGGGAGTTTTTCAAGAATTTTATTTCGAGTCATACTTCTTGTAAGTTTATCGTGGACGTCGGGCTGGGTTTTTGGCAATAGCGAGGTCTTGATATCCTATGATGGAAACCAGCCCTATAAGATTGTTCATAAAGATAAGACGAAGCGGTCGACTTTATCTCCAGGAATTTATACTCCAGTCGAAAACGGTGATTGGGTACTAGCCTTTCCAGGGAATGTTCTGCGAGGAGGTACCTCGCAGGGTGTTATTACTCAACTTAATCTTCACAAGTCTTCCGGAAACTACGATGCAATTGCAGTCATAGACGGAGAGCTAATCATTTTTAATGTGCGGTCAAACGCAGAAAATAGTGAATCTTTTTTAAAAATCGGTCCTCCCGGCTCCATAGATGATTTTTTCACAAAAACACCTCTTTTAGGTCCATTGGCCCCTATAGAATCCGTTTCAGAAATTGTGGTGAGTACAGCATTTTCCGCCACAAAAGGGGAGGTCGTTCTTATCAACCTCCACAATCAAAAATCTTTTTTTGGCCCCGGTGTAACGATTATGGTGTCTTTAAATAAGGATTTATCGGCACAGTTCCCGCAACCGCAGTTTCGGCCTTCATTGTTAGATTTTGGGACTCATAGCAAAGAATCCCTTGGCCAAATAGGGGCTTGGGATAATGGAAGCTATCGAGTTTTTTCTCAGAATGTTCTCAACAAATTAATGATCCACAGGAAGGGAGAGGGGCCGGTCGAGGAAAGATGGAAAGAAGAGATAAGAAAATCTTTTCCACCAGAGGTTGTTGATTTTGCAAAAACGAATACGTTATCTATGTCTTCTTATCTGAAACATTCCGTGCCGTTAATAGACGCATTTGAGGGTTCACTTCGGGTGAGAACCTTGCCATTTATAGAAATCGACAAAGAGCAGGTTCATCGGTTTAACATGGGACCAGATCAATCTCGTCGCGGAGATACTTTTAGACAGTCTTTTGATCCAGTGACCGGAAAAGAGTTCATAGATTATGCTAGCACTGAAAGTGATCGAGGTGTTTACACCTATGCTTCTAAGGTTAACGGAAGCTTCGCTGTTTCTCATTCGAATGATTTGGATACTTTCATCTTTTTTTCTCACGATGGACGACTTCATTTATCGGAATCCGGCGCAATAATTGCTAATCTCAATGATTCAAGCTTTGGTCCTTTGAATGGGCCATATGCAACAGTATCGAAAAAAATATCCACTGACCATGGGAGCGACTTTGTTGCCATCGTTTCGGCATTTGAGCATGCGATGTCTGGGACGGTTGGGACTGGAACGGTTTTTTCTGTGAGTCTCCTAGAAAGACAGGATCCAAAATCGAAGTGGGAACTCTCAAAGCAATTCTTAATCGATGGGGGGAATAGAAAGGCCTCTAGCTCGCAGCTGAAAGATTGCTTGATTTCACGAGAAGGGCAGTTTTTTTTATCGGGAAATGCCTTCGCAAAAGTCGACATAAAACTCGTTAATCTCTCTCAATCTAGTAGTAAAACTTTACGATTTTCTTATCCAAAGATTCTCAAGAAAATTCCGCTTTCTAAAAACTTTCAGTATTTAGAATATGAAGATAACGACCCCGACCTTCAAATTAGCGGTATTTATGAAATTCTCGAGTCTAACCTATTTTCTCATTCACGCCAGTTTGAACAGGGGACCCTGTATCAACTCGAGGCTGACGTTCAGGATGGTAAGGAAATAACCCTTGCAGAGCTTAAAGAGACTTTTGAGATAGCAAAAGGGGACGCTGAGATTCGGGTGAGGGTTCATGGATTGGAGGGAGAGCGGGGTCCGAAGTTAGTTTGGACGATAGATGAAACTCCCGTTCATGTTAAGAATAGACCGGTTATGAAAACTAAACCGGTCAAGGGAGTTGTTGTCGTCCCTCCGATAAATTCATTGAAAGACGTGAACTTTATACAGATGGCGGCCCATAATTTAGACGGAGATTTAAAGCTTCAATTCTTTGTTTCTGTGAAATCGGGCGCAGCCGATAAAATTTTTCACTACCAAGCTTCTTTAATTGCAAATCAAGGTAGCGACGCTATTGAATTTTCTTCGCAAATTAGTGAGCCAAAGCTTTTGCCAAATTCCGGCGCTTTGAGTTCTGCTGAGGTTTTGCGCTATCTTGTTGGGCAACCAGAAACTCGCGAGATTTATTGGCCTATTGATCCCAGTGTAGATATTTACGACAACACTTTTGAGGCACTGAATCTTAGCAATGGTTCAGTGTTTCGGCGCAAACACTCACCGAATACAGCGTTGACTAACGAAATCGATTTTCTTTCCGGTTCATCCTCTCTGGCCGATGAAAAAGATCAAGGGGTGTGGAAGTTTTCAAGATTTAAGAAAAATGTGTGGAAGAATTATTTTGGTTTTGAAAGCAATAATATAGAAGATATATTCGGGAAATTCACTCAAAAACAAATCACACAGTGGCGAGAACTTTTAGAGAGCTTAGTTGCTCCTAGTGATTGTAAATTAAATGAAGTTGTTCTGTTTGAGTCGAGCAGTAAGCGTTTGGAATTTTTAAGATTAGCAGGCGCGCTTTTGAAAATGAGTGAGTATTCTTCAGGTTCATCATGGGGATTAGATAACAAAAATTTGGAGATATTTAAATTTCCGAAAGGGCCTCATTCACCTAAAGACCTAGAGCATTATTCCAATTATTTTCGCACGGTCGAATCGGGTAAAAAGCCTGTCCTTTTAGTAAATGGTCAAGATTTAAATTTTTTGGTTCAAGCAAACCAAGACAGAATAGCTCAGCTAAAGGAAAATCTTAAGTATGCGGCGAGTGACGAGATTAAGCGCGAACTATTTGACTCCCACGAATTTTCCATTGTACAGAGAGAATTTTCGAAGAGCCCGGCCCTATTTCTTCTGACACTTGATGAGTGGACTTATCTCAGTTCAATTTTTCCTTCAGACTTTCAACCTCCAAGTAGACTTAATTTACATCCTCAATTTATAGATTCTGCTTGGGAAGTGTCAGCTGCGAGCTTGAGGGAGTTTAAAAACCTTGCCATTGGTCGAACAGATGTTTCTAGTTTGGCCGTGCAGAGAAATATTTTCCGTTCTCTATACAACACGCTGGAAGAGGTAGGTCTTTCGCATAAAGCTCCTGAAGGCAAAATCTTGGTCGTACCAAAAGATATAAAGCAAAACGTCCTCGACCTGGTAAAATTATGGCGAAAAGATCAAAGTTTTAAGCATTGGAGTTTTTCGAACGAGGGCATGAAGTTGTTTGAAGTGCCTCAAGACCTGAGTCCTGTGAAAACTACGCAACAAGATTTTCTGGGCAACCTCAGAGCAGTCACCTCCTTTTCACAAAGTGGCAAAAAGTCAGTCTTTCTCATCGATATGACCACTATCTTAGCTATGAATCGTTTTGAAAAAGCAGAAAATCAAAAGTTTGATGCTCGTTATAGTCTATTCGATCATATTGCGGATGATTCCCCTAGAGTCGATCTTCAGGGTGAACATCCTCATGTTCTCTGGCTTATTGCGTCCGGCGGTCTACCAATGTCAACTACTGATTTCAAAGCAAAAGGTCGCATAGCAAATTTTGATTCGCTTATCATTTCAACTGAAGAGGAGCTTCAAGAATTGAACAACCAGCTTCGTTTGGAAGATTATGTAGACTTTCTAACTCAATATGAACGCATCACTCTAAGTGGGCCGGAGATTAGCGATAAACGAGAGGCTTTATCAGTCCTTCTTGAGACTGAGGAGATAAAAAATATTGGTTATCAGTTTGCTTCTAGTTTAAATAGCGATGCGATTTCTAAAGATTCAGAACCTTGCCAAAGAAACTTTAGTCCAATTTTTTGTCAACAAGTGCAACATTATTGCTAAAAATCAAAACCTAGATTCTTCGGTTGTTTTTATGCGTGCTCTTAGTGAGTTGAAAATTCTTCTGACGTCATCCCCCATCACTAGAAAAACGGGAATCATAAATAAAAATCTTTTTGATTTTCTATTCAATAAAGAATTTGGTGTTCCCCTGGATGTCTTGGGTCTCCCGAACGAAGATCCGCTCAAGAAACTTAGCGATATCGATTCAATTTCTTTGGCAATTTCAAAAGATGCAGACACGTTTGGCGCTCCTTATGAAGTCAAAAAAGAGCTCTTAGAAGTCATGACTAGTCATTTAAGGGGTAGCTCAACTGCGCTAAAGGTCCCATCTAGTTTTTTTATGATTGGTAAGCCTGAAACCGGAAAAACTGAATTTCTCCTTCGGGTGTTCAAAAAGGCCGGAATGCCACTTTATGATTTTTCAAAAGTTGAAGGAAACGAAGAGGCCATGGTTTTTTTCGTCAACACACCTAGTATTGTAGAAGGCATTGGAGGGGAGTCGGACAATCTCGATTCGCCGGAGCTAAAACCGATGAAGGGTGGTGTGCTTAGCATTCGTCAGCTCGAACTTCATTTAGACCATTTCCTCACGCTTCCAAATGGGTACCGCGGCGCAATTATTTATGATGACCTTCATAAAGCATCTAATGAAAAGATTCTTGAGAGGTTGCTGACAAAAAATCTGGCAATACTGCATCCCGCTAGTGGTTTTTATCTTGCAGAAAGTGTTTTGTCTGGAGAGGAAAAGAGAATAGCAGTCAAAAACCTTATTCACGGCGCGGTGGTGAATTATTCTAATGATAAATCAATTATCGAAAAATATTCAGTAGAGGATACAGAAGACAATGTCCGAAGAATGGTATTGGCATCACTTGCTTGGGGCGAAAGGCCGCTCGATGAATCCCTTCCGAGTCGTGTAAATAAAATTATAGAATGGAATAGTTTTATCGAAAATGGGAAGTCGTCTGCATTGTTGTCGCAATACAGAAGTTCTACAGCGGCCGACGTTTTTAGTAGCGAAGTCAAGCTGAACTTGCTTTTACCTTCAGCTGCCTGGGAACTTGAAGGTCTCTTGGGAGATGCTGGTGCGAGAGAATTTATTGTTCAATCAACGAGCAGTCTTCAGAAAATGCTTTTCCGTCCGAACCCTCCGGATAATGGACCTAGTTTTTCTCTTATTAAAAAGAACTCTGTTGATAATTCGGATAAAAGGCAGAAGATTGGAAGCTTCGACGATGATGTAAAAAAACGAGTTAAAATCGTCGATGTCCATAATGAAGGCTACTATGGGCAGCTATCATTCTTATCATTAGTTCTCGACCAATTTCGAACGCAGCTTTATGAAAAACTAGGCTCAACTATTAATAGCTCTTCAATATTCAACAATAATTTGGCAACCAGGCAGTCTATAGGAATCCCGTTATTGCTCTCTCTTTCTAAAAGACATAGCAGTGAACCTTCTGTTCCGCTTCAGTTACTCGGTTTAAACTCGGTCATGTATGGAACATTTTTTTCCAACCCAGGTTTTGAAAAAAACGTCAAAGAAGTTTCTCCGTCGAATCCTGATATGTTTCTCCCAATAGATATTGACCAGGGGAAGAATTTTAAACCTGTTAGTGGATACCAATCCCCTGATAAAAATCTTAGCTTCTCTCGATTGGATGTTTTATCAAATTATTCTTATGAGATTGGAAATATTTTGGGTGAGCTTTTTCAAGTTTTCTTCCGCGTGGAAGATTTACAGTTAAACCCCGAGAAGCTGAGCGATTATCCTAAAACGCAAGACTGGCTTGATGTAATGGAAGTGTATAGCGAAAGCTTGATTGACCAAAACGTGGCAAAAAAGATGAATAATATTTTAAGTATGTATTCTTCCTTTCGCTCAGATATTAATGAAAAGCAGATTCGTGGAAAAGACGGCAAGTCCCTGACTGTCTATGATATCAATTTGCTTTTTCTCTATGTTCTCGACCATTCTATATCTAAGCTTCCTTGGGTGCCCGGCACTCGATTTTTATCAAAAAATTTGTGGAAGGCCTCAAGTGACATTGGTTTGGGACAAAGTTCTGCATTGAAAGATTATCTTTTTACTGCTGACTTTTCTCCCTTCAACATGAGGACCGGCGAAATTTTAGATCAGTTTGTTCATTCAAGCGTTGGACACGATATATATGACCATGCTGAATACTTTGACTTGGAAGACGAATTTTATGACAACTGCTCAGATATTTTTTCCTTAGGATCACGATAATGGCCCCATCAATTAAGGCAACGGTTTTCATTTTTTTAACGCTTTTCTCGATTTTTTTTCCGGCAGATGTCGGAGCTGCTTTAGACGATTGCTCTGATCATTTCAAAGGCAACCTGGGAGACACACAGGTCATACGCTCTCGTAATCAATTGAATGAAGAAGAGGTTGATGTCTTGGTCCAAATTGCTCGAGAGGTCTTTGGCGACCAAATTCGAGGAATAGATGGAATTTTTCAGCGCCTGGGAATTAAGTCTATCCCTCATGACCTTGCTATTATCCCGGTCGAAGAAATGCAAATGGAAGCGGCCGTGGGAAGGCAGCCAACTCCATGGGCCTTAGATGGCTTTAAGATCTTATCGAGTTTATCTCAAAAAGGGGGCACAACTTACGAATTTGTGACCGGTTGCCCTTATTGTCACTCTCGATATCGTGATGACACATCGATATTTGCACAAGGAAGTGTTATTGATCACGTCGCGGGCCACATTCTTTTCTCATTGACGTCTCTTCATAGTCGGATTCGTGGTACCGATCAATACACCGAATCAATTAGATTTAGCGAAGCTATTATTCGGGCTGAAGAGGTTGCGTCGCCTTCAGAAGTCGCTGTTTTTCTGCAATCTTTGGAAAGTGTAAAATTGCAAGATTTTGCAACCGGGTCCTTTAATCCACCCGAAGAGCTAGCGTTACGGGATATTGGGAAAGGTCCTTCAGAGACCAGCAGTTTTCTTCAAGTTTTTGTTGCAAGTCTTCCCTATGATACCCCGGGCTGGAAGAAGACGCTTGCCCATCATTATGAACGCTTTGAACGGATGGTTGGCTTTATTGTTGCAAACAAAACGGCCAATGAGGGTTTTGCGACTATATTGCAAAGTGTATTACCGCATTTACGAAAAACCACCGAGGGTCTGGCCGTTGCGAATTTGCTACATATGGTTTTGAGACAAGAATCTTTTAGTAATCCTTATTGGTTTGGGAGAAAGATTTGGTATGACTACCTTCAAAAATTTTTAAAACGCCCTGACATTTCTGCATTAGATAAAGAAGAGCAGTTTTTAAGTTTCATCCGTCACGCTGTTTTCGAAGTTATTCCCAGTTTGCATGATCATGGATTTGTGAATGCAATGTTTGATAAATCTCATCTTGAAGACAAGTATTATCTCTTCAGGGGTGTGAACAATGAGGAATTCGAACCCAACCTTCCACGGGGCAAAGACATAAAAGATGATGCCGCTCAAGCAATTGCTATTACGAATGATCCAGACATTCTACTCGATCACATCACTAAAGATTCTTTTATTGATAAAAAGAGCTATTTCCCACGAATCGTCTTTTCTCAATGGGGCAAAAATGTAAACGAGATTATAGGAGAACATGAAATCTACTACAATGTCCCGCTCGAACCCCAGGGATTAGTGTTGGCCCTTTCGGAAGCGGCCTACCGTACAAAGAAAACTTGGAACATCAAAACGTATTTTGCAGAAATACTGGGTTCTGCAGGTGGAAAGAATATTTTTGAGGGCCAAAGTTTTTTTGAGTTTTTTTTAGAAAATCTAGAGGGAGGACGTCTCTATCTGGTACCTCACCGCTTGAAAGTTCATCCAGATGGGACAGTTCAAGTTTTTAGACTAACTGAGACGGAAGGGGAATTGCAGCGTAACGAACTCGACAAAAGCTTTGAAAAGCTCATAGCGTATTACCGGCAAGACAGTAGAGCATCTTATGGCTCAGACTACCTCAAGCAATCACCTTTACGGGAAGTCTCAACGCTGAACCGTGTACTTGATTACAACGTCAAATATCCGCTTAACTCTTTCAATTCCGTTCCCTATGCTCCAGAGGCAATTCAGCGCTATAGAGATTTGTTGGGTAGAAGGGCCTTGTACACTTTAGACTTATATAAACAAGGAAAAGCTGACCCAACATTTACAGATTCAGGTGTATCGTTCAACAATGCTCCGATCCTACCTTCAATTGGCCTGGACAACAGAATCAAAGAGCTTCTGACTAGAATGCTTCCCGTCACTCCTCCCGACAGCTTTTCAAAATTATTCTTCTCTCTGCCACGCTATTCCTATCAATTTTCCCCAGGGACCGGAGGAAAAGTTTTTTCGGTGACTCTTGAAGCATCAAAAAATGGCAGTGGAACTCCAAAAATTATTCAAACACTAGACAAAAAAGCGACTCTGGAACTGTCCAGTTTCCTTAGGGAACGCGAGTTAAATGAAGAACCCGGTTCAGACAATTCGCTTGTTTTGGCTAAATTAGAAAAAATTTCCGTCCAGAATCAGAAGTTTTTGAGCTCAATCACTGACGATGAATTGAAGGTCTATTTTAGAGCTAGAAAGAAAAATTATGCTGATACCTATCTCGGAAAAGGTTTTAAAAATAATGGTGAAAAGTTTTGGATTAATCCTCCTGAGCAGTCAGGACAAGGTGGAGAAGGACAAGGTGAGGGTGAAGGCAAAGGAGGAAAGTCTGGGGATAACCCAACCTTTGTCGAGTTTCCTTTGGATGCATGGGGAGAGATGTTTTATGAAGACTTTGACCTTCCCAATATGCGGGAAACAGGTGGTGCAATAAATTCTTATGAAACTATTCCTTATGGCAGTATTAAAATGCCAGAAGGTAGGCTCCATGCCGGTAAATCCATGGCGAATGCATACGTTCTAGGGAGAGGCAGCCTTGAGGATAAAATTGAAAAATTAAAACAGCAAATTGTTTTGGAAAAAGATAAAAAGAAGAAAAAATTATTACTTTTGGAGTATTCACGTCTCTCCAATGTGATTAATGACGATACTGCGGTGGTTACTGAGGGTATGAAATACTTTGGCAAAGAACAAAGAGTTGTACTCAATGAGATGCCTATTGAAGTTCCAGAATACAACATCGTCGTCGCCTTTATGATGGATCTCTCGGCTTCAATGGGAGACAAAGAGCGTAAGATTGGAAAAGACTTTCATTTCAATATCAAGTCGGCCATTCAGCACCGATATCCAAAAGCAGAGTTTCGCTACGTGATTTTTGATAGTGAGGGGCATGAAGTTGAGACTGCTGCAGAGTTTTTTAACTCCCAGATCGGCGGCAGCACTGACTACGGTGCCGGATTTAAAAAGATCGACGAGATTTTTGAAAACTATCCTTTAAAGCAATGGAACCGCTATGTTTTTACGGTTGGAGATTCAGGAGAATTTAGCCAGAATCTTGAAGGTTCGCTGTCCATGGTCGACCGTTTGGTTAATGAAAATGAATTTTTTGCGTACTTGCACACTGGCCCAGAGGGAAAAGAAGCTTTTCAGCAGTCGATCAAAGCAAAGGCCTCTATGGCCCCAGATAAGTTCGGGTATGCTGCAACCAATGGTCAGAAAAATGGAATTGAGCTTGTACGTGAGATTTTTGAATATGCTCCGAAAGGACAAAAAAAGCAGCGCTAGTATTTTTTAAAACCCACCGCCGCTCTCTAGGTAGTTCTTTTCTTCGGAAGTGGATTGCCTATCTAGAACATCATTTCTGTGAGGAAAACGACCATATTTTTCGATGACCTCTTTGTGGGCCTTCGCAAACTTTAGATAATATTCATTCGTATACTTTTCAAATAGAATGACGGACTGCTCTTGAATTACCAACGATTCCGAATGCATCCAGGGCATCAAGGCAAACGCTTTTTGATCAACGGTGAGATTTTGCTCAAAACTTGAAGAAGTCACGAGTTCTTGAGATAGCACAAGTGCTGTCGTATCAGTGGAGAACGCCTTAGGACTCTCTCGATGAAGATTTCTAGAAAACTGGTCCAGCACGATGATTTCTGCCAATCTTCCCTGGGCGTTAGTGCGCCACCTCCAACATTCTCCGAGGCAAGCTTCTTCATGAAGCAAAGCAAATCGCTGCTTGATGACAGCATCAAATTCTGAATTCTTTTTAAACCAAAGGTCTTTTTCGGTTTCCGCAAACCAAAAATCGATAATATTTTGTGAATCAATCATAGAGCAAAATTGTACTTTGATCCGTCTGTCTATTAAACTTTTTAAATGAAGTTTTCAATTCTCCTGTCTTCCTTTGTTATTTTTTTAGGTATGATGTTGTTTGGATGTTCAAGCACTGAAAAAACTCTCGAGACAGATACTCTCGAATCGGTAGATCTTGTTTATGAGATTGGGAAGCTTCGTCCGGATTCCTTTAACTGGGCCCTCTGGAATGTTCCCACAAAAAATTGGTCACAATATGAAGTTCTTTTAAAAGACGACCGCTATCAGCGTCCTGGTGATGGAACATCTCGCCGCGGTGTTGTTTACACTTGGACCGATCCCTGTTTCCCCGATTCGGCCCATGAATTGCGAGTGCATCCAACTCAGCTTCAGCTCGTGGCAAGCGAAGGAAAAAATCAAGTCATTGATTGGGCCCAGGAAATTACTTATTCTCAGTACGTAAACATTTTTAGGTTGGTGCGACCAAGACTGAGATCATCAGCGCGAATAGGTCCTGCGTATTTTATCCACGCCAGCGAACTCGTTCCTAGCTTTCCCTTGAAAAACGAACCAAAAGAGACCGACTCCGAACTTTCCGATGAAGAAAAAAAGATCTGTGAATCCGAAGGGGCCAAAAGAAGACAGCTGGGTCTTGCTCAAAAAATTCTCGAATCCTGGAATAACTATTTTGGTTCGAGGGTTGAAAAGCTTTCTCTTCCTTCACTTGAAATATTTTCTACGCTCTCACATAAGGTGATTACGAATAAAGAATTTCAAGAACTTCAATCGAGCGGAGATCTCAAGGACAAAAAACTCAAAATCATTCCCTAGTGAGGGAGTAAAATGATTTTTTTCCCGAGCTCAGCGAGCTGCTCAATATCTCGGTTCATAGGCACCAGCTCATTTTGGATCCATTTTTCATAGAGATCGCCATAGTGCGGTGACATGGGCCATCCACTCTGACCAGTATCTATCGAGAATAGCGCCTTTTTAGGATTTCCCAGATCAATCGAAAAACGGAAAACTGGACCGACCGCATTCTTAAAGGGATTTTTAGGATCATTCATATTGGATTGGGCCTTCCAAACTGTGTCAGCAAATCCCGCCAAGGGTACCCGCTTCAGATTTAAAAAACTCAGGGCCCAGTGGCCACCAAATGGATGGGTCGGCTGATGGTAATGGGCCTGGCCCCAGGACCACTCTTCAGGATCGGCGCCATATTTTTCTTTTAGTGTTTCTATGGCCTTGCGAAAAGAAAGTTGAAGAGAATGTGTGCGGTTTTCTCGTTTTTTCGTCTGGAAATCATCCCAGGCTATATGGTTTTCATCGTGGTACCAAGTATCAGCTGCATTTCCTGAATAACGTTGTTTGAGAAAAAAATAGATAACATTTTCAGAAACTTTATCATCTAGCACTTCGAAAATTGAGTCTCGGTAGTGCTGAAAAAAAATAAGGGCGGCGGCCGATTTTTTATCTGAAGAAAAATCCCATTTTTGCAAAATTTCCAAAGATTTTTTCTCAATAGGACTCCATTCAGGATTTTTTTCCAAGGCGGAAAGGATAAAGGGGAGAATTTCTTTGGCCCGGTAGACAGTGTTAATAGACTGCATTTGCCTTAAATCCTCTTGGTCAAATTTTTGTTTCTCTAAAATTTGATCTTCTACCGCTTGGTAACGAAGAGATTTTGCTGAGTCGACTTGAAAAATTGGCCTATGACGTGTCGGATCCACCGCTGCATTATTGCTATTAATGTAGAACTCTTGGGAGTTATTAAAATCGTGAGGCATTCCTTCACTTCGAGTCCAGCCCGCCCAATTGTACTTTTTCGACCAGCCGGGAATAGGGAAGGTCCCTCGATGATGATTCCGAACCGGAACAGATCCGGTGGAGAAGAAACCGAAATCTCCATGAATGTCTGCGGCCGTAACGTTTTGAATTGGATTTGGAATTTTCATGAGTGCATCTCTGAGTTCCTGAATCGTTTTAGCAGTATTGCCTTCGTACAGATGTCCAATGAGGTTTTGAATTTTTGGTACCTCCCATCGAATAGAGAGCATTGGAGCATTTTCTGGAAAAAAGTCTGGATACATGTCGTTTATCACAGGGCCGTGGCAAGTTTTACGCAAAATGAAGTCTCTATTTTCAAAGCTGTTTCCTGTGCGAACCCGTAACGTCATCCTCTCCTTAATAATTGGACAAAGTTTTTCTTCATCAAGTACGTGACCAGGATTTTTTGGATCAGGTTTTTCGACGACTAAATCGATGATATCAGCAGCGGCCGAAGTCACTCCCCAAGCAATACTTCCATTGAAGCCGCTTACGAGAAATGGAATTCCCGGCATGGTGACTCCAATTGCATCGAGCTGAGGTGTCTTAATATGCTGGAGATAGAGGATGGATGGAAGCACATGAGTGAGGTGCATATCGTTATGCAAAATAGGAAGGCCTGAGCGACTTTTTTTTCCGGAGACAACCCAAGCGTTACTTGCTGAAGGCAGCAGCTCAATAAGATCAGTGAGTGCTTGAGAAACTCTTTTGCTTCTTCTTTTATCCAGCTTAACTGGCGCCTTGGGGAAAAGATCCTTTAACTCTTCTGCTACGGCCGTTGGAAGACCGAAAAATGGATCCTCGGAGGTGGCCGGAATGCTAAATTTTTTGCTGGAAGGGGAGTGGGGATAGAGCTGGCTCGCAATGTCTAACCCTACTTGAGAGGCCAGCGAAAAACGCACGGCCTCTTGACCCCAGTTGTGTATCATCGCCCACGATTGCAAAAGGCCTACAAGAATTGTGTCGCTCACTGTCCATGGACGAGGAGTGACTTTCAAAATTCGATGCTCTAAGGATCGATATGTATTGAGTGCTTGATTTATCCCTTCAGTGAAGGCCAACAGGATTTTACGATCAAACTCGGCCATAGTTTTCAGATTGACTTGAGTTCGTCCTAAAAAATCCCACCCGCGCATGGCCTTATCAAAATCCGTCGTTGTGCTACCCAGAATTGGTCGGTCTCCCACAAGCTCAGACAGACGTCCTGCGGCCAGATGGCGCAATAAGTCAAGTTGAAAACCGCGATCTCTCCCTTGAATGAGACCCGTTGCGGCCGCAAGATCTTCAGCATCATTGGCCTCAATGTGCGGGATCCCAAATTTGTCAAAATGCACATAGGCCGGTGCCTTCAGCCTAGGTACTATTAGGGTTTTGCCATCATTTTTGGGAAAATCTGGGGCCAAGCGATAGCTCACGAGCACGCCCACGGGCGTGGCAAACCATACCCAAGCAAAACCTATGACCAAAATAGTAGGAACTAAATATTTTACTTGCTTTCGATAGCGCTTTGAGAGTTTCTTTAAAGTATGCATTTCGGTCCTTTTTTTGATCTCTTTTTGTTCCTTCTTTTTGCCAGTTTTTTTGCTATTGTGTCTTTCAAGGAGCTTATGTGAATATGAATCGATTCATCATTGTTATTGTCTCGTTATCCATTTCGTTTTCTAATTGTTCTCATTTTGATGAAAAAAAATTAGAAAAATTACTTCTTGAGAATCCTCAGATCTTAACAGAAACAATGAAAAAACACCCAGTTCTTTTTATGCAAGGGTTTTCTGAGACCGCCAAGAATGCTGAACTTGCACTAAAAAAGAGCTACCTAAAAAATACCCGCAAAGAAATCCAGCAATACCTTAAAAATCCGCTAACTGTAACTTACGAAGAATCAGATATCCTTTATGGAAAACCAAGTGCAGCAATCGAGCTTGTGGTTTTTTCTGATTTTCAGTGCAGCCACTGCGCAAAGGGACACGAAGTCATCAAGAACTTAGTGAATCAGTACAAGAAAGATATCAAAGTTATTTTTAAACATTTACCGTTAGAAGATATTCATCCTCACGCGAGATTAGCGGCCCAGTATTTTGAAGCTATTCGCTCTTTATCTAAAGAAGCTGCTCAGAGCTATTTTGATAAAGTTTTTGCCGAACAGGCGAAACTCAAAAAGGAAGGCGAAGCATTTTTGAAGAGTATCGTTAAATCTTTAGGACTGGATCAAAAGAAGATTGAGAGTTACGTAAAATCGAAGGCCACTAAAAAAGCAATTAATTCGGATATATCAAATGCAAGGCTTTTGGGAATCGGTGGAACACCCGCCCATGTGATTAATGGAGTGCTTATTCAAGGTGCTTATCCTCCGAGCTTTTTCTCTCAGATTATAAAAGAATTGCAGAAGACGGGGAGAATTTCACTTGGAAACAGCGACCCCAGATAATCTGTTAATGGCCTTTGGTCTTACTCTTTTTGCAGGTCTCAGTACTGGAATCGGTTCGGCCCTAGCGTTTTTTACCCATAGGACAAACACCAAAATACTCTCAGTTGCTCTGGGCTTTTCGGCCGGCGTGATGATTTATATCTCTTTTGTTGAGATTTACGTTAAAGGCCAGACCCTTTTGATCGAGGCCCATGGGAAGAAAATGGGAACAGGGCTCAATATGCTCTTTTTCTTTGTAGGCATGGGGCTTATTGCGATTATTGATAAATTTGTTCCGGAATTTGAGAATCCCCATGAGGACATGAAAATTGAGGATATGGATGACAAGGTCAAAGAAGTGCGGTTTCGTCGTTTATTCAGAACCGCTCTTGTGACCGCCGGCGCGATCGCGATCCATAACTTCCCCGAAGGCCTTGTGACTTTTATGGCCGCGCTTAAAGATCCTACGGTGGGTATTCCTATTGCTATCGCTATTGCTATTCATAATATTCCTGAAGGGATCGCAGTCTCTGTTCCCATCTACTATGCAACTGGTAGTCGAAAGAAGGCCTTTGTTTATTCTTTTTTATCCGGTCTTTCCGAGCCAGTGGGAGCCGTTATCGGTTATGTTTTTTTCGCGCCCTTTTTAGACGATAGTTTTTATGGAATTATTTTTGGAATGATTGCCGGGGTTATGGTTTTTATATCGCTGGACCAGCTGCTTCCTGCTGCTAAAGAATATGGCGAACATCACTATTCTATTTATGGGATGATCGCCGGAATGATAGTCATGGCCGCTTCTCTGTTTCTTTTTATTTAAAGAACTAAAGAGTGGCGGCTGGTAAATTTTCTCCTAGAGACTTCGATTTCTTATGAAATATATTATGAAGTTCCGACATCTCGCTTTCTTCTTTGCATTCGATGCAAAGATCACTCGTTGGCCTTGCTAAAAGACGCTGAAAGCTGATTAAAGCGCCGCAATCATCACAAGATCCAAATTCTTCCGAATCAATTTTCTTAAGGGCCTTTTGGATTTTCTTTAAATAAAGCGCTTCGCGATTGGAAAATCTCAAACTCGTTGAAACTAAGATATTATCATTGGCAGAATCGACAGAATCTTTTGATTCCACCAAGCTGTCTTCTATCTCTGATTTTTTGCTCGAAAAACTCTGAGTAATTCGATTGGCCTCGGCCAGCAATTTATCTCGGATTTGTTGTACTTCTTTTTTCTTTAGACCTTTCTTCGCTTTCATATTCTCTACCTCCCCGGGCAACGTATTGGTTTTTATACGCTTTGAAATCTATCTGTCAGTATTTATTAGGTTATGGTACTGAAAATCTGCATTTGGAGTATAAAGAGGAGGTCCAATTGAAACGATCGCGAGTAAATTCGTCTGCCGATAGACTTGGCGTTGTTTTGTCCTTCCTGTGTTTCATCCATTGTTTGCTGACTCCAATCCTGTTGGTTTTCATACCACATCTAGAGTTTCTCGAGGAGAGCGGAGTCCATATTGTTTTATTTGTGATGGTCTCTTTCATTGCGTGGTTTGCGCTTTGGCGGGGTTTTCGAATTCATAAGAAACCGAGAGTGCTCTTATGGGGGTCTGTAGGGGCCATTCTTGTCGGATTAGCTCTGATTCTGCCTTCAGAAGGCAATCATGGGCACCTTGCATGGCATGCAGAGGAAGTCATTACTATGATCGGATCTTTAATTCTAGTTTTTGCTCACTGGGACAACCACCGACTCAAAGACCATTAGCCTGCGCGAAACCGGTAAATATTTTGCTCGGCCAGTTCCGCCTGTTGAAGACAAAGTCGTGCCCATGGATGATTTTCTAATCTCTTCGTCTCGATTGGCTCACCACTTTCTTCGCAAATTCCATAGCTACCATTTTCGATTTTTTCTAGCGCCCCATCGATCTCCCGAACTCTTTGGAGATTTCTTTCGTGCATGCTCATAGAAAATTGTTGGTTTAAAAGTGCCTGGGCCTGGTCTCCATCTTCCCGAACTTGGTCTGGATGGATTTGAAAATCTTCTTTATTTTCAGCGTTATTAAGAGAGTTTAAAATCACCTGCCTTGCCTGCAGGAGCTTGCTTTTTTGCTTATCTAAAAATGATTGGTCGAGGCCTGCTGCATTTTTCATAAATTACTCCAATAAAAATCTTTTAAAAAAAGACCTTCACTCAGTTTATGACACCAGACTTCCACCACAAAATCGGCAAGAGCTGCCTTCATAAGTGTTGAAAATCACTATTCAATTTGTTTAGTTATTGCTAAAAAGAGTAGCGAGCGGTCGCCAAACTGTAATCCTTGGAGAAAAGGGCCCTTTGGTATGAGATTTATGAAGTATGCCCGACCTCTCTATGGGTTGGCCCTTTTCGGTGTTTTGATTACCCTGGTTGTTGCTGTTTTTATCAATCGGCAATTGGGAGTAAGTGAGGCTTACGCTCCCGAGCAGCCTATTAATTTTTCCCATAAACTGCATGCTGGAAAATATAAAATCGATTGTCAGTATTGCCACTTTGGAGCAGAGAGGGGAAAGCATTCCCATATTCCTTCACCGGGACTTTGTCTGAACTGTCACAATTTAATTAAAACTGACAGCCCTGAAATTCAAAAAATTCAAAATTATCATAGCAAGAGCGAAACTATCCCGTGGCAAAAAGTTAATTTTTTGCCCAATTATGTGTATTTCAACCATGCTCAACACGTCGCAGTTGGGGGCGTAAGCTGCCAAAAGTGTCATGGTAATGTTGAAGAAATGGAACGGGTTAATGCGAAACAATTCAATATGGGTTTCTGCATTAGTTGTCACCGTGACAGTCATATTGCGGTACCGAATGATACAAAAATGCAAGGGGCAAACAGCTGTAGCTCTTGCCACTATTAAGATTGGGATCTGGGAATAATGGGAACACACTCTAACGAAAATCATCTTTGGCAAAACGTTGAGGATAAAGCGGGAAAATTAGTCTCTTCGGCTGAGTTTCCTGGGAATTCTCAAGAAGAAGCATTCTCTCTGGATCAGACAGATCCTTCTCGTCGAGATTTTTTGAAAGTTATGGGCTTTTCAGTGGGGGCCCTCACCGTTGGTTCCGGTTGCTCTAAAATCCCCGAGAAAAAAGTCTATTCTTATGCGGACAAGCAAACGGAACTCACTCCCGGTATTCCCAATTTTTACGCTTCGACTTGCGACTCCTGCGATGAAGTTCACTCGGTTGTAGTGCGAACAAGAGAGGGCCGTCCGATTAAGCTTGAAGGGAACGAGCTCTCCACGCTCGATCGCGGAGGACTTTGTGCTCGGGGGCAGGCCAGTGTTTTAGAGCTTTACGACTCTAATCGATTTCGAAGTCCCTTGCTGGATGGAAAAGAAATTGGGCTTTATGACTTGGATAAAAAAATCTTCGATCAGCTTGCAAAGATGAGTTCTTCAGGAAAGAAAATTCTTTTAGTGACAAGACCTTCTCAGAGCCCATCTCGGCAGAAGATTATCAATCAATTTTTTAAAAAATATTCTGGCGGAGTTCTCAATATTTACGAACCTGCGGGAACTCGCCAAGCCACGATTGCTGCAATTGCCGAGACTTTCCAGATTAAGGGGCTACCGGAATATTTATTTGATAAGTCTGATTTCATTGTCGGCCTTGGGCACGATTTTTTGGGTGCTAATGGACCTCAGATTGAAAACAGTAAACGATATGCTGATCGCAAAGACCCGGCCCTGAATCCAAAAATGATTCACCACTGGCAATATGAATCAAGAATGACATTGACCGGGGCGAATGCCACCCGTCGTGAGGTTCTTGCTCCAGATGAACTCTCTTGGTTAACTTACGAGGTTGCAAGGCAGCTTTTAGGTGAAAATTTTCCTTATACCGGCCCAAATCCAACTCAAAAATCTCAAGATCTTGTCCGGATGGCCACTGAGCTGGCAAAAACTCTTTCTCAGAACAAAGGTCGCTCGATATTACTCTCTGGTTCTTCAGACCCTCGTGAACAAAAACTTGTTCTTCTCGTGAACCATGCTCTCGGTAATTTTTCAAAAACGATTCTCTTAGAAGAAAACCCTTATCTTTCTCAGACTGGGCCTGACCTATTGGCAGTCATGGAGGGTTTAGGCAGCGATCTAGGGGCAGTCTTTTTCTTAGGAGTGAATCCTGTTTATTCTCACCCTCAGGGTAAGCGGATTGCGGAGCTCGTCAAAAAAACAGTTTTGTCAGTTTCAACCTCATTATCCCCAGATGAGACTTCGGCAGTATGCAATGGGATTGTCCCAGGAAGTCATTTCTTGGAGTCTTGGGGTGATAATGTGCGCTATGGGAGAGTTTTTCAGCTTATGCAGCCGACGATTCGAAATCTCTTTGGAGGGCGTCAGGTAGAGGACTCACTTTTGGCCTGGGTTGGTTCTGAAAAAACTTTGCATGATGTTGTTAAAGAAAATTGGCTGTCGGAAGTCGCCTCTTTATTTGGAAAAAAATCAGCACCATTCTTTTGGGAAAATTCCCTTAAAAAAGGAATTTTAGAAAGGCCGGCCCGGGTAGCGACTTTGACCGTCAAAACTCAAGCAAAAAAAGCAGCTTATCCCGACGTCTTTAAAAAATCTGAATTGTTTCTTGTCACTTACGTCAAAGAAACGATTGGCGACGGTTCTATGACTAATAATCCTTGGTTGCTGGAATTGCCCGACCCAATCACCAAGATAACTTGGAGAAACTATGTCCAAGTCGCGCCGTCTTTTGCAAAAGAGCATTCTCTTAAACAAGGTGAAATGATTTCAGTCTCGACTGCTAATGGAACTGTGAAATTACCTGTGCAAATCCAGCCAGGACAACATCCCAGTGTTTTGGCGATTGCCGTTGGGTTTGGTCGGAAAGTCGCTGGACCCGCGGCCAAATATCGAGGGGCCAATGCCTACGAGTTGCAGAAAATCCAAGACGATCAAAGGCTTTCAACGGTTAGCTTAAAATCGTGGAAAAAAGTCGCTGGATTTCGAGAGCTTGCCACGACCCAGGGGCATAATTCGTTAGAGGGAAGAGATGAGATCTTTCAAGAAATTCCGTTAAAAAAATATCTAAAAAATAAAGACAAGAATTATCAACCTCACGAAGAGAAAACACTTTGGCCTGAGCAAGAGGTAAAAGAACATAGTTGGGGGATGACGATTGATCTGAACCGCTGCACTGGTTGTTCTGCCTGTCTCATTGCCTGCCAAGCGGAAAATAATATTTCCACGGTAGGTGAGGATCAAGTCATTAAGAATCGAGAGATGCATTGGATTCGAATTGACCGTTATTACGAAGGTAGTGAGGCCAATCCGAATGTAAAAATGCAACCAGTAACTTGCTTGCATTGTGACAACGCTCCTTGCGAGACAGTCTGCCCGGTTCTGGCAACGGTTCACCATTCGGAAGGGTATAATCAGCAGGTTTATAACAGATGCGTTGGAACTCGCTATTGTGCAAACAATTGTCCTTATAAAGTTCGCCGCTTTAACTGGTTTGATTATAGGACTGAAGACAAAGTTCAGCGCATGGTGATTAACCCAGACGTGACCTCTCGTTCACGAGGTGTCATGGAAAAATGCACATTTTGTGTTCAAAGAATTCAAGCTGGAAAATTAAAGGCGAAAATGGAATCTCGGCCTCTTGAAAACAACGAAATCAAAACCGCCTGTCAGCAAACGTGCCCAGCTGACGCTATTCAATTTGGAGACCTTCTCCGTGCAGAGTCCCGAGTAGCAAAGGCGCGTAATTCCTATCGCCGCTATGATCTCTTGGATAAAGACCTCAACACAAAACCGAGTGTAAGCTATTTGAAAAAAGTTCAATTAGAATCCTCAATGAGCTAAGAAGGCAGACTGTAATGGAAACCGCTGAAGAGCAGATGTATGGCAGTGATTGGGTAGGGAAAGAAAAAAGTTTCAAGCAAATCACTCGAGAAATTTTTAAAAATATTGAGACCGCACCAGGAAAGATGTGGTGGTTAATGTTATCGCTGACTGGGCTTATGGCCTTGGTCGGAGTCTACGCAATTGGCTATCTGATTTATGAGGGTATTGGAACCTGGGGTTTGAACTCAACAATTGGTTGGGCCTGGGGTATTACGAATTTTGTTTTCTGGGTTGGTATTGGTCATGCCGGCACTCTTATTTCTGCTATTTTATTGCTCTTCCGACAGCGTTGGAGAAATTCTATCAACCGAATGGCAGAGGCCATGACGATCTTTGCCGTGATTTGTGCAGGTCTTTTTCCTGTCCTTCATACTGGACGCCCTTATTTAGCTTATTGGCTGATTCCTTATCCTAATAACATGGGACCTTTGTGGGTAAACTTTCGTTCTGCACTTGTGTGGGACGTTTTTGCTATTAGTACCTACCTCACTGTTTCTTTTGTCTTTTGGTACATCGGAATGATTCCTGATTTAGCGGCGGCCCGCGATCACGCCCGTCTGCCTCAATGGCGTAAAAATTTGTATGGTGTTTTGAGTATGGGCTGGGACAACTCTCAACGTTCTTGGGCCCGTTATGAAAAACTCACAATTATGCTTTCTGGTCTCGCGACTGCCTTGGTTGTTTCTGTTCATACGGTTGTCAGTTTTGACTTTGCCACCGGTTTGATACCTGGTTGGCATTCCACTATTTTCCCGCCGTATTTTGTAGATGGCGCAATTTTTAGCGGATTTGCAATGGTACTGACTCTTTTCATTCCCACCCGTAAATTTCTAAATCTCAAAGATTATCTAACGGATAGGCATATCGAAGTGATCTGCAAGGTCATTATTTTAACCGGTAGTATCCTGGGCCTCAGCTACGGAATTGAATTTTTTATGGCCTGGTATTCAGGTCACGAGTACGAGCAATATGTTTTTCTAAACCGAATGAGTGGGCCTTATGCTCCTTTCTTTTGGACTATGATTACATGCAATGTGATTTCACCCCATTTGCTGTGGTTTCAATCCATTCGTAAAAATATGATTCTGCTTTTTATTATTTCATTATTTATTAATGTGGGTATGTGGATGGAGCGTTTTGTGATTATCGCAACATCGCTTCACCGAGATTTTTTGCCGGCCAATTGGAGTCTCTATTCTCCGACTTGGGTGGAAATCTGTATTTATATCGGAACGTTCGGGATTTTCTTGTCGCTGTTTTTATTATTCGTAAAAGTGCTTCCGGTCGTTCCTATATCAGAAGTTAAAATGATTTTGGAGAGGAGAAAACATGGGCGTACCTAGCCACGGGGTCACCTATCTACAGTTTTCGGATCATACGGATCTTATTGAGGCAGCCCGGACGCTCAATGATCGTGGTGTGAAAATTTATGATGCCTACACTCCTATTCCATTAGAGGAACTCGACGATATTCTTCATTGGCACGAAAATAAATTGGCCGTGATTTCCTTTTTAGCGATGCTCGTTGGTGGAGGATTGATTTACCTTTTTCAATATTGGACCTCAGCGATTGACTGGCCAATTAATGTCGGCGGTAAGCCGATGAATCCATCTTGGGCGGTGATTCCAGTTACCTATGAAATTTGCATACTCTCGGCTTCGCTTACAGGGGTGCTTTATTTTTTGATTAAAGAGAAACTCATTCCTGGGCGCCTTCCTCGTCATAATTTTATCGATACTGGTGATGGGGCCTTCATTCTCGCAATTTCGGATGATGACAAAGAGGCCGTAAAGGCAGTGGGCCCTAACGCAACTGTTGTGGAGGCAAGATGAAAAAAGTGAACCGCTTGGGTTCTTTTTTCCTGTGGTCAGTTATTCTTATTGCATTCACAGGCTTACAGAGCTGTGGACCTGATAATCATGGAAAAGGTTGGCGATGGCTCCCTAATATGGTCTATCCCTTGGCCTATGAGGCCTATTCTGATAATCCGAATACCCCTTCAGGTGTGACGATGATGCCCCCGGTTCCGGGTACAGTCCATCGTGAGCAATTTCTTTATCCTTATAGCGGTGACGACGAAGGCCTAGAGCTTGCGATGTCAAAACCATTGCCCAATCCAGTTCCGAACAATGATAAAACTTTCAAACGAGGGCAGGTTCTTTTTGAGCGCACTTGTCGAACATGCCATGGGTCAATGGCCGATGGAAATGGACCCATTGTGACCAATGGAGAAACTGATTATCCTCCGGTTTCATTGGTTTTAGAGCATGTTCGAGATTACTCGGATGGCTACATTTTTCACTATATTAGTTTTGGTGGTAACGCCGTGATGCCGGGTTATGCAGCTCAGATCAGACCGGAAGACCGTTGGAAAATTATCCATTATCTAAGAAAATTACAGCAGGATGAGGTTAATGAAAATCCAGACGTCTGATTCATCTCGACTCTCTACGAAAGAAATGATTCTTCTTTTAGCAGGGCTTCTTCTCTTCGGATTGAGTTATTTTCTTTTTCCAGTGCGGACTCTTGCAAATATTGCCAGCAATAGTTTCTACTTTATCTCTTTGGCCCTTTCAGGATGCGTAATGTTGGCCATTGTTCATTTGGCAGGCGGAAAATGGATTGCTCCTATTAAGCCTCTTATGGTGGCAATTTTTAAGCTATTGCCCTGGCTCGCAATTCCCATTTTATTTCTTTATTTAAATTTCAACGCAATTTATCCTTGGGGCGATCACGACTATCTTCATCACGGCGGTCACCATGTCTCGGCATCAAAGGCGACCTATTTGTCTACTTGGGCATTCACGGCGAGATGGATAGGCTTTTTTGCTCTTTGGATTTTTGTTGGCCGTAAATTTTTATCAGTTATGAGCTCAGCAAAAACACTCCAAAAGAAAACTCTTTGGTCTGTACTTTTTATCGCTTGCTTTGCTTTTACTTATTCACTTTTTTCAGTCGATTGGCTGATGTCGATTACTCCCCACTGGTTTAGTAGCATTTATCCGTATTATTGTTTTGCAGGTCTTTTGCAGCTCTCCATGGCCTGGGCCTGTTATCTAATTATTGGAGGCCAACGACTTGGAATTCGGTTTACTGAAGATCTCACTAAAGTGAAGTACGATCTCGCGAGCCTGCTATTTGGTTTTTCATGTTTGTGGGCCTATCTTTGGGTCTCTCAATTTCTCTTGATTTGGTATGGGAATATCCCACTGGAAGTTGAATATTTTATTGTTCGACTCCAAGACCAATGGAAATTTTGGTTCTATCTCAATCCAGTCCTGACCTGGCTACTTCCTTTTCTTATTTTACTGCGCAAGCCCTGGAAGCAATCCGATCGGATGGTTCTTTTTGTCGCCTCGCTTGTCATCATTGGACGCTGGTTGGATTTTTATCTTTTGGTTTCTCCTGATGTTTTTGAGCGTGATCCGCTTTCATTGGGGCTAGGTGCATTGGATATTATTTTATTCGCTATCTATGCCACAATGGCCGTCGTTATCATCCGATGGAATTTTTTGCGGCAAAAGAACACTATCGTTCATTAATCCTTTTTTGAAACAGGTGTTCTGAAAACCAGAAATGTCTTTCCGATAATGGGAAAAATCTTTATTCAGTAAGGCATATTGCTAACATCGTGGCATGGCAAAATCACGATTGACCCAAGTTTTAACTGAGCACCTCAAAACTCAATCGTTGCGCAAAGCAAGTCAAGAGATGGGAATTCCACTTTCAACCCTTCACAGCTATTTGGCGGGTGGCAGTCCAGGAAAGATTGAATATTTAGTGCAGATCGCTGACTACCTGGGAATGACATTGGACGAATTAGTACGGGACAAAAAAGAGCCTCAAAAGGGAGACTACCAAATAATAGGTCAATTTAGTTTTGCATCCCCTCTGCCTAGAAACGCCCAGAAAAACGAGTGCTTTCAAATTATTATCAAATCCAAGCGCGACGACTAGAGAGCTGGCCGAGGATTGGGCCGTTGTGCTAGTTTTCTGGCTTGCAAATCTGGTCAACCATCAAAAGCTTAGGCCTATTCTCACTTCCAATCATTATGGGCAATCTCTCATTTATGCTCATTGGGGCAGGAGATGTCATCATTGCTTCTCATCACTCTCTAGCGCTGGTAGCAGCAATTGGAATAGCTAACGGACTCGTGAATCCCTTCATGATTTTTGGCCATAGCATGACGATGGGGATTTCCCCTTTGGTTGCCAAAAAATTGGGCGAAGGCCAGCAGCAAGGAAAACTCCTATGGACTTGCTGCGTTTACGCTCTTGTCTGCGTTGTTCCCTGTATGATTTTTGCCTACATCGTTTCACTGTTTGTTCCTATGATGGGCTTTGATGAAGAGATCGCACCCCTCGTACAAAGATATTCCTCCCTAGTGATTTGGTCATTTCCAGGAAATACTCTTTTTGGTGCTCTCAAAGAATATCTCCAGGCCTATGACAATATCCGAGTTTCAAATACCCTTGCGGCCGCTGGTATTTTTTTAAACTTGCTCTTTAACACTGTTTTTGTCTTCGGCTATTTCGGGCTTCCTGAAATGGGAATTGATGGACTTATCTTGAGTACCATTCTCATTCGGACTCTCTTGGGTCTAGGAGTTTTGCTCTACGCTAGTCGGCGTTTTTCGCTGCGTGGTGCATTCGATATTGTATTCTTTAAAGAGTGCTTCAGTTTTAGTCTCTCCATTGCTTTTACATTTTTTTGGGAAGTTTTAGCTTTTTCCGTTTTGGCCCCTTAATTGGTATCATGAGCACTGACCATGCGGCCGCTCACAACATCGTCATTACTTTGGGGTCGACAACTTTTATGGTTCCTCTTTCTATTAGTAGTGCAGTATCCACCAAAATTGGACACAGCTATGGGAGTCAAAACTTCAGTAAAATGCGTGATTATCTGTGGGCATCCCTCGCCATTTCTATTGGATTCATGAGTTTTGCTTGTCTGGGTCTCGTGGTGTTTCCCGATTTTTTACTGTCTCTCTTTAATGCAGATGAAGGGATTCTTGACCTAGGAAGGAAAATGCTTTTTATCGTAGCGATCTTCCAAGTCGTCGATGGAATTCAAATTACAATTGCTGGGATTCTTCGAGGTATTGGCGTGACAAGACCAACTCTCATTTTTAATCTTATTGGATATTGGGTTCTTGCGATACCGATTGGACTCTACTTAGCCTATGAATATGAGCTCTATGGAATTGGAATGTGGATTGGGATGGCCATCGCTTTATTTTTGGTGAGCATTGCTTTATCTATTACCTTAAAAAGGGTGTGGAACATGAAGGGTTTTTCTATTCCAATTTTTTCTCTACCGTCATGATTCAAGTAAAAGATTCTCTCTTTCAGCATCGGCGAAAAAAATCTTTTTTCAGACGTGAATTTCTCTCTCGAAAGAGGCGAGCGAGTTGGACTTGTAGGAAGAAACGGAGAAGGAAAATCGACGCTTTTTCGCATTCTTATGGGGGAGCTGACTCCAGACTCAGGTACAATCCTTACTCCTTCGCAATACCGCATAGAATCTTTGCAGCAAAATCTCAAGTTTACTAAAGAGAGCGTTTTAGAAGAATGTCGGCTCGGTCTTCCTGAAGATCAGAAAAATGACGATTACCGTATTGAAAAAGTTCTCCTTGGTCTCGGGATTCCACTAGAAAAACAAAGCGATAAACCAGGGACCTTTTCCGGTGGCTTCCAAATTCGAATTATGCTGGCAAAGGTTCTTCTCTCTTCGCCTGATCTCTTGCTCCTAGATGAACCCAATAACTACCTCGATATTGTGAGCATCAAGTGGCTCAAGCAATACCTGCGGAGTTTTCAGGGTGAGGTATTGCTCATCTCCCACGATCGAGAATTTATGGACTCTGTTATTCAGTCCACGATGGGACTGTTTCATAGACAACTAAAAAAGATTTCTGGAAAGACTCAAAAATATTACGACTTTCTGTTAGAGCAAGAAGAGATTCACGAAAAAACTCGAGTCAACCAAGTCCGTGAAATTAAAAAGATGGAAGAGTTTGTTGATAAATTTCGAGCGAAGGCCCGCCGTGCATCTCAGGCCCAGTCCAGAGTCAAAAAATTAGAAGGTATGCAGCGATTGGAAAAATGGACGAAGGCCTCTCATATCAATTTTGATTTTAGCTACAACGCAATAGAGGCGAGAAATCTTTTAGAAATTAAAAATCTGAAATTTCGGTATCCCGAAAGTGATTTTATTATCAAAAATTTTTCTGCACTTCTCAAACGAGGCGACCGAGTTGGCCTTATTGGTGCCAATGGAAAAGGAAAAACAACGCTTCTTAAGCTTATCCACCAGCAACTGGTTCCCACAAAAGGTGTAGTTTCATTGCATCCTCAGGCCTCCATGGGCTATTTTGGCCAGTCACATCTTAATTATCTCAATGAGAGTGCAACTGTTTACGAAGAAATTCAGAGTGCCGACCCCAAAATGTCACCCCAGCGTTCCCGAAATTTAGCAGGACTGATGATGTTCAGCGGTGACGATGCAAAAAAATTAATTGGTCAGCTCTCTGGTGGAGAAAAAGCGAGAGTTCTCTTGGCGAAAGTTCTCGCCACTCGTTGCAACGTTTTGTTATTAGATGAGCCTACAAACCATCTCGACCAAGAGTCAGTGGTTGCCCTAGAGAATGGTCTCAAGCATTTTCCAGGGGGTATCTTAGTCGTCTCCCACAGTGAAGGTTTTTTGAGACGGGCCTGCAATAGGATTTGGGCCTTAACTGATGATGGCCCAGTTGTATGCGAAGGTGATTATCGATACTTCCTTAGTAAATATTCACTGAGTTCATCGAAAAGCTCATCCGAAGAGAATACTTCATCACCAGCCGAAGTAGAGAATAGTGGTCTGAGCAAAAAAGAAAAGGCCCAGAAAAAACAAGATCTCCTTCGAGAAAGATCTGCTGCCACAAAAGAGCTGAAAAAGAATTTTGACCATCTAAATTTAATTCTTTTTAGCGCTGAGGAAAAAAAAGAGCAACTAACGCAGGAAATTATCGAGGCAACTTCAGAAAAAGACTCCAGCCTTCTGCAAGAACTTCAAAAGAAATATTCAGAGCAAGAAAAATTAGCAGAAAAAACTTTGGAGGAAGTTGTAGAAATCGAAGACAAGCTCGCTAAAATAGAAGCACGCTATTCTAAAAAGCTCTCAGTTTAGACGGATGCTCTCTCTTCTCCTCTCCTCTTTAGGAAATTGTCAGAGATACATTTGGAAAAATTCGCTTTTTTTTCGTCAATCTCTTTCAAGGAAGGTCTTGCTTGTTCTTGAATTTCGATAGGTTTTTAGAAATTTTGGCCATTATTTGGCCTTCAAATTTTTAGGCGGCCTTCGAGATTTTAAGATCCACACTGAGATCAAGGGCATAGGCAAGCTTCAGAAGTCTTTCAATAGATACACTTTGTAAGCTTCCATTTACAATGCCTGAAACCACTGTCCTCGACAGATCACAAGAGTTGGCTATTTCTTGAATAGAAAGGTCAAGAGAATCGACTCGTTTTCTAATTCGTTGCTTAATCTTTGTTTTGAGCTTGGCAATTTCAATTTGGTCTTTAGAAAGCCCCAAGTCTTTACCGAAATCATCAATATTTTTATAAGTCTTTGTTTTCATAAAATCATCCTTATTCTTTTCATAGCGAGTTCCAAGTTTCTCTTGGGTGTTTTCATTGCTTTCTTTTTAAAGGCATGAACCAGGTGGATGCCATTTTTTTTCTTAAGTATATAAATTACCCTCCATCCTTCTCGAAATAGGCATTGAGAGCTTTAGACCCGCTTGAATGTCGTTTATCAATTCAAAAAGATTACGCTTGATTCCATCAGGGAAATCAACAATTTCCTATTTGCAGGTTTGAAGGATATAAACATTCACTCAATCAATGTCACAAAAATGTGACGTTTTGTCAATAATGGTGGGCTGGAGCGTCTAAACTTTTACAATCATCGGCAAACTATTTTGTTATATTAGGTAACTTGAACCATCTTTTTTTTGAGACGAGGGAGAAACCAGGGAAAGGCCCGGGAATAGATTCTTCCTGAAAGTTGTCGAAAACTTAAAAGGGAAGGAAGATGTTTACCGTTTCAGGCAGGGAAATTATCGAATCATATTTGAATTTATAGCAAAAAATTAATTGTTTTAATTTTAAAAATTGGTCATCGCAAAGATATTAATAAAAAATAGTTCTTAATTCAGTCTTTCTTTCGAAAATGCTGGAGTTTTTTGAAAGAATGTTCGGACGACCATGGATTTTATAAAATTGCTTTCAGTATGAGGATTTCAATTATCTCTCTTCTTTTTAGGAAACCTTTTTTATATGTTTCCCAGTGGATTATGTAATCTTGGCCAGCAATTTTTTTAATTTGCTCTATCTTCCAAATCTTGTTGCGTGGAAATCGGTACTCTTTTCTTCTGACTGCCATTTTGAATCTCTCGCCTTGATAGCTGATTGTAATCCTGCAGGTCTCGGGCACCAAATCAGTTGGCCCTATTTTACCCGTCCAGCCAGCGCCTGGTCCTTTCCGAATATAGACAACTTGATTCTCAATGAAATATCTCTCGCCTGGGTCTTGGCGTGTGAAAAAATCTATTTTTAGAGATAGGCCGTCTGCAGAGCTGCGGCAAGAAACTTCGGGAGCGAGGTTCTCTTCTAGTGGTACATTGATTTTGTAGGTCGAGCTGGCAAACAGAGTGATGGGTGCGAGAATGAGTAAGAGATAAATAGTTTTCATAGTACTATCCTTAGACTTCTTGCTAGGTAATTTCAAACCGGGCAGGCATTTCTTACTCGTTTTCGGTGCATTAAGTATCAAGGGTGGACATTGTAGGCGTAGTCCAAAATATCACCTGGCTCTACCCAATAGCGCATCCATTTTATCAAGCTTGAATCTTTTGAAGGATTGAGTTTGAGAGATTCTTCAACAACCTGTTCGGCAGTGGGGTGAAGATTATACGCCCCCTTCACCGCCCAAAGAAAGGTTGTCATGGTTTCGAGAAGTTCAGCCTCCATCTCTCCTTTGAAATTCTGTTTTAGGTAAACGGAAATGATCTTGTAGTCTTTCGATAATAATGTCTCGGGGGTCGTCAGGATCCTGTTCAGTGTTACGATCCGCAGTTTGAGAGTCATAAACTGGGCAAGGGCTATTGAGTGTATGGGATTATTTTTTGAAGCGTCTTCTATCTTAGTTCTCCATTTAAATTTTTTCGACAATTTGTTAAAAACTTCAACGGGTATGCCCTGGTTTTTTTCTGTTATAGTGGATAATAAGCGAAGGTCACTGGCATGTTGTGTGTAACCGTATTGATCGTTCATAGCGCCGCCTATGCGTTGAATGAATTTATCGCTTTCAGAAATTTTTATAATCGTCATGGCAAAATCAGACTTGGTCATTCGAGTGAGAGATTCTCTTATTCGCTTTTTAGTGGAGGTATCCATTTCGTGTAGGCCAAAAAACTTATAAGCTTCTCTTATTCGGTTGGGATTAAAGATTGAGAAATATTCTCCTTGTGAATAGATTCGAATAAAGAGTTTTCTTTTTTTTTGGTGAGAACCTCGCTGTAATGCGGGCCATTCACCAGAATTCTCAAGGTTTTTAAAGGTCCCAATACCTTCATTGATCAGTGTGCTAAAACCTTTCCTCTTTGCTTTCATCAAATCTAAAGAACGATGAAATTCCATAAGGTGGGCATATTCGTGTTCGACGACTTGAGTATCTGCCGAATAAGGCATTAAGCCTCTTGCGATCAGGGACTGCCAGGTGTCTAAGGATACGACTAGTCTAGGATCTATGTAAAAAGTCCACGCATTAGTGTCAGGCCACGCATCGATGCCAACTCGCAAATAAAGTATGGAGTTTTTAGAGATGTGTTTATCATTGGATTCAAAAGAGATGGCCGCCCAAATCGCATCTGATTTTTTTATAAGCCCAGCATTTATTTGATTTTTCAACCAAATATTGAATCTAATTGCGTTTTCTAGAAGACTAGTTCGTGCATCCATGGAATTTAATTTGCGGAACTGTTTTGACTTGAACCCGAAGAAACTCAGTTGATCTTCAATATTTTCACCGTGTTTCAGTCTATTGAAATAATCTGTATAAATGTATTTTCGTCCAGTAAATTCATTTTGCTCCATCTGAGATTTTTCTAAATGATAATTTGCATCGTTCAAATTGATTAAATGCTTATCTGCTCTCGTGGTGGCATGCTTAACTTCATCAGGAATGGCCATTAACGCTTTTTGAACATCACTCTCGAAGGAGTTTGATAAAAAGGACGTGCAGTTGTTTGGAATCGAAGCGAAGAGGTTAGTACACAGGAACACCAAAAAAAAGGCACTTCTTGAAAGTATGAATGGTATTATCATGTCCGTCTGTCCGTCTCGAGACATGGTTAACGAACCTTCGGGATTAATGGAGCGGAGGACGAGACTCGAACTCGCGACCTTCTGCATGGCAAGCAGACGCACTACCAACTGTGCTACCCCCGCCGAAGATTTTGAACAAAAGCTACTGATTTCGGCTAGATCCGTCAATCATCGAGCTTTTCTTCCAGAAAACTCACCAGGCAGGTAAGACTTGGGTCATCAAATCTTTCGTAAAGCGATTCTAAAATTTTGCTCTTGTCTAAGGCCCCAGGCCCGTAGAGCCTTCTTAAAAACGCTTCGGCCACGCAAAAGGCCTGGGCCAGCATAATTAACTGCTCAGTTGGAGGAAAGGTCAGGCCAATTCCCTCCCAATTTCCATGATGCTGAAGGACAATTCGAATAGAATCTTCAGGAACTTTTGGAAAGTGCTTCATGATTTTTGAGGCCTCAAGAGCATGGTGATAGATTCGGACTTGATCATCATAGGACATCGGAATGCCCTCCAACTGTTCTTCCGTTTCTATTAAAAACTCCGCTTGGGAGGTTAAGTACAGATCTGAAAAATAGGCGGCATAAACTAATTGCTCAAGATATTCTTCTTCTTTCCAGTTTTGTTTTTCCATGATCAATTGCGCAAGTATGGGGAGGAGTTGGCATCTTTGAAACTCAAAGCTGAGGTCGTGCTCCTTGAAGAACTCATATAAAGAGTAAAATCTTGGGGCCTCCCTAGTGACATTGACCATGGCCTTTAAACTTGCCTCAGCGAGATCAATTGCTCCCTCGGTTAATCCTTCAGTGCGAATCAACATAAGAGACATGTCAAAAGATTTTGCAGTGGCTAGAACTTTTTCCTCTAAGCTTACATTGCGCTGTTCAAGCCTCTGATGAATTGAGTTTGTTAGAAAGAGAACAAAATTTTGGTAATACTCCGAGCGAATATAGAGTTCGACAACTCCGCTCTCTGCTGCTTGTTCAATCAGCTCGGCACTGAATGGTTGGGCATTATTAATGAGAGCGCTGTAAATCGCAGTCTGCCCGTCACTATCAACTGATTTTTGAAAAAGATCGAAGGGGCACTCTTCGAGCTCCAAAAGGTCATCAATATCTATTGAAGAAAAGTTTTCGCTATTTTTATCAGAACTCTCAATCGAGCGAGCTCCCAAGATATTTTTGGCCTTAACTAAAACAGAGTCCAGTGAAATGGGGTCTTTAATAATGATGGCCTCTTTCTGCAGAATAATATTTTGGCCTAATATGATCATAGGGATTTTTTTATGAAGTTCGGTCGTCAAGAATCGGTGGATAAGCTCCGCCGTTTTCTCATCAGCTATCAGACTTCTGGTGATGATTAAATCGATGTCCGGGAGAATGGTAAGCAAAGAAATCGCATCTTCAGCGTTTTTTCGGTGAATAACTTCCGTGTTGACTTGAGAGCGAAGATTTAAAGTAAAAAGACTGTTAAAGTCATCATCATCTTCAATGAGGATAGTTTGTCCCATAACCTCGCGGCCCTCTTTGTATTAACTCAGATAATGAATCGGCAAATGGTAGATAAATATCAAGAGGTTGTGCGGACTGGTCTGCTTTCACCGAAGCGGTTGAAAAGTTTTCCCGAAAAATGAATTTCCTCAGGATTATAGGCAGGACTCTTTCCTTCCCCACCCGGTATATCAATCATATATTGCGGAATGGCCCACCCAGGAAGTTTATTCCTTAATTTCTGGTAGATCCTGCGACCCTCTTCTAAAGAGATCCAAAAGTGCATTGCCCCCTTTGCGTGGTCAGGATGGTGCAAGTAATAGGGGCGAATCCCTAAACAAGAAAGTTTGTGAAACAAGTCCAACAATATTTCTTCTTTATTATTGACCCCTTTGAGCAAAACCGATTGAGTCAGAAGCATAATTCCGGCGTTGCCAATCTTTTGTAGTCCCTCAGAGACTGATGGAAGTAATTCTCCTGGGTGATTGATATGAACAGCTATGGAAAGAGCCGAAAATCGAGACTTGTATTGCGATAGCATTTCTAGGGTTGTTTCAGTAAACCGAGATGGGAGAATCGCAGGCATTCGAGAATGAAATCTTATAAATTTGAGGTGTGAAATTTTTGAAAAAGCATCGAGATAAGATTTCAATTTTATATCATCTAGCACAAAAGGATCTCCACCCGTAAAAATAATTTCTTCAATTTCTGGATGAGCATTGAGGTAGATGAGCGTCTTCTCAAAGTCTGCTTTTAAAAATGCGGCAGGTGGATAAAGTTCGTTTTTTCGAAAGCAGTATCTGCAATGGATTGGGCATACCGATGTCGGAGCAAAAAGGGCCCTATTACCGTAACGGTGAATGAGTTGCGGGGCCACGCTAAACTTCTCATCTCCAATAGGATCGGATGCCGAATGATTTTGGACCTCTGGGCAATACTCATCGGAATCGGGTAAGAACTGTAATAGAACTTCTCGAAGAGTTTGCGGATGCTCCCGATATCTGTCCAAGATTTGCTGCAAATAACTTTGGGGCAATAGCAATGGGTAAGCATTCGTTTCGGGTAGCCGCTCTAAAAGATTTTCTAAAAAAGGGTAGGTTTGTTTATGTGCGGCAAGTGCCTTTTTGAGCACCGGAAGTGAACGGATAGAGTCTCGCAGCTCTTCCTTCCAAATTTCTTTTCCTTCGAGACTAATATCTTTAATCTTGGCCAACTGAAAATATTTAAAACGCTGACTGAGTAAACATTTTGCATAGAGGTAATAGTCTTTTGGCATGATGACCCAGGCAATCCCCTCTACTGGGCGCCATTGATTTCCCTTTGAGCCTCCCTGATAGCGGATCTTCAGTTTTTTTTTCTTCTGTGTGATCTTTGGAATGTTCTCCCTTTGGGTGGGCGTAGAGGTCTTCGGGTTTTGAAGATCTTTGAGAGAGAAAAGGCGAGACTTTTTTAGTAATTCAGAGGTTTCTGGTTGAGTGGCAAAAATTCTTGCGACGACAAGTAACAGCGTGTGCGTATCAGCAAGGGCACGGTGATGCTCAAAGGGAATATTGAAGAAGTCAGCTAGGCCAGAGAGCTTATGATTTTCTGGGCGCTCTCCTTTACACCGGCGGGGTTTATAGGCCATTCGTGCCAAGAGAATAGAGTCATAAACAGAAGAGGAGGGGAGATCTAATTCACTTTTTTGAGCGGCCAGCGCCAAGAAGCCACTGTCGAACTTAGCATTGTGAGCAATTAAGTCATAGTCACCTAAAAATACCGCCAAACTTGGATAGACGTCCTCGATAGAAGAGGCAGTTTCAACCATTTCATCCGAAATCTTATGAAACTTTTGTCCTTCTAGTGGAATTTTGCAGGGTGGTTTCACAAGACGATGGAAGACTTCTGGGGCCTGACCTGGTAAGATTTTAATCGCTGCAATCTCAATAATATGGTCAAACAGTGGAGAAAGTCCGGTTGTTTCCAAATCGAGAAAGCACACACCCTGAGGAAAATGCTTCTCTATAGAGAGATGGTCATTTTCGGCAATAGTAATTGTACCAGGTATTGTTTCGGGCATGCCGCCAAGATTATGCCTGAATGATGGAGAAATGAATATGGCCAAGGAAAAGACAACCTCTGAATTTGATGTCGTAGTCATTGGGGCCGGACCCGGTGGTTATATTGCGGCCATTCGCGCAGCGCAGCTGGGCAGCAAAGTGGTGATTATTGAATCACAACACTTGGGAGGAGTTTGTCTTAATAAGGGCTGTATCCCGACCAAAGCAGTTTTGAAATCCGCTCACAGTGTCCACGAAATTGAGAACTTTAAGTCTTTAGGGATTGAAGTGGAGCTGAAGTCCTTAGATGGCGGGCAGGCAGTAAAAAGAGCAAACGAGATCGCAAAAAATATGGCCAAAGGGGTCGGTTTTTTGATGAAGAAAAATAAAATTGAAGTGATTGATGGAAAGGCCCAATTTGAGACTCCTCACGAAATTTCGGTAGAAACTTCGAGTGGAGAGATGAAATCAGTCCGTGGCAAAAACTTTATCATTGCCACAGGTGCTAAATACCGAACTTTTCCTGGACTGGAGCATGATGGTGATCGATTGTTGGGCGCATGGGAGGCGATTAAGTTGGAAGAAATTCCGTCGTCGGTTGGAATCATAGGTGCTGGTGCTATCGGTGTAGAGTTTGCGTATTTTTGGAATGCCTTCGGAGTCGATGTTCATATTTTCGAAAAAATGGACCGCTTACTTCCCATTGAAGACCTGGACTCTTCTAAAGAGCTACAAAAGTATTACAAAAAATACGGCATCAAGATGTCCTTAGGCGTGGACGAAGTTAGCGCTTCAAATGAAGGCAAGCATGCTCAAGTGGTTGTTTCGAAGGATGGCAAAGAAGAAAAGCTTAAATTCGATAGGGTTTTAATCGCCGTGGGAATGGAAGGGGCCACCGAAAATGTGGGTCTTGAAAAAATTGGTATTGAAATTGAGCGAAGTTTTGTCAAAGTAAACCCAGTTTATCAAACCAATCTCAACCACATCTACGCGATTGGGGACGTCTGTGGTCCACCACTTTTAGCGCATGCCGCCTCTCATGAAGGATGTGTGGCCGCTGAACATATCAACGGTAAAGATCCTCACCCTATTGATCCGCTTAATATTCCGGGTTGTACTTATTGTCAGCCCCAAGTCGCCAGTGTTGGCAAAACGGAGCAGGCCCTTAAGAAAGAGGGCGCGAAGTATTCTGTTGGAAAGCTTCCGTTTACGGCCAATGGAAAGGCCATCGCATCCAATGAGAAAGAGGGGTTTGTGAAGGTTCTTCTGGGAGAACACGGGGAATTGTTAGGAGCTCATATTGTTGGGGCGCAGGCCACAGAAATGATTCATGAATATACCTTGATGCGAACCATAGAAGGAACTGATGAGGAAATATTTGCGACCGTGCATCCGCATCCGACATTGGGAGAGTGGTTGGCCGAAGCGGTCATGGCCGCTCGAGGTCGGGCCTTAAATTTTTAGTTACTAATTTGGAAAGAAAAAGAAATAGAAAAAAACAATTGGAGTCTTTACATGGCAAAGCAAGATGTCGTCATGCCCCAGATGGGAGAGTCAATCACCACGGGCACAATCACCAAGTGGCACAAGAAGGAAGGCGATTCTATTGAAATTGACGAAATACTTCTTGAAATCTCTACAGATAAGGTAGAGTCGGAGATCCCTTCGCCAATAGAGGGAAAAGTGGTCAAACTTCTTTTCGAAGAAGGCGAGACTATTGATGTCGGCGTGGCCATTGCTTATATCGATGATGATATGGATGCTTCAGTTGAAGAAGAGAAAGATTCCAAGCCTGACGAAGAAAAAAAGCCAGAAAAAAAACCAGAAAAGAAGACTGAAAAGAAACCAGAGAAAAATCCAGAGAAAAAACAAGCCGATCGTTTCTATACTCCCTTAGTTCGTAAACTTGCTAAAGAAAATGATGTAGATCTTTCTGAATTGAAAGAGCTCGAAGGGAGTGGAGCAGGGGGACGAGTCAATCGTTCTGACTTCGAGGCCTACTTAGAAGATTCGAGGAAGTACTGAAGGTTCTCAAAAAACAAAAGAAAAATCTTCTAAGTCTTCTTCTTATTCGTCTTCGGACCGGGTTGAAATTATCCCAATGGATAATATGCGCAAGATGATTGCAAAAAATATGCGCGAGTCCAAACAAATCTCTCCTCACGTTAATAGCGTCTCGGAGGTTGATCTCTCTCATCTCGTAAAATTTCGAGAAGGGTTTAAGGCCTCATTCCAAAAGCAGGAAGGCTTTAAGCTGACCTATACTCCATTTATTCTCTATGCTCTGATTCAATCGCTGCGAGACTTTCCGCTCGTGAATGCTTCAGTGGATGGCGATAATATTATCAAAAAGAAAGATATTAATCTCGGTTGCGCAGTTGCCGTTCCCGGGAATGGATTAGTCGTTCCAGTGATTCGCGGAGCAGATACTCTTAACATGCTTGGAATTTGTCGGAAGCTTGATGATCTCGCAAATCGCGCGCGAGCAAAGAAATTAAATGTGGATGAATTACAGGGCGGGACATTTACTTTCACCAATGTTGGAAGTTTTGGAACGCTACTTGCGACTCCTGTCATTTTACAACCTCAGGTTGGAATTTACGCAGCAGGTGTTATTCAAAAACGTCCGGTCGTCACAGCTGATGATGCTATTGGCATTCGCCATATGATGTATGGAACTCACACTTACGACCATAGATTGGTCGACGGTGAGCTCGGAGGAAAATTTCTCGAAGGCGTGCATCAACATCTTAGGGAGATGAAACCAGAAACGCTTTTTTAGATTGAAATTGTGGTTCTTATCTTAAGGCGACTTTCATAATCGCATTCCAGCGATTGGCCATGATACTGACAAGCACTTTTCCTTTCGCAGGAGCGCTACCTTCGCGCTTCTGCAAGCGGATACTAAAATCGTTCCAGCTCCTGTCGAGATCCATATGGCGTATCTTTAAAAATTTTCGGCCACTCTTTTGCCAACTCCATTGTTGGAGCGGATGGATGAAACTTGCCCACACCTGGTGAGTCTCCGCTTGGAAAGGAAATATAACGGATTCTGCTAGCCATAGATTACTGAGGAGACTCAATTTTTCGGCCATCTTCGCAATCGAGAAAACAACGCTCTTGCTATTCGCCGATTTAATAATTCCATTTGTGATTTCATCTTGAAGCCTTCGAAATTGCTTTTCCAAGATTTGATTGAATCTCAAAAATGAGAGACACAAATCAGGAAAGCTCTTCATACAATTATAGCGGGCCAAAAACATGTTTTTTGCCTTCTCCCATTTTAGAATTTTTTGATTAAACTGGCCTATATTTTCATGGCACAGATTTTCTAGATAATCTTTGCGGCAATGTTGAAGCAAGTCTGATACATGCTTCGGCAACGTTTGAGGGATCGAATAAAGCTCTGCTCTGCCCTCATATTCTCCATGCATCACTTTTATAAAGGTATAATAGTCTTGAATAATATTGCGGATTTGGGGAACGACATATCGGCGATATTCATGTTCGCTTACTTTATAGGCCCGCGCTCGGGCAGTATGTGCAGAAAGAAAATGCAGCATCGAGAAAACAATGAAAAAAAGCTTTTTCATTGTATAAGGTTAATTTGACCGGGTTAGCTTGCCAAGGGAAGACCGCCTCTATAGATGGTCTTCTTTTCAATTGATTCTGCGCTTTTTAAAAAAGGATGCAAAATGGAAGGCCGAGTTAATCGTGGCCAATCGTTAAATTCAGGTCGCTTCGAATGGGTGAGAATCAATGACCAATCCGTTTTTGGCGCACTCGCAAGCTTCCGACAAAATTTAGTGGGAATGAGGGCCAAAGGTGCGCTATCGAGTTCAAAATCAAGGCGAATCGATTGAGGCAGTCTTGGCCCTATAAGTGCTCCGAAACACACTAAGGCCCCAACTCCCTCGGCCTTAATGATAATATTTGCGGCCTTACTTGGTTGGTTTTTTAGAGTCCCGGCCAGGGATATCAAATGGTCTTCGAGCAACTTCACTTCTTCTTTTAGCCCAACAATATCTAGGCTGAGAAAGGAGTGAATTTCAGAACGAATTTTACGAGTAAAATGGCGACGCTCATTCTCGTTTTGCATGTATTTTTTGAAATCTCGCATTAGGGAGTCTTCAAGCTGACCATTTGGCCCGAGAATAAGTTTTTTACAAATAAAATTTCTTTTAGATATGGGAGTCTTTATCTGAATCGATTTATTTTTCAACACTCTACACATGACGCCCGCCCTATTTGAAAATCTTATAAAGAAATTGTAAACGCACATTTTTTCGGTTCATGGCAAAATGTATAAGTTATCGAAATTTCTGTTCTAGAATCTGAACGATCAAAAGAACTCATCAGGATTTGTTGATGAAAATGGGATGATTGCCAACCTAAGTAGGCAAATCCAATTTTTGCATGCCGATCACAAATTGCGATTTATCTATCTCATGTTCGTAAATTTTTGCGTCGTGTCCTTGCTCAAGAGAAACGAAATGGATCTCCTTAGAAAGAGTTTCATTTTTTATGCGTTCGGCATGGCATTTGATGGCCCGAATAATTTTATCATCTCCCGTAAAACTCAAACGTATTCGGTCGGAAACTTCCAGACCTGCTTCTTTTCTTGATTTTTGAATACGGTTGATGACCTCTCGGGCGAGTCCCTCTGTCCGAAGGTCTTCAGTGAGTTTGCAGTCTAGGCTTACGCTGATAAATCGATTGGAGACCACATCCATGTCCTCTTTGGGATTTCGATCCACAAGCAACTCTTCTGGTGTAAACTCCAATTCCTCAATAAGAATTGTTTTTCCTTCTTCCACTCTACAAAGTTCATCATTTGAAAGGGCGCTTATTTTTTTAGCAAAGTAACGAAAATCCTTTCCAAGTCTTTTCCCTAAAAGAGGAGCATTTGGCCTTGCACTCAGCTCAACATAGTTTTCTTCCTGAGTTTCAAATTTTAAAGATTTCACGTTTAATTCTTGCTGGATCACATCGGAGAGTTTTTTGATCTCCTCTAAGACATCAGTGTTTCTGTGAATAATAGTTAAGCAAGACAACGGAGTTTTGACTTTAATCTTCTTAAGGTTTCTTTGCTGCCGACCTAAAATAATAATCTGTTGAACTCTTAAAACTGCATCTTCCAAAACTGAATCTTGTTTCTTGATATCTTCTTCTGGGAAGCTCTCTAGATGCACCGATTGTTGTCCATGCTTGCCTAATTTTTTGAGCTCTTGGAAAATCCACTCTGAGAGAAACGGAGCAAAAGGTGCCATAAGAGTTCCAAAAGTCTGGACACACTGAAAAAGAGTCGAGTAAGCCGATTTTTTATCGCCGGTGAGACCTTTATCATCCCAAAACCTTCTTCTATTGAGCCGGATGTACCAATTTGTAAGGTCTTCTAGAAAAAGAAAAAGTGCCGGCACAACGTTAAAAAGCTGATATTGCTGCATCTCTTGATTGACAGTCTTTGAAAGCGTTTGAAGTTTAGATAAAATCCAGCGGTCTAAAATATGTTCTGTTTTGGTCAAATCTTTTTCACAATTCCAGCTATCGATCGCAGCATAAGTCGTTAGGAATTTGTAGGAGTTAAGCCAAGGCAGCAACACTCGCCGGGCCATATCTCTCACGCCCTCATCACTGAATCTAAGTTCTTCTCCACGCACGAGTCCAGAATTGATAAGAAAAAGTCTGAGAGCATCGGCCCCAAACTTTTCCATAAGTTCATCTGGCGGTGTGTAGTTTTTCAGTCTTTTTGACATTTTTTTGCCGTCTTCGGCCAAAACTAATCCATTCACAATGACATTTTTGAAGGCCGGTCGATCAAAGAGGGCCGCCGAAAGAACCGTCAGGGTGTAAAACCAACCTCTAGTCTGATCTAGACCTTCTGCAATAAATTCCGCTGGAAACCCGGATTCAAACACAAGGGCATTCTTAAATGGATAGTGCAACTGTGCATAAGGCATAGACCCCGATTCAAACCAACAATCAAAGACTTCTGGAATCCGGTGATACTGACCCTCTTCACCATCAATTTCAAAACTAATGGGATCGACAAACTCTCGGTGCAAATCGGTAATTTTTTGGCCTGAGAGTTTTTCAAGTTCTGCGACACTTCCAAAGCTTATCGCCTTTCCACTGAGGTTGTTTTTCCAAATAGGAAGCGGAGTGCCCCAGATTCTATTGCGAGAGATTGCCCAGTCTCTTGCACCCTCAATCCATTTTCCAAATCTTCCATTTTTAAGATGACTAGGAACCCAGTTAATTTGCTGATTGCACTCGATCATCTTCGCTTGAACTTTTTCTACCGCTAAATACCAAGACGGCACGGCCTTATACATCAGCGGAGTATCTGATCGAGGACAAAAAGGATAATTATGAACCAAAACGGAGTGTTCAAAAAGCCTGTCCGTTTTTTTGAGATCTTTAAGTATAGGCTTGTCTGCATCTTTAAAATATTGGCCTTGGTACGAATCGACATCGGCCGAAAATCGGCCTTCGTCATCGACTGGAATAAAAATCTTTTCAAGTCCGGCCTGTAGTGCCACCCGGTAATCATCTTCGCCAAAGGCCGGGGCCTGGTGGACTACTCCTGTTCCATCCTCGGTGGTGACGTAATCGTCGGCGAAAACTTGAAAAAGAAATTTTTCATCGGGAGGAGAATTATCTGCGTAGAACTTTTCGACAAAAGGAAAAAGGGGTTCGTATTTTAGACCTACGAGCTCTGATCCTTTTAGAGTCTTAATAGACACAAGGTCGTGTTTTTTTTGATAGTCGGGTAGTCGTTCCTGGGCCAAAACATATTGCTTGTTGCTCTTTTTGTCTTCGACAAGTTCATAGTCCACATCAGAGCGAACGCAGAGCGCTTGGTTCATTGGCAACGTCCAGGGCGTTGTCGTCCAGGCCAACAATGAAAAGTTCTCACCCACAACCGGAAAAGAAACTGTCACCGCTGGGTCTTGAATTTCTTGATAATTTTCCCCGGCCTCAAAGTTCGATAACACGGTCGAAAGAGCTGTGGAAAAAGGAACAACCTTAAGCCCTTGGTAAATTAGCCCTTTGTCCCAGGCGGATTTAAAAACCCACCACACGGATTCCATATAATCGAGGTCCATCGTTTTATAATCGTTTTCAAAGTCCACCCACCGGCCGACGCGTTCGATGGTTTTTTGCCATTCCTTGGCATAACGGGAAACAATTGAGCGACACTCTTTATTGTAGTGAGCGATCCCCAGCTTTTCGACCGCCTCATGGGCAGGCATACCCAGTTTTTTATCAATTTCATGCTCAATGGGAAGGCCGTGACAATCCCATCCAAAACGCCTCGTTACATATCGACCTTTCATCGTAAAAAACCGAGGAATTATGTCTTTAATTGTGGAGGCAACGAGATGCCCATGATGGGGCAATCCGGTCGCAAACGGCGGTCCATCGTAGAATATATACGGAGCTCCATTCTTCGTGGCATCCAGAGATTTTTGAAAAATATGTTCCTTTCGCCAGAAATCTAGAATTGTATGCTCGGCCTCGACAAAGGAAAAATCGCTCATAGATGCTCCTATTTGCCACAAATTACAAGGTCTGAGCTCAGTTGTCATGGCGGGGCCCTACTTTGGCGTTGCATTTTTCCCGCGGAGTAAAATATTCGTCCGAAGCTTTGCGATGAGAGAGTTTCTTCCGAAAGTGTTTTATGGACCGAGTGTCACTTTTTAGTCTGGTTTTTTCTCTGGTGGTGTTTTGCAAAGTCTTGGCGGCCGAGGAAATTCCTTTAAAATTTATTGATTGGGAAAACATTGAAGAGAAGACTTTCTTTGATATCGGTGCTTGGAAGTCTAAGACAATTGGTATTGAGATCCCAAATTGGCGCCAAGTTGTTTTTAAAAATCAAAACAAAACGCCATTTGGTTTAGTGGTCAAATGCGTGGGCGAGTGCCAGATATATCGAGGTGCTCATAAACATCGACCTCGAAATCGCAGCTTTCTTTACGAAGGCGATCAGTTTGACCTCGGTGATCAAAGTTATGCATGGATTTTTACCTTTGCCGGGCAACTCATCAGGCTCTCTCCGCAAAGCTCTCTCAGTTTTTTAGAGTGCCATTACAATTCTAAAAAGTTTTTTTCTCATGTCCGACTTAACTCAGGACACCTTTATTGGAGTGACCGTTTAGGACCTCCTGAGGATACTGAGCTTATTGGAACCGATCCCCTTTTCGATCCTTTGCTTCCTCTGGAGGCAAATCTTATTTCCACAATGAAAACAGAAATGATCAAGAAGGGTAGTGAGAGTATGGCCCCCCTAGATGAGCACCGTTTGCATGTTCAATATGCTCGGAAATTATATTTCGAAAATCAAGAATCGGGCTTGATACCAAAAACTGAAACTCTATTCAGTTTTCCCAAGGGTGAAATTCTAGCGAAAAATGCAAAGATCCAACTGGGGCACTTATTGGGACAAAAAACCTTTTTTTCTCTGCGAGAAGGCGAGGGGGTTTATTACACCCGCCTCGGGACAAATTATCCTATCGAGCGCCAGAATTGGTATCAGATAGAAAAGCGGGACATGAAGAAACTAGTGAAAACAGCAGTTCATCACCATGTTTTTGATCTCCTTGTTCGAAGGCCGACTGGGATTCAAATTGTTCGGGAGCTATGGTTGCGCCGATATTCGTTTGATCTTTTTTCCAGGCTCTCTGAAGGGCGTCTTCCTAACAAACGCTGGGCCATATTGAATTGGTCATTAGAGAATTCAGAGCTGAGAAAGCAGTTTCTAATGAGAGATGTTCAGACGAAAGAGGCACGGGCCCTTTCAGTGCTCACCGAGATACGTTCTCAATTTGACGAAGTGGTGGAGGAGGATTGGAGCGAGTTGTTTTTTGACCGTGCCCTAGAGGCCTACATTAGAGAGCTTAGTGGTGAGGCCATTTCTCAACGTCAAAAAATGCTGTATGACTTAGATAAGGAAATCACTTTCTGGGCACTTGAAAAAAACTTTGTACTTCAGTAATAAGGAGAGTTTTTTGGAATCTTTTCGCTTTATTCTGGGGAGTCAGAGTCCTCGCCGCAAAGAACTACTTGAATCGGCCGGCATTCCGGTAACGGTTCAAAATGTCTCTATTCAAGAAACGATTAACCGAGAAAATCCATCCCGTATTGTGTCTTCTTTGGCAGAACAAAAGGCCATTGCTCACACACGCCTCATTCACCGTCAATTTGCAGATGAAAACTGCGTATTGCTCACCGCAGATACATTGGTATTTTTCCAAGGAAGGCCGATTGGAAAGCCCGATGGGCAAGAAGAGGCCAAAGAGATGCTATCTCGACTCAGTGGCAAGGGGCATGAAGTTTTGACGGGAGTTTGTCTGCGCTTGTTTCGAAACGGAGATATGGAAAAAGAGATACTTTGGTGTGAGAAAACAGAGGTCGAATTTTTTTCACTTCGGTCTTGGCAAATCGATTGGTATCTCAAAACTGGAGAATGGAAAGACAAGGCCGGAGGTTACGGCATTCAGGGTAAAGCGGCCCCCTTTGTAAAAAAGATTGGAGGAAGCTATAGCAACGTCGTCGGACTGCCTCTTGGAGAGGTGCTACTGCAACTCGAAAAATTGCTTAAGATTGGCAAAGACGTTGGCCCATTAGAGCTTTTTCATGCATAGGTGTTTAGGCTCATTATTCTGCCTTTTGACCGGATCGGTTTTCGCCCTCAGTGACCTTTCTACAGAGTGGAAAGGTTTTCAACATGATTTAAAAACGAGTCGGAAGCTTAGCCTGGATCAAATGGCCGAATCTTTGTTTCAGCATTCCGTTCACTTCGAAAACTTATTAGAACTAAAGAGCGATGAATGTCAGAAGGTGAAGAGAAGTAAAACAAAGTTCACCAACTGTCAGAATGAGATGAAAAACTGGAGACAAAGCGGGTTAAATCTTTTTTTGAAGCTCCGATTAAAATTTCTGGCGGAACTTTTAGAGAAACAAAAAAGCGACCTTCAGGTCGCTCATGAATTGAAAACAAAGAATTAATCGATCTTTCTAATCGACTCTCAAAGCAGTTTTGAATTCTTTAGGTCTTAGACTTTTTAAGGCCAATATTGACTTTGTAGGTCTCACACTTTCGATAGGACCTACAGAGTTGGCCCGCACTTTTCTTTTACCCAATCGTTTCAGTGAACGATCTAAGAGGCCCATTTTTTGGGATTTTTGGTGTAACTTCTGTGTTCGCAAATTTTTTTCTAACAAGTTCATAGCACTTCTCCTTGGTTTCTCGCTTAGAGAACCCAGAAGCTGCGCTACGGGTTATCTAAGCACAATTGAAATCTTTCATTGCACTCAAATAGACACTCCTTGAAGAAATCTAGATCAATCGCCGACAAAAGCCGGTTCGGTTAGGATATCATAGATTTCTTAACTTTTCATCCCCCCTAGGGAGGATTTTCCCGTCCTCAATTGCTGGAAACCACTGAACGCAGTGGATGTTTGCTCGACTTGCCTTGGCCGATTCTAGCCCGACCTGCGAATCTTCAAAAATATGGGCCTGCTCAATTGGTATCCCCATCTTTTTGGCCGCTAAAAGATAGGGCTCAGGTGAAGGCTTATTTTCAAGGGTATCCTCTCGACCAATCACAAATTTAAACGGATTTTTAGGCAGATAGCGGTCTAGAAAGAGTTCAATCTGTCGTCGTTCACTATTACTAACAATCGCCATTTGAACATTATTCTGGTCAAGACCGCTCAATAGACTGCGAATTTCCAGGGGACAAAGATCCTCTGGCAATTGAGCATAAAACTGAGTCGTCAGAAATTGGTCCTTGAATTTCGCGAGATTGGCCGGAGAGAGATTGGCCGCTAGTGCCTTGGCATCCTTGAGCTCCTGAAAGACTTGATTATCGGATTTCCCACAAAACTTTTTGAGAAGCTCGGCCTCAGATAATTCAGACCAAGAAGGGTCGATTGAGAACTGCTTTAAGAGCTCTTTCAGAAACGACGCGTGCAGTGGCTCTGAATGAAATAAAGTGCCATCGAGATCGAAAAAAATAACTTTGGCGCTATTGTCGGGAAACAGCTCAAGTAAGGTCTGGGCCTGAGGAATCGAATGATGAATCTGCAAAGGTTGCTCCCCTTGGCCCTCACTTTTAACTTGTGGGAGCCTCATATAAGTAGGGCCATCTTATGAAAATCGAGACCACCTCGCCAGAAAGAACTTCCGAAAACCGTAAAAAGGTCTTACCAGCACGGAAAAAACTCAGCTCAGCGGAAATTCGCGAGAAGCTAGAACTTCGCTCTCAAAAAAGACCTAAAATAGACTCATCAAAGGTGCCCCCGAAGAAAGACCCATCGGAGGCCCTCGTGACAGCGGAAAAGCTCAAAAAGGTCCTTAGCGACGGGAGTTTCTCGTTTTCTTCGGATGAGAAAAAAGTTCTTGCTAAAATTTTGAAGGCCTAGCAAATCGAAGAGCCTTCTTGACTTCTATTCCAGCGCTCTGCTACGCCATCAAAGATGAATAATCGAAATCAAATTTCTGATTTCATCGGGCAAATGCTTGTAGAGTCGTCGGCCTACCAAAATCTTGATTCTATCGAAAAGCTCCTCGACAAAGATAGTGACTTTTCTGTTATTCCCTTAAAACCTCTGCATGCGGCCTTAAAAAACTACAATGTTGATCAAATTGCTTTATGGTTGCCGAAGTTTTCTCCTGAACAGCGCCAGGCCTTTCTCGATATCGATCTTTGGGAACGAGATCAATTGAGCAAAGAAGATTTTCAACTGTGGATAGGAATCTATGGCCGCTGCCAAGACCGCTCAGTCATCAGCGAATTTGTTCAGGGAGATACCTTCTTTCTTTTTCTGAAGGCCTATTTCAATATTTGGACTTTTGACGAAGAAAATCCCGAATATCCAGAACACAATGACTATTTTTTAACTGAAGATCATTTGCTCCTTTTTGAATACGACAAAGAATTTGCCCTAGTTAGCGAAGTAAAGTTTTTACTCAAGATCCTTTATAGCGAACTAGGATTAGAAAAGGCCTATAGCAACTTAGTCGAATGCGTCACTGATAGTTTTTCGTATTTTGAAGAGCGCTGCTATAGCGAGAAAAAAGAACGACTGCGTGACTACGGGATCATCGATTACTACGAAGCGCTCTTCCTTTATACTGACTTTCCTTCTGAAGTTGCTATTCAGAAATTTCTCAAACAGAAGAAAGGCAATACGCCTGAAATTGATCTTTTGGCGAGAAATCAGATTTTAGAACATCAAGTTCTTAAAATATTTAGCAAGAAAGGACTCTCCTTTGCTAACGAGCTCGCTAATGTCACCGATTTAAAGCGGCTCGATTTCCTTCAGTTCAATTTTGTTCGAGTTATGAATGCCCAAATGGCGCTCGAAGAAACCGGCCGAAAGAGTTCTCTCAAGCTTCAACAAGCTAGCGCCATCATTCAACAGTACTTAGAACTCGGTCTCGCCTATGCGGGCAAACTCCTAAAGAACAATATCTTGGATACACTTGATTTTTTTGATTTGTACCGAATCGGTCGCTCGCTACTGATGATCAAAATTAAAGAAATCAAAAATCATATGCTCTCCCACGAATGGACCACCGATGAGGCGCAGCAAGCTTTTCTTGGCCGCTTTTTCGAGAGTTTTCTAGATTTGAGTTTTTCGAGACCCACGAAAGTCTTTGTCGACTCTGAAGTGAAAGACGAAATTATCTCCAATCTCGACCGATTGGAATTGTGGGACAGCAGGAAAAAATTACTCGCTGATTCTCTCCCTTTCATTGACCAATTTTGGAAGGCGTTTTTAAAACTTAAGCAAGAAGACCTTTTACAAGATGATTTTTATCTCAATTACTCCGTGGATGAAATTGACTACGAAGGAATCTTGATTTCGAGTTTAATGAACTTTGCTAACGGACAGCAAAAAAATACCGAAGAAAAAAAATTAGGTCTTCAGGTGAGAGAATTTTTGCAGTTTTATCAAAAATATATTGGCGAAGATCAAGTTGAGCGCTTCCAAGCATCTCAAAACCCCGAATTGTTGAAGATTATTCAAAAATTCCAAAAGACGTATGGTCTGGACAGTATTTCAGGTTTTTCTGGCTATATGCTGCAAATCTTGGGAGACCAGCTTCTAGGGTATCAATTTAGCGAACTCAAGGATTAAGATTTTCGCCACGTCGGCGGACCTATCCTATTAAGTTTCGATACCTAGATGGGCGTCGACAAGGGATTCAAGATTTTTCATTAAAGGCAGCTCGCCAGAGCTAAACCTTTCAAATAATTTTATTTTCATTTTCTCGTTTGCTGCAGTCTGCTTCTTTATCAGGTCTTCAGAAATTTCGGGGCTTGCTACATTGGGAAACTTCTCTAAGAAAAAATCATTAAGTTTTTCAAGTCGAAGAGAATCATTCTGAAGGTAATTCATCGTTTCTGGAGACGTATCTTTAGGGGCCTTGGAATTTTTAATAAAAAATTTGTCATCGACCCCGTCCAGGAAATCTTCAAATCCTGCTAGGTCGTTTTTAGAGATATTGTCTAAGGGGCCTTTTTTCATTTATCCATCTCCCTCAATTTCCAACATGATTTTCTCCAAAAATTCGCCTTCATAACACTGGAGAAAGAGTTCTTTATGTTGGTGACCGAATTTTTTTAACCGCTGCTGAATTGCGCTGTTTTGGGAAACCTCAAGTCGATCAAATTTTAACCTATTGGCCCTCATAATAGCTAGTTCGCGGGTATTGAGTTTTTTTTCTTGAGAGATAAAAAAGAGCGGTAGGTCCTTTTCATCTCTCAGAAGATTCGCTGTATAGGAAGGGTGAGTTTCATTGGTAATAATATACAAAGGGTAGGGGAATAGGATTTTCAATTCGTTTTCTTCAATCACATCAATAAGATTTTCAAAAACCTCGTCTTCGTTGTTATCATCTTTAATATTGATGAAAAATGGCATCGTTCCCAGTTTACTGAACCGCAACTTCTTGAAGAGGTATTTTTTGTCTGAGCGCTCGAGCTTGATTTCTTTAAAATATGGCACCATGCTCATTTCAGTATAAGATAAATAAAGAGTGATGCAAGAAAGGATAGGCCAATTGTGATACCAGTGGTTCGTCTTCCCGACCTTTTTGTAAAATTGATGAAAATGCGAGTTCAGCAGAAATCAACAGATTTTCAAAAAATTGTCGAGCTTATCCAATCTCGGCCTGATCTTTCCCGGTTTATTCTAAAAATTCTCAGTGAGGATGATAGAAAGCAGGGCATTGCCCAACTTCTCCAGCATTATGGTTGGCAGCATTTTCGAAACCTTCTTGCTTCCCTTTATATTGCCCGTGCCCAATATGGGCGCTATCCCGAATTTGCAAATATTGAGTTGGTGATTGATCTATTAGATTTTGAAGAAAGGTTTCGACCTTACAGCGCACAAACATACTCGCGTTCGTTTCTTTTGGCGTTTTATTTAAAGCTAGCGTCGATAGAGGCAGAGAAACAGCACAAAAAATTTCCCAAGGCGTTCCGTTCTCCTCCCTTGGAGGTCTCGCGTATTTTAGAATGGAGAAAAAATAAGAATGTTGAAGTCGATTGGCTGATACTCACCCTATGGAACTTCGCCAACTTTATTCCCTTCGAACAAGTCAACGAACTGAAAGCGATGGACAGGCTCTCTTATAAATCGTTGTATGGTCGCCTTTTACCAAACCAACAGAAATTAATGTTTGAGTGCATGCTGGCCTATGGATGTTCGATTCAAGAGCCTGATTTTTTCTTGAAAAGGGTCTAGCTATTATTTCGGGAACGATTGATTGAGATAATCAGAGACGGTTTTTTATCAATCGACACTAAGATGAACGAAAGGGCCCAGCATGCTGATATTAACATCGAAAACTATCATAGAGGCTAAATCATGATTAAAAACACAAGTCCTCTCCATCCAGGACAAGTCTTAGCAGAAATTTATTTGCAAGAAATGGAGCTCAATCAATCAGCTTTAGCAAGGCTTTGTGATAGCTCCCCTCGAAAAATAAACGAAATCGTGAATCTCAAAAGAGGGGTCTCCGCTGACTTTGCTATTACCTTAGAACGAGTTTTAGGTACTACCGCGGAAATGTGGGTACGGATGCAAGCGGAATACGATTTGTGGGAGGCCGGACAAAAAGTGGCCTAGGAAGATCTATCAGCATGTTCACTTCTTTGATCTCTCGTTATGCGCCATTGAGCTTTTGAGGACTTCAATTTTTATGAGATAGAGACCTGGTTCTGTTGAATTCCCATAGAGGCCGTTTAGTTTTTCGACAGTGAAACATCTATACAGTAGTTTTTATTTGGCCCGCGGTGTGCAAGATAGGCTCATTAATAGAAAACTTTCAAACCCAGAGGAGGGTAAAAATGAAAAAATTATTAAAAGCGGGTGCGCTTTCAGGCATTCTGCTTAGTGGGAGCATTTTTGCTCAAGGTAAGATTGGGGAGGTTTTGATTCAGTCTTCCATAAAAAATGCAGTGGAAGGCAGGATCGTGTCTAGTATGGCGTTAGATTCTAATTCAACAGAGAAACGAAAAGAGGCCTTCGCTGCAGAGTTAGCAAATTTAAAAGCAAAAAAAGCTTCGGTTGTGGGTGCTTATGAAAAAACACTTTCAGAAGCAATGAAAAATATCGTTGAACAAGAGTCCTATCTAAAAAAGGTTGTCGCACAGCTTGATGGTCACTGGGATGTCGAAATTTCTCTGGAAATTTATGCGAATGAGACCCCTGAGGACGCCGACATCGAAATTCAACATAAGAAAGTCTTTGGAGCTTTAACTACGGGGATTATACTTTCTAAGCAGGGCGGGACTTCTCCAAATGATGTCATTGCAGCTTATGACCGCAAGTCTTCGATTAATGGGTTCTTGTATGCACCAAATTATTTCTTGACCGACGGATTTTTGGGCGAGCTTGAGCAGCAAGTTGAGGATTATATCTATGACCAAAAGCATCAAATAGATGCACATTCTGAGAAGTGGAAGCGCGCTTTGATGCAGAGACTGGATAGCGCTTCAAATATTTCAGAAATTCGAAAGAATTCAGAACAACGCTAGTTAGATTGTTGTCATTTTTCTAAATTTTTCCAGGGCAAAATCAACAGTATTTCTGCCCTGGAAATTTCAATCTTTAAATTCTAATAACTTCTGACGGACTACCTTTCGGATCAACCCCCTATTTCTCGGACAACTTTCATCTAAATCGCCTGCATAAATTTTTCATGACTATGGAGCTCTTTTTGAACTCTCGTTCTGTGCCATCGAGCTTTAAAGGACTTCAACTTTTATAAGATAGAGACAAACGGCCGTCTAAATAATAATCAAAATACTCTGCAAGCATCCCAAAATGAGTTCTCTCTCTTGGTCTCAAATTTGCAACCTAACGTCGCACAAGAAAAAAAAGGGAATAAGACCAATGTCAAAAATTATTTTAGTTATATTCCTCCAGGCCTATTGTATAGGGACGCTGTTTTTTCCTTCGAAAGGCTGGACTCAGACTCACGCTCGGTCAGTTTCTAACGATAATTTCATCGAAGAGAGCAGGGTAGAACCTTTTTCCCTCATTCATGTATTAAAAAACAACCATCCCTTTGCTCATCAGATTATTCTTCTGGCGTCTCGCGACCAGGTGGTGAATTCAATAATTGATTTCTCTCGGCGAAGAGTTCAGTATGCACGCCAAAGTCGAAATATCCGGGAAAATGGTCGTCAATTTGTTGAGAATGAATTTTTGAATTCACTTGGAAACGCGCTGGAGTCTGTCTGGCCAGCACCTCGAAAGAGAGTCTCGATTCGAAAAGAGCTGCGAAAGTATCGCAAGCAAATTTTAGTCATTACCGAAAATCCCGAATTTGATTCATACGAGCTAGATGGACTTAAAAAAACAGTGGAATTTGAAATTGACCTTTTTCAAGAAATCAAAGACCAAGTCAGCCTTAAAGCAAAACCAGAAGAACGCGAAGATATCCTGTCCGATATTGAGCGGATGTCGCGTTCGTTGGATGAAATGCTGATTTTTTTAGAAACAAAAATGACCAGAGATAACTATCTCACAGAACAATATTGAACAAAAAGGTGTCAAATGATTAAAATTTTATTGCCCTTCTTTTTTCTTTCTATAACGGTTCAATCGGCTTTTTCTCAGGATCGACGTCGGGACAATCAGACAATTGTTGGCGCGACTCACTATGGAAAAAAATTCTCGGCAGCAGCTCTTTTAATAGGGGCCAGCTCTGCAGCGGACGTCAATTCATCTCATTTAGATTTCATCGAGGAAGTCGCTTCTGAATCTGTAACAATTGCGGGAATTTACTCACGACTTAGAAATACACTTCAAGACCTTGATAAAAATAGCAACTCTCAGCTCAACAAATTAAGAATGGCCGAATTCAAAAATTCCGAACTCTATATTAATCTTATGTCGCAGACGGGCGAGGATAAAATTCACGTTACCCTATTCCTTTCAAGTGATGACATAGATGCCCAAGCAGTCATTGAACATAACTTAATCTTGAGTAATATCCGAGACTCGAAAAAACTTGAGACTATTCTAGAACGTTTTTTTAAAGCAGCTCGTGTGGATAAAAAGGCTTTTCGCCGTCCCATTCGAAGAAACCCTAATATTCGAAAAGCCTCTATGCCGCTTTAAATTTTTAACGACCACCGTTATGGATCATTTCAACCAACGCCTTTACATGTTCTTCAGGCGTCTTAGGCAGCACTCCATGTCCAAGGCTTGGTATCCAGCGCTTGTACAGTTCCGAGTTTTTGGGAACCTGGCCTAAAAATGTATCCGCCTTTTCTTGGAATTCTTTTTCTGGAAAGTGTAACCAACAAGGGTCAAAATTCCCTTGAACCATACAATGATCTGAGAACTCTTTTAGGACTTTTAAAATATCATGTCGCCAGTCGACGCCTAAAATATCAAGGGGAAGTTTTTTAAAAAGCTTGAGAGTTTTAAAATGGGTCATCTTTGAATAATAAAGGATTTTAATATCCGGATAGCTCTTCTTAAACTTTTGCATTAAATCCGAAAGCACTGGAAGAACCCAACGTTCTATATCTTCATGAGCGAGCTCGCCAAGAGCGGTATCAAAGAAACAAATCACATCGGGGCCAGCGAGGGCCTGGGCCTCTAGTTGTGCCCACAAACTGGGTGAGAGTTTTTCCCAGAACTTTTCGAATAGGCCATTAGCAAGGCCGGCCTTGGCGTCAACAAGTGATCCTGCGTGAGAACCACTGACTGCGTATGTATAGAGAGTCCAAGGGGCACCGACAAAACCCAAAAGATCTGTATTCTCAGGGATTGCAGTTTTAAGCTTTGAGAGGGCGTGGTTTTGAAAAGAGTAAAATTCTTTTTGAGTCGGACCAAGTTTGTCTAAGTCTGTCGTTGTTTTCACATTAAATGAAAGTCTCGGCGGCCCATCTAAATAATCTAGGCCCATTCCAATATCTTCTAGGGGAAATAAAAGATCAGAGAAAAGAATAGCAGCATCAAACTTGAATTCAGCAAGAGGGCCAAGAGTTACCTCCACCGCAAGCTCTGGATTTTTACATAAATCCATAAAACCGTGCTGGGCACGCAAATTTCGGTAATGGGCGTGATATCGCCCGGCCTGTCTCATGAACCACGTCGGCCGGCCTTCTTCAGTGAAATTAAAAAGTCCCATAAGTAAATACCTTTCTAAAATTTATGACGTTATCTCTAACTTATAGCCTACGCCTCGAACTGTTGAAATCTTTACGGCCTCGGAAGAGTCTATATCCACTAGTCGCCTTAATCTTACGATATAGTTATCAACCGTACGGTGAGAAGGGTAGGCATCTTCACCCCATATTTCAGAAATAATTTCATCTCTGGTTAACACATCGCCGTTTTTTTGGAGAAGCATTTTCAAAATGAGGCATTCTTTTTGTCCCAAGGGAAAGGCCTTCCCATTTTGGTCAACGATTTCATAGCGATCCGTAAAAACCTTGAGCTGACCAAGCTTCATTGCTTGAGAGGGATAACCGGTTTGCTGAAAAATTCGCTCGAGCCGTAAAAGCAATTCCCGAAGGGCAAAGGGTTTTGTAATATAGTCATTGGCGCCCGTTTCAAGTCCACGAACCCTGTCATCAGGTGAATTCAGGGCGGTCAAAAAAATCAAAACAACTTGAGGTGATTGTTTTTTAATAGGGTCAACAAGGTCTAGGCCAACGCCGTCTGGAAGGCCTACATCCAAAAGCGCCACGTCGGGAAGAAATCCTTGCGCTAATAAGGCCTTGGTTTCAGAAACACTTTTCGTCCAGTGAACTTCGAGGCATTTTTCAGAAAGATACTCAGAGAGTGTAGAGCCCAGACCTTCTTCATCTTCGACTAGTAAAATTTTTCCTTCAGCTAGGCCCATGTTTGGCCTTCTGAGGATGCTTGGAAACAAAGTTCAAAAAGAAGTTCGGCATTTGAGTCAATCACAAGTTTGCCTTTCATGGCCTTCATGAGTTGTTTAATTAAATAGAGTCCAATTCCTGAGCCTTTTTTTGAATGATGTCGATAGAACAATTGTCCGAGTCTACTTGCATCACCGCTAAAGGGTTCGCCGTGATCAGTGTAGATCAAAGAGATTTGTCCGCCGATTTTTTTTGAAAGTTTAAGCTCGATGATTTTATGTTGACCCGAGTGATGTCTTAATGTGTTTTGAAACAGGTTTTTAAAAATAAGCTGGAGAGAGCGCTCTTCTCCCATGACTATGAATCGGCCCTGAATCTGAGACAGTGCATTGCACTTGAAAACCCTCAGGCGATTGCGCTTTGAGCTCAGAGATGAATTGCTCAAGATCGAGGGGGCGGGTTTCGAATTGAGTTCTTTGTTCTAATCTAGCGAGCTCTAAACTGCGATCAAATTCTTCTTCCAGTCCAGTGCTGGCCTGAATGAGACGCCCGACAAGTTGTTTGAGTCTTTCTAAGTCTGCTCCCGATAGCTTATCTTTTCCGCTGACTTTTTCTTCGATTACCTCACATTGAAGTCTCACACTCGCTAAGGGGGTGCGCATTTCATGTGTGAGGCTAGCGAAAAAGGCCTGCAAGGCCCTGGATTTTTTCTGGTCCTGCCAAAAAACAAAAAAGAGAGAGAGAGAAAGAAGTAGCAAGAGCGACAGAAATGTTAAACCTTCCCATTTTATCATCAAGGGAAAGCGTTCGAAATTAAAGGTTTGAGCGGTGAGAGGATTTTCGAAAATTTCGCCGAGCTTGAAAATAAGATACAACCACCACAGCCCAATTGTTAAAATGAGAAGCAGCCATAGAAATGTAAGACCATAAAAAAGAAAACGTGTGCGGTTTAATTCCATAGCCGCTTTTTTAATTCAGCGATTATGTTTTCATCGTGGGCAATAGAAATAAATCCAACCTCATAAGCAGAAGGGGCCAAATAGAATCCCTTTATTGAGGAGTGTTTCAAACAGTGGGTAAAAACGCTCGGTAAGATTTTCGGGAAGCTGATCAAGAGAGCGCGGAAACTCAGCATGAGCACCCAAAGGCAGAGGCCAGAAAAGTCCACAGCGTTTTTCAAAACGGTAATCCTCAAAACCATTTTCTTGCATCCACTCGCTAAAAATTTGGCAAACTTGTTGGGTGTTTTTTTCCAGCTGTTGGTAAAATTTAGGAGTCAGCTTTTGGATCGTGGCCATTCCAGCCGTCATTGCCAGAGGATTGGCGCTCAGTGTTCCTGCCTGATAAACAGGTCCTGCAGGTGCCAAAAGCTCCATGTATTTTTTTGGACCCGCGACCGCACCAACGGGAAGTCCACCGCCAATCACTTTTCCATAAGTCACGAGATCTGGGTGAATTCCGGTTTCGCAGGCCATCCCTCCAAAATGCACTCTGAATCCACTGATGACTTCATCAAAAACAAGGAGGGAGCCATAGCGGTCGCAAAGTTCTCTCAAGCCTTTTAAAAAAGAAATATCTTGAGGAAGTAACCCATTGTTGGCAGGCAAGGGTTCTAAAAAAATGGCAGCAATTTCGTGAGGATGCTTTTTGAACAAGGCTTCGACTTCGCCCAGATCCCCTAGCTCACAAACCAGGGTATTCTCTGTTGTTTGCTGAGTTATTCCCTTACTGGAAGCTTCACTCATTTCCGCCAACCCAGAACCGGCCTTAATCAGCATGCTGTCGAGGTGCCCATGATAGCATCCACTAAATTTTAAGATCTTCGAACGTCCGGTAGCTCCCCGCGCAAGCCTCACTGCCGTCATAACTGCTTCTGTACCCGAATTCACAAAACGAATTTGATCCAAAAAACAAATGCGAGAAGTAATCAGCTCGGCAAGCTCTAGACTCAGTTTTTCAGCGGCCCCAAATGTCCAACCGTTTTCTAAAGCTTGGTGAAGACTCGCTTCAACATCAGGGTCCCTATGCCCCAAAATGAGAGGGCCAAAACTCATACAGAAATCGATGTAGTCTTTTCCTTCTTCATCATAGAGAAAGGCCCCCTTTCCTTTGGTGATAAATCTCGGTGTGGTGTGCAGCCCTTTAAAGGCGCGTACTGGAGAATGGACGCCCCCAGGAATGACCCGCTGTGCTCGGATAAATAATTCTTCTGACGATTCAAACGTGGTCATGAAAGGCTCTTATTTTTTTAATAAAGATCTAAGTTCGCCCATCGACGATATCACTCTTAAATCAAGATTCCACTGCTTTAAGGCCGTGTAAGTTTTCCCAAGGCCACAAAAATGCTGACGGTCCTTTAAAAAGGGAAAAAATTGGAGGTAGGCCTCAAATTGGGGCGAAGAGGTCCAGAAAAAACCGGCAGCAGATTTGATTTGCTGGGAGAATTCTTCACTAGGATTAGTGATGGTTCGAAAATAGGCCTCAATATGTTTTCCAAGCGAGCTTTTTCCGTGGCGTGGCCCGAGAACAGATAGATTCTTCTGCTGAATGCTCATTCGAGTGAAAGGGGATTCTAAAAGTTCGGAAAGAACTTCATCACCAAGGCCATCACTGCATCCACTAGACCAAAGCCCTGCATCGAAAGCTTTTTTCCAGGTTCGAGAACCAGCGCTCCAAATTTTAAGTTGCGCTTTCTCAGTTGGGGAGAAATTTTTGAAATACGGCAGAGTGAGGGCAGAGCTGAGGTAGAAATGAGAATCTTTCGAATTTGGCCCTGCAGATTCCAGAGAAGTTTTCCATACAAGTTCATCGAAAAAATCCGCACAGTAGCTAGGGTGAGCGCTTTTTGGGAGACCTGCAAAAAAAGGCCGTGGAACGGATCCAAGAGCTGTGTCTTCCCCCCACCGACGGGTTTGAACAGATTGATTTTGATCGATTCCGCGCTCAATCAAAAGAGTCTTTCCCTGGACTTCTCTCGCATGAATGCCGACTCCTAAGTGACAACCGCCGCCTCTTTCCGCAAATTTCTGGCGCTCTTTGTGGATCAATTCAGCATCTTTATCAGCGTGGACTGCCTTCAGAATTTCTGAGAGCCGATTATAACGTGGATTTTTGCGATAAACTTCAATGGCCAATGAACCTTGGGCCGCGGCCGGAGGAAAGGAATCCAAGGGAAGGAAACACCAGGCCACATCTTTAAGTAATTTTTCTAAAATGGCCTTCGACTTTTCTTCGCTGGCCAGACGCTCTAGACCGGCCGCTGCGCAGACAATTCCGTCATAATCGCCATCCAGGCATTTTTGAATCCGAGTCGGTACATTTCCCCGAAGCATTTTGATCTCAAGATCCATGGGACTAAAACCCCAAATTTTTTCCAAACATCCGGGAAGGTTTGCCATTCTTCTGGGGGAACTGGTTCCTATGACCAAAGAGTTGCAGTTATTTTCTAATAACTTAGTCTGGACTTCTTTGCGCAATAAAAGGACGTCATGAGCAGTGGCTCTTTTCGTGACTGCGGCAAGTTCAATGTGTGGAGGTCTCTCACTTCCCAAGTCTTTGTAGGAGTGAATGCTCATATCCGTTTTAAGAGAAATTAATCCATCGTCGAGTTCTTTGGTGAAAAAATCTTTTCCGTCCATCTGCCAAAGTGGCTTAGACGTATTGAGATCTCCTTCCGTTTTAATTTTTTCCAATTCAAAAACTTCATCAGGGAAATGCTGACTCAGTTTATCGAGAATTAATTGGGACTGAGTGACTGCTAGAAGGCTTCCGCGGGTTCCGATTTTCCAAACATTACTGAGGGACAAGGCATCGTTCCTGTCGCTTTTTCTGAAGGACGCCTGTCAGGTAGCGGCCTCTTTTCTCAGCAACTTTTTGCAGCTCAACTTGGGCAAGTCCAATTTGCGTTTTTTTCTTTTCTTCCGTAATCGCGCCTTCGGCAAAAATCTCTTCAAGTGTCATCGTATTGGGGGATACAACGGGAATTTCTTCCTGAGAGTTTGCTCCTAAGTTGAGAAACAAAGATGGACGACCGGCATGGAAATCCTTCCATTTTTGGAAAAAATCGGTGTCGAAGATTTGTTCGGAACTTGCAACCGTATTCACTAAAAAGGGACTTTTCCAGAGTTCAGATTTAGCGCGCCAGGGATGTGAAGAGACTTCTGGGTGTTTTTGCTGGAGCGTTTGAACTCGCTGATCGTTGCGTGCACAGAGAACAGCATGTCCTCTTTTTTTCCACTGGAAAATAAGATCTTCTGCCAAGGATCCCGAGCCAACAATCACTAAAGAGCGTGCCTTTTGGGCCACAAATTTTCGACGGGCCAGGCACGCATAAGTTTTCTGGGAAATTCCTCGAAGATACTGCGTTCGAATCGCCTTTCCATCTTGAAACAATTTTTCTAAAATTTTTTGCAGTGTGGAACTTGCTTTGGGTGAACTTAAATACACCTGGAAGGCCCTTCGGAACTGAGAAACAATTTCATTTTCACCCACAAGGCGGCTTTGGAGACCACACAAAACTTCCAGAAGGAAGCGATAGGCCTCTTCACCTTGATAGAAAGGAGCATCGTCTTCAAGATTCAAATCTGGTGGGCCCATCACAGCAATCAAAGTCCGCTGGCACGTTTTCAACAAAAAAGGCCCTGGAGCGGAAATAAGAGGTAAGCTCTGATGGGAAAAATTGTAGACTCTTAAGTTTTTTAACATGTGATTAGTGTAGGGGATAAAAGCTTAAATTTTGTCATCGTAATGTAGGAATCCGGGAAAACTTCTCAGCTTTTTTCTTTTCACTTGATCTTGGACAGGCCAGGCTATTGAGCGCCTCAATAAATTGGCAGGTTCAATAAATTTTATGATGATCGCTTCCTTTCAGTTACTCGCAGGTGCTGCGCTACTTTATGTTTCCCTAAAATCTCTTTCGGAGAGCACCCAAATTCTTTGTGGTCCTTGGATCAATCGTTTTCTTCGCTCTCGATTTATTCATGGTCCCTGGTCGGCCCTTGCCGCTGGAACGGGTATTACGGCCCTTGTGCTGCGTTCATCGGTGACGACCTTAATGGCCGTAGGTTTGGTCAGTAGCGAGGCCCTCTCTCTTCAAAGCGCTGCTTTATTTATCTACGGCTCTAACATCGGCACGACTTTTATTGGTCTAATCTTAATGGCCGACTTCGGTCTTCTTTGGTCGTTTTGCATGGGAGGCGGGCTCATTATCAAAGTCGCCTTTCGAAAAGATCAAGTCGTTCAGCTGGGTTCCGCTCTTTTTTGTATCGGTCAGCTTTTTTTGGGAATGCACCTGATGAAAAATTCAGATCTCTCATTCCCGATATTTTCGCAAATGAGTCCTGGTCTTCTTGAGTGCATCTATGCCTTTTTGATGGGTGCTTTACTGAGCTATTTACTGCAATCTTCGGCCCTCATTTTGGCCACATTGGTTGCACTCAGCTCGGCGGTTTCTTTGCCATTGGAAATTGGATGTTTGGCCATCTTGGGCGCCAATCTCGGTACCACTTTTTTTCTGTTGGCCGCCGCCTATGGGGGAGGCCATCAGGCACAGCGTTCGGCTTGGATACACACACTCTTTAATGGATTTGGTTTGTTGTTTTTTTCGCTATTTTTTCAACCCTTTCTAGAACTCCTGAGATGGACAAGCGTAGTGCCAGGGTATCAATTCATCTTTGCCCATTTTCTGTTTAACTTTGGGACCGCACTCGTGCTTTTTCCGTTACGAGGGAAAATGGTCAATATTACTTTGCAGATTGTACCGACTCCAGAGACTAAAACTGCAAGACCTTTACTATTTATGGGCAGCCCTTCAGAGGTCCTTCCTGAAACCGCGCTTCTGCAGGCAGAAAAAGAGTTAGAGAAATTTTTTTCAATCCTCAGACGTATGGCCAATCAAGTCCATGCGCTTTTGCAAAGTTCTGATGTGAGGCCAGAGGTTTTAAAGAAAATTTTGCACTACGAAGATATTTCGGACCGAATCCAAAAAGAGGTCGTGGGTTTTATTGGGAAGGTTATGGAAAAAAGTCTTTCCAATGAGCAATCTCGGAGGGCCCAGGCCTTTATGCGAGTGGCCGACGAGTATGAGAGTATTGCCGATTATCTTGAGCGACTCGCAATGGGGAAAAATTACCTGAGCAGTCATCAGAGTTCTCCGGAAATTCGTGAAGAATTTTTTAATTTCTTTCACCAGATTTGGGAGCATGTAGAGGCCTGTGGGGGACTCTTTGCTGGACATTTTTCAGAGCAGGGCAAAGATGACTTGTTACAACACTCGGCCCAGCTCCATCGCCAAGCTGAAACCTTGCGAGATCATCACTTATTGAGGGTTTCAGAAGGAGAGATGACGCCCTCTTCGGCCCTCACGTATAGTGATATGATTGTGGCCTTGCGGAAAATTCGCTCGCACGCGCTAAATGTCGCCCAGGCCTATTATTATATGGAACTTAAATAAAGAGGATCAGTGGAAGAGCTCTTCACTATTGTTTTTGAATATCCAAAATTGAAAGAATATTTACAGGACCGCTCTCAAGAAAAAGAGCGAGCAGAAACCCTATTTAAAGAAATACATGGCGAGTTTCATCCTGGCCTAGTTCGTAACGGGATTCGATTTTTGGACGCCACCTTCGGGAGGCTTTATGACGGAATTCACCTTGATGTTCCTGCTGACCTTGATATCAAAAAACTCTCGGAGAACTCGCACTTAATATTAGTGCCTAATCATCAAAGCCATGCTGATTATCTGGTCTTAACGTATGTATTATTTGGAGTTTATGAAATCCCGATCTATATCGCTGGTGGTTTGAACCTCAATGTTTTTCCGATTGGGAAATTTTTTAGAAATACTGGGGCCTTCTTTATCCGCCGGAGCTTCCAATCTGATGAACTCTACAAGCTCTGCTTTGAGGCCTACATTTATTTTCTTCTCAAAAAACGCAGAGTCATCGAGTTTTTCTTTGAAGGCGGACGATCGCGAACTGGAAAACTGCTCCCTCCGCGCTACGGTCTTTTTCAAATGATTTTAGAGGCCTCGAGTTATTTGGATGACGGTCTACCTCTCCACTTTGTTCCAGTTACGATAGCGCACGAGCATGTTCCTGAGGAAAGGGCCCACGTTAAAGAGCTAGCAGGTGCAAAAAAGAAAAAAGAATCTGCCGGCCAGCTTTTAAAACTCGTGCGCTTGTGGGAGCGCAGGCTAGGAACCATTCATGTGAGATTAGGTCATCCTCTCCCTCCTCCCGGCCCGGGGGATATGAAGGTTCGAGTTCAACAATTGGCCTTCGAGTGTTTTCGTGCCGTGGGACGAGAAATGCCGGTAACTCCTTCTTCGCTTTTGGCATTTGTTCTACTCAATGATCCATCTGGCGCGCTAACTTGGCCGCAAATTTATTCTGATTGTCGTGAAATTCTTCAGCATTGTGAAAAATTCAAAATACCATTAGGGCACTCCCTCAGCGGACAAGATGCCCATGGGACTCTTAAACGAGCGCTTGATTTATTTTTGCAGAACAAAAAAATTAATCAAATTGAGCAAGAGCAAATGGATTTGATTTTCTATGCAATTGATCCCGAAGCGCGGGTGCAGTTGCTTTATTTTAAAAACATGATTCTTCATCACTTTATTGTTCCCGTATTAATGAATATGGCCCTTTTCAAAGTTTTTTCCGGAAAAATAAAAAATGCTAAGGATTTATTGTCCTATGTAGGTGAGTGCCGCAAGGAACTTAAGTTTGAGTTTTATTTGCCGCCTCTAAAAGACATGCTAGATGATGCGCTCAAGATTTTGTCAGATTCCTCCCCGAGTCCAGTAGAGAGTTTTGCTCAAGCCTTGGAATTGAAAGCTTCTGAGCTATTTGAAGTTGCAAGTTCTATTCGGCAATTTTCCACCGCTTTTACGTCCATTTATGAGACTCATTACATCGGTGCTCTGACTCTTGAGTATCTTGGTGACCAGGAATTTGATGAAGAGCGGTACATCAAGGTCGGTAAAGAACTTTTCGAGATGGAAAAGCAACACGGAAGGGTCATTCAATTTCCTGAATCTTTCACTGTCCCAAAAATGAAAGATCGGCTGAGTTATTTAACTGAAGAAGGACTCGTAAAGCGGCGAGGTAAACTCTATCGCGTTGAAGAAATGCCAAAAGTGCAACGGCTGGTTAAGGAATTTGTGACTAAATTGTCTGACCAGCTGGCCATTAATCTCCGTTTCCGCAAAGCATGAGGCAGCAAGGGGCCTTTTGGTTTGGTGGGACGCCGATTATCGAGAACCAACTCGTTTTTCAATCCATAGTCCTCCTCGATAGTTTTCTAGAAAATCATCCTAGAGGGGGCGTCTTTAACCCTTTCACGCAGATCCTCTACACCCGTGGGCAGTTCTTTTTAGGAAGATGCTGGAGAGATGCAAGTCCCATAGACCTCCATGGAGATCTTCACTATTTTTTTTTTCCGCCTAGTCAACCTTGTGACCATAAGACAGGCCAAAAAAGTCGAAAAAAAGTCTCTCTTGAGCTTATTCCTAAAATGTGTGCCGAGAAAAATGCTGTCTCGGCCTTGCTTGGGCTAGATTGGATGGAGGCCCCAGAAGGTAATCTGACTGCAGAATTTCAACTTGATTTTTTTAAAGAGGGCCCGCATCCTTGGGAAAGTATTGAATCCCTAGCAGATCTGACATAAAAGATTCTTCTACTATTTAAATAATTTTGGGAAGGAGGTTTCCTATCGCACCGAGAAGACCGGCACCTGTGCCGACCAAAAACCGAGGCCCTCGGGTCAATCATCAGATTCGAGTTGCAGAAGTTCGTCTCATTGGAGATGACGCTACCCAGTATGGGGTCGTTTCCTTAGATGAGGCAAAAAGAATTAGCGACGATGCCGGTTTAGATCTGGTGGAAGTCTCACCATCGGCGCGACCTCCTGTAGTAAAGCTCATAGATTACGGCAAGTTTAAATATCAGCAGCAAAAAAAGCTCGCGGAAGCTAAAAAAAAGCAAGCTGTCACTGTTTTAAAAGAAATCAAATTTCGGCCTAATATCGACACCCACGATTTGCAAGTGAAGTTGAAGAAGGCCTTTCAATTCTTGGAGCAGGGCGACAAAGTGAAGTTGCTCATGCAGTTTCGAGGTCGAGAAATGGCCCATCAAGAAATTGGAATGAAAAAATTTCGAGAGATTGTCCAGATGGTCGTAGACCATGGCGCGGTGGTTGAAAGTCATGTTAAACAAATGGGCAATCGGATCACAGCAATGGTCGCCCCTGTGAAAAAATAAATTGCAAGGCCCGCCCCTGTCTGTTAGAAACGAGGAATTCTGGAGAAGTTATGCCAAAGATGAAGACAAAAAAAGCTGCTGCCAAAAGATTCTCACTCACCGGCACTGGCAAGATTAAATATAAAAAGAAAGGTTTGATGCACATTCTTAAAAATAAGAGTGCATCTTATAATCGTGATAAACGAAAAACTGGTTATGTTCACGCAAGTGATAAAAATGGGGTGCTTAGTATGCTCCCATATGCGAAGAGGTCGTAAACTATGGCACGAGTCACCCGCGGGTTTAAGGCCCGACGACGAAGAAATAAAATTCTCAAACTCGCTACGGGTTTTCATTTTGATAGGCGGCGTAAGTATAAGCATACTGCTGATACCGTTTATCGAGCTTTGCACAATGCCTATAAAGGTCGTCGGCTCTTAAAAAGAGACATGAGATCACTCTGGATTATTCGAATTGGTGCGGCAGCTAGAGAATTGGGAACGAGCTATTCTAAATTGATGAATCAGCTTAAGATTGCCAACTGCCAGCTGAATCGGAAAATGCTTTCGGAGATTGCTATGACTGACCCTAAGGGAATGGAAGCCATTTTCAAAGGTGTTCAAAAGTAGAAGACTTTTTTGGTCCGAAAACTTTTGCAAATTCAACAACTTAAAATCTTTTTTGCTGCGGTCACTCTTAACCTCTGATACGCTTAAGCTGGTGGATGTTTCAAAAAATGTCCACAACAGTTTCAGGGAGGATAGCTGTGGCCAGCATGACCAAGTCAGATATCATCGAAAGGGTCTACCTAGAGGCAGGATTTTCTAAAAAAGAGGCCGCTGAGCTAGTGGAGATGGTGTTCAACACTATTAAAGAAACCCTAGCGAGAGGTGAGAAAGTTAAGATTTCTGGATTTGGTAATTTCAATATTCGAGACAAAGAGCCTCGAACTGGTCGCAATCCCCAGACAAATGAAGCGATGAAGATCAGCGCCAGGCGCGTGGTTACTTTCAGAGCTTCTCAAATTTTAAAAGACGATATCACTGACCGCTATGCTCATAGGCTTGATGTGGAAGGAAACGAGGACACATCAATACCGCCAAAAGAAGGTCGGCCGAAGGCCCTCAGCTCGTTTATGTTGGATAAAGACGATGAGTGAGCAAACTTCATCAACCGAATTCTCAAACGGCCCTCTCCCTCAAAAAGACAGTTTTTCTTTTCAGGAAGTTGCTGCACTCGTAGAAGTTCGTCCCTATGTTCTGCGGTTTTGGGAAACAGAATTTGTGAAAATTCGTCCTACTTTTGATTCAGGTGGTGGGAAGAGTTATAGCAAAAAAGATATTGAAGCGATTTTGCAGATAAAATCTCTTTTGTTCGAAAGGAAACTCTCGATTCCGTCCGCAAAGATTGAACTCGATCGTCAATTAGAGACACCAGTTGAGGCCCTAGAAGCAGAAAAGGACGAGGTTATTGCTGAGCAACACCTTCGTCCTGAAACTCTCAATTTATTAAAAAATCTTTTAGGCCAAGTTCAAGGCCTAAAAAGATCTTTACTCTAGAATAACTCCGCCACTACTTACTTATCTCTTGGCAGTAGCGAACTTTAAGTGTTTGCTCCGGGGTAAGGGCGCGCTTTAGGACCACGACCCGATCATTTCCCACGTAGCTGTAAGTCTGTGATCCGGCATCAAGCTTTTTCCCATCAAGGGCCACTTCAAGGGTTTCTTCATCTATTTTTTCTTTCGATAAGATAAATGATTTGGCATAGCTCTCTCTCAAAGATTCTTCAAAACAACCATCGCGCAACGGTGGTACGTAGTCCGGATCGTTACAGAGGTTGATATCGTCTTCACGAGGAAGAAGAAAATTTTCTGTCCCAAGAACTTTAAAGCCTGAATCGAGAAGCCTTTGATATTTTGCTGTGGGGGTCGAGCCTTGGCGCGACAAAAACCACATATCATTGTCTTGATCTCCACAAAACGGGTGAGCTTCTTTTTTTGCTGTATATGTTTGCTTATCTTCACCGATTTCACGGACCTTTCTCCACACCATGACAAGCGCAATATGCTGTCGTGGGGCCTGAAAGTAATCCAATTCATAGTGAAGCTTTGTACCCTTTTTCATCTCGATAGTTTGATTAGGGCATACAAACTTTGTGGGATGATGGACGTTATCATCTATCAAACTCACCCAGTCTTCTTTTTCATTTTTTCGGACTCGCATTGTGACGCCATCATCTGAAATAAAACCAATTTGATAATGACCTTCTTCGTCAGTGGGCCTTCGATCGATTTCTCCTAGAGTGAGTCGTCCTTTAAATGAGATCCCAAAAAATTCAATAAGAGGCTCAGACTTCTTAGTATTCATAACTAAAATCGGGGAGCCGTCATCGTTGTATCCTTTAACGAATCCTTGGTCATAGACTCTAGTTGGGATATCAAGCTTGTTCATATACAGAGGGTTTTCGATGACGCCTCCGTTTCGCTTGGCATTAGCTACAATAGATTGAAAGTCAAAGGCCTTTTGCCCAGAATCATAGAGCTTCCCGATGATGCCCTTGTTTTTCTCTCCCTCATCATTTCCTTCACCAAGGGATTCACAAATCGGCACTTCAATCGGCGTAATTGTTCGAATTTCTCCCTCTGTTTTTGCTTTGGCAAAAGATTGGGGCGAAATTTTTCCATCATAATTTACTGAACACAGAGTAAAAGAATACATCGTATTTGCTTTTAATTTTTCTACTAATTTTTGTCTCAGCCCTCCGTCTAATTCCGTAGATGGCGCAGTCTCACAGCTCTCTGGGTATTCTTCACCTTCTTTGTAGGAAAGGAGGTATTTGGCCGGGTCAACTTCGTTTTCCCAAGTTAGTGAAATGCTCGTCTGGTCTTCGCCTTTTGCTTTGAAATTTTCAGGCGAAATAGGATCTTCGTCTAAGGTTTTTGTTTTTACAATCGCGGGTTTACTCGTCTTATCATCATGTCCATACGAGCAAACAGCAATGTAGTACTCAGTGTAGCTTTTAAGGTTTTTTGCTTGATAAGTGGTTGCCTTTCCCACGTTTTTGGCCTTCGCACAATCAAGCTCATCTTCTTTTTCGCTAATCTGAATCTTTGAGCCTTTATTAACTTTTTCATCAGGATTTTTCCAAGACACATCGATGGTATCAATCCCTGGTTTCGCTTTAAGATCGGTGGGAGGCACTGGAACTTCAGCTGCTGTCTTAACCACAGTTCTTGCGGGAGCAGATGCTTGTTTTGCAACATTGTAAGCACAAAGGGCAAAAGAATATTCTTTATAGGCCTCAAGATTTTTTACCTCAAAAGATAATTTCTTTCCTACATCGACTGCATCCTGACAATCGAGTGTGACTGTACCTGGAGCATACTTTAGTAAAAATCCTTGAGTAATCCCAGGGCTAGCATCTTTCCAGCTAAGATCGATCGAGCGAGTCTTTCCTAAACCTTTAAAGTCGATTGGAGTTGCAGCGAGAAGGGCGAGCGTGCGGCCTTGGGCCTGAATGGATGAGCTTTTGGTTTTGTTGATATTATAAGAGCAAACCGAAACAGTGTAGACGGTGTAAGGAGTCAGTCCACTGGCCAAGTACTGAGTCTTGGGCCCGACATCGATTCCGCCATTACAATCAATTTGTTTGCTGCCTTCGACAATGTTGAGAAAAAATCCCTTATTGACTCCTGGATTAGGATCAGTCCAAGAGATATCAATGGCCTTCGCTTGCGGAACAAGGACTAGGCTTTTTGGAGCAAGGGGGTCATAGGCCAAAGTCATGGCCGTCCCAGTGACAGGTGCAGAAAGGTCTCCCCGAGTATTATAGGAAACGACAAAGATGTGATAATTTTGGAATGGTTCTAGACCGCTTGCGATATATTTGGTGTCTTTTTTGACATCGATTAATTTTTTTTCAGAAAATTTGTTGTCTCTACTGACAAGTAGCTTGAATCCTTCGTTGGCGATAGGTGCAGGATTATCCCACTGAATATCGAGTGTAGTCTGAGTTGCAGTTGTTCTAAGATTTGTGGGTGTCACTGGGGTATAGGCAGGAAGAGTTCCGTCTGCCTTTGCATCGGGACCGATTTCATTGTCTCGAATGGCGCACACGATTGCATAAATTTTACTGTCGGCCTTGAGCCCCAATACTTCCACACTCGGGCCATCGACGCGCGTCCCATCTTCACAGGTCAACTCTGTTGATTCGTCTTGGTTGTAGGAAAAAACATAACCAGTAACTGGAATATCGAGTGGCCGCCAATCGAGGACAGCACTAGTCGTTGTTGTGTTCTTGATGACCAAGTCCTTAACGGCCACTAGTTGTGGGATTGGTGGCAGAACCGGTGGTTCTGTGACCTTATTATCGTTCACTTGGGAGGGTAATCGTTTGACCCCAAATTTTGTGTCCGAACAGGATTGAAGAAACGCTAGCATTAATATTGAGCTTGAAAGCAAATGGAATAACTTCATATTGAACCTCTTGATTTAAAAAACTTCTCTTAACTATTTTAAGGTTTCTTTGCTTTATCGAGAGGAGTTGCAGCGAGCTTGAGAAAAAAATCCAGCAAGATAAAGTAATTTCGATAACTTGCAGTGAGTTTAAAAGTTTACTTGAGTAATGAGCTTGAAAACGAAGTGCAACAAAAAACTGTCACTTCGACCAGTAGTTCTCAATATATTCAAGGACTTTGGGTAGGCGGTGTTGAATTAATAACATTTGTAAACGTGAACGGTTCTGAAGGAGCTCGTCGTGAGTCTCACTTTCGATCTCTCCATCGTCTATATCATCTTGAAGCTGAAAGGCCCTTCCTAAGAGCATTCCCAACCGGAAACAAGTTTTTACTGATAGCCGAGAGCTCTTATTTGCAGCAAGAACAGGTAGTAGAAAAGCGGCCTGAAAAAGGCGAGCGGTTTTGAGTTCATCACTCCGCATCTTAGTTTTAAAATCTGCGTGTTCTCCAATAAGGTCCCACGCTTGTCCAGCAATAAGACCTTTAGGTCCAAAACACCAGGAAGCTGCCTTAAAAAAAAGAGGATCAGCTGCGCCTACCTGATGCAGCAAATGATAGCTCGCATTGAGGAGACCATCCCCTGCCAAGAGGGCCTTGGCCTCAGAAAATTTTTTATGAGTGCTGGCCCTCCCTCTTCGAAGGTCATCATCGTCCATACAAGGAAGGTCGTCATGAAGAAGTGTGTAAACGTGATGAAATTCTAATGCCGGGCCTATGAGAGAGAGACTTTTTTGATCGTCGAAACCAAGATCGGCAGCGACTAAATTGGCCAACATGGGACGAAAGAGTTTTCCCGGTGGGAAAAGAGCATATTCGTAGACCTCAAAGAAAAAATCTGGCGGAACCGTTCGCTCTAAATTTTTTCTAAGATCAGTGAGACACTTTTGATAGAGCTGGGAAAAAGACTCGGACATGAGGCAATTTGGCCAAAATGGAGATAAAAGTAAAGTCGGTGCTAAATTCCAGGGATAGCACTATTCAGAGGACCTTTGAGTTCTACTAAATAGTCGTCTCCCGATTTTTGGAGAAAATTTAATCCCATTTCGACTGCAGGGTTCTCCTCTAGAAACTTTGGATCAACTTTGAGTTTTATTTTTAAATCGGCAACCGAAGAAGCAAAGTTTTCAAATATCGGCTCTAAGCTCCCAGTGGCCTCAAGCTGGATCGGAGATGTCGAGTCTCCTAAAATTAATTGAGAGATATTCCAAGTTTTTTTATCTGGCGACTGAACCTTGAGGCTGAGTCTTTGGAAATCGACGTTGGGAATTTCGGAAGAGATAGCGGCAAGAAACTGCTTAGGTAGTTTAAAGTTTTTAGAGCTGAGGTCTAAATTGACTTCATTGAGCCTTTGCTTTTCAATTAAAATTTTTGCGTTCAAGAAAAGATCACCCTGGAGGCGAAGCGGTAGAAATTCTGACAGTGTGGACATCGAGATTTTTTGTTCATCAAACTTTAAAAGTGTTCCTCCCACGCCAGGAGAAATATAAAAATCTATTGGGTCATTTTTAAGTTCACTTTCAACATGGAACGTCGGCGCAAAAGGAGAAAAACTCATTCCAATAAAATTTGCATCGGCGAAAGCTAAGCTCAAAGGCGCTGGGAGACCGCAATGCCTTGGAATCGTAATATCTTTAAGGCTAACTGCAGGAAAAAAAAAGCTCAGATCAAACCCGGAATAAGTAATAGGACAATTGGGATTTGACTGCAGGGCCTGAGAGAGGGCGCTCTCGATTTTCGGACGCAACGTTAAATGCGCCACTAGGCCCAAAAGAAGCAAGGCCGGAAAAAGAATCAATAATCGCATTTTTGATCTCGCAGGAAGTATATACAAAGCTTCATCCAAATGGTCTTGGGCCTGATTTTTTGCAATTGTCATGAGGACCTTGGTAAATAGCTCAGTTCAAGCTCGCCTATTAAATCGCCTTGGTCGCGGCGACGCCAATCCAGGGAGCGAATATCGGCCCTCAGTTTTTGAGTCAATGCTGTGAGCAAATTCTGAAGTTCTTGAGGCCCAATGTTTTCTATCTTGAGCCTGGCCACGATGACTGAGACCTCAGAGTTTTCTAAAGGCGCTTGAAAATCAATAACTTCTAAATTCATATTGGCAGAACCTGGGATTGAATTAGTCAAAAAAGACTTTAACGCTGCATCTGTTTGAGGGGAGGTTACTGCCGAAGCAGTGGACTTATTTCGCAGAAGTTTTTGGGTATTTTTAATCCATTGCGCTTTTTCTAAAAATTCGGTTTTGTCCTCAATTTCAGAATAAAGAGACGAGCGCATTCCCCACAGTAGCGATATCATCAAAAGAAAAGGTAGGAAAAACAGAAACAGCCCTAGTAGCTTTGCGAGATCTTTTTTCTCTTCATCCATCGTTGCGACAAACTCTTGCGCTTTTTGCAGATTAGGATGAGTTTTTCCCTGGGCCACCCAAGAAAAAACTTTTTGATCAAGGGCCAGAAAGAGTTTCTTCATAGAGATGCCTTTGTCTTGCCAAATTGATAACTAAAATCCAGTTGCATGGCGTTGGGGTCCAGCTCAAAGCTGGCCTCGGGTAGAGAAAGTGATTGAATTTGCTGTTGCAAATCCTCCAGTAATTCCAGAGAGTCAGCTCGAAAACTCATTTGGGCACTGCCGCGGTCGTTGCTGCTAAAAGAACTCATAATCGGTTTTGTTGGACCAAGAAGTCGAGACAAGTCTGCAATAGGGGTCAGTGCCGAAGGACCTGATTGGGCCTGAATTAACGAGACGCTTTGAGCAACGACTTGTTCTTTCTTCTCCAAGGCCGGCAAAACTGATCTTGGATTTTTTTTCAAACTAATTTTTTCTATCGTTGTGAGTCCTAGCTCGGTCGCAGCTTGGTTTATCTTTTTTTCTAAGGCCGTATTTTTGAGATTCAAAATGAGGCCCTCGGCAGCGAAAACAACTGCAATCAAACAGGCCACCATGAGAGCGCGAGTTGCGACAAAGCTGAGAGAATAGAGTGGGAGACCTTCACCCGGCCCACTTGAATAATCTCCTTTTAGAAAATTGATAAATCGAGAGCGTCTCTGTTGGCCAAAGGCCATCATATGACAGAGGTGAAATTTCTTGCGATTAACCATATCCCACTCAGGCCCTGAAACATCTTGGGTTTGGAAACCAGGAAATTCTTCTACAGGGAAGTCCAGTTGCTCAGAGAGAAATGGGCAGATGTGTTCAATATTGCTCGTTCCTCCACAAACAAGGATTTTCTCGATTCGTCCGCCATGAGTCACGCGGTGGCCGAGGTTCCATCTTTTAAATTCTGAAATGATTGGTGCAAAGACATCTTCCATCATCTGTCCAAAGTCTTTTTGACTTTCATCAGATGTTTTCTTTTGGTCTTCCGTTAAAAAAAAGGCCGTTTTGTGCTTGTAGACAACCGCCTCATCTAAAGAAATATTATAATTTCCGGCAATGGCCTCATCGATCGACTTTCCCGCAACATAGCTCACATGAGAGCTCAACAGATTTCCGTCTCGTAAAAAATAGGCCTTGGTGGTCTGATGTCCGATATCAAGAATACAAATATGCTCATGAAGTTCTTTAATGTGACAAAAGACTTCAAAGGCCGAACCCTGGGCCGTTAAAAGTTCAAGGTTAATATTACGCTTTTGAAGTTGTTCATAATACTTTTCAAATTCTTGTCTGCTACAAATAAAAACTTGAGTCTCGGTAAGACCGCCTTTTTGATTTAATTGGGCATCCCATAGCAAATCGTTTCCAGTCAGTGGGACCGTATCCTCTAACTGAAAAGGAATCGCTTGAAAGGCCTTGCGGCGATTTTTAATAGGGAGAGAAAGGTGACGGGAAGAGAGCATCTCCACAGGAAGTGGCATGATGATTCCCACATCTTTTTGCCCTTCAGTTTTTAGATATCGCTGAATGAAATCAAACCTTATTTCTGAGAGTCTTTCCGTTTCTTCTCTCTGGTCTTCCGAGCTACTGCTACTTGATGGTAGAATGATTTCTTTTTTATCGAGATAGCGCAGTTTTTTTTTCTCTAGCACCGCTTCAACAAGTTTGAGTGAATAGGATCCAGGGTCAATAGAGAGAATATGCATGAGTTTATCTTATCAAAAAAAATAAACTGTGAACTAGAGATACAAGATTTCAACGATTCTTGGAGAGAGTAGTTGAGTTGCAGGGACTGTTTTTTTTGATTCCTCATCGCTTTGTTTATCGTTCTCAGATTCGGGACTTTTGTCATCTTCCTCGGCAGGTGGAGGTGCCTTTAAAACGGGCTCAGTCGGTAGAGGCGGCAATGTGACATAGGCTTGAAGAGAAAGGCTTGAGCGCTGATAGGATCCAGTAGAAAGAATTCGAAAAAGAGTAGGGGAGGCCCCAAATATGAGTCCTGCTGCAGTTAATTGCGCTACCTTCTCGTCGAAATCTGTTTCCCGAACAACTCCAGCAACTGTTACGAGATAATTTTTTAAGGATTCAATTCCTGTAAAAACCTGGGGGACTTTAGGATCATTTTTCCACTCGTAAAATTTCTTCACTTGCTCAACAGTCATTTGAGGAGCAAAAAGTTTGAGTAGAGTCTGAGTGATTTGATCCACATCAATCATAAGGGCGCCGTGAACGGTAATCTCGTTTTCAATAAGCTCGATAATCTCTGGGGTCCAACCCAAAACCTGGTTGAGCTCACTTGATGATCCCAGAGGTGCAAACTTAGGAGCGACTCGAGCACTCGAATAGTCTGAGGCCACTTTTTCTCGGAAAGGGTCATCATACTCAGATTCTGGATCACTGATATAAAACTTAAGGCTTGATACCAAATACTCGGGATCGATTTCTTCTAGCTCTGGTGTAATAGTACGATTTTCTCTTTGGGTCTGCCGGGCCGCTTCAATTAAATCAATAAAAACTTGAGAAATAGTCGAGGGTTGATTTTGATCCTGCTCTTGGTTGGTACTACTTTGGTCTTGCGCTTGTGGGGCCGCAACCATGGCCTCAACACGGAGAAGATTGAGGTTAATTCTATTTGAGATATTTTCAATTTGAGTGCTCACTTCGCCCTCTAAAATAACCGACTCAGAAAACTTCTCAAGTACTCCTTTTTGCCTGACATCCATTGAGGAGATGACCGGAATTGGATAGAGAAATGGAACGTCCCAAACTTTGTTAATCACGGTCATTCCCACCATATCTTTGGCAGTTTGGTTTTGTTCAAGATAGTTATAGGCAGCTTGGTAGAGGCGCAGCCGAGTCATCGCTAGTGCCAGACCTGATTCTGCATTCAGTTTTGCCTGCTCTCGGTCTTGAATGTTGTAAGACTTCATTTTATTGATATGGGTTTCAAAAAGAAAATCTCCCAACACTAATGTCAAAACCGTGATTGCTGTAAGAACAAGAAAAAGTGCAATGCCCTTGTTATTATTTTTCATGGATTTGAATCTCCAGAATCTTCACCACCTTCGCCGTTCTCAGAACTGCCAGGACTGCCAGAACTGATTGCTGCCGGAATTGCTCCAGGCCCAATACCCGCAGCACTTTGAAGGCGACCGATCTCGTCCTGAGATTCTGGAATAAAGAAAGGAAAGAGCGGCCTATAAATTCGAGAATAGATTTCTTCTTGTTCATAAATATTTTGATAGGCGAGATCTATTTTGATGGCCCTGAGAAAATGCTCACCACCAGGAATTTCATTGAGATTTCTAATAAATTCACGATTTTCTGGATTCCAAAACGTCACACTAAAAGATATGACGTGATCGAGAACGGCATAGCGAACTGTGGGAGGACCGCCCTCTGGTCTTTGTTCGTAGTAGAGATTTGCGGGCCAGCTTTCGCGGAAGATACTATTTCCTGTGACACCCTCCCGCTCACTAGGTCCCACAGAATAGCGAACCCAATGAAAGCGAGAGTATCTCTCTCCTGGTTCAGAACCAGAAAATTTATTGTTCGACTCTGCTATGAAAGTAAACTCATCGGGTTGATTAGAGCGCAAAACAGCAATGGGAAGCATATTTGTTGAAGGAAAAGAGAACCGTTCACTCGATTGATAGCGTGTTCTGATGGCCTGAAGTTTTGCCATCTCCTCTGCGGGCAATTCAGATTCTTCAATATTTTGGAAGCCTAGAAACTTAGGGTGGATATTCGAAAAAAAGAGAGGAGAGTATTGATGCTGGAAATCGTATTCGAACCGGTTAAAAAAAGTCTCAATACTCAGCCTATCCTGATCTTCGGCCTTAATCTCATCAGTCGTGACCAGAGAGCCGGTCATAAGAGATGTGATTCCTAAGGAGATCATTGCTAGGAGAGAGATAGCAATCAGAACCTCAATCAGCGTCATTCCCAATTGATTTTTGTTAGGTGAGGGAATATCCATACTGTGAGTCTACCTTAGAAATTGAAATTGAGCTGAACGGGGACTTCAGAATTAACAACCCAACTTTGCAAAGCTGTCTGTCGACCAGAAGGGTTATGAATCACAGTGACTTCAATTTGCCACAAAATTTCTTCGACGTTTCTTTTGAGCTCGGCAAAAATCATATTCATTGGACCCTGTTGGTTTTGTGACTTCTCTCTTTGCTTGGAAAAAAAATTATCTACCCCGCTCTGGTTTTCATCTTGTTGACTGAGTTGAAAGAGCTGAGCAAAGTCTGGGATTTCAATTTTAAAATATTTAATTTCAAAACTATAATCGGCATTGGGTGCATCGAAGGCCTCTGCGATTGTCGTGCGAGTTAGTGAGTCACCGTAGGGCGGCGGAGCAATAATGAGCTCGTTTATTTTATTGGCAGCAAGTGAGTGAAGTTTGAGCTCAAAGTTCATTTCCGTAGAGTCCCCAACTGCCATAGTTTGACTGGAGATATAGGCCGCTGCAAAGCTCGCAAAAAGTCCGAGCGCAATAATGACTTCGACTAAGGTAAATCCTCTCATTGGTTGGCCCACTCTTGAGAGCTTTTATCGAGAAAAAAAGATAAGGCCTGATCGTAGCTCATTGTTTGAGGAATCGTATAATAGTCGGATGACACCTCAGTCCTGAATGGTTCGATCGTTGCGGCAACGACTTCATCTTGTGTGGAAAAAAACAGCCGGGCCATATCATGCTCACCAGAGGGAAAGAAATAAATCGAGACCTTTCCAGAAACGATAGGAGACTTAAATCCTTGAGGCGAGATACCAACGAGATCAACTGCCGGATGGAGATCTCTTTTGATAGATTGAAAACTCTCAATTGGCTGAAAACTGCGCTCACGATTGGCCTCTTTCTCTTTTTGTAGCTCTTGCATCTTTCTGGAGGCCCTATCAGAGATGGGAGAAAAATTGCTGACAGAGTTGGGCGCAAATTCCACTTGAAAAGATTTTTTTTCTTGTTCCAGATCAATGAGCAGGCGAACCGTTTGGTTTTTAAGCGTGGCCTCATCTTGGGCGAAGCGAACAGCATTTTGTAAATCAGATAGAGCAGATTCAAGATGGCGCCTTGCCCCCGGCATCATGCGAGGGGCGACCATAAAGATAACTGCTACAAGAGCAATAACAATAAGAATTTCAACAAGAGAGAAACCTTTATTTTTCGTACAAAATATCCGCATCGTAGCCTTCGCCACCCATAGTACCATCAGCACCTAGCGATTTTATGGTGTAAGAATTTCTTCCAGATAATTCATAAACATAAGGAGAATCCCACGGGTCACGAGGGCTGTCTTTTAAGTAACCGTTCGGGCGATACTTTGGACACTCTAGGCCACTAGGTTTTTGAATCAAGGCATCTAGTCCCTGGTCAGAAGTGGGGTAGCGATTACAATGGCGATAAAAATCAATCAAGGCCTGAGAAAGACTGTTCATCTGGATTCTGGCCGTTTCAATCCGTCCCTCATTCCATCGGTCTGTTAAGTTTGTCACAATGACAGTCATGATGCCTCCAAGTAGGGCAATGACGATCAAAATCTCAGTAAGTGTGAGACCGCTTTGATTTGAGATTGCGGTCTTAAGTTTAAAATTCTTTCTCACCGATTCCTCCTGAAGAAAAGAGCCATTAGTTTAACGAGAGAGCTTGTTCATGTCGAGCATCGGCAGGATGACTGAGAGAACCACAAATGCAACGACGGCCCCCAAGACAACAATCATGATGGGCTCTAAAATCGAAGTCAGGCCGCTGAGTTGGTTGTCTACCTGATCTTCGTAATTTTCCGATATAATTTTGAGCATTGGTTCAAGCTCGCCTGAGTTTTCTCCCAGCTGAATCATATGGGTGACCATGGGAGGAAAATTTCCCCCTTGAACGAGAGGTCCAGCTATTGAGAGCCCTTCGGAGACCGCTAGGCGAGATCTTTCAATATCATCTTTCATATGCACGTTAGGAACGAGGTTTCTGACAATCGTTAAGCTTGTAAGAATAGGAACACCTGCATCAAGAAGGGTCGCTAGGGTAGAACAAAACCTCGAAACATTGATCATTTTATTAAGCTTCCCAATAACCGGTGCTTTCAAAAGAAACGAGTGCCAGCGCCTTTGACCGGACCCCTTACTGATGACCTTCAGAAACAGCATGACTCCAAAAACGATAGCGAGCACTAGCAAAAGAATATAGCTCTGAAGAAATTCACTTATCCATAAAGAGATCTCAGTCATTAAGGGAAGTTCACGTTTTCCATTTTGAAAAATCCGGGCGATATCCGGAATAATTTTGAGAAAGATAAAACTCAACAAACCACTGCCGACCACTGCCATGATGATAGGGTAGTAGAGGGCCGACTTGATTTTATTTCTCAGTTTAACTTGGGACTCGGTAAACTCTGCCAACCGCACTAAAACAATATCCAAGGTACCAGACGCCTCTCCCGCCTCGACCATATTGACGTAGATATTATTAAAAACTTTAGGATTTTCTGCTAAGGCCTTCGCAAGAGAAGATCCCTCGTTGACCTTTTGTTTGAGATCAGAGAGCACCACTTGGAGAGTTGGATTTTCAACCTGATCCGTGAGTGCGGTCAATGCTTGAACGACTTGGATTCTGGCACTGATCAAGGTGGCCAATTGACGGGTCATCATCGCAAGATCATTGACCCCGACTCTGCCTCCGAGCTTGAATCCTTGCCGCGTTTGTTTCTTGGCCGCGCTTTCTTCGTTAATTTCAGTGAGGATAACTCCGCCGGCCTTCACCTTTTGCTTGGCAACGGCAATGGTTTCGCTTTTGACTTGGCCTCGAATTTCTTTTCCAGAACGGTCGAGTCCTTTGTAGGCGTAGATCGCCAAGACTAACCTCCGGTCTCTTCAGCGTTAATTGCTCGCATCATTTCATCAATCGAAGTAATGCCGCGAAAAACTTTATTGATAGCATCTTGTCTGAGGGTCACCATTCCCTGCCGAACGGCCATACGCTTAATGGTGGAAGAATCCGACTTATTGAGAATCAGTTTTCGAATATCATCATTGACCATTAAAAGCTCAGAGACACACGTTCGACCAGAGTAGCCTGTATCACTACATTCAGGGCAACCTACTGCTGAATAAATTGTGGCCTGTTCAGGGACCGTTTTTATACTGAGCAAATCTTTTTCGTAATCGGTCACATCAACTCTTTGTTTGCAGCTACTACACAAAACTCTCACTAATCGCTGGGCCAAAACGGCAACAAGAGAAGATGAAATAAGAAATGGCTGAACTCCCATATCGATAAGCCGAGTAGGCGCAGAAGACGAATCATTAGTGTGAAGAGTCGAGAGAACAAAGTGGCCAGTCAGTGAGGCGTTGATCGCCATTTCTGCGGTTTCCTGATCCCTTGTTTCACCAACCATGACGACATCGGGGTTTTGCCGCAAAATCGATCGCAGCGCTTTAGCAAAAGAGAGTTCAATCCTGTGATTGACCTGAATCTGGCTAATGCCAGCAACTTCGTATTCTACGGGATCTTCTACGGTGATAATCATTTTGTCTGGGGAATTCATTCGGTCAAGAATAGCAAACAGAGTCGTCGTTTTTCCGTGACCAGTAGGCCCTGTCACGTAAAGAACCCCATGTTTTCTCTGGCTGAGTTCTTCAAGTTGGGCAAGCACCCTTCCGTGAAAACCAAGACGCTCCAACTCCAAAACGGTATTGGTTTTTTCTAATATCCGCATGACGATCCGCTCGCCGTTTTGCACAGGAACAGTACTGAGCCGGATATCGATATCTTTGCCAGCAATTTTAATTTTTATTCTGCCATCTTGAGGTAGACGCTTTTCTGCAATATCAAGCTTGGCCATAACTTTAATTCTAGAGGACACGGCCGCATGAGTTCGTTTAGGTTGCCGTAATATTTCTGTCATGACCCCATTGATTCGGAGCCTATAAACCACATCTTTTTCGTAGGGCTCGATATGAATATCAGAGGCCTTATCTTTCACGGCCCGAAAAATAATTGAATTTACAAACCTGATAACCGGAGCTTCATCAGCTGCCGCATCAAGAATATCAATGGGGCCGTCTAGGTCGAGATTTTCCTCAAACTCATCTTCAATAGAGTCGACTAAATCCCGGCTGGCCTTTTCGAAGACCTTGTTAATTGCATCCTGAATCTTGGCGGGGTCTGTGACGACCACTTTGATTTCTTTTTTGAAAATCTTGGCAAGGTCATTAACCACATTAAAGTTAAATGGGTCTTTAATCGCAATCGTCACGTGATAAGGAGTCTCAACTAAGGGAATAATCTCGTGATATTTACAGTAATTAATCGGAAGATCTTTAACGAGGACCGGATCAATATCATTAACTTTGATTTCATTAAGATAGGGGATACCAACCTGGTGGGACACAACTCGAATAATATCTTGGGTAGAAATATATTCTTTTTCTAAAAGAATCTCTCCCAACAATCCGCCCTCTTCGCGTTGCAAAGTGAGGGCCTCTTCCAGTTGTTCTTCACTGAGGTTTGTAAAGCGCAGGAGCAGCTGCCCCATTTTGACTTTTTGACCTTCAAATCTATTGAGAGTATCGCTCCCAGGATGTTCGCTCATGACTTATTGTTTTTCCTTTTGAATTTCGCCAGCAATTTCTTGATAGTTAGGTACTTCTTGCACTCCGCTCAACTCTGGGTCTAAGTCTACTCTTTTTTGGTTGGTTTCCTTAAGCTTTTCTTCGTCAAAAAGAGGACCCTGCTTTTGTTTTTCAAGTTTCTCCATAAGCTTGGCTGCTTGCTTTTTGTAAGGATCATAGTCTCCTGAAATTTCAGCAAGGTTTTCTTCGCGTTTTTTCATAACGTTCTGAGAATTCTGAGCGGCAGTGTCTTCATACGACGAAAGTATTTTGGGAGTAAGAAAAAACAGAAGGTTAGTCTTCTCGACCGTTCTGGTACGAGATTTAAATAACCATCCTAAAACGGGAATGTCTCCAAGAAGTGGAATTTTTCCTACGGAAACCTTCTCATCGTCCTGAATTAAACCACTCATGACAATTGTATCTTTGTCTCGTACTAAAACTTCGGTTTTTGAGGTTCTAAAAGTGGTGGGAATCCCCCCCAAATTACCTTCCCTACCGGCGCCTGGCCTCTCAATCGTTTGATCTATATTGAGTTTTACAAAACGGGTTACTTTATTGATTTGAGGAGTAATTTTTAATTCTAATTTAATTTCTTGAGCTACTTGGCCTTGAAGCGCTGCCCCCCCGATACTGGTGGGGTTTTGAATCTGTTGAGTTGGAACTGTTTGGCCAGCTGAGAAAATGGCCTCGGTATTATCGAGTGCTAGGATTTGCGGAGTCGCAATAATGTTGGAATTTGAATTAGTCGCAATGGCCTTAATAAGGGCATTCACACTACTCACAGTTCTTTCAACAGTGGTGGTTCCATCCCCAACTGGAATATTAACCTTTCGGCTCCCCCCAATACCAACGCCCGTGAAGAAACCACTTAGACTCACAATCCCCGATCCAATAAGGCTCGCTAAATTAGGGATTGAGTCCTGACCACCACCGAATTGAAAACGCTCAACATTACCTTCTCCATAGCCACCGTAGTAAGAAGTTCCAAACTCACGATTTTTGGTCAAACTGGTTTCTAAAATCAAGCCCTCCACGTAGACCTGATCTCTTGGAATATCTAATTTATTAATGACATGTTCGAGCGTTAACCAATCAGTAGGGGAGGCAGTGACAACAAGTGCATTGTTGCTGATATCTGCGACAACTTGGACATCATCGGTGAAAACGGCATCATCAGTATTGTTACTATTTCCAGAGCTAAATCTTGAACTTTGTCCGCCTCTTGCACCGCCACGAGCTCCGCCTCCAGTTCCGCCAGCAGCACCTCCACCAGAGTTCACAGTTTGAACTCCAGAAATAAGTCCGCCCAAAGCGTTCGCCAACGATTCAGCATCGCGGTTTTTTAAATAATAGACATGCAGTTTTCCTGAGCCTCGCGCCACAAGCTTGACGTCTAATTTGTTAATGAGTTCTTTGAGCTCTTTTGCGCCAGCGGAATTGGCCAGAGCAATAATAGAGTTTGTTCTCGGTTCTGCAATAATTTTACTAATATTTTGAGCGCTCCCATCTGGCGTTCCTACCGAAGCTCCCCGAGGTCCACTACCTCTTCGACTACTAAGACCGGACCCTCCGCCGCTATCTAAAGTAATTTGTTCTAGAAGTTTGGCAATTTCTTGAGCCGAAGAGTGCTGGACTGGAATTATATGTAAACTATCTTCATACCCAGGAACGTCAATGAACTGAATCAGCTTCATCAGTCTATTGATTGTGGTGCCGGTATCGGCAATGATAATCGTGTTGGTTTGCTTAATTTCTAAAATTCGTCCAAACCGAGTGAGTAATGGACGGAAGTTTCTGGCAATTTCTACGACGTCGACGTGCTTGAGCGCAATAACTTTCATAACATAATTGTCGATGTCAGGTGTATAAGCACCGGTGTAAATTTCGGTAGGGGTGTAGCGAATGTCTCGCGCTTGAATAATTTTATAGAACTTATCCCCTGAAGGAACGATTGCATAATCGGCCAAATTTAGCGCTGTCACAAAGGCCTTCCAAGCGTCACCAATAGTGATGGGCTGAGGCGCAGATATAGAAACTTTTCCCTTCACATCTTTATCTAAAATAAGATTAATTCCGGTGAGTTCTTGCATAAACCGAGTCACTTCCATGATGTCGGCATCAGGAAAGTCAAAGGACTCAACAACGCCTTCTCCAAAACCTGTATCAAAGTTTAAATTGATATAGGGACTCTTCTGGTCTCGCTCGGTGCTTCGGCCAAAGACATCTGGTTCTTCACCCGCTGCTGCTTTATTAGGAACCGGAACTTGACCCGGAGGAGTGGTCATACCTTTTTTGGGGTCGCTCACTTTAAAATTACTTTGCGAATCGAAATTCGAAAAATCATCTTGCGCCTCAGATTGAGAAATATTTAAAGACCAGAGAAAAGTCATTAAAATTCCAGCTCGAATTGCATTCATACGTCGTTCCTTATTTATTCCACCACATTAAAGTCATAAGTTTGCTCCTGGCCCCGCCGATTTACGGTCAAAGAGAGCTTGGAGAGTGTGCAAGTTTGTAATTGTTTTTGAAGAGAACCTAGAGAAAGCGCTAGATTGGCAATCGATTGCCCATTGATTTTGGTAATGATGTCACCGCCTTGAATATTAAAGACGCTAAAAAGACTCCCTGGGTTGACCCACTTAACCAAAATCGCGGTATCTCCGGTACTGGTTCGCTGAATTTCACTGCCTGCTTGAGTAATAATATCTTGCATTCCGGTTTTAACTTTTGCGCATAACTCTTTTTTCTGCAGATTAAAGTTATTTCCATCTTGTTCAATCCATCCTTCCTTTTTCAGAAGTGCTTTTGCTCCGCTTCCCGTGATGATCTTCGGCCTTTCCTCATCTCCGCGGTAATCTTTACTTTCAATTTTTTCACACTGATTGTTTCGAAGGTTGCGAATAATGATTTTAAGTCGCTCGATTTTGTCGACCTTTGCCATTTGTTCGATTTTATCTCCTACCCGAACACTTTTCATTTCTTGCTTGCTGCGAATTTGAACTGCGGCCAAGCTCTTGACGGAATCCTGATACAGCGAAGGTGTCATCACCAAGGTGCTGAGAAGATCAATCGGCAATCCACTTTTCTGACGAGCATCTTCACAAATTTTACTAATATCGGGTCCGCTCTTGTCTTTGGACTTCGTCTCTTTCGCCTTCAATTGGAAAAGGTTTGCTTGAGAAATTTCTGAGATTTCACTGGGGCCGATGGAAGAAATTGAAGAAATCTGAGGTAGCGGCCGCTCTAGGATAACAACATCGTTTGTACCAAGCGCAAGTTCGGTGAGGTGAGCGATGAAGGTTCCTCCGAAATAGGCAAGAATGCAGACACTGACGACTATAAAAGTAGAATGAACTTTTCTTCGGTTCCTGGGAGCAAAGACGCCTTCCACAAGGCTTGCATAGTCATATTTTTTGACGCGCGCAGCGATTTGTTTGCGCTTATCTTTATCCATCTTTAAAATTTTTGTCAGTTCAGGGCTGATATCCCGGGTTTTCTCCCAAGAATTTTTCAGTGAGTTTTTGATGTTTGCTAAATTGTGGAGGGGCACGCCCGGTCTCGTTAGACGAGTTTGAGTCTGGTCGGATTTTTTCTTCCCGTTCCTCTTGAACAAGTGCGATATTTTCTGGAGAAATCCTTTCACCCAGTTATTCCTTTTTTTCCATCAATTTTATTTTCATTGATGCTCTCATTTTGTGCAAGGTCGTGTGCGAGTTGGAAAAAAACTGTTACTATACAAAAGAGTTTTTTAACCATGTCGGAAAGGAAGAGATAATGACTCAAGAAAAGGCCCCTGAAATTCCCTCAATTATGAAGGCCATGTTTTTTGGCGAAACGGTAGAAGAGCACTGCTTTCCTTTTCCCCATTTTTCTAGTGAACAAATTGAGACCGGAAAAGGGATGACTGATGCCATTCGAAAATTCGGGGAAGAGAAAATAGACTCGGCCGCCTATGATAGAAGCGGTGAAGTTCCAAAAGAGATTTTGCAAAATTTGGCCGAACTGGGTCTTTGCGGTTTGGCGGTCTCTGAAGATATGGGGGGACTGGGTCTGGACACGAGTTTATATTCAAGGGTCTTTGGAGAAATAGCCTCAATTGATGGCTCTATCGCGACCATGTTAGGTGCCCATCAAAGTATTGGCTATAAAGCACTCATCAATGAAGGCACTGAAGAGCAAAAAAAACACTGGCTTCCAAAGCTTGCGTCGGGGGAAGTTTTTGCCGCCTTTTGTTTAACTGAACCGGGTTCAGGCTCTGATGCCTATAGCATTAAGACCAAGGCCGTAAAAAATGATGACGAGACCTTTACTATTAATGGGCAAAAACTTTGGATAACGAATGGCGGAAGCGCCGGTTTTTATTCTGTTTTCGCAAAAACTGAACATACGATTAACGGGGAGAAAAAAGAAAAAATCTCCTGCTTTATTGTCGAAAAAGAAAGAGAGGGAATCTCTTTCGGTGAAAAAGAAGACAAGATGGGCATCCGGGCCTCGGAAACACGGGCCGTGTATTTTGATAACGTGAAAATTCCAGCGTCTAATTTATTGGGCGAGCTCGGAATGGGTTTTAAAATTGCGATGAATGTTCTCAATACGGGAAGGCTATCGCTAGGAGCTGGGTCAGTAGGGGGAATGAAAGAGGCCCTTCAGATGGCCACCAACCATGCAAAAAACAGAAAACAGTTTGGTACCGAAATTTCTAATTTCGGTATGATTCAAGACAAACTCTCGACGATGGCCTCTGATATTTATGCGGCCGAATCAGTCGTTTATATGACGACTGGTATGATTAATCGGGGGATGACGGACTTTTCTATTGAGTCAGCGATCTGCAAAGTTTTTTGCTCTGAAAAGCTTTGGAACTGCGTGGATATGGCAATGCAAGTCGCGGCCGGAAACGGGTATATGAAAGAGTATGCTTACGAGCGTCTTATGCGAGATGCTCGTATAAATCTCATTTTTGAAGGAACTAATGAAATTCTTCGCTGCTTTATTGCGCTTTCGGGAATTAAAGGTCCTTCAGAGAAACTCCGTGAGTTAGGCAAAATTGCAGATGTTTCAAAAGTCCTCCAAGACCCTATCAAATCACTTGGTATTATGAGTGATTTTGCCAAATCGCGGCTAGGAAAAATGGTTTCTACTCGCTCACTCGCAAGTGTGGATCCATCCCTGGAAATTCATGCCAATGGACTTTCGTCAATGCTCAATGACTTTTCTATTAAAGTAGAAAATACAATCATAAAACATGGAAAGAAAATTATCGGCAATGAACTGCCGCAAAAACGAATCGCTAATATGGCCATTCATCTTTACGCCATGCTGGCCGTTCTTTCTCGGACGACCTCTATTCTTCAAAATGATAAAATCAGTGATAAAGACAAAGATTATGTCAAAGAACTCACGGAGCTCGTGTGCCGGGATTCAAAACAAGAATTTCAACGAAACTACAAAAGAATTGGCCAAAACTACGACCGAAAAGTTCCTTTGGTTTCCAAAGCTGTGGTGGAAAGAGATGGCTATGGTCTCGATATTTTGGATTTCTAGATTTTTTTTTCTGGGAGCACTCGCTGCTAGCTGCTCCCAGGTTGCGCCAAAACAAAAGAAAGAAATTCCAGCAGAGAGTCAACCAAATTCCATAGCGCCCGTGAGTAGGACCAGTTCTCAAGAAAACAGTCTTGAACTATTCCTTAAAGAGTCCTCGGCGGACTTTGGTTTCCATAAGGTGAAGTCTCTTAGAAATTATGCAGTTGATCTCAACAACGATGGCGCATCTGATCTTGTGACTCTCTCACACGATCCTGCTCGACCGAAGTTTTGGTTGTTTGATAAAGCCACAAAGCAATTTCAATCTCTTCCAATTATTTTTCCTCGCTTAGTTTCTTTTCTTGTTTTTGCAGACTTCAATAACGATAAGATTTTAGACATTGTCGCTTCATCCCTTCCCCAAAGAGTTGCGGCCCATTCGCCAGTCCTGGAAATTTATTGGGGAGAGCTTTCAAACGGCATTTACTCTTTTAATCGGAGGCCCACTAGGCCGCTCGGTAAAATTTCACCACTCATTTCCACTGCGACGGTTGCTGATTTCAATGGTGATGGCCTGCTAGATCTTTTCTTAGGTCTATGGTTCCAAAAAGGAAAATCTTCACCAGGACAAGACATTATTTTGCTCAATCAAGGCGAAAAGAACTTTACTGCCGAGTCCAAATTGTTTGGAGAAAAACCATCACCAACTTATGGTTCAAGTATTTGTGATTTTGATCAGAACGGTCTTCCTGACCTTTTATTGGCCACAAGTTTTGGCCATCCCAACTTGCTATTTTTAAGTTTTCTTGAAAAAGGAGTTGTTTATTTTCGTGAAGTCGGCAAGCAATCAAAATTTTCCGAAGACAATCAGGCAGATGGTCGGCTCCGAAGTGGAGGCAATTCACTGACAAGTGTTTGCGCCGACTATAATCAAGATGGTGCATGGGATCTTTTCACCGGAGAGCATTTTGATTTTATGTCCCAAAAGTCTCGCGATCAATCCGTTATCTTGACGGGCACGACTTTGACTGGAGTGCCACAATTTTTGCGGACCGGTTATGAAAGAGTCCAGAAATTAGGCCCCGGTCAAAAAGATGAAAGGGCCCTCTGGCTAGATTTTACAGGCGATGGGCTGCTTGATTTGGTGATAGAAAACTCTTTGCGCTCTGGGATACCTCGGTTGATCTTTTTTCAACAACTCAGCGATCATAGTTTTAGCGAAGTTACGTTTAGGGAAACTGGGATTGCGACATCTCCATCAGGGACGATTATTATGGACGTCAATGGTGATCACCTCCCAGACCTTTTAACAGGCGCGACGGGGAAAGATCAATTTCTTCGTATTTTTCTCAATCAGTCTCGACCTAACGCACCTAAATCCTTGAGCGCAAAAATTGGTTCGCAGCTGAGTACAACGCAAAAAATACAACCCTTTAAGCGGGAGCAATATTTTCTGAACCCGCTCTCTGGAGGGTTTCCCTCGCAAAATGAGTCAAAATTTTATTTTCATCAAAGGTCTCATGAAATCTGGAGGATCAAATCTCCAAATGAGAAGGAGCAAGTTCTTCGTCTTTAAAAAACTTTCCAACATAGTCATGTTCGTCGTGATTGATAACGATAAATCCTTCCTCTTGGGTTTCTGGATTTAAAAGATAATCAATTCGCCCGTTTTTCAAATAGAACTTTGTAAAAGGATCAAGCAAATAGAGGAGATCTTCTTTTAATAAACTAAAATGCTGCCTTCCCACGAAATCATTATCTCGCTTGTAATCGAGTCCAGTCTCATAGGTAAAACCCCTGCATCCTTTTCCCCCGATGCGTATTCTAAATAAATGGCCTTCGAGAGTGTAATCGTGCCGTAGCATCAAGAGTATCTGATGGGCAGCGCTATCAGTGAAGAAAAGCTCTCCTGTTTGAATATTCATTGCGGTACAAATAGCATAAACATAAGACATTTGTAAGGGACGGATTCATGTGGACTTATCTTTTAGAAATTACTTCACCAGAAACGCACTTAGCGAAAATTCGCTACCGAGGAAGGCGTACAAAAGACCAAAACGAAACGGCCCTTTATTTACCTAGCTGGTCTCCTGGGTCGTATTTCATGCGAGAGTATTCTCGAAATATCCGGACTATATCTGCTTCCACATCCATCGGTGAAGCGCTCTTTCTAGAGCAAACAACCAAAAATTGCTGGAAGATTGATTGGGAAAAAAGCGAGCTCAATAAAGCTGACGCTTGTGAGTATGAAATCACCTATGAAATCTATTGCCATCAACTCACTGTGAGAACTTCCCATATCGACAGCTCCCACGCATTTTTACATGGACCTTCTTTATTTATGGCGGAAGTTGGAACAGAGGATGCGGAGGTTCTCCTGAAGGTGAAATTTCCGCCAATATGGTCAAAACTCACTTGCTCATTGGAAGACTGCGGAGAGGGTGATCAATTTCTTTATCGCGCGAAAAATTATGATGAACTGCTCGACTCTCCAATCGAGATCGGTTGCCATGAGACTGATGGTTTTATGCATCAAAACAAAGAACATCATTTAGCATTTTATGGGCAAGACTATCCTCATTCCTGTAACCTTAAAAAAGATATCCAGGACATAGTCTCTTATGTTTCCTCTCAGTTCGAAGGTGATCTGCCGTATCCGAGCTACACTTTTATCACCCATTTTTTGCCTCAATTATATGGAGGGCTTGAGCATTCAAATTCCACCGTCTTACACTTTGATGGTCGCAAGTTGGCGGTGCGAAAGTCGTACTTGCAGTGGCTTTCGTTGGTCTGTCACGAATACTTTCATACTTGGAATATAAAACGCATTCGTCCTAAAGAGCTTGGACCTTTTCGCTATACTGAAGAGAACTATACCAAAATGTTGTGGTTGGCGGAGGGGCTCACCTCGTTCGTTGACGATTTGTTTGTCTATCAATCCGGTCTCTCGACTTTGGAGGAATATTTAGAGCAACTGCGGGGTAACCTGGAGCAATATGAAAAAACTCCGGGTAAGAAATTTCATTCGCTAGAGCAGAGCTCCTGGAACGCTTGGATTAAGCTCTATGCCCCAGATGAAAACCTCAATAATTCTTCCATCAGCTATTATCTTAAAGGCGGCCTTGTTTTCTGGGCCCTTCACGTAGAGTTGGTTGAAAAAAATAGCGATATACGGAGCTTCATTAAAAAATTATGGCATGGGCATCAATCTAGGCCGCAGCAAGGATTTGATGAGGCCGAGATCTTTGCCATTATCGAAGAGCTTGGTAATAAAGAGATATCCGAGCGGTTCCAGGTTATGGTGCAAACCACTGAGGATATTGATTTTGAATCGTATGCCAAACGAAGCGGTTTGAGTTTTGAATACGAGCGCCCTTATGTCGCCTACTTGGGTGCTAATTTTGAGACACGTGGAGAGAGAGTTTTTATGAAATCCGTTGTTCTTGATGGCCCTTCGTATCAGAGTGGCCTTAATGCGGGTGATGAGATGATCGCTATTAATCAACAGCGCCTCGAACCGCGAGACTTAGAGCAGCTCAATGAATTTTTAAGACCAGATAAGCACTACCTTTTCACAGTATCACGCAACGGCGTCTTGGTAGAATTAGAGGTTCAGACTGGACGTCCTCCAAAACGGTTAAAGCAAATTAAGGTGACCGACAAAGTTCTAGTTGAAAAAACCTTCGGCCCCATGAAAAGTTCTTCTTAGGAAGTTATGAAAACTACGATTATAATTGCACTGGTTTTATTATTTGTTTTGGTCTGGGGAAACCGGGTGGAGCCTTTCTGGCCAGAAGTCACCGAACATCAAGTTGAGCTCAGAGGTCTTCCTCCTGCTTGGGAAGGGGCTGAGATAGCTTTTTTTTCCGACTTCCAGGTTGGTATGTGGCTAGGCAACGAGTCTGTTCTTAATAAAGTTGTCGATACGATCATAGAGAGGAAACCCCAGGCCGTTTTAATCGGCGGAGATTTTATTTATCACCCCACTGATGACGACGCAGAAGAGGCGAAAGAGGAATGGGAAAAAGATGATAAGCGCCGAACTGAAATGTTAGTAGACCAAGTGGTTGGGCTATTAAAACCCATGGCAGAGGCTGGAATACGGGTGTTTGCAGTTCTTGGAAACCATGACTATTCCATGGGCCATCACAGCGCCCATATGGTAAAAGAATCTGCTCAATATCTTTCCGAAGAGTTGGAAAAAATTGGAATCAGGGTTCTTCATAATGAAGCGGCAGAGGTCTCTCTAGACGGTGAGCCATTATACTTTGTCGGATTAGCGTCATTTTACCCTAAGCTCAGCAATGTAGAAAAGGCTATGAATTCAGTCGGTTCAAAGCCGCGGATTTTTTTTATGCATAATGCAAATTCGCTCAATAATACTCCCGCCGAAAAAATTCAGTTCGCTATTGCAGGTCACACCCATGGGGGCCAAATTCGAATTCCTGGATTTCCCCACTGGAGCTGGACCTCGTTGGTTCCTCAGAGTCCAGATGAGGTCAAAGGGGATGGTTGGATTCCTGAATATAAGGATTCCGGAACTAATCTCTACGTGAATAGAGGAATTGGATTTAGCCGACTTCCCATTCGCTTAAACTGCAGACCAGAGCTCAGCTTCTTTAAACTCCGTACTCTGAAATAATTTTAGAGTAGAAATACAGACTTTGAAGCCAAAGACGCATTGTGTTATATTCCACAGAACATTTGAGGAGAGAGCTTATGAAACACACCATGCGAACGTTATGCGTATTTTTATTCGTTGGGATTTTGGGAACGGCCTGTTCTCAAAAAAATGAAACCTTTATGCCACCAGAAGTTTACGCTCTTAAAGCAATAGAGCGTGATCTCACCAATTTGGGTTATGAAGTATCAGGGCCCGAAACCACCGGTAATATTCAAACCTCAGCTGCAACCGCGCAGAAATATACCTGCGATGATGAGGTGAAACAGAAAATGAAAGACTATATCGCAGAGGCCGATGGTTACCTGGCCGCGACTGAGTCGGCCTATTCTCCAACGATTCGTGATAAAGCGACCCAGATGCTGGTGGATCTTTATTATATGAATAAAGACTCTCAGGAGTGTTTTTCGGAAGAAGGCGAGTATCATGCGGCCAGAGAACGTTTTTTTGAATTTCGTTACAATTTAAAGAATTTAAAGATTTCGGTTCCTGAGGATCAGCTTCCAGAAGAACTAAGAGAAGAGGCCCCTGCGAATTTCTTACCCGAAGAAACTGATGAAGAGCGTTTTGCCCGCAAGCAAGAGGCCAGAGAAGAGGCCCGAAACAATGCCAAACCAGAGACCGTTAGCAAATTGGATTCATCAAAAGCAAATCTCAATAACCAAACCGAGCTTCCTAAAGTTGACCGAAAAGTCGAAAAGGTAGACGAGGTGGTCGTTCCGAAACGTGAAACCCCGGTAGATGTGATGGATTCTTCTGATGCCGATTTGGGTGGGAGCGCCGAGCTTCCAAAGACTGAGAAAAAAATTGAAAAAGTAAAAGAAGTTGTCGTGCCGAGGCGAAAAGATGGTGTCGATACGGTTGAGTCATCAAAGGCCGATATCGAAGATAGTAGTGAGCTTGGAAACATAAGCAGTGAAGTGAAAACTGTCGATGCTCCTGCCGTATTGTCTCCGGATGCCAGCCTTGAGGAATACATTACTTTTAAATTGAACCACGGCGGGTTGAACCAAGAAGAGCGAGAATCATTTGAGTCAACTCTTTCTGGAATCTATATTTTTAGAAGTGAGATACGTGAAAGAATGCAGGTAGTACATGACCACCTTTCAGCAGTTCATCTTGCTAGTAGCAATCCGGAAGCGCAACGTCCTAGCGGTGACGAAGTACCACTAAGAAAGGTATTCTTATCCAAAGTTCCCGAGTCTGTTGCTGATAGATTTTCATCGTGTCCAATTCAGATTGATAATTTAATTACATCGCGTAAGGATGAGTCTACGGTTTTGAAGACTGCAATGGTCGAAAATAAAAACATTGTTTTCATTCCAACTTCACTGCAAAGCCGAAGGCCCAAAGTAGAGAATATGGGAACCTTTTTTAAGGTACTCGAATCAGGAGATAGTCATATATTCTCGTGTGATATTATAGCCCTCGATGGAGACAATGAAGCAGACAGGTTGGTCTACAAAGTTCCATTCCAGAAGTCTTTCGGAAAGATAACTGCCCGGACCAAATACTCGGAAAACTCCCCAAATGTAGAATTGTCATCTCTTGTTGTTGATTCCTTAGATAAAAAAGCGATGCAAGATTATATAGGCGATGGGCATGAATTGTTTTTTATATTTAAATTTCGACAAATGACAGAGATCAACTTTTCTTCGGGTATTAAGACCATGCCAACTGATACTCAGTCCGAGGTCCCGCCTCTTCTAGGGGTCAACTCTTCTTTTCCTAAAGGTGAGTCTGACGAACGCTTTCGCTGCCTTCCTGGTAAAATGATGGCCTTCGGTCTAGACACGATTTTAACAAGTGCTATTTTTAGCTCTTTCCCCTATCTAGACCGAAAGGTTGAAGTGACCGCTGCAACAAGTAAACCGGGTGGAGTCGTTATGTTTAAGACCGATTTGAGAGATAAGCCTTCTCGACCGAGGGGTGGCTGGGAGAACGGAAAAAGCCCAGTCGTTCGAAAAAGGTTTATACTTAATTGCCTCAAAGACCCAGGATTTGTCTACTAAGGTTTATTTCAACACTGCTAGTGCGAGAATGTAGTCTCGCCAATAAATCACTGACCAGCTGCCGGACGACCCTCCGGCCTGGTCTTTAAATTTTTCATCGCCGACTGAAATTTCATTTAAACTTTGAATCTTAGAATCTTTTTGCATGCTAATTGATTTGAAGGCGGCCTCTTTCACACACCAAAGCTCTAAAAAATCTCTCTTCCCCACATCGTTTTGGTTTGCAATTTTTTTCCCTAACGCAGTCTTGTTTTTTATTTTCCGTTTCGTCCATTCCATATCTATCCCAATTCCTCGGTACTCTGAACCTTTAGACCATGCGAATGCTTGGGCGGGTGTTTCTCCTTTTGAAGTATGGGTAGAAGTGAGCAAAATTTCGCTATTGGGTAAACGGCCAAAGGATTGAAGCGGGTAGGGGATCTCTAGCTTTCTGGTAATAGAATTTCTGAGTGCCATCCTTTGGTCTTTTAAGGACATAGGCCCTGATAGCAGCTCACAGCTCACGACAACACCCGGGAAGGCCTCAAAAGTTTGGTGAAACGTCACGGTTGCCATGCTTTTTTGCTCGGTATTATAATCGCCCTTTATTTTAAATCTGTTCACCCTTGGGGGATTTCATGTCGACGAGTTCATTTAAATCACAAACTGCTTTGGAAATCTCTAAAAGAACTCCTCAGTCCTTCTCTGGTCCTCAAAATCCAGAGGGAAGGGCGCTAAAAGTTAGCCAGTATTTCGGAGACAATATTTTTCGGATTGAAAATGCAAAAAACTTAAGTTCTTCTCAGCGAAATAAGCTGAAAAATATTATTGCAGGAACTGGAGAAAAGCTAGACGAGGGTCTTGCAAAAGCAATATCGGTCTCTGTTTTGGAATGGGCCCTTTCTAAAGGGGTCACTCATTTTTGCCACTGGTTTCAGCCGCTCACCGGCCATACTGCCGAAAAACATGATTCCTTTTTGGACTTTGATGACGGACGGGCCATAGAAAAGCTCAGCGCTTCGCAGTTAATGCAAGGTGAACCAGACGCGAGCTCTTTTCCTAACGGTGGCTCTCGTTCAACTTTTGAGGCACGAGGCTATACGTCTTGGGATTTGAGCTCTCCAATATTTATTCGGGAAAACTGCAACGGAAAAACTCTTTGCATCCCTACTGCGTTTATTTCCTATAACGGAGATGCACTGGATATTAAAACACCACTTCTTCGATCGACCGCAGCGATCACTAAATCTGTCTCAAAGTTTTTACAACTCACCGGACAACCGGATTGTACAAAAGTTTCAGTGAGCTGCGGACTTGAACAAGAATATTTCCTAGTAGATAAGGCCTATTACTACGAGCGCCCAGACTTGGTGATGACTGGCCGGACTCTCTTTGGCAATCTCACTTCTCGCAACCAACAACTTGAGGACCATTATTTTGGTCTTATTCCAGAGCGAGTTCTGGCCTTCATGAATGAATTAGAAGTGGAGCTCTACAAACTAGGAGTTCCCTGTAAAACGCGCCATAATGAAGTTGCGCCCGGACAATTCGAGACAGCGCCGATTTTCCAAGATGCCAATTTGGCCGCAGATCAAAATCAAATCACGATGGCCGCTCTGCAAACTGTGGCCGAAAAACATGGCATGGTGTGCTTGCTTCATGAAAAACCCTTCGCGGGAATTAATGGTTCAGGAAAGCATTGCAACTGGTCACTTTCAGACGACAAAGGAAAAAACCTCTTGTCTCCGGGCGAAAACCCTCATCAAAATGACCGATTTTTGGCAGTGGTATCCCTAGTCGTAAAGGGCGTTTGGAAACATGCAGAAATGCTGCGATTGAGTATCGCTGGCCACGGCAATGATCATCGTCTCGGCGCTAATGAGGCCCCTCCGAGTATCATTTCTGTTTTTCTTGGAGAGACTCTGACTGAAATTTTGGAGAGCATTGCTGCAGGAGAAACTTATTCTCCCCACGGTGCTGAGACTTTGGATTTGGGTTCTAACTTTTTAGCAAAAGTGGCCAAGGACAACACCGATCGAAATCGAACTTCTCCATTTGCATTCACTGGTAATAAATTTGAATTTCGAGCTCTTGGATCGAGTGCTGCAGTGGGGTTTCCGGTCAGTATTTTGAATGCAGCAATTGCTGATGTGTTCTCAGAGGCCAATCTCTTCCTTGAACAACAGATTGAAGGTGGTAAATCTGTGAACGAGGCCCTCCACGAGCTGACCCGCAAAAGTTATCAAGAATCGGCTTCTGTTGTGTTCAGTGGAGATGGATATAGTGAAGAGTGGCCAAAAGAGGCGACCAAGAGAGGTTTGCCGAACTTGAGAACTATGGCGGATGCCCTAGAGATTTTTAAAGATGATTCTAAAGTGAGATTTTTAATAGAGCAAAATGTCTACCGCAGCTCGGAGCTCAAAACTCGCTATAATGTGCTATTAGAACGTTATATCAAGCATCAAGAAATTGAGATTCACTCTTTGCAGCAGCTGATTTCTAAATACATTTTGCCGGCGGCCTTTAGCTACAAAGCTATTTTAGCAAACTCGATTCACACCCAAAAGCAGGTCGGAGTAGAAGATGTTCCTGAGGTCTTGTTGCTAAATGATCTCAACCAAACGCTAGAAAGCCTCATCGAAAAATCTGGTGAGTTGGAAAATGTTCTTAAAAAAGGGCAAGCGCTACCAGAGGATAAGTATTCCTTAAAACTTGCTAGTGAAATTCTTCCGGCGTTCGAAAAAGTTTCTGAGCTTTGTGCCCAGGTCGAAAATCAGACTCCAGCAAATAGCTGGCCGCTGCCGAGTTACTATCAAATGCTTTTTGTTCGTTAGATAAAATGTTGGCATCCTTTCTGCAACAGCAGAAGGGATGAAAGCAATTACACAACTTGCACCGTCGACTCATGCCTTATTTTACCTTTTCATCGTTTTAATTTTTATCGCACATATTGTTTTTTAGACGGCCGTCTAAAAACTAAACACTTCGATAGGGCCGGGTGGCCTTGTCAGCATTTTTTATTTGGCCGCAAGATTGCATTTCTACAATACAGAATTATTAAGAGCGAGGAATAGAATATGAAAAAGATAATCATCATGACTGCGGCACTTGCAGGACTCTCACCGGTCGGAGCAAGTACCGATTTTAACTTTTATAGCAATCAATTATTTGTTGGAGCACCACCGTGGATTGAGCGCCCCCTCACAAGCGGCATGTCTACTTTACCGGCCGTAGTACCCTGGGCAACCAATCTGACTCCTCCTGGCCCTGAAAAAGGATGGGAAAATCTGAGCGATGAAGAACAACAAACCTTGCTAGATTTTGATATTGAGAGTCTTGTCGATGGCGAAGTTTCTGAAGAGATAAAGTCCATTTTGAAGGCCTTGGAGATTGACACTAATGATAATCTCGAAACGGTCTCGGATGAAATTCTGGCCACACAAAAAGAAATTAAAGACAAAAGAGACGAGAGACAACAAGAAATTTCTAAACTAGTTGAGACTAAGCAAGTCGAAGAGGGTGAGAGCCTTGGTGTAATGGATTATCTCAGTCTCTACCGCGAAAATTATGGCCAATCAGAAGAAAAAGAAACGATAGAGGAAGTTGAAGAACCAGCAAAAGTCGATAGTGAGGCTTTCGCTGAAACAGAAATAAAAACCGAAACAGAAACAAATACAGTGGCTAAACCCCCAATTCAGAGAATGCCGACATCTGAGATGACGACACTCGATCTTTTTAAATGTCGTGAGACCTATGACACTCCTCATGCTCTTCGACTAGAAGAAGCGTTGGCTGGAATTTCTTGGACAGAAATTAGAAGCTTTGAGAATATGACAGTCAATCCTGCCCTCGATTTAGAGGATCTTGATATTGATAAAGAACGTTATGCCCAGGAGACAATGGCTGCCTGTACTGAAAATCTTTACGACCGAGCAAGACGCGCCAAAATTTCAACTGGCCCTTTGAAGCTGGCGCATCGATCCTTACAAAATAAAGCAGTAAGACAATCGCGCGGAGAAGAAATGCTACAAGAACTTTTTGATGCGATTGAAGCTCAGAGTTTAGAAGAACTCGTAGGATCCCAAGAGCTTCCCGTGGGTTTAGATCAAATGAACCGAAAGTTTTCGCCTGAAGATATCTCCCTGCTTCTAGAAGATAAGGCCCGAGTCAGTACCAAAAGACTAAAAGCTTTTTTTACAAAACAAGGGATAAAGATAGAGAAGCGGAAAGAAATCAACCAGTGGCGCAGTTTCTTAAATACTTACTTAAGAGATTCTGCAAAAGGTTTTGGCAAAAAAGGTGAAGAGTGGGTTTCATCTCAAGAAATGAAAGAAATGAAGGCGGAAACTCCAGCCTATGCTTTAAGCTCAAAGGCCCTAGTGGGAAGGCCAAAGATGCTTATTTTTTCTAAACATCCAGCACGTGATCTCGCGGATACGATTTACATATCTGCCATGCTTCTCCCTGAGGTTTCAGATGTTTCGCGGCCTGGAAGCCAGAACGGTTTTAATATTCTCAAAAGATTGATTTACGATGATGAACAATTTCTTGTTTCAAAAACGGAAAAATCAGCTGCGGATGCTTTTCTCAGAGTCTTAAAAGATGTGAAAAATGATATGGGAGAGGACTTCATTACATCTTGTTATGGTCGAGACCCCAAAACCGGTGATTTACGATTGGGCGAGTTTCGCAAAAAGAATTTGATTCAAGGACTTGTTGAATCCATCAACACGGTTCTCCCTCAAATTCGAAATCATGCCGGAGACCTGAGAAGAACCTGCCAAATGTCTCCAAAAAAGATTAAAGAACAGATTCTTGCTGAGATGCAAAATCGTTGTAAAAGCATATAGATATTGACGATAGACCTCCTCGGCCCTAAGGATTGAACTTAGGGTCGAGGAGATTTATGGCGGCAAAAGCACCGAAGAAGTTACACAATCAGTATTTGGTCATCGTGGAATCACCCACAAAGGCCAAAACCATTCGAAAGTTCTTACCTAAAAACTACATAGTCGAAGCAAGCATGGGCCATGTTCGGGACTTGCCGCAATCGGCAGCAGATATTCCCAAAGACCTTAAAAAAGAAGATTGGGCAAAGTTGGGAGTTCGAGTCGATCAAAAGTTTGAGCCTCTCTACATCGTTCCCAAAGGCAAATCCAAAATCGTTCGTGAACTTAAAAAACAAATGAAGACAGCTGATGCTATCTATCTCGCGACTGATGAGGACCGCGAAGGCGAGAGCATTTCTTGGCATTTAATGGAGCTGTTGAAGCCCAAGATTCCCGTTAAGCGCATGGTCTTTCACGAGATTACGAAGTCGGCAATTCTCAAGGCCCTGGAAGATTGCCGCGATATTGATGTCCGATTAGTTCGTGCCCAAGAGGCGAGAAGAATATTGGACCGACTCTACGGTTACACTTTATCGCCACTGCTTTGGAAAAAAATTGCTTATGGTCTGTCTGCCGGGAGAGTTCAGTCGACTGGGCTGAGGCTCATTGCCGAGCGAGAAAAAGAGCGGATCCGGTTTAAGTCTGCCAGCTATTGGGACCTCAAGGCCGAGCTTTCCAAAAAAGGTGAAACCAAAAACTTTGATGCCAAACTCGTTCAAGTCGATGGGAAACGAGTGGCCAGTGGTAAAGATTTCGGGGACGAGACTGGGAAATTACTGAAGCCCGATCAAATCAAAGTCCTCAATGAAAAAGAGGCAAGAGACCTCTCAGAAGAAATTAAAACCAAAGATTGGAAGATTTCTTCTGTTGAAGAAAAAACAAGTTACTCTAATCCTTCACCTCCATTTATCACTTCGACTTTGCAACAAGAGGGGAACCGGAAACTTCGAATGTCTGCCAAAGAAACGATGCGGACCGCGCAAAGGCTCTATGAAGAAGGTTTGATTACCTATATGCGAACGGACTCGCCCAATTTATCGAGTCAAGCAATTCAGGGCGCGCGCTCTAGTATCGAAGACTTATACGGAAAAGATTTTCTTTCCGAAAAGCCTAGGCAGTATTCGTCCAAAAGCAAAGGTGCTCAAGAGGCCCATGAGGCCATTCGCCCGGCCGGCAGTGATTTTGTTCATCCAGACAAAGCTGGTCTCTCGGGACGGGAAAAGGCCCTTTATGAACTGATTTGGAAGCGGACAATGGCCACGCAAATGAGTCGGGCGCAAAAGGCCTCTGTTAGTGTCAAAATTGAGGCCGGCAGGGCCCAGTTTCAGGCCAATGGAACGCAAATTATTTTCCCAGGATTCTTAAGAGTTTATGTCGAAGGAAAAGATGATCCCGAGGCAGCACTCGATGATAGGGAAGTACTGTTGCCGATTCTCAAGGAAGGCGAAACTGTAGCCGCCAATAAAATCGAGGCCCTTGGTCATGAAACTCGGCCGCCAGCAAGATTTACGGAAGCAAGCCTCGTTCAGCGTTTGGAAAAAGAGGGAGTCGGGCGACCCTCGACCTATGCATCGATTATTTCAACGATCCAAGATCGAGGCTATGTGCGAAAAGAGCAATCAGCTCTCATCCCATCTTTCACAGGACTGGCCGTCATTCAGCTTTTAGAGCGCCATTTTCCTCATCTCGTCGATTATAGTTTTACTTCCGGGATGGAGAATTCTCTCGATCAAATCGCTTACGGTAAAAAAGATTGGTTGGAGTATCTTGATAGCTTTTACAACGGAAAAGATGGGCTCAAGCAAACGGTTGAGACCAAAGAAAAAAAAATCAAACCCGAAGAATCTCGCTCAGTTGAGCTGGCCCATTTAAAAGACAAAGTGGATATCAAAGTGGGCCGCTATGGGCCCTATATTGTTCAGAAATCTCTCGAAGGAAGCGGGGAAGAAATTCATGCTTCGATTCCACAAGACCTAGCGCCTGCTGATTTGAGAGAGGAAGATGTAGGAGAGTTAATCGAGCTGTCTCGGAAAGGTCCAGAGCCAATCGGAGTTGATCCTAAGAGCCAGCAAAAAATTTATTGTTTGGTTGGCCGCTACGGCGCCTATGTTCAACTAGGAGAGCAAAAAGAAGACGGCGAAAAGCCTAGACGGGCATCTTTGCCTCGGGGCGTTTCTCCCAGAGATGTGACCGTCGAACAAGCGACTAAGCTCCTCTCCTTGCCAAAAGAATTGGGACTCCATCCCGAAACCAAAAAACCCGTGGTCGCCAATAATGGCCGTTTTGGGCCTTATGTTGTTCACGATGGAGATTTTAGAAGCCTGAAAAAAGATGACGATGTCTATACCATCGAACTGGCGAGAGGCCTAGAGCTCCTAGCAGAGGAAAAGAAAGGTCGAAGAGGCGCCGAAGTGCTCAAAGATTTTAAAAAACATCCTAAGTCCGGGAAAAAACTTGTGATTTACGATGGAAAATATGGTCCCTACATCAAGCATGGGACAAAAAACTTTACATTGCCCGATGATAAAAAGGACCCAAAAGTGATTGCTAATTTGGCCGTGGAAGAAGTCGTTAAAATTTTGCAGTCTCAGGCAAAGAAGTAATTGACGAAAAAGCGGTCTGGCCGCTACTAAAGGAAGCTATGAAAAAAGATATCCACCCAAATTACCGCGAAGTTGTTTTTAAAGATGTTTCAGCAGATTTTTCTATGCTGACTCGCTCCACAATCGAATCTAATGAGACAATCAAATGGGAAGACGGAAACGAGTATCCCTTGGTTAAAGTCGATATTTCCAGCGCAAGCCATCCCTTTTACACCGGAACTCAAAAAGTCCTCGATACTGAAGGCCGAGTAGAGCGCTTCAGAAAGAAATACGGCCGAAAAAAGTAGGGTTTTAAGTCTTCGAATTCAAGCCCAGGAATTCAAGCATAGATAAGTATCCACCGATACTTTTTCCATGCAGCCTAAACCTATATCTAAAAAGCGAATTATTATTACGCAGACCTATGCTGCCTACGTCGGTCTAACCGCAAGCATTCTTGTCTTCGGAGTCATTGGGCTAATATCAAAAAGCGACAAGGCCCAACAAAGCAAACTTGGAATAGAAATTCTTCTCTTGAGCTATAGTGCCTTGGCGCTTGTCTCGTACTTTATTCACCATAAATACAAAACCTCTTTGACCTATCTCACCCGTGAAATGGAACCTCAAAAAAATTCTGGAACTGATAATCAGCGGACACATCCATATTTTGCTCTTAGTCGATATTTCGTTTTGATGATTATCACGTTGGCATTTCATGAAATTATGGCAGTACTGGTCTTTGTCGGGTATGGGGCGCATTTCTTCGATATGAAGACCTATTTTGCCCTGATTGTTTTTCCAGTTCTCGTAAATCTCTACATGTTTCCCAAATATTCATTTCTAGAAAAGTTGGGAAAGGAAAAAATAAGCGGCCCAAATTCTGAAGAGCGATTTCAAAACAGGGCCTAGGCAAGCTCAATAATGTAATCATCGCAGTCAGTCTCTAACTAAGGCTTCCTCCAAGTTTCACGGCCTTGTTTTCGCTGACTGGCCTGGCCCCATTTCAGCACAATCTCTGCCACAAGTTCCTAAGGAGGTTTTTAAAAGATATGAAACATGGAAAAGAATTGTAAAATTTCAGGGCCGCCAGAATTAGGATCGTTTGAAGGAGGTTGATTATGAATAAGAAAAATTTTGTAAAAGCAAATATAAATATCAAGATGTCTCCCGGGGAAATGCTTAGAACTCTTCGTGAGTTGCAAGAACTTTCTCAAGTAGAGCTGGCTGCGTTGACAGGGATGACTCAGAGTAATATCTCTGCTCTAGAAAATGGAGCTAGAAAGATTGGCAGAGAAAGAGCACTCATTTTGGCCAAGGCCCTTAAAGTTCATCCTGCTGTTATCTTTTTTCCAGACTATAGCATCTAGCTAAAAAAAGCTTCTGCCATTCCATTGCTTTCTGGACTATAGGGTGCAGTGGTACAAATATCAAAAACAAGCTATAGGAATATGTTCCAAACGAAGTCGTGGTGCTCAAGAAACCTCGAAATTTTTTGGAGTCAAATGTACCTAAAGTGACGGCCCACAAGTATAAATAAGTCTATTCAGATGTCATCAGGTGAAAGGATTCAAACTCTACGAGAGCTCAAAGCCGGAAAGACTTTAGTAGACCTTGTTGTAGTGGTACCGAAGATAAAACTTTCTAAAATCTTTGTAGTAGGGTGACGCGAGCCACTCTTGGTACATTTTGTTGTATTTTTCAACCAGCTTTGAGAGCTTCACATTTCTAATTTTGGAGAAATGATAGGTGTGAATATACGACATCCATTCAAGGAAATCCGTAGCTAAGCTTTTCTTCCAACCCGACTCCTGAGGCATTTTCCCTCGTGCAATATTGTAGTAAAAGTTTTTTTTCATTCTTTGTTTTGCCGCTGCGTGCCCTTCTGAGGCAATAGCACCTAAAGAATTTTCAGTAGCCTTTCCTTGCTCCATTATCATCCGAATTTGAGGGTTTATATAATCTGCATTCCGGGCCGCGAATGAGCTGGCCATTCTATGTTCGGAAAAGATTTTTTTGTAGGGCTTCCAATAAGTATCCTTACTTTTAGCAATTTGCTCACTGAGGGCCATCAGGGAAATATCATCTATGTCAGCAGGTCCTCTTATCTGGGAGGATGGAAGATTTCTGCCGGAAATTTTCTTCACTCCTTCTTCAGTAGTATTAAGTCCACTTCGAATTTGCTTCAGATTTTGCAGGCTTTTCTTAGCTGTTTCAAGGTGTCTAATTTGTTCGAGATAAACCTCTGCTTCAATTTGTCTTCCTATGGAGAAAACTGCTTGATGATGGAGTTTGAGCTCACGTTTCAATTTTGAAATACTTAAGTCTTCGAGCGCAACATCTGCAAAAAATCGGTCAAACTCTAGAACGAATTTTTCATTAAGAGGTTTAGAAAATCCTTTCCAGGCCATCCCCTCGACTTTGAGTAGTTTTTCGACGTCTTCGAAGGTTTTTAGGGTTCCGTTGGCAGAGTCATTTCTCATATTTTTGATAAAGCTGGGAGTCGGATGGAATGAAAATTCATGTTCTGGATTTCGAGTCACCGCTCGAACAAAATTTTTAGTGGCCTTTCCCGTTTGTTTTATTTTTTTGGGGAAGTTTATAAAAACACTTCTCAAAACTGTCTTCAAGTAACTTTGGAAGCCAATCATCCACCGGTGATTATGGGAATTTTCCACACCAAAATTCCAAAGTCTTGCAGAGGGAGGGTCTCCATTTTTGGACGGTTTCGTTTTCGAAGTTCTCTTATAATAATAGGTCTCACCGTCTTTTAGGCTCGCTTTATAGCGGAGTAGCTCTTCTTCGGAATAAGTCCGAAGCGGAGTTGGATTACCAAAATCATTAACTCTAAATTCTGTTGCTTTCGCTGGATTATGATAGGTTTGCTTTTCTCTAGACAAAAATTCCATGAACTCTTTGTTGGTAGAATTTTTGTGGGTGCTTGCAAGATCGTCTAGATTGTCAAAATGCTTGGCAAACCACTCAGGATCGAAGTTTTTTGAACCAGTTCCCTCTGGAATTGCCCGGCCTCGGTGAGTATAGGAAAAAACTCGGTCTGGGATTTTTGTCATGTTATTGGCGTTCGTATTCTCTATAATACGAAGGAGATCAAATTCAGCTTTGGAGATTTCGTAGATCTGAACTTCGACTAAATTTTTTAGCTTCACCAGTCTCTCTTCCACCAATGTTATTGATTTAGTAAAAAATTTTTCTTCGAGAGCAACACTTTTGGCCACTTTGTGAATTTCTGAGACTGTTCGCATTCTAATGAGGTCTTTAGGAATAGGTTGAGAATTTGGTTTTAAGTCTCTCCAAATAGCCTTGAAGTTAAAGCGTTTGAGGTCGTGCCATAAGGCCCCACTTTTGACGACATCTCTGGAATAAACCTTACTTAAATTGAGATTTTCCGTTTTCGAGAGATTAAATTTATTTTTCAATAACCGTGGAAACGAGGAAGACACCCGTACCATATGATAAGTCATTCCCAAGAAAGCAATTTCCAACGGGGTCATGAAAAAATCCATGCTATACGTATAGTCATTTTTTTGAGCTATCGGTTCAAAAGCATCGTCTTTGGATATAATTGTTCTTTCTAATTGAGTTCGCATCAGCGCAAGTCGCTCTCGATACTGAGCAGGATAATCAAAGTAATATTTCTTCACATTGAGAATAGAAGTCGATGCCAAGTAAGGGGCCGCAGCACCAAACAAGAACATGGAATAACCCCTAAGGCTTCCAGCACTGAGTACTCCGCCAGCTGCTGTGACCGTTCCCCAATGGGCGGCTCCAAACAAGGGAAAAAGGAGGATTGCAATAGCATCGATAATAACTGCACCAATAACTGCGTAACCAACGATGTCTTCATGTTCTTCATAAAAAGACTGAACCGGGAATAAGTTTTTCTTGAGTTTTTCATCAATTTTTTTAGCATCATCTTGAGTAAATTGATTTTTCGATATCATAGGAGCGGTCTGCACCATGGAATTTCGAATGGTCACGCTTCTCGTATAGACATCTTTAAAATGATCGTTTTTCTTCCAATCTCCATTTGCTGCCTCACACACCTGAAAAAAAGCGCGGTTTATATTCTGAGTGGAAACATCAATGTACTTTTCAATAATTTCTCTTTGGCGACGGAGGTTGCTCTCGTTGGCGATCTCGAATAAGACGGTCTTTGGGAAATGCTTGTCTATTTTCCATGAAAAATCGAGAAAGCTCATAGTCGGCCAGAGATGGTCAAGAATATCGAGGTTCTGTTTTGTTCCGAAAGTCCCACGAATTTTATCTTTTACACTGTTTTGGAAGTCAGAAAGTTGTCCTGTATAGGACCGAATGGTTTCCGTTGTGACCTCCTCACCGGTGATAATTGCGAGCATAGGTTCCGTTTGATGCGCTTGATTGATTCTTTCCTCTGCTAAAATCTTTTGATCGAGCAAGCTATCGGCCAATCGCCCAAAAGATTTTCGAGAATCACTTTGTTGATAATGGGAAGTCTTGGAAACACTCATTTTGGGTTTAAAAGGAATTTCAAAAGTTTCTTTTTTAACAGACTTCGCAAAGTCCACCCTCAACAATTCACCGACTTCATTGGCCTCCTCGGCCGCACCACTAAAGACATCATCGACCACACCTAAAACGTCCAATAATTCAAAAATTCCTTCTTGCACGTCAGAAAAACGGTCCTTGCTCATTTTCGAATAGACTCGAACAAATGTCTGGTATTGCTCTTTTTCTAAAACGTGTTGATTGGATAAGACAGCTTTGCGAATTTCAAGTAATTGGTCTTGAAACTTGTCTCCAGGAATGCTCAGCAAAGAAAGCTGTCTAAAGATCTGGTCAAGTCCTCTTGCGTTTTGTCCTTCCATGGCAGAAAGCAAAATTGCCTCTAATGCATCAGCGCTGCCCAGATTTAGGTCTTTTTTAAGTTTTGAATTGGAACCTAAAAGTTCCGCCAGCGAGCTGATAGATTGATCAGGTCTTAAATCGATAAAATTTTCAGGGACCCTAAAGTTTCCAAAGTTATTCCCGGCGATTGTTGCTCTTTCCTCTTCATAGGTTTCACCTGAGAAAAAACCTTCTACGTATTCACTGGCCTGCTTAGCTTTTTCGGCCAGCATAGAATAATAGCCGCCCTCAATTTCAGCGACTCCTTGCTTGTAGGTTTTTTTACCGGCTTGCCCGAAAGCATCAGATTGAGCATGCTGCTCCATCTGCATAACGATAGGGTCTAGGTTGCGAGAATAAATTGTTTTGCGATTCTGAACACCTAGCTCTTTTGTATATTTTTTCGCAAGATCAATAAAGATCTTATAGAAAGTCTCACTACTTTTTTGTTTTTTCTTACGCTCGAAGGTCTGCTGTAGATCTGAGAAGAAAGTTCTTAAAAAGAGTGAATAGTCCGGGTTAATCATAAAATTAGAATTTTTACTAATTTTTAGAAACTTGGCATCTTTGGCCGATGCAATTCTATACCAAACCATAAACTCTTCTGGATTACTGATTTCTAAAAATTCATTACCTTTTAGATACTTTGCTAGCACATCAGCATTTAACTCAAACATTTCTCCTAGATAGTCTTGATAATCATCTGGCGTGAGAGTCTCTTTAGATTGTTGGTGGTCAAGATCTATGAGCTCATATTTTTCAATGGCCCTCAAGACTTTTTGAGCTTTGATCACGTGAGGATGAGTGGCGGTTTTCAAAACCCGGTCAATGAATTTCTCTCTTTTCTTTTGAACAAATTCAGTTGAACTGCTGAGTCGCTGAATCTGTGCGCCAACACTATAGGCAATCTGTTGGGCGATTAGGGGACGATAATCTAAGAATGTCTGCTCGACTAATTGGATAATTTCGTGATAAAGCTCTTTTCCGCCGGGGTAGTCGCCTCTTAAAAGAAAATTATCGAATTTTTTTGTGTAGTAGTTTTGAGCAACAAGAAGTTTTTTTTCTAAAGCATGAAAGACAATTGGGCCCAATCTTTGAATGAAGCTTTGGGCCAAAGATTCTACCAAGACTTTTGTTTGAAGAAGATCGAGAGAGAAAATTTCATTAGTTACGATATCTGCAGCAGCTTCTTTAATGATGGATCGCTCTTCTCGAATGACAAACGGGATCACTTCTTCGCGATAATAATCTCTTCGTATTAGAGCATCATCTTCGAGTTCTTCTTCAGTGTAGTCTTTGCTGATCCCACCTATTGGAATGACGTTTCTATTAATATCGTATTGTAGAAAATTATCGATTTTTGAGAGCATTGCCTGGAGATAAGTTTTTCCATTTTTTTTGATTTCACTAATTTTTAGATTCTGAAGGTTTTGAACGAGGTCTTTTTTGATCAATCGAAATTTCAACTCTCTATCTTCAAAATTAATGGTTTCTCGATAGAGAGGGTTTTTTCCAAAGTCTCCCTTTATTGGAGAGAGTGTTTTCAGAGGAGTTTTGCAAAGTGGGACAATCGGAGCATCTTTTTTTGTTAGGGCAATTTGGTTGATTTGAGCATGGTTGAAAAGAAGCCCTTCAAAATTTTCTGCTAAAATATTTTTAGCAAAGAGATCAGGAGTATCATATTGAGTGGCGGCGTCTTTTTCTAAAAGATATTTATCAAACTCTAGTAGGGGATAGATAACATAATCTAGCTGTTCACCGATATGCTTCGAGTGCAACTCACCAGTTGAGAATCCAAATTCAGGCTCCCTCAGCATTTTGTTAACAGCAATGGCCATCGAGACGTGCAGCACAGGAGCAATTGGTTCCAAGATTTTTTGAATTTCCGCAAGATCTGGATCGAAGGCCGGGTCTTCATGAACTGCTTTGAATAAAAGGCGAACATAGCGTTTACGAAGCTCTTGAAAAAAGCTGATGCTATTTGCCAATTCTAAAACTTCAGCTAAATACTGAGCGCTCTTTTCAGCAGAAGATCTCTGCGAAAACAACTCGCTTCTTGACTTAATTAATCTTTGCAGTATGACAAATCTCTCAAATAGACGGAGCTGCTGAAGTTGCGCGAATTGAATCTTTTGATCGGACGCGCCTTCAAGATTAGCGAGTAAGCTATGAATCTCGAAGATTGTGGCCACGCTGGGTTCTGAGCCTCCAAATAGGGCCTTGATGCCCATTTTCGGCACTTTGTATGAAGAATGAGCTTCAAAAAAATTCTCAAAAATAATGTGAATTTCAGGAACAAAGTCTGACATGACCATCGATTGGCCAAGGCCTTGGGCCGAGACTGTTGATTTAAGGGGGTTCCAGCTGATTTGACCAATATGAGAGGGAAAAACGGGTATCAAGAGAGCGACGATTGTGAAGTATCGAATGGCGCCAAAAAGAGACATGAAGGGGTTATACCATGCCCAGCCGGATTGAAAGAAATTGATTGGGCTCGGCTGTAATATTTTCATGCAGGGCCAGCTTTAATTCCATGAAATGATATACAGAGTCATGCACACTTTAAATCTCCTTGTCTTGCTGGTTTGTTGTTTCAGTTTTTCTCATCGAATCTCCTCTCAGGTCTTTAGTTCCTCTTGGGAGCAGACAGAGGTTGATTTTGTTGAATTTAACGAACTCGATAAGCCCCAAAAAGAGACAGTGCAGAAGATTTTAAAAGAATATACCCATTTCTATCCTCAATATAGCTTTTCCAAAAATGGTCGGGGAACTTTCCCCGTGGCCGCACTCTTTCTCAAGATAAAACGACATAACCAAAGCGCTGCATTTGGTGACGCTAATATTCTCCTGAAGAATGCTGACCCTGCTTTTCCGAAAGTCATTGCTAGGGGTTCAGTAGATTCAGAATCTGGAAAACTCTTGGGCAACTGGTATTTTATGGATGCCTTGGTTCATCACAATCAAGCTTTTGAGGCCTTTTATGACTTTAGAACAAATACAGTTGCATCCTTTATGGAATACGTTGAACAGTCGCCGTTGAATGTATCAGTGAACTTGGCCGGTTCTACGTTTACCAAAGTTTTTGCTTCCGAGGGTGCTGACTATAATATTGTTGTTCCCTATGTTCCCGAGCGTGAGGATCTCTCGGAAAAATGGTCTTCGGAAGAGTTACCAAGCCAGCTATTTCTCGAATCAGAACAAGAAAAGTTCCCCCATGCGTTTCAAGAAAAGAGTCAGGCCGTCCATCCTTCTCGGCAATATATCTTAAAAGACGCAACTCTTTATGCTTTTGAAAAAGATGGTGTCCCTAGGCTTTCTAGAGATAAAATCTCATCTCAGATGATTGGGGCCTTTAGCGATAGGAAAATGAACGACACTCAGGATGTGCTCCTTGGAACGTTCAGCCCGGCAGGTCAGCTTATTTCTCATGGTCTTATTTCTGATTCGGATCTGTTTTTTGGGCATTTCACCTTCAAAAATATTTATCGATCCGCTAAATCGGGCTACTCGGTGGATCAGCATGGAAATTTGTTTCCGAGAAACCCGGGCGAAGTTTATTTTAGAACCTATTCCGGCGATGGCCTTCTTCTCAATGAAACGATCTATGGGCCGGAACTTCAAGAACCGCTCACACGCGTCGAATATCAACAGAGTTCTAAAAAAGTCTTTACCGCTCCTAGAATTGATCAGACCTATTTGGTGGGTGAAGAGGAAATTTCGGCAGTTCCAGTAGAATTAAAAGATACGAGTCACGCTCAATGTCGATATTCTGGGGCCTACGCAAAAATTGGAATGAGTGATGACTACTACGTTTCTTCAATTGATTTAGTCTTCCCTGGAAAAAATGGCGGGGAATCTCAAGCTGCTTCGATGATCGTGAGCGAGGCCTTCCCTGCGGTTAAAGACTTTAATTACCAACTCGTTGATTTTTTTCGTGGGCATCATGTCTACTGGGGGCTTGATTGTGAACTTTTGCAATACAAGATGACTCTGCAAATTCGCAGTTTATTTGAGCAGCAAAAATCTAGCCTTGAGCGATTTGTCGGAAATTTAGATAACTTTTTAATGGCACTAGATCGGCCTGACTTAAAAAATCATCTTGTCTTTAAAAAGAAACTTAGCAAAAAAATTGCAGAGCTCGAAGACCAATCTTTGGCCCGTTCGAGTGATTTAGAGTCTAATATTGAGGCACCGAAAAATTTTTGGGATTACGTTAAAATTGGATATCAGGAAGTGGTGGGTAATTCGGATTATCTCATCTACCGCGCCGGAGAATCTAAATTAGAGCGTGCTAGAGAGAAAAAACAAGAGATTGAACAGGTGGAGCAGGCCTTACAATCTGCAATGTCTAATATTTTCAATTTTCAAGTGTATGTTCCTGCAGATTTAGTAGAAGCAATTGATCGGGGTCAGCAATTAGCGATTACGCTTGAAACACTCATTGCGGAGAGTGCGAGAATTCAGAAAAGCTACCTGTATTTTATGGAGCGCAAAACTTACAATGAAAAGTACGACTTCTCCGGTACAAGTCGATTTAGCCCGGGATTACCACTGCCATTTCTGAAGTAAGTTTTTGTTAGCATAAGGAACTATGGAATATTTCCATACATTTGGTTTACTTCCAAAATCACGGTTTACTTGATTCACGCTCTAGTGTACCAATGAGCCAAATCACTGTCTTGAGGAGGACATATTATGCGAGCTCTTATTTTGAGTCTAATGATTTTCGGTACATCTCATTCGGGTTTTTCCCAACAAGGTATAATAAAAGCGGGAAACGCTGTTATTCGTGAAACGACTGCTTTGATAAGAAGTGGTGGAGAAGCGGCAAGCTTTGCTAAAAATGCAGAAGTTTATAAGGCCATTACAGAATTTTCAACTGCTAAAGATGCTCAATTTTACCTCGAACAAAAAGTAGGTGACGCAAGTAGCACAGAGGCTGAAGTTGGGAAATATGCAAATATTTCAAAGGAAGCTCGTGAGGCCATCGTTGCTGCAAACGGAAGTTTGGATGCGGTCGATTCTCGCTACGTTAAAGAAGTTAACAAGTTCGTTGCTAACGTTTTGGCAAGAGAACTGGCTCTTACAGAAGAAGGTGTTCAGGCCCTTAAAGCGACTGGCTCTAAAAACCAAACCTTCAATTCTGACGAGTTAGGTCTTGAGAAGAGTTCATATTCTTCGAAATCAGCGACTTCAACTGAAGAAGCTCTTCGGGTTTCTGGAAACGAAATCAATAGCGAAGTAAGAGCAATGAAACAAAATTCTAAAATTGACCATGACACTTTTTTGAAACTCACTAGAAATCTTCACAAAGTCGAAGGGAGAATTGGTTCAATCAAAGATATTGAGCTTCAAAAAGCAAATGTAAGATTGCTAAAAGCGAATTTCAATCACAAAAAATTAATTCTTAAATACAATCCAAGTATGTTTGATAGTGGGCTTGATTGCGTTAAGTTTGTAGATGGCGATACAACTGCGATTGTTCGTGTGACGAAATACTTTCAACATATGAATCAGCAAATTTCTGCAGCAAAGGCCTTGACTCTTTCTTCTTACGGAAAGCACAGCAAAGGTGCCTTCGTTGAGGCAACTGGTAGTAAAGATGCCTGTCCTTCATTGAAAAGCTTGACTGCGAATAACTGTCTAACAAAACCCGCGGCCAATGCCTGTATCTAGTTTATATTTTTCTTAATTCCTCAAAAAGGAGACTTCGGTCTCCTTTTTTTTATTTCTTGGGCTAAATTCCTCTACTTTTAATTCTCAAATCAACATTATCAGCTATCCAGTCATTCAGGGCCGAGGTCTTTTTGCGCTTTTTTTGCTCTTTCCAGCCGTACATCACTCGTGGCTCTACCGTCCAAATTTTGATTCGTTTTGTGGGAACATAGGAGCGCCAGTTATTTCCTACACGAGGAAGGGCGTACAAAATTCGCAGTGAGACGTTTCGGGTGAGATATTCAAGCGGTGTTAAGTCAATTTTCTCATAGGCCTGTTTAATCGCCTTTTTGGATCGCTTACCAGCGATTTCTGGAACTCCGTCAGTAATTAAAACAATCTTTAAAGGTGCCAGGACTAAATTTTTCTGTTTCACGATCGAAGACACTCGCCGGAAGAAGGTATTAAAATCTGTGAGGTTATCTTTTTCTCCAGAAAACTCTTTAATGAGTTTCTGATAAATCTGTTCTTTTGATCGCCCTTCAAAATCATGGATGGGGAAAAAAGAACGAGGATCTTCTTTGATGTTGCCTCCAATCCCCCCGATATAAAGATCTTTCGGGGCCATAAGCCTGCCTTTTCCTTCCAGTGTTTCGTGGATGTATTCCGCCAGAAATTTCATTCCATCTTTAAACATTTTTGTGCGGGTAAAGGATCCACTGACGTCGATTCCCACGAACAGAGTGCTTCTTTGAACTTTGTTTTCTTGCCCTTCATCAAAGCAACTTGTGAGGAGACTGCAAAATAAGAAACACCAACTCAAAAGTATCCATTTTTTTGGTGATTTCATCAGCTCGCCTTCTTTGAGATTGCTTGAACTAATTCTTTGGTGTCTTTCACGTCTTTCATGTTCTTGAGTGGAATATTAAAGAGATGCTCCCCCGTAAGAAAAAGCATCACAAAATTGGTGATGACTGCCAGGATTTGTACAGGAGGGAGAAGAAAAAACTCGGTCATCTCCACTCCTTTTTTGTGAAACCAATCAATTTCAGATTGAACCTCAGAGGTCATTTTTTTGATCCAGCTCAAGGGTTGGCCTTTGCCTTTTTCCGAACTTGCTGTTTTGCTTGGCTGCATGCCTTCTCGAGATATAATCATTAGCAGAGTTGGCGTTCCGTAGCGCCCAAAGAAAAACCAAGTCCCGGCGCGAACACCTAGCCAAGCGACAACACCGCTTCCAAGGATGAATAGTGGAGAAGGGGCCATCCCGTCTTCACTAAAGCGGTTAAAAAATGGCATAATGGATTCGATAAATTCTCGGTAGAAAAAAACGACCTCTAACATCATAACCACGAACTCAATAGCGAGCATTTTTATGATATTGAGCGGCTGCTTTTTTTCGATGGCCAGCACCAGCCCATGCATACAGGCCATGCTTCCGCCGATAATCATAAAAAGGAAAACGAAGAGGCCTAGAACAACCGCCGCACGAGAAGGATAAGTGTCGGTCAGCGAGATTAATATTTCAGTCACCATAGGGGTCAGCACGTAGCTAAAGATCATCGCCTCTAAAGCAATCCACAAGAAAGTGATCATCACGGCAATCCAAGGGATTCCCGGTTTAGAATAATTCTTCGCCATATCTTTTGTGAGGGTTAGAGGTAGCAAAATAATATCTTTGAAAGTTTGGACGAGACCAAGGACGGCCAATCTGAGTGCTCCAATAATCCAGCCGAAGGCCAAAAAGACGAACCGGAAGAGTCCCACCCAGTAGAGCAAAACGGATCGTCCTGCATCCCACCAAGTGATCATAACTGTGGCCACAAACTTTGTGCGATTGGAGCGAAAAGGCCCGGTGGCCAAAGAAGCGAGGCTGAACCAAAGCCCAAAACATAGGAGAACCGCAGGCAGAAAGAGTAGCAAGACCTTGAGAGGCACCCAGGGGTCACCATTAAAAATCCAGTCAATGGCCATCAGTGGCGACGCAAGAAGCTCAACAAAAAACTTAAGCTCAGGCCCCCAGTGATGAGGAACAGAAAGGTTCATAGCAAGCCTTTTCTAAATCAAATAAAAGAATGTGTTCACTCATCGACGTCAGCTGGCATAACTTGAGTAAGAGGGTATTTCTTTTTGAGAGGTTGATTGAAGGTGCCATTCAAAACGAAATTTGTTTAAATAATGGGATATGGATGTCCGCGAGCTAAAAGAAAAGTTTTTTGAAATTCTAGCTCCAGAGTCTTCTTTTTATCTCACGGCGCTCGTTTATGGAGTGAGTGCGGGGCTTTTGACTCTGGCCGTTCCTATTTCCGCTCAAGCTCTTGTCAATACAGTTTCTTTTGGGGTTTTGATTCAACCACTCGTCGTGCTCGGCATTGTGCTGTTGATGCTGCTGATTTTTTCTGGAGTCCTCAATGCTCTCCAGACCTATACTATTGAACTTTTTCAGCGGCGCTTCTATGCCAGGATGAGCTCAAGAATGGCGGTTCAGTTGCTTGATGCAGATTATATGAGCGACCCAACCATGAATACCGCTGAGCTGGTAAACCGTTATTTTGATGTCATGACAATTCAAAAGCAGACATCAACTTTGATTGTCGGCGGAATGGCGATTTTACTGCAAACGGTTTTGGGTTTAATCCTTCTGGCCTTTTATCATCCTTATTTTTTGATTTTCGATCTTTTGTTGCTTTTGATGCTGTGGGCAGTGTGGGCGCTCTATGGAAAAAAGGCCATTGCCACTGCGATTGCTGAGTCCAAAGCAAAGTATACGACGGCGCAATGGCTCGAAGAAATTGCAGGCGGGGCCCAGTTTTTCCAAACATTGAAGAGAAGAAAAGCGGCCATTACTATTTCTGACCAAAAAATAGAAAACTATCTAGATAAGCGCCGAAAACATTTCCGTCATTTGTTTTTACAAATGATTTTATTGCTGGGGATCTACGCTTTGATGAGCGCATTGATTTTAGGACTCGGCGGACTATTAGTTGTAAAAGGTCAGTTGAGCTTAGGGCAATTAGTGGCCGCTGAACTCGTAGTGACGATTATCTTGGCGGGACTTTCTAAGTCTGGAAAATACCTCGAGTCCTTTTACGACTTATGTGGGGGGATCGATAAAGTCTCCCATGTACTTGAAATTCCTCAGCATTCTTGGAGCAATCAAATACCGAGTGAGGCCCACGTTTTTAGAGAATTAGGCTTTAAAAATGTGACCTTCTCTGCATTTGGCCACAAAGTGTTGCTCAATATATCTCTTCCATCCGGAAGCTTATCGTATTTTTTTGCTCATCAAAAATGCACACTGGACCTTTTTGTTCAAGGGTTTTCAGGAGAGATAAAACCTGTGAATGGAAGCATCACTTGGGGAGACGTAGATTTCGCCGACATATCCGCATTATGGGTGCGGGAACACATGGCCATTATTCGCCGTCCTTACCTTATGAATGGCACCTTGAAAGAAAATCTCTTGGCCGGTGTGCCGGAAGAACAGATTCCAGCATCCCATTTTAATAATGCAATGAAGATCTCTGGGCTAGATAAAGTGTGTGACACTGAAGAACTCGGACCCCAAAGTCGAATTGCGGTTTCGGGATATCCGTTCAGTGATTCTCAATTGATTCAGGTGGAATTGGCCCGAGCAATTTTAGCTGCCCCAGAAATATTTATTTTTCTTCACTCGTTTTCCTCACTACCTTCGGCCGTGAAAAAAAATATTCTTAAATGGGCCAAGCAGGAAAGCATCACTGTTTTAGTTTTGAGTGGAAGGCGAGATCAACTAGAAGGGTTTGAAAATTACTATCTTTTAGAGGAAAACGGGACCCAAAGATTTGATTCTTCTTCAGAGCTTGTGGCCGCGGCGGGAGAGTCTTAATGGAAAATTTCCCGTCTGTTGAGAAGATAACCGTCCCCAATTGGGGAAAAATTCTGGCCCGAACCATCGTCTTCTTTTGGATTTTTATTTTGGTGTTGCTTATTTTTACTCCATGGCAACAATCTTCAAGTGGGCAGGGAAAAGTCATTGCCTTTGATCCCAACGACCGAGTTCAAAACATCAATGCCACAGTAACTGGTCGAATAGGGCATTGGTATGTGAGAGATGGACAAAAAGTAAAAGACGGCGAACCGATAGTAGAAATTATTGATAACGATCCCCAATTCATGGAGCGCTTGGTTATAGAGCGAGATTCTATTTTAAAAAAATTTGAAGCAGTCAAAGAGGCCAGCGAAACATCACTACTCAATTATAAACGTCAAAAAGAACTTTTTAATCAGGGACTAAGCGCGCGTACAAAATTTGAAAAGGCCAAAATCGAGTACAAAAAACTTTTATCAGATGAGGCGAGTGCCGCTGCAAACCTTGCAAAGGCGGAAGTGAAACTATCTCGGCAACAAACTCAGCTCGTGGGTGCCCCTCGAGACGGAACTGTTTTGCGAGTTCTTCATGGTTCTGGCTCTGTCTTCGTAAAAAAAGGGGATGTCTTGGCGACCTTTGTCCCAGAAACCCTCAGACCTGCTGCTGAAATTTATATCGATGGCAATGATCTTCCCCTTGTTCAACCCGATCGCCATGTTCGTTTGCAGTTTGAAGGCTGGCCCGCTGTTCAGTTTAGTGGTTGGCCTTCTCTTGCTGTGGGAACATTTGGTGGGACTGTTTCTATAGTGGACCCCTCTGCCACTATCGATGGAAAATTTCGAGTTATTGTGGTGCCGGAAGAAGGAGAAAAATGGCCTGATGCCAGATATCTTCGGCAAGGAACGAGAGTTTATGCGTGGGTGCTACTCAACACTGTGGCCCTCGGTTATGAACTCTGGCGACAATTTAATGGATTTCCGCCGTCCCTGGAAAATTCCCCAGAAGATAGCGACTTCAATGCTGCTGGAAAAGAAATCAAGTGAAATTCTATCTTTGCCCGCTTCTTTTAGCAGGAACGCTTCATCTTGGATTTGCTCGGACTCTTAAAATTGAACAGGTTTTACAGTCCTCGGAGCAGTCTTTCCCTCTCATTCTAGAGGCATTGGAAGAGGCCGAAGCTGCAAAGATGGATGTCGTAGCATCCCGAGGAGAGTTTGATCTTCAACTGTCGGCGAAAGGTGATAAGCGGCTTGAGGGATATTATGACGGCGAGTCCGTGGATGTGGTTTTAGAGAAACCGCTGCAAGTTTGGAATTCAAAAATCTATGCAGGACATCTCAACTCATCAGGAGACTACCCAGTTTATGAAGGAAAAATGGAAACCTTAGAGAATGGCGAATGGAGAGTTGGTGCTGCTATTTCTTTGCTGCAAAATCGCGCTATCGATGAAGACCGTTTAAAGCTCTGGAATTCAGAATTAAAGCGTGATCGAAAAGCAATCAAGGTCGTAGAAACGAGATTGAAAATTTTAGAGCGCGCCCGAAAGGCCTACTGGACTTGGGTTGTTTATGGTCAGATCTTTGCCAGCTATAAAGAGCTACTAGAAACAGCGATTGGCCGCGATCGCGGTTTAGTCAAACGAGTTAAACGGGGAGACTTGGCCCAAATTTATCAAGTAGAAAATCAACAATACATTTTAAGACGCCGGACTCAAGTGGTCTCAGCGGAAAGAAACTATGACCAGGCGGCCTTGCAGCTCTCTTTTTATTGGCGCAACCAAAAAGGCAAACCAAAGATTCCTGAGCGGAGTCAATTACCTCAAAAAATTTTTCCATTGGACACTAGTGATAAAGATTTAATGGCCAAAACGCCGGAAGAGATTGCGGGAGCTCATCCTATTGTTAAAAATCTTTTGCTTGAATCTCAGCAGTTTGAAAACCTAAGAACCTATGGAGAGAATCTTCTCCTCCCAAAGGTTGATCTGTCCATGGAGGTTTCCAGGGATGAGGGGCCAGGACCAGAGAGGTTAGGGGGGACTGAACAGAGGGCGATGGTTTCTGTCGTTATTCCAATAGAAAGACGTTTAGGCAGAGGAAAGGCACAAAGGGCAAATGCTATGCGTTCGGCCGTTTTGAGAAGAGCGCAATACTACAGGGAGCAGATTACTTTACTGGTCATGCGCCTTCAAACTCAGCTTAGTGCTGCTAGAGAAATGATTCAAAATACAAGAGATGAAGTTCGACTTGCCAAGCGTTTAGAAGAGGCGGAGGCCCAGCGTTTTTCTCAAGGGGCCAGTGATTTTTTTGTCGTTAATCTGAGAGAACAAACGACGGCCGACACCCAAGTGAAGCTCTTTAAAAGTCTTTTAGATTACAAAAAAGCGCTAGCAGAATATTGGGCACTCATCCAGCAGGCGCAAAACTAAAAACAAGTTTCTACTTCGAGTCCCCAGTATTCATTTGCACAAAAATTATCCACATAAACTTCGGCCTTGTTGGACATCACAAGCTCTGTAATGGGATTTGCAAACAATAAGAGATCACCAGTTTCTTTAAATAAGTTTTCCTGAATTCCCGTACTTTTAAAAAGACCAGTAAGGACTCTTGTGCCAAATTGGTTGTTGAAAAAATCAAAATAGTTTGCCGTGGTAATAAAACCTTTTTCGGCCTGAGTATTCTTCAAGACCGCGCTACCTTCCATCCGTTGAAGATAAGATCCCAGTTGATTGGAATTCATTTTGCGAATTTCTTGTCCGACGGGACCAAAGTATCCATTTTTGAAAAGCTTTCCACCAAGGCGTTTTACAATGCCATGGTAAAAAATTTGCTGCCTCCAGATTGTCGAGTAGGCCCCCCACACAGCGTAACTTCCAGCAATAAGCAAATGATTTGGAAGCCTATCTAAGAACGAATCATCATCATACCTTTCCGGCGCTCCGGAAATATAGGAGCGCAGTGGTCGCCAAAGCTCCACCAATCCCGAGGCAATGAGGCTGTAGGAACCAGTGATGATCAAAGAGTCTTGAGAGATGTGGTTGAGCTGTTTAATGCGGGACTTCAAAGGAATCCGAGTATCGAAAATATCAGCGCGTAAACTCTCGCCTGTCAGGCGGCCAACTATGGCAAATCCGACGATAGCATTAAGAATGACATAATCCAGTTCTTCAAGAAAATCTTCTTTTCCCCGCGCTTCAAAGTCTGCCGTCACTGAAATAATCACTTCATTAATCCCAGCGGCCCAGGTCCGACGTTCTCTAAAGGCTTTCAAAGTCGCCTTGAGACCTAGTGTTTTAGCGACTCTATTATAGACGGCCGATGATTGGCGCACCCAAATGTCTCTTTGCTTACGCATAAAATCAGCGGCCTTGACATTTCCTTGGAGCATGGACGTCAAGATTGGACGCAGTTTTGGATTTTCTTGATAGTTTTTTAAAACTTGCTTACCCCAATGTTGCTTAAGAGTTTGTTGGAGAGCGATCTCATCTGAAAAATCAATTTTTCCAGGCGATGCGGCTTGTAGTAGCCTTTTACTTGCCGCGTGCACTTGATGGGAGAGATGAGTCACAGATTTTATCATTTTCGATGAGTCTATGAATTCAGAAGTCCTTTTTTTTATCATGTTCAAATCGGCATCAGTTGAGCGCGCCCAATAGGCAACCTTCTTCCTGGCGTGGTAAAGGACTGGCGCAAGGGCACTTCGCTGAACAGTCAAAGTTCTGGCACCAGTAAACCATCCGTTAAGAAGATTGCCGACTGGTCTCAGCAAAAGCTTGCCAAACAAGAGGGCATAAGTCGGTGCCCCAGAAATGGCTGCTGCTGTGAGAAAGGTTGAAAAATCATCTCTTTTAATTTGAATTGCTTCTTTAAGTTCCTCTTTGCTAACGGCCCGGAGTTTTGCTTCATAGGCCAAATTCCAAAAATCTGCCATCCTAGAAGATTCTCTCCATTTTTTGTAAAGCGGGGAAACTGCGATGAGCGAGCCAGCCCCAAAAGTAAGACTAGTCCCACTTACTTTGGAAGCAATCTTCTCGACCCAGCCTGGCAGATAACCAAAATAGGATTTGCGAAAAAGAGCCCGCAATTTAGATGATCCTGACCATGTCCTGTAAAGTAAGCTGGCCGCCATCCTTGAACCAGCAACAGCACTGCTTATACCCATCGTGGCCACGCCGAAAATAATTTCCGGGGCCCAATCCTTTCCAGCTTCCTCTATTGCCACAGTTTGGGAATAAAGGGCCTCGAACTTTTTTTTGGCCAGTGGATAGGTACTTTCCCAATTAATAGGTAGCTTAAATCCATCGTAAAATTCACGAGCCTCGGTCCAGCTATCAGGCGCTAATTGGGAGAGAGTGATTAAGAACTTTTCTCCCTCCTTCAAAGAAAATAAATTTTCATCTGCGACATTAAAACTGCGAAATTTTGTTATGGACTCGAGAATTTCTCGATCAGCTTCTAGATTTCGACGGGCTAGTTCGCGTACAATGCTCACAAATTTATCGCCGTAAGTCCGGATGTGAGGAGTCTCTTCGTTCTGAGCAAAAACTTTTATTTGAGAATTAAGAATTTTGATGAGTTTGGAGTCTTTTTTTAAAGAACTCTCTAGCAGCTCATCAAACATTTTATATTTCTTAAGAGAAAACTGGGCAAACAAGATATCGAAATCTAATAATCTCTTGCCATCATCGCCTTTCGTCACAAAGTCAGCGTTTTGGTCAAATTGCTCAAGAATATCGATATGACGGCGAATTAAAAAAGATTTCATCGATTTCAGAGAAGGAAAGCCGGCTGTTTCTTCGAGAACTTTATAGTAGTATTGATAAACTGGGATATCCTCTAACTCTTTTCCAGTCGCATCTATAGCATTGATCTCACTTCCCAAATCTGGAAACTGCCGCAAGATCATCGTTTTCATCATTTCATAGGAATCTAGCAACTCTGCCACGGCCACTTCTTTTTGAAACTTGGCCTTTCTTGATTGATAGATTCCAAGCGCCCCGGTTTGCGCAGAAGAATAAAGCATGGAACTTGCTGACATGGGGTTAAAAGGTTGAGGCCGTTCTGGAGGTTTAAAACCCTTACTCTCCAGGTCTTTTTTGAAGGCCGCAAAATAGGGTTGATCATGTTCGGTAAAGCTTTGGAGCAACTCAGTCTTTAATTCCAGCTCGATAAGGGCCTGGACAGGACGAATAAAATTTCGAAAAAGCTCGACGAAAGTCCCAGGATGGTGGGCAATTTCAGCAGTTTCTAGTCTCACGATGAGGTCATTAATCAGTGGATTTTGTTTTTCAATCTCCATCTCGCTAAACATTGCTTTGACACTTTTTGGAACCTCGTAGAGTCTTCGGGGAAAACAGCCTTTAGAAAAATGAGTGTTTGAAGTGCAAACACCAAAATTAAGCATCACCAAGTAACGATCTCGTAGCAGCTTCCAAACCATGTACGCCCGGTATCCATTCATAGCATTTTGCCAATCTCGGCTCACGTTTTGCTGGTAATCGGCACGAGGCAGACGGGGCAAAATTCGGTTGTAACGGTCAAGATGACCCCAAAATGCAGGGTGGTTTTTCGTTGGGGGCGTAACAAGGGTGAGTTGAACATCATGGGTAAGAGGATTCACCGGTGAACCCTGTCCAATGTTTGATAACGAAATGACAACCAAAAGAATCAACAATTTCATAAGCGGTTTAGTCAAACAATGATGACTAATAGAGTCAATAGGATTCCTTTAATGTAATAAAATGACAGCAATGTAAGATCAAAGGTAGATTTTTTTCAGCCCTAGCTGGCTTGCAAGGATTTTCAACGTTCCGTGAGGCCCTGTAATGACTAAATCGTAGGGACTTTTCACAACTTGGAGAGGGCCGCTGAGAATTTTCAGCCGGGCATAGGGTTCGTAGGTAAAGACATCATTGTCGCGATGGGCCACCTGATAGCGCAGAGATGTCAGAATCTGGTGTGTCTCGTCCAAATAGTGGACCAGCCCGAGCCTTGGATCCTTGTTAGAAGTGTTGATCTCCAGAGTGCTCTCCCGCAGAGACCTCTCTAAATGCGAACAGGCGAAAAGTGCTATGAAAAACCCAATCGCGCTGGCCACCAAGAGTAATCCGGGCACCAATCCTGGCCGAGGGGCAATCAGATAGAGTGTGACCGCGGTAGGAAGGAATCCCAGCAAAAAACTGCAGACCGCGACCTTCATGAGCCTAGATCGATATAATTGCATTTGGGCCGCCCTAAAATTTGAGTCGCCGTCAATAGTGTCCGAAAGAGTTCCGTTGTGAAATCTTCCCAACAATAATAGAATGGAATGACAAAATCATGATTCAAACCACACGTCTAAAATACTTTATAGGATTAAGCTTTATGCGAATAAGTTTATTCATTGCTCCTTTGTTTCTTTTTTCTTGTTTGAGTGGGAAAGCAGATAAAGGGCCAAACAAAAATCCTGAAGTCTTAGGGACTATTGCAAAAAGACCGGTGACGTATTCCAAAGAAATGATTTTGGGAAATATACTCAAAAGTGCTCTTGAAAATATGCATTTGAGTAAAAAAAAGGTCAACGACGAGCTGTCTGTTGAAGCATTCAAGATGTATCTACAGCGGCTCGATTATGGGAAGCAGTTTCTTTTAAAAGACGATGTAAAAAATCTTTCTAAATTTGAAAAGCTTATGGATGACGAGTTTTCCGAAGGGACTCTCAAGCTTGTTGAAACAAGTTCAAAGATTATGAAAGAGCGAGTCGGTCAAGTTGAGAAGATGGTCGGCGAGCTTCTCAAAGGCCCCTTTGATTTTAAAAAGAAAGAGTTCATAGAGACCGATCCAGAAAAACGGAAATATGCTAGCAATCTCAAAGGTTTGAAAGAGCTTTGGCGCAAAAAATTAAAATATGAAACCTTAAGCCGATACTTCGAGTTAGAAGAAGAAGAAAAGGCCACAAATGATGTCGTAGATAAAGACAAAGAGAAATCCAAAAAAGTGGCTGATAAAAATGCCAAGTTTAAAAAGAAATCGACACCGAAAGAGTTACAAACTTTGGCCCGCAATAAAGTTGGAAAGAGCTATAAGCGAGTCTTTAAACGTTTAAAAAATGAGAAGCAGTCAGAGAAAACAGAAAAGTTTTATAATTCTATCACTCGCGTGTTTGATCCCCATACTCATTTTTTGCCTCCAGCTGAAAAAGAAGATTTCGATATTGACATGAAGGGCAAGCTCGAAGGTATTGGCGCAGTTTTGCGAGAAGAAAATAGCTACATTAAGGTCGAGCGAATTGTACCAGGCAGTCCATCTTACAGAGGCAGGCAGTTAGAGGCCGAGGATGTCATTATAAAAGTTGGACAGGCAGATGAAGATCCCGTTGATGTCACTGATATGGGATTACAAGAGGCCGTTCGCCTTATCCGGGGTCCTAAAGGCACAGTGGTTAAGCTTACTGTTAAAAAACCTAACGGTATGATTCAGATTGTTCCAATTACAAGAGATGTTGTTCAGATTGAAGATGGCTATGTGAAATCATCTATTATTAAACTTAAAGACTCACCGAAGAAGGTGGGCTACATCACTATTCCAAAATTCTACCGAGATTTTGATGATGAAAAAGGGCCGAATGCTACCGACGATACTCGGAAGGCATTGGTAGCACTTAAGAAAAAAGGTGTCGACGGGGTCATACTCGACCTTAGGAATAATGGTGGAGGCGCTCTGCCTGATGCTCGAATGATATCGGGATTATTTATTAAAAAAGGTCCAATCGTTCAAGTTCGAGACCACCGTTCTCGGGTGGAGGTTTTGAAAGATAAAGATGAAGAGATTGTTTTTGAAAAACCTGTCATCGTTTTACTCAATCGATTTAGTGCTTCCGCCTCTGAGATCGTCGCCGCGGCATTGAAAGATTACGGCCGTGCGGTCGTTGTGGGAGGAGAGCATTCTCATGGGAAAGGAACTGTTCAGGCCGTAGTAGACCTCGATAATTATCTGTCCAGTTTAGCAAAAAATTACAGTCCGCTTGGCGCTTTAAAAATTACCATCCAAAAGTTTTTTAGAATTAATGGCAGCTCTACTCAATATAAAGGCGTTCGGCCGGATATCATTCTTCCTGATCCCTATGCTTATGTTGAAAGTGGAGAGCGCTATCTTGATTATTCTTTAAAGTGGGCCAAGGTTGCGCCTGTTCCCTATCGGAAATGGCCTGAGGATTTAAATTTGGATGGACTAAAGAAAAAATCAGCGGCCAGAGTGAAAATAGATGCTAAATTTAAGAAAATTATCGAAAGCAACCTCTGGTATGAAAAACGAAAGAAGCAGACGAGTAAGTCCTTGGCATTTAGCGACTTTATGCTTGAGCGTGAACAAATTAAAAAAACTAGCGACGAATTAAAAATTGAAAAAGAAAGCCCAGATGTGGTTGTTGAGGCGGTAAGTGATTTGAAGTCTGAAGAAGATAAAACGCGCTTCGAAGATGTAGAGAAAGGCCTTAAGACGGACCCCTATATAAAAGAGTCTCTTTATATTATGAGCGATCTGTTAAAATCTCCAAAACAAGCGGCAAGTGTTGTAAAAGGTCTCTGAAGCTCCTAATATCTTCTTAATATATATTAAGGGATAGGGGACAACATGGGTCGCAAAAAAGTCATTAAAGAAAAACTTAAACGGAAACCGGTACCGGTTTCGAGCACCCTGGACTTAAAGACCAAGTATGATCTTTATGAGCGTTCTGTTCAAAACCCCGAACATGAAGTCGAATTTTTAAGTGAAAATTTCAAAAAGTTTAGAGGGCGAGACGCAAAGATTTTGAGAGAAGACTTTTGTGGAACTGGTTTTTTGATGAACGAGTGGGTTAAGCAAGGCAATGATTATGTAGCACATGGGGTGGACCTTGATGCTGAGCCGATTGAAATTGGCCTGAAAAGACATTTTGCTAAACTGTCTGACTCTCAAAAGAAACGAGTTCATTACCATGAAAAAGACGTCCTCAATGTCGAGCTCTCTCCAGTTGATTTGGCCGTGGCCTTCAATTTTTCTTATCTTCTTTTTAAGCAGCGAAAGACGTTATTAGATTATTTCAAAAAAGTACGAGCTGGGCTTAAAGATGATGGTGTTTTCTTTGTCGATATTTTGGGGGGGCCTGAATGCCAGCAGGTGATGGAAGAATCAACTAATCATGGTGATTTTACCTACTACTGGGATTGTAAAAAATTTGATCCTCTCACTAACGATTGCGTTTATGGGATTCATTTCAAACAACGTAATCAAAAAAAGATGAAAGATGTATTCACATACTCCTGGCGACTCTATTCAGTTCCAGAGATTGTCGACCTTCTCAACGATGCAGGCTTTTCAAATGTCCACACCTATTGGGAAGGGGATGATGACGAAGACGGTGGAGGAGATGGTGATTTTACAATCCAGACTGAGGCCGAAAATTGCGAAGCTTGGGTGACCTATATCGCCGCATTAAAATAGCCGTTTCTTGTTGGCCTTGTATGGCCAGCTTAGATTGGAATGGTCTCAATAATATCGATGATCTTTTTGAACCGAGTTGTCGTAAATCTGATCCGGAGGGCCTTGACGGCCTCCATAATATTAAAACTTCTGAGCTCCGAATTTAAAATCATATGGCTTAGCTTTTCTGATAGAATCAAAACAATCGCCAATGGTGAAATGTTAGCACCATAGGAATCCGAAAATCCTACACCGTTAAGCGTGCCGTGATGTTGGCGAATGATCTGATCTGATCCCATTGGAGCATGTGGGTAAGTGTGGACTAGCTCGGCCGCTAATTGGGCATGTTTTTCTACAACTTCTCGTTCTTTAGGCGAAAGGTTTGCGGCCCGAAGTTCTTTTTTGTTTGTCACTCGCGCTTGGGTGTCGGTAGTAAGAGCGATATCATGGAAAAAGCAGATGAACGCCAGCTTTTCTTCTTGTTCAGGTGTTCCCCAATCAATATGTTTCATAATATGAGTGGCGATAAAAGTGGTCAGTTGCATGTTTTTGAAGCGAAAAGAGGCCTGGTTTTCTAAGAGTTTCCCCACCAGGGTTCCTATCCGAGAACTCTTTTTTACATTTTTTGCAACGGCAGCAATATTTTTACGGGCAAGGGCGACGGTTTCTTCTGTAATTCCAATCTTTTTTAATTTTGCAGAAAGGACATCGACAGCGATTTCAGTGGCGGCCAATTTTTCTTGGTCATCAAGCTCTTCTAGAGGAATTCTTCGAATCACTTCTTCGGAGATAGCATTGACTATTTTTAGACGCTCGATGTGCTGTATATAGACCTTATCCTCACCAGTCTCCAGTAGCTTTTGCAGTTCGCTATGGTCAATAGTTGTTTCTTCGGGATAGAGGAGCTGATAGGCGGAATCATCTTTTCGACGGTAAATTTCGCAAGAGACTTCATCAAGCTCTGCTAGCGCAGTAATCGGAATAGGGTAATAGGAAGGAACCTCTTTAGACGCCATATCGTTGGCCGTGATTCCCAACGCCTTGGCAACATATCCCAGTAGCGACTTGAGATGAACTCCAGTGGGGACTTGTGGGAATTGTTCTGGAAGACCTTCCCCTTTGCCTAAAAAAATAATTGGAATGTTTGGAGAATTTTTTAAAACATAGTCTGCAATCAATTGCCCGGCCTTTTCCTCACCTAGAGTGGCCCTGCAAACGATAATATCAACTTTGTTTCCATCTTTAAGAAAATCAATTGCGAACTGTGCTCTTTTTTTGATGATAACATCAAGCCCCACATAGACTTGGAAGTTTAAAGAATACAGAGATTCTAAATAAGAATGATCTTCAATTAAGAGAGCTTTAGTCACACTTTATTGTTTCATATTTTAGGGACTTGCGCCGGCCTGGACAACAATTCCCGCCTGAATTACACTTCTTTAGTGAAGAAATCTGTGCCTTATCCTTTTGAACCTTTTCCTCAAGTTGACTATGACACGTGGGAGCACAAGGCCGAGCTTGAGCTCAAGCAAACGGCTGCAAGCTCTCTTTCTACACTCAAAAAGCTTTATCCTATTTTCGAAATAAAAATCCATGACGATTTTCATAATCGTTCCTGCAAAACGGTCTTTGGACCGTTGAAGAATGTCCAAGGAATCCCTCTAGGGGCTCACTTATTGCAAAATTTGAGTTGTCTCTATAAAGCGCGCCAACTCAATAAGAGCGGTCATTTATGTGTCTATCTAGACCCTGGCTGTGTGAGTTCATTTGATAGAGAGAGTAATCTTTTTCGCCAATTTCAGGTAAGCTTGAGTGCTTTTCTAGGGGGCGCCGATGAAATTTTCATTTGGGAAGAGAGTTTGCCCGGGAATCCACAGCAACAACAGCGTCTGGGCGAAAATTGCTTGCGAATCCTACAGTTAGAGTCGGGAATCAGACCGGAGCAGACCGGTTTGTGGCAGACCGCGGTTTTAGAAGATCTCATGTCGGGATCTCAGGTTCAGAAAACTGACACCGTTTTAGAATCAGAAAAAGAAAAGCTGAAAGCACTCTTTTATATGGAAAAAAAAGTTTTGGGTGTGAATGCTTATTTCTCTGGAAGTGAAATTTATAGCGATCGACCATTGATATCTTCAGGCGCTAACCATAAGTTTGAGAAATTTTTGCTCTATCTGCGAACGCATAAGATTCAATTCAGTATTGCAGAGTTCACCAGGCAGCTTGCACCTTGGAAAAATCTATTGAAGGCCCACGGCATTGGTTGGGGTAAGCAACTGGTGTGGGATTCGGTTCATGATACGGAATTGAATTTTCTTGATGAGCACCTGCCATGACAATAAAAAGTAACGACTTTGGTTTTCCAGGTTTTCCTCCTTTCACCCGCGGTCCATATGCTTCTATGTATTTGGGAAGACCTTGGACAATTCGCCAGTATGCAGGATTTTCCACGGCGGAAGAATCCAATGCTTTTTACCGCAAAAATTTATCACAAGGACAAATGGGGCTCTCGGTTGCTTTCGACTTGGCCACTCACCGAGGCCACGATTCGGATCATCCCCGAGTTTTCAGTGATGTTGGCATGGCCGGCGTTGCTATTGATTCGCTCTATGACATGAGGCAACTTTTTGACAAGATTCCACTCGATGAAATGAGTGTTTCCATGACAATGAACGGCGCCGTCCTTCCCATTATGGGTCTTTATATCGCTGCGGCCCAGGAGCAAGGGGTTGAATTAGAAAAGCTCAAAGGAACGATTCAAAATGATATTTTAAAAGAATTTCTTGTTCGCAATACTTATATTTTTCCGCCTAGGCCGTCTTTAAAAATTATCTCCGATATTTTTCAGTTTACGTCTCAGTACATGCCTAAGTTTAATAGCATCAGTATTTCTGGCTATCACATGCAAGAGGCAGGGGCTTCGCCACAACTCGAGCTTGCCTTCACACTCGCCAATGGTCTTGAGTATCTCAAAACTGGCCAGGGAGCAGGGTTAGAGATTGACGACTTTGCTCCAAGGCTTTCTTTCTTCTGGGCCATCGGAATGAATTTTTTTGAAGAAATCAGCAAGCTCAGAGCCGCTCGTTATTTGTGGGCACATTTACTGAAATCTCTTGGTGCTAAAGACCCTAAATCAATGGCGCTCCGAACTCATTGTCAAACTTCTGGTTGGAGCTTGTCTGCACAAGATGTCATGAATAATCTTTTTCGAACTCAGCTGGAGGCGACGGCCGCAATCATTGGTCAAACTCAGTCTCTGCATACGAATTCTTTTGACGAGGCCCTTGCCCTTCCCACAGAGCACAGTGCGAGGCTGGCCCGAAACACCCAGCTTTTCCTTAGAGAAGAAGCTGGACTGACCGAGAGTATTGATTTTCTTGGGGATGCTCCGGTTGTTCAAACATTGACGACGGAATTCATTCATCATTCTTTGGATCTTCTCAATGAGATAGAAGCTCAAGGCGGAATGGTTGCGGCAATCGAGAGTGGTTGGGCAAAACACAAAATCGAAGAACAAGCGACTCGTACTCAGGTCGCTATCGATAGTGGTGAAAGAAAAATTGTCGGCTCAAACTGTTTTATCAATGATGAAGAAGGTACGACTGAGGTTTTAGCAGTTGACCAGGCAAAAGTCCGCCAATCTCAGTTGGAAAAATTAAAACAGTTGAAAAAAGATCGAGACCCAGAAAGGGTGAAAAAAAGCTTGGCGAATTTAACCTGTGCCGCAAGAAAAGAATCAGGCAATCTACTAGCGCTCAGTGTGGAGGCCGCTCGATCCTTGGCCACTGTTGGCGAAATGACTGAGGCCTTAGAAGAAGTTTATGGTCGCTATCAAGCAAAGATCAATGTCGTTCAAGGTGTTTATGGGGCCCAAATGAAAAAGAATCAATCGGAAATCATGGAGAGAGTTCAAAAGCTCCTTGAACAATTCAAAGAAAAATTTGGACGCCCGCCGAGAATACTGCTTTGTAAAATGGGTCAAGATGGACATGATCGAGGGCAGAAAATCATCGCCTCTGCCTTTGCTGATTTAGGCTTCGATGTCGATGTCGGACCTTTATTCCAAACCCCGGAAGAGAGTGCCAAGCAGGCAATTGAAAATGATGTTCACTTTATAGGTTTAAGTTCACTGGCCGCAGGTCATTTAACCTTGGTACCAGCCTTGAAAAAGGCGCTGGAAAAATATGACCGCAGTGATATTCAGATCATTGTGGGTGGCGTGATTCCTACCCAAGATCACGAGAAGCTTTATTCGTTGGGGGTGGTTGATATTTTTGGTCCTGGAACAATTATCAGCGAGGCAGCAGAGAGGTTGCTCAGGCGAGTTTTAAAAGGTGCTTAGAATTTATGTTCCGAAAACTGACCGAAAAAATATTAAAAGAAGGCTGTGAGAGAAAAGACTTTTCCGTTTTGGCCCAGGCAATCACCTGCTGTGAAAGCAGCGATCACGAGGACCAAAAACTCATTCAAGATTTTCTAGAACAAAAAAAGGTGAGCAAGGTTAGCAAATCTTCGAGTTGGAGAATTGGAGTTTCCGGAACTCCGGGAGTTGGTAAAAGCACTTTTATTGAAAACTTTGTTCCTTTGTTTTTAGAGCAAGGCCGCTCGCCTGCTGTTTTGGCCATTGACCCTTCGAGCCTGAAAACTGGTGGCTCACTTTTGGGTGATAAGACACGAATGCCTAAATTGGCCGCTCATCCCAATTGTTTTGTTCGACCAAGTTCTTCTCAGGGAGGGCGAGGAGGGGTAACGGCAACAACGTTTTTAGCAATCGAGCTCTGTGAAAGATTCGGACGTGATTTGATAGTCGTTGAAACTCTTGGAGTTGGGCAATCTGAATTCGACCTTGACGACCTCTGTGATTGTTTTTTGTTTCTCTGCCAACCTGGTTCAGGCGATGAGCTGCAAGCAATTAAAAAAGGCGTTTTAGAATACGTCGATTTTCTGGTCGTTAATAAAAACGATGGCGCTTTGACCGATCAAGCAGAGTCGACCTACCGAGGGCTCCAAGATCTGATTCAGAGTTCTGACAGGATTTCTGGGATTTATAAAACGAGCTCTGTTAACCAGTCGGGTTTATCCGAGGTGGCCAAGTGCCTTTCAGGATTTTTTCAAGGTACAAAAAATGCGAAAAGGATTTTGGAGAAAAGGGCCACTCAGGGCCAATCGATTTACAAGAAACTTTTGGCCCATCAAATTGTTCCTTTCCTTGAACAGCATCCAAAATATTCAAAATTACTTCAGGGTCATATTGCTCTTATTAAAACTGGAAAAAGCAATCCGTTTCGGGCGGTTCAGTCACTTTTAGATAATTTCTAGACTAGATTATCTAAGCACCATTCGACTCTTTCTCGGTAATCAGAAGAGATTTCGGAGTCTTTCAAGGCCTCTACTTTATAAAGCCTATCTGTCAGCCCGGTGCGATTGGCAATTTGAATCGCCAGTCCCGGTCTTGCATTGATTTCTAATATAATTGGACCTTTCTCTGGATCCAAGACAACGTCAGCACCAAAGTAGCCAAACTTTGCCATGTCGTAACATCGACTCACTAATTCCAGGGTTTGTTTCCACCAAACTAGCTTTAGCTCTTGAAGGATCTCTTCTGTATCGGGATGAACATGAACGATGTGGGAATTGTGAACTGCAAATGTGAGCTGCCCAGTTTTTAAATCTAATCCTCCGCCGACGGCCCCTTGATGAAGATTGGCCCTACCACCAGATTCTTTAGTTGGAAGCCGTACCATCGCCATCACAGGTACGCCTCGAAAAACGATCACTCGAACATCTGGAATACCTTTATAGATGAACCGATCAAAGCACTGGTGGGGAGAGAGTTTTTCTTGAAAAATGGCGGAATCAATTCTTCCAGACAAAGAATAGAGTCCGCTGAGAATCCCGCTGCAGTGATGTTGAAGTTCCAAAAGAGTCATAAGCTCTCCGCTGCTTTGCTCGAAGAGAATTTGGTCAAGTTGGCGAATCACCTTATTGATAACAATAATTCCATTACCCATTGAGCCAGACGCCGGCTTAAGAACAAAGGATTCAAGGTTTGCTAACTTCTGCGCAAGGTAGCGCAACTGTCCGTGATTGATGATATTCATGTAAGAGGAAGGAACGGGAATATCCCATTTCAATGCTTCTTCATAAAATAGAATCTTATTATCGGCCATCGGAAAAAGTTTTCTTGGATTGAAAGGAAGGATGAACCTACCAATGCGTTCATTAATTCCAAGAATACCTCTGCGACGATATTGTTTGAACATTATTGGCCCGAGCTATTGGCGGAATTATTGGCGAATTCCCGAAAACGGAAGAATTCCGAAAGCCGGTAGCCTTGGTATCGACCTAAAAAGATGAGAATTCCAATAATGGAAAAGAGCAGCTCAGGGTGAGTTAAAAGGATCACTGGAAGAACTTTATACTGGAATACAAAAAAACCAACGATAGCGATAAAAAGTGTACCGCTGAGGGATTTTAAAGTGTTTTTTGGGCCTTCTTCGATAAGCATCAGTGAGAGTCTTTCTATGAAGACCGTAATGATAACGAGCGGAAAGGCACTTAAGGACTTCATCTGGAGCACATTTAAATTTTGCCCCACTAGCGCAAAACACACGATCAGTACCACTACCATTGTCAGCAAAATCGACAATCTTGGAACGGCCAAGAGGTGTAAACGATAAAGAAGATAGCGGCCAAAAAAGCCTAGGCAGACCACAGTAAACATCAGGCCTAGTCCCCAAGTCAGGCCAATGGCCTTAAGAAAAAAGGTCAACAGCACAGGCGCAAAAATACCAAAAGTTGGTACGCCAATGATGTTGCGGAAGAATGATAAAATAAGCGCTCCGATTGGAAGGAGCAATAAACCCATGAATAGGGCCTGCAGACCAGCAGGTAGCCTATAAAGTGAAAACAGGCTTAGAAAATAATTCTTTTTCTTGAGGTCTTCAAAATAGTCTTTTTTATTGAAACTATTGACCAAGACGGGGGTCGCATAGATTCTCAAGTTGCCCAAGTTATCTAAAAAGATCTCTCGAAATTTTGAAACATTTTTTGCCAAGACCAGGTAGCCTGGGGGGCGCTCACCAAAAGATTTTCTCTCTATGTCGACTGCCACCCATTTGGAATTTAAAAAGATTTCATTGCTAAACGTAACGGGAAACGAAGTGTCGTTGTTATTGCCTTTGCGTTTGCGTAAAAAAACACCAGCTACCGTTCGGGCAGGAATACCGCTCCTTCGAGCAAGCAGAGTAAACAACTGTGCCCGGGAGACGACTGAGCCAGCTCCATTGAAAATCACTTCATGAAAATCATTGAACCTTTCAGAATGCCTAATTTCTTCAGTTAAGTAATAATAGAGCTTTCTGGCCGCTGTTGATTTATTAAACTCATCATAAACAATTGCTTTTTCTAGGCCTTCAATTGCAAGTCGATCTTCTTCTTGGAGCTTAAGCATTTTCAAGAAAGGCCTAAATCTTTTGGGATAATTTTTGGTTCGGTCATTCTCTAAATCTTCATATTTTTTAGGGATAATCTTGACTTGACCGCGAAAAGTGAGGACATCGTCATCATCCAGCGGACCATTCCACACCACTCTGTTGCCGTCATAGTCACGCACAATTCGCTGGGAAGATTTATTGGGCGAGATTCGTGTATTTTTGAGAACCAGGAGTGAGGATGAGCGCGGAATAGGCAACGCAATCTCTCTGTCGTTGAGGTCTTGGTTGAGTTCAAGATTGATTTGAACGTTCCACTGATTAGAAATATCAGCGGGAATGAAAGAAAGCTGTAGGGCATAAACTTTATAAAGAATAAAAATAATAGGTGCTAAGAAAAAAAACAACGCGCCAAAGTGAACCTTAAATTTCACTCAAGATTGCCCAGTAAATGCGAATGAGATGGATCCACAATGTAATTTCCCATGAGTAGGTTGCGCCCTGTTAAAAATTTAAAATTAAGCTTATCGCGGTCGTTGAGATTGATATTGACCTTGTGCACGATTCCGCCGAGTTCGACTTCTTCTCGAATCACATATCTACGGGCCGCCTTACCGGAGGTGCTGCGAATTTTCTTCATATCCACCACTTCTCTCGTAAAAACAAATGGCTTGCCCTCAAAATCAAAAGTTTTAAATTGAACATGCATTTTCCCGTCGATGATTTTCTCCTCAATATCTTCTGCATGCAGCGAGCAGGTTTTTGCTCCCGAATCAATTCTCGATTGAACTTTGAAACTTCCAAAATTTGGGAATTCCACTATCTCAATTCTGCCGATCACTTTTTTGCTTTTCAAGTGCATATTATAGGTTCGAAGTTTTTTCTTCTGAGATTTGCTTAATCTCGGAAGTGAGCGCTCTTGTTCTAAGAGCTCATCTTTTGCTTTGAGTAATGCCTCTTTTTCTTTGAGCCCTTCAATAAACTTCTCCTGCTCAGCTAGCCTGATTTCGTCAACTTTTAATTGCTCTTTCTCAGATGTGCTACAATTTGCAAACATGACCATGGAAGCTATGAAGTAATAATTTATTCTCATAAAAATTGTTGTCACGTGTTCTCCGCAGTTTTGTCAAACTTGTGCACTATCTTGCTCCAAAGCACTTCGCATTTCCCACAAAAGATGGCTCAAATAAGGTCGTCTGTGTTCACCTGTTGCTACCTTAAGCAGTTTGGTGAGTTTTAAGTTTTCCGCATCAGTGTAAAGAACGATGAGGAGTTCTTGGATATAATCGGTTTGAAGCGTAATATCGTTATCGACGCCAATCCCGAGCTGTAGTCCTTTCTTCTCCCACCAAGAAAATGGATGATCCTTGTATTCAGAAAAAAGACCCGTGAGTCGCTGATTTGAAGATGGGAGCGCTGTTACGCCCACATTTTTTCGAATCATGAGATTCAAGACATCATGTTGATAGTGTTCGAGCTCTCTGGCCGTGTGAAATTTAGTCTGCAAAAATTCCTTGTGTTCGCGGACTGATAATCTCTGACCTACCAAAATTTTTTTCTGTAAGCTTGCATCCCTGAAAGGCATCTCTTGTATTTCCTTATAGGCCCGACTCTCAGGTTGAAGGGCCAGTCCGGCCTCATTTTCTTGCATAATTTTTTGATAGAGTGAATGAAAATAGAAGTTTGGATTTATTCCAAGTCCAAGTCCGTGTTCTAAGGTATTAATCTGCCAAGAATTCAAAGCGTTATCGATGGCCTGAATTCCTTTTCGAAGAGTGTGCCAAGTTTCTCCGTGATGGCTTCTTATAGCGAGCCCACGGTATTGCAGTTTCCTTAGGCCCTTTTTCATTTGAGCAAAATGAGATTTTCGGTAGAAATCTCTTTCATCTCCCACGGTGTCTACATCGCACAAAACATTTTGAAGCTGAGGAAATTTCTCTAAGAGCTGAAGAATTTCTTCAACTTGATGAAGAACATGCTCTTCTTTTGACGAGAAATTTGCTTTATCAAAGAAGTCTTTTTCTTTACGAAAACAAGGAGATAGAACAAAGTTAAAATTAGGACACTCTTTTTTAAAACTGTTGAGTCCTTCGTAGAGTCCAAGCACCACATCTTCGCTCGTAAGGCTTGCATGTCCTGGGATCTGTTCGGCCTGGATTGCGGTTGTTCGCGAAAGCGTAAACTTAAGACGAATAAAACCAACATTAAATTTTGAATAGAGCCGCTTGGCCATGTGATAGGCCGATTCTCGGTGCATTTCTCGACTAGTCAAAATAAGCTTAGGTAAAAAGAGAATTTGCAGATAGCGTGCAAATTTCTCTCCGGGGGCCAACTCAATTAATTGTTGCAAATGCTCTTCGTTTCGAATTGGCCAATTTTCAACACCATAGATCGATTCAATCTTTTCTTGATAGAGTTTTTGGTTTTCCCCAATCATGAGTTTTTGCAAGTGTGGCCATAGAAACTCAGCAGACAGCGAACCCGTAAGGTGGATGTGTTCATCCCTGAAGGGAACTGGAAAAGATTGGAAAAAACGATAGAGTGCTTGAGATACCGGATGGACTAAGAGATCTTTTAACTGACAGCGTTTTTGTTTAAAATCATAAAGGAGATTGCGAAACTCTGTAATATGTTTGCAAACATCTGGAGAGTATCTGTTGCTCTGAACGAGCGCCAACTCTAGGGTATCAATAAGGGTGATGCCATTGGTTTCACTAATAATTTTTACGAGACATGTGAGCAAGTTGTTCATCTATCCAGAATCTTAAATCATCCATTGAGTCTAGTCCCCAAAAAAGTTCACCTGGATTTTGACCACTTCGAGAAAAAACCACAGTCGGAACACCGAAAACTCCTTCGGCGATTGCATCCGTTGTATTTCGCCGAATGGCCTCTTTGCTTGAGCGAGAAAAACTCTTTTCCCACATGGAAATCCCTTCTTTGCCGAATTGCTTTTCCAGCTGCCTCTCTAAAAAATCCGGATCGGCCAAATCAAATCCGCATTCCCAGCAAAGCGACCACAAAAAATCTATGACTTCTCGTTGCCGCTCACCAGAAACCTCAACTAATGAAACTCGCTGAGCATAGAGAGAGTTAAAGGGATGCTCCGGAGGGGCCACGATTTTGTCATTTCCTTTTCGCGCTAAGCGCTGGAGGTAGCGAAAGATATAATCTCTTTTTGGAGCAATCTCTCCAGGACCTTTTTGTCCCCAGTGGTCGAGAATTTTTTTCAGAATAATGGGACGCAAGGTGAACTCAACTTTATCAGACCAAAAATGCTGCTCTTTCAATCGTTTCCAGAAAAAAAAAGAGAAAGGGGAGAGGTAGTCGAAATAGAAGGAGGCCTTAAGGTGTTTCATTGGAGGATTATAATCAGTTACGGAAAATAGTGCCCAATATATTTGCAAGCTCCGGCAATTTTGAGCATTTTGCACTGCGTCCGAATAGTTCGTAGAATGACACTGTGCAAAATCAACTAAGGAGAACGCATGCAGATTAATCAAAGAAAACGTTTACTAGGGACTGTCGTCTTATTGGCCTTTTTGGCAGTAGGGTGCGGTAGCAAAAAACCTGTCGTAAAAGATGTGGGCGTGACGCCCTATGTAGATGGTAAAGAAGTCTACGCCAGTATTGAAGCAGAATTTGAGATTAATAACTTAAAATTGCCATCGCTTTCAGTGCCGATTCGCCACCCTAAAGGAAATGAAGTCGTCGGTTATTTTGTAATGTCTGGAACAAGTAAAAATCTAGTCGGAATTGAAATCAATCTTTCTGCCGTTTCTAGACTTGAGAGAAGTCGCGGAGTCCTTCCTAATGGTTCACCTCTGCCAATCTTTGGAATGGGTCAGGACTTAGTGGAACTCGATATTCCGACTGGAAATGGTAACAATCCATCGAAACTTTACGTTTCTTGGTCTCAAGGAACGACGATTGTTGGATTTGCGGTTCCTATTAAGCACTTTGATAAAATTGGTCAGAGAGTTAAGGGAGAACAAGTTTTGATGCCTTCGTTTAGAATCAAAGGAATTCCAGGAGCGGCCGGGGTTTATGTGAGCCCAGTTGCTGGAAGCAACGGTCTTTCGGCCTTCTTTGATCTTTCGAGTGTTTTCACTCTCCCAGAGCTTCAGCCGGATAACGGAGCGGGTGATTCGTCTCAGTCTGAGCAGTCGCAGTGGATCATGTCATCAACGCCAAGCTCTTCTAGGAGCGAGCAACGGATGAGTTTAGAGCTTTATAAGTTGGATAAAAAAGCAACTCGCTTAGAGGTTGCAGAGTAATTTAGAATAAGTCATCGAGCAATAAGGGGATCGGTCAATAACTGCCGATCTCCTTTTCAATTCATTAAATTTTCTTATTGAATTTCATCGATTTCATGATTGCTTTCTTACGTCGCTTTTCTGCTGCCTCTAGCTTTTCTTTATGCCTAACTGAAGGCTTCATGTAGGATTCACGTTTACGGTACTCTTTAATAATTCCATAAGAATCACAAAGTCTCTTAAACTTTTTAAGTGCTTTTTCGACGGAGAAGCCATCTGTAATAGAGATATGGATATTTTCTTTGTTGTCGTTCATCAGGCCTCCACCCAAATATTGCATAGCACTCTCTTTCGTCTAGGACCGAAGTATTCGGTTCGTTGTCTGCGTAGGGCAAGTTGTAGCTGAAAAGTCTGCAGCTATCAAGCCCTGAGGCAAGTTTTGACACCCGAAATATCCTCAAACCTGGTCCTAATATACTACAAATAAACGAAAATCACGAGATTTCAGAAAGCTTATGCCACAAATAGTTTTGATCGAAAGCCCAGGCCCTAAACGAGATGCTTTGGTGCTAAATCTTAAAACCTTTTTGAAAAAAGAAGTCATCGTCAGAGAATCGGCTGAAGACGGAATTGAGATGCTCAAGATTTTTCCGGACACCGAGGCCATTGTCACCCATTCCCGAATTGGTTCGGAAAAGACCGCCCACCTCCTAGCAGACCACCTCCAAGAAACAAATTGTGCTATCCCATTTGTTGTTATTGGTGAGGCAAAGTTTCTCTGCCGTGACGCCGTTTTTTTAGAAGAAAAAGTGAATCCCAATTCAGTAGTGGAGGTTCTCAAGCATTTGAGAGAAGACGATATCCAGGAGACCGAAGGAGATGGTCCAACTTATATCCCTATCCCCGTGAGCTACTTTCTCAATCTGAAGAATAGCTGTTGCGACATTTTTATTCGAATCAAAAAAGATGGAGAACAGTTCAAATATGTCAAAAGAATTCACTCGGGAGAATCCTTTGATGAGGCAACGATTCAGTACTATCTAGAGAACGGACTGGAAAATTTTTTTATCGCAGAAAGCTATCTTTTCGAGTTCACCGAAGACTTTACAAAACAAACGGCGCTAACTCTACACAACAGTCTTGATACCGAAAAAAGAGTTGAGCTCTCTTCTCACACTTACGACTATATCCAAAAGCATGTCAGGGAAATGGGGTTTGACGACAATTCAGTCCAATTAACTCAGTCTCTTCTTTTTTCGATCTCTAAAAATGTTCAAACCAATAAAAGACTTTTGGATTACTGGAAATTGGTTAGTGATAAGAAAGCAAATTATCGTTTCGCGCGTATCCAGTTAGTGGCCATTGTAGCGAACGGTCTCATCGATGTCATCGAATGGGGGCAAGAAGAACACAAGGAAAAGCTAACCTTCGCGGCCCTCTTTCACGATATGTCGCTCATTCGAGAAGATATGCTGTTGATTCATACGCAGAGTGAGCTAGATAATTCTTTATTTTCAGAAAACGAGAAAAAAATTGTTGAAGAGCATGCAATGGCCGCTGGAAATGCTGTTTCGCAGTTTCGCGAGGCCCCATTAGGAGTTGATCGTTTAATAAAAGAGCATCACGGTGCTCAAAATGGGGTTGGTTTTCCGAATTTCCCCAGCAAGGCCACTGAGGGACTTAGTGTTTTGTTTTGCTTGGCGGAAGATGTTGCAGTCAAGATTTTAAAAGTCCCCCCAGAGCAAGATCCTCTCGTGAAGGTTATATTGGAAGAACTCCGAGAAAAATACCAACACAACTCTGTTTCCAAAAAAGTTTTTCAGGCACTTTCTAGCTGTGTAGGTCTCATTTGATAAGGATAGAGTTTATGATTCGAAGTCTTGGGTTTTTATGTTTTGGTTTGTTCTTGTTTTCTCAATCCGCCACGGCGGCAGACGATTGGTTTACGATCGAGCCTCTTTATGGATTTGAAAGGGTTCAAAAATTCTATCCGCTTCCAGCGCGCTATCGAACTCGCAGCTTTTTAGGAGTCCGTGCGATACTTGGCCCCCGATTATTATCAGGAGAAGTCGAAGTCACTCATGCCTCTGATACTGAAGAATTTCCCGATCAAGATCTCAAAGTCAAAGAAACCAGTAAAAAGGGAAAGCTGGGGGTGCGCTCAACCTTGAAGGCCGGAAACTATTTAGGTTTTTTTCTTCGAGCAGGCATGCAGGTCCGAGATAATGATTTAGAAATTACTGAAAATGGAGTGAGCCGTTCAGAGGACCCGGCACCTCGCTGGGATCCTTATGCGGGTACTGGCGTTCAAGTGGCCATAGCAGATGTAGTTGCGCTTACCGGAGGAGTCACGGCTATTTTTGCGGAAGATATTGCAAATCATAGAGACTATGAATATCAATATTCTTTGGGAGTGACCTTTCGGGTTGGCTCTTTGCGCTAACCCTTTGAACACCTTTACAGAGTTTATAACCAAATAGATGATAGTATCTCAGGTTATGGATAAATTTTTATTTGGTCTTTTTTTTATTTTTTCGTTTTACTCTTGTTCTGATCTTGACCGCCGAACGGGTCTCGATTGGATTAACCCCCAAAAAGTTGTATCGGCTGTTCAGCTCAAGAAAACCAGAAAAGATGCGCTTAAGCATTGGACTCGGAGACATGAGAGAGAATCGCTTCGCCAGGCCTTGAAAAACTTTGAAACTCTGGCCTATGCAGAGCCTGAAAATCTCGATGTGTTGGTTTATTTGACTCGTGGTTATTACCTAATGGCAGATGCTCACACAACGGGTGCGAGTGAAAAGAAAGATATTTGGGAAATAGGTGCGATGTGGGGCGAAAGGGCCTTGGCCACCAATAAAGAATTTAAAATGCAGATCAAAGACGGCGTGAAAATGCATAAGGCCTTAGGCGTTTTAGATAAGCGTTATGTTCCAGCTGTTTACTGGTTAGCAGCAAATCTAGGAAAGTGGGCCAAACTTTCGGGCATCACAACACAATTGAAGATGAAGGCCCAGATCAAAAAAATGATTCAAATTGTCGAAAAATATAGCCCAGATTTCTTTTATGGTGCAGTTTCTCGCTATTGGGGTGCTTATTACGCGATCGCTCCTGGTTTTGCAGGCGGGAGCATGGCGAAAAGTAAGCAAAATTTTCAGCGAGCTTTCAAGCAGGCCCCGGAATATTTGGGAAGTTTTGTGTTGTATGCCGAAAACTATGCCACTCGCCAAGGCGATAAGCAGGAGTTTGAAAAAATCCTTCATTACGTGGTGGATAAAAACCTTCGAGATGAAGCAATTTTGCCAGAGAATTTGATTGAGAAGAAGAAGGCGAGGGAGTTGTTGTCGCGGTCTTCTGACTTTTTTTAAACTGGCCCTCTTAATTGGCGCTAGTAATTTTAAAGACTTAACCTTTTTTATCTTTTTCAGCTCCTTGCAGCCACTGCCACCTATATGCAGTGCTCTACCAAATGTCCCAAATGCCAGAGTCCGAAATTCTCACTTTGTGGGTGGTTTACTCGCAAGAGTGACAGTAAAAAAATTCGGCGATTCCGTTGTAATAGTTGCAAAAAAACGTTCTCCACTGCCACTTTTGATCCTTGCTACCGTCAGCGGAAGCGCAAGAAAAACCACATGGTGAAAAACCTTCTATGCTCTGGAGTATCCCAGAGACGAGCTGCAATGATATTAAATCTCAACCGGAAAACGATTGAAAGAAAACTGAAGTTTCTGGCACGAATGGCGCGACTAGAGCAGAAAGAATTTTTAGAAAATTCCGAGTTCATGGAAATTGAGCTGGATGATCTGATCACCTCTGAGCATACGAAATGCAAACCACTTTCGGTAACTGTCGTTGTTCAATCAAAAACTAGAGCAATATTGGCGTTGAAGGTTTCTTCCATGCCTGCATTTGGACATCTAGCCGCAATTTCTCGCGAAAAATACGGGTACCGCCCAGATCATAGAAAAAGGGGCATTCGTAGCGTTCTAACTAAGATAAAAAAAAGTGTCTCTAAAAATGCCATCATTAAAAGCGATGAACTCAAGCTCTATCCCCCAGAAATCAAAGAGCTCCTGCCACATGCACACCACGTAAAATACTTGGGAGCAAAATCAACCATTGCTGGACAAGGGGAGCTTAAAAAATTAATTAGAGACCCGCTTTTTAGTATTAACCACACCCTGGCGATGTTGAGGGCAAACATCAATCGCCTAATTCGTCGGACTTGGTGCACGACCAAAAAGGCATCTGCTCTCCAAGATCATCTCGACCTCTATGTTAGCTTTCATAATCAACAACTTATTTAAATCAGTTTTTTGGCAGACTCTGAACTGCTTCTCATACTAAAAAATAGAATTTGAAGGCATGATGAATTTTTTGTCTTGAAAATCTAAGGTACAAAATCTTACAGCAAATTTTGGACTATATTCGATCGGCCAAAGGGGCCAGTTTAAAAGGGGCCAGTTTAAAAGGGGCAAGTTTATACTAGAAAGGCGGCCTTTTCCCCACGCCCTCACCAGATGCCAAACTTACCTGCACATGCCCTTTCTCAATAAGCTCCCTCGCAATTTCTCTCCCATCCTCTTTCTCAAGATGGATATCGACAAAAATTGGTATTTCATGGGCTATAAATTTTGGATGGGCCCTAAATTCTTCGGCACTCCGAAAGGCATATAGTTTTTTTCCCGCACGCTCTGCTGAATACTTCCAGAGCTCTCTTACTATATCATCGTCGTCAATTAGGATGACTTCGTTTCCAAGTGGACTGTGTTTCAAAAAGATATCTTCGATGAGATGTTTTGGCAGAAGAGATATATCTCTCTGTTTGCATTTTTTTTGAAGATCACTATCTGCGTAATGTCCTGTGATTAAATAGGAGTGAGAGGTCTCATTTATTGACGACAAAAACTTTAGGCCATTACTGTTTTGTTCTCCTTGAAACTGATGGTCGCATAAAATGAGATCGGCAATCGCAAAGGAGTTGTTTTTTTGCCAATCATTGGCCTCTTGAAGAGAATAAAAGTCGAATATCTGAAACTGACCACTTCCAATAGTTTGAATCCGTTTCCTCCAAATTTGATGAGGCCAGCTGTCATCATCGATGATGAAAATTCTTTTGATGTTTGAAAGATCCAGCTGTCTGGGCATCCAATCTGGTTGTTCGATTGGGAGGGAAAGCTTTACTGTCGTTCCTTTCCCGATATCCGAGCTTATTGAGATATCGCCGCCCCATCTTCGAAATGTTTTAAAGCAATACGAGAGCCCTAACCCAGAGCCTGATGTTTTTTTAGATGAATAGGGCGCATCGCCTAGTTGAGACAAAATTTCCGGACCGATACCATGGCCATTGTCTCTCACTAGAATAGCAAGATCGGCATTTGTTTTTTCAACACAAACTTCAATTTTCCCCACGTGACCTTCTGCTTCTATCGCATTATCTAAAACGTTCGAAAGACAGCGTGCGAAATCGTTTGGGCAAATTCGAGAAAATAAGAAGCGGTCCCTTTTTTGGTAGCGCACCTCGATGGTTAGCTTTGGAGCATGTCGATACTGTGCTTTTTTTTCGGCAACGATATTTTCAATGCTGTCTATAATGAGGCAGGTACTATCTGATTTGAGCAGCCGATTGGGACCTTGGAAAAGTAATTCTTCGCAGATTCCCTGAATCCTTGAAAGAGAATTGCCTACAAGATCTCTATCTTCGGACCGTTGAGGTTTCGCCAACTTTAACGAGTGTTGAAGTGCGGCCAGGGGAGCCCGAAGATCGTGAGCAACTTGTCGGGCCAAGGCTTGTCTAGCGGTGATCTTTTCTTCGTCGCGTAGAATTTGGTTTTTCTTTTGAGTGTAATCTACATAATTATCAAAAGCTGTATTTAAGATCTGGAATTCATTTGCCTGTCCGACCTGGATAATTTTTTTTCCCTGCATTTTTTGAAGAAGTTTATTAAAGGGTGAAAAAACTTCCGTCTGAAATAAAAGAATTCCTAATGAGGAACTAACTATGATGACCAGTAGGAGGATCAAAAAACTCCAAAAAAGATCATCTTTTTGTGGATATTTTTCATCAGCAAATCGGAGGTCAAAAGAATGAATTCCCTGAGCATCTATTCTCCAAAGTGGTTCGATATAGGTGGGAAGGGCCTTTTGGATCTGTTTTTTTGAAACTTGGAGAATGAGGGACCCGGCTTTTTCATCAGGCACTGCCCGATTAAGGATGTAGTCTTTTTTTTGAATAGAAACCTTAATTTCAATCAAATCATCTTTTGGAGCAAAGTCTAGAGAATAGGATTCAAAAGAATTTCGGAAGACGATTTCTCCATCCTTATTCTCGATTCGCTGGCCAACGATCTCGTTGGCCTTAAAGCTTAACTGGTTGAGTTTTTCAAATAGCGTATTCAGGGCGTACTCTTTCAGGTTTTCTGGCAGGGAATAAAAATTAACAACTTCCGGAGATGTGGATAGAGAATCCGCCATCGTTTGAATTTTTTGAAAGATGTTAAAAATTGTAAGCCTAGCGTGCTGAAGTGAAGTTTTTTTTACAAAACGATAGCGTTCGTTTTGAGACTCCTGCCACGAAAGTAGGGAATATACGGACACGATTGCAGGAGCAAAAGAACAAAGTAGTAGGGTAAGTATGAGTTTGCTTTTCAGTCTATTTTTCAAACTTAATTTTTCTCCACCAAGAATTGATCGTTCGGTGCATTTCCATTGATGGAGCGCTCGCCTTGAGAGGCGCCGTTTTTTTCAGAGCTAAGAGTGTTTCTTTAAGTAATTTTTGACCAATAGGATCGATGACCGCTTCCTGATCTTTATAAGGAGAGAAATATTGAAATTTTCGAGCATGCTTCCTGGTAAGTTTTTTGGCAGTGAGTTTGATAACGAAATCCACGGCCCGCTTCCTTTGGGCCTCTGAGGTATTCATGACACAAACATAATCGATGTCTACGCTGGGATAGGTCTCAGGCGCTACTAAATCGGCCCCTGTTTTTTTTGCAGCTCGAATGAGAGCGCCACTCCAGCCGTAAACAATGTTCTTCGGATGTTTTGCGATTGCTTCTATAAGGTCATTATTGAAAAAAATTCTTTTATGTTCGGGCCGGTATCGATCAAGAATGGTAGCGACGGCACACTTTTTAGACTCTGGTCCATCGATTGGAATCAGACAATTTTTTGAAGTCTCGACTAAAACTCTGCGAGCAATTTCTAAAGGTTCGTCCAAAACGGTTATAGGAAATGGGGCCGATTTCGAAAGCATTGTTCGGAGCTCTATTGGTCTTTCAATTGTGAGCTTTTCTGAGTCTGGAATATAGTAAGCTGTAGAGGACCAAAGGTAGGGCAAACAGTTGAGGTCATCGGCCTTTAAAAATGAATAGTAGTCTCTAGTCCGAGCGAGTTGGGCGATTTTTTGATCATCAAGAAAGAGTCCATGATTTTTTAAGGCCTTTAGGGCAAGGCCAGAAAGAATGACAACATCTGGATTCTCAGTGCGTGCTGATAATTTTGTGATGGCCTCGTCATTTTGGGAGTAAGTCGTAATAGATGGGTCGCTACTTCCATTTGAGATCGAGTTCACAGTTTGAGGATCGAGATAGTCCCACCAGCTTAAGATTTTCAGGGCCGGGATTTCAGCTCCAGCGACTCCCAAGCTGAAAATGGTGAACAAAAAGGCAAAGCTTTGTTTCATTTCTTATGAATAGAGCAGAATAGTCATCAAGGGCAAGGCCGCGGGGAAAATTCGGGTAAATTTTAGTTCGGGGGCGGCAACTCAGCGCGTTAATCCATGAAAAGACTAAAGGGTACCAGGATTCCCAGAGCAATAGGTAGCAATATAGCGGGCAGCACAATCAAAATAGCGAAGAATTTCCAAATAACATTCATATCATGAACTCATCTTTTGCCCAGTCATTCTTAATCACAAGCTTATTCGGCATCCAATTCAGGGTCAATTTCTTCGGCCCAGGCAAGAATCCCCCCCCTCAAATTCCAAACTTTTTTATGCCCATTGTCTCTAAGAATTTGAGCGGCAATCGCACTTCGTTTACCAGAACGGCAATGGACAATCACCTCGCGATCTTTTGGAACTTCTTTGACCCTCGCCTCAAGCATGGGAAGCGGGATGAGATGGCCACCTAAATTGGCCTGTTCGAATTCATCTGGATTACGAACGTCTAAAAGAAAATGCTGTTCGCCTGAGTCTCTCTTGGCCTTGAGATCTTGTACGGAGATCTCTGGTTCTATGTCTCTAGTGTCACTCACTTTAAACCCGTCCTTTTCCCATCAGTCGATCTACGGAAAACTGACCGGGTCCTGCCAGAAAAAGAGCTATATAAATTGTGCCATAAAGGAGGGCCATTTCTTTTTGAGCAAACGGATCAGAGCCGTGAACAATGAGTGCTGCAACCATCATAGTCACAATCAAGGGAATCGCAGCGAAACGAGTAAAAAGCCCAATGATTAGAAAGAGGCTACAAAGGACTTCTGCGAAAATCGCCAAAATTAAAGACACTTGAGATCCCACACCTATGGGGTCCGGAAAAGAAGAAGACATCGCGGAATAATTCATCAACTTTGAGAATCCATGGGCCGCGAGCATGATTCCACCGCCGGTAAGGCGCAAAAATAAAAGGGCAAGATGATATTTCATATGAACCTATTGTCCAAAATACTAACGAGTTCCGTCAAGCTGAGAGCATAAATACTTTTGGGCGCTTTGTTGGACGATTTTTTCGCCGTCGACAATCTTTCTTGAAAATTTTTGGTCCAGAAATTCTGGAGGCGCTAAGTTCCAGGCCTTTGCACACTGACCATAGAATTCTGACTTTATTGGATGATACGGATAAACGATATTAAATGTTCCATTGAGTTGAAGATGAATGACTTGATTTAGAAACGTCACCACATCGTCAATATGGACAAGGTTGATAGGCTCGTTGCCCGCAGGACAATTTTTTTTGCCTTGTAAAGACTGTATTGGGTGCCGTTCTTTAGAAACGAGACCTCCTAAGCGAAGAATGCAGAGGTTTGCCAGGCTCTTTCCTAGCTCTTGTTCTAGTGTCCACAGCTTTTTTCCGTTCTCACTCTCGGGACTAGGGGTGGTCGCCTCGGTTGTACGAGGTCCAGAATTTCCATAGACCGAAATGGAGCTTGTATAGATCAAAAATAGGGAAGAGCTCTTGATTTTCTTAATAAATTCGGCTGCTGCTGGAAGAAACCTTGGGTCACTGGGAGGAATCGTTAAAACAATTGTCTGGCAACTCAGGCAATCCTTTGGAAAAGGGTCACGGTACCAGTCATAAGTCCTAAAACTTTGAAAGCTGCTAAGCTCTGAAGGAGCTGAACTGCGCTTGGTGATGAGATGGGATATTTTTTGCAGAGACAGTCGCTTCGAAAGCTTTTGGCCCAGATGCCCTGCGCCGATGATTGCTATCTTAGAGCTCAAGAAATTCGCCTGGTGCGAGGGTTGCGAAATTCTTGATGTCATTCTCTGTTAATAATTTTTTCAGCCTCTTATTTGGATCCTCTCGAGCTTCATCAGTGAGTTGAAAAGTTCCAAAATGCATCCCGATCGAATAATCTGCTTTGACGTCTTGGTGAATCTTTATGGCCTCACTTGGATCAACATGAACCGGACTCATAAACCAGCGCGGAAGATAGGCCCCTATGGGAATAAGAGCAAGATCAAGATGGGGAAACTTTTTTGGAAAAGTGGAAAAACTCTGATCGTATCCAGTATCGCCTGCAAAATAGATCTTACGTTTTGCAATCTCTAAAACAAATCCTCCCCAAAGAGTGGAATTTCTATCAAAGAGTCCTCTTCCTGAAAAATGCTTGGCCGGAACAAATGTTGCCTGTCCAAGTTTTAGGTCCACCGACTGCCACCACTTAAGCTCCAATATCTTTGCTTTGAGATTAAGATCACTCAAACGTCTTCCAACCCCCAATCCTGTGAGGATAATGGCATTCTCTGCAAACTTTAGTCGAGAAAGTGTCTCGAAATCAAGATGGTCATAGTGATCGTGGCTTATCACAACGAGATGAATAGGAGGTAACTCCTCGAATGGAATTCCAGGAGCGTGAACCCGTTTAGGGCCGGCCCAGCTTACGGGACTGGTACGTTTTGAATAGACGGGATCGGTCAAAATATTTTGGCCAGCAATTTGAATTAAAAACGAAGAGTGATTGATAAAAGATAAGCGAATCGCATCAACAGAATGGCCTACTTTTTTTTTGTCGTAAAAAACTGGAGGGTGGTCGGTTTGAACTTCTACCCAATCCGGCCAATTCTGTTTTTCACCGCTAAAGAGCCATTTCAGGACGTCAAATGGTCCTCTTTTGGGCATAGGTTCCAAATTTTTGAAAGTATTATCGCTGTAATAGCTGAGCTCGGCCCATTCTTTTTGCGACTCAGACATTGAACAACCCGAGAGTATAAGAAAATTGACAAAAATCACTCTCATTATAGACATCAAAAGTGATTATAGTTTGGTCCTTTGAGCTTTGCCAAACGCCCGTCCATGAGTAAGTTAACATTATGAAAAGAATAATCAGTAAAGTCATGCTCATGCCAATCATCCTATCGATTGGGATTTTTTGTTCCAGTACTTTTGGTGAATCTCAAAACAAATCTGAAAAGTATTTTAAGGTGAAAGACAATGCTGGTCTCTCTAAGTTTGAAAGGATCACGACTATAGAAAAAGAACTCAATAAAATTTATCAAGAAATCGGCGAGCTCAAAGAGAAAGTGCGTTTGTTGGAAACAAAGAAACAAAAAAATGAAAATTTATAAACACAAACTCAATACCGAGAGCTGCATCCCGCTGGGATTGCTTCAAGTTTGGTCAAAGTTTGACGAGTCACTCTTTAGGGCGCTTATGCCAGTTTTTCCTCCGATAGAGCTCCTGAAATTTGAGGGGATGTCTCCGGGGATGCAAGTGATTTTAGAAATTAACCTTTTGGGGAAAAAGCAAAAATGGATTAGTGAAATAAAAGAGTTTCAGCAAACGGAACAAGAGATTTTTTTTGTGGATGAAGGTTTGCAGCTTCCATTTCCTTTTAAGGATTGGCATCACAAACACCGGCTTATTAGAAAAGGAAACGAAACAATTGTCAGAGATGAGATGTCTTGGAATCTCTCCACGAATTTAGTGCTTCCCTTTCTTCCGGCAATCAAACAAGGTTTTCGACAAAGAAATCGAAAAACAAAAGAGTTCTTGATGTCCGGCAATGGAGACCAAAAGAATGGAGAAAAAAAATGAACGTTTTTTTATGGTTCATTTTACTGTTCGCGGGCAGTCTTTTTTCATCACCGGGGCTACCGAAAAAACAAGAATTACTGATTGCTGTCATTGGAGACAGTCTAAGTGCTGGCCATGGGCTTTCCCGTGCGGACTCTTATCCCGACCTACTTGAAAAAGCTTTACGAAAAAAATATTCACAGCAAAACATTCGGGTTCTCAATCTTTCCGCGAGTGGCAAAACGTCTGCCTATGCAATGACAGTCCTCAAGCGTCTCTCTCGAAAAAATCAAAATCCAGATTTATTGCTATTGGCCCTAGGCGCAAATGATGGGCTTCAGAATTTGGGCCTTCCAGGTTTAGAGAAACGCTTAAACAAGGCAATCGCCTATGCCCAAAAGCAGGGGATGGAAGTGATGTTGGCGGGGATGCAACTTCCCTCCAATATGGGCCCTCGGCACACACAACAATTTGCTGATATTTTTCCTCGAGTGGCCAAAAAAAATTCGATTGTTTTGATTCCCTTCTTACTGGAAGGTGTTGCTATGAAAGAAGAGTATAATCTTCCGGACCGAATTCATCCCAATAAAAAAGGTCAGCAGAAGATACTTGGAACCGTTCAACCTTTTATTGAAGCGTGGATCAATGCTCAAACTTAAAGGCGTTCACAAGTCCTTTACTCAAGGGAAAAAGAATTTCGAGGTACTCAAGGGAGTCGACATTGACATAAAGGCCGGAGAAAAACTGGCCATCATTGGGCGCTCAGGTTCTGGAAAGTCGACATTACTCTCTCTGGCCGCTGGTCTTGAAAAACCAGATATTGGTGAAATTTGGTTGCAAGACCAAGGATTGCATCAGCTAAGTGAGCACGACTTATCCAAACAAAGAGGTCGTCTTGTAGGAGTGATTTTTCAGAGCTTTCACTTAATTCCTCACCTCACTGCTTTGGAAAATGTTCGGCTCCCGTTGGATCTAAAGAAAAAAAATGACGGAGATGAGCTCGCAAAAGATATGCTTCATAGATTAGGCCTAGAAGATCGCTCCCACCATTTTCCTCATCAACTCAGCGGGGGAGAGGCGCAAAGAGTGGCCATTGGCCGGGCACTGATTCATCGACCTAAAGTTGTCTTGGCAGATGAACCCACTGGTAATCTTGATGATCTCACAGGTGAGGAAACGGTCTCGCTTTTGTGGGACTTTTTGGACAGCTATAAACCCGCTTTTATATTGGTCACTCATGATAAACAGTTGGCAGGGCGATGCGACTCTGTGCGAGAGCTTCGCTATGGAGTGCTGGCTTGAGTCTTTGGGCAACGTTTCGAGTTCTTTTTTTTTACCGTAAACATGTTCTGTGGATAGTTTTCATTTTGGCCTTCGGTCTCTTTGGTCTATTGATGTTGGAAGGGATTGGTGAGTCTTTTCAAAAAACTTTGGCCGGTCGGGCAAAGGTTATTCTGGGAAGTGACCTCGCATTATCTTCAAAGCGCCCTCTTGATGATGGTGAGAAACAATTTCTCCAAGAATTTGCTCGCACGCACGATTTAGAAATGGTTAGAGTCTACGATCTTTTTTCGGTGATCCTTTCCGGGAAGAAGTCCCAACTTGTGCAGGTGAGGGCATCAGGAGTGACCTATCCCTTTTACGGAAAAATGGAATTTCAACATCAAAAAAGCGTTACGACTAAAGAAAATTCAGAAATAAGAATCGATGAGGGATTGGTTCCTTTGTTGGATATTAAACAAGGCCAGCAAGTCGAACTTGGAGTGCGACCTTTAACGATTTCTAATATTGTCACCCAAGATCCCGGAATGTCTTGGCGATCCTTTGATCTAGCGCCACGGGTCTATTTATCTATTGAGGCGTTAAAAAAAACGGGACTTATTTCTCCAAATTCTCTTGTTTCGAGAGAGTGGCATTTTGCCAGCACTCAGGAGATCCCATGGGCCAATCTTAAAAAAATCCTTAAAGAGAAATTTTTTGATCCTCAGATCCAAATCAAGCTGGCCAACGAGAGTTCTCAAAATATCGGGAGAGTCTTTCGTTACTTAAAGGATTTTTTGGCCCTTATCGGTTTGATTGGGTTAGGACTCTCAATGCTTGGGGTAAACTATTTATTAGAGGGTCTGTGGAAACTTCAGTCTCGATCATTTGCACTTTTAAAGCTTTGTGGTGCGACGACTAGGCAGTTGAGTCTTGATCTTATCAATCAAATCATTTGGCCATTGTTAGCAGCTTATTTTTTGGCCTCATTGTTATTCCTGGCGGCCACACCCATTCTTTCTTTAGTTCTCAATCAATATGTACCAATAGATCTTTCTTACTCAGCAGTCTTTCGCTGGGATTTGTTTGTCATTCTTGCAGCGATGTTTTTAATTTTTCTATTGCCCAGTTTGTTTGAGATGAGAAAACTCTCACCAAAGGCCCTTCTCAGTACCGAAATAGACTCCAATCAGCAATCGCAACAGAGTGATAAATCAAGATGGTGGTTTTCGCTGATCCGCCTTCTTTTTTTTACCGGGGCGGCCATATGGTATTCACGCTCTTTGACGTTAGGGTTCTTTTTTTCAGCGGCCATCAGTTTAACGTTTGCTCTTGCGCTTGGAGTTCAAACCGCAGGACATAAATTTTTGGAATCTCTTATACGCCACAAAAAGATTCATTTGCGGTCTTTGTCTTTCTATCTAGGCGTTAAAGATTTTTTGGGAAAAAAGCGCTCTCACTTTGTTTTGTTTCTAGGTCTTGCACTGGTGCAGCTTCTTTTGACGTTAGTCGGGCAAGTTCCTCAAGGACTGGAATGGGAATGGGGTTTGTCTGAGAATAAATCTTGGAAAACGCCCGATTTTTTTGTTTTTAACATCCAGCCGGATCAAGTCAAAAAACTGCAGCGCTGGATTAAGCAATCTCCCATTGAAAGCGAATCCCTTTCACCCATGGTCCGCGGACGCTTTCTCTCCGTAAACGGGGTGGCCCTTGATAAGTGGGAGACAGCTACCAAAGGCTCCCGGGAAAAAGAAGAGCAAGGTCGCCTTAAAGATCGCGGGATCAATTTATCGTACCGGCAAAAGCTGGAATCCTGGGAGGAGATTTTGGAAGGTCGGCCTTTCGATTTACAAAGGAAAGGCCCGCCAGGAATTTCGGTTGAGTTTCGTTACGCTAAAAGATTAGGCCTGTCGGTGGGTGACCGCTTAGGACTCGAAGTAGAAGGTGAGCTTATCACTGGTAAAATCCAAAACATCCGTAAGGTTGATTGGCTGAGCTTTCGCCCCAATTTTTTTCTACAAATGCAGCCGGGTGTATTGGAAGAATTTTCGAAGACTTTTCTAGTCTCTCTTTTTCTTCCCCCGGGTGGCGAGATCATGACCTGGCAAACTCAACTTATCCAAGAATTTCCAAATCTTAGTGTGGTTGATGTTCGGAAAATCATCGGAAAAATCACCTCGCTTGTTTCTTCGATGCTTTTGGCAGTGTATGTGATGAGCGCCTTGGCGGGCCTTGCCGGTCTTTTTGTCTTCTTTGCCATCATCAGGCATCAGGCGCTTTCCGAGCAGAGCGCAAATGCTCTCTATCAAACCATTGGGGTCACCACAGCTCAGCTTAAATGGAAACTCTTTTGGTTCTATTCACTTTTTCTTTTCATGGCCTTGGGTATGGGAACTGCTCTGGGTCTTTTGGCCACATGTTTGATCGGAAAAGTGCTGTTCTATAGTTATTGGCCAATACATGGAGTGCATGCTCTCATTGGATTTGGTTCACTTTGGGGATTCGGTCTTGTTTCGGCACTGGCGTTCAGTTGGAGACCCTTGAGTTCCAAGCCTAGAGATTTTTTGTATTAGTATTTTATTCTTAACTATGAGGGGAGAAAAATGAAATTTTTAATAGCGAGTTTTTTCATGTTGTTTTCGGTGGCCGGTAGGGCCGAAATTAAGATCGGCGAGAAGGTTCCTAGCTTTTCTGGAATTAAAGGGAGCGATGGAAAAAGTTATTCCTTGAAAGAACTTCTCAAAAACGGTCGTCCTGTGGTTTTTGAATGGTTTAATTTTGATTGCCCCTATGTTGTTAAGCACTACCACTCTAAATACCGAAATATGCAAACACTCCAAGAGTCTTATGCGGGCAAAGATAAAAAAGTAACTTGGGTGACTGTTAATTCTGCCTACCTCGATCATTCTAGTTATAAAGACAGCAAGGCAGTGAAAAAAGAGTTTTATTCAAAGAAAGGGCTCGGTGCAAAGTCTTCTGTTTATCTTTTCGACGAATCAGGTGAGCTTGCAGGCCTATTCGGTGCTAAAACGACTCCGCATCTTTTTATTGTTTCTAAGGAAGGAAATCTTCTTTATGAAGGCGGAGTCGATTCTCTAGACAGTACCGATCCTAGTGAAATCGCAGATGTAAAAAATGTGCCGTATTTTAAAAATGCGATTAACGAAGTCCTTTCTGGACAAAAAGTCACTAAGGCCTCTCCTCCAGAGTATGGCTGTAGCGTAAAAGTTAAGCCTAAGAGTTAACTTTAAGAGCTTATCGTATTCCTCTCAGACAAGGCCTGGTCTCGTGCGAGAAAGATTTCTCGCACGGGAAACTTTCCAGAAATCTCATTGAGATTCAGATACAGCGAGAAAAGATAGAGGCCTAAAAAGAAAAAATCAGCGGGGATTTTTTTTTCATGCTGAGCAAAGAAATCGAAAAGTTGAAAAAAAGACGTTTTAAATTTTTCGATTTCAAAAGAAATTGGCGCAGTCTTTCCTTCTCCAAAATGTTGAATCATTAGATTTTTAAGTTCGATCTTCGTCTCAGGAGAATCGTCCGAATTCATTAAATTCAAATCGAGCAAGGCCTGTTCTAATTTCTGTTCGTCTTCACAATAAAACCCTCGATAGAGCTCGAGCAAAGAAGACCGAAACTTCTTTGGGAAATGGTAGATATATTTTGAGGGTTTCCATTCCAATTCTTGTGTTTCCAGGACTCGAAAATTTTGCAATCTAAGATCTAAGAACTGACCGTCATTTGAATAAAGCTGAGAGAAGTAAATTTCTAATACGCCCTGGCCGAGTATCTTCTGGGATTTTTTCCCTTCAATCGTAGAGTTCCAGTCTTCCACTGACGAAATATGAATTGGGAGATACTCATTGATGTCTCCAATTAAATTTTGCCGATTGTTTTCAGAACTCTCTTTCCAGAAATCAAATAATTTTGGCGTCAGTTCCAATAACGGCAGGCATGAGGCCGCTTTTGGTTTCATCTGCGAGATAAAATCTTGAAATTGAAAAGGCATTGCATCTTTTAATTTCTCCCACATAAATTCTCCTAAGGATTGGTTCTAGCAAGGTGTCTTGAAAAGGCCTTCATCACCCAAAGATGAATCAATGCCTGAGTATAGATATAAATATACCAAGGAACACGCGGGCGAAACTCATGAATGGCCGCAATAATACAACTTTTGTTGAGCATTTCTCTAAACTCTAACCGACCTCGGTCAATTTTACGGTCACCTTCAGGAGAACTTTCGCGAACCAAGAGTCCACCTCGAATATAAAATAATTGCCGATCTTTTTGGCTACGCTCAGGGCTGAGTTCTAAAATAAGTAACGGCCAAGGGAGGTTGAAAATAAAAAAGTGCGCGCAAGGTCCTCTCACGCTCACCTTTAAAATAAAGCGCAGGTGTCTCGGCAGCCAGCGCAGGTACTCCTGGGCCACCCATCTGGCAGAGGAGTTGGGTGGCATAGGGAGGCGCTGGATTGAGCGAACATCTTTGAGCTCAAATCTGGCCCCTTTTTTTTGATAAGTAACCGGGCTCTCTCCTCGTTTCTGATCTCTCAAATGCTCGCGGCAGGCCTTAGCGAGAGATGCTTTCAAAGTCAATCTTGGATGGGGGGAAAGTGTTTCAAAGCTTTTATCTCTTACGGTCATGGAATATTTCAGGCTGGCGAGAAGCGGGGCCACTAGCTTATAGGGCGCACCTGTTAACCAGCAAATAGGCCAGCTCGCAAGTCTAATGGGAAATGCGGGGCCTCGCAGGATCAGTCGCCTTTTCTTTAAGACCTCAGTCATATGTTGAAGGAGCTGCCGATAGGTCACAATTTCAGGTCCACCAATCTCAATGGTTTTTCCAAAAACGGCCCGGTTATCACAAGATTTGGTCAAGTAGAGGATTGCATCAGAAAGAGCTATCGGCTGGTTATCCGTATTGAGCTGAGGGGGACAGAGAATAATCGGAGTTTTCTCAACTAATTTTTGAAGAATCAGGAAGGAGGAGCCGAGTCCCCCAATAATTAATGCGGCCCTCAAAGTCGTAAGAGGAATGCCGGAGCTGGCGAGTAATTTTTCAACTTCCCACCGACTCCTTAAATGAGACGACAGTTTTTGAGAGCTCCCTTCAGGTAAAATTCCTGCGAGATAAATGAGCTGTTGGACTCCATTTTGCTTTGCTGCCCGCGCGAAATTATCTGCTGCTACGAGATCATAGTCGCTAAAATGACCTTGGCTAAGTTTTGCAGATGGCATCATGGAGTGAACGAGATAATAGGCAATGTCGATTCCTTTTAATCCCAATTCTGCATCTTTTAGGCTAAAAAGATCGCATCTTCGCCACTCCATTAAATCATCAATCTCAGATGGTGGGTTTGAGCGGCCTATGCCAACTAATTCATAGGTTTTTAAAGAGTCCAGTGCCTTGACTAAAGCTTGGCCGACAAAACCGCTCGCCCCAGCAATTGCTACTTTTTTTAGAACCAAGTGCACTCCTCGTTTGGTCTTGTATTATTTCCATGATAAAGATTTAAAAAAGATTTACTCAAATGATTTTGGAAAACTTTTCTCAGGATTCACTTCTCCAGCTTTTTTCTCAATATGTTTATTCACCTGCAATTGTTTATTCTACAATCATTTTTCTAATGACTGCGAGTAGTTTTGGTCTTCCTATTCCTGAAGAAGTGACTTTGGTCAGTGCAGGATTGGTGGCCTACATGGGCCGATCTCCGGAGGCCTTTCCGCCTCCCTATCCCGGAGCAGAGTCTGTACGATTATTTACCCTTGCAACCGTTTGTTTTTTAGCGGTGATGGGCTCAGATATTTTGATCTATTTCATTGGGCGAATGTTTGGAGAAAAAATCGTTAAAACCAAGTTTTTTCACAAGCGCATAGGGCGAGACCGCTTTGAAAAAATGAATTCGTGGTTTAATCGGTATAGTGCATGGGCCTGTGGTATCTTTCGCTTTACTCCTGGGCTCAGGTTTCCAGGCCATATGAGTTGTGGCCTGCTTAAGATTCCCTTGTGGAAGTTTGTCACAATTGATGGTTTGGCAGCACTTCTTTCAGTACCGACTCAAGTGATTCTTGTGGCCTTCTATGGAGAAGTGATTATTGAAGTGCTGCGAGAGGTAAAAATGGCAATCGCGGTTCTTATTTTAGGTATCTTGATTTTTTTTGTGGCGCCTCGGCTCTACCGTTATTATAAGAACAAAAAAGAACCTACTTAGTATGCTGTTCTAAAAATTTTTCAGCCGCCTCGAAAATTTTTTTCTTACGGTCAAGCTTGAGTCTTTTGAGGTTTGCAATCGCATAAGGTGTGCGGGGATTGGATTCGAAAAAGCTTCGATGTTTATCGATAAAACGCCAATAGAGCCCGTCGACTACATTTTCCCATTCGCCCTTGGGGTAGTCTCCCATTTTTCGCATGTAGTTTGAGCTGGCGCAGTAGGGTTTTGTCGCAAAGATACCACCATCACTGAAGATTCCCATACCGTAGACATTGGGTCCCATGACCCAATCAGAGCTATCGATATACATTTCCATAAACCAGCGATGACATTCTTGGGGTTTGATTTCACAAAGGGTCATCAAATTTCCGACGATCATTAAGCGCTCTATATGATGAGAATAGGCCCATTGCTGAGTCTTTTTTATTACCAAATCAAGAGGCAATATTTCTGTTGTTCCGTCATACCAAGATTGAGTCAGGCCTCTCTGGTTCCCAAAAAAGTTACTTTTTTCTTGTTGATCGGAGAAATTTTGGTAGATACCGCGAATGAATTCCCGCCATCCCATAATTTGCCGAACAAAGCCTTCAATTGAGTTCAGGGGAATCGAGGAATCATTTTCATAGTGTTTAATCGCTTTTTCTATGACTTCCTTGGGATCCAAATGTCCAATGTTCATTGCCAGGGAGAGGGCAGAATGAAATAGAAAAGGCGACCTTTGAGAAAGAGCATCTTCATAGGTTCCAAAATTTTGTAATCGTTTCTTCAAAAAGCAATCCAGCCAATTTAAGGCCTGACGCCTAGTAACTGGTGCCCAAAAATTCTCAGTTCTACCTGGATGTGATGAGAATTCCTTATCGACTAATTTTTTAACCACTTCTAATCGAGATTGATCATTTGGGAACGGAAACTTTACGTCCGGTGGTGTAAGAGTCTTGGGAAGTTTTTTTCTATTTTCGGCATCATAACTAAATTTTCCTCCGATAGGACGCCTCTCATCCTCCATCAAATATCCAGTTCGCTTTCGTCTCTCCTCGTAATAATTCTTCATCAATGGGCGCCTGCTCTTTGCTAGGTAGGCCTTGAAATCTTCTCTGGAAAAAAGAAACTGAGAGCTTTGCTCTATAACGAGATCAATCTTTTCTTTTTCTGCCCATTGAGAGAGCTGAGATTCAAAAAACTTGTCTTCGATTTCATAGAGATGAAGAGTCGAGATCTTTTTTCGATGGCAAAACTGAGCTAGCCTTTCGAAATAGTCTTCATTTTCCGACTTTAATTCATGGTAGGTAAGGTCAAGGCCTTTTTTTTTCAAATCACTTGCAAATTCACGCATGCTGGCAAGAAAGTAGACGAGTTTATGCTTATGGTATCTGAAATGCGTGCAGAGCCCCCTATCTTCGGCCATAAAAAAAGGAAGCTCTCGATATTTTTTGAAAGAATGAAACCCAAAAAGTTGATTTCCTAGTACAAGAAAGGCCGCAGAGTGAGTGGTCATTTCTCCTCTTCTCATTTCAGTAAAGAGCTGACAATATCAAGACAAATGACACAATTTTTCGGAATAAAGCATATTGCTTTACCAGCTTTCGATTTAGAGCGGGCCATTGGTTTCTATACCAAATATTTGGGTTTCTCCCGTTATTATCCTGCGGACCCCGATTGGACGATGGTGTATTCTAACGGCACGACGCTGAGTTTTTTAAAGCGCGAGGCCAGCGGTCAAGATCAAAAAAACGATAAAGATTCTTCCGCAGGTCATCCTCAACATGTGGGTATAGTCGTCTCTTCTATGCAGGAGGTTGATGAGCTATTTGAGCAGCTTAAAAACGATGGCCACAATCCGTTTTCTCTGAAAAAACATCGGGACGGTTCTTATGGTTTTTATTTAAAAGACTCTGAGAGCAATGCTATCGAAGTGATTTTTATTCCTCTTGCTCCTTTCTTACCCGCCTTTAAAAAAGTCTTAGTGTACGCTCTTTTACCCGAACAGCTTCACGATTTTGTGGGCTCTCATTTCCCCTTCCAAGACGTTGAATGCTTTACAGAAGGTAAATCTGGTCTGGAACAGCTTAAACACCATTTAAGCAACAGCGACCAAGCCGAACAAAAAATGGTTTTCCATCGCCAGGATTCTATTGATTTGGATTTAGAAAAAATTTCGGCAGAGACGTTTTTGTATCGGCTTTGGAGTGATGACCTCGATTTAATTGAAAGTGGTCTTGCGAAGGCCATTCAAGGTTTCCATGAATGCCACCTCCGAGTTTGATGTCTGCATTGTCGGTGCGGGCATGGCAGGGCTGTCTTTGGCACTGTTATTACAAAAAAGAGGTCTTTCGGTAGCGCTTGTAGAGAGTCACTCTAAAGTTGGCGGCTGTGCTTCTTATTTTTCTTATAAAAAGCGCAGCTTTGATGTTGGGGCCACGACGCTCACCGGTTTTTCTCCAGGAAGGCCTCTTCATCATTTTTTTTCCCGAATCGAGCTTATACCCGAGGCCGTGCGAGTTGATCCAGGAGTGGTGATCCATCGTGGTGAACATCGGATTCATCGGTGGAACAATTGTGATCGCTTTGCAAAAGAATTGGCGGAGAGTTTTCAAGAATTTTCATACGACCAACATTTTCAATTTTGGAAGCATGCAGAAGATTTAAATGACAAAGTCTGGCCACTCTTGTGCGACCTTCCCAGAGCGCCAACTCTTGCACCTAAATATTGGAAAGAGTTTTTTCAATACAGTCTTAAACATCGGCCCTATTTTTTGGCCAAACATTGGGTTCAGGATACAGATGCCGTGGCCAGGAAATTTTATAGATCTAAAAGATCGAACGGCGAGTCCCAAAGTCTTTCAGGGATTTATGACGTTATTCGAGAGCTGTCTCTGATCACCGCTCAGTCTCCTCCAGAGCTTGTTCCCTTTGCTATTGGTGCCCTTGGATTGAGCTACGTTAAAGAAACATATTACTGGCCTGAAGGAATGAAAGGTTTTTGCCAATCTCTTCAAAACTGTTTTGTGGATAGAGGAGGTCAACTCTTTCTTCGTTCCCCTGTTCGCGAGGTAAAAAAAAATTCTAAAAGTTTTCACGTGGGCTTTGCTAAGGAAAAAACGCTCACTGCTAATCAAGTCGTTTCGTCAGTTCCTGCTTTTGAAAGTCGAAATTTTTTATCCAATGAAATCAATCAAATGCTTGGCCATCAAGGCCTTAAGCGTCCGGCGTGTTGGAGTGCTTTTACTGCTTACTTTTTGCTAGAAACTGAAGATCATCCCGAGGCCCAGTACCATCAAGTTCATCTGCCCTCCCCTCTAGGGGAGGCCACTTCGTATTTTGTTTCGTTTTCATCGCCGAAAGATAAGCTCCGAGTTCAGCCTGGAGAAATCACGGCAACCTTAAGCGTTCATCGACTCCCCGCTAATTTTTTTCTCCTGAGTGAAGATGAGTATAAGCAACAGAAAGAGCTCTTTGGGGAAAGACTCTTGGACCACTTTCGTCGAGATTTTGCTTATCTTGGAATAAAGAGTTTGCAGGTTGTGGCCTACGGAACTCCCCGGACTTTTTACCACTATACTCGCCGGGAGGACGGCCAGGTGGGCGGAATTCCTGTGGAAAATTTTCGCTACCCTTGGGATATGAAAACTCATGAATCAAAAGTTGAAGGGCTCTCTTTTATAGGAGACAATACTTTTCCTGGGCAGGGTATTTGTGGAGTCATACTCGGCTCTCTTCTTTTTGAGAAAACGCTCGCGCAGTGATATGAATTTAATAGGAGAATACAATGCGCTTAATCGATTATGTCCAGCAAGGCGGCCCTATTATGTACCTGTTGGTCATAATGAATATTGTCGGATTGACCTTTATTTTGTGGCGACTCTTCTCTCTTCTTAGCTATCAAAAAGATTTAAAAAGTCATTCTCAAGAAATTGTTGCAGACCTAAAATCAGATAGCGGAGCTCATATGCCCGTTGAAATGGTCAAAGATGCTATTCGGGAGAAAACCCATTCTTTGGAGTTTGGACTCAATGCTATTCGGATTATAGCGGGAATTGCCCCTTTGTTGGGGCTTTTGGGAACGGTAGTAGGAATTCAAGGCGCATTTGAGAATATCTCTGGTCAACAAAATATAGATCCATCACAATTTTCCGGAAATCTATCCATGGCCCTATTAACGACCATCGGTGGACTTGTTGTCGCGATTCCGCATTTTATAGGACATAGCTACTTGTCTGGATTATTGGAAGATATTGAAAAGCGGATGGAAAATTTTTGCATGAAAGCTCTTTATAGGCGTGCTTAAGAGTTCTCTGATTTCAAGGCCTTCTAGGAAAAAAAGAGGAGATTAAATTGGCAAGGCAATCCAAACGCGACCAGCTTTCAATGGAGTTAACTCCTCTGATTGATGTGGTTTTTATTCTTTTGATTTTTTTTATAGTCTCAACAAAGTTTCAAAAGGATGAGTTGGCCTTGCTTTTAGAACTTCCCGAAACACAAGAGGGCGCCGGGCAGGGAAAAAAAGAGGAATCAATCGTTGTCGAAGTGTCAGCGGATTCAATTGCCTATCAAGGGAAGAAAATTGCGATAGAAGACTTAGGCCGTCAGTTACAAACCCTTGATAAAAAAGTTTTAGTTCAGCTGCGGATCGACCAGAATGTGCGCTACAAGCGGGTTGCCTTATTTTTGGATTTGTTCCAAAAATATCAAATTCAAAATATGTCTCTCATCACTCAGAAAAAGTAAATCTCACTCATTTTACGCTTTTTATTCTCCAAAAGTGGGGTTAGTTTAAAACAAACGTTTGTTTTAATAGCGAAGTGAGTTTTTATGCGAGCATTTTCGATTTTAGGTTTAATTACATTGGTCATTTTTAGTTCATCAGCTGCGTGGTCCGTCACTGTAAGTGAAAAAGTTCTGTTAGCAGCGGCAAAATCCTCGGCCGTTCCAAGTTTAAGGGAAATAGAAGCACAGTTTCTTCAGACAAAAATTAAGCTATTAGAATTTGAGGAACAATTTGGTCCACAGTTATTTGCGGGAGCTGAACGGCGAGAAACTAACGAGCTTCCTTTGATTTCTTTTGCGCCTGTTTTTTCGCCGACACTGCAGGGGCAAGTTGGAGTGAGGAAAAATTTTTACAAAGGTCTCTCTTTGAGTGTCATGGCGGGTGCGGATCAGCGAACAGCGCCAGGCCTAGTGAGACAGGGCTCGACGCTTTTGCTGGATGTGGAACTGGGCCTGGATCTTTGGAAAAATTTATTTGGACGCTTAACATCCGCCCAGCATGCAAATTTATCGCTGGAGGTAAAAAAGCAAAAGCTTCAATCTGAAATTCAAACCGATTTGTTTTCCATTGCTCTTCGAAGACTTTATTGGAGCTTGGTGGCCAACGAAGAATCACTTGATCTTAGTAAAGAGTTGCTAGAGCAATCCCAAGTGCAAACGAGAGACGCGCGTAAGCGTTTTCGTGATTCCATTGCTGATCGGGGGGACGTCGCACGTTTTGAAAGCCAGTCGGCCTCCAGAGAAGGTCAAGTGGAGCTCCTTCGCTACGAACGGGAGCTTTTAATAAAGCAGCTCAAAATTTTTCTGCCATCGTTTTCTGGTCAAGATATTACATTAAGCTATCCACCAGTTGATAAAACTGTCCAAAGTGTTTTGCAATGTATTGGGGAGATCTCGCAATTCTCTGGCCCTCCGCAGGAATTCAGTCTTTACGATGAACTGGTGACCCTAGCAAATCAACAAGAAGAGGCCCTCAGAGTTCTTGCTCAGTCCCGAAAGCAAATGGATCTTAAACTCATCGCAGGAGTGAGTTCCACGGGAGTTGATAGTCCATCTTATCCAGCAGAAGGGACTTTTTCCGATGCTTTTGATGATCAGAGCGAAAATAACCGATTAGGAAATCGAATCGGATTGCAGCTGACTCTTCCTTTGGGAAAGTCCACAAAAAGAAGCGCCGAAGCGCAGAAGCGGCTTGCGATTCAATCATCCAAAGCTTTTGGGCAAAAGCTTGTTGCTGAAATGGATGCCGGTCATCAGCAAATCAAAAAATCTATCCTCATCCTGCAAAATGTTATCAAAGCGGAGAGGGTTAACAGTGATAAATTAAAAATTCGCACCGCTAGTATGAAGCAAAAATTTAAACAGGCCAGGGCGAGTGTTACTGAGTTGACTCAAGATCAAGATGCTTTCTTGTCCAGCAAACTCTCGATTGTTCAGACTCAGCTCCGTATTTTAAATACTCTTTTCGATTATTTATCAATTTTTCCAAAGACACCCTGCTCATTTAATAGGATCGCTTTATGAATCAGCTGACTGAGTTTTTTATTAGAAATGGTAAGTTTACGCTGATTTGTACTTTATTTCTTTTAATCGGTGGATATTTGGGAATGACCAAACTCAATAACGAGTCCTTTCCTGCTGTAGATTTTGCTGCGGCCACAATTGAAACCCGCTATGAAGGCGCAACTCCAGAAGATATTGAAACTAAAATTACAAAACCAATCGAAGATGAAATTCGCACTGTTACCGGAATCAAAGATGTTCGGTCTATCTCGCAGCCCAGTCTAAGTAAGCTCGTGGTGCGCGTGGATATGGATAACTACGATGTTCAAGAAGTCATGGCCGATCTTCAGCGTTCTGTTGATAGGGTTAGTGATCTGCCGACAGATTTGCAAGAAGACCCCGAGTTCACCGAACTAAAATCTGAGGAATTTCCAGCAATTGAGTTGGCAGTCATAGGTGAAAACATTGATCGCAAAAGAGATCTCGTCGCAGATGCACTAAAAACGGAGCTTGAAGATAATAAGAAAATATTGGGCGTTCGGCTCGTGGGATATACTAAGCGAGAGTTTAGGGTTTTTTTAGACACCGAGAAATTGGCCCAAAATCACATTGGTATCGAAGAGGTTCTCAAAGAAATCCGAGCTCGGAATGTAAATATTCCGGCAGGAGACCTAAAGGGGCAAGAGGATATGTTTCTTGTTCGCGCTGAAGGAAAGATTAAAAACCGAGAAGAGCTGGCCAATATTACCATCCGGTCAAATTTTTCAGGGCGATCAATTTTACTCAAAGATGTTGCCGCAATCCATGACTCTCACAGCGAACCTAAAATCTTAACGTCTCATAATGGCCAACCGGCGACCCTAGTCGTTGTCACCAAAAAAGGCGGAGCAGATACACTTGCTCTGGTTGAAGAAACGAGCGAAACAATCAAACGTTTTCAGGCAACTTACAAAGATGAATTTGAAATTGTCACTTATAATAACGAGGCAGATAAGGTTCGTAACCGCACCGATATTCTATTCTCCAATGCTGTCACTGGCCTAATTTTAGTAGTGGTCTTTCTCTTAATCTTTCTTCCCGGACGCATTGGAGTTATGGCCTCTCTCTCTTTACCTCTGGCCATTTTTGGCACATTTGGTGTGATGCCTTTTTTTGATATGAATATCGATGCGATTACAGTTTTGGCATTGGTGATTGCCCTTGGAATGTTGGTGGATAACAGTGTGGTCATCAGCGAAAACTTTACTCGCTTAAGACAAAATGGGCTATCTCCTCGAGAAGCTGCATTAAAGTCTATTGAAAGTTTATGGCTACCCATTACCTGCACTGCAATGACAACTATTGCTGCGTTTCTTCCCATGCTTGTTACCAAAGGGGTGATGGGAGAATTTATTAAGTATATCCCGATCGTAGTCACCGCGGCCCTTTTGTTTAGTCTAGTCGAAAGCTTTTTTTTATTGCCGATGCGCTTAGTTTATTCAGGCGCCAAAGTCCAAGAAGTTTCAGAAACGCATAAAGGTGATTGGTTCCAGGGTTTTATCGATAAGTTTGAAAAGTTTATGGAAGTGTGTGTTCGCAATCGCTACGTCGTTGCAATTGGGTTTTTAGTGGCCATCGCCACGAGTTTTCTTTTTATGGCCGTTTTCAACCGCTTCGAGCTCTTTCCGGCCGAGCAAACAGAAATTTATTTTGCTCGAGTTGAGATGAAGCGGGGAACACCATTACTAAAAACTCAAAATGCCATGGAAGCACTAGCAAAAAAAATTCAAAGCAAAATTTCCAAAGATTGGATTTCTCATATTGTTGCTCGTTCTGGTGCTATCCAGGCCGGCCCAAATGATCCCAAGGCCAAAGACGGTGACAATGTAGGAATGCTGACGATCTATGCCAGTGACTTCGGAAAATATAGCGTTTCTCACACTGAATTTTTAGCAGCACTTGATAAAATTGAATCCTCCAGCGTTGAAAAGCTCTCTTATGAAAAAGTGATTAATGGCCCGCCGGTAGGGTTTGCCATCAATGCAACTTTTCGCAGCACAGATACTGCTCAACTCGATGAGGCCATTGGAAAAGTCAGAACGGAATTGAAAAAGGTTTCGGGAGTCCGAAATCTCCAAAGCGATGAAGTGATAGGCCCATCTGAGATTTTTGTCGAAGTCGATTTCGATAAGGCGTCGAGACTGGGATTAAATGTAGAAAGCATCGGGAATGTTGTTCGAACAGCGCTTCAGGGAACTGTTGTGTCGGATGTCACTTTAGATTCAGAGCTTTCAGATCTCAAAGAGGTGGATATTCGAGTTGAAGTCGATGAGGCCAAGCTTGGTCAGCCCGTGCAGCTAGAGGAACTTTTGATTCTTTCCCCCTCGGGGAATCTTGTTCCACTTTCTAAAGTCGCAAAGATCAAACAGCGGCCAGGAACACCGCAGCTCAAACGCTATGACTTTAAACGTTCAAAAACATTGGTAGGCCAAGTCGATGAGGCCAAGATTAGCAGCCAGGAGGCAAATAAAAAATTAGACGCCGCATTTCAAGAAATTTCTAAAGACTATCCCGATGTGTCTATTGTTTTCGGCGGCGAGGAAGAAGATACTAAAGATTCTATGAGCAGCTTAATAGAAGCACTCGGACTGGCCTTGATTGGGATTTTTGCACTTCTTGTTTTTTTATTCTCTTCTTATCTTCGTCCCATAATTATTATGTCCACTATTCCCTTGGGACTCGTGGGCTTTTCAATTGCTTTTTATTTCCACGGCCGACCATCGAGTTTTTTAGCGATGATCGGATTGATTGGGCTGGCAGGAATTATTGTAAATTCTGGGATTGTATTGATTAGCTTTATCGATGAAATGCGTGAAGAAGGTAAACTCTCGTTGGATGAGATTTTGGTCAAGGCCTCTGGTATGAGGCTTCGAGCGGTGCTCGTGACATCTCTGACCACTATTTCTGGTCTTTTTCCGACTGCCTATGGAATTGGAGGGAGTGATGCTATTTTGGTCCCCATGACTTTGGCCATGGCCTGGGGCCTTGTAAGTGGCACGATTTTAACTATCATTTGGGTACCTTGTGCTTATGGGATCTTGGAAGATTTGGTGAAGGTTTTACCAAAATTTGGACCACGGCCGTCAAAAGATCTTTCCAGTGACTCCTCAAATATTTCACTACTTCATGGTAAGTAGTTTAGAGAATGAATGACTCGAAAAACAGTTGACCGTATCATCGATGTTTCACGAGAGCTTTTTGCCAAAAAAGGTTATGCAGCGACGTCCGTTCGAGAAATCTCCGAGAAAGCAGGCGTAAATATTTCTGCTATTAATTATCATTTTGGAAATAAACAAAAACTTTTCAACCAGATTATTCAAAGAAGCCACCAGGAGATGTATCGTAATGTTGAACAGAGTTGCTTTTCAGATGAGACCATCTCCGTTGAAGAATTTGCTTTGAAAATGTACGAACTTTTTTTAAAGAAACGAACACGACTCCTTCATACTTTCAAAATTCTTATCGGAGAAAATAGCTTCATTAACAAAGAAACTCAGGCCCTTTGCAGTTCAGGGCCACCGGGAGAGGTGTTTTTAATAGCACTATTTAAGCGTGACTATCCCAATATTTCCGAGGGCAGGCTTTCCTGGGCAAGTCGCTGTTTGTTTATCCACTGTATTCATATGGTTTTACTTAAACATCTTCATGAAAATATGCCAGAAATTCGAGAAGGCATCTGCGATTTGATCTCCAGTCTGCGTTATAAATTGGAGTCAGAGCTCCAATAACAGCTGTATTCCTATCTTAATTTCCATAAAAACGTTTTTATTTGCTTTTTATTCGACCGCTAGAGTAAATTCTGTCTATCTATGAGACTGCTGCTTGCATTGTTTTCGACTCTCTTCTTTCAAAATACTTACGCTCAGACCCAAGACCTCCGCTATCAAAAAATTAATATGTACTCTCCTGAACAGCTTCAGGCCTTTGACGAGGTTGTTATTCCCGAAGAGGGAACAATGGAGCTTATCGTTGTGGGAGTTGGTGGGAGAGATGGAGGAACGGAAGTTGAACTTCCAGCTGGAGTCCGGTGGGCAGTTCAAGCAATCGCTGCCAAAAGCGGTCAGAAAAAAAAATTAGTCGTACAAAAACTTTTTATGACGGTTCCCAGCAGGGACGAACTCGCGCATGAAATTGATTCGTTTGCTGAAAATGTAATTCCAACTGAATCTCAAATTTTCTACCCTTATACGTCTGATCTCACTGAGCAAAACGTAAAGACGAGAGATCTTTTTCGTTTAGAAAATTTTAAACAATCTCTAAAAATGAAGTTGGGTCTTCTCGATAGTTTTAAATGGGATATGTTTTGTTTGCGAAAAGGTCCCCCTGGTCGATGTTTGATGGCCGAATGGGTGATTCCCTCTAAGGCCTATAGCGTCGGGTCGTTTAGACAACGAATTAATCTGGCCGCTTCAAGTGCGCTGGTTTCTTCCAGTTTTTTATGGCTCTCTTTTTATGTCTTACTACCTCAAATGCAGAACTGGTTTGGTTCTGGTGCGATAGACTTAAAATATGCCGAACTTTTACCTAGTGCTCAGTTTACAGCGGCGCTTTTATTTAACAGTGCTCTTGCTTTTGTTTCGATGTTTAACATCAAACGCATCAATTCCTTTAAAACTCAGGGTGAGATTCCTTACGGGAAATTGACGGAATCAGGCAATGGCCCCCTCTTGAATCGACCATTCTCAAAAAAGATCTTTGTGGGGGTGCACACATTTTTTTCCGTTATTTTCAATTGGTCTATTTATTCTATTCTAGAATACGGGACCAATAATGCCTTTCTAGATTGGTACCACCCTTTTTTAGTCGCCATCTCAGATGGATTGTTTGGTTATTGGATCGAAAAAAGTGAAGTGATGAGGGACGTAAATTCGAAGGTTTTAAAACGAGAAATCGAAGACTATCAAGAGTCGCTCCAAACCCGAGAGCAAAAGCTTCGGCAAACCTTGGACAAAAACCGGTCTTTGTCTCTACAGTTGGAAATTTTTGAGCAAAAGCTGGGCTCTGCAGAAAATACCGAACTGATTCATCAAAGTATTGCTCAGGTAAACGAGCAAATTGATGAGCTTCGACCCCTCATTAAGACGATGGAGTCGGAGATCAAGGTTTTGCAAAAAAAATCTCATAAGGCCTCAAAGCGAATGAAGAGAGAAGTTGCGCAAATGAACTCTGGCTACCTTTTGCTCAATACTTTTATTAGGCCTTTGGCATCAGTGATGGCCTTGGCCTTCGGGATTTCGATGGATATCAATTTGCAAAACGCCAATCTTCTAGAAATTACCCAGTATCTTGGAAGTATCTCCCTTCCTTTTTTGGGGACTGGCCTCATCAAAAAAGCTGTAGATTACGCCAGCCAGAATAGGCGAATTAAAAGCGCTAATGATGGTATTCCTGGTGGGGGACCGATAGGAGATAAATTTCGCAAGCAAATTAAGAGAGCGGTGAACTCTCGTAAAAAAACATGCTCAGAATTTTTTATTGTTTTGAGGGCCTTGCCTAAAGGTTAGGGTTCCTCGCTTATCTTTTCCCTGATCTGACTCGAAGATATCTCCATAAAAGAATGGATTTTTAGAAATTCAACTCTCAGGTCGGGTGCAAAACTCAGTAAATGCTTTTTTTGTTCCCTTCTCTTTAGTGGACTTGGAAACTCTCTTGGAACGATTCGCATTTCCACGAGAGCTCGCAAAATATCCGAATAGTTTTTCCATTGCCGAAAATTAAAAAAAGAATCTTCGCCCAGCAAAAGAATCTTCTCTTTCTTCCTAAATTGTCCAGAGTCGATCCAGTGACAAAGAAAATTCGCTTTTCGGGAAGACAGCAACTGGGGCGAAATGCATTTTTTTCGTCCCAAGGGATCGAGCTGAGTCTCTTGAAGAAGAGATTGGTAGCGCTTCCATGGGCAAATTTGATGAACTGTTTTAAATGGATTGAGATCTGGTAGTACAAGATGTGGCGTATCGGGCGATTTCATTAATGACTGGCGCAGGCATTCACTATGTCCTGAGTGCCACGGTAAAAACGTCCCGGGATAAATGATAAGTGATTGGCCCGTAGGTAGAGGTGGGGAAAAAAGATAACATAACAGCCGACCCCAGAAATGCTCATCTTCTTTGGGCGATTCATAGTTGCCAATAGGCATCCAATGCTGCCAGTCATTAACCGTGGTCGAGGGCACCCATTGAAGGGCAAATTCTTTATTCTCAAAAACACATTTTTGGCGCTTACCCGGAACAGTCTGATTGAACTTAGGAATTCCTTGTTCAGCATGAAACCAAACTTCGGCTTCGCGTTTAAGAAAACTGAGTGTCTTCATATGACTAGATTTCGGTGGGCATTTCATGAGAGATATAAATTTTCCGAGGGGAGAGTTTACAGCCAAAGGCCCTGATTGTGACGCCTAATTCTTGCGCCTTTTCTAGCTTGCGAGCATATTCTGGGTCGATGTCTCTAGCGGGAGAAAAAAAGGTCACATCTTCTCGTTGAACCACAAAAAACATCGCCGCCTCTTTTCCTTGTCTGCGCAGTTGCATCAATTCCTCCAAGTGTTTTTGTCCTCGAAGTGAGACTGAGTCCGGAAACAACGCCGCAGATGAATCCTTTTTTAAGGTAACATTTTTAACCTCTATAAAAATTTCTTTTTCCTGAGCACTGAGATGAAAATCAAGTCGACTCTGACCGCAGACAGCCTCCCGGCGAATGGTGTCCGGGGTCCACGGTAGAGTTATAGCATGGTTTTTCAAGGCCTCATCGACTAATGCATTAGTTCGAGAAGTATTTACGCCTATCCAACTCAGTCCATTATGGGTGAGCTCTAAAGTCAGGGGATATTTTCTCTTAGGATTAGAAGAGTAAGACACACAGACTTTTTCTCCGGGGAACAGGCAGCTTTCCATCGAACCAGTGTTGGGAACATGACATGTTTCAGGAGGTTCATCGTCGAAAGAGACGTCCGCCAGAAAACGCTTGTAGCGCTTGATGAGTCGCCCTTGTTTTGTTCGCCCTAAGTCCATAGAAAAAAATCTTATGCGGCCTTCGTTGAGGCAGCAAGGGTTCAGGCGTTAGACAGCATTTTTGAAGCCCGCTATACTGAGAGCGTTAACTAAATATTGCTAATGGACCAAAGGAGAACTCATGTCGAATAAGGCCGTACTCAAAATCGATGGCAAGGAGATAGAGCTTCCTATGGTCACGGGGACAGAAAAGGAACAAGCAGTTGATATCGCTGCTTTAAGAAAAGAAACAGGTTTTATTACGCTGGACAATGGCTACGTCAATACTGGAAGCTGCCGGTCCGCGATTACTTATTTAGATGGTGAAAAAGGAATCTTGCGCTACCGCGGCTACTCAATAGAGGAATTGGCTGAAAAATCGAGCTTCACTGAAGTTGCCAAAATTCTTTGGGATGGAGAGAAACCAGATCAGCAAACCCTTAGCAATTTTCAAGAAAAACTTCGCTCTCACTATGCGCTTCCAGATGGTTTCGAAAAATTTCTCCAGGCCATTCCGCCTCAAGGTCATCCCATGGGGGCACTTGCATCTTCTCTGAGTGCTCTTGCCACTTTTTTTCCTCAATACCTTAAACAAGATCTGAGCTCTTCGGAAAAAGAAGAGATCTTTGCTCTTATGATGGGTTTGGTCCCCGTCATTGCAGCAAGCTATCATGCTCATAGTTTAAATCGACCATTTCCGAAAAGTGACACTAATCGAACTCTCATCAGTAATTTTCTTCACTTAATGTTTCCGGGCGAAAAGTCCTCTGAGGATTCTGATGTGCAGGGCGCCCTCGATGTGCTTTTGATCTTACATGCTGATCATGAACAAAATTGTTCAACCTCGACTGTCCGTTTAGTTGGTTCATCAAAGGCCAATATTTTTGCATCTCTATCTTCCGGTGTTCAGGCCTTATGGGGGCCGCTTCACGGCGGGGCCAACCAAGCGGTCCTCGAGATGCTTGAGAGCATCCAAAAAGACGGTGGCGATTATAAAAAATTCTTAACGAAGGCAAAAGACAAAAGTGATTCTTTTAGACTGATGGGATTTGGACACAGGGTTTATAAAAACTTTGATCCGCGAGCAAAGATTATTAAAAAATCATGTGACACCATATTGAATAAATTGGGAGTCAATGATCCCTTGCTCGATATTGCTAAAGGCCTAGAAGAAGAGGCCCTCAAAGATTCTTATTTCATAGAGCGCAAGCTTTATCCCAATGTCGACTTTTATAGCGGTATTATTTATCGGGCCTTAGGAATTCCTACCAATATGTTTACTGTGATGTTTGCCTTGGGAAGACTTCCGGGTTGGCTCTCTCAGTGGAAAGAATTAGTAGAGTCGGATTCCATGAAAATAGGGCGACCGAGGCAGATCTATACCGGTGAAGGAAAGCGGTCTTATTAGGTCTGACTTAAACAACTAAAACCACCGCTTAACCTTGCTAACCTTGATTTTTCGGGATTCGGTCTCATTTTAAGAGAGACGATATAAGACCAAATCAGAAAAAAGGTAGAGGCATGATCCAATTCGATGATATCACCGGTGGCGCATTTAATATTGCTCAATCGCGCGCAATTGAAGGCAAGCATACAGAACTGCTGCCGGCCCACATGCTCCTGGGTTTAATTCAAAGTAAATCTTCTTACGCTCATAGGGCCTTGAAAGAGTATTCTCAGGCCCTTGAGACCCAGCTAGAGGGTGCCCCTAAAAGTTCTCACGCTGCTGGCCCGGAAAACATTCGCCCTGCTCCGCTTCTTTCTCAGTGGCTAACTCAGGCGTCCGGAAAAAGTGCTCAAGAGGGACGGCAGGAAGTTGCGGAAAAGGATCTCTTGCGATTTCTTCCGCAATATTTTCCGGAACTTGAAATTGATTTCCAAAAACTGAATCCCGACGGCGATCCAGGAGAATCAGAGGTCCCTCAGTTTTTAACAAATCTCAATGAGCTGGCAGAAGCAGGAAAGCTTGATCCTGTGATTGGCAGAGCAAAAGAGATTCGGTCTGTGATGGAAATTTTGGGTCGGCGAAACAAAAATAACCCCGTGCTCGTTGGTCCCGCTGGGGTCGGTAAAACTGCAATCGTTGAAGGACTGGCCGAGCAAGTGATTCGCGGGCGAGTGCCCGACCTCTTGAAAGGCAAAACAATTTATTCTCTTGATATGGGACAGTTGATGGCCGGTACAAAATACCGAGGCGATTTTGAAGAACGGATCCAGGCGCTGTTGAAATTTATCAAACAATCTGCAGGGCAGGCGATTTTGTTTATTGATGAAATCCATCAATTGGTAGGCGCCGGAAAAACAGAAGGCGCCATGGATGCCGCCAACCTTCTGAAACCAGCACTTGCTCGCGGCGATCTCCATTGCATTGGCGCCACAACTCCAAGTGAGTTTCAAAAATATATTTTGGGTGATTCGGCCTTAGAGCGGCGATTCCGTAGTGTGCGGGTCGATGAGCCGACGCCAGAGGACGCGATTGAAATTCTGATGGGAGTGAAAGAAAAGCAAGAAATGCATCACGGAATTAAAATAGCCGACGAGGCCGTCTATCAATCTGTTTTACTCTCCAAGCAATATATCCCGGAGCGCTTTCTTCCAGATAAAGCGATCGATTTGATTGATGAAGCAGCAAGTGCGTTAAAGCTTAGTGCTGAGGCCATGCCCGCAAAGTTGGTAGAACTTGAGGCCGAGATTCGTTCTAAAAAAATTCAGGCACAGGTTGAAAAAGATAACAAAGAAATTTTAGCAGATGCGGATCGGCTTCAAGAGGAGTTCGAGAAGCAAAAACTCGAGTGGGAAAAAGAAGTTCTTTCGCTTCGGCAAGTCTCTGAAATTAAAAACCGAATTGATCGATTGAGATTTGACTTAGAGAATGCAGAACGGACTCAAAATTATGAAGAGGCCTCAAAACTCAAATATTCTCTTATTCCTGAGGCTGAAAAAGAACTAGAGGGACTTCCTCATGACTGGATACTACAAGGAAAAGATATTGCTCAAGTTATTTCACGGCAGTCAGGTATTCCCCTCGATAAAATTTTGCAAGATAAGCAGGAAAAAATTTTAGAACTGGAAGACTATTTAAAGCAACACGTTTTTGGCCAAAGCGAAGCGTTGAAGGAAATCGCTGAAACATTAATGACAAGCTATGCAGGTCTGACAGACCAAACCAGGCCACTGGGATCTTTTTTGCTGCTTGGACCTACTGGGGTTGGAAAGACGGAGACGGCAAAATCGCTGGCGAATTTTCTCTTCGATTCGGAAGACAATATGATTCGACTCGATATGAGTGAGTATTCAGAAAAACACAGTGTTGCCAAACTTATCGGAGCTCCAGCTGGATACGTTGGTTATGATGAAGGCGGAATTTTAACTGAGGCCGTTCGGCGAAGACCTTATAGTTTAATTTTATTGGATGAGATTGAAAAGGCCCATCCTGATTTTTCCGACATTCTTTTGCAGGTTTTAGATGACGGAAGGCTGACGGATAATAAAGGAAGGGTCGTTAATTTTAAAAATACAATCCTATGCGCCACCTCCAATTCGAAAGATGTCGAACGTGATTTTCGGCCAGAAGTTTTAGGAAGAATTGATGCGCTTTTGGAGTATCGACCACTTCAGGAATCAGTCGTTTTTAAGTTGGTGGAAAAACAAGTCGAGCTTTTAAATGAACGATTAAAGGCCAAGGACGTGCAAATTCAAATTGATTCTGCTCTCAAAAAAGTTTTGGTTGAGCGCGGCTTTAGCGCTAAGTTTGGTGCTCGGCCGTTGAATACGATGTTCCAAAAGCTTGTTGTGCGTCCACTTTCTAAAAAAATATTAGCAGGGGAGTTGGATAAAGGAAGTTTTGATTTGAATTGGAAAGATGAGCAACTCGTGGTTAGGCAGCTTGCTCAAAAGTAGACTTTTGCATTTGGTGAAGTTTGTTATTGTCGACAGAGAGATGGGTCAAATGGGGAAAACTTTGAAGCCAGCTGAGAGACTCCATTTGATTGTGGTCGCAGTTGATTCTTTTGAGTTCGTGAATCAGCCCATTGGGTAGTGGAGCAATAGACGTAATTTGATTGTTCTGCAGTCCTAGCATTTTAAGGCTGGCAAGATTCCAAATTTCTTTTGGGAGGTCAGAGATTTGATTGTGGCCAAGGAGTAAGGTTTCTAAATTGTAGTTCGCTGTCACATAGTCAAAGGTTTGAATCTGATTTCTTTGAAGCGAAAGATACTCGAGCGAAGGTAGGTGAAAAAGAAAACTCGGGATATGAGTAATTTGAGTCTGCTCAACTCGCAAGATTTTTAAATTCTCAAGTTGAATGAGCCAGGAAGGAAGAGTCGAAATCCCTTTGCCTTTTAAATTGAGCTCCTCAATATCAGAGCAGTCATAAAGACATGTCGGAATTTCATTGTAGTGAAGTTCAAGATTAAAACGCCGGGTCCGGAAGCTCATATAGAATCAAGTATAGCAAGGCCTAAAGGTACCGGACATAGCGGTTATTTTCGTCCACTAGGATACATTTTGCCTCTACTGGTTTTTCACTCCATTCAAAGCCAATAATAATAATTTCTTCGCCCTTGCTAATCAGATGGGCCGCGGCGCCATTGATACAAATCTTACCGGAATTTTTTTCACCCTCTATCACATAGGTCTCAAGTCTGGCACCAGTCGTATTACTCACGACTAAAACTTTTTGCCCAGGCCATAAATCAATTTTCTCGAGAAGCGCTTGGTCAATAGTGATGCTTCCCACATAATTGATATCAGCTCCCGTGACTCTGGCCTTGTGAATTTTAGATGAAAGAATTTCTCTCATAAATTTTCTTTGTCCTATTTTCTACTCGTGATAACTTGGAGCGTCTAAATCTGGCAAGAAAGAACGGAGAGATTCTGAAGAAACCTCTACAGATAGAACCTAAGCAAACCCAAGAGATCTTGGATGCAACCTGTGCCTTCATCAAACAACATTTAAATCACCAATTACAGCAAACTCAAGTCATTCCACCTGCAGCAAAAGTGATACGAGATTTATGGGATGATCAGTTTGGTGAGGAGATTCCCAAGCAGAGGCAACCTTTCGAAAAGGTTTTATCTCAGCTTCAATGGATTTTAGGTGATCAAACTCTGCATTTAGATTCTCCAAGATTTTTTGCCTATGTCCCAGCGCCCAATAATCTCATGGGTATTGTGGCCCAATGTATCAGTGGGGCGGTGAATCCTTTTTGTGGTTCATGGTTTGAGGGCGCCGGTCCGGCCTTGATTGAGCAAAAAACAATTCAATGGATGCTCTCTGTTTTTGGTTTTTCCCAAGAGGCCTCTGGGCTTTTTGTGAGTGGCGGGTCTATGGGAAATCTTTTAGGACTCATACTCGCTAAAAAAAATGCTAAAAAAAATCGCCCCTCTAACGAATTATTAGATATGGGAAAAATCTATTGGAGTGACCAGACTCATATGTCTGTACCTAAGGCGGCAAATATTATCGGCTTCGAAGATCATCAAATCAACGTGATTTCCTCTGACGAGCAAGGATCTTTGGTCATAGCGAATTTAGTAACGGAAATTGAGCGCGATCTAAAAAATGGCCACTATCCATTGTGTGTGGTGGGCAATCTAGGAACGACCAACACCGGGGCCGTCGATGACTTTTCTGAATTAACCTCCCTTTCCCGCAAGTATGGCTTTTGGCTCCATGCAGACGGTGCCTACGGTGCAGCGGCCGCTTTTTGTGAAAGAGGAAAAAAGCTCCTCACTGATATTGGCTCTGTTGATAGCCTCTGCTTTGATCCGCATAAATGGTTGTTTCAACCCTATGAGTGCTCGGTCTTTTTTTGCCGTGAACAAACAAATTTATATTCCTTGTTCAAAACTCAAGCTGGATATCTGCCGGAATTTAATCGGGATAGGGCCGACATAAACTATTGCGATTATGGCCTCCAGCTCACGCGAGATTTTAAGGCGCTCAAAGTTTGGCTGACTCTTCAATTTTGGGGGAGTGATGAGATCGCCTCAGCAGTGGATATGGCCTTTAAAAACAGTGAGATGTTTGAACAATTAGTTTCTGAAAGCAAAGACTTTGAAGTTTGCACTCCGGCCCAACTAGGTGTGGTGACATTTTCGTATAGTGCTCCCGCAAAAAACCGAATGATTGTAGAAGAAATTCAACGCGCTGGATCCTTTATGGTGAGTACAACTCATTACAAAGACCAAGAAGTCATTCGCGTATGCATGATTCACCCAGAAATTGATCGCCCACTTCTAGAAGAATTCATAATTGAGTTAATTCGAGCTAAAGACTTGGTCGCTGGGAATTCCTAAAAAAGACAAGATAGAGGTCATGGGTCCATGGGCAATCGCAGTCTCGGCCTTTTTCTTCACAATATCTTTGGCATGAAAAGCGATACCCATGCCGGCCTTGGCCAACATCGGCAAATCATTGGCGCCATCGCCGACAGCAACAACTTGCTCTAAAGAAATTCCTTCTTGCTGGGCCAAGAAATCCAGGTAAAACGCCTTTTGCTCTGGCCCTACCAGTGTTCCGACAAGCTCACCTGTGAGGCAATTCTCTTTAAATTCCAATTGATTAGAAAACGCAAAATCCATCCCCAGTTGCTGTTTGAGATGATGGGAAAAAAAATCAAATCCCCCCGAAATAATGGCCAACTTCAATCCCAAGGGTTTCACTGTTTTTACAAAATCTTCAACTCCTGAAGTAAGAGGAAGTTGTTTGCGAATTGTTTCTAATTCTTCTCTCTTTAATCCTTTGAGCAACCGAACCCGCTGGATGAGAGATTCTTCAAAATTAATTTCCCCATTCATGGCCCTTTCAGTAATCGCTGTCACTTGGTCGCCAACACCAGCGGCCTTGGCCATTTCATTAATGACTTCAGTTTGAATAAGAGTTGAGTCCATATCAAAAGCGATTAGCCGCTTATTGTAGCGAAAAACATTATTTTTCAGAAAAGCAATATCAACTTTATATTGATCAGAAATTTGAATGAGCTGACCTTTGAGATCTTCCCAGTCAAGATCTGCCGGCGCCTTAGTTGTAAGGTCGATTGCGGAGAGCTCGTTTTTTGAAAGATTATCAATGCGGTAAATATTAATTTTCTGATGAGCGAGCTTACAGGCCAGAGCGTGAAGGAAATCGGCACCTATTTTATTAGGGGCCACGCAGCTGATAATAAAATTTTCTTTTTCCTTGAGATCCGCCGCCACTTCGAAGTCTTCGATGATTCGAAAATCTAGCGTTTGATTTAAGTTCTTTGCCGCAAAAAGCAAATCTTTCAATACGGCCGAACTCGGATCTGATGTCATATTGTTGCCAATTTCGCCTTCAAAATCGAGCAAAATACTCAGCGATAACTGACCACGGGTGACAGATTGCCCAATGTCCAAGATCTCGCACTGACCCTTGGAGAGAATTTCCATAAGGGTAGAGGTAATACCGGGACAGTCTTTTCCAGAGACCGTCACTAAGATGAGATCTTTTTTATGACTCATAATTGTTTTTCACTTTGTTGGCCTTTCTATTGCGGCGATGCTGCCGAATCTTGGTGACGACATTCCAGGAGTAGAGTCCAGCGGAAAAAAGAGAGAGACCGCAGGAGAGATAGATCAAAATAATTCCCATCAGAGGTAGTGGGAAAATCCACCACCGATCATAGGCCATCAAAAAAGGAACCCCAATCATTTGCGTGGCGGTCTTCCATTTTCCCCACTGATTCACAGGAATCTCTAAACCTTGTCCGGCGACTAAAAGCCTAAGTGAGGTCATATAGAGTTCGCGGAGGACCAGAGCAATCACCACTAAAATAGGAAGCCGCTCTAAGTAACCCAGCATGATTAGGGCACTTACGATCAAAAACTTATCGGCAATAGGGTCCAAAAAAGAGCCAATAAGAGTTGTGAGCTTCCGAGTACGGGCTATGTGTCCATCTAAAAAATCAGTAATCGATGCCAGCGCAAAAATCCAACCCGCAATCCATCCAAGGAGCACCGTTTGTCCCGAATCAAGAGACCATTTAGGGTGGGAAAAAAGCAAAAGGCCGATAATCACAGGAATGAGTATGATTCGGAAAAGCGTCAGCCGATTGGGCAAATTATCGATTTCAAGTTGGGAATCTTGTTCCATGGCGCGCTTCGCTTTTCCTTAAATCTATCTACACTTAAAATCAAAATGATATGTGTTGTATACAAGCTCTTGTGGGTCAATGTCTAAGGGAGAAAATGTGAGCGCCAATCTTCATGTTATAGAAAGTTCGAGGCCTACAGAAAAGAAACGGAGGCTCTTTAGAGTTTCTTCAGCGCACTTGAGCTTCAAGCTGCGTCCGGAAGAACATGCTATGGAAGTCCTCGACTTAAATAAAAGCGGTGCCCAGATTGCATTACGAGAATCTCCTAAAGATCTCACGATTGGTCCGATATTTTCCGGTGAATTGAGCTGGAACGGTGAAAAACTTAGTTTTGATTTCAAAGTTGAATGGCTTCGAGAAAAAAGAATGGGAATTTCTTTTGTGAAGGCCTCAAATGTTAGAGAGGTCATTGAAAAGTGGATGCGCCCAGAGCGCATGGCGCATCTTTTGCGCAACGTGTCTTCTAGCGATAGTCCATGGGAGTGGCCGGAAGATGTGTCTCTTTGTTTATACGCTGATGGCCCATGTGGTTTGGTCGCCCGTCATAATAATTTACTAGAGTGGAAGGATCTTTTCATTTTTTTCTTTGATCGATTTTTAGAATGGACACCAGAGCAGTCATTAACCAGTGGACGAATCTTATCGAAAAGAAGTGACGATTCCGCTCTCTGGCTGCAAGAGGAAGTTTTGTTGCGCTATCATCAGCGTCCCGACGATTCTGCAATGAAACAGATCACCACCCTGGTGGAAAAAATCTCGCCTCGAGTTTTAGCCCAAGATAAGAAAGAAAAAATCTTGCATCTTATTCGACAGGCCTAGAGAATAGACAAAAAGGATCGCGATGAACCGAAATCTAGCTTTGGAATTTGTTCGGGCCACGGAAATGGCCGCATTGGCATCGGCCCGTTGGATGGGGAAGGGTGATGAAAGGGCGGCCGATCAAGCGGCAGTGGATGCGATGAGAAGTATGCTCGATTCTATCGAATGTCGGGCCGAAATTGTCATTGGAGAAGGGGAGCGTGATGAAGCTCCGATGCTTTATATCGGTGAAAAAGTAGGAACGGGGTCAGGCCCTGAGCTGGAACTTGCTGTGGATCCTCTCGAAGGAACGACGATTTGTGCCAAAGGGGGCATGAATGCAATTTCTGTCATGGCGATCGCTTCCAAAGGCAACCTCCTTAATGCCCCAGATACCTATATGGATAAATTAGCGGTTGGCCCCTCTGGTAAAGGTCGTGTTGACATAAATTTAGCACCCGCGGAAAACCTTGAAATTCTAGCAAGTGCTAAAAAGTGTCGTATTCAAGATCTCACCGCAATGATTTTAGACCGGCCCAGGCATTTGGAATTGATTGAAGACGTGCGCCGAACTGGAGCTCGTATTCATCTTATTGGTGATGGTGATGTATCAGCGGCCATTGCGACTTCTCTTGAAGGTTCGGGAATTGATATTTTATTTGGAATAGGTGGCGCGCCCGAGGGAGTGATAAGTGCCGCGGCCCTTCGCTGTATGGGAGGAGATTTTCAAGGCAAGTTGATGTTTCGTAATGAACAAGAAAAAGAGCGGGCCCGAAAGATGGGAATTGAAGATATTTCCAAGACTTTCAAAATTGATGATCTCGCCAGCGGTCCAGTTCTATTTTGTGCCACTGGAATTACGGATGGGAGTTTACTAGACGGAGTCCGATTTCGTTCTGGTGGTGCAACGACTCACTCACTTGTCATGAGAAGCGAATCCGGTACAATTCGGCATATAAGAGCAGAGCATGCTTTTGACAAAAAGCCTCAATATTAGTTTTAGGCTCGGTTTATAAGGAGCAAGGTTCATGGCCGAAGTTTCTCGCACAGAAGTTTTCCCCGTCTCTCAAGAGCAGCTTTATTCCGTTATTGTGGATTACGAGCGATATCCGGAATTTGTAGACGGCGTGAATGCTATCACCGTTCTAGAAAATGATGAATCGGGTGCAAAGGTTCGGTATGATCTCAACCTTATTAAAAAATTTCAATACACAATTGAGCTCAACCATGAGCGACCGGAGCGAGTCAGCTGGCATCTGCACTCCGGGGAGCTTTTTAAAAAAAATTCTGGATACTGGCTATTGGAAAAAATTTCTGAAAAAGAAACCAAGGTCACTTACGCTCTTGATGTAGAATTTAAAATTTTTGCTCCTAAAATGATTGTAAAAAAATTGGTCACAACTAATCTGCCGTCCATGATGAAATCCTATCGAGATAGGGCACTAGCGCAATAGAGCTTTCTTAATCTAGAGTCGGTGTCATGCTTAATTTAATTTTCAGCTATATAGGCATTGGAATTGCGATTGTTCTCATTTGCGCAACTCTTTGGGACATTCTGATTACAGTCCTAAGTCATCGGGGAGTTGGTAAAATCACCAAGTTTTGGACAGAGGGGATTTGGAGACTCGTTTTATGGACGAAATACCAAAAGGGCATGGAGCGACCTATCCGGTATAGTGGTCCGTTTTTTTTAGTCGGCATTATTGCTGTTTGGTATCTCATTCTCAATGTTTCTTATTTGCTGCTCATTTATTGCGGAGACTTCACCATTAAGTCAGCAGATGATCCAGTGATAGGCTTCATGGATGTTCTCTATTTTGTGGGAACAACATTTAGCGGCCTTGGTATAGGTGATTACGTTCCCACAGAATTTCCATGGACTATGGTGACTACCGGCGGCGCTTTCCTAGTCTCTTTAATTACCTCGTTTGCCGTCTCCTATCTTATTCCAGTCGTCTCTTCGGTTGCGGAACGAAGGCGGTTGATGGGGTCGATGTCTTGTATAGGGGATCGACCCAAAGAGATTTTAAAAGAGGCATGGGGGCAAGGGTCTAGTGGGCAGCTGGATTCACAGGTCCTCACGATGGCCGACTCTATTATTGAGGCCTCGTTTCGCTCCCATATTTATCCCATTGTGAATTTTTTCTACTTTAAAGGTAGAAATAGTTCGATGAATTTGATCATTTTAGACCTCCTTGACGTGATGATTTTTCAATACTGCCATCCTCAAAGAGAGGCAAATATCCACGAAAGCAAGCGCAGTTATATTCTTAGGGCCATTGAGCTCTATATTGATAATCAACGGAATAACTGCGGTGAAGAAGACTGTGGCCGCAAGGCCGAGCACGATGATCTATTAGAATTTTTAGAAACTGGAGATGCGTCCGAACGATCTCAGGACCGTATTAGGAAATTAGATAAGTTCTTGGAACAGAGACAACTTTTGCTCGCCTATGCTCATTACGAAGGACACTGTCCTCTTAATTCCAATCAGAACCTTTCCAAACCTCAGCCCCAGTCGTAGCATAATAGCTACTATGACTACAAAAAAAGACACAAAAAAAGATAAAGATGAATCGCGCTTTTCTGATGTTTTAAAAAAAGTTGTAGGCACGGGAATAGGGGCCGCCTTTATGACTGAAGATGCTATTCGAAAATCGCTGGCCGATCTTCCTATACCTTCCGAGGTCCTTCAGAATTTTTTAAAAAATGCTGGGCAGTCTAAAAAAGAAATCACTCAAGGACTGAAACGAGAGTTCGGGGCCTACCTCGAAAAAATTAATCTCACTGGAGAGATTGAAAAAATTCTAGAGAATTATAATTTTGAAGTTCAGGCAAAATTTCAATTCAAAAAGCGCAAAGACCGAGAAGATGACCCGAAGAAATGAAATAGAGAAAAATCTAGAGTCCTTTAAAAAGCTTGAATCAAACATCATTGTCGTCACGAAAAAATTTCCAATAGATGATATTAAAACTCTGTACGCCTTAGGTCAGCGCGATTTTGGTGAGAACCGAGTCTCTGAGTTAGTTGAAAAATATAAAGATCTCAGTCCACAGGGTTTTTCAGAAGTCCGTTGGCATTTCATCGGTCACCTTCAGCGAAACAAAGTTCGAGACCTTTTCACTAAGGCACCTCCATGGGCGATACATTCTGTTGATTCTATCCGTTTGGTTGATGAACTCATGAATCAAGCAGAGCATTTACCACAAGGCGCGCAAGTAAGAATTTTTTTGCAATTTCAGGTGATTAAAGAAGAATCCAAGGGAGGATTTAGAAGCGTAAGCAGTCTTCGTGATGCTCTGAAAAAGCTTGAAGGTCACGAGCGGCTCTTACCGATTGGACTCATGGGAATGGCCCCATTGGAATCAGGTCCTCAACAACAAGCGGTTAGTGCTCATTCAACATTTTCTAAGTTGCGGGAATTACGAGATGACCTAAAAATCGATTGGCCTTTTTTAAAAGAATTATCTATGGGTATGAGTGGAGACTATAAGGTTGCGCTAGATGAAGGCAGCGATTGGCTGCGAATTGGACAGGCCATTTTAGGTGAGAGGTCACAATGAGAAAAGTTCCAGAGCTCAATTTGCAAGACTATATCGCAGGCAGCGATAAAGAAAAAAATCAATTCTCTCAGAACCTTTTTGATGGATTAAAAGATTATGGGTTCATTGTCTTAACGGAGCACAATCTTACTCAATCCTTAATGGATACCGCTTATCAAAAAGTGAAAACCTTTTTCGAACTTCCTACTGAAACAAAACTCAAATTTTCAGGCTCTCATGGTGGGCAGCGTGGTTTTACAGCATTTGGAACTGAACACGCCAAAAATAATCCTTTCCCAGACTTGAAAGAATTTTGGCATGTCGGGCCTCTGCCAGAACACGCAGGCCGGTTTCGTGAGTTTTATCCAGAAAATATTTGGCCAAATGATATTGCTGGTTTTCAGGAGACTCTAAGCGTCTTGTATTCGCAGCTTCGAGAAAGTGCCCTTCTGATCCTTGAGGCCCTGACTGGTCCTTTGGGGGTCGAAAAAGATTTCTTTGGAAAAATGGTGCGCGAAGGAAATTCTATTTTGAGACCGATCTATTATCCTCCTCTGGAAAAGCAAATGCCTAAAGGAAGCGTGCGTGCAGCGGCGCACGAGGATATCAACTTGATTACGATTCTTATGGGGGCGACATCTTCGGGATTAGAATTACTGGACCGAGATGGTGCTTGGTTGCCAGTTGAAACCCGACCAGGTGAATTAGTGATTGATACTGGCGATATGATGGCGAGAATTACTAATGAGGTACTGCCGGCCACAACTCATAGAGTGGTCAATCCAGAGCTATCTTCCGAGGCCAGATTTTCTATGCCCTATTTTGTTCATGCTCATCCTGAGGTAGAGCTCAGTTGCATTCCTTCTTGCCGTGGTGAAAAAGAAAAATTTGCGCCGATCAATGCAAACGATTTTTTTGTTCAAAGGCTTAAAGAAATTGGACTTTTAAAAGATCAGCCCCAAACCGATGCGACCAGATAAACTCGCCTGAGAAACCGTCAGTTCATCCGCTTCATCTTGAAAGGTTAAGAGGTGGGATTGTTGTTCGTAGCTTAGTTCACCAAACAAAAACAGCGACGACCCCGCCATGACTTCAAGGCCGACTCCGATGGCGGGTACCAGAAAGACGGCCGAAGAAAATTCTTGTTCTGCTAGAACGAGATTCCCTGTCCCAAATCCCACGGCAAACTCAATATAGGGATTCCAAGGTTGTTCTGGTCGAAAGCTGTAGCCAAGTCCAGCACCCAGAAGATTAGAACTTAGTTCAAGATTAGAGTTTGAGTCTGTAGTCACAAATTCTTGGGAATCTTTTCGGAAAAATGCCAAACCTCTGAAACCATTTGCCCACCGGTAGTGATACTGAAAGGAGAGTGCTTGGCCTGCAATTTCGAAACTATCACCGGGCGGTAACTCGATCCCTTCATAAGAGAGATTCGAAATCGATGAATAGCTAAACAGAAATGAATGCTTGATAGTGGTCGGACTTATGCCAGAGTCTTCTAGATTATCAAGTTCGACGGTTTCTTGAAATGTCTGACTCGTGCGATCTTCTTCTAGTTGTTCGAGCTCTTCGATATTTTCACTGAAGTCTTCCAGGCCTTCCTCTGTCTGCTCATCGAGGTCTAGAGTCAAATCTTCTTCTGATGTTGAACTCAATTCGCTTTCAAGATAGGGCAGTTCTTCTAGAGACTGCTCAAGTGGTTGCTCAAAGCTGAGAATCAAGCTGTTCTTGATCGGCCCCATCAATATAGCTGCCTTCTCGCAAGGCCTCGACATTGTCATGAAAAACCACAACAGAGCCCTCTTGAAAGGGGACTAAGAGCGCTGGGGAAACGACTTGCCACTGAACGACGCCGTTATATTGATTAACCTGTTTTGCCAAAAGGCTCATCGACTCACTTTGGAAAACGCTGGGGCGCCCGGGCACATAATGGAAAGAGGGGATTGCGTCCGTAGAAAAAGTTTTTCGAGAAGGAGAGAGATTTCGGATGACAACCATACGGTATCCATAAACATGGTTGCTCAAAATGTAGTTTACAAAAATGAAAAATCCAAAGTGAATCAAGAGCTTCATCTTAATAAAAAATCGTCAGTCCAAGCGCTATGCGAATGCCACTTAGTGTTGCTTGAAGTTCATCTTCGGTGAAGGGGACATCAAATCCAGAAAAGTTTTGCATCTCATAGGATGCTGACAATTCTGCACCGATGGATTCATGGAAACGGTAGACTGTTTCTAGGCCTGCCTGGAGACCAATCATATTTCCATAAATGCTCCAGTTTCCTGGATTGTCGATATTTGCATTGAAGGAAAAGTTGAAATCCGCAAACGCCAAAAGCACCCAGAGATCTCTTTCTTCACTGCTCAAAATTCGGTAAGACGCCCCTCCTCCTATGCCCAGATAGGATAGCTGAGGCTGGCCTTCAGTTGATTCTTCTCCAAGATTCATGCTGTCATAAAAAAGTGCTCCCCTTGCATACCAATCATCATTGAGTTGGAATGAGAGTCTTGCCCATGCCCCGGCCCCTGACAGAGCTTCATCGAGTCCCGGTGTACCTGTCTGGTCAGTTTTTGAATTCGTAAAAGAGAAAAAGCTTGCACCCAATGAAAGCCGTCCTTGGTAATCTTGAGCGTCCATTTTTTTTAAAATATTTCGGGGAGAGTTGAAAATTCTATTTTTGTCTTTTGAAATGAGAATGTTTTTTTTCTCGATGAAGAGAGTTTTTCCTCGGTGATAAATCGGATAGATATCATTTTTTAATTTGTCCTCTGGCCCAACCATCAAAATTTTTCCACGAGTAAGATAGCCCACCGAATCAGTCATATCTGCATTGGTATAAAGAATTGCTCTGTCTGAAATCACACGGGCATAGGTTCGTTCGCTTAGGTCAGCAAAGCTTTGGTTTCCGTAACAAAAAAAAAGACTAAAAAATATCAACCATCTCACTGGTTTTAGTTTAACTTTTGGTTGTCTGAGAAAAATTACCAGGCAAGAAAGTCGTCGACAGGATCTTCGGTGGTGTCACCGGGAACAAAATCATTATCTAAATCCTCAATGATGAATTTCAAAGTGGCCAAATCCTCACCTTTTGCATCTTTACAACGAAGGGCATAGTTTTGTGGGCGACTCAAAAACCCAAAGCCGCCCCCTCCGCCTGAGTACGAAATTACATATGACCCTGTCCCATTCGCAACAGTGGTATCTACAGTAGGAAGGCCTTGGTTAACCGAATAGAAGCTTCCAAAGGTTGAAGTCGTGTTTCGAACCTGATTAGCAGAGTCGGCCTTGTAGATAATTGAAGTTGCTTGATCAGTTTTAAAATAGGCCTGGGTGGCACTGGGAAAGCTTTCGATGAGATTCGTTGCAACACCATTGAAACAGATTGCTGGAGGTACCTCGGTGGCGCCCGAGCAGTCCTGAGTTTCTAAGCTAGGATCAATGTAGCTTGCGCTAGTACTAATGCGGTAAAAATAGGGCTCAAAAACAAGGTAAACACAGTCATTGCTGTTAGTAGAAATTTCATAATAGAGATCAGAAAAATAAAGAGTTGCCTCAGGAACCTGAATGGTGCACGTGTCACCTACAGCATTGGCGGTGCAAGTTCCCCAGCTTATTTTACTCAGTAGCGTTTCTTCCCAACGAGTCTGAAACTCAAAACAAATAGGAGACTGACACACTTCAGCGTTGGTCGGGGTATTCACATTGATATCTTCTTCGGGCACATCCACATCGCCAATGCCTCCACCAACGCCTCCGCCAGCAGACTCAGCGATACTATCTTCACCGCAACTTGTAAGCAGACCGGTGCTTATAGAAAGGAAGACGAGTAAAAGATATTTTCCTTTTATCATTGAACCTTTTTCGGAAATTTGACGTCAAGGTCAACGATTTCCGAGTATACTCTGAACATCAGAAAATTTTTCCTTTTTAGATTTTTATGGAAAGGTATTCCCATATCCAAACTTGCGGAGAAAATGCATGAATCAAGTTGATAAATTTTTAGAGAGCGCCTTTAATACGCTGGAGCTCGATGATCAGCTTGAATTTTATCTCCGTAGTCCTCAGCGGAGGGTAAGTTTTGAAATCCCAGTTCCCTTGGGCGACGGAAAACTTTTAGTGTTTAATGGTTACCGAGTTCAGCACAATAATGCTCGAGGTCCCTATAAAGGGGGATTACGATTTCACCCTTCGGTTGATTTAGAGCATTTTGAATCCCTGGCCTCTCTTATGACGTGGAAGACCGCCTTAGCAAATATTCCGTTTGGTGGCGCCAAAGGGGGCGTGAATTGCGATCCTTCAAAATTAAGCAGTGACCAAATTGAATTTATTACCAAACGCTACACTAGCCGAATCAATGATTTTATAGGGCCAGAAACTGACATTCCTGCGCCGGATATGGGAACAGGGGCCAGGGAAATGGCCTGGATTTTAGAGGCCTACTCTTCCAAGAATGGATACATCCCAGCAATTGTAACTGGAAAACCTTTGGGACTTGGTGGGTCCAGTGGCCGCAAGCAGGCCACCGGTAAGGGCGTTGCCCTCTTTGCCTGCTGGGCCTATGAAGAAGAAAACGGCAGCATTAATGGTAAAACTGTTGCCATTCAAGGATTTGGAAATGTTGGGGCCCACGCGGCCTATTATCTCGAAAAGTTTGGCGCTAAGGTTGTCGCAATTAGCGATAGAGAAGGTGCCCTCTACCAACCTAACGGTTTAAAGGTTGTTGAGCGAATTGATCAAGGTGAGAATTTTTCAAAGATTTCTGTTCAAGATGTTTTCACTGGGGAAAAACTTCGAAACGAAGAATTACTAGAACTCGATGTTGACCTCCTTATTCCTGCGGCCATTGAAGACGTCATCACTGAAAAAAATGTCGATAACATAAGAGCAAAGTTAATAGTCGAAGCGGCCAACGGACCCATTAGTTGGACAGCTAACAAAAGGCTTCAGGAAAAAGGAATTAAAATTATTCCAGATATTTTGGCCAATGCAGGTGGCGTCGTTGTGAGCTATCTCGAATGGGTACAAAACCAGCAACACTGGAGCTGGAGTGAAGAGAAAGTCGGGCGGGAAATGAATCGAATTTTAGAAGGGGCCTGGAAAAGTGTCGTCTCGTATCGAGATGAAAAAGAAAAATCTTGTTCGTACCGAGAGGCATCTTATATGATCGCTATTGAGCGAGTGAGAAAGTCTGCTGAGCAAAGGGGTTTTCAGTAATGTCGAACAAAAGTCCTCTTTATCATATTTCGAGTAAAAGCGATTCCCTGGGAAGCGTGGTAGAACCTTTTGAAGATGCTTTTGCTTTTATTAAAGAGACCTTCGCCCGAGAGCACGCCCTTTTTGCAATAAAAGAGATTTTGCTTTTTTTGCGCAACCAACTCATACAAATGGCACAAATGGGCAGTTGGGTATGGATAGAGTCGCTATGGAATTCGATTTGGACTCAGATCGAAAAACTCATCAAAAGATTTGCTAATCCACAATAATTGTCGAACGTTTGATTCGTCCGCGCTTTTTTCTTTGTAAGGCGGGAATTTCGAGCTCTGAAGGTCTTTTTTGATGAGAAGACTGGTGAAGACGCAAAGTGTCACGATCGGTCGCCCGAAACGGAGTTTCGAGGTCCAGAATCTTCTTTTTATCTTTATATTTTAGCTGCGATTTAGACACCTTTGAATCAAGGCCAAACACCCGAACATTATTTTTCTGAGACTGTCTTAAGGCATTAATCTCTTTCTCAGACCTTCGAACGGCCGCGCTAGATTGCAAAACGAATAGAGTGAATAGAGTGATGAGACAATTTGCCAATCTCTTCTCCTTTTCTTTTGTCGAGGAAGAATGCTATAGATCCACGCAATAGTCATGTTAGAAGATCAAAAATCTGCGAGTTACCTCTTTGACCTCCCACAGGAGCTGATAGCTCAGCGTAGTACTGAAAAGCGTTCAGACTCCAGGCTTCTTGTGTACCATGCCAAAACGGACACCGTAGATCATTCGCATTTCTCTTCTATTGCCGACTACCTCCCTGAATCGGCTCCTTTGGTCCGAAATACCACGCAAGTGATACCAGCGCGGCTCTTCGCACAGTCTGAAAACGGAGGAAAAGTAGAAATTCTATTTCTCTCTTTTTTGCCGCACGAAAAAAATCTCTATCCTTGCCTTTTAAAAAGCACACGCAAAAAAAGAATCGGTGAGACTTTCCTCGCCTTCGATCAGTCTTTCAAACTCGGAGCTAGGCTGGGGGAGCGGGCCTTCCTACTGGAGTCTAAGCTCTCACCTTCGGCACTGGTAGACTGGTTAAAAGAGCGCGGAAACATTGCCCTTCCTCCGTATATTCGGAAAGGTGTGGCAGATGCCCGAGACCAAGCTGATTACCAGACGGTTTATCAACAAACGTCCGATCTTCAGGGTCTCTCGGTGGCCGCCCCCACGGCCGGACTTCATTTTAGCGAAGAACTGTTTGCGTCTTTAAAGCAAAAGGGGCATCCCGTATTGGATGTCTGTTTGGGAGTTAGCGCAGGAACTTTTGCTCCGGTGCAGTCGGAAAATCTGAGTGACCACGACATGCATACCGAATTTTTTCAGATTCCATCTCATTCCTATGCCAATATCGTGTCTTATATGGGTTCTCATATTGCTATTGGAACGACGTCCCTTAGAACTTTAGAGTCCCTGGCCAGAGATCCTTCAGTCAAGGAAAACGAGTGGTCGCAAACTGATTTATTTCTTTATCCTCCTGCTAAAATTCACTCAATCCAGGGTCTGATCACAAACTTTCACCTTCCGGCCTCGACGTTGATTATGCTTGTCAGCACTCTTGTGGGGAGAGAAAAAACTCTTGAGCTCTACCGATTGGCCGTCGCCAAGAAATATCGCTTTTATAGTTACGGGGACGCAATGTTATGTCTCCTTTAGAACCTTTAATCTTTACGCCCGAAGGTCATAGCGGCAAGGCACGGGCCGGAGTTTTTTCGACCCATCACGGTGATATTTTAACCCCGGCCTTCATGCCCGTGGGAACAAGGGCCTCTGTCAAAACACTTTGGCCAGAGCAGCTCGAAGAAATGAATCAAGAAATCATTTTGGCCAATACTTACCATTTGCTGCTGCGTCCAGGGCCAGAACTCATAGAAAAAATGGGTGGCCTTCATAAATTTATGTCATGGGATCGTCCTATTTTAACGGACTCAGGAGGATTTCAAGTCTTTTCACTTTCAAAGCTCAATAAGATCTCTGAGGAAGGAGTTCATTTTAGCGGGCATCTCGATGGAAAGGCCTATTTTATCGGTCCGCACGAATCGATGCAGATTCAAAAGTCTTTAGGCGCAGATATTGTGATGGCCTTTGATGATTGCCCTCCCTTGCCGTGTTCACCTGAGCGCCTTCAGAGCGCGACTATGAGAACAATTTCTTGGGCCAAAAAGTGCCGCGAAGTCGAACTTCAAAAACACCAGTATTTGATGGGAATTATTCAAGGGGGGCTGGATCTTAAACTGCGACTGAGTTGCTTAGAACAATTACAGGAGCTCGAGTTTTCGGCATATGCGATTGGGGGTCTTTCGGTTGGAGAAAAAACTCAGGAGATGTATGACTTGTTAGAAGGCCTTACAAGTCATATGCCGGTTCAAAGACCAAGATACTTGATGGGTGTTGGAGCTCCGATAAACTTGGTTGAGTCGGTCTTCAGAGGAGTTGATATCTTTGATTGCGTGCTCCCTACTAGGAACGGACGCAATGGCCAAGCTCTCACGAATTTTGGAGAATTGAATTTAAAAAATAAAAAGCATGCTGAAGATGCAGAGGCCCTGGATCCGCTTTGCCAGTGCCGCGTCTGCCGACGTTTTTCGAGGGCCTACATTCGCCATCTTGTTACAGTTAAGGAACCCTTGGGGGGTCAACTTTTGAGCTATCACAATCTCTTTTACCTTAAGACCTTAATGAATGAGATGCGAACAGCAATTTTGAACCACCGATTTGACGAATATCGGCTGGACTTTTATACCAAACGAGAACAAGCTCAACCTAAATAGAGCTAATCCAAAGGTCTTATCATGAAATACACTGTACTCTGGATTCTTTTTCCATTTCTCATGCCCTATATCGCTCATGCTCAAGAGGCCGAACAGGCCGCGGCCGGGGGTTTTTCGTTTTTCATCCCTATGATTTTGGTTTTTTTTGTTTTCTATTTTTTGGTGGCCAGACCTCAGAAAAAACATCAGCAAGAAGAATTAAAGTTTCAACAGACGCTCCAGAAGGGAACAGAGATTTATACTAAGAGTGGAATTATTGGAACCGTTGTGGGTATCACCGATCGTTTTATTACTCTTGAAGTTTCTGAAAATTCGAAAATTAAAATTTTGCGCAATCAAGTAGGCGGAAAACTCGAGGATCTCAATAGGCCGAGTAAAAAACAAAAAGAAAAAACAACTCCCCAGGTTTTAGGCCGGGGAAGCCACGCTCCAAAACGGAGCTAAAGCAGTTTTATGTTTGGTCTCGGCATCACGGAAATCATGGTTATCTTGGGGCTTGCGCTTATTGTGATCGGCCCTAAGAAGCTTCCGGAATTGGCCAAGACTCTTGGTAAAGGCTTTAAAGAATTTCAAAACGCAGCTCGTGGACTGAGTAACGACCTAAAGTCAGGAATGGACGAAGAGGAAGAAAAAGAGAATCACCACGCTTCGTCCAAGGCGCCTTCTTCGGGTAAGTCGATTTATAAAAATGAGCAATTAGAGGTTTTCGATCATGATGACGAACCAGAAGAGCATCACCGAGAAGAACCGGCAAAATCAAAAAAGATAAAGAGCTCCTCCAAAGATTAATTCTATCTGATTGCTCAAAATAAAAAAATCTACTACCATCAAGTTCAAATCTAATAATGGGAATTCTTATGAGTCGACAGTGGTGGACCCGCTTTGTCCTTTTTCTTTTTATTTTTCTTAGTTCTGTTTATTTTTTAGTTCCAACTTTTTTCTCAAAAACTTCGAACAGCGTTTTTTCAGATAAAAAGCTCAATCTTGGGCTTGATCTTCAGGGAGGCATCTACCTGGTCCTTGGAATCGACTTTGACGATGTCTTTCAAAAACAAGTGCGACTGCAAGTCGAGCGGGCGATTGGATATCTTGAAGATCAAGGTGTTGGAGCGAGCTTGGGTAGTAAGGACTTTTCGGAGTCTTCAGATCCAAAGTACTGGATTGAGCTCGACGGTGGAGTCGATACGGAAAGGGCCATTGGAATTGTTCGTGAGTCTTACCGAGCTACTTTGAGGCTTACTGACGAGGAAAACGCTGGTCGGCTGCAATATGGATTAAATCGCGGCTTCTTGGAAGATAAAAAACAGACAACGGTCGAGCGGGCCATTGAGGTTATCCGCAACCGGATTGATGAATTTGGAGTGACTGAGCCTGAGATTACGTCTTTGGGGACCGATAGAATTGTCGTTCAACTGCCAGGTGTAAAAGATATTTTGGGAGCAAAAGAGCTTATTGGAAGAACGGCCAAGTTAGAATTTAAATTAGTCAGTGATAAGTTAGGGTATCCCGAACTCAAGAGTTTGATAGATAAGGCGACTTCTGAGGGAATTGTTCTCAGTGAGAAAGTGCCTTATTCTACCTATGTAAAACAGCTCAATCAAAATCTCATCGATAAGCTTCCGAAAGACACCGTGATTAATTTCAATAAAACAGTAACTGCTGACAATAAAATTGAACTTGGGGTGCCTTACTTGCTCGATGAAAAAGCGCAGGTTACGGGTGAAGACATTGCTGATGCTTTTGTCACTTATGACCAAAACCAACAACCGGTTGTATCTCTTGAGATGAAGCCATCTGGAAAGGCGGCCTTCGGTAAAGTCACCACTGATCATGTTGGCTCACTTTTGGCCATTGTGCTCGACGGAAATGTGTATTCTGCTCCCTCTATTCGGCAGCCCATTCTCAATGGCCAGGCCCAAATATCAGTAGGTGGGGGTAGCTATAAAAATATGCTAGACGAGGCCAAAGAAATTTCTATGGTTCTAAGGGCCGGCGCTCTACCTGTGGATTTAGATTTTCAAGAACAGCGAATTGTCGGGCCGAGCTTAGGTGCCGAAAGTATTTCCAAGGCCCGGACGGCGACCTTGATTGGCGCCCTTTTAGTGATTCTCTTTATTCTCTTCTATTACCGATTTGCAGGGCTTCTCGCTAATTTAACTTTAGGTTTGAATGTCATTATTGTGCTTGCTTGCTTGGTAGGGCTTGATGCCACCTTAACTCTTCCTGGAATTGCGGGGATAGCCCTCACCATTGGTATGGCCATAGATGCAAATATTATTATCTACGAGCGAATCAAAGAGGAACTGCGCAGGGGAGTCCAGCAATATCAGGCCGTGGAAGCGGGATTTAACCGCGCTTTTTGGACAATTCTAGACGCCAACTTAACCACCGGTGTCGCCGGGCTATGTTTGTTAAACTTCGGGACGGGGCCGATTCGAGGTTTTGCAGTGACCCTACTTATTGGAATTTTTGCGACCATCTATAGTTCCTATTTTGCAGGGCAATTATTTTTTCAATTTTATTTAGAGCGCAAGCGTACAACGAGTGACTTAAGTATTGGACTGCGGTCTAAGACTTAAAGGAAGGAGTGAACATGAAAGGCCAAGTATTTTCGTTTATGGATAAGATGCCGATTGCGGTTATCGCTTCTTCTCTGCTTGTGGCCATCGGTCTCGGAGCACTTGTTGTTCAAGGATTGAATTACGGTGTAGATTTTACGGGAGGGGCGGAGATTCAAATCAAATTTGAGGCACCGGTTACCCCAAAAGAGATTCGTGCAGCATTGGATACTGCTGGGCAGAGTCAATCCAATGTCGTGAGATTAGGCGAGCAAGATCAAAACGAGTACCTTGTGCGCGTCCCTGCCAGCGAAGATAATATTAACCAGGTGACTGAAAAAATTGAGTCTTCTCTTACTCAAAGTTTTCAGTCTCAGAATATGACAGTTCGGAAGACAGATATCGTTGGGCCTAAGGCCGGGGAACAACTGCGAGTCTCAGGTTTTCAGGCGCTTCTCTGGGCACTTTTAGGCATCATGGTCTACATTGGCCTTCGCTTTGATTTTAAGTACTCTCCTGGTGCAATCGTTGCGCTTTTTCATGATGTCATCATCATTCTGGGTATTTTTGCTTTAACCGGGCAACAATTCACTCTCGAAATTGTTGCTGCTCTCTTGGCCGTCATCGGCTATTCCGTCAACGATACAGTGGTTGTCTACGACCGAGTGCGAGAGCACGAGAAACTTTATGCATCCCGAACAATGAAGCAGCATTTAGATTTTGCTTTGAATGAAACGCTGACTCGGACTCTTCTTACCTCCACCACGACTTTGCTGGTCTCTCTGACGATGTACTTTTTTGGCGGTGAAACGATTAAGGATTTCTTTTTTGCTATTTCAATTGGTGTTTTTGTAGGAACTTATTCTTCCTTGTTTGTGGCGGCCCCAGTGACCCTTTTCTTTAATCGGTTTAAAGCAAAGCTCGCCTAAATATGAGGTTGGCCAAATTTTTTTTGGCATTTTTATTGTCCAATAGTCTTTTGGCGGGACGGGTTCAGGTCCTTGATTACGACAGACCAGTAGCGCCAAAAGAAGAAAAAAAAACAGAAAGTTTTTCTCAATATATGAAACGCTCATCCTTGGATATGGCGAAATCTTATGTTTTAGAAAATATGGGACCGGCCGAATGGGAGGCCCTTCTAGTCAAACAAACTCAGGGAACAGCTTTAGAGAGTTTTTTTGCCAATAACCCTAACGTCTTACGGAAAACCGCACATGTGTTAGGAACGCCCCGGGCCTTTCGCGGTCTTTTAAGTTTACCGATGCAAAAAAGTGCCTGGTTTTCATTTTTTATTTGGATGGTTGGACTTTTTATTGCCTTTTTTTTGGCAGGAATATTTTTTATTAAAGGGACATTTGTCCAAAAAATCTTTAAGAGATTTGGTCTGATGCTTGGTTTGCTGGGCTCTCAAGTCTTATGTTTTTACTTTCATTTCAAAACTCAGATTACACCGACGCTGGAAATACTTTTCTTATAATTTTGGTATACAAGCAAATTTTTTATCATAGGCAATCGTGCTGCCATAACTTGCCCCACCTGAACCGGAACTCTGTCCCACATAAGTGTGCCCGTACTGGAAATTATCACCTTTACCAACCCCAAACTCCGATGGATGTTTGAGCCTGAAGAGCATTCGGTCTTGATTGCAGCGCTTAGAAAGATGGTAAGGTCTGCAGTCTCCGCCTGAACAAGTCGTAGACCCTACACCTGTTGCTTCATTGCAATAGTATGGTCCTGTTTTTGACTCAAGGTGATGACTTGGTGCTGGCCAGTAGAAATAGGCAGTTTTGCTTCCGGCACTTTCGGGCGTGTCTTCCAAAGATGTTGGAATATTTTTTGCGCTGTCTTGAGGATCTGTGTCGTAGTGAAACCAAATCCTTTTCAAAAGTTCCTCTCGAATTAAGAGGTAATTATCGGGCGCTTTGACAGCTTCACCGTTTCTTATAGTCGAATTTTTTTCTTGATGAGCAAAATAAATTCCTTCCGTATCAACACCAATCACTTCTCCCAGCGCTCTTAGTAAAACATTTTCATTGCTTAAGTATTGCTCTTTCTTGGGGCAAAAAGGTTCAGTTCCAATATTGAGATCAAAGAATGGCAGCATAAATAAACCAAGGGATTGATCTTGAGATTCATTTACCACTTGAGAATTGTCAGAACCGCTATCTTGCCCAGACTTTAGACCCGATGGAAAATTTGGATAACGAAAGGGATAGAAAAAACTTCCGGTAACTGAACCTTGGGAGATACTCCTGCCGGTCAGTGTCTCTAATCGCTTCATGAGTTGATCCATAATATCCATGGCCCCATTGCGATCATTGTCGGCAAAGCGGAAGTCTCGATGACTCCACGCGGGGAAGGCCTGCATTGATTCAAGCCTTGGAAAGTCGGCCCTATCTTGATCGCTGCCGGTCGTTTGAAAGTCATGACAAAACACCATTTTTTCTGCACCAGGAGGTATAGGCAACGGCTGCTCTTTCTGATTGTAGTAAAAGAAGATTCTAAAGGCGTTTTCCATAGATTGAGAGACTGAAGAATTGGGAGCACTGACTTGGTTGAGAACGCAAGTATATTGGATAATCGGGTCAATCTTCAAAACGCCGTAATTTTGACTCACATCGACAGGAGTTGTCCTTCGAAGGTTTAATGAATTTGACCGCGCTCCAGAGCTAGACTCAACGAGTGTCACAACATAGGTTCTGTTGAGCGCTAATTGATCCAAGTAAACTTGAAAGGCCAGTGAATTTTCTTTCATTTCATCAACGGCCAGCTCTTTGATGTTTCCATCTGCGGAGCGTGCTTCGAGATAACACGATGGATTCGTGAACCCATCATCTATTTCAGCAAGACACCAGTTATAGAGCGAACCAAACCTAGCATCTTTTTTAAGGTCTTCAGTGATTTGAGTAAAACCGTAGAGTATTGGCTCATCATGAGACTTACTTTGGCAGAAAGAAAAACAGTCGCCTAAGGTGATAGGCTTACCATTTTGACAGCCACATGTATCAGTTTGAAGAAAAACATGCTGGTCAGGACGTTCGCCTTCCTTGATTTCAGAAGCGCCGCTCGTTTGTCCACTCAGGCCTGCCCTTGGTAGTGTGGGACGATTACGCATTCCCGTCTCCAAACAACCAGTCAGGATGAAGCAAAATCCAAAAATATGAAAGAGTCCCTTTTTCATGAAAGCTTATCCTTAGGTTTCTTTATCGTTTCAACGTCCTGCTTTACTTAATTATAGGCCCTGGTGATCTCAAGATTTGTGAAAAGAAACGGCAGGTTCCTAAAATCGTAGAGTTAGGTAGCGGAAATTAAAGGCCACCTTTTCTAAATAGCCACAAAAAAGAGTCAGTCTTTCAGGATGAGCTTTTTGGGAATGAACTTTTGACCAACTTGGGTCTTGAAGCGTTTGGCCCTATACTTAAAATATAAAGAGCTTATCCATGGGGGAGAAATGACCAAGGCCGATTTGATTACCGCACTTGAAAAACAGGCCAACCTAACTCACCAAAAGGCAGAGATGGTCATCAACATTTGTTTCGACACCATGATTCAAGCTCTTTTCGATGATAAGAGAATCGAAATAAGGGGGTTTGGCTCCTTTGTGAATCGAAACTATAAGGCCTATGTGGGACGCAATCCTCGCACAGATATCAATGTCGACGTGAAGCAAAAAAAGACTCCATTTTTCAAAGTTGGAAAAGAGCTCAAGGAAATGGTGGATGAAGGTCGCGAGCAATACAATATTCGCGAGGCGTAATTCCTATTTAAAAATCTTTGCGATTCCTGCCTAAACTGCTAAAAAAAAAGAACTTTATTTTGGGGAGACGTGCCCGAGCGGTCCAAGGGAACGGTTTGCAAAACCGTACAATCGCCGGTTCAAATCCGGCCGTCTCCTCCATTCAAATAAAGTGTAACGGTCCCAAATTTTGACTCTCCTCCCTTCATGGTGGAACACACCGCACTCAAACTCTATCCATAGGCATTCAGGACCCTCAATCTATAATTCTTAAACGACTTAAATCCATACGCTCGCTTCTGGAGAAGCTTCGCGTTGTTATTAAAGGCCTCAGTTCTAGCATTAGTTATCCTTGTTGGAAAATAGCGTAGAATTTCTTCAGTCCATTTCACTAGTGTTCGACGTAGCCTCTGAAGCTCAGGCAAGCTGCTTTTTTCTAGCCAGGTGATGAGATTTTGTAGACTTCTTCTCGCCTTTCCAAGTCCTCGACATCGATAAATTGTATGTAGCTTCTCTTTTGCCCAATATGCTTGCTTAACTTCTGCTTGGTCTCGTAGCCAGTAATCAAGCTCTATTCGATCAAAGTGTTCTAATCTATCTCGGTTTTTCATTAATAGTCGTCTAATCTTGTGAGTTCGCTTATCTCCCAAAGCAGCGATTCTTTTACTAGTAAGAATAGGATTGGCCAGACGAAGAACGTGGAATTTATCAGCAACAATCTTAGCATTTGGAAAAAAATAATTCACAAAGCTTTTGTAACTGTCGGAGAGATCTAGAACTGCATGCAGAACCCTCTCTCTTCCTGGAATATAGCTAAGGGAATCTTCCAACGAACGGTGAGACTTACCCTCTACAACTTCTTTAGGGCGTTTGTTTTTATAGTCCACAACTAGAGTTGCAAAATTGCGGGCCCCCCGTCTTTTGTCCTTACTGAATCCATGTTCATCGATTCCTATGGTCGACGGCCAGGGGTTGTTTTGTCTTTCATTTTGCTTGAGTTGAAGCTGCTTATAAAAGATCTTATAGACTGTTTTATATCCACAGGCATGAGCGACTTTGACTCTTTTGAGACTTTGAAAGTTTTCACAAGACCAATAGACCGAGCGTTCAAACCTGTGGGTCGTACGAGCTGATTTTTTAATTCCCTGAACCGGTTCCGTAAAAACGGCCTTGCAATTAGGGCATCTAAATCTTCGCTTCAAAATCTTAAGATAAACGCCCATTCCTCGGAAAGGAGCATCCTTCACTTTTACCCAGCGTCGGTCATGAACCCGAAATGATTTGGTGGCGCATTTAGGACAAACTTCAAAATCAGACTGTTTTTGTGCATAGAAATCCACAGAACTCTTTCCGAGGCGGGAACTTTCAAGCAATTTCAGCTCTGGTAACAGAAAATTTTTTGCTATCATTTTATCAGGCATAAGAAGTCTCCGGTTGAGATTTAAGTTTCGTAGCTCAATCATAAACCAGGGAATTCTTATGCCTACTATGAACAATTTTGACGCAGAGAAAACACCTTGAAGTGTGAAGAGCCCAAATTTTTCCCCATCCCCTTATTCCATTTTGAATTTTACTTTGGTGGTATATTCTTAATTAAGAAGAGCTATATTTTATTTTAAGGCATGCGATGAAAGCGGTTGAAAAAAGAACAGGTACTGATCGTAGGGTTCGACGGATTGATTTTAGTCGAAGGAAGAGAAACAGAAGAGAAAGCGAATATTACTATAAAAGAACCGTGTATATGACTGACACAAATTTGATGCAAAATGCTTACTTTGCTCAATTTTTTGATTTCATGGGCGAAGCGAGAGAGGACTACCTCCTCTTTCTTCTCGGCGAAAAGTGGGACGTGTTTTTTGGACAAGGAATAGGCATCTCAACCGTTGATACGTCAATTAAATATATCAAAAACCTTTATCTGTATGACTCATTTAAGATTTATCTTTGGATAGATAAAATGACTTCTGCGAGAGTTTTTTTAAAGTTTAAATTCATTAGAGATACTGAAGATGAGCCACTTGCCGAGGCTAAAATGACAATTTGTTTTACCCGCGATGGCGGTCCAATCCGAATCCCTGAACTATTGGTGGAGAGAGTTTTAGAGACAAATACCCATCAAATAAAACCGCGTAGATGAATCCATACTCAATACCAACGCTCACAATCGGTTTGGTATTACTTGCGTTAGGGGCGATATGCTTTCAAGAAAACAAGAATACTTTTAAGCTCTTCGGTTTAGTTTCATTTCTGGCAGCTGGGTGGCAGCTATCTTGGACTATTCTATTTAATATTTCCAAAATCGATGTGGCAGACTATGTCGGGGTGGTAGGCTATGCTTTTATCGTTTTTGTGCCATTCTATCTCTGTAGGCTTACCTACGCTCTCATCAACAAAAAACCGCGATTTGACTGTTACTATAAGCATATTACGCTTGGATTCTTTTTGCTTAATCTTATTCCTCGTTTGCTCACAAATGGTGTCGAAAAACACTTCTTTGGTTTTTATCCCAAGGCAGGGCCGCTCCATCCTTTTTTTGTACTCTTTGTCTCTTTTGCATTAGTAGTGACCATCTTCGATTTTATAAAAATAAAAAACCATCGTTCTCAAAAAATGAGGGCAAATCTCGCAATCTCTGCCCTCGTAGTATTTTCTTTTTCTTCTTTCGATTTTTTAACAAACTATGGGTATGATCTTTACCCCGTCGGAATATACTTTACCTTTGGTTACCTTTTGATGATCCTTTATCTTATTCTCGTGGAGCAAAAAAACAAGATTAGCGCTTTTAACAAAAAACTTCAGGGTGAAATTGAAAAAATAAAAAAAGAAATTATACTGAAAAATAAGGTGGCAAACGAGAGCCAAAAACTTGCAACGATTGGGATGGTCGCTGCTGGAGTTGCTCATCAATTGGGAAATACCCTAAACACGATCTCAATTGCAAACTTAAGTCTTCAGGGCCAATCGAAAAAACTACCCGAAAAAAATCATAAAATAAATAATGCTATACGGAGAATTGATGAGGCCATCGAGGCGTCAGAAAAAATAATCCATGGGCTTGACTATACATCAAAGGAAAACATTGAAACGGGTGATGTCCAAATTTCAAATCTTATAGATTCTTCCATCGCACTTATTGCAGGGAAAGCATTCGAGAAAATCGCTATAGAAAACCGGGTTTCTCGTGACATTATCATCATGGCAGATAAAAATTCTCTTCTTCAAGTCTTTATAAACCTTCTTTCAAACTCGATTGATGCTTTAGCAAAATCTGTGTCACCTACAATAATTATTGAATCTAAAATTATCGAGAGCACTCTCCATTTGTATGTCAAAGATAATGGCCCAGGAATAGCCCCGGAACTATCACAGACCTTATATGAACCATTTGTGACCACTAGACCTCCAGAGTTGGGGACAGGGCTAGGTCTCTATATTGTGAAAAAAGAAGTTGAAAAATCGGGAGCGACGATTTTGCAAAATAATCTTCGAGAAGGAGGGTGTTGTTTTACGATCACCTTTCCTCAGGTTTTTTCGGAAAAGGCAGGGTAATGAAAGTTCTACTAGTCGATGATGATAAATCATTCTTGGATCAATTTGAAGACATTGATATCGGCGACCATGTCGATTTGGTTGTCTACTCAGATCCCACCGAGGCCCTAAAAAATCTAACCGCTGAGAGACCGGATATCATTATAACTGACGTCATGATGCCGGCCATTCATGGAATAAGTTTTGCTGAAATCGTATCTTCGATTATTCCTGAAATCGAAATTGTAATTATCTCGGCAAATAGTAACGAGCAGATCCAAAAAGATTTAGGAGTAAGTCTTGAAAAATATCAGTATTTTAGAAAGCCTTTAAAGTCGCAGTTTATTGAATATCTAGAAAAATTTATATCTCATCACAACAGTCAAAAAACTGAAAAATCTAATTCTGATGCCCAGTGGGAAAAGAAAAATGAGTCGATAGGTGACTTTACAAAAGCTGCTGATTTTTATATCGCCTATCACGATTATTGTTACAAAATTTATCACGACGACACTTACGATGATTTTAAAAGTCCTCAATGGGAAGAACTTGAAAAAAAGAAAACAAAATTAGAAACCGCGCTTCAAATACTCGATCTTCCCGGATTGGAACAAAGGCTTTTCGAAGTCCATGGTACCTATAAAAATAAGATGATAGAGAATATTGCCTATTTTATACCCACAACGAGCGAACAAAGGCCTAGGTTTCCATTTCAATTTGTGGCAGGACTTTTAGGCTCAGAATACGACGGGGTTTGGATAAAAAGCTTTCAATGCACCTATGATGATAAATTCGAACCTAGTTTATATGTAAACGGCAACCAATACAAAAAACTGAGCAGTCGCTTCTCGACAGAAACCCACCCCTATGAACGCATTTATAGGGCCTCGCAGCTTTTTAAGCTTATTGCTCATAGGCACTGTGAGCTAGAAAAAACGATAAAAAACATTTTTGAAAAAATATCGACAGGCCTGCGGATTTTTCCTATTCCACAATGGAAGGTCAGCGAATCAGGCCAAAACATCGAATACTATTCAAATGGAGTGGCATTTTTTGAAGACGGTTCAAATTTCAAGTCAAATGAATTCAACTCAATTCCCCATCAATTTAGAATGGAAGGTGAAAGAACGACGGTAAGAATGAAAATTGATCTCGAAAATCTTCAGACTCAAATCTTTAGAAAAGGTTGGTCAGGCGAAAGTAAGACTGAAATGAGTCCATCTTTTGTAAATAAGGTTACGCAGCAGATCATAGGATTTTCTAAAGATTCAGCACTAGATAATTTCAGGTTGTCATTATTCTATGCATGGATCCTGAGTGACCGAGATGTCGAAAGATGAGAATAAGCTCGTAGAAAAAATTGCCTCGGTCTGGCATCCAGGTTCAGGCTCTAATAGGGATTAGCCGGCTTAGATGTCAAAGACGCCACTGTTGTCTAAGTTAAACTCTTTTTCGAATCGACTACCCCAAAAATGTAGTCAATTTGAATAATGTTAAAGAAAGTAAGTTTTTGGTGTTCACACTTTTTGGCGTTAAGTAGTTGAAATTTCGAAACTAAACCTTGGCCATGCTACATTGTACTACGTGCTACAATGTGGTATATCTTTAAGGATAGAGATGAAAAGGTTATTCATTCACACCCCTGAATTTGAAACTCAGCTGAAGGCTTTTAAAAATCCATCTGAACTGTTGATAGATATCGAGCAAGAGATTCTTAAAGATTTAAAAAAGAATATCAGCGATAGAGATATCATTGCTGGTGCAGGAGGATTCACTAAACTTCGAGTGGCCTTTAAAGCGCAACACCGAGGAAAAAGTGGATCTGCCAGAGTCATCTATTTTGACTGCGAAGTACCAAGGAGAACTTTTCTTATAATGATTTACTCTAAGTCAGATATCGAAAACATTTCGGAGGCCGGACGAAAGGCATTAAAACAGAAGTCACAGGAGCTAAAAAAATGGCAACCAAAAAAGAAATAGTTACTAAGGAAAACTTTGAAGAACTTTTTTTAAAGTCTGCCTCACAGGCAACAGAGTACACTAGAAACGAGCAAGATTTCACCACTCGATTTGCTTCATTAATTGAGGAACCACCAGAATACTCAAAGAATAAAATTAAAAAGATTCGTGAGAAACTTGGTGTCAGCCAGGCGATTTTTGCAAAAATCTTTGGTGAATCACTCTCAGCTGTCCAACACTGGGAGCAAGGACTTCGAAATATGTCAAAGTCCGCTAGAAGACTTTTAAATATTATCGAAAAAGATCCTGAGACTGTTTTAGATCTCATTACCAGTGAAAAAAAAGCTGGCTAACGAGCATTTCAAGATATCTCTTCTCTAAAAAGGTTTAGGCACTAGTAGGAATTAGTCTGCGACAGCTAAAAACCAAAAACACCAAAAACACTAGGGTATTGATAGATACTTTGTAGTGTTTTCTTTCCATTTCAAAGCAATTTATCAATTTCAAATGGCGCCGTCCTTTTTCGGCCCTTCTCGGGACACTTGTTGTTTCGAATACAAAAATTTCAAGAACTCGTTCAAATTGTTCTTTAGTTTTATAGCGGAGAGGTGAACTTGAGAGTCGAGCACTGGAATTTTGAGAATTGTGAGCTATAAACGGGCTACCAAAAAAAGGGAAAAAAAATGAGATGGAAGGGAAGAAAACAGAGCTCAAACGTAGTTGATAAACGTAAGATTGGAAAAGGAATTTCCATTATAGGCTTTCTCGTTGGCGCGGCCTTCTATTATTTTCAGGGCGGAGATCCTCTTTCCTATGTTGCTCAACAAATGTCCCACTTTTCGTCGAACTCACCCACCGGTACTCCTGAGTCTAGTCAACAAAAAGAATTTATCGGTGTCGTCTTGGCCGATACTGAAGATATTTGGAGCGAATTGTTTAGGCGACAGAATCTTCAGTATAAGCTACCTCAGCTTGTACTTTTTAGTGGGCAGGTCTCTTCTGCCTGTGGGAGAGCAAGCGCCTCAGTGGGCCCTTTTTACTGTCCTTCGGACAAACAACTTTACCTGGACTTGAGTTTTTTTAATATTCTTGAGCAGTCTCTCGGGGCAAGTGGAGACTTTGCCAAGGCCTACGTTATCGCTCATGAAGTCGGGCATCATGTCCAAACTCTTTTAGGACTTGAAACAAAACTGAGAAATCTCCAAAGGCGAAGGGATAAGGCCGGCCGGAATGAACTTTCAGTTAACTTTGAACTTCAAGCAGATTGTTTAGCAGGAGTATGGGCAGGGGCCGTACAGTCGAGAAAAGCGATCATGGAAGATGGGGATTTTGAGGAAGCGATGGAGGCTGCTGCAGCGGTTGGAGACGATGCTATTCAAAAAACCTCCAGGGGGGAAGTGGTCCCCGATTCGTTTACCCATGGAAGTTCTGAACAAAGAAAGACCGCATTCAATCGAGGATTTCAAAATCCTTTTATGCGAACTTGCCTTTAGTGGATTTTGTAATTTATCAATAAATTTTACTGTCGTCGTACCCATAAATGGTGCATCTTTAATTTCATAGCAAAATACAACAATATATAGTTTTGCCTTTATTTTTAAGAGCACTTTGACGAATTGAATGCATGACTAGAGGGTCAGTGTTCAACCATTTAGCTTTCTCATTTGCCTTAATTTCGGTTGGCCATAGCTACGGTGAAAGTTCTAGGTCCAAATGTTTACTCAGGCATCTCAATGAAAATAGTACTGAAAGCAAAGTGGTTTCCTATTCGCCGAAATCTATCACCTTTGCGAAAAAAGCGAAAAAGTCGCTTGCCGAGATGAGACGTAGTAATCCGAAGGTATACAAAAAATATACGAGTTTAATGGAAGATATAAAAACGAAAGGTCTAGTTTGGATTAGAAAAAATAATATGGTGAGCAGGCAAGATAAATACGTCAAAGGTCATTCTGGAAATTTGCGCTCAATTCGGGTGAATAGTGAGTTCCGCATTTATTATTACGAAGGCAATAATGGCGACCTCACGATCGAAGATGTGAACAAGTGGAGATATCACCAATAATCTATTGGCCCCCGATACAAGTTCGACTTATAGTACCATTGTGGCATGATAGAGCACTTGGAGTGGAGTAGACTTACGACTCCCATATATCGGAGGGTTTTATGAAGCTTTTTTATGTCCTGTCTCTAGTACTTTTGGCCACCCAGGTCCCTGCGAGCACGATTAGACCAATAGACGCAGCAACTTTATATAAAGAGGCCCCTATTATCGTCATTGGAAAAGTGAGCTCCGTTTCACCTTCAGATTCTAGTCCGGATAGGCAAAATGCGGCAGTCCAGATTTTAGAGGTGATGAAAGGGAAGGCCGATAAAAAAACAATTGCTTTAAAATTGGCAACGCAAGGTCTCGTTGATTTCGATCCTAAACTTCAGAAGAATCAGATTGGTATTTTCTTTTTAAAGCAGGATCCGGATAATTCTTTTTCGCTATTTAACTTTGGAACAGTGGCCATTTTTGAAAAAGATCATATTCGCTAAGAGTTTATCATTTTTTTTCAGACGGATTTTTTTCAGCTTGGGAAAGGTGATACTGCGGAATGGCCTCTGGAATATTCGTCTGAATAAAGTTTAGAATTTTTTCACGAACTTCACAGCGAAGGTCCCAAACCGTCGGAGAATCTTTTGCGGTCATTAGGCCCCTTAAAACCATAACTCGGTCAGAAGTCTCAATCACCTGCAGCACCTTGACTTCACCATCCCAGAGCTTTGAGCTCTCTACCGCTTCATTAAATTTCTGACGTATGAGTTCCACTGGAGTTTTATAGTCCAAGTAGAACATGACATTGCCGATAATTTGGGAGTTACTTCTGGTCCAGTTTTGGATGGGATTTTCAACAAAATAATTTATCGGTACTACTAAGCGACGAAGATCCCAGATTTTAATAACAACATAAGTAAAAGTAATCTCTTCGATCCAGCCCCATTCACCTTCAACAAAAACAGCATCATCTAACCTAATAGGTTGTGTAAAGGCGACCTGAATTCCGGCCATAAGGTTTCCCAACGTTCTCTGAGCAGCAATACCTAAGACAATACTCAAGACCCCTGCAGAGGCCAAGATGCCTTTGCCAAACTGGGTGAAAGCATCAAACTGCAATAGGATGACTCCAGTACCCAAGACGATGATAGCGCCTCTCAACAGGCGCTGAATGAAGGTATATTTGGTCAGAAACCTTCGGTTATGTAGGTTGTTTTCAACTTCTAATGAATAGCGTTTGCGAATCGTCGTTGTCGCTAGATAAACCAGCTGATCCAAGAAAATGATCGTACCGATAATGAGAAAGATCCGGGAGAACACCATTAACTCATGTGGTAGCTTTTCAGTAATTAAAAATTTAATTGGTAGAGAGGACACACTATAGAGAAATGAAGTAAATAAAAGTCCAGTGAGAAACACTGTTAGTTTCCAGGCCCTTCTCATTTTATTAGGATTGTTGGGAGAGCGTTGCTTGAACCACTTATTTACTAGCGCGCGAGCTAGGATAGAACTGAGATGAGAAATAAGCAGAATAATTAAAAAAGAGAGGACTAGGACTAAGGAAGTGTTATTAAAAAAATTTGCCATTTTTTTGACAGCGATAACAAAAAAAAGCGGGGTGCCCTACCATCAAGACACTCCCGCTTTTTGGTCTTTAAAAATTTTAATTACATATCATCAACAGCATCTTCGGCCGCATCACCCATGTCTTCAGCACCGTCTTCAATGTTGTCAGCGGTATCTTCCATAGACTCTTCCATTTTTTCGCCTGCAGTCTCTTCCTCACAAGAATACAAAGAAAATAGACTCGAGAACAAAAACAATCCCATTAGAAATTTCATAATGATTTTCTCCTTTTAAGGCCTAGGTTAAGAGATAAAGTCAAATCAGGCAACTTATCTTATTGGTTTTTATGGTTTGTTGATCTTTTTATTTTTTGCTTCACTTTGGATGCTTTTTTGTTCATCTGACTTTTCTAGACCGCAGTAAGCACAATGGTTCCAGTCCAGCTCCAACTCTTTTTTGCAAGCATTACAAAAGGGGTCTGAATCATCGTGCCAATGGTCATCTTTATGAATAAAGATTTGAAAGATGATAACAATGACTGGAATGGTTGTTGCGATTTGCTTGACTAAAAAAATCACTGAATCTTCGGCCCAGGCCGTATAGGTTAAAATCCCAAAACCGAGCGCCAGTAGGACATGATAAATAAGCGAGAGGTCTCGCACTTCCCTATGAAGGTGAATTTTCCAGATTTGAAACCAATAACTTGTAGACAGTAAAAAAACCGCAAACCATGAAAGAATTTGCAATGTCGAGGAGTGTGAATGCATAGGCTGCATTATGCCAAAAAAAAGGCCGTTTAAAAGAAATAAACGGCCTTCTTCAGAAATACAGAGCCGATTGGCCCCGAAAATAGTTTTATTTACATTTTTTTTAGAAAATGAGTCCGATATCCAATCCTGTTTTGTAGTTATTTTCTAACGAGGACTCGTCAAACTCTTCAACTGTTGTAAAGGCAGTTGTGTAAACATCATCTGAAAAGAAGAATGTTCCCTGAGCGAAATAGTCTGTTCCCATCAAGTTAGCTTGATTAAAGGGATTATCGACGTTGGAATTAGCAACGATTCGATTAGCACCTGCCGTCCAAGAAATATTTTTTTCGCCCCAAACAACGTCTTTGTTTAAAGCAAGACCAAGTTTTCCAATTCGATCCCTTCGCTCACCCAATTCAATAGAATTTGCAGTTAAGTTAGAAGTCTCTTCAATCGTCGCTGTTGGTCGGATATCAAAAGCATTTCCAAGAGCTATAGTCAGATAACTCTGAATTCCGTAGCCAGGATCGAGCTGAAGGTTTTGAGAAAACTGAGTATTGGTATCGTTATAAAAATTACCAAAAACTCGTACTCCAAAATCTTTGAAGGCCGAATCCAGATTGCTCGAGGTGCGCTTGTAGTGATATGCAGCGCGAGTGTTGATTTGGATGTCATTTGTTTCAACGGCAGTCTTTACTTTCTGGTGAAAAGCACCAACTTCTAGACTGTGCTGATTGGCCTGAGTCGCTGCACCTTGGAAAGAATCAATATCTTCTTGAAGGACAGCAGATTGAACTTCATTGATCTGGTCTAACTCGTTTTCTGACCAATCGGGGTCAATTTCTTCATCGAGCGAAGGAAGAGGGGCCGCGACAGTTTCTACTTTTTCCTCTTTCGTTGGAATCCACACAGTCGTGCCGACTTTCAGGTCTCTGGCCGCCTGACGTGTGAGATTATTTTTATTGAGAACAGTCGCCATGATCTCATCATTTTGAGCATCAAAGCCTCTGTCGGCCATAATCTTTGATATCCAATCACCCTTTTGCAACTTATAGGACTCATAGCCACCGATGTCGGCGGAAACTGCAAGACCCATGTTGAGCGAAGCAGCAATCGCAATAACATTACGTAATTTCATTTAGAACTCCTTGTTGAACTGTTTCTAAATCAAAGAACTGGGTTTCTACAAGTCAATAACTTATAAAAGGATAAAATCTTCCCCATTCTTGGAGTAAAGTGAAATGCTATGGACCACTGCACAAGGAGCACAAACTGGAGCGATTATGCCAAGTTGCCGTCAATTTTCCTGGTAAAGATGGGTTGCTCACCTACAGAATTCCCCAAGGGGAGAATCCTCAAGTGGGTGATACCTTCAGAGTTCCATTAGGAAAACGGGTTACTTATGGTCTCATTCTAGGTCAAGGTCTTAGGTCCGAAAAAGACAGCTTTGTCGTAAAGGACCTGCATGAGAAGTTGGAGGTTTATCCCCGTTTGGATGAAAAAGAACTTGCACTTTTTAGATGGATCTCGAGCTATTACCACTACCCCTTGGGAAAATTGGTCTATGATTTTTTTCCGAAAGAACTAAAGAAAAAGCATACTGTTAAATCCCTCAGGGGACGAGGGGGAGAGGCGCCCTTTAGTAAGGACCTTTTCTCAAAAGAAATCGCTGATGTGCGCGCCCAGTTTAACCAGTTCCATCAATTTCTTCTCCATGGGGTGACAGGTTCCGGAAAAAGTTTTTTCCTTCTACGAGTCATTCAGGAAATCATGGCGCAGGGAAAAAGTGTTCAATACCTTGTCCCAGAGATTAACTTAACTCCTCAGTTTGCTCAGCTTTTTCAGGATTATTTAATGGCAGATATTTATCTTTTCCATAGTAGTATTTCTGCGTCTCAGAAGTTGGCCATTTGGAATCGGGCTGCAAGCGACGAAGGCCCTGCCTTATTTTTAGGAGTGCGGAGCTCCCTTTTGCTGCCTATTAAAAATTTAGGTTTAATCGCCATAGATGAAGTTCACGATAATTCTTTCAAGCAACAAGATAGGTGCCCTTATCACGCCCGCGATGTAGCAATAAAAAAGGCAAGTCTCCATAACATTCCTATCTTAATGGCCTCTGCAACTCCTACTGTAGAGACTTACGTAAAGTTTCAAACGAGTTCTTTAGACCGCAGCTATATTCGGCTACCACACCGGTTGGGCGACGGGAAAATGCCGACTTTAGAGCTCTTAGATATGAAGGCCCAAAAAAACAATACCGTTTTTCACCCGACTTCTTTAGAAGTGCTAAAGGATGTCATCAGAAAGGGTGAGCAGGCCCTCATTTTTCTCAATAAATTGGGATATTCGCAGTGGATTCAGTGCCGTAATTGCGGAGTTCCAGTGAAAAATAAATCCTGCGGCTGCGATCTCAATCTTCGTTTTTTTAAAAGAAAAAATAGACTCTCGTGCGCGCATTGTGATTTTTCGATGAGGCCGCCGGGCGAGTGCCCCGAGTGCGGTTGTCTGGATTTTTTACCTCTTGGCGTAGGTACAGAAAAAGTTTTTGAGGAGCTCCTAGAGGCGATTCCGGAAATTAAGGCCGCCCGGTTTGATCGTGATGAAGTCAAAACATTTAAAAAGCTAGAGCAAACCCTTTCGGATTTGCACGAAGAAAGGGTCAATGTCCTTGTCGGAACTCAAATGCTAGCCAAAGGTCATAATTTTAAAAAAGTAAACTTGGTGATTGTATTAGGAATCGATGCGATGATGCAGTTTCCTGATTTCCGCGCCAATGAAAAAACTTATCAACTTTTAACTCAAATCGCTGGTAGGGCAGGGCGCTTTGGTCCCAATGGGAGAGTCCTGGTTCAAACGCTTCGGCCAGAATCCAAGGTGTTTCAGTTTATTAACGATGGAGAAAGAGGTCAGGAAGAATTTTATAGTGTGGAGAGTGATCTTAGAAAACAACTTAATCTTCCACCGTTCGGCCGAATAGCTATCGTCTATTTTCATGCTCGCTCTCTTTCTCGCTTGCAAGCAGAGTCTCATCGTGTCGTGGGAGATCTCAAACAGACCACAAAAGATCATGAGTTAAAAGTCGAAATTCACGGGCCTAATCCTTGCTTCATAGAAAAAAAAGTTGATCGGTATAGCTGGTTTATTTTGCTGCGCTCTCAAAATCCAGGAGATCTTCATCGCCTTCTTTCCGCCTTTGAAGCTGGCCGTGCGAAATCAGCGGAAGGAGTCGCGACGCAGATTGATATCGATCCTCAGTTAATGCCTTAGTGATAAAAGATTTAGAGAGAGAGACGGTTGGCCCGAAGCTCTCGTTTCAAACCAAAGATTCCGAGTGTTCCAAAGCCCCACGGGATTTTTTCATCTTCAACCATCTGGAAAAGTTCATCTGCACTCAATTCGAGTAACTCTTGAATTGTTTCCTCTCCATCTGGATTGGGAATCTTAGATGCTGTCAGGTTTTTTGCAAGTGCAATATGAAGTGCCTGGTTAATCGTTCCGGTGGAACTGTATTTCGCGAAGACTTCAATATCATCGGACTTAAATCCAATCTCTTCTTGCATCTCTTTATTAATATTTTCTTTTACTGAAAGTCCTTCCTCTATCAGCCCTGTCACTGCCTTGATCCGCCAGTTTGGCGTCTCATGAGGTCGCTTTTCTTTGACCATTAAGATTTTTCTTTGGTTCGTCACGGGAAAGACCATCACTGCATGACGGAGATAAACTTTTTCCCAAACTCTCTCATCTTTTTCGAGGGTCTGAACTTTTATGAAGGCCCCATCGTAAACGAGGGATTCTTGATTTTCTTTTGGAGGAAGTACAAACAAAACTGTTGCCTGCGTCTATTGATTGAGTAAAAAAGAGCGGCCAGAAATGGAAGGCCGCTTTTAGTTTTCTGTATTTTCTCTCTACGAAGCAAGGATATCATAAGGCCGAATCGTCTTTCGACCATTGGCAATGCATCGTCCTTGAGCCTGATTGACTGCCCAGTAAACGTAATCATTAAGTGCTTCTAGTGTATCACTTGAAACATTCAGTCCACTCGACTTGAGGGCCTCTTTTGTTTTGCTACCAACAAGAAGCATTTCTTGCTTTTTCTTTTTCGATGTTGCTGCTTTCTTTTTTGTTTTCTTTGCCATGAAAAACTCCTTTAAATTTAATGAGAAGACATCTTGTAGCTTATTGTAGCTTGAACTTTAAACCAGTGCAATGTTTCTTCACTTGTTTTCTTTGTGCTTTTTCACCATAAACAGAAAATGCAAAAGAATGACAAAGTAAACTTTATCATCACCACCCTTCAAAAATTTTTTCCTGATCCTCCTATTCCTCTGGATCATGAAACTCCATTTCAACTTCTCGTTGCCGTTGTTCTTTCTGCTCAATGCACAGATGATAGAGTTAATCTCATCACTCCTGCTCTCTTTAAAATTGCTCCGGGCCCTCAGGAAATGGCAAAGCTAGATCAGGAAAAGATCTATCAACTGATTCGGCCATGTGGACTGGGGCCGCAAAAGTCCAAAGCATTGAAGCGATTGTCAGAAATGATCAACGAGGATTATGCTGGTCAGTTGCCCGAGACTTTAGAAGAACTTGAAAAGCTACCCGGCGTCGGACACAAAACTGCTTCGGTCATCGTATCTCAGGTTTTTCAAATACCAGCATTTCCTGTAGATACTCATATCCACCGATTGGCGCAGAGGTGGGGAATGAGCAGTGGAAAAAACGTCCAGCAGACCGAGCGCGATCTAAAAAACCAGTTCCCAGAAACGCTATGGAATCAAATCCACTTGCAGATGATTTTTTACGGACGCAAATTTTGTCAGGCGAGAGGGCATGATGTTACTATTTGTTCTATCTGTCGTGCCATTAAGGAAAAATCCTATGACCAAATTGTCTGAAAAAATCGAGCTTCACATTAAAGATGCAATGAAAGCGAGAAATAAAGAGAAGCTCGAAGTTCTACGCTTTTTGAAAAGCAAATTTATTGAAAATAAAACTTCAGTTTCACCAGTGAAAGAAGAAGATGTCTTAATTGCTCACGTAAAGCAATTAAAGGAAGGTCTGAGTTTTTTTCCGAAAGATTCTGAGACTTTTTCAAAAACGACCCAAGAATTAGAAGTTTTGCAGATTTATATGCCTTCTGAGCTCACTGAAGTTGATGTCAAAAAGATCATTACAGAAATTGTAGAGCAACAAGAAAAGCCTCAAATGGGCCTTGTCATGAAGGAGTTGTCTCCGCAAATCAAAGGACGCTTTGATGGAAAAACCGCCTCTGTCTTGGTGCAAAACTATCTAAAGTCGCTCTAACGGGAAAATCTAGGCAGTAGAAGCGCCTTTCTTCATTTTTTTCTGCTTAATATTTGAGAGCGCCTCGTGAATTTTTTTGAAATTACCCTTTTCTGAGTAGCTCGGCGGCAAAAAATCGACCAAGGACTTCCCCTCGCACTCAGCAATATTTTGATAAATTAAATCACAGAGTTGGTGGGCGACTATGACAATTGAGCCTAGCATGCTCAAGCGGTCATGGGTGAGACCACGTGGAAATCCTGTTCCATCCGGGGCCTCATGGTGTTCCAATATAATACGGTCAATATCGGGGGGAACTTCCTTAAGCTTTTTAACAATTTCGGAACCCAGTTGAGGATGTTTACTATAGCGTTCCAAAGCATGTTTAGATAAATCCGGAAAATCTTTTTTCAATTGGTCCAAATTTGAGTAACGGTCATAATTTGGATTGGCCAACGCCATGTCATGAAGCAAACAGGCCATTGTAAGTTTTAAGTAGGTTGCTTCTGAATGCCAATTCATCTCAGAGGCAATGGCGCAGCTTATCGCTGCCATTATCAACGAATGCTCTACACCGTAAGACTGCCCAGCAACAAGTTTCTCTAGAAACGCACAGAGATCTGGTATCTTAGATATAAGATCCAGTGACATCTGGGTATTTTTTCTGACGACTTCATTAATTTCAGGAGAGATTCCAAAGGCCGATACATGTTGGGCCACAGCTCGCTGGATATCCATAATTTTCTGAGTATCGTCTTTTTTCTCATCGTTAAAAAGGTCAGCTAGGTGGTCTAAGCTTCGAGAGATAAACAACTCTTTATCTTCTGCTTTTATAAAAAGTTTTTCGATCCCTTTTTCTTTATAGCGAGCATAGTCTCGCTGGAGAGGGCCATCATTTTTACTGAATAATTTGATAAACTTACAGTCACCCAGTCTTACGAAAACGTCAGTTTTTTCGGGTTTTAAATTCATAAGAAAATCGGTCTGGACGGGGATATATCGATCTCTCATTTTATCAGCGGGCACAGGTTCCTGAAGGAGGTATTTCGCCAGCGCTGCCTTAATTCCTTCGACAATATGTGGTTTGGTGACCACGTGGAAAAGGTCCTCACTCGCTAGTTTTTCCAAACTTTTTTGGTGGTGAGCGCTACAAAGAACAAACTTGGGATTGAGATGCGGATGACTGGCCGCGAACTCTTTGACAAAAAAATAAACATCGGCGCCATCGGCCGCGGGCATATTATAGTCGCAAAAAATGAGCTCGATATCTGGTTGTTCCTTGAAAATAGAGATGGCCTGGGCCCCGTCGGCCGCGACAATGACCTCTGACGTCACTTCGCTTTCAACCAGAAACCGAACAAATTCTCGAATTTCAGTTTCATCATCAACTATTAAGACTTTTATACTTTTCGCCATTGAGTTATTCTTCTCGGGACTTTGAAAATAAACTTTGAGGGTTTAAAATATGAAAGCTGGTCTTGTTGGATATGGGTTCTCTGGTCAAGTTTTCCATGCCCCTTTTTTGGAGCAGTTACCAGACATAGTTTTTCACTCGGTTAAGAGCTCTAAACCCGAGATGGTCAAAAAAGATTATCCCAATGTTAAAGTCTTCTCGGGTGCTTTGGACGATTTTTTTTCCGATAGCGCGCTAGATGTTGTGATCTTAACTGGTCCGAATTCTACGCATTACGAGCATGCAAAAAAAGCGCTGCAGGCCAATTTGCATGTGGTTCTAGAAAAGCCGTTTGTCATCGATTCTGCCGAAGGAAAAGAGCTCATCGCTTTGGCGGCGGAAAAAAATCGGATCCTTACAGTTTTTCACAACCGCCGGTGGGATAACGATTTTTTGACCTTAAAAAAAACTCTCGAACAAAAAAAAATTGGTGAAGTTTTTCATTATGAGGTTCATTTTGATCGTTTTCGCCCTCAATTGGCACCTGAATCCCAAAGGGGTTGGCGTGAGCAAAGCGATGCTCCTGGATCCGGGGTCCTTTTGGATTTAGGCAGCCATCTCGTTGACCAGTTTTTACAGCTTTTTGGTAGACCTGATTCGCTTTGGTGTGATTGCTTTGCCCAGCGAACCGGGGCCAAGGCCGATGATTACTTTCATCTTGTGCTAAAAAAGGGAAAGCTTCGAGGGATTTTGCATGCAAGCTGCGTGGTCGCCGAACCGGGAAATAGGATTCAAGTTCATGGTGATAAGGGAAGCTGGGTAAGCCGGGGCCTTGATCCTCAGGAACAGGCGCTTAAAAACGGGATTGCTATTAACACCGATTCCTGGGGGCAAAGTCCTGCAGAAGATAATGCGACTTTGTATTTGAAACCGAGCGGGAGCGATGACTTTGGGCCGCACCAATCTCCAAAGATTCCTGGTGACTACTCAAGTTTCTACCGTCAGCTTGCTCGGGCCGTTAAAGAAAAGTCTGCTCCGCCAGTGTCTCCAGAGAGTGCACTTGAAGTTATTCAGATTCTAGAGCTTGCCAAAGAAAGTGCGAAGAGTGGTAAATTAGTGAACTGTTAGTTTTGATTTTCCAAGGGGGAAAATGTGAGTGAATATGATTTTGAACGTGGGAAAAAAAATCAGAAGTGCCATTATGTGATTCAACAGATTCGCAGTACTCACCCAAAGGTGGCCGACCAGCTGGAAGAAAAACTGAAGAAGCTTTCAAAAGAAGACAGTAAAAAGTATTATCAGCTTTGCATCGATATCTATAATCAGACAAAAGATAAAAAAAATACGGAAACAAAAATCTCTCCAGACTTTGATTCTATTCCGAGCTTAAAAAAGTCGACCGCTTCTAAGGAAAAGAGTCCCGAGGCTAAAAACAGGCCTCAGGGCATGAGTTGGCTCAAATTCATTCGCGAGAAAGCAAAACTCGGAAGTACCGGCAAAGAGAAAAAGGCTGAAACTCCGAAAAAGAAAACGACGAAAAAAGTCACTAAGAAGGCATCTACTACTAAAAAGCCTACTACTAAAAAGTCTACCAGTAAAAAGAAGGTTGCTAAAAAGACTGTGAAAAAAGCGGAAAAGAAAGTCGCAAAAAAGACGGCGAAAAAAACTACGAAAAAGACTGCAAAGAAAGCGACTAAAAAAGTGGCCAAGAAAGCTGCTAAGAAAAAAACGTCAAAGAAAGTGGCAAAAAAAACGAGCAAGAAAAAGTGAGCTTTTAGTTGGAGGCGGTCTTTTCGTATTGCACGAGAAGTTCATAATAATTGCGGATTCGTTTGACGTAGGTGACAGGTTCAGCCCCTCTGGCATAACCATGAGGTAATTTGCGGTGATACTTTCTCTGGGCCAACAGAGGAAGCACTTCTTTAATGTCGTTCCAAAGGTTGGGATTTTTTTCTAACCAAACACTCATCGCGCGTGCATCCCTTAAATGATAATATCCCACATTATAAGACGCCAGAGCCATCCACATTCTATCCGGCAAAGGAATATAATGCGGAACGCGTTTGTAGACTTTTTTGATATAGTGAGCTCCACCCATCACACTTTGGCCGGGATCACGGCGATTTTTAATTTTCAATAATCGGGCCGTGGCCCGAGTTAACATCATCATACCTCTCACGCCGGTAGGGCTCTTGGCCTCAGGGCGCCAGTGAGATTCTTGATAGGAAACCGCGGCGATGAGCATCCAAGGGAGTCCATATTTTTTTGCAGCAGCTTTGAACAAGGGACGGTATTTAGGAAGGACGTCTCGCATTCTTTTTAAAAAGACTTTTGTATCGTAGTAGTCGTAGTCACCTCTGTGTCCATAATATTTATCGAGCAGAGCTTTTAATCTGCCTGAATCTTCTAATTCAGAAAACCAAGCTTCAACTTTTTCCTTCAGACCGATTCTTTGCTTCGGGATTCCCCAGGCCAGCTGAAAATCTCCTTTAATCTTGCTGACAATTTGCAGTTCTGTGTAATAGGGACGGTGAATGGCCACCAAATGTGATTGAGTCAAAGCACACTGAAGTAGCCCCTGGGATATCCGCTGTAAAATATCTTCTATGTTTAATTTATTGCGCTCGAAGACTAAATAAGGAAACTTCTTTTTGATCTTTGCTGCCGTTTCTTTCTCTGGGCCGTCTCCAACTAGGGTGATAATCTTTCCCTTGAGTTGGGAGAGACGTTTAAGATGGAGGCGTTTGTCGCACACAACGACTTGTTCAACATCTTGATAGGAGGGACCCATTGCAAAAAGATTTCTCCGTCTTTCTGTAGAAATGAGTCCAGCGGCAGCTATATCACCAGAATTTCTCCTCAACATTTTTTCGATAGTTTTAATATTGTCGTAAACGATAAACCGAGGCTTAACTCCTAAATAGCGCGAAAAATCGTTGATAAGGTCGTATTCTAGGCCGGAGAGTTCTCCGTCTTTATTTTCGTAATAAGTATGAGGAGCATTTTTAGTAAGAACAGTTAGCTGACCTTCACTTAGAATGTCATTAAAATTTCTTTCATTCCTTTTACATCCGACAAGAAAGAGCAAAATGATAAAAATAAAATGACTGAAATTTAATTGTGGTCGAATAATGACCATCGATTGAGTCCTGTCGATTTAATGGAATATCCCCGTAATCTAATCTTGCGCTTCAAGTTATGAAGGTGAACATCCAAAGTCTTGGGATGTACTTTCACATCCTTCCATAATTTACGAACAATTTCAGAACGCTCTAATGTCTTTTGCTCATGTTGCATGAAAAAATTAAAGATCTGAAATTCTTTTAAAGTAAGCTCTGGATAGTCATCTAGGGAGAGTTGATTTGAGTTGGTCTCAATAGATGAAGGAAAATGCTTTTGAATAATGCGTTCAATGCGTGCAATTAATTCATTGGGTTTAAAGGGTTTAATAATGTAATCAAAAGCGCCGTATTGAAAACTTTCCTGAAGAGTGGCCAAAGCGCCATCCCCGGAAATAATAACGAAAGGAATTGTTCCCAATTCTTCTCTATTTTGAGGTTCACTCAAAAATTGCAAAAAAGAGCCATCATCAACGGTAATATCGGCGACCACGAGATCGGGTGGTTTTTGAGTCGAAAGTGCCTCGGAAAAATCTCTAAGGTTTTGAAAGAAAGTTTTTTGGTATGCCTCATTTAATAGATCGGTGTAAATGAAGTGAAGGTTAGGATCGTCTTCTAGAATCCATAAACTACAGCTTGTTTCGGGCAATATAGACTCGATGTCAGAGATAACTCGTTTTAAATATTATGGCGAATCTTATGATTGATGACAAATTATTCTGCGTATAAGCCAATGCCCGGCAGAAAATGATAAAAGGCCGCCAGCAAGATGAATCAGAATAATAAACAAAAAGCCAGAAACCTGAGCCGAATGATCGATTACTCGGATCTTTAAAAAGACTTCATAGATGAGACTAGAAAATGTTGTCAGAGAGCCGCAAAGCCCGATAGCAAAAAATGAAAAGAGCATCATGTCTTTTTCTAGGCCTTTTCCCACAAATGCTCCTAATAAAAAACAACCTAAAACATTAGGAATAAAGCTAGGTGAGGTACTCAAATAGGGAAGCGGAATACTCCACTGAAAATAACCCAAGGCCCATCGGATCCCGGCGCCTGGGATTGCTCCTAAAAAAACCATAAGAATTTGGTAAAATGTCATTTTAGGCCTTGCAAAAAGACTAGACTCTTTTAAAAATTGTTTCAACTGAAACTTGATCGAGGAGGCACTAATGATTCGAAAAGGGACAACCGTGGAGTGGGAATGGGGGACAGGCAAAGCAAAAGGAGAGGTGAAAGAAATCTACAATTCAGAAATAGAGAAAAAAATTAAAGGAAGCAATATTAAGCGCAAGGGCACTGAGAGTGATCCGGCGTATCTTATTGAAACCGAAGACGGAGATGAGGTCTTAAAACTAAAATCCGAGGTTCAGCGCCGAGACTGACAGTTATCGCTCTCAAAGGTTTTGAAACTTTAGATAGCTAGACTCTTTGAGAGCAGACTCGTAAAAATCGATATAAGAAATCCCTTCTTGGGCCGATATATCGCCATTTGCTATAAGCGTGTCGAATTGGTTTTTAATTCGCTTGTTGAGTTCCCTTCCATCATATTGAACAATGCCTAGAATTTCTTCAGCACTTTGGGGCGCAATAATCTCGTCAAAATAAAAGCCATCAGAACTTTTTGAATCCTGACGAACATGGACCTCGGCCAGACGTCCAAAGAGATTATGCATGTCACCCATCACATCTTGATAAGCACCCGTTAAAAATATTCCAAACAACACGTGGTCATCATCGTGAAACTTTGAAAGGGGCATAGAGTCACTTGGTCCTTGAGGTCCTAGAAACTGTTCGATTTTTCCATCAGAATCGCAGGTCAAGTCATAGAGTGAAACCGTTCGTACGGCAGGGAGATTGAGTCCTTCCAAAGGTACAACTGGCAACAATTGTCCGATGGCCCAACTGTCTGGAACAGATTGAAAGACTGAAAAATTTCCCAATAATTTTTCTTTAAGCTCTGAACGAATTTTAGAGTAGGCCTCAGGTTTAAGCTCTTGTTCATCCAAAATAAATTTAACTCGCGATAATCCTTGACCGTAGAGTTTTTCCAAATCAATTCTTTCTTGCAATTCAAGGTTTCCATAAAGAAAGTCTTCGCTGGCCTCACCTCTGAGATAATTTAAGGCCTGGTATTGACCCAACACGTTTTGGGAATTGAGTCCCTCGACGAGCTTGAGCATTTTTTGAGCGAGGGGGCCTAGGTCTTCGGACTGGTTGGTAAGACCTGGAAAAAAAGGCCGACGTTTTCCAAAGCTTTTGGTGATCATGCAGGAGTGAGGGCCAGCTAAAAAGCGTCCTGCTTCGGTTAATAAGTCTGGATGTTCAACGGATTCTTCCTGGCAAATCCATTGAATGGTCTCAATTGCGGCCTGAGAATATTGTTCGACGGTGTAATTTACTGACGATGAGGCCTCAACCCGCTGACCATCGTAATTTAAACCGATACCACCACCTAAATCCAGAATTGAAAGATTAGGGAGTTGCTTCTTTTTCAATTGGCAATAGACTCTGCAAGTTTCTGCCAAGGAATCGGTCAGCGAACTCAGTTTGGGAACTTGAGAGCCCATGTGAAAGTGAATCATCTCGACCCAATCTTCAATTCCCATTTTCTGTAATTCAGAGAGGACGAACTCCAACTCAGTAAAGGAAAGCCCAAATTTGCTTCGAGGTCCGGAACTCTCGGCCCATTTCCCATCTCCTTCTAAACCAAGTTGAAATCGAAGACCTAAGGTTAATCGTTCGTTTTTCTTTTCGAGAAAGCGCCGAAGTTGATTAAAATCTTCCAAGCCCTTCGAGAACAATGATTGTTTTACGCTTTAGCTTTTGATTGATGGCCGCGAGTTGGAAATAGTTCCAATCTTTGTGCCCATTGCAAACGATTAAAGAATTGGGGTAATCACTGTAGGCCATCGCGGCCATGAGCTCAGTTTTTGATCCCACTTCCAGACCTAACCCACTTCGCCCACTTGGACCCCGCTTTAGAACCTCTTCTACAACCTCACGCATTTGATTTACTTTTATGGGATAGAGAGGCCGATAAGAGCCTTTATATTCACTAGTGGTCATAGACGTTTGAAAAGATTGGCAGAGACGAGAGATTTGGCGAGATAGCAGATCATGAAAGCGGCAGATAAAAGGAAAATCAACTCCTTCGGCGGTGGCCTTATCAACCACGCTTTTTAAAGAGATAGAAGTCTCAGGTGATTCATCGATTGGATAACAGGCCAGCTGTCCTTTTTGATTGATTCCAAAAAAATTTTCTGACCACTCTGGAACTAAATAGTCAGCGGCAATGCTACGTCTCTTTTTCATATGGGCGAGACATTAATGATAATCTGGGAAAAAAGCAAGGCCCTCTTTTACAAGGGCCCCATAATTTCAAAACTCTAAATTCGGCGAGAAGAAACCCTTTGGACTTCTCTTAAGTGCTTGGTTTGAAAGCTCTCCGTTTTAGTTGGATGATGGGAGCACCCACTTAAAATCAAAAGACACAAACCAAGTCCTAAGCCTGCCATAAATATGCTTCGATAGTGGACCATTGAAAACCTCCTTGTTTTCTGTCACTGCTGCTTTACTGATAAAGAGATACAAGAACCGTGCCGGCCTAGAAGTCCCTAAAACGCCTTTAAAGAGGCCTAAGAAGAGACAAAGTGGCACTGAAATTCAGGAATCTACCCCCGCCTGGTCTTCGATGAGTCGAAAGTATTTTCGTTGCTCTTCAATACTCAGGGGAGAAATATGCTGAACATTTTTTCGCTTAATCCCCCGGTCCTGAATAATCAGGTCATAAAGGCGAATTTTCATGGTCATAAATTTGGCCAGCGCTTCGAGCCAACTTGGAATCTTGTTTTTGATCTCATCAAAAGGGAGTCGAATAAGTGTGGTTTCTTGAGTTGCTAAAACATTTGCACTACGGGCACGACCATCGAAAAATGTCAGCTCCCCAATATATTCACCCTTTGTGATGATTCCCAAAAGACTAATCTGGCTGCGGTTTCGAACAAAAACTTTCAGTTCCCCTTCGTGCACCAAAAACATGTCTCTTCCCGGACTTCCCTCTTTGAAAAGCAATTGATTCTTTTTGAGTTTTATCACTAGCTCTTCAGACGTCGAATTTTCTATGTTCATAGATTCAGTATTCCAGGGTCCTTAAAATCTGACCAATCTTTACAGCAATTTTCTTCTTACTTGCCTGATCGCCTAGGCCTGCTCCATCACTTTTACGAAAAACATCAATAAAAGGCCTCTGAAAGAGCCATTTATTGGTTTCGAAATAAATTAGACCTTTTAGATTTGCGAGCCGCTGGATTTCAAAGAAAAATGTCGGATGAATTCTTGGAGGTCTTGCACAATCGAGAGCGCTGGCCCTCATGAGGTAATCGAAGGCCTCGTTGTTTTTGCCCAATCTTAAAGCGGCCAGCCCAGTATAAAAAGCGACTCCGGCATGGGCAAGGGAATGTTTCCAGAGAAAGACTCCCGACCGATACGCCTTTTTAAAGTTTTTCTGATAAATCGCTGTTCGAAGCTGGATGTAGCCTTTCTCATGAACTTGAGCATTCTCACAAATTTTAGTGGGAGGGACTAACAAGGGCAGCGGTGCTTCGACTAAAATGACTTCAATATTTTTAGACTCAGCGAATTCTAAAAGTTCTCTAAGATTGTAACGGGTGTAGAAAAGCATAACCTTTAAATATCGCTGATAGAGTTGATCCGAGATTTGAAAAGTGACCGGCCGCGGAGTTTCGGCTAAAACAAGCGGCCTTGCTCGTTTAAAAAGAAAAAACGAGCTTTGGGGGACCAATTGAAAAAGGGTTTTAGTGAAAGGTTGACTGAGGGTCGCTGCATTTTGTTCCCATACTGCTAGGTCTTTAATGGCCACGAGTTGCTCGGCCCAAAGTGCAGAATCTAGAAAATACACTAAAGTCTGAGGCAGTTGCTTCATTTTTCGAAGTTTGTTCATCAATCTGAGAGGGGAGGCACCAGGAAAAACTAGGGTTTTAGTGTCAATTTTCTTTTCTCCGCGTTCGGGGAGAATTTGGACAATCTTAGAAGCAAAAGGTGCCATTTGGCGTGCAAAATGGCCTCCTGCAAAGCTCACAGACACCTTGGGAGTTCCGTCAACCCTAGTTTCAATGATCCCCGAGGTCGTTTGTTTAAATTTCCAAGGTAAGGGAACGCCTTTTGTTGACTGCATAATAGCAAGAGTTGCCACGAGAAATGCTGCACCCATTCCAAGTCCGAGTAACATGGGTTTTTTTTTCATGATTCTCATTATGGTCACTGTGCCATGACGACGATTGCTTTTCTATCCTTATGTCTCTTGTTAAAACTTGGCCTTTGGAAAGATTGCTCAGGAGAATCCATGTCACAAAGCTTACTTAAACCAGAGCTTCTTCTTCCAGGAGGAAATCTCAGCAAACTCAAAACGGCCTTGAGCTTCGGAGCTGATGCCGTCTATGTTGGCGGTGGACAGTTTGGTCTCAGAGCGGCCGCTGATAATTTCTCAATTGATGATCTTAAAGAGGGAGCGCACTTCGCGCACAGCTTAAATAAAAAAATCTATGTGACTTTAAATTCCTTTTTGCATGATCAGGATTTTGAAAACCTTTCTCAGTTTGTTCAAGAGCTTCAGGAAATCAATGTCGACGCTCTTATCATTAGTGACTTAGGAGTGCTCACCTATGTTAGACCACTCTGGGAAGGACCAATCCATCTTTCAACCCAGGCCAATGTTTTAAATCTTCAAGCCGCTCAGTGGTGGCAAAGTCATGGAGTAGACCGGGTTATTTTGGGACGTGAAGTGGGACTCAGTGAGCTTCGTTCGATGAGTGCGGCCACGGCCCTTGAGTTTGAAGTTTTCATTCATGGATCCTTATGCATGTCTTATTCGGGACAATGTGTAATTTCCAATTTTACTCAAGGACGGGATAGTAACCGAGGGGGCTGTGCCCATAGTTGCCGTTTCCGCTACACGCTTGAGGACTCAGACGGTGAGGATCAAAAAACTGGTCAGCAATTTATGAGCTCACGCGATCTCTGGGCATTGCCTCTATTGAGACAAGTTCTTGCAAGCGGTGCCCAGAGTCTAAAGGTTGAAGGCAGAATGAAAAGCGAGCTCTATGTCGCCACCGTGGCAAGAGTTTATCGCCAGGCAATCAATACACTGATGACCCGGCCGAGTTCTTTTGAAAAAAGGCTCGCCTCTTGGCAAGAAGAGTTATTGGATCTTCCCCACAGGGACTACACCACCAATGCTTTGGCATTCGATGGTAATCAAGATTTAAATTCAGGAATACAGGCAGAGAATTCTCTAGGGCAAGAGAGCTTTTTTGCCGGAAGATGCTTAGGTAAAATTGGTACCAAGCTTCTTTTTGAAATGAAAAACCCAGTTGCCTCTGATGATAAGCTAGTGCTCATGACGCCCGATAGAGATTTTGAATTTTCATTTTCAACTGGAGAAGATCTGTTGGGAAGAGTTGTTAGGCAAACCAAGCCCGGCACTACGCTTTTACTTGATCAAGCACTTTTTGGTGAAGACTTTGAGATTTCTGAGGAAAGTCTTAAAGGATCGCTTTTAAAAAAAAATCATCTACGCAATCAAGAGGAAAAAAATCATGGTCCACAAGAAAATCAGCTTTTCAGTTGATAGTCTTTCCCAGGCGCTTGATGCCATAGACGCTGGGGCCCAGCAACTTATTGTAGGTCTTCCGGGATGCTCTCGCTTTGGGCGCTTTCCTCTAGATGAACTGCCGAAGCTTATTGATGAGAGTTCGAGAAAAAATGTTTTATTGGGCTTGGACTGGGACCTTTTTCTTCATGAAAAAGACACGCCATTTTTAAAAAGCATGATGAGGCGGATCCCTTTTTCTTTTATCCATGAAGTCAGAATTCAAGACTTTGGAATGCTTTCTTTCTTTTCGGATTTAAATGTGGCCCTTGAGATAAATTTTCTTTGTGAGGCAAGATTTCCGAATCAGCACGCTATTGCAGCACTTTGTAAAGATAGACGTTTTTCGACGCTAACGCTTGGACACCAGCTCACAAAGGAGACAATGCTCAAACATGCAAGGGGATCAACTCTGAAAACCGAAATGATGATTTCTGGTCCAATCCCTTTGCTTCAAACACCCAAGGAGCTGCTGGCAAGGGGAGAGAGTGAATCTGTCCAAAAAATTGCCCATAGTGAAGAGGGCCCTCATCGTAATTTTTTAATCGAGCAAAATCAAAATGGAACCACTATGTTTCATAATAAAGATTTGCAGCTGTTTTCTTTCTGGGAAGAATTGCAGCAGTCCCCTTTGACAGGATTGACTATTGATTGGCGAAGAGTCGCAGAAAGTTTCAGTGAGTTGTGTTCATGGTTTAAGCTTTTTTGTTCTCGTCCAAATGAACGAATGCCGTCTTTTTTTTCGATCTATCCAAGACCCACTTGCAGTGGTCTTTTTCGCAGTAATCGCACTGATGTTTTATTTTCTAAATTGAAAAATTCTCATCTCCAGTTTTCTCGAAGCAACGCCTTTGCCAGAGTTATTGACGTCTCAAAAGATTCTTACCTGCTCTTGCAAAAAATCGGTTCCACACTCAACGAAGATGTTCCAAATAATGGATGGCTTTTTATTGCTCCCGACGGAACCGAAAAAGAAATATTAAAACCTCAATTCGAAGTTCTTGGAACAAAGTCTGAGTTTCTAAAAACACCTTATCTCTCCCGATGTCCATTTCAGACTTTGGTGCTTCCAATTTGAAAAGCGCGCCTGGCTCGCTTTTTTTGATATCATCTCCAATGGGGCCCTTGGAGAAGCTTCCTGCTGAGCAAGTTTCGTTTATACAAACAGCGAGTGAAAATGGAGCTCGGTTAATTTTTGAAGAAGAGCGGGAGGCACGAAGGCGGTGGCTTCAATGGGGTGGTCCGCGAGAAATCATTCCTCATTTTTCGTTTCTGAATGAACACAACCGTATTTCTCAGACTAAAAACTTATTGCAAAGTTTAACAAATGGAAAAGATGTTTTTCTATTGAGTGATCAGGGAACTCCGGGATTTTGTGACCCCGGTCAGGATTTAGTGCTTTTTTCCCAACTCCGCGGAATCTCTGTTCAATGCTTGAATACGCCTAATTCAGCACTCAAGGCATTGGTAGAAAGCGGCTTTACAAGCTCTCCTGTGACTATTGCTGGTTTCCTACCGCGAACACCAGCACTGTTTAAGACCGCCATGAAAAAGTTTTTAGATAGAAAGGAAACCATTGTTATTCTCGAGACTGCTTACAGAAGAAAGTTTTTGAAAGAGAATTTAGAGTTATTTCCTGAGGTTCTCTCAAGGGTCTCTTATTGGAGCTTTCAGCAAGCTTACCCCGACGAGCAAAGATTTTGGGGGCCATATAGTTCGACAATAGATTCTTTACCATCAGGTAAAAAAAACTTTGTCCTTGTCCTCTCTGGCCTAGATTTGATAGAGCTTAAAGCGTCTATTGAAGGATATCATTAAAGATGCGTAAGCAAGACCACATCGATCTATCATTGAATCAGAGATTGGATAAAAACCAAGATTCTCGTTTTTTTTATGAACCGTTACTAGGTCGGCATGCAAAAAAAAATGATCACTGGCCGATTTCTTTTTTAGGAAAAGATCTTGAGTTTCCGCTTTGGATATCTAGTATGACTGGCGGAACTGAGAGTGCTCGCCGGATTAATCATAACCTTGCTATGGCGTGCCGTGATTTTAAATTGGGAATGGGTCTTGGTTCTTGTCGGCCTTATTTAGAAACTGAAGAACGACGGATTGACTTCGAGCTTCGCCACATCCTGGGTGAAGACCGCCCCTTTTTTGCAAATATGGGAATTGCTCAAATTGAGCAGGCGCTAAGACTAGACAACAGAGATTCTATTGATCGGATGGTCGACAAATTAAAGTGCGATGGCCTCATCATTCACATCAATCCCTTACAAGAGCTATTACAACGGGAAGGTGATTGTTTTGAATTATCCCCACTGCAAACACTGGAAAAGTTTCTCCGGACCAAAAGCTATCCAGTGATTCTCAAAGAGGTTGGCCAGGGCATGGGGCCTGCGAGCTTGAAGAGTTGCTACGAACTCGGAGTCGACGCGATAGAATTTGCGGCCTATGGGGGAACAAATTTTAGTGAAATTGAAAATCGCCGGCAAGAAGAAAAGTACAAACAAGACTTTCAAGGCTTTATTCATCAAGGCCATGATCTGACAGAGATGATTGAATTTGCAAAACCTTTAGATCAAAGTTTTTCGCAAGCGCCATTTTGGATTTTATCCGGTGGCATCAAAGACGCTTTAGATGCCTATTATTATATCAGGCTATCCCGAAAACCCGTCTTATATGGAATGGCAGGAAAGCTTTTGGAATATGCTAGAGGTTCGTATGAAGATCTTTATGCCTTTCTAGAACATCATTTCAAAGAACTTATAAGTGCTCGTCAGTTTCTTCAGATACAAGAAACCGGTCAAAGAGCGCGTCAGGTGTCAGATGGATAATCAGAAAGCGGCCATGCGGGGCTTTTCTAAGCTTAATCGCGAGGAAAAAATTTCTTGGCTAGCAGAATCTTATCTCACCGAAACTGGCCCTCAAGATTTTCAACGCTTTCTCTTAAGCTCGGCCAAAGATCAAAAACTCGTTGATGAATTTAGCGAAAATACTTTAACAAGCTTTCCCATGCCTTACGGAATTATTCCGAACCTCAAACTCAATCAAAAGATTTTGGCCGTTCCGATGGTAACTGAAGAGAGCTCTGTTGTTGCCGCTGCCTCGAAAAGCGCCTTGTTCTGGTTTTCTAGAGGCGGCACTCATGCAAAAACACTTAAGACGACAAAATCAGGACAAGTCCATTTCGAATTTGAAGGAGATGGTGAATTGCTGCAGAGTTGGTTCGAAAAAGAAAGGCCTTCGTTTCTACAATCTCTCGAGCCTTTTTCTGAGTCTATGCGAAAAAGGGGAGGGGGGGTTCTCTCTTGTGATTTAGTAGATGAGCGATCCAAATTGGAGAACTATTTTCAGCTCGATTTTCGATTTGAAACCTGTGATGCCATGGGCGCCAATTTCATCAATACTTTGCTAGAAGCGGCTGGAAGAGAACTCCGAGTTCGAGTTAAAGAGACGTTTAAAGACCAAAATATTGAAATCATCATGGCCATTTTGAGTAACTACTCTGACGAATGCTTAGTTCATGCTCATCTCGGGTGTCCGGTCTCAGAGTTAGAAGATCCTAAGAGCTCCTATTCTGGTGAGCAATTTGCCAAAAAATTCAAGCGTGCTGTGGATATTGCGACTGTCTCGCCAAAAAGAGCAGTCACTCATAATAAGGGAATTCTCAATGGGATCGATGGAGTGGTGCTTGCTACCGGAAACGATTTCCGTGCCGTAGAGGCCTGTATCCATGCCTACGCAGCTCGAGACGGTCAATATCGTTCTTTATCGAAGTGCCATGTGAACGATGGTTATTTTTCTTTCGAGCTCACAGTTCCCCTTGCCCTAGGAACAGTCGGTGGTTTGACATCACTGCATCCTCTGGCAAAAACAAGTTTTGAAATTTTAAAGCGGCCTAATGCCTCGGAGCTGATGGAAATAGTTGCCTCTGTTGGGCTATTGCAAAATTTTGCTGCAATTTCTTCTTTAGTCACTACTGGTATCCAGAAAGGTCATATGAAAATGCATTTGCTCAATATCCTGGGGCAACTCGGCGCTAATACTCTAGAGAAAGAAAAGAGTAGGCAACACTTCAAAGAAAATCTTGTGAGCTTCGGCGCCGTTCGCGACCACCTAAACCAAATCCGGCAAAACTAAAAAAGACTCAACTATGGTTAACCTTCATCAACACTATTATTTTGGTCACGGAAAGTTTCTTATCACTGGAGAATATGCTGTCTTGTTTGGTGCTCGCGGATTAGCGACGCCCACAACATTAGGTCAATCGCTCTCAATTCGTTTTAGTCGGTCCTATCGTCCTACCCTCCAGTGGAATTCTTATGATCGAAGTGGAGAGCTTTGGTATCAGGGAGAATTTGAGTTTTGGAAACTCAGTGAAATTAACAATCAAACAGATCCGGTCAGTGAGTTTTTGCAAAAACTCTTGCGAGAGGCCCGTCGTTTAAATCCCCATTTTTTAAGAGAGGAGCAGAGTGTCCGTGCAGAGACTCACCTCGAGTTTCCATTATCGTGGGGACTGGGGTCGAGCTCGACTCTTATTTATACAATTGCTCAATGGGCCTATGTTTCACCGTTTGCTCTTTTCGAGCGCTGCTGTGAAGGGTCTGGTTACGATATCGCCTGCGCGCAGGCCCAGGGTCCGGTTTTATTTGAAAAAACTGAGAATAGACCGTCATACAAACTCACTGATTTTTCTCCGCCATTCGCAGACCAATTGTTTTTTGTTTACACCGGCAACAAACAAATTAGTGCTCAAGAAGTAAAACGGGTGCGAGACCAAAGACCGTCCGATAGTTTTCTAAATAGAATCACCGAATTAACAGACGCTGTTTCCGTTGAAACATCTCTTTTAGATTTTCAAGATCAAATCAGCGAGCACGAATCCCTCATGGGAGAATATTTGAATAGAAAATGTGTGGGCGAAACGTTTCCTGATTTTCCTGGCGTCTTAAAGTCACTGGGTTCGTGGGGGGGGGATTTTTTGCTTGCGTGTTCTGATATGGGGGAGCAAAAGCTTCGTCGCTACTTTTCAGAGAGAGGTCGAGGAATCATTTTTTCATACCAAGATATTATTCTCCAACAGTCTCGACCCGCTCGGTGGCAAAAAAATATTCCCACTTACGTAGATGACCAAAAATTTTATGGGCATCACTCCGCTGAATTATGAATGCCTGCTGGATTACCCCTTCAAATATTGCCCTTGTGAAATACTGGGGAAAAAAAGCGAAACAAATTCCCTGCAACTCCAGCTTATCTCTCACGCTTAATAAATGCTGCACCAAAACTCGAGTGGAAACTCTTGACAATATTTCAGACTCCCACAAGTCATTAGAGTTCACCTTTGCTGGAGAAGAAAATCCATCCTACGAGGCGCGAATAGAGAAAACACTTCAACTTTGGCAGCAGCTTTGCCCAAAGGCCTTACAATACCGCTTGAGAATTTCTTCTGAGAATACATTTCCGGCCGGTGCTGGGATTGCTTCCTCTGCTTCCAGCATGGCGGCGTTGGCCCTCTGTTTGTGGACGATTGAAAAAAGGCTTGCTGGCGATACCTCAGAATTTTTGGAGAAAGATTTTGAAACTTGTTCAGAGATGGCCCGGTTAGCGTCAGGAAGCGCAAGTCGTTCACTCTATGGTGGACTTGTTGCCTGGGATGTTTCTCAACCTTTTTCTGCTCATCCTGTTTTATCAAAGTCGAAAATGGACGCTTATGGTTTTGAGCTTAATGATTTGATTTGCTTAGTTGATAGTGGTGAGAAAAAAGTTTCCTCTTCTGAAGGGCACGAGTTGATGAATTCTCATCCCTTCGCTCAGTTGCGCTACGAGCGGGCCGAAGGAAAATTTCAGCAAATGAAATCATTATTCACCAATCAAAATTCGCCAACGGGTACAGCGGAATGGTCTGATCTTGGTTTGCTGATCGAACAAGAAGCACTTGAATTGCACGCGCTTGCTATGAGTTCTTCGCCTTCAGTGATTTATTTTCGGGCCGATACAATTAGTTGTATTGAAGCGGTCCAAAGATTTCGCCACCAATTTGGTCCGAAAGCTTTTTTTACTTTGGATGCCGGACCCAATCTGCATGTCCTCTATTTGATCAAGGACAAAGAATTGATCCGAAAAGAGCTCTACCCTCGACTTTGTATGATTCTTGACAGTGATGACGCTTTCATTTGGGACAATATGGGAACCGGACCGAGGCAATGCCAGTGAGTTCGGTTTTTTTTTCCAAAATTCTTTTGTTTGGCGAGTATAGTGTCATTCGTGGGTCAATGGCATTGGCCCTTCCATTTGCGTTATTTACCGGAAAACTAAAAATGCCCACTGAGGAGAATCGAGGGCAAAAGTCTCATGCCGAACTGTTGGCCTTTTTTGAATTCTACAAGGGGCTGGGTTCTGAAGTTAAAAAAGAGCTCGACTGGGATGAAAGTAGTCTTGAATTTGATCTCAAGAAAGGTTTATTTTTTGAATCTTCAATTCCTAAAGGCTATGGGGTCGGAAGCTCTGGAGCTCTTTGCGCGGCCCTGTTTGACCGCTACAGCTTATTAGACGGCCTTAACCGGACCGCTTCATTTGAGCAAACTCAGCTGCATCTCTTAAAACGCTATTTTCAAACACTTGAGTCAAAGTACCACGGTCCTGGCTCTGGTCTCGATCCTTTAGTAAGTTACTTATCAAAGCCGATTTTGCTCAAGAAAAACAACGAATTTGAAATTCTTGAGCTCTCTGATCATATGTCTCATGTTCATGGAGCTGGGGCGATTTTTTTACTAGATACCGGATGCTCTAGAAGCACGGCGCCTCTGGTCGAATTGTTTTTAAAGAAACTTCAATCGCCGGATTTTGCGCGAAACTGTGAAGATTCTTTGGCGACACTTGCTAATCTTTGTATCGATTGTTTTTTACGCCAAGATTTTGATGAGCTTTACTCCGCCTGGCTCAAACTCTCAGAATTACAATTTGACATGCTCCCTGAGATGATTCCGGATGATTTTCGAGAGCTTTGGAAAGATGGCACGAGTGGGAAAAACTATTTACTCAAGCTCTGCGGGGCCGGAGGTGGGGGGTTTCTCTTAGGAATCACTCATAACTTGTCTGAATTTCAAAAAGCTCATCCAAGCTTGGCCGTGCGCCCAGTGTTGCGCTTCTATTCGTAAGCAGCTATTTCAATTGGTATGGCAAAATCTCTAAAAACTTATGATCTTTTCATTATTGGTGGCGGTTCCGGTGGAGTGAGGGCCGCTCGTTGGGCCAGTGCGCTGGGCGCAAAAGTTGGTCTTGCTGAAAGCAGAGAGCTAGGCGGCACTTGTGTTGTGAGAGGATGCATCCCCAAAAAGCTGCTAGTCTACGCTTCCGAATTTTCTTCCTCTTTCTCCCTTGCTCAAAGCTATGGATACAAAACTCGAGATCTCCAAGCAAAAGATCTTTCATGGGATACGCTTCGAGATAATATTCAAGCAGAGGTGAAGCGTCTCAGTGGGCTCTATAAAAAAGTGCTGGATTCGAATCATGTTGATTTTTTTCCTCATCATGCAAGTTTTGAGGACAGCAATCATATAAGAGTCGGCGAACAGATTATCAAAGCGAAATATGTGTTAATCGCCGTGGGTGGAAAACCTAGACGACCAGATTTTCCTGGCGCGGAACACGCACTCTTTTCAGACGATCTCTTTACTCTCCCGGAGTTACCAAAAAAAATAACTCTAATAGGCGGCGGCTATATTGGTGTAGAGTTTGCCAGTATCTTTGCTGGTCTCGGAGTTCAAACGGAGTTGCTTATTCGGGCGGCGCACATCCTAAAAGATTTTGATCGAGAGTGCGTCGTTGAATTAGAGCAGGCCTTTAGAGAAAGAGGTATTAAGGTTGATCGGTGTGAAGAGCTTAAGGAAATCAGAAAGCTAAGTGATGAATCTTATTTATTATGTAGTAAAGATGGGAGTGAGAGAGAAAGCTCCCGTCCTGTTCTTGCAGTAGGTAGAGTTCCAGCATTGGAAAAATTAGGCCTCGAGAATATCGGCGTAGAAGTTGGAATTAGCGGCCGAGTTAAGGTTGATGAAAAATTTCAATCCAATTGCCCAGGTGTTTATGCGGTTGGTGATTGCGTGGGAAAAATGGACCTCACCCCTGTTGCTCTAGAGCAGGCCATGTGTGTGGTCGAAACTATTTTTTCCAAAGATAGTTCAAGAAAAATTAACTACCAGGCCATACCAACTGCAATTTTTAGTTCTCCTCCGATGGCCACCGTTGGGCCGAGCGAACAGGCCTTAAAAACCAAAGAAGGTTGCTATCAAGTTTTTGAATCACGTTTTACTCCATTAAAACATGCGCTCGCGCCCGGACCACATAAAACGTATTTGAAACTCATCGTCGAAAAATCCTCACAAAAAGTCATCGCTTGTCACATGTTCGGTGATGACTCTCCCGAGATTATGCAGATGGTGGCGACTGCGATCCAAGGTCAATTGACCAAGCAGATCTTTGACCAAACTTTAGGAATTCATCCCTCCAGCGCCGAAGAACTGACCACCTTGCGAGAATGCGCAAGAGAAATTGGGCAGGGGTGATGATTGTGTTTTTGATTCTTTTGCTCGAATTTGGGGGGATTACCCTACCATTCAATTTTTATACCCGTAAAAAAATTGCTTTTACTTTATACCAAAACAGTTGGCCTGTAGTATTATCAGGCACTTATACTGTATTTAGCTTTTTTTACTATATTAAAAAAAGTTAAGATGATATGTTATGGGTGTGATAAGTAAAAGGAAGATTGATTTAATTGGTGAAAAATGTAGGATAGGGAAGGGCCTTCATGACGATGAGTTTAGTCACTTATTAGCTTGGAGAAACTCATTTTCAAGTATTCTTGATTATTATTACTCAAAACTAAAAACTAATATTTCAGCTCAGGATATTATTACTGTTGCTAGGAGGCTTAAGAGGATAAAGTCCATTAGTCTTAAGCTTAATCGATTCTCGACAATGAGACTAAGTACTTTACAAGATATTGCGGGATTAAGAGTTGTTCTTACAGATGGCCTTGCTCTTGATAAAGCCTTTACAACGCTGAGAGGCTTACCATCAAGAAATATTCTCAAGAGAGTCGATAATTACCATCAGAATCCAAAAGCTGATGGTTATCGAGGCGTACATCTCATATATCAAAATGAGTCTTCAAAGTTAATTGAAATCCAGCTTAGAACGAAGCTAGAGCATGTCTGGGCCACTGCAGTTGAAACTTATGGGGAACTCCAAAGTACATCTTTTAAAACAGGAGATGGAGACGCTGAATGGAAGGTCTTTTTCAAGCTACTAAGCTCATATTTTTCAATCTATGAGAACTGTTCACCACTTGAAGAGCATATAAAATTAAGTAAAAAACAAATCAATCGTAAGCTAATAGAAGTGATAAAAGAGCTTAATGTCATCGAGAGATTAAATGCAACTACGAATAGTATCGAAACGATTGTAAGTAAATACAGTGAATCAGGAAGAACAGGGAAGTACGCTCTACTCGAATTAGATCTTAAGCAAAATAAAACTTTCATTGAAATCTTTAACAAGAAAGATGTTAATAAGGCGATTGAAATTTATACAGTGAAAGAGTTGGAGTATAAAAAGAAATCACAGAAAAACATCGTATTTGTAAATATTGAAAGCTTAGATAGCATCAAAAAATCATATCCTAATTATTTTTTAGATACTCAGAAGCTACTTGAGATTCTATCTAAAATTGTGTTGGGGGAGTTTTAATATAAATAGTCGCCCGGAAAACTGTCCCAGTTTTCCGGATGGAAAAATTATTCATATTGGTTTCGATCACCCCCCAAGGTCAGAAGTTATGGATAGAGCTGCTGAATGGCCTCTCGGTCATAGGCATGAAGTTCTTCCATCAATTGCTGGTTGTAGCTATCGCTCATCACACTTTCTCTTTCCAAATCGTTGTAGTGACCAAGGCCTAAGAAATGTCCCGCTTCATGAAGAAAAATTCCCTGAAAAAGCTCAGGTAGGGTCGTGGAACTTTTTTGGGCGTCTTGGATAAAAAGAAACAGATCCCCGTCGGCAATCGTTCCGGTTGATTCATCTAGGTTCATGAGTGCTAGACCCGGAGCGCTCATTTCTTCTGATGGGTAGACCAGGTAATCATCAATTAAATAGACACAGCTCGCATTTAAGTCAGAGAAAGGGGGATAGGTCCCGTCGGGGGCAACGGACACTTTAAATTTCACCCGGTAAAGGGCCGCCTCTTCCCACTTCTTTAACTGTTCATGCGCTAAATACACCAAATCTGGTCTATCGATAAACTGATCTCCGCAAAAAGAGATTTCAATACTTTGAGGTTGAGACCATCCATACAAGTAACCTGTCCCAGCTAAGTATTCATAATCTTTTGCCGCGGGCGAAAATGGAAAGTGGTCTTTCTTAGCAAAAACTAAAAAAAGAAGCACCCTTCCCTCGATTTGTGAATTGAACTGAATTAAAAGGGACCACATATTTTTATCTGGCCTAGCCGAAAAGTGAATCAAGTCAGCTTTGGTTTCATTATTATCGCTTATTAGAGATTCCAGTCGGAGCTCTTGCTGAGTTCGTTTGAACCGAAAAGAAAGAGCTCGCTTGTCTGTCCTTTGCAAGACCAGATCTGATTCTATTAATTGAGGGCGATATCGTTCGTTTTTCGAGGGGACTATCGAAATTTGCGGTTGCCCCAAAAGTTCACTCGTATCTGAAAAAAAGGATTGACTCAATATATAGGAATCACTTGTTAAATTCATAAAATCATCGGTAGAGGGTAGGTTATTATCGAGCTTGGATCCTTGTATGAGAACCATGGGATCACCATGGACGAAATAACGTTTTACCCGGTTAGGTTTTTCATTTGGAGAATCAGCGCAAGATGAAAAATAAAATACAATAAAATTTATTGTAAAAAATAATCGAATCATGGGCCCTCTAAAAAAGATTTCGGAGACTCAATAATTTTCTTTGGGTCTCTTGGAGTCCTTTCTGCAACATCATTCTATAAGGAAACTAAACAAGGTTTAACAAGGAGAATGTCAATGAGAGCGTATAAAATTTTTACAAGTGCTTTGGTAATGAGCTTTTTAATGGCCTGCGGCCAGCAAACTGAAAGAAATATGGGTGGTGAATACACTCAGGAAGATTACCGCAACGACGTCGCGGAAACTTGTGTGGGTATGACGGATGAAGAACGAGCAGCTTGCGAAAATATGTATGGCCAAGGAAGTAGCGGTGGAGAATATAATCCGGTCGCCGACCAAGCAAATGCTCAGTTAGATGCCCTTTTAGCAGCAGTTGCGGATCTCAATGCGACTGTCGAATTGTTAAACGATCGAATTGTAGATTTAGAAACCCAAGGTGTAGATGGTGACAACGGCAGCGGCGATGGAGATGTGGAGGGCGAAGAAGAAGTGTATAACCCTTTTCTCAATAGTTTGTTTGCTCCCACCCATGGAAGCAATGTAGATCTCGCTACTTTAAAGGGAATCTTGCAAACGGATTACGCTATTACGGGAAATTTGAGTAAGGCCTTTGAGTACTGGCATGAAAAAACCGCCAAGCTCGATCTAGTCGTCCTTGGAAGCGAAGTCAGTGTCACTGATATTTTTCAAATTCCTTTTGAAGAATACGATCGCGATCAAGAGCTAAACCGCTGTGATCAACCGATTGTACCGCTTACTGTGCAGACTGCTTCAATAGATAGACCGGGTGTTGATTTGAGCGCCTACGAAGAATTCCAGTACACTGGGCAAACCAGTTCAAATTTGGAAAATTCCGTTTTTGGTACGACTCTATGTAACCGTTCTGATTTTCCTGAAAAAAGAACGCTGGGATACCGTGACGAAAAAGACCTCGCGTCTTTGTTTGAGCATCAGCGGACAGCTAAGCACGTCGATAAAATTAAAAAATATGATAACGATGATCGGGCCTCATTGCTTGATAGAATTCTATATCCAGAAAAATCCCTTGATTCCATCGAGCATGGCCGAATTGTCACGTCAGCCGAAACAGGTAGAGCTTTAAAATATTCTTATATCAGAAATCTTGGTAGCAAGAAGTTTGCTATCTTCTGGCTCGTTCAAACTAATGGACTCGGAGGTCAGAAGCGTTGGCATCATATCAAGTACGTTTTAGATTTTGACCGCTCCGTGAAAGTGAATCCGGTTGAATATCGAAGGTTAACTTTTACTGAACTATCTGATGGAAAGTTCGAGCTCATTGGGGGCGAAAGACTGACTCGTCATCATGAAAGAACTCGTGGTGGTATTGGAAGAATTTTTGACCGAAAGTAAATTTAATTCTTAAGCGGCCCATCTTTTTTTGCGGCCGCAATCTTTACTATTTGAGAAAAATGCCGGGCAGGCATAAAATCTTTATCTCCATCTTCTGACTTTCTTTTCCAATCCTCGCTGGCCATCGCGGCCCGCGAGAAGCTTTGTTCTTTCTCCATGGAACGATCGAGCTCGCTGCGAACGCAGTCGAGTAGTGCGGCCTTGGTTTGTATTCTTTCTACGGGCGCTTGGTCTTTCAGGGTTAGAAATAGATCATCTAAAAGTTCTTCTCGGTTGCTATCTCCATAAGCTTTAAAGATGAGTCCGCTTTGTTTAAGCATTGATCGTTGAATTGTTTCTCCAGAGAGTAGCCAGTTTCTGGCCATCGCTGGGGATACAATGGAGCCTAAGAGACTCAGACCTCCGCTTTGCGCTACCAGCCCTTTTGAGAGGTGGTCAAATTTGATATCGCAATTTTCATGACAGACTCTTAGGTCTGCGCCTAAAGAGAGTTCAGCTCCCATTCCCCAAGCACCCTGGCGGAGATCAAAAACGATCGTCTGCGGCAGATGCAAAAATGAGTAGGTGATTTTTTTGATTCTTTCACTCAAACGAATAATAGTGTTCTTGTCCGAATCTGGTCCAAACTCTAATCCTTTGGAAAAAAAATCTTCTTGAGATGTGAGAAACAGTGTGCTGATTTCAGTTCTTTGGGTACACCAAGAAAGTAGAGTTTCAAGCTCGAACAAAAATTCGCTGTTGAGGGCCCCATTGGAAGAAGCACTTGGTCTTCTTTCAATCGTAAGCCTTTTTGAATTTTTTGCTAGGTAGACGCCAATTGTTGAATAATGAAATAACTCCACGAGGTCACCTTCCTTGGTTTTTTAATTACCTGTGCTCAATAGTGATTGTTGACCCCTGCTAAGTTTCCGTCAAAGTGGAATCTTGAAGAAATTGAAAAGAAGAATCTTTTCAAAGAGTTAGGTTTAAGACTGAGCGAATTCCTCGACGAATTTTTCGGCTTTCATGGCGGCCTGGCAACCACTTCCGGCGGCCGTGATCGCCTGTCGAAAGACAGGATCTTGAACATCACCGCAGGCAAAAACGCCGTCGATATTTGTTTCAGGTCCACTATGAGTCCGGATAAATCCATTATCATCGAGTTCAATCTGGCTTTTTAAAAAACTAGTATTAGGGATATGTCCGATAGCATAAAACAGACCGTCGGTTTTTCGCTCAGTTTCTTTTCCAGTTTGAACATCACGAACTTTAATACCGATCAACCCACTTTGATCACTCATGAGCTCTGTGACTTGGGTGTTCCACAGAAATTCGATCTTGGGATTATCGAAGGCCTTTTTCTGCATGGCAACCGATGCTTTCAATTCTTCTCGTCTATGAATAACAAAAACTTTCTTGGCAAATTTAGTAATAAACGTTGCATCTTCCATGGCCGTGTCGCCGCCACCTACAACGTGAACGACCTTGTCGCGAAAGAAAAACCCATCGCAGGTAGCACAGCTACTTAGTCCTCGTCCGGTCAATTCTTTTTCTTTGGGAAGCCCTAAAAATTTTGCACTAGCACCAGTTGAGATGATGACACTTTTAGCGAAAATAGTTTTGTCATCTGTGCACTGAATTTTAAAAGGTCTTTGAGAAAAATCTACTGAAGTTGCATTCCAATTGTGAAACTGAGCGCCAAAGCGTTGAGCTTGTTTTCTCATATTGTCGATGAGCTCTGGCCCTTGAACTCCTTCCGGAAATCCAGGGAAATTTTCAACATCAGTTGTCCAAGTTAACTGACCGCCCGGCTCATGTCCCTCTAAGACAACTGGGGCAAGATCGGCCCGACCAGAATAGATCGCGGCGGTAAGTCCTGCAGGTCCAGTTCCAATGATGACAAGATTTTCAGGTGCAGGCGTCATGTTTAAGAACCACTATCGGTCTGGTCTTGTTCTTCTTCCGGCATAGATGTTTCTAGAGGTGCGAGCCCTTTAATAACGGCCTCAGGCCGATCATCCATCTCAGGGTGAAGCTGATAGTAGGCCTCAACAGAGACCAAATCTGAACCACTCGGGGCGTCGCGAGTCGTCTTGAAAACCTCTCCGGTGATTCCGCATTCAAGGCGATAAATCTTTTTTTCAAACCGTTTTCTTCTTCGTGCCATTTTTAATTCCCCAATCAATGCCGCTTCGAGTTAGGTTTTTATAGGCAAAATCGGCCATTGTGACAAGGGCCTTTGCTGTCAGACCAGGAAGTTGCGACGATTGGATTGTGAAACGTTTTATTTTGGAATTTTGCACTGGTCTAGTATTGACACTTGTTTCGATGGCCAATGCTTGGGCACTGGAAAAAGAAGTCTCAGTTCTGAAAGGTGACCCGTCGAACCAACAAGTTCATTTGTCCATTGGAAATGCTCATTACCCCTCTCTTCCAACGGGGGACTTTCAGCATGCTATTTTGCTAAGTTTACGTAGCGCGACTTCGACTTCTGGCGTGTCTGAGATGCTGGCGCAATTACAATTTATGTCTTTTGGAAAAAACTCACCGGAATCAGAGTCCATATGGAAGGTCACGGGGCCAGCTCTCTGGGAAAAACTAGAGAATTCACCTTCTGTTATTCTCTTAACTCGTGATGATCTCTTGAGGGGTAGAAGAGCTCGTTCGGTCGACCGTCAGAAAAAAGTCAGTCTTCAAAATAAAAACCAACAAGCTATTGAAAACTTTTACTTAGGTCATCAGGAGCAAAGCTATTTGCGAGTTATTCAGGCAGCACCCATAGCAATTGTGCACCAAGAACGAATAAGCGATCCAGTGGACTACGTTTTAGGAGACTTTGATGAATGGAATGCTGTGGATGATAAACTTCAGGCCGCTCCCATCTATCGCGGACCTCCTAGCGATGAATTTGCCGAGAAAAAGCGTCAAGAAATCTTTGAGCAAATTGTTGCCCGTCAGATTTCGAACGCTATAGAGCAACCCGCCCAGTTACCGCTATCGGATCTTTCCGAGTCGGTACCAAACGGCTACACTGATATTGAAACCAGGGAAGGTGTTCAATGATTTTTTCTTTTTCTAATCGCAAATGGTTCGCTACGTTTTTTTTCCTTTTTCAAAGTGCGTATGCTTTAGAGGTTGATGAAAAACTCACAATGCGAATTCTTAAAAACACCGCGAGTCGCAAAACGATGCTCGGGAACCGGGGTATCGAAGACGGGCTTAAGCAAGGTGACCACGCTAAATTTTTTCTAAGTGAAGGTGTGATTGCAAGAGGGGAGGTTGTCAAAGTTTCTCCAACCCGCTCAATTTGGTCTCTCTACAGAGTTTCCATGGCCGATGAAATAGCTCCTGATAAGGTGGTTAATTTAAAAATCACAGAGCCGGTTGAACTCACCTATGATCCAACTCGAACAATTATTAAAGATGACACTCCTGTATCAGCAAGGGTTTCGGATCCCAGACAGCTCGGTATTCCTTTGGCCGACGGCGCCGATGATCTCGGAGACCCTGACGCTTATTTTTTAGCAAATGGTGAGCGTTGTATTCCAGTTGCGAAGATTAAAAATTTAATAGAAAAATCAGGTGGCCAAGTTACTGAGGAAACGCTGACCGAAATGCAGTTGCCTGAAGAAGTTGAAGTCGGTGAATCTCAAATTTATAGCGAGTCAGCAGATCTAGGCGAGGATCTCGATGAACAACTCGATGAGGATCTCGGTGAAGACATTTCTGGCAGCTCGGTCGCAAAGATCTCAAGAACATCAGGTCCAGGTCAGCTTTCGGGGCGCTCTTTTGAATTTATGGCCGGCATGAACTATCTCTCGCTAAATGTTCCGGCCGCGCTGGATACCCAAGAGGATGTAGGGCTTGCAAGTCTGCAGTTTTTTGTGGGCGGAGAATATTATTTTGGAGATACCGATTCCTTTTTGCATAGGCTCTCGCTCGCGCCTTATTTTGCCACGGGTACAACTCCGCAGAGTTATGATGTTGGCGAAGTTGAAGGTTCTAATACGGAAATTGGTGGCTCGCTCATTTATCATCCTTTTACTCATCACCGCTATAGTAATGCTTTTATCCCATTCGTGCAGGTTGGTGTTTTCACCGGGGCCGTTGCCGATTTTTTCCCTGTCGATCAAGGCGGCGATCTCGTTTTGCAGGAATTAAATGCGTCTTCATTTGGTTATTTTGGCGGTGTAGGTGGAAAGTATTTCTTTAAAGGCGGGCTTGGTTTGAGGGCCGTGGCCGATTACTATACTCGCAGCGAAACCTATTCTTTTGACGATAACCAAGAAGACATTACGAGATCTGTTTCTGGGCCGAAGAATCTCATTCATCGGTAGTTACCGATTCTAAAATATTCTGATAATAGTCGCGTTGCTTTTGTGTTGGTGGAACGAGTTGAGAAAGTCGTCTCCACCAAAGATCATCGACTGTTCTCACTAATTCACTGCGCACAATTTTTTTGATTTCTTCAGGGTCGGTGAGCAAGGCAGGGGCCTCGCTTTGAAATGTCTTTACATGCGATTTTACCCGCAGTGGTTGGAGGGTCAGGTCCTCATCATAGTCTTTGCTCAGTTTTTTCAATAATGGACCTACTAATGATTGGGCCATTTTTCGAAACGTTGTATATTTACCACCGATAATGACAGAGAGGTTTTTTTTCGGCCAAAAAACTTTATGAACCCTCGAGGCTTTTCCACGAGACTCATCATCGCCTTCCCGGATCAATGGCCTAACAGCGGCATAGCTATGAAGAATATCTTTTTGCTCGATATTACTTGTAGGAAAAAATTCTCGAATATTTGATAACAGATAGTCGATATCTTGAGCATTGGCCTGCAAGTCAAAATAGTCTCCGACCACCTCAGTCTCTGTGGTGCCGACTAAAATGGAGTCTCTTTGAGGAATTACAAAAAGTATTCTTCCATCTTTTAGATTGAGTACCAAAGGCCCGGCCAGCTGGAGGCATTTTTTATCCAGCCATAAATGAATCCCTTTCGAGGGTAGCAAGCGTGGTATCCAGGGGACCTCCATTTTTTTCATGAAGTGATCCGTAAAAGGTCCAGTGGCCACAATGATCTGCTCGGCGGTGATAGTGCGTTTTTCACCAGAAAGCTCGTCTGCTAGAGAAATTTCATGGTTTTCAGTTGTCGATTGAATGTTTTGCGCTCCAACATAATTGAGTGCATGGCACTGAGTTTCAAGAAGACCATCGTAAATACATTCAAGACCTAATTTGGAATCGTCGACGATTCCATCAAAATAGGCCCCTCCACCTCGCAGGCCCTCGGTCTTTAGCTGAGGAAATCCTGCTACGAGATCTTTCACTCCTACCATTTTGTGTGGGCGGTTTTTGTAGAGCGATAAAAAATCATAAGCTTTTAGGCCCAATGAAAACATCCATTTGGGAAATTTAGAATCGCGGTAGATTGGAAGATGAAACTCGGCCTCGTAGGCGAGATGGGGAGTCAATTTCAACCAAAGATTCTTTTCGGCCAGTGCTTCAAAAACGAGCGCAAAGTCATATTGCTCTAAGTAACGGATTCCTCCGTGAAGCATTTTGGAGCTTCCATGACTGGTTTGAGAGCAAAAATCTTTTTTATCAACGATGAGACAACTCACTCCATTAAGCGCCAGATCTCGAAAAATTCCGGCACCTACAATTCCGCCACCGATGATAACAACAGGGTAGTGGTCATGAATTTTTTTTAAGCTCGGACTGTTCATGGAAAGGACTGAGGTTCGCTTTCTAAACGAGGGGAGAGCTTCACTGCGGAGCCTGAACAAATCAATAAATAGCGAGGTGGACCATAGGGGGAAGCATTTTTGGTCATCGGTACGACTTGAAATTGCAATCCGATGATTCCATTACACTTCAGTCTGCGTGCTTTTATTTCACAGGCCTTGACGAGTTCATCGAAAAAAGGTCGGCCTGAATTTGTCTCATCCACACTGTTTTTCTGAGGCCTTTGAATATCATCGCCATTCATCTCCTCTTGAAACTCTTTTCGCAAATCATCATCAAGATCATAAAGATCAATAAGCTTTTGTTCCGTGACGACCCCGAGAAACTGAATCACTTGACGCTGCGGAAGGGTTTGAAGAGTTGTCGTAATGAAGGAACTTTCCGGATTTTCATCAATATCTGCTAGAACTAAATGTGATTTTTTATTTTGCTTCCATGATGTTTGAGACAGCTCAATATAGGGGCCTTGTGTATCAGGGTCAGAAATCATTTGCTCGGTTCTTCCGAATTTCATGCTGAAAGGATAGGATTTTAATTTATGATAGAGAAAGACAAGAGTGTATTCATTAATCCTAGAAATAAGCAGTTTCCCCATCTCCATTTGATCTTTCCACGACTGAAAATCTGCTTCACTGCGGTCTTGAAAAATCTCTTTCAGCAAAAGAGAAAGATCTTCACGGGACTGTTCTGAACGGATATTTTCTAAAACCAATGAAAACGATGGATAAGTTTCGCCACCTGCTGGAGCATAATTAATAGCATTATCTTCAACTCGGACGTCTTCAAAACTTCGTTCATCTACTTCGGTAGGTTCTACTTGCTCTGGTGTCTCCGGTTCAATAATCTCTTCTTGAAATTCAACTTCAATCTCATCTTCTTCGGGTTCCTCGGCGGTTTCTTCTTCAGGTTGAGGAAAATCGAAACTGTCGATTTCTGGAACATCTTCAGATTCGAAGTCTGTAGGCCCATCATCTTGGAAAATTTTTTCCACGAGTTCTGATGCTTCTTTTTCGGCCTCTTGCTCAAGCTCAGAGTCAAATTCCTCATCATCTTCGAATTCGAAAGCTTCGACTTCATTCTCGCCGCTTTCATCTTGATGCTGAAAGGGGTCGATTTCTTCTAATCGAGTGAGGTCTGTTTTTTTTGTATCGTCGCTCAATCCAGTCCAACTTTGTGTAAAAAATTATTTTCCATGGCAATGCTTAAACTTTTTTCCTGAATCACATGGGCAAGGATCATTTCGACCAACTTTTTGCTGACCAACCCGCTTACCACTATTAGTCATTGCCCTTTCTTCTTGCTGCCTCTTTGCCAGCTCTCTTGCTTGATGCTGTTGCATTTGGGCCTCTAGCTGGGCCTTTTGTTCGCGTTTAATTTCTTCAATCTCTTCTTCGGTATAGAGCTGGACCGCCATGATAGTTCGGACAACGTTTTGCCGAACTTGCTCCTTCATTTGTTCATAAAGTTCAAAAGCATCTCGTTTATATTCTACGATCGGATCCTTTTGACCTACGGCCCGCCAATTGATCCCTTCTTTGAGATAATCCATGGAGAGAAGATGCTCCTTCCATTGATGATCGAAGAGGGATAAAAGGACTTCTCGCATGGTGACTTTGACTTGATTGGGATCATGCCCCTCAAATTTTTTATCCAATAACATTTTTGCTTTAGAGCAGAGATATTTCTCAGGATGTTCTGGAAATTTCTCTTGGCACTCCTCCCCCGACAAAACGTCATTCGAATTTTGGAAGAAATTATGAAAACCCTTCGCAATGTCTTCCCATGGCCAGTCGATGACTGGAGTTTTGCGTTCAGGGCGATTTTGCTCTACCAAAAATCCGCAAACATCTTCGATCATCTCATCGATGAGCTCTCGGTTTTCTCGGTCGCTGAGAATAGCTTTCCTCATACTGTAGATAACTTGGCGCTGTTCATTCATGACATTGTCGAAGTCTAGTAAATGTTTGCGCATTTCAAAATTTTGCTCTTCGACTCTTTTTTGGGCCTTTGCAATTTGATTAGAAATAATCTTGGACTCAATGGGCTCTTCGTCTTCCATTCCAAATCGCGCCATGATTGCGCGAATCTTGTCGGATCCAAAAATTCGCATCAAATCATCTTCAAGAGAAATGAAAAATCTTGAGCCCCCTGGATCGCCTTGCCTTCCAGAGCGCCCCCTGAGCTGATTATCGATTCGCCGAGATTCGTGACGTTCCGTCCCCAGAATGAAAAGACCGCCTCGCTCTTTTGTTCCGGCAGTCAATTTAATATCAGTTCCCCGTCCCGCCATATTTGTTGCAATGGTCACCGAGGATTGTTCTCCTGCCTTTGCCACAATCTCTGCTTCACGCTCATGCTGCTTGGCATTGAGGACCTCATGCGGGACTTTCTTTTCAGTGAGATATTTTGAAATCACTTCACTGCTATCGATACTAATCGTTCCTACTAAAACGGGCTGACCTTCACCATGGAGCTCTGCAATTTTTTCGCTAATCGCTTTGTACTTCGCTTTCTTGGACGGGTAGACGATATCGGCCATATCAGCTCGAACCATAGGCTCGTTGGTAGGAACAACAACCACTTCTAGATCATAGATTTTTCGAAACTCTTCGGCCTCGGTATCGGCTGTTCCAGTCATTCCAGAGAGTCTATCATAGAGCCGGAAATAATTTTGGAAGGTGATTGAAGCAAGGGTTTGATTTTCAGAGCGAACTTGGACTTTCTCTTTAGCCTCAACTGCCTGATGGAGACCGTCAGACCATCTGGAACCTTCTTTAAGCCTTCCGGTGAACTCATCGACTATGATGACTCGATTATCTTTCACAACATAATCAACATCTTTTTTAAAAAGAGAGTGGGCCTTGAGTGCTTGATTCAAACAATGGAAAAGCTCCATATGGCGCGGGTCAAATAAGTTTTCAACTTTTAAAAGAGATTGAACTTTATTGACTCCTGCATCTGTGGGAATCACTGAACGGGATTTTTCATCGATTTGAAAGTCTTCCTCAGCGGTCAGCTTATTCACAATTTGGTCGACCACGGAATAAATTTCAGTGTTCCCTTCGCTCGGTCCCGATATCAAAAGGGGAGTTCTTGCTTCATCAATCAGAATAGAGTCGACCTCATCAACGATACAAAAATGATGTTCGCGCTGAACGTAATGGTCGAGATCAAACTTCATATTGTCTCGAAGATAGTCGAAAGCAAATTCGTTGTTAGTTCCGTAAGTGATGTCGGCCTTATAAGCATTTTTACGCTCCTCATCTGCAAGATCGTTTACGATCACGCCGACACTCAGACCTAACCAATTGAAAAGGACTCCCATTTCCTTTGCATCTCGACTGGCAAGATAATCATTCACAGTTACAAGATGCGCACCTTTTCCTTCAAGCGCTTTTAAATAGAGGGCGAGAGTCGCGGTGAGAGTTTTACCCTCACCCGTTTTCATCTCTGCAATCTTTCCTTGGAACATGACAATGCCGCCCATAATCTGGACGTCAAAATGTCGCATTTTCAAAACTCGAGTGCTCGCTTCTCGAACTACGGCAAAAGCTTCTGGAAGAAGCTTTTCGAGGGCCTCTCCTTTTTGGATTCTCTCTCGAAATTGATCGGTCTGGGCCTGAAGGTCCCCATCGGTCATTTTTTGATAATGTTCTCCCAGTTCATGGATGGCCTTAATGGTTGGCCTCATCAACCGGATATCTCTGTCTTGCTTAGTGCCTACAATCTTTCGAATCGCTTCCAACATATGAAAAAACCTCTGACAAATGTCTCTTTAGAATTTAATTAAGCACAAAGTAGAAGGGATCCACTGCAATCCCATTGACTCGGACCTCGTAATGTAAATGTGGGCCAGTGGAATATCCAGTGCTACCAATTTTTGCAATCTGGTCTCCGCGTCTCACTTCTCGGCCTCTTTTGGTTGTCACAGATTGAGCGTGAGCATAGATAGTTTCGATACCATAGCCATGGTCAATTTGCACAAAATTCCCAAAGCCAGGTTTCTGGCCTGCAAACGTGACGATTCCATCGGCCGCAGCAACGATTGGTGCTCCAAAGGGGGCGCCAATATCTATTCCTTCATGCATTTTCAATTTGCCGCTATAAGGACTTGTCCGCGGTCCGTAGGAACTCGTGAGCCAACCGGGTGCCGGCAATATGGTTGGCGTTGATTCTAAAGTGGAACGAGTATCCAGGATATGTTGGTCGAGTTGGTGAATTCTCAGCTCCATTCCAGAAAGAAGCGCTTTGAGTAATTGAAATTGATAATCAATTCCGGCATAGCGCTCCGCCAAATTAAAACTGCCCTTCATGAGTTCGGTCCAGTCGCGCGTTAGATCATAATTTCGCTCCAGTCCGAGATTCATGGCCATTTTCTGGTTATAAAGACCCGTCAAACGCAGATATTCTTGATCCTTTTCGACTTGAGAAAAATTTTTAAGTTTATCAAGAAGCTTACTCTCCTTGTTTTGGTAAAGTGTTTGGTCGGGCGACATTCGCAAAATCTTTGCTTGCTTTTTTTCTAATCCAGTAATGATGCGCAGCTTTTTCTCGAACGTATTGATACGCTCAAGATCCGATTTTACGGAATCAATTTTAATCTGGAAAAGTTGGAGCTGTTCTTTGAGTTGCCGGTTTTCCAAAATCAGATGTTTGTTCTCGTAGACCTCTTGTAAGATTTTCCAATAATCATAGATAAACACGCCGCCCAAGAATAGGAAGCATGCGCTAACAAAGGCGATAGAACGAAATAAAACAGAAGGGATTTTAAAACTTTTTATCTTTTTATTTTTTTCCGGAACCACCATGACGGTGAAAAATCGATCCAAAGTTATCTCCCCGGCTAGGTCCTCAATCTTTGATCAGACACAATACGACCGAAACGTTATCATGACCACCATTTTCGTTTGCCTGGTCGACTAAGGCATTCACAACTTTTTCTAAGGTCTCTTCATTTGCATCCTCGGGTCCTGGGATTCCCTCATTAATGATATGGAGAATGTCATGATCACTGACCATCCCATGGAGCCCATCAGAGCAAATCAGAAAAATCTCATTGGGATGAAATTCATACGAAAAAATATCGACTTCAACTTTAGGCTCAAAGCCCACTGTTCGGACTAAAACATTTTTCATCCTATCTTTCCGAGCACTTTCTCGGTCATAGATTCCCATGTTTATTTTTTCCTGAACAAGCGAATGATCTCGCGACAACTGAAAAAGCTGCTTTTTAGACACGATATAGCAACGAGAGTCACCTACATTGGCGACATAGCCTGTCTTTTCAGTGATCATGAGAGCAGAAACCGTCGTCCCCATGCCTTTTAAAGAGGGATCCTCTTGGCCTTTTTGTAAATAACTTCGTTCACTTTTTGGATCGTCGTGATCATGAGTTCTTTAGGAGCAAGCTCTTTATATTTTTTTAAAAAAATGGGAAATTGTTCGACTGTTGTCTGCGAAGCAATGTCGCCTCCGTTATGTCCACCCATGCCATCGGCAACCGCAAATACTGCAAGCTCTGAATCTGTAAATATTGAGTCTTGATTGGTTTTGCGCTTCCTACCAACATCACTCACGCCGGCGCAAAGAATATTCACATTTTTTTCCTAGGTAATAATCAGTTCTTTGATTTTCGCAACTGCTCCATCTTTGTCAAATTTTTGAAAGGCCCTTTTAATCGGAGTGTTTCAATGTACACTATAAATACGAAAGGGGAGTAAGCATGAGCTTTGATGTGAGCAGCTTCGTAAAAGAAAATTATAATCGAGAAGACTTTTCACACCTTCACTGGGAAGGGAATTTTCAAGACTATATTAACCTAGTCATTCGTGACCCTAAAATCACTAGGAATGCCTTTCAGCGTATCCATGACATGATTATGTCTTATGGAACATCTCAATACACAGAGTTCAAAAAAGAAATAACTCGGTACCATTTTTTCGATGACCCTCGGGACGATGGAAAAGATGCTATCTTCGGAATCGATGTTCATCTGATGAAACTCGTCAACTTCTTTAAGTCAGCGGCCGCTGGTTACGGAACAGAAAAACGAGTTTTGTTGTTGCATGGACCGGTGGGCTCGGCAAAGTCTTCAATCGCGCGACTTGTTAAAAAAGGAATTGAGCACTACTCAAAAACAGATGAAGGCGCCCTTTATACTTTTACTTGGGAAGACTCAGAGGTCACAGATATCTTGGGTGGATCTAAAAGTTTTCCCTGCCCGATGCATGAAGAACCTTTACGGTTAATTCCTAAAGAATTGCGCGAAGAATTTATCGCAACCATCGCGAAAGAAACGGACATTGATTATTCCGTGAAAATTCGGGGTGAGCTTGACCCCGCCTGCCGCTTCATCATGAAGCAATATATGCTCAAATATGATGGAGACTGGAGTAAAGTTATCCAGCATATCAAAGTTCGAAGACTGGTACTTTCGGAAAAAGACCGAGTTGGAATTGGTACTTTTCAACCAAAAGACGAAAAAAATCAGGATTCTACCGAACTCACGGGCGACATTAACTACCGAAAAATCGCTCAATATGGATCGGATTCGGATCCAAGGGCCTTTAATTTTGATGGAGAGTTCAATATTGCCAACCGCGGGGTTGTTGAGTTCATTGAGATGCTCAAGCTCGATGTTGCCTTCCTTTATGATCTTCTTGGTGCTTCGCAAGAGCAATCGATTAAACCCAAAAAGTTTGCTCAAACGGACATCGACGAAGTCATTATGGGGCACACCAATGAGCCGGAATATCGAAAATTGCAGAGCAATGAATTTATGGAGGCCCTTCGGGACCGTACTGTAAAAATAAACGTTCCCTATATCACCCGCCTTGATGAAGAAGTTAAAATTTATCGCAAAGATTTTGGCAAACAAAAGATTCCTCATATTCATATCGCTCCTCACACTTTAGAAATGGCCAGCATGTGGGCGATTTTGACCCGGCTAGAAGAGCCAAAGAAGAGTGATCTGACGTTGCTCCAGAAGCTCAAACTTTATAATGGAAAGACCCTGCCCGGTTACAATGAAGATAATGTTAAAGAAATTCGCAAAGAGGCGGGTAGAGAAGGGATGGACGGGATTTCCCCGCGCTATATTCAAGACAAAATATCGAATGCGCTGGTTAAAAATGCTCAGTCTGGTTCGCTTAATCCCTTCATGGTTTTTAATGAACTTGAAAGTGGGCTCAAGCACCATCCTCTCATTAGCAATTCTGATGAAATGGATAAGTACCGCGAGTTACTTGCGATCGTTCGTCAAGAATATGAAGACCTTGTCAAAAATGATGTTCAAAAGGCCATCAGCGTTGACGAAAATGCCATTAAGACTCTTTGTGCTAACTACATTGATAATGTGAAGTCCTATACTCAGAAGACAAAAATTAGAAATAAATATTCTAATAAGCTAGAAGAGGCCGATGAGCGGTTTATGCGCTCTATCGAAGAAAAAATTGATATTCCCGAGTCTCGAAAGGATGATTTTCGCCGAGAAATTATGAACTACATCGGCGCCTTGGCCATTGAGGGCAAGCAGTTCGATTACAAAATGAATGAAAGACTGCACCGGGCCTTGGAGCTGAAGCTTTTTGAAGACCAGAAAGATTCCATAAAGCTCACAACTATTGTTTCCAATGTTGTTGATAAAGAAACTCAGCAAAAAATTGATGTGATTAAGACTCGCTTGATTAAAAACTTTGGCTACGATGAAGTGAGTGCGACTGATGCCATAAACTTTGTCGCCTCGATCTTTGCCAAAGGTGATGCCATGAAAACCTAAGACAGGAGTACGATTTGGATCATCCCATCAAGCGTGATCATTCTAGGTTTCGAAAAATAGTTAAGGGCAGAATTCGGAAAGGGCTGCGCAAGTATATTTCCCAAGGACAGATGATAGTGCCGAAGGGAAATGGTCAATTCAAAATTCCCATGCCCCAGATCGAAACTCCTAAATTCCGCTTTGGAGAACAAGACCAAGGCGGGGTTGGACAAGGTGAAGGTGAATCAGGTTCACCCGTGGAACCTGGAGAGGCTGGAGAAGGTCAAGGACAGGGCGAGGCCGGTGAGAATGAAGGTTCAAAAGAATTAGAGGTTGAACTTAGCTTAGAAGAATTGGCCAGCATACTGGGAGAAGAATTAGAACTCCCCAAAATTGAGCCCAAGGGTAAAAAGGCAATAGAGTCTAAAAAAGATCGTTACACCTCCATTGGCAATGTAGGACCTGATTCCCTTAAGCATCTCAAGCGAACCTATAAAAACAGCTTAAAGCGGCTCATCTCATCAGGTGATTATCAAGCCGACGGAAGTTTTCCGGTAGTTCCGATTCGAAGTGACTATCGGTATCGAGCGGCACAGTCTCGGGTAGAACATGAAAATGCCGCGGTCGTGATCTACATGATGGATGTATCTGGTTCCATGGGTGATGAGCAAAAAGAGATTGTTCGGACAGAGAGTTTTTGGATTAATCTCTGGCTGAAAGCGCAGTATAAAGAAATTGAGATTCGCTATATCATTCACGATGCCACCGCAAAGGAAGTCGACGAGCAAACTTTTTTTCGAACTCGGGAAAGTGGTGGAACGTTGATCTCTTCCGCCTATCATTTGTGCCGCAATATCATCGAAAATGACTATAATCCATCGGAGTGGAATATCTATCCCTTCCATTTTAGCGATGGCGACAATTGGTCTTCTGATGACACAAAAGTCTGCTTGGAGCTTTTAGATCAGCATATTGTTCCAGCATCCAATATGTTTTGCTACGGACAAGTCGAGAGCCGCTATGGTTCTGGACAGTTTTTTAAAGACTTGCTTTCCAGGTATGGCAGTGAACCAAAGGATGTGATTTTGTCCAAAATAAAAGACAAAGAAGGCATCTTGGACTCTATTAAAGAGTTTTTGGGCAAGGGTAAATAGAAAGGAAATTTTATGAACCGAACCCGGCCTCTTTCTGGAAAATTATTAGCACTCGAAAAAGAAATTAAAGGTTACGCCCTTGATTATGGTCTAGATTTTTTTGAAACTATTTTTGAAGTTTGTGACACAGATACCGTGAATATCTTGGCGGCTCAAGGGAGGATTTCCTAATCGTTATCCCCATTGGCGCTTTGGAATGGACTACGATCAATTTTCAAAGGGTCATACCTACGGAACTCAGAAAATTTATGAAATGGTGATTAACACTGACCCTTGCTACGCTTATCTTTTGCAATCGAATCCCATTGTTGACCAGAAAATTGTGATGGCCCATGTCTATGGGCACTGTGATTTTTTTAAAAACAATGCGTGGTTTTCGCAAACTGATCGAAAAATGATGGATACTATGGCCAACCACGGCACCAAAATCCGTCGCTATATGGAAAAATACGGACATGATCGTGTGGAGAATTTTGTCGACAAAGTCTTGTCGATTGAAAATCTTCTCGACATAAATCAATTGTTCGAAACCCATGACGCTGTTCGAAATCGGGCTGAGCTCGAACAACTTGCAAAGTCCGAACAGGCCAAAAGCCAAGAAGAAGGTCCAATGGGGCATCTCAATTCGCCGGCCCTGCGTACGTTTATGCGCTCAAAGCGTTTGATGGAAAAAAAGAAAGCAGAATCAAAAAGAGACGCGCGTCCAGATGGTGAAGATGACGAGGTCTATCAAGAAAAGTTTCCTCAAAAACCTGTTCGCGATATCATGAGTTTTTTGATTCAGTTTGCTCCTATTCAAGAATGGCAGGCCGATGTGATCGGTATTCTTCGAGAAGAGGCTTATTACTTTTTACCGCAGAGACTCACCAAAATCATGAATGAGGGGTGGGCCTCATATTGGCATTCAACGATTATGACGGAAAAGGCATGCGATGCTTCAGAAATTGTAGACTTCGCCGACCGCCATGCCGGAGTCATGGTCATGGGAAGAAAGAATATCAATCCCTATAAAGTTGGAATTGAACTATTTCGAGATATTGAATATCGCTGGGACACCGGCCGGTTTGGAAAAGACTACAACGAATGCGATGACATGGAGGAAAAGGAAAACTGGGATCTGAAACTCGGTAAGGGGAAAGAAAAGATTTTCGAAATCAGGCGCGCCCACAATGACGTGTCTTTTATCGACGAATTTTTGACTCCAGAATTTTGTAATCGCCAGCAACTTTTTACTTATAAATTTAATCCGCGATCCGGGCGCATGGAAATTGACGACCGTGATTTCGAAGGCATTAAAAGCAAGCTCTTAAATCAATTGACCAATTTTGGCTCTCCAGTGATTGAAGTCGAAGATGCCAATTTTCAAAATAGGGGAGAGCTTCTTTTACGTCACATTCACTACGGCGTGGATCTCGACTTATCTTATGCCGCGCAGACTTTAAAAAATGTCCATGCTCTTTGGAAGCGTCCAGTGTGCATCGTGACTCAACACGAAGACAAAGAATCTATTTTTTCTTTTGATGGGAAGGAGATGAAGCCTCTATAGCAGGAATAAACTTAAGAGCTGCCGAATTCATACAGAAGCGCTTACCTGTCGGTGCAGGGCCATCATCAAAAACATGTCCAAGGTGAGCATCGCTCTCCTTTCCTCTGACTTCTGTTCGTGTTCCAAAGATTCCTCGGTCTTCTTTTAAAATGATGGCGTTTTCATCAATCACTCGAGTAAATGATGGCCAGCCTGTTCCCGACTTGTATTTATCTTCAGAGCGAAAAAGGGGTACTCCTGAAACGATGTCGACGTAAATTCCCTTCCGCTTGTTGTCCCAGTAAGCATTCTTGAAGGCCGGCTCAGTAGCATCCTCTTGAGTTACGGCATATTGAATTGGAGTCAGGCGTTTTTTTAAAGAAGTTTTGTTATCCCAGTGCTTTTCTAAAAATTGATCTCGACCGCTACGGTAACGGTAGTACTTGTAGCGGACCGGGTTTTTTTTATAATAATCCTGGTGGGACTTATGAGCTGGATAAAAGGTTAATTTTTCGCGAATAGGGGTGATAATTTTTTTTTGGTAGCGTTGAGAGGCATTTAATCTTTTTTTAGATTGCTCAGCAATATTTTTTTCTTCTTCATTGCTATAAAAAATCGCAGTTGTGTACTGATAACCCCTGTCGACAAACTGACCGTCGCCGTCTGTAGGGTCAATCCCGCGCCAAAATGCACTCACTAAGTCAGCATAAGAAATCTTTTGGGGGTCATAGATGACTTCAACCGCCTCAAGATGTCTCGTTGTTCCTGACGATACTTCTTCGTAAGTCGGTTGAACTTTTTCACCGCCCATAAAACCAGAGACGACTTCATTGACTCCAGGAAGCTTTTCCAAGTCCGCTTCAACACACCAAAAGCAACCACCTGCAAAATAGGCCTTCTTAAATTTTGCATCTAGGGATGCCTGGGTCGCCTTTTGAGAATTCTCAAGGACACTTTTTCCGTTGGAACAGCCAAAAAGCATGAAAGCGACTAAGATTTGTCTCAGCATGGGGCCTCCTTTTCTACGAATAAGAGTTATTATGCACTGAAGTCAAATTTTAAACAAAGGCCAAAGACTATGAAGCATCTTTTTTTAGCATCTCTTTCCCTCTTTTTTTTAGCGTCCTGCACTCCTCCGGCGCCTGAAAATCCACCTTTAGAAGACGTGGATAGCGATACCTTGGCACCATCAGTGGAAGAGCCAGTTGAAGAATCAGCGGAAGAGTCAGCTGAAGATTCTCAAGGAGACCTGATTGAATCATCAGTGGCGGTATTTGATGCTTCAGATGCTTCTCCTGTGAGTGGTGAAATTAAATTTATTGCAGGTGTCGATGGAATTAAAGTTCGTGGCGAACTCAAAGGTCTAACACCCGACACGCTTCATGGTTTTCACATCCACGAAACCGGACTTTGCGAAGGCCCTGATTTTAAAAGTGCTGGTGGCCATTTTTCTCCGGATGGCAGTGAACATGGGCTTCCAGATGCTGAAAAGAAACATGCTGGTGACATGGGCAATATTTCTTCAAATTCTGAAGGTGTGGCCGATGTTAATTTAGAATTTAAGCACTTTGTTTTAAAAGAAGGCGAGCGAGCGATTAACGGAAAAGCGCTCATTATTCATGCTTTTAAGGATACTGGAAAAGGAACTTCGGGCGAGGCCGGTCCACGCATTGGATGCGCAGTCATTAAAACAGAAATGGATAGTGCTGAATGAACTTCCGGGCCGCTTTGTATTTTTTTAATGGATTACTCATTTTCGGTTTTCTACTCGGTTGCGCCACTGCACCTATCTCGGGGCGCAATCAATTAAAATTGTTACCAGAGGGGCAACTCGTCCAAATGGCCTCCTCTCAATATCAAGATGTGATTAAAAAATCAGAAGTCTTAACGAGTGGACCTAATTATGTCCGATTGCAGCGAGTGGGAAAAAGCGTCAAGCAGGGAGTCATTGAGTATTTTCAAAAAAATCCCGGTAAATCCTCCAAGTCTGCAGAAGACTATAACAAGCTCGATTGGGAATTTACTCTTATAAAGAGCGACCAACTCAACGCATGGGCCATGCCCGGAGGAAAAGTCGCTTTTTACACCGGTATCATGAAGCTTTTTGAAAATGATGATCAGTGCGCAGCAGTCATGGCCCACGAACTGGCCCACGTCATTGCTGGGCACGGAAACGAGCGAATGTCTCAGGGCCTTATTCAGCAGGTGGGGTTGGCCGGTTTGAGTATCGCTTTGAAAGAGAAACCTGCTCTTACTCAAAAACTCTTTCTGACGTCTTTTGGACTCGGGGCCACCTATCTTGCTGTTTTGCCGTTTGGAAGAATGCAAGAATCGGAAGCAGATCAACTTGGGATGGTTTTTATGGCAATGGCCGGCCATAATCCTCGGCAGGCGATTACCTTTTGGGAGACCATGTCAAAGCAATCTCAAAATAGTACTCCTGAGTTTTTGTCTACCCATCCAGCACCCGAAACTCGCATTAAACGCCTGAAATCTTATCTTCCAGAGGCCCAGAAATACTATAATAAGTCCTAAGATCTTGAAAAAATGTGTCAAGGGCTCGCTTTAATACCTTTTTGAGGTCGGTTGTGTGATAAAATCAATCATGAGCAAGATCATCGTTTTTTCATTTCTCACTCTCTTTATGACGTCAGTGAAGGCCCAGGGCCGGAACCGTAACGCAATGTATCAACAGGAGATTCAATGGGGTGCAAACCAGGACTATCACAGCGAGTTTCTGTGTGCCGATGGCTGTGCATCTTTTCGTGATTTGTACGCAGGACTTCGGGCCGAACCAGAAGTTCGAATGAGAATCGATAAATTTGAGGAAGGCGCTCGAGACTATATTGAAGATAAGCTGGGCATCCAGGCAGATACTTTTCTTTCCATCGCAGGTTTAGGACTGGAATTATCTCGTCAGCGACTCTCTACTCGGCAATTTCGAATCAAGTCGAGCTGGAACGGGATTGAGATTCGTCCTTCTATGGAATATCGGTTTAATGAAAAAAATGTGTTTTGCCAGGTGGACTTTCGCCTGACATTTTAGAATTGGATTTAGAATTCAAAAATTTGCTTATCTAATTTTCTCGAAATCCTAAATGCAGCATTAATCAACCCCACATGACTGTAGGTCTGCGCGAAATTTCCCCACTGACTTTTAGTATGGGGCTCAAGATCCTCACTAAAAAGACCAAGGTGGTTGGAATAGCCCAATAAAGCTTTGAATACTTTTTGCGCTTCTTCGATTCTGCCCATAGCTGCAAGGGCCTCGCAGTACCAAAATGAACAAATCGTAAAAGTGGAATGCGTTTCACCAAAATCATCGAGGTCGCGGTACCTAAAAATCAGTTCATTGCCTATGCGGAGCTCTTTTTCCATCGCCTCCATATGCGAGATGGTTTTTTCATCGGCTGGATTCAGGTAATTCATGGTAATCAAGAGAAAATTGGACGCGTCTAAAGCGCTATTATCTTGGGCCATAGTATAGGCCTTCTTTTTCTCATCGTAGCAAATTTCAAGATTTTTCTCGGCCTCTGTTAAAAGCTTGGTTGCAAGTTTCTTTACATCAGCATCATCACAACTCTCAGCAATTTTTAGCGCTGCCTTACAGCCTGCCCAGTGAAACAAATAAGTCCCGCTGTGTTTTTGCTGTCTCGTTCTATATTCCCAGATACCTGAATCCGGTGCATCCATGACGCTCTCGATCATCTTTAAAAGCTTACTAATAAGACTTAGCGGCGGTCTGGTTTTGGGTACCGAAACTCTTTGATCAATAAACAGTGGAAGAAGAGATAAAAGAATTTGCCCGTAGACATCGTTTTGAATTTGCTTGTTGGCCAAATTTCCGATGCGAACTGGCCCATTATTCAAATAACCTTTTAAATCCAGGATTGATTCGGGCATCTCTTCCGAATTGTCGATGGTGTATACCGGCTGGAAACTCGTCTTGTCATCTTCAGCGATGTTTTGAATATATTGAGCATAGTGTTCTGCTTCACTGAAGTGAGATAACGAGTTCAACGCTGACAAAGTAAAATAACTGTCGCGCATCCAACAAAACCGGTAGTCCCAATTTCGCCCCGAGCCTGGATACTCCGGAAGACTGGTGGTTCCTGAGGCAATGATTGCTCCTGTATCTTCATATTGATGCAGTTTTAAAACTAAAGCGGAGCGGATGACTTCTTTTTGGAAAAGAGAAGGGATCGTTGTTTGTTCAATCCACTTTCTCCAGTAAAGAATCGTTCTTCTTAGAAAATCCTCAAATGTCGATTTGAGTGGTGCTTCTAATGGCCGCCCATAGCTCAAAATAAAGTACTTGTCCTCAGTAATACAAAAATCTTTTTCTCGGATGATGTGTAGTTTGGAAGCGTCCGTCGTTAACCGCACATCAGTACCCAGACCGGTAAAGTCTATACTGTTACTAGCTAACACAGGGGTGCCAGAAATTTCGCCGTATTCGCCTTTGGGCCGACAAATCACTCGGACTCGCGGATTGCCCGATACAAGCTCAATTTTTCTAAAAAGCATGAGCGGCCGATGGAAGCGTTCAAACAGTTCAAAGCGAGGAGCAAAATCGATGACTTTGAATTCCCCATCGTTGCAATAGAAGGTCGTCTCTAAAACATTTGTATTATCTAGGTAGCGCTGCTGAGAACGATAACCCTTTGATGAAGGGGAAATGCTATATTCGCCACCTTTTGTATCATCGAGAAGTTCTCCGAAAATGAACGAACTATCAAAGCTAGGCCAGCACTGCCATACGACTCTGGCGTGATCGTCAATATAGGATAAAAACGAGCAGTTTCCGATGACCCCGAAAGGGTAATGATGGTATGTATTTGAAGTCACTCGCTTATTCATACGATTGCTCTAGGCATTAGACAATATTTTCGAGGGAGAAAAACGTGGCCAAAAGCGAAAAATCAGAAAAAAAGAAATCAAAATGGTTCATGATTAGTAACCGATTACCGTTTCAATACGATTCGAAAACAAAAAAATTAAAAGAAGGACAAGGCGGCCTTATCACGGCGATCCAGGGAATCAAGGCAAAGTCTCAAGAGATTGTTTGGGTGGGAACGATGCCGGAGTCCACTCCCAAAGATGTACTCGAAGAGATTAAAGGACGTTCTAAAAAAGGACTCTCTTTCTATCCAGTCATTATTAAAGATGAAGTTTACAATCGCTACTACAATGGTCTTTCTAACGATCTGCTCTGGCCTCTTTTTCACTATGAGTTTCGAGATATTAATTATCGAACAGAAGACTGGAGAGCATACAAGCTCGTCAATCAAATTTTTGCTAAAGAGGCATCCGAGCTTATAAAACCAGACGATCTCGTGTGGATTCATGATTTCCACTTTTTTCTACTGCCTCAGTATCTTCGCGAAAGAAAGTGCCAAGCTCGTTTAGGGTTTTTTCTTCATATACCTTTTCCTAGTTCTGAAATTTATCGGCAACTTCCTATTCGTGAGGAGCTCCTACGCTCTATTCTCAACTGCGACCTCATTGGCTTCCATGACTATTCTTATTTGAGACACTTTAGCAGCTCTCTTCATCAAGTTTTGGGAGTTCAAAGTTCCATGGTCTCAGTTCGTGAAGGAAAGAGGTTGGTAAACTTTGGTGTCTATCCCGTGAGTATCGATAGTGCAGATTTTAAAAAGCGGGCGCGTTCAAAAGAAGTTCAGAAAATTGTAGAAGAGTTCGCAGTTGTTAAAAAAGGCATGAAGATTATTTTAGGTGTCGACCGATTGGACTATACCAAGGGGATCGATCTCAAGCTCAAAAGCTTTCAATATCTGCTCCAAAATTATGAGGAACTGAGAGGAAAGGTGCAACTCATCCAGGTAGCGGTTCCTTCGAGGACTGATGTGCCCGAATACATTCGTTTGAAAAAAGAAGTCGACGAGTTAATTGGCGAGATAAACGGAGAATTTTCCACCCCGACCTATTCGCCTATTCAGTATATTTTTAACTCTGTTCCATGGCAGCAACTTCATGCTCTCTATCAACTGAGTAACGTTTTATGCATTTCCAGTAAAAGAGATGGGATGAACTTAGTCAGCCTCGAATATATTATCTCGCAAAACCCTCAGTCTCCTGGGGTCGTGGTTTTGAGTGAATTTGCTGGGGCAATATCAACTTTGACCCAGGCGATTTCAATTAATCCTCACGATATCCCTGAAACTGCAAAGGCGTTGTTTACCGCCATAAAGATGCCTCTAGCTGAGCGAAAAGAACGGTACCAACCGATGGCCGAATTTCTAGATTCTTATACTGCAACAACCTGGGCGAGTGCATTTATGGATGATTTGGGGGGCGAGAGGACCGGGGAAGATGAAGTTCGGGTTCAGACTTTAAGAACCGAAGAAGACTACAAGCGAGTTTGTCATATCGAAAAAAACGCAAAGACCTTATTTTTTCTTGATTATGACGGTACCTTGGCCGCAATTCACAAAGACCCAAACAAAGCGATCCTCTCAAAAGATATGCAAAAGGTTCTCAAGACTTTGCGTTCAAAGAAGAACTTCAAGTTGGTCATTGTCAGCGGAAGACCAATCGCCTTTCTTAAAAAACACTTGATCGATTTTGATATTGATTTAGCAGGAGAGCATGGGGCCGAGCTCTATGATCATCAAACAAAGACTGTTCAAACATTTGTATCCGCACAGCAAAACAGCTGGACTAAAGTTGCCCGAAAAATGATGGCCGATTATCAGCTGCGCACACCTGGCAGTTTTATCGAAGAGAAAAGGATGGGACTAGGGTGGCACTACCGGCAGAGTACAAGCGATTTGGCCGAGTTCCAGGCAAGAAGATTGATGGTGGAACTTGAGCAAGGACTCATGGAGTATCCAGTGAAGGTGATAAAGGGAAAAAAGGTTATTGAAGTCAAACCAAGTACTGCCGACAAAGGAACTCTATCTCGAATGATGCAGAAAAAGATGAAAGACATATGGGAAGAGAACTTTAAGACAGTTGTTCTAGGAGATGACTTCACAGATGAGGATATGTTTCGAGCGTGTGGTGAAAATGACTTGTCTGTAAAAATTGGGACTGGCAACACAGAGGCCCGATACCGGCTTCCTGGACAAGAAAATGTCGGTGAGTTTTTGAGCTATTTGGCCAAATGCTAATTGACTGGTAAGTCGAACTGAGCGGCACAAAATTGCCTTTTCTCAAAAGAGCTCATGATTTGCTGAAAAAATTCAAGGCCAGCGGCGTTTTCATCCGCTCGTGCGCTGTTGGCCAGCTGGGAATAAAAGTTCCAAAAATCCAAATGTTTATAACTCTTGATATGGTTTAAAAAATCTTGCTGCTTGGCCCTGTCACCTATAATTTCGTCATAATGCTCCAGCATGCTATCGGCCAACTCATTTTTAATCCAATATCTTTCGCCAGGTGGAAAGGCCGTGAGATAGAAATAGAAAGTCTCCATCACAGTATTTCTTGTAAGTTTGATAACTTCGCTTGCAAGTTCCTCGTCAAAACTTTTGATGACTAACGGCACCTTAAAGAGGTCTATAAAGGTCTCCTTCAAAGCTTTGACCTCTCGATAGGCAAGGGTCGTCATTTCCCATTGAAATTCGATATTAAATTTGAAAATTTCAGCTCCAAAGTGTTTTCGCAGCCAATCTTTGGCCTCACTTGATAATGCTACTGGAGACCTTGATGCGCCCTTAGCGGCAGCCTTAATATTATACTGCAGCGACTGAACCTCCATCGGTACAGTCGCCTTCATGCGGTCAAGTTTTTCCGAAATGTCGCTAAAAAAGGAAATGAGAGAATGATAGAGTGTATTTTGAGTTGCTACGATTCCCGTGATCTTCCAGTGAAACCAATGAGGGGCCAGGGAGCTAAAGTAGGGTGATTTGGTGAGATGTTCTTTAAGGATTCTATCGGCACTTCCATTAGAGAGAACATCATTGACGGGAAATTCTAAAACTTTTTGAAGCCCCAGCGTTAGAGAAGGCCCCCAAGTATTTACCACCTCTAAAGTTTCTTCTTTCCTGAGTGCGTTTAAAGCAAGGTCGAGGTGCTCAATAAATAATTCTTCAAGCTGTTGACGCTGGCCTATCAAATTGGTTTTTTTTAAAAATTTTGCGAGAGATTCATAAGCGAATATTTGCCATTCTGGAACCGATTGGGGGGCCTTAGCGGCAACCATTTTTAAAGAGTTAACCATTGCCTCAGGCACCGCCGCTTGAAGGTAGATAGACAGCGCTACTAACCACCGGTTGGTAAAAGGGTCTATTCTTAAATTGTAATAGAGAGGTGCGAATTGCTCGAGAAAGCTCTTGTAAAACATTCTTGCACCGTGAATCTCATTCGGAACTTTGAGATGGATAGGCTGAACATATTCAACGAAAGAATGAAAAAACTCGTCAATTAAATGAGAATCAAGATCGATAAGAACTTGGTTCTCTTGATAATAATGATGAAGTTGCTCAAGGCCGATAAGAAAACCCTGATAGGGATGTTCGGGAAATTTGCGCAGGATTGATTTGGCCAATTCTTCGCCGGCACGCCGGCTGTTCATCCTAGAATTCTTATCAAGAACTGTTTCCAAAAAAAGCTTAGTTTTGGCCCTAAAGCTGGTGCCTTGAGAAAATCCAATAGTGCTAAAAGATAGGAAAATGATGAGTAACCAAACTCTCACGCTAAATGCCCCTGAACCCAGTTTTCATAGATAAGCACAGATGCGCCTCTAATTCCTCCTCTAGCGGGCTCAAGATTGCTTTGAAGAATCTTAGTTTGTCCTTTAAAGAGTCGAAAAACATGCTGGTCGAGGTAACGGTTCAACGGTTTTTCTATCAATGGAAAAATAGGGCTGATGCCACCACCGATGATAATGGCCTCAGGACAAAAAAGCGTGACTAAAGCAGCGAGGCCTTTACCCAAACATCGTGCCGTGAAGTCAAAAGCGGCCAAAGCAGCAGGATCGCCTGAGGTTCCCAATCGATTGAGTTCTTTGAGCCCATCGACATGTTCAGGGACGCCAGCTTCTCGGGCATTCTGTAATATTCCGCCCGCCGATACATAGGCCTCGAGATGACCTTCCCCTCCGCAAGGACATTTTCGCGGTCCCTCTGCAATACAAATATGACCGGCCTCACCGGCCATTCCGTTTTTCCCAACGAGAAGTTTTCCTGCGGTTATAATTCCAGATCCCAAACCGGTTCCTAAGGTGATTTCAATAAAATTAGAAAACTCAGAGGCGACGCCAAACTTTTTCTCGGCCAAGGCCATGCAATTAGCATCATTGGTGACGAAAGTTTCAATATCAAAAACTTCAGTGAAGCATTCGGCCGCGTTTACTGTTCCAAAGGGAAGATTATGCGGTCTAATAATTTCACCCGTGTGATAGTTTGAATCTGGAGCGCCTACTCCGATTCCCATCAGGTGAAAATCATGGTGCTTACGGTACTCTTGAACTTCGGCGTGAATCTGCTGGGCCGCCTTTTTTAACTGGGGAAAGTCTTGGGTTCGCAATTCCGACATAAATGGAACACATCCATCAGCTGCGACAAAACCGAATTTCGTCGTCGTTCCACCGATGTCGATTCCTAAAACCAGCTCATCATAATGGATAGTCTCGTCGACGGCAGAGATCTTTCGAGAGTTTTTTTGGTCTGACACGCTCGCTATCCTCTTATAGGAAAATATTCACCCAATCTTAACAAAGGGCGAGACTACAATGATTTTTTTCAGAACAAAAGAGTTTGGAGGATGGGTACTTTATTTTTTCCTGAACTGTGTCAGGATCCAGTTCCAAAAATCAACTCGGATTTTGCCGCAGTATGTTGAGTCTCCCACTGAATATTTTTTGTCCTCATACTGGCAAACTGGCAGAATTCCTTTGGTAGTACTCGTGAAGAAGACCTGATCCGCAGTGTATAAGTCTTCAGGATCATAAAATCCAACTTCATACGGCAGCGCGTTTTCATCACAAAATTCCATAAGCTTCAACCGGGTAATGCCTTCTAAAAGGCCACAAGCCTTATCTGGCGTCTTGAGCATTCCATCCTTTATAAACCAAATATTGTGAACAGAGCCTTCTGCTAAATGGCCTTCTTGAGAGAGCATCACCGAATCAAAGCAGTTCTGTTTTTTAGCAAAGTGGGATGCGAAAACGTTATTCAAATAATTTCCACTCTTACAATTTGGCTCCAAAGCATTTGGCGAATTCCTCAAAACGTTAGCCAAACAAATTCGGACCCCCTCTTCAAAAAAACTGGAAGAGATGTCCGGTAGCGGTCTGCCCATAATATGAAAGCTGGGCGAGCAGGACTCGATTGAGCCCAAATGCATGTCGCCTACACCCCGTGTAATAACTAATCGAATGTGAATTAAAGAATCATCATCAAGGGCAAGATTCTCTAAAACTTGCTCAACACCATTTTGAATTCTAGTCAGAAATTGGGGGGAGAGTTCAAAAAATAATGTACTGGCCGAACGTTTAAGTCTATTGATGTGTTCTTCGTAAAAAAGTGTTTGAGTACCACGGGCCAAAAATACCTCATAAATAGAATCTCCGTACAGAAGTCCTCTATCGAAAAAACTAACTTTTGCCGTTTCTGGGGAGAAAAGCTCGCCATCAATATTAACGATCGCTTGAGGAAAGTGCTCCTTGGCCTTCTGAAATTGTTTGTTGATTTTCAGCATCCTCTCTTTCCTCCAAGGCCTTTTGAGAAATCCAGATTTCATCATAAACCCAACGACTTGGCCGCTCGGTATTCTCTTTGATTTGCAACTCTTTGAAAAGCTCTGGGGCCTCCCAAAGTTTTGGGCCGATATCTTCATGATCGAGCTTCAGACCGTCGAAAAGAAGAATCAGACAAAGCGATGACATATGATTCTTGCAGCTTTTTCGAGCAAAAAGCATAGAGTGAGAACTCGTATAGTCAGAATACTCTGCTTCCAAGAAAGTCTTATAGGCCAAGATTCCGGAAACTTCCCATGGCAATGGATCGGCCTCGGAGTTTTCGAATTGTTTTAAGAGCTCATCGGAAACGACTCTTCTTTTCGTTTGAATTCTCAAAAAAGAATCCAAAAAAGCAGCAATTTGTTGATTGTCTCGTCTCCAGAGTTCATTGGCAGAGAGCTGCGGTAAGTGAGCTAGAGCTTCATCCCAGTTTTTATTTTTTAAGGCTAAATACATTTTCCGCTCCAGCGCGCCTAGTGACATAGGTGCCTCTTTAAGCAACTTCGTATAGAGCTGATCTGCGTCCTCTAGTTTTTTCTCTAGGATGAGAAGGTCTCCGGATAAGGCCTAAAGCGTTACTGGTGAAATTTTCTTTAAGCATTCTTTCCATGAGCTCACTTTGACCTCCTCTTCGGGCATGTAACGCAATGAGCTCCTGAAAGCTTTTCTTCTGTAGAGATTCATCAGGAAATCTTTTGAGAAGATTAAAAACTAATTTTGATTGCTCATGATAAAGCAATGAAACTAGGGCCTGGGTCACTAGGGCCGGGTTACCGGAGAAAAAAAGATTTCGAACGTCCAACGAAAAAGGCCTTTGTCCTTGAGTTTCGTTTTTGACCAGAAAATTAATCCAACTTATCCCGTCGCCATGTTCATCGAGAGTCAGACCTCGACATCGTGACCAATAAATCAAAAGCTCATCGTCGGAGAGGTCATTAAGAATTAAAGAATTATTTATTTTCAAAAGACAGATATGAGGGAGGTGTTCTAGTTTTTGAAATTGAGGAGTTGAGTTGATAATATTTTGAGATTGAAGATAGTTTCCTTCAATAGAGGCAGCAAGGGCAAGGTAGCGTTTTTGGATAATTCCCAGCGGCCTATCTCCTAATATCATTTCCCTTATTAACTTTTTTGCATGTCCCACATTTCCTAAAATTAAATCCGTTTTGATCTTTTGAAGATTGAGGTGGGCCTTATAAAGACGGTCTTGCCCCCATACACTCCCAATCATCCAGCTCAACAGAAAAAAATACTTCATAGCTTCTTGTCGAAAAAACTTGAGAACAGCTTTACAGGAGTCGATAGAGATTGCGATGCGAGAACATTTTGTTTGTTTGACTCTATTACTGGGAATAGGCCTGAGTTTTGGACAGTTAGGTTATGCAAAGTCCTTACTGGAGATGCCCCTACAATTTAGTGAGGACGCCCAAAAGATATCGGCCATGAGAGGCAAAGAGCTTTCAAAATTTTTCGAGCACTCAGCTCGAATGAGTCGAAAAAGCTGTCAATGGCGTGGGCAAGGCCAATTACTCTACGCAACTGAGCAAGATCGTCGGGTTTCGTTAAAGACTTGGATAAGTAATTTACAGTTTTTGGTATTATTGGGAAGTATTCGAGGGTTAGAAAACTCACCTAAGCTGGTGGGGAAGGGCAAAGAGATTGTTCAACGCTATTGTTCTCCTAGTATGACCCTTTTCTCTCAGAAGCGGCTGGCCAATTTACTGGAAAAATCTTTTGAACTGAAAAAAAACAGAAATGAACAAGAAGCAAAAGTGATTGATTCCACCCTAGAGCTTTTTCAAGCGGGCTGTAGTTGGGGCCAAAAACTTTCTACTTTAAGGGATTTAGGCCTTTTTCTTCGAGAGGCCATGTCTCTCGGTCTTCTAGCTAATTGGGTCGAGGACCCTAAGTCTATCTTTCCAGGCCCGCTTTCTGAGAAGCTCGTTTCCTGTGATTCGGTTGTTTGCGGTCCTATTAAACGAAAAGAAGCACTTGAATTGTGGCCAAGGCCGTTGGGAGGGGCAACATTTGAAGAAGAAATCCAAGCTCTTTCGTGTGAAGAATTTCAAGGTCTGAGTGGAGATGTAGCAAAGGGAGCGAGATTAAATATTTCTTTTGTAGGTCAATGGCTAGAAATGAAAAGTATCACTCGAATTTCTCAAATAGGTTGGCCCGCTATCATTGATGATCTCATCACACAGGTTTCGCAATGGGGTGATGTGAAATTGCAAAGTGCTGCCACCAAATGGTTCTATGAACAACAACCTTCTGTCGAGAACACCACACCGAGTGTTTTGCCGAAAAGCATGAAGTCGGTAGCGGGTCCGTGGAATCTTGATTTTTTAGTCTGGTGGGGATTTCAGAGATCGAGCATTCTCAACATCAGATAAACTCATCTTAGAAATTCCATTGTTACTTGATGCAAGAATCGTCGAACATTTTCAAAAAGCTCAGGGAGAAAGTTCCTATCTTTCAGGATCGCCTTCCAGAATAATGCTTCAATATCAACTCCAGGGACATTTGCAGGAGTTACTTCGTCCCGATTTAGATATTTTAGAGACTTCCATTTCTGTCGATACGCTTCTACCGCTTTTTTCTTCGGCTATTCTCGGGTTGTTGGAGCAAAAAGACCCTGTCACTCCCCAGCAAGTGAATCAAAAAAAAATAAAATTCAATATCCGATTGAGTTTCGGTCACTTTGCTCTGAAATATTTTCATGCCAAAAGGTTGGCCAATCGCAACCGCCAGCTTCTTGACTGGCCGACAAAAATTAAGTTTGATGGCACCGATGTCGGAAAACAACAAGCGCGATTTAAAACTCCTCAGACAACTGGAAAATCATCTTCCGCAGAAGATTCCGCAAAATAGCACCCTCCCGGTTTCAACCACGGCGAGTGATCCCCTCGGTCGATACTTAGCAACCATTCGTCATTATAAACTTCTATCCCCTGAAGAAGAAAAAGATTTAGTTAAGACCTTAGTTGAAACCGGGGATATCGAAGTGGCCAAAAAGTTGGTCCTGGCAAATCTTCGTTTGGTCGTAAAAATCGCTATGGAGTACCGGTATTCCTACAATAATGTGATGGACCTGATTCAAGAGGGGAATATGGGACTGATGAAGGCGGTCTCAAAATACAATCCCGAAAAAGGCGCTAAGTTAAGCTATTATGCCAGCTGGTGGATCCGAAGTTTTATTTTGAAATTCATTCTGGATAATTTTCGATTAGTGAAAGTTGGCACGACTCAAGATCAAAAGAAGCTATTTTATAATCTCATGAGTGAAAAAGAGCGTCTTGAAAAGCAAGGCATTCAAAGTACTCCAAAACTTATTTCACAAAACTTGGGTGTCTCTGAGAAATCCGTTATTGAAATGGAAAAGCGACTCGGCCCTGGAAGTTCTGACATGGCGCTTGATACGCCTTTGAAAGAGAGCGGGAATACGACTCTGGCCGAAATACTCTCAAGTGAGCAAGAGTCGATTGAAGATCAATTTGGGCATCTTCAGGAATTGGGGATTCTTCAAGAACATCTCAAAGAATTTCTCAATGATCTCAAGGAGCGGGACAGAGATATTTTTAAAAAACGTTTGCTCTCCGAGCTTCCCTTATCTCTTCAGGCCATTGCTGATGAATATGGAGTTTCGAGAGAAAGAATACGTCAGATTGAAGAGAGGCTGCTTAAAAAACTAAGAGTTTACATGTCTGACTTTCTTCGCTAAAAGCGCAGGAGGGGTTGACCTACTACTTGCGTCATCGGGTTTGAACCAAACGGCCCCTTGGAAGATTTCATTCGGCCCATGCATGCAGGTTGAGGAGAAGAATGTTGTGATTGCTCAGTCAATTAAAAAAAGTTTAGTTGAAAGATTCGGAAAAGATGCGAAGGATTCTGGTTCCACTGAAGTTCAAGTGGCCATCCTGACAGAACGGATTAAAGACCTTACCCCGCACTTCAGTGCCAACAAAAAAGATTATCATTCAAAAAGAGGAATGATGAAGCTTATTGGCAAGCGAAGAAGACTTTTGCGTTATTTGGCCGGAAAAAATAACGACCGCTATCTCTCACTCATTAAAGAGCTTGGTATACGAAAATAAAACCGGAAAAAAAGCTGACGAGCGGGCGTCTTCAAGACTTGAGTCATGATTTAAAGGATAAAAAAGGTGTTCGCTTGGGCGCCTGTCTTTTTTATCTTTTAAAGTGCTCACGAATTGAGGTCCTCGCCTGCTCGTCGTTCAATTTCCAAAACCATCAAAATTTGGAGGACCATTATGTTAAATGATAAAAAAGAATTTCGCATTCCTTACGGCGGAAAAGAAATCACAATTGAAACCGGCCGTTTGGCCAAACAGGCCGACGGAGCAGTTCTAGTCAGCTGCGAAGACACTCAGGTGCTTGTGACTGTCTGCGCCGCCCATGAAGTTAAAGATGGGCAAGATTTCTTCCCTCTTATGGTTGATTATAAAGAAAAATTTTATTCGGCTGGGAAATTTCTTGGCGGCTTTATCAAGCGAGAAGGCAGACCAAGTAATTCTGAAATCCTATTGATGAGAATGATTGATAGACCTTTGCGACCGCTTTTTCCTGATGGCTTTATGTTTGAAACAATTATCATGGCGCAGGTTCTTTCTTACGGAGAAAGCTTTGACCCTCAGATTTTAGCAGGCATAGGGGCATCCGCCGCCATTGATATTTCTGATATTCCTTTTCGTGGTCCCGTTGGATTTTGTAGTGTTGGCAAAGTGAATGGAGAGTTGAAGCTCAATCTTTCGGCTGAAGAGCGCAAAGAAAGTGATCTCGAACTTGTTGTTGCAGCTTCAGATGAGGCCATTTTAATGGTGGAAGGATCGGCGAACGAACTCTCAGAAGCTGATATGTTGGAGGCCTTGAAATTTGCTCATGGAGAAATTCAAACGCTTTGCGAGGGTTTGAAGAAAATGAAGAGCGAAGTAGGGCGTGAAAAAAGAAAGTTTGAATCAGCTAGCGCTAACCAGACACTTCTCACTAAAGTTGAAGAGAATTTTAAAGACAAGGCACGTGAAAGCCTATCAATCAGCGAAAAAATGCAGCGTCAAAATTCTGTGGCCCAATTAGAGAAAAGCGTATCCGAGGCAATCAAGTCATCACCTTCTGAATATGGATTGGATGAAAATGCTTCTTTCGGAAAAGAGGCCTACAAAGCAGTTGATGAACTTCTTTATAAAATGATGAGAGCAGATATCGTTCAGGAAGAAAAACGCATAGGCGGGCGAGGGCTCGATCAAGTGCGGCAAATTGAAACCGAAGTCGGTTTACTCAAAAAAGTCCATGGGTCTGCCTTATTTACTCGCGGCGAAACTCAAGTCCTTTCAGCTGTGACAGTTGGCGGAAAAGAGGGCGAGCAGATGAGCGACCAGATCTCTGGAATCAGCTTTGATAAATTTTATTTGCACTATACTTTTGCTCCTTTTTCAGTCGGCGAGGCCAGAGGTTATCGAGGTGTCGGTAGGCGTGAGGTCGGACATGGAAATCTTGCAGAAAGGGCCCTTCGAAAGGTTCTTCCCACTGAAGATTTTCCCTACACTGTGAGAGTTGTGTGCGAGGTTTTAGAATCCAATGGATCATCTTCTATGGGCAGTGTTTGTGCTGGTTCAATGGCAATGATGGAAGCAGGAATCCCCTTGAAGAAACCTGTCGCAGGAGTTGCCATGGGGTTGGTCAAAGAGGGTGAGAACTTCAAAGTATTGACTGATATTTTGGGCGACGAAGATCATCTTGGAGATATGGATTTTAAGGTCGCAGGAACAAGCGAAGGCATTACGGCCATTCAAATGGATATTAAAATTTCTGGAATCACGATGGAAATTTTTGAAAAAGCAATGGCCCAGGCCAAAGATGGCAGGCTCCATATTTTGAATGAAATGAAATCAACGATTGAAAACGCAAGACCTGAATTTAAGGAAGGCGTTCCTCAGATTCATAGCTTCCAAATTGAGCAAGACAAAATGGGAATGCTTATTGGACCGGGTGGAAAAAATATTAAAGGAATTCAAGAGCGGTTTGGAGTCAATGTTGAGGCCAATGATGACGGCGTGATTAATATTTTGGGTTCTGATGCCAAGAAAAACCAATCCGTTCAAGACTTTATTCAGCTGCAGCTCAATGGCCCTAAATTGGGGAGCGAGTATGATGCGACGGTTGTGTCCATCAAGGAATACGGCGCTTTTGTTGATTTAGTACCAGGGGTTTCGGGTTTAGTGCATGTCTCTGAATTGACTGATGCACGCGTTCAAGATGTTCGAGACTATCTCAAAGAGGGAGATGAAGTTCGAGTTAAAGTTTTAGATGTCGATCGGTTTGGAAAAATCAAGCTCTCGGCAAAGGCGATCAAAGCTTTAGAATCTAAAAAAGATATGGCGTGATTACAGTTGCCATTGGGGTCAAGACGCTTGAGCATTTTGACCCAAGTTTATCTCTCCCTTTTTATGCAACGAAAGGTGCGGCCGGCGCAGATATTTGTGTCTGCCTGCCTGACAGAGATGAAACTGTTTTTCTGCCATGGCAAAGACTTGCTGTTCCTACTGGAGTTTCACTTGAGATTCCTTCCGGAATGGAGATTCAGATTCGTCCCCGATCGGGTTTTTCGCTCAATGGCCCTTTTTCGGTGGTGAACGCTCCAGGCACGATTGACAGTGATTACCGAGGCGAACTTAAGATTATTTTAGGAAACTATTCCAATGAGACTGCAGTATTGCAGCACGGGACACGAGTCGCGCAGTTGGTTGTCTCATCGGTTTATCAAGGCGTTTTTCATGTGCGCCAAAAATTAACGAAAACCGAACGCGGACACGGCGGTTTTGGTCACTCGGGGACTGGTCTTGAAGTTTGAAATTCCTTATCAAAAGGCCCAGGGTCGGGATGAGGCCTATCTTTGGGTCAAAGAGCGCATTGATAAATCGACCTTGCAGTCTTTCGGTGTCAGCGCTTCACTCGATTATGATGATCATTGTAAAACTCTCTGCGCCAGAGGAAAGGGATTGAAGCTAGACGCTCAGTTTCTTGATAGCTCTGTCGAAATAGATCTGAAACTTTCGTTTTTACTAAAGGCCATCGAGAAAAAAGTGGCCAATTCTATTCGCAACAAAATTGGCGCGTTTTTGTGAGCTTTGAAGTGGTCATAACGGGAAAGGGTAAAATTGTTCATCTTGAAGGAGAAGCAAGTCTCCGAGAAGAGCTGCTTGCCAAGGGAATTGAAGAGGTTCGCGGCAACTGCGGAGGCCATGCCAACTGCACGAACTGTCGGATTATTGTTGAGTCTGGTGAGCAAAATTTAAGCGAGCAAACTCTTCCAGAGAAAAATTTATTAGGGAATGTATTTTATCTGACCCGCGAGCGATTAAGCTGTCAGTGCCGGGTTCAGGGGGATGTGACATTGACGATCCCTGCGCAGAAAAAATCCCAAAGCAATAGGCCTATTATAAAAGTCAGGCCCGGTAGAGTGAGATCGGTTCGCACAAATGAGAGCTCATTTGAAGGCCAAGGCACTCTTCGTGAAGGCGGTACGCGCAGACTAAGAAAAAAGAAATGAGGACTCCGCAAGTGGATACTCTGCCTTATCAAATTCGGTTTATTGTCGGTAATGAGGCTTGCGAGCGATTTAGTTTCTATGGAATGCGGTCCATTCTAACCATCTTTATGGTGCAGTATCTCGCTTTTACCGAAACAAAAGCGACCGTCACTTTTCATTTGTTTGTGGCTCTTAGTTATTTCCTCCCATTCTTCGGCGCCTACCTGGCCGACCGGATTTGGGGAAAATATAAAACAATTCTTTATCTCAGCTTTGCTTATTGTATTGGCCATCTGGTTTTAGCGGTCTGGGAAAATGTATATGGGTTCTATATTGGTCTTGCATTCGTGGCCATCGGTGCGGGCGGAATCAAACCTTGCGTGTCGGCCCATGTAGGGGACCAGTTTTCTAAAAAAAATCAGCATCTTTTAAAAAAAGTTTTTGCTCTTTTTTATTGGTCTATTAATTTTGGCTCTTTTTTTTCGATCTTGTTGATTCCACTTGCTCTCAAATACTCAGGTCCAGGTCTTGCTTTCGGTATCCCGGGTATCTTGATGCTTGCGGCAACCTTTGTTTTTTGGTTAGGTCAAAAGCATTATGTCCATGTGCCTCCTGAGAGAGCAAAGAAGTCTTTTCAATGGAGAGAGTTGACTGGAATAGCAAAAATTTTTGCGGCCTTATGCTTATTTTGGTCGCTTTATGACCAGCACAGTTCAACCTGGGTGCTTCAAGCACAAAACATGCAAAATTTGATTCAAATTTGGGGCCTAAGTTTTGAAATTTTGCCCGCACAGATGCAAATTCTAAATCCTATTTTTATCTTAACCCTTGTGCCAGCTTTCACCTACATTATCTATCCACTATTAGATAAATTAGGATTTCGGCCTAGTGACCTTCAAAAAATGGGAGCTGGTCTGCTCCTGGCCGCTTTATCTTTTATTCCCATTTCTTTATTTGAGTTTCAAATTGTACAAGGCGACCAAATCTCGATTCTTTGGCAAGTTTTCCCATACTTGATGATCACCACGGCCGAGATTCTTGTATCAGTGACTGCTTTGGAGTTTGCTTATACTCAAGCTTCTCCAGCTCTCAAGTCTACAATTATGAGCATCTGGTTACTTACCTTTTCCATTGGGAATCTTATCACCGCAGGCGTCGAACAGTTGACCCAGTCTCTTGGTCTTTTAGGGACTGCAGGGACATTTTCACTGTGGGTTGTTCTAGGGTTCCTATTTTTTGGAATCTATTTGTGGGTCGCTCGAAACTATAAAATGAAAAACCATGTTTTAGATGCCTGACTCACTCGCTTTTTTTGACAAATACTTTTCTTTTTCACGAGTTCAGGCATACTTAAAGCTAGAGAAGCGTGTTCCTGAAAGGAAAATAATGCCAATGAAATCTGCCAATTCCACAAAATTCTTTCTGCTCCTTTATCTTTTTCTTGGGACTAGTTTTTTAGGTACCAGTCGCGGGGTTATGGCCAAAGTCGCTATTGTAACGGCGCAAAAGGCGATTATCTACTCCGACAAGACCCTTAGAAAACCAAAAGGGTATTTGAAAAAAGGAAAGATCATTCGAGTGAGTGCGAAACGTTATGGCCGTGCGTGGGCCTTGAAAATGAAGGGCCGTTTTGCCTTTATTCCCGATGGGCAAGTCCGGGTTTATTCTTCGATTCGGCAATTAAAGATGGCCAATGGACGGAGAAATCAAAGTCGCCGAAGAGTCACTCGTGGCAGGCAAAAAGTCCGCAATCCCAAAAGAGTATCCAGTAGGGGAGGAAGTTTTACTCAGCGATACTTTGCTGCAAAGCCTTATCAGTTGGGCATTTATCTGAATTCACTATCACAGAAATTAGAGACAGATAGCTCCGAATTGACAGCGGAAGGAAATATCAGCTGGATAGGTTTTGCTGGAAAAGGGCAGCTCAATTTTAAAGAACCGTATTTTGCCCGATTTATTTTGGCCAGAGAGAGCTTTTCGGCACAGGAGTCAGAAATCTCTTATTTTGGACTTGGAGTTGGCGGAGGATATTACTTCTACCAACAAGATGGGCTCTCTATTGGTGGGGCCCTAGAGATTATGACGAGTATGTCCGGTTCCTATAGCCTCTTGAATGGAAATACAAACGAAGTTGTCGACGGCACCACCTCCGCAACAGGATTTTTTCTTGCAGCAGATGCCAGTTATGATGTGACTGATAATTTGCGATTGGGCGGCATGTTTGGTTACGAATCTACGAGCTTTACGCTCGAACCAGAAGAGGCCGATCCGGCCTCGCCTACGATTGAATACACTGGTTCTGGTTTAAAATTTTCCATTGGTGGGTCGTTTTTCTTTTAGGTTTTCTTGGCGACAATGGGGACATCCACTTTCCATCTTTGATTGTAGAGTCTACCGAATTCTTCTTGTTTTATTTTGTTGTATGCCTCACTTCGAAAGATACTCTTTGCTTCTTGAGAGAGCGGAAGAATTTGAGAAGACGGTATCCAGTTTAAAATCTCTCCGTCCATATTACTCACTCGTTTTTCAATAAGAATTCTTGTCGCTAGGGGTAGGGGATAGGGGCCCAGTAGAGTTTTTAATAGCAAATGACGGGCCTGAATTTTAGGATCCAAAAATTGAAAAGAGCGGGAGCTGATCATCGCGACATGAAAATAGGATGGAACATTTAGCAGGCCATCCCAGTGCAGAGACTTTGCAAGATAGCACAAAAGAGTTTGAATGTTTTGAGAGATCCCTAATCCAGGATAGTTTTGTTCGGGAAAGGCAATTTCATTTTCCGAGAGTTCCCGAAAGGGATTTTGCATAAAAAACCATTCTATTCGCAACAAGCACAAACCTCGAAGCATTTGAGAGCTGACAACAATCTCCCCAAGAAGTTTTTTATGCTCAGGATCGGACTTACTTGCACCCTTTAAGACCATCCTTTGCCCATCTGAATGATAGAGATCGAGTTCAAGTTCGAGGTCAGTGAGAGACTGTTCTCTTAGTTTTCGATAAACCCCAAATTTTTCTAAAACGTGCTCGAGGAAGTGAATTGAATAGCGGCCGAGAAATTTTTTTTTGGTGGAAAAGGCCGAGCCGAGTTCAAATAAATCTTGTTCATCCAAGTTTAAATCAAATTTGTCTGTTTTTTTCTTGTCAGGTTTTGATTCGGCCTGCTGGGTGAACGTAAAGTCACTGGGTTTTTTATGTGGTAGCTCTTTTTGATGAGTGTTACGCAAAAGATTGCTTAGCGAGCGGTAGGTGATTTTCCAAGATTGCTCGCTATAGCCCCCGGCGGTAACAAAGACAAATGGAATATTCAAAGAGCGAAGCAAGTTGAAGACAAACCAATCTCGGGAAATCACACCTTCTGCACTGAGGCCAAAATCCCCATAAGGATCTCCTCGAAGAATATCGGTACCCGCGACATAGAGGCAAAAGGCCGGAGCATGGCCCTTTAAAAATTGCGGAAGAGTTTCTCTGAGCTGCTTGAGATAAGTTTTATCATCGGTTCTAGAGGGAAGAACGTACTCTGTGAAACGCTCTGGCAAAACCTCTCCCTCATGGCGCCATAAAATTCCACTAATCGAATACTGGGAGATTTGATCATCATGAGCAAATCCCTCTATGACACCGTTGCCTTGATGATAATCGAGGTCGATGACTGTAATCTTTTTTGAAAGGCCTAGGATTTTTGCTTTTTCAATCGCCACACCGATATCATTAAAAAGACAAAACCCGCTCCCGCGACCACGCTCGGCATGGTGAAGGCCGCCTCCAAAATTAATCGCGGCCACTAAGTCTTCTTCAATGAGCGAGCGGAAGGCAGAGGTCGTGGCACCAACCATTAATCTTTGAGAATGGACTATGGTCGATGAATCAAACTGGGGAGGAAGGGTTTGTCCAAAAACATCGACAAAATTGTTTCCTTGAAAAGCGTCCTCTAGATACTGCGCCGAATGGAAAAGCTGAAGATCTCGTACTGAAATTGGTTGAGGTCTCTGAAGTTGAGCTTCTGTCAAAACACCATTTTCAAGAAGGGCGGCCACCGTAAATTCGCCTTTAACGAGAGGTGCCTTTCTCAGTCCAAAGAGATCTGCCAGATGCCCCAATGAATAGCCCGGATGATGGAAAAAGCGGTAATGGCGATTGCGCCAGGCCGCAAGCCTTCTTGAGTAAATTTTTTTCAAAGGAGGGAGAAGCATTATGGGCCTATGGCCTCATCTCTGAAGAAAAGAAAAAGCATTTTTTGAAGTTTGAGTTTTTCTTTTAAAATTTCAATGTTTGCATTTTGTTGAGAGATCTTACTGGCCAAATCAAGGGCCCCCTCGGCAACGAGTTTGAGTGAATTTGGTAGCTCTTCTAGAGATCTTTCAAAGTTATTCAGCAGGCTTGGGAAAATGCTTCGATCAGTTCTATAGGCAGCTTCCAACAAGGAGATAAATAATGATAATGCCGCTTTCTTTGGGAGATCCTGAGGACTCAGGGCCAAAGTCGTTTGGAGATAATGGTGGGTTAATTCGGGGTCATCCAAGAGATGACTTCGTTGCGCCATCATCAAGGCCTTCTCCCAATAAGAGGGCGATTGATAATGTTTAGCCGAAGGCCTTTCGAAATTGAGCTCAATGGTCAGTGGAAACAGAGGAGAGGGAGAGGAAGAATTAAAATCATCTAACGAAAAAAATTGCAAAAAAAGATCAGACGTCTCAATCGCAACACAGGGCAAATTTTCATGGCCAAGAAAAAAAAAGGCCGCCGGTTCCTTATCGATATAAAAAGGCCAATCGGTATTTAGAAAAAAAGAGTTTTTTTTCTTAGAGCACTGAGGATGAAAAATTGCGTTCATAGACCTCGTTGTTTTTTCTAAACTGGGTCCAAGAATCTGGTAATAAGACTTCTCTTCTATGCTGGAATACTGGGTCCTCTTGCGAGACGGGGCCTTGAAAGTTAGCATTCCGGCGGCCTGGAGATTTTGCCGATGTTTTTTTGCCAACTCAACAATAGAAAAATTTTGACCGATGCAGTTCATAGTCGAGATAGGAGGCATCAAGTTGGCATCATTCATTGAAAATTCCACAGCTTGGATTTGGATTTGCGTCGCATTGGCAAACTTTAGATTGATTTTAGAATACTGGCCATCTGGTCATTCCTTTGGGCACAAGAGTATCGCACGGCATATTATTTCCGAGAGAAATCGTCCAATTCATCGCTGGGGACTTTTTATGTCATGGGGCTATATCTCTCTTTTTCTTCCGTATCTCGTGCTTGAACTTTTTTATGCTTCATAAAAAGTGACGAGATGACTGAATTCGAGCAGAGCGACCGGGGTTGCATCCAGTGCAGTCTGCTGAACTGCTCTTAGCGAATCTGGTCGGCAACGAATGAGTATCTCTAATTGAACCTCATCTTTGGCCTTTGCTAGAGGTCCAAGTCTGTAAAACTTCGAAAGAAAGCTAAAATGTTGCTTTGTGGTCAATTGAAAGGATCTCTCTTTTTTGATCGCATTCCAGACAGACCATGGGTCATGTTTTCCAACTAAAATGCTGGCCAGGGTCAGATAGATGAGTCGATCAGATTCAAAGCAGTCGCCCATCAATACAAGGACGTCAGGTATTCCGGTCATCAGTAAAATATCAACGAGTTGGTTGAGTTTATAAAAACCTTGAGCGGTGAGATCTTTTGGGGTGAGATCCCCTTCTAAAAAAGAAAAGACTGAACGGACGTCTTTAAGAAAAATATTGTTTGTAAAAATTTTTTGCCCATAGAGCCAATCACGAATGGCCTTTTCATAAAAGTGAGGGCTGGCAGATAAGATAAAGGGAATGTGATTTTCAGAAATTTTTTGCTTTAAAATTTCCAATCCCTTATCCACGGCCGGAAAATAGTGAATTGGTCTTCTCAAGGACCCAAGAAGTTCAGTAAAACTTGAATATTGAGTGTCTACCAGGGTTTTATCAAAATCAGAAATGACTAATTTTTTAGGGGATTTTACTTTGGTTGGAAGAAAGCTTCCGAGTAGAAGTTCCAAACCGGGAAGCGTTTTGAGCTCATAAATTTGCACATTGGAGAGTTCTTCATCCCATTTTTCCAAAGACAAACGAATATTAAAATTACCAAAAGAATTAGATTCATATTCTTTCTGATGAAATTCTTTTTGCTCAGAATCAAAAAGACGCAATTTAATCTTGAAGCGTTTTCCGCTCATCATATTAAGGCTTCGATAAGGAATCGCTGGAGGAGTTAGGATTTCTTCTTCTGGCTCAAGAGGTACTGGTAGAGAATTTGCCATAGAGAGAGAAAGTCTAAGCGCAAGATGTCGATTACTTTCAATAATTGACGAGTGAGTGAGTATTGGACGCTTCACACTTGCGCCCGGGAATAGTTTGTGATTAAGAGTTCGGAAATTGGTCCTCTCCCGGAGGCGCGAGAATTAATTCTTCGGTCAGCTAGAACACGCTTAATATCATTGCCCATGTAGAGTTTCGTAAAAAATGTATCACCGGGATCAATAGATTGAGGGTCGCTGTTTGATAGCATTTGTTTAGCACCCTTGAGACTCATCTTCTGAAAAAAATTTGCTAAGCGAATTTGCTCTCCATCGTCAAAACCCTGCCGGGAATATTGAGTAAAGCAACTTGTTTTGGCCAGTGGGCGATAGGGGGGATCATAGTAAACAAAAGTTTTGTCATCGATTTTATCAGCGAGATCTTCAAAGTCACCAATTTGAAGATGGGCCTGCTTTAATGCTTTGCTGGCCAAACGAAGTGATTCTGCAGGAGCAATATTGGGTTTTTTGTATCTACCCGGAGGTACATTAAATTCACCCTTAGAGTTCACTCTGTAGAGGCCGTTAAAGCAAGTGCGATTGAGGAATAAAAAATAGGCCGCATTTTGTAAAAGACTTCCGGCTCTTTGATTAAATTCACGGCGAATATTGAAATAGTATTCTCGCCTATGAGATTCATCTAGCTCCAAATACTGCTGCTCTTGGATTTTTAAAAGTTCGATAAGGTTTTCACAATGGGATCCAATAATTTTATATAATGAAAGTAAATCTGCATTGAGATCACCGAGAATAATTTCTTTAAAATGAAATTTTTGCGCGAGGGAGAAAAAAACAGCTCCCCCTCCTACAAAGGGCTCGATATACCGAGTGATCTTTTTTTCGGAAAGTTGGACAGGGAGACCTTGTATAATATCAGGCAGGAGCTGAGACTTCCCGCCCACCCATTTTACGACTGGTTTGAGATTTTGGAAAGTCGAGCTATTCACAGAAATTTATCTTATTTCATGGCCACTCGAAACACAATGACGCCGTCTTGAAAGCTTTTCTCAATTTCTCTATCGTCCAAAATTTCATCTACACTAAAATCATGAGAAATCGTCTCAACTCTATGAGTCGTTGTTCTGTGATCACCCTCTCTAAACATCTTCTCCTGGAAGCTCCTATCAAATTCCACTCGAACTTTTCGACCATTGACACTCAGATGGTGGCCCCCTGCTTCATGCTCTGCTGCCGGTATCCGGAAAAGATAATGGTCATCCTTTTTTTCGATGGTGGGCTCAAGCACAGAGAGCCTATAAAATGGATCAGAGCTTTTTTCAAGAATTTGAGATTTAGTAACGCTATGGCCGGCTATAGTCTGGTCGATTTTTTCTGTTCCCTCTTTTTTGAGAGTCGAGAGGACCTCACGGTAATGATTTATAGTGTCTTGATACTGATGCTCCATTTCAACTTTTAAGTTCTCAAGGGCCTGAGAGGATATCTTTTTATTGACTTCTTTTTCGTAGGCCTGATTGGCCTGCATTCTTTGAAAGGCCCCATCAAAACTTTCAGCGTTCTTTCTTAAAGCCGCGTCTTGAGTCCTTTTCTGCTCTAGAATTTTCTGAGCAAATTGTTTCTCTTGTTGAGTTGAAATCTGCTCATAGCGCTTTGTACGGGCCCCTTCTTTGAGCCCAAGCTCCTGTTCCAATTGCATAAGCTGTCTCTGACTGACTTCTTTTTTTTCCTGTCTTTGAGTCCTAGAATTGAGATGGATATCCTGCAGTTGCTGTTGGTATCGGTCATTTACCTGCTGAAGGTCTTCACTTTGGTGACCTAAAAGATTTTGAGTTCTGGCATTGTGCACTGATTTTTGCTGGTCGTAGTCTAGGTCATATTTTTCTTTGAGACGTTTGATTTCTTTTTGAGTGGAGCTTTGAGTTTTGTCTAATCGCTCCTGAATTTCTTCAATCTCTTTTTCGGCTTGTTTAATTTGGGTATCGAGATGCCTTTGATGTTCAGCGCTTGTTTCTTCGAGACGAAGGCCTTGATCTTGTTGAATTTGGGCCAAGCTCTGGTTGTACTGATTTTTGGTGCTTGCAATCTGTTCATCGTGTTGCTTTTTCAGGGCCTTCATCTCATTTTGGAAGGCCCGGTTTTGCGCCAGTCTGTCATTTGCGACTTTCATTGGTTTTTTCCAGCTGCCTCGACCTCAGGTTGAAGCTCTTTTTTTGCCAGAGGCGATAGACAAAAACTTTTCCCTGCCGTGTTGCCCAAACAGGTCCAGGTTCCTAACAGTTCCGCCTGAATCGAACGACCACCTCCGTACGCTTGAAAAGAATGGGGTGGAAATGTAGATGTGATAATTTCTGGCATGGAACGGTTGTCGTTAGGATTCTCGTTTTTTAACACGTACTGATAAACTCGGTATTCGGCGTAGGTAGAGGCGCAATATAAAAAAGATAGGATTCCAATACGAAAAAACATTTGGCCACCTGTTTTAGTATGCCAGAGCGGCCGGCCCTTAAATTTTAGAGGTAGCTTTTACCTTGAAGATTGCTTTCCGAAACTTGGCAAGATCGTGTTTTAATAAAAACATGAAGCAAACCAAAAATCTTTATTTCTGTTCTCATTGTAAGTCTTCCATTACGAGCTCTAAGCAGCTTATTTTTATTGAAAACCAATTGCGAAGGCCTTTTTGCAGTGAGGAATGTGCGTCCGAGTTTTTTGCCCCACTTATCCAGCGCTTCGCTCAAGAAGAAGCGAAATTTAGAGGTCTCAATAGAATTGAAGATCACCTCTGGACGGGAAAATACAAAGACGACAATGCTCAGCTTGCCCAAGTTATCAGTTCCCCGGAGGAAGTTTGGCGTGAAACCAATGATCTGGGAGAGCAATTTTTGACACTTATACGGCGCTTTCACTTCGATGAAGGAGAGGCCACCTACGTCCTCATATGTGGTTCATTGGGGAGTCGTCCGAGTTTTATTTTCCACCATACCCTCACCGCCCGAGAGGAGCTTTTAGAATATTACCGAAGTGGAATTCCACTGAGCGAAAAAGAGTTAAATAACAGTTCAGACGAAAAAATCAAAAAGAAGAGAGATGAGTTCACTGTTTCTAAAGATGTGGTTGCCGAGCTCGAACAAAAAAAATCCAGTTTTTTAGCGTCTTATTTAGGAAAAAGAAAAAACAATGATATTCCCCTCGAAAATTTTGGGCAATACGATGAATATACTAAAAAAACCCTAAATACCCCTGATGAAGTTTACGAGATTATAGACGACGAAGGCGATCAGCTTTTGACTTACTTGCGCAGCTATATTTCGGAAGAGAAAATGTTTTTTCATATTGTAGTTTGCATGCCGGTGCCCGGGAAAGAGCAAGGCAAGACAAATGATGGCCCTTTAGAGGAAATCCTTTTACCAATTTTGGCAGTTCCCTCTATAGATGAAGAGCTTTATTCTGTGTATCAGTCAGGGCGTTTGGTGGTAGGAGATCGATTAAAAAACTAAAAACTGGCCGTTGGAACGACAATATAGTTGTGGTTGAGCTTAAAAAAATCGCACCGAACTCTTTGTCCTTGGACCGCGAGAGCTAAGCACTGCTGGGTAGGTTGCCCCATTTGATCTCGGGGACAGGATTGGTTGCCTCTGTCTCCAACGAAGGCCGTATAGTAATCAGCGCATTGAAGAAAAGGGTAATAGGAAGAGAGTTTGTGAATGAACAAAGCGTTGATAGGACTGCCAGTGAATCCTGGTCGGTTGGTCGCAAGAATGATTTTTGAAGTTTGCCCTTCTTGATGGGGGATGCATTTCTTTTCGCCGACATACATATAATTTTCGCCGTTTTTATTCATAGGGTGAATGCAAGTGGTTTCCCCTCGATCCGAGCCAGAAAAATAAAGCGTGAACTCCCGAGAGTCTTGTTGGTTGCGGCATACTCCAATTTGGCCTAAATCAACTTCCCCGCTATAGCTAGAATTTGATGAGGCAATAAGCGGAGAGAGTAGACAGTTCCCATAACCGGGGGTTGCCTTAAGTTGCTGCTCAACAGTCACGACTGAATTGCCAGGATTAGTTGTGGGCGGTGTTGTAGGCGTAACTATCGGAAACCCACTGCCGGGATCAATTTGAGAATTAGGCAGAGAGCTCTGACCTAAGCGGGTTTCTCGGGGCGCATCACAGCTCCCTAAGAAGAGCAGTAGCCAAACAATGCTTAGAAGTTTTTTCATAAGTCCTTCCATCCTTTATGATATCGGAATTTTTCCCTATACTTTTAAGTAATGATAGAACTACCGCATTTCTTCTTAATAACCGACTCCTGTGCTCTGGCAAAAAATTAAACGGCACGCCCTTATTTGGGCCGGTCTCTTAGTGACAGTTATCTTGATCGGTGTTTTTACGATGCTCTGGCCCTATTTTTTAAAGCAGGCGCTGCTTGCGGGTTGGAGTGATTATTTTCCTAAAATGTCCCATAGTAATCAGCTCTTAAATTTTACCAGAGTCAAAAAATTACCCTCTGATATTGATGATTTGTCCAAATGGAAATTCTATCACAGTGATCAATACTTAATTCCGCTTCCTATTAGTGCCACAGGAAATTCTAGAGAATCTGAATATCAAGTTGAGGCGGAGCTTTTAGAGACCTCTTCAGGAATTGACGTCGAGTGGACTTATTTGAAATCTTCACGACCGCTTTGGAAAATTAGTCCACTTCCTATTATCCCAATTTCGGCGTGGGAGAATCTGCCTCTGTTTTTTCAGTTAGGTCTTGCAGAGGATGCCCTTCTCAAGACGTCTCAAGAAACACTCGTCCAATATCTATTGAAGCGAGACCTGAGAAAAAGACCAAAGAGTTTTTTAGAAATGACTCGGCAATTGTGGGCCATATGGAAGCGGAAGCTTTTTTTCCCTCCACTTAAGGTCAAGGCCGAGATTCTTTTGCATGAGAAAACTCCTTGGACAGAAATTCGCTTTCGTAAACAAAATGAGGAACAGCGCTCTATTTTTGTAGGCGCTCAAAGGGGGCATCTGATCGCCTTACAAGTTGTCACAAAAACATTAACGCAATCTGAAAGAACAACTCTCAATAAAATTATACAGAAGATGAGCTACCGGCCATCAAGCCCCGCCCGTTTTCACCAAATCCTATGGGAGGCAGAACAATTACGGAAATCTCCAAAGACACTTTTATCTTTTTATCTTTTATCTATGAGCTCTCTTTCTCACTTGGAGTGGCCGGTCGAACCCGTTGTGTGGCTTGCATGGAAGCAAGAATTATTGAGACGGTCAGGGCAGAATTTTTATCGGCCGCATGCCAAACTTGAAAAAAAGATTCTTAAAAATCTTCCCTATAAAACGCTTGAGGAATACCATAGCTTTCAAAAACGGCAGCAAAATACTTTGTCGCAGGCGCAGGACGATGCCAGCGAAGAATCTTCTACACCTGTGCAAAGTATTTTTCCTCGTAATGATTCTCAAAATAACAATTCCCGGCCACCGAATGAATTGCCGAGATCTAAAGTTATTCGGTAATTGGGTCAAGTTCAAAAAGTGGAACAAAAAGCGTATTCAGGAGTTCTTTGAATGGGTCAAGGTCCTGTTGCAAAAAAGTTCTTTGCTTTTCATCCATATAGAGGTCGCGGTTGATTTCCAATTGAAAGCTCTCGGAAGGAAATCGAGCAATAAAATGAGAAACAAACCCTCCCACATACGGGTCATTAATTTGAACACTATGTTCTCGGCCACTCAAGTGCCTGCGAGCAAATTCAAGATATTTTTTCGAACAGCTTTTGCCTGCGAGATCGCTTAGACAAAAATCAGGTCTTCTCTCCCGTTTTTGGTGAGGGTTTTTTTTAAAGTGATAAACGTTGGGATGGGAAGGCATACTGTGAAGGTCAACGCAGTTTGCTTTTTGATTTTGCTTCAGAGCGGCCATTTCTCCCAGAAGCTTTTCAAGCTGCTGAAAATATGGGTCATAGAATTCGGCTAAAAGTTGATCCGCTTCAGTTCCTGAAGGATTCGATTTTACCACCAGCTCATCGTGAGTATTTTTCTTCCAATAGAGGAGTGCTTGATGGCGATCTCGGTTTAAATCAACGCAGATTCTGGCAATCTTGCTGCTGAGAACGCCAATGCCATTTTTTTGCAAAAATTCTTTGTCCAGAAGTTCATCGATTCGGTAGTCATAATCTTTTTGGAAAATGGTCTCATCAGAAACCAAGTATTTTTCAAACGAGATAGGAATTGTTTCTCCGGGATGAGGTACTGAAATGAGTCCTTTAAACTCATTTTGAGGGGCCTTGTACTCGAATGTGGGAGTAGAGAGAGACTTCTTCCAAATATTATCGGGCATGATTCTTCTTTTTTTCTCGGTTTTCATTTGAGATTATCAAAAAAGCCGCGGTCATGATAGGTAAACGCCAATATGAAATTTCCAGGTCGACGAAAAAGTAAACATTATTTCCCCGTAACTGAGCGCAACCGCTTTCCCGTTGAGCAAGATTTTTTTTCTCAACAAGGTCAGGTTTCTCTGCTGGGACTCGACCAAGTCATGGTTGATATTGATATTTTTGTCGATGATGAATTTTTAAAATCTTTGAATATTGAAAAAGGCAGCTCACATCTCTTCGAGGAAGACAGAGTTGAGCGTATTTTAGAGGAAGCAAAAAAGGGCCAAAAAATTCGGGGCGTTTATCCCGGTGGCGCTATCGGAAATACGATTCATAATTTTTGTGTCCTCGCCGACAATTCTAGCTTCTTGTTGGGGGCCATGAGTAAGACGATAGAAGTCGGTGACGAGGCCTATCTCTATATCAGTAAAACTTCGGCAAAAGTTGATCTCAGCTACTTGGCCACTTCAAACGGAGCGATTGGTAGGGCGCTAAGTTTTATTACTCCAGATGGTGAGCGGACGTTTGGGATTTCATCGGGAGTGATGAATCAATTTGGTGAATCCGATGTGCCTGTGGATTTAATTACTCATTGCTCGGCCGTGGTTTTGTCGGCCTATCATTTTAGACGGCCGGATTCTCCCATTGCCAAGGCCGCGCTCAAAATTGCGAAGGTTGCGGGCCAAAACAATATTCCCGTGGTTATGACTTTAGGAACGTCCCATTTGGTAAGCGAAACTCAAGAAGAGCTTTGGAAGTTTATCAAAAAATACGTCAACATTTTGGCGATGAATACTTCTGAGGCCCAGGCCCTCACAGGGCTCTCGGATCCTCTCTTAGCAGGTCAGTTGCTGTTGGATTCCGTCGATTTAGCTCTTATCACCCTGGGGCGGGAGGGATTATATTTATGTGGATTAGTCGATCGGGATCAGTCTCGTCCTACAAAGGACAGTCTCCACAGTAAATCCATTCCCAATTATAACGAATTTGAATACAGCAGGGCGATGCTTCGAAATGATTGCGCTGAACCTGTAAAAATTTTTAGTCATATTAATCCATTTTTGGGCGGCCCCAGTACGATTCGCAATACCAATGGTGCTGGAGATGCTGCACTCTCGGCGCTACTTCACGACCTTGCTGCAAACGTCTATCACCGCGAGCTCATACCAAAGTCTCCGAAGCACCAAGCACGTTTTTTAACCTATTCTTCTCTTTCTCAAATATGTAAATACGCTAACCGGGTAAGCTATGAAGTTTTGCGGCAAAATTCCCCGCGTCTTTATCGAGCTCTTCCCTCACGAGAAGAAGACTTGGAAGAAATTTACTGGGAAAAATAAATGGGCCTTCCGGAAGAGAATAGGCCTCGAGAGGCCATTCTCAATGAAGTGACAGGTATATTATTCGAATATTTAACTGGTGCAAAGCTCGCCCGTCTCACTCAACTCGAGAATCGATATCACCAAAACATTGCTCCCACTTTTAAAGATCTTCTGGGAAATTATCAAAATATCTTGTTCCAAAAAGACAATCTCTTTTACCAAAAAATTCAATTATTTGCTGACCAAATGGCGAGTGATCTCTTTGAAAAGTTTGGCAATCTCCAAGATATTCAGCTCATCGGGAAATTTGAAAACCAATCTGAAGGAGAAGGGGACCTTTTGGTAATTGTAAAAGATCAGAAGAAGTTAATCAGTCTTAAGCTGATTCAAGAAGGGAGTTTTATTAACTGTAAAAGTGGCGGAGTTCAAAGTTATTTCTTTCGATATTTTAAAAAATTTGGCCCGCCTTTTACCAAAGAGAGTTGGTCTGAAACAATCAGCAGACATTTTTTAAAGTTTAAGGCAGAGGTGTATTCTTTTTACGATCTTGACGATGATCTTGATTTTTCCGAATATCGAAAATCAGGTCACAGTGAACTTCCTGGCAAACTTCCTCTAGAGCTCAGGCCAGCTCTTAAGCACTACTATCACCAATCAGTTTCTGAGCTCTATAAAGTTATGAAAGTTTTTTACGACCAGAATCCAAGCCTTTTTTTAAAATGTCTTCGTCCTTTAATGGGGCTGAGCCGGGAAGAAGTCGTTCAGGCGATTTTCTACTACCGGCGAAATGGAGGAGAGTTACTTCCAGCGAGAGTGCTTTTCCCAGCTCAGCTCATTGAGCGGTCAGAGCTTTTGACATTTGGTCGCCCCAAGGTTGACCGAAGCTCTTTCGAGCTTATTTTTTCTCATTGCAGATTTCAGGTTCGGGTTAAGCCTATGGCCACGTTCACGCAACAAGGGCTCAAAATTAATCATTCTCTCAAATTCTAAGCACTCTTTGGAAAGAGCTGGTTAAGATCAATCAAGAGGTGCGGGATGTCTACAAACTGGTTGATATCATCGCTCATAAGATAAATAGTGGATTTTTTCTGCCAAACTCTCTGCTGAAGAATTTCAACAAACAATTCTGTGTTAGGCATCGATAGAGTTCTCTGAAGAAGATGGAAAAAAAGAAAAGATTTTTCAGAAGAGAGAGCTAGCCAGATTTGAAACAGAACGCATTCCTCAGCATTCATTTGATTTGGATAGCGACGGAAATCGCCAATTCTCTTCTTTATACTACCTAGTAATTGCGTATCGTTTTTATCTTCTATTCGAAGTAGTCGAGCATGTTGTTCGAGTGTGAGGTGGTTTGAAAAATGCGCTCCTCCGGAGATGAAATGAAACGCAGGGTATTTTTGACTTACCATATTTGCCTGAAAAAAACTTAAAAAGAGCTTAAGGGGGTTCACCTGCTGAAGCTCCGGAGAGAAACTTGTGCGGTCCATGAGATAGAGGCGGCCGGTATCGTCATTCATCTCTAAGCTGTTCGGTAATATTTTAGACGAAGATAAGAGAGAGCGGCATAATATTGAAATGAAAGCTGATCAAACTAGTCCAAAAGATCAAAAAATTGTGATTGGAATGTCCGGCCGAACCGATGCTTGCGTCGCTGCCTTTCTCCTGAAAAAACAGGGTTTTCAGGTGATTGGACTAGGGGTTTCCTTTGCCACGCCTGACTCCAAGATTGCTCAAGTCTTTTCCGGCGGTCATTGGTTTATCCCGGCCATTTCACCTGTAAAGAAATTCTGCGACATGCTTGCGATTCCTTTTTATGCCGTTGATTGTGAAGAAGAGTTTGAGCAAAGTGTTTTAGAAGGGCTTTTTGCTGAGTCACTATCAGGTAGAATCCTTCGACCTGAGCTCCTGGTGAATCAAATTTTATTTCGGACGCTTTACGAAAAAATGCAAAAGCTTGATGCCAATTTTTTGGCCACTGGACATTTTGCTAAAGTTCGCAAGAATCATAAAAATCAAGAATACTTTCTTCACAGAGGAAATGAAATTGCGTCCGACCAGGCCCCATCTCTCGTTTATGTAGACCAAAAGATTCTCGCTCATACGCTTTTTCCTCTTTCTGAATTGCGTAAAGAAGAATCCCAAAAAATTGCACAAAACTTCCAATTATCAATCCCGTTTCTGGAAAAAGGCCCCGAAGAGTCAGGCAGTATCTCGCAAGAGGCCCGTCAATGAACTGATGCTAGAAAGAGTTGGCCCCTTCTCTTCGACGTCCAGGCAAAGTCTTGGTTAAAGAAAACGGTCCTGCTGTGAATGACCACAAAGGTGTGTGCACATTTTCGGTGGGCACGTCATGGGAACAGAGCAAGACACAAATGTTTGTGGCCAAGATTTTTCCAGCTACTCAGGAAGTCGTTTTAGACTATGAACCTGAGCTTTTCTTTGCCTACTACGAGCTCTCAGAGTGCTCTTTTCTTTTAGAACTCGACCTGAGTGCTCCCTGCCAGCTTTTTGCACTGGTGGGAGATTTAAAAGAGGCGACTGAAGTCAGTTTGTATCCCAAGGTGGGAGAACGATTTGCTCTGTTTTTTCAAGAAAAACAGAAGATTTTCCACGGTCAGAGCATTATTTTTGTGAACCGAAAAGGAGCAAACTCGAAAATTTTAGGTGATGGACGCGTGTCGCTGTCGTCTCACCATTTTGGGCTAGACCGTGTCGGGGATTATCGAAAAGAGCGGCTTGAACCGACGAATCAAAACAGCTTTGCATTTTGATAACTCTTTCGTAGAAATGGCCTATGGTAAGCACTCTCGACGAAAAACTGGCAAATTTCTCCAAAAAGTTCATCTCTGAATCTTGGCGCAAGAAAATGCAGGGTAAACGCGTCATTGTTGGTATGTCTGGTGGGGTAGATTCTGCTGTTGCCGCGGCACTACTTAAAGGTGCGGGCGCTGAGGTCATAGCTCTTTTCATGAAAAATTGGGATGAGGGTGATGCAGGAAATCCCGATAGTAAGTGTAGCTCGGCCGAAGATTTTAAAGCGGTCGTAAGCGTTTGCGATCAATTGGAAATTCCCTACTACTCGGTCAATTTTGTAAAAGAATACAATCAGCTGGTTTTTCAATCATTTCTTCAGGACTACCGCGCAGGCCTTACGCCGAATCCCGATATTTTGTGCAACAAAGAAATTAAATTTCATACCTTTTTCGAGCACGCAGCAAAATTAAAAGCAGATTTTTTGGCCACTGGGCACTACGCTGGGCTCTCTGACTTAGGGACTCTGGGATTTCAGCTAACTCAGGCCAAAGATAAAAATAAAGACCAAAGTTATTTTCTCTACCAAGTCGATTCGCAGTGTTGGCCCAAGGTCGTCTTTCCTTTGCAAGACATTACAAAACCGGAAGTTCGAGACATCGCTACAAACTTGGGACTTTCCAATCAAGATAAGAAAGACAGCACGGGGATCTGTTTTATCGGAGAGCGCAATTTTCAAAAATTTTTGCCCAACTATATTGATCTCAAGGAAGGAGAGTTTCGCAATCTCAGCGAAAATAGAGTTGGGATTCATCAGGGGCAGGCCCTCTATACTCTCGGGCAAAGAAAAGGATTAAAACTCGGTGGAGCAGGAGAGCCTTGGTTTGTGGTGGGAAAAAATCGGGAAACTAACGTTGTCTATGTCGAAAGGGGAGATAAACATCCTGCGCTTTTTTCTGACTGGATCGTTTGTGAAAAAATTTTCTGGCAGGCAAGGGGTCAGTTCGAAGGAAATTGTTTTGCTAAGAGCCGCTATCGTCAAAAAAGTTGGCCTTGCCAAGTTCAGGTAGATGAAAACGGCATGCGCGTTCACTTTACGACGGCCCACCGCGCTTTGACCCCCGGTCAATCCATTGTTTTGTATAATGAGGACGAGGAGGCCTTAGGGGGCGGGGTTATTTCCAAAGTGGGCCCCAGCTATTGGCGGCAAGGCAAATCACTTCCTGAGCGGCTGGCCTTTTAAATTCGTAGATTTTTTTCTTTTTTCTGGTTTTGGAACGTAGCTATTGCAACTTTGGCCTGATTCTTTTTCCACGAGCCTGCATGGTATGACCTGAGACTCGAATCCCAAAAATCTGCAACCATGGGGACGGTCTGTTTTATAGGTGCAAAAATAATGGGTGCAAGAATGACATAAACTTGCTCGAGGCCTAGAACTCATAATTTATTATCGCGGTTGTGAGTGAAATTTGTCGAGATTTTGGGCAGCGGTAGAATAAACGCAACATAAAGAAATTTCTCGGGCGTCTAAAGTTTTGTCATTCTGACAAAAAAACTCCTGTTTTCAACAGGTTAGGAGGGTTCCAAAGAGAAAGTAAAACCGCATTTTTGCTAGCTGGCCGGCATAGGTCCTGCAAATAATATGGGCGAGGGTAGGAGAGGAAACGTTATGGAGCACGAATCAAAAGAGAATAATTCACCTGGGGAAGATACTTTTGCAAAGTTCCCTTTTTTGCGCTCGAGCTATAAAAATTTTTCTGTGATTGATGATCATTTTCTCAGCACGTGGAACGATGCTCGTAAATTGGCAGAGCAATCTCAGAAGCAACTCAAAGAACTCAAGCTGTTATTAAAGCATTTGCAATTCTATCAGGATGAAATCACTCCTTATCTTTACGAAAATAAATTTGATGATCCCTAGCACCAAGCTGGAAAATTTCATTTTCAATCTCTAACCTGGTGGTTATATTCTCCCGTAATGCTCGGGTGGTGGAATGGTAGACACGCACGCTTGAGGGGCGTGTGCCGCAAGGCGTGAAGGTTCAAGTCCTTTTCCGAGCACCAAATCCTAGAATTCGGATTCTCATAAAGATTCGAAAAAGCTTTTCTGTTCTCTGAAGAAAAAATCCCTCGCTCCACAACATGGTAGCTTCTTTCTGGCGACCCCTCAAAAATCTTTCCACATCCTTTCTGGCATTTTCCCAGTTAATATCTTGAATCTTTTTTTCTAAGGCATGTTTAAGCCATTCTTTATTGATTTGTAGCGAGCTTCCTTTCCACGGTCCTGCTTGGTTAAGGGCATGCTCTAGCATAGAAAAATTGATGGAAACTTCTTTCCGCACATACCACAGATAGTCATACCAATCCCTCCCTTTTGTATAAGTACGACATAAAAGGGCATGAACTTTTCCCGCCATCAAAGAAGGAAGGTCATGAGACATAACCATGAAGTCTAATGGGAAATCTAGATAACTTGCTTTTGTTTGAGAATATTGAGGAGGGTTTATATCGACTTCAATTTTAATTTGAATTTTTTTTCTCAAGTCATGTTTATGCTCAAGTTGAAGCAATTTTTTAATACAATTATCTTTTAAAAATCGAGTTCGCACGCTTTGTCCAACCTTGTCCTCTCCCGTAACTTCAATATGATGGCCATAAAGATTCATCGTTTCCCTAAAATCTTTAAGGTAAGGGTTCAAATTGAAATGAAGGTCTACCTCTCTCAAACAAAAATCTAAATCTTCAGAAAAACGTTCAAGGCCATGAACGATTCTCAGGCAGGTCCCCCCTTGAAAGCTCGCCTTTTCAAAAAAACCCGCCTGTTGAAGTGAATAAAGAATAACCTCTTGAGTGATTTCTTTGATCGCGTTCTCTTCATCCTCTCTCGTCCGACATTCATAACGATTCAATTTTTCTTGAATGAGATCCGTCACTTAAAACTCCTGTTGAGAAGGTCAAAGAAATCATGGATCGTTTTTTTACGATAAGAATTAGCGAGCTCTTCCAGATCTGTATTCGAAACAGACCTAACCGCCTGACCTAGACCTTTTGGATCGAGCCTGAGGTCGCCTTCAATTTCTTCAAGAGAAGTATAGACTTTTCTCCGAAGATAGATGTAGTCGAATAGGGCCCTCATGGGCGAGGCGAGCAAATGGGCGCGTGGTTCAGAGACACTCTGAACCTCCATGTAGAATGGAACAACTGGAATAAAGTCATAGCTGAACTCACCCAGTTGTGTTGCAAAGGTTTTCTTCCTTCTTTGTTGGCAGGCCGATGTGGTTGTATAAACGGCCTCGGGAATCAACTGATGATAAGAGAGCGCCGATTCAAACGAAACATAGCTGGGAGAATAAAGTCGATTGGCCACTAAAAATGTGGAGAGAGGATTTTTTCTAAGCTCTTTAGAAAAAAGATAAACGCCCCGTTTGAGCTTAATCATCTCACCAGAGGCCAAGGATCGAGTGATTCCGCTATAGATCGCTTCATCACTCATCGGCCTCAGGAGGGCCTTAAGATCTGTGAGCTCAAAAAGGTCGCTCTGGATTAGACGTCGAAGCTTGGTCGAAAAGCTCATTTTGCACCAAAAACAATCATTTTAGGTCTGTTTGTCGTTTATTCTATCAGTTTTTGTACCAAAAACAATCATTTTTCGCCTGTTTTTGGCACAAAAATCGATTCCTAATAAGTTTATCGTTTTAAACCAGGGCCCTTCTAATGGAGAAAATATCGTCTTTGAAGCATTATTGGGAGAGGTCACAGGCTTGCGAGTCATCCTAGAAAAAATATACGATATTCCTATAACATTTTTCAAAATAGGACATTTCTATGCCCATTTGCGAAGCGGACCCGTGGCGAGAGCAGTATTTTTCAAACGTCGATTGCCCCGAAGACGTTAGTGTCCCGACCGAAGATGGAGACGCCTACCTTTGGTTTTCAAAATATAACTGGGTCTATAACAAACTTAGAATTGCAGAAAGTCAGGGACTCAAATGTGCTCCGCATGGACTTGCTCCCACAAACTTTCCGGTGTTTTCAAAGCCTATTTACAACATGCGTGGAATGGGGGCGGGGTCACGGGTTCTCAAAGATTTTTCTAGCTATGCTCGTTTTCAAAAGCCGGGTCATATGTGGATGGAGTTATGTAAGGGTGAGCACATTAGCACTGATGTTGCCGTTGTTAATGGCGTAGGGAAATGGTGGCGTCATTGTAAAGGAATTCCTCTTAAAGGTGGGATGTTTGATTATTGGATAGTAGAAGACGAAGAGCGCTCAGACATAGTGGAGTATGGGAACAACTGGATTAGAGAGAACTTGAGTGGTTATTCCGGAATGCTTAATTTTGAGACCATAGGGAACCGAATTATTGAAGTGCATCTTAGGTTCTCTGATCAATGGCCTGATCTCTATGGTGATAACTGGGTGCAGTCTTTAGTGAAGCTTTATGAGACAAAGGAATGGGATTTTTCCGATGCAGATAGAAAAACGGGCTACAGTGTCGTTTTGTTTGGTGCCCATGGAGTGTCTTTTCAGCATCCCTCTCCGGATGTGGTGGAAGCAATAAAAGCAGAAAAAAAGGTCACGAGTGTTCAGATCACTTTCCACGAAGATAAAGAGCCTGCGCTTCATTCCATGCCGCCCGGTGGATTTAGACTCGCAGTCATTAATGGTTTTGATTTGGATGTTCTCAAAAAGATGCGTGATAAACTGGCGCTGAGTTTTTGGTCCACTCAGACGCTAAATACTCATAAGGCCTAAAAAAATTGAAACGAGTCCCAACCGATATTGTTGAGATAGAAAATGTCTTTATTAAAATGTCGGATGGTATTGAATTGGCCGCGCGTCTTTTTCTTCCCAAAAGTTATTTGGAAAAAGCTTGTCCAGCGGTTTTAGAATATCTTCCCTACCGCAAACGAGATCTCATGCGCTCTCGCGACGAAACTCTTCATCGCTATTTTGCTGCTCAAGGCATCGCAGGAATTCGAGTTGATGTCCGTGGCTCGGGAGATTCTGAAGGCTTTCTTGAAGATGAGTATAGTGAACAAGAAATTACCGACGCTCTCCAAGTGATTCGTTGGATTGCTCAGCAACCATGGTGTTCAGGAAATGTCGGAATGATGGGGATTTCTTGGGGAGGATTTAATTCTTTGCAAGTGGCCGCGAAAAACCCACCTGAGCTCAAGGCCATCATGACTCTTTGTGCGAGTGATGATCGCTACGCAGATGATGCTCACTACATGGGAGGGTGTTTATTAAACGAAAATATGCAGTGGGGCTCAATTCTAACAATGTACGGGGCCTATCCACCTGACCCATTGATTGTGGGTGAAAAATGGAAATCAATGTGGGACGAGAGGTTAACTAAACTGGCCCCGTTTCCTATTAGATGGATGGAGCACCCTGCGCGGGATAATTTTTGGAAACAGGGCTCGATTTGTGAAAATTATAGCGATATTAAAATTCCCGTTTATGCCATTGGGGGCTGGGCCGATGGTTATTCCAATTCAGTTTTTAGAACTCTAGAAAATCTTCAAGTTCCGCGAAAGGGTTTGATCGGACCTTGGGCGCACAACTTTCCTCATGATGGTATTCCAGGTCCCAGTATTGGCTTTCTTCAGGAAGCAACCCAATGGTGGAAGCATTGGTTAATGGGCGAGAAAACTTCGATTATGGATGGCCCAATGCTCCGAGTGTGGATGCAAGAAAGCGTTCCGCCTTTGCCCTATTATCATGAATGGCCAGGACGATGGGTAAGCGAAGAATCTTGTCCGAGTCTTCAGGAAAATTGCTCGCTCTGGCAACTGGATGTTGGATCGCTAGCACCAATGAATGATGAAAGGTCTGACTCTTCTGTTGTACTCTCCTTTAGCTCTCCTGAGACAACTGGGATTCGTGGCGGTGAATGGTGCGGCTTTGGTATTGAGGGTGAGATGCCGCGTGATCAACGACCAGATGATGGTGGCTCACTTTGCTTTGATAGTGGCCCTTTTAAAAAGGTCACAGAGTTCTTGGGTGCGCCGGAATTAGAGCTCACTTTGGAGGTCGATAAGGAAGTAGGATTGCTGGCCGCCCGGATTTGCGATATCGCTCCCGATGGCTCTTCCTTGCGGGTGAGCTATGGCGTTTTGAATCTCAATCATTATTTGTCTCATGAGAAACCCATAAAGCTCACTCCAGGTAAAAAATTTAAAATCAAGCTGAAGCTTAATGACTTTGCACATTCTTTTCCTAAAGATCACCGGTTGCGGTTATCTCTCTCTACAAATTATTGGCCAATTGTTTGGCCGGCCCCAGAAAAAGTTCAGATAAAACTCTTCACAGGCTCAAGCCTACTCAAGATGCCCACAAGAAAACCTGAAAAAAGTGATGAAAAGCTGGTGCCATTTCTCTCACCCGAGGCCGCCGTAGGAAGTCGAGCAAAAAAACTCATTCATTTACCTATGAAGCGGTCAATCCGAATCGATCTCACAACTCACGAAACCGTCTACACTTTAAAAAGTGATGGCGGAGAATTAGGAGGTGCATCGCGGGCCTATATAGAAGAGATTGATCTAGAACTCGGTTATAAAATGCTCAAGAGATATAGAATTACCGAGGGGCATCCATCTAGCTCCCAAACGGAAATGTTTCAGCGCTCTAGTTTTTACCGTCCCGGGTACAATATCCAGATAACGTGCGTATCTAAACTTTTGACGACCGCCACCCATTTCATTTTTAGTTGCAACCTATCAGCTTTTGAAAACAAACGTTTGGTGAAAAAACGAAGATGGCGAAAAAAGATTCCTAGAGATTTATTTTAAGTCGTAAGCATGCAACTTCTACGATTTTTTTCAAAAGCTCCCGATAACTCATATTTTGAAAAGACGCCATGATGGCGAGTTTTCCGTCAGAACCCCAAGCTGGATTGGGATTGACTTCAATAAGTTTGATTTTTCCTTGGGCGTCTTTTCTAAAATCAAACCTAGCATAATCTCTCAACCGAAGTCGGTGGAATAGGCGAATGGCAGCTATTTTGATTTCTTCAAGTTCGTTCTTATTTAAGTCTGCTCGTTGAAATCCAATTTCTGTCCAGTAAGGAGAATCGGGTACAGATTTTGATTCGTAGGATAAAATAGGCGCGAGTTCTGAAGAAAGTTTAGAGTAGTCGACCTTTAGTGGGGGAGGGGTCATAAAATTATCTCCATTCCCCACGAGCGCTAGTCCGTATTCATCTCCTGATAAATATTCTTGAACTAAAAAATCTTTATTTGGCAGGGATGTTGCGAGCCACCCTAGATACCTCTCTGCCTCTTGGGCAGATTTTACAACTGCATCTTTGGTGATCCCTAGACTTCCATCAGCGCAATTAGGTTTGATGAGCAAAGGAAACTCAAAACTCGACCAGTCGGGGCTTCGTCCTGCTTCAAAAAATGTTTCCTGTGCGACAGCGATTCCCATGGATTGAGCAATAAGGTTGACCGATGATTTATCATAGCAAGATAGAATTCCTTCTGGGCCACAACCGGTGTAGCCGACCTCAAATGAGTCACACAGAGCGGGAATGCAAGACTCTAGGCTCACCTTATTAAAAAGACCGGTGTCGCAGAAGTTTACGACGAGTTGAGGTGGCTGAAGTCGTAAGCGGTCGATAAACTTCGAGTGATCTGTCAGGACTTCAACATCCCAATCCGAGATCTCTTGGAAAGCATCAACCATAGCTTGGTGAGTCTCTAGGTCATGGACTTCAAAATGTCCAGTGGGTTTCTCAGTATCAATGATCGAATGATCGCCGGTGATGACAAGAATTTTCATTTTAGTCAATTTATAATCTCCCCTTGCTGAGAAGTATAGACTCCTGGGGGGATAGTGCAGTGTGTGGAAGGTCGTCCTAGATCTAACATTTTCTCTGTTCTCAATGAGCATCGCAGATGTCGGTTGCAATAGTAAAAAAATGGCGCCAGTATCATTTTGCAATCCAAACAAGAGGTTCCGCCTTGCAACTTTCGAACTCTGGAAACCCCAAAGCTCTTTTTTTTCTCGCTTTCTTTTTTATTTTTTCTTTTCAAGCACAGGCCCAACTAGATGGCTTTCTCATCTTCGACTTCGATGAAGTCATCATTAATTCCAATCGCTACGAAAGTTTAGATAAGTCAGAACTTACAAAGCACGGAATCAACACATCTTTTATTTTGAAGAGAATTTCCAAAACTTTCGTTGATGAACGATTTCAAATGCAGCCCACAACAATAGAAATTGATCCTAAGACTTTTTATCATTTAAAAGACAATGAAATGCTCGCTAAGTCGGAAGTCGCCCCTGGCAGTATCTTTGAACCTTTCACTCTCCCAGATGGCCAAGAAATTCTTCCAGGCTATTATCGAATTGAGCCTGAAATCACCTATCAAAATTATCGTAAAAATACTCTTCTAGCAGACGCTCAGAAGTCTGAAAGTTTTCCTCATAGTGATGGATGGAAGGGGCCCGCTTATGCCCTCTTTAAAGCGGCCTTGGTCAATCCGGCGACCAGAGATTATGTCGCTATTGTGACGGCCAGGGGAGCAGGAATTCTGACCTTCCTCTCCCATCTCGTCGATGTCGGGGAGCTTGCTACCCTTCCTCTTGAGAATCAAATTCACGAAGTTAATGCTGATAGTGGAATTCAAAGTAATTTTATTTTTCACGATGTGGCCGATAGAAAATTTGAAGTCATAGAATACTACATGAAAAAGCTTCACCATCTGGACTCGATTAGCGACCGAGAGGATAGGAAAATGGTGATTTCGCCCGATGGCAAAAAAAGCGGCCCTTATAAAAGTCTTCATTTTTTTGAAGACGATACTCGTTATACAAGAACGGTTTTAAAGAATTCCCTAACTTACACTCTCGGGAGTTTTCCCAGCGTCAAATTTGTGATGCACTTTTTATCGCCTCCAAGAAGTTATTTGTTGCAATCGGAAGAGCAGGGATTTTCGGCTCACAAAAAAATATCTCTTGAAACGATCGTTCCAAAGTCATTTGTCTATTTTAATAAAATCGAAAGAGATCTTAAAAAAGAAGAATGGTTTCTTGAGGGGCTAGACCCTTCCCAGTACCCACAGGAAAAGAAGGCCTGGGACAACTTTCGCAGTAAGATGAAAAAGATTAAGAAAAATCTATGCATTAAAGTATTCGCTGGCGATGAAAGAATTGTCATCGGAAGAGGGAAATAATTTATGAAAGTTGCGGTAGGTTCTATCGGTCTTTGGTTATTCTTGCTTTTTTCTCCAACCGCTTTTTCTTCCAAATCGTCTAATAATGATAAATGTAGTTCTTCATTCACAAACGTAGCAACAAACAGTGAGAAGGTTGAACTTGAAACGCTGACAAAAGAATTTTTTATTCAGCATCTTAGAATGCCGACTAACAAAGAGGTTATATCAGAGAGTTTACCCTCTTCATCTTGGATAATTAGTGCAGGTGAGGAAAATGTATTAGATGAAAAGGCCAGCCTAGAACTGCTTCTTTCAACTTTTCCGCGACTTAAAAGCCGTGGCAAGGCTAGAATGGAGTATCTGGCATCGTCGCTTAAAGAAGAGCACACATTCATCAGCTCGATTGAATCTCAAATTTTGAAGGTTTATGAACGATTTTTAAAAGATGAACAGATTCCTTCGAGCCATGATGTTTCCAGTGAGATCAATATGGAGCTAGCGGAGTTTCAGCTCTTATTTGGTAAAGACGGTTTATTGCTAGATCGTCGTAATTACCAATTAAAGTTTTATGCTCATAATAAAAAAGCTAAGCAGCTGCTGCTAGACAACATTTACCAAGTTCAAAAAGAGTCTTTTCTTAAAGACTATGAGTTCAAGGATTTGGCCGGCATCTCCAATGAGTCAGACATCAGTAAAGAAGTGATCAAGCGAATCGCACCTGAGTATTCAGGTAAAACTGAGCTGATTGACGCTCAGTCCGTGAAGCTCATAACAGACACAGAAAAAGGAAGGATTGAAAGAACCCTTGTCGATGCCTACAAAAAAGTTCTTTCATCTGGGAGACTTATTTCTGAGGCTCAAATGGCTCAAGAACTCTTTATTCACGAAAAATCATACTCCCGGTTTTTTGGCCAAGATGGCTTGCTCTTTTCGTCTTCAGCATTGATTTCGAGCGCGATTGAAGAACTTGGTCGTTTTGAACTTCTTGCTGAGCAAGTCATAATCTATCAAAAACAGCAAATTTTTAGTGAATGGAAGATCCTTTCACCTAAAGAGGTTGAAAAGGGACTTAACCTCAAAGAAGTTTGGTTGAGGAATAAATATATGTCGGAGTGGTTCAAGGAGGATGATTCCTGGCTTGAATCTATGAGTAAAGAGTTGAAGAAGGATAAAAAGCTAATCAATGAGTTAAGGAAAAGTGTTATTTCTACGGCTTACAATATTATCCAGAATTATAAAGAGCTTCCAACTCCGGAGCGAATTTCAAGCCTTTTGGGGGTTAAAGAATCAGATTTTTCTCAAGCATTTGGATATCAAGGCAATCTTATTCCTTTCTCTTCTTATTTTTCTGGAATGGTGAACCAGCATAAACTTTTATCCCGTTCTGATATAGGGCCTTTGATTCTAGAACAAGTGAATAATTTTGTGCTTGAACAAATGAAGTTGGCCTTAGTACCACCAACACTTCTTTCGCTTTCAGAAAAGCTTGGTCTGAGCAAGTCTCAATTGAAGACCCTTATTCCTGAACTTGGTTCGGTCCGGTCCAGGTTTGATTATTATGTTAGTCTTTTGCAAACTTCAGAAAACGATGTACTAGAATCTGAAATTTTTGATCGGCTTATTCTGTTCTATTCGGATCTGGCCTATGAGCAGCGTCTTCTTCCCACTGTGGCAGAATTATCGGTTTATATCCAGGAGAAGACTGGGATTTTTGTGCCTGCAGAAAGCTTTACGAGGCTTTATGGAAAGAATGGAAGTTTATTTCCAAAAGATCTTTATCATTCTGTGGCAAAACGGAGAGACCTTAATGGTCCCCAGCGTTTTCGTCATGTAAGTAGCCCCGCTTTTAGTGACCCCGAAAGATCAGAGCGAATTTTTGCAGAAATTCGGAAGCATAAAAACATGATTGTCACGGGTGCAGTTTCTGGAGCAAACACAAACTCTGACAACTTTCGGGCCATTGAAGATCTCTTACTTCTGGCGAAAGACAAAGATGCCATCGTTGTTGTAGGAGTTCTTGAAGGTCTTAATGCTCTCGTTATCGATAGACTTGAGGAGCTCAGTGAGGAAGGGCAAATATTTTTGTTAGGCGAGGGAGTCTATGAAATCGACCCCTACCTTACAATTCATAACCCTGGAACTCTTGCTAAAGTTCAAAATCACACCGCGACTTTTGATAAGCTCCACCATCCGACCGAAGGTGTTCACATCTATATTTCCCCTCGATCTTCTATTGTGACGGCACCTACAGAAAAAGATAGTCAGGTGAGGGCATCGCAGACCGTTCAGACTGGCGTTATGACTTTGGCCAACTATGATTCTCCTGCTCTTTCCAAGCAGGTTTCTAAACGAACAAATTATATAGCTGAGGCCTTGCATACTTATGGTGCTGTTATGGTTCAACTGGACTGGTCCGATATCAGTAGCTTGCCTGAACGAAGAAGCGTTCCCGTGCATCACGCTCATCTTTTAGGTTATGATCTTGAGGGGCAGGCGTTTAACTACATGGGAAAGCGCTACTCTCAAAATGGCGTTGAGAATATTGAGTATCTAGCAGTAAAGTTCGGCGATTATCACTTGGTTCAAATGAATCAAAAATACATTCCGACAATTCTTTCCTTCATAAAAAAGCATAAGGTAAAATATTTAGTCGTTGGAGACGGAATCGATGGCTACAGTGTGAACCATTGGCTGAAAGGCTATTCCAAAGCAGAGCAGAAACGATATTTCAGTGGGCTCGATATTCCTACTGAGGCCAATCATGCTCGTGCATTTTATGAAATTCTTTTGCGCGAATGTCCTTGGCTGACAATTATTGAAGAAGATGCCAATCACCCCCTTTGGTTTGCCAGGTATATCAAAGAAAAATGGTTCATGGATGATTCAATCAATCAAGATATAGCGTTTGTTTTGGGAAAGGCGATGAATGAGGGTTGGACGAACCCTGTAGAATATTTAATCAAGGCGGGAATTCCTGGGAAAGTGACCCCGATTTCTGCGGACTTAAGAGATAGGCTTGTCTATCCCAACACTGGGGAAGGCTTTTTTACCTTAAAAAACTTAGAGCTTGGCGAGAAATTGAGACAGATTACTTTTCATCATGGGCATATTGGTCGAAATCCATTCAAGGGTTCTCCGTCTGATAAAGAGCTAGTCAAATATATCAATGGCTCTATTTCCGGTCACACTCATAGTTTGGGAAGCTTTTTTCTGACAAATAAAAAGGCCGTTGTAGTGGTAGGGCATATGCTTATTCCCCAAGAGTATGGAAAGAAGACACTTTATTCAGGTCTCGGTGCCTCTTTTGCAGCGATCACTGAAGATCTTTTTGTGGAATATTTTTCAGACGCCCAGGGAAGTTTTCGCTTTCAGACTCCGGAGACTGATAAATCGGTGGCATCTGAACGCTTTCCTAAGGGCTACCCCAGAGGTTCTGATTTTAATCTCACTCCGCGCAATCAGGCAGATGGCGGTCTTGGAGGGGGGGTTGATTGGTACTTTTCTGGACGGTCTAAGAGCAAAGGTGATCCAAAAAAAGAGAAATAGTATCGGCCGTCTAAAATTTTGGCGGCCTATGACTTTAAAACTCGAAATTTAGGCTTCTTTATTTTCTCAACTAGGCATGCTTTTCGCATATTTGAAACGCATGAAAAATTTTACCAATCTTTTGTCCTTTTTGTTTTTATCTTCTGTGTTTGGTCCTCCTTCGTTTGCCCTCGAGTTGAGGGATCTGAGCGAGCGGAGTTGCTCAAGCGAGAGTCCTCAAATATCTCAAATTAACGCTGAGAATATATGTGAAGAGTTTTTAGCAGAAATGAGAGACTTATACTTTGTCAGCGATATTCAAAATAATATGCCTCTGTTTCTAGCCGAGTATTTAATAAGACAAAATGAAATTTTCCCATTGGGCGACACTGATGAGACCTCACCTCTAGATTTCATTTTAGGAAGGAATCCTCTACTGAAGAACCTTTCGAAGAAAGCACGAGAGCTAAACTTAAAATCAGAAAAAAAGATTCTCATTGATATCTTTACTGCACTAGAAAAGAGAACCTGCAATGGAAACGAGTGCGATGTGAATGAACCTTTAGTGGTGACTGGATTGACCCCTGATATGATCGATGGGATGCATCGACTTATTGATGCTGTCACTCCTCTCTCATCAGAAACCCTTAAAATAGATGGCAAAAGTCTTCCTATAAAACTGCGTTTGGATTTTACGGGAGATTCTCAGTCTTTACTTCGAGGTTTTCGGATTGATACCGAGATTCCATCTAATCGCTTAGGTCAGACTCCGTTATCTAGGGGGCAACTTGGCCTACTATCATTGGATTTTGACGGCTATCCTCGCCTGAATGAAGACTTGGTCAATCATTCGCTAGGATCAGATGCCAGTCTATTGAAGTCTTCTTCAAAATTGGCAGAGGATTGGCGGAAGAGGGGAGTGGCCTATAACACTCCAGACCAATTGGGAGTGAAGTCTAAAACTCAATTGATTGCTAAACTAGATTCAAAAAATAGGGAACGCTATCGAGAGCTGCTAGGGCTTTCACCTAAAGGCAAGGCAATGCACCCCGTGATAAAAACAGCGCTATCAAAGCACTTTGATATTTCGCCGAAGCATCGCAACTGGAACAAATTGTGGTGGAACAAGAAAATGGAAGTGAATCCCTATAATAGAGAATATATGTTGGGTCTGACTAAATCAGAGTTTATCCAAACCTATTTTTTAAATAATGATTCTAATCTCTCTATCAACGCTAGATTTGCCAAGATTATTACTGACACCGATGAACTCAATCGCTGTTCTCAGCTCCCAAAAGAAAAACTCTATTCCATTGGTGAGCGCTTACTAAAAAGCTTAGATTGGAATTAGTTTAGATAGCAAGTTTAACTTAGAGACTTAAATAGGACCGTTTTCTTTTTCTGAAGAGCTATCAGTTGAAATTTTTGGGCTTTCCTCAGTTGAGTCAGTATCCTTAAGGCCTTTTTTAAAATTGGTAATGGCCTGGCCAAATGATGTTCCTAGCTTGGGAAGCTTATTAGCACCAAAGACAACTAAAACCATTGCTCCAACTGCCATTATCTCACCCATACCTAAACCAAACATAGATCAGTCCTTTCCTGTATTTTAACACACTTCCAAGACTGAAGTCGATTGCCTTAATCCTAAATCTTTTCTATTTAAGGTCATGACTGAAAAAATTAAAGTTGTGCTAGGCCAGCTTGGCAGTCCCAAGGCGCCGACGGCCAAAGAGCTCAGACCTTATCTAAGAGATTTTTTAGGTGATCCTAGAGTTGTTGATCTCAATCCGCTTTTATGGAAACCGATTCTCTATTTGTTAGTACTGACTTTTCGGCCTAGAAAATCTGCGAAGGCCTACGCTCGCATCTGGGACGGCAGCTCATTTCCCCTCGTGGCCCTTACTAAAATTTTGGCCGAAAAGATTCAAGCTGAGCTTCCTGATTACTACGAGGTCGACGCTGCTTTCCTGTTGGGAAAACCGCAAATTGAAGACCTTTTTGCAGCCTGGGATCAAGAAGACTTTTGGACAAGGGCCCAAAAAGTTTTAGTGCTTCCTCAATTTCCGCAATACGCAGAATCAACGATAGCATCAGTGGTCGATAAGCTAGGGGCCTCTTTAGGAAACCGGGTAAACATCCCTCATTTAGAATTTGTGAGTTATTATCACCGGGCCAAGTGCTTTATTGATAATACCGTTCTTCAAATTGAGACCTCACTCGCAGAGTTTACTGCAGATGGAAAAGAGGCCGACGCGCTAGTCTTATCATTCCACGGTATTCCATTGCGAAGAGTTCTGGACAAAAAAGACCTCTATTACCAGCATTGTTTTGAAACGTATTACCTGATTAAACAGAAACTTAATCACCCGCTCGCGAGTAGCATGCATCTCTGCTTTCAATCAAGATTTGGCAGCGAGCAATGGCTCGGACCGGCTACCGACGACTATGTTTTAGATTTAATCGAGAAGGGCGAGAAAAAAATCGCTATTTCTTGTCCGAGCTTTACGGTGGATTGTTTAGAAACGATTGATGAGATCGGTTATGAGTTAGGAAAAGATGCCAAAGAAGAGGGCGGGGAAGTTCTATTCATTCCTTGTCTCAATGTCCAAGATAAGTGGGTTAAGGATTATTCTCATTTCATTCGCGTGCATTGTGAGGGAAACTTTGAAGAGAAAAAGAATCTCTTTCATCACGTAGAGAGAGAAGAAATCGAGCGTTTAATACCGATGCAGAAACCAAAATCAGAATCTCTTCCAAAAAAGTCAAAGCGCATCGTTGGTCTGATGTTTTTTGTTTTATTTCTCGACCTCGTCGGTTTCTCTCTCATCTTCCCTTTGTTTCCCGCTCTCGCTCAATATTATCTAGAAATTGATCCGCAAAATACTTGGTTGCAGGCCATGCTATCGCCGGCCACTTATTTTTTTCCTCTTCAAGCACTTGGGACGAGTGAAGTCGTTCTTTTTGGTAGCGTCATGGGCGCTCTCTTTGCATTCCTGCAATTTATTGCGGCCCCTTTTTGGGGGACTCTTTCCGATAAAATCGGAAGACGACCGGTCTTGCTGGTAAGTATCGGAGGTCTCGCAGTGAGCTATCTCTTTTGGATTTTCGCACAATCTTTTGAATTATTGATTGCAGGTCGCATTCTTGGCGGATTGATGGCGGGAAATATTTCCACCGCAACTGCGGTAGTAGGTGATGTGACTTCGCGAGAAAATCGCTCCAAGGGAATGGCGGTCGTTGGAATAGCTTTTGCCCTTGGATTTATTCTAGGCCCCGCGATGGGAGGGCTTTTCTCGCTTATTCGGCTGGACCTGGTTTTTCCCCAGGTATGGGGGCTTAACCCATTTTCTGCACCGGCCGTCTTGGCGATGGGGCTAGGGCTTTTGAACTTCTACCTTGTGTCCAAAAAGTTTCCTGAGACTCTACCAGCACCAAGTAAAAAGACAAAGGCCCCCATACCCACAACGTATCGTTCGGCCAATCCGCTGAAGTTATTTCGATCTCTGGGGCGCCAAAAACTGGCGTTGGTAAATCTCTCGTATTTCTTTTTCATCACAGTCTTTTCGGGAATGGAATTTACTCTGACCTTCTTAGCGGTAGAGCGGATGGGGCTTGACCCTCTGGAAAATGGGCTGATGTTTGTATTTATTGGACTCGTTTTGGCGTTCGTTCAAGGAGGATTTGTTCGCCGCTATGCTCACAAATTTGGCGAAAAGAATTTAGCATTATGGGGATTACTTTTGATTGCTCCAGGTCTGGTACTCATGGCCTTCGCGCAAAATCTTTTGGTTCTTTATGGTGGACTCTTCTTTTTGGCCACAGGCTCTGCCCTGATTATCCCTACATTGACTGCAATGGTATCTCTCTATTCTCCTGCCGAAAAACAGGGACAAACTCTCGGAGTTTTTAGGTCACTGGGATCTCTAGGCCGGGTCTTTGGACCACTGAGTGCAGGATTAATTTATTGGAGACTAAGTGCGGAATTTCTTTATTTAACAGGTGCAGTAGCGCTCGTTATACCTATAGCGCTACTGCTGTTTATTTCTAATGATGAAGGTTAGTTTCTGTATGCGATGTTCCAGTTGGAGGTCGCGTTTTCAGAGTTTCCATTTGAGATAAAACGCGGTCAAGTTTAGAAAGAACAACTTTTTCAATCCGCTTCTCAAGAAGATCTTCTGTTCTTCTCTTTTCATCTTCCTTTCGAATCCCTAAAAGTTCTCGGCGAATTTCATCTTTAATGCCAAGGACTTTTAGCCAAAAGTGCTGCGTGGAAATTACGCAGTACAGGAGTAAACTTACTCCTGAAACAATGAAAAAACCGGTCGCAATGTCTTGATACGCCATGAACCAAAGAACTAGTCCCGAGTACAATGCTAATAAACAATTAATGAGTATAGCGTGTGAAACTTGTCCTAAAAGAAACAGACCTCTCGCATGACGAGTGGCCAAAACTTTGGCTTTTAAGACGTAAGACATCACGATACGCCTCACTTCGGAGGCGCCGTATCGCTTAGAAAGTCCAACTATTTCATCGATAAAACCGTCAACAAAATTCATATCTTTGCCTATCGTCCGCTTCTACCGAGAAGATAGCCAAAAATGCCTGCAGCAACCGCTGTGCCACCTACATAAGACCAAGGTCGCTCACGGAGGTCCATGTCAACGGCATGACCAAATTCTTTACTTCGCTCACTAACGTTATCAGAAAATTCTGAGACCTTACGGACTGACTGGTCTTTGAAATCCATTAGTTTTTCTTTCACTTGAGGGCCAGCTTCTGCGAAATAACTTTTAATGTAGCGATAATCACCCTTAACCATGCTTTGGAGCTCTTGGGAGCTATCTTTAGCAGCATCGTTGATGATTTCTAGAGCACGCTTGAGAGACGCAATCTCATCTGGTCGCTCCGGACGATTCGGTTTTGAATTGTTTACCGATTTTGTCAGTTTTGAGTTCTGGTTTGCTTGATTTGCTTCTAGGGCCATGATTTTCTCCTTTATTGTTTGATTGAGAGTCGCCTTCTCTACATTAAATAGGTGTAAAAATATTGATTTGGCACAGATTTTTGCCAAGAATGTAAAGATTTTTACATAATTCGACGATGAGTTCCTGAAAGACCGACCTGTGAGTGGGAGTAGGCATGTTCACGAGCTTTTCCGAGTTTAAATTTTTCCAGGCCTTCCGTATTCCGGTGGAATCTGGCGATGACGTCCGTTTCACAATCGAAAAAGAAGATGATTATGGAAAAATGATTTTTGTCGGGGATGGAAAACTCTTAGATATCAGTTTGTCGGGAATGGGCTTTAGCTCTTCTGAGAAGATACCGGTTGGAGCAAATGTCAGAATTGCTATCCAATTCAAAAGATTGAGATTTGATGTCATCGCAAGAATTGTCAGGGCCTTAAATTCTCAAGATTTAGATTCTGCAAGTGTCGTTTATGGTGCAGAGCTGGATGAAGAAGAACCGAGTATGCGGCGATTTATCGAGCAGTATATTCAAAGCTTTGCTCCCGATAGATTAAAAGATTCTCTCATTCAGTTGGCCTTAAGTGACAAGTTTGATTCTCCCACGGAAGGCTTTGAGATGTTTTCTCTCATGCTCTCCCTTTTTAAAGACATTACGAAATATGGCAATAAGGAAGAATTTGTTGAATCAATGCTCGAAGAGGTCTCGCGCATCCTTAATGCTCAGCGGGCATCTATTTTATTAATTAATCCAGATACCAATGAGCTCGAAGCAGTGGCCGCTTTAGGAATTGCAAAAGAGCTTCTTAAGTTTGACTATCGCAAAGGGATCGCTGGTTCGGTTTTCACTTCTGGCCTGATGCTCAATATCGATACTCAAAGTGACAAAATTCGATTTAGCGACGACGTTGATAGAATCACTGGCTTTGAAACGAAATCCATTATTTGTGCTCCAATCTCAAATAGGGAAGATAAGATTGTAGGTGTCATCGAAGTCCTGAATAAGCGCAATGAAGACCGCTTCACTGTCGAGGATGAAAAAACCGTCAAGGTCTTATCACTTCTTTTTAGTTCGGTTTTTCATAATTATAATCCCGTCTCAGAAAAGACTCTGATTCGCCGCTTTAGCACTCCTCATGATCGCAAGTTTGTCATGATTGGAAAGTCTCCAATGATTGGCGAAATACGCCAGGCCATTGTTAAATTAAAAGACCTTGAACTCCCTTTGCTGATTGAGGGTGAAATTGGTGTCGGCAAAAGACTTCTTGCTCAAATCATTCACAATGAAGGCAAAAGAGGTTTGAAGAAATTTAATGTCGTCAATTGCTTCGGTTCCACAGAAGAAGAGCTTGCTAAAGAAATTTTTGGTGAAGAGCAAGATCCTGGTAAGCTTGAGCAATCTCACGAGGGCTCCATCGTATTTAACGAAATTTCTCATCTTCCACTTCCCTTGCAGAAAAAACTGATTCGAGCGCTTAAGGATAAAAAACTCTTGAGAGGAGTTGATAATGAACATGCCTTAGACGTGAGGGCCATTTTCACAAATAGTAAAAAGCTTAAAAAAATGGCCTTTGAAGATGGTCTTTTTGTTCAAGAGCTCTATGATTTCATGGCCACTTCGATAGTCTCAATCGGTCCTTTAAGAAAGCGGCTTGTCGATATTCCTCTTTTGGTGAGTTATTTTTTAAAAAAGGAATGCAAGAAGCAAGGCCTTTTGATGAAAGAATTTGCTCCTCAAATTTTAGAAATGTTTCAAGGCTATGATTGGCCGGGAAATGTTTATGAGCTCGCCAAGGCGATCGAAAAGGCCGTGCTCTATAATCCCAAAAGTCATGTCATATTTAACGTCTCAAGTGACGTTGTTCCCATTCTCGAATCTCCCGTCAATATGCTGCAGGCCTTTGAGGATATACCTCACGCCAAAGACCATGAAGTGGCCCTCAAAGACCGTGTCAGCCTAATTGAGCGAGAGATGATTCTGGCGGAAATTAAGCGCAACAAGGGAAATAAGTCTCGAGCTGCCCTTCAAATGGGTATTAGCCGAGAGGCCTTGAGAAAAAAGCTCATTCAATCGGATAAAATCATTGAAGAGCTTGATCAGGAATCTGCTCCAGCGGTTGAAAAGGCCGTAAGAAGCTCCGACCATGAAGAAAAGAAGGCCGCCTAGTTTTCGTCGTCTAATCTGCCACTAGTTTCAACTTCGCTTCATTTGATTTAATCTTTTCCCCTAAGAATATAAGTAGAAAAACAAAAGGATCTCCCTTGGGCGCTGAAAGAAAGCTATTTGGAACTGACGGAATACGCGGTCGGGCCAATATTTATCCGATGACTGGTGAGATGGCGATGGCCCTAGGCCGTGCGGCAACCAGTTACTTTCAAGAACGCTACCAAACGGCATCGCCATTACTGATTATAGGCAAGGATACGAGATTAAGCTGTTACATGCTGGAGCAAGCATTTGCGTCTGGGGTTTGCTCGCAGGGCGGTCGGGCCATTTTAACGGGACCACTTCCGACGGCCGGGGTTGCTTTTGTCACTCAATCGATGCGTGCCGATGCAGGTGTGATGATTTCGGCATCTCACAATCCATATTACGATAATGGGCTTAAGCTTTTTGACCGAACCGGTCACAAGCTTCCAGATAGTGTGGAAATTGAGCTTGAGAAAAGGGTTTTTAAACCAGAGCTTTTGGAAAAGAAAATTAACTATGACCTTGGACGCGCCAAACGACTTGATGAAGTTATGGGACGCTATATTGTTCATACAAAATCGGCCCTTGGTCCAACCTGCAATTTAGAGGGAATGCGATTGGTTCTAGACTGCGCCAATGGGGCGGCCTATAAGCTTGGGCCGATGATTTTTGATGAATTAGGCGCAGAAGTTATTTCTATTGGTGTTTCACCGAATGGGCGCAATATAAATGAGCTTTGTGGAGCGCTCTATCCACAACATTGTGCCGAGCAAGTTCGGCGCTACCGAGCCGATTTGGGAATTTGTCTCGATGGTGATGCTGATCGTTTGACCTTGGTGGATGAAAGGGGAGTGATTATTCACGGCGATCAACTTCTGGGATTAATGGCGCGCTTTCTCCAAGAAAAAGGCGAAATAGGGGAAGGAATGGTTGGTACAGTGATGTCTAATCTTGGATTAGAGCATTATCTCAACTCCTTGCAGATTCCATTTACCCGGACGAAAGTCGGAGACCGCTACATTATTGAGGCCATGCGACGTAATGGAGAACTGCTTGGGGGAGAACCCTCCGGGCATCTTATTTTTAAGAAATATTCGACCACTGGGGATGGAATTCTAGCGGCCCTCAAAGTGATTGAGTGTCTCCAGTTCTTTGGAAAAACTTTGTCGGAGCTTATTTCTGATATCCCACTTTTTCCACAAGTTCTTAAGAATGTACCAGTCAGTAGAAAAGTGCCTTTCGATGAAGTCGAAGGGATTCAAAAGGAACTGGATCGAATTCACAGCAAACTAGGAAAAAATGGCAGAGTCTTATTGCGCTATTCCGGGACCGAGTCTCTGGCCAGAGTTATGATCGAGGGTCGAGATGAGGCCGAAATAAGAGGTCTTTGTTCTCAGTTGGTGGACGTGGTGACTGAGAACTTGGGTTAAGCTCATGGTGAGATTAGGAATAAATATTGACCATGTCGCCACCCTTCGCCAGGCCAGGGGGGAAGACTATCCTTCAGTTACAAAGGCCTGTGAATTGGCATGCCTTCACGGTGCCGATCAAATTACGATTCATTTGCGTGAAGATCGTCGCCATATTCAAGAATCAGATTTAGCAGACGTTTCAAAAATCTGCCGGGAGAAGCAGAAATTATTTAATTTAGAACTCGCAACTGCTGAGCAAAATATAGCCATTGCACAGGCCGCAGATCCTGATTGGATCTGTATTGTTCCAGAAAAAAGAGAAGAGCGAACAACTGAGGGTGGACTTGCCTTAGAGAACAAAAATGTATGGGAAAAAACCAAAAGCTTTTGCGAGCACTTGAGAGCAAAGCTTCCCAGGACAAAATTATCTTTATTTTTGGAGGCCCAGATTTCTACGTTGGAATTGGGTAGAGACTTAGGCGTAGATGCCGTGGAAATACATACAGGTGATTATGCTCGGCAAGTGCTAGCGAATGGCCCTCTGGAGCTTTATCTAGAAAGTTTTGAAGCGGCAAGTAAGTTTCTCACTTCTCAGAGTATGGGAACCCATGCCGGACATGGGCTTACGAATAAGTCCTTGGTGCCGCTAGTGAGTGCCAATTTATTTCAAGAATATAATATCGGGCATTGGGTGATTTCGGAATCCGTTTTTGAGGGACTAGGTAAAACTGTGTCTCAACTTGCGAAAATTATTCGTTCAAAAGGAGCAACGGAGTGAGGATTGTTGACACTGATGAAATGCGGGAAATTGAAACTAAAAGTTTTGAAAATTATTTCTTAGCTCCAGGACAAATCATTGAAAATGTGGGCGTGCGGGGAAGTGATTTCATTAGCAAACACATCTTGAAGGAAGAAAAAGAAACATCGGTGTTGATCCTTTGTGGTAAAGGCAATAATGGTGCTGATGGCCTGGCCATTGGACGCCACCTGGTGTGCCGAGGGCATTCTGTTGTCACTTTTCTTTTGTATCCACCCGAAGAATGTTCTTCCGAAATGAATGCCCAGATTCGGTTGGCCCATGGTTTTGGAATCGAAGTCGTAGACCTTAAAGAGGTCGGGGCCCTCGAAGATTATTGCGGACAGGTAGAGTCTTACTTATTTATTGATGCCATCTTTGGTATGGGTGTGCGATTGCCACTAGGAAATTCGATCTATCATATTATTCAGTTTCTCAATGCTTACTCTCCCAATACGATTTCTATCGACATTCCATCGGGAGTCGATAGCACTACTGGAGAAACTCAGGGCAATGCCGTGATTGCCCAAACGACTTTGGCAGTGGGATTATTGAAAACAGGACTTTATGTAGGCGATGGCCCTAAACACAGCGGTCAAATCCAAATCCTCAATGTTGGACTACCGCCGCAGTTGCTGACTGGCGGTGATAAAAGACTTTTGGCCTTAGAAGATATTATAGAAACCGTTGGACGCCGAAATAAATTCGCTGACAAAAAAGTTTATGGACACTCTCTCGTTATAGGTGGTTCGCACGGACTCACAGGTGCTTTATGTCTTACAACGGAAGCGGCCCTGCGCGTGGGAGCTGGTCTTGTTACCGGGGCGACTTGGGAAGCTCAGTATCATGAATTTTTATCCCGCCTTGCTCCAGAGGTGATGACAGGCTATATCCCAAGCGATGATGGCAAATGGAAAAAGCTTGTCGGTAATCTTTCTCGTTATTCTTCTATTGTCGTAGGTCCTGGTCTCGGTCGTTCAGCAAGGGCAAGAAGGGCGGTCCTTGAGGTCCTCAAAGAATATAATGGGCCGGTAATATTGGATGCCGATGCTATAAATGTTTTAAAAATTAGTGAAGATCGAAAGCTCTTTCAGGCCAGAAAAGCTCCAACGGTTTTAACCCCTCATGTGGGAGAACTTGCTCGGTTTTTAGACCTTAGTGTGGACGACATTCAATCTGATCCGCTTGGTCACCTTAAGTCTCTAATAGAAAAAATTCCATGCTCCGCAATTTTAAAAGGTCCTTGTACTTTCTTGGCCATCCCTTCCGGTAAGTTCTTTTTTAGCTTCTATCCCAATGATGGCATGGCCTCGGGTGGCTCGGGAGATGTCTTAGCGGGAATCTTGGGAGGATTGCTATGTCAGGGACCTCTAAAAGGAGAATTAGATAAAATTCTTGGGTTGGCCATTTTAATCCACACTCAAGCTGGTAAAATAGCGGCGGAGAAATTGGGAGTCCGGGCCATGACGGCAGGCTCTTTGATCGATTCTTTGCCAGAGACCTTTCAAGAGATCGATCGTTTTTTAAAGCAGGCCGAAGGTCGCGATCAGTGAGACGTGAAGAACTTCCTTTGGCCGAACTCGAGAAGCTGACTAATCTTATACGAAGAGAATTAAAAGATCCTTATGTCCTCTTTTTGGAGGGAGACATGGGAGCAGGCAAAACGACATTTGTTTCTGCCCTGTTTCCTGAAGTTGAGGTTTCATCTCCAACTTACAGCTTAATCCAAAAAAGTCCGAACTTGGCCCATCTCGATTGTTACCGGATTCAGTCAGAAGATGAATTTGAAGATCTAGAGCTAGAAGATCTCGCAAACTCTAGCATCCCATTGGTTGTTGAGTGGGGACACCGCTACCGCTCTGAGTTTGAATTTTTAAAGAATGCGGGTCGTACGTTTTATATTCTTGAAATAACTTCTTCAGAGATATCAGAAGAAAGTCGCAGTTATTATTTTTACCAAGAAGACTGACTGGAAAACTTTTCCAGATTTTGATTTGTAACCCCATTCATTTTGCTCTGGATTTAATGGTTGACGTCAATTATGGGAAAAGGTCATAATTTTATTAGAGCTTTTTTCTTGGGAAATTTTAGCGCGAAATTTTCTAAGAAAACGGCCTTCGGGTAACAAGGATGGTGATTACCTGAAGTTCTTTATCAACATGGATTTATGGAGGAAGACCAATGAGATTAACTTCAAAAGGACGCTATGCGGTCCGAGCGATGCTTGACCTTACTTTTCACAGTAATGGTCAGCCAGTTCGACTGCAAGAAATTTCCAATAGGCAGGCGATTAGTTTGCATTATCTGGAGCAACTTTTTCGAAAATTGAGGACCGGTCAGGTTGTCAAATCGGTTCGCGGTCCAGGGGGCGGCTATGTGCTTGCTCGAACGATGGATGAAATATCGATAAAAGATGTGCTTGATTGCGTGGGAGAAAATATTAATCCTGCTCGAGACATTTTAGGAGTCCCTAGTTCGGGAATAGAAATTAAAAATACTCAAGATAATCTTGAAAATGGTCAAGAGTCGGCCGCGTCGAACTCGGCCATCGTCAATACGACTGAGTTTCAACTAACACGAAATTATTTTACGAACCTCGGCAATATCATGCAGGAGTACCTATCTTCTGCGTCCCTAGGTGATCTTTTCAGAAAAGGAAAAGATGTTGTTGGTACGATTTTCGGTGCAGAAGTGAAGGTCATTTCTGAGGAAAACGCTACCAATAATGAAATCAAAATCAATGCTAACTCAGAGACGAATCAACCTGCTGCTCAATCCTCAAACCAATCCCCAGACCAATCTTCGGGGGATTCTGGACAAGAGCAGGGAGACTCGATAAAACGACCATCAGTATTTCGATCTCACTTTAATTAGCTATTGGTTGGTTTTGATTGGTCTCTTCTGAAAGCGCGCTCTACTGTGACTATAATGCCACCGCTCCTCTGGCAGAACGTGTAAAAGCGTATCTGCGCGAAGGGCGGTGTTGTTTTTTAAACCCTGCATCTCTCCATCTCGAAGGGCGCTACGCTCGAAAAATGATAAATCAGGTTCAAAAGTATTTGTTCAAGACTTTTGGTCTCAGCAAAAATGAGTTCGAAATTTGTCTTCACTCTGGTGCAACAGAGGGAATCAACTGGATTTTCCAGGGCGGTTTGAGGTCTAGTGATCCTACTGCAAGGCCTCGCGGCTTTTTTTACTCACCCATTGATCACGCTTGCGTGCGAAATCTTGCCCCACTATTGGAAAAACGAAATATTCAATGTTTTCAACTAGCAGTTGATCATCACGGTATGATTGATTACCAAAAGACGCTCACTCTCATGAATGAGTCCAAGGTTGATCTCAATCAAAGCTGGCTCAATTGGACATGGTCTAATAATGAAATTGGAGTTGTCTGGCCGCTCTCGCTCGCCGAGCAGCTCAAAAAAGAATCATCTATCCAAATTCATGTCGATGCTGTTCAAGCTCCGGGAAAATGGGAGCAATGCTTTGAGCTTTCATCAAAACTGGATGCTTATAGTTTTTCTGGCCACAAGTTTGGTGCATTGAAGGGTATTGGACATACTTTTTTTCGGAAAGGTTTAGAAATTGCTCCTCTGTTTGCTGGCGGAAGTCAGCAGGGTGGGAATCGTCCAGGTACCGAAAACCCCTTGGCCTCATTGACTCTCCAGCTGGCCTTAGAAGAATTACAAGAATGCTGGGTCCCGCAGAATTCCCGAAAACTTAAACAGGAAATCGAAAAAGAGCTGCTTGATTTTTTTGGTGACCAGGTGGTGCTTGTAGGTGGCGGTGCTCCTTTTCGAAATACGAATACCATTTGCTTGGCCTTGCGAGATCTAAGGGCCGATTTTATTTTTCCAGCTCTAGATCTTGATGGGATATTTGTAGGAACTGGTTCGGCCTGTTCATCCGGAACGATTCAAAAGTCGCCAGTCCTGGATCACTTGGGTTTAGAAGAATATGCCGGACAAATTATCCGGCTCTCCTTTTCTCCTTATCTTCGAGAAGAGGAGGCCGAGCAGTTTGTCCGAAGGTTTAAGAAGGTCCTCAGTCCCTAGTACTGTCTCTTTGACTGGGAATAATACTTGGAGAACCTTGGTAGTCATCTGGGAATGAATTTTTTTTGCGCTCGAATGACCGAGCATTGCCAGGCTCATCATTAAACAAATTCTTTTGTTTTCTAAAGTCCCCAAGCTCCCCTGGGGAAACCTTTTGGGAATTTGGCAAGCAGGGCCCGTCTGTTTCTATTGGGATATACTGTGAACTTCGCTTAGCAACAGAGACCATGGGCACGTCTTGAGAATCAACGCTATGGAGAGTTGCAATGGGTTTAAGGTCACGATTTTTTCCGGTACCTTTTAGTCCCCAAAATGTGATTGTAATAAGGGTTCTAGAAGTAGTGCGGTGAATGTATTCAGAGTACTTTTGACCAAGACATTGTGGTTCAATATCTTCTGGCCGTTTTTCAAAAACGCGGACTTTTCTTTGATCATATTTTCGGCATGCCTTAAGGTCATCACCTGAGACTAAACAGCTAAAAGACTTCGCTCGAAAGCCTTTGGTTTCAATTGCATGGTCCCAATCTTTTTTCCACGAGATTCCAATGACTGGTCGCTCCGGATTTGCATAGCTGCGAAGAGGTTTATAAACACCACTATCGCCTTCAATTTTAAAATGTTCTTTCGATACCGGAAACTCAAACGTTGCTCCATCTGCTAAGTTTTCTAACTCTAGAGCGTAAGACTTAGAGTATTCTTCTGCAGGATGGGCCTTGAGTTGGACTGAATATGTGGATTCTTCAAGATAGGCCTTATTGCCCTTGATATCCGTTACCACAATTGATTCTGGGGGAGAAATTATCTGAGAATCTCCGATGACACTAAGTTGCCCAATGATCTTTTCATTAAAAAGTTCATTGTCTTCAAGAATGCAGCTAGATAGGCCAACGGTCATGGCGCAAGTAAAACCAATCGTTGCTAAAATTTTAGGCGCTTTTGAAGTTAATAGATCTCTCATCGTTTGCAGTCCTTTGTTGAGGCGAATCTATCAAAATGCGCTGTAAGAATAAAGGTCGAAGGAATTATCGAGATATTTTTACCAATCAAAGATGAAAACCACGAAAATATTATCTACTTATAAGTCCAAGTCATCGGCCACAGTCACGCCTTTAGCGTATTCTTTGGACTCTTCGATGAACGAAAAATTCATAACCTCTGCCTGTTCATATTCTTCGCCGAAAGCGATCGTCAGAGTTCGAGGACAATTTTCCACTAAAGGCGTTCTATAGAAATCCTTAGGTAGATCTTTCATCAAGTCCAAACTTTCATCGCCTTCTTCTTCGACATCCTCGGTTTGATCTTCCATCGGGCGACTGGACGTATTTTTACAAATCAAAGCGCCTTTGAGTTTGTCAGCAGGCACGGCACTCGTATTTGCCCAAGTTCCAATATGGAAAAAATCCAACAAAAAGCTCGACTGCTGATAACGGATTTTTCTCGGGAGCAGTAATCTCTGCACAAACTGGCGAGATGTCTGATCTTTGGCCTTTCTCGCTAATTTTTCAGCGAGAAAGCTATCCTCAATCCTCAGAATATAGACTCCGGGATCTTTAGTGGAACAAAACAACAAGTAGTTAAAAGCAAGGCTAAAAAGGGTGAAAAGCTTTTGCTGAGGGAGGTGAATATGAGGACTGTCGCATTCAATCAGCGACTTCACCGACTCATAGAGAATTTTTTTATCCAAATCCGGTTTTATCACTGCCAAAATATGAAGAAATAATTTAGGCTTGGCAAGAACACTTAAATTGACTAGTCACAGCAGCTGCTTCTATCATGGCGGCAAAAAAGGGACCTTAAGCTCATGAAAACTCTTGCAAAAACACGCAATATTGGAATTTCGGCCCACATCGATTCCGGAAAGACCACATTAACCGAAAGAATTCTTTTTTATACTAACCGAATTCACCGAATTGAAGAGGTTCGCGGAGGAGGCTCTGGCGCCACAATGGATCACATGGATCTCGAGAGGGAGAAAGGTATCACTATCACGTCTGCGGCCACCACCGTTGATTGGACTGGTACCAACGAAAAAGGTGTGTCCTTTGCCGAAGGCGATGGCAAGTCGATTAAAATTAATATTATCGATACTCCTGGCCACGTCGATTTTACTGTGGAAGTTGAGCGCTCTTTACGGGTCTTAGATGGTGCTATTCTCGTTTTATGTTCAGTGGCCGGCGTTCAGTCTCAGTCAATTACAGTTGACCGGCAGATGAAGCGTTACCGTGTTCCGAGACTGGCCTTTTGTAACAAGATGGATCGCATGGGCGCCAATCCCTATAATGCTGTTAAAGCGCTTAGGGAAAAGCTCAATCATAATGCTGTGCTAATGCAACTTCCTATTGGTCAGGAAGAAAACTTTGTTGGAGTCATTGATCTCGTTTCGATGAAGGCCTTATATTTTGATGGCGACAATGGCGAGACAGTTCGTATCGAAAGTATCCCCGAAGAAGATATGGAGAGAGCGCAATCTGAGCGGGAAGCAATGCTCGACTCGGTTTCTGAATTTGACGACCAGATGATGGAAGATATTTTAGAGGGCAAAGAGCTCAGTGAAGAAACAATTCATAAGGCCATTCGCAATGGCGTTCAGTCTTTAAAATTAACCCCGGTTTTTATGGGGTCAGCTTTTAAAAACAAAGGCGTTCAGCCCTTACTGGATTCAGTGGCGCGCTATCTTCCATCGCCTCTCTCTGCTGAAAATCAAAAAGCAATCAATAATGAAAATAAAGAAAAAGTTGAACTTTTTCCCGATGATGAGAAGCCTTTAGTTGCTTTGGCCTTCAAAATCACTGATGAGCAGTTTGGACAGCTGACCTATACTCGGATCTATCAAGGCGTTCTCAAGAAAGGTGAGTTTATTCACAACACAAGAACCAAAAAGCGAGTTCGAGTCGGGCGCTTAGTGCGAATGCACTCAAACGATAGAACAAATATCGACGAGGCCGGGGCAGGGGATATCGTCGCAATTGTTGGTCTTGATTGCGCTTCTGGGGATACCTTTGTTTCTGATGATAAGTTCACCGAACTTTCTTGTGAGGGGATGTATGTTCCGATTCCTGTTATCGAGCTTTCAATCAAGGCAAAAGACAAGGATCAGCAAGCAAAGATGTCTAAAGGACTGCAGCGGTTTCTGAAAGAAGATCCGACATTTCATGTCTACACAGATGAAGAGTCAGGAGAAACAAGAATTGCTGGAATGGGAGAATTGCATTTAGAGATTTATATTGAGCGGCTCAAGCGCGAATACAAAGCGGAAGTCGAGGTTGGAGCTCCGCAAGTCAATTACCGTGAGACCATTCGAGACGATGCGCGATTTGACTATACTCACAAAAAACAAACCGGTGGTTCTGGTCAATTCGGGCAAGTCGCTGGAGATATTCGGCCTCTCACTGAAGAGAATAAAGAAAATGAAGAGCAAGTATTCCGCTTCCATAACAATATCAAGGGTGGCTCAATTCCTAGTGAATTCATCGGGGCCTGCGAAAAAGGTTTTGAGGACGTCATGAATAAAGGGCCACTAGCGGCCTTTCCTCTAATTGGTGTCGAAGTCTTTCTCAAAGATGGTAAGAGTCATGACGTGGATTCATCTGACTTGGCGTTTCGAATTGCTTCGCGAATGGCGATGCGACAAGCTGTTAAAGCGGCAAACCCTGTGATTATGGAACCGCTCATGAAAGTCGAAGTTGAGACTCCAGACGAATATCAAGGGTTTGTGATTGGTGACCTTTCATCTCGCCGCGGCATTATTGAAGGTACAGAAACTAAAGAGGGGGGAAAAGAGGCCGTTGTGACCGCTCTCGTTCCTCTTTCAGAAATGTTTGGATATTCTACAGAGCTGAGATCCGGTACTGCGGGCAAGGCAGGCTATTCGATGGAATTTGCCCGCTATGCTGAATGCCCGACGCATGTGCAAGAGAAAGTCATCGAAGACCGAAAAGAAAAACTCTCGGAACGGGATTAATTTCTTAGGCAGATTTGCGCTGCTGGTAGACGGCCAGCAGCTTTTCTTTTAATTTCGGAAATTTTTCACAGATTTCGATGAAATCCTCTTGAGAAAGTTGATAGAGATCGCAATAACTTCTAGCTCGGACTGAAGCATTGCGAACAGTATCTTCGATAAGTGCCATCTCCCCAAAAAAACTTCCTTCTTCTAAAATCGCTACCGTTTTTTCTCCGGCACCGAGGATCTCAACTTCTCCATGAGAAAGAATGAACATCTCTTTGCCAATTTCTCCTTCTTGAATCAGAAACTCGCCTGGTGAATAAAACTGCTGTTCTAATTTTCGTGCGATGGCCTTAAGAGGGGCAAGCTCTTGGTCTGCAAATAGCGAAAGTTCTCGAATGAGCTTCATTTGCATAAAGACTTGCAGTTCTTGCTTCAGAGATTGAGGAAGATCCTTAATGACCTCCTCATCGCGATCACTCAAGTTTTTTTCTAGAAGATGAAGATAAAAACTAAAGATCTGTTTTCGCAACTGTTGGGGGATTTGATAATGCTTCAGAAATTCTTGGAGATTAGAAACTTTTCGCTTCTTTTCTTCTTCTGCTTGGTCGGCCCTAATGATCATTCTCGAAAGGCCACCAATGACAAGACCGTAGCTACCAACTCCGGCAATCATAACGATCATCGTAAAAACCCGAGCAGTATTAGAATCAGGCGTAATGTCTCCGTATCCAATTGTGGTAAGAGTCGTAATGGTCCAATAAATTCCTAAGTTGTAAATCGTCTCAGGGGAAAGATCAGAATCGATATTATAAATGTCGGCCCATGAGCAGCCAATAAGATGGATCACAAGGTAAGAGAGACATGCCCCTAAAAAAATCTTGAGCCCCCTGGGCAGATCGGGATGCTGAAAGCAAGACCGGAAGATAAAGAAAACCAGCGGGATTCTGGTGGCGAGTAAACATACCAAGACGACTGTAGAGTCCGTCATCTTAAGAGCTATACCCCAAGGCAAGCACGCTAAAGGATCAAAGAGGCGCCAAAAGCTTTGGGAATAGGGTTGGACCTGGTTTGTAATAAGTGCTAGCTCGGGATCAGACCAAAGGGACGGGCCCCATTTGTGTTTTAAGTAATACGCCGTGGAAAAAAAGATCATCACTTCTAGAATTATAAAAAAGGGCAATGTTTGTTCGCTAAAAATGAAATAGGCACTGGAGTAAAAGAGGGAGATGAGGCAGAAAAAAAAGCTCGGCAAAGAAACGAAAAGAAATTTTTTTTTAAGCACGCTTTGTTTCCGGTGCTTTTTCAACTTCTTTGGCGTAGATCGTGACTTGATTGCGGCCATTATTCTTAGAAGTATACAAGGCCTTGTCGGCCAGCTTCATAACTCTAAGGTGCTCGTTTTTTTTACCACGGCTGTCTGCTATACCGGCACTGAAACTAATTTGAATCGATTCTTTTTTGACGTAGGACTTTCCCCGTCGCTCTTTTCCCTGGGTTTCTCTTTCTTCTAAGTCTTTACGAATTACAAATTTTCGAGCGAAAACTTTTTCTCGGGTTTTATCGAGCACCCGGAAACTATCTTGTGTGCTGTAGCTGGGAAAAATTGCCGCAAACTCTTCTCCTCCATAGCGAAATACTTTTCCGGGGAGAGTTTTCATCAGCATTGCGGCCACCATCCGAAGGATATTATCTCCTTCGTAGTGACCATGGTCGTCGTTGAATTTCTTAAAGAGATCAATATCAATCATTGCAATTGTGTAGTCTTTTGTAAGCGTTTGAAGATACTCATCCATGGCCCTGCGATTTGGTACTTCTGTGAGTTCGTCAATGTAGACTCGTTGCCAATAGAGAGAAAACATAACGTGTAAAAGCACAAGCGAGATAAGCCCCATCCCAATGCTAATTTGAAAAGAACGAATTTCAGGGGAGATAGAAGAGTCCAGGGCCACATTATAACAGAGATAAAGCGGAACCAGAGTAATAAGCAAAGCATTCACGAATATTCGGATTTTCTGATGTCTGCGAATAGAGAGTAATCCAAAAATCACAATAGGAATGAGGGCCAGCTGGGGAATACGCAGTTTGCTAACAGGGTAAACTGTCCAACGAGTTGCTTGAATGAAGTAATCTTGTGCATACAAAAAGAGGGCCGCTGTTGCTGCAAATGGAGCGAAAATGGTGATCAGCCGGACGAGAAAGCGAAGTGAAAAAGGACGTGTTTCCCGGCCAAAGAAAAGCAAACAAAAAGCAGTCGGCGTTGCAAATGCACAAATCATCGGAAGAGAAAACAGTCCTAATTTGAGCGGCGCAAAGAGTTGGGCCTGATTGAGGCAAAGATAATTTAAAAGAAAAACAAGTGAGACCAAAAAAATACGGGTCAGGTTTAGCTTAAGTCCCATGATACTGAGAATGAGAAGAGTGAGATAAGGAACAAGAAAGAATGACTGTAAAAAGGTAGAGCTCGTAATAGAGTCCTTGCCTAGGTCTGGCCAAAAAGTCCAACAGAGAGGAAACAACCCTAGTCCCAGATAGGCGATGTAGTGATAGTATCTCAGCACGTGATGGTCTCCGATAAATTATCTTCGGCAGAACCCAAAAAAATCTAAGTGAAATTTTTTTTCAAATAAACCCGACTATTGAGGGCAAGTTATTATCAGAGTGTTTTTAGATCTTTGCGAGAAGATCCGATAAATTTGGCTATGGCAGGTGAAGATCTCAAGCTAGAATTTGAAGATGATGAAGAGGCCAAAGACGAGCTGCCTCAGGTTGATCTAGAATTTAGTGTTTCTCAAATTGATGACAAACTATTGGCGCAGTCGCAGGCGTCTGAAAAAAAAGCACCTACAGAAAAAGAATCCCCCGTTACGCCTTCGGTAGAGCAGAGTAATCGATCTTCTTTTTCGGCAAGCAAAGGTCCGGCGGCCACCGGCTCTAAAAGCTTGCGCAAAATTAAAGGACCTGGGACTCGCACAATTGAGCTTCGAAATAAACTTCATAAAACATTGGAGGATTCTTCAGATTCCCATGAAATCCTCACTAATTCGGTGGACCCTTCGAAAGTTGCTCCGATCGGAGGCAAACAGAAATCCAGCTCTTTTGAGAGGAAGCGCAAAACGGAATTAGAAAGTAGTTTTCTGCCTCATTTCAAAAAAGGTTCTGAGAGTGCTGAGTCGGAACAAGGGGATGCATCAAAACCAATGAAACTACGTGAGTTTCGGGTAAAGGCGCCAGGAATGGGCCCACCTCGAGAACAAACCTCCACGCAAATAAAAAAAGAAAAGATGCAGAAGGCCAATATTAGGAATCTCTCAGATATTGATCCCAAGTTTGATAAAAATCCAACGAGTGATGACAGAACTGATCCGAGAACACGGGTTCGTCTGGCCGTAGCTGAATCTAAAGTGCAGTATGTAGCGGAGATACACTCAGAAATAAAGATTGCGGAATACAAAGTGATTCAGCTTCTGAAAAAAATTTATCAGCGAAATCCCGATTTAAAAAAAGAATTGGTGGAAATTAAAGCAATTCTGACTGACTTAGGTCGTCTTAAATAGGAAAATGCCGAGTCATTCATGTCTACAAAAAGTCTACAAAAAGAAACTCTTGGTTCTCTAAACCTCTACTATCATCTTGCTCCTGAACTTGGTGCAGGCGAGGCAGATTGTGCAGTTGCTTTCTTGCATGGCTATGGTGCTGACGCTTCGGATCTGATTCCGTTAAAAGATATTCTCGAATCCAAGCTGAGTGCTTCAACCAGAAATAAACTTTCTTGGTATTTTATAGAGGGGACCTTCCAGCTTGAATTCGGCGGTCGAGCTTGGTTTCCCCTTACGGAAAAGGTGCTCTTACAGTTGGCAAACTCTGGAAGGATAGACAATTCATCTGATTCTTCAGTTGATATCCCCGCCGGTTTTCTTGAATCCCGTCAGCAGTTAACCGAAGTTTTTCAGGAGCTGGGCCGGAGGCACTCTGAGCTGACAACAGTAGGGTTTAGTCAGGGTGGCATGATGAGTTTCCATTGCGGGGGCCTTGCTCAAAAAATTGCTCTCTTATCTACGGCCTTGCTAGGCGAGGAACACTTAAATTTCAAGTGGTCAAACCAGCAATTTTTCCAATCTCACGGAGTCTCCGACTCAGTTATTCCTTATCACCAAGGTCAAACCTTGCATGAATATTTGAAAAAAATCGATAAACAAGCGCTCTTCCATTCTTTCAGTGGGGGCCATCAAATTCCAGAAGATGTCATTACCGAGCTTGCACGCTTCCTTGACTAAGATCACTTAAGAACAATTTTTTCCAACTTCTTCATTTTCATTTGTTGAACGGTAAACTGAGATTGATTTGCCAAGAGTGCTGAGAAAAGATTAATTTAATGAGCGAGTTTTTTGTGCAAATCAGCTTTTGAAAGTGGGATATATTTCATGGATTTTAGTTTTATTAGCTCTTCCGATAATAGCTATATCGATCAGCTCTACCAGCGCTACCGTAATGATCCCTCTGCTGTAGAGGAGAGTTGGCATAATTTCTTTAAAGGATTTGACTTGGCCATGACTCGGGCCGCAGGGGATTTGGGTTCAGAGGGCCCGGGGTCACTAGAGGCCGGTTCATTAGAAAAAGAGGACATCGATCGAGAGTTTCGCATTTACCGCTTGATTCAGTCATACCGAGCGCGTGGTCATTTGCTTGCAAAAACTAACCCCGTACGTGAGAGAAAGGATCGGCATCCCCATCTCGCGTTGAGTGATTATGGACTCTCTACCGATGATTTAGAGCATCCCAGCCTTTGCGGACAATATCTGGGTCTTGGCAAACTTTCTCTGAAGAAAATTATCGAGCATATGGAAAAGCTGTACTGCTCCAGCATTGGTGTCGAGTACATGCATTGTAATGATACCGAGATCCGCAGGTGGTTTCGAGATTATTATGAGACATCTGCCCTTGAATGGAGCTTTCCTCTCGAAAAGAAAAAAAGAATTTTATCAAAGCTTGATTCTGCAGTTATTTTTGAAAACTTTCTCCATACCAAATTTGTAGGTCAAAAGCGATTTTCCTTGGAGGGTGGTGAAAATGCAATTCCGGCGCTTGATGCCATTATCAACCGCTCTGCTCAACTAGGTGCCGAAGAAGTTGTCATCGGAATGGCACACAGAGGGCGCCTTAATGTTCTGGCCAATATTATGGGCAAAACTTATGAGTATATTTTTAGTGAGTTTGAAGGACAGCCCATTCCTGATTCAACAATGGGTGATGGTGATGTGAAGTATCATTTGGGATTTCACTCGCAAACGGAAACACCTTCTGGGGAAAAAGTTTACTTAAAACTTATGCCAAACCCTTCGCATCTTGAGGCCGTAGGCCCAGTTGTTATGGGATACGCGCGGGCGCAAAGTGATATTTTGTACAGTGAGAATCTCGATAAAATTGTTCCTATTATTATCCACGGAGACGCTGCCGTGGCCGGTCAAGGCGTAGTCTATGAAATGGTGCAAATGTCTCAGCTTCCTGGCTACCAAGTGGGTGGCACGATTCATCTTGTGATCAATAATCAAATCGGGTTCACCACTGATTTTGATGATGCGCGCTCGTCTTACTATTGCACGAGTGTGGCAAGAACCATCAATGTTCCCATTTTACACGTGAATGGCGATGATGCAGAAGCTGTCGTTTACGCAGTTGAGCTGGCCACTGAATTTCGTCAAAAGTTTCATCAAGATATTTTTATCGACATGGTTTGCTACAGAAAGCACGGCCACAATGAAGGCGACGAGCCTAAATACACTCAGCCCGACCTCTACAAAAAGATCTCTAAACAAAAAAATCCTCAAGAGACTTACCGTGAGTCGCTAATACAAGGAAATTCCGTTGAAAAAGAGTTAGCAGACGACATGGAGAAGGGCTTCAAGCAACGACTCCAGGACCGGTTTCAGGAAGTGAAGCAGAATCCAATTCCTTACGAAGGACAGCCCACTGATGAGGAATGGAAGTCATTGCGACCGGCACGTCCGGAAGATTTTGAAGATTCTCCAGAAACTGCGGTTGAACTTAAGCTCTTAGATCAAATTATGGAGGCCATTACAAGTGTTCCCGATGGTATAAATCCGATTCGCAAGGCCAAGAAATTATTAGAAGATCGCAAGAAAAAATATGCAGACAATGAACTCGATTGGGCCTTAGGCGAGCTTTTGGCCTATGGCAGTTTGTGCGAACAAGGTGTTTCGGTAAGAATGGCAGGTCAAGATAGTGTGCGAGGAACATTTTCCCATAGGCATGCCAAAATTTTTGACCAAGAAGGGAAAGACTCCTATTGCGGGCTTAATCATATCTCCGAGAAACAAGCGAAATTTAGGATTTATAATTCTCTTCTTTCAGAGTATGCCGCGCTGGGATTTGAGTATGGTTATTCGTTAGGCCGACCTACAGACATCAATATTTGGGAGGCTCAGTTTGGTGATTTCGCAAATGGTGCCCAAGTGGTCATTGATCAATTTCTTTCTTCGGCCGAATCGAAATGGCAGCGAATGAGCGGTCTCTTTATGTTTTTGCCGCATGGATATGAAGGACAAGGGCCTGAGCATTCCAACGCGAGACCAGAGAGATTTCTTCAGCTCTGCGCCGAATATAATATGATTGTGGCCAATTGCACCACACCTGCTAATTTTTTTCATCTTATTCGGAGACAAACGGCCTGGCCTTTTCGTAAGCCAATCATTGTTATGACTCCTAAGTCGTTATTGCGCCATCCTCGGTGTGTTTCTACTAAAGAAGATCTGACAAACGGAAAATTTCAGGAGTTTCTACTTTCGCCTCATTTCGAAAAGCAGCGCTCTAAGTTGCGAAGGGTTCTTCTCTGCAGCGGTAAAGTTTATTATGATCTTTTGAGTTATCAGGAAGAGCACGGTCATGATGACGTTGCTATTATTCGCTTGGAGCAAGTCTATCCGCTACCATTAGGTAAGTTAGGTGAACTTCTTCAATCTCTAGGCGAAGTTTCTAAAATGTGGGTTCAGGAAGAACCAATCAATATGGGGGCCTGGAGCTTTCTTTTGCGCTATGATTTGTTTCATAGCTTTCATGTGACAGCGAGAAAAGAGAGTGCGTCTCCGGCCACTGGATTTTCGGCAAATCACAAAAAAGAGCAGCAAAACTTGATGGAAAAATCATTTGCAAAATAGAAAAATTAGGAATTTCTCATGAGCGTTAAAATTGTCATCCCCACGGTCGGTGAGTCCATTAGTGAAGTGACGATTGCCGCTTGGTTAAAGCAGGACGGCGAAAGTGTTGAACTCGATGAGCCGATTGTAGAAATCGAAAGTGATAAGGCATCCATGGAGCTTACGGCGGAGAGTGCCGGCAAGCTTTCTATCCAAAAACAGGAAGGTGAGACCGTCAAAATCGGTGAGACCATTGGTCAGCTTGATGTCGATAATCATAGTCCAAAGAAAGCAGATTCCAATTCAAAGGAGTCTCCTCCGAAAGTCCCTAAAGAAACTCCCGATGCATCGAGTGTCGAAGGTCATCCGTCGCCGGCCGCTAGAAAAATTCTCAGTGAAAAAGGAATTGATTCTAGTGAAATAGAAGGAAGTGGGCCCGGTGGTCGGGTCACGAAGAGTGATGCTCTGAAGGTAGACAAGCCGCAAGAAAAACAAAGTGAAGCGCAAACACAAACTCAAAACGCATCCTCTGAGCGGAGTACCGAGAAAAAACGCATGAGTGGTTTGCGTAAAACAATTGCCAAGCGTTTGGTTGAAGTCAAAAACCAGACCGCTATGCTCACCACATTTAATGAAGTGGATATGACGGCAGTAATGGAGCTTCGTAAGAAATACAAAGAAGCATTTAAATCTAAGCACGGGGTTGGTCTCGGGTTTATGTCTTTTTTCACAAAAGCTGTCTGTCATGCGCTTAAAGAATTTCCTGCGGTGAACGGCAAAATTGAAAATGAATCCATCATTTACCATCACTACTGCGATATCGGGGTGGCGGTATCGACTGAACGAGGGCTGGTCGTCCCAGTTGTGAGAAATGCAGAAAAACTGGCCATGAATGATATCGAGGCCAAGATTATTGAACTTGCTTCAAAGGCCAGAGATAATAAGATTTCATTGGAGGAAATGCAGGGCGGAACATTTACGATTACTAACGGCGGAGTGTTCGGTTCTATGCTATCAACACCGATTATTAACGCTCCTCAGTCGGCGATTTTAGGAATGCACAATATTGTTGAACGTCCTGTAGCGGTCGATGGTAAAGTCGAAATTCGTCCTATCATGTATCTCGCTTTGTCTTATGATCACCGGATAGTAGACGGACGAGAGTCCGTGAGTTTTCTGAAAATGGTAAAAGAGTTTTTAGAGTCTCCATCGCGCATGCTTTTAGGAGTATAGTTTATGAAACAATTTGATGTCGTCATCATTGGTTCAGGCCCAGGAGGCTACGTTTGCGCCATCCGCTGTGCTCAATTGGGTCTTAAGACCGCTATCGTGGAGCGCTATCCGACTCTCGGCGGGACCTGTTTAAATGTTGGCTGTATTCCCTCTAAAGCAATTTTAAATTCTGCAGACCGTTATCATGAAATTGCTCATGCTTTTGAGAGTCATGGAATAGAAGTCGAAAATTATAAGCTCAATTTTGGAACGACCATTAAGCGCGTCCAAGATGTTGTCGACCAAACTTGCAGCGGTGTTGAATTTTTGATGAAGAAAAATAAAATTGAAGTTCTTCATGGCCATGCCTCTTTTCTGAATGAAAAAGAAATTGAAGTGAAAGGTGAGACAACTGAAAATATTGCTGCCAAGCATTTTGTTATCGCTACTGGTTCTAAACCTTCGACCCTTCCTGGAATTGAGATTGATAAGAAGTCCGTCATTTCCTCTACTGAGGCCCTCAAATTAAAAAAAATTCCAAAGAGTATGATTTTAATCGGAGGGGGAATTATTGGAGTCGAGCTTGGCTCCGTTTATAATCGATTCGGAAGTGAAGTTACCTGCGTTGAGTTTGCCGATCGAATTATCCCCTCCATGGATATGGATTGTTCCAAAGAACTGACTCGAGTTCTGAAAAAAGAGAAAATGAAGTTTGCACTCTCTCACGCCGTCAAAAGCGTGGAAATTACTGGATCCGGCGTCGTGGTTCATGCAGAAAAACAAAGTGATCGCAGTGAAGTTCAATTTGAGGCAGAAATTTGTCTGGTTGGGGTAGGCAGAAAACCCTATACCGATGGGCTTGGTTTAGAAAATCTCTCTTTGGAAACTGACGAGAGAGGCAGAATTCCAACCAATGATCAGCTCCAGACAAAGCATTCCCATATTTATGCTATAGGGGACGTCACAACTGGCGCGATGCTTGCCCACAAGGCCGAAGAAGAAGGAGTTTTAGTGGCCGAAGTGATTGTCGGACAAAAACCACACATCAATTATAATTTGATTCCAAGTGTCGTCTATACTTCGCCCGAAGTTGCTGGAGTAGGTAAAACAGAACAAGATCTCAAAAAAGAAAACCAAGAATATAAAAAAGGCAGCTTTCCAATTCGGGCACTAGGCCGAGCAAGGGCCTCTGGAGAAATTGAAGGTATGGTCAAGGTTTTGGCCGATAAAAATACTGATGAAATCTTGGGCGTCCATATGGTTGGTGCCAGGGCAGCAGATATGATTGCCGAAGCGGTCGTTGCTATGGAATTTCGTGCCAGCGCTGAAGATGTGGCCCGGATGAGCCATGCCCATCCGACATTTACTGAGGCAATGAAAGAGGCCTGCTTGGCAGCGACGGAAGATAGAGCTTTGCACATATAAACTGCTCCCTTTGATTGTCCTAATCATTTTGAGTACTTAGACCATTTTCTTTTTCATCGCCTTCTTGCACCAGTCCAGGGCATGAAGAAATGCCCAAATTGCCAATCTATGAAAATTTCAAATGCAGGGTCTTTTATTCGCAAAAGTGATTGTAAGAAAATTCCGCGATACCGGTGCAAGAGTTGTGGGAAAAGATTTTCTGCAGCGAGTTTCCATCCTTGCTATCGTCAAAAAAAACGCAATAAAAACTTTTCGGTAAAAATTCTTCTTTGCTCAGGTGTCTCTCAGAGGAGAATTGCGATGATTTTAAATATCAATCTCAAAACAGTTGCTCGGAAGCTTAAGTTTCTGGCACAACAGGCGAGAGTGAAGCAGGCAGAGCTTTTAAAGAAATCCATTTTTGATGACGTTCAGTTAGATGATCTCATCACTTCTGAGCACACTAAGTGTAAACCGCTATCGGTCCCCTTGGTTGCGGATACAAAAACAAGAACGATATTGTCTCTGAGTGTTTGCTCTATGCCTGCTTTTGGGCACCTCGCTGCAATTTCTCGAAAAAAATACGGATACCGCCCAGATCATCGGAAGATAGGAATTAGGACGGTTCTAACTCAAATCAAAGACTCCCTTGAGCTGGGAGCAAGTATCCGAAGTGATGAGCATAATTTTTATCCAGGATTGATCGCAAAAATCCTCCCGGGCGTAAAACATGTTCGCTACCTCGGAGCAAAGAGTACAATTGCCGGTCAGGGTGAGCTCAAAAAAATGATTCGAGATCCACTTTTTAGCGTCAATCACACACTGGCAATGCTTCGAGCAAATGTGAACCGCCTCATTAGACGAACCTGGTGCACAACCAAAAAAGCATCTGCTCTTCAGGATCACCTCGATATCTATTTGAATTTTCATAATGAGGAACTGATTAAAACGAGGGCCGCCTAGACTTACGGAAACCCATTCCTTGAGAGTCAAATTTTCTTGAACTCCAACGGTTAATAGAACACGCAAAAGTAAAAATTAGTGTGAGAAAATCGCTAAATTAAAAATTTTGGTCCATTGAAAGGGAGCAGTTTAAAAAGGCTTGCCGCTTATTTTCTCAAACTCATTTTCCACTTTTTCTAAAATAATTTCCAGTTTCACTGGTTTGACGAGAAGATCAATCGCGCCTTTTTTAATAGCGTCTTCTCTCGATAATTCACTATAGCCAGATACTAGGAGAATCGAGGGAAGTTCGGGATTATATTCTTGGATAGAATTCAATAACTCAATGCCGTTACCCTGAGGCATCCGAATATCAGAAACGACGAAGTGGACTGTTTTATTTTTTACAATTTCAAGTGCTTCATGTCCTCCGATGGCCTGCAAGCACTGGTAGCCTTCCATTTCAAAAAATGAAACCAAGACTTCTCTAATAGCATCCTCATCATCAACACATAACACGACAAAATCTTCTCTCTTCATACCATCGGCCCCTGATTTTTGAGTTTCATATCATAATTTTTTGGAATCATAAGTGTAAATACCGTCTTGTCGTGGATTCGTTGATAAGAAAGACTTCCATAATGAGACTCTGCAATAGTCCGCGACAGGCTCAGTCCAAGACCCGTTCCTTTTCCCACTGGCCTGGTCGTAAAAAATGGCTCAAAAATCACGCTCTCATGCTGGAGCAAAACACCTGGACCGCTATCGCTAATAGTGAAAAAAAAGCTGTCCTCTTTAAAGTCCAAGCACAATTCTATCTCTCTGACTTTCTTATGTTCCACGGCCTGATAAGCATTGTTTAAAAGATTGACTAAAACCTGAGCAAGCTGAACTCTTTTTCCAAAAAAAGAATCCTCATAAAGGCTATTGAATTTCAGGTCGGTTTTTAAACTGACTCCCTGGGCCCGAATTTTAGTTGAAAAAATAGCGAGGCAGTCTTCCAAAATCTCTTTAAAACTGGTCTCAGCGAAGCTCTCATGATCTTGTTCTCGAGAGACGACTTGCAGACCAGAAATGATTTTAGAAATTCTAGTGACTGTCTCTTCGATGCTATCGAGAGTCTTGAATAACAACTGGTCGGTCAGCTTTTCTTTTTGTTTGGCCCTTTTTAAAAGACTCATTGATATGGAAATTACATGGATTGGATTATTAATTTCGTGCGCAACTCCCGCGGCCACCTCTCCGACTGCTGCTAGTCTGGACTGTGATAGAAGTTCGGCTTGAGCTTTTTCTTTTTCTTTTTGATTTTTTTGAGTTTGTTGAACTTGGAGTTCTAGTTCTTCAGTTGTTTTTCTCAAATCAGCGGTTCGCTCTTTCACTTTCTTTTCAAGAGTTTTATTAAAGCTCTGCAGCTGAACGTAGAGCATTGAATTCTTGAAAGTGCTAGATGCCTGAGTCGCCAAGACCTGCAGCATTTCAATATTTTCCTCAGAGAAATTGAGATAAGAATTTTCTGTTTCTAAATAAATAATGCCCACCAGCTCACTACCGGAGATCATCGGTAGGGCAAGTGCGGACTGAATTTTTTCTATTTTATCTCCGTTTTGGCGAGAGACATATGTTGCAGCTTTTTTCTGGGCACATTGATAGACGAATGCTTGGACAGCGTCACTTTGAAGATCTCTATCGTCTGGAACCGTCTCCGAAACAATTTCCATCGTGTTATCTTCGAGTTTGAAGATTTTTTGAAGTGTGATGTCGGAACTTTGGCACAGAAAAAGCATACCTCTATTCATTCCGGCCAATTTCATCATGACCGAAATTACATTTTTTGCAACCTTCTCCCATTCGATATCAGAGCTCATCGATCTTGCGGCCTCGATGAACGCCCTTTGATCAACGGAGCTAAAATTTTGCGTGTGTTTGTTGCCCATCCGTGGAGCGTCAATGGACTCATCGTTAACAAGACCCCGCAGGTAATAAGCGACTCCGTTAGCGCCCCATTGCGAAAATCTTGCTATTGATTGTTCTAAATAAGCTTTAAAAAGCAACCGATTTCCAATATGCAACCAAAACTGCGCCAGGGTCTTATAAAGCAGACCCAGTTCGTTTTGATAGATTCCTTTGACATTTGTAGAAGTCAGCAGCCTGGCCTCCGCAAGACCCATAGACTTTATTGCTGATCTGAAATTGTTTTTTCTGAAGTCTAATAAGGCCTCGATAATATAGACCTTGTAGAGATGATCTTCTGGCACATGCTCTGCAAAATATTTTAGGGTTTTTAAAGCTTCATGGATTTTTTTGAGGTGGTGCTTTTGTTCCTTTAAGTCCCTTAACATATCTAGCAACTTAAAACGGATGAGCGTTCCGTGGAAAAAATAATAGGAGATAAGCGAAAAAGACAGCCGCGGTTGGTGAATGACATCAAGCTTTTCGAGATAGGATTTTGCAGGTTCTATAAGGTCATAAAGGCAACAGAGATAAAGCTTCTGGCAATAGAGAATGAAAGGATCATTGTCCTCTCCTTTACTCAGACAACGTTGGAGGCTTTCTTCCTCATTGTAGATATCGCAGGTAAAAGAGTTATGCTCTCTAAACCCAGGCTCTTCCAGGTTCTTGCTTAAAGCATATCCAGAACCGCAAAATCCTAAGGCACCCGTGAGATTAATATTTTTAAAAAGTTGAAAATAGCTCAACATCTCTTTTCTACAGTCATTGACGTTTTTTCCAATGAGAAGCTCTCTTTGAACCTTGAAGAAGGCGGCGTAAGCGGCCATTTCGTGATAGCCCCATTGCATAGAAAACTCGAAACATGAACGCAATTCAGGGATATTTTGCACAAGAGGAGAATATCGATGAGAGCCAAAGGCCAAGGCATGCAGCTGAGTATTTGCCATAACCCTATGGTCTCCATAGTCTTTTGCAAATTCTAATGCTCTATCAATGAACTCTTTTCCAAGCTGTATTTTTTTAAACTCATGGATCAAAGCGATTCCAAAAAATGAAATATTGCTAGGCCCTGCTCTATCCACTCCAAATCTTGCGTTGAGCCTCATTCCTAAGAGAACGACATCGACCAAAAGCTTCGGTGCAACTTTATAGGTTGGCGGAATCAAAATCCCAAATAATGCCATGGCCTGGGCAGCTCTTTGTTGTCCAGGTGTGCCCAATGAATTTTTTTTAAGACTCTTAGGATCAAGACCTCGAAGTTTAAAGAACAAATAGGCCATTGTTTTGAGGACTGTGCCAGCATGGATTGGTTTAATATTATAACCAATTAGCTTTAATGCGTTCTGTGCATTTTCGATTACTGCTGTATGTCTTCCAAGAGCGTTGAAGCATAAGGCCCGAATCCTATAGCATTCAATCAGTAAGTCATCATTTCCCGAGAGACAATTTTCTTGCTGTTCCAGAACCTGTAAGCATTCCTCATACCTTGAACTATTTAAAAAACTTTCACAGGCCTCAAGGGCAATGGTCGATTCTAATAAATTCTGAGGTTGCAGATTATCGCTAGAGAAGCTTTTCAAAATTTTCTGATACAATCGTGTGGAGAGCTCAAAAGACCCTGCGGCCATACTTTTTCGTGCGCCCTGTAAATACATTTCTAGGTACTCAGGATGTTCGTTGAAAACTGATTGTTCGATATGTTCTAGATGAGCGATGATGCGAAATGTGGCGTCGGTTTCGGAGGGCCTATCAGAACTGGATAATAATTCCTGAGCGATAACGAGATGTTGCTTTTTAATTTCGCGTTCATCACAAAGGCCATAACAGACCTGTTGGATTTTATCGTGATAGAAATTGATCTCTTGTTTGCCGTGAAAATTCTGTTTTAAAATCTTATGTTCAAAAAAGAAATTGAGAAGTTGCTTTGTATCCCACTCTGATATCTGTAAGATTTTTGCCAACCTTTTTGTACTAAAGTCTTCTCCAATACAGGCGATTGTATTAAGGGCGTTTCTTTTTGCCTCATCGAGCTGGTTAACGTTTTTAGAAATGAGTTCAAGTACATTATCGGTATGCGGTAGAGCGCGACAGGCCTCAAGATCTGCTAGCCAATTTTTCTCCCTTGGTTCATAAAACAAGAGACCTGAATCAAAGAACTCCCGAATCATAGAACTGGCAAAGAATGGATTTCCATTTGTCTTATCCCAGATAACTTGGGTCAAATCTCCTAATAACGGTTCTTCCAACTCGAAGCTATCTTTTAATAATTCACTGATTTCTTTTTTACTCAGGTCTTTCATTTGGAGCAGAGTAGTCTGCGGTTTAACAGAAAGGTCTCTGAAAACTTTTTCTAAATAGGTATTGGGTTCGATTTCGTTATCGCGTACGGCGCAAACTAAAAAATGAGATTCATTAGACCACTCTTCCATTACCTCTTGGATAAAACTGAGCGATGAATTATCGGCCCATTGGATATCATCAAGAAACACAATCATTGCGGTCGATTCTTCAGCAATAAAACTTATCAGTTGCGAGAAAAGAGTATTAAGCTCAGCAGGGGAATTAACGGCATCATTTCTATCATGCGATTTGAGTTGAGGGTTGTGCTCGTCCGCAAATTGTCCTATTTCGGGAAGAAGTTGAAAGAGCGCAGTTTTATTTTTTTCCGAAAGAGACTCAATCTTGTCTCTAAATGGTGAATGCTGAGAATCTTGTTTTAGGATAATACGGGGGAGTTCTTTTTTTATGGCCTGTAGAATTCCTTCGTAAGGCAATCCGCGCTGATATTGATCGAATTTTCCCCGAAGAATAGTCAGACCTTTTAAGTTCTTAAAGGCCTCGTTCACGACAGTTGTTTTCCCTGAACCAGGTTCGCCGCTGATGAGAAAAAGCTGAGAGTACTTTTTTTCGGTAAAATGGGAAAACTTTTGTTGCAAGAGAGAAATCTCTTCGTCTCGGCCATAGGTCTTAGACGATAGTATTAACCTTTCCTTGAGCTTCGGTGCTTTCAGGTGAAGAGAACTTTGGAGTGACGGATTTTCAGTCATATCCATGACCTTTTTTAAATCAGATTCAAGATCATTCATCGAGGCGTAGCGAAGGTGAGGATGCTTATTCAAGAGGTGTAGCAAAATCTGTGAAAGTGGAGTTTCGATATTTGGAAAGTCGGCCACAAATACAGGTCTTGGATTTAGAGAGAGGTGGGCATAGGACCAATCAAGTAGGTCTTTTCCTTCATAGGGCAGTGAGTTCGTCAAGATTTTGTAAAGAAGAATTCCTAAACTATAAAATGGAGTCTGCCTGCAGGGTTCACTGGAACCTTTTCCGGTGTGTTCAGGTGTCAGGTATGCCGGATTTGTAAAATTTTTGAAGTCGACTTTGGAGTGAAGCTTCAGTTGACCTTCGGGAATTACAAAACGGGAAGATACTGCCGAAAATAAATTTTTTTTTCGATTATACAAAAGATTTTCAGGACAAAAATCAAGACTTATTAAATTTTTACTAATCTGTGTCTTGAGAAGTTCAACAACGGCCAATGAGATAAGCAGTCGCTGTGGAAGCGTCTTTTCGCCCAGTTCATCTTCTAGGAAAATTCCAAAATTAACCATGAGCTCATAGTTTACAGCTATTTGAAAAGTATAAATACTGGGAACACCTGAACGTTTGTGAAACTTTTCTCAGACAGAGCGCTCTTTTTGTGATCGGTCTGCAGAGTGAGCAGTATAAAAAATAGAATATTTATGCTACCGAATCACTGTTCTCTTATTGGATTCTAATATTTTCTTTCGAATTCTCACATTGATAGGAGTTATCTCAACCCATTCATCATCATCAATCCAAGAAAGCGCCCAATCAAGTGTGCGCTCAGGGACTGGTGGCAAAATAATATTCTCATCTTTACCTGCCGTACGAACAGCTGAAACATGCTTTTCTCGGACGGCATTGACGACTGTATCATTTTTTCGGGTGTGCTCACCAACAACCATGCCCTCATAAACTTGCTCACCAGGCCTCACAAATTGCTTTCCATTGGAGAGAAGATTAAAGAGAGCATAGGGCGTCGTTTTGCCGGCCCTATCCGAAATAATGGCCCCGTTTTGTCTGGATAGCAGATCTCCGGCATAGGGGCGATAGCCTAAAAATTCTGAAGACATTGTACCTTCGCCTCTAGTATCGGTAAGAAATTGTGAGCGATAGCCTATCAAACTCCGCGATGGGCACTCAAACTCAAGTCGAGTGCGCTCTTCATTCAATGGCAAAAGCCCCGACATAATTCCTTTGCGACTAGAAAGTAATTCTGTAATTGTCCCGACCGAATCAGTGGGAATATCTAAAACAACTCGTTCAAATGGTTCATGCCTTTGATCATCGATTTCTTTAAACACGACTCGAGGTCTTGCGACCATAAGTTCGAATCCCTGGCGGCGAATTTCTTCGAATACAATCACCAATTGCAATTCACCTCGGCCTTTAAGCTCAAAAACCTTGGCATCTTCAGTGGGTTCAAATTGCAGGGCAACATTATTTCTACAAGCATTTTCTAGATAATCACTCAGCTTACGACTTGTGAGATATTCGCCCTCTCTTCCAGAGCCTGGCGAGGTGTTGACTGATACAGTAACCGAAACGGTTGGTGGATCGACTTCAACACGCTCGAGAGGTTCAACATTTTCCTGAGAAACAAGGCTGTCTCCAATCTGTGCACCTTCTAGCCCAGAGATAATTGCAATTTCACCTGCACTTGCCGAAGAAACCTCGGCCGTTCCTAAAGAATCAAATATCTGGACATTGCTCACTCTAAAGTTTTTGTCTTTCCTGTCGCGGTCGCAATGAGTATACATCAATCCTTTTTTGATTTCGCCTCGGTGAATCCGGCCGACAATTTGTTGTCCTAAATAGGAAGAATACTTAAGGTTCGTCACTAGTAACTGAAGGCCTTCACCTTCTCCAACAGTAGGTGCAGGAAAAAAATCACTCACCATGAAATCAAGAAGTGGAAATAGATTTTCGCTAGGTTCATCTCGCTTGGCCTTGGCGTAACCATCTTTGCCAGAAGCGTAGTAAAAAGGAATATCGAGGTCATAGTCTTCAAGGCCCAAGAAAGTGGCAAGATCCAAAAAAAGAGTTTCAATTTCTTCAATCACCTCATCAATGCGTTCATCTGGCCTATCAATTTTGTTGACCACGACTCCGATTCTGAGTTTTCGTTCCAAGGCCTTACCCAGAACAAAGCGAGTTTGAGGCAAAGGGCCTTCAGAGGCATCAACTAAAAGCAAAATACCGTCGACCATCATAAGTGACCGCTCAACTTCTCCGCCAAAATCAGCATGTCCGGGAGTATCGAGGAGATTAATCTTGGTATCTTTCCAGCGAATCGCGCAGTTTTTGGCCGAAATAGTAATACCGCGCTCTTTCTCCAATTCATTGGAGTCCATCACCCGCTCTTCTAATTCTTTGCGCTGGTCGACGCTTGAGGACTGTTTGAGTAGACCATCGATGAGGGTTGTTTTGCCATGATCGACGTGGGCCACAATTGCAATATTTTTTAGTTTAAGCATAAGCGCTGATTTATAACGAAGTTTTAGTCGCTTGACTATGGTTTCAAGCGTCGAAAAAATAAAAGCGGCCGCTAAGAGTCTCGACAAACGTCTGAAATCAGATCACTTTCGTCGAAAATTCTACCTATCTGGGCCGACTAGGAAGGCACGATTTTTGCTTTTAATGATTCTATTAAAGATATGAGATACAAGGAGAGCGTTTTGAAAAAGCTATATTCTATATTAACAGTCCTGTCAGTCATGGGCATGGCCAATGCTCAAGGCCTCAGCGGCGAGGACGAAATCAGAGACCTTTTTCTCGATGAGCCTCAACTGGCCGAACCCAATGAGCGAGTCCAGGCGGCGCCTATCTCTGATGCTAAACTGCCGAATCATCTAAAAACTCGGGCAGTTCTTAGGTCTTACCTGAGTTTGGGTTTTATTGAGCAAAATTTTAATCAGCTCGAAACCGGAGAAATGAGTACTCGAGGCATTGAGGCCGCCGCTGCCATTGAGTATGCTGCATCTTCTAATGTTATTTTAAATACTTCACCTTTTCTCGCCTACACAACTGGAACCTATGACAATGCTGTCAACACGGGCGACGTTGAAATGACTAGCTTTGGCCTCCGGCAACTGGCCTATTACGAAATTCAAACTGCAGACGTCTTGTGGAGACCTTTCGTAGGAGTGGGATTGGGCTACGGTGTGCTTCAAAGGGAATCACTAGTAAGCAGTGCCGAAGACGAGTATTTTCGAGATCTTTTCTATGAAGCAAGTGCCGGTCTAGAAATTCAATTAGGAGCATTCGTTCCTCGCATAGGTTTTGTTTATCGATCCTTCAAGCCTGATGATAAAGAAACAAGCGGAACGGGGCGGGGAACTTTGACTGCCGCAAATAGCGAAGACTTTTCTTCGGTGGCCCTTCAGCTTGGTCTTGGATTTATTTTTTAGTTCTTCATTTTGACGGAAGCGCAAATTTAAAGGCAGACTAGGGGAGTTCTCTTCCACTAAAGGAGCTCCCCGTGACCAACCAGGTCGATAGTTTTAAAAGTAAAAAATCCCTCAGCGTTGGTAATAAAAGCTACCAGATTTTCGATTTGCAAGAGGCACAAAAGAATGGTCTCGGTGATCTCAGTGAGCTGCCTCGAGCTCTCAAAGTGCTTTTGGAGAATCTTTTACGGCATGAAGACGGAAAGATTGTGCAAAAAGATCAGCTCTTGGCCTTTTCAAAATGGTTGAAGCAGAAAAAATCTCAAACTGAAATTGCTTTTCATCCGGCCCGCGTTTTAATGCAAGACTTTACCGGGGTTCCGGCCATCGTCGACCTCGCTGCAATGAGAGATGCGATGACTGATTTGGGCGGAGATGCTCAAGAAATTAATCCGCTCGTACCTGTTGATTTGGTGATCGACCATTCCGTGAGCGTCGATAGTTTTGGAAGGCCTGGCGCGTTTGAAGAAAATGTTAAAATCGAGTTTGAGCGCAATCAGGAACGGTATCAGTTCTTAAAGTGGGGGCAGCAAAGTTTCGAGAACTTTCGAGTGGTTCCGCCTGGAACAGGAATTTGTCATCAGGTCAATTTAGAATATTTGGGACAAGTGGTTTTTCAGAAAAAAGTCGGTGACGAGACGCTCGCCTATTGCGACACCCTTGTGGGAACCGATAGCCATACGACCATGATCAACGGATTGTCGGTCTTGGGTTGGGGAGTTGGAGGCATAGAAGCTGAGGCCGCAATGCTTGGTCGGCCTGTCTCAATGATCTTGCCTGAAGTGGTTGGTCTTAAGTTAGAGGGCCAGCTCAAAGAGGGAACGACCGCTACTGATTTGGTTTTAACGGTCACACAAATTTTGCGTAAACACGGTGTGGTCGGAAAGTTTGTTGAATTTTTTGGTCCCGGTGTTGGCCAGTTGAGCCTAGCAGATAGGGCCACAATCGCTAATATGGCACCCGAGTACGGAGCGACTTGCGGATTTTTTCCGATCGATGAAGAGACACTAAGATATTTGAGGTTTACCGGAAGACCAGAGGAACAAGTCCAATTAGTGGAGGCCTATGCTAGGCAGCAGGGACTTTGGAGAAAAGACTCAGAAAAAGATTTGGTCTACAGCGATATTTTGCGGCTTCAGCTTGAAGATGTTGTTCCCTCTATTGCTGGTCCAAAGAGACCTCAAGATAAAATCGAGCTTTCGTTGGCGGCCGAGAAATTCGCCCATGATTTAAAAGAAGTTTTTAAAGTATCGTCAGAAAATACGCGTAAGCGAGTCCCAGTAACGGGAGAAAAATTTGATGTTGGGCACGGCGATGTTGTGATCGCGGCCATTACAAGTTGCACCAACACGTCCAACCCATCTGTGATGATGGCCGCAGGTCTTTTGGCGAAAAAAGCTGTTGAACGAGGCCTCAAAGTAAAACCATGGGTCAAAACATCATTGGCACCAGGATCCCAAGTTGTGACGGATTATTTTCTTGCTGCCGATCTTCAAGCCCCGCTCAATGATCTCGGTTTTAATTTGGTGGGCTATGGTTGTACGACCTGTATTGGAAATTCTGGGCCACTACCTCGGCCAATTTCTGATGCAATTGAAGAAGGGGATTTAGTAGCGACTTCAGTTTTGTCTGGTAACCGGAACTTCGAAGGTCGGATCAACTCCCATGTTCAGGCCAATTATTTAGCATCGCCGCCGTTAGTCGTGGCATATGCTATTGCAGGAAATCTTAACATCGATATTACCAAAGATTCTTTAGGCAAAGATCCGCAGGGGAATGACGTTTATTTAAAAGATATTTGGCCAAGTAAGGACGAAATCATCAAAACCGTTGAGAAGGCCCTGACCCCAGCAATGTTTGATAAGCGCTATTCCGATGTTTTTTCTGGAGAGGAGCGTTGGAAGTCCATTGAGTTAACAGCGGGTTTGAATTATCAGTGGCAAGGAGATTCGACCTACATTAAAGATCCGCCTTATTTTCAAGGAATGAGTCGAAGTCCTTCAGAAATAAAAGATATCACTCAAGCGAGAACTCTCGCCGTGCTCGGGGATTCTGTGACAACTGATCATATCTCGCCTGCCGGCGCTATTGCGCCTGATTCACCCGCCGGTCGATATCTTAAAGACAGAAAAATTTCTCCGCAGCAGTTTAACTCCTATGGCTCGCGGCGAGGAAATCATGAAGTCATGATGCGCGGAACTTTCGCCAACATTAGAATTAAGAACGAAATGCTTGGCGGAAAAGAAGGCGGGCTGACTCGGTATTTTCCGGGTGGCGAGGTCATGCCTATTTATGATGCCGCTATGAAGTATCAAAAAGAAAATCGAGAGCTCGTTGTTGTGGCAGGTAAAGAATACGGTACTGGCTCTTCTCGAGATTGGGCCGCGAAAGGAACACTTCTTTTGGGAGTTCGTGCCGTCATCGTCGAAAGTTTCGAAAGAATTCACCGCTCTAATCTCATTGGTATGGGGGTTCTTCCGCTGCAATTCCAGGGCGGGCAGGATCGAAAGAGTCTTTCTCTGACTGGCGAAGAAATCTGGGACATCAAAAATCTTTCCAATCTTGGGGTTGGCAGTGAAGTCTCAGCGACTGTGACTACTGTTGATGGAGAACAAAAAGAATTAAAGCTGCTTTGCCGTTTGGACACAGAGGATGAGTTCGAATACTACCGTCACGGAGGAATTTTACAGTATGTGCTACGTAAGCTTTGTTAGAACCTTTATTGCGATACTTTGTTTATGCCTGGGTTTTTTTTCTTGCTCCACCGGGCCGAATCAAAATTTAGGTCGGGCCGAAAAGGCCCTCAACCAATTTTTTGAGCGTGCTTTTCAAGAAGATTTGGAAGACTCCCCTGAATTTGCGGCCACGGTTGGTAAAAAGATTCGGTATGGTCAGTGGGACGAAATCTCTGAAGAAAAGTCAAAGCAGGATGTCCGCAAAGCTCGAGCAAGAACTGAAGAACTCAAAGCATTCAAAGTTGACCGCTTAAGTGATGCCTACCAAACTCATCTCCGATTTTATCTCTATTTATTGGAAGAGAAAATTGAGAGTGCGCCCTTTCGCTATCACAGCTTCGCCATTAACCAGATGTTTGGTGTTCAGTCTTATCTACCGGAATTTCTTATTAATTTCCATTTGGTAGAAAACGAACAACATATCTTGGATTATATTTCCCGGGTTCTTGATGCGAAAAAACGCCTAGAACAAACAATGAATTGGACCGAGGCCGCAGAGAAAAAAGGAATTTGGCTGCCCTCATTTGTCGTAGAATTGGCCTTGGCCGATATAGAAAAACTTCTAGTAAAGGCCGGTCATCCTGTCATCGCAGACTTCAAGAAAAAGCTCTCTGCGCTAAAGTTGAATCCAGAACAAGCAAGGTTGCATGAAAAGAGTTTTGAAATCGCTTTCGAAAAAGGTTTTCTATCTGGCTACAAATCCCTTAAGGCTTTTTTAAAATCGCGTCGCAATAAAAAATCTTCCAAGAGTTATTGGGGAGCTGCTTGGCAACTTCCCAATGGTTCTGAATATTACCGAGAAAGTTTGCGCTACCACACCACAACCACAATGAATGCCAAAGAAATTCATCACTATGGACTCAAAGAAGTGGCCCGGATTCAAAAGGCCATGCGTGCACTAGCACCTCAATTGGGTCACCGGGGTCAAACGCTAAAAGGACTGTTTAAATTTGTGCAGCAAAGTCGTTCACAATACTTTCCCTCAACGAGTGCTGGAAAGCAGAGCTACCTGGCAGAAACTCAAAAAATTATTGACGAGGCCCAGGCTAAAATCTCTGAAGTTCTATCGCGCCCACCCAAAACGCCTTTGGAAGTGAAACCGGTCGAGGCCTATAGAGAAAAATCAGCAGGACTTGCCTTTTATAATCAACCTAGCGAATCCGGAGGTCGTCCCGGAATTTATTACGTTAATCTTCATGACATGCAAGCGGTGTCTCGTTATGAAATGCGGGCCCTTGCTTTTCATGAGGCCATTCCAGGGCATCATATGCAGCTGGCCAAATTGGTCGAAGATGAACAATTGCCAAGCTTTCGCAAGCAAAATGCCCCCAATGCGTATACTGAAGGCTGGGGGCTTTATGCTGAGCGATTAGCTGGTGAGCTTGGACTCTATCCGACTGCGTGGGATCAATTTGGACAGCTATCGATGGAGCTTCTTCGGTCCGTTCGCCTGGTTGTCGATACTGGCCTTCACGCTTTTAAGTGGACTCCTCAAAGGTCAGTGGAATACTTCGTGCGCAACACTCCTTTTTCAAGAGAGCAGGCCTTGCGCTCAGTGAGGCGCTATTTAGTCCTACCGGGACAGGCCACAAGCTATAAGATTGGAATGAAATTTATTTTAGATCAAAGGGCCTTGGCCAAAACGAAGTTGGGTGACAAGTTTAAGCTGACTGAATTCCATGATCGGTTTTTAGAACAAGGGCCTTTGCCGTTGTTTATGATGGATTATTGAATCTCTTCGAGAATTTTCCAATAGTTGAGAGGTGAAACTTCCTCATGCTGTAGTTTCAATGCCAATTGGATTTGATAAGGGTCGCTAAGGACTTCTGGACCTTGGTTTTGGCAATTGGGATGCTTTTTCAAAAATTTTTCTTGCTCAGTTTTTGTTTTCAATCGTTTTTTTACCAAAATTGTATTTCGGAGAAGCCAAAGATTACAGGTGTGGGCGACAAATTGTTTCGAAAATTTTAAACTGCGCCCCTTAGCGAAAAGTTTCTGAGATATTTTCTCTCTGGAAATTCCTAAGCTGAATTCTAGTGTCTCCAATGTTTCTTGAGGATGAAGGTGATAATAATAAAAACTGTCATCGGCGCTGTAGGCCGTGCTTAGGCACATGAAACCCATGAGCCCACGTAGAATGGCCAGTGAAATAGACCGTGGAGTAAACCGCATGCGTAGACTATCGGCAGAACTCCGTGACAAGATAAGTCTCTGTGGTCAAATATCTTCCATATCTTTTGCTCTTCATTGGAATTCGTAGTGGATTTTCAGTGGCACTTTTTCCCGAGAGTGAGGCATTAAAGGGCCAACTCAGCGAAATTGAAATTCAGTTAAAAAAAGAACAGGTGATCACCTCTCTTCTTAAAGATTTTGAACTGGAGCTCGCAAAGTTTGGAGATGATACTGGGATATCACTTGAGCGCCGAGGCCAGGTTTTGCTGTACGGATTATATGACAGAATTGAGGCGATGAATGGCGAGCTAAATTCCTTAATTAATTCGGGCTGGGTTGGAAGAGAGCAGGCCATAAGATTTTCTTCGGCAAAGGCCTTGCCCGAAGAGCATAAACTGGCCTTAATGGTAAAAGTAGAGCGACAAAAGACGGCGCTCCAAACTAGCGTAAAGCGTCTGATGAAATTAAAAAAGAGTCTTTTGAAGAGCTTCCCGTTTCTCAAAGATTACACTCCTAAACCTGAGCAATCTCGCCAGCTCTATCAAGCCGCTTTTCGAAGTGAAGATCAGCGGCCGATAGGTAATGAGTGAGTGGGCGCCCATAAACTTCTGACCCCCAAAGATGTTGAAGGAGCGATGAGCTCTTGGTCTCTTAAAAACCGCGGTCATTGTTGTAAAAACTATTGTTTGCACTGTCCTTACGGCGCAACGTTAAAAAAACACGGCCTGCAGTTTTATGCCCTCTCAGTAATAGAGCACCCTCTTTACTTTGAGTGGGTGATTGAAGCTGAATCCAAACTTGAGGTGGATAAGTTTGGGTCCGATTTCAAAAAATACATCGCTCTCAAAAATGTTCTTATTGGGTTGGTACTCGTCGACAAGTTGTTTGTTAGGCATCTTTTTTTAGATGCGGCATTTCAAGACCAGGGAATCAGCAAAGAGCTTGTAGAAAGTTATTATTTCTACTGAATGGCCCCTGCAACTAGAGCAAACGAAAGATCACCTGTTGAATGATTTCGCGCTGTTGGTCTTTTAGGTTAAGGGCATAAATCCAGTTTTTTGCATCACTTTTGGCGGCCTCGTCGAGAAGCGTATACCCGCTGCTTTTTTTCAGAATCACTTGAGAAACCTTTCCGCTGGCATCAAGAATAAGATTGAGGAGGACCCGGCCTTCTAGTCCCATTTTTCTCGCAAGAAGGGGATACCGGACTGTTCTAGGCGGTAGCCTGAAACTTGTTGTTTGAGCACTTATGTCAGCTTCTGGAACTGGAAAGTTTGCAGGAAGAGTCGCTGGAAGAGATGTTGGCAGGCCAGCATGTTGCTCAGATTTCTGCTTGGTGGCCTCAGCGCTCTTCAAATGTTGCACAGACAAGACAAAGGAAGAATTCCCACCATATTGTCTCGGTCGGTCGAAACTTAAATAAGCAAAAAGTCCATGAAGCAAGACGACCAAAAAAAACTGATTCCAAAAGCTCGGTTTTAGCACGGCCTAGGATAGAACGATAAGTTCTTTATGACGAGGGCCTTATTTTTTAGCTTACTTCTTCTATCGTGCCAGCGCCGTGAAATCCCTCCTTCGATCTCTCCGATCGTGCCTGCTGAACAGGAAATAAACTGGGAAGACGCCAATGGAAACGAAGAGAAATTCTCTTGGCCAAACGGAGAGCTCCCAAAAACCTCCGGTCAGTTTCTTGTTAACCATCGAAATCTCAAAGTCGCTGATCTCCTTTTTGGTCCAGTCCTATTTGATTGGGACCAAGATGGACATCAAGATTTGGTTTATTTAACCAGGCCCAAAGAGGAAGAAGTCTATCCAGGACTGCAGTGGTGGAATGGAAGAGAAAATTATTCAGAGAAGGCCTTTGCTCTTTCGAAAAAAAAGTTGGGACGACCAACGACTTTGCAGCTTTTCCGGCAAAAAGAGTTACCGACTGTTGCGTTAGTTGATGAAATTTATCAAGGCGATATCCAAAAGTCTTGTCGACTCTTAATCGCAAACCGCAAGCATATTCAAACACTCATTCTAGATACACCTAGAGCGCAATCCTTCAGACGCTATTTTTCGAGTTTCATTTTGGATGGCGAAGAAAAGCTTCTGGTCCTGGCCTATCAAGAAATGGAAAAAGAAAAAGATGATACTCGTTTTTCGATTGGACTATCATTGGTTTCTCTGGAGAAGGATTACAAGATTGAGCATGTAGAACTCCTATCTGGAGGTCCTAAAATTTTAAGTGGTTTGTTAGGAATAGATCTTTTCCGTCCTTCAAAGAAAAACAAGGAATGGGGCGTTGCCTTAACTCAGCAGAGATCTCTCCTGTACCGCAATATTTTTATCTGGCGCTCCGGCGATGATCTCAGCTTAAGAAATAGCTATACGACAACGGCCATCTCTGCAAAAGTTGAGTCCATGATTTTTACTGATTACGACGGAGATGGCACAACAGATTTGTTGTTCTCTCATCACGGTGCCGACGCGGATGCTAAGGCAAATCGAGATGATGGGATTGCATTTTACAAGGGAACTCCCTATGGAAGTCTCCTTTTTGATCAAAAACTCAACCTCCCAGGGGCGGGTGGACTGATGATGTCAGAAAAAAATTCGGATAAAGGACCTGATCAATACTTTGTCTCTCTTAAACATCAGGGGAAGTTTTTCTGGCAGGCCCTTCAATTTGAAAAAAAAGATGCCCGCTTTAAGTTGGGAAAAATTTATAAGTCAAAGACGAACCAGAGCTCTGCTATAGGTACATTTGGAGCTGGCTTTTTAATTGAACGCGGCCCTGATGGCAACGCATCCTACATGTCACTGCGATCTCCTGCTGGGGATTAAACTATTGAAAGTTATCATCATCATCTTCGCGTCATTTTCGCTTTTAGTGCTCTCTTTGATTCTTTGGAGCGCGTCTCCTTTCCTTGTTCCTGGAATTCGGGTTGGAATTGTAAAAAGAACAGCTTCTTTGCCTTCTCCGAAAAGAGCATCCAATCACCTTACTCTTTTGACTTGGAATCTTGGATTTCTATACGGCATTGGATCTGAAGGACCTGGATATAAACCGAGGTCCAGAGAATATTTTTATAAAAGGCTAAAGCAAGTCGCTGCTCTTTTAGATAAACACAAGGTAGATGTCGCGATTTTTCAAGAAGTAGAGTTTGGATCGGCCCGTGGCCATGACTTAGATTTTGGTCAAGCTTTAGCGCAACACTCAGAGCTCAGTTATCGCTTTGCTGGGGTATCTTGGGAGCTCAATTATTTACCTTTTCCCTATCTGCCGGTGTCGTACCAATTTGGAAAAACGAAAAGTGGCGGGCTTATATTATCTCGGTATCCCCTTCAGGACCCATCAATTGAGCTTTTCGAAAAACCTGCTTCAAATGCCTTTTGGTATAATTGGTTTTATCTCTTTCGTTACCGTCAGATGGCCTCATTTCAGTGGAGGGGTAGAAAACTGTCCATTGTAAATGTTCACCTAGAGGCGTTTGATAAAAAGAAAAGAGCAAGAGAATTGAAGCAACTTAGTGTCAATCTCCCTGAAGGCCATCTTCTTTTAGGAGGTGATTTTAATACTTCACTGTGCAGCAAAGAAGCAAAAGTGTTGTTTCGTTCGGAACCAAGATTAAAGTTCGGAGGAAACTGTCGCGATATGAGGCCAACATTTCCATCGAATAGGCCATCAGAAACCCTGGATGGTTGGCTGCTCGATAATGGATTTAGAATTAAAAGTTACAAGGTTATGAATACTGGAAACCTGAGCGACCATTTTCCAGTTTTGATTGAAATAACTTGAACTAAATTCCTCACTGCAACTAATTCTGTTTAAATCGACTTTGTCCTTTATGGGAAGCAAATCGAGAGTTTTACGCAGAATGTTGAAACGCTCAGGGAGATTTTCTGTAAAATCTTTCCATAAAGTTGAAAAAGATCGGGTTGAAAGGTGTTTATGATTTTTCTTAGTTATAAATTTTTCAAGGGTTTTTTTTCCGTGCAACGTTAGAAACTGGTCTGCACTAGTCTGGTTTTCAAAAAAAAGTCTAATGCGAGAAGAAACCAGAGTTCTGAATAGGAGCTGGTTAGTAAAGGCTTTGCCTGACTGAAGTTTAAAAAAGATATCTAAACTAACTCTGCTGTTTGAAAAAAAGTCCTTTAACAAAATATCTTCGGATCCTAGAGCTGCAAGTTGCACTGGAAGGTCTTCAATAGCTTTAAAACTTTGGTTTTGCACAAGGTCTTTCACCGACGTTTCATGAATTAGAAGATCAAGTAAGTCCAGAACTATGAAGGCATGTCTGTGGAAAGGAAAACTTGGGTTGTGAATCAACCTCCAATCTCGTGCACTGTCTTCTTCACTTATCATATTAAGCTTGATTTTTTTTTTAACCTCCTCTAGTTCTTCCACCGAAAAGTTTTCGCCCGAATCATGCCGCGTTTTAAAAAGCCCCTCAACTTTGAGAAGAGAGTCATAATCAAATTCTTCTTCGCTCAAGTCTATTTTACTGGTTCCTTTGGTCAAAAAGCGCTGAGCCGCACCAATTGATAAAGCAACAAACCCATTGCTAACCCCAAAAAAATAAAAGATTAATGCGGTGGCAGGGAGGGAACTTGGATCGTGGGTAAAGTACATACTTGCAACACTCATTAAACTGGCCACTAAAGAACCATATGCCGTGCTTTCTGAGAATTCTCTTAGTGGCTCTAGTTTCTCAGGAAGCTCCACGGTTTTGACTTGTATATGAGGCGTGGGCAAAGATGGCCGCTCGTCATAATATTGCCCCTGGTGAGCCTTTAAATCTGCCGTCCAAATAAGGTCGGCCAAAAAAAAATAGCCGAATACTCGAGGGCTTTTGGTCAATATACCTCGAACTGCCCGGCAACTTTCTAGGAGATCGCAGTCAGTCGCAAAGTCATGCAGCATAAAATTGATTCTTTTTTCAATCGGATCTGAGTGTGGGTGAGAACTTTCTTCTTTATACTGCTTCTCTTTTTTCAAAGTTATTTCTTCAAACTCATCGATCCAACTTTCAAAAAGATAAGGTACGAGTATGACGAGAAATTCACGATAAGCATTGAAAAATCTCGCCTCGTGATTTTCATTACCAGAGGCAAATAATAGGTAGTCTAAAGTCGCTGGCGACAAAATTTCATTCTTGAGGACTTTGAATTTGTCGGTTTGCAAGAGGGGATAAATTTTTAGTAGGTCCCGTGCCATTGCTGCTTGTTCTGGACTTGACCAAATTTCAAGCGATGCTTCAACTTCTTCAAGGGCGAAAGCTGGGCTAATTTCGTTCTTTTCTGCCTGCTTGATTCTAAACAAGAGCTCAACGACAAACTCTTTTATATCTGGCGTCTGTGCCAAAACGGAGTTGGCGGACATAAAAAGAACTATAGATAAGAAAAAAAGTTTCATTGGCCCTGAATATCAGGGCCATTATCCTATTGAAATGACTGAGAAAAATTTATGACCTTAGGACGGTCTCTCTTCGCAATACTCATTAGTTATGGACAATCAAGAGCTTTTGTCCGGGAAAAATCTTACTACTCGTAATGCGGTTCATTTTCTTAATAGTGTGAATACTAACCCCATGCTTTAGGGCTATTTTTTCTAAATAGTCACCGGCCCTGACTGTATAGTGAACTTTTTTATCTGCAGGCAGATAAAGCTTTTGCCCTGGGTAGATCGTCTTTCGCTTGAGATCATTCATCGACACAATATTAGAAATTGACGTCCCGGTGGTTTTTGCCAACTTGTAAAGACTGTCTCCGCGTTGAACAACATATCGTAAGGTCTCTCCACTCGATTGAACTCTTAGTTTTTGACCGGGGTAGACGGTGGACCGACGGGAAAGACCATTGAGTGAGAGGAGTTCATTTAAGTCCATTCCAAATTTTCTAGCAATTCGAATGAGCCCATCGCCTCGGCGAACCTTATAGAAGCTACTTGAGGCAACTGAAGGCCCTTTGTAGCTGAGAATGGCCTCACGCAGATTTGTCTCATCAGTTTTTGGCAGATGGAATGAGAAATAGCGCCTTGTCATGCTAGGAGTCACGTCTTCTTTGATCTCAGGGTTTAACTCTTGAAGTTTTTTTAAAGAGAGATTCAAATTTTGAGAAAGATGCGCCAGTGATACGGAACGCTTAACTTTCACCTCTTGGGTATCTTGGTAAAGGTGTTCTTTTTTCTTAGGAATATCGATACCGAAAACATCAGGATGAGCGATGATGGCCATTGCCGCTAGCACTTTTGGGACGTAGTTTTGAGTTTCTTTTGGAATCATATTTTTCTTAACTAATTCGTAATAATCTCGCGTATTGCCCTTTCTGATGGCCCTGATGATTCTGTTTTCACCAGCGTTGTAAGCACTCAAGGCAAGCTCCCAGCTTCCAAAAATATTATAGAGGTCTCTAAAGTAGAGGGCCGCCGATTCTGTAGCTTTAAGTATATTATGGCGCTCGTCGACGCTTTTATTGACGATGAGGCCATATTGCCTGGCCGTGGATGGCATGAATTGCCAAGGACCGCTCGCTCCTGCATGGCTTTTAATTTTTAGGGAATAGCCCGATTCAATTAGGCCAACATAGAATAGCGCTTCGGGAAGTTCATAATCAGCAAAAATCTCATCTGTAATTTGGCGATACTTCGATCCTCTTTCTAAAAATCGCAAGAAAAGGTCTCTTCTTTTTTTAGTAAAATAGCTGATCCAAAATTCCACACGCTTAGAGTAGTGGGGGCTCATGAAATCATCGTGAGATTTCATAACGGTCGCCAGCATTCCCTGGCCTTCTAACTTATCCCAGTTGATATCTTTTTTCTGGTCCAGACCCAGGAGAGCGGCCATTTGTTTTTCATTTTTTACATCGTCGGCCAAAGAATTATCCTTAGTTCGACTTGCGCAGCTCAAGAGTAAAAAAAGAAAACAAATGGAAAAAAACTTCGAAAATTGGTTGTGCATGGAGAATCCTTCTCGCTTTGTCATGGCCCTCTTCATGAGGGCCTTTTCGTTGCTAAACCATTATCTGATTCTAACGAGTTAGTGTCAAAAGAGTAAGATCGTCGGGTTTAATATTCCCTCGGAGAGTGCTTTCGGCTTGCATCCGTTTCTTAGCATTCAAAAAAAGATTTGAAGCGATTAACGTCTTGGAACTGGACAAAACCGTTTGCGCCATCTCCTCAAGAGTCAAATTGTCCGTCAGTCCATCTGAACAAAGAACTAAGACATCTTTTGATGCTCTATCCATCACAGGTCCAACATCAATTCTCATGTCCTTGCTTCCCAAAACATTCAAAACAAAATGTCTTTCTTCATGCTCGATGGCCTGTTGCTCATTGAGTAAACCTGCCTGGATTCCATAATCAGTAGGAGAGTGAGACAAAGTTTGGTACTTGAGTTTTCCTCGACGACCAAAACAAAAAGCACTCGAATCCCCTACATGGTAGCTGCGATAAGTCGATTGCGTCGCCTGTAGAACCGCTAGTGTTGTGGCGGCCTGAGGGAAATTTTCAAGTAAACTGAGGTTGGCGGCCTCGAATGCATCAAGAATGGCCGAACGAACCTGCATGTCTTTATCGTCTTCAAGTTTTGCAAGAAAATCTTTCAAAACCCTCAGCACTAATTTTGATGCTTCATCTCCGTGACTATGGCCACCCACTCCATCGGCCACTGCCATGACCAAAGAATCTTTGAGTAAAAAACAAGCACAGCTGTCTTCATTAGGTCCTTGCCTGCCGTCCATTTTTTCGGTTGATATGGAGAGAATTCCCTGGGGGATATCTTTTTGAAAGTGTTCTGAGTCTGGATTATAAAAGAGCACTAATCCCACTCCAGGTTTTCTAAGTAGCGTCTGAGTTGACCGGCCGTTTTAAATTTTTGTGCAATCAATGTTTTTCTATTTCCATTAATGATTGATTTAACAATCGGCGATTGCTTCGAATAAGTCTTCTTTCCTCCGATTGAATCATAAAATAACCGGATGAGATCATAAACATCTTCTTGGATATTGCTGGCCGTGGACGACTTCCAATAATACATATCCAAAAGTTTTATCTGATAACCCAATCCTCTTTGCTGAATGATCACATTCTCGCTATGAAGGTCGCCATGATATTCTTTTTCGCGGTGAATATCCTCCATTCCCTTAGCGATGTCGTAGAGTAAGTGCAACGCCTGAAATGGTGGAAGCCTCTTTCGAGGACAAGAATTAAGATAGTCACTGAGAAGCTGACCCTCGACATATTCTGAAACCAAAAAAGTAATGTCGTACCCTTCAACTTCGATACGCTCTTGAGTGTAATACTGAATGACTATTGAGCAATTTCTAAGCTTGTGCAGTTTTTTTGCATAAAAACGAACCGCTTGATTTTTCTTGTTTCGTTGAGGAAAAAAAAACTTTGCAGCTCTCTCGATCCCAGTTGCTAGCTCTTTAATCAGATAGACTTCGCCCTCCCAGCCGTGGCCAATTTTGGAGAGCACTTGATATTTATTTGCAAGACGGGTTCCGGGCTCGAAATGGAGACCCTCGGAAAGATTATGCGCCATAAAAAACCTGCATCCTTATCTAAAGAGTCTCATTTATTTTTTGCCAAAGAGTCTTCGGCCGGCCACTATGGCCAATAGTCAAGTACCAATAATCGGCCAACCGAGGAACAACGTGAGTTATAGCATAATCTGGAAATATTTGGGTCATGTTTTACAAGCCTTTTGTTTGTTTTCTATTTCATCATGTTCTCTCTTTGAACAAAACGATAATTTTGCGGAGCATCCTCTTGCAAAAGATCAAAGCTATCATGACCATTATTCCGAGGGAGTTGAATTTGCCTTAGCATCTCAAGGCAAGGCCAGCTCTCTTATAGGACAAGAAATTTTAAAGATCGGAAACTTAGTTGATGCGGCCGTCGCTATGTCTTTTGCTCTTGCTGTTGAGCGGCCACAGTCAACTGGGATTGGTGGCGGTGGTTTTCTGTTGCTTTATCTCGAGGGTAAAACTTCGCTACCACAAGCGTGGGATTTTAGGGAAAGAGCACCCTTGGCCGCGAATGCAAAAACTTTTGAAGGAAAAGATCCTAAAAGCTCCCGTCAAGGTGTGCTCTCAAGCGGTGTCCCCGGACTCGTCGCTGGGCTCTATGATATTCATAAACTCTACGGAACTTTAGGCTGGTCCCAAGTCGTCAATCCAGCTGTGAAATTAGCAAAAGATGGTTTCCCGATTTATTACGAATTGGCCGAAGCAATATCTAAGTCCAAAAAATTACTGCTTGAAGATTCTGCAATGGCAAAAGTCTTTGCACCACAAGGCAAACTTCTCGAGAAAAAAGATCTCTTAGTGCAAACTGATCTCGCAAAAACATTGTCGCTTATTTCACGGTTGGGAAAGGACGCTTTCTATCAGGGTGAGTTGGCCGAGAAGATAGTGGCCTTTAGCCAGGCCAAGAAAGGTCTTTTTGAAAAACGAGATTTTCAAAGTTATGAAGTCAAGCGTCGAGCACCGGTCCGGGGTGAGGTTGGTAAATACCAGTTTTATTCGATGCCCGCTCCGAGCTCGGCCGGTCTTTTACTAAAGCATATTTTTGCAACGATGAAGCTCTCGGATTTAGATTTGATGACTGGGCAAGATCTTCGGACGCTTTATTTTTTACAGGCCAGTTTTCTTGAGGCCTTTAAAGTCAGGGCGCAATATTTGGGCGACTCAGATTTTGTCGATATTCCCCATGCAAAAATTTTCAATTCCCAAGGTCTTAAGAAAAAAATGTTGCCCTATAAAGATTATTGGAAAAGGAAGGCCTTTCGAGAAGATGAAGTGTCTCTTGATACGGCCCCTATTCAAGAAGAGTCCGTTGAGACGACTCACTTTTCTTTGATTTCATCAAAGGGTGCCATCAGTTCTACTCAGACGATTAATGGCCGCTTTGGAGCTCATGTGATGGTTCCTGGAACAGGTATCATTTTGAATAATGAGATGGATGATTTTTCAGTTCAATCGGGACGTCCGAATCAGTTTGGCGCTCTCGGAAGTAAGGCCAATGAAGTTGCCTCTGGTAAACGACCGTTGAGTAGTATGGGACCGACGCTAGTATTTAAAAATAATCTTCCGGTTATGAGTGTGGGCGCTCCGGGCGGGACTCAGAATCATTACCTGCATTGCTCAGACAATGCTGAATTATTTGAATTTCAACTACACGCTTTATAAATCGGTTTCCGCTTCCCGCTTGCATAGGCAGCAATATCCTCAAAAACTTTTCGTTGAAGAAAAACTGGCAAAAACAGCTGCGCTGGAACAAATGGAAGACTGGGAGCTTATTCCTTTCGAGGTTCAGGATTCTTGGTGCCGAGTCCAGGCGGTGGCCAGGGAGAAATCGACGAAAGTGACTCGTTTCCTAGGGGCCTCTGACCCGCGCGGGGAAGGGCTTGCCTTGACTGGGGATGAAGAATATTCAGGTTCGCAGGCCACCAAAAACCCGTAGCGTATATTTTTTATGCCCCACTTTGTGCCCCAGTTGCTGCGGTGCCCGAATTATGAAAGGATTCCCGAGTTGTTCAAAAGTACCAGGAGTAAAAAATGAGATTTTTAAGTTCATCAGTTTTTGTTTTGGCATTATCTCTCGCCAATGGTTTGTATGCACAAGCAGGTGCACTATCAAGACCGGGGCAGCCCATTAGTATCGACCGTGACGGATTTCTTTGCGGAACCTTTGATGTGACGGCCCAAAACATTGATGAAATGGAGTGCCGAGAAATAGAGGATGATTTTTTTCTTTTTGAGAAAGCTGAAATCACTTGGCATAAAAACGGAAATTGGCAGAATGCATGGCTATGGTCTTCATCAAGACCGTTTCGAAATGAAGATGATTGTTATGTTCGGTTAATTGAAAGAAAGCAAGAGCTCATTGCGATTCAGTATCGTTCAAATCCTGGTTCCAATATGGGGCGAAATCATTAGAATTTTCTTAGGAAAAACAGTGGGCGTTATAAACAATGCCCACTGTTTTCTATTTAGCTCTTAGGCCATCTTTTTCAATTCAGACGCTTTTGGTGTCCAAATATTACACCAACCATTTTTTGAAACATAATCCGTATCAGATTTGCCCAAGGCCATCACCATCGTACACTTCCCATAACCATTTTTCGCTACCTTGTAGTGAATACAGTTTTGGCAAATAGGAAGTATATTTTTGGGATTACTTCCGCCTAGAACCTTGGCAACTACCTTCTTATGATTATTAAGTTTCTTTTGAACAACAGCTTTTTGAGGTTTAACGTCCTTCAGGTTAGAGATATAATCGCGCTTAGGCTGTTTAATAAGTTTGTAGTCCATCGGTTTGTCATCTGCACTCGCGGCAGCGGCCAAACTGTTGGATGCGAATCTAGAACCCGCCATCACTACAGCAAAGGCCTTAAGACCAAAGAACGAATACCTAAAAAATTTTCTCCTACTGTGCTGCATGATAAACCTCCAAGTTCATTTAATCTCTTAGGCCATCTTTTTCAATTCAGACGCTTTCACACTCCAAACTTTGCACCAACCTTCTTTGGCCACATAGCTTGTAGGAGTTCGTCCCATGGCACCAACCATTGCACACTTTCCGTACCCATCTTTCGCTGGTCGGTATTGCGCACAGTTTTGGCATATGGGTAAAATTCCCTTTGGATTTTTTCCGCCCAAAGTTTTTGCGACTTTGTCTTTGTCTTTTTCCAATTTCTTTTTGGCAGCAGCGTTGTCTGGTTTATTGAGCTTGAGATTAGAAATATATCCCTGCTTGGGTTTTTGAATGAGGTCATAATCCATTGGCTTATCACCAGCACTTTCGGCCGCTTTATTGGCCGCTTTTTTCGCCTTTTTAGTTGCCGTTTGTGCTTGGGCCTTTGGTGTGCCGGCACCAAAACTTTTTAGACTGGCGATAAATACAGTTAAAGCACTCACATTTGTAACCGAACTTTTAAAAAACTCTCGTCGATTTTTTGAATTCATATTTTCCCCTTTATTTCTCTCACTATGGATCGAAATGATTCAAAAATCACCTGGAATGAAAAAAAGTCTAATGTTTGAAATAGGCAACAGTTGGTAGTTCTAGCTAATTCTGATGGTCATCAGGGAACATCATAGGGGAGGAGTCCTTGAGATCGCGGAAGGCGCCACTGGAAAGGCAAAGTCTCTTTTTTTCTCGTTATTGCCTGTTTGGAAGTTGCAAAGAAAATACCAGGCGAATGATTCCATTGAAGCGCAACAAAAGAAGACATCGAGAGAGGCCGGGCCTTGGAAAAACGAGACTTTGCCCACTGATGCATTTGATTGGGTGACCAGAAGAAAAACTTTTCTGTTCGGCCTTTCATTTCGGAAAATGTTTCTTGAGAGTAGAGGAGTTTCCAAAAAGAAATATTTTGTTTCATTAAAGATTTTCGAAAAATAGAAGGTATGAAAATGGTCTTTGACCAAGCTCTCTCTATTGTCGGATCCATTAGCCCGGCAGTTTTCAAAATACTGGCGGCAAACGCCGAGCAACCAGAACCCTCAGCATGAAGCGGATCATGGGCCAGACCATAATAGTGGTACACCTTTTTATCACGGTAGTTACTTAGATAGGTTTGAATGTTTTGACATTGAAAGAGGTCAAGTTCAAAAACAGCAAAGCTCAATCGCTCAGAGTGGGAACGCTGTTCGAACTCTTGCCAAAGCTCTTCGGTTTTTTCCAGTCGTCCTGGAAAGCCATAAAATAAAATATCTAGACCAATTTGTTTTTTAAATAAAAGCTCGGGAGCATTCATTTTGGCCGCCACCATACCGGTCGTTTCATCGACTCCAAGGTCTTTGCATTGGAGAGAAAATGCCACATGGGCCATAAATCGGGACTGTCGTGAAGCGTAGTTAAGAAGAATCGACCTTGCGAGTTGAGAAGGTGAATCCCACAAAATTGGAAGCGGGGATGGGATAAAAAACAAAGTCAAAGTGTTGGGGGGGAATTTGAAATTGGAAGCTTCGACTCCATGGATGGCCTTTGGCGCAAAGGAGCGCCCATAACTCTGGCCTAGAAAAAAAAACATCAGAAAGAAGCAAACGGTTCTTCCCGATAGGTGTATAGTTCGGTAAAACTCCATCACTAGAATTAAAACCCAAAAAGGTGTGTTTGTGAAAGCTGAGATGACTGAACTCAATGATTCAAATTATTTGGAATCCATTAATAAAGAAAAAGTTGCTCTAGTGGATTTTTACGCTAGCTGGTGTGGTTCTTGTAGAATGGCTGCTCCTATGTTCTTAAAAGTGGCAAACGATTTTAAAATTCCTATCTTTAAAGTTGAAATTGAAAAAAATCCCAAGGTAAAATCGTTTGTGAACTTGCCGGGTCTGCCATCTCTCGCTATTTACCGCGACGGTGAACCACAAGATTCTCATTAATACCACCAAAGAAGAGGCGCTTCGGAATTTTTTGAAAAAAAATGGTCTCCAGGAGAAGGAGGCCTAGGTGGATATCAAATCCATTAAATCTCTTGCGAGCGAATATACCAAAGATGAGCTTTTAAGATTTGCAGATGAACTTGAAAAAAATGGGACAGGCCCGGTTGTCACTCAAGACGACCCTGGCGACCAAATGAGCGACTATCTTCAGGCCGCGGAAATCAGACAGATTATGGAAACTGATGGCGACGATCTTAACCAAGCAGTACGAAAGTTTGCTGTTCGAGTTCGTGGTGCTCTTAAGAGCTAAAAACGGAAGAGCTGAAAACAGACCGCAGTTATTCAAAAAAGTTTTTGAGGTCACCACGGTCTGTTTTCTGGGAGAAAGTTTACGACAATGATGAATGCGGAGCTGAAAAGTCCCTATCCATCACTGTTTTCCTTTTATCTCTTGTCGTATTCTCGATGGCAAGATCACAGATTTTTTGCACGCGAAGTGTGAGCTGGGAAAAGGCCTGAGACGATGTTGAGAGCTCAGTTTCTTCTTTAATCAGCTTTTTAACTTTGCTGGCAACGACGAGTTGCTCATCCACTTTAGGTTCATCGACGTAGTAGTTAAAATCTCGCCCCATGACCGTTTTGCGACCGCCAGATTTCGCTTTGTTGGCTGCATCCAAGCAGGCCTGATGGATATCTTGATTGAGCTTTTCAAAAAAGTTACCAGAAGTGCTGTTGCCGCTTTTATCTTTGATATAGCGCTTAACTTTCGAGACTATTGTCAGATTTTCCATGAGAACCCCCTCATTTAGTTTTAAAGGCACGATAGGCCTTCTCTCAGAACGAGGCAAGGGGAGGCACGCCTAGACCAGAGTTTGAAACACCAAAATAAAAGTTCGCAGATTCCAAGGAATGCCAGTTTTGTCTCTTGTAGAGCGGCGCAGGAATAGGTTAATCTCGTGGTCCACAAGTGTCACCATAGAGTCTTTATGCGCGAATCAGTTGTCATCACCGGTCTAGGTCTCACATCTCCCTTAGGCGATAATCTAGAGCAGTTCCGGCTAGGTCTGCTTGAAGGTCGCAGCGGGATTACTCCCCATGAAGTTCGCTACATGGGTACGCGTGTTGCCGGGCTGTGCTCATTTCCTGAAGATAGGTATCAATCGCGAAAGGCCCGGAGACGGGGAACGCGTGCCGGGGCAATTGGAAACTATTGTGCTGGGCAGGCGCTCGAAAATGCTCGAGTGGATTTATCAAGTTGGGACCGGGAAAAGATTGGTGTCTACGTTGGAATAACCGAACACGGAAATGTCGAAACAGAGCAAGAAATTTATGAGCTGCATCAAAACGACCGAAAGACGGAATTCTGGTCTCCCCATCATAATCCGCGAACTGTGGCCAATGCCCCGGCAGGTGAAATCACTTTAAACTTTCAACTCACGGGTCCTCATTACACAATTGGTGCGGCCTGCGCTGGGGGAAATGCCGGTTTGATTCAGGGGCTCCAGATGCTTCAACTGGGCGAAATTGATCTGGCGATTGCGGGAGGAGTGAGTGAGAGTCCTCAAAGTTTTGGAATCTTTGCCGGTTTCGAGGCCCAAGGCGCTCTCGGCTCTCATGAGAATCCCCAAAAATCAATTCGGCCACTGGATTTGCGTCGAAATGGAACAGTGATTTCTGAAGGGGGCTGTCTCTTTATTTTAGAGCGGGAAAGTGACGCTCGGAAGCGGGGAGCACCCATTTTGGCCAAGATTCTAGGGCATGCTATGAACTCCGATGCTAGTGATTTTGTAAATCCTAATCCCAAACGACAGGCCAGGTGTTTGCAGATGGCACTTGAACGTGCCGGTCTCCGTCCTGAACAAATTGATTTAATAAGCCTGCATGCGACGGCCACTGGTGCCGGAGATATTAGTGAGATGTCGGCCGTCAAAGAGATTTTTGGAACTGATACTAATGGGCCTTTCATCAATTTTACCAAGGGCCATATTGGGCACACAATGGGGGCGGCGGGGGCGTTGGAGTTGGCCGGAAATCTTCCTTCTCTCTGGGATGGAAAAATTCATCCCGGTATTCATTTAGAGCAAATTGATCCTTTGTGCGCGCATCCAGGTCTGGTGTATCTAGACAAACGCCAGGCCGATGTGAAAATCCTTTTAAATAATTCTTTTGGCATGCTAGGTACAAATTCCGTGGTTATTGTTGGTGAAGGAGAAAAATAAATGTCCCCTGAAGAAGTGAGAGAGAGTGTTCTAAATATCATCGGTGATATTGCACCAGATGAGGATCTCAAGAGCGTTAAGGACGAAGTCGCCTTGCGGGAACAAATGGAGCTTGATTCGATGGATTTTCTCGATATCGTGATGGAGCTTCGGAAAAGGCATAAAGTCGAAGTTCCTGCCGAGGACTATGGCCAACTGGCCACACTCGGCGGCTGCGTTGAGTATCTTACGCCTAAACTCCAATAGATTTTGAACTCTGAAGGCAAAGAACATCTGGTTTATGATGTGGCCATTATCGGTGCTGGCCCGTCCGGACTTGCTGCCGCCCTAAGGCTCTCAATTAGTGGCCTATCCTGCATTGTTTTAGAATCTCACGCTGTTGTGGGAGGACTCAATTCTTTTTACAAGCGCAAGGTTCGTGCGTTGGGAAAAACACTTTGTTTTGATGTTGGGCTTCATGCTCTCACAAATATACCTCGGCCTGGACGAAGGTCTGCACTGACGAAAGTTTTAAGACAGCTACGTATTCCAATAGCAACCCTCTCGCTCAAAGAGCAGAGTTATTCAGAAATTGTAGTTGGGAACAATCAGCTGAAATTTTCCAATCGTGATGAGACCCTGGATAAAGAAATTCAAAAAAAATTTCCTGAGCAGTATCTTTTATGGATGCATTTAAAAAAAGAACTCTCGTCTTATTCTCTGGGTGCCATTCCAAAACATAGCGAATCAGCGAGAGAATATTTGGTAGAAAAATTAAAAAGTCCTGAATTGGCGGAACTTCTTATTACTCCTCTTTTGCTCTATGGGAGCTCTTGGGAAGATGATATGTCGTTTGACCAATTTGTAGTGATGGCCCACTCTCTTTATTTGGAAGGAATGGGGCGTCCTGCAAATGGGATTGAGCCATTTTGGAAAACACTTCTCGGAGAGTTAAAAAGCCACGGAGCTCAGGTAAAATTAAGAACCGCGGTTGAGCATGTTCAACGGACAGGGGATGGGCGCTATCAAATTGTATGCTCGCGAGGAAAACCGATCGTCGCAAAAAAAATTCTCAGTTCTGCTGGCATGCTGCGCACTGAGGATTTGCTTAGAAGCAGGATTGATGGACTGCCAAAAGAATCATCAGAAGAAGTTCCAGTGCGACCTTCGGGTGGAAAAATCACGCTCTGTGAGTCGCTTTTTTTGTTTCCAAAAGAACAATTAAAAAACATCAGCTTTCCTCAGATAAGATTTTGGGCCGCTCATCAAAAACTTTCGTATCGGTGTCCTGAGGATTTTGTTAATCTCGATAATGCAGTTTTTTGTTTTCCCGATTCTGATAATGATGATTCTCATTTCCTTGTTCGGTGCTCTTTCTTGGCCAACGGTACAAAATGGATTGAGTCTAAAAATGGAGTCAATGATAGGGCATTGAGCTATGAAGAAACAAAACAGATGGTTCAAAAGAAAACTTTAAATGTTTTGCGCGATCAGTTTCCGGAACTCAAGATGATTCATCCGTTGTGGGATGATCTTTTTACGCCGGCCACTATTCAAAAATACACAGGGCATACAGATGGCGCGATCTATGGAGGCCCTCTCAAGAAACGAGAGCTTGTCCCCAATGTTTTCCTCATTGGCGCCGATGAAGGCGGCGTCGGTTTGGTGGGCGCTATGATGAGTGGAGTTGCTGTGGCCAATGAAGTCTATCAACGAGAAGTTCTCAATTGAAAAATCCTTCGACAGACCTTGCCACATTTTCCAATGTTTATCTAAAAGCGTGGGCCAGCTCCGTTCCTCCTGAATTTCTAAGTTCAGAATTTTTGGAAAGGCAGCTAGAACAACCATATCAAAAACTTAATCTTCAGGCCGGTCGCTTGGAGATGCTTTCAGGCGTTAAGGAAAGGGGTTTTTGGCCTAAACAGACTCGCCCCTCTGAAATAGCCACGGATGCTGTTCGAAAAGTTCTCGGTCATCACCCTCAGATGATTTCTCAAATTGACGGACTTATTTATTGCGGAGTAACTCGCGACCACTGGGAGCCGGCCACTGCGGCCCACATACATCGTAGCTGTGAGCTCCCGAGTCATACGCATTTTTTCGATCTCTCAAATGCCTGTCTGGGGATGCTCTCGGGGTTTTTAATGGCCGCCGCTATGGTCGAACAAGGAATTTGGCGAAATGCTATTCTTTGTACAGGGGAGCACGCGCGACCATTACTTGACGACACAATTACAAAACTCAACCAAAAAGATTTATCACCTCGCGAACTCAGAGGGCTTTTAAAAAAGCATTTTGCAGCACTCACAATTGGCTCCGCAGGAATTTGTTTTCTCTTAGGTAGAGATGACGGGGAGTTGCAACTCGTTTCGGCCCGCTCACAAGCCGACTCTTCTCAGTCCGAACTTTGCCATGGAGGTCTTGGTCCTGAAGGAGTTCAAATGGAAACTCACTCTGAAGTAATGTTAGTCGAAGGTCTCAAACTGGCAGAAAAAAACTTTGATGGTTTTCTTAAAGAAAGCGGTCGGTCGAGGAAAGACTTCTCTAAGTTCATCCTTCATCAGGTTGGTAGTACCCATCACCAGATGAGTGTAGAGCGCCTCGGTCTTGGCATTGATAAGGTGCCTACGACATTTGAGCAATTTGGTAATACGGGGTCGGCGGCGATGCCGCTGACCCTCACCCAATGTTTGGAACAAAATGAAATAAAATCCGGGGAATTGGTTGCTTGCTTGGGAATTGGCAGCGGACTGGAGTCACTCATTATGGAGATGAAGAAGTGCTAAATATTCATCAAATCAAAGCGGGGCTCCACGAAAGCTATCCGTTTAAATCTCATTTTTTAGAAATCGGAGACTCAAAAATTCACTACGTTGATGAGGGTCAAGGCGAAGAGACCTTTTTATTAGTTCATGGAAATCCAACCTGGTCTTTTTATTTCAGAGAGCTTATCAAGCATTACCGAACAAAATTTAGGGTCGTGGCGATTGACCACATGGGCATGGGGCTATCTGATAGACCGCAAGAGTATCAGTATTCTCTTTCTCATCACATCAGTAATCTTGAAAAACTCATTCAGACCTTGGATCTCAAACAGATCAATTTAGTGGTGCACGACTGGGGAGGGGCAATTGGACTAGGTGCGGCCGTCAGGCATCCAGCAGTCTTTAAGCGGATATTTATTTCGAATACCGCTGCTTTTGAGGACCAAGATATTCCGAAGCGTATTGCTTTTTGCCGTCAACGCTTTTGGGGAAAGTTGTGGACCAGGGGTTTGAATGGTTTTGCTTATCCAGCAACATTTATGGCCGCTAAAAAACCTCTCCATAAAGACATCCGGCGGGCCTATTTGCTTCCTCTGCAAGACTATAGTTCCCGTGTGGGAGTTTATGGCTTTTTGCGAGATATTCCTATGAAGGAAAGTGATCACAGTTTCAAGGAGCTTAAGTTTATTGAGAAGCGGTTACGTTTTTTGACTTGCCCTAAAAAAATTCTTTGGGGTGGGAAAGACTTTTGTTTTCATGAAGGTTTTTTTAAGCGTTGGAAGCAGATTTATCCAGAGGCAGACGCGGAATATTTTCCAGAGAGCGGGCATTTTTTATTTGAAGATGCTCCTCAAGAATGCCTTGCCTCAATGGATAGGTTTATAACGGAGACTTCTAGGTGACGATCTTTTTTGATCAACTCAGGGAGCTGGCCCAGAGATGTCCCGGAAATCTTGCGGTTGAATCTTTTCAAAAAAAACAGGTACAGCGGCTCAGCTATTTTGAACTTGTCGAAATCGTCGAGCAACTCAAAAAGCAAATTCAGCACTCAGCCTTGAGACCAGGTGATAGAGCTGCTGTTTTTGTTCCGATGGGTTTTCGTTTTTTACCACTGGTCTACGCGCTACTTGAATGCCGGATTATTCCCGTTTTTATCGACCCTGGGATGGGAATGGGCAATCTTCGAAGCTGTTTAAAGCAAGCTCAATGCCAGGCACTGATAGCAGATCCAAGATTTTTAATCATCGCAAAACTATTCGTAAAGCAGATTCGGCAGATACCCAAAACCCTCGTCTTCTATGGAGGTTTTTGGTCTATAAAGAAAAAACCTAGATTTACAGCAGAAGACCTTGCAGAACAACGAGATCGTAATATTGCTGCAATTGTTTTTACATCCGGAGGAACTGGACCGCCTAAGGGTGTCGTCTATACTTTAGCTCTTTTACAGCAACAGCAAAACATTTTGCAAAAGACCTATGATATCAGAGAAGGGCAAAAGGAGTGTGCTACGTTTCCTTTGTTTTCTCTTTTGACTCTTCCTCTCGGTGTCACTCAAATGATTGGACCATTCCATTTTGCCGCGCTTTCACGCACAAACTTTACCAAGGTTGCGTATGCTCTCCTGGAAGGGCGGCCTGACTTGGTGACTGGATCGCAAATGGTTTGGCGCCGGATGGCGGAGCAAGGAGAGCGTTCAGGGAATAAGTTTTTCTCTGTAAAATTAGTGCTGCTTTTTGGGGCCCCTTTGTTTAGAAAAAACTTCGCTCTTTTGCGAAGCGCTTACCCTCATGCTGAAATTTATTCACCTTATGGTGCAACAGAGAGCCTACCCGTGGCCCACATGGAGCTAGCCCAGCTGGAAAAGCTTTACGACCAATCTCTTCAAGCAAAGGGCATCTGCTTGGGGAAACTCTTTCCAGGAGTGGAAGTTAAAATTGCGGACGACAAAGAAATTTGCGTGAGCTCGCAGACGACTATGGCCGGCTATTTTGGAGAAAAACCGCGAGAAGCGGCAAGCTATCATGCGATGGGCGATCTCGGTTATTGGGATGACGAAGAGAATCTTTGGATGATTGGACGAAAGGCCCATTGCCTTTATAAAGATCAGAACCTATTAGCGCCTCTTCCCTACGAAGAAGTGGCACAAAATGTTGACGGCGTCTTCGGGTGCCGCCTTGGTCATTGTCGACAGAGATGTCGTTTTAGCGGTGAGAAGTTGTTCTCATTTAAAAAAAATCGACCGTCCTGGTATTGCTTTTTCCGTGTTCGAGGCATTGGCGCAGTCAAGCTTACCAAAAGCAATTGATAGAATTATTTTTGTTGAAAAATTTCCAGTGGACAGGCGCCATCATCTCAAAATTGACCGCTTGGCCTTAGGAATGAAAATAAGGAAGCAGTTTTATGATAAAGGGCTCAGTCATCATAAGTGGAGGAACTGGGCATTTGGGAAAAGAGCTTTGCCGGCTTTTTACTCGCCTTAAATACCGTGTCCTTTCAGTACAGAGAACTTTTGATGCTGAACTTGAATCTTTAGGGGTTACTCAGCACTTATGCTCATTAGAGGCACTGGAGAGCGATACTCCCCAGGCCCGCAAATATGATCTGGCCATTCACACTGCGGCCAAAACAGATCTCTGGGGACAGTGGGGCGACTATCTAAGAATCAATGTTGAGGGAACACAAGCGTTTTTCCGGTTTGCGAAGGCATCTGGAGTTCAAACTTTCATTTATACTAGTACGCCAAGTGTGGTTTTTGCTAACCAGGACCTTTCAAACGGCGATGAATCACTTTCCTATGCCAAAAATTTCCTCTCGCCCTATCCTAAAAGTAAGGCCTTGGCAGAAAAATGGGTTTTGAACCAGAATTGTTCGCAGTTAAAAACATTTGCTCTCCGCCCTCCTCTTATTTACGGGCCAGAAGATCCTCACTTTCTTCCCCGAATCTTGAAGCTCACAAAACGAGGTTTTCTTCCCATCATTGGAAACGGCGAAAATGAAGTGGGTGTTTGCCAGGTGGGAAATGCTGCTTCGGCCCACCAAAAACTTTTCCAACATGCAAAGAATTTGCCTGGAGGAGAGGCCTACTTCATTGCCGATAAATCAGTGAACTTATGGCGATTCGTTGCGTCTCTGGTTTCAAGTCAGCGCTCTGAGCTCAAAAAAATTTATTTACCTCAAAAGTTTTGCTATGGACTGGGTTGGTTTCTCGAAGCGGCCTATAAGTTTTTCAGGATAGAGTCTTGTCCCCCCTTAACAAGATTTATTGTTTTGAACTTAAGCTGTCACCGCACGTTTTCATGTCAAAAAGCGCGACGAGACTTCGGTTTTTAGCTAAGATTGCCGAAAGAGTGAAGTGCTCAAACTCTTTTGTGTTTTGATATTTTTTCAGACCACAGTCGCCTTCAGTCAGTCCCTTCCCGAGGCAACTGAGGGGCTTGTGGAAATGGCATCCGGTCTGCCAATCGAGCAGTGCGCGCCAAGTGATGGTAAAGATTGTAAAACAATCACCCCAAAAATTTTCAATAGTCGTTTATTGAAGGAAAATGAAGACGGAACCTTTTTTTGCGAGTTCTGTTCAGAACCTCAGTCTTTTTCTGCTGAAGAGGGTGAGAAAATTCGCAATGGACGCAGTGGATTTTATCAAGTTTCAAAAAAGAAAGTACGATCTTTTTGCTTTCATGCATTCTTCGAAGGGGTCAAAGAAGTTCTGGTTGACCCTGTCCTTTTTGTGCGCGACTTCGCCCTCAATGGAAAGGAAATGGCCAAGCAAATTATAAATTACCGGAGCACCGTGGTGAGTGCTCATGCTGAGGGTCATTGGAACGCTCCAGAAAGAGAGCTGGAGGCCGGAAAAGATGCGGCCTATTTTAACGATGAGTTGCACCAAAGTGCAGAGCAATATCTCCAACAGAAATGGTTTGAGAAAATCAAAAGAAGAAATAAACTTGAGTATGACCTTTTGCGAACTGGAAAAGGGGCGCTTCTTACCGATGAAGACGTCCACAGCTCGGCCTATCAACAGGCCTATGATGGCATGGACCTTTTGCGCCAGGCCCAACCTCTTGCCCAGCAGGCGGGGCTAGATCTTTTTAGCCGCAGAGATCTCGCAAAAATTATGAATAATCATAAGTCGGTTCCACCTGAATTGCGAAAGCTCTATTCAAAACTAGGGTCGCGATTTACTCCTCAACGAATGGCCGACTTCAATAAAGACGTCGCAGATATGCTCTTGGGGGATATGCTGTTCGAAGAGTTTACAAAAGATTTTTATGCCGTCTCCGACCTCGCTGAATGTGACGCGCCAAAAGAAGTCAAATTGATTCATTCTTGTGAAAGGGCCCCGGTCATTGCAGCAAGCATTGCCGCAATGTTAGCGACCGGCGGTGCCAGCCTGTTTGCGAAAGTGGCGATGGGCGCCACCAAAATCACAAAAAAATTAACCGCGATGAAAAAGGTCTACCGCTTTGTCAGTGATGCTGGAGGCAACGTTGATAAGATGAAAGGTCTGGAGGGCCTATTAAAAAAATTAGACGAGGCTGGGTTGTCGGAGAGGCAAAAAAAACAAATCTTTAAAGCTATGGAAAAGGCCCATCTCACTAAAGTTGATAGAGCAAAATCGGTGCTGTCACGAAGAGAAAAAATCAAAGCGCTCCAAGAAGTTGATGAACTACTGGCCAAACATCTAGGGGACCCAAAACTGGCCCGCGCCTGGAGAAAAAAACTTCAAGACCTCAATGTATTAGGGATTGAAAATGCCCCGCTTAGTAAAGTTGCCGAAGATTTTTCAGGGATGACAAAAAAAGAAATGGCAGATTTTGAGTGGGAGGTTGAAATGGCAATCGGAGACGAAATCGCCAGAATCAAAAAACTTCCCGACAGTGAACAAATTGCAAATTGGGAAAAGCTTCATGATTTGTTGGGAAAAGTTATAAAGCTAGCAGATGAAAAAAATTATAAGGCCTCGGACTTAAAGAGTTTGGAAAGAAAACTTAGACCATCAAGCGATTCAAAACGGGTCACACCTGTAAAGACTTCTGGCGAACCTTCTTCATCTGACATTGTGCCTTCTGAGACCGCCACAATAAATAGAATTGTCAGCAAAGAGTCTCAAAAAGAGCTTCCCTTTCTCTATGATAAGGCGGTCGCTGACCAAGCCTCTCTTAGTCAGAAAGGCGACTATGCCAATGCAATACAGGAAGCAAATAAAAAAGCGCTTCAGTACAAAGAAGCGGCCAAAGAGGCCTCTGGAATTCTAGACACCGCTAAAAAATATCCCGATCAATTTAGCACTGATGACTTACAACGGGTGAGGCAGCAGCAACAGACTATGCAGGCCGTTGAAGAGAGCTATCAAAAGTATGCCAAGCAGCTTGAATCGGGAATAGCCAGGAGGCGAACGCGAATAGAAATCTCAGAACTCGAAAAACTTGATGAGAAAGGCCTTATGGATCTCCGCGAAGTCGTTCGAAAACATGAAGCTCATTTTAAAGAAAATTTTGGAACTGATAAAAGTTTTAAAGAAGTATCTCAAACAATCGAGCATCAGATCCAGTTACGCCGCAAATAGCTTAGAGAACCTGGTGGTTTTGCATTTTATTTCTATAAAGGATTTGATCGGCGTAAGCAAAAACTTCATTAGAATTTGCCTGAGAAGAATGGGCATATCCAACGCTAAAATGAATCGGAATCTCGGAGTTTTGTGTTGGCATGGCCCTTACTGAAAGTTGAAGTGATTTTTCTTGAGCGTCGATTAAGTTTTGCGCAATGTTTTGAGTCTCAGTGAGGCCAGCATTTGGCAAGAGAATGGCGAACTCATCACCACCAATTCTGCACACAAAATCTTCTGCTCGGACTTTACTTCTCAATGTTTTGGCGACCAGACAGACAGCTCGGTCGCCTGATTGATGTCCGAAGAGATCATTGATTTTTTTGAGTTGATCAAGATCGACTAGTATAATTCCGTAATTGGGTTCTGATTGTTTGGTGAGGCCTGAAAGTTTATGGGAAAAAAACCTTCGATTCCAAACGCCCGTTAGCTCGTCACTAAAAATCATTTCGCCAGCAATATTGACCTGCTCGGGCGATAATGTGATCGGTTGTCCATTCGAATTGAGGAAGAGGGCCTCTATTTCGTATTCTATTGATGCCATAGTTATATTTAGGCTTGAGCGAAAGTAATGGCAAGGCCGGTATGGCACAAGTTACAAAAAGTAGTCGTAATGGTCTTGGTAACAACTAGGGAACTGTAGCAGATTCCACATTGCCTCAGAAAGCATCGGTGCGCGCTCAAAACGCTCACATCTTAGGGCCATGACAGAATCTTTAGAATTCTTGGCCGTTTTTGAGGCGCAAAGGTCATCAAGAAAACTTTCAAGCCCGTCGTGGGGGGAGCGAAGGAAGTCGTTGATGCTATAGATAACCTTTTCTTTGATTGAATGAGACGGGCAGTCACGTCCTCCGCGCTCAAGTTGGAGGAGGCATTTTTTAGAGTGCTGACACCTGCAGCGTTCGACTTCTGCTAGGGGTGTCTTTAGATAGATATGAGAGTCTTGCCGGGCCCGAATTTCACTGAGGTTGGTGTTATTTTTAGTGGCGAGGTCTCGGGTGGAAGACATTTTGGAGGCTTGAGGAAGAAGAGCATAGATCCTTTCTAGGAAAAGCTCGGTAAGTTGGGGGCAATCTATAAGGTCTTGGAAGATATCTTTAACAATGATTGGAGTCATCGGAAGAGAGGTCCTGATCTCGAATTGACCAATTCCATTTTGAGGCCGGTCTAGTGAGGAAAGTTTTGCAAGACATTGCTTCATCTTTTGTGACCACTGAGATTGAAGTTTTGGATTGGCCTGGGAAAAAGTCTTTTGTTTTTGAATGAAAAACAGTGGAGAAAATTCTAACTTATGAGAGGAAAAATAAAAATGCGAAGACTTCATTTTATCAACACCTATGGCCCGGCGTTGAAAAGAAAATTGTGAGGGGATATGAAGACAGAGAAAAGGGTTGGCCTCAAACGGGGTCCCGTCGGCAGATAAAAGCTGCTGGTCTCCAGAGGTGCTCCACCAGAGCGACTCCCAGAGTTGAGAAGGGCGGGGGAAGAATGCCAACGTTATGACGCCTAAAAAGAAAATGATTCGAGCAAATATCACTCTTCTATTATGATAAAAACGGATCTTTTTTTGGCGCGCCGGCAGTTATTCTCTGATCGTTGCGGCAACAATTTCTTCATCGAAGCCATTAACTTTCATTCCGCCGTCAACTCGCAGAGACGTCGCGTTGATGCCTGAGGAAAGAGGTGAGAGTAAAAATAAAATTGCTTGGGCCACTTCTTTTGTTTCCAGGTTGCGTTTTCGCAGGCTGAGTTTTTCACTAAATAAATAATGATCAATAAAACCGGGAATGCCCGCTGAGGCGGAAGTTTTGAGAGGACCCGGAGCAACTGCATTCACTCTGAGATCTTTGCCTTCGAGAGATAATTCTTTGGCGAGATAGGCCACTTGATGCTCTAGGGCCGCTTTGATTGGTCCAAGAAATCCATAACTTGTCGCAAAAAGATCCGAAATGCTCACAGTAACGATCGATGCATGAGGATTTAAAGAGCCTTTGAGATTTTTGACCAGCTCAACCAATGAAAGTGCACTAATTTGGTAGGCCTCGAGTAATTTTTGGCGAGAGGCTTGAAGGATGTTTTTGCCATTAGAAAAGTCAGCAAATGCAAGAGAATGCAAAATTCCATCAAAGGTTATTTGTTTGGTTGTGAACTCTTGGCCAAGCGCAACCACTTGGTCTTCCTCTGCAAAGTTGCAGCAGTAAAGAGAATGGTCTGGAAAGAGGCGCTCAATAGTTTGCTTTTGCTCTTCACCTTGGACACTAAAAGTAAGCTTAGCGCCACTTTCCTTTAGCATTTCGGCCACGACACTTGTCAGAGATTTTTTATTTGCGGCCCCACACAAAAGAAAGTGTTTTCCTTTTAGTTCAAGATTCACATCCGGGCCTTTTGAGTACAGGCAAAATGAATCGTACAAGCGATCTCATCTTCTACTTTAAGAGAAGACTGAAGATAAGCGGCTGGCCCTATTTTTTCGATGAGCTTTGTGGTGCAAAAAATTTTTTGATTGGGACGAACGATTTTTTTGAATTTACAAGATTGAATTCGAGTGACTAAGGAAATTAAATCAGAACTGCCTTCTTGTCCCAAAAGGTAGGCCGCACTTTGAAAAGCTATTTCACAGAGATAGACTCCCGGAGTGACGGGGTCACCTGGAAAATGTCCTTGGTAGAAAGGCTCCTCGGAAGAAAATGTCTTCACTATAGTGACTTGGCCCTCAGAAAGTTCACAGATTTCATCCAAAAAAAGAAAAGGAGGGCGTTGAGGGATAGCTTCTTCAATGGCCTTCATCACAGGCCTCCCGAAATTTCTAACTCAGCTCCTGTAATGTAGCTGGCCTCATTGGAGCACAAAAATAAAACCGCCGCAGCGACTTCCTCCGGTAAACCAAATCGGCGCATAGGAACTTGCTTACGGTAGTCTTTGATCAAATCTTCTGGGAGCCCATCCAAAAGGTCGGTCTGAATAAATCCAGGAAGAAGACTATTCACTGTGATGTTTTTACGAGCAACTTCTTTGCTTAAAGATTTTGAGAGTGCAAGTTGACCTGCCTTGGATGCTGCATAGTTGGCCTGTCCAGGAAGACCAAGCTTGCCCCCAATAGACGAGATGTTCACAATTCTCCCCCAGCGCTGGGGGAGAAAATGCAAGACTGCCCTCTTGGCCATTAAAAACGTACTGGTGAGATTAGTTTCTAACACTCTATCCCAACTCTGCTTTTCCATTTGGGCCAAAAGAGCATCTTCCCGCGTACCACAGTTGTTGATTAAAATTTGTGCCTCAAGAGATTGAGCTTCGCGTTCGTCAAAAAATTGATGAATGGCCCTTTCATCAGAGGCATCAAAGCAGCATAGCTGCAGCTTATTTTCGTAGAGTTTGGCCTCATCTCGAAAAAGATCGGCGGCTTGGTGATTTTTTCCATAAGTCGCTACAACATTGGCCCCTTCTTTAAGAAAGGCCAAAGAGATCGCTTTTCCTATTCCCCGAGTACCACCAGTTACGATGACAGTTTTATCTAGAAACTTCATGTGCTTGCTCCGAATGATCTAAAAAGCTTAAGATGCTGAGTGATTGCATCACTGCCGAATTGGCCGTTCCCAGCCATCCAGACATGATGATATCTACCGATCCTACATGGAATAGGCCAGCTATCGCTTGCGAGAGCTTTTTTGAAAGTGCGAGCCCACCAGCTTTGGTGCCATAACTGGCGCCCTGGGGAATTTTGGTAAATTTCTCGATCGTCAAAGGAGTCGAAACCTCGCTCCAACAAAGCCCATTTTTTAATCCAGGTTCACGCCGGTCCAGGGCCTTGAGGGTTTGCTCTAAGATTTCTTCTTTTGCTAAACGGTAGTCTTCCGGTGAAAGAATACTCCAGTCCTCGTAGCGAGCATTGGCCGTTACGACAATCAATAAATTTTCACAAAATGAATGTTGGTGTTCGTCAGGCCGATAAATTGTGAAAGTCCTGGCCTGAGGAATAAAGGATTGCATCATTTTGGCCTCAGTGGACCAATCATCCCAATCAAAAATCATAGATGCCCGAGAGGTGAGACCGCCTAGCTTTTCATTAAAGGCCAGATAGACCTGAGTGCTGCTGGTGTTGATCTCCACTTTTTGCAGCTCATGCTGGAGCATTGCCTGAGTCTTCGAAGGAGGTAGGAGTTTTTCAATAGTGCTGTGGATATGAGCATTTGAAACAACCGCTTTGGCAAAGATCCGCTGGCCTTTTACACCAACACCTCTGGCCTGATTGTTATGAATCAGGATTTGCTCGACTGAGCAATTGAGTTTTATATCGACTCCCAAATCGAGAAGCCCGGACCGTAATTCAGAAATCACTAAGTCAGTGCCTCCCTTGAAAGTCCAAATTCCTTTTCGCATGAAGTTGAGAAAGACAATGGCAAAGGTTGAAAAAAGATCCCCTGCTTCTGTGCCGTTTGCAAAACAAATCGGTCCAAGAAGAAAGGGGATGACATCTTGATTGTCTGGAAAGAAGCGTTGAAAGACTTCATTCACTGTCTCGTTTCTTTCCGTTTCACCCACATAAGATTGCTCTGCATATGCAAAAAATGCATCTACTCGAGAAGAGCTTAAACAAAATTCTTCAGTTAAAACTCTGCACACATCATCTTGATCATAGGTGGTGGAAAAACGATGCTTTGGCGAAGTAAATTCTATCGACGGAATACGGTGGATTTTTTCATGGAGGTTTTTCGGCCAGTAGCGTCTGACAGTTTTGATCATTGCGAAAGGAAATCCATGGAGAGAAACATCAAACGCTAACTTGCGGTGATCCCGGTAAAACCAAGTTGCAAGGCCACCGAGTTTATTGTGCCCTTCGAGCATCAAAACCTTGCGTTGATGCTTGGCCAAAACAGCGGCCGTCGTCAGACCACCCATCCCGCCGCCTATAATAATGCAATCGTAGTTTTGAGCTGGGTCGGGGTATTCATTTCGCTGGAGGAGCGCCATCGCGACAATCTAAGGTGTTAATGAAGAAAAAGAAAGGGCCACGCCGATACCCAAACCGAAATCACTAAAATTGGCCGTACCCGGTGTATCAACTTCTTCCCCTAAAAATGTCAGACGGTTTTTTTGCGGATAAACCCGCCGAAAAAGACCTTCTATGAAAAACGATGTCGATGGCCAAGGAAAAAATTCTAATCCAAAAGAGGTCGTATGCCCAGGCCCCTGCATAGCAGTTTGTTCTTCCCCGCTGATTTTTTGGTTGCGACTGTCTTGCCACAGGTAACCAATACCCAACCGTGAATAAATTTCTGAAGGCATTCCCCATAGCTTAAAAAGACCGGCCAGTCTTATTTGCGGCCAAAATGAAATCGATTGATAATCTTCTTGGGCCTCGGAGCGTTTCTGAAAAACGCCCTGGAGTCCTAATCCTAAAGACCAGTCTGGCGCCTCGTGGAAAACAAAATCATATCCTGCGGTCATTCCATAGATGCTAAATGGTAAAAAGTTAGCATCTGTTTCCACTTTTTCAGTCCTTTCGGCACCTAAAAAAAAATGATGTCCGGCCAGGGCAGGGGGAGCGATGAAGGTCATCCATGAAGCAAAAATGAGGATAAACATACCACTAGGCCTTCGTTTTTCTTTTTAACCAATTGAGCCACAAAAGTCCTAGGAAGATAAGAGAAACTCCCACTATCGTAAAAACTCCAAGCTTTTCATCGAAAAAAAAGATTCCAAAAGCGCATGAGAGCAGAATACCAAAATAGGTCACTTGGGTAATTAAATAGGCCTTTTGGTTTTGATAGGCTTGGGTCATGAGTATCTGGGCCAGAGAAGTTAAAAGACCAATCGCCAGCAGAGCAGAAGTTTGGAATAGGGTAGGAGATTTCCACTGTGCGATCATAAACGGCGAGACTAACGGAAGAGTGACTAATGAGAACCATAAAACAATCAGATAGGGATGGGCCTTACCCTTTAATTTACGAATGAAATTGTAAGCAAAAGCTGCAAAAACGTTTGCACTCAGCGCCACCAAGACTCCCTGCCAAGAGACCGCAGCGTTGAAATTTTCTAGCATAAACACGCCAAAGGAACAGACAAGGAAAGCGGGGATGAAAATCTTTGGAACAGCTTCCCCGACTAAGGGTCCTGCTAAAATAATTGTAAAGACCGGGTTGAGATAATGGAGCGATACTGCAGTCGATAAAGGAAGAAGGTGCAGAGACCAAAAATAGAGCCACATCCCTATGGTCCCAAAAAGCCCCCGCAGAAAGAGAGTTTTTTTATGACGAGAACGGAAAGAGATCCTCTGGACCTTCATAAGTGTAAAAATTAGCAAAAAAGTAATGACTCCTCGAAACCAAATGATTTGAAAAGGGGAAATATCGGACAAAAACTTCACGAGAACGTTCACCACAGAAAATAAGAGCACCGCTATTGCCAATTTTTTTTTAGCAGAGCTCAGTTTTGCGGTCTCATTCATAAAATTTTTTCCCATGTCTATTGCGCAGTTGGCATGCTCTTTTTAGGCCGATATCTTTTTTTGAACGAAAAGGATACCCGGTTGCCATCTTATCTTGCGATTGTCTTGTCATTTTTTCTCTTGGTTCAGCAATCTGCGGCCCAGAGTCACAAATTCGATCCCTACCAACCCTATCCTAACTACATGGCCCGCCATCCCACTGTTTCGACTCATCCAAATATTTCTATCCCTCCAAGTCCCCGAAACTCTGAGGACCGATATGTGAATATGGTAGTCGGCGAATGTATTGTTCAGTTCGGATTTCTTTTTTTAATTGCAGTCATTGTTCTTCTCTTTAAAGGGATGGGACCCCAAAACCGTGGGGGAGGGGATGGCGGTGATTTTGATCCTCCTGATGATGATGGGCCAGGCCCTGGAAGACCTTCCATTATTCCTGATGATGATCTGTGGAAAAAGCTAGTTGATGATTTCGATCCCAGCGGAGGCAACCGGATTCCGTCGCTATCTCCCCAGCAAAAAACTGAGCTCGTTGAGGCACTCTCGACTTATATGGAAAACCCTTCCTTATTAACCAGTGCAGTCTGCGCTCACGCTTTTACTTCACCTGATAAACCGTTACTCCCGTCCAGCCTTCCCCCGGTGGAGTTTTAAGATAATTCTGGATGACCTGTAAAAAGCGCTTTGCGGAAGCATCGGCGGGGTTTCGGTGAAGAATTCTTTGAAAGAGTTCTGCGGCCTCGATGAAGTTTTTGTTGAGATAGAGATCATAGGCCGCATGATAGGTCTCTAGGACATCAGGATGCTGGAAATAATAATGTTCGTGATGAAAGATCTCATAAATCTCAACCGGTTTTTCTTTTCCTTTGACTTGAACTTTATCTAGAATACGACCGGGGAAAATATTTTCATCAATTCGGGCCTGTGTATACTCCGAGATGATAATCTGGGCCCCATAGATTTTGCAAAGTCCTTCAAGTCGGGCCCCGAGATTCATATTATCGCCCAAGGCCGTGTAACTAAAAATCTGTTCTGAGCCCATGTTTCCAACGGCACATTCACCAGAGTTCAGTCCAATTCCTATTTTGAATTCGGGAAAATTCTTGTGCTTGAAATTTTTGTTTAGCTCCGGGAGCGCATTGATCATTTTCACCGCTGAGGAAACAGCATGGTGTGGATGATTTTCCACATCGAGGGGTGCCCCCCAGAAGGCCACAATAGCGTCGCCGATATACTTATCAAGAGTTCCTTTGTTATCAAAAACAATATCGGTCATCGCTCCCATATATTCATTGAGACAAGATGAGAGATCTTCTGGCGAGAGTTTTTCACTAATTGCGGTGAAGTCACGCACATCGGAGAACAGACAAGTGATATCGCGCTTTTCTCCGCCTACTTTAAGTTTCTCTGGGTTTTTTAGCATTTCGTTTACTATCGCCGGGGCGACATAGTGAGAAAACGTTCCCTTAATCTGCGCTTTTTCTTTATTGGCCTCTAAAAAATTGAGGGCCGTATCCCAGACATAAAATAAAAAGAGTCCCAAGAAACAGGAAAACAATTTGAGTTCATATCCCTGCGGAACAAAATAGGTGCTATCAATCCATAAGATAGCAATGACACTAATAATAAGACCGATAAAATCTGCAATCGCGTTATGAAAAAAATGGATTCCCAAAGAGAGCAAAAAACTCAAGGCCAAAAGAATGAGGCTATAGCCCAAGGATTCATTGATTGGTTTGAAGAAAAACTGGTTCAATAACATTTGCGCCGTGTTCATGTGATAATAAACTCCCGGAAGATTGGGATCAATGGGCGAGTTTCTTAAGTCATGAGCGCCTTCCGCGATAGAACCGATAAAAACAAGCTTATCAGCAAGTAATTTGATGAGCTTGGGATCATTTTTTTTTGCGTTGAGCAGATCTGTAGCACTCAGTTGGGCAAATTTCTCTGGACCACCGGAAAAGCGAACTTTTGCTTCTCCCCGAGAACCGAAAAACAGCTCTCCTTTATCTTTGAGCTTCAAGACTCCTCGGACTCCTCCAGATGACGTCTCTACTCGGAAACTCGGACGATCTCCACTGAAGCTTTGATAGGCCAAGAGCCCCATGGAGGGAACATAAATTCCGTCTCCAATATTTGCTATAAAAGGATAGCGTCGAAAAACGCCATCGCTGTCCATTTCATTTTGAGCGTATCCATATTGGGGCATGGCCTTTTGAATAATTTCAATCGGAAATTCCGTTTTCTTAACTGCCTGAGGAAGAGTTCCGAAATCTCCTCCCTGTTCACCGTCTAGTAATTGCGCCAAAAGAGCATCGGGAAAAAACTCATAGTGGATTTCTGGCTGATAGAACGACCTTTCTTCGATACTATAAATTAGGGCAACGTGAGCATCCCGGCCTTTTTGAAAATGATGAATACTTTTAGAGAGTAATTTATCAGGAGAAGTTTTTCCTTTGTAGATCTCTTGAGTTTCTGAAAAGAAAACATCAAAAGCGACGACCTTTGCACCAAATTCTTTGAGGCGATAAAGGATTTGTGCATGTTTGCGGCGAGACCATGGCCAGCGTCCGATGTCTTTCAGTGACCGATCATCGATGGCCAACAATACAATTTCTTTACTGGCCTTACGATTTGAGAGGTCATTTTTCATCCGGTAATCGTAAAGCTGATTTTCGAAATGATTGACGTAGGAAAACGTTTTGGAGATTAAAGAATCTTTATCGAGTTCACTTAAGATCGGTCCTATCAGGATATGAAATACTGAGAATAGGAATAGAAAAAGGATCCCGAAATAGCGCAGGTAGGAGAGGATAAACTTCATAGAATTCCTGGTTTCCTGTTCTTCTTCGGTAAGCTCGGGGAGAATGTGAGTACTTCTTAGGTCGGACTTATTCGTTACCCAATGGGCATTCAATCACTTAGGCCCTTTTTTGAGGGATATGCTCAAAGCCTACAACCAACGCTTTTTATAGAATGCATCGATGCCTCGCCGAGAATACAAGATTCATATTGCAGTCAACACTATCTTGGTTAATAGGGTTGTGATTGATCCTCATTATGAACAAAAACATTCTGAGAGCATCAATGATAAGCTTATTTTGAACTTGATCAAAGTACTAGATGGTAGAATATTTGAAGCAGATGATTAGAAAGCGCCCTACTCATATTTTGTAACCGATAAGGTTGAATATAAGGGCAAGTTCTACAAACTGATTTGGCTTACGGAAGAAGATGAAATGTATATCGGTGTGATCAATGAGTACCGGAGGTAATAATGGGAATGCCTAATAAAGCAGAGCTGGAAAGAGCACTAAGAAAATTAAAGAAAGTAGAGGGCACTTTAGCGCTTAAATCAAATGCAACCCCTCTTGAGAAATTTCGCTTCGATATTTGCCAAAAATTTTTAAACTACAAAAAATCTCATGGTGGTAATCAAAAGGAATTGGCAGAACTGTTGGGAGTAGATGAGGCCAAAGTTAGTAAGATTTTACGGCACCGAATTGATGAGTTTTCCACTGATAGATTGATCGATTTGTACTCTAGGCTTGACCCAGATTTAAAACTAAGAGTTGGCTAGTTATAACCAACGCTTTTTATAGAAAACTGCGATTAAAAGGCAGCTGACGACCAAGCAGACTCCAAGAAAGATTGGAAATGCCAAAGGGCTTTCTAGCCACGGCATAAAGCGGAAATTCATCCCGTAAATTCCTGACAAGAAAGTTAAGGGAATAAATATTGCTGCAAACAATGTTAAGAAACGCATAATCTCATTTGTTTTATGAGAGCCAACTGATAGTGAAACCTGGGCGAGGAGCCCTAGCGTATCTCGTGTAGAATCCAAAGAGTCGCTTAGCTGGAGAATATGGTCGGAAAGATCCCTATAGTATTTGCGGTTCTTGCTGAGCCGCCAGACAGGAGATTGTCTTTCCAATTCATATAATATTTCTTTGAGCGGGAAAACAAATCTTTTTAGATAAAGAACATCAACCATTTTTCCATAAAGTTTGCTGGTACTCTGGAGGCTTCTCGTTTCTAAGAAAGGAGCTTCGACTTGGGCCAACTCTTCGGCGATGAAATCCATTACGTTAAAGCAGTGATCGACTATCAAGTCCAAAATACAATAAAGCAGGTAATCCATCTGGCAGAAAGATGCTGGTTTCTTTTTTAGGCGCTGGCGAAGGTCAACAAAAATATCTCCCTGTACTTCTTGAAAAGTGACAAGTCCTTTCTTAGTGATGAGAATGCTTATTTGCTCGGAGTGAATTTCGCTTGTCGCTTTAACCTCATCAAAGATTCTCAAAATAATAAGCGTGTTTTCTTCATTGGTTTCAATCTTTGGGCGCTGGTCGGTTGTTTGAATGTCTTCTAGTAATAAAGAGTCAATATTAAAAACTGCGCCAATCTTTTTGAGCTCACTGGAGTCATGAACTCCAATAAAATCACCCCAAAAAAACTTCGCCGCTTGAGACTGAGCACTGAATTCATCAACACTCAGAAGGGTGGAGTGAGTGACCGATTTTTCATCAAAAAAGAGTCCTCCCATAGAACTCTCTGCTGAAGAAGAGATTTTGGCCTTTTGCAAAGTTCCTGGTGCTTTTGAAGTTTTATGCCGCCGAGATGGCAACGAGAGCGAGCGCACAGAACCCTTGAGAAGTTTTTGAGTGGTTAGGCGGCCTTTCTCTACAGATTCAGAGATGTTCACGCAGTGAGAATGACATGTCTCTCTCCCCTCAACAAGTTTTCTTTGCTAAAGTTTTAGAATCATTACTAAAGGGGAACTTGTGGAACTCCGGGAAGCTCAAACTCTTTTTTCAGAAAAAATGAAATCTCTTCAGGAAGCTATTCTTCAGAAGATGGCCAGTATTGATTCTGGTTTGGTCATTCAAAAAGATCCGTGGTCGAGAAAAGATTTCGCGGGCAATGATGGTGGGGGAGGGCTGACCTGCTCTGCTAAAGGTGCCGTGTTTGAAAAAGCGGGTGTGAACACTTCCGAAATTTGGGGTGAAGTCGATCCCCAGTTTGCCAAATCTCTCCAAGGGAGTGGAAATCAGCTGTGGGCCAGTGGTCTTTCGCTTATTTTGCATCCAATTAATCCTAAAGTCCCAACCGTGCACGCTAATTTTCGAATGATCTGCCAGGGTGAAACGTTTTGGTTTGGGGGTGGTGCGGATCTGACTCCCTATTATCCTTACCAGGAAGATTTTCGGTACTTTCACAATTCTTGGAAACACGTTCTTAAACCCTTTGGGCATTATGAAAAGATGAAACAGGAATGTGATCGGTATTTTACTAACCCCCACCGTGACGGCGAAATGCGAGGTGTCGGTGGATTCTTTTTTGATCACTATAAGACCGGAGACTTGCAAGCCGACTACCAAATGGTCACCGAACTCGCAGAAAATTTTTGCTCGTCTTATTTTCCGATTGCTGAAAAAAGGCTAGGGGAGAGTTTTACACCCGAAGATGAAGAGTTCATGCTTCATCGCCGAGGACGCTATGTTGAATTTAATTTAATTCACGACCGAGGTACCTTATTTGGTCTTAGAACGAATGGAAGAACTGAGTCGATTTTGATTTCACTGCCACCGCGAGTGAAATTCTCTTATCAATATGCTCCTACTGAGGCCCATCATAAAGAAATGCTGAAGTTTTATCGATCACATGACTGGGCCTAATCAAGGGCCTATCCTAATAACTTGGCGAAGGCCGACGTGGCCGATTAACTATTGAAATGAAAATTTATTTGTTCATTTGTTTAAGTTTTTCAAGTTCGCTTTGTTTTTCTTTTGATCATCAATATTTGCAATACGCCAACCTTCTTCAAAAGTACGTGATAGAGGAAGGACCCAATTCTCGCGTGGATTATAAAAACCTGACGAAAGAGGAGTCCAGACTCGATAGGGTTCTCGAAAACTTTGAAAAAGTAACGAGAAAAGAATTTTCGTCTTGGAGTTCCAATCAACGACTCAGTTTTCTTATCAATGCCTACAATGCATTCACTCTCAAATTAATCGTAAAGCGCTATCCCGTTAAAACTATCAAAGAGATAGGGATATGGTTTTTTGGAAAGCCGGTTCACTCGCCTTGGGAGAAAAAATTCTTTTCCCTTTTCGGTGAAGAAACCAACTTAGATACGATTGAGCATGGAGTTATTCGAAAAGACTATTCGGAACCACGAATCCACTTTGCCCTCGTTTGTGCCTCTGTTGGTTGTCCTAAGCTGCAAAGCACCCCTTTTATTCCGACCATGATCGAGGAGCAACTTGGTAAAGCTGCCAGAGTTTTTCTGGGCGATTCTGAGAAAAATAAGTTCAACCCGGAGAAAAACCAAATGCAGCTCTCTCAGATTTTTGAGTGGTATGGAGAGGACTTCGGAAGCGATAAAAAGGCGCAAATCAAAACAATTTTGGATTTAGGCGGGCGTTCTAAAAATTGGGAACATAACAATTTGGACCAAGTCGATATTTCGTATCTGGAATATGATTGGAGGCTTAACGACAAGAAGATAAAAAGATGAGCCGCTCTCGGTTAAAATTTTTTGCGATACTGACGATTGTCTCAGTAGGGATTTTCTTATACTTTTATTACGACCTCTCAAATGTGCTCAATCTTGATTGGTTAAAAGAGTCAAAATCTAAACTGCTTTCGATGGTTGAGATCAATCGTGAAAAATCCTTGGTTGTTTTTTTACTAATCTACGTTGTCGCTGTCGCCTTTAGTATCCCAGGGGCAACTATTCTCACACTAGCGGCCGGTCTTCTTTTTGGTTTATGGCAAGGCCTAGTCTTAGTTTCTTTTGCGAGCTCAATTGGCGCTACATTGGCGATGCTCGCGTCGCGCTTCTTTATTTCCGATTTTGTACGTCAGCGTTTTCATCAGCGTATGAAATCTATCGATAAAGGTATTGAGAAAGATGGGGCCTTTTATTTATTTTCTTTGCGGCTAGTGCCTCTCTTCCCATTTTTTATAATTAATCTTGCCATGGGTTTAACTCCTATCAAAGTATGGACTTTCTTTTGGGTAGGCCAAATTGGGATGCTTCCTGGAACCTTTGTCTACGTGAACGCGGGAACCCAGTTAGGGCAGATTCATTCAACCAGTGACATTCTATCATGGGAGTTAGCACTCACATTCGCCCTTCTCGGAATCTTTCCTTTAGTCGCAAAAAAAATCCTGGCGTTTTTAAAAGCAAAAAGAATTTATAGCTCTTTCAAGAAACCAAAAAAATTTGACTATAATCTCGTTGTCATAGGTGCGGGGGCCGCCGGTCTCGTTTCGTCTTATATGGCCAGTGCTTTGAAGGCTAAGGTCGCCCTCATTGAAAAAGATAAAATGGGCGGAGATTGTCTCAATACAGGTTGTGTCCCTAGTAAAGCGCTCCTGTCTTCGGCAAAAATCGTGAAATCTTTGCAACAGGCGAAACATTTTGGAGTTTCCGGTGCTGATTCTCCAATCATCGATTTTTCGGCAGTCATGGCCCGAGTTCATAAAATTATTCAAAAAATTGAACCCCATGATTCAGTCGAGCGCTACCAGAGTCTCGGCGTCGATTGTTATTCGGGAAGCGCCGAAATTCTCACTCCTTTTGAAGTCAAAGTTAGACAGAGAGTCTTGAAAACGAAGTCCATTATTTTGGCCACTGGGGCCTATCCAGTTGTGCCTCCCTTTCCGGGGCTAGAAAACGTTTCGTATGTCACTTCGGACACTCTTTGGTCAATTACGGATCTTCCGAAACGGCTTCTCGTTTTAGGAGGAGGCCCGATTGGTCTCGAGCTGGCCCAGGCGTTTTCAAGGTTAGGAAGTCAGGTCGTTGTAGTGGAGAAAGGTCCGAGGCTCATTTCAAAAGAAGATATTGAAGTGTCTCAATTTGTGCAAGAGATGTTTATAAATGATGGAATTGAATGCCTGCTCAACACCGAAGCAAAGTCTTTTATCAAAGCAGGCGAAGACTGCATCCTGGAAGCTATTGGCCCTGACAATAAATCCAAGCAGGTTAAATTCGACACTGTTCTCATAGCTCTTGGGAGAAAATCAAGAGTCTCTGGGTTTGGTCTTGAAAAATTAGGGGTAGAGCTTTCTGCAGATTCAAAGCTTTCAGTCGACCCTTTCCAGCGCACAAATTTTCCTAATATTTTTTGCTGTGGTGATGTTTCTGGGGAATATCAATTTACCCACACTGCATCTCACGAAGCGTGGTATGCCTCCATCAATGCCCTCTTTGCCCCGTTTTTAAAACTCAAGACCGACTACCGGGTGATACCATGGTGCACTTTTCTTGACCCTGAAATTGCTCGTGTTGGTCTGAGTGAACAAGAGGCAAATGAAAAAGAAATTGAATATGAAGTCACGAAATATGATCTATCAGACCTTGACCGAGCAATTACGGAATCCGAAGACCGAGGTTTTATTAAAGTCCTCACCGCGCCAGGAAAAGATAAAATATTAGGAGTGCTTATTATCGGAACTAGAGCGTCTGATTTAATTGCAGAATTTGTACTGGCAATGAAGTATAACCTCGGGCTCGAGAAAATTCTAGGGACGATTCATCTCTATCCCAGTTTTCCTGAGGCCTCTAAATTTGTTGCGGGCAATTGGAAAAAAAACCATGCCCCCCAGAAAATTCTTTCACTTCTGGAGCGGTGGCATGCCTGGCGTCTCTAGTTTGGAAATACCGATCCTTTCTGTCATTGTCTGCTTTGGACCAGGGGAAAAACATGGCCGAGAGCTCATCGAGACTCTTATTCAGGCGAGAAAGGACTTTCCTATAGAAGTTCTCTCTATTGTTGCCAAGAAAAGTGATCTTAGAGCTCAGGACGGTCAAACTTGGTTAGTTTGTCCAAAACGCGGAAGGGCCCATCAGCTTAACTTTGGTGCTAAAAAGGCAACTGGGCAATGGTTGTGGTTTCTCCATGCTGACAGTTTAATAGTTAAGGATCATTTAAAAGAGATTATGAGTACCATCAGAAAGTTTAACACAGGAAAAATTATAGGATACTTCCCACTATCCTTCGTTCAACCGTATTTTCTATTAGTTTGTCTGAATCAATTTTTTGCAAATAAACGGGCGAAGATTTTTCGTATGCCTTTCGGAGACCAAGGGATTTTTCTCAAGAAGAATGATTTTTATCACTTGGGAGAGTTTCCTCTAGAGGCAATTTCTGGCGAAGATCATTTGTTTATTATACGCGCTCGTCGAAATCAATTTCAATTCCTGGAGATGAACACTCCTCTAAGGACAAGCGCAAGAAAATATCAGAAGAATGGGTGGGCAAAAACGAGTCTTCAGCATATTTGGCTAACATTCAAGCAGGAGATCTATGGATGATTTAAACCAAGAATTTGGAATAGCAGTTTTTGTAAAAACCCCCGGGCTGAGTCCTATAAAAACTCGGCTTGCTGCAGGATCAGATCAAACGAGAGCGGAGAACATTTATCGGTGGTCAGTTGATAAATTGCAAGCGCTCCTTTTGAGGCTGATGAATGAACGCTCGGACGTAAAAGTTTATTGGGCCGTCGCAGAAAAAGAGGCGATTGGGTCAAATTATTGGACTCAGTTTACCTGCCTGCTTCAGGGAGAAGGTGGACTTGGAGATAGACTTTTCTGTGTTCAAAAACAGTTGTTCGAACGTCATCAAAAAGTCTTGATTCTGGGTAGCGATATGCCTTTTTTTGCTATTGAAGATATTGATTATGCTATGAACAATTTAGATTGTCCGGCAGGCCAAGTTTTGTTTCCCGCTGTCGATGGGGGATTTGTTCTCTACGGAAGTAGTCTCTGCACCCTTGCTTCAGTTTGGGACCAGGTCGAATACTCAAGAGCCGATACCCGATCTCAACTAGAAAAAAGGCTACCGAATACAAATCACTTGATTAGCTCTCAACCTTTTAGGGATATCGATGAATGGAGCGATGTTAAATATTATGCCCGCCAAAACCTGATTCCACGAGAATTGTTATGAACTACTTACCTGAATTTTCGAATAACTTTATTGAACGCCTTTTAAAAGAACAAGGGATTATGAATCCTTTAGATAAAATTGATAAACGCTGCAGTCCTGGCCCAGGAAACATGAACTATGTGCAAAGAATTCAATGGGGCGACAAAAGTTGTATCTTGAAACAAACTCCGCCTTTTTGCGCAAAATATCCCAACATCTCTGCCCCTCAGCAGCGCCAGCAAGCAGAAGTCCAATTTTATCATTTTCTCGATGAAGGCCAAATTGAGAGTTCATCGCATGTTCACCGATTTTACCCTGAAGTTTTTTTTGAAAACAAATCACTTCATCTTTTTGCTCTCGAAGATCTGGGAGAGGCCGAGAATTTAAACTCGATTTACGGGGAATCTGAACTCAGCTCGGCCGAGGCCCAAAAAATGGGGAGTCTACTTGGCAAAATTCACAATACCAATGTCCACTCCGAAAGACGCTATCAAAACCAAGAAGCGAGGGAGCTAAATTTTCAGCATATTTTTGAGATCCCATTTTCTGAAGGGAATTGGCCTGAGGGTCGCTTTTTGGAGCGAATCAAAAGCTGCGGCGAGATCTATCGTTTATCAGTAGGGGAGTTTCTTCTTCATGGAGATTTTTATCCAGGGAGTTTATTGAAAGGCTTGGACCGGGAATTGTATGTCATTGATCCAGAGTTTTCTTTTTTTGGACCTGTCGAATTCGATCTCGGCGTGGCCCTGGCCCACCTTCGACTGGCCGGACAAAATAAAGCAAGAGAAGATGATTTTATGGGCGCCTACAAAGAATACGGAGTTAAGTTTGATGTCTCCCTGAATGAAGATTTTGCGAACATTGAAATTTTGCGGCGTATTTTTGGTGTAGCAAAATTACCTTTAACACTCACTAAAGAAAGAACCAGTGCCCTCATTGATGAGGCCAAGAAGTATTTGAACCGCTCATGAAAGTTATCCAACGGATTGGATTTTTACTATTTTTTTTGCTGTCTACAGTCACTCATGCAGAAAAAATTTGGATTGATACAGACCTCGCTATTGGGAGTTTTTTGCGAGATCCCGATGACGGACTCGCGTTAGCACTGGCACTGGTTTCACCAGAACTTGAAGTTGTTGGCGTTTCTTTATCTTTTGGAAATATAAAAAATCTTAAAGCAATGCGCAGAAAGGCGCGTCGGATTTTTAGAAGAACAAATCATCATCCTCCATTGTATTTCGGAGCTGGCTCAACGTCTGATTTGTTCAAAAAAACGCCGGCTATTATGGCTCTCGCAGAGGCCTTGGAAAAAGAACCGCTTATTATCGTGAATATGGGGCGCTTGAGCACCCTTGCCGCTTTTGGCCTGCACTACCCTGATCTCTTGCCGAGAATTAAAAAGGTGATCCTAAATGCCGGAAACCGAAAAGGGATCGCTCCACCTCTTATAGGAAAGCGGGCGCTGGCCCTACCGGATACCAATATTGATGGAGACGTTTTGGCGAGCTCATTAGTTGTTTCTTTCGGACTTCCCTTGGTCATGATGCCAGTAGAAGCGATGGCCAATCAATTTGTTGATTCCGGTTGGATTTCAGAACTAAAAAAAAATTCAAACTTGGGACGCTGGTTGTCTCGAAGGCTGTTTTGGTGGAAGAAGGCGTGGCGGATTTACCCGGGATCAAAAGGATTTATTCCTTTCGATATCTTCTTAGTTGGCTACTTGCTTGGACCGCAAGACTATCAATGTTATGAGCAGATTCAAGTAGGACTAGTTTATAGGCCAAACAATCACTCTTCGATACTTAGGAAACGATATGCGGTGGATTATAAGTTTTACCTAGAGGCAGATGAGAAAAAAAATGGAGTAGCGACATATTGCTACTCCATTTCTGACGGTCATTTAGAATATCTTTTGAAATACTACTGAATACACCTTTCCGGAACACCAACTTTTAACATTCTTGCACCATTTGCCATTACTGTATCTTTGATATTTTGGATGTCTGTTCCTCCTCCAATTTGAGGTGCTTCAGTAATGACATTAATTTCGATCTCATATTCACCCTCTGGAAAGGAATAGGTGAGAGACATTTTATCTTCGTCTGTGGGAAATTTTTTTAAAAAGACTCTGTTTCTCGCAGTATGTTCATAAAGGCTTACCGAATGTTCGGCAATCTTTGAGCGTGCATCTTTTTTTACAGAAGTTTTTATCTCCAGAAGCGCAGAAAGTTTGTTTGGATTACAATTTGTAAACTCAAACTTTCCAGGGATATTCCCCTTTGGAAAAGTATTATTTGCTACTGGATAAACAGAACTCTTAAAAGTGGTTTCAGCAATTGGTTCTTCTTTTGAATAATCCACTTTTACATCTACGACTTTGTTGCAAACGAACTCTTGTGTGCCAACGCTGATTTTACCAGTAATCGTGTTAATTCCTGCTTCAGAAAATGTCATGGTTTCAGAAACACTGGTCTCGGGTGTATTATCTTTTTTGCCTATTGAATTTTTATTATTGAACAATTCAAAGGTCTTATGAACAGAAATACTATTCCCGTATGTTTCAATGGTTGCATCAAACGAGGTCCCTACAGCGATGTTTTCCTTGTTGAGCAAAATTCTACAAGCGAGATCGATAGGCTTCTTATCTTCATCCTTTGGAGGCATTTCAGGCGTGGATTTATCTCCCACAGTGATAGAACCTAAGCATTCTTCAACTTGGATATCCTTTCCAATACTAAATTTTCCTTGAAATTCATACGTGCCGGCCTTGCTCGGCTTTAGAAAGATTGTGACCGATTTTTTGTCCTCTGCGTATTTATAGTTTTCTCCAATTTTTTTATCGGCTTCGGCACCCTCTGGGTGGCCTTTAATATAAGTATAGAGACTAGAAGGTGTTATTTCGGCAGGGCCTTGAAAAGTATTTGTGACTGCTAATTCTTCACCTACCATGACTTGTTCTCTGTTAAAGGTGATCTTACAGGACTTGACTGGTTCATCTTTATCAACAACAGCAAAATCAATTTTACATGTCTCCGACTGATCACCCACTTGCAGTTTTGCGGCAGCAATATAGGTACCCTTTTTTTCTACTAAAATGGTGGCCTTTCTTCCCTTGTTCTCCATGAGATCAACAGAACGGCTCTCAAAAATAATAGTTCCGCTAGCATCTTCAACCGTGATGTCGCTAATAGTTATTCCCTCTTGGAGATGACCTTCAGTCGAGTAAGAAATATCGATAGAATTCCCCATAACAACTGATTGCGAGGAAACTCCCATTGAGCATCCTAAGACCGGCATGGAGTCGATTTTTGACAGATATCTAATACTTTTAACTTCAGATTTTATTCTCTTCCCATTAACCGTTGCGCTTGCCTGCAAAACATATTCACCAGAATTTCCGTAATTGACTTCAAAAGTCTTTCTATCGCCGTAAACCTGTTGCTGCCAGACGACTTCTCCAGAAACACTATCTCTCAATTCCAAACCTATTTGTTCAACAGATTGACTGGTACTGTTTGTATAACCAGTCACTTCAACCGTGAAGGTTTTGCCCGATTCAAACTCGCTTGCCGATAGCGCGCCTAAAATGACACCCGATTGGAAACTATTATTTTGGTTTTGATTGGTGCTGGAGGTCTTGTCTGTTTTCACTGCCGCCTTACCTAGAGACATCTTGTTGGCACTCGGCCCGAAACATGACGCCATTGAAAAAATAACGCAACTCACAAATAAATATTTTAAGCTATTGAAATTCATTTTAACTCCTGGTCTTATTATTATCGTCTTGATCGAGATCAATCGTTAAAAATTGAACAGGAGAGGGGTAAAGCTATGAATATTCAAGAAGTCCAAAGAGCAAGATGCCTCGAAAAGTTGGCGTTCTGAAAGTGACCAGTTTTTGGTTTTCTAGTAAAAACTGGATTCAGTTTCACTACTGGGATCAATATAGACTTCAATTTCAGGATCGTAGTCATCTCGTAAAATGGCGCGAATGGCCTCCAAAGTTCCAGTCGTCGCACTAGGACAACTACCGCAAGCACCTTCATATTGCACCAGCAACAATTTGTCGTGAAAGCTCACAGTCCTTAAATCTCCGCCATCACCTTGAAGGCCAGGTCGAATTTTTTTATCTAAAATAGCTTCAATCTTTTGCAACTCTGGCGAGAGGCCATCTCTGCGAACTTTTTCTGGATCATGTTCTTGAAAATCAGGATCATGGGTTGCTAACCCTTCAGCAATAATCTGACAGCATTCACTCTCTAGCTCGTCCCAGTTGGTGAAACTAAATTTACTTATTGTGACAACATTTTGAAAAAAATGAAGCTGATCAATTCCTCTAAGTTCAAAGAGTTTCACGGCCATAGGATTTTCCTTGGCCTGTTCTGGCGAGTTATAGCTGGTCTTTCCTTCAGATTTTACAATTTTTGGACAGATAAATTTAAACGCGTTGGGGTTGGGAGTCGGGCGAATGACCACGTCTTCTGCGGTAAATGAATTCATACAAGATCCTTAAAGAACCGTTCTGCTTTTTTGAGCGTTCGAATAAGAAGAGAGATTTCCTCTTTTGTATTGTAAAATGAGCAGGCCATTCTTGTTGTACCGACCACTCCGTAAAAATCCATTAAAGGTTTAGTACAATGGTGTCCAGTACGAAGGGCCAGTCGGTCGCGAGATAAAAACGTGGCCAAATCTTGAGTGTGAATCTGATCGAGTGCAAAAGAAAACACCGGGAGCCTGTGTTTTGCCCGACCTATGAGCTTGAGCCCTTCGATAGTGGCCAATTCTTTCATCGCGTAATGCTTGAGTTCTGCTTCGTAATTTTCGATGTCAGTCCAGTTTAGTTTGCTTAAAAATTGAACGGCCGCTCCAAGCCCAATCACTTCTGCAATGGGTGGAGTGCCGGCCTCAAATTTATAAGGAAGCGAGTTGAAGGTTGTTTTCTCAAAGCTCACTTGATCAATCATGTCGCCGCCACCTAGAAAAGGGGGCATGCGGTTCAAAATTTCTTTTCTCCCATACAAAACTCCCACGCCGGTCGGTCCAAACATCTTGTGGCCTGAAAAGCAGTAAAAATCGGCACCTAGTTCCGTAACGTTGACTCTAAAATGGGCCATTGCCTGGGCCCCATCTACGACGGTGGTGATTCCTTTGGATTGCGCTAAAGAGATTAATCTTTTGGCAGGATTCACAGTGCCTAAGGTGTTCGACGCGTGGACAAAGGAAAAAAGCTTAACTCGAGAATGCATTGCCTTTTCAGCAATCTCGAGATCAATTTCACCGGCCTCAGTAATCGGAATAACTTCAATCTTTAAATCTTTTCTTTCTGCTAAAAGCTGCCAGGGCACGATATTTGAATGATGCTCCATGGTCGTCAAAAGGATGACATCACCGGGTTTCAGCTCAGTTTCCCCAAAGCTTCTAGCAATAAGATTTATTCCCTCAGTTGTCCCTTTGGTAAATATAACTTCTTCTCGTGAAGAGGCCCCAATCCACTGGCGCAACAGGTCTCTCGAATTTTCATACAGACTTGTGGCCTCTTCGCTCTCAGTATAGAGTCCGCGGTGAACGTTGGCAGACAATCTGTTGTAATAGTCATTCATCGCATCCAATACGACCTGGGGGCGCAACGCCGTGGCCGCAGAATCAAGATAAATAGAATCGCTATGACTAAAAAATGGAAAGTATTTTCTCAGCTCCTTCATCTTAGTTTCTAAGTCTTCAACCTGAATGGATGGATTAATCACTGAAGTTTTCTCCCAGTCCAAGTCTCTGAGTTAAAGAGGCGCTGGACAGCATCATAGGCCTTAGTTTTCAAAATATTATGTTGAAACGATTTAATGAGCTCATATCCAAAGGCGCGGCAAAGTGTCCTATACGCCTTGCTTTTGCTGAGTCCACGGGTCTGCAAGTAGAAAAGCTCATCAGCATTCAATCCGCCAATTGTGCATCCATGAGAGCATTTGACGTCATCTGCTAAGATTTCAAGCTGAGGTAATCCGTTCGCTGTAGCGCCGTCATCGAGTATAAGGTTTTGATTGAGTTGGTCAGACTCGATTCTTTGAGCATCTCTTTCGACTTTAATTTTTCCGGTAAAACTATGAACACTTCTATCGGACAACACACTACGACAGAGCTGATTCGAGAAGCTCTCAGGACTTGAATGAGTCAAATAGCTCAAATAATCCCGCTTAGCTTGGCCCGCCAAATAAGCAAGCCCCAAAAGAGAGGCCTTGGCATCTTGCCCCGCAAGCCGAGTTGACACGCAAGTCTTAGAATTTGCATTTTCTCCTAAGACAATTGAACAATGAGTCCAAGATGCTCTTGCACAAACCTCAGAGCGAAAGGTTTGCAACCGGTATTCACCGCTTCCGCCCTCTTCAAGTTCTAGGACCTCACATTCTGCAGTTTCTTCTAAAAAGAAATCATACAAACCCCAGTTGGGGGCCTGATAAGTTTTTTCGAATAAGACGCTGGCCTTAGAGCCGGGGGCAAAATCGAAAAAGAGATAGGGTGCGGAGGTTTGTTCATTATGAGCTTCAGACTTATCAGCACTTGATTGAGCGACTTCTATTAAAATAGGGGAATTGGTATCTGTCGGAGTAACTTCAACAACCAAAAAATTTCGGTTGAGATAAAGTGGCAATTTTACCGAGAGATCTTGGGATATACCATCATCGCGTTGGCCTAAGATCTTCACTTTTTTTTCAATATCAATTTTTCTCTCTTCTGGAAGGTCTTCGTAGCGGTGAACAATGACACTTTTACCCAATGAGTCGCTTTTGATATGGGCCGAGACTGAGACTGGAGAAAACTCGTTCAAGGATTTTTCCCAGAGAGCAAGAGGGCTATAGCGCCAACTCTCTGATCTGGTCTGTGGATTCAAATCTGCTAAGTTTATCACGCCAGTACTCCCTCATAACCTTGACCTTCAAGTTCAACGGCCAGATCTTGATTTCCTGTCTTGATAATTTTCCCATCTTGCAAAATATGAACATAATCCGGAACGATATAATTCAAGAGTCTTTGATAATGAGTCACAAGTAAGACTGAATGATGGGGACTCCGGAACTTGTTAATTCCATTGGCCACGACTTTAAGAGCATCTATATCTAGACCAGAGTCTGTTTCATCGAGTAAGGCCAGTCGGGGAGACAGAACTAGCATTTGCAGAATTTCATTTTTCTTTTTTTCTCCGCCTGAAAATCCCTCATTAACTCCTCTTTTTAGAAACTGAGGATTCATGTTTAAGATCTTTGCCTTTTCGTGAACTAAAGACCGGAAGTCTTCGTCGTTTATAATTGAGCTGCCTTGGTGACGGCACAACTCATCAAAAGATTCTTTCAATAGCCTCCAATTGGTAATTCCCGGTATTTCTACGGGATATTGCATATCCTAAAAACAATCCCTCTTTGGCCCGCTGGTCAGGGTCTAATTCAAGCAAATCAATCCATTTTTCATCTGATTCCCACTCAACGCTACCACCCGTTACCGAATAATCGGGATGACCGGCCAAGACTTTGGCCAGCGTGCTTTTTCCTGAACCATTTGGCCCCATAATAGCGTGAACTTCACCGGGTTTAATCTCTAGGTTAACTCCCTTAAGGATTTCGCCTTGTTCAATTGAAACTTTTAAATTTTTAATTCTCAACATATACTCAATCCTTTTAACCTACGGTGTTTTCTAATTTCATCTCGATCAACTTAACGGCCTCAGAAGAAAACTCCAGAGGAAGTTGTTTAAAGACATCTTTGCAAAAACCATTAACGATTAAGCTGATGGCCTTTTCAGGATCAATTCCTCGTGATTGCAAATAAAAAATCTGCTCTGCACTTATTTTGGAAGTCGAGGCCTCATGCTCAACAGTCGAGCTATTGTTTTTGACCTCTATATAGGGATAAGTATCAGCGCTACACTGATCACCCACAAGCATAGAATCGCATTGAGAATAATTTCTGGCACCTTTTGCAGAGGGGAGAATTTTAACGAGGCCTCTGTAAACGTTGCTTGCTGAATGGGCCGATATTCCCTTTGAAATAATTGTCGATCTCGTATTCTTTCCGACATGCACCATTTTGGTTCCTGTGTCGGCCTGCATCTTATTATTAGTGAGGGCCACTGAATAAAAAAAGCCGGCCGAATTCTCACCAATCAAATTACAAGATGGATATTTCCAAGTAATGGCCGACCCTGCTTCGACCTGGGTCCATGAGATTTGACTATTTTTGCCTAAGCAGTTTCCCCTCTTAGTGACAAAATTAAAAATCCCGCCCACGCCCTCTCTATTGCCCGCATACCAGTTTTGGACAGTTGAATAATTAATAGTCGCATCATCAAGGGCGATGAGTTCGACGACCGCGGCATGCAATTGATTTTCATCTCGCTGCGGAGCTGTACAACCTTCAAGATAGTTCACAAAGCTGCCCTCATCTGCGATCAAAAGGGTTCTTTCAAATTGCCCTGATTCACGAGCATTAATTCTGAAATAGGTGGAAAGATCGAGAGGCGATTTGACTCCTTTAGGAATATAGCAAAACGAGCCATCGCTAAAAACGGCAGAATTAAGAGCGGCATAGTAATTATCAGCAGCGGGAACAACTTTACCCAGCCATTTCTTCACCAACTCTGGATACTTTTCCACGGCCTCGCTGAATGAACAAAAAAGGATTCCCAATTCTGCCAATTCTTCTTGATGAGTTGTTCCTAGCGATACGGAATCAAAGACAGCATCGACCGCTACGCCCGCTAGCCGCTTCCGTTCTCCCAGAGGAATTCCCAGTTTTTCAAATGTTGCCAGGAGTTCAGGATCAACTTCATCCATGCTCGTCAGTTGCGGAGTATTAGATTTTGGCCTGGAATAATAATAAATTGATTGAAAATCAATTTTCGGAATCTTGAGTGCCGGCCATTCCGGCGGAGTCATTTTTAGCCACTTTTTGTAGGCCTTCAAACGAAAATCTAGAAGCCATTCAGGCTCATTTTTTTTCGAAGAAATAAGCCTAACAATATCTTCGCTTAAACCTTTGGGAAATTCTTCTGAATCGATCTCGAGTTTCAAACCCATACCGGTAGTCTTCTTCTAGTTTTTTATCTAAGTCCATGACAATGCCGCCTGATGATTTTGCGCAAGAGTTTTATTTTCTAAAAGATCTGCAAGTTTAAGATTATGAAAAAAATGCTCTAAAATGTTATGAAGCTTAAGTAGGGGGCCGTGAATGTCACAAGACTCCAAAAGTCCGCAGCCTTTATCAATACAATCCACTAACACGTGATCTTCACCGATTGATTTTGCCATTTCCAAAAGCGAAATCTCTTCCAGAGGTTTTACCAACGTATGTCCACCCTTGACGCCTCTTTTGCCCTCTGAAAATCCAGCGTTGCTGAAAGATTGAAGAATCTTTGCAGTGGTATCATAGGGAATTTTATATTTTTCACTGATATCTCGAGCGCTTTTAGCACTGTCTTGAGGACGACTCAAAAACTGTAAAATCATGAGGGCGTATTCCATTTTTCGATTAAGTCTCAGCATGGCCCTTGGTATCATGAAATAGGGCAAAAAAATACTGATATCAGCTAAGGTAGGGAAAAAAGGTAAGGCCTGTGCTAGAATTTGAAAAAAGAGCTCGATTACCAATGGACCAAGGACCTTTTCTTTTCGCTCTCAGCACGATGCTTGCCATCATGAATCCTATAGGGATTCTTCCCGTATTCCTTTCTATGACTTCTCAATTTTCAGAAGATGAGGTTCCGGGGATTGCTTTGAAGTGTTCTGTCCTGGGGGCCTTAATTTTGAGCTTTTGGGGTCTCGCCGGAAAATTTTTGTTTCAAGTCTTTAATTTGGAAATGCACGCCTTTCAAATTGCTGGTGGAATTTTTTTGTTTATCATTGCCTTGGATATGCTCCAGGCCAAAACCAATAGAACAAAATCCACTGCCGAAGAACGCGAAGAGAGTACATCCAAAGATGATATTATTGTGTTTCCTCTGACTGTGCCGTTGTTAGTAGGTCCAGGCTCAATCGCCAGTGTACTCATGCTCGCAGAACAATCAAAATCTACAATTGAATATGGTGGAATGATTATATCTATTTTTGTTTCTCTGGCGGTGGTCTATTTTAGCTTGCGCTACAGCCTTCAAATAGCTCGCACCATAGGAGTGATTGGAATCAATATTCTAACGAGGTTTATGGGGCTTATTTTAGGAGCGATAGCTGTGCGTTTTGTGCTCACTGGATTAAAAGCGTTTTATTACACTCTCGTATAGCAACCTACATGCGAGCGGGGCAGGAAATCCCGAGTAGAGACAAACCCAACGTGAGAGTGTTTTTGGTCATCAAACAAAGTGCTAGGCGTTCTTTTTGAATTTCTTTTTCAGAGCTTAAAACTGGGCATTCTACGTAAAACGAATTAAACAGCTTGCCCAAATGATACAGATAAGAGCATAGCGGAGACGTACGAAGTTCTTGCACGCATTGTTGGACAACCAAAGATAATTCTCCCAATTGGAGGATCAGGCGCCGCTCAGCAGGGCTATCGATTTTAGAGAAACGCTGCGAATCTGATGAATCATCAGCAAATTCAACCGTCGACTTTTTAAGGAGGGAGCTAATTCTTGCGACGACGTACTGCAGATAGGGCCCAGACTCTCCGTCTAATTTTAGCCAGTCTTCCATCTTGAAAACGATTTTTTTGGCGGGATCAATCCGGTTCATTCCAAACTTAATCGCCCCTTTGGCAATGAGCGAGGCGGCAGTCGTGATTTCCAGTTCGTCCCATTCACCGCGGTACTTTTGCAGATACAGATCAATAATTTGTTCTTCCATTTTTTCAATTAAAAGATCCAATGGCACGATATTGCCTTTCCGCGAACTCATGGCCCCATCGGGAAGTTCTACAAAGTCATAAGCGAGGTGAAAACAATCTTTGGCCTGCTCAAATCCGACATGTTGAAGAACGGCAAAAACTTGTTTGAAATGCAGGGACTGCCTTTGATCGACAATATAAATACTTTTTTCAATATTGTAGTCTTCAAATTTTCGCTTCGCCAATTCGAGGTCTTTTGTGGCATAAAGCCCATTCCCGTCGCTTTTTAAGAGCAAGCAAAATCCCAGCTTTTGTTCGCTCAGATCTAAACCCACCGCACCTTCTGATTTTTGGAGAAGACCTTTGGCGAAGTAGCTTTTCACCAATTCGACCGAGGGCCCATCAACATCTGATTCCCAAAAAACTTTATCGAAGGAGACATTGGCCCAACGGTAAACTTCTTCCATGGTTTCTATGGACCAGGCCCGAGTTTTCTTCCATACCTCAAAAAAGGGGCCTTCCTGATCGTGGATTTGCTTTAAAATCTCAGTAAGCTGCCTTTTATTGTCTTCAAAACTTTCGCTCTCTTTCTCATTTTCAAGAGTCTGAGTTGCCAGTGTATAAATAGAGCCTAGCCACTGTCCTTTGCGCTGCTGAGGGAAGTCTCCCTCGCAGCGGTATTGCAAATACCAAAGGCATTTGGCCACATGGGTTCCTACATCACCAGGAAAACTCACGGCCAGTGTTTCGACTCTAGACTTCCGAAACAGGCGGACAAGAGCGTCGCCTAAGCAGAGATTTCGCATATGGCCCACGTGAAGCTCTTTGTGAGTATTGGGCTGAGAATATTCAATCATGGTTTTAGGAGCATCTTGGAAAAGTTTCGGATGAGAGTCGGATTGAAATTCTCTGCAATGCTGTTTGGTGATAAGACTAAGTTCACTGAGCGAGAAGGTAATATTAACATAAGGACCAGCAGTGCTTACCGATTCTAGAAGAGGGACCGATTTGTTTTGAAGGTCTTCGCTAATTTTTTGAGCGATGCTTGCTGGATTTTCTTTGAGCAATTTTGCAAAAGAAAACATCGGAAAGGCGAGATCACCTAACTCTTTTTTTGGAGGATAGGTCCAGCTTTGATAGCAAATATCTGCATCGACTTCGATATCGAAGCACGTTTTAAAGCTTGAGGCGATTATCTTGGCCAGTTGTTTTCTTAGCGGATGATGGTGCGCAGGTCGCATAAACTTAGGCCGTGTTTTTAGTCAATTTGAGTAAATTCTCTAATGTTTTTGGGATGATAGCAAAAACTTTTAAAAGTGTCCTGAGAAACGCGCTTATAAGATTCCAGAATACAATTTTGAGTCGATGGGAATTCTTTGAAATTTTGGCAGGGTAGCCTGGTTTTTTCAAAGATCAGCGCCTTTTCACGGTTTTTTCGACAAACCTGAGCGTCTTCCAGATCGATACACGCCCAGTGGTGGCGAACACAATCGTAAATCAGGCTGGGCCCGCGCGAGTATTTTCTTGAGAGGCGGGGAGGAGTTGATTTCAGCTTTTTTTGCAAATCCGGCGAAGAGATAGGCGGGGGCCAAGACTCTCTTGCCTTGGTGAGTTGAGCTCCCAAGAGGAGTATCATCGCAAAAAAAAACTTCACTCTTGAATCATCGGGTTATTTTAAAAAGAACTTCATCCGATAGAATCTCATGCGGTCGGGACCACTATTTCTGCTATTGCTTTTGAGTTGGTCTGCGCTGTCCCAAAAGCTCTCCCGCACTGAATTTGGCGAGGCCATGGATGCTGTCAAACAGATCCGGTCTTTTGCAAGCCAAAAGCCGACACTTTTTATCGGTATCGGACGCAGTCCGGCCCTCCTTACCGAGCTCCTCAAAATTGAGCAAAGCATGGCACAAAAGACTCTCAACCTTCCACTAACTGCCTTTCGGCCTCGTGATATGACTCTGAAAGAGAAAAAAAAATTATTCCAATACTTTGACTCTTTTATTGAAGGACATAAAAAGGTGGAATTGGCCCTCTATAAAGAGATTTTTTTAATCGATTATTCTCAAAGCGGAGAATCGCTTATCGCCGCTCATAAATATTTCCAGCTCTATTTAAAAGAAAAGAACATCCTTCCTGCCAAAGTTTCTCCTATTTTTGTCGTAAGCTCTTCTATGCCAAAAGTAGGGATGAAGAAAATACGCGAGCATTCTCATTTGAGCTCCGCTGGGGACGTCAACTTTATCCGGTTGAGAAGCGATGGAGAGCTTGCAAGAAGACTGGCACTCAGCGGGTTCGACCAACTAAGTGAATATGAACAATTTGATTTTGGAGGAGCTGATCCTCCCAAAAAAAACTTGCTCTATCCACTTTTCCAAAGAAACGTCAGAGAACTCCACAAGCGACATCAATCTACAAAAAAACAAGTTCGTCCAAATCGCTCGCTTGCTTATCAAATGAACTGCCTATTTGAATCTATGAAAAGCGGCGTGTATGACTTCTAAAATCTCGAAATTCTAAACAGTTTCTCCATTGATGTCTTAGAGAGAAAAGGGGCAGCGGTCTCAATAATCCAAGAAGAGAGCTTGGATTCTTTTCCAGACCAGTCGGCATCTGTTGAGAAAAAACACCTATTGTTGACTTCAATTATCCTCACTGTTCCTTTCAGCCCGGGGAAAAATCCAGTCGGGAAGCTATAGGGGTAATTTCCCACCTTTGAGATACGGTCTACATCGATAATCAAAACCATTTTAAAGGGCAAAATTGGAGCGGCCAAGTGAAGCTGCATTCTTTTTTTTTGTTCATCGTAGAGAGATTTTTTGACAAGTGGCAGGAAATCTTCAAACTGTTCGTAAAGTGAGAGCTTGCGCAGGGCCTTTTGGCAATTGGCCGGATGAAGACCGGCGATAGCGAAGGAAAGTTTTTGTTGCTTTTTTTCCTCATTAGTTTGAGCATCCACCCGGGTATGGATGGCCCCTTTGAGTAAATCACTCACCAGGGCCGAGCTGATTTTCCAGCGCTTACCCCAAAGGCCTTGCTGGAGTGTCTTTTCGATAGTCGCCTTTGGATTTGCAAAAACTATTGAGGGGGCCATTGCGAAGCTGAGTGCAATTGGCGAGAATTTTAAAATGTTAAGTAATAGAAATGTCACAATTTCCCTTCTTTAAAGTGAGGATAGCTGCAGATGAAGGAAGTAAAAAGAAAAGGGAAGAAAGTCAAAGAGGCCAAGATCGAATCCAAAGATCAGCGCTGGCATTGCCGAAATCGCGTGACCTTGGTTTTTGGGAGCAATGACACAGAAGAGCTCGATACATATGTCTATACTGACAACGGCTTGGAATTTAAGACTGTTCAATTCCATCAAGCAAAGTCTAAGGCCCTAGAGGAAATCCTTGACAACTGCATTGACGAATTCTACCGCGGCCACGTGACGCATATTCACGTTAAACTTCACGAAGATGGTAAAACTGTCACAATTGGAGACAATGGAATTGGCTTTCCGTTGGATAAAGTACCCACCGTTTACACGGAGTTTCGAACCGGTTCAAAATTCAAAGACGAAGAAGTTGATGAAAAAGGTTTTCTCTACCGGACTCTAGGCCAAAATGGTCTGGGCGCGTCTGCCACGTGTCTCACTTCGGACCTTTTTGAAGCAACTGTAAAGCATTACAATACCAAAAAAGAGCAGACGTTTAAATTCCAGGACGGCGCTCTTAAAGTCTCCAAAACTAGGCCCAAGCCTTTTAAAGGTGCTTCTGGGGTGTCAGTGACCTTTGTTTTGGCCAATGAGGTCTATAAAAATAATATCATCGATATTGAGCTCCTTAAAAAAAGAATTTTGGATCTAGCCTACAACAATCCGGGCCTTACATTTTCTTTCAATGGGCAATCGTTTCTTTTTCAGAAAGGTTTATTTCAACTGGCCGAGCGAATCGGAGGCGAACACTCTCAACTCCTGGGAGACGAGAGTTTTGTTTTCTCTGGAGAAAACAAGAATGGAAAAAAAGTAAAATCCAAAATTGATCTGCACATCTCTCTCGTTTTGGATCCTCGATCTGAAGAGCGGGAAAGAATCATTAGTTTTGTAAACTCAACGCCGACTTATGATGGCGGTTTTCATCACGATAGAGTCCGTCGAACACTTATAAACGATATTAAATCCAAGCTTGAAAGATTTACTAAAAAAGAAAAGCTTACGTTGATGGATAACGATGTTTTGGGAGGGATGACCTTAGTCATCGGAATTATCATGCCAAATCCTCGTTTTGAATCTCAGACTAAGCGTAAACTGGTGCGAGATCTCAACTTAGAAAAGGCCATAGAGCAATTCATGGATAAAAATGTTGATAAGTTTTTGCGCAAAAATAAAGATTACCTTGAAACAATTCTAGAGCGAGCGCGGTCTCGCCAGCGCTATCAAGAGCTCAAAGATGCCAGTAAGAAAGGAAAAAAACAGAGAAAAATGCGGGTTGAGAAGTTGCTAGATGCCAATGAACGCAAAGACCGCTCCCGTTGTACCTTATTTATTTGCGAAGGCGATTCTGCTATTGGTGGATTACGGTCTGCCCGCAATAAACTCACTCAAGGCGGAATCGCTTTGAAGGGTAAGCCGATGAACGTGACCCAGGCGTCAATAAAAGATATTTTGGCCAATCAGGAATTTTCAGACATTATGGCCTCCATTGGTTTGACCATTGGACAAGAAGTTGATCCTAGTGGTTTGCGTTATTCAAAAATAGTTTTTTTGGCGGACTCAGATGTTGATGGCGGCCATATCAATACGCTGCTAACAAATTTCTTTTTCACTTTTTGGCCTCAGCTTTTCGAATTCAATATGATTCAAGTCGCAAAAGCGCCTTTGTTTGAAGTGATTACCGACAAAGGGACCTACTATGCAGAAACCCAGGCGGCCCTGGAAAAACTGAAGAAAAGTGATCTTAAAATTCGAGAAATTCAGCGCAATAAGGGTCTTGGAGAGATGTCTCCAGAGGCATTCAAGTACGTATTGAATAAGGAAGAATTCACCAAAATAACGGTTGATAGTATGCAGACTTCTCAGATGATGATTCATACTTGTTTTGGAAAAGACACTCAGCTTCGAAAAGATCTTCTTATCGATCACGAAGGAACGAAAGAAGAGCTGACTCGAAAAATGGTGGCCAGAGCAAAAGAGTCTTTAGGGACAGATGAGCTGCAAAAAAGTTTCGGAGTGGGACTAGAAGCAAGGAAAAATCAAGACGTCGAAAAGCTAAAAGAAATGGTTGCTCCGAGTTCAAAGACAGCAAAGCAAAAGAAGAAGCAAAAGAAAAAGACAAAAAAGACAAGGAAATAAAAAATGGAGATCTCAGGAAGCTTGGATGCGGTTTCATTGCATGAGCTTGTTAAAGAGGAATACCGCACCTATCAAATTTATACGCTCATGGACAGGGCGATTCCTTATTTACAAGATGGGCTAAAGCCTTCACAAAGGCGTATTCTTTATACTCTTCAAAAAAATTCTCATAAGGGATTAGTTAAGGTGAGTTCACTCACTGGTCTTGTTTTGACACTGCATCCCCATGGCCCTGCCTCAGTAGAATCTGCCATTGTGAACATGGCCCAAGACTTTGCTTTTTCGAATAACTATCCGTTGATTGATAAGAAGGGCTATTTTGGCGAACGAATGGAAAGCCAGGCCGCCGCCGCCCGTTATATCGAAGCAAAGATCGGCAAAGTGGCCGAGATTTTATTGTTCGACGATATGAACCAGGTTGAGATGATACCCAACTACGATGAGAAAGTGATGGAGCCTCTGGCCTTTTTGCCCAAACTGCCACTAATGCTGCTTAATGGGGCAGAAGGAATCGGAACCGGTTTTTCTTCGGTTATTCCCAGTTTTCATCACCGCGATATTGTAAAATCAATGATCAATGTGGTCGAAAACGATAAGGCCAAAAAATTAAAACCTTTTATCCGGTACTATGATGGACCTATCTCCGTTGATAAAAGAGGTCGAATTCTTTTTGAAATGCGCTTTGAAAAACATGGTGATCAAATCTTTATCACTGAGCTTCCCCGAGGCTACGATGCTCAAAAAGTTTACCGCCATATCAATAAATTTATCGAGCTCGATTTTGTAAAAGACTACACTGATTCATCGGTCGATAATCAAATAGAGATTGAATTGATCTTTAAAAAGGGAAAGACGCCCACTCTCAAAGAAGTTCAAGCTGAGATGGGAGTGACGACCTCACTGGTTCCAAATTACACCTTGATATCAGAAAGAGGGGTGAAGATTTTTGAGAAGGCCGAAGAAATCATTGAGATTTTCACAAGGCAAAGAATCAAGGTTGTTCAAAAACGCTACGAATTACTCGTCCAGGATTATGAAGCTCGCATAAAAAAGCATAATGAAATCATCCGCTTCATTAAGGAAAAGCATTATGCTCAAGCAGAAAAGAAGGCAAACCGCTCGGCATTTGTCGGATATTTAAGTGATCAGAAATTTCAACATAGTGATTATTTGGCCGACATGGCCATTTATAGGATGACTAAAGACGAAGTGGAAAAAAGACAGCTTCTTATCAAAGACGAGTCTTCTCAATTGAAGGATTTTAAAAAGATTGCAAAATCCGATGCTCAAATTCGAAAAAAGCTGATTGAGGAGCTCCGAGATGTCGATGAAAAATTGGCAAAACTGATGGCCCAAAGAGAAAAAGATAAAAAAGAAATCTACAAAAAAGTTCAGAGAAAGAAAAAAAAGGTCGTTCAATGAAAAGAGTATTGTTTATAGGATTGGTTTTTTCGGTCAATATCCCGGGGCTCTATGCGAGTTGCTTGCCATCGCCTTGCTACCGAACAACGATACAAATAGAAAATTGTCAGGTTTCTGAAGAGTATAGTTCTCGAGGTGGTCTCGTTTTGTCAGGAAAACATCTCAAAGACACTGTTGTGAGCTGCGATCCGAAGCGTCCAGATAGGATCATAGAAGTTCCTGTAGGACAAAAAGAAGAGCGCCAAAGTACAAACCAATTTTATGTGAAGTTTCTTCAAAGCTGCGAAAAATTTATCAGAGGAGAAAAGTTTACCGCCCAGAGTTCAGTGCTTTGTTGCGACACCCTCCCTTACCGTGGCCTTTGCGCATTTCGAGGGATCCTTTTTGATGCCCCATAAATTCAGGGGATATATTTCTTAATCTTGCCAACCTGAGCACCGATAAATTCTGAAATGGATGATTTCGAACTCGAGCTGAAACAAGATTTTCTAGAAGAATCGGTAGACCTATTAAGCGAGGCCGAAAACGCTTTTTTGCGCCTAGAACAAGACCGAAACAATCCAGATCTTTTAAATGAAATTTTTAGATTGGCCCATAATCTCAAGGGAACCTCTAAAGCAGTGGGATTTGACCAGCTCTCTGAACTCACCCATGAGGCCGAAAATCTGATTTTAAAAATAAAAGAGGGAAGCGTTGAGGCGACTGATACTATAGTTTCAAATTTGCTGGTTTTTAAAGACCGAGTCAATGAAATGGTTGAAGGTCTGAGGGCAGATATTTCGGCCAGTTTTGAAAATGCAGACATTATTGAGGATCTCAGAAAAGCTTGTAGTGGTGAAAGTGATCTCAATGTGGCCACTCACCCAGAGACTGACGCACTTATCGAAGGCGTGGTAGTAGAAGAGGAAGCGGAAGCGGCCGCTCCTGAAATGAGTTCCGCCGCATTAGAGTCGCTTTTGGAAGCAGGCTTTGATCCAAGCTTATTAGAAGACTTAGGCGCTGCGCCTACTGCGGAGCCAAAACCAAAACCAGAACCAGCACCTCCACCTAAAGTCGAAAAACAGGCCCCAAAAAAAGCAAATGAAGATGAGAGTATTCGAGTTAAGCTCTCGCGAATTGATAAAATAAATAACGTCATCGGTGAGCTAGTTATTTTGCAAACGGTGATAGGCCAAAGAAGGTATCACTACATTAAAGATGAGCTCACCAATAAATCCATTGGGATGATGGGAAAGCTTTTTAAAGAAGTCCAAGAACTTGCGATGTCTTTAAGAATGTTGCCCTTAAAAAGTACTTTTCAAAAAATGGGTAGAATTGTTCGCGATACATCTAAGGCCCTAGATAAAGAAGTCGAATTGGTTTTGCTTGGAGAAGAGACTGAAGTTGATAAGACAATATTAGAAAAAATTGGCGATCCACTGGTTCACATTATTCGTAATGCAGTCGATCACGGATTAGAAGTTCCGGCCGAGAGAATTTCTCAAGGGAAAGATTCGAAAGGAACTGTTGAGCTTTCGGCATTTCATGAGGGAAGCAATCTCATTATTCAAATTACGGACAACGGCAAAGGTATAGATCCCGATATCATACGTAAAAAAGCAATCGAGAAAAAACTCATTCCCGAGGATTCTCTTATCTCCAGTGAAGAAGTGATCCAACTTATTTTTCATCCTGGGTTCTCAACAAAAGAACAAATTACAGAAGTCTCTGGCCGTGGTGTGGGGATGGATGTCGTCAAAACAAATATTGAGGGACTCGGTGGAGAGGTCACTTTGAAAAGCAATCTTGGAAAGGGGTCGATCTTTAGAATTGCACTTCCTTTGACTCTGGCGATTATCGAAGGATTGGTCATAAAGTCCAAAGAAGAGAAGTTCGTGATTCCATTGGCGCAGATTTTTGAACTCACGCGCCTGGATCGAAAAGACATTGTTTCGTTTTCTGGCACTGCCGATCTCTTTAAATTGCGAGGAGAAGTGCTGCCTTTGTTTTATATAAACCGGAAGCTTGGCAGCACTGCTGGAAATCAAGATGGCGAAGTGGTCATCGTGATTCGTGATCTCAATACGACCTTTGGCGTGATTATTGATGATGTCTTAAATCAACAGCAAATTGTTATTAAAGAAATCGGGAAAGATATTCAAGGCCGAAAGGGCATCATGGGTTCGGCGATTATGGGCGATGGGAAACCCGCATTTATATTAGATATCTACGAACTCTTCAGAGATGATTTGAAGGAAAGTAAAAATTTTCAAAAGTTGGGGCATCAAATTGGTGCTTAAGACGTAAGAGGTTAGGTTTATGGAGCAGCTTCGTTATTTGCAATTTGAGCTCGGAGGAGAGTATTACGCAATTCCTTTGCTAAGTGTGAAGGAAGTGATTCCTTGCCCAGAAACGACGCCATTACCAAATGGACCGGCACATTATGTTGGAATTATGAATCTCCGGGGTCTTATCATCTCAGTGATTGATTTGAGAAAAAGGCTCTCTATCAAAGGAAGTATAGAGAAATCAGAAGAGGCCGTGATTATTGTTGAATTTGATGGGATCAGTGTGGGTGTGGTTGTTGATGCGATTCACAAAGTTTTAAATATTCAATCGGATCATATCTCAGAAGTGCCAGAGATTCAGTCTCAAATTAATGCGAAGTATATCCAAGGCGTTCACAAGGGAGAATCAAGACTCACTCTTATGTTGGACCTCGAACTGATTTTGAATATTAAAGAGATAAAAAAACAGACTGAAAAAATGGCCAGCTAAGACACCTAAGTTGGTGTTGGGAGAATATGATGCTCATGAATAAAAGAGGACTGAAGGCAAAATTAGTGTTTGCCTTTCTCATAGCAGGGCTTATCCCCATGCTTTCAGTAGCGTTCTACAGTTACACTAAGGCCTCCAGTGCTTTTGAGGAACAGGCGTTGCAAAGAGTAAAGGCGATAGGAGAGTTAAAGGTCGCCAGTTTAGAGCGCTATTTTGAATCTCTTGAAAAAGAGATGATAGCGATGACGGACAGCTCAATGTTAAAAGAGGCATCGCGGGGGTTTAGGATAAGTTTCGAAAGTTTTTCTAAGGATAACAAATTACGGCCCCAGCAAATGAAATCATTTAAACAAGCACTAGGGCCCATTTATGGGGAACGGTCAGGCCTCAATACGCTTAATGACAATCAAATCGCCCTTCAGTATTTCTATCTCGGTGAGAATCAACGTCAGACCTCAGAAATAGATAATTCAGCTTATGCATTTATTCACGAACGATATCATCCACGAATTCAAAAAATAGCCGACCAATTTGGGCTCTCAGATTTCATGATTATTGATCCTGAAACTGGTCAGATTATTTATTCAACTGCAAAAAGAATAGATTTTGCGACTTCTCTTCAATACGGTCCCGCGAGAGAAACTCCCCTCGGTAAGATCTATTTACAGGCACGAAATTCAGAGTCAGTTGGGCGGCCACTTTTTTCTGACTATGCTAAATACTCTGCTAGCAATGATGACTCCGCTGCCTTTATCGCCAGTCCATTGCAAGATGATGGCGTGACAAGTGCAGTCCTTGTTTTTCAATTGCCAATGGCCCCTGTCGCCAAAGTTTTGGCGCAAAAGGCCGGTTTGGGTGAAACCGGAAGATCCTATCTCATGGGAGGAAGTAAGAATTCCAAAATAGACGACGAGTCTATTTCAGCAGAAACCCCTCTTGAGATCATGGGAATAAAATGGCGATTGATTACTAAACTTGCAAAGAGCGAGGCCTTGAAAACATCTTCAACGCTTCAATGGGCGATCCTTGGACTTATTGGACTCAGTTGTCTGCTCATCCTCATTGGTTCATTTTGGGTCTCAAATTCCTTGGCCCGCCAAATTCATAAAATTGGTCTAAAGCTTTTGAAAGGTGCAGAAGATGTTGCCCAGTCCAGTGAAAAGCTCTCTTTGAGTAGTTCTGATTTGAGCTCTGCGGCCACTGAACAGGCAGCGAGTTTACAGCAAACCGTGAGCTCGATTGATGAAATCAGTAGTATGGTGCAAAGAAATTCTGATGCCGCCAATAGTTCAACTCTTGTTTCTACCAAGTCCAATGAGGCAGCGGTCAAGGGTAAGAAAACTGTTGAAGAAATGATTGAGTCTATCAATGAGGTCGCGTCCGCAAACACTGATATCATGAATGAAATGCAAAAAAACAATGCTGAGTTTTCTCGAATTGTAAGTGTCATTTCCGAAATCGGTGAAAAAACAAAAGTTATCAATGATATCGTTTTTCAAACTAAGCTTCTTTCATTTAATGCCTCGGTCGAGGCGGCCAGAGCAGGAGAGCATGGAAAAGGTTTCGCCGTCGTGGCAGAAGAAGTCGGTAATTTAGCAGCAATGTCGGGAAAGGCCGCTCTGGAGATTACTGAAATGCTTGATGGATCGATCAAGCAAGTTCAAGAAATTGTGGATCAAACGAAAGGAAAGGTTGAGCGCCTTGTGACTAAGGGCAAAGAAAAAGTTGAAGCGGGAACTAAAACGGCACATGTTTGCGGCGATGTTTTGGATGAAATTTTGCAAAACGTAAGCACTGTAAACGATATGGTGCGTGAAATTGCCTCGGCCTCATCAGAGCAATCAACGGGCGTGCAGGAAGTGACAAAGGCGATGCAGCAACTCGATGAAACAACTCATCGAAATACGTCAGCGGCAAATGAGTCATCACAAATGTCTCAACACTTAAATTCTCAGGCCGAAGACCTTAATCGTTTCGTCGCAGAGCTTTTAACTCTTGTGAACGGTGGAGGCCCAGATGCACCTGGCGCCGCTCCTGTTCTAAAAACTAGACCAGACCATAGTCAAACCATGAGGCCAACAGGTCAACTTTTGGAGATGACTTCAAAAAACCATTTAGTAGAAAAGCAAGTTTCAACTCCAACCAAAAAAGTGTCGGGGCTAGATACTGGGATTCCATCAGAAGATGACCCACGATTTGAAGACCTTTAGTTTTTAAAAGAAGGGATTGTTTTGCAGAATTTAAAAAAGCAAGATTTGATAGAGACAATTGAAGGTCTAGCGCAGTATGTGTCGCGCATTGTTTCAGAAGAGAGCGGGAATATATTGGGGCCGTCTCAGCAGTCAATGGTGATGGGTCGTCTGAAAAAGAGAATGCTCGATTTGGGCGGACTTGATCCTTTAGCTTATAAGAATTATCTGACTGAAAACTTGACCTTAGAAACTCAGCAGCTTGTTTCTTTAATGACCACTCACCACACTTTCTTTTTTCGCGAGTTTGTGCATTTTGAATACCTATTGTCTCAAATGCAAGATCTTGTTGCGAGAGTCAAAAAGAGGGGAGACCGAACGATCAAAGTTTTTTCTGCTGCCTGTAGCCGCGGTCAAGAAGTCTATTCCTTAGGGATGTTTTTCGAATATCATTTAAAAAGTTTTCCTGGGATAACCTATGAGATTCTGGGTGCCGATATTGACCCAGAAAGTGTCAAAATTGCTCAAAATGGCGTTTTTCCTTACAAGGAAATAAAAAGTATTCCGCAAATTTATCTCAACGGTCACTGGCAAAGAGGGACTCAGGAAATTGCTCACTTTGCTAAAGTGAAGGCCAATATTAAGGATCGCTGTCAATTTGTTGTTGGGAATCTCTTAAATCAAAACGAGAATCACCTCAAGGGAAAGAAGTTTGATATCATCTTCTGCAGAAATGTCTTTATTTATTTCGATAAAGAAAAAATCTCTCAATCTTGTATGAAATTAAAAAATCACTTGAGTGATGGCGGTGTGTTGGTCACAGGTCTCAGCGAATCTTTAAAAGATATTGAACTCACGAAAACAACAGTTGGTCCCAATGTTTATTCGTTCGAACAGCAGGTCAGTAACCCAAAACCGTCTCTCAAAGTGGCCAAACAACTTATACCTAGGCCTATGAGAATTTTGGCCGTTGATGATAGTCCAAGCGTATTGAAGCTTTTGGGAAAAATTTTTGAAAGCGATCCTGATTTTAAACTCGTCGGTACTGCTGAAAACGGTCAGCGGGCGCACGAGTTTTTACAAAATCATCAAGTCGATGCCATGACTCTTGATATTCATATGCCTGAGCTTGATGGAGTCGAATATCTTCGCAAGCATTTTTCTCCAACACATCCCAAAGTGGTTGTCGTCTCTAGTGCTAGTAGGGAAGACACTCGGTATGCCCAAAAAACCATCGAGTTTGGCGCTAGCGATTTTGTGGAAAAACCTGCGCTCAATAATTTGAAGGAACGTGCTGAAGAGATTAAAAACAAGCTAAAAATGTCATTTCTCAATTCTGGAATCAGCACAGATACTGATATTGACCGGCAATTCAGTAAAAAATTTGTCATTGATAGTCCAAATACAAAGGCCTTTCTCTGGGTAGCAAACTATAGCGATCTCGCTAAAATAAAAAGACTCGCTAGAGAATTTCCCGCTAGTGGCACTCCTCCTTTGTTTATTTTTTTTGAAGGGAATCGTAATTTCTTAGAAATCACTAAAAAAGAGCTCCAGTCGGCAAGACCTGGAAAAATTCACCTTTTAGAAGATGAACCCAATATTGGTGTAGACCAAATTTTTCTGGGAGATTTCAAGGAGCATTTTCTGAACGCGGCCAAGAAGTTTACTCCTGAGCATCTCAGCATAGGTCTTTTTGGTCCAAGCTCAGGGCTTGTTTCTGCCAATGTGTCCGAGGTTGTAGGGGCCCAGTTGCTCATCGAAGATCATTCGGCGGTTTCTCAAGAGCTCAAAGATATTGCGACTGATATTTTTCCCTGGACGAGCTTTGCTCATCTTGCAACAGAATTTTTAGCAAAAGAATAGAACATGGCATTGAAAATTTTGAAAAAAAATTCAGGTCATGGAGAAAAAATCGCCTTTCATTCCGGTGATGCTCTGCTGCTGTTGGAACTGGAAGGCACAAAATACCAATGCCTATGGCTACAGAAACCTAAAGATGAAGATTATAAAAAGATTCAGCTCATTGAAAACATAGTCTCCTATAAGTTCTTAGGTCCGCAGAAGATTTTTGAACGGATGGAGGTTCTTTTTCAAAGCAAGAAAGTGCGCCTAGAAAACTGCCGCATCTTTGAAACGGCCTCTGAGATCTTCTATTTTCCAAAATCAGGTCGCGTTAAATTCCCACGAGAATCTCAAAAAAATTCAAAGAAGGTCCTCATTGTTGATGATAGCTCAACCATTCGAAAGCTCTTAGTCAAAATTATTGGCGAGTCAAAGATTTTAAAAGTGATGGGGGCCGCTGCTTGTCCATCAGAAGCTAAGCTCATGATTGAAAAAGAGAGACCCGATCTCATTACTTTGGATATTCATATGCCGGAGATGAACGGGGTTGAATTTCTAAAGAGCTATCTTAGGGATCTCAAAATTCCGGTTGTTATGGTTAGTTCAGTTAGTATGAGTGAAGGTCCTCTTGTGATGGAGGCGCTTTCAAATGGCGCGGTTTCTTATATCCAAAAGCCATCTCTGGATCAGCTTAGTGAGTCTTTTAGTGAAATTTTAGAAAAACTTGAGTCTTTTGCAGAGGCCAAAGTAAGTCATGTTTCGCGCTCAGGTGGAATCAAAATCGCCAGCTCATTTGAAAACTTTGATGGCCTCATCGCGATTGGTTCTTCTACCGGAGGTCCTCAAGCGCTAGAAACAATTTTCACCTCTCTTCCAAATGAGATTCCGCCTATTGTGGTCACCCAGCATATTCCAGCTGTTTTTTCACGGGCCTTGGCCGAGCGCTTGAATGGTTTGTGCCAGTTTACAATTCAAGAGGCCATTGATGGATCGTTTTTAGAAAGAAATCATATCTATATCGCTCCGGGAGGTCATCACATGAAATTGGCCAAACGAGGAAAAGAAGTTCGAATTATTATTACAGATGATCCTCCCATCGCGCGCTTTCGCCCCTCAATTGATTACCTGTTTGACTCCATTGCAGGAATTGCTAGCAGTAGAAATATTGTAGGCGTTATATTGACCGGAATGGGGAAAGATGGTGCCCAAGGGCTTTTGAAACTCAGAAAATCTGGAGTAAAAACTCTGGCACAAGATGAAGAGTCTTCTATTGTTTACGGAATGCCGAGAGAGGCCTTTGAGATTGGTGCGGCCGAAAAAGTGTGCTCACTAAGTGAAATGGCCCAAAAGATTGTTTCTACTTTTAACAGCAATGCCGCAAAAAAGGCAGCTTGAGGTTGATTATGGATGATTTTGTAAAGACCTATAAACTTGAGGCCCTGGAAGAGATTGCAGACCATCTTTCAAGCATTGAAGAACTCACACAATCGCTTCAGTCGCCAGATAGTCCGAGCGATCATCTCGATGCTCTTTTTCGAGCATTCCATAGCATTAAAGGCATCGCTGGCTCGGCCGAATTTCATTCTCTATCGCAATTGGCCCATAAGTTCGAAGATCTTATTACGGCCTTAAAAAACGATCCTATGCGTAAGCCGCAAGTCCTTTCGGCCTTGGATGCCTATCTAGGAGATATGGGGGCGGCACTTCAGGGACTGGGGGAGAACTTTGAATTTGTAGGTGAGTTCGAGAAGTCTTATGATATTTTGAATCAGTCCGTAAATTCTATCCCGAGTTCTAAAGATTCGTTATTGTTTTTAGTCGTCGATGATGAGCCAGACGTGGTGGATGTTTTGAATCATCTCGTTTCCACTGAGTTTTCAAGTGAGGGGGAATTAGTAGGCGACGGTTATTGCGCGCAGGAAAAAGCGCAGGATAAAAAATTTGATTTTATTATAACCGATTATAGAATGCCGGTCATGAATGGATTAGATTTTATTAAATCAATTCGAGAAACGGACGGACCTAATCAGACAACTCCCATTATTTTATTAACGGCGTTTACCCCTCGGCTTTCACCTCAGCAAGATTTGTGGGAGAGCGTATTTTTTTTAGAAAAACCCTTAGTATCAGACAAGCTCATCTATGTTATTAAATGTTGTTTAAATCTCAATCGTAAGAGTGCTTAAGGGGCGGGTTTTTATAAGGTTCTTAAAAAGGCTTGGATGTGAGCGATCTCACTAGCAGTAAGTTTAATACCCAGTTGATATTCTCCCATAATAGAGATCATTTTTTCGAGACTCGCAATACTTCCGTCGTGTAAATACGGACCGGTGTGCACGATATTTCTCAAAATAGGAACCTTAAAGACTTTGCGATCGTCTTCTTCTTTAGTCACCGTAAAGCGGCCCATATCGGTAGTCGGATAATCTTTGACGAGACCAAGTTTTTGAAACATCGTACCGCCAACGCCAGGGCCTTCATGGCAGCCAACGCAGCCCTTATCCATGAACATCTGAAGCCCTTCTTTTGCTGTAGTGCTGATAGCAGAATCTTTTCCTTTTAAAAATTTATCAAAGGCCGAAGGAGTCAGCAGGGTTCTCTCGAAGGCCGCAATAGCATGTCCAATATTGTTAAAGTTGAACGGGGCCTTTTCTTTTGGAAAGGCCTTTTCAAAAAGTGCTGCATAAATTGTTTTTTCGACGGAACTGAGGGCCTCTTTTTCGTCTGCATGTCCATGTTCCAAGGGATTTGTAATCGGACCAAGGGCCTGTTGCCAAAGAGTCTCTGCGCGTCCATCCCAAAAATACGTAAAATTTAAAGCAGTATTGAAAACAGTGGGAGAGTTTCGCTCTCCGCGCTTTCCTTCATGGCCAGGAGATGTGGGTTCACTATCAACTCCAAAATTATCCAGACCATGGCAGCTGCTACAAGAGATCGTTCCACTTTTCGAGAGTTTTTTTTCATGGAAAAGTTTTTTCCCTAAAGAAATTTTAGCGGCCTCTTTTTTTTCATCGATGAGAGATTCTGGTAGGGGGGCCAGAAATTCGAGCGCCATTTTTCTAAGGTCAGCGTCAGAGATTTTTTCTTTGTCACTTGGTGCATGGTCGGCCGCAAAGAGTGCAAGGGAAAATAAACACCATGGCCAGATATAATAAGCTTTCACTTCATAATTATAATTGGAGCGATCGGGAGAGTCTAGCGCGGGGAAAAAGTGTGCTTATGGCTGAACTCATGAGTCTTTTGTCCGGCGGTATTGATGTGAGAGTGTTTGCATTCGCCATCAGCATGAAGCTCAATAATGATTCGCTCAAGCTTTTGATTCCCCTTTGAGGTTAGAGAGATTTCTTCATCCTCTAAAAATTGTGAAGTTTTTAGGGCAAACACATCCGAAGGTAGTGCGGACAATGCACTATTAAGAGAGTAATTTGTAACCATCGAATTGGCATCAAAAGTATAGGGCTCCGTGAAAACTTCACTAATCGTAATTGCAGGCTTCATGACGGAACTGGATGTTGTCGCAGAATGGTTGAGCCCCAAAAAATGGCCGAATTCATGAATGGCCACAGTGCCAAGATCATATTTTCCCGCCTCATTACTGACGCTGTGATCGAAATGTTCATAATTAATGAGAACGTCGGCATGTTGAATTTGCTGGAACTGAGAAGTTGTTCCTGCATTTTGAGTGCTGGCAATGAGCTGGGTAACGGCAAGGGCGCTACGCGGAAGTCCTAAAACAGACCAATTACTCACTTTATAGATTCCCAGTTCGCTGTCGACATAAGTCGAAGTCTCACTGATAGAACTTGTGGTCAGACTTGTCGTTTGTGATGTCGTAAAAAATGTGACCCTATTAGATATTGAAGAGGACCAGCTTTCGGCCATGGCTTGAAGAACGGTTTTTTCTGCGGTTAGAAAATCATCACTAATTTTTAAATTCAGTGGAAAAGAGGCCGAGTTCCAGCGGTAAGTCGTCGACGTAGAGGCAAGGTTTCCCCCGGTACCAGCGGCCTGCTCAGCACAAGAAACGAACATAAAGCAACTAATCAGGAAACACAGAAAAGAGAATTTTAGATGCAAGGAGATCTCCTGATAAAGCGCTGCATTAATTTTACGCGCTATCAGGAGATCTTTCGGAAATTTTTGCCTACGGCCAAACCTTAAGCTTTCAGCTCAATAATTAGTATTGAGCTGAAGTAGAGATCGACTCAAATAATTGGCTAGGAATTAGATTTTGCCTCGATTTTCTCTTTTTCAGTACTTTGGTTGGCATCGCGGAGAAAAGTTTCCAAACCAATATCACTCAAAGGATGATGAAAAATTTGCTGGAAAACTTTAAATGGAACGGTCGCGACATCGGCGCCAATCAGGGCAGCTTCTCGCAGGTGGGATGGTCCCCGAATCGAAGCGGCCAGGATCTTAGTTTCAAAGTCATAGTTCAGGAAGACTTGCTTTATTTCCTGAATCAGCTGCATACCATCGTGTCCAATATCATCGAGTCTTCCAATGAAAGGAGAAACATAAGTCGCACCATTTTTGGCCGCAATTAATGCTTGATTGGATGAGAACACTAAGGTCACATTAGTTTTGATATCATCTTGCGATAAAATTTTACAGGCCATGATTCCGGCCTCGGTCATCGGCAGCTTAACAACAACATTAGAATGAATCTTGGCCAGTTTTTTTCCTTCTTCAACCATTGCATAATAATCAGTATTGAGAACTTCAGCACTCACCGGACCTGAGATCGTTTGACAAATTTCGGCTATCACCTGTTCGCGCGTTCGACCAGATTTAGCAACAAGGCTGGGATTAGTTGTGGCCCCATCGATAAAACCCCATTGTTTGGCCTTTTGAATTTCTTCTAAATTAGCGCTATCGATAAAAAACTGCATTTTGTTCCTCCTGATAAAAAATCACTCGTCCATCAATTAAAATCATTGAAAAGGATATCTCATGTTCCTCTGGCCTAGAAAACCTATGTTTACGATTTTCTTTTTTCTGGCCTCTTCAGTGCTATTGGCCAATCCCATCGTGCCTCTGCTCCCAGATGAGGGCGTTGTCTCCGGTGATAATCATCATCTGATGGATGCTACTCGGGACTATGCTTACTTTATCGGTCGAATGAGTGACAGGGTCGACGATAACCAATTTCTCAAGATTGCAACTCAAGAAGGAAACATCATTTTTTTTCGCAGCGGTGACCCATTGCAATTTAAAATCAACCGGAATGATAAAAAAAAATGGTGTCAGGCCAAGGTCTCTCGTGCTGAGTCAGGATTTTTATCAATAGAGGTGTTGAGTTTTGATTGCGTATCGAAGGCCAAAATGCTTCGAAGAGGATCGATTCTTCATTTTTATTCGCCCCAGTTATCTGAAAGAGTTCAAGAAGTCGCTCAAACAAGACAACAGCTCATTCAAAAGAAAGCAGACTTTCTAGGTCAGCTCTCTGAAATTAATCAATTTCTTTGGACCTACGAAGAGCGCCGCCTCCAAGTCGCTGCCCAATATGAAAAACAAATTGTCGAGTTGCTCAAACAAAAAAGACAGGCACTTAATGAAATTTTGGTAAAGAAAAAAGATAAGATCGAATTACAAAGTCAGCTTCAAACAGAACTCAAATCTTTAGACGGTCAACTCAAATACTACCGAATTGAAAGACAAGAGCAACTCTTCGACAGGTGGAATGCCGATCAGGATTCTGGACTACCTTTCAAGCGCCGTCCTCAGAAGTTAGAAAATTTAGCATCGGAAAGCTTGCCGAAGAAAGACTAACAGCACACCGTAGATTACAGGCCCATTCATTTGCACGGAAGACAAAGGAAACTGGATGTTTAAACTCAGCTATTTTGCGCTCTTTTTATTGTCCCTAATGCTAGGCAGTGTGACTAAGGCATCTGATTTTACTCCGGTTCTAAAAAAGTTTCGAAGCCGCTATCAACTGGTGAGATCTTCGCAGGGCAAGCTCTTGGCCATTTATTCAAAAAATACTCATTGGCGGGCCATTACTGATACTCTCAGTTTCTATGGAAAAAAATTAAAAAAAGAAAAAAAGGTTTGGGCAAAAAATCATTTTATTGATGAACGAGAAATTTTACTGGCCCAGCTTCGACAAGATTTGGCCACGTCTGAGAAATCGACGTTAGAACTAACAAAGCATCTCCGCGCGAGCTTTAACCTTTTAGAAGATCTTGATTGGAGATCTCTAGAGAAATCTCCAGAGTTGCAAAGGTTTTGGACACAGTTCAACGAACAGCTTAAACGATTATCCATAGAGCTTTCCCCTCATACCGTGGCAGTGCCGAATCAACCGCGCTATTTTACGAACCGGGCCCTAGCGGACAAAGTTGTTAAAACGGGTATGCAGGTGGTTAAAAAAATCTTTGCCCCAACCGCACCTTTATGGGGTATCGCAGAATTTTTGGTTTATAAAGTTCAATCCTATTTTCTGCAACAACGAAGCTATTCTCAAAATATGTTAGTTGTTTTCTTGAGTTCTCCTCATTTGGTCTCAGCAGTTGGTCTCTCAGATCAGGAGGTAAACGAAATCTTGAGTTCTGTTTTCTCTGCCCGCCTCTCGTGGGATTCATTTGAAACAGCAAAGTCTTTGCGCCAAAATTGGCAAAATTATGGAATTGACCGCTGGGAGGATTTAGTTGCGAGCGGAAATCAGCAACGCCAGCAAATCTCAGACCTCGTTTTTGATCGAAAGCTCGCGAGCGCTTTTGGATTTGCTCGCAACAGCTCTAGGCAGATTATTCATTTACTGGTGAGTGATCACAAATTTACCTCACGGAGAGCTCTTGCCTATAATTTCAGTTCGCCTGAACAAATCTATGCTAAGCGAATTCTCTTAACCTTGGGCGGTTTTGGTTTAGGACTTCTTCCGCTCCCGGGTATTATCAAAAGCGAGGCGCTTTCTTTTGTTGGATCGTTAACTTCTCCGCAGCAAATGGCCGAGGCCTATTTAGTCGCGCAATATGAGCTGGAAGGTGACTTTAAAATGGCGCGAAGAATAGAGCGTCAGTATGTGAATCCGATTTGGAAGATCATACCGGCCGTTTTTTGAGATAATTCATTGAATATGAGTACGCCTGCAGAGATTGGCGGCGTACTCATGACTTCAGGAATATAGAACTATGGATCATTCGAGGGACATTGAAGCTTTCTGCAGCACGGAATTGCTTAATTCTCTATAAAAATTTTCAATTTCCAATTTTATTTCGTAAAACGACTTAATGCTTTTGGTGGTATCGCTGGTATAGAATCTACCAGCATTCATCCATACCTCATCTATTCTTTCACCAATGGCGATCGCCACGCAGGGGCGTCGAATTTCAGAAATATTATCGAAATCATCAGGTTTTGAATGTTCCGAAGTGTTGGTTTTGATGTACATTGAAGAAACATAATGAATATTCAAATCTTTTGGAACTGGGAAAGCTAACAATAAAGGTTTGTTGTCATAAAGTTTTGCTTTAAAGACAAGATCTTCTACAACTTGATATAAACGGTCGGCAGAAGTTGTACTGTCTACGGTAATTTCACGAAAACTAAGAGCTTTTAAATCATCTGCTATAATTGATTTAGTTAATTTTTGATTTTTAGACAATTGAGCGCTGCCGTCTATTGTACCGAAACTAGGTCCGGCCATTTTACCTATCATCTTAGTTTCACCGCACACTTCTATAATCTGCTCTGGAGCGTCACTCGCCTGAGCAGATTGGTATAAAAACATTGCCGATATTACAAAAAATTTCTTCATAATTACCCCCTCAAGTAAACGAATATGAACTGCAGTATCAATATCAAAATCAAGAATCTTGTGCAAAGTGTTATGTCTGAATGACGTAATATCTTCTAACTGGTCCTCTAGAGTGATCATAGAGGTGGGATGGGATATTTCATAAAGCCTAGCGCCAAATTTTTTGCGTGAAAGTTGGTTCTCCCGCTTACGGTAGAAGTGAAAGAAAAAACCAATTAACGGGGCCAGTTCTAATATAATCTAACTATCGCACCGCAAGGCTTTCATTAATGTCAGATTTCTTCTCTAATAGATGAACAATCATTACAGGAGGTATTTGATGATGAGACAGAGTTTTTTTGCCGGTTTTGTTTTCTTTACTCTGTTGTCATTTTCTCCACTCCTGGCGCAAGTCGTTTCTCAAAAGCAAAACAAGCTTGATTTTGTTGATGGTCTGGGTTCTCTCATCCGCTCGCATTATGCCCCCCGGGTTTGGAAAAAAGATCACCTTGGAATTAAGCTGCAAGATAATCTGAATGCTCTAAAGCAAGAGATCCTTTCCAACCAAAATGAAAATCAAGAGGCCTCTTTTCAAAAAGGTCTTACGAAACTCTTTAATGATCTTAACGACTATCACGTAGGTGTGACTTTTTATCGCACAGAATCAGCTACGCTTCCTCTGACAATTCGTGGGTCACGCGGTCGATATTTTATTGTCGATATCGATAAAACGAAGTTGGCGGAAAGCTCGGCGCTCAATCTTGGTGATGAAGTCCTCTCGCTTGGAGGGCGCAAGATCAGCGAAATTTTGGAACAAGATATTTTGCCCTTTACTAGGAAGGGAACTCGGTTAACAGATATGGCCGTGGGTGAATTATTTTTAACAACTCGCATGGCCTCTTTAGGACTCGATGTTCCCAAGGGTCCGGTGCGAATCAAAGTGACTAGTCCAGAAGGCATACAAAGGTCGTATCAGTTTATTTGGGCCTATACACCAGAGAAATTTCTCAACTATCGCCAAAACCAGATAAAAGGAATTGAAAAATCGGGGGGCCAGGACTTAAAAGAGGCCTTGAGAAGTCGAAATTCTGAACAGGTGCGCAGACATCTCGATCCGCAGCTCTCACCAATGCTTGAATCAATGCCGCATAAATTTTTAAATGAAAATTTTGCGACTAATCCCTATGCTCTGGGAAATTTTGAATCTCATTTGCCTTTGCTGGGAAAAAAGTTGTCATCAGTTAAGTCTCGTACTTTTAATAATTATATTTATGAACACCAAGGTAAAAAATATGGACTCGTCCGTATTCCGTCATATATGGGCGGAGATCTTCAGGTTAGAGAATTTAAAAAAATCATAGAAGAATTTGAAAATAAAACTGATGCCCTGGTGATTGATCAGCTCAATAATCCTGGAGGCTCTGTTTTTTATCTCTACGCTTTGGCGTCTTATCTTTCTCCCAGCGGTCTTACAACGCCTAGGCATAGAATGATAGTAACTAATAAGCAGGTTCACGATTCCTTTGTTCTTATGGACTATTTAAAGAACGTAAAAAATCTCGCCCATCTTCGTATCCTGTTTGGTGCAACCTTTGGGGGCCATCCCGTCGATTATAATTTTCGCTATTTTGTAGAAGACTATGCCGAGAAAATCGTTCGAACTTTCCATCAAGGTGAAACTCTCACTCAACCAATGCATGTGATGGGAGTCGATGATATTAATCCCGCGGCCGGAACCGTCTATACCAAACCAATTTTGGTGCTTATTAATGAACTTGACTATTCTGGTGGAGATTTTTTCCCAGCAATCCTTCAAGACAATAAGCGGGCCAAAATTATGGGGCAACGAACTGCCGGCGCGGGAGGAATGGTCGAATCCTTTAAGCTAGGACCTGCTTTCGGTATTCAGGGCTTCACATTGACCACCTCGCTCGCACATAGGCAAAATTCGAGTGGGGACCCTCTTGAAGATCTTGGAGTCACCCCTGATGTGCCTTACGAGCTCACACCGGCCGACTACCAAAACCAATTTGTCGATTATGTTGCAGCTATCAATCAAACCATTTCTGCAATGACCGAGTAACTCAGTTTTAAGAGGAGGGAAGGCCTTTCTTTCCTCTTCTTTAATTCATAAACATTTTTGATATTCCTCCGAACAGTAGTGCGTAAAGTGTGTTTGGAGGAACTGTGAGTTTTGATTACGACAAGCTCAAGCGAAAGCAAGAAAATAGCGAGCAATGGGCCAGCTACAGTGACCTTTTTATGGTGCTGTCTTTTGTCTTTTTGTTGCTCTATGTGGTGGCCAGTTTGCGCTCTGGTACATTCAGTATTCAAAAGCAGCTCGAACATAAAAAAATGACCGAGAAAGCAGAAGATTTAGAAAAGCAAATTCAAGTCTACAACCGTATCCGCCAGAACTATTTAGAAGAACAAGCCAGCACATCGGAGAAAGATGTTTATAAAGAACTGATGGGTAAACTGACTTTGCTTCAGGGAGAGGCCAAGCAAGAGAAAGAAGATCTGCGCCAGCAGGCCACAGAAAATGAAAAAAAAGAAATGGCGCTCAACAAGTATCAACAGCTTGTTCGAAATATTATCAATACTAATTTATTGGCAAGCGCTCGAATCAAACGCAGAGATGACGTTATTGTCGAGAAGAAAGAAGTCATTGAAGAGCTCAATCAAGAGGTAGAAGAAAAACAACAAACAATTGAGCAAAATGAGCAAAAGATCTCTCAGATCAATCAAGATTTAAAAAAGCAAATGAAAGATCTTGAACGTCAGAGAAAGCGTTCCAAAATATCAAAAGCTAAGTTTAAGCAAAAAATGGCGTCAATTCAAAAGCAGAGTAAAGAAAAAATCGAAAAGATTGAACAGGAAAACCAAGTCGTCGCCCAAAATCTCAATCAAGTTCAACAGAAACTTCAAGAAGTGGATCAGAAGTTGGCCCAAGCGGAAAACACGATCGAACAGACCACTCAAGAGAAGGTTGAGGTTGAGTCTAAACTTGCTTCAGCTAAGGGAGAGCTCAATCAAAAGTTGGCCGAGCTTTCTGAAACAACTCAGGAGCTTCAGCAAACCTCACAGGAACTTGAAAAAAAGGGTCAAGAAAAAGAGAAACTGGCGAAAAAGCTTGAGGCAGCAAAAGGCGAGCTCGAAAGTACGGTGGCGCAGTTTAACGGCGAAATTGAAAAGATGAAGAAAGCGCATGAAGGCACAATGGAGAATGCTAAAGGCCGCTTTGAGAAGGCCTTGGCCAAAGAAAAACTCTCAGCAAAAGATAAGGCCAAGAAAGTGGCCGAGTTTGATAAAAAATTCAAGGCCAAAGAAAAAGAATTTGCCGATAAGCTTGCGGGTAAGGAGAAAGAATACGCAGATAAACTGGGCGGTCTTGAAACTGAGCTGGCCAAAGCAAAAGAAAGAATTGAAGCGAAGAAGAAGCTTGCGCAAAAGATCAAGTCCAACTTGAAAAAAGCAGGTGTCGACGCAAATATCAATATGAAAACTGGGGACGTCGTTATCTCCTTTAATAAAGAATATTTTGATACAGGCAGTGCCGCTCTCAAACCAAAAATGCGCACAGTTTTAAAGAAATTTATGCCGCTATATTCTAAAAGTTTATTTAGCGACCCAAAAATTGCAGATAAGATCAAGTCTGTTGAATTCATCGGCTTTGCGTCACCTACCTACCGCGGGCGCTATGTCGATCCCCAAAGTTTAAGGCCTGAAGATAGAAAAGCGGCCCAATATAATCTTCAGCTCTCAATCGATAGGGCTAAGTCAATTTTCAATCATGTCTATGATACCCAGAAAATGAATTTTAATAATCAAAAGAAACTCTATTCTCTAACAAAAGTAACGGGACGAAGCTTTTTTGCTGAGAATGCTCCAGAGAGAAACGTCGCTACAGGAATGTCCCAAAAAGATTTTTGTAAAAAGTTTGATTGCCAAAAATCTCAACGAGTTATTATTAAGTTTAACCTAGAAGAGTAACCCAATTAGGGGGAGAGTATGTTTTCGCAAGCGTTTATTACCAATTTTGTCGAGTTCTTAGTCAACTATGCAACCGACTGGCTTTTACCAACGATGGCCTTGATGTTTTTTGTGGGCTCTATTATGCGGATCCTCGTTTGGCACACTGTCCGTAGGGAGGAGTGGTTTGCCAGGGAGTTTGAAAAACGCGTGACTCACTACATGGAGAGTAAAGATAGACGTGCCAATCACGGTTCTTTTTTTATTGTTACGAAATATCTCTTAGAAAAAACTTATTACGAGCTCTTTAAGGTACGAGAAATCATGAAGCGCCGCAATCCTGATTTTATCATGGATAAAAGTGATAGGTTTTTTCTTGTTCAGCCAGGATGTGCGCGCATAGTAAAAGATACGCTTAAGCATATTAAGTTTTTGAAATACACAACTTATCGGCCAAAGCTTCATGAGATTTCTAAAGTCACTTATCAAAATAACCCGTGTTTTAATCGTGCCCTTGGTTTTTTTCCCACTGGTCTTTTCAATGATATTCTCAATATCTTGCCAGGTATCTTTATCATCGGTGGTATCTTTGGGACATTTTTAGGAATCATGAAGGCCTTGCCTGAACTCTCGGCCATGGATCTTAATAATATCGAAAAGACTCAAGAAATCATGGGTGAGTTTCTAGGAAGAATTTCATTTTCTATGAGTACGTCAATTATTGGGATTGTTTTGTCAGTCGCTATGAGTTTTTTAAATACTACATTCAGTCCAGACAAGATTTTTATGGACATTGTAGACCGTTTTACAGGAGCTCTGGATATTATCTGGAATAAATGTGAAGACAACCGCTTACCCCATCAAGTGCCTAGCTTCAGAGAAGAGGGTTTTGATATCAATATTGAGAAAAATGCAGAGTTGTCGGTTATGGAAGAGTTGGCCCGCTATTCAGGCAAAAAACTAGAAGATGTCCGAGTCAAATATCTTGAAGATCACGGGATTGAATTAGAAGTGCCTGGACCTTCTTCTGATTCACCGACTGAGGAACCTAAAAAGTCGAGTCCTGAAGATATTAAAGAGGCATCTTAGTGAAGAGATAGAATGAATGAATTTGCTGTCTCTGTACAGATTATCTCCGAAACTGGAGAGAAAACTGAACAGATAGAAAAACCATCTTTTATTATCGGTCGATCACCATCGACCGATCTTTGTTTACGGGACTCCACTGTAAGTCGACGTCACTTGGAAGTTATTCGTAAAGATGAAGACGTTTATCTCAAAGATTTAAGTACTCCTAATGGCACCTTTATTGATGGTAAAAAGCTCATTGCTCTCGAAGAAACTCTTTACTCTGAAGGTCAGCAAATTAGGCTTGGAGAGTCTCGAACGCTTCTGATTATCGAGGTCAAACAAATATCAATTAAAGAATTAGAAGAAGAGAAACCCTCGGTAGTCGAAGAGATTGGTGAAACAACGCGCTCCATTTCTATCTCGCAAGATGCGACTCGCTCTAACGTCGTTCCTCTTCAATCTCGTTCTACTGTGGCATCGGCACCTATTCAGTCAAAAGTTGTGGGTGGAGATATTAGCTTTCAGCAATATCTAGAGGAAACTCCTTGGGATGAATTGAAAAGCGAACTTCAAGGAAAGCGTGAGAAGGCCAGTCGGGAAATTGAAGAGATGAAGCTCAAGGCCAAAGAAGAGGCCGAGAGGGTAGGGCAAGATCAAAGAGATGAAATCCAAGAACTTAAAGCTCAGCTTCGAGATGAAAAACTCTATCTTGAAAAAGAAATGCAAGACTTTCGAGATTGGAAGCAAAAGCAAACGGAGTCCCTCAAAGACGAAGAGCGTACTCGGCATCAAGAGCTTCGCGCTAAAGAAAAAGAAATTGAGCAAAAAGATAGAGATCTTAGAAGAGTAAGGCTATCTCACCAAAAAAAGCTCGATGAAATTGAAGGTCTGGAACAAAAACTTCAAGACCAGGAAAACAGACAAAAAGAAAAGCTACGAATTAAGCTCGAAGAAGTTGAATTTAAAACACGAGAGCTGGAAAAGCTGCAAACAGATTTTGAACGCAAGCAAAAAGAATTTAGCGAAACGGCCGTGGCTGGAGGTCATGTTTCCAGGGAGATGGAAGGCATTCGTCAAAAGCAACATGAGATGCTTTTGCGTAAACAAAAAATGATGATGGAGGCCGAGTTTGAGGAACTCAAACTGCAGGCCGAAGAGCAGGCCATAAGTATCAAACTCAACGCGGAAGACGACGCCGAGGAACTGCTAAAGTCTGCCAGAGACGAAATTCAGCAAGAACAAAAAAAGTTAGAAGAAGAGAGCGCGCGTCGCAAAGAACTGGCCGAGCAAGAACTAAAGGAGCTCAAAGATGAGCTCAAAGAAGTTGAAAAGCAAAAACAGAAAATGCTAGAAAGCATGGAGCGTCTTCAAGAGTCGCTTGATAAGTTAGAAGAAGAGCGCTCTGAACTTTCAGATGAAAAAATTCAGGCCAGCGAGGATCTTTCTGAGTTAAAAAATAGCTGCAGTGACCTCCAAAGAAACTTATCTGAAATTGAAACTCAGAAGCGAAAAATCACCTCTGAAATTGAAGAAAAGCGCGACCAGTTAGAGAGCGAGAAAAAGCAATTCCAGCGAGAGCTTGAAAGCATAGCATCTCGAAAAAAGTTGCTAGAAGATGAAATTTTTACTCTCAAAAGTGATCAAGACCAACTCAAAAAAGCAATCGAGCAACTTTTTCAAAAAAAAGAAGAGCTTCTTGAACAAAAGTCTTTTCTAAGTACCGAGGCAAAAGATCTGGCCAATCAAAGAGATGAGGCCAAAAGAAAGCGCGATGAATTTCACGAAGAATACGTGCAGTTTAAAAAAGAAAGCGATCAGTTAAGAATTGATCTTGAGGAATTTGAAAACAAACTGCACCAGGAAAAATCAGATTTTGATAAGCGAAAAGAGAAAATCGAGGCCGAGCTTTCAGAATGGAGAGAGCAGACTCAGCAAGAGCTTTCGCGCCTGAGAGAAGAAGAAGAAAATAGGCGAAATGAGCTCAGCGAAGAACAAAGTGCTCGCCTGCAGCGCGAACTAGAAACACATGATCAAAAAATAGCAGCAGCACGGGCGGCCATAGAAAAAGAAGTTGTTCATCGAAAAAAGACTGCGGCCAAACAAGCAAGCGAGACAATCGAGGCGGCCAAACAAACTTCAGAAGATCTTACTGCGGCCGCTCAGTCTCAAGTTGAAAAGCTTTTAAATGAGAAAGAAAAGCTTATCGAGGAAAATAAAGAGCGAAGAGTCATGCTTGAAGAAGAGCTCAATGGTCTCAAAAATGAGCGCCAAAAGCACCTTTTATCGATGAAGGAAGAAGCTCAGAAAGAAAGCGAGGCCATTAAGGCCAAGGCCTTAGAGCACGCTCGAGTCATGAAAATTCGTATCGATCAGGAAATCGTTTCAATCCGCGAGAAGGCCAATGAGCGAGTGAAAGAGATTTTGGCCAACGCGAATTCTAAGAAAAAAGAAATTGAAATTGCTCTCGATGCTGCTGGCAAAAGGGCCCAAGCAGCAGACAAGCAGGCAGAGCAAACGAGGGAAGAAGCAGCAAATATTTTGAAGCAGGCACGAGTTAAAGCAGAGTCTTCCATCGAGTTGGCCCGAAAAAATGCGGAAGAAATTGTTCAGCAATCGAGCTCTAAGAAAGCTTCCCTAGATGATGAGTACAATCAAATTAAGTTAGAAAGACAAAAACAAGTGGACAAGGAAGTTTCTGAGTATAAACGCCAACTTCAAGACCATGCTTCGGTTCAGGAAAGAGAGGCCCAAGAAGTTATCGAGGCGATGAAAGAAAAAGAAGAGAAAAGCTTACAGCGTTGGAAAAAAGAACAAAAAGAAAGAATGACCAAGAAGATGGAAGAAATTGTGGTTCCTGAGCTACGCCAATATGCCAATAAAAAACTGACACCTGAAGTCACGCGGCAGATGATGGCCGAATTACGCTCAACCATTAAAGACGTCATGGAAGAGCGCGATAGGGATACTGAGCGTGCCATTAAAATTACGATGGGCGCTAAGGATGGAGACTTCGATAAGGTTAAAGATTATTGGAAAAAAGTCGGCGTCTTCGGAAGTCTTGCACTTATTATTTTACTCGTTCTGATGATCCCTTCATGGCGAAAATCGGCGTCTAACTTGGTAGTGGGCGCCTTAGAAATGCAAGAATCTGCAAGTGACGTCTATATCACTAAAATCAGAGAAGAAATGAAGAATCGACCTCGTTTTACTCCTGCAACGACACCAGAGGCCAAAGATACTTACTGGGAGAATATGCTCTATACGACAGACTATATTGAAGTAAAGCTTTCTAAAAAATATCAAGACGATTGGATTCTCAAACTTAATAAATTTATCACAGATGATCTTGAGCTCAATGAAGATGTTTTGGTGGATTTTATTCGTATAGAAACCAGACTAGTGAAGGATCTGTTTAAGGAGCGAGAAGAAATTAGCCCGGAAAAGAAAGACGAAGGGATTCAAAAGCTAAGAGAGATTGAAGAAGAGGCGATGCAAAAAATCAAGCTGGCCTTTGAATCACCTGCCAAGTTGGATCAGTTTCAAGCTTTTCGGAAGACGTTTTATAATCAGTTTAAACTGGCCCCTTAGGCCGATCGAGTATAGTCCTAAACTTGATGTAAGGTTTCGAGTATTCGATTTTCAAAATAAAAAAATCATTACGCCTTAAAATTCTTTTTTTTAGTATGAGAAGCAGTTCGGAGTCTGCCAAAAAAGTGATTTAAATAAGTTGTTGATTATGAAAACTAACATAAAGGTCGAGATGATCTTGGAGAGCAGAGGCCTTTTTGGTCGTGCACCAAGTCCGACGAACTAGGCGATTGATGTTTGCCCTCAACATCGCCAGGGTGTGATTGATACTAAAAAGAGGATCTCTAATCAATTTTTTGAGCTCCCCTTGTCCAGCAATTGTTGATTTTGCTCCCAGGTATTTTATATGGTGAGTCTGCGGAAGGAGTTCTTTGATTTCTGGGGGATAAAGCTTGAGTTCATCGCTTTTAATGATGGCATTTTTAGAGACACTTTTTTTTATCTTAGTTAGAACGCTACGAATCCCCCTTTTTCTGTGATCTGGGCGGTACCCGTATTTTTCGCGAGAGATTGCGGCTAGATGTCCAAATGCAGGCATGGAGGAAACCTTCAATGCCAATATTGCTCTAGTTTTTGATTGTACAACGACAGTCACCGAAAGCGGTTTGCATTTCGTATGCTCAGAGGTGATCAGATCATCTAGCTCAATTTCCATGAACTCGGAATTTTCTAAAAATTCTTTCTGCTCTAGTCGCGCCATTCGTGCCAGAAACTTCAGTTTTCTTTCAATCGTTTTTCGGTTGAGATTTAATATCATTGCAGCTCGTCTCTGGGATACTCCAGAGCATAGAAGGTTTTTCACCATATGGTTTTTTTTGCGCTTCCGCTGACGGTAGCAAGGATCAAAGGTGGCAGTGGAGAAGGTTTTTTTGCAACTATTACAACGGAATCGCCGGATTTTTTTACTGTCACTCCTGCGAGTAAACCACCCACAAGGTGAGAATTTTGGACTCTGGCATTTGGGACATTTAGTAGAGCATTGCATATGGGTAGCAGTGGCTGCAAGGAGCTGAAAAAGATAAAAAAGGTTAAGTCTTTAAAATTACTAGCGCCAATTAAGAGGGCCAGTTTAAAATGATTTCCTCAATAAAAAACCTAGTTTTTGCGGGAATCTGGGAGCTCGGATAGTAAAGCTCAATAATATTAAAAACCTCTTCCTTATTTTTCAAATTGAGAAACTGAACGAGAAAAACAACATCATCTTTGTCAGCGGTATCCCACCTCGCACTGATACATTTCATGGCCAACATGTAGCTGGCCTCTGGGGCCCATACTAAAAGATGGGATAAATTAAGAACCTCTTGTCTTTGAAATCGAGGCCCAATGTATGCCTTCGCTCCATCATTGAGCCAGTCCAGAGGAAGGCCTTCTTCTTCGGCTAGCTCAATAGAGAGTCTACGAATGGCAGCAGATGGTTCGAATATAGCATAAACATCTTTGGTCGATGCTCTAAGGTTATATACCAAGCACATCACTGCGCCGCCGACGAGGCCAATTTCTCCTCTCTCATTGTTTTGTTTTAACTTGAGATTTAACTTTTCCATGAGAGAAATGATTTTTTTTTGAGTTAGCATTCTAGGCCCGAGTCAGAAAGTTATCTAGTACAAAAATATTTTTTGAACGAAATGCGTAAGGCGATTCAAGTAAAGCGGACGCTTTAAGAGACTCAATCCCAGAAACAAACCAAGGTTCTGCCAGTGGACGAAGTTTAACTGTCCAATCGGGAGGATTGAGTTTTCTTTCGTAACAGAGCTCGATTGTAGTCGCAGCAATTAAGGCGTTCAGTTTCTGGTCTTTGAGATCAACAGGAGGAAGCAAAAGGAGTCTAGCGTCGCCAGATGTTCTGAATTCATCGACCATATCCATGAGGTGAATTTTCCAGGAATTCTGCCCGTCCCGGGCAATCCGGAACCCAGTTGCAACGGTGCTACTGTCTGGGTCGTTTTGAATAGGATAAACAAGAACCTCAAGATATTGATTACAATAGCGGGACACTTTCTCTAAAATCGAAAGTTTGACGCTTTTATCCATGCTAAGGGCCTTACGCAACGTGGTTCGAGATATATCTAAATCGGTACTCACTTCTCTTTGGGAACGTTCTCGAGGAATATTGAACATTTTAGTGGTCCACCTTGGTATAAAATAATAGACCATGAAAGGAGATTTGTCAACGCGTAGGGCTATATGAGCAGTTTTGGAGGACTTTTTTTAAGGTGCAAACTATTGAGAGGGTTCAGATTTCCGGTTGTGGTACATCAAATACTGCGACCCATAATAAAGCCCTTTGGCGGTTTGCTGAAATTTCTGGAAAATTTTGGGTTTTTGGTCTTGGATCTCTTTTTCAGGGGTCGGGCCCTTGTAGGAAAACAGTGCTCCGGGTTTACCAGGGGCGCCTTTATAGAGGTACTCTTTCCCGAGATAGAGGAATTCTTCTGGTGTCTTATACCAGCTAAACATGAACGCACCTTCTTCTCCCTCTCGATCTTTTGCGAGGAGATCGCGCCCTAAGCTTCGAGTCGTGTAGGGAACTCCGAGCAATCCCGCTATTGTTGGTAAAATATCTGGCTGCCAGGCAATTCGCTCCTCGACCGACTTTTTGATTTTTTCTGGAGCGTAAAAAATAAGCGGTACGTGAAAATTGCCTAGCGAAAACTCCTGATATCCTTTGGAATAGTGGCCTACATATCCATGGGGTAGTCCATGATCTCCGAAAATAACAAAGAGAGTATTTGAGAAATAGTCTGATTTTTCAGCAAGGTGAAAAAAATGGGCCAAAGAGAAATCTTGCAGCCTCATCGCATTATATTCTTCAATTGAAGAAAACCCAGCGGCGCTCATCTCTTTTTTCCCGTGCGATTCTATAGAAAAATTTGGAACGACTTCAGGGATCGTGTAAGGCCTATGAAATCCGGACGATTGAATCACTGCAAAGAAGGGTTTTTGATCCGATCGAGCTTCAAAAACTTTGTGGGCCTTTTCGAAGAGGTGATAGTCCGAAATTCCCCATACATCGACCCTGGGATATTCTGGATAGCTGCCTTCTTCAAAGATTTTAATTCCAGAAATGTTGCGAGAAAAAATTCCTCTTATATTTCCCCAATTGGCCGACCCTCCTAAGAAATAAAATTTTTCGTGATCTCGGAAATCGGTCATGACTGTAGACTGCTCAACCAAAAAAGGATTACGGGAACCACTCTTTTTTTGGCTCATGTCGGGCACCCCGGTGACGAGAGCAAAAATAGATCTCGCCGTCGCTTGGGTCGGAACAAAAAACTCAGAAAAAAGCATTCCGTTCTTCGCGAGCGAATCAATAAAAGGAGTGGAAGGAAAAGGATTCCCAGAGAGTCCGGTTTTATAATAGGCCAGGGACTCCATGACGATGACCACTACGTTTGATAGCGGAGACATTTGAACCTGGGGGTTAGGCGGATAGGAACGAACAAATTGATTTGGACCGATATAGTCTTGTTCATCGATTCCAAGGTAGTGAGCGAGCGCAGGCCAGTATTTTTTCAACAGCTTTTCATCAAAATGGGGACGACGAAAATTAAGAGTGTCCACAAAGTGGTGCAAAGGATTGACGACAAAATGTCCCATTTTTTGATGAGCAGAGAAAAAGGCCTCACTCCAACGAAGCGGATAATGAGCGAACTTGCCATAAAGACCTCCGGCCCAGAAAAGAATCACAAAGATCCAGATCAACGCTCCCCTTGTGTTGGATTTCCACTTAAACCATTGGATCTCAAGAACGGCAGGAAAAAAACGCTTCCAATAAATATAAATTAAAAAACTAAAGGCCAGGAGAAGCCCTAGACCAGGCACCACTGGATAGCTCTCCCAGACCATTTGCAGGGCTATCTTCCAATTACTTAAGAGCTCCAAATGAGAGGCTGCAACGGATGTCTGGAGATAAGAAAAAATCCCCAATTGGGCCAACCAAAAGACGGCCTGAACCGTTGCAAAAATCCCTAACAAAATGCCCCAAAAGATTCTAAGTGCGGGTTTTTTACCAGGGAGACCAAAGATTGCTCCTAAGACAAGTGGGGGAGTGGTCAAGAGCAGAGCGACGCGGAGATCAAATCTCAAACCTATCGCCATCCCGTGAATAAGATCACTGAGAGATATGGAACTTAGAATAGAATTGTGAATCGTCCAAAAAGAGCCGCGGAAAAAAAGATTTTCAAGAAAAACAAATAAAAACCAGAAAAAAAGAGCGCGTAAAAAAGGAGAAAGATGTCGATGAGGATGAATCATACTTAGCAACTAAGCTAGCAAGATTCACCCTTATCGACTATTCGAAATTAACTAGGCCTTGATATTCTTGAGAATCACATCAATCCGTCGATTCAACTTTCGTCCCTTATCAGATTTATTATCCGATAGTGGCTCCTCATAACCCTTTCCAACTGTTTTAACTTGAGAGTTAGTCAGTTTAGAATTAGACGTTAAATAAGAAGAAACGGCCTTCGCTCTCTTAAGAGAAAGCGTCTTATTATAATTCTTGGTACCCGTTGAATCAGTGTGACCTTCAACGACCACTTGCTTGACGTTGTATTGCTCAATAACGCCCTTAACTTTTCCTAAAAGAGCATAATCTTTCGGAGAAATTTTAGAGTCATTTACGGCAAAGTTCACACCGCGCATACGGATAATCACATCATTTCCCTGACGATAAACTTCGGCCCTTTCGTCATCGAAAGTGCTTACCATTGCTTGCATAACCCGGTCTTGAGCGACTTCTTCTTGGTAACGGTTAATCATCTTCTGCTGAGCAGAACTTTGATGCTGCGCTAGAATCTTCTGAAGCTTCATGCGATTGATTTTTTTCTGTTGCTCAACCTTAGTAATGGCCAGTTTTTCTGCTTTAGAACCACCAGCTTTTTTTGTCTCTTGAAGAACCAAAATCAACTTGTAGGCCTCAGCGTTAGCATTATCGGCCGCTTTATCAATTGCTGCATTATTCGTTCGGTCATTACCAATAATTCGTTCCGCACGCTGGTAGGCCTGACGGGCAGACTTAAAAGAAATCGGCGCCATGTCATCAGCATCTTGCTCGTCTGCTTTTTTAATCCACTCGGCAGCTTTGCCGATATGCTTGTCTTTAATTGAGATAAGTTCGGCCTTGAGATAAGAATTTGTGAGTTCTTTTTGTCGCGCACGTGCTTTTTCAAGATTACCATCTTCGATTTCGCTAGTGGCCTCTACCAATCTTTCATCAGTTTCTTTGAAAAGCTCTTCAGCTCTAGCAGGTGCTCCTGCCTCAAGGGCCTTTTTACGAGCAGAAAGAGTTTCGTTAATCACTGGCTTAGCAATCTTAGAGCGCTCTTTGGCCTGCTTTAAATAAGCAAGGGCCTGACCAGCACTCTCTAAAATTTCTGAACTCTCGTCGCCTTCTTTGAGATCTTCTTTTGCTTCTTTATAAGCAGACCGCGCATTCTCAAAACTCTTAGGGGCAGATACAGAATATTGTTGCTCTCTGGCCTCTTTTATCGATTGTTCAACTTTCTTGACCGCTTGTTCCGGAGTCGTTGTCGCATCGAAGTTGACCGCGGGCGGGTGGGATGAGCAAGAGACCAAAAGGCCCGTACTTATCGCCAGAAAAGAAATTGAGGTCATAAGTTTCATGAAAGTTCCTTTGAAGAAGGTTATTAAGTTATGAGTTCTTTCCAATGCTTGCTATTGTTCCAGACCTCATAGGATGAAGTAAAAGAAAAAACTCATAAAAATAAAGATTTTTTCCACCAGGAAAATCCGACCAAGGCAGTCTGGATAAAAAAGAATGCGCCGAGGAAAAATGCTCCTCCACTACTAAAGCCGTAAGTGTGAAGACCAGCGGCCAAAATATAATTGACGCCGAACCAGGCCATCATAATCGATAAAAAGGCCATTGCGGTTAATGGAAAATAGGTTTTAGGTTTAATCCAACCAGCATAGCGGCCATGAAGGATGGCCAAATAGATCAATAGCGCAATCAAGCTCCAGGTTTCTTTCGGATCCCAGCCCCAAAACCTGCCCCAAGAATAGTCTGCCCAAAGACCGCCGAGTATAATACCGGTGGCCAACAAAACAACTCCGACTTTTTGACAACTGTAGATCAGTTTTTCACTTTTCTTAAGTAAAGCTGCGGAGGGTTTTTTCCAAAGAGATTTGATAATCAAAATATTAGCAAGCATCCAACTCAAGGCCAGAGCTGCATAAGATAAAATCACCGTGGTGACGTGAGTACTGAGCCAAAAGTTATCTCGCAGCACAGGCACCAGTGGAGAAATCTTAGGGTCGAGCATACCCCCGGAAAAACTCATCATCATAAGACATAGAAAATTATACGAAAGGCCAGCAATTACAAAAATGGAGTCTCGCTTAAAATAAGAAAGAATCAGTGCTACGGCCAGAGCGCCGGTTCCAGAAAACATGACTGTCTCGTACATGTTCGTGATAGGTGCTCGGCCGCTAATCAAAATTCGCCAGGCAATTCCTGCAACTTGCAATAAAAAAGCACTCCAGGCCAAAGTAAATCCAGGCCATCTTCGCTGGTTGCCAATGACGAGAGCAAAAATTGCGAGTAAGACGACAACCATGACCCACTTGAAAATATTGGCCTTTAAATAGGCCTTCTCAAATCTATAACGATAACTTTCTTCCGTGAGATTGTAGCGCGCTTCTGATGCTCGCAAGATTTTTTCGATGTCTTCCCCAGTAGCCTTGATAGAATCGGTAAGCGGTTCCCATGAATTTTGCGCATTAAAGACGGTCCAAAGTTTTCCCTCCGTCATGGCCTCATAAAGTTGCAGTCTTTGAAGAGTGCTTTGCAGGGCCTTGGCCTGACCACTGAATTCTTCGGATTCTCTCAGAGTGGCGACTAGTAAATCTTTTTTGGCCGTGACCTCATCAACTTTTGCAGTTGTTTGCTCTGGTCTTAAACCAAGAATTTTTTTAACCTTTGCATGTTCTACCAAAAAACTGAGATCCGGTTTATCAACCGCTAGAACAGAATAAAGAGAGAGCTGACAAAAGGCCTTCACTGATAAGTCGACATCCGAGAATTTTTTGCCCGCCAGAAATTTTAAGCTCGTCTGGGCCGCTAGTCCGAGAGGTTTCACTCGTCCGCTCTCCAGAACTGGAAGGTCTTTCAGAAATTTGGTCTTGCTGCAAATGTCAAAACCACCTTCCTGGGCCTGTGCCAGTAGTGGAGAAAAAATAAGAAAAAGAAAGGAAAATTTTTTCACTAAGGAGCTCCGGATTTTTTCTTAGGTTTAAAAGGGCCAAAGTGCCAGAGTGTTCCCAAAATCAGAAGCACACAGCCTAAGTATTTCCATGGCCTTCCAGGATCAAAATTGACAGTAAGGACCGACCCATTTCCTCCCTCGGTCGGGAAGTAACTCGACTGATAAAAAGTCATACGCCGATAATCCAGTGGATTATTCATAAAAATTTTTTGTTGAATGGCCTCTTCTCCATCAAAGACAGAAACATGACTTTCATAGCTAGCAGGATCGCGAGTCCCGGGATTTAAATCCATGTGAAATTTCTGCAAATGAATTTGATAAGGCAATCGCAGTTTTTCTTTTCCCAAGGCCAATCGGATCTCTCCTTGAGTGGATGGAATTTGGACGCTTCTTTCTGAATCTCTTACCCAAACTTTTCGACCTTCCACTTCTACTTGAATGGCCTTGATTTTACCTCGCACGATCTTATTTTGTTTTTGAATCGGCCTGACGGCCTTAGGCACCTTCACAGCGTAAACCTGATTTTTATGCTCCAAAAGAGAGAGCCGAAATCCCATCCAAGGCAAATCGATAGCGGCGCCAGCTTGATGAAATTTTTTGCTCTCCCAGATTTTAGAATCCTTTTCAAAAAAAGAGACTCCTTTTTGCCCAAACACAAATAATTGTGGTCCCTGCTCAAACTTGCTGCGATTAAAAAGCTTTAGAGGAGCATCAGGAAGTCGTTGTAAGTTTTCATCAAAGGGTAGGGGAAAAAGCTCGGGCAAAAAGTTAAGTCGCTGATCCCGGTAGGAAAAGCTTATGACCTTTGTTTTTTGGGCAGTCGTCATGGTCTTAATTTTAGACTTTGGAATTTGAACGCATTGAGAGCGAGACTCATCCCAAAATAAAAGCTCGGCGGTTTGCTCGGCCTTAAAACATTCCCAAAGACCCTCTGGAAGAAAATGCAAGGAAAGCGGTCCTAGCTGGGTGGTCGAACTATAGGTAGAGTCGGGATGGAGAGAGAGCCAGATCTTTTGCGAAAACTGGTCATTGGCCAAAAGATAATGACCACTTCCAAAATTTTTTTGATTCTCTTTAGAGATCTCTCTCCACTCCACCTGATCATCAGCATAAGGCAAAAATTTGAGTAGGGTTAAGTTGGAAATTTTGTCATCTAATTCTATAGGGCCAGAAACATAAGGAAGATCAATCTTATAGCTTTTTTTTGATGAATCAAAGCTGACATGGAGTTGATCGCGGCTGAGTTCTACATCTCGGGCTGGAGTGTTTGGCATTAAAACTAATTGACCGTCGACTCCCGCCCAATAAGTCACAAACGATCCCGCTAATAAAATCAGCAGACCTGCATGGAGAACATAGAAGCCTGCGAGCCTCTTTTTAAAAGGAAGACGCAAGAGAGTGGCCGTTAGGATGCTCCAAAACATAAGGAATTGCAGAAAAATGAAGGGAAGTGATTTATAAACCAAACGGTTTGCATAGTCTGCTCCGTGATAGCTTTCCACAAATGTACCGACAGCAAGGGCCGCCGCAAATGTCAAAATGATCAACACGGCAAACCTAGCGCTACCAACTTTCTGTTCGATTTTTTTAAATGACCACTTTTTCACAACTTGTTATTCATCTCATAACTCTTGACGAAATGCTTGAATTTTCGTCAGTATTGGCCACTTAACGTCATAGGTCGACTTTGCGGAATTTCTTATCTCTTTTTTCTAAACATCCAAGTGCACTTTTTTTTACCGCGCTTTTGACCTGGTTATCTGGTTTTGGTCAGACATTTTTCCTCGGCCTTCTCGGACCAGAGCTGAAGAACTACCACAATCTTTCGGCGGCCCAACTTGGTGCGACCTACTCCCTTGCGACTTTAGGGGCGGCCTTTTTGCTGCCATTTTTAGGTCGCTTAATCGATAAACAACCGCCCTCTCGCTCGGCCTTTCTTTTTTGCTGGGTGGTCGGAATAGGACATCTTCTTTTACTTGTTCCTATCGGTGGAATCTTTATTGTTTTTATAGGCTATCTTTTAATTCGGCTATGCGGTCAGAGTGGATTACCTGTCTTGAGCTCAACATATGTATCAAAAAAATTTGGTCGACTGCGCGGAAAATCGCTGGCCTTTGGCGGCCTGGGAATTTCTTTGTCCGAGGCAACCTTGCCGCTGGGTCTCGCTATTCTTTTGAGTACCTGGCCATATAAGGTCGTCTCCCAGATCTATAGTGCTGCTCTTTTGATGATTGGTGCGGCCATCTTTCTATTCTTCCGTGAGAATAATAATTTTAAAGTGCTCTATCCTGAAAAACATGGTTCAGCGGTTGACTTTGGTGACTCCAATTCAGGTCTTTTGCCTCATGTTCTCAAGTGGCGGGTGGCAGGACTCTTTTGTTGTGGGGCCTTTCTTCCTTTTCTCGTCACGGGAATTTTTTTTCATCAAGATTTGGTGAGCAACCTTAATGGTTGGTCCCGTCAGAATTGGGCCGCTAGTTTTATATTTTACGGAATCTTTCAGCTGACTTCGACCTTGGTCACAGGCTCGCTGGTTGATCGCTACTCTGCCCGAAAACTCTTGCCCTATATGACCATTCCAGTGCAATTTGCGCTCGGATTATTGGTGCTGGATTTTCACCTTGGCCCTCAACTTGAGGCCGCGCTTTTCTTTTCCCTTACAGGAATGAGCGCGGCCTTTTTAAGCACCACTCAATCTGCGCTCATGGCCGAAATTTTTCCACTGCCCCTCTTGGGTCGGATCAAAGGGCTTTATTCTTCCGTGATGGTTTGCTCTACGGCCGCAGCGCCTATTGTTTTTGCACTCCTCCTTCGAGAGATCACTGATCGAAGTTTCTATCTTCTACTTCTCGGTTTGGCCTTTGGAGTTTTTCTTGGCCACATCATCTTGGCGCATCGATTTAACCTCAAAAGAAAATCGACTGGGGCCACTGAAAAAAACTAAAAGCGGTGCTGAACAGGTTAACTTGAAATTGCCAAAGGCTTGATTACTCAGTCCATGAGAAGAAAAATAACGCAAATGCTGATTGCCGAGAGGATAGGTGATATCACCAACTAGTGTCACAAAATTTGCGAGAGCAAAATTCATGAGAGTGAAAGTACTGTGATAGCTCAACTGGTAATGACCTGTTCCGAGGAAGGCCCCAGACGTCCAAGAGATAATGCAGTCTGAATGCTGAGAATTTGAACGCCGGTTAAGAAAATGAAAAAACTCGGCGAGATTGCAAAGCTCATGGTCTTTTCTTTCTCCGAAAAATCCGACTGTAAAGATTTGGTCTAATTCGCAAGTCTCAAGGAGATCGAGGCCGGCGGCGAGATCACTAAAATCTTTTTCCTTTGGAAGGTTAAGATCTAAGGAATTCTTGGATGAGTCTCCATCTCCAATACTAAAAGTATTTGAGAGTTGCTGCTGGGAGAGTTTGTCTGACCCGCCATCGATGGCCAAAAATGGACCGGACAATGATTTGATATTTTCTCTACGAGCAAGAGGTCCAATGAGGCAGACCGACCTTTTCTCCGACACATCGGCCAGAAATGAGGCCTTTTTTTCTGAACAGTTCATGAGATAAGACCCTCAATCATGACCGAGACTGTATCAAAACGACTGCTTCTTTGGAAAATGCGACACCAGCGTCAGCAATCTGATTTTGGTCAGGCCCTATTTACAAAAGAATACCAAAGCTTTTCTGTTTCTATATTCGCAGATTCCAGCGGTTATTCTTTTGACTCAGAAACACTATCGCTCACTCAACAAAAATTTTTTGATGTGGTCTTGTATTTGAATTTCAACGGAACGTTTGAATGGCCCCATAGAATCGGGTGGAGAGAGGTCGATCATTTTTTGAGAGAGGAGCGCAAGGTGGAATTCTGCAACGAGCCTCAACCCTTTCGCTGGATTTTTGGTCTGGCCTGTTTAGCTTTGCGTGAAATAGAGCAGCTTTAATCTACTCTGTTTTGGAGGTATAATAGGGGAAGGTCATTTCAGAGATATCAAGGAGTTTTGTTTATGTTCTTGCAAGACGCACATCTTACATTTGGTTCCTCTCGCTCGATTACTGACCTCAAGGCCATTTACGATTATGACATTGGAATTTTTGCTGACGCTCCTGAAGTGGAGTGGACTCCGGAAGGTCTAGCGGAAGAGATTAAAAAAGGCTGGAAGATTTATGCGGTGAAGTTGGGCGATGAAATTATAGCAGCGGCCTTTACAAAAAAATACCGAGGTGAGCTCTTAACGAAGAGTACGCCCATCAAACTCATGCACCAAGGGAATGGTTTTAGCCACCAGATAAAAGAATTTTTTGAAAAAAAAGCTGCTAAGGCCCAAGTTAAAAAAGTTATAAACTACACGCCTGCTGATAACTTTCGGATGATTGCTCTCAATGAAAGTCACGGCTATCACCGAATCGAAAATAAATCGACTAAAGTGATTCTGGCGTGGGAGAAGAAAATGGAGAAGGGGCCTTCCCTTTAAAGGCAAGTTGAAATTTTTTATAGTCTTGGACTAGCGTTAGAGGAATAGCGCTAGTCTGTTCGGCAAGCTTAAAAAAACTTGGGCAATAGGGGTCGGCCCCTTGCAACGAAAAAAGGTCGATTCCCTTGAAAAGCTTTAGACAACTTCGCGCATACTGGTCAAGATATTCAGGAAAATCAGTATTCATTTTTTTCATTAAAATTTTTCCGAATTCTTGATGCTCTGGAGAAAAACTCTTCCCCGGCCAATTCCCGCTAGTTTGAAAAGAGCTCAAAAGACCGAGCCTCAACGCAGGATTGGTTTTGAGCTTTCCTAAAAATGTCCAGGCCGAGTTGAGCAAATCTCCCGGTTCTGGTGCGGAAAGAACAGTTTTCAAAAGAAATTTTGCTTGCTCTTGTTCCGACAAGATTTTCTCTTTCTTAAGAAAGTAAAAAAGCTTGGTGCTGAGTTTTGAATTTCCAGTTAGATTGGATTTCCAGTTTTTCAAAGTTGCCCGGTGGCAGGCAGATTCTAGACCGGGTAAGGCCTCGTGGTTCTCTTTAAAATGAGTCCAGAGTTCTTCTTGAACAGAACTTTTTTCGCAGTAAAATTCAGCATATTGACCTGCCAAAAAAAAGGGAATCAGCTGCTGCGATTGTATTTTGACGAGCTTTTTTGAAGGGGTATGCATCTTGAGCAAACGCCAGAGCTGGTAAGCGAGCTCTGGATCTTTCAGGGATTTGTCCCAAAGATGATCGACCCAGAGTGCGCAATCAATTTTCTGGGGAATTTGGTTTAAACAATGACCGAGATAATTGAGTCCTAATTTTGAACGGAAACGCAAAAAGAATTCGTCATTTCTTAGACTAGGGAAACGGTAGAGGGCATCATATTGGGATAGAGTCTTTTCCGAGATGACCGGGCGATTGGAGAGTTTTTTGCCAAAAGATGTAGCCATGGACTCCAAAAGCTCTTTCCACTTCATCTCTCTCTGTCTGGGGGGAATATCTTCAACATGAAGAAAAAATTCTTCATGTTGCTCGCCTTGGGCCAAGACTTCTAAATCTTGAATCTGATAAAGCTGCTTTGCATTTAAGACAAAGCTCAGCATCATAAATATTATGAACTTCACACTTCCTTAAGTAGAAGGGAAATAAGTGCAATCGTCAATTTGTGGATACCAGCTTTACTGTTCTCCTATTTTTCCCCCTAGTGAGCTCGCAAAGGCCAAATATGAGGGATTGATAGAAAAATTTTTGCAACAAGCCGAACACTCCGGGAGCGCTCAGTTTTTGGGACGGCTCGATTGCGTGCCGCCATTTCTCTGGGCCTTGGTCAACAAAGAATCCTATGAATTGTGGGTGGTATCAGAAGGCCTCTATTGGGAAAACCACCTGCTACAACATACAAAATTAAACGAGCAGGCCAGAAAAGATCTGCTTGAGCTCAAAGACCGATTTGTCTCGGCCCGCTTGGAAGACAAATCTTCTTTATGGCCAAGACAGACCTGGTTAAACGGTTTGAGCGATCTTCAAAGCGATGCCGAAAAGACAATCGATCTCGCCGCTGTTGCTTTAATGTCTGATTGGAAAAAAAAATTAGACCACTATAAGGCCCCAAGAACTGAAAAAATTCGTCAAAAGTTTTTTGCGATTTTGATACGTCACCCACTGGCCCAACATGAATTGCTTAAGCTGGCCGCCGCCCTAGGGCAGCTAGGTCAAGATCGGAAAGGTAAGATCAGCAAGGCGTTGCTTTTAGAACGTTTTGAAAGTCTTAGACCTTTTGTCTCATCAAGCACTCTCAAAAGGGCACTAACTTTTTGTCTTCAGTTAATTGGCATCCTTCCGGCCTTCCTTGTTGGACTTATAGCGCGCAGTTTTGCCCGCTTGGCCGCCAAGCAGTTTCTCTGCTCTCCTGAACCAAGGCATCTTCAAAAGGAACTCTTTAAGCTCAAAAATTCTGGGCGAAGCTTTTCTCTGGATCGTTTGGGAGAACTTGTCTTATCTCGAGAAGAATCCCAAGACTATTGCAACGAAGTTTTAAAACTTATTCGACAATTCCGTAGCAATGAGCTTACCGAAAAGCTCAAACCTGACCGAGAAATTAGCCTTAAAGTTTCTGCGCTTTCAACACATTTTGATCCTCTCGCTTTCGATAGGACTTACGACCAAATTTCTCCCTATCTTGAAAAGATTTTTCAAACGGCCTTAGAGTGCAGGGTTGCGATCACTATCGATGCTGAACACTTTGCTCTTCGAGATCTGATTGTGGAGTGCGTTTGCCGTTTCGCTCTTGATCCAAAATGGGAGCAATTGAAATTGGGTTTTGTTCTTCAGGCCTATTTGCGAGATGCCTATTTTCATGGAGAAAAAATTCTTAAATTTGCTCAGCAATCCCAAAGAATTGTATCGATTCGGTTAGTGAAGGGTGCCTACTGGGATGAGGAAACGATTCAGGCCAGGGCCCACGGTCACAGCTCCCCTCAATTTCTGGAAAAGGCGGCAACGGATCTTCAATTTAGACAACTCGTTCGATGGGCGCTGGAAAACTCACCCCCTCTGCATCTTTTGGTCGGTTCCCATAATTTGTTTGAGCATGCTTATGCAATTTGTACAAAAGAGACCTTCCCCGAGTCGCTACCTCTGGAGCATCAGTTTCTCCATCAAACTTTTGAGGCCGCCTCGCTACTACTGGCATCAGAAGGACGACCCACACGCAATTATGTTCCCGTTGGTGATTTAGTGAGCGGAATGGGCTATCTCGTAAGGCGAATTCTAGAGAATTCTTCGCAGCTGGGGCTTTTGGCCAAAACCCATTTAAATACAGGAGCTGCGCAGGAAGAATCAACAACAGGACTTATAAAGCAACTTTGCCCTGCTTTTGCTATTGATCCCAGTTTCAATATCAAGGAAAGTTTTGAAAATTTTCCTGAGGCCAGACCATACTTATGGAATCAAAGGCAGGCATTTTTTAAACGACAAACTTCAGCTCTATTGGAGAAATACCAGTTGGGCGAGTTGCCAGATGTGGAAGGGAGCTTAAAACCCACCGATTTTTTAGAGATTCTGGAATGGCGCTCGCTAGATGTTTCCAAAGAGACCATCAAAAATAACGATCTCAATAAAGCACTCACATTTTTTGCTTTTGAATTAGCACTATGGCGGGATGAGCTAGTCGAATTACTCACTAGAGAGGCCAAGAAAAATCCAGCAGAGGGTTATGCCGAAGTGGATGAGGCCATTGATTTTCTTCTCTACTATCAACATGGCAATTATCAACAGAATGGAGGGGGAAAACAGATAGCTGCGGTTATCTGTCCTTGGAATTTTCCGCTAGCGATCCCAGTGGGAATGGCAACAGGTGCCTTGCTTAGCGGTCATAGAGTTGTTTTGAAATCGGCCGAGCAGACGCCTTTGATTGCAGAGTTATGGTGTCGAATGTTGAAAAGTTGCGGCCTTTCTCGCGAGTGGATTTTTCACGGCATTGGTGGGGCCACACTTGGGAAAGAGATCATCGAGCAGCAACCTGACGCGCTTTTTTTTACTGGGTCCCTAGAAGTGGGAAGAACTTTATTTGAAACAATGGCACAGCAGCGGCCCAATCAAACTCCACTCATCATTACTGAAATGGGCGGAAAAAATGCGGCAATCGTGCTACCTGATGCTGAATTAGATCTCACTGTTTCCTCTCTTCTTTCCTCCTGTTTTTCCTACGCAGGTCAGAAGTGTTCTGCCTGTTCTCGAATTTTTGTGGCCAGAGAAATTCTTTGGTCCTTTGCCAATCGGTTCGTCGCAGCAGCAGAGTCTCTCCAGGTTGCGAGCGCTCAAACACCGGGTGCGCAAATCACTCCGCTGATAAGTGAATCTGAGAAACAAAGAATTTTGAAATTAAACCCGTTGCTAGAAAAGGAAATCTTAACATCAGGTGGAAGAATTCTTCTCAATCAGATAGATAACCCGGAAGAAGGACTCGTCGGCCCATGGATAGGTCTGTTGCCTTTCCATGCCGCGACTAAGAAGGAAAGTTATTCGCAAATTGAAATTTTTGCGCCCATTGTTCACATTATTCCGTATCTGGAACTTGATGAGGTTGTTTCTTGCGTAAATGCTGGTCAATATGCACTTACCGCCGGGCTTTATTCTCAGTCTGATAAGCAAATTAAAAGGCTTCTCTCTCAACTTAGGATTGGAAATATTTATATTAACCGGTCTCAAACCGGTGCGAGAGTCGCAATTGAGCCGTTCGGAGGATTCAAATCCAGCGGGACGGGACCCAAAGCAGGTGGTTCCCATTATCTACCACTGTGTCTTCAAAAGTCTGGAGGAGAGTTAAAAGGGGCAAGGGTTTCTTTGGAAACCAGTTTTGATATCAGTGCGCAAATTCCAACAAAATCAATCCCAGGACAAAAAAATTATCTCGATTTTTCCTTAAGAAGGCCTGGTATTCATTGGACGAGGGCGGTCAAGGATTGCCATCCAGATTTTCAAATCCTTTTCGACCAAGCGGAAGCTCACGGGATCCCCCAAACATTCGCAGATTCCAAAGTTCACTCAAATGAAACAACAACTATCGGTCCCAGAAAACAATTAGGATTTTCCCTTAACCCTGATGCGGCCCTTACTGAAGAGCTCATTCGCGAGGCCCTTTTCTTAACCCGGACGATTTGCGAGAACACAATCCGATATGGTTCACCGATTGACCAACACAAGGATTTGAAATGACGACGATCGGATTTTTTGGCGCTGGACATATGGCCGAAGCAATTGCTCTGAGAATTTCGGCGGCCATGCCGTCGACGCTACTTTCATTTTATAGTCCCTCCGGTAAAAGCGCTCAGCAGCTCAGTGAAAAACTAAATGGCGAGCAAGTTTTTGATAAGCAAGAGCTTTTGAAATGCGAGGTTTTATTTTTAGCATTTCGGCCCCAACATCTACACGAACATCGGGAATTTCTGGCGACCTTGCCTGAAGAGCAATTGACGATTTCCTTATTAGCAGGCGCGACTCTGTCGATATTTTCTCAGATCGGCCAGACGAACCAACAGAATAAAAACTGGATTCGGTGGATGCCAAATTTAGGCTCTAGAGTAGGCGGAGGCGTCACATTATATTGTAGTCAACATTCTGATTTAAAAACATGGGCAAAGTTTCACGAAAAACTCCTTGAGACTTTAGGCAAATCCTATGAAGTTTTGAAAGAATCAGATATCGATTTTTTGACCGCGCTTTCTGGGTCAGGTCCTGCTTTTATGAGTTTTATGATGAACACGTTTCAAGAGATTCTCACAAAGCGTTCTTTTTTTTCTAGTGACGAAGAACGGGCCAGCTTTATTTTTGATAGCTTTGAATCTTGTCTTAGTTCTTGGAAGCTTTCTGGACTCACATTTTCATCCTTCGCCGATCAAGTCGCGTCGAAAGGCGGTGTCACTGAACAGGGACTCCGGTTTTTAGAGTCAAACGAGAAAGACCTCTATCGAAACTGCGAAGGGCTGTGTGATAGAGTTCGAAATCGCAGCGAAGAGATTTCCACAGAATTGGCCGCCCAATTTAACAATTCGCCAAAAAGTTGAAACCTCGATTCGCCGCCATCGCCCAACATTTCCAGGGCGCGAGAGAGGTCTATGACTTGGCCTGTGATCATGGCCTGATAGGCCTAGAAATAAAAAAACAAAACCCTGAAGCGCGAATTCATTTTGTCGACCATAACCAAAATTTAATCAATAAATTAAAATCTACCAACTCACGATCCTCAGACCAATTTTTGTGTAAGGACGTTTTAGAATATAGCAATTACGTAAACAATTCCCATGCTTGTTTGGCAGGAGTCGGTGGTCGTCTCTGCGCCATGTGGATAGAGTATCTCTTCAAAAAAAAGCTCTTAGACAATTTCAAGAAATTGATCATCGTTCCTCATCAGCACGTCTGGCATTTAAGAAGATGCTTACAAAAATATCCACTTGAGCTTTTAGCTGAAGAATTAGTCTTGGATAATAATCAAATTTATCAAGTATTAGTTCTCCGCTCTGGTAAGGGCGAACGAATTTCAATGTGGGGTGAATCACTCTGGGACCACAAGGTTTTAGCGGTCAGAGAAGCTGTGTTCAATGAGATATTAGAGAAAAAAGGGTATGCCTCTCGATTTAATTCTGCGATTAAAAGTGTGAGAGTTCCCCATCAGAAGACTTTGGCCTTAATCCGGAATAGAATAAAGGCTTATGAGCGAAGAAGATAAAAAAGTCGTTGTCTACATAGGAAAAGATCAAACATTTCTAAAGCACCTTCGTACTGAATTTAATAAACTCTACGGGGGGATGGCCTTCGAGTACGAGAGTCTTTATGAAGAAGATGTCTCAAAGATTCAGTCGCTTTTTCCAAAAATAGCCTACCTCAAGGCCAAAATGGTGTTTATTGATTTTAGCGCTCAAACCGAAGATCACCTGCATCTCGCTAGGCTAATCAAGCGGACTAATAGTACTCGAAGTATCACAACCGTCGGGATACTCGATTACCTCGCACCTCCTGACCTAATCTCTGAAGCAGTTTTCACAGGCGTAAAGCTCAATCACATTAAAGGAGCTGAAATTCATGATGTTGTTTTTGATGCCATGACTTTGGCCTACCCCGAAAATGTGAGAGAGCATGGTTTTGCAACGGCATCTCTGTCGGATGTGATTCATCTTTATGAGCCTGTGAAAATTAACTGGGTCCAAGAGGGTCTTATTCATCTTGAGTCTCACCGCAAATTTCCAATAAAAAACAAAATCTCACTAGAATGCTTCCTCAAAGAAAAGAAAATCGTACCTTCTCGCTTGTTTGAGGTCGTAGACTGCTTTCAATCGGAAATCTTTTACAATTTCAACTACGCTTTGGAATGCTCGCCGGTTTATATTGACCCTATAGAGAGGGATTCTGAAGAAGACGCTAAGATTAGGAAGGACAAGGAACTAGACCGTGAAGTCGAGCTCGCCGATGCCAAGATTTCTTATAAAGAATGGCTTAGAGATAATCTCGAATTATCGTCTCCAAAGTTTGTTAAAATTTTGGCCATTGATAATTATTTGACTTTGTTTCAGAGTGAAAAAAGAACTGATCAGTTTAGTTACGTCATCAGAGGGCAGCCTTATCTTGACGAAATCCATGATGAAGTTTCCCGAACTCTCCCTCAAGTCATTGTTTATCAAATGGACAACGTTGGTAAAACGCAGAAAGAGGAAGTCTCAGTTAATCCTCATGTCGAGTTGCAAATTCTAGCGCCTCCAGGAAAGCAAAATGATTTGAGTACTCTGCAGAAGATATTAAATTCTGTGAAGGGGCACGATGACTATCATCCCGTGGTGTTCGTTTTTAATTGTGAGAACTGGACTTCTGAGGACCTTCAGAACAAATGCAACTATCCCAAAATATTAATTTATAATGACTACCTCTCATTTGAGATCTTTCAGAAAATTTGCAAAAAATTTGAAGAAGGGGCCTCTAAGAGAATCGCAGAATCCAAAAAAGATAACTCTAAATTGAGAGTCTATTTCAAAAAGGAGAATCCGCTCTCCAAGGCCGGCTTAGTGCTTGATATCAAGTTGCGAAATCTCAGTGAAACAGAGCTCACGTTTATTACAGAAGAAAATGTCGACCTCTATTCTTGCTTTAAAGTAGATTTTCCAGTCTCAATGTACCTCACAGTCGTTCCCCATTCAGAGGCCTCATTGCAAAAGGGTGGAAAGGAGAGTCACCGAGCACTTATCAATGGAATAGGGGAAGAAGAGAAAAAAGAGCTAAGGAAATTTATTAACTCTGTTTTCTTTCGCGATCTCGATGCTCAAAAGTTGCAAGAATTAGAAGAAGTAAAAAAGGTGAACAGAGAGGCCTATAAAGCTAAGGTCGAGCAGCTCCGTTTGGAGATGGAGGCCAAGGCCGCGGAAGAGATAGCAAAAGAAGATGAGAAAAAGGCCAAAGAAAGAGAGAAAATTAAAAAAGAAGAAGACAATGGATCTCCTACGGAATCATCAGAAGAAGAGATGCCTTAAAGGTAATGATCTCTAAATGAACACCATTTTTCAATTCCTTCTAAAAACTTGGTCGATCTTGAGATCAAGTTATTGGTTTATTCCGAGCCTTATGACTGTTGGTGGGATTTTATTAGCCGGGATTATGATTCATCTCGACTCTACTCAAGACCATGATTGGTTGCGCGAGCTCAATTGGCTCTACTCAGGTCAGGCGTCTGGTGCCAGGGCCCTTCTTTCGACAATTGCGGGTTCGATGATCACGGTCGCTGGCGTAACTTTTTCCATGACTTTGTTGTCGGTCTCGCATGCTACTGCGCAAATAGGCCCCCGAATTATTTCAGGTTTCATGGATAACAAAGGGAATCAGATAACACTTGGCACTTTCATTGCTACTTTTGCTTTTTGCTTACTTATCTTGCGAACGATCCATAGCGGAGTCGATGCTAAAGATGGTATTGAAAAAATATTACCTTTCGTGCCTCAGCTATCAATCATTGTTGCTATGCTCTTAGCATTATCGAGTATTGCGGTGCTTATCTATTTTATCAATCACGTCCCAAGAACTATTAGTATGACGAGTGCTGTTAATAGGGTCGGTACCGATTTCCTAGAACAGATCCATAACCTTTTTTCTGAAAATATTGGTTATAAGGCACACATCATGGAAGCAAAAGATGTTCGCCGGTTAGAAGAATTTGAATCAAAAGCACTTACTATTGATGCTCATGAAAAGGGTTATATTCAGTATATTCACAGTGATGGTCTTTTTAGCATTGCCTGTGAAAACGATCTTATTGTAGAGATTTTGAAAACACCGGGCGATTTTATCTGTAATAGGATCCCCTTGATGAAAGTTTACTCAGAAGATGCTGTAGATGAAGATGTCAGGAAGGGTCTGAAAGAGACGTTCGTTTGGGGTGAGCAGAAGACTCAAGGACAAGATATCGGCTTTAGTGCTCAGCTTTTGGTCGAAGTCGCGGCCCGAGCTTTGTCTCCTGGAGTGAATGATCCATTCACGGCCCAAGAGTGTATAAATCAGCTTCAGGCCGGCCTCATGGAGCTTGCAAATAGAGAGCCTCCTCAACGTTACCGGTATGATAAACAGGCCAATCTTCGCATCTTGATCGAGCCTGTGACTTTTTCTTCCCTAGGCAACACAGTTTTTAGTGAGCTTCGCCATTATGTGAAACGTGATCCCATGACTGCTAAACACCTATTGAAGGCAATGAAGGTTCTAAGAAGTAACTTGAATTCGGAAGAGGATATCGAGTTTATTCGAGATCAGGCAGAAGCACTGTATATTGCCTGCAAAAATGTTTTGACCGACGAAAGAGATCTTTGTGAGCTTCAAACGCTACAAGAGGCCCTCATGGGTTAGTATTTAGTCATGGTTTCTATGACTTCGACAGCAAAGCTTTTATTTAGTGGCAGCTTAAAGTCGTAGTTTGCATTCGGACGCACAACTAAGTTGTTAAAGTCAGTTGTGAAATATCCTAGATTAATAACTTCGAGAACGTATTTTCCTTGGTCAACCTGATCGAGCGTAAATTCGCCCGCAAAATCAACGACAGCCGTATAAGCAATGTTACGAGTTTTCGTGTTTTTGACAATAATTTGAGCGCCAACAAGTGGACGTTCGGTATAGTTGTCAAAAACAATCCCAGAAATTGTCGACGAAAATGAGCCCACGGTGAAAAGTCCGGTCAATAAAGCTAATGCTAATTTTTTCAAATTATGTCTCCTGTAGTTTTTATTCCCTGTTTGGAAAGGACCAATTTCAGCGCTTTCTGTCAAAAATTGAATTTTGGCGAGTATAAAAACACCAGAGTTATGGCCATTATCCCGCGTTTCCAGAACGCTCCTTCTTCAATCCCGCCCTCATCTTTTTCTGCCTGAGTCTTTTTTCATTCGCTCTTTTGGGGCTAACCGTTTTTCTTCGAACCTTCGGCCTCTTTTTGGCCCTTTGAATCATTCGGTGAAGTTGGTCAATCACGGCCTTGCGATTTTGTTGTTGAGATCTATATGACTGGCAACTCAACCATAAGACCCCGTCAGACTTTATACGATTCTCAAACAACTCAAAAAATCTTGCTCTGGTTTCATCGTTGAGCTGGGAGCTCTCAGATACCTTCCAAAAAAGCTGGGCCTTACTGTTTACTTTATTGACGTTCTGCCCACCCTTTCCAGAACTTCGAGAATAGATAATCTCTATTTCACTTTCTAAAGAGCTCACGGGCCTTCCTTTTAAATTTCAATATATGTCTGTGTTACTTTTGCGTCACTATGGTTGAGGTAATTTCTGACAAAAAGAAGATCTTTGGTTTTTTTATAGAGCCGGGTCGCACAGGCCTTTCGAAAACTATGAGGGCCTAGACCTTCTGTTGGGCACTTTGCCTTTAGAATTAATCGCTGAATCCTGTTATACAGGGTTTTCGACGATACCGGCGCAGTCCCGAGCTTATTTCCAAACAAAAACTCTGATTTCTGAGAAACCATATGCTTTTCAAGTGATTCAAAAATCAAACTAGGTCTCTCAATTTTCAATTTGTGAACTGAGCCACCTTTTCGAGGAAATACAATTCGCTTCAAATCTTTTTCAAAATGCGAGGCCTTAAGCTGAGTCAGCTCTGCCAACCGGAAACCTCCGAAATAAAGTAGCTGCAGCATAAGTTGATCCTGTAGTCGAACAATGACTCTTTGCAATGCCAGCCAATCGCTATCAGTCAAAAGCCTAGTTGGAACTTGGTCGACATCTTTGAGCTTAATTCCATGAAGCTTGGAGCGAACCGGATTATTTTGAAAAACGCTCCATTTATCTCCGAATCGCTGATGAAAAAAATCAAAAAAATTTTTCAATGTAGACAGGTGTCTTCGGCGAGACGCTACTGCCAATGGAGGATATGGCCTTATTTCTTCGACGACTTTGGTTCGAAAAAACCTCCCAAGAAAAGTTAGTTTTTTGAGAGGTTTTTTTGCAATGATGAGCTCCATATTGCCACGCGCCAGCTCCGTTTGGTATTCGGTGATGAGTTCAACTCCACAATCAAAAAAATGAACCTTTTTTCGTCCTAAAAATTCGGCGAATCGCCTTAAATCAGACCGATAATTATCCAAGGTTCTCTCAGAACGATTATTAAGACGACAGTTGTTTAGAAAGGAAATTTCAGCCTCAGAAAACGATGGGGCCCTAAATGCTGTGCGCAATGGATGCGCTATTACTGTGATCCATTTCATATAATAGAAATTATAAGAAGATTACTTGTTCTAAGTCAATGAATTCATTCTATTTTCTCTGATTTCGTCTTATTTACGACTTAACAAGATTTAAGAGCAAACACTTAGTGGTTTTTAGCACTTTACTCAATGCTCTTTCAGAATCTGACTTGTTCTTTTTCGAAAATTTCTTAAATTTAGGTAAATATTGCCCGCGCGGTTGAGGGGCCCGATTATTGGCAAAATCCTGCGGCGTCATCGATTCATAAGGTAGGGCCAGTGCGGGAAAGCTTCGAGCATATGTCATGGTATCGATGACACGCATTAATGCGAGATAGTTGCTCTCTATCCTTATTTTTATAGAAGTTTGGAACGGATAATTTTTCGCAAGCTTCTTGAGTCTATTTTGAAACTCCAGTGGAGCATGGTCTGCCAGCATTCTAAACTCTGAGACAAGAGAGCCCTTGAATCCTTTTGCTGCTAGGTAGTCTAAAAGATGAGGGAAAAATAACTCCATCGTTTGGCCCAGCCAGAGATTTCTTTCGATAACAAGTGTCTGTAACTTGGAAAGGTCTACGCCGCGGAACATACGTTCAAATAGCTTTTCTCGGACATCTTCACGAAGAAGATGGATACCTTTTAGTGAAAAAACTGGTAGCACCCTCATTTGAGGTTCAAGCTGTGGGAAGTGCTCCTTGGCAAGTTCGTAATCCAAATAGCTATTTTCCCCGAGAAAATAAATCAGGGATTTTTTTCGATAGCGGTGCAGTTTCTCAATATTTCTTTCGGAAAATTCTAGAATATCGTCTTCGCTCAAATCCTGAGCTAAGGTTTGGCCACAAAAAACTAAGAGTACTAGTCTCAAGGTCTGATTCCATCGATGAAAATAAGTTTCAGGCAGGATTGCATGGCTCATAATGTCTTATCGACATCAAAGGATTTATTTTCACTGGATATTTTTTTTAGCCTAAATAAATTCCATTTTGTAATAAGAAAAATTCTTTAATGACAGCGACAATCTTGTGATTGAAAATCGTAGACGCCTTGCTTTCCGAAGCTCATACATCGACGCTGGCACTTGCCTTGATCCATTGGAAGGCCCTGGGTGTTGGTTGAACATGTGGCAACAAGCATGGCAAGGGACAAGCTAGCGGTAATGGTTAACAAAAATCTTGTCATTAACATATTGTATCACCGAAATTAATCACTCGAATTTTTCAGATAGTTTTTCCATCAATTTCTTGATGAGAGTTTGGTAGGGAATGTTTTCAAAAGAGGATTTCTGCTTAAAGGCGCTCAACAAATCCTGAGGCACCCTTAGGCTTATAAGCTTTGACTTGGTTATTTCTTGGTGTCCCAAGTGGAGGGCCCTAAACTCGTCAAGGAACTTTAGGATCTGTTCATAGGTCAGCTTTTTAGTGCTCTTTAAATAGGTATCAGAAAAGAGTTGGGTGGCCCTAGATTTCATCTATTTTTTCCAATGCCGCGATATCAACAACGTCTTGTTCTCTGCCAGATTGTTTTTTCATTCTAATCAGATCTTTTTTAGCAATTAGGTTAAGCACCTGGTAATAATATCAATTTGTTCAGTCGGCTTTTGTGGATTGATGAAATTGCATAGTGAGCAAGTTTTTAGTGTCCAGTTCGTTACCAAATCAAGGTCAAGAGTTGCTCGTACAGCACTGTGAAGCGCCACCGCATGCCCCCCGACAATTGCATAGGGGATTTTGTGTTTCTTAAGTACCGAAGTAACTGACAATACGAACATATAGACTGGTATATACTACATTCTATTATCAATCTCCCAGGATTTCACTAAGGTCGGTGACTGCCTCTATGGCCGCTAGAACAGCGGTGCTAATAATTGCCAATTTCACCAAAGTCGTTGGGATGTTCCGGGATTTTTGCACCCCTCCTTCCAGTCGTGCTATTTCTTGCTGAAGTTCAAAAAAAATAGGATTGCTGTCGGAAAGATTGTGTCCAATAGCCTTTCCAAAATCTTCTAAGCTCAAGGGTTTATCAGAATCAAGCTTGCTCAAAAATTTAATCAAGTGTGGATCTTTACTTCGCAATGAGTGGATAAACTTTCTTCCAAACTCTACAAAATCTTCTATGGCCTTTTCATTGATAGTGCTATTCAAAAACCTAAATTCTACAGTCCCATGTTTTTCTAAGGCCTTTAAATTTAGGCCATACCCCTTTTTAATTTTTTTTAAGGCCACTGAATATTCTATCGACATGCTGCTTTTCAACCAAATGTCGATAAAGTTTGAAACCTGGATCGGATTGGGTTTGACCCATCCTCTGGCCCTAGATGGAGTCACCATATATTTAGAAAAAAGCTCTTTTTCTAAGAGCGAATAGAGTTTTGCAGTGACCGCAAACTCAGCACTTGAAAAATTTTCGGCATCTATGTGTACATGAACTCCCGAGCTATACGGTTCGGGCCTCATGCCAGCTTTTTTAAACTCTCGAAAAACTATCTGGAATACTTCCTTGTCTTTGCTATCAGTGAGCTTTGGCGAGACCAACTCTACTCCTGCCTCACCTGGTTCTGCGACGATAGAGATATCGTCAACCACTTTCCATTTATACTTCCGGCCATCAAAAACAAATGACAACTCTCCATAGCCAGCGTTTCTTTTTCGATTGATTCGGATATTTGAGGCGTTGCTAGGCAAACCTTTGGCCATATTTTTGAGCAAAGCCTTTAACTTCTTTTTGGAAATCAGACCCTCGACTTCGATTCCAAACGGCACATCATCAATGAACTTTCGATACTGGGGAAATTTGTCCATGGCCTGTAAAAGTTGTCTGCTAAGACACTCGGGGTTACTGCCGTAAGTAGATGATAAGAATACCCCGACAAATAAAAGGACTGACATGAGATCTTTTCGGGCCGAGATCTTATTTTATTGACTCTTAGTGCTCGATTTTCCAAATACCTATAGTTTCAAACTATTTCCGATAACGCGCGGTCTCTTCTCATCGGTCTTCCGGAAGGCGGCAAAAATAGTGTAGGCTTGAATTTTAACACCAATTATAAACTGCTCCCCTTCGGTGGACCAAACCTTTAGATGTAGCAGCGTTCTGGCCTTTTTTTCTGCACTATGGAAGGTATTCGCATAGAAAATTTACTGAAGATTCTCTCTAACTAACTGGCAATTCATCATTTTAAGGACTGGTGGAGGGCGGAGTAGAGACTGAAGCGCTCTAAGTGCCTGAAATATTTTGGACAATAAAAGGGAGCAGTTTAAATCTTTACCTTGTGATTTCTCCTCGATAAGACCACCCATGCTCAAAATTTGGTGTTTTGTAAGTTTTTCGTTTCTCGTCTATGGGAATAAGTGTGAACAGCTTATGGGAGCAGAATTTCCTATTTTTTCACTATCTGAATCTGATCGCCTTGTTGATGCGATCCAAGGTTCACTTACAGACAATCTTTTAAAGCCAGAATGGTTAGTCAAAAAAACACAGGCATCACCTGGAACGATAGGACCATATTTTGGACACTGCTATCACGCCAGCGAGGCCTTATATCATTTGTTAGGAGGAAAGGCCTTAGGGCTTAAACCGATGAGACTAAAGATGGCAGAGGGGAGTCATTGGTATATCCAGACCCAAAGGGGTGCAATCTTAGACCCAACTGCCCTTCAGTTTCTCTTTCCCCCTGATTATACCCTCGGAAAGGGAAATGGATTTTTGACTAAAAAACCTTCCCAACGGGCCCAGATAATTATCGATAAAGTTCTCTTAAAGTTTTCGGCGCCCTGATCGCAAACAGCATGTATTTTTTGGACCAATTTCCTTATAATGGGGTTTATGAAATTTGATAGCTCTAGAAAAAGTCGATTTATTTATTCTCTTGAATCCAGTGGTCTCGAAAACGCTCGAAAAATGACTTTTAAACGGGGCGATTTTATCTTTCGCAAAGGAGACGCTCCTCATGGTCTCTATTATATTCAGCAAGGTCTCGTGGGCCTAGTTGATCTGAGTAGCAGTGGGAATGAAGTCATGCTGCGAGTGTTCGGAAGGCAGTACTTTACTGGTCACCGATCAATTGCGGCCTCTGAAAATTATCATGCTTCGGCGGTTGCACTCAAGCAGTGCGAAGTTTATCTCCTACCTCTAGTGACTATGAAAGAGATTGCAGATTTTTCGGAAGAGATTTCTCTGCATTTGGTATCGACTTTGGCGTTGGAACTTCGGATATCTGAAGAAAAGTTCAATGATATTACTGGAAAATCAGTTCTTGGCCGTATTTCGGAAAATTTACTTTTTCTGAAAAACCGTCATCCTGATTACTGTTGGACAAGAAAAGAGCTCGGAGAGTTTTGTGGGGCCCAAACTGAAACTGTCACCCGCGCGCTCACAAAGTTAGAAAATGAGGGTTTGATTCGTCGTGAAGGTCGTGAAATTATAATTGAGAATGAAGAACATCTATTAGCATTCGCGGAGCAGAATTGAGCCCAAAAGAAGATGGCCTTAAATCGTTCGATGAATTTTATGTTTACTATTTGAGTGAACATCAAAATAAGACCTGCCGAGTTTTGCATTTTATTGGAACCTCTCTTGTGATATCGCTGGTCGCGGTTGCTCTTATCCTTCAAAATTGGTGGTTGATTTTAGCGGCATTAATTTGTGGCTATGGATTTGCATGGCTTGGGCATTTTTTTTTCGAAAAAAACCGACCTGCTACTTTTAAGCACCCGTTTTACAGCTTAGCAGGGGATTTCCGGATGTTCTGGGAGCTTCTCACTGGAAAAATTTCATTTTAATTAAATCTAAATTTTTTTTATTTGATCTGGAATTAATTCCCTTTTCTCTGCCCTTTTGAAACTCTGTTATCATAAGTGATATGAACCGCTTACTAACTCGTTTGGTTTCCAAGCCGAACGGTTTTTCTCTTTTAGAAATTATGGTGGCCCTCGGTTTGAGTGGAATCGTAGCACTCGCCGTTATGCAGCTCACTAAAATGCAGAGTCAAAGCTCGGCCTATTTTGAAGATAGGGCCGAAGAAGTTCAGCTCATGCAGCGGATGAATCATTTTCTTAGTGATGCGGCCAAATGTGAAAAAACTTTTGCCTACTTATTGGGAACCGGTACTATTCCAAAACCAGGTGATCCTCCTTTAGAATTAACAACTTTTGTCGACCAAAATAATCGAAAATATGTTCTCAACCAAGACCTGATTGTCGACCCAGGCGATGTCTCACTCACCCGGAAAAGGCTCACAAAAGTAGAAGTTCGTAACCCCAGAGGAATAGGCTGGGACACTGGAACATCTGCCTATGTAAAAGACAGAGGCGAGCTGCTATTAAAATTTTTCTTTGATCGATATGAACAAGGACTTGGTCCGTCAAAGGGAATTAACAAGGATCTCTTTGTCGACGTGATTACTAATCCTTCTGGGAAAGTCGCATTTTGCTTTTCTGATACTGACTCTGCAATCAAATCGGCCCATGAGCTGACTTGCAAAGAAATGGGTGGCGAATACACAGAACCTACAGATCCTGATGAAAAATTTGGAGAATGTAAGTTTCAGTTTGACCTACACTTAGGCCAGCATAGCCAGCAACAATGCCTTAGCGCCGGAGGGGTTCCGACACCTCTCCCAATTCCTGATCCTCCTGGAACAGCTATGTTTTGCAGAGTTGCAACCGGTGCAGATGGAACACCACCTGAAGCATTTCGTTCATGGAATCCTCACGCAAATTGGTCAACCACAGTTCCGGGGCCATTACCTTCAGCTCCAGCTCTGGCATGCAAGCCTGATTTTGTAACGGTCGACGCGTTTAATATAAATCAAATATTGGCCATACCTGATTGGAGCCTTATAAAACCCTATCCATTTACCAATCCTTATCCGCCACCTGGTTGTCCGTCGACTGGTCATTCCTGGAGCAATACTCCTAGAAATATATGCGAATTTGAATGCCGACATCCTGGTAACCTTACGATAAAGGTCAAGGTCGAGTTTCCCGCATCTTATGTAGAGCGCGCCTATTATTAACTCTCTTTTTTCTTAAGAAAACCCAAATGATGAATGGAGCTATCTTGCGCTCTCATTCTCCGCTTATTGTATTCTTCTGTTGTTCTAACTGACTGGTGTCCGACATCTCGCGCGACCTTATACAAATCTGCGCCATTTTCTAGTGCGGAACCGATGTAAGTTGCACGAGCAGAATGAGGCGAAATACGCTCAAAAATTCCACAACTCCGACAGGCCTTTTTTAAAATATAGTCAATTGTTTTGGGCGAGAGTTCCTTATCTAAGCTCCGAGGATCTTTTGGGTTACGGGAGGGGCGAAAAAAATAATCATCATTTTTCCATGACCGAGTTTTGAGCTTCATCCAATTTCTATAAGCTTCAAGATGGGAAACTGCGTAGGGATGAAGAATTTTGACTAAGTTTTTTCCCCCTTTGGCGACAATTTTTATTTTCGGTGCTTCTTTTGAAAAATCGACATCTTTGATCTTTAAAGAGCTCAGCTCTTTTTTCCGTATGCCTGTTGTAAAGAGTAATACGATGATTGAAGTATGGAGCGGAGAGGTCTCTTTGCTCTTTTCTAAATAGGAAAAAAGCGATTCAACTTGTTCGTCGCTGAGATCTTGGGTTTCATGTCGAACACTTTGCCTTGGGCGTTTTACCCCTTGAACTAAATTGTGTTCACATATTCCCTTTTCAATCAAAAAATCAAAAAAACTACTCAACGTTGAAAGCCGGCGATGAATTGTTTTCGGAGCAAGATCGAGCTCGCTTAAAAAGGCACGGTAGGAGAGAAAGTGAGAACGCTTTAGCTCTAAAATATTTTGAAAACGAAACTCAGGAAAATGCCCCTCAAGAAAGTTGGCAAAATCAGCGAGATCTCTTTGATAGCCCTTTCTAGTATTTAGTGACTGAAATTGATTAAAGAACTCCCATAAGAGGTCGTGAGAGTTGGCCTTCGAGATTTGGAATGAATGTAGAGAGGCGGACAGAATCTCCATGACCTTAGTGTAACAAAAATTGTTTAAACGATTCTCAAAGGAAAATTCGCTCTTAAGATTTCTCTTTTTTCTAAAATGCTAAAATAAATCATGGGACCCTTGCTGCTCTTATCGCTTTTTTCCTATGACTCATTTATCCCTCTAAATAATCAAAATTACTGCGCTATAGAAGATAGAGGGTTTGAAAAATGCTCAGAAAAAGATACCGAATTAATGCTGTCTGCTTTTCCACCTGAAAGGCTCAACCAAAAAATTCAAGGATATTTGAATTGCAAGCTCTGTAGCCCGAGAAACAAACCAGAAAAAGACGACTACTACGGTCAGTATCTCAAACTCTCGGAAGAAAAGCTTTCTAAATCCTGTACATCTTTGGCCCTAAACACTTTAGCGCCCACCATCGCAGACTTTATGAAATCAGGGGCCAGTTATGTCGCCGAGCAAGTGCCCAAGATCCCGGGTGCGGTGGCAAAGGTCATGCGATTTCTTCAAAATCCTACGGTCTTGCCTGCGATCTATAAAGAGTTTCAAGCATTGGAAAAAGAATTAAGAACAATGCTTTCTTCCAGAATAGGGGATGAGGAAACGCATCAAGTTTATCGAGAAACCCTTATCGATTATTTGAAAAAATATCAGATGGACAAGAAGGGGAGTGAAGAAAAATACTCCAAAACTGCTCTAGACGTCGACCGGCTAATGGAAAAATTTTTACAACGACTAGAGGCAGGTGACTCTTTAGTGGATTTACTTTTTCGGAATAGCGATAAAAAAACCAACTTTGTCATGCAACAGATATTTGTAAATTCATTGGAAATGCAAGTAGGGATGTCAGTCAACGCATTAAAAGAAATGATAAAAAAATTCAAGCCGCTGGCAGCATTACCCGGCTTTGCCTGTCTTCCAAAAGAGCATCAACTCTTTCTTGTTTGCCAAAATCTACCTGAAATAGGGGCCAAGGCCTTAGCGATTTTCTTGAGAAGTGATAAAGGGCTTGCCTCGGTATTACAGAGTAGGAAACTACAGAATGCAATTAGAAAAGGAATAGGAGCGGGCAAGCTGTCTATCAACGAAAGAGTTAAGAGTCTTAAATATAAGCTAGAATTTAGAAAGTTATCTCAAAATCCATTGGAATCGGGGATTGTTAAAAAGACTGCTTTAGTAACCAATTACAACGGCCTAAATAGATTAGATGACGGTGAATATCTTTTTCTACACCTCAATCGAAAAGGAAAAAACTACGTCTATACTGTTCCGAGAGAGATTAATAATCCAAAAATAAGTAAAGCACTTCTAGAAGACATTAAAAATCTTCCGGACGACCTAGATAGTCCTGAAGCTAAAGCTGTATTCGCTAGACTGCAGAAAAAATACCCTTCTGAAGATCTTAAAATGATGAATACTCATCGTACTGCTTTGTCACACTTGGAAAAAGATTTGAAGCTATCGACGATGGAAGGAATTTTACTCAAAGAAGCGATCGAGGCGAAAGATCATAACAAGCTTGCTCAGTTATTTAAGAACCAAAATACAACGATTGTGGCCGGAGGCGAATTCTTCGGTTGCTGACAAAAATATCACACGAAATATCTTCTCGCAGTGGAATGATCTACAACGAAATCGATCCTTCGACTCTTAATAGAGAGACTGAACAGCAGAGGTTGGAGATTTTTCGAGACTTCTTGCAATCTAAAAAAGTAAAGATTTCCCCGAGCGTTGAACTGACGACGACTTCAAGAGGTCTTGATGTTCACACCGCTGCGATGCAGAGGGTGATTTCAAAACATGAGCGAAAACTTTATCCAGTTATTGAGAAAGCTTTTAGAAAATATGAAGCGCATGCTAAAGAATGGTCAAAGAAAGCTCCAGGCGCTCGACCCGAAAAGATAAAAATGGAGAGGTCAAAGGCCGCTAAAATCATTCAGATAGAAGGTATATCTAAGGCTTCTCTTGCCCTTAAAAATGTTGACGTAATTAATCATGACGGAGTAGTAGGTGCTTTCACATTCCTTTCTATCAATATTGAAAATTCACTGCGCGGTCGAAATAATGACTACCTTGAAGGTCTTAAAGAAATGCTAGGGGACAAACATGTAGATTCAGCAGTTCGAGCATTTCAAGGGACGAACAACCTAGAAGAACAGGCAGAAATTAGGACCAGAATCTTTTATGAACTTTTGGATGAGACCGAAAAAATAATGAAACCAGTCTTTGAAGACTAAATTTTAAAATTTCCCTAACTCTTTAATTTTTTGTAACTCTTCAAAAACTATTTTTCCATAGTAATCTGCACCCGCCGGGTTTAAATGGGTGCGGTCTATTTTCGCAGGATTTTGGCCCCCATTATGTAGTATTTTTTTACACGAGTTGGGCCTAAGGATTTGATGACTTCGCGGGAAATCTTATTTAGGTCAATCGCCGGGGTGTTTACACTTTTTGCAAAATCAAGCGCCGCCTTTACATAATCGCCGCCAGTTGAGGTTCTATGAGAATATCTCAAGCTTCCATCTCGCCCAAAAATTGCTCTCTCTAAGGAGGTCACAATAACGACCATTGCTTTTTTAGACCGAGCATAGTCGTAGTAGCGTTTGAGGTAATCGCCAAACCTAGGAGTTTTGCCGTTTGCATAAGTATATCTATTCGGGTCATCATACTTTTGGTCATTGTGGCCAAACTGAATCACAAGTAAATCACCTTCTTTCATTTTATCGCGCCAGCCGAAATGTCCGTCCCAGTAGCTACGAGAGCTCTTTCCAGAACGTGCATTATCAATAACCGTATGTTTTCCCTTTAAAAGCTTTTCCAGACCTATTCCCCATCCTATTGTACGTCCATCTACTGTGGAGTCACCGATGAGATAAATATCACCAGTGAATCTATCTTTTTCTACTACCGGAGTAGGGGGAGGAGTAGGGTAGTTGATGTCTAGACACACTTCGATACTTTTGACTGTGCTTTGCTCTAAGGGAGAGTTCGCCTCGACAAAAAAACATGCTCGCTCTGGTTTTTTTTCTTTCACTTTCTCTGAGGCTATTTTTATAGAAGAAAGACTTGTTTGGTAGGAGTCGCCTATAGGCCTATCATTAAGGTAGACATTGAAGAACACGTTTCCATTGCCTCGATAGGTCCAATTTAATTCAACTGATTGATCTGAAAATTTTTGGGCCGACAATGCAAATGGTTTCACAGGGGTTTGGGTATCTGAATTTCGAGGTTGAAGATCTTCACCGGACGTATCCACCAGGCCTTGGGATCCTAAACTCAAACTTCGATTTGATGATGATGGAATACAACCTGAAAGTAGGCCAATTAAACAGATTGAGAGAACATTTTTGGACGTCATGTTAAAAATTTTCAAAATGAATTATCTCCTGAAGTTTACCTAAAATAAGCTCTGCAAAATATTTTGATCCAGCTCGATTTAAATGGGTTTTGTCGATATGCCCACGGCCTATATCTTTCATCAAGTAATATCGATTGATTTTTTCTGGACCAAGGCCAGAAATGGTATCTCTCGACATCTTGTTGAAGTCTATGAATAAAACGTTTTGCTCCTTAGCACTTTCAAGGGCGGCCTTAACATAATCCCCATCAGAGGTGCGGTGAGAGTAGCGAAGCTTATCCCCGTCGAAAATTGCCCTTTCCATCGGAGAGAATATAACGATAGTCGCCTCACGGGATTTCACAAAATCGATATATTTTTTTAAATATCCTTTATAGGATGGAGATCTTCCATCAATTGCCGAAGTAAACTTTGCAGGAAGATTGCTTTTTTGATCGTTATGTCCGAATTGAATCAGGACAAGGTCACCCTTTTTGATTTCGTCTCTCCAAGAGAAATGGGAATCCCAATAACTTTTAGTGCTATTCCCCGATCTCGCATTATTGAAGACTGCAATTTTTCCAGACAATAATTCCTGCAATCCGAGTCCCCATCCTGTAGTGTTAGGATCTTCTGCGATCGAAGAAGCACCTACGAGATATATATTTCCCCGGAAAGCGGCCGTATCGGGCGAAGGGATATCTTTTTTAGCGGTAGGAACAGTTTCACAAACCTGGGGTGTGGAAATAAACTTATCTATTGAACCATAATAGGCCCTTATGGAGAAACAAACTAAAGAAGTGTGAGCAAGACTGGCCAAAGGAATGAGGGCCATGTGGCTAGTGGAACTTTGAGACACTGCTGAATTTTTAAGAACCTCGCCGTTTGCCAAAATATCGAAAACGACGTCGTCAGGGCCCGAATGCTGCCACCGCAATTCAATGCTCTTATCCGTTTTGAGTTCTATTGACAGCTGCCTGGGACCCGAGAAACTTTGCTGAATGGGTTCGTTATCAGTTTCTGAGATCAGACCACTGCCAGAGAGGGATAGGGCACGGTTTGAATTCTCTGGCATACAGGAAGTCAGACCAAGAAAAAAGCCTAAAAGAAAAATTATTTTTGCGATAAAATTAAACAAGTAGGAAATCCTTTTTTCACTATTCGAATCATTTTCTTTCTTATTATAGCTTAAGCTTGTTTGCGCCAGAGAGAGGTCTATTGTTCCGAATTCGTTCAATATAGAGGGTTTAAGAAGTTGAAATTGACTGAATTACTCGACGAATAGGCACAAAAAATTGGCAAAATTCTCTACCCGATAATACCAATTATCGGGTAGAGACGTGATAATTTCTATTTCCGATGCTTCAGCAGCCATTCAAAAACGTTGTCCCCTTTTTTAAATGGCGTAAGGCGATCGGTTGGCCGGTCGTGGCGTTTAAGTCGAGAGAGTGTTTTGTTATGTCCAGAACCATCATAGGTTCGTGTCCATGAATCATGCCCAACACTTTTATCATAAATCGTGATTCGTGCAGCAGGGTTCGGCCTACAATCGTTATTGATTTTATCAACTGCCCCAACAGAGCCCATGTAACCTATTGTCGTATCCCCTTGTCCGTGGAAGACCCAAAGCGGTACTTTGGACATTTTGCAACCATGGGACCTAAAAGCATTATTACCATGTCCGGCAATTAACACAGCTGCAGCAATTCTATTGGATGCTTGAGCGATATAGGTAAAACCGTTAATAGCTCCGGCACTCAATCCAGTGTAGTAAATTCTTTTTTTATCAATGCGCAAACGAGACAATGCATCGTCGAGCACCATATTTGTTCGTTCAGTATTAAACCATCCACCTGACGATTGAGGTGCAATGATAATCATGTCCTGAGAAGGTCTCCACTGACCGTTCTTCACAAGTTTGAGCGGCCCGTGCTTTGTCATCTTACTTTTCAGGGACTCTATTCCTCCATTTCCACGCTCACCCATCCCGTGAATAAATAGAATCAAAGGGTATGATTTCCCGCTGGTGTGGTAATTCTTTGGAATATATTGAGCATAGCCATGGTAGGGCTTGCTCCCTTTCTTATACGCAACATATGTGATCTTACCCACCTCGATTTTTTTTGGTTTTTTAGAGGGGGTCTGTACCGTAGTTTTGACACATTTTTCTGCGGATCTCGGATAGGCCTTTTTATCTGTAAATCGGGCCTCTATTCGAAAACACTTTCCGCTTGTGCTTAGCTTAAGAGATGTATTTTTGGTTCTATGTTTTGTTCCGGTATCTTTACCGTCAATAATAATATCGAAGCCACCTTTTGGTACTGCCCCGCTCAAGCTCCATGACAAATTAACCTTTCCGCCAGACTTCTCTACTTTACTAATTATCGGCGTAGGAGAACTATTGCTAGTTTTATTTGCTAAGCATTTTTGAGTCGACCTTGGATAGACCTTTTTATCTGTGTAGCGACCTTCGACGCGAAAACACTTTCCGCTCGTTTTAAATTTTGTGATCAGTTTCTTAGTTCTATGCTTTGTCCCAGTATCTTTGCCGTCAATTAAAATATCAAAGCCGCCTCTGGGGATTCCGTTTTTGTTGGTCCATCTTATCTCGACACTCCCATTGGTCTTTGTGAGTTTAGATATATTTGGAGTGGACACACCAGCAGTTGCAAGCGAGACCGAAAAAGTAAAGGCGAGAAAAATCCAGGTTTTTGAAAGTGATTGATTCATAAAGGTGCTCCAGAGTTTTAATCCAAAGACTTCATTATAGCTGTACTACAAACAATTTTTTACCGCGGGAAAGGTAAGTCCCTAAGATGTAGGATAATAACACGCGAAGTGACAGATCTCATCGGCACAAAGAAAAGGCAGGCTTTGAAAGTCCGCCCAGTTAGTCACGAAACTTCATGAGACCTTTGGATTTTTCACACTGACCACTATGCTCTTGATGCTCAAGCTCGAACATCTCATCAGTTTTCACATTTTTAAGAAATAGCCTGACATCCATTCGCGGCACGATAAAGGGTGCAGTAGGACTCTCTATTTCGTCTCGGAGTGAATCGGCAGTTCTATTGAGAGCATAAGCGTATTTAATGTGATCAACTTTATCAAACTCTCGAATAGTGTCCAAATAGGACTTTCTGGTATTATCTACAAAATAGACCATATCATCGAAGGCCTCTTGTTTTTCTCGGTAGGCCTTAATGTGTCCTTCTAAGGCCGCAGGATAGCCTTCTAGTTTTAGATTCTTTCGTTTGATTTTTTTAGTCGCTAAAGCAAATCGTTCAATCACTTTATTTTCCGGAAGCTCTAAAAGGTTTTTAAGATTGAAATATTTCTGACGAATCCCCACTCGGTGAAAATCCAGCACTAAAATCCAGTCTTTTTCGTTATACTTTTTACTGTAGCGTTTTAGTATTTTTTGAACTCGTTTTTTTTGAAACTTCGTTGATTGAGAACTGACTCGCATGTCTCCAGCAACGGCAGCAAAGCACCTGTCTTGTGAAAGGTAATAAGAAAGTTCATCAAGTATGCGTTTGTTTTTGTCGATCTTGGAGGCCATCGCAGATAAGCGGTTTTCTAGATTTCCGAAAACTCGTTTTCCACGACCCCTCACTTGCTTGTATCCGCCGATGAGCCTTGCCTCGTGATAATCCCAAATATCTCTAACGTTCATATGTTCTGCCATAGTCTTATAGACCAGATCACGGCTCTCTTTAGTTAATTTCCGTTTTTGCGTTGTGAGCAGATTCCATTTTTCTCGAAGGGGCCTTATTTCCGAAATAGCTTCTGGATAGGATTTATCCTCAGGTTTCATACTTCGCAATCGTTGGTTCTTCCTACGGAGATCTCGATTTAAATCATCGATGATTTCTGTGAGTTCTTCAATCTTCTGATCATTAGTAAACCATGTTTGAAGAGTCGAATTGGATGCAGGAAGCTCACTGACTCTCGCGAGGGCGGAGAAATCATTTTGCCCTATTCCTTTAAAGCCTGAATTTGTGACTTGAATACTTTCATCAGGTCGCCTGTTTTTTACGGCATAATAAATGACAAATAGAGTCCTAATATTTACGGAACGAAGTGAAGAATAATCTTTTTTAATTTTTCTTTTTATTTCTGCCCGAGTGCTTTCAGCGAGGACCTCCTCGCCTATTTCATCGGCCCCAGATTTGTTCACTCGAATAAACTCTTCTGACTTAGCAATATCAGATCTGAGCTTGTATTCATCGATTCCCAGATCAAGCTGCTCGATTTCATTGCTATGATGAAACCGTGCTGCTGAGTTTGTATAATAAAGATAAAGCGGAACCTGGGATTGAACTGAGAAAATGAAAAAAAGCGCTAAAAAAATAGAGGCATAAAATTTTATTTTCATTTGTGAATCCGTTCAATCTTGAAGTTGCCTCTGTAGAGATAGTTAAATTGTTTTAGTGTTAAATTCTTCAAAGCTCTTTTTGAATTGGAATAGCAGGTCACCACTAACCCTGAGAGAAGAATATCGCTATCGATGCCGCTAGGGTGATCATCCGATGCATAATAGCTGCGGTATGGAATGGCATTTAGGCCCCATCTGAAAAACCACTCGCCCTGATCTTTTCCGAATTCAAAAGAGTTATCGGAATAGTTTGGAGATTTAAAAGGCTGCAAAGTTCTAGGCGTTAAAAAGTAGCTTTTATTTTCTAGGATTTCTCTTTGTCCCGTACCAAAATTGCACTCAATCCGCGCCTTCAAAAATCCTCTATTGAGGATGTCTTTTTTCTTTTGTCCAAATCCTGGGAAAAACTTAGGAGTTTCCTCTTGAAGGAGAAGTCTATAATCAATTGAGTGTCCATCCGTGGGAAAATTTTGAAAGCTCTCATCATAGACTCGGTTATGGGTGTAAAGCTCAGATAACTCAATCCAAGCTGGTAGCGGTATTCCACGACGTATTGTTGAAGTCACCAGTAGATCGGTGGTCTCCTTTGCCAATTGATTGTTCAAAATAACAGGCGTGAGAATTTTCAACCTGGCCTGTCCATTCTTTAATAAATTTATTAAACCATTTGCCATGGTCAGCGATGTCCAGATGGTTACAATGAAGACGCAAAATAATCGAAACATAGTCATGATTGATATTTACCATAAGTTTGCCGTTCATCGCCTGGGTTGCAGATAAGAAAACGTAAAAATTGCTCAGTAGGCCCTGTTCTACTTGATAAAAACTACAATGATGGTCATTTTTTCAATGTGGATTTGAGGACGTCGTAGGCCTTTTGAATCAGCAAATAATTATGGGAAGCGATTCCTAGGTATTGTTCTTGAAGCCGCTCTGGGATGTGAGTCTTCTCCATACGGTCGGGATGAAACTTTAAGGCCATCTTTTTAAAACACTTGGTAAGAGTTTTGGAGTCCAGGCTACCCCTGATGTCCAATGTTTTAAGTGCCCATTCTTTTCCCTCTCCATCTGCAAGCCTTGTCCATGTCCTCAAGGCATTTTCTATTTGGTGGAAATGTTGAAAGACCCCTTTCAAGGAGTGCGGTTCTGGGGCAGCTAGACTTTGAAAAAATATTGACGTCCACTGCCCGGCATCTCGCTGCACGGAATTCTCTCGCTTTTGTTTCCAAAACTTCGATAGGGAGATCTTTTCTGGTTTTTCAAGATAGGCAGTGAAAAAATCAGCAGATTTTTCGGGGCGAGCGAGAATAGCGCTCAAAATAACTGAATAACTGTCAAAGGATTCCGGTCCTTTGACCTTGAAAACTTGATACTGAATGAGGGCATCCTCAATAAGGGCGCGGAGGTAAATCTCTTTGGCCCCCGTATGAAATTTCAATAATTTGGGCCGATCCCAAAAAGAGTTTTCTCCCATGACTTCTAAGCAGACTTTTTTTAAACTGAGAGGTTCGTAGCAGGGCCCTAGCTCAGAGCGAACAGAGTAGAGAACTAATACCGCACTCTTACTGCCACCCCATGCTTTGTCATTAAAAAATCGTCGATAAAGTGCTAGTTGTTCAATTTGACCGGCGTCTAAGTCCTCTTTTTTCTGTAGATTTTTAAGTAATCCCTCCCCCACTGACAGCGCCATTGTCTCTTTTTTTCCAGGAGAGTTCTCAATTGGTCTTTGACCTAGCTTCTGTTTTTTCAAACGAACTAACTCATCGAGATCGCCACCTTTTTTCTCGTCATCCGCTTTGTCGTGCCAAAATTGGAAACTCTTACCGGAAAGCCAGCGAGCGGCCAAGATTGCAAAAAAAGCAAATCCTGCTAATTGGAAAATCAGCTCATATGGAATCAGATCTCTTGCTCCGAATGATCTTCTGGCGTGTGTTTCTCAGACTTGTCTGCTTGTGAACTCTCACTTGTCTTTGGAATTACTGGAGTTTGAGCTGAATACTTTCTAAAGAGGTCAGAAGCTTCTTCAAGCTCCCTTTTAAATCTTTCATTATGATCCAATACTGCCTCCTTGGACTAAACATTACTTAAAGTATAGTCGCAACTGACAGGCATGGCTAAAATTGATTTTTAAACATCATTGACTCCATGGGCAGCGATGTTCTTTGCGTGTATTTCGCATTTTTTTTATCGCTGTATCGAGTCACTACTTCTCCCCGAGTCTCAAAAAAAATGAGCTGACCAATAGGCATACCTCTATAAACTCGCACCGGCTTTTTCACTGAAATCTCAAGGGTCCAGTGATTGCAAAAGCCAACATCACCCTTTCCCGCGGTTGCGTGAATATCAATTCCTAGGCGTCCAATACTTGACTTTCCCTCTAAGAAAGGAACCTGCAAGTGAGTCTCAGTATATTCTTCTGTAACCCCTAGATAAAACTGCTCCGGGAGCAATAGGATGCCCTCTTCAGAAATCTTCATATGTTCGACTTGATTATGTTTTTTTGCATCTAATTCCGCGCCTTTATAGATCGCAAGATTTTCTCCCAAATGGACGTCATAGCTATTGCTGCCCAGGCACTCCTGGCGAAACGGCTCAATGACTATATTTTTTTCATGAATATGATGCATAATTTCTGAGTCGGTTAAAATCATAGGGGGCCCTTTTCTTCAATTGCCTCTTGGAGCTATCCTTGAAGAGAATGTCTTTTTTATTGAAATTAGTAAGGAAAGCTTCCCATGTCATCTGAAAATATCTCTTTTGTCTTTTTACGGGGCCTAGTCAGGGAATCTCGTCACTGGAGGCCTTTTTTGGAGGTGTTCAACGACTACTATCCAGGCGCAAAAGTAAATTTGGTCGATGCTCCGGGCACAGGTAAGTTCGTAGATCAGCGCTCCCCCCTCAAAATAAGTGAATACGTCGATGCCATGAGAAGACAACTTGGCGATTATCTCGAAGACCGTGCCATAGATGAAAAGCGAGTGCTTGTTTGTATCAGCATGGGCGGAATGATCGGGGCCGAATGGCTTCAGCTCTTTCCTTCTGATTTCGATGCTGTTGTGCTCATAAACTCGAGTTTTTCTAGTCTGTCAGGTCCATTTGAACGACTAAAACCAGACGCCCTCAGAGAGTTTGGGAAGGCCGTTTTAAGGCGAGATATTCATGAAAGAGAAAAGCAAATTCTGGAGCTGGTAAGCGGAGTACCACAGTCAGTCGATAAGCTTTTGCCACTTTGGGAAAAGATCCAGAGAGACGCGCCAGTGACGGTCCCTAATTTTTTTAGGCAAATGGCGGCAGCAATTGGAGCAAGACCTCCCCTAGAACCGCCTAGTATTCCGTCGTTAATATTCTTTTCTAAGGCCGATCGAATTGTGCACTATCAGGCCTCAATGAAAATTGCAGAGCTATGGGGGTCTTCTTGGAGATGTCATGAATGGGGCGGGCATAATCTCCCCGATGACGATCCCAAGTGGATGGCCGAAAATATTCGCACGTGGCTCAGATCTCAGTTCCCATCTACCATAGAAGAAAAAGATTTCAATTATGATGAAACACCGACCAATGACTCTGCCTCTGTCTCTTCCCCTGCCCAAAAACGCTCCCCCTCACCACCTCACTATTCAAACTGAGGCGGGGGATTGGACCCTTCGTTCTAAAAAGTTTGACGAAAATTGCCACAGTCTTTCCGGCGCCTGGGCCGAAACTCAATACCACTATATTCAGGGCACTAATTTAGCTGAAAAATCACATCACTTTCGCCCGCTTAATATTTTAGATGTTGGACTTGGTTGCGGATTTAACGTTCTCGCTACGTTTGAGGCGGTGAAAAGCTGTCACGTTGTAAGCGTGGAAATTGATAAAGAGTTAGCTTTATGGAATCTGCGAACCAATTTTTCTTCTATGAAAATTGTGTCGCAAACAACAGATCAGCTTGTGTTGGGTAAGGATTCTCAAAAACTTACGATTCTGATTGGAGATGCTAAGCAGACTCTTGGTCAAGATCTTCCAAAATTTCACGCTATTTTTCAGGATGCTTTTAGTTCGAAGAAAAATCCTGAGCTCTGGACCCCAGAGTGGTTTTCGCAACTGGCCTCTCTCTCGCATGAATCGGTGGACTTAAGTACTTACGCTTCATCAGACGAAATCCGCAAAGCGATGATCGCCGCTGGTTGGCGACTCCGTGAAGGAGGGCCATTCGGCCGAAAGAGATCATCAACTCGGGCGGATCTCAAAGGACAAACGGATGAGACGATCCTATCCCGTTTGAAAAACTCACCCCTATGACGTGTTTTTCTTCCCCCTTTCCCATAATTCAGGCGGGAATGGTTTGGACATCGGGTGCAAAGTTGGCCGCGGCGAGCGCCAATGCTGGAATCACTGGAACAATCGGCGCCGGCTCGATGCCCCCCGAGCTTTTGGCCTCACAAATTAAAAAAGCAAAATCTTTAACCTCTTTTCACGACCGATTGGCCGTCAATATTCCTCTTCTTTACGGGGGCGCAGAAAAACAATTAGAAATTGCGATGGCCGAAAAAATAAGAATATTCATCACCTCGGCCGGTTCACCAAAGAGATTTACGGCGCTCTTGAAGGCCAGTGGCGCCAGAGTTTTTCATGTGGTGTCTAATCCGCAGTTTGCCATTAAAGCAGAGCATGCGGGTGTAGACGCAGTCATTGGAGAAGGTTTCGAGGCAGGAGGTCATAACGGGCGAGATGAAATTACGACCTTGACCTTGATTCCCCAGCTTTTAAAGTCGGTGAGCATCCCCGTCATAGCAGCTGGTGGAATTGCAACTGGTCAAGGCCTTGCCGCAATGCTGAGTCTTGGGGCCGCAGGAGTTCAAATGGGAACTCGCTTTCTGATGACTCAAGAATCGAGTGCTCATGATGATTTAAAACAAATGCTCCTAAAGGCAGAGGCCAACTCTACAAAACTCTGCTTGAAGGCATTAACTCCAGTCAGACTTCTAGAAAATAAATTTCGCAGCGACATTGAGGCCCTCGAGGCTGAATGTGCTTCGATTGAAGTCTTGCGGAAATCGTTGGGAAAAGGTCGCGCGAAAAGAGGAATTTTAGAGGGAGATCTCGTCGAAGGAGAGTTGGAAATCGGTCAAATTTGCTCGCTATTGAAAGAGATTCCGAGTGTGGCCGATTGCGTGACTAAAATTCTTAGAGAGTACGAAGAGAGTGTCCGAAAACTGAGTCCTAGATTTTTAGATAAATAGTTACAATTACCTATCGTAACTTCTTTTAATAGGACTTAGAAAGAAGATCATTCTAGGCCCGAAGGCCTTTTTGAAGTGCTTTAATTCGGTCTTCGAGTGGAGGATGAGTGGAAAGAAACCGAAAAAAACCTTTGGGAGAAGAGATTTTAAAAGCGGTTATAGTATTGTTTTGTTTTTCAATCAGACCCGTACTGGCCTGAAGTCTTTTCAAGGCCGCGACCATTTTATCTCTTCCAGCATACTTGGCCCCCCCAGCATCGGCCCGAAATTCTCGGTATCGCGAGAAAGCGGCGATGACGAAGCTGGCCAAAAAACCAAAGAAAATCTGAAAAACAATCACAATAAAATAATAGGCGAACCCACCAATAGAAGAGCGGCCATTTTCATCTCGAAAGAAATTTTGAACAAAAAACGCGGCCACTCGCGCTAAAAACATGACAAAGGCATTGAGCACGCCCTGAAGTAAGGTCATGGTTACCATATCGCCGTTAGCAATGTGGGCGATCTCATGGGCCAACACTCCATCGACTTCATCCTCACGCATTTGGGCCAACAGACCAGAAGAGACGGCCACCAGCGACCTTTTTTTGGAAGGGCCAGTCGCAAAAGCATTAATTTCGTTAGATTCATAAACACCAACTTCAGGCATAACTTCTAATCCGGCCTTTCGCGCCAATGTATGCACTCTTTGAACAAAACCTGAGTATTGACTCTGAGAATCCACCAACTGAACGCCCATCATTTTTTTTGCCATCCAGCGCGAAATTGCCAGACTGATCAAAGAACCAACCATTCCGTAGACAAGACAAATTATCGCTAAGGCCCGGTAATCCAGCCCCTGAGGACCAATATAGCCGTGTCCGACACCAAAAAAACCAAGAACTACCGTGGCAACGGTCATCACCAAAATATTTGTCAAAAGAAAGAGAAGAATTCGTTTGCCCATAGGTCCTCCAATCTTGAAGATAATCTCTTTTATTCCGCCGTCAAGATCTGTTGTCAGAAACGTTTGGACTCAATATATAAAAGAAACACAAAGATAGCCTACACCTAATTTCGTCGGGCCGTAGCGCAGCGGTAGCGCATTCGTCTGGGGGGCGAAAGGTCGCTGGTTCAAATCCAGTCGGCCCGACCATTTCACATTGGCCTTTTCAATGAAAAAACTCTTATTTTTTTCACTCTACTTCTCCGAAGGCGCACCGATTGGTTTTATCTGGTGGGCCCTTCCGGCCATATTAAAAAAAAGCGGAATTGATGTCAGTGCTATTGCAACACTTGCCGCAGTGGCCACTCTTCCGTGGGCCTTTAAGTTTATTCTGGCCCCCCTGGTAGATTTTCTATCGACCTGGAATTTTCCCGTTAAAACCCAGCTGATGATTTACCAAATTTTCATGGGTGTTTTTATCTTTTTTATTCCCGCCGCGGTTTCTGACCTCAACCTACCTCTCCTCACAATAGTCATAGCCTCCCATGGAGTCTTTGCGGCCCTTCAAGATATCTGCATCGACACTCTGGCAATCAAGAGCATTCCTAAAAACCAAATGGGAAGAATCAATGGGGTGATGCAATCGGGGATGCTTGTGGGGCGCTCTCTTTTTGGTGGGGCCGGTGTTTATGTCGCAATCGAATACGGACTTCCCATCTTGTGCTATCTGCTCGCGAGCGCCATTTGGACAGGGCTCCTCTTCATTCGGTTTAGCAAAATCAACGTCAAACCTTCTGCGGCCATGAGTTTTAAAAATTATTTTAAAAACTTTTTATCACTTATGAGCTCGAGGCGAATCTGGTGTCTCATTGGGATCACCTACTTTGCGGGTTTTTCTTATAACGGTGTCTCAGCGATTGCCAGTGCTCTTCTTATTGATTTTGGTGCCTCTTCTACTCTTCAAGGACTGACTTATGGATTATTTCTACCTGCCTCTATGAGTATCGGAGCTCTTATTGGCGGTCACTTTTCAGACATCTTGGGCAAAAAAAAGGTTCTTGGAATCAGCCTTTCTTTAAGCATTGTGACCTCAATACTCATAGGTTATTTTTTCGACCACTTTCCAGGACTAAATATACTAATAGGAAACTACATTCCTTTTTACTTCTTTATAGGTTCCACCACTGCAGCTCTCTATGGTCTTTTAATGAAAAACACCTCCCTTCAATTCGCTGCCCTCGAATACTCAATCTTAATGGGTATTGTTAATCTCTGTGAATCTTCCTCTAGCTTTCTCCTAGGAAGATTGATTATCAAAAATTCTTATTTTTTTTCTTGCTCCTGTATCGGGCTTATCTGCTCGATCACATTTTTTTTCTTACATAAATTTCAAAGTGACTTCTCCGATTAAAGACGCTTTGTGAAATTTCGGCTAAATACCGAAACCTAGATAAGATTTCTTTTCATGGATTCTCGGTAGATTCTAATTTTCTAGTGGTCCAATATCTATGGAGTCAACCCAGGCCCCATAGATACTTCGATTGAATTTTTTATCGGCGGGCACTTTGAGTTCTGTTCCGGCATCAATAACTTTTGAACCAGATTTCGTTTTTAAAGCAGCAAGGTCAGCTGACGGAGAATAAACTTCCTTCAAATCTTTAACTTGGAGATTACTCTTGGAGTCGATTGAAATACCTGAAGAGTCCTTGTAAATATTGTTAACGAAATAGAGCTGGTTTAGAGATTTTGATAAATATTGAGATACCGATTGGCCACGCTCCCCGCCTTTCATAAAGATGTTATTGTAAATTTTCCAGTCATTGCCATCTGCCTTATCTAGCTGAAAAGCATGCCCAGCAGTATCAATAACGATATTTCCATAAACATACGTCGGACCGACCTCACTCCCCGAACTATTACTTGTCATCCCAATTGCATTAGCAAGCTTAGGATTATCTCGGGAGGCGATTGTATTTTTGATAATATTATAGCGATAGATGTTATTGCCTGACCGATCGTCTTGACCCTGGCCTCCAAGGTCTCCACCCATCTTGATTCCGTTGCCAGAACCTTTACTGTTGAGCTTGGTATTTTGATTTTCTAAAAAGTTATATTCTACGATAACGCCTCGAGCGCCAAAGTTATCGATTCCATCATCGCTCCACCCTGAGATTTTATTTCTCCTAATTTTTGAGCCGAAGTATCCACCGCGACTCATTCCTATCGCATCTCCTTCTCTACCATCTAAGGTAACCGCTTTAATATCATTGAGCTCCACAAGCATAGGAGTCTGGCCACCACCAAGTCGTCTTTTTTCCCAAGATATAAAGTCTGAACTTGAAGAGTTCCAACTTGCAGGCTCCAGACGTGATTTTATTCCATCTTCGTGACCTCTGATAACATTATTCAAGGCCCAGTTGCCTTCACCCCATTTATTTTTAGCAGCACTAGTTTTATTCATGAGATATATGGCCTTCACATTGGCAGAATTATTCCCCTGAATTTTATTGCTATTGATTAAAGCAAAACTTGCAGCGCCTCTTAGGGCAATGGAACTCTTTCCATGAGAGCGAACTTCTAAATTGGAGATTCTGAAATGATTGCTGTAGACCTGAACAGCGTATGTTTGTCCGTTACCATTTAAAATAGGCCTTGGGCCACTTCCCCAGGCAGTAACGGTTATATTATTTTGTGCGACATTGAGATTGTCGTTAAAGGTATGGCCACGTTTGAGCGCCACTAAACTGTTTGTCTTTAAATGAGGAGCTATCTTTGCCCCTGAGCTCAGCTTTACAAGATTCTTTTGTCCATTATAATCCTTCACTCTATTTTCCACAGAGATTTGGAATGAATTTATCATCTGTCCTGAAGAGTTCTTTAGAGTTCCCGAAGGCATAAAATAATCTACAGTCAGAGGATCATCAGGTAAGACATGATCGTCTAATAATAAGGTCAGTGTCTTACCAGAAATTGTCGTGTTGATAATTTTCACATGAGAATTAAGGGCCTTGAAATCCTGAACTCGAGCATCCTGAACGCCGTTGGGAAAATAAATTTCAACTTGATCACTACTAGAACCATCAATTGTCGCCACTTGCTTTGAAGGACTCGGGCCTGGACTTGGACCTGGCGAAGGTTGGGGCGCTAAAGTTGCTAGGCATTTTTCAGCGGAGCGAGGAAAACGCATTTCTCCAATATATCTTGCTTCAATCTTGAAACATTTTCCTTTCGTTTCTATTTCGGTAAATAGGTTTTTATTTCGATGTTGCGTACCGGTGTCTATGCCGTCGATAAGTATATCAAACCCACCATCTGGAATACCGTCAGAACACTTCCACGAGAGTTTGACTTTATTACCAAATTGAACGACCTGGGTGATCTCAGGTCTCGAAGTATCGTTTTGGTTAAGAAAAACACATTTTTCAACGGACCGTGGAAAAAGCATTTTATCAATATTTCTTGCTTCAACCTTGAAGCATTTTCCTTTTGTTTCTATTTTCTGAACAAGTGATTTTGTTCGATGAGTTGTTCCAGTATCGACGCCGTCGATGATGATATCAAAGCCTCCAGAAGGGATACCGTCGCTATTGCTCCATTCTATTTCAACAGAATCTCCCACTCGTTTTAATTTTAATATTGAGGGAATCGATTCGCTAGGTGCCGCCAGAAATGGACCAAAGTTCACGAAGGAGCTTAGAACCAAAATAATGAGAGATATTTTTTTTTTCACAGTGAGGCCTCAGAAAGAATAGTTAGTGATACTATTATAGCGGAGGTTCGGGGTTCATAATTTACTTCAACGATAACTTACCAAAAAAACTGAAAAAATTGCCGATGATTTTTTTTTACTACCAACTAAAGTTGTCATTTTTTGATGATAGAGAACTTAAGGCCAGGGCGTTCCCTGAGGGTCGATATTATTTTTGTGGCAGCTACCGGTTCCAAATTCTACATAGCGAGAGCAGGCATGAAGGAAGGCATCCATTTTTGTGTAACCACTGGGAAGCTTTTTATTTTTTTCAGCCGGTGAAGGCATAAGACTATCTAAACTTCTTTTTTTAATATCTTTAGGGAACCATTCTCTCCAAGAGGTCCAACCCTTCCCATCCAATTCACAACGATCGCTTGCATATTCACTTGCGTATTGTTTGATTTTTTTTTCCAAGATTTGATTCGACTTTTCTGTATAACAATTAATATGCTCTCCTTTCCGAGCTTGGAGATTCTCAGCAATTTCTTTTTCAAGTGGTGACCGTAAAGAAGGCCAAGCTCCCATCAGAGAAGACACGACTATCTCAGTTTCACTGGCAGGTAAAACATCTGACTTGTAAGGAAGTTTTTCAGGACTAGATTTTAAGGAAAAATACTTATCTTTGCCCCCGCTCACACGAATGGTACTGCTTGGAGAAGTGGAGTTTTGAGAACCGTTTTGGTTTTCCCAGATCGTGTCACTTAAATGTACCTGCACAGGAAAAGGAAATCCTCCAGAACCCGGGACTGCGACAACAAGGTCTCCCTTGGCTGCAGTGCCATGAATAAAGTGATTCCCTATGATAGAAGCAAATGCACTTTTGTTGCTCTCACGGGTATAGACCTGCATGGCCTCTTTAGCGTAATGGTAATTAATATTATTAAAATAGCTAAGATTTTTTGCACCTGTCCTAGGGTTTCGCCAATTGGAATAAGCAATAAGAGATTGATGAATATCTACATTCTTGGCCCAATGACCAATTAATGTACTCATTCCGTGAGCTGCGAGATTTTCCCAACCACTTCCACCTTCATCTACATGCATACTTTGATGAAGTGGGAGACCTAAGAAAGATCGGCGAACTGTGAGATTATCCACACCGTACCATTGGGTTAAAATCCCGTCCGATCCAAAAGCGGCAGTAACATGATTGAGAACAATATTTTGGAGCGATTTTTTGCTATATCCAACAACAATTGCATTTCGGTTTGCATAACCGCCAGTGTCATTTTCATCTTTATTTGTTAGTTCATCTGATGAAAAAACCCGAACATGCTCGATAATAATGTTGCTGGCCTGAACCCTGAGTGCGTGAGACTGAATCGTAATTCCGGGAAAAGGCGCAGTCTGCCCGGCGATGGTGAGATAATCGTTATTAATGTTGAGATATCCCTGGGTTTTAATTAACCCTGAAACTTCAAAAACACATATTCGTGGGCCAGTAGCATCAATGCATGCTTTGAGAGAACCGGAGCCAGAAGATTTTGTATTAGTGACTTTGAAAACCTTGCCGCCACTTCCACCCTTAGTATAAACCCCATGACCGAATGCCCCAGGGCGAAATGGCAAACTACCGTCGGATTTTCTGGTATCTCTCGCTTTAAGAATATCGGAAAATTTTGGATTTTCCGGCTTAGGCTTCGGACTTGGTTCAGGCTTTGGCATCGGCTTTGGTAACGGTCCTGGACTTGGTGATGAAATGGCTACATGTTTTGCTTCGACTTTTTTGAGTGAAAAACCTAAATCTTTATTTGATATGATATAGACACTGAGAATATCGCCCTCCGCTATGGTTACTGGCTGTGTTGTATACTCAAGAGTATTTTCCTTGAGCTCAATACTAGAAATACTCTTACCTTGCGCATAAAGATTGAGCTTGGCCTTTCCATCAGTTCCTTTAAAATAAAAGGTTAATTGATAGTTCATTTGATTGCCTGAAAAAGAATCAGTTAGGTGAACATTGGCATTTTCGTCAGCCGTAACAATCTGAACGCTTTTATTTACTACAGAAAGGTTTGATTGCAGTGACATTTCATTAGCAAAATATTCGAGATCTGCAACCATTGGGAGAACCGGTTGGCCAACGGGAACAATAGTGGGTGACGTTCCTGGTGCTAATGCAGAATTGCTATCGTCGGAATCTCCAAAAGTACTTATCTCCCCTATCGAAAGATTGGATTCTTGAGGAAGACAGCTCGAGAAAAAAGAGGCAATGATGCAGAAAAGTGCGAAAAAGCGACTGAGACTTATAAAGGTCATGTATCTATTGTCGGTTAGGTCATGGGAATCATGACACTTCAATAGTTCCGTTTCAGATAATCATAATAATTTCAGTAGCCTAGACTAAGTAAGACTAAAAAATAGAAATTCTCACTGCCCTATATAATGGGCAGTTGAGTTTTGTGTGCACTTCCTATTTCTAGTTTCGAATAATCGGGGTGCGCTCAAAATCGGTCTCGCATGGCCCTGAGTTGAGCAAATTTTTGAGCTGGTTTTTGAGTTTGGTCTAGGAGAGCAATTCGGTCTAGATTATAAAAAGGACTCTCTTGTTTTTCCCGTCCGAGAGTTGTTTTGATTTGCTTTTCTGGTCCTGAAGTCGGCAACTCGAGGCCCAGGTCGAGAGCAAACTCTCGATTTTTTGCAGCATAATCATGAGCGAAATAAAGATTGTCCTCTAGACCAATAAATTCGCTCAATTTCATAATTGTTTTGAAAAGCTCTACCGGGTCACCGCCATTGCTGCAGTTTCCTACTCCATAGCGAAAAAGTGTGTCCCCTAAAAAGCAAATTGACCGATTTTGTTCTTGAATTCGAAATGCAATGTGCCCGAGCGTATGGCCTGGTACCGGAAAAACTGAGATTTCTAAACCACACTGTAACCCTAAGCTTTCTGCCAAATCTACGGTCTGCCAATTTTCATAAGAAAGTACTGGCAAAGAGAACTTTTTCTGAAGCGACTCCACTCCTCGGGTATGGTCAAAATGCTCATGAGTTACAAGAATACCAGCAGGCCTAATCTCATATTGCTCAATTTTTGATGAAACCTGGTCCCCATCAAAGGGGTCTACTATGAGGCCGCACTTGTTTTCGCTCAAGATAATATGATTAATATTTGCAAGAGAGTTTTCGACCATCCAGCTGATAATTTCCATTCTGATCTTATATGTTTTTATTTAGATTTTTTCTTGCTGTGAGGAATCTCCGCACATATATCCCTGGTATCAGAAGCAACCTTAAATTGTTACTCTATTGAAGTCGTAAAAAAAGGAATCAGGATGATTCGACCTAGTGTTATCGCGGTATCTGCGATTATTTTTTTCTTAAACATTTCGGTGATACCGACCTGTTCTGCGGAAGCAGAATTGGTAGCACAACTCTCCGCTCCTCTTTCCAAACTGATGCGTCGCTATAAGCAACCATCGGAGAATCTAGGTCTGTGGATTGTCGATCTCACGACAGAAGAGGTGATTGAAAATTTCAATGGAAACCAGCTTTTTATTCCGGCATCAGTTTTAAAAATTCTCACGGCCCGCTATGCCCTCGAGGTACTGGGCCCAAGATATCGGTGGCGAACCGAACTGGGCATCACAGGACCTGTGGAAAACGGAATTTTGAAAGGAGATTTATATTTAATCGGAAAAGGTGATCCGTTATTAAAATCAGGAGACCTTTTGGATTTAGCATATGCCTTAAAGGCAAGGGGAATCCAAAGTGTCGAAGGTCAGTTTTATTATGATGCAAGCTTTTTACTTAATATCGATCGCATCACATCCATGGGACCACAAGATGAATCCTACAATACAGGATTATCGGGTTTAAATATTAATTTTAATAGATTTGAACTTGTTCGCATGGGTCGGCGCCGCGATGGCCGTCGCGCAAACTTCGGAGTGATTCCGCAAATCCCGTCTCTTGGTTTTGGTAGAACTAAAATTCCATTTCCAACTGGAGAATCCTATCTCTCCGACAACAATGAGACTCAAGAAATATGGAAGGTCAATTGGTACAAGCGCTACTCTAAGCGTCGTCCTTCGCTTCCACTTCGCGGGCCTGCTCGTCATGCTGCCGGGTTGTTTAGGATGTTTGCAAAAGGTTTAGGAATTGAACTCAAGACGGCCAAAGAAAAAAAATCTCCTGCTGAAATTCAAACTCTTATTGCTCATCGAGGTCCCTCCGTGGCCGATGTTTCTAAAAGCATTCTTGAATACAGCAACAATACCTTATCGGAAATCCTGCTTTTAACGACTTCTCGGCAAAAGTATGGAATGCCGGCCTCTCTCACCCAGGCCGCCTCACAAATGAAAAAATGGATGAGAAAACGCTATCCTGATCTGCCGTGGGGAGAGCTCACTGTTGTCAACGGTTCAGGACTTGATTCTCAAAACGAAATTTCTCCGAGACTGTTAACTCAATTTCTCACTGTCCAACACTCACTGGCCATTCCGCCCTACACGATGGCCTCTCTTCTCAGTATTTCAGGGCAAAGTGGTTGGCTCAAAAAAAGACTGGCATCACCTGACTTGGCCCTTAAAGTTTGGGCCAAAACCGGGACACTAGATTTTGTTTCAGGACTGGCCGGATATTTTTGGGGAAAAAGTGGCAAGTTTTATGCGTTTTCCTTGTTTCTTAATGACCGAAGCAAGAGAAAGATCATGGACCAAAGAGATCATCCTCGCTATTCCTCTACTTTAAGGAAGGCAATGAAATGGCGGCATCGAGCAAAAGCATTAGAGAACGCGGTGATGGAAAATCTTATCAATCGATTATAAAAAATTTTTCTCCATTTCAGTTGGATGAGACCAGAAAAGTTTTGATCGCTGGTGCGGGGCATGGGATAGGCCTTGCACTGTGCAACGAACTCCTCCAAAACTTCCCCCAAGTCGAAAAAGTTTTTGCAACCTATCATCGCCGAGAGAGTGCTACTGGGCTTTTCAATCTTGAAAAAAAATTTTCTTCACGCCTCGTAACATTTCAGTGGAACGCGCGCACAGATGCACTTGATAAAATTGTGAGTCGTGTAGAAAATGATTTAGATCTTTTAATGAACTGCATTGGATTTCTGCACTCGCCAGAGATTGCTCCTGAAAAATCTCTTAAAGATATTGACCATACTTCTTTGCTAACTCAATTCTCCATCAATAGCTGTGTGACTCCGCTTTTGGCCAAGGCGTTCTTCCCTTTGATGGGGGGAGATGAAAAGAGCGCCGTGTTTGCGGCCCTTTCCGCCAAAGTGGGAAGTATCGAAGATAATCAAATAGGAGGCTGGTATGGCTACCGGGCGTCCAAAGCAGCACTTAATATGTTTATAAAGACACTCTCAATTGAGGCAGCGCGATCTAGAAAAAAAATTCATTGCCTGGCCATTCATCCCGGGACGACAAGAACTGAACTTTCTTCGCCATTCTTGGGAGGGGTCAAACATCAAGTTTGGACTCCGGAGGAAACCGCCAAACACATCCTAGATGTGTGTGCCAAGCTTGCACCGGGAGAGTCTGGAGTGTTTAAAAATTGGGATGGCCAAGCTCTGCCTTGGTAAGGCCAAAAACCTAAACGGATTTACTCATATGGGCCATATCTACTACGGGCAATGATAGGATGAAAGTCGGCATACCCGATTGAACTCGAAAGGAAAGATCCCCACTATGGGAAAGAGCAATTTTTCGACTAATACTTAAACCTAGTCCAGTCCCTTTTCCCACCTCTTTTGTTGTAAAAAAGGGTTCGAATATTTTTTTCAAATCCTCTTTAGAAATTCCTTTTCCTGAATCCGAAACTTCTATCAGACAGAATTTTTTTTCTTCCCGCAAACAGACTTTGACCGTGGCATTGTCGGTACCTTGAACAGCATCATAAGAATTATTTAGCAGGTTCAGAAGAATCTGCCCTATTTCTGAGCTACGGCATAAAACTATTGGTTCCCCAGAATATTCTACCTCTAGCTCGACTCCATTTTTGTTAAAACGCTGAGTACAAAAGCTCAAAGTCTCTTCCATGATTTTTTTAATGGACTCGTTTTTAAAATCATCATTGGTTCCGTCCCGCGCCAAGTTCTTCAGGCCCTTGATAATTTTTGAGGCCCTCTCAGAAGCATCTTCAATGCCTAATAACTTTTTTTCCATTTGAGCATCAAGGAGATCAAGTTTTTTGAGCTTATTGCGAATGAGATAACTATATCCCGAAATAATCGCCAAAGGATTGTTAATCTCATGGGCAATACCAGCGGCCATTTCACCAAGCGAGCTCATTTTGGAAACTTGGAGTGCTCTTCTTCTTTCTAATTCAAGATCATCTTCAAGCCGGCGACGGTCTGTAATGTCGTAGTTAAAACAAGCAAACTCCAAATTCTTCTGGCTTTTATCTCTCACTGGCATAACGGTCGACTCAAACCAAAAATGCTCCTTGTTCTTAGTGAGGCATAAAAGCTCACCTTTCCAAATATCACCAGCTATCAACTTTTTGCGAACCTCTCTCATCAGTTTAGCAGTGTGGTGTTTGAGATTTACAATTCGTGCACTCGTGCCTAGAAGCTCTTCAATGGAGTAGCCTGTCACTTGGCAAAAATTTTCATTCACATAAGTAAACTTTTGATTTTCATCCAAAACTGCAACACAGGCATTGGCATGGACGGCCTCTTGAAGTCCTTCAAGTTCAATCAGAGAGTGCCGTAGAGTCTCGTCTTTTTGCTTTTGTTCTTGAATGTTTTGAAACGACCCAACAAATGATTTGACCTGACCATCAGAAATAACAGGAATCCCAATACTTCTTACCCACCGGACATTACCTTTTCCGGTCTTTATTTGAAGCTCAAGATCAAAAGGTAACTTGTTTTCAATCGATTTTGTAAGCTCGACTTGGATGATTTCCTTGGACTCTCCATGATAAAAATCAATACCGCTTTCTAGATCTACGGATGCTGTCTTTTCAACCTCATGAATTTCGTAGGTCTTGTCGCTCCACCATACATATTGATGTTCGAGATCCAAACGCCAATGACCAATAGAAGCGCTATCTTGCAAAATCTTAAGAATAGGGCCGAACCAATCTCCGTAGGTTGACGGAGTTAAAACCAAAAAGCTCTGCTGGAGGGCCTGAAAGACAGTACCTTGAACCCACTTATTTTCTGCCTCAGTTCCAAATCTTAAACTTTGGGAATATGTCTTACCTTCTACTAGTACATTTTTCAGAGTTGCGAAAATCGAGCCGTCCGGTGGATAGATAAGAGACTCAAGTTCGGATTTTTTTTTGATCTTAAGAAAATTCTGAGACTGGGCCTTTCCCCTATCTAAAATTTGAAGGTCTTTATCTAAAAGAACAAAGTCCTTAGCCACTGCCTCAAAATAATCCTTTAGAAGACTTTCGAATTTAATCGCGCCCATTAATCACGCCTGTTCTTTTTAAATTTTTGAATTGAATTCTTGGCCTCATTAAGCTGCTCTAAAGCTTTATCAATTTGTTTTTGATATTTTTTTCCAATTTTTAAGGCAATCGAGGCGTCCGGCCCATCAGCTAAATTATCAAGATTAGGCACTTGCCCCTCTCTCCCCCACAAACCTTCCATCGCCTTTTCCACACTCATCTTTACCATTGAGCGTAATGGTATTTTGGCCATCATGCCATACATGGCAGCATTACCCTGACCCTTCAATGCAGGATTGGCGCGTGCAAAAGTAATGGACTCTGCTAAATCTTCAAAAAAATCAGATAGCGCTAAATGGTGAATCGGCATCAACGTAAAATGGAGCGCTTCAGGCCTTTGCTGTCGGTCCATAAACCAACCTTTTTCGTTAAGTAAATCCGCTAGCACGTAGATGTCGATCTCTGGGTCTAAAGATTGAATTGATATTAAGCTCGATTGAGGTTCCCCAAGAATTTCCAATTCAGGAAATCTTAGTAAACAGGAAATAAATTCTTTTTTAACGGCGAGGGTTTTGGATGCCAGTTCTAAATAGCCTTCATTACCAAATTTGTTTAGGGTGGCCCAGGCCGCAGCAATAGGACCACCAGATCGAGTCCCCGGAAAGGTTGGTGAAGCATAGATTCCCCCTGGCCAATTGGTGCTAATAAAAAACTGGTGCTTCATATAGTTCATTGATTTATATAAAATAACAGAGGCCCCTTTGGCCGCCATTCCGTATTTATGAAGATCAACGGAGAGAGAGGTCACGCCAGGTACTGATAAGTTCCAAGGAGGAATTTCTTCACCTAGCTTTTCTAACCAAGGTAGCATCATGCCACCAATACAAGCATCGACATGAAAAGGAATTTCTTTTTCCTGAGCAATCGCGGCCATTTTTTCAATGGGATCAATCACTCCTTGCACGTATTGGGGAGCAGAACCAACAATCAGTGCGGTTCGAGATGAGATTAGTTTTTGCAAACTTTTCAGATCAGCACGGTAGCTTTTATCGAGACCGTAAGTTCGATACCGCAATCCAAAATATTTACAGGCCTTTTCAAAGGCAACATGGGCGGTGCAAGGCGCCAAGACCTCTAGGGTTTTTAAAGAAAAAGGTCGTCTTTTCTTTGCCAGGTCTCTGGCGGCCTTGACGGCCATCAAAATGCTCTCGGTTCCCCCAGAAGTCATCACCCCGACTGTTTGGTCATTGCCCCCCATCAGATCGGCCATCATTTGGACCACCTCATTCTCCATTCGTTTGATAGAATCGAAGGCCATGGGATTTAAAAAATTCTGACTTAAAAATTCGTTATGGGCCGCTTTGAGAAAATCACTATGCTCTTCATCGAGATAATAAACTAGACCAAAAAGTCGACCTCGGTTGTATTTGTAGTCAGCTTTCTGGAAGTCTTTCAATTGTTGAAGGATTAAGTCAGGGTTTGATTTTTTATCGGGGATTTTCACTGAAATTCCTCAAAGTTCCTAGTAAGCTCACACTTGGGATTGCTCATGTTTTCCTAACTATTACGATACTCTGAAAACCGTAAAAAAAAAGAGAGTCATTTTATGCAAGACCCTAAAAACGCGAAAGAGAAGGCAAAAATTCAAACAAAATTCCAGAAACAAAAATCTTATATGAAGAGAAACCCTTATCCTCCTATCGATTTCCGAAAGCAGCGTTTGAGTTCATTGCTCAAGGCGATAGTGAAGGCCAAAAACGAAATCTGCGAAGCTCTGCATTCCGATCTCAGAAAGAATCCGACTGAATCTCTACTGACCGAGGTTTACCCTGCCGTTATGGAGATCAATTATTTTATCAACAACCTCTCTAAGCTTGTAAAACCCAAACGAGTTAAGACTCCTCTGCCACTCAAAGGAACTTCCGCCAGAACTGAGCTTATCCCGAGAGGTCAGGTGCTCATCATCTCTCCGTGGAATTATCCTTTTAACCTGTGCATGCTGCCGCTTATTGATGCAATCGCCGCAGGAAATGTTGTCGTACTAAAACCATCGGAATACACCCCGCAAACCAATCAGATCGTAAAAAAACTCATTGAACAGACATTTACCCCTGAAGAAGTATTCGTCGCTGAAGGGGATGCCGAAGTTTCTCAGTTTTTAATATCCCTCGCCCCTCATCATGTTTTTTTCACTGGTTCTTCGGAAGTCGGAAAAAAAGTAATGAAATCTGCTGCCGACCACCTATGCACAATCACTCTGGAGCTCGGCGGAAAGTCTCCGGCCATTGTTGATTCTAGTGCTGATTTAGACCAGGCCGCGAGCGCTATCATGTGGGGAAAATGTCTTAACGCTGGTCAAACTTGTATCGCTCCAGATTATTTATTGGTGGAAAAAAAAATTGCAGAAAAATTAAAAGAAAAGCTCAAGCAAAAAACGAAAGAATTTTATCCAGACAAAAATTACGATGATATGGCCGTGATTATTTCTTCAAGACATTTCGAAAAACTGTGCGAGCTATATAAAAAGGCCCTCACTGCAGGAGCAAATCTGGTTCATGGAGGTGAGTTTTTTTCTGAAAGCAGACTATTTGCCCCGACTATCCTCGATAAAATCCAAACTGATAATCCTATCATGCAAGCGGAAATATTCGGACCTATTCTTCCTATTTTAGAGTTTGAAAAACCAGCTGAGGCGATCTCAATTGTAGAGCTCTTCCCTAGGCCTCTCGCAATGTATTTATTTTCCAAAAATCAAAAAACAATTGATTCCTATTTGTCGGCAATTACCTGCGGCGGTGTTTGCATTAATGATACTCTTCAACACGTCGCCAATCACCATCTTCCTTTCGGCGGAATTAATCAATCAGGCACCGGTCAATATCACGGAATTCACGGACTTAATGAATTTTCCCATCAACGCTCAATTTTAGAGCGAAAGTGGAACTTGGGAAATCATCAAATTTTTCCCCCATATACTGAGACCAAGGAAAAGATTCTAGGTCGGCTGCTCTCTTTTTTTGGTTCTTGAGATGATCTAGCCTACTGAATTAGACGCCTCGTAGAGAATGCCCCAGGCCTTCAAGGTCACGCAGCCCGTGGAACTGAGCAATGTAGAGCTGCAATTCGTCACAATGCTTGGAGATTGCAGCATCAAAGGCAAAAGGTCCCGGTCCAACAATTCTTCGGAAGGCGGCCAAAATTTCTTTGCATGAACTTTCTACAATTGACCGGAACCGAATCGCCTGATGATAAAGAAACTTTTTCGAGGTCATGCTCTCATTACCAATCGGCCCAACACTGGCAATCAATGATTCTAGCAGCCAGACTGCCGAGTCAATTTTCCCCAAATCCGCATCGTTGTGGGAATCCCATTTTTTCCAACTGGAGAGGTAATCAAGAATTTTTCTTGCACCTCCCGCCCAACAGGCCGCAGGTGCAAGGGCCCCTAACCAAAATCCGTCGCGACGAATATACCAATCCGGTTCATAGACAATATTTGATTTCTCAACTGGGCAGTGGTCAAAATTCACAGTAGCTGTTCCAGTTTCTTCAAAAGCATGAGACTGCCACGGAGAAGAATTTCGTGAGATCCACTGAGAGTCTAATGAAAGAGAAACCAAGACACGCTGACCGTTGTACCAAGCGGTAACGAGAGCATTGGTGGCAATTTCACTCCCAGAGCAGTAGCGTTTTTTCCCAAAAAGAACGGGGCCTTTTTGTGAATCTAAAAGTTGGAGTTTTTCTCCCCCACTTTCAGATGCCCAGACTCCATAGATACCTGGCCGTATCTCAAGCCCAGCTTCTTTAGAAATAAAGACTCCATCACAATGGGCCTCTACCAAGCGGGCAAGACTAAGATCACTTCGACCAAATTCGTAAAGCTGTTTTAAGAAAAGAGATGGTTTGCAGTCTGCCAAAGAACTATCCAACTGACCGCTTAAGTATAATTGCTTTATACGCTCGGCCAAGCTCAACATGACAGTGCCATTTGACTTAAAAAATCAGCAAATCCTCCGGTCGCTCTACCCTTCAAGCGCGGACTTGTTTGTATCGAGCATAGTCTGCTCGATATAATCGAGGCCTTGGCCATTTTGAGTTTGTTCCAAAGATCCAGATCTTCTGACAATGCGAGCTCTTCCCATCCTCCTACTGCTAAGTATGCGTCACCACGAATGCCCAGATTGGCCCCGTGGATATGATCATGGTGGTGATCTCCACTACCTTTGTAAAAATTCGTAAAGGTCTCCAAAAGCTGCGCATTGAATTTGGCCAAAGTCGGAACCTCAATAACTCCGGCCACGGCCTGATAATCCAATTGCGCATAAATCATCTGCGCTTCCAACCAATCTGAGGAGGGCAAACAATCTGCGTCGGTATTTGCGATCCAAATCCGGTCCAAGCGCTCGTCTCGAAAATCGGTAAAAAGCTTAGAACATCCGATTGAACGGGCCTTGCCAACATTTCTTCCTCGAACAGATAATAATTGACCGCACTCTGCGTCTTGAATGAGTTCTTGAACGATTTCTTCTGTTTTATCAGTGCAAGAATCGGCGACTATTAAAAAACGTAAATTTTTGTATTTTCTTTTATGGGTTTTGCAAATCGTCTTAAGGGCGCTCACGCAATGATCCACGAGCTGCTCTTCATTATGGGCAGGGACAACGATTCCAACGTTCCAATCTTTTTCTTTCATATTTTTTGCCAGTCATCTATGACGAATTGTTTTGTTTTAAAATGCGATTTCTTCTTGAGCTTAAAAGATTCAATGACCTCATGGACTTCATGCCCGCTAAGAACATGATCACTTGATTGTCCCAGCCAATGAACTGCTAAAAATCTTCCAGATGGGGCCATGCAATCTAGAATTTTTTGGACCAGTGTGCGGCAATCAGATTTCGAAAAATAGTAACCAATTTCGCTAAAAACACACAAATCATAGAGGGACGATCCCACAGAAAAATCCTCAAGGTCTAGAACCTGGAATTGAACAAAATCATTGTCTACGAATTTTTTTTTGGCCCTCTCTATCGCGACTTCAGAAAAATCGAAAGCATCAACAGATTCTGAAACCTCGGCGAGATACTTCGTGAGCTCTCCCTCAGAACAGCCTGGCTCAAGGACCCGTTTAAACCTCTGATTGCCGAGAATATCTAGCGTGCGTCGATACTTTTCTTGTTCATATTTGGAATGCATAAAATTCCAAGGATCAACTTGGTCTGTATATTTTTGCTCGAAAAATTCTCTACTGACGTTAGGACTCATGACGACAGGGTCTCCCAACTTCTTTCGAAATTTTTCAAAACTCCTGGAGGAAGAATGAGCTGGTCGCTTCCTATTTGGGTGCAAAATTTTGCGATGGCCTTTTTTTTAAGCTCTAAGGATTGGTCGTCAAATTCAATTTTCAAAAGTTCTTTTTCCTGCATCTTTTCAAACGAAAAATGGTGCCAGGCCCAGATTGGATAAAATTTCAGTTCAGCATTGCGGGAGAACGCAGCTTTCTGCGACGCCAGAGACACGGCCTCATGATCGGGGTGTCCATCATCGGGAAAGGGCGCAAGAATTGTTGTATCAGCAGATTCTATAAGTTCTAAAATTTGATCCGCAATTTCAGAAGTGAAATCAGCACAATTGCCATCCGGAAAATTTAAAAACCTTAAGTCTTCCTTTTGAAGGCCCAGTACAAGTAACGACTCAGTAATTTCATTCAGCCGCTTTTCTCTGAGATCACTATCGTTTTTATCGGCCGCTTCGCCAGCGGTTACAAGGAGAATCTTGATGTTAAATTTTTTGTGAAATTGGGCAATAAAACCACCTAAGCCAAGCGTTTCATCATCTGGGTGAGGCGAAATAATGACCACGTTTGCATGCCGAGGACTCCAGCTAGAACTATAATTTAGCCCTGCCCAATCTTGAGTTCGAGGAGGGGAACTTGATTCAAAAAGTGGCAAAATAAAACCTCCTGCAGTGGAATCAACAATATTCCTGCAGGCAAACTTACCTAGCGCTTTGTAAATCTTGGATAAATATTCGACTTCTCAAAGGCCCTAATGGCCAAATCCTGGAAATTCTACAAACTATGTAATGCCCAAACGAATTTAAATGAAAGGGGTCATAAACCATATCTCGCACTCCCTATGGCGCGGCTTCCGCATTATTTTTCCCGTAAGTTCGGGATGTTGCCCGAGAGGATCCTATTCTTTTTGATTCTGGCCCCATTAAAATCTTGCTAGCCTACTAACTGTCGATAGGACATCTACAGGTATACCAACAGAAGGTATAATCCATAAAAGGAAATTCACAAGGCTTCGCATCCATTCGAATCAATAGTTAATGGAGAATTATTTTTGTAATCAACAGCCGAAAACAGCTTGAAAGCGTCGAAATTGTCGACTACCACCGAGGTTAAGAAATGAAAAGGAAAGCAAGAATTCGAAAACCAACCACCATAGGAGAAATGCTCCAAGAAGAATTTTTAACTCCTCTAGGACTTACTCAAAAAGCGTTCGCTGAACATCTTGGACTCGATGTTAAAACAATAAACCGACTGGTAAACAACAGAACTTCAATAACCCCGACTCTCGCTCTAAAAATGGCCTCGGCACTCGGCACGCCCCCTGAATTTTGGATAAAGTTACAGGCAACGAATGATCTTTGGCAGCTTAAGAAATCAGGGATTGCACTTCCAGGGGCGATATCCGCCTAACTTATTTAAACTGCTCCCCTTCGATGGACTAAAATTTCAAATTCAGCGATTTTCTGACATTCATTTTTTACCTTTTCTGTAGTTTATTGAGCGTTAGAATGCAAAAAACTTGGAATAGTAGTTAATATCCTTCCATAGGCCTACGCCGCTCTCATTTTAATGAGCTCTTCATTATGAAAATTTAGATAGATATCGAGGTGATCCTGCAAAGCGGATGCTTTTTTAGTCGTGCACCAGGTTCGCCTTATGAGGCGATTAACGTTTGCTCGAAGCATCGCTAGCGTGTGGTTTACGCTAAAGAGTGGATCTCGAATCATTTTTTTGAGCTCTCCCTGACCGGCGATTGTACTCTTTGCTCCGAGATAACGGACGTGTTTTACACCCGGGAGGATTGTTGCGATCAATTGGGGGTAGAATTTGTGTTCATCACTCCGAATAGTCGCTCCCTGCTCAAGAGAGTTTTTGATCTGAGTTAAAACCGTTTTAATTCCCAGTTTTCGGTGATCTGGGCGGTATCCGTATTTTTTTCGAGAAATTGCAGCAAGATGTCCAAAAGCCGGCATAGAGCAAACACTCAGAGATAAAATGGTTCTTGTTTTGGTATCTGCAACCAACGGAACCGAGAGCGGTTTGCACTTCGTGTGCTCAGAAGTGATTAAATCATCTAAATGGAAATATTTGCGTAGTGCCCGAAACCGGTCTCAAAGCTTTCTTCTTTAAACCAGTTGAGATTTGCTGCTACATCCAAGTGAAGGAAAGATAAAAAGGGAATTCCAAGTTCAAACCGAGGTCCGTAGGAATAAAAGCGAGCGGGATTCCAATAACCCGAGGATGAGCGCGAGTTTTCAAGATACTCCCCGCCTAGTCCTGCTAGTAGCCAGTATTTTCCAAACGAAAAATTATATTTGAGATCCAGATCAGAGTAATGAAGGTCGTTTTCGTCGCTAAATTTTTCCAGAGGATGCATGCCCCTCACCCTGATTCTCCCCGGCGTCCACAACAGCACTCCATCATATTGATAGGACGAAAGGGGAAGATTGTAAGCAGCAGGGAAGCGAACCTCGTTGAGGTTGTTTTTTCTAGAGGCCCGAGTTGAAAAATAGAGTTGCTCAAATTGATAATTGAGATTGGTATAAAAGGGAATGAATTTGTTTTGCCCAGTCGAGCTTTCTATTTCTTGATAGCCGATTCCACCCTCGATCAAGAGATTTGAGGAAATCTTTTTGGCCACAAATGGCATCGCCAAGATGCCTTCAAATGATTCAGAGAATGCGTTTCCAGAAATGTGATCGGCATAAATGCCGAAATTAAAAGATGATTCCTCCTCATCCTCAAAGGCATAAGCGGAATCTCGCCGATGATTTCTCAAATTCAACGAAGTTTTTCGCAGCGTGAAGTCATCAGAGGTCGTTGCATGAGAGTACTCGAAAATTACACTTTTTTTTCTTTGGCGGACACTAGAATCGGTAGGACAAACACAAGAATAGTAAACGGAATCTGTTGAATTCGAATCACTCTTTTTTTTTCTTTGTTTTTTCTGTTTGTTTTTTTCTTCTTTCTCTTCGGTTGATTTGGGCCTATTCATGAAAGGAGTGATAAGTCATCAAGGGATTAGCTTGTTTGAAGTCTATGGGCCAATAGAGATGACGTAGACCATAAGAGGTATCGTCTCAAAGACTGCTAAAATCCTGGTTCATAGTCGGCAGAAGTAACGTGTTTTTTTTCTGCGTTTCTACAGATTGATTAAGTTCTTTAAAGGTGTCCGGAGGTACCCAAGATCTCACATGGGGCCAAGTAGCATCTTTATCACGCGTTTTGGATGAGACCTTCAAGTATTTCAGTTTCAGATCGATTGCTAATAGCTTTTAATTTGGATAATTTTGCAATTGTTTCGGGCGTAAAGCGGTAGTTTCTTTGCCTCTTCTTATGATCGGTCGGCTTGGTTCTTTTATCAGTAAGCTCAATATTGGCCCATCTTCTCATTGTGCAATATTTGGGGTCCAATAAATCTATCCCTTGTTGAATCTGCTCTATGACCTTTTTAAGAGACTTCGGAATGACTTCTTGATGTTTCAGGCTCTTTGGAAAATGGAGAATTGCAGCAGGTAGAACTTCAAGAATTCTCGGTTCTACTTTGGCCGCCCACAAGGCATCCTTGATATTTAACTCATCGGTATAAACGATCGTTTTGTTAGTGCGAAGAAGTCCCTTGTGCACTAGAAATCCCATGACACCGAGGAATCGAGGGTTATTTCTTTGTTTTTTGAGCTTAGCTAATTTTTTTTGCAATAACTCCCTATTCATAAAAATACTCCAAATCTCCCCCATGCTTTTCAACTAATTTTTCAAGCTCTTTACCATACTCGAGAAGGGCCTCCATTATGAGTCCTTTATTCTTCTCCTTGGCCTTCACAGCTTTACTCGCTAAACAATATAAGGGAGCTATCACTTCGACCGTGATATATTTACCAGTAAATAGGGGCAGGTATTTTGATTCATCTGGCACCCAGATAAGATCTGAATCTGAGTCGAGTTCGAGGTTTTCTTTTTTGAGGAGAAGCTCAAGCTCCTTTTTAGTCCAATGTTCACCTTTGATATAAGCATCGACATCAGCAGTTGCGAATAAGTCAAACTTTACCGCAACGCTCTCATTTGCCAAAAGGCTCATTTGCCCTAAAATTTTAATATTGAAATGAGGGTCAAAGAGGAAACCCTCCGAAATTGCATCTCGATATCTTTTTTCAACTTTCTTATCAAGTTTAATAAATATTTTGTCTAGCAAATCTCTCATAATTCATTATAGCATAACTGATGTATATACGCTAGTTACCCCCCCCTTTTTTTTTGACAATGCGGCAATTCTCCTGAAAAAAGAGAGTGATTAAAAGTAGAATTTCTCGTATAAAAACAATGAGTTGATTCTACTTTTCATATCCCCTTGAAATGGGGGGGGGATTACCCTTGACAAACTACTGCAAATAGTGTAGTTTAAAGTGAAGTCATGGAGTGGTGATCAAGAAGATAATATATTTTGTTGCTGAGAATGGAGGCCGCCCTTTGAGGATTGGTTCAATGCGCTCGAGAAATTAGTCAGGGCCATTGTCATTAGAATGATTCAAAGAGTAGCTCAAGGTGGATCTAAGAAATCCATAAAGGCCCTAAAGGATGGTGTGTTTGAATTGAAGATACCGCAAGGTCCAGGGTACAGAATTTACTTTGCAGAAGATGGAAACGAAATCATCATTCTCTTGATTGGCGGGGATAAGAAGACTCAGGGCCGCGACATTGATAAAGCAAAAGAGTATTGGAGGAGTTATGGCAAATAGACATAGAGACTTTGACGAATTGGTTGCGGCCCAGTTTGAGGATGCGGAATTTGCTCAAGCCTACATAACTAATCTCATCAATGAGGAAAGCATGGAGTTAGATGAGGCTTTGCGTGAAACGATTGTCTCAATGGGTCTTCAAACTTTTGCTGATAAAGCTGATATTTCAATTCAGTATGTTTCAGATTTTGTGAAAAAGAGGAAGAATTTTTCTACTGAATCTATCGATAAATATCTCAGAAAAGCATTTGGACTGAGGGTAAAGATGAGTGTTGAGTCTTTCAAAAATGAAGTCGCATAACAAAAGAACTTGAGTGGGATTTGTAAAGTCAGTGAAGAGGCTTCATTCCTTTTTTCCGTGGTTTGATAGTTCATGTGATAACTTCAGGTAACGTTTATTATTACAAAATATTAGAAGAGATATGCCCGAACTACCCGATGCATATATCTCGATTTCAACAAACCGAAGGATTTTCGCTACTTAAGGCTACAAGAAGGGCTTTCGCCCGTTTTCTGTTTTCATTTTATTTAACATTGATTAACAGCCATTCACTAAAAAAATAAAAAAGGTGAGCATGGTGAGCATTGAAATATCAGCTCAATGCCGGAACTAACCCGAGTACTAAAAGTAAGTCTCTACCCTTCCCGCAATAACTATTAATAGGCTTAAGAAGTTACGAGAGAGAGACTTTGGCCTCTGCCCCCCTGGTGAAACTGGAATTCCCGCAAGCACTATCAGTCACACAGAAAATGGCAGAAAGGATAAAATAACCCAAGAGTTTTTTGGGATTCCTCCGCCGCTGTAGAATACTAAAATTAAAACAAACTTTTTATTTTTCGTTACTTCAACCCTATTTTTTTCGCTCCGCGCATTTAATGATCTTCTAACGAGCACAGTTCAACAAATACCTGGATAGGTAGGGGCGGTGAATAATTCAATCCACTTGCTTCCATCTCTCGTTAAAAGCTTTATTTTCTGGCCGTGACCTTTGATTGAAACTTGAACGGCATAGTATCTCTTTCCGCCGAGGTTGAAGCTGAATAGTAACTTGAGCTCGCCTGAGGCATACTCTGCGATAGAGGTCTGAATAATCTCATCTTGATAGTACAGTAAAGAGATCCCTCTACATTGAAAAATACGAAAGTCGGCTTGGAAACTAATTTTGCAGGTATCAAGGCTGACAGGAGGAGCGAACCAGTCCTTACTACCGATTCCCTTTGGGCCCATACCTCCTGAGTATAAATAAGCTTTATCATCTTCCTTTGTCCATCTGTACCCTCCTGAAAACTTGGAGGAGAGCAATTTTTCTAAATTTATTGCATCCGAGGATAGATTGAATTTATAGGAGCGGTCTTCATGCAAAGCGTCATGATCGCCACCTATGGCCACCGTCGAGCTTACATTAAACTTTAAAAATGGTGCCTCAGATAGTTCGTAAACCCCTTCATTATGACAGGTTTTCTCATCATCGGTGCCGCAAAGATATTCACATTTTTTTAACATTTTTTTGAAAATAGCGAGCTTGTATTTGCTTCCAGAAATCAAGGTCACTTTTGGTGGTGCTTCCTTAAGTAGATCGAGGTCTAAAGTTACCAACGCGCCTTTCTGAGAAATAACCTGTAAAACCGAAATTGAATTCGCGTGCGAGACTCTGAGGGTAAAAACTAGCAGCGTTATAAAAGTAAGTCTTAAAACCACGGCCTAAGTCCTTTCTCTATTGGATTTAGAAAATAGTAAGATGGGTCTAAGTTAAACCCCTTCTGTTTTTTTTTGCTTTGGTTAAATTATCTTATTTTAAATCAAATAGAATAGAGGTCAAGAAGGAAATCATTAATGAGCTCTTCGATCCCACCTTGTTTATAACGCTTGCGATAATTAAAAATTGAGTCTTCGCGAATAAACAAAAACTTGGCGATCTTTTTATAAGTTTCACCGTCATCGAGAAGAAGGATGATACGAAGCCGGTCCGCATATTTATGAGCACCTTCTCTCCGAAGCTCTTCCAATCTTCTTCACAGATTTACTAAATGTCATTATAGCCATCGCCGTACCTTCATTTTGTAATCCTCGTAATCATCTCCAAATTTATCCTCTAATACCAGTTCTTCAGGAACTATTTGAAATGAGTTCATGTACAAAACAAAACCCACCACCGGGAAAATACCCAACGGGTTACCGAAAAAAATACATAATCCTAACAACCACATTAAAAAGCCGAGATACATCGGATTTCTCGTCAAGCGATACATTCCACCGGTGACAAGCGCACCAGCCAGTTCAGGGTCTAGTGGATTTACGGTTGTTTTGCTAACTTTAAATTGCAAAACACCCATTAGGGCACAAGCTGAACCTGCAATGATCATGAGAGCGGACGAGATTGCAAGCGGCCAACTGAACGAGATGCCGAAGGGGTTCGGAAAAAACCAGCCAACTAGACTGAATAGTAAGGTAACGACGAGTGGAGGTATTTTAAGTTTCAAATTCATTCCATACCCTCCTTTTTACCTAGCTCCTGACAGGCATTTTTCGATTCAAATTCAATCGTCGAATATGCAACACTATATCTCGCCAAAATTTCCTTTATTCTATTTTTTAGTCTATCGATCGTTTTCAACTTAGTTTCGCCAGGAAGGAGAATATGAAACCTCAAATAATATGTGCTGTCATCGATAGACCAACCTCTTATTGCATGGATGTCCTCCACCAATTCTAGGCCGTAGACCTCTTTTTTTAATTTTTGAAGATCGATTTCATCTGGGAATTTTTGCAAAAAAATGACACTGACCTTGATGATATTCCTGTAGACACCCCTCAGAATCACCAAGGAAATCAAAATAGATAGTATTGAATCCAATATATACCAAGGTTTAAAAAGTAAAATGATACTTACTACCAAGACGGCAACCCAGCCCAATAGGTCTTCCAACAAGTGAAGCATAACCATTTTTGTGTTCATCCCTTCGTCTTTGGAAAGCCTATAAGCAGCAACTGAATTCACAAGAATCCCGAGAATAGCGAGCCCAAACATTCCCTCGGGGTCAACTTTTTCAGGTGACATGATTCTTTGAGAGGCCTCAGAGATGACATATATACTACCTGCAAATAATATAACTCCATTGATAAGGGCAGAAAGGATGGAAAATCGTCTGTAGCCAAAAGTGAACTTTTTATCAGGGCCCTTCCTACTCAGTTTTTCAGCAAAATACGAAAACAATAGGGCCAGGCTGTCTCCCATATCGTGAAGTGCGTCGGAATAAATCGCCACGCTATTGGTAAGATAGCCTCCGATAAGTTCAATTACTGAAAAGGCCGCGTTCAAAAAGAACGCGATTAAAATATTTTTGCTTCCTTTGACATCGTGTCCATGGTTATTCGACATAGAATCTACCTTACCCGTCCAATCCAGTTTCGATTAGTATTTGCAGTATTTATGCCTATATCCCCCTTAAACTTTCTGAGCATTGCTTTACTTGAGAAGAAATGTAGCTATCAAATAAGTCGTCATTTTTTTCACTTAGGAACCTCCATTCCATTCGGTTGCATCAGGTTTATGAATAGTCGATATAGGCTTGGCAATATTATAAGGGTGAGTAAGGTTGCCGAAAATATCCCCCCTACCACAACCGTGGCGAGAGGCTTTTGAACTTCTGCGCCTAAGCCGGACGAAAACATCATCGGAAGAAATCCGAAAATATCTGTCAGAGCAGTCATCAGAACTGGTCTAAGTCTTGTCATTGCTCCCTCCCTCACAACTTCATCTGGTGTCTTTCCTTTCTCAAAAAGTCGATTGAAATAGGTAACAAGAACAACTCCATTCAGAATACTAATACCAGATAGGGCAATAAACCCCACACCCGCCGAGATACTAAAAGGCATTCCCATTAGAACAAGGGCCATGACTCCTCCGATCAGTCCCATCGGAGCACAAGCGAAAATTAAAGTCACCTGCGCAAAATTTCTAAAGGCCGCATACAACATCGCCAATATCAAAAGCAGCGAAAGGGGAATAAGTATTCCCAGACGCTCCTTGGCACTTTGCAGATTCTTGAAAGTTCCTCCCCACTCAATGAAATACCCTTCAGGTAAACTGACCTGCTTTTCTACCTCTTGCTTGGCAATTTTAACGAAATTTTCGATGTCTCGGGTCTCTGGGTTCACGAGTACTGCGACTCTTCGCTGAGAGTTTTCTCTTGCCACAGACGGAAACGTTTCAACAAACTCAATTTTGGCAACCTTTTCAATAGGTATGGTGAAACCATCTGAAATTCCAACGGGGAGCTTTCGTATGGTTTCTACATCTTTTCTTTTCTCCTCAGGAAGCCGGGTAACGATGGGGAATCGCTTTACTCCATCATAAATATACCCCACCTCTCTTCCGCCAATTGCGGTGTTTATAGCATCTAGCACAGGCCTCGCTGTAACACCCAACTGGGCCAGCTCATCAACAAGAGGCGTATATTGAAGCATCGGTGACTTTCCTTTAGACTCCGATTCCGCTTCTCCTGCTCCTTCAATTTCTCCGATAACTTCTTCGATCTCTTTAGAATACGAAATTAATTTGTCGAGATCATCGCCAAAAACTTTGACCGATAATGCGGCCCTGGTTCCTTCAAGTAATTCATTGAATCTCAGCTCTACTGGTTGAGACAGCATCAACGATTGACCGGGAACATAGAGCTCTAACTTTTGTTTTATTTTTTCTTCTAACTGTTTTTTATTCTGGACCTTGCTACTTTCCGGCCATTCCTCCTTAGGATAAAGCATTACATAAGAATCTGATATATTTACACCCATCGGGTCTGTTGCCACTTCGGCAGCTCCGGTTCTGGCGAATACATCTTTAACTTGTGGAAAATCTTTTACTATTTTTTCTGAAATCTTTTGAAGCTTTACCGAGTTTTCAGTACTAATGTTGGCAGGGCGAATAAACTGAATTGCAAAGTCGCCTTCATCTAACTGGGGAATAAATTCTGCACCCATTCTTGAAAAGAGAAAAACACCTAAAACTATGACGCCTATTCCAAAAGCAAAAACATATTTCTTAAATTTCAAAGCAAAATCTAAAACAGGTTGAAAAAATTTTTCTGCCTGTCGCATCAAGAATGGATTTTTATCTCTCGTTTCTCCACTCAAAAATGTAGCTGCGAGTGCTGGCACGACAGTAAAGGAAAGAACCAAAGCTGAACCGAGCGCCATAATGAATGTTGTCGCCATAGGTCCAAACATCTTACCTTCGACGCCCGTAAGCGCGAAAAGAGGTACGAAAACTGTGATGACAATGAGCTCTCCAAAGCCAGCAGCTGAGCGGATCTCAATAGTCGAATCAATAACAAGCTGCTTAATTTCTTCTTTTGAAAGTTTGCGTTCTAACTTCTCTCCTGCTCCTTGGAGTCGGCGCACACAGTTCTCGATGACGATAACAGCACCATCAATAATAATTCCAAAATCAAGCGCCCCTAAGCTCATTAGATTTCCTGAAACATTCTGCCAGCGCATCAAAATGAAAGTCATAAGTAGCGATATTGGTATCATTAGCGAGGTGATGATCGCGGCCCGGAGGTTTCCAACGAGAAGTAACAAAAAGACTATAACAAGACCCGCACCTAATAATAGATTGTGCTCAACAGTTTCGAGCGTAGCGTTCACCATATTTGAGCGGTCGTACAATATCTCGAGCTCAACCCAGGCCGGGAGATCCTTCTTCATACCATCCAGCTTTGACGAGACTCGCTTAGCAACAGACCTTGAGTTTTCGCCTAAGAGCATGAATGCTGTGCCGATGATGGACTCTTCACCGTTCACAGTCGCTGCACCTGTTCGTATTTCTTTATCAAATTTTACGTCTGCAATATCTTTGATTTTAATAATTTGATAGGATGAAAGTTTTTTTACGACTACATTCTCAATATCCTTTATTCCCTCCAGTAGCCCAATGCCCCTCACTAGGAGTTGCTCACCTGTTTGCTGAATATATCCACCGCCGACGTTTAAATTAGTATTTTCAATAGCTGCCTCGATATCGTCAAAGTGAAGACCATACTTCGCTAGCTGATCGATCTTTGGTTGGATAAAGAACTGTTTCTCATACCCACCTATAGTATTAACTTCAGTAATGCCTTTGACTGTAAGTAGTCTTGGTTTAATGTACCAATCTTGAATTGACCGAAGCTCCATCAGTTGCAAAAGTCTTTTTTCCTCATCTTTTTCAGGTGACTTTGCCTCTATAGAGTAGTGAAAGATCTCACCCAGTCCTGTACTGATGGGTCCCATTTTGGGAGTAACCCCAGTGGGAAGAACGAGACTTTGCAGCTTTTCAGAAACCAATTGCCTCGCTTTAAAGACGTCGAAGTCTTCGATAAAAATTACGGTGACTTGTGAAATGCCATATCTTGAAATCGACCTCACTGTTTCGACACCGGGGATCCCATTCATTGAATATTCAATTGGAAATGTCACCATCCTCTCAACTTCTTCCGGAACGAGTCCCTTAACTTGAGAGTTGATTTGAACTTGCGTGTTGGTTATGTCGGGGACAGCGTCTATCGATAGGCCTTGAAATGACTTTACGCCAAAAACAACCAGCAATATCATGCCGATAAATACAAACATTCTATTGTTGACCGAGAATTCTATAATTTTATTAATCATCGATTCTTCCTTATTCAATGAGAATGACCATACTCGGATTTATCTGTTGAGTAGATGTCTGCAACCCGGAGAAGATCCACGCCGTTGATGACAACATGATCTCCTGGCTTCGCCTCGGAGGTCTTAACTCTATAGCTAACATCGCTTTCACTTAGTATTGTGACGTGAATTAATTTGAAAAAATTATTTCGAAAGACATAAAGACCTCGAAGGCTTTTTGAGATTACGATAGATTCTCTTGGAATTTCGAACTCCTCTCTATCTATTTCTTGATACTCGATACCAAGAGTTTCAACTGCTTCCTTACTTAGCTTAAAACCCCTCTCTTCATCCACGGCCACGATCGCTTTTCCCTCTCCAACGGACCGGGAGCTCTCATGGTCATCGTCCTTATGACCTTCTGTCTTGGGGCCCGGATTCTCTTGAGCATTATGAGCATGAGGTTTTTCCTTCGGCCCTGACTTATGAATTTTGAAATGAGAGGGATGACCGTCTACAACGTCAGCTAGTCCAAGCTTGGTAGCAAGAAGCATATACGTAGCAAAAATTCCTATATGTAACATCACTATCTCCTAAAATTTTTCGTTCATTAACGTCCCATTAATTTTATAAATATTCCAAAGCGCCTCCACAACTCCCAGTTCAAACTCATATCGCGTGTTTGCAAACTCTATGAGTTGCCTATGGGTTTCAATGATCAGGGCAGTGGAGATCATTCCTCTTTTGAAAAGCTTTTCAATTTTCAAATGCTTTTTCTCAAGATCCTTTCTGGTTCCAATGGCCTTCAGGCTATTACTTAAAGCATTATATTTTTCAATCCATGCTTCTAAGTCTAACGAAGCTTCTCTTCTCGTATTTTCATATAGCTTCTTTGCCCTATTAATATCTGCTAACGCCTGACGCTTTGAACCTGAATTAGAATTCAGAATCGGCAACTCCATGTTGAGAGATATTCCAAAAGTTTGATAGTCTCGCCCAGCTATGTTCTCGTTCTCAAAAGCGGGGCCTAGACTTAAGTTTGGAAAGGCATTGGATCTTTCGACCTCAAGCTTCATCTTGGCCGACTCTAAGTTCATCTTTGCATTTTGAAGCCTTGAATATCGATCTATTTCCTTTGTCTCGTCGAACTGCAGTGATAGCTCTATTTTTTCAGGAAGTACTTCGCGTCTGATCTCACATTTTTCTCCAACAAATAAAGATAAGTGGCGGCCAAGATTAATCTTTTCAGAAAGAAGCTTTGATACTTTTAGTCTGTAGTCACTGGTAGCTAATGCGAGAGTTTCTTGTTCAACTTGCTCTTCAGGAGAAAGAGATTTTCTCTTCAATTTTATCTTCAAAATTTTACTAAATGTCTCAAAGGCTTCTTCATAGACAGGAATCAGCTCTATTACCTGTCTCAATCTATACGCTTTAAGAATGGCCGCCACTAATATATTTTCGTCAGAATCTCGCAAGGAGGCCTTTAGTTGCTTCCTTCTACTAGTTGCGTAGCCGATTCGTGAGTCCCTCTTTCCTCCTAACTCAAACGTATGCATTAACGAGACGCTTAACCTATCAACATCTCCCTCAATCTCTTGACCAGTTACTCCTTGCGCCTGAACTTTTGGATTAGGCCTTTGCTCAGCAACTTCAATCCACCGATTCGAGACCTCTATTGTCGCCCTATTTTCGATTAACTGTGGGTGGCGACTCTTCATGCTAGCGAGTAGATCGTTGGCCGTTTTAAACCGACAGGAAGCAATCGAGACTTTAGTCGCGAGAAGATACAGCAGTACCGTAAATCCAATTTTATGTAAAAAATCCATACAGAAATCCTTAGAAGCAATCATTAAAAAACTTGCAATTTATTTGGGTATTAGCTCAGCAACATTAAATTCAAAATCGTAGACGAATTGCCCAACTCAGCGTTTAGGGCCAAACAAATCTTGCAATTGAACCAAAATTACTTAGTTCAAAATTCGTCAAAATTTCTAAATAAAATGAAGGGCAGAGCGTTGTTCAGACGATAGGAGGTCGAATGAGGTCAAATTGATAGTTTTCAGTTTTACCAATATCAAAAAAGAAAACCTTAGAATTCTCGATTTCTAATATAGGGCCAGCTAAATCTTCAAAAAAGTAGGACAAAGCCGCGTGGGAATGCCCGACATGACAGTGACAATGATGCTGATGTCCATCCTTTTCGTGCTCTTTTGACGACTCTCCATGAAGATCAATATCCTCACAAGACGAATAACTTTGGCATCCAGAAGCATCCCGCACCTCAAGAAAAGAAGTGAAATCGGCAAGAGTCGAAAAGCTCAATAAAAAAGTTAAAATCAGCTTCATTACTGCTATAATACTCTATTCCTTTGTTTTTTCCAATCACATAATTCAAGATACCAATTTACAATAAGTATCGGATTTCTGGTCCACGGCCTGAGTTCAAAGAATATTCTCGGCAGTTTAAGGTCAACTTGAAAAAACATTATCAGACCTTTTATACCTTGCTTAAATGCATACTTCGCCTTTGTTTTCCTATCGACGACATGAGGTGTTTGGAGCTACCAATTTTATTTTATTGGGGTTCACCACAGTGAGGCATTGTCGTCGATGCATAAGGATTCATTACCTTCTTTGATTTCTTGGTGTTCTGAATCCAATATTTTTTTACCATAGGGCAGTAATGGCCTCTATAAATTTTGTGCGCAGAGTGTTTCTCAAGAATGATGAGTAAGGCATGTGAAACGGTTCCGAAGGATTCCTTATTCGCTTCAAAAACTGAACTAGATGCAATCTCACTCAGCTTTTCCTTAGCAAAGCTCAAAGTCTTAGCTATTTTCTTGTCTCTGATTCCTTCAATTGACTTTTTTACTTCTGTCGCTTCCCTTCGGACTTTTGAATTATCATTTTCAAAGAATGCTTGGTGCAATTCTTCATAGCTCTTGAGGACTTTATTAAAGTCCTCGCCGCTTTTTTTATACTCATGTCCACTGCTGTCCGTATTTGTATGCTTAGAAAGGTCTCCATGACCATCAGACGCAAAGGTCAGTCCATAAATATAAAATAACGACACGGTAATTATCATTTTCATACTTTTTCTCCTTGGTTTTTCATTTCTTTTTCTTGAATAAAACTAAATATTACTGGTACGACGAAAAGTGATATTAATTCGATCCCCATTCCTCCTAGCGTAGGTATTGCCATTGGTCGCATGACTTCACTACCCTGGCCGGTCGCCCATATAACTGGTAGTAGAGCTATCACTGTTGTTGTAGTAGTCATCACAAGAGGTCTGATTCGCCTGCATCCAGCTTCGCATATCGCTTCTTTTAGTTCGCCCCAATTCGATGGACTGCGCTTTTTTAAGGCCTCTTTCAAAAAAGTCATCATTACAACCCCGTCATCGACAGCAATCCCAAACAAGGCGATAAAACCGACCCATACTGCAACCGAAGTGCTCACCCCTCCAATCCATAAAAGTATGAGTCCGCCTGAAGCAGCGATAGGGACCGCTGTAAAAACCACAGCACTCAACGCAAAAGATCGAAATCCAAAATATATGATCAGAAGATTAATTAGAAGAGATAGAGGGATAAGCATCAAAAGCCTTTTGTTTGCTCGCTCTTGATTTTCGAACTGCCCGGCCCATTGTAATGAGTATCCTGGAGGAATTTCCACGTCATTTTGGATGGTCTTCTTTGCCTCGTCCACAAAGCCTATGAGGTCTCGGCCTCTTACATTGAGCTGTACCGTGGAACGTAGAAGTCCGTTTTCAGATTGGATCATTGAAGGTCCAATCGTCACGTTAACTTTTGCGAGCTGACTTAAGGGAATATGCTGACCAGTAGGCGTAGCGATAAGAATATTTTTTAGCTCATCAAGCCTATCTCGAAGTTCTTTTTTATACCGGACTCTTATTGGGTAACGCTCTCTTCCCTCATACATCTGATCAATTTTCATTCCTCCTACCGCGGTTTGAACAATTGAATTTACGTCTCCAGTGTTAACGCCATATCGACTGGCGGCCACCCGATCTATTTCAAATTCAATATAGCGTTTTCCATTTACTTGTTCTGCATAGATCCCATAGGCCCCTTCAACTTTCTCTAGAACCTGAGCAACGTTGGCACTAATTTCTTCAAGTTTTTCTAAATCGGCTCCAAAGATCTTCACCGCCACTTGAGTTTTTATCCCTGTCGAAATCATTCCAATTCTCGTTTGAATCGGAAAATCCCATGAATTAACAACCCCAGGAATCTGTACGTTCTCGTCCAGCTCGGCCATTATGTCCCAGATATCGGTACCCAATGGCCACTCCGATTGAGGCCTCAACTTCACCATTGTTTCAAACATTGAAATTGGAGCGGGATCGAGACTAGTTTCGGCCCGCCCCATTTTCCCTACTGAAGTCTCAACGAGAGGGTGTTTCTCTATCACTTTATTGGTGTAAGAAAGAAGCTCTCTGGCCTTAGTTATACTTACATCTGGGGTCGTGACCGGCATGTACAATATATCACCCTCGTTCAAAGAAGGCATGAATTCCTTTCCCAATTGTGTGAAAGAAAAAAAACCAAGTAGGCAGACCAAGACAGGAGCGGCAATAAAGGCCTTTCTATTCTCAAGGACCCACGCTAAAAGCGGTTTATAGATATCAACAATTTTTTTACTCACCCGATTTTTCTCAATTGGCTTAAGCTTTCCTTTGAGCATGTAAATTGAAAGAACAGGAGTTAAGACGATTGCAACAAAAACAGCCCCCAGCATTGCAAGAGTCTTCGCCCATGCTAACGGAACAAAAAGTTTCCCTTCTGCGCCCTCAAGTGCAAACACGGGGACAAACGTGACAATCGTCGTTAGGACTGCCGTTAAAATTGCAGGACCAATTTCCTTTGCCGAATTTTTGATTATAAGAATTCTGTCTTGATTTGACGCACCTGGATTTTCTGCTAAATGGGAATAAATATTTTCTGTCATAATAATGCCCATATCGACCATGGACCCTATCGCGATAACAAGCCCCGATAAGCTCATCACGTTGGATTCAATACCTAAAAAGTACATCAGAATAAAGCTAATTCCGACCCCAAGAGGAAGGGTTAAACCAACCAACACAGAGGTTTTAAAGTGGAGAAGAAACGCAAAAATGACTATGATAGTAATAAGTATTTCTTCGGTGAGGGCCGTATAGACCGTTCCAATAGTTTTTTTTACAAGTTCGGATCGATCATAAAAAGGAGATATTCTGACTCCCTTAGGAAGGCCTAGCTTTATTTCATCTAGCCTCTTTTTCACTCGATCAATAACATCTTTCGGGTTCTCTCCAAAACGCATGGTAACGATTCCGCCCACACTCTCTATTCCAGACTTGTCGAGTGCGCCTCTTCTAAACGCAGGTCCTATTTGAACACTGGCCAAATCCTTAACTCTTATCGGGGTTCCTTCTTTAACCGCGACAACGACTTCCTCAATGTCGGATATCGTTTTAAAAAAACCGATACCTCTAACAATCATCTCCCGGTCTCCATCTTCGATAACTTCAGCTCCAACATCTATATTCGAATTTTTAATGGCCTTTATAATTTGAGGAAAATGAATATTGAAAGCAATAATTTTATTAGGATCGACATCGACTTGATATTCTTTAACAAATCCACCGATACTTGCGACTTCAGAAACGCCTTCCACAGACTGTAAACGATATCGGACGTAAAAATCTTGAATGGATCTTAGCTTCTGAAGTGACTTAGGGTGGAGACTATTTTTCTCATTTTCGACGGTGTACCAAAATATTTGCCCAAGACCGGTAGCATCAGGTCCTAAGGTAGGTACGACACCACTTGGGAGAAAACTGGCCGCAGTTGAAAGCTTCTCTAGTACTCTACTTCTTGACCAATAGAAATCAATCTCGTCCTTAAAAATTATATAAACGGTAGAAAAACCGAAGGCACTGGTCCCCCGTACGCGGTCTATACCTGGGATACCTTGAAGAAGTATCGATAGAGGGTAAGTGACTTGTTCTTCGATGTCTTTCGGTGATCTTCCGCCCCATTCTGTAAAAACGATTTGCTGATTCTCTCCAATATCAGGGATAGCGTCTATCTTTACGTTCTTCAGTGCTACAATGGAGCCCAAGGCGAGCACGGCAAAACCAATCACCACAAAGACTCTGTATTTAATAGAAAACTCAATTAGTGTATGTATCATCTCAAAACCTCAGTGCTGATGCCCACTAGACATTTTTCCCTCCTCATATCCGCCAAAAAGTTGAGCCTGGGCATCCAAAAGAAAGTTACCTTCAATCACAACCCTCTCTCCCTCAGTAAGGCCCCGCTTGACCTCTACATAACCTTCAGATTCAAAACCTGTTTGGATTTTTTTTGCCTCATATTTATGGTTTCCCATGTCGACCCACACAACTTTTCTCTTTCCGGTGTCAATGATAGCAGTTCTTGGAATAACTAATGGGTTTCGGTCGAGCTCTAGGCCGACTGATGCAGTCCCTACCATTCCTGGCCTCAACTTTCCTTCTGTATTCTCAAGGGTAGTTCTTATCTTAAGCGTTCTTGTTTTCTGGTTTAAGACGGGATTGATAAAGTTTATTTTACCCTTCCAGATCTCGCCAGGATAAGCGCTAAATTCTATTTCCACCATTTGACCTAATTTGATAAGGGCGGTGTCATGCTCGTACACATCAAGCTCGACCCACAATGAGGATAGATCCACAAGGTCAAAAAAACTTTGTCCTTCTTTAAAATACCTCCCTTCCACCGCATTTTTTTTCTCAACGATACCCGTAACCGGTGAGTAGATGGTGATCTCCCTGGGAATCTTCTCATTCTTCGCCCATCTATCTAATTGGACCTTTGAAACCCCCCACTGCCCCATTCTTTCTACACTTTGTTTAAAAAGGTCTTTAAATTCCTTATTATTTTTATTTGCTTGAAAATTTTTTTTCGCAATCAGATACTCTTCTCCTCCGGTCAACAAAGTGGAGCTATAGAGCTTGAGCACGGGGTCCCCTTTTCGAATAAAGGCGCCAGTAGAGTTCACAAGTACTTCTTCGACCCTTCCACCAACTCTCGCCGGGACATTTGATTCTCTCTCTTCAGATTTAATAACTGTCCCAAGCAACCTGATCTTTTTTTGCATTTTCATAGTTGTTACAGGAAATAGGTCTGCTTTGAAGTGCTGCACTTGCGACTTTCTAAGCTTCACTTTTGCGACCACCTCCATCGCCGAATTGGATCTTTCTTTTTTGACCATGGGGGAACCATCGATTGGACACTCACCAGGTGCTTCACTCACTATTTCAGAATCAGACTCACAGTGATAAATATCTGTTTTCTTAGATACTTTTGGGCCTGTGTGAACCGAATGATCATGCTCCACCTCAATTTTTGATAAACCCATTCCACAAATAGGACACTTCCCAGGGTCTTTTTGTTTTATTTTTGGGTGCATAGAACAAGTGTAATATGTCTCGACTTTGACGTTTTCTTTTGTGATAGGGTCGCCCTTATCAGAAAAAGGCCTGTCACAAGAGATAAGACCAAAAGCCAACAATAGCAAAACAAAGGGTAAATTCACGGGGTACTTCCTGGTTTGAGGTGATCTCCCTTTAAAAAGAGATAATTTAATTTTTTATTTTTAAGTTCTGCAATAAGATCTGCCTCTTTAAGCATTTGATGTTGGTATTGAAGTTCCGAACGCAAAAGCTCGAGGTAGTCAGTGCCACCTCTAGAATACGACTTTGCCACAACATCTCGCGAACCTTTGGCATACTTCATGGATTCTTTTTGAAGAATTCTAAGCTGATTACTGACATCCTTAATATCGTTATCTATTTTTTTTAATTGCCCGATCTTTGATAGACGGTAATTCTGATGTTTTTTTTCTACAGCTGCTTTTTGAAAAATGGCACTCTTTTTGCCAGCATACCGGGTCGCGCTGCTTGGAATCGGGATCGTTAAGCTTGCTCCTACAAAATCTCCTAGCCCATCGATATCATTTCGTTTTGTATAAGAAAGCCCTAAAGTAATATCTGGAAAGATGTTTCTATTTTGGGCCGACACTTTTAGCTCACTCGCTTTGAGTTTGTGGCCCAGGGACTCTAGTCTATAGTCATAGTCTTCTACCGCCTCCGACCAATTATCAAGATATCTCCATGGAATAGTTGATATTTTAATATCCACTTTTTCAGTTCTGCCTAAGAGTGCTGACAACTGAAACTGAAGCGATTCTTGACCATAGCGATTTTTATCAATTTGCGACTTGAGTTCACTTTGTCGTATTTGAATGTCCAAAACGGCCTGTTGGGGTACCTTACCAGTAGAATAAAGGCTTTTCGTCACTTTTAGATTGCTTTGCACCCAGGCGAGGTTCTCTTTCAAAATTCTGCTCTCTCTTTTAAGTTTTTCTTTCTCGATTCCGAATACCCAAATCATCTTTGCAAACTCGCGTTCTAATTGCTTGGTTTCGGCCAACTGGGAACGAGAGCTCTCCTCTGCAGACTGACGAAGCTTTCGATACTTACCTGAAATCGATAACCTTTGAGATATCCCCAATGTAATTCCTGTCATCATCGAATCGGTCTGACTCAATGTTTCTCGCGGGAAATTCATCGCTGATACTGAGAGCTTAGGATCGCCCCAACTTCCATCGCTCCTCGCTTGCTCAAGCATCGCCTTCGATTTGTTTAGCTCAGATCGAACTAAATTATGGCGCTCAAGCGAGCTCATCAAACTTTGAAATGTCTCAGCGTAGCAGTTGAATGTCAGAAAAATTAATATACAGTAGATTGTCCTCATAAGACTTCCTCATTTAAAGAAGTAAAAATACATAAGAATTTATGGTTTTTTCTAAATGAGGATTTTTTTCTGAAAAATGTAGATTGAACACAGACTTCGAAACCGTTGAAATCGCCTTTGATCATCACATTCAACAGTTTTCGAAAAAAGGGAGTTGGAGCTTCTAGGTAAAAAATGAGTGTGTAATACATCAAAATTCAATTTCTTGGGAAAAATGTCAACAGTAAATGGTGTCGAAATAACTGAGGAAGAGTTCATGAGCATGTGGAGACAATCATGCCCATCACTATTGCCTTTTTTATCGTCACACGGGCCTCTAGATTTTTTATGACTTTGGCAACACAAGTGCTCTACGGAGTCCTTTTCAGATTCAACATGGTTTCCGATAGCGCAGCTTGCTTCACAGCTTAAAGCTACGAACTGAGTTAAGCTAAAAATCGTCGCAATGGTTAAAAAAATCTTACTCATATATGGATTATCTTAACATACCCCCATATGGTATTCAAGCATTTTAATTTTATCTTCTAAGTTGCTGACTTTTTGATTATATTAAGGATCTCATCTATCGCGGCCTCCGACCCCTTCTTATTCCCTGAGCTTACTGCTTTTTTAACGCAGTTTTTGAGATGTTCCTCCAAGATTTTTGACTCCAGAGATTTCAAGGCAGACCTTATCGCCTTCATCTGAGTAAGTATTTCAATACAGTATTTTTGCTCGTCGATCATCTTTCCGATGCCGCGCACCTGACCTTCAATTCTATTAACTCTATGGCGAAGCTTGGCATGCGAGGTTCCTTTTCTTGGTTTATCGGGCACTGGCGATCCTCCTTAAACGTATTGTCTTTATCACTCAGGCACTGGTAAAACGATTGATTAACCGTCAATAAAACCTGATTAGACTCAGTTATTCTATTTTATCACACGAATAGACGTAAGGCATTTGATAAATGACACCTCTGTCGATAGGAAATAGATGAGATTCTTAAATGTATTTTATCTCCAGAAATTTTCCTAATTTTTTTGAATCATTAATTTATCAACGATGAAAATTTCTTATAAATTTTCAAAAATATACAAAAATTGACCCTTGACTGTATACTTCATGGGGGTATATTCGTCCGAAAGGATTTTTAATGAATTACATATGTTTAGTTATCTTTCTATTCGGATCGACTCTTTATGCAAAAGAGAGGTTCTACGAACTCAATATTTCCGAAAATAATATCGAAATTGATGGAGAGATTTACCCTAATCGTTTTCTTGTTAATAAGGGCCTGCCCGCTCCCACTTTAAAATTCGTGGAGGGAGAAACGGCAGTTATAAAAGTGAAAAACAAAACCGACAAAAAAACACTCATCCACTGGCATGGGCTTCTGATAAAAAACGATCAAGACGGAGTCCCCTATCTCAATTCAATGCCAATTGAATCGAACTCAGAAAAAACATACCGATTTAAACTCATTCAAAATGGAACTTACTGGTATCACTCGCATGTTATGTATCAGGAAGAGGATGGCCTATATGGAGCCTTCATAATTTATCCTAAGAATTACAAGAAAGAATATCCAGAATCTACAATCGTTTTATCCGACCTATCAAAACAGCCCGGCAAGCAGATTCAAAAAAATATAAAAAAACAGGGTGAGTATTATGACGTTCACAAAGGAACCGTCCAGTCATGGTATAAGGCCTTCAAAGAAGGACATGCACTAACTAAATGGCGAAATAGCTTTCAGCGCATGGAGGGAATGGACTATGCCGATATCGCGTATGACAAATTTCTCGCAAATAACTCTCAAAGTTATAAAGTTTTCGAAGAACTAGATAAAAAAGGCAAAGTTAAGTTAAGGATAATAAACGGGTCGGCAACGAGTATCTTCAAGATCACATATGGTGGAAAATTTATCACAATTATTGGCGCAGATGGTCTTCCTGTTGAACCTGTAAAAGTGCGCTCACTTCCCATTAGCGTAGCTGAGACTTACGACATTTTGATTGACCACGATCCAGCGAAGACTTATGAGCTAAAGGCAACGTCGATTGATAATTCAGGTTTTAGCATCATTGAGATTGGCGGTGGAAACGAACTTCAAAGGGCCCCTGAAATGTATTGGGAACATCCAATAGGTGTCACTATGGGTGAGATGATGGGTATGAAAGAGATGGGTTTTTTCTTAGGATTGGCCATGAACTACAAAAATGAATTCAAAGATATTGGAAGAGACATTAAATACGAAAAATCCGATCAGTACGCTTTACCAGGAATGGATCTACTAATGCCGATGATGAGCAATCAAAGTACAAATCGTAATCACCATAAAATGATGATGAACCACTCTCAAAATTTTAGAATTATGAACCGTTCTCCGGAGGTGAGAAAAAATAATATCTATGACAAAGATGACAAAATATTCAAAGAATTAACTTATGGGCTTCTAAAGGCCAAACGTCCCATTGTTGTTAAAAAAGACCAAATCTTGAAAACAGTGAAGTTCACGCTCAACGGAAATATGGGTCGTTATATATGGTCTATAAACGGAAGGCCTCTCGGGCCTGAAACTTACATTAAAATTAAAAAAGGCGAGCGTGTTAGATTTATCATGAACAACACAACGATGATGAACCACCCCATGCATCTCCATGGGCATTTTTTCAGAGTGATGACCAGTCAGGGTAAATGGTCAGTTCTAAAACACACAGTCAATGTTGCTCCACTAGATCAGACTGTGATCGAGTTTGATGCCAACGAGGAAAAAGACTGGTTTTTTCACTGTCATATTCTTTACCACATGATGGGAGGCATGACGAGAATCGTCAGGTATAGTGATAATCCCGGCCCTAAGGTATTGGAGGCTGCCAGACATGGATCAAAGGAGTTTAATTTCGCAAATAAGTTTTTTTTAAGATCGCGAAACTTCTTTCAAAGTAATTATTCGAGAACAGAGACTTCTTATTTTAATTCTTTCTATGCATTCGACCTAGATCTCTTATCCGACTATGATGAAAACTTAGAGGGTGAAATTCATATTTCCAAAATCCTCACCAGATACTTGGAGCCCTATGTTGGTGTGAAGACAGAAGCTGAGGAGGGAAGCTATCAGACAACCCCCACGTTGGGCCTTACTTGGGTTTTGCCACTCAATATTTCATTCGACTTGAAATACCAACCTCAAATGGAAAAGAAGTTTGAACTTGAGTTTGAAAGCGAAATACAGCTGACTTCCAAGTTGCAACTTAATTATGAATATAGCTCCATTAGAAATTTCTATACCGAATTAGAGTATCGGCAAACGAGAAACCTCTCTTTTGTCGTCAATTACAATAAAACTTTTGGTAAATGGGGCGCGGGTCTGGGCTACACATATTAGGAGAGCAAGGTGAAAGATAATAAAGGTCAACTATCACTATTAGGTGCCGTTTCTATGGGAACCGGGGTCATGATAGGTGCGGGAATTTTTGCATTAACAGGAGAAATCGCTAGCTACGCCGGAAATTTGCTCATGTGGGCATTTATCCTTGCCGGTTTAGTAGCGAGTGTGACTTCTTATACCTATATCAAGATGTCCAACGCCTACCCATCATCTGGCGGAATAGGGATGATCTTAACGAAGGTCTACGGAAAGAGCACCATCGCTGCCTGGGGCGCGCTATTAATGCTCTTTTCAATGATTATTAACCAAAGCCTTGTAGCAAGAACCTTTGGCAACTACTTGGTCCAATCAAAATACGTTTCGCTATCTTCGGATATAGTGCCTTGGCTTGGTTTGGGCCTCGTTGTTTTTTCGTTTTTGATAAACATATTAAGCAACAAGTGGATTCAATCCTTTTCATTTGTGTCTGCGATAGTCAAAGCTTTGGGCCTAATAGCGCTTTCGGTAGGTGGGCTAATGGCCAGTGGCATTTCTTTACCAAGCTCTGGAGACGGAAGCCTTGAAACTTCTCCTCTTAGTTTTATCGGAGCTGTAGCGGTTGGGGTGCTGGCCTTTAAAGGTTTTACAACTATAACCAATAGTGGCGGTGAGTTAACAAATCCTAACAAGAATGTCGGCCGGGCCATTATTATTTCACTTGCCATTTGTATCTGCGTCTATGTGTTAGTCACACTGGCAGTTGGCAGTAGTCTTACATTGGATGAAATTTTAACGGCAAAGAATTACTCCCTAGCAGAGGCCGCAAGACCGACTTACGGAGAGCTCGGCGTCACCCTCACCGTCCTGGTCGCGGTTATAGCAACCGTCTCGGGAATTATTGCAAGCATGTTCGCCGTATCTAGAATGCTGACAATGCTTACAGAGATGAAGCTTGTTCCCCATCGGCACTTTGGTATGCCAGGTTCTGTGCATAAACATATTCTCGTCTACATAACCGTATTCGCTGGGATACTGACAATATCGTTCGATGTGAGTCGAATCGCGGCGCTAGGAGCATTCTTCTACATAACCATGGATGGATTAATTCACTATGGTGTTTTGAAAAATGCAGATCAAAATGAAGTGAAGTTTAACCCAACCCTACTGAAAATTTCACTTTTTTTAGATGGGGTTATCCTCATTGGTTTATTGTATATCAAGGGAAAAGATGATCCGTATTTACTTATTATTACTCTTTTTTTAATGGCCCTTATTTATGGACTTGAAAGGTGGTTTCTTGTTAACAATTCGGAAAATAAAAAAATCGCTCACTAACGTCCCGAGCGATGGGCATGACAATTTTTTACCGGCGATACACGTCTAGTGGTTTTTTTACTGCCTGCGATGTCAGCGATATTTTTTAGCTTGATTGGGAAGACGACATAGAACAATCAACAAAAAAACGAAAGAGATTATTTAAAATGGCAAATTTATAAAAGCAAAGGATCGAACTATGAAACAGGCAACTTTATTTAGAATGGCAACTGACAAACATATATGCCCTTATGGTCTTAAATCTAAGGCCCTACTAGAGAATGAAGGATTCAGAGTCAATGACCACAAGCTTAAGACTCGTGAAGAGACGGACTCTTTCAAAAGCAAACATTCAGTTGAAACGACTCCTCAGACATTTATCAATGACGAAAGGATAGGTGGTTACGATGACTTAATAGAGTACTTTGGGAAATCAACGCTAAAACAAGAAGGAACAACTTACCAACCCATCATCGCTGTTTTCAGCGTCACATTGTTAATGGCCATCGCCTTCCTATGGTCGAAAAATGGAGGGATCGGCGCCCTGCCTCTAGTCGAAACATTCATTGCAATCAGTATGTGCGTTCTCGCTATTCTCAAACTTAGAGATTTGTACTCTTTTTCGAATCAGTTTATTACCTACGATCTTTTGGCAAAACGTTTCGTCAAATACGCTTATATTTATCCATTCGCAGAGGTCTTCGCGGGACTAGGAATGCTAGCAGGAATACTTAAACCGTTAGTCGCAATAGTCGCTATTTGTATCGGTCTTATAGGGGCCATCTCAGTAGTCAATGCGGTATACATAGAGAAGCGAGATATTAAGTGCGCATGTGTAGGAGGAGATAGCAACGTCCCCCTTGGTTTTATATCTCTTACAGAAAACTTGATGATGCTAATAATGGGAAGTTGGATGCTATTTAAATTCATATTCGTTTCATAGAGCCCCTGAGATGGCATATTTCTAGAAGAGAAATCTCTATCGGTAATAGAGTTCAACTTCCGATGAATGAAAACTTTATGAGTGGTAAGTTCAGCTCCGCTAATTTTACAAGTAGAAAATTATGTGGCTTGCAATATGTAAAACTATTATCGCAGCAATCTTAATAAGTTTGGTTTCTTGGCTGTCTGGAAAGAAAACCAGTTTGGCTGGTTTTCTTACGGCCCTGCCTCTCACAACGCTGCTTGCTTTGGCATTTTCTAATTTAGAGTGGAGAGATGCCAAGCAATCTGTCGAATATGCGAAAAGCGTTTTTGTTGCGATACCGTTCTCATTACTGTTTTTTATACCATTTTTACTATCTCAAAAGCTGAACATAGGTTTTTGGACATGCTATTTGAGCGGGATAGCGCTACTTGGCATAGGCTATTTTGTTCATGGCTTCTTAATGAAATCTCTATAATACTCAATCTCCTCTTTAGGAAAATTGTCTTTATATATCCACCGGGCTAAAAAACCGCCTATAGCGAACAAGCAAACAGTTCATTTTATCTCACATTAAATCAACGGCGGCATTCTCCACTGTATTGCCTTCCAGAAACCGTCCTCTTTCCATGTAGGGAAGCGATACCTTGACCAATGTGAAAACCCCTAATTGAGACTCAATCTCGGTCCCTCCGCCTAACTTTTCAAAAAACACAATGGACTCCTTAAGACCTACTCCGTTTCCAGATTTTTTTGTCGTATGCCCGCCCTTTTTGATTTTACTCAAAGAGCTTTTTGGAATTCCTTCGCCAGTGTCGAAGATTGAAATCAAGACAAAATTTCTATTTTTTGTTACTTTGACCTCAATTTTTTTTTGGTTCCGCGTGTTTCCGAGTGCTTCAAGAGAATTTTTTAATAGGTTAGTAATCGCTCTATTGAAGAGATACCTATTGCTATTGACTCTTACGTCATTAAATATATTCGTATCAATTTTAAAGTCGAATTCGATTTCCAATCCGAGACTCTTAGTGAGAGATTCATAGTGCTCGACAACTTCGGTCAAAGCAGGAAGAAGAGGAAAACTCGGTTTATTTGCCTGAAGGTTATCGATGGCCAAACCATAGGTAGAAGCTTGCTCTAATTTTCCAACAGCCCCTTTAAGAATCCTCTTCACTTGGTGTGGTAGCTGAATTGAGTAGACATCCAGGGCAATTTTGATGGCATAGATTGGGGATTGCAGGTCATGAGCGACCCTCCTTAATTCTCCGTCGGCCAATTTCAGTCTTAAATCCTGCAGCTGCTTCTCTTGGGACAAATTACTATTCGCAATCTTTTCCATCTCCTCAAACTCGGTAAAACGGTAATCTGCTTTTGCCTTAATGAGGCCTGATGAAATTCGTGTTCTAAAGAGGTTGAATTCATTTTTAATTTTTCGAAGAATAAAATAAGAAAAAATAAATAACGAAGAAAATATTAAAATCAATATTATGCCCATCGAGGCCAAGGTTTCTGTGCTGCTTGAAAAGGCCGTTATTTTTTTACCCAGTCCCAAGTAGCCGTAGGTTCGACCGTTCCACTCCAAGGGATAAATTGCATATTTTTTGTCCTCAGATGTGGAGTCGCACAGAAAACTATGACTCTTACTAGGCGAGCAATTGGTCAATTCCTTTCTTTTATACTTAGAGCCCATGAACTTTTCCGAAAAAATTTTATAAGAATCGAATTGATATCTTTCAATTAGCTTGTAAAGGAAAAATTCTTTATCCTGCTCTATCTCTAGAATTTCTTTCGCATCTTTACTCTCTTGTCTTCTCTTTTCAAACATGGTGACTGTATCGATATAGGTGGCCTCGAGACCGATGAGAGATGACTCGACCTCAGTGATATCGACGACATTTGTGACGTAGACAAATGCCACTCCGAAAAAGAATGCAAATCCTAAAAAGAGCTTTATTAATTGGCCTGTAATCCAGCTAGAGATATTCATTTTTATTTATACACCTATATCCATCTTCATCGACTTTCATTAAAAAGGACTTTTTATGCCTCACAGCGAACCCCTTCTCTACCGAAATACCAGTAAGGCCTGTGAAATTGATAGAGGATAGCGATCGCAGAAGCGAACTTTGATTAATTTCTCTTTTCTTTGGTATACGACCTGCCGCGATCCCAATCATTTTGACAGCATCATACACATACGCGGAGAGGATCATGGGAGATTGTCCATTTTTGTATCGTGCTCGATACTTTTGAAGAAAAATTTTAAATTCCGCTGATGAGTCGTCCATGCAGTTTTGTCGAGCATAGTAGGCCTCGATATCTTTGTTTTCTAACCAACCGAGGTATGCAGGTAGGCTTTTTGAACCAAAATATGAGGTTCCAAGAATAAGCGGCATTGATTTGGGGGCTTGATTGGCCGTAGCGAAATCTGTTATTTTAGCAGCGAGATTTGACCTCGTTAGCAAAATCAGCCCATCAAATTTACCTTTGCCGGCCCTAAAAGCTTTCTTGAACTCAGAAATGTCGTTTAGCTTTTCTGAAACGCTCACATTTATGAATTTCTTTCCTTTCTCGTCCAGCTTCTTTTGAAAGGCCGAACGATAACCAACCATCTCAATTCGATCTGTAGCGGTAACAATCAGAAATTTCTTTCTCGCATTAATTTTCTGAGAAAGATCATCAAAAAGCCTTTTCACGATTAATCTAGGTGCTGGCTTCATCGTTATCAAATGAGGTATTTCCTCCAAGGTGGGATGGCGATCTCCGTATATCGATAGAGTAAAGACACCACTGAATTTTATTAAATCTCTAACCGCAAGGAGGTCAGTCCCGGTACTAAACCCTATGATTGCATGACAACGTTCACGTACCATTTGTTGTGCCGCTAAAAGCGCAGATTTTACGCTCCGATCATAAAACCTACGTTCAATGTTAATCGATAAATTTTTAAACTGGCCTTCCAGCTCGGCCTTTGCGATTAGAGCGCCGTTATAGAATGCCTTACCGTAGTGGGGAATTGTTTTTACGGTTGTTCCCGTAAGGCATACCTTTAATTTCCTCGAAGCTGCATGTCCTTTTGTTGCTATAGACATCACGACAATTATGTATAGAATTCCATTCTTCATTTCTCTACGTCCTTATCTAGTGAGAGATGACTCCGGAGACCTTTCAACGTCAAACCAAATCTACCGACCAGAAGGCCAAAAATCTCGAAACCATTAAAGCCATGAACAAAATTTTTATTTTTTTTCATGACACCAAACCATTCACTGCAATTAGATAAAATAAAGTGCCCATGAGGATGCTTTTAGTGGTGGAGCGTAACCGCAACTGAACCAAAACGACCAAAACCCCTGCGGCAATACGCGAGACACCTTCTTCATTAAAAGTTAAATCTCGATAACAATAGATAACCAATCCAAGCATTAAAATAGTGGGAGCAAAGGTCTCTATTGTTCGATGACCTACGACTCGCGAGAGCTTCTTTTCCCAGAGGATAGGTGCCAATCTTGGGATAATCGAAGCAACCGATAACACCGTGATAAACAAAGCTGATTGGCTCATTTTGACGCTCTCCTTATTAAGCTTGAGGAGAGGATATTGGGCATGAAGCCTATCGATGTCTTCATTCGCTCTACAAATACAACGATGAAAAAGGCAGTTAGGGCGAAATCAAACCCCACAAGCTCTATATTAAAATACCCTCCTACTATGGCCCCTAAAGTACAACTCAAGATCCAATAGAGGTGATTTAGACCGAACACTTTTAAAAGGAGTTTCTGCGATAACTCTCTACCTAGATTTTTATTTTCTGATTTATAGTCTTGAAATATTGCAAAATTTTCGTCAGTCAAACTGAACAGAAGATATGTTCGATAAATGCCAGGTCTTCCCAGGTCATGAATGCAAGACATAGCGTAAAGAACATGGCGAAGATTTAAAACGAGAAGGGCCCCTAATAATATAAATGGATTAAAATTCGTATTCAAAAAACTCAAACCGAGAAATTGAGCGGAGCCTGCAAATGAAGTCAATGCAACTAAAAAAGACATCTCCACAGATCCACCTTTTTGCTCGAGAAGGACTCCAAAAGTAAAACCGAGGAAAAGGTAACCCACTGCAACCGGGAGAGATTTGATAAAAATTTCAGAGTAGCTATATCTAGCTGTCATGATCCAACCTTCCCACCGTCCACCGCAATACTCTGGCCTGTAATATAAGAGGCAAGCTCACTCGATAGAAAACATATTAAATTGGCCACTTCCACGGGCCTTGCGAGCCTTTTCATCGGAATAGAATCAGTGATTTTTTGTTGGATCGCAGAGGCACTGGCACCAGAATCTTTCGATCGATTGTTAATAATATCACGGAGTCTTTCAGTGTCTGTGTATCCAGGAAGCACTGAATTGAAAGTAATATTTGAAGATGCGAACTCTATTGAATGACGCCTAGACCAGTTAATCACCCCGGATCTAAAAGCGTTGCTTACAGACAGATCTGGAACTGGTTGTTTCGCAGAAATCGATACGATATTTATAATCCTGCCAAATTTTCTCTTTTTCATGCCAGGGATCACCGCTTCTACAAGTTTCTGGGGCGCATAAAAGTGAGCGTTCATGGCCAATAGATAGTCTTGATATGAAATATTTAATGAATCATTGGGTGGAGGGCCACCTGAGTTATTGACCAAAATATCTGGAGAGATATCACTTATCTCTTTTTTGAGGGAGTCAATCGCTTTCTCAGAGGTTAAATCGGCCGTGATATGTTTATAAGCAGATCTATCAATATCAGGTGCTGAATTCCTTGATACCACGAATACTTCACCTCCGCCCTCCAAAAACATATCAACAGAGGCCTTTCCAATGCCTTTGCTCCCCCCGCAAACCAATACCTTCTTTCCTTTAAAATCAAACATAGAGATCCTTTAGTGCTTTAAAATGAATGTTGCCTGGTCCAAAACTGAAATTGGTTTCAATAAATTTTTTCATATATTTTTTTCGATCATCGAAATCTACAATTGATTCAGACTCGATTTCATAAATTTCAATCTTCCTTAGTAGCGACTCAATTCCTGGCAGAAGATTTTCATCAAGTTTGATTTCAAGGTCAGAAAACTTCAGTAGATGTTGCTCGAGTAGGTGGGAATAGAGGATGCAGGATGATATTGCATCGAAGTTCAAATCAACATCCCTAAAAAAAGGATATCCCAATAGCCTTTCTGAAAGAATAAATTCGAAAGTCTTTCGATACTCATCTTTCCTATTTTTCGACTTATTCAAGCATTCTTTCATCGATAACAAATCTACCCGCAATTCTTCAACCGCCGCGGTCATTCGATTGCTTTTTTCTTTCAAAGAATCTGGAATAGGCAGAGGGCCTTGGCGATGATTTTTTTCATGCAATACTACCCAATTTGAAACAATCGATCCGAGAGAATCCTCAGATATGAATTTGATGGCATCAAATTGAGAGCTCACGACATATCGTTTAATTATTTCTCTCGTATGACACATATGACGATTCGCAAATTTATCGACGAAGTAAAAAATGACATCATCATCCCTGACAATATGGTTCTCAAAATTTTCTGGAAAGATAGCGACAACGTCAGGGTCTTTGATCCCCTCTGTACCCTGCTTTATTCTCACTGTTCTCAGGTATTTGAGGCTCTTATTCTCAAAGGATAAAGAGGGTCCTACATCTTCTATCTCACTCAACTCCAAGCTCAGAGAGGGCTGGTAACTGCACTTAAATCTACCACCAAGAAATTTGTTTTCACGGTCAGCGTAATTGAGGAAGGTACTTTTAAAACCACTTCGATTGACGATTTCTGACAAGAGAGTTTTTACGAAACCTGACGTTATTTGCGTTGAATAAAAATTTCCCAGTGGATTCATGCCTCTTTCTAAATCACTTCTGGCCGAGAAAAAATTCTTATTTCACTAGCGATACTCATCGGTCCACCAAAGATTGAAGAGATCTCTTCATTCCCCTCAAATCTCCCTTTTGTAAAAAGAAAAAACTCTCGTTATTAAATGATACGACTTCACTTTCGGGCATACCGGTGTGGATAAATAATTGTCCTAAAAACTTTCCCTTCAATGATTTCAATATTTTCAGCCCATCCAGGTCCTTATTGATATTGAGGTCAATATAAATATTATTTTTTTTTGAGTTATACTTCGGGTAGTTCGACCAAAATGCCTTGATGTCAGAAAATGAAGCTGATTCCACTCCAAAGCTGGATGCTATACCTCGGTACCCTTCTAGTAGGTACTCGTCATTATCAAGGAATATTGCTTGTCCAACCGAAGTGTCTTTTATTGAGAGTTCGCCCGGTATAGAAGGAAAAAAAGAAGAGTCTCTTGATTCCATATCTCTCCCTCTCAATATCCCTTCGATACCTTTTCCATACTCAATTGCCTGCGAGAAATGCCTCGATGATAATATCGAGGCGTTTTCTTCGGCCATTTTTCTGAATGCGTAGCTCAGGCCTTCAAGCAAATTCAATGCGTCATGTTTTCTTAGCATAAGTTCACTCCACTACTTGAGGTAGTTAACTCCATAATAGCTATGTCCTCGTTCTATTATTTTTTCTGCTTGGGTTCGTGAGATTTTAAGCTGCTTATAGGCCTTTGCTTTTATCCTTCCTACCCGAAGATAAACCTCACGGAAGGCATCTACCTCTAGTTTTTCGGTGAAATTCCTAAGGCCCATCTCCGACATACCTTCAATGAGGATGCTTGAGTCCAAGTTATTATTTTTAGACTTTGAATAATCCACAGACGGTCTGTTATTGATAATATATTCCGGAAGGTGCTCCATCGTTATAATACTGGAGTCTTTCGAAAAAAGTTCGGTAATCTCATGGTCGAGTTGTCGGACGTTTCCGTCCCAAAGATATGCCTCTAAGGAGTGTCTTGCATCGTCTTCAATCGCAATTACTTTTTCACGATTCTTAGAACTTAAAAAATACTCAATCAGGGTTTTTACATCTTCAGGTCTTTCGCGCAAAGGTTTGAGATTAATGCGTCCCGCCGAAATTCTCTTGTAAAGATTATCTTCAAACGCTCCCCTTCTAACTTGAGACTCAAGGTTTTTTGCCGAAGCGATAATGACTCGTACGTCAATTTTTTTTGGTTGCGTTTTACCGTCTGCCGACCATTTTTTAATAGTTCGGTCGTCAAAGAAAGTAAGAAGCTTGCCTTGAGTGATAATATCCATTTTATCGATTTCATTGATAAAGATGGTTCCGCCATTTGCACGTTCGAAAGCCCCCACTTTTTCTCTATCTGCACCGGTCCAAGTTCCTTTCTCATGGCCAAAAAGTTTAGAGTTAACGATGTTGCCATCACTTCCAGTGAAAACAGTTGAGTCTAGCTCGATAAAAGGCCCTTCTCTTCCAGAAATATGATGAATTCCTTTTGCCAGTGCGTTTTTTCCGGTTCCAGATTGTCCCTCAAGAAAAATAACATGCTCTGTGCTTTTGAAAGCAGATCGAGCGGCCTCCAGTAAAAATTTTTTATCGTTTGTGACGAATTTCTCTCTCAATCTATCGACCAGTGAACTTTGATCAATTTGAAAATAGATTCTGTTATAAATTGAATCAAACTTGGTGAAGAACTGACCCTTTACGAAGTAGTCTTTCGCACCAAGAGTAAAGTAGGATTTCGCAAGGAGTAGATCATCTTCGTTTGCGGTAAGCACAGAAATATTTCTATGCCCGTAATATTTTGCAGGTCCGACTAGTTCAATACCTTTCCTTCCATTGTCGAGATCATGGTCTAAAAGAATATAGTCAAAAGGTCGATGCTTGTTTCTTCTCAGCGTTGACTCGGCCTCGATAAATGTATTGGCGACAGATACTTTGAAAGTGCCTTTCATTCTCTTTTCAAACAAATCTTTATAAATTTCGGACTTGTATTTGTCGTCTTCTACAATAAGCATTCTAAAGCTCAATTCTCTTTCCTTTCACCAATGTGTTTGCCTGCGCTTTATAGCAGAAGAGAATTTTTATCCAAGAAAAATTGTGCTTTTCCGAGCAATCATGAACTTTTTACTGGTTCTGCTTGCAAAACATTGCATTAATAAATGCAAAAAAACAGGAAGCCGAGAAATAAGAATGTTTAATGCATAAAAACGTGCACCTCCATGCACAAAGTTAATCATTCCCAGGTTTGTACTTTAGCGGTCATTGCTCTGCATTTTTCCACTCTTCAAAAACACACGCATCTAAGTATTTTCAGGTGCTTCAAGGTCTCTCAACTTTGGCACGCCATTTGATTAATGACCCTTGAAGAAAATCAAATTCAACACAATTCGGAGGAAAGAATGAAAATTGAGAAATCAAAGAGGGCAAAAAAAACCCGCTGTAAAAAATGTACCCCCTATACTAATAGGGAATGTTGTCAACCGTTTGTAAACTCAAACGGCCTCTCGAAAAAAATGGCACAGTCTAAGGCCAAACAGAAACACCCATGGCTTAGCGAAGACGGAGTCATCAAAAAAGACGAGCAGCTAAAAATTGAGTGCCAAGAATGGACCCTGGATGAGTGGGAAGATTATCTTCAAACAATAGAGGCCACGTCCGAGAAATATGTGTCTAGCTCATCAAATATTGATGAACTCCTTGTGGAAGACTTTGCTTCGCTCGTAGCGACGGAGGGGTCTTCTACGGAAAATGGTCTCCTGCTCGGCGCTCTTGAAGAAGCACGCAAGAGTCTCAACGAAACTGAAACTCAGATTATCGATTTGTGTTTCGTAGAAAATCTTAAGCAATCTGATATCGCAAGAAGGCTAGGGTTCTCCAGGCAGTATATTGGGAAAAAGAAAACGGCCGCGATCAAAAAGCTTCGAAAAAAAATTGAAGATAACTCACTCACCAGAAAAGAAATATCAAAAGCTAGGCCAAGGCCCTGATCTTACTGAGTTGGTTTACAAATGGTTGACAAATTTCCCTATAGGTAAGGGGACTTTTTTTTAACGGAGAAAAATAAATGATGAAAAGCTGGCACGAATCACAAGAGGCACAGAGTTTGGTTCCAATTTTCAGGAGCAAACAAAAGGAATTAATTGGAATCAATTTTAAGGCCACTGAGAAATTTAGTGCGGAAGAGTTGGTCCCGTTTCTACGAAGAGATATCTTCTTTGCTATAAAGAATGGAAAAATCCCAGCCGGAAACTTCCAAATTAAAGTGACATCGACCAAGGCAGTCAAGACGATTGAGATCTTCATTTCTGACCTAGGTTTAAATCCAGTTTGCAGAAATTTTATTAAGTCTAGCTCTCCTCAAAATTTACTCATGAGATACTTCGAAAAATTTGAAGAGGTACATTCAGACGCTGGGCTTATCACGCTAAATTTTTTCAACGAACTATTGGAAAAATACAATCGTTCAACCTATTTTTTCGTCAAGGGGCGATTCAAGAAGATTTCACAGCGATTCGCTACAGATGTTCGATACTGTCCAAACTATTTAATGGCCATACTCAATAATAGAACTTTACCCAATGGAGGATTGCAATGATTGAATCACTATGTCGTTCATCAATACCTGAAGAAAAAAACATCAAGTCACAAACTCCAGAAATGAGCTCTGCCCTTCAAAGGTTGAGTTTCATGGATAAAATGGTTGATTCACTTCCGCCAGAGCAGCGTAACGTCATTCGAATGAAATTCTGGCTTGACCTCGATGTCGATACTATCGCCCTAAACCTAAGAATGAAGAAAAGTAGTGTCGAGGCCCACATTAGTGAGGCGATTTCGGGCCTACGTCAAGAGCTTATCAAAAAGCTGGTTGAGGCAGAGCCTCGCTGGGAGTTCCAAGAAGTTGCCCTTGGCTGATTTCGAAAGATTCAACAAATAGCTCAAAATTTACGGAGAAAAAATGCAAAATTCTTTACTGGAATATCTAGTGGCAAGAGTCGAGAAGATCGATGACAAGGTAGATGAGCTGCTTCGATTCAAATGGCAAGTTCTCGGCGGAGGTCTCGTGCTCACTTCAGTTCAGACCTTCATCATTCAATTGCTCTTTATCTACTACAAGGAACTCTCATGAGGAAAGTTTTGCTGTCGGTACTCTTTGCTTTGATGACATCAATCGTCCATGGATTTCCAAATATTTGCTCCGTTGTATCGACAAGTGCATTTAAAAGCTGCTTGGGTTTATCGATTTCAACAAGTGTATGTGGATTTCCTCCAAGGCCATGTGCCCATTTCTCTTATTACGTGCCGCAGCACTTTATTGAAGTCGTCTCTCAACCTGGTCAATCTTTTTTTAGCTCTGCACCAGGTGTCATTCCCCAGTTCGCAAGCATAGCTGAGCGTATCCCTTTTGGGGCAGAAGCAGACGAAGGTAATCACTCTTTCCATGCTCATACAATCAACGTCCCATATACATCAATGGGGTTCAGTGGAATGCCTTGCGGGGGGGCGCCATCAGAGATGATGTGCTTTTCCTCGATGAGCGAACAGCTGGGCGATCTTTGGAAAACAGGGGAAGCGGATAAGCTTCAGCCAAAGTGGCTCGCTTGGTCTGCCGCTCCAAAAGCATGTCTATTGAAGGGGGCGGCCACGTCTTTCGGTGGTCAACCTACACTACCGCGAAATGCCTCACCAATTTGTTCGTCAACGAGGGCCTGGATGAGGCGGTTTCCTCCGAGCACACTTCCAGTCTGTTCGGGCTGGGGAATGAATTATCCCAGATATGGCACTGTTTTCAGTTCAGATCAAAATACGGCCTCACTGGTTATTTCCTCACGGATAACCAGTCTTGGCAATGAAGTGTTCGGCAGTGTTCCTCGCTTTGGAGATGAGAAATGGCAGATGATTCTCCCAAATGGTTCGAGTTGTTTCAGGGAAGGACAAAATGTGGGCATTCTCCGCACTAAAAAAGTAAATGAGATTGGACGCATAAAAAGTGGAAGGCCTAGTAATTACCTCTATGCTGTGTGGAAGAAAGTTCAATGCACGAGAGACATACCTTACGTTGCAACAACGAATGCCTGGCCATCAATAGTAAAATCAATCTGCAAAGGTTTATAGGCCATGTTTGGAGAATTTATAAAAACCGAAGAGATGATATCAGAGGAGCAATTGAGCGTAGCTCTGAAAGTTCAAAGTAGATTTAAAAAAAAGAAGTTAGGCCGCATTCTTGTATCCCTAGGTTATCTCTCAACCGAGGCACTTAATATTGGTCTTTCGCAATATTTGAATGCGAAAACCTGCCATTCTGCAAAGTCTTTGCAAGAAATGGCAAATAAACACCGAAATGGCCCTCTTTCTCAATTTGTTGATAGCGACAACTACCTGGTTATCGATGAATCATCTGAAGAGGCAACCCTTTTATTTCCAGAAACAATCGATGACGAAATGATTGAAAGAGTTGAAATTCATTCATCAAAGCGAGTTCATGCAAAGATAGCAAGCCGTGAAATTTTTGAGTTCGTAGCTGAGGAGAGAAAAGAAACCGAAACATCTACTTCCGGTCTCTACGTTCATTCTGAGCTCTCAAGTGGCGAAAAATTAAAACTACCATTTCCCTACAACCAATTATTTAAAAGAATTCTTTTAAAGGCCATCGAAGTCGGTTCAAGTGACATTCATATAGAACCTCATGAAAAGGGAATTTTTATAAAAATGAGAGTTCATGGCCAACTCATTTTAGACCAAGAGCTAGGGGAAATTCATCGAGAAAGCTTTATTTCAAAGGTAAAAGATATCGTAGGTCTTGACCTTGCAGTCTCAGGAAGGCCTCAAGACTGTCGGGCAAATTTTAAGGATTATTATCATGACGCTAGGGTCAACAGTTTTCCGACTCTCCATGGGGAAAAAATTGTTTTAAGGCTGATTGAGCAAAATAAAAAATTTGAGCTCGACCGGTCGGGGCTCTCTTCGAAGTCCTTGATGGCCTTGAGGAAATCAGTTCAAAAGAAAAGTGGTCTTATTTTAATCTCAGGGCCAACCGGATCGGGAAAGACTTCGACCCTCTACGCCCTCCTTAGCGAAATCGATCGAGAAAGAAAAAACATCTCAACTATTGAAAATCCCGTCGAGTACGAACTTAAGGGTATCAACCAGGCCAATATCACAGAAAATGGGAATATGGATTTCGCTTTGGCGATTAGAGCACTTATGCGACAAGACCCGGATATCATTCTTATTGGAGAAATAAGAGATCCCGAGACAGCGAAAGCGGCCTTTAGTGCTGCCTCAACCGGTCACTTAGTTCTTTCTACCGTTCACGCCAATAGTTCTGTTGCTGTTGTCGAAAGGCTAATAAACCTAGGGATAGATAAACTTTCGATTAGAAGTAACCTCATCTTGAGTTGCGCTCAGAGACTCATACCCGAGCTTTGTAAGGAATGTTCAAAGTCGGTAGACCTTTCTAAAGTCAGTAGTTCTTTAAGCCTAAGAAAAAGCGACTTCCCAGTAAATGTAAAAACGATCCACGCATTGGGATGCCTATCATGCCAAGGAGGATTGACTGGAAAAACAGCAATTCTCGAATACTTAGATAAACATGAAATAGGCCAGCTATTGCAGCAAGAGTCGGTAGACTTTGGCTACACCGATACCCTTAAAGATCAGGTGACAAATCTCGTTGTCCAGGGTCTAGCAGACTATCAAGAGCTTTTAGCTCAATAAATATCAAAGAACCAAGGAAGTATTATGCCTCATAAGTGCAGACCAATAGTAGGTTTCCTCGCCATCATTTTATCAACAAGTGGGCATTGTTTTAACTACTTTTTAAACGATATTGACTACTGGAGAAGCAGCGAAAAGGATTCAGCTCGTGATAACGCCACCGAAGAACAAAAACCTAAGCTTCAAAAAAAAAGAAAAAAGTTTGATTGGAGTCGTTCTCTCGACCCTCAAAATGACGAATTCTTCAAAGAGGGAAACTATACTCCTCCTGCACCTTTTATGGAACTTGCCAGAGATCCAAGTGACCAGAATATCAAAAATTGGTTCTCTTACATTGAAAAGAAAAATGAGCTCTCCGCAAGGCTACAGAGCAGAGTCAAGCAGTACCTGGCAAGAAACAAGAAGGAGGCAAGCGCCTCCCGAGAAATACTTGCAAGTGTAGCAAAAAATAGTATTGGGCCTCCAATGCCGATAAAAAGATTTCACTTTCGAATGTATTTTGAGTCGTCTTGCCCTTACTGCAAAAAAATGATCGGCACTCTAAAGCAGCTACAATCAAGAGGATTTTACGTTGAGATCAGACAGATTGACCCTCAACCAAGAATGATCCTTTCCCTTCCATTTCCGGTAACAAAAGCGACCAAAAAAGAAATCAAAGAAAAAAACATTAATTCTTGGCCAGTCCTCTTTATTGCAGATCGAAAGAAAAATGTCGTCTACAGACTGAACGGTTTTAGAACCAGCGAACAAGTCCTGGGATTTATTCGATCCCAATAAATTTTCTCAAAAATTTTTCAATCACAAAAGTTAGGCCATGTGCGCTGAGCTCTAGAAACGAAAGAGCTAAAAGAGCGCAAAATACGTTTCGCCAAATCCACTTTGGCAAGAAAGCTCTCTTCTAAATTCATTCACAAGGAGAACGATAATGCTTGAATCATACACGAGAGCGCAGCTTGCAAAACTGCGCGAACGAGAACTGGAAATCGAAAACAGGAGTCGCCACTCATTTTGGATTCCCATCATAGTTTTACTTTTTTTCTGGCTTATTTCCGTGCTTATAGAACCCTCTATGGCGCAAATTCCAAATCTTCCGGGAACCGACCAAAGCGATAAGCTTCAGGCGGCAGGAACTCTTCTCAGAATTATTGATAGCGCCCTCTTTTCTTGGCTTTCCAGAATATTTTCTGGATTGCTCATACTGAACGCAGGAATTTCGCTTAAAAACCAGGCGTTCGGCATGGCCTTTATATCGATAATTGGCGCACTCGTCGTTGGACTCACCCCGCAGTTAGTTAAAAACGTTTTCGATATCGGTGGAGGGACTCTTTTCTCCGTCATTGAGTCTATTGGAAGGTTTTATGTATAGCTACGAGCATATCAGAGAAAATTTTAGCACAAGAGTGAACCAAACAATTGACTCTCCTATACTCGTCTTTGAGTATTTTGAGCTCAGCGAAGTGTTCGCATCTCTTCTTGTGATCATGCTATTCGGAGTTCTCTTTTCATCTTGGACACTCATGTTTTCTCTACTTTTCGTCGTTTTGGGAATCGCACCCATAGTGAGAAGAAGGCACGAAAAGGGCATCTACTTTCACTACCTATATAAAAAGTTTGGAATGGACTTGCCTGGAATCATAAATCCAAAAGGAAAGAAAAAATTTTCAGACTAAAAAAAGGAAAAATTTTGAAAATAGAAAATATTAGACGAAAGCTGTTTGGCCCGATCGAAAAAGGTATCGAAGGAAAAAAGGTTGAATCCCAAATCAAAGGCACCTTTGCTGGGGTCGACCTAAAAGAGCTCCCGAAATATGTTGTATTTGAGGCCGCGCACAAACTTGAGAAATCGAACCTAAAACTCATCATAGGCATTCTGCTATCTTGCTTGGCCCTGCTATTTATCACTACCAGAATGGAAGTTTCGTCTCTCCACAAAAAGCTCAGGGAGAAAGAATATATTCTGGCACCTGGTGTTCTTGATTTTACGACAGCTACGCCTCAGGCTATACCAGAATCCTATGTGAGAGATGCAGTCACTGATTTTCTATCTGACCTTGGAAATATCAATTCAAATAATATCGACGAGCAGTACAAATCTCTCAAAAGATTTATGAGCGATAAGCTAAAGGTAGAGTTTGAAATCAAGACGGCCGATTGGATAGATCAAGTGAAGGAAGAAGGCATCTCACAGATCCTCACAGTGGTTGAAAAAGAGATTAGAACGGATAGAGATGGCAACTATCACTCTACAGTGATTGCCAGAGCAGAAATTTATGCGAATAGGCAATATCTGGGACACGAAAACCAGGTCATAGAAATGGATCTAAAGCTGGTCCCCCCAAAAAAAGGTAAGCGCTGGTACTTGCAGATATCAAAACTCGGCTGGTCTAAAGAAGAAAGCTTCAGAGCCAAAAAATCTCTTTTAGAGCAAAAACAATACAAACAAAGGAAGGAAAAATGAAGTCGACTGAAAAATTTCTAAAACTAGGATTCGACAGACTTATTACGATGATTAGAGTCGCAGCGCGGGAAGTACTCAATCATATCGTTTTGATTTTAGTCGGAATCTATATTGGCTGGGCCATGTTTTCAGGAACTTGTGAAGCACGAACAATCTACTATGGTAGTGAAGTCGAAAATGTCACCGTGGAGTTTGGAGGAGATACAATATTTCGATTTAACGGGCCCGTAAAGACGATCACCCGTGCCCCGAAATTTCAAATCGAACCGTCAGATGAAAAAAACCCCGACTATGCTGTTCTTTCAGTTACGCCAAGGTTTTCGAAAGGTTCTGGCAACCTTACCTTCATCCTCGCTAATGGTGCGGTCGTGAATACGAAGATTCGTATCTTGTCCAAGGGCATTCCTGAAAAGACTGATAGTTTTTACGATTTTCTGCCAAAAGAAGACTTAATTGAAAAAGCGGCCAATTCTGGCCCTGATATTTCAGACCTTGAACTTATGAAGGGAATGATAAGGTGGGATCAAATAGTCGGGGTTAAAGTAAAATCACTGGTAAGGACAGTGAATACTGGAATGAGTGGTATTTCTGCCAACCTTTTAAGAGTCTATACCACCGGAAAGTATAATGGTTATGTTTTCAAAATAAGGAACACAAGCCGATCAAAAATTATGAAGATCGACGTTAGGTCTTTATATCTTGGAACACCTAATCAGGCGATTTTGTCACAAGTAGATAAAGAGGCCCTTTCTCCAAAATCCGCCACGTTTCTGAGGATTGTGGCAAAACCCTCCTCAGTTTACTACAACATCAATCTTCCTATCGGAACGGTTTCGAAAAAATAGCTTCCTTCGATTTATTCCATCCCCCAGCGTTTGTGTGGTTTATTTAATAGGAATATGAACGACGCTCTATAAAACTCATCCCGACTAATAAATGAATCAAAAATTCTGAACCCAGGAGTCATTTTTGAAAAAAATTAACTTAAAAAAGACCAAAGAAGTCTTTAGGGAAATTCATCTAAAAAATAGATATGCCCTTCCTTCTTGCATCGGAGCGGTCCTAGTGGGTGCACTTTATCTTTATTCTCAAGGTCAAAATCAGGAAACTCATGTCTTCCACTATAAGGAGAAAGTAAATCTCCAAGGAGGTGAAATTATTTCCAATGGCCGAGAAGTCTACGAAAGGCAAGAAAAAATAAACTCCAATAAAGTGAAAAAAATCGAAACTTCGATCAAGGATCTCTATGCATCTATCAAGAAAATTGAGAATTTTATCTCGAACATACCAGAGAAAGATGAAAGCCCTGAAACTCAAGAAAAAGAGAAGAAAAAAAATGAAGCTATACCGAATCTCGAACAAGGTGAGGATGAAAGCAGTACACAAAAAGACTCCAGTGGGAGTGAAGGGGAAAAACCTTATTACAACCAACAAAATTCAAAATACCGCGCGGGTCAAATACCGACTTCTTCTTACGAGGGCGTGAAACCCTTAAACGGTGGGCGATTTTCGGCCAAGTTTTCTTCAAGATCCAGGAGAGGCCCCTCAATTATTTCGTTTCCCGTCACTTCAACTAAAAGTCCACAGCGTATGGGAGTTAAGCTTCCGGCCGGCTCCTTTTTAAAAGCAAAGCTCCTGACAGGGGTTGAAGCGAATGAGACCAGACCAGTCCCTGTTTTGCTTCAGGCCGATTTTTCGTTTGTGGGACCGAACCGCTCTAAAATTGATCTTTCCGGCTGCTTTATCATTGCAAAATCAAAAGGAAATCTCTCCATAGAAAGAGTTGAAATGCAGGCCTCGAGAATCTCTTGCGTTTCTAAATCTGGAAGGATGTTCGATATTGAGTTCAATGGCTATGTGGCGGATAGCGTCGACTCTAGCTTCGGAGTCATCGGTGAGGTCAACTCCAAGCAAGACCGTGTTGCAACCATGGGCTTTCTTAGCTCGATCGTTCAAGGAGTGGGAAGCGCAATTCAAACTGCCCAAACAACCGCACAGGCCACACCACTGGGCGGCTCAACCTCAGTCATCACGGGAGATCAAACAAAACACATGTTAGCAGGTGGTGCGAGTAATGCTGCATCTCTTGTTACAAACTGGTATCTAAAACAAGCTCAAAACCTACTACCAACGATCAATATCGGTTCAGGCCAAGACGTTTGGATTGTGGTCAACGAAACAGTGGACCTTCCTAGCTGGTATTTCAAACGTGAAAAAAAATCAGCAAAAGGCCTAGGTCGGTATTCCTACCTAAGTAGATTCAACGACTAATTAAAAAAAATGGAGATTCACATGAAAGCTTTAGTTATTCTAGGCCTAGGCCTCGCCATTTCCTCTTGCTCAACGACCCGTGCGCCAAGCATCAATATGCTTGAGAAAAGGGCCAACTACAATGCCCAAATAAATGAGGAAAAAATTTTTGGGAGCAAAGACTCTCTTTTTGTTCCCAATAAAACTGTCGCCAAGAAGGTCGACATCTATATCCACCCCCATGAGACCCCGCAAGGAGACTACTTCCGTGGCGGTTTTCTTCGCTCAATTGTCGAGACATCCAAATGGGAAATGAAGAAAGTCAAAAATCCCAATGGTGGAGTGCGGCCATCCAGGCATACGAATCGAGCTTTTTCTCGAAAGTAGAACAGAGGACTATCAATGCCAAAAAAATCTTTTCTAAATTCTAAGACCTCGCAAAGAAAGTCATTCACGGAGGCCCTTTTCTCAAGACCTTCGTCACTATCCGAGCTCCTTCCTTACGAAGAGTATTTGGCGGGCGAAGGAATCTTTCTCCTAAAAGATGGCTCTTTGGGTGCCATCTACAAGATGAAGCTTTTGGAGCATGAAACGATGACCTCGAAAGAGATCATCCAGGCAGTGAAGGGACTTAAACCTCTTTTTTCCCTGCCAGAGAATTGTACTTTTCAAGTTCATTTTGAACAATCAAGACTTTCACCCTTTGAAGGGCAACTCAAAAAATTTTCAGATTCATATAAAGGTGCACATCCCGTTAGTAAGTATCTCTTCGATGAAAGACTTGATGAAATTCGAGCATCTTGTGAAATGGAGTCAGACTCCACGCCTCTTAGGCGTTCGACTTACCTTTCTATTCGCTATTTTCCTAAAACATCAAGCTCAAAAAGGCGGTTTTTCGCTGAAAGAAGTGAAGCAATCCTTTACATGGAGATGAAAGGCTTCATTTCAGAGCTACAAGAATTTAAACAAATTCTTCGAACTGTTCAAAATGCCTCGAGCGTGGAAATAACAAAGCAAAATGACAAGGAACTGGTTGATCTACTCAGGCGATTCTTCAATCCAAAAACTTATCATTTGAGAAAATTCGCACCGGTCAATAATGAGGTTTCTCTTTCGAAACAATGCCTCTACAATTCTCCAACCCTCGATCACAGCGGCATTGAACGAGAAGGTGTAAAGTCGAGAACTCTCACTCTCAAGACGAGTCCTTTATACGCTTATCCTGGAGGAATGGCCTATTTTTTGGGTTCTGAAACCTTATTTCCTTTCCACATCTCCCTAAATTTCTCTTTCCCTTCTAAAGCAAAGACTAAGCTTTTTTTTGATACGAAAGAGTTCTTTTTAGAACACGCGCCAACAGCGATGGCCAAAATCCAAAGAGATGAGATTAAAGAAGTTCAAGATAGATTGGCCCGAAGTGATCGCTGTATTCATCTAACCTTTAATGTTATGCTTGAAGGTGAAACTGATGAAGAACTCGATGAAAAAACTCAAAAGATTCTTCACATTTTCACCAACAAGCTAGAGTGTGAGGTCATAAGGGAAGAAGACATTGGTCTTGGATTGGCCCTGAATTCTTTGCCATTTTTTTATGGGCCTGACTCAGACTACTCTACGGCCAGAGCAATCAAGATTCTTCGGTCAGATGCTGTCAAATTCCTACCTGTTTTCGACTCTTTTAGAGGTCTTGAAAAACCAATGTCAGTTTTCCAGTCCCGTGAAAACAATCTCGCTGCTTTTTCCTTACTGGAAAATGAAACGTCAAACCATACCGCAGTCTTAGCAGATACAGGTTCAGGAAAATCGGCATTCGTCATTGAATGTTTGCAAGCTGCAAAGAGGATGAACCCTGAACCTATTGTATTCATCATCGACAAGAAAAGCTCTTACTCGATGCTTTCAGACTACTATGACGGAAACCTTACTGTATTTGACCGAAAGGGCGAGATTCCCTTTTCTCCTTTCCGAGGGGCCTACGACGAAGAAAAAATAGCATTTCTAACAAAGCTCATCTCTTCTGCCGTGACCCTCACATCCCCATCCTTTGCAATTGAAAGCGAGCACCAGGCAGCTATAGCAAAGGCATTGAAGCTTGCCTATACCAAAAAATGCAGTCAGGCTGGTATCGCCTATGTCGAGGGAGAATTGGTCAACCGATCTCACCAAAAGATCGTAGAATTAACAATGGACGATTTTGTCGTTGAGCTGGCCTCTCTCTCTAGCGACAGGGGTGAGAATTTCAAGCTCATTACAGAACCTTTGCTTTCCAAACTGAAACCCTTTTACGGGGACGGTATTTACGCAAAGTTTTTTAAAGGAGGAGCAGAACCCTCAAAAAAATCGCAGCTCTTCTACATCTACGATCTAGACTCACTTGACGGCGATCCGGTTCTTCAGACCCTCATGACAATGTCGGTGATTGAAGAGATTCGGCAAATCCTATCTTTACCCGAAAACCTAGGTAGAACGGGATTTATCGTCATGGAAGAGTTTGCAATGCTTGGCCGAAATAATCCTTATTTTAGAGATTTTGCGATCGACTTTGCTGAAACAATGAGAAAGCGAGGCTGCTGGCTTATCACTCTCACGCCGAGACCTCAAAACTACTTCGAGCTCGAGGTTGGAAAGGCATTTTGGTCAGTTGCCTCGAACTACGTCTTCATGCAAATGAACAGTGACAACGTCGACTACATTGTCGAGAAATCCTCACTTCTCGATGAGGCATCTTCAGAAATCGTCAAGTCTCTGCGAACTATTGACGGAAAACACGCTGAAGTTTTTTTCATCAATAAAAACAAAACAAAAAAGGGTGCTTTCAAATTTAAACGATCAAAGTCCGGAAAATGGATGAGCCCAACCAATGCCAAAGACACCCAGCTCGCTTTAGAAGCATTGGATAAATTCGAAGATAAATGGGAAGCGCTTGAATTTCTGAAGTCAGACGCCTAGGCCACGAGGCCATCTTTTGAACTCAATTTAAAAACTTTAGGAGCATTTATGTTTAAGCAATTTTTGATGCTATCATCAATATGGATTCCTGTGTGTGCTATTTCGGCGGTTGGTGACCTTGACTATCGCAGCGTCGGAAGGCTTCGGCCCTCTGATTATTTGTTCGGAACCCATGGGCGAAGCAGAGATCGTATTTTTGATGAGGCGAGAACGGTGGATCTGTCAGTAGACCTAGGGGTCTCTGGTGGAGATTGTGGAAATCTATCAGTAAAGAATACCCTTCAATCGGCGCTTAAAAATATCTTAGATGCAAAGTACCTCGGAGATATGGGAAGTAGCATCTTATCGGCCTCGCCAATGCTTCTGACCTGCTATTTTTCACCGACCTGGTGTAGCATTTTGAAGCATTCGAGAGTTCGTTCAGATTTTTTGGCCCAACTTAGGATGGATCAGTGTAAGGCAATCGACTCTTATACCGATTCCAAAGTATCAGAATTTGACGAGCAAAGGGCCCAATGTGTTCGACGAGCAAACCAATCAAGCGGAGGAAATTTTGAGAAGGCGATGGAGTCTTGTAAAAACTCAACTGGCTTTGACCTCTCCGACTGGGCCGGAGATGGAAATACCGTAGAGAATAGGCTTATTGGGAGCACGGCAAAATGGGCGGGTCTAAAAAATGAAAAAGCTCAAAGGTTTGTAAACCTGACCAAGGCATTTATCGGCGATACGGTTATTAAACGAGGCCAAATCTCCTTGGACTACGGGCCTCATAAAGTTCAGCTCACGCCGCGAACGTATCTAAATCAGCTCAAAGAAAACTCTCAGAAAAGTCTTTGTAATGATTTAGTCGGCAAAGTCATCGCTCAAGGAGGCTATCGTACTGATCTGAATAACCTAATAAGTGACAATGACCTAGATAAAATTAGTGAAGGGGCGGACCATCACCTCATAGATAGACAAACGATTCTCTCTTTGACCTATCTTCCTCATGCTAAAAGAGAAGTCGCTTGCAAAAAACTTTCTGAATCAATAGCCATGACCGTTTTTAGTGACGACATGGGGAAGACACTCGATTTTGCCTCCGCCAAACTTACCACCAACCCTCACCTTCCTTCCCGAAGACAGAACGACGCCATTAGAAAAACTCGAGTCCTTAAGGATCAAATCGAGATGACTCTTGCCCTCGAGCAGCATCAATCGACTCCTCTTAATAAGGCGCTATATCAGATCAATAAAGAGGGTGCGAAGTATCAAAAGGGAGTCGTAGAGGAAGCGATGAGAACAGATGAAAAAGCAAAGATCTCAAAAAGTATTGACTATCAGTTTTTTGATTGTGCCGACGGGATAGGCTGCTATAAAGACTTTTGATTTCCACCACGAATTAATTCTAGATATAATATACTGACATGATTTAGCTTTTCCTGTGCACATAGTCTTGGCCTCATATTCAATTTGGCTTAATATCACCTATGTCTAAGTTTTTAAAAATTGAAGAAAGAATTAATCTTGTCTCGGAGCTTAAAGCTGAGAGAAATCGAAAGCAGGCCGACCGTATCAGAGTTATATTGTTACTCGACGATGCTTGGACTTATAAAAAAATTTGTGAGGCTTTTTTTATAGATGAGGGAACTATTGCAAATTGGAGAAAGAGATATAAAGAAGGCGGTTTAGAACGACTTTTTAATGATCAATATAAAGCAAAAAGATCTTGCCTCTCACCGGCCGAGTTGGACCTTCTCCACAACCATTTATCAGAAAATACTTATCGGCGAACTTCGGAAGTTTCAAAATATATCAAAGATCGTTTTGGAGTTGAATATAAAAATAACTCTGTAAGACGTCTTTTGAAGTCGCTAGGTTTTAGCTATAAAAAGCCAAAGAAAACCCCATGCAAAGCAGATAAAGAAAGACAACAACATTTTTTAAATCAATATAACGGCTTCAAGTCCCTTGGTCCTGTCTATTTTGTGGATTCTGCTCATCCTAGGCATTGCCCCGTAATGGGGTATGGATGGATTAAAAAAGGTTTTGATAAGTTCATACCATGCAATAGCGGTCGTGCTCATCTAAATATCAATGGGGCCGTAAATATTCAGAATCTTGATATTGTGACAAGACAAAGTGCTACTGTTAACAAAGATGCCATCTGTGAATTGCTAAAAGCCATAAAGCTGAAAAATCCAGATGAAAATAAAATATATGTGATCATGGATAATGCCAGTTATAATAGGTCAAAAAAAGTTCGTAATTTGGCCAAAGACTTGAATATAAAAATTAAATATTTGCCGCCATATTCCCCAAATTTAAATCATGCAGAGAGACTGTGGAGGTTCTTTCGAGAAGAAGTTTTGTCGATGAAATATTATGAAACTTTGGACGATTTTTCCAAAGCTTGTAGTAAATTTTTTCGAGGAATTAGAAAATATCGCAACCAACTTGAAACTCTTTTCGCTGAAAATTTTCAGGCGATGGGTACTTGAAAATCTAAATCACGTCAGTATAAAATTTCATTCCAGGAATCGTAAACGGTTTTCAAACAGGCCCAATTTTCAAGTTAAAGTTTTCGTACATTTGAAATACCAATGATCTAAGTTTGTGGATATTCTGGGCAGTCTCAATTGATATTTTCCTATAATACTTAATTCCTTCTATGATTGCTGCTCCTTCATTTACTTCTAACAAATTGGCTGGAATTACAATACGGTTGCAATTATCCTCATTTATACCAACGGAATATGACATTAATTGTTTCTTAACTTGGTCTTCGTAAGATTTTTCAAGTATCTTTGGTACAAGTGCCAATGCTAAACTAGGAAAAAGAGGAACGGCATAAGAGAAAGTGAATCCTGTAACACACCCAGAATCCATTAAGGGAAATGTAAAAAAACCTGTTTCGGGAAACAACAAAACATGGTCATCAGGTAGGCCAATAGCTGCTACAGAAAATTTTTCCATATATTTTGAAACTATCGTATTAAGAGCTGCTTCCTCCATAGATAGCAGCTCCTCAAGAGTATTTTCAGGGTTTTCAGAATCATCAGCTAAGAATTTAGAAAAACGTGCTGTTTGAACAAAAAAATACAAAAAGAGTGCTCTGAATACATTCCAGTTATCTACTTCGTTTTGCTTTTTTTCTCGTATCTGTCGCTTGAATATACCAAGAGGGCGTTCAATTAGCCGACTTAGAGCATCCTCGTATTTTTTTTCAATAAGATCTTTTTTAGCAAAAAGCGTTTTAGACGTTCCTTCAAGGATAGAGTCTGACTTAAAATCGTAGTAGGTAAGCTTTCGCTCCTTTCCTTCCCACGGTTTAGTCAGCGAACGAGTGACATAGTGGCAATTCATTATTTAACCTCGTCTTTAGCTGATTCAATACTCATCGTTATTTTTGGCCCAAAGTCTTTTGAAGATATTTGTCGATAGGCTCAGTAGAAAAAATGTTTATTTTCTTGAAGAAGTTGGAAACACATTGGATAGAAATATCGGCCTTGCATTCAAGTTCGTAAAAACAGTCTGTGATAAAATTTTCTAGAAAAGCTTCATGTATGTTCATGTCTCCCTCATTAATGAGTTTATCATACAGGCTGAAGAAAACTCCACGTTTCCAAATTTGATTGGGACTAAGTCATTTGAATCTTCATATCCATTTGCCATGATTCCTTTTAAATTTTCCTGACTCTCCATGTCGTACTTTTGAGATTTCTTATCACTATCAACGAAAAACGTAATTATCTCATTTCCATCTTGAACAAAATACACTTGATTGCCGGGGCGGTAAATTATTTTAATTTTATAAAAACCATCTGTAAAAGCCTGTGTGGTTTCCTTGCTGTCCTTTCTTTATCGACACAAATAGCCGTGCAAGCAACATAGCCGTTTTGTTCTGCAAATTTTTTTTGGGCTTAAACTTCCTAGAGTGGAGTTCCCCAGAGAGCTATGCATTCTCTTCGAATTATACCACTACTCAACGTATTCGGCCTGAGACTTTTAGAAACTAAAAGTCTCCAAGGGTTCTAGGGGCTAAAAAGTATTCAAAAACCTTCTTGTCCTATTCAATTTGATGACTTCGATAAAACAGCTTCTCTTATTTAAACATTAAAAAAAATCTTTAACTGAGGATCACTTATGTTTTCGTCTACGGCCTATGAGGCCTTCTATACAATTATTGGTCTTCATTTTCATCAGGCCTCTATTGAAATTATTACCTCTCAGGCAATCCTCGCAGGAATTTTAGCTCTCATTTTCGGCGCTTCTTTCTTCTTTGGAGTCTGGGGTTTCTTTAAGAAATATGTACCTGGCTTTCTCGGAGGCGGTGGTGGGGCCAGTTCCTCAATATTCATAAAACTCATCGCATCCTTTCTCCTTGGAGTGTCTCTGCTGAAAATGGGTAGCTTTCAGGATGTAAGAAACTTCAAACGAGTTCCATGGCATGAAAATGACTATATCACCACTAAGTTTGATGATATTCAGCGGTCCTATAAAGTTAGTTTCGTCTATGATCTCATGACAACAACAGCGGATGAGGTGGCAGGATTTTTTTCAAAGGTAGTAGACAGACTATTTGAAAAAACAAACTCCGAAATCCATGCGCCCTCTGCCTTCTACAAGGCAATTCTCTACAGTGGCTCTGTTTCAATTAAAGGACCAAAACTTCGATCTCTGGTCAGCTTATACGCCTCTCAATGCTTTGATAACGTTATCCCACAGATTGAGCAGGCAAAGCGTGAAGACCTTATCTCGGAGTTTTTTCGGCCCCATGGGGTTATCGATAATTCGCTTCGGAGCATAAACTTGCAAACGGAAGACGGTGAAACGATTACCTGCCTGGACCTCAAAAATGAAGTGAACCGTGAGCTCACAAACTATGCCTATAAAATTGACGGAAAGCTTTCGCCATACAAAGACATGCTAAAACTCCGTCTAATCACTGAAAGCACCAATCTTCATGTCTCAAACCTGTTAACAAACTTCTTTCGAGAACAGTCTGAAAGCAAATGGCTTGGAATTCAAAAAGGGTCTGAAGTCCCAGGAAAATACGCCAGCTTTCTTCTTGCAAAGAATAGACTCTTCTCATGGGATGGACTCCTTAATCTATTTGGAGGAGAGAAGCTAGAGTCTGCAGGCCTGACAGCGGATAGAGCGATTCAATTTAGTGAATACCTCAAAAGAGCGCCTCATTTGAAAGGGATGGTGAAATTGTTTTTGATCGCAATCTTTCCTTGGTTGATATTTTTTATCTTCGCCGGAAAATGGAAGATCTTGATCTCTTGGTGGGCCGTCTACTTTAGCGTAGCTCTTTGGACGCCTCTTTGGATTGGTCTTCACCATCTCATGACTTCAATCGCTCTTTCGACTGAGGTCATGATTGAGTTCGGAAAATTGAGTAACGGGGTCTCTCTCTATTCAGCTGAGCTTATCAACGGTCGTTTGTACCAATTCTACGCTATCTACTCCTGGCTCCAAATGATCATTGGTCCGCTTCCCACTGTGCTTTTGACCTGGGGTATGTTCACAGGATTTTTAAAAGATTCTCAACAAGAGTCTGCACCTCTAGAGGGAGTCGGAACGGTTGCCTCTGTAGCAGGAGCGACTCTAACAGGAGGAGCATCGGCCGGTGTTGGTGCTGGGGTCAAAGCAGGAGCAACAACCGCAGCGAAAAGTGTTGGGTATCACGCTACCACTAATCCCAAAAACCATCGTTGACTTTCTATCGCCTCAAAATGAGGCGATTATTTCTCTACAAACATCCGAATATGGGTAAAGAACTAAACCCCCTCAAGGGGTCGTTACTTGTGTAACACGAAGTATCAAGCTGGCCTCACTTCAGCCGCGACATACCTATTAGCATAATTTATGACTCTCAAGGCGCGGAAATACTTTTCGAATCTATCGGGGAATGGAGGTTTGAGACATAATACCCAGTTACTTGCTAGGTAAATATTGGGTAATGCTCGACCATGGCACTAATCGATTTAATTGGATTGCCTCAAAGACCTCTTTGGCATTCGACTTCTTGCTCATCAAACTCAGTAAAACTAATGCTCCCTGATAGGAGGGCGGACCTCCATTAGTTGTAATCATATTTCTATCAACCACCACATTCTGATCTTCAACAACTTTTATTTTTGGAAACTTTGTTTGCAATCCTTTTTCTCCTCCGGCCCATGTCGTGGCCCTATATCCATCTAACAGTCCTGCATGGGCATATAAAAATGCGCCTGAGCAGTTACTCGAAAGCCATTTGACGCTTTTGGCCTGTTTCTGCATGAACTCTGTCAATTTCTTATTTTCGAAAAGATGATTCATATCGTACGCGCTATTTACAATCAAAGCATCGAGCTCGAGAGGATCATAGATTGTCGCATCAACAGATAACCGTAACCCCTCCTCAGTTTTAATGGTTTTTTTCATTTTATCAACGCCAATCAAAATAACTTTGTAGCTTGAAAACCATGCCTTCTTTGTTGCGACTCCAAAAACTTCAGTCGGGGCAGTTACATCGCTTGTGAGCACATCGTCATAGACCAACACTCCTATTTTCTTTTCGGCCCTTGCATAGAACGAAAACAAAAAAATGAACGATAGGGTTAAAATTCTTGAATATTGGAGTTTATTTTTTTCTACCATCACCGGGGGCCTTTTCCTCATGCCGCATATTCGCTTGCCGCGAATAGGCTACCCAATTTTCTCAAAATTGTCTTCAATTTCTCTGGCCTAGCCGAATTCAGTATCGACCTCAGATCACTCTGAGACAATTAAATCTACCTTCAGCAAAGAAGACGACTAAGTTACGTCAGAATTTTCTTTGAGCGGAGCTCTTTTTTAAACCAAATAAAAATCATTTTTCTTGAGGAGGAAACTATCAAAGAACGAAATCAAAAAATACAGAGTCAAAAGAATAGCAACAGTGGTATCGACCAAATCTTAAATGAGACCTTTCAGATTATAGGCGAAGCAGTAGGCTCTGGATTGCTCGCTACATCGATTGGAACTCTGGGCCTATTTAAGGTATTGGGAAGAAAGTTCTACATCTCGATCCCTGTGATTTATGCGATCTATATCTTCTCAAGGCAATGGATTAAAGACTCTGGTCATCTCGAAATACTGCATAATATTGACCCTCAAATTTTCTCACTCGAACGATTGAGTTGGTTCTACCAGTTTCCTCTCTATGCTCATCATCTCACTATTCTGGCCCTTCTTTTTCTAACAGTAAGCTTCATCCTTGGAGTTCATTTCATCTCGTTAAGACAGAAATTCAAATTTTTTTTCACGAGTGCAGGTATCACCAATGGCCTTGGTGATACGCCTAAACTGGTCTATAAACGCCGGCTAGATAGATACCGAGTTCAGTTTGAGTTTGACTCAAATGGAATCGGTATAAAAAAATTTCAAGAAAATATTGATGACCTTGAGTCCCTGTTCAAAATGGAAGTTGAGTCGATAAAGCGAGGAAAACATCCAGGAAGGGCCCATATCGTTTTCAGCACAAGAAAATTTCCTGAATCAATTACCTATGGAGAAATCTCAGAAGAGAAGGTATTGAAATCAGATTCTTTCTACGTTGGATTATCCCCTGAGGGAGTCGTCACTCAAAACATTTCGGAGCTTCCCCATATGTTGGTTGCTGGAACAACAGGAGGAGGAAAGTCAGTCTACTTTAAGCAGTGCTTAGTAGGCCTTCTGGAGAGTACCAAAAACCTACAGACTTACATAATTGATCTTAAGGGAGGGCTTGAGGCAATTGATTTCAAAGAGGCGCCTAACGTGAAGATCATCAAGGACATGAATCAGGCCTTAATCCTACTTCGAAAAGTTGATAGCGAAATGAAGGATCGGTTTAAGTATCTAGAGCAAAATGGTTTTAAGAGTATTGTTCCAGAAAGGGACAAAAAAGATCGCATTATCGTTGCAGTGGATGAGGCAAGTGTTTTGTATATGAAGCGAAATCGCTATGACGATGATTTCAAATCCTCGCTAGAAGCGAGACAGCTAGCAGACTCAATCTGTAAGCTTTCAAGGGCCGCTGCGATACACCTAATACTCGCGACTCAAAAGCTTGACCGAGAGGTTCTGCCAACCTCCGTTTCTGAGAACATTTCAGGTCGCATGGCCTTTAGAGCGAATTCGCTTCAAGGGAGTATAGTTGTTCTTGGAAATAAAGATGCATCAGAACTGCCAGAAATTCCAGGAAGAGGGATCTGGAACGTCGGAAATAAAAAAACTATCGTCCAAAGTCCTTTCATCTCAGACGCCACCATTAAAAAAATATGTAAACGAATCAAAAATGAATTTGATGCAGGCGAAAGAAAACTTTTTACCAACATGCTTGATGGGACAAAGAAGGTGGTTTCCAAGTTAGAGAAAGATTTTACTGAAAATTTTTAAAGGAGAAGCAATGGATTTGAAAAATATCCTAAAGATCAGTCAGCGAGACATTGATTTTTTTCTTTATCTTCACTCAGTAAAAGTCGCAACCAAAAAGCAGATAGGCAGAGATGCCTATCCTGACCTTTCATGGGAAGCATTGAAGAAAAGAATTCTTAGATTAGAAAAAACCAATCATATCCAAGGAAATCTATCTCTCACTTCGGGTAACCGAAAGGCCTACAGCTTAACGAGAAACGCCTTCAAAAAGTATGTGGACACCGGTGACGCCAAGAGAAAAGAGCTAAAAAGCGATAAAATTGCCCATGACCTAGGATTGGTTGAAATTCGAAATGTTATTAAAAAAAGCGAATTCGTGAGGCGGTATTTTCCTGAAAATACTCTCCAGACTTGGCCGATCCGATACTTTGGAGATTATGCCTTGCCCTTTGTTCGTCTGAACAGCGATGCCTTGATCCAGGTAGAAAAAGAAGGCGCAAGATTTGATTTTGCAATTGAGTATGAAAGGACACTCAAGTATCACTTGCGTTACAGAAACAGCCTTAGGGATTACTATTTTGAAGATTCAATTGTGGCAGTTCTGTTTATTGTTCGGAAAGACAGAGATATAAAATACCTTCAAGACCTCGAAAAAGAAGTTGATAAAGGCGGTGGGGCAAAATTCTATTACGCATGTTTTGAAAATCTAGTGGGAAACGGACGCCTCTATTTTACCAACTACAAAGGCCGAGAAATCCAACTCTAGACAAGTCAACTCGCTCAAAACGACTGTCTCTTTACTTGCACGAGGGGGACAATATGCTTTTGGCCAGCTATTGACCTAACACCTTAGAGTTATTGGGCTATTCGATTTGCTCGGTTGCTCAAAATTTTCTGACTGATATGTACATGTGAGTGTTTTTCCTATTTCTTATTACGCACTAAATTTATCAATATTTAATAACTCTATGGACCTCAAGCTCAGACCCCGATCTCCTGTCTCCACTCCAATGACTTTCCCCTTAGCTCTGTCCTTAACTAAAAACGAACCAGAAAAATTTCACAGTTGGCCAAAACAAAAATCTGATTTGATTCAACATTAAAAGCAAAATGATCCCAAAATTCTAATTCCTCTTATCTTTTTAATTTTGGGTTTGCATAAAAAATAATTTCTCGGATCAACTCAAAATAAACAGCGAAACTAAGGAGTTCCGATGCATGAAATAAATATCTCTGTTCAATGCTGGGAGAAATTTGAAAAACTTCTTCCTCGCTACCCCAGACATGGGAAGGGAGGAAGGCAGAAGATTAAACATGAAACTTGTACTGGAGGGCATCTTGTTCGTAAAGCTTAACCAACTCCCGTGGATTGCGATGCCGAAAAAATTCGGTTCAAAGACTGCAATAAATGACTATTTTAGGTATTGGAGAGACAAGAAGATATTTCATCGCCTAGAAAAAGTTATCACAATAAATGACCCGATAGACATCGGTATTACGCTAGACCTTATCAACCTTGATTGCTATTAAGTTATAACATCCTTCAATACTAAAATTTAAAGAATTGCGCGGGTAGCTGCGTTTCAAGAAATTACGACTCAAGGCAAATGCCGCTTTGTATTTCGCCTCGCTTGAAAAATTTTTTCGAGACGCATCAGCTAAAGAACACATCGCCGAAATCCAAAGGAGAAAACTATGTCAAACACAGAAGACGGAAAAGAAAGAGTCAAACCAAGATTAAGCACGACGTCTATCCGCGTAAATAAGAACACTGCTAGAAAGGTGAGAACTCTCGTCAATAGATTGAATAAAAAAACTTTGGGCCGCAAACTTAAATTCGATGACTACCTTGAGAAGGTATTCGATTTAATGGGAGACGATATATTAAAGGAAATTCAAGAGTCCTCGCTCACGAATTCAGATAAACTTGAGCTCTCCTTCAAAGATTATTGCAGAAACCACGGAATTATAAGTAAAGATGAATACCTCGGTATGCTTTTAAGCCAAAAAAGTTAATGAAAAGAATAATTTAAAAAATACAGTAGTTATATTCTCGTCGACTAGTTCTCTCTGACGAGAAATTAAATTCTATTATTCGTCCCTCTCGCCAGAAAATAGAACCGAACGCTCTGCAAAGCTCAAAAACACTAAAACGCCTCCCAGCAGTCAATCTAGAAACGATAGACAACACAAAACCGATTGGTAACCAAAGGATTTTTTGCTATGATAGAAGATAATTATCAGCAACCGAATGAAATAGCTGATACTGATGAGAGTGTTAGCCACGAAATGTGCAACTCTCGTTTGTTCTTTGACAATTTAATATGGACGATTGAAGAAGTGAGTAAATTCACTTCTTACAAAAAGGGGACAATCTACAACTTAGTTAGTAGTGGATCTATCCCTTACAGAAAACGCGGAAGAAAGCTCTTTTTTGTTCCTTGCGAAATCCTTTCTTGGATTAAAGGAGAACAAGAATGAGCATAAAAGATTACAGAAAACTTAAAGGTACTGCCGGAATCTACAAGCATGAGACGACCAGAAACTTCATGGCGAGAAAAAAACTCGAAGGGAAAGTTTTTCAAGAAACCTTCTCTACTCTTGATGAGGCGAAGAGGTGGAGAAAAAATTCCAATGTTTTTTTGCCGCAGCAAGAAGACTCGAAGTGTTCGACCCTAAAGCAAGTTTGGAAAACAATGCAAAAGGTTCACTTCCCTACTCTGGCTTCTAGTACTAAGGCCATATGGTTAAGAAGGTATGAACCATGGAAGTCGATTGAACATTTGCCGATGGACAGGATTACTCCTTCCAAGGTAACGACCTGGGTCAACAAACTGACTGATTATTTCAAATCCGATTACTATCAGAGGTCTGGGCGAGGTCGAGCGGGTCGGTGCAACCTTAACAATGAGCTGAATATTTTCGTTACGATTTTTAATTGGTATAAACAAAGTGAAGAGTTTGAAAACGAAGCTCTCCATTTGACTTGTCCGATTAAGAAGAAACATCGGAAATTAGGCTTTATTAAACCGGTTCCTGACAAGAAAAAACAGATCGACCTAGAAGATGCATTTTTGTTCTTTGAATACCTACAGCCGCTCTATAAAAAGATGGCCTTGCTTCAGTTCTATTGTGCTGCGAGGATAGGTGAAATAGCTGGTCTACAGTGGAGCAATATCAATCTGCAGAATAGAAGAATGCTGATAAAGCACACGGTAATCTGGGATAGTCACAAAGTTTTTGCTGAGTTAAAGCCTTTTCCTAAAAACAAAGAGCCAAGACCAGTCTTTGTCACTGACGAAATCTTTGAAATTCTTCAACAAAGGAAGGCCTTCAAAGAGGATGGCTGTGACTATGTCTTTCATGTTGATACGAAACCTATCAACTACGGAACTGTGCTTTCAAACTATTCTAATGCTCAGAGAAAAAGTGGGGTCCCTTATTCGGGAACTCATATCCTGAGACATGGCATGGCTAAGCTTGCCAGAAAAGTTGGGGGAGGCCTAGATGCGGTCATCGCGATGACTGGTCATAAGGATATCAAGCTCGCCGATCACTACTCTAAATGTAACGAAGATGATCAAAAAGAAGTCTCTTTGAAAATCATGGAATACATCAACAGTCAGAAAAAAGGTGAGCATGGAGGTGAGTATGGAACATCAAAAGTAGTGTCGCTATTCCGAAAAAGGAGTGGTATTTAGGAGAAAAAGTGAGCATGGGTGAGTATTGGTGAGCATTTAGACGTTACCACTCATCTAAGACCAATAAAAACAACAAGTTAAGTGAGATATGCCCGAACTACCCGAAGTCGAAACAATCCGCCGACAACTCTCAGAAGTGCTGCCAATCACAATTCAAAAAGTGGTGGCCTCTCCTGAGCTTTTTAAAAATGTTCTTCACACCACTCTACCCGATCTCCAAAACCGCAGAATCATAAGACTAGAGCGCATTGGGAAATGGTTAGTTTTTCATGGACAACAAGATCTCGTTATTTTATCCCACCTTGGAATGAGTGGAAGTTGGCTTTTAGGCCCTCAGTTTTCTCAAGAAAAACACTGTCACCTGAGAATTGACAGCTATCAAAGCGGACAAATGGAACGCTCAGTAGTTCTAAACTACGTGGACCCAAGGCGCTTCGGACATCTCTATATTTTCAATCAGCAAGAATGGCTGGAAAAAAAATCCACTCTGGGAATGGACCTGCTTGATCCGGAATTTAGTTTGGACTATTTCAAGAACTCTCTACTGAAGTCGAAAGGGAGACCCATCAAAGTTGCCCTTTTGGAACAAAAGTATTTCACCGGAATCGGAAATTACATGGCCTGTGAAATTTGTGCTCTGGCCAAAGTTCTTCCTCAGAAAATGATTAAAGATTTAACCCAAAGTGAGTTCAAAAAACTCTATGAGGCGATACCCGCAGTTATTCATCCCATGATAGAACATCAAGGACTAAGCTTTTCCGGCGGCTATCGTGATAGTGCGGGAAGCGACGGTGGAGGTCTCAAGGGCCTAAAGGTCTTTCATCAGAAAATCTGCCAGATGTGCCTTCAGCAAGAAATTCAAAAATGCCAATTGGCCGGCAGAGGGACCTTTTTTTGTTCTGTATGCCAGAATTAAAAAAAAGGACCTGGAACAAATTTTCTTCATTCGCAGGCCCTAGAGAGAGAGAGAGAAGTCTAACTTACAAGAGATTTTAAAAATTCCCTACCGTACAATCAAAATACGATAGATTTTACTGATGTGAGGGAGAGCGCTCCCAGATTTCTAGCTCCCAGGATGGAATTTTTTCCTGTTTTTCGAATTTCTTGGTCTCTACCAAGGTAAAGAAACGGTAAAAGTCCTGAGGAAAAAAAACGTCACCTCCTTCCACAGAAATATCAATTCGAGACAAATAGAGCCGATTTGCTTGAGTCATTATTTGAGAAAAAATTTCGCCTCCACCGATCACAAAAAGCTCTTTTTCTTCATTCTTTTTTGCGAACTCTACTGCATCTGAAATCTCACAAAAAAAGTTAGTCCCTTTTGATTTTTTAGAAACGATTAGGGCCGGTCTTTGCGGAAGAGCAAATGGTAGTGCCTCAAAAGTTTTTCGCCCCATCAGCAGATGATGCCCAAGCGTCGTACGTTTAAAATGCTTAAGATCTTCTGGAACATGCCAAGGGAGTTGACCGTTCTTGCCTAGGACCAAGTTTTTATCGACTGCCGCAATGAGAGAAATTTTCAAACAGAAACCTGGGCAGAAATGGCGGGGTGATACTGGTAGCCGACCAGCTCAATATCAGAATACTCAAAATCAAATATATCTTTCTTTTTAGAATTTAATTTTAAGAGAGGTAGCGAGTATTCCTTGTCCCCTCGCGACAAAAGCTCTTTTGTCTGTTCAATATGGTTTTTATAGAGGTGGATATCTCCTAAAGAGTGGATGAACTCTCCTACTTCAAGGCCACAGGCCTGGGCCATGAGGTGCGTTAAAAGAGCATATGAGGCAATATTAAAAGGGACACCCAAAAACAAATCTGCCGAACGTTGATAGAGCTGGCAGCTTAATTTTCCATTACTGACATAAAACTGAAAAAAACAATGACAGGGAGGAAGGGCCATTTTAGAAATCTCGCCGACGTTCCAAGCGCTCACCACCAGTCGCCGTGAATTTGGGTTTTCCCGAATTTCATTTTGAACCCAACTGATTTGATCGATTGTTTGATCTTGTTGCGCCTGCCAAGAGCGCCATTGAACTCCATAAACTGGGCCTAAATCTCCACTAGCATCGGCCCATTCATTCCAAATACTCACGCCATTTTGTTTCAGAAAAGCAACATTACTCTCGCCCTTCAAAAACCAAAGTAATTCATAGACGATAGATTTAAAATGAACCTTTTTCGTAGTTAGCAAAGGGAAACCCTTTGAAAGATCAAAGCGCATTTGATGACCAAAGAGTGACAGCGTTCCCGTACTAGTTCGATCAGACTTCTCGACACCGTTTTTGAGAACATGTTCCACGACTTGATGATATTGCTGCATGACTGGTTCCTTGAAGTGATACTTTTCGCTACACTTATTCTTAGAAATAGATCTAAAAGCCTTAATTGGGTAGGACAAAAATGGAACGAGTCAGCACTGGCCTGGAAAAACTTCTACAAGACAAGAAATGGCAAACGAAGCTTCCTAGGCCTTTTGGGCTGCTCTGCCATGCAGCTTCCGTCACCCACGATTACCGCCACGCGGTCGAAGAGTGCCTCAAAGTTTTTGGTGAAGACCTTAAGGTTTTATTTTCTCCTCAACACGGCCTAGTCGCTGATGTTCAAGACAACATGGTGGAATCTGCGCACTTTCATCATTCATATTTCGATCGCCAAGTTTTCAGCTTGTATGCGGAGACCCGCTGGCCTTCAGAAGAGATGCTTAAGGGTCTAAAAGCAGTGGTGATTGATCTCCAAGACGTCGGCTGCCGAGTCTATACCTACATTTATACAATGACCTATATGATGGAGGCATGCGCAAAACTGGGAATTGAAGTCATCGTCCTGGACCGCCCAAATCCGATTGCACCGCTTCCTGTCCAGGGAAATGTCGTTGAAGAAGGTTTTTATTCATTCGTGGGACGCCATCCGCTTCCTATGGCCCATGGCCTGACAATAGGAGAGCTTGCAAAGTTTGCATGCAAGTTTTGGAATATCGATGTCCAGCTCACAGTCATTCCGATGGATGGATATCATCATCAACTTTCTTTTGAGCAAACTGGTCTGCCTTGGGTATGTCCTTCTCCAAATTTATCTGGGCCAGAATCTCCTTGGAGCTTTGTCGCCACGGTCTTATTTGAAGGTTGCAACGTAAGCGAAGGTCGAGGCACAACCCGGGCTTTGGAAATGATAGGTCATCCTGGAATTGATCCCTATAAGTTTCGGGATGAGTTTCTCCGCCAGTGTCCACCTGAAGTTCTTGCTGGTGTCCATCTGCGGCCAGTTCATTTTCGTCCAACCTTTCAGAAACATCAGGGTCAAACATGCGGGGGTCTTTTTTTCCATTTCTTCGATCGCAAAATATCAAGGCCGTGGGAGTTGGGTCAGATCTTGATGCAAAAGATTCGGCGCTATCTTGGTGAAGACTTTCAATGGAAGACTCCTCCATATGAATATGAAGAAACACTTAGGCCGATTGATATTATCAACGGTTCCTCATTCCCTCGAGAATGGATTGAACAAAATAGACCGCTTGAAGAGCTCACCTCTTGGGCACGAAAGAATTTAAAAAACTCTGGTTATATTGAGCAGAGAGAGCAAGTTTTGTTATACTCTACCTAAATATATGAAAATAGAAATTTCATATCCCGATGGGAACAAGGAAATCCACGATCTCCCCCCAGGTTTAACAATCTTGGGTCGTTCTTCCAAATGCAATATCCAGCTGGACTCGTCGGGGGTGAGCCGACAACATTTGGCCATTCACCGCCAAGATCCCAAAGTATTCGTCGAAGATTTAGGCAGCTCTAATGGCACTAAAATTAATGAAATCAAACTCACTCCGAAAACAAAACAAGATTTCACGACATTTTTTCCTGTCATGCTAGGCCCTAAGCTGGCCATTCGGTTGTTAGATGAAGAGGTTGAATCCAGTGCGGCGGTATCGGCATCTGAAATTAAAACAAATTCCAAAAAGAGGCGATCTCTAAACTTTGAATCTAAAGTTCAAGAGTCTGATCGGTCAAAGAGTGGAGAAACCAGAACCACGGCCATGCGTAGAGAGAGAACACTTAGCCGTATTCGCCGAAACATTGAAGGAGCAGGTACTTCTGCTGAAGATAAAAAGAAAGCGCGACTCAAAGTGACCGTTCTCGTTTTTGTACTTCTTGGAGGCCTTCATCTTTTTTGGCAGTCCAGGCTTCCAGAGGTTTTTGGAATTCGAGAAGATGAAATTGCTGGACTCACTGCTCAAAAGCAAAACCAAGATTCAAGAAAGATCCGCAAACTCACACTTGAAGGCCGCAGAAAAATAGCTGCCGAAAATAAATCCTTGATCCAAAAAATGGAGCAGATTCAACAATCTCTTGAGAAAGATATGTGCCTTAATACGATTGAGAGAATTTTTTGTAATCAGTTTGCTCAGGAAGATGGAGGATTTCTCTTTAAAGATGCCGAACTCATATTGATTACAAATTACCGAGATGCTTATCGCGAGTATGTTTTGAAACATCCTCTAGAAACTCATGAGGAGAGGATTCTCATTCGACGCCTCAAATTAAAAGAAAAGATGCGCCTAAAAAGAGAAGGAAAAGATCCCAACACACCTATTTATGCAAAACCTAAAATTTTGAGCGGCGACCAGGCCGCTGAAATCATTGCAACCTATCTCCTCATAGATTCTGACATTGCTGCTAAAATCCAGGACCACCCCGAGATCCAAAGGTTTACAGTTGCTCTTCTGGGAAGAAAAAAACCAGAGGAAAGACACCCTCCTCTTCTGAGCTTAGCAAGTGCCGAAAAATCACTCATCGGAACCATCGATAGACAAAGCTACGCCGCCGATTTCCGTCTTGCGATTCAGGCCTCAGAACTTCAGGCCTATCGGGAAAGGGTCGTGCCAAAGATTCCGTTGCTTTGGCCAACTTTACCGAAGCTTTAAAAAGCTCTGAAATATTCTTACTCTCCTTAGAGATTTCCACCACTTGATTGATCTTTGACCCATGAACTGCGTATATAGTGTCTTGGTTTTAATTCTAACCGAGGAAAATTAGGTGGAAGAAACAAGCGTTGCTCAAAGTGTTCAAGTGCTTACCGCTGGAATGGCGCAGTTTGCGGAAAAATTTGTGGGAATCGTTTGGAGCATGCCGCTTGTCTATCTCCTCTTAGTTGCAGGCTTGATCTTTAGTGTTCTGTTTCTCTTTCCTCAGTTTCGGCATTTCAAACATGCCATCGATATTGTCCGTGGGAAATACGATGACCCAGCCGACAAAGGCGAAATCAATCATTTTCAGGCCCTATGCGCAGCACTATCGGCCACTCTTGGTCTTGGAAATATCGCCGGTGTTGCTATTGCTGTCTCAGCTGGAGGTCCTGGTGCCATTTTTTGGATGTGGATCGCCGGGCTTTTGGGAATGTGTACAAAATTTACCAGTGTTGCCTTGGCGCTTTACCACCGGGAAATTACTCCCGAGGGAAAAGTCCACGGCGGCCCCATGTTTACCATTAAAAATGGCCTTCCCAAGTCACTTGGCTTCTTGGCCGTCTTCTATGCCGTTTTTGTTGTCTTAAGCTCGTTTGGTGCGGGCAATATGTTTCAAAGTAATCAAATGGCCTCCATCTTATTTAACACCGTGGGAGTTCCCAAGGTTGCATCAGGCGCTGTGTTTTTTATTCTTGCAGGTTTGGTTCTCGTTGGCGGGATTAAGCGAATAGGCCAAGTGGCCGGAAATCTTGTCCCATTAATGGTCGCTATTTATTTCATCGGCGCTGTCGGAATTTTGGCCGTGAACTATGAACAAATTCTTCCAATGCTCTACAGTATCGTTCATGACGCTTTTAATGGAACCGCCGCAGTGGGTGGATTTGCTGGCGTGGCCTTCAAAGAAGTCGTGGTCCAGGGATTTCGAAGAGGTGTCTTTTCCAATGAGGCGGGAATGGGATCGGCCGCCATTGCCCACTCGGCCGCAAAATCAACTCCTATCCAAGAAGGAATGGTTGCCTTGCTGGAACCATTTATTGACACAATTGTTGTCTGTACCGTGACTGCATTGGTCATTCTTATAACCGGAGTTTGGAGCTCACCAGAATTAGCACAAGGTTCAGACACAACCGCTGAGGCCTTTGCCATGCTTTACGGAAACTTCGGCCGTTACATGATTATGATGACTGTCGTTTTATTCGCCTTTTCCACGATTATTTCTTGGTCCTACTACGGCGAACAAGGAATCGTTTATTTGTTTGGAGAAAAAGGGGTCTCATCTTATAGGGTTGTTTTCCTAATCTTTACCTTTTTAGGAGCTGTTTTCAGAATCGATACAGTGCTCAACCTAAGTGATGCCGTGTTTGGTCTCCTGGCGGTACCCAATTTAATTACCAATATGTTATTGGCCGTCAAATTGAGAAAAGATCTCAAGATCTACGAAAAAGATCTCAAAGAAGGAAGAATTAAAAAGTTTGCTTAGACATCTGTTTTCAGGTCTTCTTATCTTTGCTCTTTTTTTTGATTGCCGCGACCCCCGCGGCCTTCATTCCCTCAGAGTGGAACAGCACCGCAATCAACACCTGGAAGTAGAGGTAAGAGTTTTATCTCTGCTTGGAAAACGGTTTGTGAGGCAGTTTGTCTCTCCTCGCGGGGCCCTCGGTCCCGATACTTGCCCTCAATTGTTGACCGCCTTTAGGAAAGCGCAAGCTCTTGCTCAAAGGCGTTTAAAATCGCGGGGAGATCCAAATCATGAATTCGCCAAATCACCGTCCGGTTTTTAAATGCTGAATGCTTTTCAATCTGATGAATGAGTAGTGCTTGCAAGATATCAACTCGCATTTTGTTATGAGGTGCAAGTTTGGTATGTCGGCTGTCTCGAAGAAAGCTCTTGCGAGAAACTCCAATGAGCCATGGAATCTCCGAACCTACAAGACCGACAATCTGATTTAGCCTTCGCAAAATGAGCTGGTTTTGCGCCCTTGTTTTCGCCAGCCCCAATCCAGGGTCTAAGACTAACTGTGATGCAAGATTTTGCTCTTCAAATTTTTTCACAGTATTGGCCAGTTGCTGACAAAATTGCCGCAAAAAATCTTCATCTTCCAGTGGCGAACAAAAATCAAGATGGCGAGAAGAATCCTCTCGGGTTGGAATCGCGCTGCAACAGTAAATATATCGGCGGTTGGGATCTTGCCGCAAAAACTCCCAGACAGAATGATCAATTTGCGAGCTAACATCATTCCACCAAAGAGTGCGTCCCTCTGCCATTGAGGCGGTCTTTTGAATGGTTTCGCTACGGTAGGTGTCAATCGACCAAATCAGCGGTCCTGTATCCGGAAAGGTCTTCCAGAAAGAAAAAAGCGTCTCTTGCAATCGCTCAATTTCTATTTGTCCCGAAATTGGTTTTGAATTTGGTGCAGTAGACTGGGCCCCAATATCAATGACCATCTTCCGAGAAGCAATATCTCGAACTCGGTCTGCAAAGTTTTTATGGCCGGTATATTTTCCGCCGTCTGAGAAAGAATCGGGTGTGGCGTTCACCACCCCCATCCAATTAGGCAGTGACGATCGTTTTGTCATCGAGATTTAGCGCAGCATCAGCAGGACGCTCTGCTTTCTTTTTGTCGTCTTTTTTAACAGCTTGAGTATCCTTTTTTTCAGGATCTTTTAGTAACGGAAGACCGATATCTTTCCCAGCAATGAGGTCATCAATTTGAAATTTATCCAAGGTCTCCCAGATGATGAGCCCATCAGCGATTCTCTCCAACGCCTTACGATTATCGGCCAAAATTTTGCCAGACAGCTCATAATTTCGCTGGATAATAGAATAGACTTCGCGGTCGATTTTTTGTGATGTTGATTCACTATAAGAATTATCGCCCTCTTGTGGTCCCATTCCGACAAACGGCTGTGTGCGGCCATTTCCGAAATTGATGGGACCCAGGTCTTGGGACATTCCCCAGTGACAAACCATATTACGCGCCAATTCCGTGGCCCGCTCAATATCGTTGGAGGCCCCATTTGTAATTTCTTGAAAAACAAGCTCTTCGGCGCATCGACCACCCATTAAAAAAGCAATGAAGTTTTCGGCCCGCTCTTTGGAAAGATTAAGCATATCTTCGCTTGGCAGAGTTTGAGTCACTCCCAGCGCTCCTCCACGAGGAATAATACTGACCTTATGAATAGGGTCAGTGTAGGGCAGATTCATTCCCACGAGTGTGTGACCTGCTTCATGATAGGCCGTGATCCGTTTTTCAGCATCACTAATCACCATACTTTTGCGCTCAACTCCCATTAAAACCTTGTCTTTGGCCGCTTCAAAATCAAGCAGCTGCAGCATCTTTTTTCCCTGCCGGGCAGCAATAAGCGCTGCCTCATTGACCAAATTGGCCAAGTCAGCACCGGTAAAACCTGGAGTTCCTTTGGCGATCACTTCTAAATCGACTCCTTCATCCAAAGGAGTTTTTTGAGTATGCACCCTAATAATTCCCAAACGACCCCTTACATCCGGTCTACCAACCGTGACTCTTCTATCAAATCGACCAGGTCGGAGAAGTGCAGGATCAAGAACATCGAGGCGGTTTGTGGCCGCGATTAAAATCACACCTTCATTGGATTCAAATCCGTCCATTTCAACCAAAAGCTGATTCAGAGTTTGCTCGCGCTCATCATGACCGCCACCCATACCGGTACCCCGGTGCCGTCCAACAGCATCAATTTCATCAATAAAAATGATACAAGGGGCGTGCTTTTTTCCTTGCTCAAAAAGGTCTCGCACTCTCGAAGCGCCAACCCCTACAAACATCTCTACAAAATCTGAACCTGAGATAGAGAAAAATGGAACGCCGGCCTCGCCTGCGACGGCCCGTGCCAAGAGTGTTTTTCCGGTTCCGGGAGGGCCAACCAATAAAACCCCTTTTGGAATCTTTCCACCTAAGGAAGTGTATTTTTTAGGATCTTTTAGAAAATCGACGACTTCTATGAGTTCTTCTTTGGCCTCTTCTACTCCGGAGACATCCTTGAAAGTTACTTTTTTATCACTTTCACTGAGCATTCGCGCTCGAGATTTTCCAAAACTCATGGCCTTACCGCCGCCGGCCTGAAGTTGCCGAATCACAAACCAAAAAAGCCCCACAAGAATCAGAATCGGTAGGAAATTAAAAATGATACTTGAAAAGACACTCTCTCTTTCCGCGGGCTTGTATTTCGGGACAACTTTGGCGGCGTCCAGACGCTTAAGCGTATATTCGCCAGTTGCGCCGTTGGTCACAAACTTCTTTCCACCGTTATAATCTGCGACAAAGCTGCCCTCAATGAGCTGCTCAGATTCGTTTAATGTGACTTGAGCAATATTGCCTGCTTCTAAGGTGCGAACAAATTCATCGTATTCAATTTTGGCCACATTCCTATCTTCTTTCTTAGAAACTTGCCACATAAAGGCCGTCACCAAAATTACGAGAAGCCAAAGAGTCACTGTTTTTTGCTGTTTTTTCATATCACTATTTTATACACCTGCGACCGTTCAAGTCCATGGCCAGCGAATGCGGAAGAGTTGTCTTCCATAGACAAATTCCCTGAATGTGCGCCTTTCCCCTCTCCTCATGAGAACGATCCTTATCCCAAAAGTCTTTGAGCTGAGGCAGCGTGGTAATGAAATATTCCGGATTTGAATCGCAAAAGCCTCGGACCTTCTCCCACGTTTTATTGGCGGCAGGATGTGCCTTCCGTCTTCGAGGGACTTTCGAATTTGTGGTCAATATATAACCGGGAAAACAGTTCCAGAAATAAGAGGAGCTCAACTGCTCCACTAAAAACGCATAGGCAATGGACTGGGGTTCAAAAGAAATGGCTGAATCAGGTTGAATCTTTTGGGCCTTTGCTCTTTTTAGAAGCAATAGAGAGCGACAATGAAACAGCTCGACTCCCCCACTAAAAACCATCGGACCTTCTTTTTGAGAAGAGAGCATTTTTTTGAGTTTATGCATTTGAAGGCCAAAGCGTGAGCGATTTTTCGGATTGAGTTGGATAATTTTTTTTTTCAATTCTTGTAGAGGGAGTTCCCCATCTTTAGAACTCACTTGGAAGCCAATTCGCTGTTCGTCATTGAAAAGTTCGTTACAACCCCAAAAAGATCCCCAGAGAGATGGCGAGCGAGGCCAGCTTAAATTAAACTGAGAAGCAAGCTCTTGTGACTGATGAACATAATGCTTCAAGGCCTGGGGATAGCGTTCGTCAATTCTCGGAAGAATCTCCGTTCTAAGATGATTGCGCAAAAAATGAGAATCTTGATTACTGGGATCTTCGATGAAGTTCGTTTTGATTTGAGTGAGATACGAAGAAATTTGCTCTCGAGATAAACACAAAAGCGGCCTTCGCCAAGGGCCATTCACCAGGGGAATCCCCAAAGACGATCTCGCATCACTTTGACGAAATCTCTGCATGAGTGACCACTCAAATGAGTCATCCAGTTGATGGCCGGTGATAAGTAATTCTCCTGGTTTGATGTAAGATTCCGCGAACTCTTTTCGTGCTCGCCTCGCTCTTGCCTCAAAATTCTCCATACCCTTTAGCTGAATCTGCTTGCAAAATAAGTTTAGGCCTTCGTCTTTGAAAAGCTTCTCAACAAGATCTTGTGCCTGGGAACTGTGAGAAAAGATGTTGTAGTTAAAGTGAAGACCTGAGATGGGAAGATTAATTTTGTCTCGTAGAGCGACGAGAAACCAAAATAGCGCGACTGAATCTCTACCGCCAGACACCAAAAGGCGCAAAGACCTAGCTCCATCAAAGATTTTTTTTTCTTGAATGAAGCTCAGTAGCCACTTTTCTATAGGACGCATTCCTATTTGACGGATTTGCATAGCTAACTCTAATATCTGTTTTTTGTGCGGCTGGGTAGCTCAGATGGTTAGAGCGGCGGATTCATATCCCGCAGGTCGGCAGTTCGATTCTGCCCTCAGCTACCACATCATGAGATAGAAAAAACCTCCCTCTGGGTTTCAATATGCAACCAAACGTGACACAATGGAACCTGAGGTTGTATGAGCAGAGCTGTCAAAATATCAGAAGAATTAGTCAACGAAGCTGAGATTTACGCTAAATCGTTTAATAGATCCATAGCATCCCAAATTGAATTTTGGGCTAAGATTGGAAAGATCTCTGAAGAAAATCCAGACATGTCATTTAATGAAATCAAAGATATTTTAGTCGCCAGAGAAGAGGTCAAAGCTGGCCTAGTAATAGAATACCAGTTTGGGTAGTCGTTCAGATGACTAAAAAGAAAATTCAAATTTGGCAAACAAATCTCTTTAGCAAAAAAATAAAAAAACTTTCAAAAAAGCAAAAAGGCCATCTTGATATAGCGATAAAAGAAATTTTTGAAAATCCTCAAATAGGTCAAGAAAAAAAAAGGGGATTTACTAGGAGTTTTTGTTCACAAATTTAAGTCTTCAAACCAACTTCTCTTAATTGCCTGCGAATGGGATGAAGAGTCTAGAACCTTACTGATGATAGGGGTTCACGAAAATTTCTATCGAGAATCTCAACAGAGGTAAAAAATAACCAGGTTGTGCCCAGAATTGAAAGTTCGATTCTTCCCAGAACTACCTAATCCCGTTATAGAAGTTTGCAGAGAAAACCTTCAGCGGTAAAACTAAAATTCGTATCCTGACATTTACCGATGACTTCAATATGAGACTGATTGGAATAGGTCGCTGGGTCTTCCCCACATTCAATTCTCCTGACTCCCCGGCTTGTTCCTGGACCTTGGGTTTGCAATAAATTCGAAGCGAAAACTTTTTTACTCATCGACTGTCCTTCATCCAGTGAAAAAGAAATCGTCTCAATACTTTCTGTCTTTCCGGGTAACCTCTCAACTCGTATAAGAGCACTAGCTACACAAGTCTTTTCCGAGCAACTCTTTTTAACCGTTTTTTGTAAACCTGAACCACTATCGGTAAATCCCTGTGCTCCGCAACTCAGAGTGCCAGACTGACATTGTGGATCTCCCTCAGTATTTGTTGGCGAGCAAGACAGAGTCATCTCTTTGAGGCCATTTACACATTTATTGGTCTCATTGGTAACGACCACTGCAGGCGACTTACACTTATTAGTGGTTGCGGCACAATCAAACTTTTTCCCGCAAGGCCTCCCATCCGTTCCGATGTAATTCGTATCGGTGACACAGATTGTATTCCAATCGACATTTGCAGGGCAGCTCTCTGCAGCGCCCCCAGGTCCACGATTGGCCCACTGTTGAACTTGGTCCCAAGTCAAAGTTTCACCTGGGGGAACCGCTCTGATAAGTTCTTCTAGAGGACCAGCAATTTTCCCAAATTCAGTATCAGCAATTCGAGCACAGCTTTTTCCGTCTTTAGTCACTCCCGTGAAATATTCTCCTTCCGGGCAGCCATACTTATCAGGATTAAAATCATCTTGGCATTTAAATGTTCCATCTACTAAAATCTTGCGCCTGTGAGCGCCACAATTTACATCAGCATCATCTTTTTTCTGAACGCACTTTAATTTACCTGTCACCTCGTCTATTTCGGTGCTTGCTATCAAACAATTATCAGGTAAAGCCGGCGGAGGTTCTCCACAAGTCATTTGAGTGGGATTAGATGGATCCGGGACGGGAACCTGGCCTGAAGCAGAGCAGGCTGCATTAATTTGAGCAAACTGCGATTGACATGCTCCTGTTACAAGATCAATTGTTCCATTCATACTTGCGCAAAAGTTCTCTACCAATTCTGCCGCCTGAAATTGTTCAGATACGCAGCCCTGAAAAGTTTTACCATCCTCCAAAGCGGCAAAAAGAGGAATTCTTTTTCGCGTTATGATCGGGTTTGGATTTTCGTCTTCTTCAATCTCAACATTTCTTTGCTCGGTGTGCTCGTACTCAAATTCAAGATGTGGGATTGATGACGTCATGGCTTGTGAAGCAACTGTTGAATCTTCAAGAATGTGACTAGGAAGAATAATTCTAATTGAACGGATCCGAAACCCTGGAAAAATTCCGCGAACTCTTTCATTGGCCGTTGTATCACCTAGGTTTAGAATAATATTTCTATCACTTGGATCTGCCGGATTGACGGAAACAATCTGAGTGATGTCCCGCCTGCCGTCATTGATTTCAGTTCCCGGGGTAATAAGATTAAACGCCATAGTCTCATTACAATTCTCTTTGCCGCCCAAAATGTTTTGATACAAAGAAGTGGTCGTTTGAATCCCCGATTTTCGATCGGTAAAGCGGTTCATGTCTGAGACATTTTTTTGCAGCGTCATAAAGAGAAACGTTCCGACCCCAAGCAGGCCCAAGGAAATCATGACTTCGAGTAAAGAGAAACCCGACTGCTTGCCGAACCGAGCATGTGTGGCGCCAATATTTTTCATTTCTTTATTATAGCGGTATCTCATCGTTTGAGAGAAGTTTGCCTTAAAAACGCCTCACCGGAAAAAATCTGCCCATTAATTGAGCCACGCGATCGGGCATCACCTAGAAAATTCAGCAAAATAGCACACCCGAGTCTGTCTTCGCGCTACAATATAGCTTAATGAAAGAAAAAAAGTTTTATCTCGATCAGCAGGGAAGCATGATTATCTACGTGACTCTTATGCTGATGCTTTTAGCAACGAGCAGTTACTTACTATTCGGGAAGCAAAAAGAGCAGCAGAAAATGCAGCTGGCCGTGAACCTGAAGCTCTCCAAAGGTGCATTTTTTGATTACGTTCGGGCAGCGATTTCAGACGAGGCCAGTGGAGTCTGTTCCCAAAACCTCATCGAGCCAATGGCGGTTCAAAATGCCCTCAGAAATGTAACCCTTGAAAATATTCGTCCGAAAGACAACAGCAACAGCGGAGATCTTTTTGATAGTGCGAGGCTTCCTATTCCAATTCCAAACCTGCGTGCTGGTACAAACTCAGACCAAATTCTTGTTCAGACTCTATCAGGACTACCAGGCGATCAGCTCGATATCGTTTTTGGTACGCAGACAGCGCAGGCGCTAACGGCCTTCTCGATAAATTCCGGACGCTTTTTCATTGCCCACATGGAGCTTGATGAAAATGATATTCATCCTCTTTCGTTGGATCTTGTTTTTTATGTCCATAACCTTCAGGCCGCAACCGGCAAAGCGAGAGTCACAACTGAAAACTTTTCCCAGATTTTTTCTCGCGGAGGAGTAAAGGGAATTTATTCGCAAAATGGCGAAAGCTTTGCAGAAAAAATCCGCATCCCTATTCGCTATCTTCCTTCATACAATGACCCGGGCCTTGGATTTGATGAGTATTTAGGGAGCGCTGGTTCAAGCATTCCTTTAGAGAGGTGCCGTGCTTACGACCCTGGCTATGAGGAAATGATGGAGGACTTTACCATCAATGCTTGTTTTGATTTTGACCGTCGAGATAACCCTGATATTTTTGATAGAAATAATCCGTCGATCATTGGAAACCCAGGCAACCATCCCATTATTATTGGTGAAAACGAAAACTCACTTGCCTTTAATACAATAGATTGGAACCGAGTGAACACGCCCGACGGATTGGCCGATATCAAAGAGGCCATTCGGGACCGGTTTATTTTGGACGGATGTCGTGATTACTTTCAAGAAATGGCCACGTGCGCTCCTTCCGTCACTCCATTTACAGCAGCACAAATCGCTGCGGCCGGATCTGTGATCCCGACTATTTACACTCAGGAACCATTCCCTCTCAACCTTAGAGAACAAGGACTCCTGAATGAACTTGCAGGCCAAGAGCGTTTTTATTATTTCTCTGCCAATTGTAAACTTGTTCCTAAATGCGGCGCAGGTGAAATTTTAGTGACAACCTCTAATCCCATCGCCGATGGATTAATTGGTGACTCAAAAGATATGGTGTTTTCATGTCTTAACGTAAATTGTAGTGATGATTCAGTGATGACTGGGTTGGATATTCCTGCCTCGACGCCGACACCAAACCCGGCCGGCTTCGAAACCATCCAACCAAAATGTTCTCAGCTGCTCGATCCCGATGCAGATTTTGACTGCTCGGCCTCCGGCGAGGACAAATATGTTTCTAATATTATAAAAGGCGATACAGTGGGTGGACCAATGATTAAAGGGTTTGAGTGCTCTCCTCGCAACGGCCATCGAGAGGCCTTTTGCAAAGAACTAGACCCTACCCTGAGAGCGAGATTTAGCAATGCTGGTGAAGTGTGTTTCATCGAATAGATCAAAAGGTCACAATCGCCAATCCGGCTATATAAAAATAATTAGAAACTTCTTTTTCTTCTAATCTTATATTTTTTCGACAAGGGCCCTTGCTTCATGAAGAACAAAATCAGTGTGCAGCTTAACGTCTTCAAAGTAATTTACTAGATCTTTTGCTGTATATTCTTGGGCCTCTTTATTTCGCAAAGATCGAACGATCCACCACTTTCGTGCATCGGTAATGAAAGAAAGCTTCTCTGATTGGTTAAGAAAATCCATGAATCCCCCACTGTAGGAAGGGTCGTCTTTGAGCACTAAAACGCGAAGCAATTTTCTGGTGATGATATCGCTGAGCCTGAGGAACCGAGATGTGAAGGATTCATAGGTTTCAAGAATTTCAAGATCCTCAATATCATAACCTGGTCCCAACAACTTGATTTTCTTATAGCTATATTGCAAGTGCTCAGTGGACTTCTCAACATGCCCCTTGATGAAAGCTACCTGTTTATCGAGATCTTTTAGAGTCACCGGCCCACCTCTACCCGCCCTACCTTTTGGTCGGAGAGAAACTGTTCGATCATTTTTTTGGCACAGATGTGAGACAATAGAAATCCATTCTTATAAAAATGACCTAGAAAATACTCCCTCTTTGTGTCATCGGCCGCACTATAAAACGGCATCCGCTTTTTCCCTTTCGCACGAACGCCACATTTAATTTCTCCATCAGATATTTTGAGTCCATAGCGTTCACCGACTTTAGAAAACTGAGCTTGTAATTCCTCTATGGATTTAAAGCTGCCGATCAGGGCCCGCCTTAGGTGACCTAAGTGAATCGTATTGAAACCGTCTTTCGAATAGCTTTCATTGATATCCCGATCAGCCGTAACTCCTTCCCAATAATACCCAACGGAATTTTCTCTTTTATGAACCTGAACCATTTTGGGAAGAACACTTTCTGAATACGCCCCTGTGGCCCATATAATACGGTCAAATGGATCTCTTGTTTCGGAAAAAATTTGCGTGTGCGAATGCAAATCGATTTTTTTGGTTTCCACTACGAGATTATGGAGTTCCTTTTTGTATTCCTTCCAATCGATAAAATAACCTTCTTGAAAGGAAACAACCCTACCGCTCGCCTCAGAGACTAATTTTAAATTTTCATAACGAGTTCGCTCTCTAGAGTTTTGCGGATCCCATTCGAAATAAAAGGGGACCTTGTGGATCGAAGACAGGTTTTCTCGCCTAAAAAACTCATCCCATTCATTTTTCCCATCCACCATCAAGTCGCCTAGGGGTGAGAGACCTTGCCTAGTACCCCTTAGGCAAACGGTCGCGGTAGAATTTTCAGAACAGGCCGGATAAGTTTGATGGCAAAAATATTGATGAATTTCAAGTTGGACTTTTGTTAGGCGAGATAGCCAATAAATGGCCGACCATGCAGCGATGCCGTTCCCAATGACTGCAATTTTCATAAAGAATTATAGTCTCGAAGGAGTTTCAAAAAGGACTGATTTTCTTTTTGAAAAAATCGCAGACAAAAAAAGAAAAAAATGGCGGCGACTAAATAAGGAATTCCAAAACTCAAAAGTAATCCTCGAAACGAAATCATCACGGGAATGCTTCTCTCTACAAAAACAGAAGGCATAAGATTTTGTCCCTGAGTTTGAAGAAACCACAAAAACAACAATCCAAAGACAACTCCCAATAGTGTCGACCCGATGGTAAGCACCTGTCCCTGAAAGGCCAAAAGACGAATGACCCGGGAGCGCTCCATGCCTAAAATCCAAAAGCTCATTAAGTCTTTTTTAATCTTGTCAAAGAAAAGTAAAAAACCAGACGTTAGCGAAATGGCCACCAATAGCCCCATACCAATAAAAAGGGAGAGCATAACAGAAGTTTCGAGATTAAGGCTCCACACCAATGTTTGCATCTTCTCTTCCCAAAGTTCGACCCGAATTCCTGGAATTCGCTCTAAAAGCGCGGTAGGGATTTCTTGCTCGTCATCGGTATAAAATATTCGCAGTTGATTAATGGCCTTTTCCCGGATCAAGTTCTGCACTGCTGAGAGACGAATCCAACCGTGAAAACCATCGAGTTCAGAGACTTCTGTTAGTACGATGGCGGAAAGGTCAGCGGCAATTGAGCGCGGGACGTCTCCCAAAAATGCATTGGTATGCACCGGTGAAATCAGTTGCATTTTTCCATCGAGACCCATTCCCAATTTTTCACTGACCTCTGCTCCCAAAACAAGCTGAGAGAGATCTTTTCCTCTTAAAAAAGGAGGAACAAAAGCGTCGAATTCAACGCCGTGAAGAATCAATGGTGCAATTTTATCATTTTGCCGCAGCAAAAGTTCGATAACGTATTCTTTACTAAAAACAAAACCATGACTTTTTAAAATCTCTTCGGCACTGGTTTGGTCCGCACGACTTGCCTTGGAATTAAAGTGCACAACCGCATTTCCGTAATGATATTGAGATCGAGCTTTGAGGTTGTGCTGCAGTCCGCTCATCACAGACTGCAAAACCAAAAGCGAAAAAGAAGAAAGAAAGAGTCCTACGACGGCCAAAATCAAGGGGCCTTGCCGCGTTCGACCCTGAAGAAAAAAACGCCAGAAGAATGAAAAAAGTGCTCTCACTAGCTACAGATCATAGAATTTCTTCTTCTGCGTCACCAGATCTTTGAGATAGGCCGACGGAGAATAGCGTTCTTGACTCACCTCTTCGGCAAACTTCTCCAAAGCACCCAAGATTCGATCTGGACCTTCTTGGTCAGCATAGCGCAAAGGTCCACCGCGAAAAGGAGGAAAGCCAATTCCGTAAATGGCCCCTAGATCAACCTTGTCTGCACTATCGACGATCCCTTCACTTAAAATAGTAGCGGCCTCATTAATCATTGGAAGAATAACTCTCATTTGCAGCGTTTTTTCATCGAGTTTTTTTTCAGCAGTGAGCAATTCTTTGACCTCAGGATTAACACCCTCTGATTTTCCATGAGCATCATAGAGATAAAATCCCTTTCCATTTTTTTTACCAAGAATATTTTTCCCCACAAGAGATGTCGCAAGGCCTGCTGGTTTGGCCCGCTCTCCTAAACCTTTATGTAAAATATCACCAACCTTTACAATGACATCTATTCCAATTTCATCGAGTAACCGACATGGCCCCATGGGCATTCCGAAATTAAGGACTGCACGGTCAAGGGATTCAATCGAGACGCCTTCTTCTAAAAGATACGCGGCCTCGCTTAGATAGGGCATAAGGATCCGGTTGACTAAAAAACCTGGCCCATCACCGACAATGACTGGAGTCTTTTTAACGGCCAAGCACCAGCGGTACAGCGAGGCCAAGGTTTCATCTGAAACATCCGGATGACGGATAATTTCAACCAAAGGCATTTTGTTGACTGGATTAAAAAAATGAAGACCTGCAAACCGTGTTGAGTCTTCTAGGCCAGTGCTCATTTCAGTGATACTTAGTGAAGACGTATTACTTGTGAGAAGGCAATCTTTTTGGACGTGTTTTTCGAGTTCAGCAAAGGCCTTCTTTTTAATGTCCATGTTTTCAACAATCGCCTCGATCACCAAATCGACAGCTTCCATACCTCTGAAATCTAGGGTCGGAACAATACTTCTTTGCTTGCGTTCAAAATCATCTTGAGAGATTTTTTTTCGTTTCAGCAGTGCCGAAAAATTCTTAGCAGATTGCTTGAGCCCCAACTCCAAACCGGCAACGTTCATGTCCTTCATCAATGGAGCTTGATTATTTTGAGCAAATAACCAGGCGATTCCGCCACCCATTGTTCCGGCACCGATGACGGCCCCTTTTTTTATTTTTTTGCTAGCGCTCTTTTGTTGGTTCTTACTTTGACTTTTGAGATGTTCTGGAAGTTTTTTAGATTCATCAGTCAGAAAGAAAATATGCTGCAAATTTTTTGACTGCGAAGTCTGCGAGAGCTCTCCAAAGGCCTGGGCCTCCATCGAAAGATAACTCTCTCGTGACTTGAAATGACCCTGTTCTAACAAATCGAGAATCCGCAGCGGAGCAGGGTAATGACCCTTGCTACTTTCCAAAACCTTCTCTCGAGATTTTTGAAATATAATTTTGCGGCCAAAAAAATTATCTTCGGCCATTTTTCCTATAGAGGCCTTAAGATTGGAAGGTCCTTCTTTTTTACTTTTTGAAAGGTAGAGTGGCGCTTTTTCAAGTAAGCGCTCAACAGGCATCGTGAAATCGGCGAGTCCTATTTTTTTGGCCTTGCGAGCATCGACCATTCGACCCGTCAAAATAAGATCAAGTGCATTTGTAAGACCAATTTTTCGGGGCAAACGATAAGTTCCTCCGAAGCCTGGGCAAACACCAAGCTTGACCTCTGGAAGACCAAATTTGGTAATAGAGCGATCAGAGGCCAAGATTTTGTCGCACGAGAGCGCCATTTCTAATCCGCCTCCTAAACAAATTCCATCCACCAAGCAAACACTAGGGACCTTTAAATCTTCAATTCTGGAAAACAGGTTTTGACCAAACTCACAACCCTCAACCGCCTGAGATTCGGAGTCTAGGGCCTGAATTACAGAAACATCCATTCCCGCAGCAAACTGTCCAGGTTGATGAGAAAATAAAACAAGACCTTGGCCTTTTTTTTCCTTCACCTGCTGTTCAATTTCTCCAAGAGCATCACTTATTTCTTGTAGTGTTTGCTGGGTAAACGTCACCATAGATTTTTGCGAGTTGAGCCCAATCCCCAAATAGAGAATCTCGTCTTTATTTTCTAAACTAATTGTCTGATAGGCCACGGACTTCCCCTTTTTTTAGACTGTTTCGATAACAGCGGCGCCGCCTTGCCCGCCCCCGATACACAGAGTCGCTAATCCTGTTTTTAGCTTTCGCTTTTTAAGTTCATGAATCAACGTCACAATAAGTCGCGAGCCAGTTGAGCCGACGGGATGTCCTAAAGCAATTCCTCCCCCATTCACGTTGAGTTTTTCTAAGGGGATCTCACCAGGTGCTTTATCAAGCCCAAAACGCTGCGCTAAAGTATCGTCTTTCATTGCCATTAAGACGGCCAAGACTTGCGCCGCAAAGGCCTCGTTGAGTTCGACTAAATCCATATCAGCTGGGGTCAGGCCGGTTCTTTTTAAAACACCTGCCGTTGCAAGCAGTGGCCCCATTCCCATTCGCTCTGGCTCAAGACCATGAAAATGAAAATCTTTTATTTTTCCCAACGGCTCAAGTTTGTATTCTTCGACTGCTTTTTGAGAGGCCAATAAAAGCATTGACCCACCATCAGTAATGGGACAACTGTTACCAACCGTCACCGTTCCAGTCTCTCTTTCAAAAAATGGTTTAAGTTTTGCCAAAGATTCGAGCGAAGACTGTTCTCGAGGTCCAATATCTTTTGTGACTAGAGTTGATAGCGAAGGACCTGCCACTAACGGCAAAATTTCGGCATCGAAGCGTCCCTCTTTTTGAGCAGCAATGGCCCGAGCATGGGATTCATTGGCAAATCGGTCTTGATCTTCACGTGAAATCTTAAACTCTCGCGCGAGAACTTCGGCAGTCTGCCCCATATTCAAACCGCAAAAGGGATCTGTGAGCCCCTGCTCTATTGCAATCACAGGATTCAGAAAATGCGGTCTAAACTGTCCCAATATTTTGAGTTTTCCAGTTGAACTTTTAGTACCCATGAGCTTTATAAAAAGATCGGTCATCTCCTTGCCAAACATCAAAGGCATTTGGGACATAGACTCCACGCCACCAGCAAAAATAAGATTTGCCCGTCCGGACGCAATTTTTAAAAACCCTTGAGAGACGGCCTCTAAACCCGAAGCACAATTGCGATGCACGGAATATCCAGAAGTTTTTTTATCAAGTCCGGCCTCTAAGCCAACAACTCTCCCTACATTAGGATATTTTGCTGGAGTGCCAGTATTTCCAATAATCACTTCATCGATGCGATCATTTGGAAGACCAGTTTCATCCATCATTTGACGAATAAGATAGTGACCCAAAAATGGCGCGGCCACATCTTTCAAAAGACCGCCAGATTTCACTTGGGGACCTCGGTAGGCCTTAACAATAAAGACTTCTTGATTCTTCGCCTGATTGTCCAATGGAACCTCCCTAAGCACTCTATGCTCAGGGAGTTAGCAGCAAATGTCAGGCCTTATTGTTTCTCTAGAAAGAGATAATAGCACCGAGGTAAAACGAAAGCGCGTTGGAGTTGGCAATTTGTTCAGAGAGCTGCTGCAAACGGACTTGGTCAAAGTTATTAAAACTCACTGAGTTTCGATTTCCTATGTTACCAAACCCACGAGAATAACCGATGACTCCGTCGAGGCCAAACATTTCTGTAAACATGATTTCACTTCCCAAAGAAACTTCTGCGGCAACGTCGTGGCTCACAAATTCTTCCTCTCCGAAGCCAAACTGCGAGAGCGGCGAATTAAAACCCAACTGGCCTGCATCGTTATAGAAAAGCTTAGTCCGAGCATAGTTTATGCCCAAACCACCATAGAGCTGAAACTTATTACCTCGGATAAAGAAATACTTCCCATAAATACCAAGTCCGAGGTTTCGGTATTGAATCTCTCTAAGATTTACAAATCCTGGGTTGCCGGGAAAAGACTGATAATAAGAATTAAAGAAAGGATTAAAACCAGTATTGAACCCGTTTCCAAAATTAGAATACATTGGAGCAGAATTGGCATCCAAGGTTTCTAAAGTCGTATAGCGAAAGGTGATACCCATACTAAACCGAGTTCCCAAGTAACTTTCAGCTCGCACGCCGCCACTAAAGGCCGACTCTATTCCATTGAGCTCTTCACTTGAAAAAGTCGTAATTCCCATTTGAGGAATGATTTTTACAATTTGTCCAAAATCTTCTTTCTTTTTTTCGACTGCAATTTCTTTGCGAATCTTTTCGACTCCGGCCTTAATTTCTTTCACTTCATCCAAGTCTTTTTTGGAATATTTCCGACAATCCTTCGGGTTGGCATTGGGCGCCATTAAACACTGAATTCGCTGATTATATTCATCGATCACTTTTTGAGACTGATTTTTTTCATCGAGATAGTCTTCCGTCTCATTGGCCAGCTTTTCTGTCGTCCGCTGCAAGGCCCGGTAGCCTTTTTTCTTTTCTCTGTTGAGATGAATTTGATTTTTCTGTTTCGTGAGCTCATTTCGAATGAACTCCAACTCTCTGTCTGTGACGTTTGCTTCTTTCACATACCCGTCTACATCCAGCGGTGCAGAGTCATAAACTTGGCCATCTTGAGCATAGGCGCTCAAAGTGAAGACCATGAATAGTCCAAAGTTTTTAATGCGTTTCATAAATAGCTCCCTCATTCTCAGGCCCTCTGGCCAAGTCTTTGGACCCGTTTTACCACTTTTTTGCACGGCATCATAAAATAAAATAAAGATTGGTTACTTTTTACACGGTGAGCCAACTTTAAATCGTTGAAAAATGGTGAGGGGATAAAGAATATTCGAAACTGAAACAGAAAACGGGGCCTTCGCCGCTTATCTCAAAAGCGGAAATCTCCGGAAATCGCCCCCCGTTCCACCATAAAGTTGCTCGATTCTGCCCTGCATTTGTCCAAAAAGACTATCAGGTCCATCGGATAAGGATTCACGAAGCTGCTGACTTGCGAAGAAAATCACACTCGATAACATCGCTAAAACAAGGATGTATTCAATACTGGTTTGGCCTCCGATTCGTCTCATTCGCTGTGATTCCATCTTCCCAGGATATCACTATGTCTATTGAAACCAGGCCGCAGGGAAGCTTTTAATCTGTTGGAGTAGAGGAAACAATGAGTTAGGATCGCCTCCCACTGAGAAAAAGTTAGGCCTTCCCTCCCGCTCCGCTGGCACCGACGAGGCCCAAGGGTTTTTAACTTGAAGGGCCTTCTCGGTCAGAGGATGAAAGGTTCGCCTCTCAAAACCTTTTCTGAAATTTAAAGGCCGATCGCCCAGGGCATTTACCTGCCGCGGAGAGATCGTCTGGAGAAGTTGAGTCATGGATGCGCGGGCCGTTTGCTCGAAATAATGGGGCCCAGTCACAATTTGATGGGGGACAAAAAAGAGAAACTGAGTTTTCCGATTGGGACTTATTCGCAACTCCGAAACCTGCGAAGCATCACCAAATTCGTCTCTCCTTAGCGACAATATCTGCAACGGGCTCTCACAATCAGAAAAAAGGCCAGCGGTCTCGGCAATCAGTGGAAAGACTTGCTGATCCATGGAAGGACTCGCCAGAGGATGCCCTAAAGGAAGCTGCCCGACGGCGCAGACTTGATTTGGCCGAATCATTCCTTCAAAGCTCGCCAGCAATAATCCATGAACATCTGGGCCTTTCACCTGCCAAGACTGAATTTTGGCAAGTTTGCGATGACCTCCCATGAGCTCTAACTCAGAGGCCAAGTCTTGTTGAAGTTTCAAGGAATTGAGTTCGTAGCGAGGTGAGAGCAATTGCAAAAAAAAGAAAAAGAAAACGGAGTCCGCGAGGGGGCCTTGATAGGTTGAAAAATATTGTCCTTGAAGCAAAAAATTAAGGGCCGCTCCATCTGATCCATTTTGGGAAAAAAAGGACTTGAGCTGAAAATAAATTTTTTTTAAAGGGTTTTCAAGTGCTGCAACAAACTCTTTTTCGGCACTAAAATCGAACTTCCTTGACCGCACAGCTAATTCAGACACATTTGTGACGACTTCTTCCATCAGGGCATCAAAGTCCTCGCGAAAAGAATTCGGGCAATATTTTATAAGTTCCGCACTTTTTCCCAGTTTTCGAAAACACTCTCTTAAGTTCCGATAAAATGACGGATGGCCAAGACAAAAAGAAGCGTTGGCCAAACTATAGATCTGCAGTTTAGGAACCAGATAGCGCTCAATATTCAGTAATGGCAGGCAGTCCATTAACTTGCCGAGAGACTTTAGATAAGAAACTTCAAGCTCTCCTACATTATTCAGAAAAGTTTCACCAAAACTAATGGCCGGGTCTTCGACTACTAGGACACTTTCTTCCCAACGTGAGATCATCAAACCTAAAAGATAGCTGAGGTAATTATCACCGATGATAACATGACGATAATTTCTATTGAGCATGGATCCTCTTCAAAAAAGTCATCACATAAAATATTGACGAGCCAGTTCATTAAAGCGCTGCCAGACCTGATTGTTAAGGGGGGGTGAGCTTTGTTTTATTTTTGCCATTTTCTGAAAAGTCTCTAAATAAGTTCCAAGGTCATGAGGAGATAATAAAATTTTTAACCCCGATGGATCGTGGGACAAAATCCAATCCTTTTCATTGGAGTGCTCAACATTGGGCCCGGAAAGGACCAAAGATTGTGCCAAATGAGGCTCCAGTAAAGAATGAACGCCTTCCCCAAAGCCCCCACCTACATACGCCAAAGGAAACAAAGGATAGAATTCGCAAAGAAGGCCTCGGCACCAAAAGACGACAGGCCCTGAGATAGTTTTGGCCCGCAAGTGATTCATAAAATCTGCAATCGACTTCTTATCCCCTTCTTCGACCCAATGACCTTTGAGTTGGTTATGTTCACAAAATGAAAGAAAAAGTTTTAGGAAAAGTTTCTTCGATGAAGTATCTATTCGATGCGGTATCAATGCCGCCGAAAGAGTCCGATCTTTAAATTTTTCTACGATTTTTGGATCCCCTAGCAATCCAATATCACTGGGATAGCAATTTCCCAATATGAGTCCAGCGCTCGCCCATTCTTGGAGATGTTCGAAATAATTAGCATCGGAAAAAAAGGTTTGTAGTTTTTCTTCATACCTCTGTTGCCTTGCTACTATCCCCATCACTCTAAAATCAAAGACCTCTTGGTCGGCCTGTGTGAAAATAAAGCGCCGAGAAAACCACTGTTCATCCTTTTGAGTGGCAAAAAAAACAGTATTAAATAAAGAATAGATGGCCCGATAATAATTCTGCTTCAACCACGAGTGTTCAATTTGACCTGTTTTACGCGAGGCCAACAACAAAACTTTCCTGTGCGGAACGCGCTTCATTGTCAGCAGTAATTCTGGAAAAAAGTCATAGCGAACCAGCGCGCAGCTATGAGCGTTTGCCCAAAAATAAAGACTCTGAAAAGTAAGGATCGGAAAGCGCAGCGCTCGAATATTATCGGGATAGTCTTTTGCAAAGGCCATAACCTTAGACTCAACACTAGGAGAAAAATACACCAATTGAATTCGCTTTCCATTTTCTAATAGCAACAAGAGTAATGAGCGGATCTGTTCGAACTCCCCTTCACTGGAAAACTCAAAAAGCCAATCTGCAGGTCTTTGGTCTGAAAAAGACGCACATAGGGGATCCTTTTTGTTTTTATTCTCGAAGTGCCAACGCTTTTTTAAGAATGAAACAAACGGGATGAAAGGCAGAAGTATCAGGCCTAGAAATCTCAAGAGGAAGGCAGCAAAGATCCAAAATATTTTCATAAACTCGCCAATTCCAAGACCGCCCTGTGGACTTGAACTTCATCATGCTGCAAGCAAAATTGCTGGCCGCGATAACACTTTCCCTTACCCGTTGATGTGCAAGGATGACAAAAAAGATCACTACGCTCAAAGTAGTGCGACTTTTTTAAATGAGGAGCAAAACCAAATAAGCTGGCGGTTGGACCAAAAAGCGTCACCACAGGAACCCCCTGGGCCTCGGCCGCATGGAGCAGGCCCGTATCGTTTCCGAGCACCATTCTCGAAGAACCTAATAAACATAAGGATTCGGTCAGAGATAGTTGGCCCTGTAGATTAAGGGATTTCTTTTTCAACTCTAGCTCAGGTAAGGAATCAAACCAGGAACTCAGGAATTGATCCCCTGGCCCGCCGAGCCAGCAAATTCTATCAATTCTGTTTTGCGCTAATATTGAACGACCTAGGTCTTCGAAAAACTTCATGGGGTGACGCTTTAAAGCATGGGCCGCGACGGGAGCGATGATTGCAAAATTTTTATCTTTCAAGTTCAGTCGTTCGAGTAGATCTTGCTGACTTTGCTTTGAGAACTGGAGTTTAGAATAAGGGCGCGTCGGCAACAGTTTTCCCCATAGAAAACGTCCATCTTCTTTGAGGCGCGCAACTGCATTTTTATCACGCTCTGAAAAAAGAAACGTTAATTTAAGATGTTTTAAAAAATGGCGCTCCCAGCGCCTTTTATCGATAGTCCAGCGCGGAGTCTTCCATAAAAACCACCGGGAAAGCGAAGAACGAAGAGAGCTATGCAGATCGATGATAAGATCAACTTTGCGTTTTTGATCAATCGTTTTTAATAACTGGCCTAGGGCATTGAGTCCTGACTTTCGCTGAAATCCAAAACTCTCATCCACTACCGGGCAATTTCGAGGGATTGCGATAAACTCTTCTGCTGTAAGAAAAGTCGCCCAACAATCCGGATAGGTCGTTTTAAAAAAATTGACCGCGGCCGTGGCCAAGACAACGTCACCAAGGCTTGAATAGCGCACAAAAAGCACATGCATGGCGGCCCTGAATCTCTTTTCGGGTTTATTGTTTGGACTGAGCATATTCTTTAGCGAAATAGGTCAAAATGAGATCTGCCCCAGCTCGTTTGAAACCCAATAAAATTTCTTCCACGATTTCTGGGCCAACGAGTCCATTTTCAATGGCAGATTTCACCATCGCGTATTCACCGCTCACATTATAGGCAGCAATTGGGACTCGGAAATTGGCCTTGAGATCGGAAATCACATCCATATAACTCATGGCCGGCTTGACCATAATAATATCGGCCCCCTCACTCACGTCGAGTTCTGCTTCAAGCAGGGCCTCTTTGCGATTGGCCGGGTTCATTTGATAGCTTTTCTTGTCACCCGATTTGGGCGCCGAGGATAGGGCCTCACGAAAAGGAGCGTAGAATGCAGAGGCATACTTTGCTGAATAGGCCATGATACCTGTTTTCCAAAATCCAGCACTGTCCAAGGCCTTGCGAATCGCCTGAATTCGGCCATCCATCATATCCGATGGGCCAACAAGATCGACTCCAGCACGGGCCTGCTCCACTGCCATTTTTTCTAAAACCTCGATCGTTTCATCATTAAGAACTTCGCCACTTTTCTCATCGACCAATCCATCGTGGCCAAGAGTTGAGTAAGGATCCAAGGCGACATCACCGAGGACCAACATCTCCGGACAGCTCTTTTTTATCAGACGTATGGCCCGGTGATTGAGATTGTTTTCATGAAAGGCCTCGTCTGCCGCCTGGGATTTCTTTTTGTCGTCGACCAGCGGAAAAAGTGCGACACACCTGAGTCCAAGATCTTGAAGCAGCGTCACTTCAGCCTTGAGATCCTTTATGGCGATGCGATGGATTCCCGGCATCGTCTTGATGGCCAAAGGAGTATCACCATCATGAACAAAAATGGGATAGATTAAATCACTCAGATCGAGCCGAGTTTCTTGCAAAATTTCACGCATATTTTCAGTTTTGCGATTTCTTCTTGGACGCCGTAGTGGATAACTCATGAATGATCCTTTAGGGTTTGATAGGCCACAGCATAGAGGCGAATCTGTTTTAAAATAGACGCCAGCCCATTACTGCGGTTCATAGAAAGATGCTCCGTAATTCCCATCTCTTGAAGGAAATCACTTTTTTCCTGCAAAATTGATTGAGGTGTTTCTCCAGAATAGACCTTAATTAAGAGTGCCAAGATACCTTTCACGATTAAGGCATCACTCTCCCCTTCAAAGTACAACCGATCTTGTTCAAAGCGAGGCACTAGCCAGACCTGAGATTGGCAACCCTTAACCTGATATTTTTCTTCTCTCAAAGGTTCCGGAAAGGGAGGGAGTTTTTTGCCCAGCACCATCAGTTCTCGATATCTGTCTTCCCAGTCCTCGTGGCGCTCAAAAAGTCCTTTAACATCTTGAATTTTCGACTTTATATCCATATTTGCTACTTTTATTCGAAATTAGGTCATTCGTGAAGCGACCAATCCCCTGAAATAGGCAGTCTTGCTTTATAATAAAAGAGAAGTTGTAGACTACACCAGGGCCGTCTAAATTTGCACTGCGAACTTGGACGGAAAACTTATGGCCTTTGATGAGGACAATCTCTTAGAAATTGATCTCAAACCTTTGGGAAAAGATGCTGATCCCAAGAAATTTCCCGAAATTTACCTGTGGCTGGTAAAAATTGGAGATCATATTCAAGGGCCATTCGATCTCAAAAGCTTGCAGGATTATGCATTCCGTAATCCCACTCGTTTCGAACAAGCCTTTGCAAGCAATCTTCGAGATAATCAGTGGTTGCCCTTTTTTGAGCATTCCTATTTTCAGAGACGATCTTCAGTTCGCAGCAGATCGCTGAAAAACAAAGAACTGGAAGAAAAGCAAAAACTCCAAGACCGTTTCTACCTACTAGTGAAAGGACAAAAGATTGGTCCTTTCGGTCAAGCCGATATTCGTTCAATGATAGCGAGCAAGAGACTCACAATGACAGACCTCGTTTCAATCGATGATGGGCATTCTTGGATAAAAATCTATAAACATTCCGCCTTTGATAGACGCTCTCAAAAACGTGCGACTCTTCCTAAAGATGTTCCTACGACTCATCAAGTGGATGACTACCTTAAAAATGTTGGACATGAAAGAAATTCAAATCAGAATAATCCCAATAAAACGAGCACCGATGTCCGAGTAGAAACCGAGACACTGGCGATGCTAACCAAGGCCGGACTTTCTAAACGTGAACAACTCAAAGAGGATGCCTCGAATTCGGGTGATGACGACGCGACTGTCTTATTTGACCGCAGGGCCCTAAATGCAGAGCGACCAAGTCAAAATAAATTCGTTCGTCCATTGATTGTCCTTGGAGGTCTCCTCTTAATTGCCTCTGCCGGCGCCGGTTTCTTTTATTTTTACGATAGGCCATTCTTCACCGCCCCAAAACTGAGCATTGAAGGCCTAAAGAGAACACCTCAGAAAAGAGTTCCTACCCGCATGCGTGGGGCCATTGAAAATGATGAACGAAGCCGCGATAAAAAGATTCCTGCGAAAGTCACATTTCCGCAAACGAGAAAAAGCTCATCGAGTGAAAGTTATAACCGGTTCACTCCTCCACCCGCCCAGATTAAAACTCACCAGCAAGAACAACAAAAAAGGGCCGCCTTAAAAAGAAGAGACGAAGAAGAGCGGAGGGCCATTGAGCGAGAGCGCGAACAGGCTGAACGAGAGGCCCGTGATGATTATCCACCGGCCTATGAAGAGCGGGCGATTCAAGATAGTGGCGATCGAAGAGATCTCAGAGATGGCCCGCGAGACAGAATTCGAGAAACTCGCGATCAAGAAGACCTCTATCAACAAGATTTTAGAGAAGGCGGCGTTCCTTCAGAAGAAAGACCGGCCTATGATGACCATAGCGATATTCAAGGACCAGAATCGGAAGACTACCCTTCCTCTGAAGTCGACCCTTACGACGCTCCTCCAGAATATGATGCGAGACCTTCAGATTACTAAGACTCGTGATTCTAAAAAAAGTAAAATGAGCACTCCTTAAAAATTTCCCGAGCCGGAACCGATTGTAGAGTCAAAACATGTTTGTTTTCTAAGACCGATTCAGTACGGTAGATGACTTGTTCCGGCACCATGAAGAGCTTAAACCTTCCAAGCGGATAAATTTGTGTCAGAGGACCTTCTCCGAGTTCTGGTTTATTCCAATTTTTGTCGATATAATTTCTAGAATTTTTGCGATCTTTTTTCGATAAAAAGTTCCCCTTGATTGATCGGTCCATCATTGCCGGAATAAATTTATTTATGGTGTTACCAAGCGGAGCATTACTGTGCTCTATGACTTTTCCACTGAGAAAATCAGCTGACGAAATAAAAACTTTTCGCCCTCCAACATTGAATTCATATGAGTACTGCAGGCCAAGATTGTCTCGACCAATTTTATAAGTATTTCTGATTTTCTCAGCAAGTAAATAGAGAGAACTTTTTTTATCTGAACCTCTCCACCTTCCAAAAAGTGTTCGAGAGCGCGGACGAAGCTCTTTAAGCTGCCTATTAAACTCCTCGAGATCAGATGTGAGCTCGCGAGTTGCTGAGATAAGATCTTTCAACGAAAGATAGACCGCCGTCGGTTGAAAGTAATCGACGATATCGATCGTTCCATGCATATCGTTTTCCGATTTATACTTAAGCAGCAAGGCTCGGTCCTGCTCAGGAATCTGTTCATCGACCTTCAAAAAAAACGAATCTATTGGATGATAATTGACCGTTTGCTCGGCCTTATCGATGACAACTCGGTAAACTGAATCACTGTTTTTATAAAAATAAGGAGGCCTTCCCTGAAAATCCACCGATTCAAGACCAGACCCATTACCGGAGATAAAAAGAGATTGAATGAAAGGCGAAAACTGCGGTAACTGGTTTTCAATAAAGCTGACGTAGATGAGGTTTCGTAGCGTCTCAGGAAACTCTGGTGGGAGGTCTTTGCTCTGAAATTCTGGTCCGAGTAGCCCTTTTTTCTTTAATAAATTTTGAGTTTCTTGTGCCAAACTAGAAAGTTCCGAGCGTGCTATCTCTGGGTTTCTCTTGTTGTTGAGAAACATAATAAGATCGAGTTGATTGGCCGGATTTTGTATAGGTCGTAGTATGCTTTTGACAGAAAGGTCCCAAGACGCGATTGAAAAACGATTTGAAGCTTCTGCCGAATAGATCAAATATCGAGAGCTTCCCTGATTGAGTCCAATTTCACCAATAACATCTGAAAAAGGTCTTGGCCTCCGAGCTTCTTCATTGCCCAAATAGAATCAGCTCTCCTTCTCGAAACATGGGACCATATTGAGTTGAAATAAAAGGCGTGCCGGCAACTTTCAACGGAAGCAAGTTAGTATATGCGAATGACTCAACTTTCCAATTGGTCTTTCGAGTGGGTTTTATCTCCGCCACCCTTTGCCCCAAGATTCTTAATTCCTTGTGGGCCTCATTCCAGACCGCAGACTCCGAACGAAAAATTCCCTGGACTTGGTTTTGCTCGTCCATAATCGCCATATATTGAGTGACATAAAAGTAAGAGTGGTCTCGTCTTAGGCTTTTGACCTCCGAAGCATCTCCAAAGCTTAATGGTGAACTCGATTGCCCATGAGCAGCGAAATGGAAAAAAAGTGCGAGTAAAATCAGTGGTCGGAAAGGCCAGTGAACCATTAGATGCTCCTTAGTCAGGAAATGGTTTATCGCGTCAACAAAAGGAAATCAACATAAACTGTTCCCCTTTGATGGACTAAAATTTCAAATTCAGCGATTTTCTGACATTTACTTTTAGCTTTCTCGTGTTTCTTTAGAAGTTAAACCGCCAGATATTTTTAGATTTTAAACAGCGGTCACCATTCAGCCTATGCCGCTTTCATTTTAATCAATTCCTCATTATGAAAATTCAAATAGATATCGAGGTGATCCTGCAAAGCGGATGCTTTTTTAGTCGTGCACCAGGTTCGCCTTATGAGGCGATTAACGTTTGATCGAAGCATCGCTAGCGTGTGGTTTACGCTAAAGAGTGGATCTCGAATCATTTTTTTGAGCTCTCCCTGACCGGCGATTGTACTCTTTGCTCCGAGATAACGGACGTGTTTTACACCCGGGAGGATTGTTGCGATCAATTGGGGGTAGAATTTGTGTTCATCACTCCGAATAGTCGCTCCCTGCTCAAGAGAGTTTTTGATCTGAGTTAAAACCGTTTTAATTCCCAGTTTCCGGTGATCTGGGCGGTATCCGTATTTTTTTCGAGAAATTGCAGCAAGATGTCCAAAAGCCGGCATAGAGCAAACACTCAGAGATAAAATGGTTCTTGTTTTGGTATCCGCGACTAAAGGTACTGATAATGGTTTACACTTCGTGTGCTCAGAAGTGATTAAATCATCTAGCTGAACATCATCAAAAATAGATTTCTTTAAAAGCTCTGCCTGCTTGACTCTCGCCTGTTGTGCTAGATATTTAAGCTTTCGAGCAACAGTTTTAAGATTAATATTTAAAATCATCGAAATTCTTCTCTGGGAAACACCCGAGCAAAGGAGAATTCTCACTGAAGAATTTTTATGACGCTTTTTTTGACGATAACAGGGATGAAAGGTCGCTGCCGAAAATCTTTTTCCACATCCTTTGCACCTGTACCTAAGGATTTTCTTACAATCGCTTTTCCGAGTAAAAAACCCTGCATTTGAAATTTTCAAAGATTGGCAGACCGGGCATTTCTTCATGCCCAGGACTAGTGCAAGGAGGCGGTGAGAAAGGAAATGCTCTAAGTGCTTAAAATATTTAGGACAATTAAAGGGAGCAGTTCAAAATGGACATGGACGCTCGCAAGTTCTTTCGGCATAATTCAGTCCTCATGGATAAATCACCTACTAAGGCCATTTGGTGGAATTTCGAAGGTATTGAAGGTAGCGGCAAGAGCACTCTTATCAAAGCACTTTCAGAATCTTTAGTTCAAAAAGGGCACGAAGTTCATCATTTTCGTGAACCAGGGGCCACGAGTTGGGGGGAAGGTCTAAGAAATCAGCTTCTGCAACGGAAAGAGGAAATTACCGCACTTGCCGAGGCCCATCTTTTTTGTTCGGCCAGGGCCCAAATGCTCTCAGAGCTTATTATCCCACTACTTGAAAAGCAGGTGGTCATTTTTACAGACCGCTACTACTTTAGCTCTTTGGCCTATCAGGGGTATGGAAAAGAGTTGGGGGCCGATGTTATCGAATCTCTCCACTCTCATTGGCCGCTCACCCTACGCCCCCATCGAACTCTTTACTTAAAAATTTCCTATGCGACTTCTCTTTCGAGACAAAACCAGCGGCAGAATGCTAAGGACTATTTCGAACAAAGACCTTCACCTTTTTTTCAGCGAGCTGTTGAAGGATACGAGACCATTGCTAAAACCAATCCACAAGTATTGACCCTGGATGCAGAATTGCCGGCAAGCGAAGTATTGAATCATTCCTTAGAGCTTTGGCAACAAAACCAATGAGTCATAACCAAAACTCTCTGGAAAATTTCTTAAAACGATTCGTACTTAGGCCAGGAAATGCCACCTTTCAGGTCACTGGAGCGGCCGCTTCACGTTCGCTTTGGGATGCACTGGGCAAAGTTTTAACAATCCCAACAACGCAGACTCTAAAAAATAACGCGGATGTACTCATTATTGAAACAACTGATTCAATTTTAAAACTAGACCATATCGAACCACTTGCGCTGTTTTTGAGCACTCTTCCTTTAAGTCTCAGTAACAAAATCGTTATCTTTGAAGATGTCCACAAGATCCAACTTCCGATATGGAACCGGTTGTTAAAGACTCTTGAAGACCCGCCCATTCCCGTTTTTTTCTTTCTTCTCAATCCGACTTCAGGTCTTCTCCCGCAAACGATTCGGTCCAGGTGCCAGCTTTTGGCAACTGAAAGACCTGGCGCCGATCAAGGGTCAGAGTCCGTTTTTGAAGATTTTGACCCTCTGGCCAAGACCTACCAAGAGATTTCGGATTATTTAAAAACTCTTCCAAACGGAGAGGAGATTCTTCTAGAGCACTGCTTGGTCCAAGAGCTGGCCTCTCATAAAAATGGGCAAAGAAAACAAGAACTGCTAGATTGGATAAAAATTTGGCCCCAGCGTCTGGCCTTTCATAACTCAAGTGTTCCTAGAGTCATTGAGCTGGCAACCCTATGGAAAAAATTGGCACAAAATGGATAATCAATTATGGAAGAAGGTCAATCAGAGACACGGCCACAAGGGCTACGCCGCGGTGATTTAAGAAGCGAAAAGCTTATTGAGGAACAAGAAAAACTTTATACGGACGGGCAGATTTTAAGGTTTGTAAGAGTTCGTTTCCCTGGGAATGCGAAGTCGTTTCCGTTTCTTATCGGAGAGCGCTCTCTAGGTCATGGTCAGAAAGTTCTTGCCATGAGTGATCGCGGTATGGCCGTCGGATATATTAACTCTTTTCCTTATGAGCTTCCTTTTAGGCGCACTATGCTCCCTCTGCGCTCTATAAAAAGAGTGGCCACAGAAGATGACATAGCAGTGGATCTGGAAAATTATCGTCGGCAAAAAAAAGCTGAAACAACCTGCAAAAATCTCATCGAACGCAATGAATTAGACATGCTCTTGACCCATGTGGATTTTACACAATTTGGGAAAAAGGCCGTTTTTTATTTCACGGCGCCTGCCCGGGTTGATTTTCGAGGCATGGTGAAAGAATTGGTTTCTGAATTAAAAATGCGAGTCGAGCTTCGCCAGATTTCTGTGAGAGACCGTTCCGCATCTGTGGGCGGGATTGGGCCTTGCGGCCGACAACTCTGCTGTTCTTCTTTTTTATCTAGGTATGGCCAAGTCAATCTCAAAATGGCCAAAAACCAAAACTTAACGCTTAATTTCAACAAACTCAATGGCGTTTGCGGTCAGCTTAAGTGCTGCTTGCAATATGAAGATGAAGTGTATGCCCACAAGCGGGCCAAGCTGCCTCGGGAAGGAAAATTAATCGTCACGGCATGTGGCGACAAAGGAAAAGTTGAGCGCGTTCATCTGTTAAGTGAGCAATTTGAGCTTCTTACCACCCAAGGTGTGCGCAAGCGCTACGCGATTTCGCAATTTCTTGAGGATGAAAAAGTGGATTTCGAGATGCCTCGAAGCTTCGAGCATATTTCAAATGAGACTTCGGTTGTGGTGGGACTGAGTGAAGATGAGACATTAAAGGCCGAGAAATTTGAAGAAGATATCTTGCGATTAAAGTCAGAAACCAAAGGCTACGCTGAACAGGTTTTTGAAGAGCTTTTTGGTGTCAAAACTTTCCGGGATAGTGAGGCCGTCCCCTCTTCTGAGTTATCCTAGTTCTATAAAAAAATATTTATCTTCCTGGCCTTGGTTGCTCTCTCATTTTCTAGTAAGGCCCAAGAAACTGAGCTCGATGAGAACCATTATTATTGCTTTCTTTTCCCATTTCATAAGTCTGATGGCGGTGATCCAAATAAAGATCAGTATTTAGGTGTTGGACGAGTGGCAATATTTCATAGGGCCGAAATTCGCCACAAGGTTCCCCGTCCGATGGTTCATAAGTCCTCTGACGATCAACATGTGAGAGAAGTTAATGGCGAGGGAGGCCCTTTCGGTCTTTCCTTTAAAAATTGGGACAGTTTAAGTCAAAGTCTTTTGGATAAACTGACTCAAGATACCTTAAGAAAATATTCCTTAACATTTTGGGGGACCGAGGATGAAGGAGAATCCACAGGAGAAAAGTTTTTCGTGCTGAAATCTGCGATGCCCGAACGTTCGAACTATCTTGAGGTCCAGGGCACCAATGACAGTAAGGCCTTTTACGACAATGGATTAAAAATTCCTGTTTCAAAAAATCTTGAATTTCATTATGTTAAAGAGTTTCTCATGGATGGCGACAAAAAAAATGAGGTTAGCAGTCTTGAAGTTGGGTGTTTTACGCAGTCTCAAACCACAAAGCTTCTCGAGGCCGCAGAAAGTGCCAGGCAGGGTGCAGGGGGAGATAATCCAAACTATTCTACTACACTTTTGAAAGTGGCCAGACTTATGGATTTCTATAATTCCGATGACCGAAAGGTAGATTTCCCAGAGGCCGTAGTTAACACTATAGGTCGTGAATATAGGCTACAAGACACAGAAGGCATAGTGCGAGAAACCCCAAGGACTAAGTCAAAATAAGTATTCAGTTTTCATTTCAAAATTTTTTCTTCCGCCGTCTTGGGTTTTTCGTTTTAAAAAAGATGGCCCAATAAAGCGAGAAATTCGGCGTTTGTCTCTAGAGAAAGTCAATTCGACTCTTGGAACAAATGGCCTTAAAAAGAAATTATCGGCCTTCATTTCAACTGTGATGAACTTCGGGGTCTTTTTATCAACGCCCACCAAAAAATCGAGTGTCATCATTCTATCAGTAAGCGCCAACGTAAACGAAAACGTCTTACCCTCAATCAACTCGTTCCAATTCTGACGGATAAAATCATCGATCATCGGTGGAACTAAAAGCACTTCAAATTCATCCTTCGAAAACGTTCGCGTTCTTTTCGCCTCCCCTTCTTTTAGCCTCATTTCCCAATGATCTTTTTTAGCTAAAAGACGTCCATCAAGGTTTTGGTCTAAATTTTGGAATTGATAAAATTTTAGCAGGCCATCCGGATCCAGTTGCATTTTTTCTAGAAAAACAGTTTTTCCTGCACGGTCTTGTGTATCAGATTGAAAGTCTGAACCGTTGTCATTCACAGTTTCAACATACTTTGCAGAAAAAATCGCACGAGATTTGACTTCCGCATTATCAAAAATTTTTGCTTGGAAAGAGACTGTAGACAACAAAACAAGTGCGCCAATCACGTTTCTCTCGACCAATCCCAATAGAAAGACGAATTGAGGCAACTGAGGCTTATCTTGAGATTGGTTCCAATGTAGGGCCCTGGGACTGCGGGGTTGCCATAGGACTTTGGTCGCCGCTTCGCCAGGTAAAGAAAAAACTCCAATGGAAAAAAGGCCGGGTTAGTTGGAGCTAGAAGTTTCTTGAGAAGCTCTATCCTTTTTTCCCAATGAGAAATCTTCTGAATTTTTTCAAAAGATACCAGAAAATGATTTTGGAAAGACTCAAAACCTTGCGCGCCACCCTCTTTTGAGAAAATAGCTAAATAGATTTCCTGCAATTCAAATTTTCTATAGGATAAAATATTGAGCAGTCCCACCTTTGTGAAGTGACCAAAAAGATTAAATTGGAAAGGACCAGTCGTGCAACCCTGAGAAAGCGAGTGGCGATCTCTTTCGTAAAAATCGTTAAGAACTCGGTCGGCCATCTTGAGTACCGATAACCTTGTCTCGCTTTGATCAAAGAAATGATAGCTATAATGGAAAGACAGCTGGTGTGATGCAGAACTTTGCAATGAAATCATCATTGCTAAAAGAGACATGATTTTAAAGATCATAGTACCGCTTCCCTAAAAATCGACATTTCCGGGTGTGCGAGGAAAAGCAATAACGTCGCGGATGTTACTCATGCCAGTGGTATACATCACCAAGCGCTCTAGCCCGAGTCCAAAGCCAGAGTGAATGACTCCGCCAAAGCGTCGGAGGTCGAGATACCAATTGTAGTCTTCTGTAGAAAGCTGGCTATCCTGCATGCGTTTTTCCAGTTGATCGAGGCGCTCTTCCCGCTGAGAACCACCAATAATCTCTCCGATGCCTGGAACCAAAACATCCATTGCTGCGACCGTTTTTTGATCATCATTGGTTCGCATGTAAAAGGCCTTGATCTCTTTGGGATAATCCCGAACGATCACAGGTTTTTTAAAATGAGTTTCAGTTAAATATCTCTCGTGCTCAGTCTGGAGATCCTTGCCCCAGTCCGGTGTAAAAACAAAAGCACCTTCTTTCTGAGCGGCGGAGTTTTTAAGAAGCTCGATCGCCTCAGTATAGGACAGGATCACAAAATCAGATTCAACAATAGATTGAATTTTTTGGATGAGATTGTCTTCATAGCGTTCCTGAAGAAAACTCAGTTCTTTCATGCAGTGCTCTAAAAGATCCGCTAATATAAATTTTAAATAACTCTGGGCCAATTCAATGTTGAGATCGAGGTCGTAGAAGGCCACCTCTGGTTCTATCATCCAAAACTCGGACAAATGCCGAGCGGTATTCGAGTTTTCAGAACGAAAGGTCGGGCCAAAGGTGTAGACTCTTCCCAAAGCAAGCGCATGAGCTTCAGCTTGCAATTGCCCAGACACACTTAAATACGTTTCTTTCCCAAAATAGTCCTTCGAAAAATCAGTTTCTCCAGGGGCAAGTGTGGAGACACGAAAGAGCTCGCCTGCCCCTTCGCAATCACTGGCAGTAATGATGGGCGCATGGAGGTAGGTAAAGTGGCGCTCAGAAAAATAGCGATGAGTGGCCAAAGACAGCTGATGCCGGACTTGGAAAACTGCCTGAAAAGTTTGAGTACGTGCCCGCAAATGGGCCTGCTCTCGAAGAAACTCTAGACTTGTGGCCTTTTTCTGCAAAGGATAGGCATCAGAAGATTTCCCAAGGATTTCAAATTTTTGCGCGTGAAGTTCAATCTCTTGTTGTCCGCCTTGAGAGCGTACTATCGTTCCCCCTACCCTCAAAGCAGTTCCTACATGACAATCTTTAAGCTTCTCCCAATCTGGGGAATCGGCATTGAAAACGGCCTGGAGTGGCTCAAAAGAAGTTCCATCACTTAAAACTAAAAAAGCGAATTTTTTACTTTTGCGAAGTGAGCGTACCCATCCTTGAATCTGTATCTCTTTTTCAAAGGGTGGGTCCTGAAAGAGATCAGCTAATAAAAACGGTCTCATCCCAAAACCTGCAGCTTAATTTTTTCCATATTTTTCCGAGTGAGCCTGGGACCGAACTGAGAAACCACGGCAGCACAAAGCTTTGAGGCCAGCTCTCCTGTTTTTTGGAAAGAAAGCTGATTCACAATGCCAAATAAAAAAGCACCAGCAAACATGTCTCCCGCACCATTTGTATCCACAGCTTTGGAGGCCTTATGGGCCGGGATCTCATGCAAGGTTTGGCCATCCCAAATCAGAGATCCCCTCTCACCACACGTGACAGCGAAAACATGACTGTGTTTTTTGAGTCTATCCACAGCGGCCGGCAAGTTTATTTCTTCCGTAAAATCGAGGGCCTCTTTTTCATTACACAATAAAACATCAACTTTTTCTTTTAAGAGTTCTTTAAACTGAGGCTTAAAAAAATTCACCATATTGGGATCAGATAAACACAAGGCAGTTTTCACACCATAAAACTTGGCCATTTTCCTGGCCTCTTTCATCGCTTCAAAACCCATTGGAGCAGCAACCAAGTATCCTTCTAAATATAAATAGCGAGATTTTTTCAAGGATTCTGCATGAATATCTTGAGGCCCAAGTGCAGAGCTGGCCCCGAGATAAGTGAACATACTTCTTTCAGCATCAGGAGTTACTAAAACAAGGCATTGACCGGAATGAGATTCGGCGTCAGGAGGAATGGGAGATTGAAATCCCACGCCTTCTCTCTCCAAATCATCTTTGAAAAATGTTCCTATTTCATCGCCTGCAGTTTTGAAACAATAGAATGAGTTCGAGCCCAATTGCGCGATGGCCAGGGCCGAATTTGCAGCGGAGCCCCCAGACTGTTTTTTTTTCAGATTCACGGGATCTAAGTTTTCTAAAATTCTTGACTGCTCTTCCTTATCGACTAAGGTCATGAGCCCTTTTTGCAAATTCAAGCTGCTAAAGACATCGTCTTCTACTTGAAACTCATAATCCACCAAAGCATTGCCGATAGAAAAAACGTCAATTGAATCAAATTTCATAGACGCTTAGTAAACATCAAATCGCACTGTTTTGGAAGAAATTTGGAAATTTGGATCGTCTGCCAGAAGGGGCGCCTTGTCATGGCGCTTCACAATCAACCGCGAAAAACGCCCCCTGACAGCAAGCAAGTTGCTCGTCATCTCCGATGCATCTGAGTCCGCGCCTACAATTTTTTTTAGCCACTGCATGGGAGATTTTGGAAGTGCACTCCGGTCATCTGAATACATTGGGTCATAGTATAAGACTGTGGTCTTTTCCGATGATGCGCTTAAAGGAATATCCGACACAGAAAAGTTCGCAAACTTTAGGCGTAGTCTGTTTTGCATTTCTGTTTGAAAGCTTTCCGAGGCCGAGCTGATATCGGCCAGAACATGGTCATAAACTTTTTGCACTCGTTCATAGGCACGGTAATCGACATCAAAAGCGGCCATGATCTTCATAGCATCGGAGCCTAGGCCAAAAGTGAGATCGATGATTTCCGGAGCACTCACCAAATCACTCGTTTGGTGTTGATGAAGAAAACGCAGAGCCTTTAGGAGGGGGTCTGCATAGGCATCCCCGCGTCGCGCTCTTTCTTTCCATTGAAAGTAAGTCTTTTCAAGATAAGAGTTGTACTTCAAACTACATCCCTGCCAAGGAGATTTTCATGGATCCTCTTTCCCGAGAACATAGGCCCTATTACATCGGGGCCGACGACAATGATATCCAAGAAATGCTCGAAACTCTTGAGCTCTCTTCGCTAGATGATCTCTTTGACCATATTCAAGGCGACATTAAATTAAAACCCAGTGAACTTTCAACCATTGATTCCGTGAACTATGACCAGCTTTTAGGAACCATGAAAAGCATCGCCAACAAAAATCAAATCAGGACCAGTTTCTTAGGTGATTCTTTGCCTGTCGCTAAAGAAATGAGCTGTGTGGCAGAGGTTTCAAAAATACGTGGTCTTTCAACTGCCTACACACCTTATCAACCCGAACGCTCTCAAGGAACATTACAGTCACTGTGGCTTTATCAATCTCTTTTGCGAGACATTACTGGTTTCGAGGCCATCAATGCGTCTCTTTATGATAGGGCCTCTGCTCTTTATGAGGCCTGTGCCACCGCAATGCGAGTGGATTCTAAAAAAAGGCGCAAGGTTTTACTGAGCGAAGGTCTTTTTCCCTGTGACAGAGAAGTCGTTGATACTCTCAGCGCTCACGCCCAAATAGAATTTGAAACTTATGCTCTAGATTCAAAACATGGTGCCTTAGACATAGAAAAGCTTCGGATTTTTCTCAGTGAAAACAAGGACCAATTTTGCGGTTTTGCTTTTTCTCAAGTGAATTCTTTGGGAGTGATTGAAGATTTTCACCAAATCACTGATCTTTGTCATGAGCTTGGTATTAGGGCCATCGCTGGAGTTGATCCTCTTCACTTAGGACCAGGTGGTTTGGAATGTCCCGGGAAGTGGGGAAAAAACGGTGCCGATTTTTTATTTGGTGAAGGACAACACTTGGCCATTGCTCCCAATTTCGGTGGACCTGGATTGGGACTTTTCGGAGTTCGCTTTCATGAAGGTGACCGAAAAACAATTCGCTCGACTCCTGGTCGCTTTATTGGGAAGGCCAAAGATGTTTTTGGTAGAGAATGTAAAGTCATTGTGCTCTCTACAAGGGAGCAACATATACGCAGAGAAAAAGCGACTTCAAATATTTGCTCAAACCAGAGTTTTTTGGCCACCCTGGCCGCCGCTTCTTTGCTAGAGCGCGGGCCTGAGGGGATGGAACGTTATATTCACCATTCCCAGACTTTTATGTCTGAGCTTCACTCGCTGGTTGAAGGACTCCAAGGCGTGAGCTTTGCCTACCCTGCTTCGTCTTATTTTTTAGAAGCGACGTTGGCGTTTGAAGACAAGTCGGTGCAAGAAGTGATTGATTTGGCGAGAAAGGAAAATATCCATATTGGAGTTGATATCAGTTCGCGCTGCCCTGAAAAGAGGGCCTTGCTGAAGATTGGCTTTAACGACACCCACGATCAAAGTGACTGGATTGTTTTAAAGAACTTTTTTCTCAAGCACTTCCAAGCAGAGACTCATTTCGAAAAGAAAAAACCCGGCGTTGATCCGGCCCTTCTTCGGAAGAAAAAACCAACGTTTTCTGCAATACCCTCTGCGAAGGTCGTTCATTATTTTCAGCAACTTGGTGAGCAAAACCTAAGTCCTGATAATGGAATCTATCCTTTAGGCTCGTGTACGATGAAGTATAATCCGTTGATTAATGATCAGTGTGCCGGACTTTTAGGATTTACCCAGGTCCACCCATTAGCGCCGACTCAAGATACTCAAGGCTGCCTAGAAGTTCTTTATGAAATTCAAACTGCTTTTCAGGCCATCACAGGGCTTGCCGGGGTCACGACTCAGCCAGTGGCGGGGGCCCAAGGCGAGCTGGTGGGACTCAAACTTTTCCAGGCCTATCACAAATCAAAAAATGAAGTGGAGAGTCGAAAACTCGTGCTTATTCCTCGCTCGGCCCATGGAACAAATCCCGCAACGGCGGCGATGACGGGACTGGAAATTATCTCCATTGGGAGCTCCGAGAATGGTGAAATCGATTTGCAGCAAATTCAAGACATTTGTGAGAGTCGGGGGAGTGAAATAGCGGGGGCCATGATCACCAACCCTAATACTTCAGGGATTTTTGAGCGCAATTTTGTGAAATTAGCGAAGTTCGTTCACGACGCTGGAGGATTGGTTTATATGGACGGCGCCAATATGAATGCGATTGCCGGCCATATTAATTTAAAAAAACTAGGTGTAGATGCTGTTCACAACAATCTTCACAAAACATGGACGATTCCCCATGGGGGAGGCGGACCGGGTGATGCCATCGTGGCCGTCAGCGAAAAGCTTTTGCCTTTCCTTCCAGGCGTTCAAATCGTCAAAGCATCGAATGGATCGTATTCGGCGGTTAAAGCAGAAAAATCAATCGGGAGCTTTCATCGCCATTTTGGAAATTTCGCCCATAAGGTGCGCTGTCTGACCTATCTTAAGGCACTCGGTGGGCCTGGGATTCAAAAGATGAGCGCAGTCGCGACTCTCTGTGCGCGCTACCTCTTTGAAAGGTTGAGAGAGGACTACCCAACTCTTCCCAAAGGAAGCTCGGAAAATAAAAGAATGCACGAATTTATTTTAACTCTCGCTCCAGAGCTTTTTTCAAAAATCGAAAAGGCCGGCATTGGACGAGCAGATATTATTGGTCGAGTGGGAAAACTCTTTCTAGATTTTGGACATCACTCCCCGACCGTTGCTTTTCCTGAGGCCCAAGGATTAATGCTTGAACCAACAGAGAGCTTCAATCGAGCAGAGCTAGAAAGATTTGTAGACATTCTAAAGGCAATAAAAAAGCTGCTGCATTCTGCTCCAGAGATTCTTTTGACCGTCCCTCATTTTACCCCTATCGACCGAGTTCAAGAAGTTGACGCAAATAAGAATCTTGTACTCGCAGAAGAGCTTGATGATGTACTCAGCAATGTCGCCCTGGACCGAGTTCCGCCTGAACAATTGAGGTCTCTTGCCATCTCAGATATTTGTGAATTAATTCAGAAAAGTGCCATCCGGCAAAGGGGACCTCATAAAGAAAATACTATTAAAAAAGGCACTGGGGACTAAAATCTTTTTGTAATGATTTAAGCATCGACAAATCTCGAGGGGCCCTAATTTTATACTTTAAGAAAAGATGATTAAACGTCTGACCTGCCGAATTCTCATGCTGAAGGTAAGTCGAATTTCTATGCCTAAAGTAAGAAAACACACCATTGTTTTTCCAATCCTCCACCTTGGTATAGAATGCGGCGAGACTGACTCCTGAATAAACAGCATTGTAAACAAAACCATAGGCCATCTCTGGAAAGCGAGTTGTCTCTTTTGACATCGAGAGCGCAAGCAAGGATCCGAGCTCTAATTGCAGCTCGGGCGAACCAAAATCAACCACACCTTGGACAAAACTCTTATAGACGCGCAGATTATCTAAAAGCCGAATAGGGACCTGTTTGGTTGTGACAATTCTCTTCGCAATGCCTACACAGTTTTCCCTGGCCGCTTGGTGAACCGCCAAATAAATAATAATAATTCTATCCCCTACAATGCGAGTTTTATGGAACCAAGGGGTCAAAAAGCGGAGAGCCTCAGAAGTCGAAGCATGACGAACCACGAACTGAAAAGATGGGTCCACAGTCTTATCGATATCAGCAGCATCAAAAGAATGATTAACTGCCAAAAGTCCTCGATCGAGAAGTTTTAGAATAGGATTCAAGGCCTCTTTCAAAAGCATTTCGAAAATCTTTGGACGCTGGCGTTTGAGCGCTGCCAGATGATCTAGCAGCTGAGGATTCAGTTGCTGGAGAGATCCGAGTTCACGATGCTCTAGTTCGATGGCAATATTGGCGAGACTCTTTTGGAGTGTCTTTTTTTGAACCGAGTTAAAATGAGACCCAATTTGTCCATTCTCAATAAGCTCACCGAAGAAGGCCTTCAAAGGACTTTTGTTTCTCTGAGCAAATGAGCTGGGTTGATGAGAAACCATAAAAATGCAAAATAGGATAAAGGCCCTATAAATCATAGCGAATCAATGCCCTATATTTATAAAATGCGCAACCGCAGAGATTGATACCTGAAAAAATCCCCTTTTCCATTAACCCGACTCTAGGTATCACTAAGGTCTATGGGTCAAAATCATACTCGCTGCACATTTGCCATCATTTCTCATCCCGATGCTGGAAAAACCACCGTGACTGAAAAACTTCTGTGGTGGGGGAAAGTCATTCATAAAGTTGGCATGGTGAAAAGCAAAAGCGGCGCCCACGCAAAGTCTGACTGGATGGGTCTTGAGCAACAAAGAGGAATTTCGATTACTTCGTCTGTACTCTCATTTCATTTCAAAGATCGCGCCATGCATCTTTTGGATACTCCAGGTCACCAAGATTTTTCTGAAGATACCTACCGAACTCTTACTGCCGTAGAGTCTGTTTTGATGATGATCGATTCAGCAAAAGGAGTTGAAGCTCAAACGATCAAACTCATGGATGTCTGTAGATTAAGAGATACACCGATTGCGACTTTTTTAAATAAGTACGATCGCGATTCAATGGATCCTTTTGAATTGATAGATAATCTCGAAAAAATACTCTCTATCCAATGCGCTCCTCTGAATTGGCCAATTGGTCAAGGAAGCGAATTTTGTGGGATCTACAATTTAGTCACAAAAAAAATCTCTCTCTACAACCCCAACATTCAAAATACATCTCCAGAGATTCTAGATGGACAAAATTTAGAGTCTTCCGAAGTAAAAGCAAAAATAAAACCTCATCTTTTAGAAAAGCTTATCTCAGACCTCGAACTCGCCGAAGGCCTTCTTCCTCAATTGAACGTTGATGAATATTTGGCCGGAATTCAAACACCCGTCTTCTTTGGAAGTGCGCTCTATAATTTTGGCGTCCAAGAAGTCATAGAGTTTTTGGCCGCCCATGCTCCCACTCCAAGGCCTCGAACTGTTAAACTCGCTCCTTTTGGCGAAGATGCAGAAACCAGAGTTGTGGAGCCTAAAGAGCCTTCTTTGACGGGGTTTATTTTTAAAATTCAAGCAAATATGGACAAAAACCATAGAGACCGCGTGAGTTTTTTGCGGGTCTGTTCTGGTAAATTTCAACGAGGTCAAAAAGTTTTTCACGTGCCTACAAAAAAAGAAATTAAAATCAGCAACCCGCTTATCTTTCAAGCAGACTCTCGGGAAATTTTAGAAGAGGCCTATCCCGGAGATATTATTGGTCTTTATGACACAGGGAAATTTTGTATTGGGGATACCTTCAGTGAAGGCGAGCTCGTGCAATATTCTGGAATTCCCAGTTTTGCACCTGAACTCTTCCGCCGCGTGGAGCTGAAAGATCCCATGAAAGGAAAGCACCTCGAGAAAGGCCTAAAACAGCTCAGCGAAGAAGGGGCCGCGCAATTATTTGTAAGGCTAGGCGGACAAGAAAAACTTTTGGGCGCTGTAGGAGTTCTGCAATTTGATGTCGTTCAATACCGACTCAAAGATGAGTACAACGTAGAAGCAAACTACACCGCCGTGCCTTTTGCAGGCATCCGGTGGCTAAGATTTGAAGACAAAAAATCACGTGAGAGTTTTTATAAAAATTATGCCTCGTTCATTCTGATTGATCATAAAGACCGTCCCTGCTTTGCGTTTTCAAATTCTTGGGATTTGAAACTGGCCCAGGAAAAAAACCCGGGCGCAGAATTTTTTAATAACTCAGATTATAAAAGCTCCCATTTTTCAGTCGAGTAGATGACCAGATCTGTCTCGAAATAATTGCGGATAGCGAGATAAAACCTCTCCTCCTAAAAGGCCCTGCACTGAAAATTCACGGCGGGCCTTTTCTAGACTTCCATCAGCTTGCACTTCTAACCCAGAAAATCGGTACTCAAAAGAAAGGTTTAAGGTGCCTTGTCCATTTTTGAGCATTTTTAGAACCGTCTGGGCACCCTTAGATTTGAGACCAAAGGAGCAGCCAACGGGGTCTTCAAATCTACCGGTTGTGTGCTCGCATTGCTGCCATGAGATAAATCGCCGGTTCTCCCCTATTGAAACTCTTGATCTTTTGAGTGGGAGCGGAGCGAACTTCGCGGCCGAGTTTCCCGCCAAAACATTGGCCTTGGCCACTTCTATCTCATTTCTGAATTGCCCGATGTCGAGGATGACCGTCACGCTGGCGATGTGTTTGCCCCAACTTTTGCCAGCAATATAGTTAAACAATGGGATCCCTGAATCGTCGAGCATGATGCCGAGCTTATTAGGAGCAAAATAATAGAGATTCGGATCTTCATGATCGGGATAAAAAGTCACATAGCTATTTGTGGCGGCCGATTCATTTAGAATGGGAAGCGCCATCGACGAACAAGAAAACATTAGTAAAAAGATCTTAATTGCGTTCATGAGAATTCTCCTTAGGTGTGATTTTACAATTTTTTTGACATGAAATAACAAACGTCTCTTCTAAACGAGACTTCACTCTGGCCACATCTTTCACGTCTGACGTCCATGCGGAAAAGGCGAAATTCGCCAACATTTGCTCAATTGAATGCTCTTTCCTTTCTACTCCAGGAAGCAGTTTGAAATTTGCAATAGGTTTACGGTCTCTCACTACTTCCTCAATCGGAGTATCGGAGAGCTCAATTGGAAATTGTTCAAAAGTCCGCTCTTCTGCTTTCTGACACGAAATGCTCAAACCAAGTATGAGCGAAACAAGTAAAAAATTCTTCCAAGAGCTCATGGGCCCACCACCTTGAAGTTTGAATACGCTCGCTCCTCACTGCGTACACTTCGTTTTAGAAGAGAAACCTCTATTGGTGTCCTTGGGCGACTGGCCTCGACGTTTATTTTGAAAAAACTGTCCCAATCATGGGCGGCATTTTCTTCAATACGAGAACATCTCTCGATCAAAACTTTAGCGAGATCTGCTGCCGTTTGCGGGTGTTTAAAGCTTTCTTGGCTCAAAAACAGGATCGTTTTGGACAAGAGGTCTTCCAATTTATCACCTCTCTTTGCGATCTTTTTGCAAATACTGGGCGGGTATTCTTTCTTTTCTAAAAGAGTGACCACCGGAATATCGACTATGTGATCGCCTATAAGAAGAACTTCGGTTTCTTTAAAATTCGCAAGGAAATGTTCACTCTCAATTTGGGACAAATAGCGTTCGAAGAAAAATACTGGTCCTTGAGGGTCATTTTTCGGTTCAAAAGTCTCCTCAAATCTAAGAGAGGGAATCGTCATTCGCCATTTTCCGATCGCTCGTGAATTGATCTTTTTTGCCCTATGCTGAGAACTTCGCTGCTCGATACTATTTCGTTCGGCCACAAACATTGAGTTGTCATTGGCCAGTTCAATTAAAACTCGTCCCCAGTGTTTTTTCTCCACCCCAATTTCTTGATACTGAATTGAGAGTTTTTTGGTTGGAAGAAAGAATATTTCTTTTGAAATGTGGGATTCATTTAAAATTTCCTGGGCCTCTGCGGAAAATAAGATCAACAGACTCGAAATAAAAAAAACACTCTTTTTCATAGTCGACCTCTCTTAGGTTCATCAGCATCAAAGACAATTTGAGAATAGAAGGGCGCGAGGTCACGCAAGGCCAGACCAGTACAAAAGTCGCGCTGAATAAGATGCCTTCGCTTCATGCGCCAAGTTTCTGTTTTGAGTTCGTCTGTTTTGATACTTTTGAGTGAAAAACTTAAAGATTTAAACCCCCACCCAAAGAGTCCTGAGAAAGACTTGCTGCGAGTTTTGCTGTCGAAAGATGCGAAGCTAGCAAAAGGAGCGATCGAAAACCTGTCAAACGATTGCCTATTCACCGGCGGTAGGTCGACCTTAAAAAGTCGCTCTATTATTTTTTCGGTCATGGAACGAACATATTCTTCATCAGATGCATTTCCACCATTGACCTCCCACTGCACGAGATTGTCTTGTCTAAGATCTTCAGTAACTCGCTGAATATCATAGCGAGTAAACCATATTTTCCCCTGCATTTTTGCCGAAAAGTATTCATGAACTCGGTGCCAACGAACTGAAATTTGAGCATCCATATCAGGGCCAAGGCCTTCTATTCCGTAGCAATAATCCACCTTGAAAGGCGTTTGCCCACGCAATTGCGCGCGCATCACTTTTGCACCAATCCCAGTTAAAATCGCATTCACCGCTATCTCATCCTCGGGCCTTCCTCCCCTTCGCGAGAAATTGAATTCTGAAAAAAGAGTCTGCAAGGGTGAAACTTTTCCATTTGTCGAATTACTTAGCTCAACAATGGAAGACTTGATTGGCAAAACAGCAACACTTGTCCCAGGGTTAGACGCAAGAAATGACTCTATGGCCGATTTTTGTTCTTCATCAGAGCGCATTCGCAAAGAAAAAACGAGATAGGCACCTGCGCGGTCAACTGCCCCTTTTTGACCCCAGTGGGTTAAGGTCAGCAACGGAAGACCGACTTTATTTTGTGTCAGTCCTAAGGAATTCGGCATGAAGTAAAATTTCCGAGTGTCTCGATGGTCAGGATAAAGCGTGAGCACCCCGCTCACATCAAGACCCGCATTTTCTGCTAACAGAGGCAGCGAAAAGGCCCCTTTCCCAAGCAAAAAAATGAGTAAATAAAACATACGCAGCACAGTTCACCTCCCGTTTTTGGTCCTATTATTAGGAGTCACGACCTTAGGGGCAGTGCACTTTATTAGGATCTAAAATTAGGTAATTTTTCAAAAATGAAACGCTAGGCTTCGGGCTTGACCTCGATTAATCCCCAAGAGAAAGTAGCGCTATGAAACTTATTCTTTTTGCGATTACCCTCCTCGTTGCTCTTTTTGCGATTTATCACGGCATCTATCTGGTTATGACCTGCTTGATAGGAATTGGAATTGGCGTCCTCATGGCGCCAATCCTTTCAAAGTTGAAAAAACGGTGGAAGATTCCTCGCTTCTTGAGCGGCATACTCTACATGGTTTTTATCGTGGCCATCTTGGCCGGTGTGTTCTGGGGAGTCAGCGCTTTAGTTTCAGGCCAATTGCAGGGTTTAGTGGAGAGAGCTCCAGAGCTTGCAAATACTCTAGAGGCAAGAGTTTCTAATTTTTTAGATGATCACAACTGGTCAAAGCAACAATTTGAAAAATTAGAAATTGGCAGCGCCGGCCAAAAGACCGCCAAATATCTACTGTCGGGCCTTCACTCGAGCTTCAGTGCCCTTTCGGGCCTGGTTTTTATCCTAGTTATTGGTCTTTACACTGCGATTTCTTTAAATGAATACTTCAAATCAGTCGTCCAGGCCTTTCCAGAGAGCCGCCGTTCGAGAGCAAAAGATATTTTAGAAAAATGTGCGAAAACTTTGAGACAATGGTTTACGGCACAACTAACTGACATGCTCATACTCGGAGCGATGGTGGCCGTCGGCTTATGGATTGTAGGAATAAAATATTGGGCGGTTTATGGTCTGCTTACAGCAGCATTGGCGATAATCCCCTACATCGGGGCGCTTGTGGTTGTCGTCATTGCGTCTCTCATTACCCTGGCCTCAAATCCAGAGGCCGTTCCCTGGGTATTATTAGTCTTTTTTATTGCTCAACAAATCGAAGGAAATTTTGTGTTACCCCGTCTCATGAAAGATCAAGTTGAGCTACCTGTAGTGCCGTTGCTTATTTTTATGCTTTGTTTGGGAGAATGGTTGGGAATTATCGGAATTTTTATCGCCCCGCCGTTCTTTGCGATGCTAAAGGTTCTCTACAAAGAGATCTATCTCCCTAAAATGGAGCAAGCTTGAGTGTCTCGCGCAAAGAACTGGAAGTTTTTCTAAATCGTTATCTAGAAACTGAAAAGTTCGATGATTACGGTCCGAATGGTCTTCAAATTGAGGGACGAGAAAAGATATCAAAGTTGGCCTATTCGGTCAGTGCCACGCGCTTTTCTATTGAACAGGGCATTGCCTCCGGCGCGGATGCCTTGATTGTACATCACGGTTTATTTTGGAAGTTTCACGGGGTGAGAAGTTTAACAGGAACGTTTGGAAAACGAGTCATACCGGCCGTCCGCGCAGAACTTAACCTTTTTGCGTACCACCTTCCTCTCGATGCTCATATGGAAGTTGGAAATGCAGCTGTTTTGGCCAAAAAGGTCGGACTTAAGGACTTAAAACCATTCGGACCCTATAAAGGGGCCTACTTAGGGGTTCAAGGTCAATTTGAGAATTCGGTGAACGCAAAGACTTTTGAACAGCAGCTTGAGCTTATTCTTGGACATAGCGTCCTCCATAGTTCGCCAGATGATGAGGATAATCTAACTAGTCTGGGAATCATCACCGGAGGCGCTAGAAATGACTGGAATATGGCGATGGATTGCGGACTTGATGCTTTCCTCACCGGAGAAATGAGTGAGCATAATTGGAATGAGTCAAAAGAATCCGGAATTCATATGTATGCGGGTGGGCACTACGCGACTGAGCGGTTTGGAATTGAGGCGTTGGTAGAGAAAATCACCGAATCATTTGATGTAGAGACTTTTAAAATTGATGAAGAGAATCCGGCCTAGCTATTAAAACTATGCAGCAGACTTCTTGTCCACCAGAACGGGTATTTCTTTTTGTTCGTAATCACACTCTCCGCATTTAAGTATGAAAACGCCTTCAACCGTTTGCTCAACCAACAGGGCACCATGGTTCAGAGGGCATACATATGTGGTCTTTGAAAGTAGAGAGTTTTTTCGAGAGGCGATAAGTCTATAAAAAAACGATTTTGATTCCTCAATCCCTTTTAATTTAATATGCTCTTTTTCGGTAAAGTCGTAGCTGCCATTATTTAAAATAGAAAATGTTTTTTGGCATACCGCAATTTTATTTGCACCTGAAATATCACTCAAGCGACTCGCAAGGTTCACCACATGCCCAAGTGCTGTGTAGGTTTTCATCGAGTTATCATTTCCAAAAAAACCAACTATTGCCTCTCCTGTCGCTATACCAATACTAAGCTCAACCTTCGAATTCCATAGGGCCTGATATTCTTTCTCGTGACCTTGAATCCAGCGCTGTACATCAATCGCTGCCATCGCAACTCGTTCGACAAAATTTTCATAAAGGACAGGCGAATTGCAGAAGGCCAGAATGCCGTCCCCTAAGAACTTATCTATAGTGAGATCATACTTAAGAAATACTAGCGAGATATCTGAAAGGAAGACAGAAATAGCCTTATTTAACTGATGAGGGGAAAGTAGACTTATTTTTTGGGTACTTCCAACTATATCTGCGAAAATTACACAGACTGTCTCAATCTTTGGCTTAAGAAGGTCCTCTCCATCAGACATAATATGTTGAACAATTTGGGGACTAAATTGTTTGGTCAAATGTGAGAGCTTCAAACCTTCTTCCGTTTTATCTTCAATAATTTTTTCTCGGTTAGATATTTCATTTGAAAGTTCCGACCTAATATCAAATTCCTTTTCGTATAGAGAATCCCAGAAAAGTTTACTAACACTCATGATTAAGACGGTAGCGCCAAGAAAAAGAAGATTGAGTAAGCGGAAATCAAGTGTCTCAGTGGTAAAAACAAAGGTTGCGCAGATAAGTGGCATCACACAATGGGTAATATTAGCTACAAAGAAGGGGCGCGAAAACCTGAAAGCACTCGCCATGCCCATTATCACGAGGATTAACCCTGAATAATATGGACTTCCCCAGTCATCAATGCGGAATAACATGTAATTAATTGAGAGTGAACAGGCCATTATATAGAAACTGCAGAGAACTTGCGTTCGAAAAAGAGTTTTTGTTTTTTGAATACTTAAACAAAGAAGAACTGCCACAATGCAAGTAAGTATCCGTACATATAAAAACTCATTCCAAAGCGGCCGGTAGAAGACCCAATCCGCTAACGAGAACAGTAAAAAAAGTGGAGTCACATAATAAAAAATTGAGATTCGTGAAATTTGCTTGAGACTTCTAACCTTTTCATCGTTGAGTTGTTCAATAAATATGGTGGAGTGCTGAAGTCTATTCAGGCTGAATGATTTAATCATCCTTCTCGATTACCGCAAATAAATTAACACGGTTCTCTTCTTTTTCAATTTTGACTCTAGAAGATTCTGTTTCAAATAATTTGGTCAAGTCTTCTTCCGACCTAAGAATAAGGTTCCAATCAAACATAGTCTGCATTCCAAAATAGTTAGGAGCTTTGGAATCAAAATTGCCAATAATAAGTGTTCCTTTTTTCGTCACGGAGGCTAACAAAATCAAAAAAGTTTGACGAACGACCGCATCTGTAAAGTAGTCAAATAGGCCTGCTGAATAGATAAGCTGGTAATCATTATTATTCAGCCCTTCAGCAATAAGCTCTTTAATTGGTTTAAGTAGAAGGTGAACCTCGCAATCAATTTTTCGCTCCAAGCAAGCACCTACAATTTTTTTCTGAGCCTCTTGTAGAGCACCAGGGTCTTGGTCTAGCAGATAAAAGCTTACTGATTTCAAGAGAGAGGTCATGTGTTCATCAGCATTTTCAATCAGGCGGAGAATTTCATTTGCCGGACCGCATGCAACGGATAAAATCTTTATACGCTGACCCTTATTTTTTCCAAGCTTCAAAAGGAGGTTTGTAATCTTAGATTCAAGATAAGCTGCTCGGCTTCTAACAGCTTTCGGCTCAGAATGCATTTGAATCGCTCTCTCAATACACCTACCAAAAAGATCTTTACTGTAGTCTTCATTGCGATAAACCTGATTCATCATTTCAAAGTCCCCGGCATAGCCCCGAGGCTTCTCGTAGCTTCGTTTTGCAAATGATGAACGATGAATTAGAGGACCTAAAACCTTTTGATAAAACCCGATGGCCTTTTTCCGGATAGCCTCGGATTCAGAAGAAATTTTTGAGTTCAGCTCTCTATTGTTTTCTTCAAAAAATGAACAGAGAACTGGACCCAGACTTTCCAGGATCAATTTTTCACTCTCGATTTTTTCGTGATAAGAAGATGGATCGAGATTTCGCTCTAGAACTGTAACTTTTTTTTCATAGAGCTCCAGAGTTTCTTTCATCTCAAAAACCTGGCATTTGAACGTGGATGGGATCTCGTTAAACAAGTCAGCTAATAAATGGGTACTATCAATAAGTGCACCAACTTGTGGCCAAAGGGAAAGAGGTTCCGAGCGAATTGTAGAATTAATAGTCTTAAAAGCAATTTTCACTTTCGAACTTGAGAGCTGCTCTTTTCGCACATATGAGAGATCAACTTTTTGAAAAAGATTTCCTGCAAGTATCAATTCCGCAGAAAATGGCACATTTTCGTCAAAAGCAGCATTAGGATCGGAAATGATAGCCAGTCCAAAGGGACTAATATTGATGATTTCAAAAGAGGTCTCTCCAAGGCGCAAAAAGCACCTATGGTCATCTAGCTCAAGACGGTCTTGTCTAACCCTAGCAGATAGTTGGTTTTTCACTGTTTCTCCTGATGCCTTATTCGGCAACTATTGCGCCACACCTTAGAAAATAAATCCTATTGAGGGAGTGCTTATGTTGAATTGATTTAGAGACGCCATCATCGCTATTTAGCAAAATTGAAGCAATTCTGGATACTTATTTTTCAAGTGTATTGAGATTGAGCGAAGTTTCTATATTAGATTCCTGTTGTTACAGCGTTTTTCTTGGCATAAATTTCGCAACCTTTAGAAATCAGCCATCGCGAAATAAGAAAGAAGACCTCACGCTTGGTTCTATGCTAAATAAAATATCTACTGAAGGGGATAAGTTTTGATTTCGCAAAATACCACCGTGTCTCCGGCAAAGGTTAAAAGCTTCTCCCGAATCGATCGGTTGAGCACGAAAAGTGAAAAATTTTCGTTTTTACTCTTTTCTGTAATCTTGTCTATTCACGCTATTGCTGCTTTGGGTCTTTTTTATATATCTTGGACTGGCGTCCTGAGCTGGTTGGTGGCTCACTTCTTCTTTTCTACGTTTGGTGTCACGCTTGGCTACCACCGATATTTTTCTCACAAATCTTTCGAAGCGAAGCCATATTTTAGAAAATTCCTTGGTGTGGTATCTACTTTGTGTCTACAAGGAAGTCCCAATTATTGGGCGGCAACACATCGCGTTCATCATCTTTTCACTGACCAAAAAGGTGACGCCCATTCATCGAAAAGAGGGTTTTTCTGGAGTCATATACTATGGCTTTTCTACCTCTCTCCAAATAGATTTTCTTTCACCAAAGCGAAGGTTTTTATAAAAGACCTGCAAAGGGATGAGTTCCTGAATTTTCTCCATCGACATTATTTGCTAATCAACATAGTCACGGCAATCAGTGGATTCGCTTTTCTCTATTGGATTGGGAGGCCACATCTATTCTACTGGATATTCCCAATCAGGATTGTTTCAGTCTGGCATTCTACCTGGATTATCAATAGCTTCTCTCATTCAGCAAAATTCTTCAAACGAGAGAGTGGGGATCTTCGTAGATCCTTTTTCGTCGCGTTTATCTTAGGGGGAGATGGAGACCACAAAGCTCATCACGATAATCCCACAAGGATATCATCAGCTAAAAAAGTCCATCGCACCATCGACATTGGTTACCAAATTCTCCGATTTCTTGAAATGCTATCAATTGTAAAGATTCGCAAAAAAACAAGCTAGAACTACGAGTCTATGAAAAACTAGGTTTTCCTATTTTGTTTGCATAAATTTTGTGACATCAGACCAAGGAATCAGTCTATTCAACTGAATAGCTTCGAAAACTTCCTTGGCATTTCCGACTTTCGTTAGCTTACTCAGCAAAACGAGTGCTCCCTGGTATGAGGGAATCCCACCATTGGTCGTAATTCTATTTCTATCGACAACCACATTCCGATCCTCGATGACTTCTATCTTTGGAAATTTCTTTTGAAGGCCTTTTTCTCCTCCGGCCCAAGTTGTTGCTTGGTATCCATCAAGTAACCCGGCATGGGCATATAAAAAAGCACCAGAACAATTGCTAACGAGCCACTTTACGCTCTTGGCTTGATTCTTGAGAAATTCCATAAGTTTTTTATTACTATACAAATGGTTCATACTATACGCGCTTGTCACTATCAGCGCATCGAGCTCAAGAGGGTCATAAATAGTTGCATCAACGGAAAGTTTAATTCCTTCCTCTGTTTTGATTGTTTTTTTATCTTTTTCAACCCCGATTAACACAACCTCGTATGTTGAGAACCAAGACTTTTTCGTTGCGACACCGAAAACTTCAGCAGGCGCAATAACGTCACTTGTGAGGACGTTATCGTAAACGAGGACACCGATCTTTTCACTGGCCATTGCATTTAAAAGACTTAGATATGTTAAAAATACCATGAATAAGTTCAGCGCTAAAAATTTTTTATAGGTTCGCATGAGGTTCCTTATTTTCTAAAGTTTCAAAAGACTATCATATGGTATCTTGCTAAAAAATTAAAACTGAAAAAATGAGCTTTGACTTCCCTGCTCACTGACCTCTTTAAGACCTCTCGTGAGTCTTTTGGTTTCATTTACTTTAAGTGCAGGCACGTTTACCGCATGCTCAACAAAGATTAAATACTCTCTAATCCTAGGTGCATGTTCGGCCAAAACATTAAGATGTTTGAGAAGTTGATCAACCGAAAATTTTTTATCTTATAGCTCGTAATTTCAGAAATGCGGCTAATGGGGATATTAGTCAACTTATGCAAATCGATGGCCATCTTCCGATTCTCGTTTGCGTATTGAACAAAATGCTTACATAGGCTGAGCTTGATTTTATCCTCGGTCGATAGAGATTTTTTATCCGTAATATGGGTTAGCTTCGCTTTGTTTTTCACGGCTTTATCTAACCTCTTTAAAATAGCAATGATTTGAGCATCGCTGAATCGTGATTTTTTCATAGAATCTCCTTCGTTTTTATATGAGAAGTTCTACTTTTAAACACCCTCTTTTTTTTTGGGGGGGGATTACCATAGCATCACGCCATGAACGCTCATTTTTTGGTTTTACTGTTAAAAATTAGCTTAGACCCAATGAAACTGAAAATGGTTTGAACTTATTAGAGCCGTTTTAAGCGTTTTGAAATTAAGGGCCCACCGTTGGCCCTCTTTTTAGATTTGAATGGCTTAAAGCCGTAAGCAAAGTCCAAATTAAAAAAGGAATGAACACTTTGCCTGCAACTGTCATCACAAGCAAACTTATAAAACCCAGCGAAAAATAGAATCAAGACAACTCCTAACAATAAAAATAACTTCACTATTTTACTTTTAAATTGCTCTGCTTGGCTCACTTGAGGTTTATAAATCCTCTCTGACCCCTGCTAAACTCCGGACAACTTTTATGTAACAATTTGGTTGTAGGAGTTCGGAAATGAAAAATATCAAGTACTCGCCAGAGCTCATTGAGCAGGTCCTTAAAGATCTCGAATCAACAAGCGATGCTGCTCTTGTGGCCCAGAGGCATGGCGTCCCAAAACATGCGGTTTACCGCTTTCGTCGCGACAAGATGAAGGGCCCTGAGATATCGAAGGACAAGAAGATAAAGGAACTCTCAAGACAGCTGGCCGATAAAGATCTGGAGACAAAAATACTTCGAGAGCTTTTAAAAAAAACTTACCAAGTGATGCCGATCGAATCGCTGTCGCTAAAAAGTTTATAGATGAGGGCCACTCTTCTTCTAAAGTCCTTCAAATTCTTCAGATAGCTCGCTCTACTTATTATGACAGGAGTCGCGCTAAGGGCCCCTCCAAAAAAAGGGGCCACCCCCCGCCAGGCCACTCATGGGCGACGAGCGGAGAAAAAATCCAGGATGGTGCTATAGTAGAGATGCTCAAAATTTATCGCCAGGACCCTTTCTTTCAAGTTGAGGGTGGCTCAAAGGCGCTCTCAAAGTATCTTCGAAGAGACCACGGTCTTATAATCAATCATAAAAAAGTGGCCCGTCTCTGCAAAGCAAACGGCCTACTTTTGTCGCGGCCTAAAAAGAAAAAAACAAAGTTTGGCAAGATCGCCAAAAATCATCAGGTTATTCAGGAGAACCAAGTTTGGGAGTTCGATATCAAATACGGGTACTTGCATGGGGAGCAAAAATTTTTCTTTCTGCTGGCCTTTATCGACGTCTTTTCTCGAGACATCAAGGGCTGGTACTTAGGCCGGAGTTGTAAGAATTCGGACTTGCTCTCCACTCTCAAGCTTGCGCTAGCGAGCTCTGAGATTACCACGGAGCATGGGCTCACTATAAGGAGCGACAACGGACCACAAATGCGCGCAGGATCCTTTCAAGAATCTCTGGAAAAACTTCCGGCCGAACATGAGTTTATTCCGGTTCGAACGCCGAACAAAAATGCTCACATAGAATCGTTTTTCTCAATCTACGACAAGCATATGCAGGAGCAATATTTTTGGGAATTTTCTGAGGCCTATAGATGGACTATGGAATTCATCGACTTCTATCGAAACAGTCGAATTCACGGTTCACTGGGGATGTCGCCGGTGGATTTCTCAGCTCAAAAAGAGCTCCATAGTCAGGGAAGATTTATGCAGGCGATTTAGATGAAAGTTGTCCGAGAAATAGGGGGTTGACCCGAAAGATCATAAGCAAATATTTGAAATTCGTCTGGAAAATCCATAAACCCTAGTTTTTCCTGGGCCCCAAGTGGAGGGTTTGTATCAATCTCAATCTTGATTGTACGCTCTTCTCGACGAGATCTTTTTCATCTATCGTCAGTTGGTAACCATAGGGTCTCATCACATCCATTTTGAACTTTGAAAACTCAAATGATAGGCGAGAGAGTTGTAAATACTGATGGCCTCTTATCTTGAAACACAAGTTTGAGATCATCATCTGTAAATATCGAAACTTTCGAATTGCTCTCTATCGTGTTGAGAAAACCCGAGCTCATCTGTCCTCCATTAACTAGGGTTAATTCATAGTTAATGGGCAAATTATTGAGAAAACTCGGTTTCTTCTAATCTTTGTACAATTTTCCAGAATTTTTCAAAAGCTCTCTGACCGCCTCTTCTTCCGGAGAAGACGTTTTACAATCTGAAACCGCATTCAAGTATTGTTCTAGAACAACCCCCGACTCATAACTACTAATCACTCTAGGATCAATATAGCTTGCGCGGGCAACGTCTCTCGTATTTCCTAGTTTGGAGGCCACCTGGTCAATGACACTCAGGATATTTTTCTTACTCTTTTGGTCATCAGGCCATGGACCTAATTCATTCAACAGAATCGCGGACAAATAAGTTCCTGCCCAGGTTCGAAAGTCCTTTGCTGAAAAATCCTCTCCCATAATTTCTTTGATATAGTCATTGAGCATTTGAGAATCTACAAAAATACGTTCTCCATCTTCGTCAAAAAACTTGAAAATTTCATGACCAGGGATTTCATCTAATTGCTTCAGAATCTTCACTAACCTCTTATCCTCTATTTTTTTATGCTGCTCCTGGTGAGATTTTCCGCAATAATGAAACTCAGCGATGTCCCCATGCACATCAAGGTGCTTTGATCTTAGAGTCGTCAGTCCATAAGTCTCATTTTCTTTGCGGTAGTGTTCATTGCCGGCCCTAAAATAAGCGTTGTCGAGAAGTCTCACCATACAGGCCAGAACCTTTTTTCTTCCTAGCCCGCGAGTCTGCAAATGCTGGCCTGTTATCTTCCTCATCATAGGAAGTTTTTGAGCGAATTCGATAATTCGATCAAACTTCATCTCCTCACGAACTCGACGCCAGCCCTTGTTGTAGATGTATTGTTTTTTACCATTGGAATCTCTTCCCCAAGCATGAATCTTTGCACTTTTGTCTAAATCAATTTTGACCTGCTCCCAGGCAGGAGGGATGGCCAGGGATTGGATCCACTTTCGACTTGCTTGACCTTTCAGCGTAGGTCCATCTTCATACTTATAAGTGAAACCCCTACCCCATTTTTTTCGCTCCACGATTGCTGGTAGAGTCAGCTTTTTAACGTTAGTCATATTGTTTAATTAGCGCCTTTCTGATGGCCTTTGTTTTTTCCTTTGTTGTAGATCTCAACACAAAAACTTGCGATTCAAGTCCTAGATTTGCGTCCTGTCCGGCCCTCCATAATTCAAACCACGGCGCTAAAAATTCTTCTCTTCCCACCAGGGTAGAGTGCTTCCAATACCTTTTTAACTCTATAGAATTAAGATATTGATATTGCTCTTCACTGAAGCGTTTTAGAAAATTTTCGGACCATTGAAAACCTTTGCCAGCTGCGAAATCGATGGCCCTCAAAAGTCGAACAGGGTCTCGGTCAAATTTTAGATTGGGCGTCTTTAATTGTTCTTTTTTAAGATCACTGAGGCCATCATATGGGTCCTTTAATTCAAAACCTTCGTGAATATATTCAAGACCCAGGCAATTCACTGTAAAGTCTCTTCGCTGCCATGCTTTTGAGATGTCCAGTCGCGGATAAAGGGTCGCAAAAAAGTTTTTATGACTAATTTTGTTAGCAATAAATTTCTCAGTTCGTGGAGGACTCAAATCTAGAGTCCAGTCATCAAGGCCATCACATTTGATAACCTCAAAAGGACAGCGGCGAATATTCGACAAAAAACTCAAATGGCCTAATTCCTGAGCTAAGTCTGTCCACCGTTCCTGGGCCATCTCAGCTGAAGAAATTTGAGAATCGTTCATGTGGAGTTCAATATCTAAGTCGCGGCCCAGTCGTTTCTTTCTGAACCAATCTCGAGGCGCCCCTCCCACAATAATGACCTTGAATCCTTTTCCACTCATGATTTTAAAAAATTCATGGAGCCAAGAAGGCAGATGCAAATAGAATTCATTTAATTCCGGCAATTTTAAGCTCCATTAGTTCATAATCAGTGAAACAGATTGCGGCAGTCGAGGTCAAAATAGTCTATAATACTTGGATACCAAAGATGAGGTCAGTTTTTGTTTTTTCTTAAATTTGAAAACTTGATGAACTCGGTTCTTATTTTGTTTTCCATGATGGTTGGCTCTTGTGCGGGTCCAACTTCTCCTTTTGGACCTCTAAAATCTCATCGTCCCGAAATTTTGGTGGAGGATTCTCATTCTTCAACCAAATCTGATGTCTTACCTGGCCGTCCCCAGCTTTGGTTTTATCCTGCCAAACAAAATCTTCATTCAACTAAAGAGCTTCATATAACGCTGAAGGATCCAAAAGGATTTTCTAAAAAATCCTCGCTCGAGGTCTTTTACAATGGAAAAAATATTAGTGATCGCTTTCAAAAAGAGAGCAGCTCTGATTCTGTTAAACTACTCTACCCTCGCCTGAGTCTTCCCGCTCGAACTCAGCATCAAATTGTTGTTCGCTATCAGCAAAGCCAAAATAAGAAGGCCTTTTATTATACTTATCCCGAACCCGACTGCGATCTTCGAAAAAACGCTCATATTTTACGTTTTACGCCGTTTAGTAAAAAGGCGGGCCCACTTTTAGAAAAAATCTCGACGTACTCATCTGACTACGATCTTAATTCTTCTTTAATGGCCGCACTGATAGCCCAAGAATCTGGCTTCAACCCCAAGGCCCTAAGCTGGGCAAAGGCCATCGGTCTGACCCAAATCACCCCGTTGGCCGAAGGACATGTATTACAAAAAAATTCAAGCTGGCCTCGTTATAAAAATCTTAATTCCATGAATGTCGCCAGTATTCGAGCAAAGATCTATGTGGGGCTCATTCATGAGTCAAATGAGTGGCGGCTCAATCCTACGCTCTCTATTTTAGGGGGTCTCACCTATATGGATTATTTAAAAAGTTATTGGGGAAGAACAAAAAACGCCAACCTCTTAGAGTTTAATGAATTTCATCACGCTGATTTAACGAATGTTATACTGGCGAGCTACAATTCGGGGCCCTATAGGATTAAAAAAGCATTGCGCCACTACGGGGCCTCGTGGAAGAGCGCAAATCATTTGGGAGAGGCGAGAAGCTATATTCGAAAAATCAAAAGTTTTTGCCACAGTTTTTCGGCGAAGAGAAAAAATACTTCCAGTGCTCAGTATGTTTCCGGTGTCAGACTATGAAAACGCGGCCATTTTATATTAAGCTCGCTTCTGCGGCGCTATTTATGATTGCCATAAGTCTGCCTATCCAAATTGGGTGGCTCTATCATCATTCATTTTTTCAAATCGATGCTATCTTTGAGAAGCTCACTATTTTAAATTATATAGTTATTTTTCTCTGCCTCTCTAGCTCGTGGCTTATTTTTCAAGGCGACAAACTCGCTCAATTAGTTTTACCAATCACCCTCATGTTTATCGTCATTAATAACTGGTTAGTGGCCGATTGGGGTTATGATTTCTCGCTGTTGGAAACTTCTTTTGCTTCACTCGCATTTGCCCTCTTTACGGCGGGACTTTATCTACCAGCACCAACTGCTTACTTCTCGACTCAGCATCTTCAACATTGGAGAGGTGCCAGGCGAATCCGGGGTAGGGTTCCAGTATGTTTAAAACTTAATTCTAAAAAAGAGGTCCTTGCTTGTACCTTCGATATTTCTAAATCAGGCGCCTTTATTGCTCTCGATTCAGCAAGTGAATCCTATGAAGAATGGACTCAATTACTTAAGGTCGGTCTGGAAATTACTGTGCAAATGAATTTAGAAACTCCCTATCAGGTTAGCTGTCACGGGAAAATCGTTCGAAAATCTTCAGAAGAAACGGGACACTATCCGATGGGAGTTGGGGTTCAGTTTAAAAAGATGAATCGGGGCTTTAAACGCTATCTCGCGGCCAGACTCGATCCGGTCGCTTCAGGGCCTAGGCCCTGATGATAATCCAAATCGTCTCTAACGATTTTTCTTCATTTTGGCCCCACCTTGGCGGACCTTAAAACGAGGATTCGATTTGCAAATCACGTAGGTTCGACCACGCCTTTTTACAATCTGACAGTCTCGAGAACGTTCTTTTAATTTTCCAATAGAGCTTACAACTTTCATTTCTATTCCTTAATTCCGAAATTCTTTATCTGACATTTAAAACCTTCTTGTCAAGGCCCCTTTAATGAGAATTGATTCGGAAATGAACTCTTTTTTAGAAATTTAACCGAACGAATGGCCACCAATCCTGCAAGATCCTGAAGGTTATAGAGTTCTTCTATATTGTTGATATTTACTTTTTTGGTGAGTTCGACCGTCAGTACCGGAACACCCTGGTCGTACCACATGTAGCGTCCCAGCGAGCCTGGAAAATGTCCCAGCCTCGACCAAGGTAGATTTTTAAACGGCGGAAATGCCAGCTGTGGCCCATCAAAATCCAATAATCCATAGGGGGTATGAAGCGAAATAATAAAAGTAGGTGAGAAATCTGCAATGTGAGACAGATAACACCGGGTCTCAGGTTCGCTCGAAGCAGAAGGGCCGGGATAGCGCCGCGGGTCTCCCTTTTTCTTTGTTTTCCAATAAGTGTGAGCCGAATAACTCCAGTCTTTGGTGGGAAAATTGCGGTTAAGATCCACTCCTCGAGCATTCATCCGCGTTTTTTTATCCACTCCGTCGGGATTGGAAATTGGGATAATTCTCCAACTGCTTCGAGAGTCTATTTTGGTCAAGCGCTCCATCCATGTCCTGGCCAAAACTCCGCTTTCTGGCTCATCTCCGTGAACTAAACCAAAAACAAGAATTTTTTCTGCTCCCACCTGGGGAGAAGTCTTTTGAAAATGAAAGATCGGCTGACCGTTGACGCTCTGTTTACAAGTCGGAAGAACCCGGACCTGTTGACAAGCTTCTTCTAGAGCAGCTTTTTGAGGCCTCCCTGGAAGCCGCAAAAGAGTACGCTGACAAAACGCTGGCAGGTCCTTGGATTGAACCTTTGTCCGGTGGATTGGAACTGCCTTTGTTTCGGCAATCTCGGGTGGAGTTTCAGGGGCAACTTTAGGTTCTTGAATATCCGAAGGGTTTTGGATCCGGTTCTCGAAAAAGCTACAGCCGTTCGATAAAACTAATCCAGCAAACATGATTGTAAAAAAGGAAAAATTCATCTCTAAAATTGTAGGCCTTTGAAGCAATGAGTACAATTACTTTCGAGAAATCGACCAAAGACGTTTCTGCCCGTCATGAACTTCAATACCTATTTCGGCCAACTCATCTCGAATTTGGTCCGAGGTCTCAAAATCTTTCTCCTGACGTGCTTCCATACGTTGCTCGATCTTTGAATCGACGTCCTCGCGTTTGACGTCCAGAATATCGAGTCCAATATTCTGAAGGTTTTCCAAAAAAGAAACGACTGGTTGAGAAAAAAGGGAAAAAAGCTTGCCTTGAGTAATGATCCATTCTCGAAACAGCTTAGCAGCACCGTTCTTGGTTTTTAATCCGTTAAAGTCGCGCACAACCTCAAATAAAACCGACAGCGCGCCAGCAGAGTTAAAATCATCATCGAGAGCGTCAGCGATTTTTGCCTCGCTTTCACCTAGGTACTTTGAGTAATTTGCGTCGCTAACCAAAGCCTGAGTTTTCTCAACTTCGACTGCCTCTTCTAATGCCAGATAAATTCTTTCCAATGCTCCCAATGCTTGCCAGATTCTGTCATCATCGATGGTCATTGGACTGCGGTAATGAACACTGAAAAAAAGAAATTTCAAAACTTCGGGATGAGTCTTGTCCATAAAATCCCGGGCCAAAACAGTATTGCCTAAACTCTTTGACATTTTTTCTCGGCCAAAATTAATAAAATTATTATGGATCCAATAGCGGCTGTAGGTTTGAGAGCAACAAGCTTCCCCTTGGGCAATTTCATTTTCATGATGGGGAAAGATCAGATCGATGCCGCCACCATGAATATCGAGGCCTTCAGGAAAAATCTCTCGAATCATCGCAGAACATTCAATATGCCAACCTGGCCTGCCTTTTCCCCACGGTGAGTCCCAACCGATCTCGTCCCCCTTAATCGGTTTCCACAAGACAAAATCAAAAGGGTTTTTCTTTTTAGGATCAACCTCGACCCTTTGCCCCGCTTGCAGCTCTTCTAAATTTTTTTTGCTCAGCTTTCCATATTTTGGAAAACTCTCCACCTCAAAAAAGACTTCTCCATCCACAAAATAGGCCTTCTTGTTTTCGACAAGCTCAGCTATGAGCTTAATAATGGAGTCCATAGAGTCGCTGACTTTGGGATTATAGTCATGTGGCCTGAGTTCCAAACGTTCAAAGTCTTTTTTAAATTCAGAAATATAGTGAGAGCTCAAATCCAGTGCGCTTTGTCCCTTCTCCTGAGCACGTTTGATGATTTTATCATCAACGTCCGTATAGTTATAGGCCATCTCAACCGTATATCCTTTGGCCTCTAACCAGCGACAAATGAGATGAAAGACCACGGCCCCCCGAAAATTTCCAATGTGCAGAAGATCATAAACGGTGGGTCCACAGAGATAAATTCGAACTGGTTCGCTTCTATCTTTTTCAAACAAAACTTTCTTACCAGCAAAAGTATCGGTTAATTTTAAGCTCATGTTCTAGGTCCTAAGAATGCATTCATATCCCTGGTACTTTCTCATATTTATGACTGCTTGAGAAAAGATCAAATACTGTCCCTTGATCCCCATTAATTTGTCTTCAAGAAGCGGATTTTTATCCCAGTTCCACGATTTAATTTTCTGAGGAAAATCCAGAACTGGATATTTAATTTCAGTAACAGATGTCTCCAATACGAGCGCCTTCCATTCTTTTATTAAAGGAGCAGAAAGTGTCAGCAGTTTTTCCTTGGCCTCTTCGAGATCAACAGTCTGATTATCTTCTTCAGAACGCAGCATCTTCTGCCAATGAGTTCTATCAGAAAAAATTTCTTTTGCTTTTGACTCGATCATTCCAGAGGCCCTGCGACTTGGAACTTCTAAAACTCCAAGACCTCGAGAGGCGCCTTGATCAATCCAACGCCTCGGGATCTGGGAGCGCCGAGTAATTCCAACTTTGAGATGAGAAGATTGTGCCAAGTACACAATATGGGGTGACATACAATTTTCCTCACCCCACTTCGGTTCCCGACAAGTTCCGAGATGATAATGGCAAAGCTCCGGTCGCATAATACAAAGATCACACCGGGCCAAAGTCCGAAAGGCATCAAATGAATAGCCTTGGTTGAAACTTTTTTTGATATTTTTTCCAGTAGCTATGCAGCGAATATCGCCAGTCCACTCCAAGCTCAGTTCATGACCAATCAAGGCATTCATATCAATGTAGGATTGACCAATCGGGAGCTGATAATGAGCAGTTCCCTCAGGATCCCACCCGACAAGCGAAGCTTCCATTTTGAGAAGATGGCCTTGAACTTCCATGAAGCGTTTGTCTCAACTAAAAAAGATTATCGGAGCGAAGACCGCCAGCGACATCTTTGTAAATCACGGCCGCTGCATTATGCCCGTGCAGTGACTCAAGATGCTCTACCGAACAAATCCAGTCTAAAAGATGCTCTGAAGAGTTGAGCGCCTGAGAAAGTCGCCGCGTCGCATGCTCCACAAACATTGGATAAGAACCATTAAGTATAGCAAACGCTTGTTCGTCGACTCTTTTCACCAGTGACTGAGTCTCAGTGGGAATGGCAATTCGAATCAATTGAACCAAATCTTCAATTGTGAATTTCGACTGATCAATTTGGGCCTTGCAGACTAATCGAGAGCGCTGGCTATGGGGAACTCCAATTCCAGCACCTTCAAGAGTTTTTCCTTCTCGGTATTCAACCTCGTATTGCTTCGCCATAGAAAGGCTGCAAGGACAAGTTGAAGAGTAAAGATATTCAAGCTCCATGAAAAATTTAAATCCCTCATCTCGAGACCACTCTCCAATGAGAGACAACGGATAATATTGCCAACCCCAATTTTCCGATCTTAAAGATTTTTGTTTCACAGGATAAGAAAGGGAGAGCTTGAGGTAGGTCCGAGTAATTGGAGAGCTATCAGTCTTATCAGCAAGCTGTTCTTGATATCGGTTCAAGACTCGTGAAAAAAAATCTTGATCGACCAAGGAGCCTTCAGCTTCTTGCTGTAAAATAGAACAAAGCCGACTCATGCTGACTCCGCCTTTATCAGGCTGCAACGCAATGTTCATGCTCGCAACAGCGTCATGGCCCATGACTTCACCATCCTCATGGGCCATCCGGATGGGAATTCTAAAGTGGGTAATTCCAACCCGGGGAATCGCTAACCCTTCGGCCGCTGGGAGTTGCTGGAAATCATTAAGGCCAGAGGCGTCTCGAGCTTCGCAGTCGAGAACGCTTTTGATGAGGCTATTGGTATCGCCGTTTCGGTGTTGAATTCTTTTTGAATAATTTTGATCTAAAATAATGTCCCCCTTAGCAGGAGGGCCATTTATACCTCAATTTTAACAGTCATCCAACTTTTCCAAAGCTGTTACGAATTTCTTTCAGGTGTAAATCCCCAAAAGCCGTGAGGAAAGAGTTCTCCAAGCGTTGTTTTATGTTGAATCCCCTGCAAGTTGCCCACATAAATAGGAAAATCAGCTCCGAAATATTGGGCCATCATTTGCCGGCAGACGCCACATGGGAAGGCCCCATCCTCTTGATTAGTGACAACAGTCAGGAACAGAGGTGATTTTTCGGCCATATCTCCACTCTTCCATTTAAGAATCGCGACTTGCTCCGCGCAGTGGCTCAAACCCATAACCATATTTTCGAGATTGCAGCCAGTAATAACAATAGGTTCTTGGCCTGAAAAAAAGAGACAGGCCCCAACCGGAAAGTTGGAATAGTTTACCTGCGCTCTTTTCCGTGCATCCTTTGCCAATTCAAATGACTGCTTAATGTCTGAGTCTTTGATTGCAGTGTCCATTTTTTCTCCCTTCTCCCCTACCTAATTTTCAGTAAACTAAGTGCAACAGCTTTCACACTCTAGAGAGGTTTTTTCAATGGACTCCCCAAAATGGTTTTGCTTTTTCATTTTTTTCTTCGCCCTTTCGGCCAAGGCCCAGGTTTTCAAGCTCAAGATCAATACCACCGATGCTGGTTGGCAGTCCCTTCCAAGTGAAATTCAGACACAAGTGGCCGCAGAAATCAAGAAGGTTGAAAACCGAGTCAATGATGATTTTCCCTCCGCTGACCCATCTCGCTTACTTACGGGAATGGCCGATTCGACTGCCATGGCCGGAAAAGGTGTCGGAAACGACTATGTGACAGATTTTTCAGTTTTCACACTTGGCGCAGGAGTTGGCGTAGGAGTCGATTTAGAAAAACAAGACGACTTCGATAGCGATATCAGTGGAGCTGGGTTGATGGGAGGACTGGTTTTCGGATTAAACTTAGGGATTTTACCTATGAAAACCCTTGGCTTTCTCGATCTTTCTAAGCTCAACGTGATGGTAAACTTCTTTTCTTATGACTATGATAATTCCGAAAAAACTCTTTCTGCTGATACGTCTTCCATGGGAATCCATTTTAACTATCAGGTGCTAGAGGGCCACGGCACTAAGCTTTTGTTTTGGGACGGCCTAAAAATCCACGTGGGAGTTCAAAAGAATGAAACGAACTTTTCTTTCACAGAGGCGATTAGCGAGGTTGTCAATCAAACGGTAAGCGCCAGTGGGAACGATTATAATCTCTCTGGTACGCTCACTGGTAATCCTAGGGCCGGGATCGAAGTTTCTACAACATCAATTCCTATAGAACTCTCGACTGGCGTGCGGCTTTTATATTTTTTGAGTCTCTATTCAGGACTAGGCGTCGACTTTAATTCCGGAGAGGCCACGGCCGTGGGCGGTTTAGACGCACCCGAAAGTACAATCGTTTGTAGTGGCGCTGGAGCAGCATGTAATGACACTGAAATCAAAGTCACCCCCGAGGCCAATCTCACTGGTGTTGGAACTACGCAGTCAACTTTCTTTAGGGTCTTTGCAGGACTGCAGTTTAATCTTCCCTATTTCCGAATTTTCACACAAGTTAACAAAGAATTAAGCTCAGATTTATTAAGTGCGAATGCTGGTCTTAGACTGGCGTTTTAGATTTTGCCTCGGGAAAGTGGATAACAAATGTTGTCCACTGCTTTGTAATATCATAACTTATAGTAGCACCCTGTTCCTCTAGATTTTTTTTCACAAAACTTAATCCGAGACCCATTCCATCTTCAAAATCTTTAGTCGAATAAAAAGGTTCAAAGATTGTGGCGACTTTATCCGGCGCAATTCCTTCACCACTATCTTGAACAAAAAGCTCTATTCCGTGCTTTCGGTTTTGAGTCCAAATTCGAATCCATGGATTCTCCAGCCCCTCAAGTGCCGCAAAAGAATTTGCCAGCAAATTGCTCAAGGCCTGTACTGTTTTGAGCTCTTCTCCCTCAATGGCCACGTCTTCCTTGACCAGGTTAAAAACTTTAACTTGCTGCTGCTCAATCTTTGATTGAAAACAAGCGACAACTTCGTTAATGACACCCAGTAGAGAATAATTCTGAGACTTCCCTTCAGACTTTGAGAGAAGTTTCTTGTAGCGGCCTACCATCTCTTCAATTCGTCCAGAAGCACGCGCTCCTACCTCTGAAAATTTAAGAATTTTTTCTCGAGAGTTCTCATTGAACTCAGCGCAATTTTTTCGAATGATTGAAAAGCTATTTGAAGTGACGCTATTGAAATTAGCAAGATCATGGACCAATTCTGCTGAAAACTGCCCTAGTAGTAAAAATCTCCCGCTTTTTTTGTGGATAAGACCCTGCAATCCCTCTTTCACTTCATAATCCCGCTTTATCCGAGACACTTTAAGGGCGACCTGCAGGTCGGTGGAAACGATTGGATGACAGAGGTGGAAATCATCCGTTTTACCGACAGGTGCTCGACCTGAGACATAAATAAAAGCAGGGACTTTTTGGTTGTCCTCAGAAAAAACCTGAGGCCAGACCTGATCTCTTGAGAATTTTTCAGAATTTAAGAAGACAACATCGGGACAATTTTTTTCAATGAGCTCTTTTGCACTTTTGGACTCGATGACCAGATCAATATGGTCAAAGTTAAACGTTCGCAACAGCTGAATCAATTCTTCAGCATGCTCTTTTTTTTCTTCTAAAATAAGTGCCCTTTCCAAAATAGTCCCTGGTAAAATTCTTTAATGAATAAAATGAGACCAGGGCCGTTCAGCAGAGTCAACTCATTTTCTGAAATATCGAACCCTTTATGACATCACCTTCTGGAAAACCCGGTGTTACGGGAGCATCTTCTCCGGTCTTCAAATCTCCTACAAAGCGAAGCTTCGCTCGATCTCCAAGCTCCTTCATACCACTCAGCCAAGTTTTTCGTCTCTTGGAGTGAGTATTTTGAAAAACGACTAAGGTTCCCCCCCGATTCAGTCGCTTTGCCATCGCTGAAAATGATTGGCGATAAAATTTGTCAACTGACTGGACCACTTTTCCATCAAAAAACCTAGAAGGCGGATCACAAATAATCAAATCGAAGTCTAATTTTTCATCGCTCGCCCTCTTCAAGAAATGGGAAACAGAACTAATAATGGCACGATGCCGAGTCGATGGTGTGGCGTTTAACTCCAGATTCTGCTCAAGCCACTCCATGTGTGAGCGAGAGAGGTCAACCGAAGTCACTTCATTTCCATAGAGTAGGCCAGGTAAACTCATCGCACCGGTATAAGAGAAGAGATTCAGTTGATGCTTGGACTTTTTGAAGTAAGGCGAGAGTTGTCGTCTGAGGCTTGCCATGTCTATAAAAAGGCCGAAATCTTTGTCCCTCTCAAAGTCGATTTGAAACAAACAATTTCTCTCTTTGATGACGAGATTAGAATTCTCTTCCAGAGACTTTCGAATAAGTTGGGCCTGTTGTCCCGCCATGCGAGACTGGAATATCAAACTGGTCAATTCAAATTCCGGCCGTAGTAAAATTTCCTGGAGAAGATTTTGATGCCGTCCCCAAAACCCCATTTCATAGCGAACAACTGCAATATCTTTGAACAATAAAATAAACAATCCAGGCAACCCATCGGCCTCGCCATAGCAGAGATAACTATTTTCTCTGAACTCACGGTATTTTTGGTTCCGCCTCCAAGCCAGCAAAAGTCTACCTGAAAGCTCTTCTTCCAATTTTGGACGCAACTTCGACCAAAACCTTGCTTTGATTTTGGGATGATCAGAATCATTAATAAAAAAGCCTAAGCTTGAATTTCCTTTCGACGGGTTCTTAAGTTCAATAAATTCAAACTCACCGGATGAGTTTTTTGGAAAGCGCTCTGTAAATTCATCGGCCAGAACCCACGGGTGTCCTCTCTTAAATTGCTTCACTGTTTCCGGATGAACTTCATAAGTTTGCATATTGACTATCTCGCTGGATGTGAGTTTTTATAGCGCAAATGTCAAAAACTCAAGATCCCCAGGCAAAACAGTCAGCAGTGATCCATTGTGCCAGAAAAATCCGAGGTTTTTCTCAAATGGAGATGGCCAAAGCACTCGGAGTGTCCCAGCCTCATATGTCTCGCCTCGAGACTGGTCTGGCGGAATTAAGTGTGTCCGAGCTATTTCGCTTCTGTGAAATCACCCATATTGATGTCTTTTGTTTTCGTAGCGGTCGAATTGATTTTCTTAACCCTGCCGGCCTAGAAAACTCGGCGAGAGAAAATGGATTTGTTCTTGATAAGTCTTATCAAAAAGATAGGGCCAGCAAAGTTCGATCGATTCTCCCGCTGCTGGCCATCCTAAAACAAAAAAAACCCAAGCAGTTTTCTGGACTTTTAAAATCTCTTAGTTTTGACCCCGATTTTTTTGTTTCTATGGATAATACTGTCAGTGCGAGATTCGAATTAGACTTGTTAAGAGAAGTCAGAAAAAAAGTTGAGCCCAAGCAGTTCATTAAACTTGTGGGCGAGCAGGCCAAGCGACCAGAAATACACGGAACACTAGGGGCCGTTTACCAAAAGCAAACAGATATCCGAAAGCTTTATAAACTCCTAGTAACGAATTGGAAGTATTATAGCGCCGATTTCAAAATCGAGTTGGACTCTTCTACAGGAGGCCAGATAAAACTGCGATCTTCTATTGGCGCTCACGTTTCTTCGCTGCTTGGTGAAGACTACGAAGAATATGCTCTCTGGAAGAAACAATCGACACGTCAGTATCTAGAGTCATTTTCTCAGCTCAATGGTGGACCAAAAAGCAAAGTGACTATTCTCAATTCCACGCGGAAAGAACCTGATTTTTCTTATTCTATAAAATTAGCATGACCAAAAATGTTCAGGATCAGCTCGTAGACTCATTGTTAGCAATTATGAGTGTACTAAAACTAACGCCTAGTGAATTTGCAGACTATGCTGAGATGACGCCTGGATATTTTCAAAAAATCCTTCAAAAACGAACACAGCTAAAGTGCTCTGAACTCTTCAGGCTCTCTGATAAACTTGGAATAGAAGAGAGCAATCTCCTCAATGGAAAATATGATCCAAAAATTCTTTTCAGTCGTTTTTACAGCAAGAGCTTTTCTATTTCAGAGGAGTATCTGGAACATGCCAATAGCTCTACCAATAACATTCGCTGCTATCTCGATTATATTTTAGATGTCCTGGGAACCGAGGCCTATATGCAAATACTGAAGCGGTTTCAACTCACTCCTGAAACTCTTGAAAGCTCAGAAAAACGAGTGAATCTGAAATTAGGTGTCCATATTTTGCGCTATTGCCAAAAGCTCTTCCCTACGTCCCTTTCTATTCTCAGAATGGGGCAGTCTTTCTGGGCCAATCCTCGCAACGACGCTTTAAAAAACCAGCTGTCACCTGCAAAAAACGTCGAAGACATTCTTGAACTGTTTTTTACGTCTATAATTAAAAATGATGTGGAGTCTAATTTTCGATGGTCAGTTGAAAGATTGAATGCTTCCGAATGCACGATTGTCGGCCTTCCTCAAAATGATCTGTTAACTGTTTTTGACGATGATTGTGTCAATTCAATTGAGGCCATTAGATATAGGGCCGGTTTTTTATCTGGTCTAGTAGGACAAACACTCAAAACCTCACCATTGATAAGTTATATTCCTGCAACCAAAGGGCCAGGCACCATGACTTATACCTTCAATCCCCGTTTAGGTCAGGCGGCCTCTTTGGATTGAGTTTCCTGAAGAAACCGGTCATTAATCGTAACTCTATTGGTCCAATAGTGTTCAAGAGATTCCATAGAACGTTGGGCCTCTAAAGGAGGCCCCCCTTCCAATAGCATGAGTCTAATCATAGCGTTTCCATAAGCATGATAGGGAAATTCCTCCAAGACTTCATTTCGCAACCCCATAGGTTTGTATCCTAAAAAAGTCTTCCACTTCTCGATGACCTTGATGTTCATATTTACACCGCAGATAACCGACGAAATGTTGTAGTCCTGGTAATACCTCATCAACATAAGAACACCTATTTCCCAAAATAAGCTCGTCTTCAATCTGTCTCTTCGCAATTCAGGCTGAATTGTGAACCCTCCATTGTAGGCCAACTTTCCAGCCTCAAATTGATTTGCCTCCAAGAGCTCTTTACAGGCGGAGGCATGAGGAAGATTGGAATGCTCTTCAAACAAAGTGAAAACTGGAAATTTCAAACTATATTTTTGGCAGCACGCTAAGGTAATTGATTCAAACGCGAAGACCGGAATGATTTTTTCATCGCTGATCTCAGCAATCGTTAAATGATTTGCACAAAAATCATGGGAAGAAACAGGAATGTATTGCTTAAATTTCTGGCCATACCCCTTAACTTTAAGTGCACAGAGATTCATAAAATAGGTTCGTACAAAATCGTCTTCAAGCTTCTCCAGTACATTCTCTAACACCACGATACTGTAAAACTTTCCTTCGAAATAAAATGCATTTCTGAATAAATCCTTAATATTCATAAAGGAATAATATCTTTGATTGATGAAATATTCGAGGGGGCAATTTAGTTTAGAGGAAGGCCTTGATCATGAGATGATAGAAACCGTTGAACGCAGATATTTTGTTTTTCTATTTTCGAAAAATATTGCAAGACCTTATGTGCCGATTTTTTTCCAAGGGCAAGTTTTTCAAGATAAACGATAATATCTTTTCCAGGAAAATAGCGACCGGTAAACTGTGTCCAGACAGCAGACACAGCTTCTGAATCTCGGAGATTGACATTAGTCGCCAGAAAATCAACAAGTTGTTCGAATTCTACAGCATTCATCGAGTTGAGGACTTTTATTTTAATATCCAGACTTTCATTGAGAAACATATCACTCCGAAGCATCAACGCTCGCTCGCGACTCAAAGAATCAAACCAATTCCCAGGAAGATTATCATCAGTGAGAAGAGCAAAAAGCCTTTTGCGATGGCCTAAATAGTGGGTGGATTGCTGTCGGTAATGGTTTAAAAACTTTTGTTCTTTAGCACTTGGAAAATGACCCAAAAGGTTTTTAAAAAATTCGAAAGTTGGAAGTTCAGTCAGATACCCACCGATAATTCTAGCATTTACAGGCGTTTTCGATTGCTGAACAGAGATGCTGCGATGGAGCTGCCCCCATTTCCCGATATAAAGGGTTGGATCGGTTTTGAAGATTTTTTTCTCTATATGAACCCAATTATTTTTTATGACCTCAATTAATTGCTCGGCGCTCATTTGAAAATGAAAATAAGATTCATTCCAGAAGATGTTTTGCAAAATCTTGAGGTCCTCTTGAGATTCGAGCCCGTCGGTCATAGCAGAATAAAGAAGTTGATCGAAGGCCAGATGAAAAGCATCCCCATATTGTGCCTGACCAAACTCTCTATTTTTACGGAGGTATCGAAAAATATCGCTGTAGAGTTGGGCCCTACGAGTAACATGACTCACTTTTGATTGATCAGAATAGATGATCTTTTTGAGAGCATTCACAAAAATTATTTTTGCGTCTTTGTAGAAAATTATCTTTGAAAGATAGAAATCCTCCAACAATGACTTGAGAAACGCCAAGCGGGCGTTTTCCGAGGGAAACCGAAGGTCCATAATCAAGGCGCCCCAGGCCCTCTTTGATAAAGAAATCTCTTTCCCGCTAAAGGTCTGATTGGCCAAGCGGGCGAAGAGCTGACCTAATTGCATAAAAAATGATTCTAGCTCGCCATCTAGCTTAAGTTCTTCTGCAAAAAAATTTCCCAATATAACAAAGCGTCTTAAGAGTTCCAAATGGCGTTCACTTTCTCGGAGAGAATAGATTTGAAAAACGTGATGGATCTCGGGTGAGTCATATTTAGTAAAAAACGCTTTCCTCACCCCCTCAAAGAAAAGATACCGTTGTTCTTTGCTAGCTTTGAGGGCGACAATTGAGAGTGAATCCTCCCCGTTGAGTTTGAGAAGTGAGTCTAGTATTCCATCCAAGGCTCGGGGATAGTTTTGAAACAGACGAGGATCAGTGACTTCGAGACTGTTTAAAATATTTCTTGTTTGGAGCTCAACTTCGATAACCGACCATGGGTTAGTCTCCGACACCAATCTCAGCAAAAATCTATCTAATGAAGACTGTGCATAGCAACAGGAAGAAAGGCCTATCCAGACAACAGCAACCCAATGGAGAGCAAATTGCAATTTAGCCCTCTACAACAGTTTTTAGATTCATAAATTCATGCATTCCATGAGAAAAGAGCTCCCGCCCGATACCACTATCTTTGGTTCCACCAAATGGAAGGGCCGGATCAGACTTTACGAAATCATTAATAAAGACATTTCCAGCTATCACCGATTTCTCAGCAAGCTCCAGCGCTCTTTCTTTGTCTCGAGAAAAGATAGCGGCCCCCAATCCAAACCGAGTACTGTTAGCAAGCTGAATCATTTCTGATTCAGCTTTAAAACTGACCACTGAGGCCACCGGACCAAAAACTTCTTCGTCAAAAGTTTCCATTCCCGGGCCAACTCCTGCCAGCAAGGTGGCAGGATAGAAGGCGTCCCCATTTTCTTTTTCTCGTTCGTGACCGCCGAGAAGGATCTTTGCTCCCTGACTGCAGGACTTTTGAACTTGTTTGTGAATACTTTCTTTAAATTCCGTTTTTGCTAAAGGCCCCAATTCTGTTTGCTCTAAGAGAGGATCTCCCGTTTGATAAGCAGACATTTTGGTCTTCATACCGCTAAGAAAATCATCATAGCGTTTTTGATGAACAAGAAAACGCTTGGCCGCGATGCAACTCTGCCCATTATTGAGCATCCTCCCGGAAACACACTTCTCGATGGCGAGCTCTAAGTCTGCATCCTCGCAGACGCAATAAGGATCGCTTCCACCAAGTTCAAGCACCACTTTTTTTAAGGCCTCACCCGCACATTTACCCACTGCTCTTCCTGCCGTCTCACTGCCGGTCAAAGTGACTCCCCTAATTCGAGAATCAGAAATCAATTTGGGAACATGTTCTGAAGAAATGAATAGAGTTTGAAAAAAGTGACTATCTACACCTGCTGCTTGAAAAAGCTGAGCAATTTCTAATGCACATCCCGTCACGTTGGAAGCATGTTTGAGCAAGACCGTATTTCCTGCCATTAAAGCAGGAACAGCAAAGCGAAACACCTGCCAAAAGGGAAAGTTCCAAGGCATGATCGCCAGTATTGGGCCTAGGGGTTCATAAATGAGACGGGCCTTGGAAAATTTTGAGCTCAACTCTTGAGAGCGCAAGAATCCAGGACCCTCTTCTGCATAATACTTACAAAGAACGCCACATTTTTTTAACTCAGCTCTTGATTGAGAAATCGGCTTTCCCATCTCCGAGGAGATCAACCGTGCGAGAGACTCAGTTTGCTCATCAATTTTATGAGCAAGAGATTTCAAATAATTAGACCGCTCTTTTAGCGTTGAAGTTTTCCAAAGGTTAAAAAACTCGTGTGAATTTTCTAACTTTTGCTCAATAACAGAATCAGAGTCTACGGGGTAAGTTTGAATCAGCTCACCTGAAAATGGATTGATACTTTTCATTGGCAGACTCTGGCGAAAACCAAGCGACGAGTCAATCTACCACTGCTTAAATTTGAAAAAAATGCTTCGAGGTCTTGCAAGAGGCATAAGCCCATCTTTTTGCCGACAAATCCCTTGCTCCTGAAGGAGAGAAAGTTCTTTTTTTGCTAGCAATTTTTGACGGGGATAAAGAGTATTTTTCTTCACAATTTTTTTATAAAAATGAAAGCTGGCCCGCTTTCGGCGTTTGAGTTCTTTGGCCCTGTCCACCGCGACTAAACCAAATTTAGGGCAATAACCGTCACTCCATTCCAAGTTATCACTCAAAGTCCAGTGGACGTACCCGAGAATCCGAATCCCTTTTTGAATCATCTGATGAACTATCTCGAGATGCCTATAGATATAATAGGGACGAATTTTGTCGCTGCTGTCAGCAATTCCGTTTTCAGTCACAAAGAGCGGCTTCGTAGGATAGGCCCGGTGTGCTTTTTCTAGAATGCGCCTGAATCCCAATGGAGAAATCGCCCGACCAGAATCACTATAGTTATCCTTTGGACTCCATGCCCAGGAACCATTTTTAAATAATTCTGCGCCATAATAATTGATTCCTAAAAAATCAAAATCATCTCCCACTTGATTTAAAAAATACCAATTCATTTTTTTTTCTAACCACTCGGCCATCCAGCGATCATAAAAATAGTGTCCCCGATAATCGGCAAAATTATTTGCGATGCCTAGCACTTCTGTTGGATAATTTTGTCTTACCCACCGGTAGAGTTTTTTATGGGCAGACGCCATCGCGCGAAGCACCTTCGAGTACTCACCGGGCGCCCAAGGAAAATCAATCATATTCAAAAGTGACGAGCGTCCTTGATTTGGCCACTGACCTAGAACCTTTGTCATCGACGCATAGACTTGAGGCTCATTGAAAGAAATAAACCAATCAACGTCTTGGGCAAAATTTTTGACGACAAATTTAGCAAACCGAAGAAAATCTTTCTCGGACTTTTGATCTTGAAACCCTCCCCTATTTTTCAACCATAAAGGTCCGCTATGGTGAAATAGTGTAAGCATAATTTTCATACCACTGAGCCGTATTTTTTTTAATATTCGCTTATAGCCGGATAAGGCCTGAGGATCCGGATTTCCAGGTGTCGGAAAAAGGCGTCCCCAGTCGATGCCAATCCTAAAAACTTTGACTCCTAACTCCCTGGCCAACTGGATTTCTTTGTCTGGATTTGACCAGAAGTTCAGACGCATTGGAGCTAAAGGAGTTTGCTTATAACCAGCAATCTTTCCGGCGACCCCGTGCTCATGCCAAATGTCTGCTTGCCCATTTTCTACATGACCCGGTGCATTTGCTACGCCCCATAAAAATGACTTTGGAAAATGGAGTGCGCCTCTTGTATTTGAAGCTGGAGTTGCAACTCCAGTTGCAATAGAACCGAAAAGAATTAAGTGTAATAATAGAAATTTGTACTCTCTCTGAAGCATAAACTGTCCCTATAAAGTCTAACTGTTTTTTACTGTTGAAAGCTCAAGTAATCTAGATTACTTTTCCCAATAGCCGGATTAAATTAAATGTTTGGGGGATTAGCTCAGTTGGGAGAGCGTCTGGATGGCATTCAGAAGGTCGCAGGTTCGATCCCTGTATCCTCCACCATTATCCCAAATCCCCATAGTGTTGCGTCGTAGTTGTGAAAAAACTTTTTTCTGAGGTTTTCGGTCCAGGCAAGCGGCCTTTTCGTTCAAAAACTTGTTGTCATATAGACCGAGTCTGGTCAAAACCTGTCCTCAACTCCTTTGTTCACTCCGTTGTTTTCTCGTCATCGAGCAAAAGTGATGACAAAGAACTGCTTGAAGGCGCAGCTCTTCCTGGCGGGTTAGCACAATTGTTAGACTAATATGGAGTTGTTAAAGAACTTCCCTGCCGAAGTTTCTAAGTCTGAATTGCAATACAACTGAACTTTTCAGTGATGTATTTTCTGATCTTTTCCACCTCCTTTTTTTGTGCGCTTCAAACTTCGCTTGAAGAGTGCGCGCGTGAACGGCTATTTGGCAGGGAATATGAACTAAGTGAAATCGGATCTTCTTAAAAAAGCAACCTGACTTGCAAATCAAAAATGAGGACGCTCGCATGAGATTGTAGGCAAGACAGGCAATTAATCCATAGACTTTATTGGCACTGAGTTTCTGACAAGGGTAGTGCTTGAGGTCGAGTCCATATTTTTGCTCTCTAATAAAATTTTCCGTGTTTCCTCGCGTGCGATAAAAATTGATAATGGCTTCTGCTGTAGCAGGCACTAGCTTCCAATCGCTTGCCTTTTTATTTGGTACCGATTGATGATTCCATAAATTGCTAACCAGGGGATAGGTATCGTATTCACCCAGTAGAAGCTCACCTGCTCCAACCTTTTTTGGCGCACGGATAAAAATAACTCTCAATTTCCCCTGACCTTTAGGAAGCCCTTCTGGATAATATTCAGTCTCTGCAATTTCACATTCACTACTATCAAAAAAGCGAAGATTTGTTTTTTCCATTTCAATGTGAGCTCTTTTTTCTGTTGGTTTTTGCTTTTGCAGCAGAAAATTTATTGGAAAAAAAAGACCACCTTTCATTGCGCACGGCCTTTAATGCAAGGCCATGCAAGCGACGGCAAAAATCAAAAATGGGTCATGAGTCAGAACAGGGTCATGAGTCAGAACAGGGTCATGAGTCAGAACAGGGTCAATGCCTCTACTGGGCAGTGAAATCAACATTCTTAGAAAAAATACATTTGAGAACCTTTTTCATAACTGACTAAGGTAGTCTTCTGTGTCCCACCAAGTAACCCATAAAGCAGTCAAAATATTCCCTTAGCTAACCTCGATCTAATTACGATTAAACTAAAACAATAGAAATTTTTTATTTTGATAAATAATTTAGAGGATAGGAAATTCCATGAGACTTTTTATGCTTATGTCCTTTCTAGGTTTCCAAATCACCCAACAAGTTTACGGATATGCCAGCCCGATTGGCTTTAGCTTTACCAGTGCAGGTGAATACGGTAATTTCCCACCTTCCGACTGGAGTGTTTACGGGCTTAGATTCAATTTCTTTGGAGCTGAAAACAAGCGAGTGGTCGGCTTAGATGTGGGTGGCCTCAACGTCACGACTGAGCTTTTTACTGGTCTTCAGCTTGGTTTCATAAATCGCAATAAGAAAGATGCCTATTTAATTCTTTCACAAATTGGGTTTGTAAATATCAATTCAGGGCGCACAATTGCTGTAGGAAGTCAGATGGGATTTTTAAACAACAACCAAGGACCTACAGATATCATTGGGGTTCAACTTGGGGCGGTAAATACGGGAAAAGCTGTATCGGTCTATGGATGGCAAATGGGAGCCTATAATCGTGCCGAAAAAGTCGTAGGGTTTCAATTTGGAGTGGTCAATTATGCTGATAATCTTTATGGGATTCAGCTAGGACTCCTCAATATCTGCAAGAGTTGCTTAGTCAGCGCGATGCCAGGAATTAATATAGGGTTTTAAAACTAAGCCCTTTCTATTTATCGCACCCATGTTTTAGGCAAACACTCTAAGGCTTAAACCTCTCAGCTACTTATTTATTCTTTTTGTATTAGGCTACCCTTCAATATACTCAAAAAATTCTCTTCTTGCCTCGTCGTGGTAACGGCCATTTGGAGACATCAACTGCTTCATCGAGAAAAGACCTAGGCACACACGAAAAGTGCCAGAGCAGTATTGAGAACCCTTAAGCCTTGATCTCTTGAATAAAAAAAGTCCATCACGGTAGCGAGGTGGCAATTCTCCTCTTCCACAAGCAAATACGCTAAACCTGATACCCATTCCTCACCAATCCAAGCTGTCTGCTCGCATTGGCCACTCGATTTTTACCTGCTAAGAGTCCATCTCTTTTTCAATTGAATAGTAATTCTGACTCAACCTAATTTTTCTTCAACCCTAAAATAGATTTCCTATTTTTTTTGAAAATCTTTTCCATATGAGTATTCGAGCTACCGCCTTTCTTTAAAAAAGCACAGGGGTACTACAGGAAAGCCCTGAATCCTCGAAACAATTTCTGGACGAACTTCTCTTCATTTTTTAAAAGCTTGAGTCCGCGGTATTTCACTTCAGCTGATCCTAAAAAAAAAAGCTGCTGCATCCTTAAGGATTCCGAACACTCACTGATCTTCACTTACCTAAAATCTCAGTCTGTTTATCCCGGCCTACACCTCTTAAAGGTCTCGGAATACTAAGCTCCCAGTAACTTTTTTGCTGCTGCTAAACCATGCCGCTGGCGCTCGTTAGGTTTACAGCCTGATTTCGTTCGCCGGCCAGCTCCTCTAATGCTAAAATAACAAAGCAAAGTGTAAAGAAGAACCGAAAGAACAAAGCTAGAATTTTTCGTTCAATTTTCTTCCCAAGGCGTGGTAATCAGATAGCTGGGGAAACGATGAAATACTATCCAAACTGGCCTTTAGCTTTCCATTTTCTAGGAAGTCGATTTTTCCGTTTGCAGTTTCCGTCAACTCTAGAAGTGCAATATCCTGAATAGATTCATCCAAACCACGGTGGGCCACGCGAATTTTTGTGTATCGAAGCGTACTATTTTCTTGTAGCGAATTTTCAACATAGAAAATTCTATCGCCGTCCTCATGAGTATAACTATTAGCACTGACACGGCCTTCCCAGAAGTCGAGAGTATTGAACAGCACAAAATCTGCAATAAGCGTGATAGGGAACACAAAAAAAGTGAATATGTAGAGAACAATCCGAATGACGATATTTTGCCTATTCACGAATCCTGAATAATCTCTCGTTAATTTATAGCCTCCAGAGGCGCAACCTCCCAGCATAGCTACCAAAACGATCTTGTAGCAAAAATTGACAAAACTCTTAGGGGATAAAAGATTTTTTTTCATAAAAGGCTCCTTCCTGGAATAAGAAATAGTATGACCAATGCTCTTCGGCCTTGCAATTTTTTTATCCCCTTTTAACAGGAACTCCATTACGAATATTTCTCAAAGCAAATTCGAAAAGGAGAATAAAACCTTGAAAATAGCTGTGATAGCCCATCTTGAACATCCAATCCGAGAACCTTTTGTAGGTGGCCTTGAAAAGCACACTAAAATGGTCTGCGATGGCCTTTCGGAAAGAGGTCACGAAGTTGTTCTTTTTGGGAAAAAAGAATCAAGAATTAATGGAACGATCCATCCCATATGCAATGAATTTTCAATTACAAGCCTTGCAGAGGTCAATAACTCGAACAAAGATTTTCATGAAGCTTACCTTTCACAACACCATGCCTATTTTTCTAGCATGCTCGAAATCTTAAGCGATTCGTCATTTGATATCATTCACAACAACAGTCTTCATTATCTACCAATTTCGTATTGTGGCATTCTAGACACCCCAATGGTAAGCGTGTTGCACACGCCACCCTTTAAAGAATTATCTCTTGCCTATGAGCTTTTTAAAGACGCAGGCCCCAAGCATTCGACAATTGCTGTTTCTCATAAATTAAGTTCACTCTGGAGCACCTGTAAAAAACCAGAATTTGTGGTTCACAATGGAGTCGAAGTACCGCAAGAATTTCCATATAAAAACGTCCGCAATACTCTATTATGGTTTGGAAGAATCGTTCCTGAAAAAGGGACGGCAGATGCCCTAAAGGCTGCCATTCATGCAAAGATAGGGCTACGGGTTGCGGGACCAATTTGTGATCGAAAATACTTCGAAGAGGAAGTCCGCCCACTGCTTGATGAAAAGCGGCGATACATTGGTCACTATGATGACAATGAGTTGAAGCACGAACTTGGCCAATCTGTAGGCGTGATTTTAACTCCAAAATGGGACGAACCTTTCGGGTTGGTTGCCGCAGAAGCACTAGCACACGGTGTTCCAGTGCTGACTTATGATCGCGGGGCACTTAGGGAAATTATTACCCCTGATACGGGGGTTTTAGTCCAAAAAGATGATTGGAAGGCATTGGCCGATCAAATTCCCAATCTTTTTCAAAAAAATCGTTTTGCCTGTTGGAAACGCGCAAAATCAAAATTCTCAATTGAAAAAATGCTCACGTCTTACGAAAAAATCTACGAGGAAGTTATTTGCGATGACCAAAAAATTAGGAATCTACATTCATCACGAAGGGAGCGGTCATATTCAACGAGCATTGACCCTTGCACCTTACCTTTGCAGGGATGATGTTTCCTACTTCTCCTCCCACCCCGAAATCGAAAAATTAAAACATTTTGGGACGATTACGCTTCTTCCTCTGGATACAGGAGTGAGCTTTAGAGCATCTGAAGAGCTCAATACTCACCACGTACATAGCTACTGCCCATATTACAATGACGGAATCATCAGAAGACAAAAAATCCTGGCAGACTGGATCGAACGAGAGCGACCGATTTCGTTTCATATAGATGTTTCGACAGAGATAGCAGATTTTGTGGCGCTGTTTGGTATTCCCTTTACCTACATTCGCCAGGCAGGGATTCGCAAAGATAGGCCGCACTTGCGAACCTATGATATGGCACAAAGGATACTTGCACCATTTCCAAAAGAACTCGAAAACTCCCAGTATCTTGAAACTGAACATTCTGCGAAAAGTTTCTATGCGCCTGTGTATAGCGAGCCAAGATCTCAGGAAAGTCACGAGCAGAAAATTGTTCTCTATATTAGGAGCTCCACAAGCAGTATGCCCTCTTCAGAAAAAATCATCACCGATACGCTATTAGCTAAATTTCCCATGGAGAAAATTTATATTGCTGGAACCCCTCTAAAATCGTGCGAAATGACCTATGATAGAAACACTGGCGATTCTCGAATGATAAACCTTGGTTGGGTTCCAAATGTCTATGACTATGCCGTCAAAGCAAAAATAATACTGGCCTCTGCCGGGGATAATCTTTCACAAGAACTCCTGCGTTTGAATAGGCCGGTGGTATTTTTGGCCGAAGATAAATCTTATGAAGAACAGCTTCAAAAATGCATGAGAATACAAAAAGTTTTCGGTCATCCTTTTGTGAATCTGGCCACCCTGACCTCAAAAAAATTGTCCATGGCCCTAAAAGAAAGCCTGCAACAAGACCGCGACCTCTCCGAATTCCCACTATCCCATTCGGAACAATTTGCCAAAAAACTACTGCCGCCTTATTGAAAGAGTGTCTTCTCCATCAAACAAAATAAGCCCTTCATCTTCAAATGCTCTAAGCCATCCCTCCATCGGCCAAACATTCCATTTCTTTTTAAAAACAGCTGCATTGGCCACAATACTGCCAAGATGTTGAACAGGAGGATCCTCGACAAAATGATACTGATGAAAACTTAGCGGAAGCGGGTCTTTATAAAGGATAATATTTTCGGCTTTGGCCTTTAATGCAAAGTCAGTATCTTCCCCTCCATATCCAATATAAGTTTCATCGAATCCTCCTATGATCCGATAAGTCTTGGAGGTACATGCAAAGGAAAGAGACCAAAACATAGAGTAATGAGTTTCTTCTTCAAACTCACTGTAATCTCTGTTTTTGTGAGGTAAACCCGGAAAGTCTTTAATCAACAATCTTCGCCAAAAATCTGGGGATATAGAATCGTCCTCACCAAGGTAATGAACTTGTCCCATCACAATCCCACTAGGGTAGTGCACTAAGCGTTCGAGATAATCCTGAATTAAATCGGCCGAGGGTATACAATCAACATCCAAAAAAATTAGGTTCGGAGTGGAGGCGATTTCAGCCCCTAGATTTCGAGCTGCACTCAAAACAAGACCATCTGTTCCGACGAACTGATAAATAATGTTAAATCTAGGCCTTAGGGCCTGGATTGCAGGGCAAATGCGAGGGTCACTTCCTCCCATCACGACAACAATCAGCTCAAAACAAGGCGTCGATGAATACATCAACCCCTCGATTAAATGAACGAGATGCTTTGTCCGGTTTCTGGTGAGAGTTATGACGGAGGCATTCATTTTAAATTTCGTACGACAGAGGTAATAAAAAATGTATAAACTTGGTTCAAATCTGAAAGGAAAGTTATGAGCATTTTCGTAAACCGAGTCCTCAACATGAGACAAATTCAGGCCATTGGGCTGGATATGGATTTCACACTCGTTCGTTATAAAAATCGGCAGATAGAATATTTAACTTACCGGGAAATGGTAAAGAAATTGGTAGAGCTCAAAGGCTATTCTCCGGAGCTCAAAAATTATTCGTTCACTCCTGAAAATGTGATTCGAGGACTTATTCTCGATAAAGAGTTGGGTAATCTCTTAAAGGTAAGTCTTCACGGTAAAATTAAAACGTCTTATCACGGACTGGAAGAAATCGATTTTAAACACCAGCAAAAAATCTATCAAGGGCAATACGTTGATCTCAATGACCCCCGCTTTTCGTCGATCGATACTATTTTCTCAACGGCCTATGCAGTTCTCTTCTCACAGATCATTGACCTTAAGAAAAGAAGCCCGCAGACGGTATCGGAAAACTATCCGACTATAGAAAAAGATTTACTTGAGGCCTTGGATATCTCTCATCAGGATGGAACTATTAAAGACGAGATTGAACAAAACTTGGAAGACTACATTGTTCAAGATCAAGAAACCGTCACTGTTTTGGAGCGCTTCAAAAAGGCCGGGAAAAAATTATGGCTTATCACGAACTCTGATTATTCTTACACTCGCCTACTTCTCAACTTTACCATCAATCCTTTTTTAAAAGATTTTAAAAGCTGGCAAGACCTTTTTGATTTGACGATCACCTCTGCTAGAAAGCCTCGATTTTTTACGGATCGAGTTCCCTTTCTTGAAATTCAGGAGGGCAAAGAAAAAGATTTTCTTTTAAAAAATTACAAAGGTGATCTTGGCAAGGGAGTCTTTCAAGGAGGAAGCGCAGAAGTCTTGCAGATGAAGACCGGTCTATCAGGTGATGAAATCTTGTATTTGGGCGACCATATTTATGGGGATATTCTTGCTTTAAAAAAGGCATGTAACTGGAGAACAGCACTCGTGGTCGAAGAACTCAGCGATGAAATACAGGCCTTGAAATCCTCTCGGGAAGTCGCAACGTCTATCGACTTAAAAATGCGTCAAAAAGAAGACCTAGAGTCCCAACTTGATCAGCTTTATATAAAGAAACTCTCTGGCCAAGAAAAAAGCACTGACCGCTCAAAAGCGCGTGAAGCAATTGATGAGATTTCTCGGCTGAATGTGGATTTAGGCGAGCTGATTCAAAGCTACCGCAGGTTTTTTAATGAGAATTGGGGTGAAGTTATGCGCGCAGGACAAGAGCCGAGCCGCCTCGCAGGGCAGATTGAAAAATATGCTTGCATCTATATGTCTAAAATTAGCGATTTTATCACAGAGAGTCCCAGGGCCTATTTTCGTCCAGAGAAAAGGCCTCTTCCCCATGAACCGTTATTTCAGGCAACAACCCGAGAGGGTTGAGAGATTTTTTTTTAACTCAGTGGCCAGATCGCTTTTTCCTCTCTTGGCCAATCCTTGGCAGTAGATATGAACTTTCTTGATGAGAGTTTTTTCGACGTCATTCGCCCTCTTAGCAGAAAGACTACCGTGACTTAATAGCTCGGCCAGAGTTTGAATTCTGAAGTAATCCGCATTTGCTTTGCGTGAGAGTTGATCCGCGTGGCCCCCCGTCTTTGTGGTCATAGGATCCGGGATATAAGCGATAGGATGATATTGCAGAATTTTTAACCAAAGATCATAATCTTCGCAAACTGCAAAATCTTCCCGAAACCCACCGTACTCACAGAAAAGTGATTTTTCGAGCATCACCACTGAGGGCGAAATGAGACAACGTTGAAGTGAAGGTAAAAAAAGATCCCCCCCGGCCTTCTGGTGATATTTTTTTGGGTTGACCCTTACTCCATTGCGAATCCAAATCTCACTCCCGTGGACCCAGCGATCGTGCCCCTTCTTAAGAATTTTCAATTGGGCCGCGACTTTGTGAGGCAACCACTGATCATCGGAATCGAGAAACGCCAGATATTTTCCCTTGGCCGACATTGCTCCAAGATTTCGGGCCCTGGAAACACCAGAGTTGAAACAAGCGCGAATCACTGAAATTCTAGGGTCGCCAAGTCGGTCAAGATAATCGCATAGATTTCTATGGTGAGCTTCACGGCAGCCGTCCGAAATAATGATGATTTCAAGTAAATCATGGTCGATATTTTTTTGAGCAACCACACTCTCGATGGCAGTTTTTACTTTAGGCCAACGATTATAGACTGGAATAATGACGGAAACGCTGGGACACAAGTTGGAATCCATCTTCAATCAATTCTCCAGGCGGCAAATTTTCAAGCGCATTCAAAATATCTGATAGCTGCTGGCGAGTCCGAAACCCACACAACGCACTACTGACTTGCTGGTTTTTTAAAGCAAACCCCAGTGCCATTTCTAGTAAACTAAATCCATTTTTCAAAGCATAGTTTTCTAAATCTAGAGTCGTAGCAACCTTTATTTGAACAGGCGATTTTTTCCACCATGGGGCCCATGAGCGTGCATCTTCCGGAGCAAAAACCCGGCCTTCAAAAACTCTTCCGGTGAGAATTCCTTTATCGAAAGTACCCCAAGAAAAAAAATCAATTTCTTGAGCGCCCACCAAATCGAGGGTTTCAGTGTCTCCCGGACAAAACATGTTCACTTCATTTTGAACGGCAGTTATGGGAAAGCTCTCTCGCGCTTGGATGATTTGATCAAAACTAAAATTGCTTAGCCCGATAGCTCGAATTTTTCCTTGTGCTTGAAACTTTACGAGCGCCTCGAGGGTTTCCTCTAAGGGATGCCTTTGGTCGGGTCTATGTACCAAGTAAAGATCGATATAATCGGTCTTTAGATCTTTAAGGCTCTGATGGAGCATATGCTCGATACTTTTGGGACGATTATCAATATCGATTCGTTTATTTTGACCCCAAGTAACCCCGCACTTTGAAATGAGATAAGTTTTTTGCCGTTTCCCACTATCGGCCAGGGCCTTGCCAATTCTTTGCTCTGCGAGTCCAAATCCGTAAACCGGCGCGCAGTCGATAACATTGATTCCTTGCTCAAGCGCGAAATGGATAAGCTCTACAGAGTCACTGTCGCTAATTGGTCCGAATCCATAGCCGCGACCTTCTCCAGAGAGCGCAGCAGATCCAAGTCCTATTGGAAAGTAAGGTCGATTTATCGCTTCGATGGCCAACTCTTTTTACCTCAGATAATGTGCGGCCTATGCAGCTGTTAGTATTCGCCCATCGCGGAGAGGCCTCGTGTTTTCTTAAGAACTTGCCGTTTCAAACAAGGCCAGAATTTCCTCAATTGTATTACAACGAAAAGATTGCCCTTCTCATTTGTGGGGAAGGACTCTACTCTGCTCTTGAAAAAACGCTTGGTGCTCTTTGGTTTCTGGAACAAATCAACTTTAAAACGACTACTGTTGTCAACCTGGGTCTTGTGAGACGTTTAACATCCGGTCTTGATGAGAGTTTGTACAAAGAAGCAATTATTTCGATCCGCAATGTCTTTGCTAGTGAATCTTCCACACCACTGTATCACTCCTATCAAAGCGCTGATGTAGCGGCCTGCTATGATTGCTTAAGTTTTTCTCAAAGAGTAGTTTCCACTCAGATCTCTGACGAGCTTTCACCTATCGCTCCACTTTTAGACCGCGAATTGTGGGGCGTTGCAAGAGCATGTTACGGAAAAAAACTTAAGTGGTTTTCCTACAAGCTTATCAGTGACTTAGGTCACGAAGAACATTTTTGTGACACAGTCTTTGCTAGAGCAGAAGAACTCTCGACGCGTTTATTTGAATTCTATCAAGCGATCCCAACGGGAGTTCCCTCGGATGGTCCTGTGCCCCGTAAGGAAAGCTGGCATGAAAAAGTATTTGAAAGTCCGCAATTTCATTGGACCTACTCTCACCTGCAATTATTTGAGAAACAAAAAAGTCTTATTTTACGAACTCACAGCAAAGAAAAACTGGCAAAAGTGATTGAGCAGATTTGTATCATCATTCCAGAACATCTTACGCCAAAACAAAAAACACACCATTTCCTGACAGAACTTCAAGCACCGTTTTTTCCGTCGCTCTATACAGTTCGCCAAAAAATTCACGAAGAGCTTCAATCCCTAAAAAAAAGAACCGGTCAAAATGGATCTTTTGATTGGAGTAGTGGAGAAGTTTTACTTCAAGTTAGACTCAAAGATTCTACCGACTGCCAAAAACTAGGGACTTACCTATCTGATTCTCAAACCGTAGAGCAACTTTTTCAAACAACAGGAGGCGCTGGCCTTGAAGTTTGAACACGTTTTTGTTGAAAAACAACTGAGAAACGATCCCTATGCCAAAGCTCTCCTCCAGAAATTAAAACATCTGCCAGTCACGGAGATAGAGAGCTACGATAGTACTTGGGGGAAAGTGAGAGTTCCTTACTTAGATAAAAGAAAAGGACTTAAAGTTTTTATTGCTAAGAAAAAAGGTCAACTGATTAAACAAACTCCCCCCGCCTATGGAACCTCCGACGGAATTCATTATTACTTTATTCATGCCTATAATTGTCCCTATGAGTGCCAATATTGTTACCTTCAAGGATATTTCCAGACACCTCATCTCGTTTTTTTCGTCAATCATGATGAAATCCTAGACGAGATGCAAAAAGTTGTTGATCAGGAAAAATCGCAACAAAATATTTGGTTCCACGCTGGAGAATTTAGTGACTCCTTAGCGCTTTCACATTTGACCAACGAGCTTCCCACCTATTGGAAATTTTTCTTAAAAAACCCTCAATCGTTTTTAGAAATTAGAAGTAAGTCTGCTAATATCTCGGCGCTGCTTGAGCTTCCTTCTGCACCAAATATTATTTGTTCTTTTTCGTTTTCAGGGCCAGACCAAATTCAGCGATATGAAAAAGGGACCGCCCCATTTAAAGCGCGACTTTCTTCTCTAGAAAAGCTGGCAAAAATGGGCCATTCAATTGCTATTCATTTTGATCCCTTGGTTTATCAAGAACATTGGAGAGAGGATTTCACAAAGGCATTAAATGCACTTGCTACGCGCGGACTTGTCTCTAAAATACGCTATTGCTCGCTTGGGGTGATTCGGTTTCCTCAAGATATCGCTCAGCAGGTGGAAAAAAATTATTCTGATTCTGATCTTTTTAATTCTCCGATGGAGACGTCTTCTTCGGGAATGAAGCGCTACCCCTATCCTTTGAGACGCGCTTTTTTGAGAGAAATTTATCAACTGTGCCTGAGTTCAGGATTTCAGGAAAGACAGCTCTACTTTTGCATGGAGGATTGAAACGTAAGTCTTCCAGAACTAAGGCCATCTTCTTGGGCAGGTAACCGGGTTTGACTCCCAAAAGATTTTGCACTTAATTGAGCTCGACCTGTGCCTGCACCAAAACCGCTGCAATGAAAACTTGAAACATCCGCAACAAGAATAGGGGCCGGTCCGTACTCAATCTGATTGACATTAATTTTATGAGAATGAGAGCGCCCTTGGAAAACGATATTGAGTCTTCCTTCGCGCTTGGCAATATCAAGACAAGTCTGAAGTTTTGTCGTTAGCTCTGGCGCGTTTTTATTTTCAAACTCGAGGGCCACACCTTCACGAAAGGTATCAAAAGTCGGCATCCCATCTACGGTAAAATTACCAAAGAGAGTCAGGCTGGATTTCTTATTGATGTCCCACTCTGCAGCATCGAGAACCCCAAAACTCACACCCAAAAGCCTGTTTGTAGTTTCGGGACGCACCTTTTTAGCAGTCGAGCACGACGCCATGAGGGACACAAAAAGAGAAGCACTGATTAAAGTATTTAGTATTTTCATACCTTCTATTAATGGAAGTTTCATGCCAAGAGACCTGCGGCCCAACTTGCTGAAATGAGAACGTTTGCGCTACCCTCTGAGCCTGAAACATTGTTTAAAGTTTTGACGGCCGTCAAAACCAGATCAAGCAAAAGAGGCCCTGAACATGAAAAATACCGACAATCAGAATAGGGCCCAAGCGGCCCAAGAAATTCGAAAAGATATTTTGAACATGATCCACGCGGCCGGGAATGGTCACCCTGGAGGTTCTCTGTCGCTCGTAGAGATTCTGGTCACTCTTCTCGGTGACGATGGAGTGATGAATTGGTCTGATAAAAATCCCGAAAATCAAGACAGGGATCGCCTCGTTTTAAGTAAAGGTCACGGTGTGCCAGCTCTATATGCCGCCTATGCTCATTTTGGAGATGATATAAAAAAGCAAGAGCTTAACGATTTAAGAACTTTAGGATCTCGGCTTCAAGGCCACCCGGACCGAGAACGAATCCCCTATTTAGAGGCCAGCACTGGAAGTCTGGGTCAAGGAGCGTCCGTTGCTCAAGGAATAGCGATGGGTCAAAAGCTCGCCGGCTCATCTTTTCAAACTTATGCGATTGTCGGAGACGGGGAAATTCAAGAAGGGCAGATATGGGAAATGGCGATGTCAGCGCCTTTTCACAAGCTCTCTAACCTGACTCTGATTATTGATTATAACAAAGGACAAATCGATGGTGCGACTCAAGATGTTTTGGATCTTGAGCCTCTTGCAGATAAGTGGAAGGCCTTTAATTGGCACGTCATCGAGGTCGATGGACATTCCTATGAGGAGCTTGAAAAAGCATTTACGGTCAAAACAGATGCTCCAAAATGCATTATTTGCCATACGATTAAAGGCAAAGGCGTCTCTTTCATGGAAGGGAAGATTTCCTGGCATGGCCAGGCCCCTGATGATGAACAATTAAAACTTGCCTTAGAGGAGCTAACGTAATGGAATCAATGTCTTCTCCCGTAGCATCCCGAAAATCTTTTGGACAAATCCTAGAAAAACTTGGTGAGTCCAATCCAGATATTGTCTGTCTCGATGCTGATCTCTCTAAATCAACTATGTCGAAATTTTTCGCGGAGAAATTTCCCGAGCGTTTTTTCGAAATGGGAATCCAGGAGGCCAACATGATTGGCTGCGCTGCGGGCCTCTCGTTTACCGGAAAGATCCCTTTTATCTGTAGCTTCGCTGCTTTTTTATCAGGGCGCTTTGATCAGATCAGAATGAGTATTGCCTATGCCCGGGCCAATGTGAAAATTGTTGGAACCCATTGTGGCGTGGGCATTGGAGAAGACGGCCATTCTCAGATGGGATTAGAAGATCTTGCGCTTATGAGAACACTACCAGGCATGGTTGTCCTTCAACCAGGCCATCACCGAGAAACAACTGAAATGGTCGAGTGGGCGGTTCAACACAAAGGGCCTGTGTATCTTCGACTTACACGCCAAGCGCTAACCTCCTTTGACCAGGGCATGGATCTCAAGAGTTACCAAGAAGTCACTGAGAACTCCCAAATGGAAAATCTAGTGGTATTGGCGAGCGGGGGAACACTAGGTCCCGCCGTAGAGGCCTCTCGTTCAATGGGAGAAAAAGGTCCAAAAGTTTTTAATGCTTCCTGCATTAAACCTCTTCCGGAAAAATTTTTAGAATCTCTGGCAAAAAAACACCAACATTGGGTGAGCGTAGAAGATCACACCGTGTATGGTGGTTTGGGAAGTTCTCTCGCGGAATGGCTGACAACAAATGCTCCTGGAGTAAAGCTTGATCGGTTGGGTATTCAAGACCAATTTGGAGAATCCGGCACTCCTGAAAGTCTTTATGCATTACATGGGCTCGACGCAAAAGGTTTAGAGAAATCTTTTCGCAGGATTCTCGGCCCAGCTCTAGACTGATTGGAGAAGAATGGCTAAGATTCGCTTTTGCTGCAATAGTTGGAATTGGAGGAGCTATGTCTCGAGTTTGCGATCTTACTGGAAAACGAAAACAGGTAAACCACAAAGTTTCCCATTCCAATATTAAGACGAAAGTTCATAAGTGTCCTAATCTTCAAACAAAAACCATTTATGACCCAGAGAGCGGTCAAAAAGTTCGGCTGAGAGTGTCGGCCCGTGCTTTGAGAACTTTGGATAAAGTGGGTTCTCTTTCTGCGTTTTTGAAAAAAAATCAACACCTTATGGAACACTAGAAAGACCTATTCCTTGTGGGGAGGTCTTTGCCGCTCGCTTTTAACTGGATTTTACTCTAGGCGCACTGCATAATCAAAGTGTGCTTTATCAAATTTCCCAGCATCCTGTAGAAATCAAAAAAATACCACTTCGTATTTGGTCTCTTAGAAGTGAGATTGAAGCTGCCGTTACCGAAAAAATTCAAAAGGCACCAGAGACTGATTCTCAGGTTGTCGTTCAAGAACTCCAGGCCCTTTATTCTACGGTTTCTCCAATTGCTCCTCAGGCCGATGAAAAAGAAATGAAAGACGACTCCCGAGGAATTCCACCTGAAGGCCAGAGTGTTTTTGGGTTCGCTTTTCTTAGTGATATCTATATGAACGAAATGCTGCTGTTTTCCCAAAGTGAATTCAGTCGCGGTCAATCGATCATGATTGAATTTCTTATTCCTTTTTCGGTTAAGCTCAGTGCCGAAGTGATTCAATCTCGAAATATTGCCATGGGCTCTAGAATCATCAGTCCTCAGCGCCCAGGCCACCGGATCCAATTGCGCTTGCTCCATCAGTGGCCAAATGAAAGAGGGCGACTGCGAACTTTTCTTGAATCGATTGCCCCAGATCTGCCCGCGGCCAAAGGAAAAAAGATGGGTGAGGCCAAAGCTGCAGATAAGAAAAGCGATGATGATGACGAATTCAACTTAGACGATCTTGGTTTAGAATAGTTAAACTGAATAAATGAACTTAACCCTTGTTTCTATTCGCAAAAAGCTTGCTCATTGTATTGTCGCCGTTTTTTTATTGGCCATTCTTGCCTCCGCTGCAGTCAGTGAATTATTTGAATCCCCCATTCTGCCATTCAATATCGCTCAATTGGCGATCAATCCGATATCGGAACAAACGCTAGAAGAATTAAAAAAAATTCAATTTAAAAACCGCTTTGGGGAGTTCTCCTTGGAACTCTTAGAAAGCAAAGAAGGAGAAAAAGTCTGGTATTTGGTGAAACCGCGAAAAATTTTAGCAAAAGCCGAAATTTTAGAAAGTTTTAAAACAATGCTCTCTTCTATTCAAGTCAAGAAACTCCACCAAGATGAACCAATTAATCTTTCTTCTTTTTCGCTCGATAGACCAAGTGCAGAAATAATATTGCAGTCTACTAATAGCTCCGATGTGTTTCTTAAAATGGGATTGGTGAATCCTATCAATAACTCAACCTATCTCCAGGTGAGCGGCCATAATTCCCTCTATCAGATCCAGGAATTACCAATGGCAATTGAGAGCTCAACATTTAACGATTTTGTAGAGTCGAAAATATTTTCTCCAGAATTCACAGAAATTGATTCTCTTGAAATTCTCATCAGACAAGGCACTCGCTATCAACGCAGACTCTTTATTAAGAAACAAAAAAATGGCTGGGTTGATGATTCGGGTCAGTCGCTAGTCGAAGACCGAGTTTTTGATTTCTTCAATAGTCTCTCGGGATTGAGGGCCAATATTATTCTTGATGAACTCTCCGACTCAATGGAGAGTCTCGCGAGTACAGTATTTAAGCGCTCAGACTATAAAATAACAATCAGGAAAGGCGACCAGACCCTGGGATACCAAATCAGCGGTGTGTTGGGAGATATCTCTGAACTCAAAATTGAGAAAAATCGCTTTGTGATGGTTAAAGCACCTGATCGACCGTTTCTCTATATCGTGGATAAAAAAGCACTAGGCCCTTTATCTAGTAGTACTAAAAAAATGCGCGATATTAGTGTAAAGAAGGTTTTTTATTAAAGTGAATTTTATTTCCGTCGGGATAAATCATCTCTAAAGACGATTTATCTTTGATTTCAAAAGAAATTTGTCCAGCAGTCTGACTAACGCTTGTTAGCTTAAAGCTCTTTCCTATCAATGAAAAAACTCTCCCGGGGATCTTGGTTTTTCCAGATCCTGTGGTTTGGACCAAAAAGATTTCGTACTGATTTGTTTCCCACGGATTACTTGAAGTTTTAGGACGTTCTAATTTTTCAATTCGCAATCGATACTGACCATTTAAGGATTCGAAATGGCCGGTACCTTGAAGGCTTGATTTTAAAAAATCTTGCACGAGATCGAAAACCTGATCATCTGCCGACATTTCCTTCTCGCTTATCTCTTCTTCAGTTCGCGTGACATGATGAAGCCTTAAACCTTGGACCTCTTTCTCGGTGACCGAGATCTCTGGAAGCAAAAATCGTCTTTGCAGGTCATAAATTTCTAGAGTTTGCCTTTTGGGACTCTCCTCAAATTTAAAAAGAAACAACAATAGCTGCTCGGGGTGAAAATAAAGCATGTCTGCTCTTTCAAACAAAGAAGTTGCCATGACCTCACGTTGCTCGAGCGCAACCCACTTGGGCTCATCTAATTGTTTTTGAGATATCCATTTGATGTCGCATTCTTGGAAAAACGTGTGCTCACTGTTTATAGAATTAAATTGCTCTACTTTCTCGCCCGTTTCAATATCGGTTTTGTAATTTCCCCCGTGTCTATCGACTTCGTAGTACAAAATCTCGGAGGCCCTATTTTTGTAGAAGGAATGAATTAAAATTTTTTCTAATTGCTCAGAATGGCAAAGCTTTTGTAGGGAGTCGCTTAAATCGAAAACTTCGACAAGGTCTCTTTGTTTGATTTCAACAATATATCCTGGCCCAGGCGTTTCCAATTCTTGATCTAGCTCTTCTTCTGGCTCAGAGTCTGGCTCAGAGTCTGGTATCTCGGGATTAAATATCGCTTGGAGTTCCTCTTCAGTTCCTATTGCAGAAGAGGAATAGAATAATGCCGAAAAGTCTTGTTCAGATTCCAATTTCCATACATCAAAAGGACGGCGCAAACTGTCTGCTAGTGAATCTATCAATTGCTCACTTTTTTCAACAACTGATAGTTTCTTCGGAGCTTCAACTGGCGCACTTTCCGGCCCTTTCTCAGGGTCAAGGACTAGAGGGCGCTGTTGAGGGGAATCGTTTTTCTTATCGCCGCTACAACCCAAAAAAGAGGTCATCAACAGAAGTCCACAAACAGAAAACAAAATTGAGCGCTTAAGGAGCATGGACCTGAGTAAACATCAAAAAGACTCAGCGCGCAACGAGCTGTGAAAATAGTACTTCCCGGGTTCCTTGCTCTTGAAATCAAGATGCTATTTTGATGATATCAGACTTTTTGAAACGATAGTCTTTACCATCCTTTGTATACTTCACCATCTTTGATCTGATTTTTCTTCTCATTGTGGACTCGGAGATGTTTAAAAATTCACAAGCCTCTTGAAGTGTCATTAGGTCAGAGCTGATAAAAAGCTTCATTGAGTCAGTAATATCAATACCAATGACATGACCTTTCTTATTATATCTCACAATTACCCCATCCTGGTATTGGGACTTGGCCTCAATCTCATCAGTAAAATCAATTGATAAGTAATCAGATTTAGAGTCATGATGGATTTTCATTTTTTTACCTCAAAGTTAATCATTATCGTTATGACCTCGTAATAATCTTTTTCTATTTTAACAGTGACTGCCGCGAGCATATTATCTTTTCTATTCGCTATCCTCTTGTAGAAGATACTTTTATCTCTCGACTGAGAAATTTCGCCATCAGGCTTTAAAATAACAAGCTCTACTTCTTTAAGAGATATTTTTCTTTGAAACATTCTCTCAACTGCATGCGAGCTGTATTTTATTTCCATAATTCAATTTAAATAAAAATCACGAACTAGTCAATGCCCAGTCAATAACTAGTCACTCTATATCCGTTTGCTGGCGTAGACTTTAAATTTTCGACAATAAAAAAAGACCATCACTTACAGGCAAGAATGAAACCTCAAACTGTGTGCTCTCCCTTAGCCATTCATGAAGCGCCTGAATGCCAAGGGACGATGAATGAGTCACCGATTTTTGAGTATCCAGAAAACTACCTTTCCAAAACGCATTATCGATTACAACAATGGCCTTGGAAGATAGCTTCGGAATCAGTTTCTGCAAAAATTCTAGATACCTGGCCTTTTGACCGTCTATCAAACAGAAACCAATGCGATCATCTTCGATTGTCTCAAGGGCGCAAAATGCGTCCTCCACTCTATATTCTTGGGATTTTTTCCAATCAGGTGGCCAGGGGGCTTCGCGATAGAAGTTTTCCCAAAATGGATTTTTTTCGGTGAGAATGAGCTTTGCCTCTAAATGCTGAAGCCCTCTTTGCGCCCAAAAAGCGCTATGCCCTATCCCACTTCCAAACTCGAAAATAACTCGAGGGCCATGGAGTTTGCATAGCCAGGTTATCAACTGCCCTACCGCTGGAGATATTGCGGGGAAATTAAAACGGATTCGAACTGTTTCAAGATAGGAAAAGAGTTTTCTTTCGGGAGATTTCAGACCCCATTGAGCAAAGCTCTCGGCATAGAGGTCTGCCAACATGGGGGTACTCAAAATAAGCTATTTAATTTCTTTATGAAGCGTATAGCGGCGAAGATTTGGATTGTATTTTTTGATTTCCAAACGATCAGGATTGTTTTTTTTATTTTTCATCGTGGTGTAGCGAGATGGGGTCTTTCCCAGCTTACGGGCCTCTGTGCATTCTAATGTAATTACTTGTCGCGGTCCCTTGGCCATGGTCAATCTCCCAAAAATCGATTAAAGATTAGAACGGAATACACCACATTAAGAGGAGTGGCAATTTTTGAAGACCTCCGAAAATGCTCTTGCACAAGACCAATGGCACCTTGTTCACTATCACAAAGACTTTTATAAGGCCTTTGTCGGCCTTGGGATGACCCCTGAGAGTGACCAGGAGATTTATACCGTAACGATCATCGATTCAGGCCAGCAGGAACACTACTCCCGGGATTTTACAAATTCTTCCGAGGCACTTTCACATCTCAGTCAAAAATGTCGTGGTTGGAAAAAAAAAGATTTACGAGAAAAAGAAGGGAGTGGCTGCACTTCATGCGTGGCCCATTAGTCCGTTCCATATAAGATAGTCTCATCTTCATTACTAGCGCCGTTAGTTGTTCTTGGCTGGTACCATGCCGCGACGGGCACGGTTGAGACAAACCGTGTTCCAGCATCAGAGACGGTCCTTCTTGCAACAAATGGTGCAGATGAATTTCCACCACTTCTTATGAGGGTGAGAGTTTGAAGAACAGTATCACTGGAGTCTAAAACCTCAATTGTGCCAGCTGTTTTTGAAGCAAAGGCCACCCAATCGGATTGAACATTAATTGCATACCGGGTTTTCATGAGATTAGTTGGCAGAAATGGGGCCGCACAATAACCGTTTGAATCAGCAAAGCTCGCCCCACTTATTTCTTTGTCCGCGCTAATTAATAGACTGCGGCTTTGATATTGACTACTTGTTCCTTGAGGATTGAGAGTTATTGAGTCTTGTCGATTAAGGGAATTTGAACCGATGACCGAATTACTATGTAGATAAGAAAAGTTTGTTCCATTAAAATTAGCAGTTAATCTCATCGAGGTGGACGGAATACCGATAATTTCAAGAGAGGCGGGAATGAGTGGCTTTGGATCAGCAAACCCGCCTCCACTTGAATAATGAAATGCCAAAATAGCCCCGGTACTAATAAGCTGATAAGAACCGTACACAGACCACGATAATGTCGTGCCATTTCCTGCAGCTAAAGTGGCCGACGCTAAGACAGTATTTCCCTGCTTCACAGTGACATTTGAATTCTCAATCGCATAGACTTCAATTCTTTGAGCATTTGCACGGATAGCATTCAAACTAAAAATTTTTCCTGCCCAAGTGCTGGGGGACCAGACCATATTACCTTTGCCACCGCTACTACCGCCAGGTCCACCTCTTCGGCCGGCGGTGAAGATTGGTTTATTGGCATCAATGATATCAAACTGGACTGAGTTGAAAACGTGGGATTGACCTTTGTTAAGTGTCGTCAATGCCGCTCCGTTGAGAGTAATGGCGGTTGAGTCTTCATAGGCCACGACAGCAGACTGAGTTGCCCCACCAACATTCATCGCCTTATTGATTCCAAAAATGGGGCTATCGGGCTGGGTTAATCCAATGACCATGTTAGAAAATGCCGATGTATTACTCGTGTCGTAAACAACCGCAACCCGGAACTCATAACTTGTACCCGGTAAAAGCGTATTGATAGTTGTAGATCGACTAACGCTAATTCCATCATTAAACCGCAGCCAAGTGCTACTGCCCTGAGTTCGATAGTCAATTAAATAATCATTAATGACAAAACCAGTAGAGCCATTTAGATCCCAAGCAAGTGAAGCCGAATTTGGAAGAGTCGATGGAACACTGAGATTAGAAACAGTAGGCGTTGATGTTGCTTTCAGAATTTCTCGGGTGATTTGCGGAGCGCTATCATGATCTACTGTCAAAGCAAGGGGACCATCTGCGAGGCTTGAAATATCTTGTTGACCCGTAGTCCATGTTCCCGAACTGCAGTTTGGACTGAAAAGCATTCCTTCCAAATCTATCGCTACCGGCACTCCATTTTCAGAGCAGTTCCCACTGAGTGCATAGATGGTTTCGTTATTTGCATTAATGGCCGGGGCCGATGTGACTGAAACAGAAGCAGCGGTGGTATTTTTTTGAATGGCCAATGTTGCCTGAACTGCAGAATCTCCGCCAAGATTGTCGTGATCGGCGGTCATGCTCACTGACCCTTCAGCGAGACCGGACAGATCTCTAGGACCGGTAGACCAACTTCCAGAACTACATTGAAGTGTAATCCCCACCCCTCCAATTGAGATAACGACATCTTGCCCATTTTCTGAGCATTCTCCGGTAACAGTAAACGAAAACTGATTGAATTGATTAATATCACTTACAGGAGAAATGATTCTTACTGTTGGAACAGATGTGTCTTTACTTACAGTGACAAGCGCCTGTCCTGTATTACCCAAAGAATCATTAGTGGAAACAGATAGCATAACTAAACCGTCAGCGAGACCTGAGACATCAACTGGGCCGCTGGTGTAGGTGTTGGCAACGCAATTTGCAGAGCGACTGAGATTGCCGACTGTGATAGCAATAGCAGTTCCTTCCTCCGAGCAAAATCCACTAAAAGAATAGGTTAAAACATTGGCTGCTGAAATCCCGCTAGGCGAAGCGATTGTTATGATTGGCAACACAGTATCTTTCAAAACTGCCGTTGAAAGCTGTAGGCCTTGATTGCCACTTTCATCTTCGATATCAATGACCACTGAGACTGACGAGGAATCCAAAACTCCCGATACATCTACTGTCGTCGACCAAGTAGTGCTACAGGAAGTAGAAACAGCAGTGCCTCCAATTATCACTGAAATAACCGAAGGTTCTGAGCAACTTCCTGAAACTGTATAGCTCCCCTGATTTATTGATGTAACCGTAGGCGGAGAATTGAGACTCACTACGGGCAAGATGGAATCATAATTCAGAGTCAATGGCAGCTCAATTCCCAGAGGCCCTACTGTGCGGAGAACCAACTGATTTGCTCCTTCAATCAGCAAGACTCTATCGACGAGGAACTCAAAGATAAGTCCATTACATTCGCCAAAGAGAAAGTCTGCGCCATTGAGTTGAACTCGGTACTCCGTATTGCTTAGGGAACAAGTGCCACGGACTATAATTTCGGGAGTAAGCGAGCCACTGTAGAGTGTGCCATCAGCAGGACTCTCAATGATGAAAAATGACCCTTCAGAGAGATAGCCTGCATCGATTTCCGAGCTTCCACCACTGCAACCAGCAATAAGGCCTAATATCGAGAAGAGACAAAACGGGAAAATTTCTCTCATGTAGCATTGTCCTAGCGATTCAAAAGATAAAGTTCTTTAAACCGGTGCAAAAGCTCAGAACTGACTTCACTGGTCGGGATTTCCATGAGCTCAGTTAAAGTTTTTCCATTGAGTTTTGTGGCCCATTGTTTTTGCGGCCATGAACTAATTTTACCACGACGCAGCAATATCAAGAAATTTTTCTTAACCATTTCGACAGAAAAATCTACGGGAGGTCCGTGATTCAATAAATTTTCTTGAGAACGAAAAAATTTTGCCCGCTTTTTTATCGCTTGAGTATCTTGGCCCCACAAGCTCCATAAAAGTTTGCTATCCCAAGAAGTCCCTGCAGTTTTAAGAATTTTTTGTTGAAGTCCATCCATCGTGAGTTCCGGAATCAAGCTCTTTAAATTCACAACCTGAGACGAGCGAGACTTGATTCCTGGAGATTTTATTTTTGGAAAGCTGGGAACAAGTGCGGTCTTTAAAGTCTTTATTGGGAAATCTACAAGCAAGGTTCCGTGGTGAAGATGAGCATTTTTTGTTTGGCGAAAGGCACTTCCCGAAACTTTTTTCCACTCGGATGACGCTTCATCTAAAATTTCCAAATCTGTTCGCTGAGAACGGCGGGCCTTTAATCCTAATTCAGTAAACATGCGCAAAAACAAATCGCTATTTTCAATTTTATTGAGCTCTCTATTACCCGCAATGATAGACCAGCAGAGGTTTCCTGGTCCATGAACGACTGTTCCTCCGCCTGAAATTCTGCGTACAATGGGAATTTTGTGCTCGGCCAAATATGCTAGGTTGGCCTCCCTCCAATGACATTGAAACCGACCAACGACCACCGAGAGTTCTGAATTCCATAAAAGAAAAAATCGTTCATCTTCTGCACAATTTAAAATCAAGGACTCTTCACGTGCTAAATTCAGCGCGATGTCATTGCCCGGTAGTATAAACGCCTTGGTTTTCATTTTTAGGTTCGAGGGGGACAGGGGTAATCAAATAAGCACTTTTCTTCGATTTCTTTGGCGACGATTCTCTGGAACAAATTGCTGCCAATTGCTTTGTCCTTTTCGAATCATGTCGTAAATCTTTCGACTAAAAATATGTAAGTTCTCTAACTTGGCCTTCTCCACATCTGATATTTGACCGGACTCGAGAAGATGCAGAAAAAGTGTTTGGAATTTCTTTTGAATTGGCAGGTTCTGTAAAGTGATGAGCTCTTTTTCTTTTTCTTCTTTATAGGGATAAATGAAGAGATGGACCCTGTGCTGAAATATCTGCCCCAGTGCGCCTAAAATCCCCCCATCTTCGTCGCTGTAGGACTCATCAAAAATTTGCTTAAAGTTGTAGGCCCCTAAAACTATCCCAATAGATTTTTGAGTGTAGCGGGCAAAATAATCTGTAAGTTTATAATATTGGGCAAACTTAGTGATGAGAACATGATGACCTAAGGACCGCAAAAGCTCCACTCGGTGAAGAAAATCTCTTCGGTCCATATCCACACTCGCAACGGAAATTTCAGTAAGAACCAAAATTTCAGCATCCGATGATCCGAACTCTTTTTTAAAGGAAGCAACACCCTTTTCAATCATATCCACATTCACCAATGTCGGTGGCCGGTAGCTTCCCCTGATGACGACAATATTTTTTTTGTAGAACTCTTCTACTGGGAGCAATACGCTTCCGTCTTTACCGAATAAAACGGCCTGGGCCCTACCGGAACGCACAAGCAAAAGATTAAATAGCTGCCCCTCACCTACTTCAAACGCTGGGCCTTGAACATCAATATAATCGATCTCTATTCGTGAAGTATTAAGATGATGATACAGGGCCTCGATAAAAGTCTCTGGACTCTGGTGATGGAAAAATGGCGCGTGAACTAAGTTTGTTCCCAATATACCTAAGGATTCCTGCTGCTGAAGCACTTCGATATCGTGCATTTTGATGTGTAGAATGACTTCGCTCCAAGGGGCACCTTTTTGATGCTGAAAACGAAACCCCATCCAGCCATGGGCCGAACTCCACTTTTCTACCCTATGGGTGGCCACGGTATCAGCAAATACAAAAAACCTAGTATCTTCTCGCTCAGTTCCTGAGAGTCTCTCTACAAGTAATTTTGATTCATGATCTAGCATTTTTTTGAGCCGCTTCTCGCAGACATAGCGCCCCGTGGATTCTTGCCCATAGATTGCATCACTGAACTTCATGTCATAAGCGGAGATCGTCTTAGCAATTGTCCCGGATGCACCGCCTGCCTGGAAAAAATACCTTGCCACCTCTTGGCCAGCGCCAATTTCTGCGAAAGTGCCGTAAATGCCTTTGTCTTGATTAACCTGCTGAGCTTTCTGACGAGGAGATAGGATTGTAAACATATTTACTTGCCTTATGGCAGCTTAGCGCCTGTTTTTGTTGAAGTTTGTCATCTCGATTGTGGCCTTCAAGATTTGCGTTGGAAACCCGAAACTTATGATAGAATAGAAAGAGTGTTGTGCTCTCCCATCGGGGCACCTACTTAAAAATTGACTCAGCAAGCGAGGCCTTCTGATGATTTCATTTCCTTTAGTTATAGCAGTTGCAATCCTCGGACTTACGGCGCTTATTTTTACCGCCCAAATTCCGAAAATGAAGCGCCAGCGAGTGGCCGTTCGAGTGAAAAATAAAAACCTCAGAAAAATCATTCATTGAGATACTTGTTCACAATTTCATAAGTATCTCGAGAAAGTTTTTCGTAATCTAGAATTCTTTGGAGAGAGGTTTTCATCAACTCTTTCCTTTTATTATCCACATGCTGATAGCTTGCAAAACTCACCGAAAGTCGCGAGGCCATCTGAGGATTGTCTGAGTCTATTTTGCAAATTCTTTTTTCAAGAAATTCATATCCTTTGCCATCATCCCTATGAAATTGCACCAAATTTTGCTTTGCAAAGCTTCCAAAAAGCGAACGAATGTTATTAGGATTTTTGAGATCAAAAACTGGCATGACTTCAATCTCTTGAATTCGTTGTAAAACATCTTCTCTCGGGGCCATTGCCTGAGCAGACATCCATTTGTTGAGAACTAAAAAATTTCCGAACCATTTTTGATAAAACAGATCGATTGCCTTTTTGCTTTTCATCCCAGGAAGCCGAGCAATAAAATTTAAGGCGGCCAGCTCATCTGTCATGTTCGCAGCATTATGAATTTGCTCAAAAGCGAGTTCAGAATCGCCTATTAAACCGAGGACCGTGTTTTTCAATTGCCTCTGACCCATTTGCTCGGCACTGAAAGCAAACTCAAGTTTTAATAATGACTCTTCAAGCTCTAAATAAAGCCCCCGGAGTTGATTTTCAAAAACTGAACCGACTTGCTCACGCACTTGCTCCGTTGCCCGGAACACTCCCTCGAAATCACAAACAGAAAGCCTAGAGTTCAAATACGCCTGTCCAGGGGGAATGAGCAATTTTGCTTTCAAAGACATTGCCATCTGGGGGTCTTGAATGACCGCAGATAATCCCGCAAAAAATTGGTCACTCAACTTTTGCGTCCCTGAGGCCGCCTGGGAGTGAACACGCAAAATCTCGTTAGTCCACAAGGCCTGAGAACTCTCCCATTTCACAACGCCGTCAGTCTCATGCGCCAGTAAGAATTGAAGCTCAGGTTTTTTGCGCTCGATATTTATGACAACTGGTGCAGAAAAGTTTCGGTTGAACGAAGCAACTGGGTGTTCTTCAAAATGTCCGAGCTCAATGTTTTCAAAAGAGTCTTTGAGTTCTATAACCTCCTCTTTCATGAGTTCCCCAGATGGCCTAAAAAAGGCAACCCTCAAAGGAATCAGCAGATTGGAGTCGCTGTCGACGCCGCTTTTTTTTATCTTCTGAGTGATTTTCAAATGAACTTTTTTATCCGCTTGGGCGTAGGCCAATTCAATGTGAACCTGGGGAGTGCCCGGCGTAGAATACCATTTTTTAAACTGAGCTAAATCTTTTCCCGAGCTCTCACTCATCACCGCGAGAAAATCTTCTATTGTCACAGCTTGACCATCGAATTGCTTAAAGTAGAGCTTCATTCCCTTATAAAAATTCTTTGCTCCAACGATGTGAAAAAGCATTCGAATGACTTCAGAGCCTTTTTCGTAAACCGTTGTAGTATAAAAATTATTGATCTCAATAAAAGACTCAGGTCGAATTGGATGGGACAAAGGGCTGGCATCTTCTGCAAACTGGTGCTCTTTGAGATGGGCCACATCCTCAATCCGGGATACTGGAGACTGCAGCATATCTTCAATAAATTGTTGCTCGCGAAAAACCGTCAACCCTTCTTTAAGGGTTAGCTGAAACCAATCCCTGCACGTCACTCGGTTCCCAGTCCAATTATGAAAATACTCATGAGCAATAACTGCTAAAACACCTCGGTAATCAGAATCAGTGGCACTCGCGCGATCGGCCAAAACATAACTGGAATTAAAAATATTGAGTCCCTTATTTTCCATGGCCCCCATATTAAATGAATCAACTGCTACTATCATGTAGCGCTCGAGATCATATTCTAATCCATAAACTTCTTCGTCCCACCGCATGGCCTTTTTCAGGGCATCCATTGCATAATCGCAGCGCTTTTCCTGGCCCTTATCCACGTAGAACAACAGCTCTACATTTTTACCAGAAGTGGTTTGATAGCTGTCTTCGACTATCGAAAGATCGCCGGCAACAAGAGCAAAAAGATAAGACGGCTTGGCAAAAGGGTCATCCCAAACACAGCGCCGAATTCCTTTTTCATTAATTGTCTCTTCTCGCAAATTTCCATTTGAGAGAAGCAAGGGATAGGCCTTGGCATCACCAAGGATGGTCGTTCGGAAAACACACATATTGTCTGGACGATCAATAAAATAGGTAATTTTACGAAAGCCCTCTGGCTCATTTTGGGTACAAAAAATATGACCAGAGCAATAGAGTCCTTCAAGAGAGTGATTTTTCTGCGGATAAATACGGTTCCAAATTTGAATTTCACCCTGGCCGGAAATATTTGGGATTTTAAGCTCATGGTCGCTGACTTCGAAATCATCATCAGCAATTTGGAGTTCCTTCCCAGCAAGGAGAATCTTTTTTAATTCTAAGTTTTCACCATTAAGAATCAGCGGTCTTGCTTCTGAGTGATTGGCCTTATAGGTCAAGATACTATGAACATCCACAAACTCTTTTGAAATCTCAAATGTTAAATCAGCATGGGTGATCCAAAAGTCAGGAATCTGGTAATTTTTGAGATAAACTCGTTGGGGTGGATTAGGATTTTTCATGATGATTTCCAATTTTAGTTTTTAGAAAATAAAGCAAACACAGACCTGGAATTGCGAGTGCCGCGCAGATTAAAAAGAAAAGCGTCCAGCGTCCATCTCCTGCAATAAGCCCAGAAAAAGACGAAAAAAGTGTTCTAGGAACTCCAATGAGACTGGAAAGAATGGCATACTGGGTGGCCGTGTAGCTACGATTTGTTAGGCTCGCCATATATGCGACATAGGCGCTTGTTCCCATTCCAGAGGCGAGATTTTCAAACGCCACAACCAAGGCCAAGACACCTTCATTTGGCCAATAGACAAGCAAAGGGAAAAAAGCAGTAGAAACCATTTGTAAGATTCCAAAAACCCATAAGGCCGGAAATAGTCCCCACCTGTTGGCATAGACTCCGCCTAAAAGACCTCCTGCAATTGTTGCGGCCATTCCAAATGTTTTCCCGACTGCTGCTAGAGCAGTTTTAGAAAAACCCATCTTTAAAATAAACGGAGTTGTTAGTGCAGAGGCCATGCTATCGCCTAGCTTAAAAAATAGGACAAAACTTAGAATGACCCACACGTAAGGTTTCACAAAAAAATCTTTTAAAGGAGCCACAACGGCCTCTCTCAAAGACTTTGGGGCCTTAATTTTATCATCTTCAAGGGGTGAAAAAAATGTGAAAACAGTAAAGCTAAGCATGATGAGTGCCATGATTTGATACACTTTTGCCCAAGGAACTTGGTCGGCAAGAGCGAGGGCAAAGGCACCGGCAATCAATAAAGCAATTCGGTAGCCATTGATGGCCATTGCCGAACCCATCGCCAGATCTCTATCAGAAAGAATTTCCCGACGATAGGAATCAATCACCACATCTTGCATTGAACTCACGATGGCCACGCCGACCGCGATGACAGCAATCCAATTCAGCTGTATTCCTGGGTCAAAAAATGACATCGCAGCAAATAAAAATGCCAACATGATTTGAGTAATCAGAATTTGCCCTCGGCGCCTTCCGAGAAATGGCAGAGGATAGCGGTCCATGAGTGGAGCAATAAAAAATTTCAGTGTATAGGGAAGGCCCACGAGCGTAAAAAAACCAATTGTCTTAAGATCGATCTGCCTGTCTACCATCCAGGCCTGAAGGGTCGAGCCAATAAGCAATAGCGGCAACCCTGAAGAAATCCCTAGAAAAAAGCTACTAAGAATCGGACGAGAGAATAATAAATGCGACAGTGACGAAGGGGAAGATTGATCTAGAGATTTACGGCTGTGTCGTTTTGGCAAAGCTTTGCTTTTTCCCGTTTGTAGTGAAAGGCATCTTTTAAAATGTTATCGACATCAAGTGAAGTTGACACCTTTTTTTTCACCGATATTTTTTCCTTTGGGAGCTTGGCCAATTTCTCACCGAAGGCCTTCGCAAGAAGAGGTGGAACAGCATTTCCTATCTGCCGAAAAACCGAAGTTTGCGATCCAAAGAATTGAAAATCCACGGGAAAGCTCTGTAGGAGTGCTGCTTCACGAGGCGTTAAAAAACGATGCTCTTCAGGGTGAAAATAACTATGGCCTGAGGTCATAATCGTAAACGATGGACTCTCCCAATCGAGCCTTTGTAGCTTTGTTTGCCTAAACCTATTTTCTGGCAACTTTGACCAATCTATTTTGTAGCGAAGTGATGGCGGCAAATAGGCCTTTTCATCTCGCTCATACCTGATGCCCTTACCGCAGGGAATTTTTTTGAGTCGAGCAAGATCTTTTTTGTCGAGGATTCGCACTTTATCAAGTCGGTGATGGGAAAGATGTTCCGTGCTACGAAGCTGCTGAAAAGCGTCTCGAACAGTCACAAGAGGAATGTCGCCAGTACCAAACCGACCTTCCGGAAACCAAGGAGCAGTTTGCGTTTTCGAGCCAATTAGAAAAGTACGTCTGCGCCGTTCGGGCACGCCAAATTTTTCTGCGGACAAAACTTGAGCATGCATGATGTAGCCCAGCTGTGAGAACGATTCCAAAATTCCTTCTAAAACGGGTCGATTTTTTGCAGCAAGAAGGCCCGTGACATTTTCCATGATAATGTAAGACGGTTTGGCACTATGGACGATTCTGACAAACTGACGGAAAAGTTGATTCCGCTCGTCTTCCATAAGTCCTCGGCCAACGGTTGAAAAGCCCTGGCAGGGAGGTCCCCCTACAATCAGATCAATTTTTTGCAGACCTAAAACTTCTTTTAGCCTTTTTTGATCGAGCTCTCTAATATCCATGGCCAATCCAACGGCCCTGGGATGGTTGAGCCGAAAACTCTCCACCGCATCACTGTTGTGATCGACGCCCAATAGGCAATGGTGTCCGGCCATTTCAAGTCCGGCCGACAACCCGCCACATCCAGAAAAAAGATCAATAAATTGAAGTGATTGCTTCTTCATCAGCGAAAAAACGATACCCCAGGCCCTAGTAAGTTACTAGTGAAAAAAGCTGTGCTCAATGGCCTTCATTCCGAGCTTCATGGCCCCTATCGCCAGGGCGCCTTTGAAAAGCAGCTGAAACCACTTTGCTGATAAGTTTTTGAGCAGTGCGATTCCCACCTTCGTCCCCACCAGACCAGCAATGATCATAGGGACCCATACCATCAAGTCCTCTCCAAAAGAAAAACCGAGCGATAAGAAAATAGGAAGCTTAAGCAGATGAATGAAAGCTTGCATGAAAGATTTATTTGCAACAATCTCTTGTTTAGAGAAGTCATCTCGTAAAAAGAAGGCCGCCAAAAAGGGGCCAACTGATCCGATGATGGGTCCAAAAAGACCTGCAACTAGACCGACCCAGAAATAATTTTTTTCTGCAATTTGAATCCTGGGCATGCTTTTGGGCCGAAAAAGACTATAGCAAATTAAGATGAAGATTCCCCAGTAAGCAATCACTTCAGGGAAGCTAAAAAATTTCAATAAAAAATATATCAGCCCAGAACCCAAAGAGGCGCCCAGACCAAAACTCAAGCAGGTGGTCTTTCTTAAGTAGCGGCGAAGAAATAGAATTCTCCAACCATTGTTTCCGAGTTGGATAACCCCGTGTATGGGAATGAGCTTTTCTATTGAATAAAAAAAACTCATGACAGAAAGAAGGACGACTCCCCCTCCCATGCCTGTTGCGGCTGAAAGGGTCGAAGTGAAAAAAGAACAAAGAACGAGAGAGACTGTGATAGCGATATTCAAGCTTAGGCCTTAAAGGAAAAAAAGGGGCCTCCTGCATGGCCCCTCTTTTTGGCATCCTGCCTTAACTAGGTGACTTCCTGTCACACTTTTTATTATACAAAATTCAAACACAAGGAAAAGCAAAATTAGTTGTGGAAAGATTTGCATATAGGACCATTCTTGCCCCCAAGGCCAGTCCGATTTAGTTGGTTACTTTAGAAAAAATCTCTAAGTCTTAGAAACTTATAGACCTATTTTTAAACTCAGAGGTCTGACGGACAAATATGCCAATTTAAAACTCGTTTTTCTGCAATGATAAAATAATCATACATCTGGTGAGACTGAGAAAATGAAAGATTTTTTTTCCTATATTCATAAGAAACTCACCTCCAAAGAAAAAACCAGAAAAAAAAGTTGGCGCCCAAAGACATTCACCTACTACGTGCCGGCACCACCGCATAAGCGTCAGGGGCATCAGGAAAAGGAATTTGATGAGGCCATGCGTCAGTTAGCTGAGTACAACGTTGAAATTCTAGACATTAAACTCCAAAGTTTCTCCCAATCTCAGGCGGCGGGGCTTTGGATAGTTTGCCTTTATAGACCGCTTGACCAAAAGGCGTCAGAGTTTGAAAGTAAGGACCATGCTGGTCTTCTGGACAAAACACCGCCTTCTTCTGAAATCTATCCAGTGGAGTTTGATTTTCCTGCTGGCAAATCTTAGCAGCTGCGCTCTTATAGTCGAAAATTATCAAAAATCGACAGTCAAGTGGAAAACCCAGGCGCCAACTGATCCCCTCTATTGCGCTGCTCCTCATGAACTCAATTTGCTGGGCGGCGACGAGCAGCTTCAAAAGGATTTCCTTGGTTTTCTAAAGGGCCAGCGTCGTCTGGGAAAGATTTTTAAATTTGGTGACCTTGTTATCCTGTGGTCACTAGCACAGATGAACGAGCGCCCTGCCCAAAGCTCTCCCTACGCTCAGCTTCAGTTGGCCATCCATTCTCAAAACCAAACTAGCTACTTTGATTTTTCAAGCAAAGCAGAACGGGCGCTGCCGAGCTACATCTTGGGTCTTCTTCAGATTGAGAAACTCTATCCAACTCGATTTTCAGTTTTACAGCTGGCAAGACTCATCGATAAGAAATTTCAACACGTCCCTGAGGTGGACGAAGAGCTTGCGACCTTTCTCGAAGAAAATACTAGTGAGCTCTTAAAGCTAAAATCTGAAATTTATGTCAGAGGCGAAGAGGTTTTGCGAAAGGGAGAAACTCTTAAAAATAATCAACTGGCCCCCCTAGTGGCCAAGTTTATAAAAAGACCGGCGTTCAATCCCAAGCACCTCAAAAACCAAAATGTGCTCTTCCCCTACTCTTCAAAAGAAACTGCTCAATATTGGTGCAACTATGACCTCGCCCTCTATGAAAATTCGCTTTTTTTGGTCAACGATAAAAAAATTGACACTCATTTTTTTGGGCTCTCTGCAGGTGATCAATTTTTTATGGCCAGCTCCTCTTTGATCTTAAATCGACCGCTGGCCCTTGCCGGTACAACAAGTTTTTTCCAAGGGAATTCTTGGGGCAGGCCGGCCGCGTTTTGCTACCGTAAAAGTGCCCAAGGCCCCCTACTTTGGCTTTTTGCCGACAAAGAGCGTGATCCTGGACAACATCTTTTTCATCTCACAAAGTACCAACTTTCTAATATGAATAAGGCCGAAGATTTAGAGGCCCTCAACCGCTTTTCTCGCCATCTCTTTCTGACGTCACCGCTGAGGCTATTATTCGAGGCATCGAGAACTCATGAGGAGCAAATTCAAAAATTGCTGAAATTAAATTTTCCCCTCTATCATTCCAAGCGCCTAGGACGAATTTGGGGCTATTTTCGCTTTCAAAATGAACAAAGTTTTTTGGTAGATGACCGCTGGGCCGCAGAGCTGAGTTGCCTAACACCTTCAGAGGAAGCTAAATAAAATTATGCGATATCTATCTATCGATCTCGAATCGACTGGACTAAAAGAAGACTGCCTTATTATAGAGTTTGCGATGGTTCCCTTTGATACCGAAACTGGGGAATTCGAAAATGATCTCGAGCGCCAGTACTACATCAAATGCCCTCCCTTTGAAGAGATCAAAAAAACTCTTGCTCCGTGGGTCAGAGAAAACATGGCCCCTTTAATTCAACTTGCTAGCCAGCAAGGTCGAAGTCTTTCTAGTTGGAAAAATGAGATGACGACCTATCTTGAATCCTCGGAGGTGAAAAACTATTTTCACAAAGAGAAAATTATTTTATTTGGAAAATCTCTCAATGCCATCGATTTGCCTTTTCTCAACAGAGACCTGGGCTTTGAATGGATGCGGACATATTTTCATCACCGAGTCTTGGACATGAGTAGCTTCTGCTATGGACTAATCGACCTTAATTTTTTGCCACCAGGAATGGCCTCCGGGCAACAGCTGATGAAATTTCTTAAGATGGGAGATGTTGCTCATACCGCTATTGAGGATGCGAGAAATACAGCGATTATGTATTGTGAGCTGTTAAAAAAATTCGGTACGACAAAAACCGAACCACAAAACTAAGACTACTTTTGGGCTAGATGAATCTGCTGTTGAAAATAGTTCATCGGATCAACGGCCTTTCCGGAAACTCGGATTTCAAAATGGAGATGAATCCCAGTTGCCCGACCAGTCCTACCCATCAAAGCCACTTTTTGCCCACTGCTCACTCGCTCTCCTTTGCTGACGAGATTTTTAGAGTTGTGAGCATAGACTGTTTTCACGTTATTTCCGTGATCGATAATGACCATATTTCCATAGCCCGAAATTTTCCTGCCAGAATACAAAATAGTTCCGCTTTCTGCGGCCAGAATTTCAGTGTCCCTTTTGCCAGTAATATCAATCCCGTCATGATGGCGCTGGCCTCGTCTCCCAAATCGCGACGATATTCTTCTAAAATGAGGAACAGGCCATGTGAAATCTCCGGAAGTGTAGACAAGACTTTCTCCTCCCGTTTTTTCACGAGAATGAAGAGGGAGATGAGACAAGAGGCCTCGCTTTTGAGGCACAAAAACCCAGGCGCCCGAGTCATCTTGGACATAGTCTCCACTTTTTAAGTGCGAGCAACCCAAAAAGACAAAGCTACAAAAGAGGAAGGCAAACTTGAATTTGTGACTCATGAGAGTTTTCCTGGATAGGGTAAATCAAGAACCTGCTCATGAATACGTTCGAAGTCACAGGGAATAGCTTGTATTAATTGTTGCGCATTAACCGAAATCTTAAAATCGGCGACGGCCTCACAGTCAGTTTGACCAATTTCGCGGTGACCTTGATAAAGACCGGCCACCCAATAGTATTCTAAATTTCGAGAGTCCATTCGTTCCACCACATCTTCAGAATAATTGCGAAGACCAGATAAAGTCCACTCGACACCCTTAATATGTTTTTTTTCGACATTGGGGACGTTGATATTGATAAGCGACATTGGAGGCAGGCCTTCATAAGCTTTAGCACTCACAAATTGATCAACGTAGTCAGCAGCCGTTTCGTAATATTCATGGTCTCTATGAGGAGACTCTAAAACCAAACTCATAGCAATGGCAGGCAATCCATGAAAAGCGGCCTCGCGCGCAGCGGCCACGGTACCTGAGTAAAAAAGATCCTGACCAAGATTTGCTCCCCGATTAATGCCCGTAATAACCAGATCAGGTCGCTTGTCTCGGCAAATGTGCCCGAGTGCCATAAAAATACAATCGCTCGGGAAGCCGCTGCATCCATAAATGGTGTCTGAAATTTTTTGCAACCGAAGTGGGGAATCTAAACTCAGAGTATGCCCGGTGGTGCTTCTCTCTTGAAGAGGCGCAACCATAGTGACGTGATGTTTTTTAGATAATGTTTTATAAAGAGCATGGATGCCTGGAGCATTCACGCCATCATCATTTGAGAGCAAGATATTCATATGGATCTCCCTTTGAATTGTCAGTTGAAGAATGAGGAGAATAGGCAAAGGCCGAATAAAAATTCTCTATTGCAGCAATAAGCGCCTCAGGATTAATTGTCCGATAAGCATGGCAGAATTGTGAACCATTTTTAATCACTAAAAAATCAATTCCGACAATATTGGCCAGTTGTTCAGATGATTCAAGAATCAAAAACGGAGAAATTTCTAAACCCAATTTAAGGTTCCAGTTCATTGATTTCGCCATGGACTGAAAAGAATGAAGAGAGCTTTGAAGAGAATTTCTGGCAAGTTCAGATTCAACCAGAGCTGAAGTCCAAATGATGGACTCAAGTGGCGCCAAGCGCCGTTCTAGAATCTCTAGAAAAGAGGTCGTGCCATCATAAAAAACATTCGTAATGTTTGGGTAAGGGTGAGCATCATTGAAGGCCACTAAGGAGGGTGCGGGAAGTGCGACTTGGAGATTTGCAGAATCAAGCTCTTTGAGATTTTTATAAATCTCTTGCACCGATAAAACGGCCTCGTTCCCAAACGCGAGAGTGAATTTTAGGTGCCGATGATTCGCGACCAACTCGTGAGCTTGGTGAAGCGGGAGGAAAAATAAATCTCTCGGATCAAATGAGAGAAATATTTCTTTGATTCCCGCAGCTTCCAGCAGCGAAAAAGTCTGGGCATCCGTTGCGCCATGAAACTTTACATCCATGAATCTATCTTACCAAAACTGAAATCCACAGCAGGCCATAGGAAAAGCCCAGGCTCCGTCGTTCCCACTGATTCCGGATGAAATTGATAAGAAATTTGATAACGAGAGACTCTCATCCAGAGCTCATTTTCCCAAAACCAACAGAGCTCATCTGCTTCAGGAACTCTTTTTGGAATACAAAGGGAATGATAGCGTTGCACAAGACTTCTAGCTGGCCAGATGTCTCGATAATTTTTCCAGGCGCCAGGAATTATATTTTGATTTTGGTTCCCTAACTCAAAATCTACTTGAACGCCGTGGATAGGTCTCATACAACGCTGAGTGACTTTCCCTCTGATCGTTTCCAAAATTTGAAGGCCCAAGCAAATCCCAATCATTTTTGCATTCTGCTTGATCCAGGATTCAATCGCTGGGAAAAGACTCTGATATTCCAGCGGATGGCCAGGCCCTGGGCCCAGTATCAAGAGCGTATCCCGTGGAGAAAATAACGTTTGATGAAGAAATTCACGCCAGTTGAGCACTGTCACTTCAACTTGCCGCTGCTGAAGTTCACTCGCAATATTATAGGTAAAGCTATCGTCAAAATCTAAGATCAAACACCTGAGGTTCAATAGTTACCCGGAATGGCAGAGCTTTGAGCACTTCGGAACCGTTTATCACCAAAATTAAGAATAAGGTCGACCGTATAAACGTCAGGCTGATTAAAATTATCGACAATTCCAACATCCAATAACCAGCAATCATTTTTTGGACGATATCCTACAAGGATTTGGGAACGTGTGACTTCATCGTTAATCAGATCTCTTGTCTGAGAAAGACCAATCCCTATCAACGGCAATGGTCTCAATCCAATTTGCCATGTCAGACCCTGATTGAGGTCTTGATCAAAACTCGAGTATGAAAATGTAGCTCCTAAATAAAACTTAGAAAAGTCTTGAGCGACGGAAAGATTAAGAATGTGCTCATCGCTGTCGTGAAAATAGAATTCATCGACATTAAACGACCACTCCGCAATAGAGAGACCAGTAGAGAGTTTTAGCCGAGTCAATGCCGGCTCTTCCTCTTCAGGAGAAAGCAAAACACCCTGAGAAAGCTCAAAATATCCTAATCTATTATAAGCAAAATTTTCTTGAAGGTAGCGCTGATCCACTTGAGGATCAAAAGTCTGAGGAGATTTTGAAATCAATGAATTTCCCCAACGGAGCTCAAGGGTATTTTCCGGTGGAATGAGCACTCGGGAAGACTGCCCCCCCAATCTAAACTCCCGCGAACGAATGCTATCTCGCCAATCAAAAAGGCGGCTGCGGTCCGAAATCTGTTCACGAAAGACTGAATTCCCGCTTTCGTCTTCATGGGGAATCCAATGATGTAAGAGCTGAACTTTTTGATGATGACGATAGCTTATGCTCGTTTCTTCAACTGTATTTTGAGATAAAAACTGGTTATATTCCGAAAGTTCTCCAATCGTTACCTGAGGTTTATTTTCCTTAGTATCCTTGCTTAGGTAGAGATCACGCCGTTGCTCAGGGACAAGGTCTTTGACGGGAATCTCTTTTTTTGCGGCCAGCCCAAAAGTCTTTTCTAGTTCAAAGGCAAACTCAGTCTGCACGGGAGTACTATATTTATAGAAATTCTCTTCTCCGTCCCTTGAAAAGTTGTAGTATTGATAATCAAAAACTCCCTTAGAGCTCAATTGAAAACCTTTTTGAGAATAGAGAAGGGCCTGGATTTCAGGAACAGAACTCACTCTATAAGCATTACGCAAATAAGGAGATAACTGTTTCGAGCTTTCAAAAAACCGATCGGCCCTCGCACTGATGGACAGGGCAAGCTTTGGTAGAATGGCGCGGTTACCTTGGAGAAGGAAAAAAGAAGTTGAGTCTGTTTTGAGGGAAGGAAGCTGCTGCACGAATTCATCATTAAAGGCCTCTGGATCGGGAAAAATTTGATCTCTACGATAATGACCTTGTAGGTTAAGAGAAAAATAATCTTTTCTGTATTGAACAAAACCTGAACTCCCAACCGAGCTAGAGTCTACAAATTGGTCGGCCATCAAAGCAAAGTCTTGAATAAATTGTAGATCTTTTGTGTCAGTGGAATGGAGCATAAACTGCAAGTCCGCCCCTTGATGCCAATTCAGCTGAGTCTCTCCAAAGGCGCGGTAATATTGATCTCCACTTCTCTCTGGCCCTGGACTTTCAGGAGTGTAAAGCGAATCCCTCAAACCTCGTCCTTCAAAGTGAAAGAAAGATTTTTCTTTAAAATACTTTCGGACTTGGAGATCTGTACCCGGTCCACGTTTTCCCCAAATGCTTGGAGAAATTGTGATATCGGAGCTGGGAGACAGCGCCCAGAAAAACGGCAGCTGAAGGGCATACCCTTCTTCTCCCCGACTCGACGGGATTGGTATTAGTAAGCCCGTTTCTCGATCTTTTTTGACCGGAAAAATGATGTACGGGATATACATGGCCGCAATGCCGTTAATCCGAAAGACTCCATTCCGGATTTTGACATACTCATCAACTTCTAAAGAAATACTATCTCCAAAAACGGACCATGATTCAGGGCAATCCTGACAAGTGCTAAATTCTGCCTGCTCTGCTTCATAAAATTGAGGATCAGTTCTGACTAAGTCTTTGGCCACCACTGTATAGCTCTCAGAAATAAGCCTAGCATTTTTGAGCTCAATTCTTCCGGACTCCATCCAGTAAAGCATTTGGGATGCATATAGCGTGAGACCTTGACCAACAAAGCGAACATTTCCTTCAATCTTAAACAGCTGCTTTTCTTTGTAAAAAATGGCCGACTCACCATAAAGGGTGTCACCACCATTTACGATCACCACATTGCCGATGGCCTCAAACCTGAGTCCACCGTCTCTTTGGTAGGCCTTTTCTGAAAATATACTCATTTCATCTGAGATCGCTAGCTCAGTCCTCGCGCTGACCTGGGGGCAACCCAGAAGGAAGGCCAGAAGGTAAAATGGAAGGGCCGGCAATATCCAATAAATCGCGATAGATTTCTCCCGCAAAAAAATAAGAGCCCACTACTATGATATTTTTTTGCAAAGAGCTGGAGAGCTGGTTTTTATCATAGCTTTGCACTCTAAATTTGCTTAACTTTGCCTCGGCCTTGGCAAGACTGTCATAGGTTTTTTTTGTCAAAGCTCGTGGGTGCGCAAATCTCATCAATTTTTTTTCAATTTCTGGGAAGTTTGCATAAATGATCTTCAACATTGCTTGAAGATCGCTCAAGGGACGTTCTGATGGCCCAAACCAGATGACGAATGGTGAAAGCTCAGTTTTCCTATTTTGGATCTCTCGGCAAAAATGCCTGATACCGTCGACATTGTGTGAGCCATAAAAAAACCACTTTCGCTGATTAAAAGTTATGCTATGGCCTCTCGCTAGCATCGTATCGCGTGAATTTTGATCAGGAATATCTTTAGCAGACCTTATATTCGTTGCGTGAAAAAACGCTTGCTCTGCACACCAATGATTTCTCACTCTATAATTGCTCATTTCAGTTTTGGCGGAACAATCTTGCTCGTAGTAGTCGAGCCAAATTTGATCGGTTTTTTTCCACCGCCTAAGTAACTGCCGCAGGTAAGAAAGCTCAAGTGCTGACACAATGACCTGGTTGGGCCGAGTGACTCCCCATTTTTCTTTCAATATAAGGTCAAATCTTTTGCCTAAATACTGTTGATGATCGCGAGAAATGGAGGTTAGCGCAACAACATCGGCATCCAAAACATTAGCAGCGTCCATTCGACCGCCGAGTCCAACCTCGACTATCATCACTGAAACATTATTTTCCAAAGACCAAATGCAAAAACTCACGAAGAGAACTTCGAAAAAACTTAGGCGTGTAGGTAGCTGCTGTTCTCTAGTTTTAATTTTTTCAAAAAGATCGAGTAGAACATCGTCCGAAATAAACCGTCCATTCGATTCAATTCGTTCCTGAATTTTTAAAATATGCGGTGAAGTAAAAAGAGAATAGGATAATTTTTCATCACGACATCTTTGAGCAATGTTCCAAGACGTCTCACCTTTTCCATTCGTTCCGGCAACAGTGATGATTTTAAGAAGCTTGTTTTTTTGTCGCTCGCGTAGAGTCATAAGCTCGACCGACAAAAAGTCTTTTAATCTCTGGAGACCAGGTTTGAAAGTCTCCCATCCCGTATGAGATTCCAGCCAGTCTAGAGCTCTATCGTTTGAAACCATGAATGGAAGGCTACACGTTTGGCGTTAAAACTTTGAGAAAAAAACTCAACTCTGACCTCAGATTCTTTCGTTCCACAATTCGATCAATCATTCCGTGGGTGAGTAAAAACTCAGACCTTTGAAAGCCTTCAGGAAGTGTTTGTCTCATACTCTGTTCAATGACCCTGGGGCCCGCAAATCCGATAAGCGCATTAGGCTCAGCCAAAATAACGTCGCCTTGCATCGCAAAACTCGCAGCAACACCGCCTGTCGTGGGATCTGTCAGAACCGAAAGATAGGGAATTTTTTTCTCGGCCAGTTGATAACGAACTGCACTGACCTTGGCCATTTGCATAAGAGAGAGCAGGCCTTCTTGCATGCGAGCCCCTCCAGAACTTGAAATCACGACGACAGGACAACTATGTTTGAGGCCTAAGTCAAACGCGAGCGCGATCTTTTCGCCGCACACCACGCCCATCGAGCCACCAAGAAAATTAAAATCCATGACGGCCAAAGCAAATTTTTGTTTGTCCAAGCTTGCTAGACCACAGCGAGTGCCCTCTTTGCGCCCGTGCTTTTCTTCGGCCGCTTTCAACCTGGATTGATAGGAAATCTTATCGTGAAATCCGAGAGGGTCTTGTCCGTAGAGCTCAGCGCCAAACTCTTGGAAGCTACCGGAATCGACGATGAGCTTTATTCGCTCCTCAGCCCCTATTCGCCCATGATATTCACATCTCGGGCAAACGGAGAGATTTTGAAGCAATTTTTCCGTAAGAATGAGCTCTTTGCAGGCGCGGCATTTTTGCCACAATCCGGAAGGCGTATTCGAAGGAACTTTACGTCCCTTCTTGAGCTTTGGGCTTTTGATTTCGTTGAACCAACTCATTAACCGTCAAAGTTATCACCGGCCTATCAAGAAAGCAAAACAGTCCAGATTGTCTTTAGAAAAGCTCCTGGATACCGAAAAGTCCAATGTGAAACAACTCTTTCGCCTTTTTTGTTTATCTTTCGTTTTATCGATGGGCATTGCTTCGGTGGTGTTTGCTAAAGAAAAACAGAAGGCTCCAATTCGAGATGTATGGGTGAAGGCCTATCTGGCGGCACCAATCGATCTGAAGTTAAAATTTCTTAATGCTGCTGCTTATTTAGCAATTCAAATCGATGAGCAGCGCTTTAACGCCAGTGAAAATCAATCCATTTCTAAGAAAAATCGCCAAGTTCAATTTCTTTCTCTTTTATTTAAAGCAGCTTATGCAGACGCTGGTGCTAAAAAACTGGAGCCTTGCCTTTATGCGGGCAATCGCAGCTTTATGATCGAGGCCAATGGAAAAAAGGTCTGCTCTCACCCGATGACGTTTTATAAAAAGCAAACCGAATCAGCGTCAGCACCATCTACTGCAGCAAAAGTCTACAAGCACAACCTTAATCTTGTAGAGCAATACTTAAAATCTGATGAGACACAGTTAAAAAACTTAAAAGAATGCAGAGATAGTAAAAATCATCGACTCATCCTCTGCAATCCCCTCATCTTTGGTCCAAACACAATTTGCGTTCCAGCTGGTGAGGTTGAGTCCGCTAATTCAAGTTTGAGATGTTTATACAAAGCGCGAGCAAATCCAGAGAAAACGATGAGCGCAATCCAGTCGCATGTAGAAGTGAGCTCTAGTTTTAAAATAGATTTAGCAGAATTCATAGAAGACACTCTCGATCTTTGTCTTTGCAGAACTGGAGAGAGAATTTCTAAAGACTATTCGGACCGCATCTCAACCCACAGAACCTGTTATGCATTGATTAGCGCTCTCAAAGATCTACTAAAAAACCTTCTCGAAAGAGATCATGCGTTTTGTGCGAATACTGGATGGTATTTCCCCGGTGATTCGAAAAAGGCCTACTTTAAAATTTCCCAGCTCGAACCATTACTAGAGAAAAACCTAGAAACTCGCTTAGGCCCTTCGTCTCCAGAAGCATCGACGGTTCAAAACTCTTTTCTCGCTCTTGCCGAGGCCCTTGAATTAGAGAATGGCCACCAGTTAGGAGATAATCTTGCAGCGGTTTTAGAACTTGAAGATAGCTATCATCAGCTAGCGGTTGAAAGTGAAGAGAACAATGGACCACTCTGCGAAAATTTGCGAGACGGCCTTATAGAATCCATGGACTCCGGTGATACTGATGCAGGTAGCGATCTAGAAACTGACAAGGGCGAGGAAGATGAAGAAGTCGCTTCAGTCTTCGATGGACTCACTCTTAATATAAAAGTCAATGACTCCTCAGCGACTAACCCAGTGGTCAAATTTGAAGCGCAGCTCCTTGATGAAAATGGCGAGGATAAGCTTGCCGAATTTCTTGAAGAACATGGTGATAAGGCGCAACTCGTTTGGACCAGAAAGAAAAGTTTTAAAACAATCCAAAAAGGATCGGAAGAAATCAAAAACAAACAAATTATAGAGGTGCTAAAAGAAAACGTTCAAGAGTTAGCTGCAAGAAATTCAGCAGCTCAGTCAAATCCCCAGGGAGATCTCGCTTCAAGCTTAGAATCCTCGACTAATGCAGACACAGAAGATTCCATTGATTCTTACTATACGGTTGAGATTATTCATGAATCTGAGGACCCGCTCAAAAAGAAAGTGCGAATCCCTCTCTTTACTCCGTCCTATTTTCAGCCATCTTGGATGGGTGGAAAGATCTAGAAAGTATAAACCATTCCCGAAGAATCTAGGATACTTAATAGTGGATTTCCTAAGTCGCGAATTTCTTCCTGAAGCTGTTGTTCGAAATTAGGTTTGATGTGCCCAATATAAACTGGAATACCTGAGGGCATTTTCTTCAATTCTTCAGTGAGGCCACGTGGGGTGTGATGAAAGCTAAGGTCTGCCACTTTCTGTAAGTGATTTGGAAAAGACACCTCTGTAAAGATCCCTTTAAGATTAGGAAACTTTTTCGCCTGCTCCCAAATGAGTTCAGTCGGTCCAGTGTCCAAAGTGAAAAGCAGAGACTTAGAATTCTTTAAGTCTTCAATTATAAATCCCATGGCATCAGACGGATGATTAACAGGCACTGACTGAATAGAAAGATCTCCTATTGTAATCTTTTGCAAAGGTGAGAGCGTTTCAAAGACAATTGTAGGATTTTCTAAGGACGGAATCTTACTAAAGTCAGGCCAGACGAGGTCATTCATAAAATGAGTTTTAATGATATCTATCGTCGTTTTATGGGAATAAACTCGAAAGGGAGTCTCTCTTTGTCCAAGACAATTATCACAAATGAAAGCAAGATCTTTGATGTGATCAAGATGAGCATGTGAGATCAAAATGGAATCAATCAAGTTTTGTTTTTGAATAGAAATTCCGGAGGCCACAGAGCCTGCGTCGATAAGGAGATCATCATTTATTAAAAACGATGTTGCTCTGTGCCGGGGAGTGACTCCGCCGTGTCCACCGATAACTTTGACCTTCATTCCCTTTCATCATAAACCCAAGATTTTCCAACCAAAGAAATGCACTATTTTTGCCGATCTTTGTAGAGCGTCCCATAGATCTCGTCTTGAGACTTTTCTAAAATCAATCCAAGAAGTTTAGATAAACGCTTAGGTTTGGCACCAGTCTCTACAATCTGCTTTGCAAGATCAGCAATGGTAGTATCACTAGAAGAACCTTGGCGAACAGAGTCGATATAAATCAACAGAACAAATTCACCTCGCCGCTCACTCTCTTCAATCAATTCGCTCAAATTCTCAATGTTTCCTCTGTACACACTCTCAAATTTTTTAGACATCTCTCTACAAATGACCGCGGCCTTGCCAAAAAACAGCTGAGAGCATTCCGCGAGTACTTCGCCCAAGTTGTGTTTTGCTAAAAAAATAATGTGGGTTCCTAGAAAAGCACCCAAGGCCTCCAAGTGCTTTTTTCTCGGCCCCTTTTTCTTGGGAAGAAATCCATGAAAATGAAACGGAATAGCTGGTAGGCCAGACAGTTCCAGTGCTTTAATAACACTACTCACACCCGAGACCGACCTTAATTCCACTTTTCGATTAATGGCCTGGCGTACAAGTGCAAGCCCTGGATCAGAAATAATGGGACTACCTGCTTCACTGGCATAGACGACCGTTTTTCCTTCTGACCAATATCCAAGAATTTTGTCTAGGTCTGCCTCTGTACTATGATCGTGAAAAGACCGAATGAGTTGATCCTTAAGCGGGATTTCGTATCGACTGAGCATGGACTTAAACGCGCGAGTATCCTCAACAAAAAAGATTGATTCTTCTTTTAGAACTTCCATGGCCTCTAAAGTAAGTTCTCTAGAGTCCCCAATAGGGGTATTCAGTAGTATGAGAGCAGCTGAGCTGTGGTACATCGGAAAACTCCTCCTCTCCGGCTGGTCTAAACGACCTTTCCGATAAACTAGTTATAAGTGTTAATGGAGGGAACTGATTATGCCAATTATTTCAAGCCTACAAAGAGATGTTTATGGCAACATAACCATACATATGGAGGGCGACCTCAATTATGAATACAGCCTCCCTCTCAGGCAAAAACTGGAGGAGCTTTTAAACGAATATCCTGAGGCCAATCTCACGATAGACTTCTCTTCTATCGATTTTGTAGGTTCATCTGGGATCTGCCATTTTGTTGAAACTCTAAAAATGCTAGCCGAAAACAGAAAACAAAAAATCAAGCTCGCTCATGTCAAAAAAGAATTCATAAAAGTCTTCAGACTTTTCTCAAACGATGAAGACGCAGACCAAATCATTGACCTTTTTGACATGGAATCTAATGACACTCAGGCGCTTAACTCACTTTATGGTAATCGGCGGCGTACTTTTCAGAACTAGTAATTTTTTCTTACAAATCCTGAGCAACTTAGTCACTTGGCATCTAGATCCGAATAGATCTAAAAGGAGCCTCAGTGGTAGATGTCAGCACTTCGGAACGCAATGAAATAAAATTGCTCGTTTTTGCAGAGGATATTGTCAAGGTTTCAGAATATGAATATCAGTGTGAGCAGTCTGTACGTTTTAACGGAATATCAGTACTAACAACTAATGACCTTGGACAAGCAAAAAAACTTTTAAAAACTATCGAATTAGATTGCCTAATTTTTCAGCCCATAGACAAAATGAAGAACCTGCCTTTTCTCCAACAGGAATTTTTAAAAGCAAAAAGTTCAATTCAATTGGTTCCTGTCGTTGATAAATACGACTCAGAGCTCATGCAACAGCTGAATATTTCCAAAAACATACTAGAGTTTCAAGAAACTAATATTTTCGATAGCTACACCACCTTTGAAAATGCCCTCCTAAGCATTGCAAGATCATGCAAAAGGATTCAGGACACTTCTCGTTCTGAAAAGTATTTAAGCTTTTTTTCCTTGGCAAGTGCCATAGAAATAGGAAGAACCTACGATTACAAACACACGGCGCAAGGGCTTATTATAAAAGCTTTAGATTCGTTTGATATATCAGCTGCAGATAAAAGTAGTATTGAAACTGCAAACCTTTTCTTTTTCCATGACCTTTCTAAGCATGAGATAGCAAAACTGGTCGAACCAAGAGACCTTAAGATTGCTCGAATTATAGACGACTTTTCTACATGGACTGACCCTCAAGGACATAAACCTCAGTCAACCGAAGCCCTTATCATCTGTGCCATAAATTTTCTAGCTTTTAAAAAAGCAAGCGATGGAGAGGAAGCACAATCCTACATCCAACCTACCCCCCAATTTTTAAAGAATAAATCAATCAGGGCCTTCGACCTAGAAAGCCTTAATAAAATTTTTTCAAGCCAGAAACCATCATTGAAACTGGTAGCCTAAATGACCTTACGAGTAATCTATTCTAAGCGAGACAAACGACAATACTTTTCAGAAGAGTCAACAGCAACAAACTTAACTATAAATGGTACCGAATTCTCATTTCTTTCAATTGAAGGAATGTCCTTAACAAGGCTTAGCGTTACAGTCGACGAAAAAACCCTGGAAAGCCTAAAAAAAATCTACGAAAACACAGGAACATTATCAATTCGATGCAACAAACCTAACTTGCAAATAGATGGATGTTTTTTTATGGATGTCGCTCGCAGGACAGCGGGCGATACTTCGGTAGTGAACTTTGACTTAGATCAATCAAACTACTTTGAAGGTTTCGATGACGTCATACCTCCCTCAACGCTACTAAATCAAAAAAACTATCGACTTTTGAAGCTAAAAGAAAACTATACCGAAGATCTAGATATTTACTCGGAACTGATAAAAGACATTAAGTCTAGTAAACGCAAGATTCTTGTAGACTTCTTTTTCAAAGGAAATGAAGTAACACGAGGATATTTCGATTTCTCTTCTTTGAAAAAACAAATTACAAGTCTAGAGTTCGAAATCAAAGATGGAGAGATTGGCCTTCTTGAGGGCCAAATCGTTCAAGGGAAATTTGTTTTCATTGGGCAGATTCATTTTTTCAGCACAGTTGTGAAAGGCTTCGACACTGATTTTAATATTGTGGAAGTCGATCAACCTAAATCTTTAGTGATTGCTAACTCAAGGCAATACCTACGCTCCAATAGAAGGATGCCGATTGTGATAGGTAGAGGCTCAACCTCTATTGAGACGACAATCGAAGAATTTGACGTCAAGGGAGGTGTTTTAAATTACCTAATGGATATAGGTACAGAACTATCAATCAATTTCTTGAACCCTTCATATTCTTTTCAGGCCAAGATTTTCTCTACAGAGGAAGACAAAAGTTTCTTTCAATGGCAAAAAAACATTTCGTTCAAGAAGAATTTCCAGACAGTCTTTTTGAAATCTCTAAATGAAGAGTATGAGGCGCGTGCTCCTGAAAATTATGAAAAATATATCAATTCTGCAATGAGCTATGGATATGAATTTTCGAGCAATAGAGAAAAAGAGCTTTTTATAAAAGATTGGTCGGAAATAGATACTGAGAGCCCTGCAAACGTAGTCTCACTGGGTAAAAGCAATGAGAAGTATTGCTCGAGCTTAGGAACCTATGCACTGACGAACAAGACGCAGATGATTCATTCAGGATTTATGGAGAAATCAAAGTTAGGAGCAGAATCGTTTCTTACAATCCTGCAATACATGTTTAACTTTCAGCACTTGAATGATGACTATGAGTTTTTTTGCTCGCCTTTTTTCCGGGACTCAAGGTTTACAACCCGTATGTTTTTGTGGACTGCATACTCATCGCAAAAAACAAAACCAATGCTTAGAAATCTTCTTTGGACTTACTATTCAGACTTGTCAATTACAATGAGTCAGCCTTCAAATGTATCACCTGATATCAAAATAAAAGAGGCAGTCGAACCACAAAATGACAGATTGTTATACAGAGCTTACGCAGGGTACAAGCGCTTCCTGATTAGTAATAATGAAAGAGTTCTCGCCTATATTTTTATTCCTCCAAAGAAGCGATACTTGAGTTACAATCAACACTCTAATTTTTTAGTTATCGAATATAGATCTGAATCCATTGAGATTCTTCAGGAGATAATCAATCTTTGTCTAATAAAATTCAGTAGCTTTCGCAGTCACCAAATCTACTCTGACTTGGTAGAAGAAGCGGGCGTTTTTTCTAGCCTAAACGAATCAATGTCATGTTCAAAAATAATGCGTGCATCCTGTCTTTTTTCGCACACGGAAAATCTAAGTTCTTTGCAAAATTCTCTTTCTCGAACTTTCTATGAGCTTTCGACAAAGTACGGATACGATGAATAGGCTTCTTGTTATTTTTTTTATATTTCTGAGCCAGGAATCATTTGCAAAGAGTACTCCCCTAACCATAGGGTGCAAGCACTTCTTTATCGTGAATAAAAAATGGACGCTAAGTAAAAAGCAAATTGGCAAAGATTTGGGATTCAATACTCCAAAATCTGGAGTTTATCGCTGCAAAACCTACCTTTCTAAGCAACTCGTCGAAAGTAGGAAGTTTTTATATATAGGCGAGGTCGGTGATTCTTCTTACGCGCAAATTATCGCACCATCTAATAAGTCAACATATGTAAGTCATGGACTTGATCACCGAAATGTTTCAGAAGCCTTAAACACACGCATATTACCCTTTTATATAAACATCTCGAATTTTGTTGAAAAAAATGGCGCCTACGAAATAAGAATATTTTATAAGAATTTAGACAGGTGGCACAACGGTATAAGGAGCGGCCAACCTAGTTTATTGAACTTGCGAGGATTATTTTGGAGGACGATTATCTCGTCCGGTAGATTAATAGGCGGCCTAACAGGGTGTCTATTAATTCTAGGAATGTTCTTGCTCATGCTCTTGATTTTCAACATGTCTATAAAGGTTAAGCTCCGAAACCTACTATTTGTGTTCACAAATATCTTAAGCCTTTTAAGCATAACTGGTATCTTTCGAATATTTCTTTCAGGTGATACTGGATTAAAGCTAAATAATATATTGCATGTCGCAAACTTTGCAGTCTTCCTGTATCTTATAAATGAATTTCTAGTGTGCAAAAACAGGAAATGGGAACGTTTTTACAAGCTCTTCTACTGCATCTCTGCACTTATATTTCTGGGTTGTGAATTAGTGAAGGCTGAGCTTATAGATGGGGCTCTATCAGCAATCTTATTGCTTCAAATATTTTTCCCTCTATGCTTTATTTCTGCTGGATTGGTTTGCAATAGTATTGATTTCAATTGGAGAACAGAAAAGCGAAAACCTCACACAATACTGTTTCTCACTTTAAGCTTGCTCTGGGCGTGGGATTTAATCAACTATTCAGTTTTTTCCTCACAGTATCCTTATGCTTCTCAATACATTACCTGTTGGCTTTATTCGCTTACATTGGTCTATTTAACTAATGACTTACAAAATAGCCGGAACAAATTTCTTCTACAATTTCATAATACAAAAGCTCATGTTTTTCATGGATTGTCTGAAGGTTTAGTTTATAAAAAAAGCCTTACAATTATGCTTAAACTGGTTTCTGAAGTTTTCAGAGCCAGAAATATAATAATGCTTAGATACTTTAAAGGGTCATATATAAGCATATCAAATCTAACCGATGACACGGTATTGGACTCAGTCGACCAGTCTACCTACTTCGATGATGCAGAGGCTATCAAGCTTCGCAAGTCGTTTTACACCCTCGAACTAAAATCCAAAGAAAGAACTCATGGTTTGTTGGTATTAAACCAACTTGATTCCGAACCAATAAGCCAGTTTGCTATTGAACAGTCCGAGTTTATTCAATCTGAATTATCGCAGTTTATGAGCCTTATAAATTTCAAGCAAGATGTTGAAGACAAGAGCTTTCTGATACAAAACCTTCGCTCGCAGATGCATCCTCTTCAAATTGAATCTGAGCAAAACTTTTTAGATAATTTTATTTCGAATAGAAATATACCAGCGCTTGCCTTCATTAAAGGAGATTTGTGTGATTCAGTTTCACTCAACCAAATCTATGGCAACGAAGTTATCGAGGAGGTTCTCGATGAATACCTGGCCATTATTTACGAACAAGTAAAAGGCGATGGAGTAATCGTGAAGCGTCAGGATGGAGATGAAATCTCGCTATTTATCTCTCCTACAAATAACGACACTACGCTAATTGATTTCTATACCCGATGCGAAAAGATTGGACACCTCATAAATGAATTGGATGAGCGCCTCAAATTAATCGTAAAGAAGAATCTGATTAATCGTCCATTTGAACTTAAATACTACCTAGGTTGCCAAGAAGTCGATCACTTCCAGGAGTATCGCAATATCAGTTTATTGACAGGAACAGAATTTGACTTAGGTAGTAGAGTGCTCAGCCAATTTGCAAACCCAAGAGAAATCATCACGAATGAGATTATATATAATAATTCTAAATTCAAGGAAAACTACCTTCCTCTCAGAAGCGTACGCCCCAGGGGTAGCTTAAAATCCGTTTCTCTATACAGCTACCTGGGCCGATTCAAAAAGAGAGCATAATCGGTGTTAGAACTTCAGCTTTCTACTTTGTTTCTTGTCGTAGTCCTAATAGCAAACAAAACTTATGCGGCAACACAAAGCTCGGGACTGTCTCTCTTCGCATGCTCGTTTCTTCTAGCTGCAATTTTTCTATTTTTTGGGTATTGGTCAAAAGAACGAAAATTAAACACTTCATCCATTTTCTCATTAAAAGATTCTGTATTGGTATTATGGTCTCTAAGTATCTTACTAAGCTACTCGTCTTTTATCATATTCCCTGAAAAGATTTATCCGCACCACCTACTCATGGCACGATGCTTTGCTCCAGTACTTGCAGTTCTCTTTGTAGAAACTACGAAGACACTTGTAATATCCAGACTGCAAAAACTGTTGATTACTCTGGCCTTAATCTTGTTAACGGCCATTTTCATATCAGTTTTCCTTGAAAGCTCGACCCCTTTCTTTTCAGAAGTTTTGATCGTCTGTATTCTGTTCATATTTCAAACAACAGGTCAGAGCTGCGCTCGTATATCTGCAAAAATAGGCAGCCCCTATGGTCAATCTATGAAGCTATCGCTTCTGAATTCAATCGGTTTTTTCGGGCTCGCATTTTTGTTCTCTAATGAAGTCCCTGCTCTCCCTAGTAAAATTGGTTTAATATTAACGGGTCTATCGATAATTTTTATTTATTATTTCACTATCTCTGGAATCAAAAAAATATCTCCCATACTTAGTGCGTTTTTCATCTCTACTGGAGTTCCAGTTACGATAATTGCTGAACACCTCTTGTTTGAGCACCCATATTCAGCTTTTGGACTAGGTTCAAGTTATCTGTATTTAGCATTATCTGCCGCCATCTTGAGCTATCGTTTTTTAAACAAGCCAGCTCATACATCCCAAATCTAGGCACAATTTTCTTCACAGCAATCTCCCCTCCTCTTTTCAGAGACAATAAAGAAAGCCAAACTAACGACTCTTAAACTCGAGGGAACCTTGAGCCAAAATGCAATCAATATAAAGAAAAATGACATCATCATTAAAGAGGGAGATCCAAGCACTCATCTTTATTTACTTGTAAAAGGAGAACTTGAAGTCCTCAAAAAAATGAAAAATCAAAAAGTCAGTGTTCAGGTCAATATCATTGAAGAGGGACAACTAGTTGGAGAAATCGCTTTTATCGATCAAAAGCCTCGGTCTGCGACTGTGCGTGCAACGAAAGATTCTGTGCTTTACGAAATTGACTACCCTACCTATAGCGATTTGATAAAAGGCCAGCCGATTTGGATTAGAAAAATGATGATGACATTAACGAATAAGGTTCGCAAACTCTCCGAAATCTAAACCTTGGCATAATCAAAGCGCCCGAAGGCGCCTCAATCAATAATAAGACTATCCGTGAATTCGTGGACTCTCGTGTTTGCCTTCAGCAAATTCCTCAATAACTTTTTCATTGAACTTGTCCAAGTCATCTGGATTTCGAGAAGTGACGAGTCCCTGATCAACCACCACCGCTTTGTCCTGCCAGTTAGCACCAGCATTTTCGAGATCAATTCTTACTGAACTATAAGACGTCATTTTCCTATCTCGAACAACGCCGGCCGAGATTAACACTTGCGGGCCATGACAAATGGCCGCGACTGGTCTTTGCGAATTATCGTTAAAGAAGTCTTTTACAAATGTTATTGCACTTTCATTATTCCTAATTTGATCCGGATTAATCACTCCACCCGGAATTAACAGAGCATCGTAATCGGAAGATTTTGCATTATCTATGGAATGAGTCACTTTAAAGCTCTTTCCCCAATTCCCTTTGGTCCAGGATTTAACCTCACCATCTTTAAGACTGACAATCTCAACAGTCGCTCCTTCTTTTTCTATGGCCTCTTTCGGCGACGTAAATTCGCTTTCCTCAAAGCCATCGGTCATCAATACGGCAATTTTTTTTCCTTTTAACTTCATAAAAACCTCCTACAGTCTCGTTCATCGAAATGATTAATAATTACTTATTGAGAAATGATAAAGTCTGACAGGTCAAAATGGCGTAAATCTTATTTTAACGAGAACCGTCTAGAATCTATGAGAAAAAAGCGGCATCCGAAACGTTTGGGCCTGTTGCATGTTGTTAATCATATCGTGGTCGGGAGCAAACTGCTCTCCATCAAAAAAACCTCTCCCATTCGAGCGCCCTGGGGAAGATAATGTATTCCCTGCCCCACCCCCGGCCGGAACTGGATCTGAGTAAGGAGATGAATTCTGATAAAATTCAGTTCCGCCGTTGTAGCGGTTTCTGTGAGTCATCACGACATAGGTTCCAAAACCAATGCCAGCATAAAGACCTAATGATGCTCCCTGAGCAATTGCTGAAGGTTCGGTTCCAAAGGCCATCGATGCTAAACCCAAGAGAGCTCCTCCAGCGGCACCATAACCTGAAACAACTAAAAATGCTTTGAGCTTTGGATTCATTTCTGCCCTAAGGATGGTAGGATTTGCGCTAAAAAGAAAAAATACAAGCAACGAAAAAACGGAACCCTTCATCATATTTAGTCCTTGGACTCAAGTAATTATCCTATCTTATAAATTTTACCTCAATTTGACGCCTAAACAAAAAAGCTAAAAAAGAGGCAGATTTTTTTAGCCTAGTATTTTGTTTAGATTTCATACCAACTTCAATCCCTCTATCTGAGCTTTTTACTTCAATAATCACAATTTTTTCTTTTTCCAATTTTGCCAAATCAATTTGACCACAATTTCTTTTTCTCAGTACTTTTGGAGAAACAAGCAAAGGAAGATCAGCAGCGTGAAACCAAATGGAATGTTGAGACTCATTGCGTGCGCCCGAATTAATACTGAACCAGCTTTGCAACTGGGGCGTAGCTTTTTCTATGCAAGTCAGTCACGCCATGAATTTTGAGCGCTTCCAGATGGGCCTTAGAAGGATAGCCTTTGTTAGAAGAAAAAAAATATTGGGGATAGACTTCGTCGAACTCCCGCATAACTTCGTCTCGAAACTCTTTGGCCAGAATCGAAGCAAGCCCAATTGTGAGGGATTTACTATCTCCTTGAACAATAGGCCTTTGAATGCCAGTGAACTCAGCGAATTCGGGATCCAGCTTCGCAGGATAATTTCCATCGACTAAAATTGAGAGATGGTTTTTTTCAGCAACTTTTGGAATGAGGATTTCTGCACAGCGGCCCATCCCTTTGAGAGAGGCCTGCAAAATATTAACCTTATCGATAAAGGCCGCGTCTCCGGAAAACAAACTCGCAAAGATTTTCACACTTTTATACTGCCCTTCAAATAGCTGCAATTGAGGCCAACTCGTAAGATGTTCCAAATTGAGATCGCAAGATTTCCCATTATCTTTAGCGAGGACGAGCTTCCAATGAAACAGAGAAAGAATACGTTTGCGTTTTTTAGATGAAATTTTTTTTGAATCTGTGATGCCTAATTCGGGCCAATGAATTGCCCAGGGACCACAGGCAAGAATACCTGCACAAACAACTGGCCCAGCAAGTGGGCCTCTCCCGACCTCGTCAAGGCCAATAAAATGATGATATTCTGGGAAACTACTTTCGACTGTAGTCGACTGCAACTCTGGCCTTCTTACCGACTCGATCTCGGAGATAGAAATGTTTGGCCCGTCTAGATTTACCTTTCACTTTTACTTCAATTTTCTCAACATTTGGAGAGTGATAAGGAAAAACCCGCTCAACGCCCATACCAGAAGAGAGTTTTCGAACCCGAAAATGTCCGTTTAATCCATTCTTGTGCTTCATCGCAATACAAGTTCCCTCAAAAACTTGAATCCGGCTTTTAGCACCTTCTGTGATTCTATAATGAACGGCCACTGTGTCACCTGTTCTAAAATCAGGATAATCACTGAGGGTTGATTTAAGATGGTCTTGGTTTACGATTTCAATGAGGTTCATACAGCTACCTTACTTTTTGCGAATTTAAACCGGGGAAAGGGCCGCGGACAATTGATAACAATAAATGGCCGCCGCCGATCTTACCGAGAGATGGTTATATTCACTTTTCCCCGAGTTCGCAAGAGAAAGACCTTTTATACGGGGAAAAGAAGCATCGGCCTGGTCAATGACTTCCGGTGCCAATCCATGACCAGTTCCAAATAGAATAAAAAGAGCACGTTTTTCTGCAATTTTTTTCCAATCTGCGATTATAGCACTGAGATTTTTTTCCCCCTCAATTTGCGCTCCAGTGACCACAATATACGGAACCTCTCCACAATCGGCCTCGAGCTGTTTGCAAGATTGCTCGAGCGATTCTGAAAGGTGAACTAACTCCAATGCCTCATGCCGGTGGGGATTGAAATCAAAAGAGCGGGCCTTTCGCCAATGTGACAAAAGTCGCCCAATAAGAGCGTGCTGACGCTCAATGGGAGTGATAATTTCAAAGCGATCAATTCCAAAAGTCCGGCAAGTTCTAGAGATATCGTGAATATCTAAATTCGTCACAGATGTGCGAATGATCTCTTTTTGCTTACCCAAAACTGGATAATGGACTAATCCCAAAGCTATCACTTAGCACCTTCGGGTCGCCATTTTTCAGTCGTCTCTTTTCTGCCTTTCATTTTGGCCGCCTCGATATTTTTATGGTGTCCACTGACAAAAACATCGGGAACAGGAACTGAGTTAAATATCTGAGGGCGGGTGTATTGTGGTCCCTCAAGGGTTCCCGACATAAAAGACTCTTGGTGGGCCGAAAGTTTATTTCCCAAAACACCAGGGGCAAACCTCAGAGCTGAGTCAAGTAGACAGCAGACTGCCAACTCTCCTCCCGATAAAACGAAATCTCCAATGCAATATGTCCGCTCTATGTAGGCATCGATAAAGCGCTGGTCCACACCTTCATAGCGTCCACATAAGAAAACTAAATCTCTTTTTTGATTCTGAGATTCTGCTTGAGCCGAAAAAAATTCCTGAGCAAAATTCCGGGCCACGGTATCTGTCCATGGAAGCCCCGCTGGCGCTGTGTAAATAAAACAGGGAAGAGGAACCGAGTGCTCTCCGTACTGACCGCTTTCTAAAACGAATTCCCATGCCTTTTTCAAAACATCAGCTCTCATGACCATTCCAGGACCGCCTCCATAAGGAGTATCGTCGACACCCACCGAGCGCTTTGCTGAAAACTTTCTTAAATCAAGGCATTCAATATCGATCTTGAAATTCTCTTTTAACCGCTGGCCCTGAAAGGCCTGTCCAACCACTCCGCATTCCGTGAGTGGTTTAAAAAAATCTTCAAAAAGAGTTAAAATCCAAATTTTCATACGAGCTCGAGCTTTTCTGCAATCACCTTTTTTGCTTCCCAATCGATACGCTTGATCCAAGGCCCTTCCATGCAGAGATCCCATCGGGTTTTATCTTCTTGCTGGACGACAAAGTTTGTCCCCTCACCTACCGGATAAAAATCAATAATCTTTCCTAGGAAAGTATTGTCTTCAGCGTGCACGGCCATACCAAGCAAGTCGCCGACGTACCACTCCCCTTCAGATAAACTTTCCATTTCCATGCGGTCTAGAAAAAAATCAGCACCATTAAGCTGCTTGAGCTCTTCAGGAGGAAAAAAAGGCAGAATTTCGATGAGTATCTTCTGATTGTTTGGACCCTGAAAGGTTATCTTTCCCACTTCAAATTCGTTCAGTAAATTGAGTTTTGCGGAAGTTTGGATTCTTGCAACCAGTCTTAAGAGCTGAGTCCTGAAGGGAAAAAAGCTCGGCCTTCATTTGACCGCGCAAACCATGAGGGCGAATAAATCTACCGATTCTTAGGGATTCCACAACGACGTTTTAAACTCATTACTGAGAGCTGACAACGCGCCATGGTCTTTCAATCAATAATTTCTAGGACGGTCCGTTTTTTGAGTTTCGTTGACGCGGCATTTAGGATTGTCCTCAGAGCTCGAGCTGTTCGCCCCTGTTTTCCAATCACTTTCCCGAGGTCGGATTTATCGACTTTAAGTTCGACCACTGTCGTTTGCTCACCATGGATTTCGCTTACTTCAACGGATTCTGGAATATCAACTAATGATTTGCTGACAAATTCAATAAGGTCTCGGAGTTCACTCATAAAAGCCCTCTTACCTTTTCTGGTACCTCTTCCGGTCGCGAAAATTTTCTATTTTCTACGAAGCCGAACTTTGATGATTTTTCAGCAAAGTCTTAACGGTCGTGCTGAGTTGCGCACCGTTTTTAACCCACTGTTCAATTGAATCAGATTGAACATTAGACAAAGGCGACTCCGTATTCTGCGGGTCATACTTTCCTAATTTTTCAATAAATTTCCCATCCCGTGGAGATCGCTTATCAGCGGCCACCAAAGTATAAATGGGTCTTTTTTTTCTACCACCACGTGCAAGGCGAATCACGATCATAAATTACCACTCCTGAGTGTCCCTAAATTCACATTTCACGCCTGTTATTGTCAATTTTTTTCCATTGCAAGAACTAAAACTTTACCTTTTGGTAGCTAAAAGAGAAAAGAAAGCGATGAAATTAGTGTTTACTAGGCGATTTTCTATGGCCCACCGGTTTTTAGAGGGCCTGTCGCCTAAATGCCAAAATGTTCATGGGCACAATGAAATTATAAAAGCGACTATCACTCCTCGGTCCAAAGACAAACCATTAGATGGTCGATTTAATATGGTTGCGGAGTTTTCCCAGGTCAAAAAAGATTGGCATCAATGGATAGATGACAGCATTGATCATTCAACAATTCTCAATGAAAAAGACCCTCTCGTGGAATGGCTGCAAAAATCGTTGCCTTCGCCTCGTTTGATGTTAACTCCCGGAGATCCCACAACAGAAATGATGGCCGCTCTGTTTTGTGCAAAGCTCAATGCTTTCTTAGAACCCATCGAGCTCGTGTGCTCTCAGCTTGAGCTTATCGAAACTCCGACAAATTCCGTAATTTTTGAAGGTCAGCCGAGTGACCACTTACCACCACGAGAAAACCCCTGGTGGTATAGGCCAGACCCCTCTACTTATTAGGCAATCGTAATACTCTCGTCCAAATAAACATCCTGTATGGTATTCAAGAGCTTTACACCCTCATCGAAAGGTCTCTGAAATGCTTTTCTTCCAGCAATCAGACCCGTACCCCCGGCACGCTTATTGATAACGGCAGTCTTTACGGCCTCTTCAAAGTCACTCTCGCCTTTTGACTCCCCACCAGAATTAATAAGACCCGCTCTCCCCATATAGCAATTGGCCACTTGATAGCGGGCCAAATCAATGGGGTTGTCGGTCGTAAGTTCTGTGTAAACCCTCTCATCAGTTTTGCCGAATTTAAGGTCCCGGAAGCCGCCATTCGTGGTTGGAAGTTTTTGCTTGATGATGTCGGCCTCAATAGTGACGCCGAGGTGATTGGCCTGGGATGTGAGATCCGCCGCAGCATGATAATCGCTCTCGTCTTTTATAAATCCAGTATTACGAGTGTAGCACCACAAGATGGTGGCCATCCCTAATTCACGGGCCTTCGCAAAGGCCTTGCTAACTTCTTGAATTTGTCTTCGAGATTCAGCAGAACCAAAGTAAATCGTCGCTCCAATGGCAACGGCACCTAAATTCCAGGCCTGGGCCACACTTCCATAAAACGTTTGATCATATTGGGTTGGATAAGAAAGAGTTTCATTGTGATTTATCTTAACAATAAAAGGAATTTTATGAGCATATTTTCGCGAGCAACTCGCCAAGACTCCAAAAGTCGAAGCAACCGCATTGCACTCGGCCTCGATTGCCAACTTTACGATATTTTCAGGATCAAAATATATTGGGTTGGGCGCAAATGATGATCCAGCAGTGTGCTCTATTCCCTGATCAACGGGAAGAATAGAGAGATGACCAGTGTTTCCCAAACGCCCAGCGCTAAAAAGTGTCTGAAGAGAGCGGAGGGTTTGAATACTGCGATCAGTTTGGGAGTAAATCCGGTCTACAAAATCAGGGCCTGGCAAGTGAAGCAAGTCAGATGAAAAGGTTGAAGATTTATAGGAAAGCAGCTGCTCGGTCTCTCCAGTGAGATAGGTTTTCAAACTCTGTTTCATATCAAATGCTCCCTAGTTTTTATTCGTTTCGCTTCTCGTTTTATAGTAGGGCGAGAATTTGGTAAACCCCGACTGAGGCAACATAAGCAAAAAGATTATAACACAGGAGTAACACCATGGGCGTGGCCCAGGTTCCCATTTCTTTTTTCAATACCGCCACAGTCGAAATACACTGAAGTGCGAGAGCATAAAAAATAAGCAGCGCGATCCCAGCAGCAAACGAAAGACCTCCTTCCGAAACCCTATCAATCAAGGGACCGGCCTCATCACCGAGATTGGCCATACCATAAAGGGCACCAAGAGAGCCGATAAAGACTTCTCTCGCTAAAAAGGAAGTCAAGATAGCAACACCATAAATCCAATCGAGCCCCATAGGTTTAAAAACCGGCTCGAGCCAGCGACCCAAATCTGCCAAATAAGACTGCTCTAGTTGACCGTTTTCGGGAAAATTACCTAACAACCAAATGGCCACTGTGGTTAAAAAAATGGCAGGTCCTGCACCTCTTACGAAGCTCCAAGACTGACGCAAAGAGTCTTTGAGCAGCGTTGATAAATGAGGAATTCGGTAGGGAGGAAGTTCAAGAAGAAACGGCACATCATTATCATTTGCCGAAGCTGGTCTAAACCGATCGAGCAAAAAGCTCAGCAACCCTGCACAGACAATTCCGAACAGATAAAGTCCAAAAAAGGCAAGTCCTCTCCAGCCAATGAAACCACCCAAACTTTGGTCGGGGATGAGGACCGCCACAAGCAAGGCATAAACTGGCAACCTTGCCGAACAAGTCAGTAGAGGAATAACAATCATCGTTAGCCGGCGTCTCCACGGTGAATCGATTGCTCGAGAGGCCATAATGGCCGGGATAGCACAGGCCATTCCAGAAAGCAGCGGAACAAAACTTTTTCCCGTTAAACCCACCGCCCGCAATGGTCGATGACAAATCACTGCGGCCCGGGCGAGATATCCAGAATCTTCTAAAAGAGAAATTAAAAAAAATAGGATAAAAATCTGAGGTACAAAAATAAGAAAGCTACCTATCCCGCCAATCAAAGCATCCTGGACAAAAGAATTGAGAGCTTGATTTTCAAGGTAAGGCGCGATTGTTTCAGAGGCCCATGAAAGTGCCATTTCGATAATATCCATGAACGGATTGGCCCATGTAAAGATGGATTGAAATAGAAAAAGCATAGTCGCAAAAAAAAGCAGCCCCCCCCACCACTTGTGGAAGACAAGCTTATCCAAACGACTTTGAGCACCAATAATCCATGGTAGTTTTTTAGAGGCCGCAGAATCCGAAGGCCAAAAAAAATCATTTTGGTCGCTGTGAATTTTCTTAGATTTATTTTGAATACTATTGAGTCTTTCTTTGAGCTCAGCGATTCCGGCATTGGTTTTTGAAGAGACAACTTGGAGGGCGCTATTATCTAACGCCTTCTTCCATTCATGAAATTGAGTAAAGGGATCATCGTGAGCAAGTTCATCGACCATCGTCATCACAAAAAGCAATGGCCTCTGAAAGTCTTTTGCCAGTTTTATAAGTTGTTTTGCCAATGGCAGAGAACGATCAAAACGAGTCGCATCGATTAGCCCAATGAGAACGCTGTTATCTTCCGTAGCGACAAGTTTTTTGAGTTGGTCTATCGCCACTTCTTCATCGGGGCCAAATGCATCCAGCGAATAGACTCCCGGGAGATCAATTAACTCAGCATGGAATAGCTCTTTAGAACGACCCTTTTTTATATCTACTGTAATACCTGGATAATTTGAGACTCTAGCTGAGAGGCCAGTTAATTTATTAAAAAGGAGTGATTTTCCGCAGTTAGGATTTCCCACCAAAATAAAAGAACTCATTGCAACTTCTCAACTAACACTTCTTCCGCCAGGTGCTTCTCCAGAGAAAAAAGACATTTTCCTATCTGAAAAACCTTTGGTCCACCAAAAGGGATCACTTGTTCGCACATGACCATTGCCCCATTTTTTAGGCCTAAATCAATGAGGCGCTGCCGAGTTCTTTGGCAAAGTTTATCGGCAGGACCTAAAACTTCAGCCTTTTCTTTTTCTAAAAGCTGCCATAGGGAAATGGACATTTGAGGAGTTTGCCATATCAAACAAAAAGAAACAAGCACCGATCCCCGTCAGTGTGGCGAGGATCGGCCAGTGCTATTTAATGGAAATTTTCCGATGCGACTTAGACTGGTCTGCCTTTTCAATCGTGATGAAAAGAACACCGTTTTCATAATCTGCGGTCACCTTCTCACTATCGATATCATTGGGTAGACGAATACTTCTCGAAAAGCTCCCAAAGCTACGCTCAATTCTGAGTTGTTCACGCTCACCTTTTTCTTCTCTAACAGACTTTTCACCTTTGATAGTTAAAACATGGTCCTTCAAGGAAATATCGATGGCCTCTTTCGGAACCCCTGCCAACTCGGCATCAATAAAATAGGCCTTCTCAGATTCCTCAATATTAAGAACCGGCTGAAAGCTTTTTTGAGTTCGACCTTCATCAGTCAGCTGAAAAATATTATCAAAGTTACTAAAAAAATCATTACGAAAACCGAAAATGTCACCTGAATGTTCTCCGGGAGCACTTTCTCGACGTTGAAGAAAAGTCATAAAATCCTCCTTAGTTTGTCTTACGACTTGTTTTCTCTCTACTACTAAAAAGATGGGTCGCTTCATATAACTGTCAAGAGTTCCGTTTAGCGCTGACTACTGCCCAGGATCCCACGACCACAAGCATGGCCCCTAGGGTGCCTAATATTGTAAGCGGCTCCGTTTCTATTCCAAGCTCGGCGGCATAGGGAAAAAAAGACATGATCAAAAGTGTAAGAAGTGGATTAAAGGTAATAATTGCGCTCATCTTATTTGCTGGAAGCAGCTGAAGTGCTTTCGCGATGGCCAAATAGGCAAAAAAAGTATTCAGCCCAAGAAACAAAAATAAAGCAAAAACCTTCCAGTTATAACTAGAGATCTGATCAAAGCTACAAAAAGGAATAAGAAAAAGGGAAGCGACCAAAAAGACGAAGCTGTTTTTTGCCAGTGCCGAAATTTTTTGTGAATTTTTTTTCTGTAAGAGAGCATAAATGACCCAACTGACGGCCGCGCTAAATATCCAAAAATTACCCTGCCAATACTCCAACAGAGCAGGTCCCTCTTGCATTCTATCGAGAAAAAATAAACCCATTCCCGAAAAAGCAATGACGAGTCCCAACCATGTTCTGAGAGAAAACGATTCATTAAGAACAAACCGTCCGGCCAGTGCCAACAAGATTGGTCCTGTCTGAATCACTAAATTTGTATTGGTTGGCGTTGTAAGAGAGATGCCCTTGGCATATCCCCAATAGTTAAAACCTAAAAAAATTCCTGAAAAAAAGAGCGGCCAAGTTAAAACCCCAGGAAGTTCTTCTCGCGAATTTCGGTTAAAAAAACAGCAAGTCAGCGATACCGCAAAAGCAGAGGCAAAGCGGTAAAATGATAACTCGATTGGCCCATCAAATTGTAGGGCCACCTTCATTGCTAAAGGAAGAAATCCCCATAGGAAAACGGCAACTAGGGTGTAGAGAACACCCTTAGTTTGATCACTCATTCTGAATCGGTTGAGGTCTCCTCACCGGCAGTTTCTGTTTCAGCTTTTGGCGCCTCTTCTTTTTTAGCGCTCGGCGAAGACATTGTGATCAATCCCTCGGTCTTCAAAATCGCCGCTTTCTCTTCTCCATTAATCCATTTTCGTTTTGAAGACTGAACTCCATAGCGACCTGATTTTTTTTTGAACACTGTGTACTCTTTAGTTTTTTTGACCTGCTCCATATTTTTCTATCCTTATTTTAAAAAAACACCTTTGCCAGATAGGGCCTAAGGCCGCTAAATCACTTGAAACTTAAAAGGAAAATCATGAAAAAACTAGCCTTAGTTTTGTTTTTTATAGGAATTGTCTCGCTCACAAGCGCCGAGGCCCAAAAATCTAATGAAAAACAAGATAAGGAATTTTCTGGAAGTGCCGAGCTCAGCTATATCGTTAATACTGGAAATACTGACAGTGAATCCTTTGGAACTGGGGTCGACCTAGAATACCGGCTCTTTAGCTGGGAGCATTCATTCAAAGGAAATTATTTTCGTTTGGCAACGAATGATGTCACAGAAACTCGGCTTCTTAAACTAGACCTAAAATCCACCAAAGACCTTTCGGAGAGATTTTCCCTGCTGGCCCAGCTTGGATATTTTACCAATAAATTTGCCGGAATTGATTCGCGCTATAGTTTCGACTTTGGTCCGAGTTATAAAATCATAGATAATGATGAGCACCTCCTGCGGACTAATCTGGTCGGAGGTTATGTGGAAGAAGATAGGATCAATAGAAAAGATCTGAGCTTTATCTCCGGCAAGGCCAATCTATTTTATTCTTGGTCTTTTTCTAAGCTTTCAAGACTCTCCAATGACTTTACCTATATCCACAACTTTGAGGATAGCAATGACTGGCGAATTCAAAATGAATCGGCACTCGTAACTAAGATGTCAGACCTCTTATCACTAAAAATTTCCTACCTAATCCTCACCCTCAATGATCCAGTCGCAGGCTTTGAAAAAACGGACACCATTACTTCTGTCGCTGTGGTTGGAAGCTTTTAGGAAGCTTGAACTTGAAATTATGATTTAGGTACTTCTGCTTTAAATCATTATCGAAGCAGTAGACTTCATAATCAAAAATAAAAGCTACTGGCCAAAATCTACCACTGTCATCCTCCTCAAAGACCACGCCATTGCTATTTCCGCCATCACATAAGTCGGTTTCTGACCGAAGGGAAAGGTAATTTTGATGATTAAAGACGAATTTTTTCAGTTGAAGTGATTTCTCACATTTCTTCTGGTTGAGCTCTGGCAACTCATCGAAAGGATTGGTTTCATGAATAATATCGGACCAGCTCGAACGTCTCTTTTCAAAAAGATGCCCTTGTTCAAGGTCCGAGATGGTCCGCTCATCGAAAGGGCAAGACATAAGTTTTAGGCTCAACATAGAAATTAAAAGAAATAGTATTTTCATGGGGTGACCATATAGGTTTGGGTCAGCGCTAAAAAGATTGTGTTAGAATAACTTCTAATATGAAACTGGGCCTTCATTCCGTTATCTTCTTTGATGAGCACTGCAAGCTTTGTCTGAATTCTCTGAGGATTGTCCGCTATCTAGACCGGGCCGAAAATTTTCTATTTTCACCATTAAATGGAAAAATGGCCGCCGTTGAACTGTCTTCAATGGGCGATAAAAAAACAAAAAACTGCGGTTCAGTGGTCGTAAAATCATCCAAAGGTAAACTTCTCACAGAGGCCGAGGCCATCTTTTTCATCATTACGAATTTGCAACCGGCATTTCGGTTTGTGAGCGTTTTGAAATTTATTCCTTTGAGTTTTTGGGACCGAATTTACCGGTTTGTGGCGGCCATCCGTTATTCGGTTTTTGGCCGCACCAACTCTCTAAACTATAAGAATTGGAAACAATTTAGGGAGTAAGTCAGGTTACAATTTTTCGATGATCTTGTCGGCGATTCCATACTCCATGGATTCTTTCGCATTCATCCAATAATCGCGGTCAAAATCTTTTAAGACCTTGTCGAGTTTGTGACCACAATTATCGGCCAATATTGTCGCACCCAATTCTTTTGTACGTAAAATTTCTCGAGCATGGATCTCAATGTCACTGGCCGAACCTTGAATCCAGCCGCCTATACTGGGTTGATGAATCATCACCCGCCCGTGAGGGAAAATCTCACGTTTGCCTTTCTCTCCACCACTTAAAAGAATTGAACCCATAGAGGCAGCAATTCCCATACAAATCGTTCGAACTGGAGAAGATATCAATTGCATTGTATCGTAGATAACCATACCAGAGGTCACGACTCCTCCTGGGCTGTTGATATAAAATGAAATCTCTTTACCCGGGTCTACTGATTCCAGATAGAGGAGCCTATCAGAAATACTTTTTGCGGAATCATCATGAACAGGCCCCCACAGAAACACTGTTCGTTTCTCCAAAAATGTTTTTTGAAAGAGTCCAACAGATTCTAGACGGTCTATAATTGACTGATCTTCTTTACTCATTTTTTTCCTCAACTTCTCTGACTTATACTTTTCTTTTAAGCATGTTCGCGGCCTATCCAATCGTCAAGGGAGGGCAAACTTCTACATCCTCTAAAAACTGGATTAACTGATGACCTTGAGGAACGTTAGATGATGGATAACGATTCACGACAACTCCCGCTTTTAAGGCCCTCACTTCATCGATTCGAGGATTTGCATGTTGTTGTTCATCCATGTTTTTAAAAGATAAAAACTGCGCCAGTCTTTGTCCTTCTTTGACGTAGCCTCCACTCTTGACTTGAAAATCGACGACTCCGCCCCTGGGAGAAAAATACGTTTTGAAGTTTTTCAAATCTCCGCGGAAACGTTTTTGATCGACACTAATATCGGGGCGCTCGAGCACGACTCCCTTTCTCCAAAGATAATGAAGAATTTTCTCCGCTTGTTTTTCGGCACGATCCAAATCAAGTTTTTCTTCACTACCAAGCTCGACCGTGAAAGATTGAAAATCTAAAGGAACTTCTTTCCCCGCCGCGCGCATCGCTTTTTGTAACAGCACCCAAGGCAAAAGAGTGGCCTCATCTGCTGCTCCAGCAAAGATCCCATCAAATATTAAGTTTACTGGGGACAAAAAATATTGAGCATCTTCCCAAAAAAATTCCGGAACGTATAAATAATCGCAAGCATCAGGTCCAGTGTGAAGATCTAAAACAATATCAGCACTTGCCGCCCAGATTTGCAGCTGGAGGGCCATTCTTCTGTTTTCACTAAGTCCATAGTTTTGCGATTCATGATCCCTGTAATCGATTAAGGCCTGACGATAAAAACGCTTAAAGATCTCTTTCAGCAATGGCCAGTCGGATTTTTTATTTTGCTCCGCAAACTGCTGATAAGAATTTTCTGAAAACGATTTTTTCAATTGGTCTAGGGCGACAAAAGCTCGATTATAATTTTCTCCTGTGGATGGATTAAATCGACCATAAGTGTAGGCACCCATTTTTTGATTTATTCCAATAGGATTGGCCTGAGGTACAAAATGAATCGTTCCATGAAAACGATTTTTTTCAAAATAGCGGAGTAAATGATAAATAACACCGTTGCCCTGAATTTCTGCGCCGTGGACATTGGCCTGGATGTAAACGACCGGGCCATCTTCACTTCCTTGGATTTGATGGCGCACCAATGTGAGCTCATCTCCAGTTGGAAGTTCTTTAACGACACTTTTTTCTTGAAAAATATGATTCATGCTTATCACCTCATCCAGTTCTGAGGAGACAAACTCTCCCGCACTCGCCGACTATTCTTTCCATCCCAAATATATTCCTCTGCTCCATCATGACACAAAAAAAACGGCAGGCTTTCCGTAAACCCATAGGCGCCGGTGTGAGAAAAAACCAGCCAATCCCCAGGTCCAAGATTGGCCGGAAGTTCAAAATCTCCTAAAAAATCCAAAGCTGTACAAAGAGGTCCATGAAGACCGAAACGCTGAAGCTTCTCAGAACCAGAGTCTTCATATGATTCGAGCGCGCTCACCGGAAAATGAGATCCAGTGAGCGCCGAGCGAGCAATATGATTGATTCCACCTGTTAAAATCAACAGATCCTTTTCACCCATTGCTTTGCGGTCGATAATTTGATTCACGTAGACGCCGCACTCACCGACTAAATACCGTCCAAGCTCCAGCCAAAAATCTTCGACATTAAATTTTTTCTTTAAGTTGGCAAGAATTTGTGCGAGCTTTCTAAGATCAACGGGTTGATCACCTTCTCCATAAGGAATACCTAAACCACCTCCCATATCAACAATGGGTTTTGAAAGACCAAACTGCTCTCTCAGAGGATGCAAAAGCTCGAGCCCCTTTGCCCATTTTTCTTCCAGAAATGAAACGTCTTGAATATTACCCCATTGGAAAAAATGGAAGCCTCGAATATCCACACACTCCAGAGAAATTTTTGCGGCCTTGGGCCATTCTTCTGGAGGCAGCCCAAAAGCAGAAGCATCGCCGCCGCCTAAAACGTGGTTGGATTCTTTATCTCGAAACTGAACCCGCAATAAGGCCTGAGGTCGACATTGCTTATTTGGTGAAGAGTGCTTCTTTGCTTGTTTATCAAGCCATATTAATTGATTAATGCTCTCACAAACGACCCAGTTTACTTTTTTATGGCAGAGTTCCCCAAGGTATTTCTGATTCTTTGCAGGCCCTGTCGCAATAATTTGTTGAGGTGAAAAGCCAGCTTTGATGGCCTGGCCGAGCTCTGCTGTGCCAGCAACATCGATGTCGTAACCTTCCTCGCGAATGACTTCCAAAATTGCTGATAAAGGATTTGCCTTTTGCGCATAAAAAATCCGGCAGTGGGGAGAAAGGGTCTTATAAGTTTCTTTGAGATGAGAGCGCAACTTTTCCAAATCATACACAAAAAAAGGAGCTCGAGCTTCCGACCCTTGTGATGACTCAGCAATGATCTCTTCAAGTATTTGACGAAATTTTTTCATCGCAGAAGAGTTTCCAGCTCCAGAGATGCATCCGTTTTCTGATCGCGGTACTTTATAATCAAAGCACAACTAGCGGCCAATCCTTCAGACTCTGCATAAGGCAAATTGAGTTTCCGAGTTCCAGAAATCACGACTGCTCTTTCTGGAATGCCATCTGTAATGTTGCATCTCTTTTTGTTGATGCAATCGTATAGAGGCGTGCCGCGCGAGAGAATTGTTCCGGGTGCAATCACCGCTCCACTTTTCACCAAAATACCTTCGACAATAATGGCGCCGGCACCTACAAAAACATCATCTTCGATCACGACGGGTGTCTGTCCGATTGGCTCTAGAACTCCTCCGATCTGCACGCCTGCTGAAAGGTGAACTCTTTTTCCGATTTGCGCGCATGAGCCGACCAACACATGGCTATCAACCATGACTCCTTCAGAAACATAAGCACCTATATTGATATAACTCGGAGGCATAATAATAACCCCCGGTGCGACATAGGCCCCGCGCCTCACCGATTGCCCTTGAGGAACAATTCGCACTCCATCTTCAACACTAAATTTGCGAGGAGCGATTGTTGATTTATCAACTCCGCCAGCAAGTTCAGTCAGCTGGCCCGCTTTAAAGGCCTCCAAGATCGCTTGTTTAACTTCTTGATTGGCCTTCCATGAATCGCTTTGTTGTCCAGGCGGTTGCGCAGACCTCAAGTCTCCGATTTCTAGTTTGTTTAATACATCTTCCCACTCAGACATTTTTTGCTCCTAATTGATGAAATGATTGCTCCAGCTCTTGTGCGAGATTAATGGCACCCGACAGCTGATTTTTCAAATCCCGAGTTAAATCATCGCAAGACAATGGCGGCAGGCAGGTCGCTGAAGTTATCTTTCCTAAACGATGAAGCAACTCTTTTGCGGGCACTGGATTAGAAGTCAAAAAGAGGTGCCGTGAAAGTTGGCGCCACATCTCGATTTGTCTTTCTTCAAGGTTTGATTTTTGATTTGAACAAAAATGCTGAGTAAGAGTTCCTACAAGTCTGGGAAAAACATTACTCGCAACGCTCACGATTCCGGCCGCACCGAGGTCGCCATGTTCAGGAAGAAACTCATCATCGCCGCTCCAGATTTCTAATTCAGAGTTCGAAACGTAGCGTTTAAAATCCTCTATACTGCCGGAGGCCTCTTTGATAGCGCAAAGGAAAGGATAGTTTTCTTGGAGGGGGCCTAAGATTTCAAAGGCCAGTGCAACACCAGCGCGGGATGGGACATTGTAGAGCATGATCGGTGTAGAGGTCGCAGAGAGAATTTCTGAAAACCAATTCATTTGTCCGACTGGACCGGGCTTAGCATAATACGGAACCGGTGCCAGAAAAGCATCCACCCCCAGTTTTTCCAAGTCCTTAATATTTTCGATAACATCCTTCAAAAGAAAACCCGAGAGGCCAATCATCAAAGGAGATGTCTTTCGATATTCTTTTATAACTTCTAGAACTTGCTGTTTCTGAGAAAGGCCAAGGTTGAGTGCTTCGCCAGTACTGCCCAGGGCCAAAATTCCGTTCCCGGCCTCGACTTGATCTTTAACCAAGATCTCCAAAGATTTTTGATCAACCCTGCCCTCACTCGTCATCGGAGTGACTAGGGCAGTCCAAACTTTTGTTATAGGACAAGGAAATTTTTTTCTATCTTCTTTCATCATTTTTTTCCTGTTTTTGAATAAACGCATGTTCTACAAGTTCTTCAAAAGTTTTCAGTCCAGTCCATTGCGGATTATTTCTCAGCTGAGAGAGCGCCCAGATAGCACCTTTTGCAAAAACCTGCCTTGAATTCGCCTGATGAGAAACTTTGATTTCTTCATCTCCGCTATTCCAGATAAGCTGGTGGTATCCTATCTCTTCTCCTTCTCTCTGAGAGTTGAAACTTATGTCATGATTCCAATTTAACCATTCTTTCATTGCCAGTGCCGTGCCACTAGGAGCGTCCAGTTTATGTTGGTGATGTTTCTCAAAAATTTCCAAAGAATTTTCTGGTAAAAAAGACTGCGCCTTCGAGAAATTCTCGAGCATGAGTCTCAACGCCTGGATGCCTAAAGAAAAATTTCGACCAAAGATCCAGCAAAGATTTTTTTCACAAAGCTCATCTGAAAGTGAGGGAGGGAATGCAACACCAGTTGTTCCAATAACCCCAGAAAGTTTGGATTCCATTAGCAGAGACATGTGGTCTTCTAAAATAGGCCCCGGGAGAAAGCAGATAAAATCCTGGCACTGCTGAAGCCTATCAAGCGTGATTGGGTTTTTACGGCTGAAGATCATGGCATTTTCAATCGCAGAAACAATCATTCCACCAGTCTTTCCGGTACCTAAAATAGCTGTGGGTTTAGTCATGATTATTTTCTTTTCCTGCGTAGGAAACTGCGACGAGTTGGTCATAGAGAGCATGAACCATTTCGTGAGTTTGTTCTTCTCTAATAAGGATTCCAATGTGATGGGGACTGGCGCCTTGTCCCAGCATGCGAATTTTAACACTCGGATGGGCCGCTGAAAAAATTTTCTCACCAACACCTTGGTCTAAATCGAGTCCCGTACCAACGATTGAAACCAGACACATCTGCTCCTCCAACTGAACATCTCCCAAAGATTTGAGGGCCGTCAGAAAATCGCTTGAAACTTCTTGGTTGGAATCGAGACTACAAGCAACAGAGACTTCAGAGGTGACAATCGCATCGACGCTGAGATGAAAGTCTTCAAAAATAGCGAAGGCCCGCGCCAGAAAACCAAAGGTTTGATACATTTTGGCAGAACGCAAAGTCACCAGTTTTTGACCCTTCTTAATAGCAAGGCCTCTGACCAAGGGACAAAATTGAACCCTTCGCCTGATCCATGTTCCAGGCCCGTCGGGGTTTTCGGTATTTCCAATATAAACGGGGATATTTTTTCGCTGGAGCGGTGTAAGTGTCGTTGGATGTAAAACCTTGGCGCCATAGTGGGCCATCTCAGCAGCTTCGCTATAAGAAATTTCATCAATTCCAACGGCATGGGGCACGATTCTAGGATCGACACTGGCAATTCCACAGACATCAGTCCAAATTTGGAGCTCATCAGCATCTAAGGCCTCAGCATATAATGCGGCGGACAGATCGCTTCCGCCTCTACCGAGTGTTGTCGTCTTGCCATCTGGACCTTGGCCAATAAAGCCTCCTGCTACAAAACAGTGATCACCAATGGAAGTCTTCAAAGTCGATCGCGTTCGTTCGGCAATGATTTCTGGCAAAGGTGTTGCTTCCCCGTGACGCTGATCAGTTGCGATGTAATCCTGAGAATTGATCCAGCTCACCTGAATTGCCGAATGATTTTTTAGAGTGTCTTTATGAACGTGGAAAAAAAGGTAAGAAGAAAGTCTTTCACCGAATGCCAAGATTTCATCTCGGGCCCGAGGGCCACATTCCTCTAACCAACAAATTGCCTGAATCAAAGTTTTTAGCCGATCGAAGCACTTATCGATAAAACCAGATTCTTCAAGGCCTTCAATTTGGCCAGCAATCATCTTATGACGATCGCGCAAGTCCTCTAGATTTTGGGCATACTCCTCTGCCAAGTTATGCCTGCAGTGATAGGTCATTTTCTCGAGATGATTGGTGACTCCCTGCAAAGCAGATACGATGACAACTCTCGCTCCCTGCTTTGACGCCAACACAGAAGAGCAGCGCATTCTTTCAAAATCACGAACACTTGAGCCGCCAAATTTTGCGACCACCAATTTGTTGGTGATCTCAAAAGTATTCATTCTGCGTGTACCTCAAGATAGTTACGCATGAGCTCAAGATTTTCTAAGGCGGCCAGCGCTGCCCCTCGAGTTAGGTTATGTCCCATCGTAGTGAAGCGAATATGCCGAGAGCTTACGCCTTGTTTAATTTGCCCAATAAAAACTCGTCCATCAAAGTCGCGAAGGTGAAGCCGAGGCTGAGGAAATTTGGCGTCACCGGAGTAGACAAGGGCTTCCGTCTCCGACCCAGATTCCTCTCTCAAAAGTGCTTTCCAGTCATCTGCTAAAAAATCTTTTGTGACTTGAACTTCGGCACTGATGGTATGTCCATGGAGGACTGGTATGCGGTGAACCTGGGCCGAAATTGACCAATCTTTATTGCGAAGTCCTTGGAAAATTTTCAGAGGCTCTTGGCATATTTTAATTTCTTCTCCACCGATATGAGGAATACTGTTTCCCAGGATCGAAAAACTCGCTACTCCTGGGAGCCCTGCCCCACTCACCGCCTGGAGAGTCGTAACGGAAATATTTTCAATTTCACGATGGGCCAAAAGAGCATTTAAACCGAAAGATAACATCACTACTGCGCAGTTTGGATTGGTGACCAGTTTTCCAGGATTTTTTTGACTTAAAATTAATTCTATCTGCTGAGGATTAATTTCTGAAATAATGAGTGGAACATCGGGATCCATTCTCGAAGCGGAGGCATTACTGCTGATATGATGACCTTTCTGGCGCAGATCCTTTTCCCAAACCCTTGCGATATCAGTCGGCAGACACGAAATAACCCACTTGGACTGAATCTCATCCCTCCCTATAAACCTTAGCTGCTGCGCACAAGAAGGGAGCTGACCTCCCAACTGCCACTCGACAGTTTCTGCGTAAGACTGTCCATTTCTTTGTTCAGAAGCGACACACTCACGCAGCTCAAATAATGGATGGTTTTCTAACAAGGCAATACACATTTGCCCTACAATTCCGCTTGCCCCAAGGACGACCACAGGTTCTTTCTGCTCGATTTTCTTTTGCATAAAACGCATTTGGCCACATCTCAGCACAGATAGGCCACCTCGTTTTCGCTGAGAATTCAGCTATGAACTTTTTATGAAATGCCCGACGGATGGCCTGACGAGCTGGATCTTTATCTTCATAATGGCCGAACTTTTCTTAACTATGCTTTCGGAGCCCATGTGAAAAAGACGCCAGTTATGCATTTACGTAAAATTCTCAGGGAGCAAAGGGAGTATCTCAAAAAATATGAGATTTTTTTGGCAAAGACTCATAATCTTCGCTGGAAAAAAGGACTTGCACGCATATGCAGCAACTACCGGGAATCAGTTCGAACTCTAGAATGCCACTTGCCTCATTCCGCTTCTCATATTCACAAGGCCAACAATACACCTTTCAAATTCGGCCTTATCTTTGGTGAACAAGCGACTTTAGAGCGACTTCAAAGATCAGAAGAAAAACATAGACAGTATTTGCAAGAAGTTGCATCGGCGACTGATCTTCCAGAGAACCTCAAAGAAAAGCTGATTTCGCCGCTGATCGGTCGCGCTAGCGAGCGCGTCCAGTGTTTGGAAATTTTAAAATACTAGAATGGTCCCATCTCTTGTTCTTTCAGATCATGAGAATAAAGCTCAAAAATGACATTTTCATCACTTGAATGCCGAATTTTCACCTTATAATGACCCTTCACCTTCAGCTCTGTTGCTGAAAACATGCAAATATTAGGATCCTTTTGAAATTCTGCAAAGACTTTATTCAGGCGATATGTTTCGACCCAGTACTTTGGTTTCACATCACCGGTTTCGATATCGCTAATAAGAGCATTAATATTGCTGCCAAATGCGGAATAATAGGCCTTGTACCAATCTTGGGAGGTTAAGGTGACCCGCTTTTTTGAATTTTTTGCTGAATTTTTAGACCGTTTTCCTTGAGCAAAGCTCGGCTGAGAAAAACCTACGACAAGTAAAATTATGGCCAGTACAGCTTTCAAAAAAACTCCTAGTGATGCAGAGAAAATAAACTAACATAAAAAGAGAAAAATTTAAGGCCTAAGGGAAGAAATTATAGTTTATCGCCGACAGGGGCCACTGGCGCCAATACGGCAAGTTCTTGTCCAGTAGAAAAAGTCATGACGAGTTGAACAAAGTCGCCTTTTTTTAGTGGTCTCGAAAACCCTGTCACTTCAACAAAGCCTTTACTTGAGGAGGTCAATTCAACTTGACCTCCAGGGGGGAGTTCCAATGGGCCAGTCAGAGAAATTCCGTAAAAATGGATGGACGCTTTAAGTTCTTTTTTCTCGAAAACACCTTGAATTTTTTTTAGGGTTACCAAGTTCTTGCCAGGGTTTTCAATGGACATAAATATGCGGGCCGCCCCTCCCATCGGTCGAACATAGGGGTTGGAGACGAATATATCTTCTCTGGCCTGGGCACTACTTTCTTGAAAAAATTGACCAAATAAGCACGCTAGACCTAGATAACAAAATAGCTTCATAGAGAAATAAGCCCCTCCAGACTATCTTATCACAAAATTAAAGAAGGCCAGGTCCTGCAGGTAGGATGAACCTACAAAGGAGATCAATTGGGCCAAGGGTGCGATTATCTGCCACAGGAAAGTCTTTCAAGCTCCCTTGGTAATCTCGCTCATACCGAATTTCATGAGGCATATCTGGAAATACATCAATAATGACAGTCACCTTACCTGATAAAATCACTTCAGAAGCTGCATTCGCTAGATACCGCAGGGGAATATCAACCTTGAAATTTTCATTGTCCAATTTCAGATTAATGATTGAGCGCCGCATCGGCGATGGTGAACCTGGAAATAGATTAATGACTTCGATTTTCACTTTGGTTGACTGCTCAAACTCTGGATTGTCCCAGCACATTAACTCAATTCCGGCGTGCAAAGTGAAAGGTTTCACGGCCATTATAAAAATAAAAAGGGAATACTGAAGTTTAAGACTAAAAAATTTGTAGGACATTTCTATTAGTTTTCAACGGACTCCATCTTTTGTCTATTCACAGGTATTATCTGCAAGAAGACAATTTCTATTTTTTTTCGCTCGGTTTATACTTTTTGGAATATTATGTCAGAAATGAGTGCTCCTAAAAAAGTTATCCTGTTGGTAGAAGATGAATTGGCAATCGTAGAGATTATCCGAGAATTTCTAAACGACAACAAAATGACAGTTATCCATGCCCGTACCAAAAGCGATGCTATCTTGAAGTTAGGCAATCAAGAGTTCGACTGCATCCTATTGGACTTGATGCTAGAGGGATGGGCCCTCCCTAGGCGTACTGCCATTGATAAAAGATAAAAAACATTTAAATCAAAAGACTCCGGTGATAGTATTGAGCGGTAATATTGAAGAAGACATTCTAAAAACTTATGGAAAATATATGACCGCTGCCTTGGTGAAACCGATTAATCTCGAAAAACTCTTAGATAAGATTCAATCTTTGACTCACAAGCTATGAAGCCGGGTTCTAAAAAGGCAAAGTCGGCACCCCAACTTGTCATCCGAAACCTAAAACTTGAGGATATAGACAGTGTATTAGCACTTGGCGATAAGTGCTATCCTCAGTTTCCTCCCTATTCTAAACAGATGCTCATGGGGCAATTCAATACATTTCCAGAGGGCCAGTTTGTTGCAATCTATTTAAATTCTATTGTTGGCTATTGTGCCACTTTTATTACGACTGAGGATGAGGCGCTCTCACCTCATGATTGGAAAACTATTACTGGTGGGGGTTTTGCCTCCAAGCATGACCCCAATGGGAAAATCCTCTACGGTATGGAAGTTTTTGTAGACCCAGACCACAGAGGAATGAGGATCGGACAAAGACTCTATAATGCTAGAAAAAACTTGTGCAAAGATCTGCGCTTAAAAAAAATCGTCTTTGGTGGACGAATCCCCGAATATAGTAAACGTAAAAAGAAATTTAATGGGCCAGAGGACTACATTGCAAAGGTTGCCTCTAGAAAAATTCGAGACCAAGTGCTGTCCTTCCAACTGCGAAATGACTTTACTGTCATGGGATTTCTTAAAAATTATCTTCCGAGCGACGCTCAGTCTGAAGGCCATGCGGCCCACTTGATGTGGGAGAATCCTGAAGTCGACCAGCAAGAAAAAACCAAAAAAAGAAGTTTGATTAAAGTGCAAAATAGCGTCCGAGTGGGTTCGGTCCAGTATTGCCAAAGGAAAGTCGATTCTTTCGAGCAGTTTGCTAAATACGTGCGATATTTTGTCGATGTCGTTAGTGATTACCGAGGGGACTTTGTGGTCTTCCCGGAGCTGTTTACCTTGCAGCTGCTATCTATTCAAAACAAACCGTTAGGTCCGGCCGAGGCGATTGGAGAACTCACCAGATTTACTGCTCCGTTAAAAGAATTATTCCATGAGTTGGCCCTGCGCTATAACATTAATATTATCGGCGGATCCCATCCAACAAAAACTGAAGACAATAAAATCTTGAATATTTGCTATGTATTTCTCAGAGATGGATCAATTCATGAGCAGGTCAAAATTCATCCGACCCCCAGCGAGCGCTATTGGTGGAATATTCAGGGGGGCAATAAGGTTCAAATTATACAGACTGATTGTGGACCGATTGGAATATTGATTTGTTATGACAGTGAATTTCCTGAACTCGCCCGCTATCTTGTGGATCAGGGAGCTAAAATATTGTTCGTCCCTTTCTGCACTGATGAAAGACAAAGCTATATGAGAGTGCGCTATTGTTGCCAGGCCCGTGCGGTTGAAAATCAATGCTATGTGGTCATGAGTGGTAATGTTGGAAATTTACCAGGCGTGGAGAATATGGACATTCAATATGCCCAAAGCGCCGTGCTAACCCCTTGCGATTTTCCTTTCGCTCGAGACGGAATTGCGGCCGATACGACTCCTAACGTAGAGATGGTTGCGTTTGCAGATCTCCGTTTAGATCTCATTACCCAAGCGCGCAATAGTGGAACAGTTCTCAATTTGAAAGACCGCCGTTTTGATCTCTACCAATTGGAATGGAAGCAGGGTCAAAAATCTCCGTGATTGATCTTTCCCTCATTAGCAATGATGAAAACAAATCTTCATCGTTGATTGAGCGTCTTGCATCAGAGTCATTTAAGGTGCTCCATTACCTGGGCACCGAAGATTTCATGGAAAAGCAGGAAGAAAAAACCCAGGAGTGCAAAGTTGCCGTCGTTTTTATTGACGGGGAAACAGCTGACGCGAGCTCTGCAGAATCGATTCAGTTAGTAAAAATGTATTGTCCTTCTGCCTTCGTCATCGGAGTCGTTTCAGAAAAGCTATCTCAAGACGCGGCGAGCTTTTTCCAAAAATCTGGTGCAGATCTCATTTTTAGAGAAGATGAATTGTGGACTAGCTCGAAGTTTGAATTGATCGTCGTAGAGCAAATTAAGGGTGCCTACATTCCTGTCAAGTTAATTGATTTCCGCTTGGACTACCCTCTTCCCGTGACTCTGTATCATTTTATGCCTTCTCGAAATAAATTCCTACCTGCCGCCAGTGAGGGAGAGCTTCTTTCTGAAAAAAAGAAAACAACGATGGCAGACTACCGAGAATTTTTTATTAAACGATCGGAGATCGAGCATTTTTTAACTTTTTTTAAAGAACTCAATCTCGAGAGCTCTCTCGATGTCAGGAAACGCTCTCGTTATCAATTCCATGCTCTTAAAAATGTTTACCTCCAACTACTAACACTCATCACTGATTATTCCCGCGGGAAATCTTTTAAAGAAGGCCAAGATCTTCTTCTCCATTGCGAGTCCCTGGCCCAAGATATGATTACCTCTTTGGCCTCTGTAGATTCCATTTTTGACGTTATCCCGCAGAATTCATCGCCCCTTGGTGGACCTCTTTCTCGAACTCCAATAACAGCGTCTTTGGCAGGCATGCTGGCACTCGATATCGACGAGGTCGACGAAGATAAAGTTTTTCTTGCCTCACTGCTCTGTGATACCGCATTGGTGAACTACCCTTTAACGATTGCAAGCCAAGTGTATGCTTATCAGTTTGAAACTGGTCGCATGCCACCCAAAGAATGGAATTTGAATTCTTATCCTGCTCAGACTTTAGATATCTTGCTAGAGCGGCGCTTACCTATCGACCAGAAATTGCGCAAGATTATCCAAACCCATCAAGAGAAGGCCAATGGGAGTGGATTTCCAGAAGGGCTTAATAGCGAAAAAGTCCCATATGAATGTTCTTTGATTTTTTATGCTCGTTGGCTAGATTATTTTTTACAGCAAACTAAGGGGATTAAGCCTTCGCTGAAAAAACTAGAGACTCAAGTTTATGAGTCTCCCCATTTTGAAGAATGGTTTCCACCCAAATTTCGTTTAATCATTCAGAAACGGCTCGTTTAAGAGGCCATTTCCTGTAGTCGTTGGTCTAGAATGCCTTCAATTTTTTGTTTAGCTTCGTCTTGTGAAATATCCATGACAAATGACATCTCAGTGGAATAAGTCTGCACAAGATTTTCAAAGATAGAATTTTCAATCTTATTTTTGTCTTTTGCCTGGAAAACTTGAAGCAACAGGTCAAGGGAATCCTGCATATGAACATCTTTCTGCTTATCTTTAAAATAATGAATTCTGTCTTTCCGAGAGTCAAAATCATGCTCAGGTAAGGGACCAGACTTCAAATACTCCAAACCATTTTCCAATTCTTCAGCGGTGGCCAGTTTTCGGATTTGCCCCTCAGATGCAATAGGAACCATTAATTTACTCTTATCTTTCACTGCTTCAATCACAAAGAACTTATTGTCGTGATTTCCCATCACTTCAACTGATAATATCCTTCCTATCCCCATGGTATTGGAAATGATAAAATCTCCTATTGATACGCTGGCTTGTTCGCTCAATTTGTGTCCTTTGTGGAAATTTCATCCCGAATATTCGGGAATCCCTTTAAGCTAGCACAAAAAGAAAGCGATCGGCCATCTTGGGCGGCAGGCGCTATGTAAAAGACAGGCCCTTTTTTCATAAGGGCCTCATGACCATAGATTAATCAATATAAAAAGGTTAAACTCGGGCGCAACCTGAAAGGAAAAATGAATAATTCTAATTTTCGAGACTTTGACTTAATTGAACCTTTGCAAGCGGCAATTGATAAAACTGGATTTGAAACCCCCACCCCGGTTCAAGCACTGAGTATCCCGCTGGTTCTTAACGGGAAAGACGTTTTTGCCCAGGCAGAAACCGGCAGTGGAAAAACGGGCGCCTTTGCGATACCCATCATCCAAAACTTTCTTAAAGACGAAAAAGGCGCTAAACGCGGTCGTTGTATTGTTTTGTCGCCTACCCGTGAGTTGGCCCAGCAAACATTTTCGGTCTTTGAATTATTTGGCCGCGATGCTGGGGTGAAAAGTGTTTGTGTTATCGGTGGAGAAAACATCGATAAACAACGGTCCGTCATTGAGGATGGCGCAGCGGTGATTGTTGCCACTCCTGGACGCTTAGTCGACCTTGCCAGGCAAAAGATTTTGTCCCTGGAAGATTGTGAAGTTTTAGTTTTTGACGAAGCAGATCGTCTATTTGATATGGGGTTTCAAACCGAGATTGAATATATTCTTGGACTTGTTCCTCAGACTCGCCAACTCATTATGGTTTCCGCGACAGGTCGGCAAGATGTCTTGAGGACCGCCTATCGTTACGGAAGCTCACCTGAAGAAATTTGCCTGAATGATGAAGGTCTGTTGGTTGATCATATCGACCATAAAGTCGCGATGATTTCAACTGATGAAAAAATGCCTTTTCTCATCCAACGTCTGAGAAATGCGCCAGAGGCCTACGCGATTATCTTTTGCAATACCCAATATTACACGCACCTTGTGGCAGAATGGCTCCAAAAAGATGGGCTCGGTGCCCAGGCCATTTCCGGGAGACTTTCCCAGTCGCGAAGATCGAAATTGATGGAGGATTTTCGAGATCGAAAGTCTCCTATTCTTGTCTGCACCGATGTTGCGGCAAGAGGTTTGGACATTAAAAATGTGAATCTGGTTATCAATTTTGACATCCCTCAAGAGGCTGCCAACTACGTCCACCGCATTGGTCGAACTGGGAGGGCCGGGGCCGACGGCGAGGCCATTAGCCTTTGTGCTTTTGAAGATTGTGAAAATCTAGAGGCCATCTATCGCTACATTGATGCAAAGATCCCGAAGATAGAATTAGTGGAATCCGACTTTGCCACTGATCTTCCACCTAAGCCGCGCTTGGATCATAAAACATTAAAAGTCAGAACAGAGCACCATTCAGAGAAACGCTCAGAAAAATACTCAGAAAGACAAAAAACAACGAATATCGCAAAGATTTCAAAGAATAAACCTCAGCCGGCTCGCCAGCAGGCCCCAAAAGAGGGCCCAAGAGCTGCATCAAATAAGGAGCGCCAGGTTATGGCATCTAAACAAAATACTAAGACTGGATCAAATGACCCCCGCAGCTTTTTGATAACAACGGCCAATGAGAAAGACGCGTTTCGACAGGCACGACTCTCTTTTGGATTACTAGATGATGATTTATTGAGGTTTGAAATCACAGAAAAAAGAAAAAAGAAGTTTTTCTTCTTTGGCCCCCAGGAAAAAACATATCGCTTCACACTAAAACCATTTTATAAAAAATTGCTCACACCATTTTTGATGGAAGTGATCAAGCGAGCAGGTCTTGAGTTGCATGTCAGAGTGTCCTATAAATCGCCCCAAGTTAACGTGAATTTCACGGGTGATGATGGGGGATTACTTTTGAAAAATGGAAGAGAGTTGATGCATGCTTTTGAGCAGCTCAGTAAGACCTTCCTTTCAAGAAAGCTTTATCTTCCCAAAAACATCCGGATTTCTTTGCGCTACCAAGATCAAAGACGTCAAGAAGAAGAGCTTCTCGGATTGGCCGACAAAATAAAACAGCAAGTCCTGGAAACAGAAGAGGCCGTGTTATTACGCCCTCTAAATTCTGCAGAACGACGACTTGTTCATCAACATCTTGGGACAGATGATCAAGTGAAGACAATTTCGGTTGGAGAAGGCAAATTTAAACGTATCGAAGTTAGTCTAAGAGACTCTTAGACTTAAGAGCATTTGCCCGAAGATTCAAATTCAATCGATGAGAAGGTAACATGCCCCTCACTAAGGATGCGCTTTATACTCTCGCGCAGCACGTTTAATTCAAAAACGGTCGTTTCACCTGGAACGACGACATGAAAGCTTAACGAATAGTTTTGATAGTCGAGGGCATAGCCCCTAAAAGCGTGGACATCCTGAACTTCGGGAAACTGTTGAATTTTCTGAGTGAGCTCTTGGAGCCCCAGGTCACTTGGAAATTTATGCATCAAAATAACAAAAATCTGGACGAGCTGTCCCCAGACATTTCGCAAAATAAGAAACGCAATAAGGATAGAAAGAATAGAATCTAAAATATAGAGGGGATAAAAAAACAGGACAATCGAAACAATAAAAACAGCAACCCAGCCCAAAATATCTTCTAAAAAATGGGCTTGAATCATTTTAGCGTTGTGCCCTTGAGATTTTTTCAATCTCATGAAAGCAAACCCATTGACCAAAAGCCCCAAAATGGCCAAAAGCAACATACCTTCAGGAATAACCGCTTCAGGATTTTTAATCCTTTGAACAGACTCGGTAAGCACATAAAGAGATCCGCCAACCAAAATTAACCCATTGAGAAGTGCTGCCAGTACTGAAAAACGGCGATATCCGTAGGTGAATTTTTGGTCAGGAGAGCGTAGACCAACTTTTTCTGCATAATAGGCAAATAATAAGGCCATGCTATCACCCAGATCATGAAGGGCATCAGAGGTAATGGAGACACTGTTTGTTAAGTACCCCCCTACAAACTGAATCAAACAAAAACCGAAGTTAAGGCCGCAGGCAATCAGCAAATTTTTGGCATCGCCTTGGTGGTGATGATGATGGTGGTGGTGTCCGCCCATAACAACCTCTTTTGCCTTAGTTTAGTCCAAAACAAATTTAAAGATAAGGGGCCATAGTGCGGGCGAGCCCGTCCCGAAACTTTTTCCAAATTGGGCGTTGTTCCCATTCCTCTAAAGTGATGAGCCGAGACTTTAGCCTTTTCTGTTCAATGAGATCTTTGATCGTCTGAGTAAACTCTTTCCCAAAAACTTCAATATTGAGTTCGAAGTTTAAGCGCAAACTTCGGTTGTCCCAGTTTGCGGAACCGAATTGACAGTAAGAATCATCCACGGCCAAGAGCTTAGAATGGTCAAAAATTCCAGGAGAGGCCCATACTCGAATTCCCTTTTCCAAAAGAACTCTCAAATTTCCCATGATTGCCCAATCGACATAGCAGTGATCGGAATTTTGTGGAACGACAATATCGATCTCAATTCCGCGCAACTGTGCTCCGCATATGGCCGAAATCAGACTCATATTGGGGATAAAGTACGGTGTAGCAATCATTATGGATTTCTCGGCTGCCTGTAGAGCGGCCAAAAAATGCCAAAAAAGGCGGTCATCATCAAAGGTTGGGCCACTAAGAACAGGCCTCACGCCTAGGGGGCCGCCCTTTAAAAAAGCTCGGTCATCGGGAAACCATGCCTCTCCGCTCAATTTTTCGCCGGAAGCAAACTCCCAATCCTCACAGAAAATTTGCTGAAGGTACCTCGCGATTTTCCCTTCAATAGAGAAATGAACATCTTCGATCATTTCTTCGCTTTCGATACTTAAATCATATTCGTTTCCAATATTCATGCTTCCTGAAAAAGCTTTGAGCCCATCGACAATCATGAGTTTGCGGTGATTGCGGAGATTGGTAAACCGAGTTTTGAGCATCACTGATAAGAAAACCTCTCCTTTAAGGTTTCTATTTTTTAGCTCTCGGTAAAATTTAAATTTTGTAAAAAACGATCCGACATCGTCTACTAAAATTCGAACTTCCACTCCTCGACGATTTGCCTTGTCGAGCGCTTCGATAAACAGAATTCCAGAGGCGTCCATCTCAAAGGTATAACTGAGGAGGTTGACGCTTGTTTGGGCCGAGTCGATTGCTTCAATCATGGCCGGATAGGCCTGCTCTCCACCTTTATAAGACTCAATCGATTGGCCCGACTCAACCGGAAACCCTCCCAAAGAATTACCTGTGCGATAAATTGCTCCTTGCCACTCCTGAATCTCTGGAAGCTTTTCTTCCGAAAGAATATCTCTTCTTCCCCCTTTCATTTTTCGGCGATATTTTCTGCGCGCTTTTCGCTTAATCCGGTTGATTCCAAAAAAGTAATAAATAAGTGGGCCAAGAAAAGGTGAGATAATAATGATTCCTGCCCACCCCAGTGCCGACTTGGAATCCTTTTTATGGATGACGGCATCTCCTGCTGCGACTAGGGCGGGAATGAAAGAAATTGGCAAAAACCAATACGACCAAAAGTCTAAGATAATTTCGGGTAGAAAAAAGATATCGAGCAAATTGTCCTCAGTCTTAAAATTTCATTATTACATTTCTGTAGTTTTTACCTTCCCACAATTGCCATGGACAAGCACCCGCGGTAAACGAGAAAAAATGAAATTCCTATTTTCTGTCTTTATTTATGCTTCGGCATTGAGCTTACAAACCTACGCTCAAACCAGCGACCTTCGGTTGCTCGCATCGATGATAGAAGATGAAACCTTTGAGCAGACGAGCATTTTTGAAACTGAGAAATCTTTGGAAAAACTCTATCGATTGGTCTTTGAAAACGTTAATACTTCACAAGACGAACTATCAGCTGAACAAAAAATTCGTATAGCAACAAAATCAGCAGAAAAAATTTGCGACGTCTTGCCCTATTTTTCTATAGCTGATGTGGCATTGAAAACCTTCATTAAAATGTCTCAATCCTATCTTGTCTTTTCTTCGTCCTATAATAAAACACAAAGGGCACTCGTCCAATCGGCCTTAATCGATCACCAGATTGAGCTTTCTGAGAGAAGTTCTCGGGTGGATCATGAAGTTGCCGAGGAACTCTTTAAAGATATTCTTTCTAAAGATATCGCCTTTGAAACTCCACAATTAATTCACACAAAGATAAAGTTTTTCAGATTTCTTACACGTCATCTTAATTTCAAAACATTTCATGGCCTAGCAAATTTTTATTTAAAAGATGTCAAGAAAGGTGAACTTGCTCTGAGTGTGCTCAGTGAATTCACCTATTTTGCTTACAACAGATTAAAAGATATTTCTCAATCCAACCCAACGTCTCTAAATTCTAAGAAAAGCTTGAAAAGGCTTCAGAGATTTTTTGCCCAAGGAGCAGGTTTTTTGGCCCAGGCCACGGATTCTGGTAAAGAAATTTTTGGATCAGGGGATTTTAAATCCATTGAAAGACTGCCGGCCTACTTCGAGCTTACCTTTATCATGGTTTATGGCGACCAGTTTTTAGCATCATCAGCGTCTGAACAAAAGATTCTGAAAGTTGTGAATACTATCGGCAAAGATCTTCCGGCGCTTATGCAAATGGTGATGCTGGATATGAATAAAAAGGTGGCCAGAACAATCTGGAAGATAGACCTGACCAATTCTGACCTCAAGGGACCAAAGAGTTCCCTATTTGCCCAGCAGATTCAGTCGGTTATCTGGTCAAACACAGGCGATAAAATGAGGTGCATCGTAGACTTTAATGAATAGCTTTTAGATAATATCAGAATGGACCTCGGCCAACATACATTTCTCCATGTTCAGCAAATTCATGAAGCTGCAGAGTTATTCGGATTCGAAACCCGCAATAAATTTAAGATTTTAGACGGTAATAAAAATGAACTCGGATTTGCTGCTGAGAAAAAGCAAGGCATTGCTCTGGCGATTTTGCGGCAGTATTTAGGTCATTGGCGAACATTTGATTTCTACTTTTATGATAACCAAAAACAGCCAATAATGGTGGCCCATCATCCTTTCCGTTTTTACTTTGAATGCTTGGAAGTTCAGCTTATCGACAAGACAAAGATTGGCAGCGTTCATAAAAAATTTAGTTTGTTTTATAAGAAATTTGAATTTCAAGATCCCCGAGGGGCCGTCTTGTTCACTATGAAATCTCCTTTTTGGAAGATCTGGACTTTTCCAATTTTTCGCCGGGAATATCAAATTGCCTGTATTACAAAAAAGTGGTCCGGACTGCTTTCTGAGGCCTATACGGATAAGGATAATTTTATTATAGAATTCTCTCGTGCTTCGCTCTCTGACGATCATCGCCGTTTAGTATTGGCGGCAGCCCTTTTAGTCGATCTCCAATATTTTGAGAAGAAAGCGAGTTAATCCAAGAATTTCTAGGACTTAGAAGCTTTGTCGTAAATCTCTTTTATTGAGGCGAACCCTTTGTTTTGACCATTCTAAGGGTCGCGAGACCGAGGATTTTTAACCTATGGTATTATTGAGAAGTAAAATAATTAGGACCAAATAGGATGAATATGAAAAAGACAAAATTTAGGCGCCGAAAGTATCTCATCACTCCAGCGGTTCAGCTCCCCGCGTCTACATTGTTATTTGTTGGCTATTTGGGGATCGTTGGAATCACTCTTTATTTTGCAAACTCTTCGATTAACTCAATGAAAGAAATGATTGAACAAACCAATATGGACGGCAAGAGTCTTATGTTTGATTCACTAGAATCGCATCGTCTTTTTATGATTGGTCTGTCGCTGATTCCTCCGGTTTTCTTTGGCATTTTCGCTTTTCTCACGACGGTGTTTTTGTCGCACCGTTCCGCTGGTCCAATCTATTCTCTTCACAAGAGCGTCAAAGAAAATCTCGAAAGTGAATCACCAGTGCCTATGGGGATCCGGAAAACAGACCAATATCAAGACCTGTCGCACGATTATAATAAACTCCTTAAAAAGCTTTGGGATAAAGCGAGTTAACAATCTTTTCATAGTTCGTTGAAATCGATACCATTTATCAAAGCGTGAATGGTGAGGATTGAAATGAACTTTATCAAAATTTTTGTACTACTTACTTTTGGAATTCTTTGGAGGCCTGGCATCTCTGCACCGCCTGAAAATATTGATGTTTTGGATCATGCATCAGTTGTGTGCGATTTATCAGCGGAAAATCCTCACGGATTTTTAATTTATAATAGCTTTCATATCGGTAAAATCACGGTTCCTTTATTTGTTGTTTGCTATAATTCCTCCACTGATTCAATCTCGCTCTACTCTAGAGACTTGGGCGTTCACCCAGAGAAGGAATTTGACTACGGTCTTGAAAGCACTTTTACACAGAGTGAATTGTCTGAAGGACCTCGCACCATTTTTTCAAACTCTTACGTCGATATTTTTGCGAGAAAAAAGGAATCTGGAGAGCTTATTATCTCAGGAAAGCTCTTGTTTAAAGAAGCAGATATTATCAGCATTAAGATTGCGGAGGAGGGTTTTTACGGAACTCCGCTCCGTGGTGAGGCGAAAGGGCAGGGACCTATGCTGTTTAATTATATAGAACTAAAATCACGAAAAGTTGAAAAGATTGAGTATTTCGAAAGGGACTAAATCAGCTCCCAAATAAGACCACAGCGAAGAACTATTTGATCTCCATTTCCTCTTACTCTATCTGCTTGCCTGTTAGCAGTCTGTAAAATCCAGCTTTGTTGTAGCTGGAGCAAAAATCTCGCCCCCAATAACTTAGGATAAAAATAACTGAGATTTAAGTCTTGATGGGTGAATCCAGAACTGGCCCCTTCGCCATAGATATACTCGTTGTGACTAGCAGTGGCGGTCCCGATACGAGTTTCGAGAGAAATGAATCGGTAAAGAGGCGCTGTGAATCCAAGCTGATAGAAAAAACCGCGATGTCTATGAAGTTCAGGCACAATATTCAAAGACACAGCAAAAAGTTCTCGAAACCCGAAGCGAAAATGAAGATTAAGGAAGCTCTCCAAAGAATCTGAGCGAGATGCCCGGTAATCTGTTTCTTCGTCAAAGTCAGATCCTAGGGTAAATGGCGGGTTGCCGTCTCTTAGATAGCGCAGTCCAACTTCAGTGGAAAGATTTTCAAGTTCTGGCCAAGTTTTCTGCCAACTGATCCTCGGACCGCGGATAGTAATCTGACGATCCAAAAACGAGAGGGAAGGTCCGAACATAAATGACCATTGAGGAAAAAAAACGGCTCCTCTCAAAACCTGTTGAGATGCTGAGAAAACGGCCATATCTAAATTAAATTTTGAATTAGCGCTCAGAGTTGGGAGAAAAAATAGATTTCCAAGCAAAATGAATGATAAAAATAAAGTATGAGATATATTTTTCATGTTTTTCTTTTACTTCAGCCTGGCCTTTTGATTGGAAAGACAGAACCTAAAGATGGCAAGGTTTTCGTAGAGCTTCAAGTTTACCGAGACGATCTGCAGAAAATAGAAAAGCTGGAACTCCAAAATTCGACCGGCCAGGTCAAGGCCATTTCAAATAAAATTATCGCCCTCAAAGATTACGAAAAGACTCTCGCTATCGGAGCCTATGGCCTCGGCCCAAGTGATTTGAATTCTGTGAACCGCATTTGGAGAAAAGTCGTTGACGAGACTATAGGTGGACTATTTTTGACCAAAGATCCGGAGATAGAGATTCCAATTATGTTGGCCAATGTCGAAACATCAACCGAAACAGCTAAAGAGGCACTCAATCTCAAAAGACTCTTAGAAGAGAAAATTTATAGCTCGAAAAAGGCCCGAGATGAGATGAACAATCGACTTTTGTTAAGAGCAGGTCGTGTTCGAGCGGCCATTATGGCGGTGCTCATCGAGCAAAATGAATACTCTGTATGGGAAATTTCTAAAACCAGATTGAAAGATATTTTAAGGGAAATTCAAATTGTCCCATACCGACTGTTGGCGACGTTCGCGGAAAAATTTTTTGAATTTAAGGCCATGGCAGCCAAAGGGCCGATGGGTCATGCTGCGATCGCTGGCCAGCTGTGTTTGTTGTTGTTTGTTCTTTTTTTACCAATCGCTCTCCTGAGAGCTTTTAGATTATTTTCTAAATTTTTAGAGGACCTGCGCTATCAGCTGATTCGTTCTGGCAAAGATAATTTCCGAAGGAAGGTCTCTCTTTCTGCCTGGATTGGCAAAATAAACCCTTTTCTTCCCTGGTTCTTTGCCTATTTGGCCATTCCTATTTCCCGGGTGCTTTTGAGCGGAACTCTCTTGGCACCTATTATGATTGTTCTCCCCTATTTACAAATTTATGTTCTCTATAGGGCCTTTCTTATTTTCTTTAGCGCTCTTTTAGGAAAAGTCCTTTTATCAAAAAATCTCGACCAAATTCGGACTCAGCAAATCGAAGTAGAAAAAACAGCGGCAAGATTAAGTATTCTTTTCTTTCTCGAATGGGCCTTTTTGCATGCAACCGAAGACGCTGTTAGGCAGGCGCTGGTTTACAATATTGTTTTTGATGCAATTATTTGTCTGAATATTGCCCTAATCGCTAAAGAGGCGCGGAGCTGGAAAAGGGAACTGCTGACTTTATCTGAGCAATGGCTTTGGCCCAAACCCTATGCGTTCTTGGTGCAGTTAAAAAATCCAATTATTGAATTCTTAGTCTACCCTCTGTTATTTTTGGGCAATCTTTTTTTCCTCTTACTCAAGTGGGTCTATCAGTATATCGGACAATATGATTTTGGAAAAAAAATCAGCTCCGAGATTTTCAAAAAACGTCTAGAGGGTGCTACTAGTGAAAAACAAACAAATACAACTGAACAAGACGATGCCTACAAGGCGCTTTTTTTAAATCCTGATACTCATTTAGAGAAAAACGAATGCCTAACACTTTCACGTTCACCTCTGGAGACCTGTAGCTCTATTATTGAAAGCTGGTCTAAAGAGAGTGCTTTTGATGATCTCATCTTGGTCCACGCATACTACGGAATGGGTAAGTCGACCTTTTTAGAGGTACTCGAAGAAAACATTCAAAACAGTATAGCGGTGAAAAAAATCAGCTTAGATAAAAAAGTGACGACCAAGAAAGACTTATTTTCTGAGCTGTCCAAGGCCTTTTCCGCCGAAATCCAAACAACAGCGGATTTAGAAAAAATCGACAAGACTATGCCGAAAACCCTTTTAATCATAGATGATATTCAACAACTCTATCTTAATACGACTGAGGGTCTTGGTGCTTATCGCTCGCTCATAGACCTTACAAGCCTTCAGCTCGATAATCTTTTCTGGGTATTTTCTTGCGATACGAGGTCGCTCCTTCACCTCAATGGGCTTTTCGGTCTTGACCATTTTAATGGCCATAAAATTGAACTAAGCACATGGAGAGATTCAGAGATTCAAGACCTTATCTTACAAAGACATAAAAAATCGGGATACAAGCTGCGGTTTGATCGAGTCATAAGTGCAGTTCACAGAGGAGATATCTTGGAGTCCTCATCTGGGCTAGAGGTTCAATTCTTTAGACTTCTCTGGGGTCAGTCGCGCGGGAATCCACTCACTGCTCAAGAGCTTTGGCTGACCGCGACTTCAAAAGAGTGGGGAAACACGACAAAAGTGAGTGTCCCTGATTTTATCGATCCTAATTTACTAGCAGAACTCAGAGATGAGACGATGATGATCTATGCGGCCATTGTGAAACATGAAAAACTGAAGCTTTCTGAGATCTTAAAAGTTTGTAGTATGTCCAAAAGCCTCGTTCGCCAGGCGCTCAAATTTGGAGAGGACTGTTTTTGTTTGAAAAGAGATGAAGGCGGAAGGTGGAGAATTCACCCCCGCGCGCAATACAGTGTCTATGCGCAACTCATTGGAAGGAATCTTATCTATGGATAAAGCACCAATTGATGAAGTCTCTCTTTTTCTCGAACTCTTCGATATCACAAAAATAGTTTTCTTTTTGACGAGTATTTTAGCGCTCGTCCTTTTCGTTCGACTAATTAGCTTTTTCTCAGACAGACTAGAAAAGCTTTTTCCTGCAAGGCGCCTCTTAATTTCCCAAATTGAGACAGTACTTTCTTTTTTCTCGTATATCTTCGGGGCCAACCTATTGTTTTTCTCCATCATAAGACCTCCGAAAGAGCTGTTAATCGCAGCGGGTGGAAGTATTGCGGTCGCAGTAGGACTATCACTCAAAGATCTCATTGCATCCATTATCGCCGGCCTTATTTTGCTATTTGATAGACCTTTCCAAGTCGGCGATAGAGTCACATTTGAAGGATTTTACGGAGAGATTCGCTCGATTGGGCTCCGTGCTGTTAGATTAGTGACTCTAGATGATAACCTTGTCACCATTCCAAATTCCAAATTTATTACAGATGCTGTGAGTTCCGGAAATGCTGGCGCTCTAGATATGATGGTGGTCGTGAAATTTTATTTTGAAAAAGATGTAAATATTGGAATGATCAAATCAAAATTGAGAGACATTATATCGACTAGTAAATTTGTGTATCTCAAGCGCCCAATCATATTGATTGTTCAAGAAGAACTCGTCTTAGGTCGACCTGCTATCTTGCTAACTGGAAAAAGTTATGTCCTAGACGTAAAGTATGAAAAGGCCTTTGAAACGGACATCTATTCAAGGGCCAGCAAAGTTTTCAAAAATTTTCCTAGGCCCCAGGGAATTTTCACTGAAGAATTACTTCACGAAGCTGAGACCTAGGGATAATTATTTATTGGAATGTAGCCCAATCATATTGCCTTCAGTATCAACTGCTAAAGCAATAAAGCCATGCCGGCCGATTGAAAATTTACTTTTTTCAATTTCGCCACCAAATTCAATAACTCTTTTTTCTTCGACTGAGCAATCATCACAGGAAAAATAAACGAGTACGTTATTTTTTCCACCAGTAAATCCTTCCATTTTTACGAGTGCGCCCTGAGCTCCGTAACGATCGAAATCCCCATTGAAAGACCACATCTCTTCGCCAGTCGGTGCTTCAAGTTTTTCAAACTTTTGATTAAAAACCTGCTCATAAAATTTTTTGGCACGACCCATATCTCCGACATAAATTTCAAACCATCCCACAGCATTATCTTTCATTTTTTCTCCTCTGAATTTATTGTAGCGTCATTTTTTGTAAATCTCTTCAATACGTCAACAGCAAGAACTAAGACATAAATTCTTTTTTTACGATTGCATCCGCGACCCTTACACCATCTACAGCAGCGGAAGTGATGCCGCCCGCGTGACCTGCACCTTCCCCGCAGGGATAAAGCCCATCGGTATTGGAAGATATCAACGTCTTAGAATCTCTGGGAAATTGAACAGGAGAGGACGTTCTCGTTTCAGGGGCAATCATCACAGCATCACTTTGAATTAATCCAGGAATTTGATGATTAAATTGCTTAAGTGCGTCTTTAAGATGCTGATTTATAAAGTCAGGGAAAATGGTGCGAATATCGGCAGCGACCAGTCGCGATGGTGACGAACTGGGAGGCAGAGTCAGCGCCCGAGCACCTGGTTTAAGAAAATCACTCACTCGCATGGCCGGAAGCTCTTTTCCAGTGGCCAATTTTGCTGATAGCTCGTACGCCCTTTTTTCCAGTAGCTCTTGGAAGTCAAAACCAGATGCGTTTTCGCCCAAAATTTTTTTCCAATCAGCGGCATTGACTGAAACGACAATTGCAGCATTAGACCAAGGGGAATTACAGGCAGCATTGCTCATTCCATTGGAGACCAAGCGCCCAGGTTCGCTCCCGCTTGAGAGAACATGTCCGCCCGGACACATGCAAAAGCTATAACTTCCGCGCTCTGTTTCTTGATTATAATGAGAGAGTCGGTATCTGGCAGAGCCTAATTCTTTTGCAAATTTTCCATACTGAGTTTCGTCAATGAAACGCCTCGGATGCTCAATTCTTACACCAACGGCAAAGTCTTTTTCTTTGGCCTCAACTCCCAGCGCTTGGAGATGTTGGGACATATCTCTTGCGGAATGTCCGGTTGCAATAATCAAGTGGTTGGTTTGAAGAAAGCTTCCTCGGGCCAATTGAACACCCTTGACTGTTCTGCCAGCGCCGGGTTCCAAGAAAATTTCTTGGGCCTTTTCACCTCTCAACACAAGGGAGCCTTGAGACTGAATGTACTCAGTCATTTTCGCTATGAGCTTGCGGATTCGGTTCGAGCCCAAGTGAGGGGAGCTTTCGAAAAGAATTTCTTCAGGTGCACCCATCTGTACAAATTTTTTCATGACATAAGAAACTAAGGGAGATTTCACTCGGGTGTTCAGTTTTCCATCGCTAAAGAGCCCAGCGCCTCCCTCACCGAAACACACATTGCTTTCGGAGTTGAGCTCCCCTGCTCTCCAAAACTTTGAGATATGAATCATGCGCTCTCTAGCACTCGCTCCTCGCTCCACGATAATAGAGGGGATGTTGTAATCAAGTAATCTGAGGCAACAGAAAAGTCCTGCTGGTCCAGCACCTACAATCACTGGAGGTCTAAAAAGTGGAGAGTATTGGGGAAGGCCATTTGAAACATCGGGACTAAAAGCAGATTTTCCCACTTCAGAACCTAGGGAGATTCGGTAAGTATAGACAGGTCGTCTTCCTTGTCTCGCTCTTCTCGCATCAAGCGAACGAGCAAGGATTCGATAATTATCGGCGCCGATGCCTTGGCGTTGAAGATGTTTGGCCACATCTTCTCCGGCGGGCACTTTTATCGAAATCTCTTCCATAGCGAGTGTTATAGCTCAAAGTTTTGTTTGAGTTGAGCAAAAGAATACTATTGCGAAGAAAATATAGAGACTTGTTCAAGTTTAGCGCTAAATTTGCGACAATGGGCCCATGAAAACCGAATTGATCATCATTGGCTCAGAACTTTTAAACGGCAGTATTCAAGATCGGCAAACTCAGTGGTTTTCCCAGTTTTTGGCCAAGAAAGGCCGTAAAATTAATTACTGTTCTTTTGTGGCAGACGAACCTGAGGATTTATTGGATGCCTTTAAGTTGGCCAAGCGCCGCTCTCACTTAATTGTCATCTCAGGAGGCCTAGGCCCAACGAAAGACGATATCACTGAGCAGTATTTCAAAGAGGCCTTCGCGTCCACAAATGCAAATGTGCACGAAGTTTCTAATCCTATTGGTAGCGCCTGTGGGCATCTCGCAGAATTTGATGACAAGCTAGCGTTGGCCCTTCCGGGGGTGCCACGAGAATTTCAAGTTATGATCACCGAGTCTGTAGAGGCCAAATACTTTGAGCCTTTTTTTTTGAGACACCAACTCTTGCCTCAAGAGCTGTTGAGAATTCGCACTAAATTAATTCCTGAATCTAAAATTTTTACTCAGCTCTGCCCTGGTCTTTGGGAAACTTTGGAAAGCTACGGTGCTGTGGCCTCCCTTCCTCAGATTATGGGAGTAGATATTACTGTCACACTTGTGGGTTCTAAAGAGCAGCGTGAAGAAAAGAAAAAACAGATCTGCGATATTATAATGAATGGTCCATTGGCCCAGCATGTTTGGACCCTTGATAATGAAGCGCCAGCTTCCGAGCTTCTAAGGCGTTTAAGAAAGTGCGGTCAAACATTGGCCCTCGCCGAGTCTTGTACTGGTGGATTGATCTCTCATTTACTGACGGAAGTTTCCGGATGCAGCGATGTTTATCTTGGAAGTATTGTGAGCTATTCAAATCTTTTGAAACAATCAATCCTAGGTGTGTCACCTATATCATTGGAAGAAGACGGCGCCGTTAGTGGTAAAGTGGTCGCCGAGATGGCAAGCGGTGTTCAAAAACTCACGCGAGCCGATTACGTTATCGCTACTTCTGGCATTGCAGGGCCTAATGGTGGGACCACAGACAAACCGGTAGGAACAATTTGGTATTGCCTCCTGGGACGAAACGGAAATAGTATCAAACAGGCCCAGCTGAAGGGCGACCGTTTTTTGTTGAAACAAAGATTTGCTCATCTTACTCTCTTTGAACTTATGGATTTTATCGAATCATGAATATGCCAATGAATATGGAGGTCGCCTCGGACGTTGCAAAGTTTGCCGTGACGATGCTGTCGGTTATCAATCCCCTAGGAGCACTACCGTTATTTATCACTCTTACCCAAAGTTTTAATGACCAAGAAATTAAAAAGGTCGCCACAGCATCTTCAACTGCCGTTTTCGTCACTATTTGCTTGAGCTTACTTTTTGGAAATTCGATTTTGGCCTTCTTTGGAATCTCGATTGCGAGCTTTCGAATTGGTGGAGGAATTCTAATTTCGATGACTGCACTCAGCATGCTTAACGCAAAGACTGCGCCCAGCAAATTAAACAAAGAAGAACTCAGAAACGTAAATAGCTCAGAAATTGGAATCGTCCCTATTGCCATTCCCCTGTTAGCAGGACCGGGGGCGATCAGCTCTAGTGTTATCCAAGCAAACAGCTTTACAACGTTTTTTCATTGGGTGGGTGCGACCTTAGCATTACTAGTCCTAGCAATTGTCATCAGAATAGCTTTGGGAATGTCTCGTAAACTCTCGCGCACTCTGGGTGAAGTGGGAGTCAATGTTATGACTAGAATTATGGGACTTATTTTGATGGCCATCGCTGTGGAGTTTGTTGCTGGTGGAATTAAAGAAATCTTTTTCTAGGTCTCTTCGTCAGCGTCCGCGATTTCAAAGGCACTAAAAACTTCTTCCTCGGTCAACATGCTTGTTTTCTCAGAAAATGAATAATGTGCAGGCTTTGAGTCTACAAAAATTTGCTTATCAAACTTAAACTCGGTCTGGTTCTCTAGAGCTCCAAGAAAAAAATGACAAAAATTTAAACTTAGATCTTTGAGTCTATAAAAAATATGTCCACCGCAAATTTTGCAAAAACCTCTCTCGGCCCATTCACTTGACCCGTAGACTGAGAGATTTTCTTCACCCTTAATTTCCACATCTCCACACGAAGAAACAGTCATCGAAGGACTACCATTCCACTTTCTACACATCGAACAATGGCAGGCCTCAAAGTGTTTTTTCGTATCAGCGCTAAAGCTAAATTCAATAGCTTTGCAAAGACAGCTTCCTTTTGTTTTCATATTCTCGGTTCTACAATAAAATCTCAGCTTTGGAACCCTGAGAAAGTGATCAGTTCTGTTTTCCGAAGGGAAATGAAATGATGAAAAGAGATTTTGATGCCTATAAAACCAGCAACCAAAGAAGATGCACCATTCCTATTACGTAAAATTAAGGAGCTTGCAGCGTTTGAAAATGCGGCTGACAAAGTCACCCTTACTTTAGAGCAATTTATAAAGGACGGCTTTGGTCCAACACCATTATTTAAAGCTGTTGTCTTAAACAGCGGTAACGCCGACGCCGGATTTGCCCTCTATTATAATCGCTATTCGACCTGGAAAGGCAAAGCTCTCTATCTCGAAGATCTCTACATCAGTCCTGAGTTTAGAAACAAAGGCCTGGGCAAAGAACTTATGAACTTCTTAATTAAAGAAGCGAATGAAACGGGATGCTCGCGATTTGAATGGCAAGTTCTTAACTGGAATACACCAGCGATTGAGATGTATAAAAAACTTGGTGCAGAGATTGACGACGAATGGCTTAATTGTCGACTGAAAGAAGAGCAACTTCGGCCTTAATGGTGTTTGGTTTGACATTGATTTGAGTTTTCTATCCCTTTAAAACTGGAGGATTACCGAATGTCTAGATTCAAGAATCCCACGATCGAGGGAAACTCGGAATATTCACAGGTTTTCCCTGGGTTTTTGAGAGAAAATCACATGATCGAGGGAATTTCCGCCACGCTATAGCGGTATTCCTATATACTAATAGAGAATTTCCTACCAACGAGGGAAAACCTTATGAAGGCCCTAGGGCAAAGAATACAGAGAGAGCGCCTTGACAAAGGTCTCAATCAAACCGACTTAGCGAATCTGGCCGGGGTGAGCTTGAATTTTGTCAGCCAGTTGGAACGCGGCAAACCAACAGTCCGAATGGATAAACTTTTATCTGTGCTTCAGACTCTCGGGCTAGAACTGGAGATTGGTTATAGAAAGCGGGGAAATAAGAAGTGACTCACTTCAAAGAAATAAATGAATTACAGATTTATAAAGGCAAGCACCTCGTTGGCGATTTAAAACGGACAAACGTCGGTTGCGAAATTATCTTTGACGCCGATTTTTTAAAAAGCGACCAGTTCGAATACTTTACCTACACAATGAAGAAGCAGACAAAAAAATTAAGTTACAGCGGACTCAACCTTCCTCCCTTCTTTGCCGGATTACTTCCCGAAGGGCTGCGATTCAAGGCCCTCGTCAATCGAATTAAAACTTCAGAGGATGACCTTTTCACTCTACTTGCAAGTATCGGAGAAAATACAGTTGGAGATGTCTATGTTTTGAACGACCAGAATACCATACGAAAACAAGAATCATCGACTCTCGCAGAAGTCGACTTTTACGAACTTTTCTCGCAATCACTGCAAGGAACTCTAGTACCCGAAGAATGAATGGCCGGCGTTCAAGAAAAAATATCGGCCTCAATGATAACTTTTCCTCTAAAGATTGCTCAGAAACAAAAATCTTATATCTTAAAATTGAACCCCAAAGACAAAAATACTCTTATTCAAAATAAGCACAAATGCTTAAAACTGGCCCAAAAATGCGGAATAAAAACGAACTGTTCAAAAATTGTTTTCGATAAAAAAAACAATGCGGGTCTTCTGATTGAACGCTTTGATAGGCGATATCGAGACAGTCATTCCCACGTTAAAATTCATCAAGAAGATGCCTGTCAGTTCTTGGACCGCTATCCTGCCGATAAATATCGTCTGTCGCTAAAAGAAATCTGCCAGGGAATACAAAACCTAGCAACCGCACCGCTCATCGAAATTTTGAAGTTGATTGAACTCTACATCTTTTCGTACCTTATTGGTAACGGAGACCTTCATGCAAAAAATATAAGCTTACAAACGGATGACAAGACTAAAAGAGTCCAGCTGACTCCAGCTTATGACCTCATCTGCACTTTTCTCTACAACGATCAACACATGGCCTTAAAAATGGATGGACGCGATGATCAATTCAAAAGGCGACACTTTGTTGATTTTGCAAAACGCTTCGATATCAATGAAAAATCGGTCAATAAAGTCATTAATGATCTGCTGAATCTCTTAGAAAAAAACAAAGAACTACTTGTTGAGACTTCTTTCTTAACTATAAAAGATTCAAGGAAGCTACAGTCTATGATTGACCGGCGAATGGGTGGAATATCCTGAATAAAAATGACCCAGGGTTTGGCGACCGATAAGACTATTTTGGAAATCTCAAGAAAATCTTTTTCTAGCCGCAGCTTTTAAAAAATCAGAACAAATTGTTAGATCGCCTTTTATCGGGCCTAGAAACTGGTGTAGCGACACCTTGAACTATCTTAACAAAATAGCCCGGATATTGACCTTTCTTGATTCGAGATACAAACTCAATTCGTGAAAAAACCTCATTTTTTATAAGGTCAAAGAAAGTCTCGTTTCGTCCAGAATCTGCCTTACCAATTACAATTACAGGTTTCGATTTGTTTATTGGATCATGAACAGTTCCGGTATACATCCTAGAGTCTTCAAGAGATGTAATCATTTCTCTTTTATCTAAGGCGGTATGTATTTTTTTTAAAAGAGTCCTCCTGCTCTTTGTAGTTTTTCCATATTTCCTTCCGATAGCGTTATTCCAAAGGTCCATATTCAAAGAGCTTGGATCATTAGAGTTCGAATAAAGGTCACCTGGGTGAAACTCATTTAGTCTCCCAAAAACATCAGCAACATGTTCACCATATATCTGCGTAAAGACACCGCTAACGTAGGCATGTCTAAAAGCTTCAACATCGTTATAATAATAGGCTTCATCTCGAGCCTGGTCTCTAATTTCGCTTGGTAACTGCATATGACTTCTCTACAAAATTTACTTCAGATTCACTCGTAACAAAATTGGAAAATGATCAGAACCAATATCATCAAGAACCCTAACCTCACCTTTTAAGTCTTCTGAAATGTATGCCTGATCTAAACTAATTCTAAGGCCAATCGGGAAACTGCTATTCCAGGTTCCCTCAGAGGTATAAAGAGGAATCATATCTAATTTATCCTGAAGCTCTTGGAGATACCGCGACCAAGGAACTGCGTTCATGTCACCAATGAGAATTCTATTTTTAGTTCGTTCATTATGCCAGCTTAAAATCTCAGAGTATTGGTGATTTCTCAATTCCCAGTACTTTGGTGATATTGGTGGTAAGGGGTGAGTGGTTAGGATGGAGATCTTTTGATTTTCTAAAACTACTCCAAAATTAATCGATTTTATCTGGGTATCCCCAACTAAAAAATCGTAATTTTTAATCATCAACGTGGAAAAAACGGCGATTCCAAAATTATCTTCTCTCTTATTCTCTATTTGAAACTTATACTTCGAAGCCAGATTTTTAAATTTTTGCGACCATATTTCGTTGAATTCTTGAATGATAATTATATCAGGGCTGTGCAATCTGACCTGTTCGAATATTTTATTTGAATCGTTGCTGTTTCCACGAATATTAGAAAAAAGAATGGTTAGGTCAGCCCTCCCAACAGGTAATCGCTTCACGATATAAAACGGAAAAAGAAAATAGAGGTTTGCCGAGGCAATACCTATAAAAACAGTAAATAAATAATAATTTCTCCGAAAGACATTCAGAGATGCAAAAAAGGCCAAAATAAGGAAATACTGAAAACGGAAGCTTCCCAAGACATCAAATATAAAATACTGATCGAACACGATTACCAAACAAGATATTACAGCGACAAAGGCCCCAAATAGATTAAGACCCTTCACGATTTCATTCCGTTTTTTCTGATTGCAACCAGTATTAAACCTCAGAACATATAATTTTCTTCAAGATACTACATGAGGTCTCATTTTACTCAAAAGATCATGGTGACCTTCCCGTGAGAATAGAAATTCTATTCCATCAGACTAAAGCTATTTGCAAAAAACTAGGACACTCCGAGTTATTCCCAAATATTGGAAATTGACTTAAGCAATCACCCACGTCTCATCCGGCTTTAAAAATTTCACTACATTCCAAAAAGGAGCTGTGACCTTTGGAGTTGTTGATCCGTTTATCCCAACGACAATTTTTTTCATTTATTAGCCTTGGCCAAGCTAAAATCAAACATCAGACCAATTTCTTGGAGTTTAAGATCTTCCTTAAATCGAAGGTTTGTTAAGAGCACATTAAGGTCGTTTTCTAATCGGCATGGAAACAATTGTATCATTTGAGTCCTTTAGGCCACGAAATAGTTATGAAGTAAAGCAACGAAACAAAGCTGGGTTTTCTAAGCCCATAAAATTGCATCTACACCGGTGCACCACGTCCTCGAATCAAACTTCTTTGATTTGAAAGGCTTAAATCAATTTCATTACGCTGATTTTAGTGGAGGTGGAAAATCGCTCATAAGTAGCTGAAATAATGAGTTCTCTTTCTGTATAAAGCTACCATCAACTACATTACATGCTTCTCCAATTTGATTGAAGAAGGTTATCATATATAGTAAATTATCAATAATGATAACAAGGGTGACCTTTCGTTCTGACGTAATGAATAAGTTCCGTCGCGATTTGAGAGCAGGTTTGTTCACTGAAGAGATTCGAGATTTAATCGAATTCTGGCAAACCGAAATTGAGGAAATCGGATACGATGAATATAAGCGTTCGGACTTATTTATCATGCTCAATGATCATCCTCTTAAGAAAGAACAACAAGGGCAGCGCTCTATTTCACTAGATCAGAAAGGGGCACGGTTGATTTATACGGTAGACAAAAATCAAATCTTAATAAATGTAATTAGAATAGCTCCCGATCATGATTATAGCTAGGAGGTTTTTATGAGTTTCAAGACAGGTAAGCTAACTACTGGAAAGATATTGAGAGCTTTTCGGGGTCGTTTTGGACTTACGCAGAAAGATGTTGCAAAGGCGATAGAAATTTCAGTTTCCAACCTTTCTGCACTGGAAAACGATAAAAGAAAGATTGGAGCGGATTTGGCCGGAAGGTTTTCGGTAATTTACGGAGTTCGAGTAGAAAGATTACTTTTCCCGAATGGGCTTCAAGAAATTAAAGGCCATAAAAGACTTGAGAAATTTAGAAGTAAAATAGCAGACGCTGCGTAACCAGGAAACGGCCTCAAGTCATCGATGGTGGAGGTGGTGAGCAATATTCTAACCCATTATATATTTAGTTTATTAATTTCCTAGAAACTCTATTATTCACTACAATTGGCCTAATTCTAAAAAATTTTCACAATTCAAACTAGCCACTATGATTACAGTGGCTTAATAGTGTGTAATGACACAATGGGGATTTGTGGAATGGTTACTTCTTTGGATTCTAGAAACTTCATATTTTGAATCTGAATGGGATAGGAAAAACATTTCTAAAAATAAGATAAAGCACGATATAGGAATTGATGAAATAGAAGAGGTATTCAGATCCGGACTGGCCCTTCCCCTGGGAATCCAAATCTCTCCAAAAGTAGATGAGCAAAGACTTGGAATAATCGGACCGAATTTAAAAGGAAGACTTTTTCAGATCGCCTTTACCTTCAGAGACGGTCGGATAAGAGTCATAAGCTCAAGACCTGCTAAAAAAAAGGAAAGGACTACATATGAAGAAATCTTACGTAAAATCCAAAAAAGAGTATGAGGAATCTTTTGAATTAGATGCAGAAAAGATTTTGGCCGCTATGAAGCGTTTTAAAAATGCTCCCAAAAAACCCACAAGCGTGGCCCTAGATGAGACCACTATTCGTGAACTCAAGGCCATTGCTAAAAAGCAAAATATCCCCTATCAAGTCTTGATTAGGGTTTTAATCTTAGATGGGCTAGACAAGCTAAAAAAGTCAGCATAGCCCGCTGCCCTCCGTTATGAGAGGACCTGTAAAAATGATTGCGTAACTGCAGTTCTCTAACATTCAAACCTTTACCGTATTCAATAGCAAAACGATTCATGGCCGGCATGCAGTTTTTCAGAGGCACTTTCCATTTCTCTTAGGGTTTCTTGGTCGACAAATAGATAACTTTCGAGGCGGACTGATCACGAGGGAAAATCTTACGATTTCTAATGGCCTTTGGGCCTCCGGTTCTGCAATTAGAATCTTCTCGGCCAGAAAGCTTACTAAGAAAGAGAAGAGAGATTTCAATCGAAGGTGGACCTAATGAGAAAAGAGTATGATTTTTCTAAAATGAAGGGGAGGAAAAATTTCTATGCAAAGCCGCTAGAGAACTAGATCACAGAAAGCTAGATGAGGCCGTTGTTTAACTATTCCTTTCATAGTCTGAAATAATTGTCGTCGCCTCAACGGCCCCCTCAAAATACTGACTCTTGATTTCGACATACTCTGGGTCAGAAAAGAACTCATCGCTTAATTTTTTGCTTCCGAAATAAATAGCAAACACCCTGTTGATTGGACGCCCTTCTTGATTCTTCAAAGTTTCAGATACTTTGAAATCATACCTGAACCCTCCGCTTGCTTTTTCGAGCAAAGGTTTCATGGCCTGTCGATAATCCGAATACATCTGGTCATTTTTTATTTGTAGCCCAACCATCATTTCATAACTCATAAATGTCTTTTCGGGTTTGACCTTAAAATCTACTGAACTATAACTACTCGAAATCTTTTGTGCTTTCAAATTGGTGGAGGTGGATATTCGTACTAATTACCTGAATTTATTAAGGATAGGCAGTAGAGGGACTACATTTCACTACGAATATACAAAATCCTATTTTTACAATTGCACTACGTTGTAATTATGGTATAGTTATGTAATGAATTTTGAGTGGGATGAAAAGAAGAACCGTGCGAATCAAAAGAAGCATGGTGTTTCGTTTGAAGAAGCGAAGACCGATTTTACAGTGATGCAGCGGTAATTTTTGATGACCCCGACCACTCAGAAGATGAGGACCGATTTATAATTACGGGATTCAGTTTTTCAGGAAATTTGCCTTTGACTTGTTTTTGCGAGCGGGGGTCTGGATCTGTAATTAGAGTCATTTCGGCAAGAAAGCTCACTAAGAGAGAAAAGAAAGATTTTAATCAAAGGTGGACCTAATGAGAAAAGAGTATGATTTTTCTAAAATGAAGGGGAAGAAGAACCCTTATGTAAAAAAACTAAAGAAACAAATTACAATAAGACTAGATGAGGCAGTAGTTGAATACTTCAAAGACATTGCTGAAGAAAATGATGTTTCTTATCAATCTCTCATAAACCTTTACCTTCGTGACTGCGTTGTTTCAGAGAAAAAGCCACTAACGAAGTGGATTAAAGCGTCTTGACCTGATGGCCTTGCGTCATATGGTGGAGGTGGTGACCTAGTCTTAAGTCTCTGTATTCAAAAGGCTCTCTTCAAAGAACCACTACTTTTCACTATGCCAAAACATAGATCTAGATTCTTTTTATATAGTGCCGTACACTATATAAGTGTCTCAATTCGAATTCGTTGAATGGTTAGCAACTTGGCTTTTCTCTCAAGAGGAATTTTTCTTTGAATGGGATTCAGGCAATGAGAAAAAGAGCAAAGAAAAGCACGATATCTCTGTTGAATCAGCGGAAGAGCTTTTCGAAAATTTGGACTTTTTGCTGCCTTTAGGAATTCAAATTAGTCCTGATACAAATGAGCCACGATTTGGAGTTCTAGGAATGGACTTTAAAGGAAAGCTACTGATGGCCTCTTTCACCATCAGAGAAGGTCGAATTAGAGTTATCTCAATTCGTGCTATGATCCGAACCGAAAGGAGAAATTATGAGTCGATACGTAAAAAGTGAAAAGGGATATGAAAAATCAGTTAAAGCGGATTGGAAGGCAATCGAAAAAGGCCTGAAAAAAGTTCGCGGCAAAAAAGGAGAACTTAAAAAAGTTCCCACCTCTGTAGCGCTTGATCCAAAATTAGTAGAAGACCTGAAAGCAGAGGCAAAAAAAAGAGATATTCCCTACCAAATCCTCATGAGAATGTTTATTGTCGAAGGCTTTAGGAAATTTAAAAAATCAAGCTAACACGCGGCCCCGCGTCTTGTGGTGGAGGTGGTGAAGGGTACTTTATCTTGTTGATTTAATTCATGTTCAGGAGTGCAACACACTACAAAGTACTACAAAGTAATCACTTCTTACAAGCAAGTCCCATACCTGGTGATAAATTCAATCTTTTGCGACAAGCACATGCAATCTCTTTTGCCTCAGGAATCAAACCTTCACAAGACTTTCCATTGTTCATAACTAAGCAACATTCAGTAATTGAGACTCTATTTTTTAAACTTTTGATTTCTTTCTTAGAGGACATAAATGCATTTAGTGAGAGACGACTAATTGCCTCATAGTCATTCGCTTGGATAATATCTAAACATACTTGCCTTGTGTCTTTAGGAATACATTCAAACGACGAAGCTAAAAATTTCTTTTGAGCCAATACTCCCTGACTTGCGTGACTATTAATTGTGATAAATAAAAGTGATACAAAAAAATTCTTCATTTTAATCCTCGCTGATTTCAAAGTGTGGTATTTCTTTTCCACCTGATACCGTAAATGGGAGATTTAGTTCATTGTGTCCATCTAAACTCAAGTTATACTTACAACTATAAACAGAATCATTTTTTATAATCGAAACCCCTTCAATTTCCTCATTTAAACATTTCGTAAAATTATAGTTCTCAACAGTTGCTGTAATTTCATAAACTCTGTTCTTAATTGAGGAATCATAAAAGTTTACTACAGGGAGCTTACAACTCCACACATCATTAAATTCATTCAATTTGATACAGCTAATCTTATCATTTTCTATCTCCAAGTTGCCTCTAATGAAGTTATAGTATAGTTGTTTTTTGAATAGGAATATAATCAAAGATATTACTATTATGGAAAATAAAGACTTCAACAATTCATGAAAAAATGCGACATACTTATTTTTTGAATTCACAGTATTAGCACCAAGAAAAAACATTGCTATTATCCCTAATACTATTCCAAGAATACCCAATATTTTTAGTATCAAAATTATCTCCTAAGACCGCTGTAGACTAAATGTCACCTGGTAACGATAAAAATCAATATTGTTTGCAACAGATAGTGCTCGTTTAATTTTAAGACAATCTTCAAGAGCAATAATAATACCTCTAACCGTTTGACCTTCTTCAGCAAGCTCTTCATTAACATAGCCCATATATGGTTGGATCTGGCTTACGACTGAATCGCTTGCTCTACCTTTCTTCAACTCAACAACTAGAAGCTCTTTCTTGTCTTTGCTTAACGCAAGAATATCAATCGGCCCCGTATCAGTTTGAAACTGTTGTCCAATTAACTCTCCATCTTCTTCAAATACATCATAATCTTTTCCAAGTTCAGTTTGTGACCAATTCCTAACAAGGAACTCTTCGAGGTGCTTTTCCATAACAAAGACATTTGGGTCTTCTATGCTTTCGTCGGTTGAGATTATCTTTGCGGGGCTTTTCCCTTTGAGGAGTTGCTCTAGTTCATCATCGTATTTTGTAATATTACAAGTAGTGCTGATAGACCCTGAAGAGTTTCTTAGCTCTTGACTCATATCAAATCGAGCAATCGTTTCTGGATACCATTTTATAGGTTTTCGATGTGGTAACTCTTGATTTTTCTCCCAATAGTAATCTCCAATAACTTCTCCAACTAGATATTCCCCGTCGCCGTTGGGACATAAAACAATGTCGCCCTTCTCAATCCCCTTAGAGACAGTCCACAGAGCACCACATGCTAAACCAGCAGCTACTTTCGATTTCTCTGGTCTATTTTTCAAAAAAACAGGAATGAATTTCTTATTAAAATCCCTCCAGTTTTCAGGAAGCTCGTTTTTCAAGTCTTGCTCAATACCAAAGTCTGTACCGATAAAGTTTTCTTTATAGCACTTATCAGAAAATGAATTTCCTTTCCCTAGAATAACTCTGTAGTAGTTTTTTTCACTCATACCTACCCCTCAAATAAGACTGTCTCTTTCTCCAGTCTTTCTTTTAGTTCTTTATATTTTGGACACACTTTCCTTAGCGTACTGAAGAACTCATCACCATGATCATCATGTATCAGATGTACCAACTCATGGAATATGACATATTCAATACATTCGATAGGAGCAGCAACGAGCATGGGATTCAAATGAATCAAACCATCTTTGGTGCAACTCCCCCAACGCTTAGACATTTTTCTAATCTTCAGTTGTGGTTCTGCTATATCAGGATAGAAACTCTGAAAAGCCTCTAGGCACTCTTGGAACTTAAACTCCGCTAGCGAGCGAAACTCATTACCTAGATAATCTTTGACCTTTACTTCAGTTTCATCAAAGCTCTTCACATAAAAAATGATTCTATTGTGTGCCATCTCGACATGGTAGTCATTAGACTTAATTACTTTCAGATAATACTGCCTGCCAAATAGATAGATCGACTCACCAGAGACATATTTCCGTTTGGGTTGTACTTGGAGGTTTTGTGACTTCTCATTGACCTTCTGGATAATCCAGTCTTTTTTCTTTTGTATTACATCTATGATCTTATCCATTGGAATATAATCTGGAGCTGTAACAATCACCTGGCCCTTAGCATCGACACTTATCCCAAGAGTCTTACGCTTGGACCGCTTTAAATTATAGTTAATTTTTCTCTTTCCGAGATCAATGCTTTCCATTATCTATAATCCAGCCTTTTAGCGATTATCATAAAGTTCTCTGTCATTTCGGCCATCTCTTCATCTGAAAATGACACGTCAAAATTATCTTCGAGGTAATAAAAAACTTCGACTTCAATGGAACTAATAATCTTCTTTTCAATATCTGTTCCAAGGTGCCAATCAGTAACTGCATATTTTTTAACAATGTCATCAACTTTTAAGGCCAAGTCACATATTTTTTCATTATTGAGACTAGAGATTTTCTTTTTTACTGTTTCAATGACTCGGTAATATGACTTTGTCGTTTTCTGCTCCGCTGCCTTTGCAGGTACGTCACCTTCAAGATCAATCTCCATTCGATCTCGCACGTCTTGCATCATCTCGAGGTATTCAGCTTCAGAAATACGGCGTTCACGATATTTTTGATAAGCCTCTTCAATAACAACCGAGAGATTCTTATAAAACATAGGATCTTCATCAAAATTTTCACTAATATGGGCCGAGGATAAACTTCTGATGATATCCGCCTTTGCTCCATCAGATTTTTTCTTTGTCTCTTCCTCAAATTTTTCTTTTTCAAAAATATTGAACTGCTCGACTATAACTTTTGGGGCCTCAGACTTTAGGTTCACATCTACAAGACGTTTGATATCATCGACATAATCTTTGTAGTTTATGCCATCAGGATATCTTTCTTTGATAATGGTCCGTAGCTCTGTATAGAACTTATACTCGCCCTTATACTTATTTTTATCTTTTTCACTTGTCTCGTAAGTCCATTCTGCAAACCCTAAAGCCAATTTATATACGTTATGGAAATTTCTAAATTTTTGATAAAACTCTTTTCTGAGAACATCATCTGCTAGATATCGACCTATTTCTTCATCGTCAGTCATATTTTTGATTGACGAAAAATGCTCTTTTAAGGCTTTTAAGACTTGATCTAGTTTTGCTACTTCTTTTCCCTTATCAAATAGCGTTCCCTTAATATCTTCAGGATCGTAGTCAGCTCCTTCCATTTGACGATAGAAATCAACCGCATCATTCATATCATCAAATATCCCACGGTAATCAATAACAAGACCTTCAGACTTTCTAGGATAAAGCCTATTGACTCTTGCAATGGCCTGGAGAACGTTATGTTCCTTAAGCCTTTTATCCACATAAAGAACTGCATTTCTTGGAGCATCAAACCCTGTTAGCAGCTTATCAACCACAATAAGAATCTCTGGTTCATCTTCTTTTTTGAAGTTATGAACAACAATGTCTTGATACTTATTTGGACCACCATATTTCGTCATGGCCTTATCCCAAAACTTTACAACATCAGAGCGATCATCTTCATCGATTGATTTCGCTCCTTCACGCATATCAGGAGGAGAGATCACAAGTTCCACCTTTAGCCCGAACTCTTCTAAATATTTTTTATAATTGAGAGCTTCTCCCTTTGAGTTTGTAGCAAGCTGGCCTTTCATGAAGTCTTTACTTGGCTCACCTTCGGCCCTAAAGTTTTCACGATAATGATTTCTAATATCAAGTGATATGGCCCTAATACGATCTTCAGCTTTTAGGACTTCTTGCTCCATCGAGAACCGCTTCTTTAAGGCCACCTTTTGCTCATCATTTAAGTCTCTGGTCACACGCTCAAACCAGCGATCTAGCTTTTCTCTATCTCCAGTGAGTTCGCCCATTCTCCCTTCATAGATAATCGGACATACGGCTCCATCATCTAGGGCGTTTTCCATGGTGTATTTATGGATGAACTCTCCAAATTGAGTCTCTGTTGCTTCCCCCATCTCTTCATTTTTTGATGATCTCCTTATGGGAGTTCCAGTGAAAGCTATAAAAGAGGCATTTTTAAAAGTGTTTTTCATAAGGGCATGGTTTTCACCAAACTGAGAACGATGCCCTTCATCAACTAATACGAAGATATTACTGGAATCATCTTCGACCTTTTCTTTCTTATAGGCCGTATCAAACTTATTAATAATCGTTGTTAATAACTGATATTTTTTACTTTTAATGGCATTAGCTAAGTCTTGTCCTTTTTTGGTCCTCGTTACAACTTGGCCGCTTTTTTCAAAAGTATCAGTTATTTGCTTATCTAAACTTATTCGATCAGTAACAACGATGACTTTGGAGTTCTCGATTTCTGTATCTGCTCTTAAGGCCTTAGCGAGCATCACCATGGTATAAGACTTTCCAGATCCTGTTGTATGCCAGATGACTCCACCTTCTCTTGAGCCATTTTCTTTAATATTCTTAACTCTTTTTAAGGCTTCATTAACAGCAAAATACTGCTGATGCCTTGGAGCGATTTTCACCTCATTTTCATAAATAATAAAGTTGTGGATGATATCTATTAATCTCTCGGGCCTAAATACGAAATAAAGAAGTTGGTCTTGAGCTGTAACCTCTCTCACTCCTTCTTCCCATTTCTGCTCCATTACTGCTCGATCCGCATAGTGGCGAAAAGCAAATATTTGATCCTTAACACTTGGATCTATATTTTTATTAACATGGCCCTTAAGCTCTTCTTCTTTACTGTCATAATGATCTTCTTTCCATGCTGCCCAGAACTCTTCAGGTGTTCCAACTGATCCATATCTAGCTCCAGTGCTGCCTGCTACTGAGGCCATGATTTGCTGAAATATAAAGAACTTTGGGATGCCGTCTTTTTGTTGGTTTCTTATGGTTTGTTGAATCCCTTTTTGAATAGCGTCATTTAACCCAGGCTTTTTACACTCTATTGAGGCCAAAGGTATTCCATTAATCAAGACAACAACATCAGGAACATAAGTATCCTTCCGCCCAGCTCTTTGAACTCTAAACTCCTCAGTAACTTGAAAAGTGTTTTTGGAAAAATCGTTGAAATCAAAAAAGTGAAGATGAGCACTTTTCTTTTCACCTTCATGAATAAAGTTAAGCCCCTTGCCATCAATTAGATGATAATAGAGGTCTTTATTGTCCTGCCTAAGATTCTTATTACTCCAATTCGCTAGTTCCTTAATTGCATCTTCAATTAGGTTTTCAGGAAGAGGTAATTTTTCGCCTTTATGAGTAAATGAATTTATCTTTGAAAGAGAATCTTTAAGAGTCGCCTTCAAGAGAACAGAGTTAGTATCTCCACGCTCCTCAATACATTGATTCGGAGTCAGGTATTCGTATCCACAATTTATCAGTAGCTTCACTGCTGGTATTTGCGAGGCTATTCTTTCCATGAATAGGTTCGAGTTCATATTTATCTCCGTTTAAACCTTAACTCTTACTTTTCCTGTAAGGAGGTCTTGCATTAAGCCTTTTTTCATAATCTTACTTTTATTTAGCTTTTCTTCTTTTGATTTGATGACTTTATCAACTGAAGCTAAGCGAATAGATATTGCTTTTTCTTCGTTTACATCGCTTGGAACAGCGACTTTAAGTGGATATATGATTCCACCTGTAATAACTGGCTGTGCTCCCGTATAAGCAAGGTTATTAAGTCCTAAATAACTTAATTTGTGATACCAAAAATTATGATCTGAACTATTTAACAACGTAACAATTAGGGCGTTATCAGTAATCCAGGAATTAGGTTCTGTTATGTGAACATTTCCACAATGTGCTCCTACACGTCCAATAATTAGTCGTGATCTAGCTTCAGTCATTTCATTATGCTTACCATTGACTCCATTCCCACCATAAACCTTATACGGCCCATCAATCATGTCTTTTTGAGATAGTCCTGAACCACTTGATACTTTTAAACACTCTTTAAGACTTACAAACTTCCAACTCTCAGGAATCTTCCCAATCGGACTATCCTTAAACTTAGTATGCCCAATCCCTTTCGTTAAAAGGTCTTGCATCATCCCTTTTTTAAGATTTTTAAGTTTTTCGATTTCAAGCTCAGTAAGCTCGATGACTTTATCAACTGATGTGAGAATTTCTGCGATTTTCTTTTGTTCTATAAGCGAAGGCAGAGGAACTTTTATTTTCTTAATATCCCCAAGAACAACTCTTTTTAAAGCTGATCCAGACTTCTTCGTCTCTAACTGAGTAAAAAAGGTGGGCGACTCTAAAAATAGAGAGCAATACTCAGGATCGAGTTGCTCATTCTTTGTTCTAATAATTGCAATAGAAGAAAGCAATACGACTTCGGTATTCTGGTTATAAACAAAAGTTTTACCTATTGTTCCATCCTTACTAAATAAAACGTCACCTACTTGTGGTTGACAATTATTTCTTTTTAAATCTTCAAAATCAATTCTAGAAATTCTTCTACAAGAGGCTATATCAAATCTGGAATTTAACATATTTTCAACTGTTGCGATAGGAAGCCCATCCTCATCAGTTGCAGGTGAATAATGAGCTCCATCAGTAATTTTAGAGCAAAGATCATTTAGATAAGGATGTTGCCAATCAGCAAAATTTTCACTCATAATTTAAGTCCTTTAAAAATGAGTTCATTTCTTTTTCAGCTTCAGTGCACTGAGATTCAATTCCTCTTAGAGCAGTCGAGTATTTGTCCCACCACCTCTCAACTTGAGAAATGATTGTCTGATCAACATCCCCAATGACTTCACGAATCTTCTCTTTTGAATCAATTTCATTTTTAAAGACATAATAGTCCTTATCTCTTTCATCAAAGACGATTGAAACGTCAGAGCCATCAATAATATCTTGAATATAGCCGTCCATTACTTCGTACTTAGGGATTCCTCCATTAAGAATAGCCTTCACATCAAAGATTTCAGGTGGAGGGGAAGTATCAGCATAGCGTCTGATGTTTAAGTTAAAATCGTTCTCTTCAATCTCAGATAGCTCAACAACCCTTGAGTAATGCTTATCTTCGTGACGATAAAGACCTTCAGTTTTAAAGCCTTCATAGTTCGTCACAATATGCTGAATATCTTCTTCTCTTAATTTGTTTTGGTTTTTCCCTTCCTGATATTCCAGATCACCATTGATAAAGAGAACTTTATTCTTTCTATTTTTTGCCTTCTTTTTATTAAAAACCATTACTGAGGCTGGGATTCCAGTTCCAAAAAACAATGATGAAGGGAGTCCAATCACCGCCTCAAGAAGGTCATCTTTGATAAGCCCTTCTCTAATTTTCTTTTCAGCAGAGCCTCGAAACAAAACTCCATGCGGGAGTACAACTGCACATCTACCGTCTTTATTGAGCGAGGCAATCATGTGTTGAACAAAAGCCAGCTCCCCATAACTTTTAGGTGGGATGCCATACTCAAAACGACCGTAGGAATCATTTTTCGCCTCATCAATTCCCCACTTATCTAAACTAAAAGGAGGATTGGCCACAACCACATCAAACTTCATGAGTTCGTCATTTTCAAGGTGTATGGGATCTCTAATGGTATCCCCATTTTCAAGAACCGTTCTTTCAAAACCATGAAGAAACATATTCATTTTAGCGAGTGCCCAGGTGGCCCCTGTTATTTCTTGTCCATAAAGTTGAAAATCATTTATTTTCTTTTTCGTTATTTGCTCGGCACATCTAATAAGAAGTGAGCCTGATCCACAAGTAGGGTCATATATACGAAAACCTTTCTCGGGACTTACAAGCCTTGCTAGTAATGTTGAAACTTCGGAAGGTGTATAAAACTCACCAGCTTTCTTACCTGCTGTTGCTGCAAAATTTGAAATTAAATACTCATAGGCATTACCAATGACATCCATATCACCAATAACTGATTTTTTCATATTGAGTTTGGGATGATTAAAATCGTCAAGAAGGTGCACAAGCCTTGCATTACGAGTCTTCGTTTTCCCAAGGTTGGCCTCAGAATTAAAACTTACATTTCTAAAAACATTTTCAAGTTTTTCTTTATTGGCATTTTCAATTTTCTCAAGGGCGATATCAATGATTTCACCTAAGTTCTTCGCCTCTTTTTGTTTAAATAAATCTTTGAAGTGACAGCCATCAGGTAGAACAAAGCTCTCGTTCTCTAACGCCCTTTTGATTCGTTTATCGTTGCCTTTAAACTGTTCGCTATAGGCTTCATATTTCTCCTCATAAGTATCTGAAAGATACTTAATAAAGAGCATCGTCAAAATATAGTTTTTATATTCGCCAGCATCGACAACGCCTCTAAACGTGTCACATGCTCCCCATAAAATCTTATTAATTTCTTCTTGTGTTACTTTCGTTGTCATTTAACTCTCCTGTGCTCCGCCGTCTTTGATCCACTTATCAACTTCACTGGCCTTAAACTTCCACAGCTTTCCAACCCTATGAGCTGGAACCTTCCCTTTTTCCAACCACCGGTAAATTGTCTCTTTAGAAATTCCAAGATGCTCAGCAATTTCTACGACTGATAACCATCGCTCACTCATACAAGTGACTCCTAACTTATTAAATTTGCACAGATATATTAGACTATATGTGACTATCAGTGACAAGCAAATACTATAAAAGGTGTAGCATCCCTGCTAATCGGCTTTCCGTAATTCTCGCTTTCAAAAACCGTTACAACTCATCTAGTCAAATAATCCAAAATCTAATGAATCTGTCACACCTTTAATATCGACTCCAGTCATCTCCATATAGATCATCATCGTCTTCATATTTTGCCATCCACCCATTCTCATTACTTTTGCTGGGGCGACTCCATTATTAAGTAATAGCGTGGCCCATGTAGCTCGCAAATCATGAAATCTTATTTGTGGTAATCCAATGCCCTGAAGAAACATTCTAAGTTCTCGGGCCTGCTCACCTCGATCCCATTTATCAATCCTAGGAAGAACAAATGCTGATTGATCTGAGGTTTCGGTTTTTAAGCGTTGAAGTATTGGAATCAATGGCCTGGCCACCTCTAAGATTCTCTCATCACCTGATTTTGTTTCTTTAAAGCCACTTTTATTATCCCAGCTACAATCTACAACAATTTTGCGATCCTCAATATTAACTTTGTCCCAAGTGAGAGCATAGAGTTCACCATTTCTCATTCCAGTATAAAGTGCCATCGCCCAATGGTCCTTCCACTCCATATCCATTTCGTAAGCAGTTTTTAAAAACTCTTTCACTTGCGACTCGGTCAAGACTTTCTTAACTTTCTTTTTGATTCCAAACCGTATTTCTGGACATGGATTGGCCAAAACATATTTTTGAGCTACAGCATAATCAAAAGCACCTTTAATATACTTTCGAATAGTTTTTCTATGGCTCGGTGATCTATCTCCTAAATCAACCTCGACTAAGTGTCTGATCTGTTCGGACGTAATATGGGACACTAACTCGGACGACCATTTCGGAATAGTCGCTCCTTTGAGACCTACTTTGTAGTTGTACTTTGTCTTAAAAGCGTAATCTTTGGAATCTATGATTTTAAAAAAGTCTTGTATGAATGGGCCCCAAGTCGGCACCTTTACCTCTTCTTTTAATTTATTAAACTCCAAAACCATTTCTTCATACTTCTTCACAGCTTCTCTCTTAGTCTTTGTGATTCTTGTTCTAGTAATCGGTACTCCTGTGATCGGATGCCTACTACTCTTTCTCACGATCCATTTCTTTCCATCTTTTGTTTTTTGCAAATTCATTTCTATCTCCTTTTGGTTAAAGACCTAGCAAATTGTCTAGCTCTGATTTTTTAAAGCGATTATTTTCGCCAAATTTGTAATGTGGAATTTTTCCAATACTTGTTAAGTTGTACATTCGAGACAAAGTTATCGATAAATAATCTGCTGCCTCTCTTGTACTGAACCATTCTTTATTATTCATTTGAACCTCCTTTTCTAGTTCTTTAATTCTGTTCCAAAAGCTCTACGCTTTTTAGGTTTCATAATTTGATGTCTCAGCTTTAGAATGGTTTGAATTTTGTTTAATTTAAGACAACGATTTTTTGCTCTCACATCAAGTCGCCTAACTTGACCGCTCTTTAATGCCTGGACTGTGTTGTAGCCACTCTTTAAGGTGTTTTCGTTAGGGTAACGCCAGACTTGTATCTTTCTAGCTTTAAGCCACTCGTCTTTGTGTACATCTTTAAGCATCTTTCCAATTTGATCATGGATACCACCGTCAATCTCTACAACTACCGAGTAATTGGGAAAGTAAAAATCGACACAGCTTCCTCCAAGCCAATAGCTTTTATAGACTTCAAATTTAGAAATGGACTTGATGACTCCTTCAAAATGAAACTCTGGTCTAGTTCTTGACTCTTGGACTTTAAAATCGAAGTTAAGTAACGAGATAATTGTTCTATATTTCCAGTCAATCTCCTCTTCTGATAATTGAACTAATCGTTTCAGTTGTTTCGAGTCTGTATCTTTAGCAGTCTCTAACAAAAACTCGTACTCTCTAAACATTTTGGGCGGATCTACTCCTTCGGGAAGAGAATTAGCTACCCTGTTCAGAACATCTGAAAAACTTGTGAGTCTAGTAGAAAAATCGCTCACTTATACCTCCTGGTTAAAAAATTTATCCACCAGTAAACCTGTGGCGTTAAAGGCCATCATTTTTCTGATGAGGAGGTATAAATAAAAAGAAAGTGTTACGAAGTGTAGAAAAAGTTTTCGTGACAGTGGATTATATTTTGAAGTTTTTGAGTTTTAGGATGTTACGTCTGGTTTCAAATAATTTATTTTCGTGCCGTTCTCTTCCCGTCCTGATATATTCTTTGATATTGAAGTTATCACTTTTGGGAATATTAAACAACCTCTTTGCTTGTTCTTCATTAAGCTCCGGCTCAATACCTTTCTCAATCATTTGCTTTTTTAGAAAATCAATAACAGTTACAATTCTGTTGAATTTATCTACATCTGATCCTTTTCTTGGTGATGAAAAGTTTATCCATTGGGAATTGTAATGCACCTTTTTTAATTTTTCATTGGCCTCAGGGAATCGTGACAACCCTTTTTCAATTTTTTTGTTTCTTTGATACGTTCTTATTGTTTTTTCTATGTTCTTGTTTTCTTTTTCTAAGGAGGAAGACATAATTACAATAAAAGATTTTGCATCTGCTAAATAATAATCTAAAGATGGACCACTGATAAACTCTGTACAAAAGAGTTCAACCTCTTCTTTTAGGTACTTGTACTCAAAAAACATTTCTTCTTCATATTCAGGCCCAGCATGAATAGAACATATTCCAAGAAAAACAAAAACAGGTAAAAGTTCTTCAGGATTATCCTCAATACTTTTAAAAAAAGTAGAGATTTTTAATTTTCCTGTTTTTTCATATTTAAGAATACAACGTCTAAATTTTCGTTCATAGGATTCAATATCATAATGAACAACTAATTCACTCAAAAGATCATTCTCATCTTTATATTCCAACCAACAGTATATATTTTTAATGCCCTTATTAACTTTCGCCATCTTGAGCATTTTTTTAGAATATAGATAGACTTGTGATTTCATATAATATTTTCGGAATAAATTTAAAATATTTGAGTACATAGGCCTTCTAATCATGCTCCTGGCATAATAGAATAACTTTATGAGTAGAAAGACTGATTACAAAAGTTCGTACTGTAAAAAATTGATCGAGCACATGAAAAGCGGGCACACATTGGCAAGTTTTGCTTTTAAGGTCAATGTTGCAAGAAGCACTCTATACAACTGGATACGAGAACACTCTGAGTTCAAGGAAGCCTTTGAGATAGGATATTCCGCCGCTCTTTATTATCATGAAATTCTTCTCAACGAAGGTATGAAAGGAACTTCCTCAAATATTGAAGGCTCAAAAGGAATAAACGCTAACTTGCTCACTTTTGCCCTTAAAACTCGTTTTCGGAATGAATATAGTGATAATGCTATTTCTCAAGAAACCACTCCAGAGAAAGAACTTGTAAATGGTAAGCCTATTCATGAGCTTTCTAGTGAAGAGTTGAAACAAAGAATTAAAGAGCTTAGCAAGGACTCTGAAAAGAACATGCAAATACTCTTTGATGTCATGTATAGCCCCGATCCTTTTGTAAACCCTAACTAGTGTCCAAAATGAAACACTCAACTATTCCCGTTTCATAAACATTTGTTATCCGAACGTTTCATAAACCCCAAAAACTTTATTTAGGAACACCCTTCAGCTCACGATGCACAGTCGATATACTACAATCAGCAAGCTCTGCAATCCGACGATATGAAAGACCCTGAGAAGCCAGCTCTTGGATTAGTTTTGAGTTCCTAGACTTCTTTCGGCCTAATCTCTTCCCCTTTGATACTGCATTTTTTAGACCTGTCTTTACTCTCTCAGCAATCAGCTCCCTTTCAAGTTGTGCAATGGCTGATATGATCGTGAACATGGCTTGGCCCATAGGTGTACTCGTATCAATATTTTCAGAAATACTGATGAACCCTACTCCATAGGATTTGAACTCATCGAGAGCCTTTAATAAGTGACTTGTGGACCTGGCAAATCGGCTGAAGGAATAGACTATGACTTCAGAAACTTCCTTTCTTTTCACGGAGAACAAAAGAGCATCAAGCCCTGGCCTCGCTGACTTTGCCCCTGAAACTCCAAAGTCTTTGTATATCAAAAACTCCTCAATTCCCTTTTGAGCACAGTATTGCTTCAAAGCGAGAATCTGGGATTCAAGGCCTTTTTGCTGCTTATCTGTCGATGTACGAACATACAAAGCTGGTTTCTTAATCATGTTTTATTATAACGCAAAATGTCATACATTGTCAATACAATGTCATGCATGTATGCTTACAACTAATGGAAAATACAGCCAAGAAATTTCAAATACCTAGTCGTAAGTTCACCCAGGGCCCAAAGAAGATGATTTCGTGGCGGCTCTCAGAAAGCATGATTTCGGAGATTGAAAAGGTTGCAGCAGACAAAGGCTGGAATGTAACTGAACTCGTTACAACTGTTCTTGATCAATTTTTACAGGAACAGGAGCAGCCAGAATGAGTTCTAGTCAATTAAAAAGAGATGAACTCCTTTCAAGCATTTCTTCATATCTGGCAAGGTTGGTCCATGAAGTTGATATTAAAAACTCAATATATCTTTTTGACATAAATCAAATCTGTGAAGATTTTTTTAGAGATTTTTTGAATGAAGTTTTTAAGAACTCTTTCAAGAATATAAATATTGATAAAGGAAATGCAGCATCAATAGACTTGGGCTGCACTACTTCGAAGTTAGCTATACAGGTAACTTCTGACACTACACCAGCAAAGGTAAGAAAAACGATAAAGCTCTTTCTAAAGAATAACTTAGATCAAACTTATTCTACATTAAGGATGCTATATCTAAAAAAAATGCCTGAATCGAAAGTAGTTTACCAAACAGAAAGTAAATTCAGTTTAGAAAGGTGGGATTATAAAAATTTAATTAAAGAGATAAAAAATCTAAAAACCCCTGAAATTGAAAAGATTGAGAAGTTTTTATCTGAAGAGTTCATATCTAAAATACCTACTCAAGAAATAGGCGAGGTACAAACAATTATTGAACTTATCGACTACCTAAGTAATGGTACTTCTTGTGCTCAGGATACAAGTCCCGCTCCTGACCCTGAAGGAAAGATTGAGAAAAGATTTAATGAGTATGCTGCTCATTTAAAAGATATTTACGCAGACTTGTTCCCGATTTATAGTGATACTTTATCAAAAGCAGAGCAGGCAGCCGGAATAGATTCTCTTAAACTAAGCAAAATCAGACCTTTTCTGAAAGCAAAAAGTATTGAAGTTCTAGACAGTCAAAATGATAACCCGAAAGCAGCATTAACGGAACTAGCAAGCTTTTTTAGCTCTAAATTATCCGCTTCAGGAAAGAATCATGACGATGGTGCGATACGTTTCTATTTAATTACTCAAGTCATTCAATGCAACGTTTTTCCTAACTCAGGGGTAACTCAATGAGTGTTTTTATATCTAAAGACGAAAACCTGAAGTTATCAAGTGTGAATATTGGATATATAATACTCTCACTTCTTGAAAAAAATGACTCTAGCAAGACGAGTATGTATTCGATATATAAAGAATTAAGCAAGAAAGGAATTAAGAGTTATAGGCAGATGTTGTTTGGAATACTTTTTCTATATTCCTTAGATTTGATAGATTTTGAAAAACCTTACATAGTGGCAAAATGATTAAGCTAGATAAATTATATTCAACCCCAAAAACGTTTACACCTATTGAGTTCCACTCTGGTGTTAATTTAATACTTGGGGAAAGATCAGAGAATAATAAAACAAACGGAGTTGGAAAGTCTGTTTGTATTGAGTTCATAAATTTCTGCTTACTAAAAGATAAAAACCACTCAAGAGTTCTTTTAATTGATGATAAAACTCTTGCTCGTGAAACTGTAATTAGTTTAGATATGAAAGTCTTTGGAAAACCAATTACTATACATCGTTCAGTCTCCGACCCCGATAAACCGTCGATTGAAGAGGATGGAAGAAATACGAAGTTCTCCAATCGTGAGGATGCCCTAGAATATCTTAACGATTACGTTACGAAGCTAACCGACAATACAACAATTACTCCAAGCTTCAGAGAGCTGGTTGGTCCACTCATTAGAGATGAAAAGTCTGAATTTCAAAATATATTGAAATGTTATGATATTAAATCAAGGGCTCCAGATAATTTAATCCCTCACCTTTATTTACTCGGCTTAGACTTGGCACTCTACAAAGAAGTAAAGAGTATCATTGACGATATTTCAAAGTCAGCAGACTACATAAAAAAAATTAAAAAGAATATATTTGAATTATTCCCAGGACAAGATTTAGATTCTGCTCGATCCGAACTAAATTCGCTCAATGATCAACTAGACAAGATGAATGAGTCACTTGAAGACCTCAAAAATATCGACAATTTCAATTCGTACCAAGACGAAATTATAAGTATAGAAAATAAAATTGATGGATTAAAGAATCAACGACAATCTATAAAGTCTCAAATTAAAAAGATTCAGCAAGCTCCAAAGTATGAAGGGATTGAATCGGATGAGATTGAATCTCTATTCAATCAATTTAAGACTGGATTAGGTTCTCACTTAAAAAAGACCATCGACGAAGTTCATCAATTCAAAGAGAAAATAGATGATTTTCAATCGAAGATTTTAACTGAAAGGCTGGATAAGCTTAACTCTGAATTAGGTGGAATTGAAAAGGAACTTCAAACCGATGAAAGCCGTCTCACAAGCATTATTAAGTTAATTGGTCACGAAGGAATATTAAGAAATCTTAAAAATAGTCTCTCTATTTATAACCAGAAAAGCCAAGACGCCTCCAAGCTAAGATCACTTTTTATTGAGTATGATGAAGAATCCAAAAAGAAAAAGAAATTAGGGCAACTTAAAACATCAAAAATAGTTCAATACGACCTAGAGATTGAACAACAAGATGATGATCTTTTATCATTTGAAGAAACAATCCTTGATATTCACGATAGTTTAATGGGTAACAAAAAAGCATCTTTTAAGATTAGCACCATAGATAAATCGACAGGAAAAGAATTTGTTAAGTTTGACTTCAGGATTGATGATGATGGAAGTCATAGTGTGGATAGAACAAAAGTCTTTATTTATGACGTTGCTTTACTTACTAATTCTAAAACCTCTGCGAGACATCCAAGACTACTAATTCATGACAATATATTTGACGTTGACCAAGATACTTTAATCAAGAGTCTAAATTATCTTAATACGATCCAAAACGCCCATGAGTTCCAATACATACTAACTCTTAACCGAGATAAAATTGAAAACGAAGAGCAGCAAAATTTAATTACATTAGACATAGATAAATCCAAGGTTGCCTCCTATTCGAAGGAGAATCGCTTCCTCAATAAAAAGTACCAAGAGAAATCAAAATAATTGTGTAGTTGTAGTTCGCACCAACTACGGCCACAAACTACAAACTTACAAAAACTATGTGATTCGATGTGATTTGGTAATCCCCCCGAAAAAAGAGGGTGTTTAAAAGTAGAACTTCTCGTATAAAAACGAAGGAGATTCTATGAAATAATCACGATTCAGTGATGCTCAAATCATTGCTACTTTAAAGAGGGCCGAAGGCGGAGTATCTGTCACTGAGCTCTGCCGTGAGTACGGGATTAGTGCGCCTACATTTTATAAGTGGCGCTCAAAGTATAGCGGAATGGATGCCTCAATGATGGCCGAAATACGGGCATTGAGAGACGAAAATCGCCGCTTAAAAAAGATGTATGCCGAAGAAAAGCTGAAGGCAGAGATAGTCCAGGAGGCGCTCGAAAAAAAGTGGTAGCGCTATCTCGGAGAAAAGAGATGGCGGTGAAGGTTATAGAACAGCGTAAAGTCTCAGTACGGCTGGCTTGTAGTGCCTTTGGAATCAGTGAGAGCTGCTATAGATATAAAGCAAAAAACAGCAGCGAAAATCTTATTATAGCTGATTGGTTGATACGTCTAACAACAGCCCATAGAAATTGGGGATTTGGTCTCTGCTATCTGTATCTCCGCAATGTTAAAAATTTTCCTTGGAGTCATAAACGAGTTTACCGCATCTATAAGCAACTTGAGCTTAACCTTAGGATCAAACCCAAAAAACGTCTCCTGAGAGACAAACCTCAACCACTGGCAGTGCCTCTAATCCAAAACATATCTTGGTCCATGGACTTCATGCATGACCAGCTTGAGGACAGAAGGAGCATTAGGTTTTTTAACGTGATAGATGATTTTAATAGAGAGGCCCTATGTTGTGCAGTTGATTTCTCTCTGCCGGCAGAGCGAGTCGTGCGAGAGCTCGACCAGATTATTGAGTGGCGAGGACTTCCATACCAAATTCGCTGTGACAATGGACCAGAGCTTATCAGTGGAACTCTAATGGAATGGGCCAACAAGAGAAACATCAAAATTGTTCATATCCAACCGGGTAAACCTCAGCAAAATGCTTATGTAGAAAGATACAATCGAACAGTGAGATATGACTGGTCAGCACAGCAGATATTTTCTTCATTAGAAGAGGCCCAGGATTTTGCAACAAAGTGGGTTTGGCATTACAACAACGAACGACCAAATATGGGAATTGGTGGAATAACTCCAGCAATGAAACTAAAAATGATGAGTTGATTCTACTTTTTTTGTCCTTTTAAAATGGGGGGATTACCATTTCATGTGATCGAAAATTCTGTTCGATAATTTCTCTCTTAGTAAGTCTTTGAAAATTGGGCATAAAAAAAGCCCCAAGTTGGAGCTAATTTTATTTTTGCGGTGGTGGAGGTGGCGGGAATCGAACCCGCGTCCAAAGGCCCCTTGGAGAGAGAGTACTACGTGTGTAGCTCTGCAGTTAGCGGCAGAGCACGCAAGCTTATTATTTGACCCAAAATAAGCAAAGGACTTCAACTTTTTTAACCGGGTGATGAAGGTATCCGGCGCCAGTGTTTTTTACCGACACGCTGGAAAGTGTCTTTACCGACTCGTTGTTATTGGATGTCGGCCCCTCAATGTTCGCGTAGTACTAGACTAGGCGGCCATAGCGAAAGTTTCTTCGCCAAATAAAATGTCATCACCTTTTTTACGAGGCCAGGTGATGAACCTCGACACGCACTCAATTCCTCTAGTTCCCCTGTCGAAACCAGGACACCCCCAAAATGATTTATAAAACTGTATTCTACACGAGCCTTAGACGTAGGTCACGTACATCGTTGGATCAAGGACGATCTCACCTGCTAATTCCTGCTGACGAATAAATTTCATGATTTCGCCTTGGGCCTTTTCTATTGCAGCGGCTGAGATCTCACCCGTCATTTTATCCAAAATTTCATCTCTTAAACGCTCGGAAACATCGTGAAGAAGGTCATAAATAAGCTCTTTATCAGAAAGCCGAAGGGCAATCGCCAGTACTCCTAGTTGCGCCCTTGCCAAAAAATTACCCTTCATCTGCTGAGTTAAATAGCGTAGACGGTCTATTTGCTCGATATTTTCCGAAATTCGGGCGGAAAGTACATTATTTTTCAGAGCAATTTCTTTGAGCTTACGCTGCTGAGTCTGTTCGTCGAGTCCATTAAAAAGATGAGTATCAAGACCTTTGACCTTACTCTGCTTTCTTTTCACAACAGATTGGAGGGTCTCGTGGACAACTGAGTCCAAGATATCATGAAACTGAAGGCCAACTTTTAAAGTATGCTCAATATTTTCTCGTTGATATTGTGAGAGATGGCAGATTTTTGCCAAAAATGTACCGGGAATATTTTGATCGGTGACTTTTTCAACGACGACCGTCTCACCCACTTTCAACTTTTCTGAAAACTCTGATGACAAAACCAAACCAGCTCCGGAAATCGAAAGATCAACCAAAACTGCAGAAAGACGGAAAAGGGGAACAGTCTTTTTCTCCATGTCGGTTTTAGCAAATGATGCAAAAGAGATTTCTTTATGATCGGGATATTTAAAGGGCAGCCGCTCTTTCAGCCTTTCCTCTTTTAGAGTGAGCTCGTGCGGAAAAGGAACCATAATTCTTCCGTTTTGAATCTCAACTCTATCTTTTTTAAAAGCGAGTTCTCGGTAGGGATGATAAAAATAAGTGACCTCCCCTATTCTGGGTGATGCCTGAGCTGGATCAGCGTCGAATAAAAAACTCAGCTTATCGCCCTGGATTTCAAGAAAGGCCTTCCACTGTCCACGTACACCTCCAACCACCTGCCAAACGGTGAAAAGTGTTTTGGCCTTGCAGCACTCCCTGAGCATGTGCTCTATCACAGGATCCTGATACGTTTTCCAAACCCTCATGCCCGTATAATAGATGAAATTTACCCAGTTCTCACCCTATTACTTGCTCACTTGGACAATTATTTCTACATTACGGCCGTGAAAATCGTTTTATTATTTTTTGTGATTTCGTTATCTGTCTTGGGCCAAGATAAAAGTAAGCAAATTAATTTTTCAACACTGTTTCAGCTTGATGGACCTACCCTTGCACCAAATCATGTAAACCAAGGAGCTCCTTGGAGTTTTTTTTGGAAGAGTGCTTTGGTTGGTGAAGGTTTGGTGGGTGTTGGGTCAAGCATTAATCCAGGATTGTATGGACCCACTGAGCTCTGTTTCGCAGAACTCGCCATCGGCCTAGTACAAGATTTGTCCAACGGAAAAATCGAAGAAGAAAATCTAGCACTTCGAATGAATCGGTATTATGAGCACAAGGCCATTTTTGATTTAATGGACCACTCGGGGCCTGATAGGAAAAAAGCGCTAGCTCTTCAATACACACTCAATCAGGAACTTCTTCCAATCGTTCGCAAAATCGCCTTTTTTGCGCAGCACTATCCTGAAACGACTCGGGCCATAGCAATTCGCCAACGCTTAACTCTCTTGGGACATCTTATTGGAGTGGCGGAGACGGAGCTAGATATTCTTTACCGTGAACTCATTCAATACCGACCGAATCTAGACGATTCCGAACTGCCTGGCGTGACCGAATTCTGGGATGAACTCGAAAACGGAACACTTTCTGGGATTAATGATTTTTTCCAAGATGAACAGGGCGTTACCAGTTTGGTCATTTCTGAAGTGCTGGAGAAGTTATTTTTCTATAAAGGAAACAGCAATTTCGAAAATATTGATAATGAAATCGATCAATTAATATTCCCTGACTATTTCGTCAATGATCTCGTTCACCACGCTATGTATTGGTTGTTTACTGATGATTCTCTACCAGCGCTGTCGGGACCTGAGCTGGAATTCTTTTCTGAACTTGCGTATGTCTCCAAAGGCCACTTCTCAGAGACATCTGCTAGCAATGGGGCATCCTTCATAAAACAAAATAATAGCCTCTTGTTCCAGGCCAAAGATAGATTAACTGTAGACCATTTGAGTTTTCCGGATTTCACACGACTCCCGAAAGACCCACGCAATGAGATATTGGGATATGTCCCTTCTTTAGTCGTGGATATTAGCGATAAAACAAAGCAATTTTCCCAGCGTCAAGATTTCGTTCGCTTTCTTACTATGGACCTGCTTATTTTAAATGCTTCTGCTCGATCTTCTTGGGTGGAGTTGGAAGCTAGTAAATCTGTGATGATGTTAGACGCCGTTCCTCCAGATATCATTTCGCACTACCGGATTTCTCACCCTTCTTGCTTAAGTTTTTTCAGAGTCCTTAACTGATTTTTTTAAAAACTTGGCCAAGCTTTCTTTTCCTGCAGCAATCGCCTCCTCTTCAGATTCCATATTAAAGAGTATTCCAATATGATGGAAAATTTTATGCCCTTCCCTGGTCAAGATATCGATTTCTGTTTGATGACCAGAAACGTTTTTAAAAACCTGAACTCTCCCTAAGTGGTGAGGATTATTTTGAATCTCAAAATAGAATTCTAGAGGGAAATCTTTTCTCATAATGATTGAAGAAACCCGATATTTGCAGGAAAGCAAGAAAATAGTCACACTATTTTCAATCTGCAACTTGTCTACAAAAAGGAGACCAGAATGAAGTCAGTTTTAGTAACTTTCATGGTGTTTGCGCTCACAAATCTTTTTGCTTCCTGCTCCCATCATGGAAAAAAAGACTGCTCAGGAAAAAACTGTCATGCCGAAGGTAAGCAGTGGCACCGCGGCCAGATGATGAAGGATCCGGCAATGCATATGAAAATGTCAGAGGCCCACCGCAAAACGGCCGAATGTTTGAAAAAATCAGAAGCAAATAAAAAAGACTGCATGGCCATCATGAAAAAGGCCAAAGAAGAGATTAAGAGGATGGTTAAGAAGAAAAAAGCTTCTGTAAAAAATCCATAAGCTCGGTCCAAGATTTTTGATCGGCCGCCTCATTATATTCTAAGGGGAGGCCGTGTTTTTTTCCAAGTTCGGTGGCCTGTGGATTGGTGAAAGCATGTTTTGCCTTTGGGTAAATATGAATCTGCAAATCAGCGTTGGCCTGCCGCATTTGAGACCGAAATTTCCCTAAGTCTTGATTAGAAACCATTGCATCATCACCACCATGAAAAACCGCCACTTTGGCCTTAACATCTCCTCTCTTAGGAATTGTTGGGGTGGAAAGCATACCATGGAATGAGGCCACTCCTGCAAAAGGCAGTCCCCGCTTGGCCATTTCCAAAACAATTCCTCCACCGAAGCAATAACCAATGGCCGCTATTTGATTGGGGTTAACCCTAGGATTGGCCTTTAACAATTCAATCGCTTTCCTCAGATTTTTTTCGGCATTGTCTAAATTTTTAAAAACATCTGAAGATAATTCTTTGGCCTTTGCGGGATGCTCAGTGGTTCGACCATCACCATAAAGATCGACGACTAACGCAACATATCCTTGATTCGCAAGGGAGTCTGCTCTTTGCTTGATGTAGTCGGTATTTCCCCACCATTCATGCACCAATATGATTCCAGGGCGTTTCCCGGTTTCAGACTGGTTGTAAGCGAGATAGCCTTGAAACTTTTTAGAATCAACGGAATAACGGAAACTTTGGGTTTCTATTCCAGAACAACTCATTAAAACAGACAAAAAACATATTAATATTAAAAAAAATTTCATAATTCTATTTCTTATAAAACAAAAGGATACAAATGGCTAAGAAAGGTCTGGTATGGTTTCGCAGAGATTTAAGGATTCATGACCATCACGCTCTATCAGAAGCGCTTCAAGATTGCGATGAAGTCTATTTGTGCTTTGTGTACGATACAACAATTTTAGAAAAGCTTCCCCGAAAAGACGATCACCGACTTAACTTCATTCAACAATCTCTGGTTGAAATGGAAAAAGAACTTCAGAGTAAGGGCGGCAGTATTTTGCTTCGCTATGGAAATCCAACCAAAGAAATTCCAGCTCTTATTCGAGAGGAAGAAATTGATGCCCTTTATTTCAACCGCGACTATGAACCCTCTGCTAAAGAGCGCGATTCAAAGGTAACCAGTGCTTGCCAGGAAATGGGAGTGGAAGTCCACCATTACAAAGATCTGGTGATCTTTGAAAAACACGAAGTTCTCACTCAAAGCGGAAACGTTTTTAAGGTTTTCACCCCTTATTCTAAAAAATGGCTAGAGCTCTTTGAAGAAAACGGAAGAGAAGTCCCTCAATACCGCATGAATTGGAGTTCGCTCAAATCGATCCAGAATTCAGAAAACGCGTTAAAAAAGTATTGGCCTGCTGAGCTTGGATTTACGGAATGTCCACCAAATCGAACAGGTGGCGCTAACAACGGCCAAAAGAGATTAAGAGAATTTATAGATAAAAAAATTGACCACTATAAAATGGCCCGTGATTATCCTGCCCAAGAGGGAACCTCTCAGCTCTCAGTTTATTTGCGTCATGGCAATATCTCAATAAGAGAGGCAGTACGAGCAATTGAGAATAATACTGAACAAGGACCCAAAACCTGGCTTAACGAGCTTATGTGGAGAGATTTTTATCAGGCCATTTTAGATGAATATCCCAAGGTCGTCAGCCATCCTTTTCGCCCGGAATATGAAAAGATTCAGTGGCGAGGAGGAAAAAAAGAATTTCAAGCATGGTGTGACGGGCAGACAGGGTTTCCTCTGATTGATGCGGCAATGCGAGGGTTAAAAAAGACTGGTGAAATTCATAACCGCAACCGAATGATAGTCGCCTCTTTTTTGTGCAAAACCTTGTTGGTAGATTGGAGAAAGGGCGAACAACACTTTGCCGATTTTTTGCTGGACTTCGATCTGGCGGCCAACAATGGAGGTTGGCAGTGGGCCGCTTCAACCGGAACAGATGCTCAGCCCTACTTCCGAATTTTCAATCCTATGACTCAGTCAGAAAAATTTGATTCTGAGGGTGAATTTATTCGTGTTTGGGTACCCGAACTTAAAAACTATTCGAATAAAAAAATTCATGCTCCATGGACCGCCAAAGAAGACCAGCAGAAGGAATGGGGTGCCGTTATTGGGAAAGATTATCCCTGTCCCATAGTCGACTATAAAGAAAACCGCGAAGCTGCGTTGGAAATGTACAGCGTGGTTAAAAAGAAATGACAGTCGTCAAAGTCTTCTTCTCTGTGCTTTCTTAAGATAGAATAACTTTAAGGAAGGATTTCATGGTCTCTCACGCAATTTCACGAGCGAACTACTTCGTCACGTCTATTGGTAAAAAACAAGTGATGGCCGTCAGTGGACTTGGCCTCATGGGTTTTTTGTTTGTCCATATGACTGGCAATTTTTTGTTACTGGCCGGCCCTGATGCCTTCAATCTCTATGCTTACAAGCTTACGAGCACGCCGCTGATTTATGTCGCCGAAGCAGGCCTGGCGGGAATTTTCCTGCTTCATTTAGGCCTTGCATTTTTAGTCACTGCGGAGAATAAGCGTGCAAGACCAGTTAGTTACTACAAGCGCAAGCAAACGGGAGTTGGAGGCAATCTTGCTTCATCGCATATGCTCATTTCTGGATTGGTTGTCTTAGTTTTCATAGTTCTCCATTTGATTCAGTTTAAATTTGGACCAGAATACGAAACTGTAGTCGATGGCGTTGTGATGCGTGATCTTCACCGTACTGTTATAGAGTTCTTTCAAAATCCGTGGGGCGTTGCTTGGTATGTCGGTGCGATGACGGCGATGGTTTTTCATCTTTTCCATGGATTTCAATCAAGTTTTCAGACTCTGGGGCTCAATCATCCAAAATATACTCCTTGGATTGTTCGGATTGGTCATTTCTATGCTTTTTTTCTAGGCCTTGGATTTTCGTTTTTATGCATTTGGGCCTATTTCCAATAAGGAATTTTTAATATGAGTGAGACAAGTACGAAAATATCAACAAGGGTGGGTAGCCCAAAGTTGGATGCCAAGATTCCCGATGGCCCCGTTTCTGAAAAATGGAATAAGGCACGTTTCGATCTAAAGTTGGTCAACCCCTCTAACAAAAGAAAATTCGAGGTCATTGTCGTTGGTACCGGTCTAGCTGGGGCCTCTGCGGCGGCCTCGCTCGCCGAACTGGGATACGGGGTCAAAGCTTTTTGTATTCACGACAGTCCGCGCCGGGCACACTCCATTGCGGCCCAGGGCGGAATCAACGCAGCAAAGAATTATCCCAATGATGGCGACTCAATTTGGCGACTTTTTTATGACACCGTTAAAGGTGGAGACTACCGGGCCAGAGAGGCCAACGTGTACCGATTGGCCGAAGTTTCAAATCATATCATCGATCAATGTGTCGCCCAAGGCGTGCCCTTTGCAAGAGAATATGGCGGTTACTTAGACAACCGGTCATTTGGGGGCGCTCAAGTTTCCAGAACTTTTTATGCAAAAGGGCAAACTGGTCAGCAGCTTTTATTGGGAGCGTATTCTGCATTGATGAGAATGATCCACCAAGAAAAAATTGATATGTATTGCCGCCGGGAAATCTGCGACGTGGTTTTGGTGAATGGTCAGGCAAGAGGAGTCATCGCTAGAAATCTCATCACGGGTGAGCTTGAAAAATACACTGCGGATGCAGTTGTGATGGCCACTGGTGGATATGGAAATGTGTATTACTTGTCGACGAATGCGATGGCCTGTAATTGCACCGCTGCTTGGAAGGCCTTTAAGAAAGGTGCTTTTTTTGCAAATCCTTGTTTTACCCAGATTCATCCAACCTGTATTCCCGTCCATGGCGATTTTCAATCGAAGCTAACCTTAATGTCTGAGTCTTTGCGAAATGATGGACGAGTTTGGGTCCCTAAAAAAAGTGGGGATGAACGATCCGCGGGAGATATCCCAGAAGAAGAACGTGATTATTATTTGGAACGCATTTATCCTAGCTTTGGAAATTTAGTTCCCCGCGATGTTGCCTCTCGAAAGGCCAAAGAAGTATGCGATGAAGGTAAGGGAGTAGGTCCTACCGGTTTGGCCGTTTACTTGGATTTCAAAGATGCTATCGAGCGGGATGGCAAAGACGCCATTGAATCAAAATATGGCAATCTTTTTGAAATGTATGCCAAGATTACAGGCGATAATCCTTACGAAACTCCCATGATGATTTATCCCGCTGTTCACTACACGATGGGTGGACTTTGGGTGGATTATAATCTCATGAGTACGATTCCAGGTCTTCACGTTCTTGGCGAAGCTAATTTCAGTGACCACGGAGCGAATCGTCTTGGCGCCTCTGCTCTTATGCAGGGACTAGCGGATGGCTATTTCGTTATCCCTTATACTTTAGGAAATTATTTCGCCACCCATGACGTCGAAAAAATTGATAGCAACCATAGGGCCTTTGATCAGGCGATGGATGAATCGCGGTCTAGAATTCAGAGGCTCATGGGGATCCAAGGAACCAAGACAGTCGATGAATTTCACCGAGAACTCGGTAAAATCATGTGGGACAAAGTGGGAATGTCTCGCAGTAAAAAAGGACTCGAAAAAGCGATCGAAGATATTCAGGATTTAAAGTCGCGTTTTTGGAGTGACTTAATGATTCCTGGAACCGCTGATGGGCTCAACGGCGAGTTGGAAAAAGCAGGTCGAGTGGCGGATTTTATTGAACTAGGAGAGCTCATGGCCCGCGACGCTCTCGAACGAGAAGAGTCTTGTGGAGGACATTTTAGAGAAGAGCATCAAACTGAAGAAAATGAGGCAAGGCGAGATGATCAAAATTTTTCTCACGTTGCTGCTTGGGAATTTAAAGAAGATGGGACTCCCGAAAGACATCGCGAAGAATTGTCTTTTGAAAACGTTCCTCTAACGACCAGAAGCTATAAATAGCAATAGGATAAAATATGGAACACGCCCAACTTAATAGACCCCCTATGAAACCAATGACGTTCCATTTGAAAATTTGGCGTCAGAAGAATGCTCATCACAAGGGCAGCATGGTTGATTATACCGTCAAAGACATTTCACCCGATGCTTCATTCTTAGAAATGATTGATGTTCTCAATGGCCAACTGGCCGCTGAAGGGCAAGACACAATTTCTTTTGATCACGATTGTCGAGAAGGCATTTGTGGGTCTTGTGCAATGATGATCAATGGACTGGCCCACGGCCCATTGCGGGGAACGACGGTCTGCCAGTTGCATATGAGAAATTTTAAAGATGGCCAAGAAATTATTATTGAGCCATGGCGGGCCAGGGCCTTCCCGGTCATTAAAGACTTATGCGTTGATCGTTCATCATTTGATGAAATCGTAAAGGCCGGCGCTTACATCTCTGTAAAAACGGGGAATGCACCCGACGCTCATGCGATACCAGTACAAAAAGCGGAATCAGATGAATCGTTTACTGCGGCCGCTTGCATTGGCTGCGGGGCATGTGTGGCCGCATGCAAAAATGCCTCTGCTATGCTGTTTGTCTCTGCCAAAGTTTCTCAGTATGCGCTTTTGCCTCAAGGAGAACCGGAAAGAACAACTCGCGCGATTTCATTGGTAGAAAAAATGGATGAAATGGGTTTCGGCAATTGTACAAACGAGGGCGAATGCGAAGCAGTATGCCCAAAGAGTATTTCTTTAAGGCATATTGCTAGGCTGAATCGAGAATATCTCAAGGCCAAAGTTTCTAATGATTCTTGAAAGTAGATTTCTCGGAACATAGAGACATCTAATTCAGTCCCTGCTTTGCAGTAACGGAAATCTTCACGTTCACGGTATCATCCAAAACCGTTTTCCCAAGGATCCCAGAAACTTCCTTCCAACTCCCCTTCTCTAGGGCCTTATTCCAAGTGATATTATAATCGAGTCTGTTGATACGAGTTTTGATGACAAACTTTTTGGACAGTTTGCCATTACTTTCCTTTGCGCTGTCTATAGGTCCATCAACCTCTACGATAAGATTCACCGGCCTTGTCACGCCTTTCATTGTGAGTTTTCCTGGTAGAGCAAACCGCTTACTCATTGGTCGTTCGGCCGTGGAAGTAAACTGAATTGTTGGATATTTTTCGGCATGAAAAAAATCTTCAGAGCGAAGATGCTTGTCTCTTTTTGCTTCCTTAGTATCGATAGATGCTGTCTGAATGGTCGCTTCTACTTTCTTGAGAACATTTTTTTCGGAATCATAAATCGCCGTTCCCTGAAAATCTTGGAACTGCCCCTCGACTGCACTACCAATTTTGAACTTAATAATAGAAAAACCGACTTCGCCGGTACTCTGGTTAAATCCAAGCTTGATATCTTTGGCAAACGATGGAGAGAGAACGAAAAGTCCCAAACCGATAATAGACACTTTGTAAAAAAACTTAAACATTGCTATCTCCTGAGTTAATAAAGACCGATTGTGAAACTTTAAGGCCTATCCGGCAAAGGAAATCTAGCATGCAGCGCTATTATGATTCCTCAGTCGTTCGATTCCTCAATTTATCTCGAAAACAGGCACTTCAGATCCTCAAACACGAGGCCAGGTTTGAAATTGGAAAGACTCGTTTTTATTACGAAGGACAAACCTATCCGCTAGAACTCTTTTGTTTTGAACACCCTAAAAACTTAGGACTATTTGATCCAGATGGATGGAAGATTGGCCTCAATCGAAACCTGATTCTCAAAGATAATGAAAAACTATGTGGTGATGTGCTAAGACATGAATTGGCCCATTTAATTTGCTTTCTCTATTACGGTGGGTGCGTTCAAGACCATGGACAGGAATTTAGAGATATTTGCCGCAGTCTGAACTGGGGAGCAGACATTTTTGGTGCCACCACCGCGCCCTCTCAAATGTTCTCTATTACTTCCAAACATAAGCAAACGCAGAAATGGCGAAAACTTTTGGCCCTAGGGCAAAGTCAAAACAGACACGAGGCCCAGTTAGCAATGGAAAAGGCCAGTCAGTATTTTTATGAACATGGCCTTCACATTGAAGAAGACCACCATGATGAAGAAGGCATCGTCGTGGCGGTCGCTTATTATGCGAAAAGAAAAAATGGAATTTGTTCTGCTCTCCAAAATATTTTGAAGCAATTTTGTGTGTACCCAGTTTTGAGTTACAATACCAAAGGTGTGTGCCTAGAAGTCACTGGGAAAAAACATCACGTTGAATACGCGCTCTACCTAAGCGAAACCCTTGTTCGTGATTTTCACAATCTGTGGGAGCAGCAAAAAAAAGATCATCCCAGCCTCAGAGGGATTTCCCACAAGAACGCTTTCCTTCAAGGCTTGGCGCAAGGAATCTGCGAAGCTCAAGCGCGTTTGAAATCTTCACTAGATCCTCAAACGTCTCGAGAGATTGCTATCATTCAAGATGAATTGGATCGGAAAATCGCTTGGGCCTATGGGAGATTAGGAAAAGTTAAATCTCAGCACAGGATCAACGCAAATAGCTTTGAGCTAGGACGCCGTAGCGCTCAAGAAGTTTCAATTCAATCCCCTCTTTCAGAAGCGAAAACCGAAGCAAAAAAAGCATCAAAATTCTTATTACCCTCTTGCAGTTAGCAAGAGGTCGCGCCTAAGATAGCGCTATGATTGAAAAACTCAAAGACGTTAGTATTATTATCGCAACCCAACCTGGAGATGAGCAATACACGGGTCTTTTGCAAAATCTTAGCAACCTCAAGGCGCCTAGTGAGGTCATTGTTTTGATTTGCGGGCAACTATCAGATGAGGAAGCAGAACGACGCACTAGGGATTTAGCAAAGCAATATTCTCATCTCGATTTAAAAGTTCACTATGCTGCTTCAGGGAATCGGGGGCAGCAGCTCAATCAGGGCGCGCGCCTCTCTGAGAAAACATTTCTTTGGTTTCTTCCACCGCAAGCAAGGCTGGATGAAACTTCGTTTGATGTTTTACAACATCTTAGCCTCACGACTGGGGTGCTTTATTACTGCGATGTTGTGACTTCTGCTAGCAAACGAGTGTTACAGGCCCGTCTCTGGATGACCAATTTTTTAACGAGCCTTTTTGAGATTCCCGTTTACGAACAAGGGCTCTTAATTGATCGCAGTAGCTTTAGGAAACTTGGGGAATTTTCTCAAAAGAGGCTGCCGTTAGAGGATCTTGAATTTTCGAGGAAGGCCTCTCGATTGGGACTTAATTTGGAACATATTGCATTACCGCTGCATTTGGATAAAACACCGCAAAGAGAATTTCGCCCTATGTGTTAGGACTCTCTGGTCCATAAACCCATTTGTGTTGTTGACCGATGACTCGAAACGCCCCTCCGGCCTTTTCATTCCATTGAAGAATTTCTTGGTAGCGGGCCATTGGAAATTTCTCATGATTTTCATAGCAAGGCGTAATAACCCAGTCTGCGCAGTTGTTGCCAGACAGGCACTCGGCCTTCGCCAGCGAGACAAAATCAAAATCTTTTCGATCAACCACTACGGCCTTGATTTGCATTTTGGGACCGAACTGCTCACAGGCAATATTTAATACTTTAGGATTAAACCGAACCCCTGTGCCCGGAGTCTTGATGTCAAAACTTATAAAATCCACGACATCAAAGAGTTCAGGAACAATCCGAGTCCCAGAGGCCTCCAGGTTCACTAAAAGTCCATGAGATTTAAGCCTCCCTACCAATTCAATGGCCGCCGGAATATGCTTGGGATGGCAAGGATCGCCGCCAGTGAGAGAGGCCCACTTAATAGCACCATTGAGACGGGCAATTTCTAAAACGTCGTTAATGACATCATCGACTGTGCGCTCTGTTTTTGGATCAAAATCCCAGGTGGCCTTTGAATCACAGTTGATACATCCAATGGCGCAACCTTGAAGGCGGATAAAAATCTGAGGAATACCGATTCGGACTCCCTCGCCTTCCGTTGCCAGATAAAGGGAGTGCATGAGAATTTTCATGAACTGAACCTATAAAGGCGGCAAAACTGTGGCAAGTCCTAGTCCAGAACAACGAGATTTTATTACAAATGTGGTCCGGAAATTTTATGATCAAGCAGTCGTTGATATTTTCATAGGTTATCATTTTCGAAAAATTGCAGATTTCGAGGCCCATATCCAAAGAATTAGCTTTTTTTGGCAAAAGCAGCTTTTTCCAACACTTGATATCAGTTATCTAAAACCTCCATTCGATATTATGGAGGCCCATGCAAAACTACCTATAAAACGCGGAGAAGTTGGGCGCTGGAAGGTCCTCTTTTTTCAAACCCTTGATGAGGCGCTGCTGAGTTCACCCTCTGAGACTCAATCTCAGTCCCAGATGATCAAAGAATGGAAAACCTTACTAGAGACTTGGTCCAAGCGGGTAGAAAAAACGATATAAGAAAAGATCAGGGCCTTCGCCCACCGATATATTTAAAAATGAACTTCCTGAGCACCGGCTCCGTTTGAATGTCATCAAAAAACCAGTTTTTGAGATAAAGCCCATGGAGGTCGGCCGCTTGGTCTTTCGCCATCTGCTCCGAGGCAAACTCAACCAATACGAATTTTAAATTCAGGACCCGGACAGTAAAACCTCTCAAGCAGCCTTTTTGATAATCTGCACAGGTCACTCCTTCGGCGATGGAGTCTGGCAAAATTTCAACAGCGTCGGGATCATGACGGCGAATTTTATCCATCAAAGAAGATTTGCTCAAATTCTCTGGACCGCAACCCAAGAGTAAAAAAAGGAGCGACACTGACTGCGTAAGGATTCTCATTTTATTTAAGCAAATCTTGCAGACTTGTTTTGAGCTCTGGAAATAAAAAAGTAAATTTTTGCTCCAAAAGATGTTTTGGTTCAACATACTGGCCTAAATAAAGAGTCTTTGCTTGTTCTCCTCCCAATTTTTTCAAAGGAAACTTAGGAATTTTCAACCAAAGAGGTTTGTTTAAAACATCGGCCAGCGTTTCTGAAAATAGCTCTTGGGAACAGGGCGTGGGTACGCATGCATTATAAATGCCAGCGGGTAGTTTTCTTTCTAAGGCCGATTGGTAAATATGACAAAGATCTTGAAGGTGAATCCAGCTCATTCCTTGCTGCCCATCTCCCAACTTAGCCCCCAGACCAATGCGAAACGAGGGAGCAAGCATCTTGAGAAGCCCACCTTGCTCGCCCAAAACTAGCCCCACTCTTAAAATCCACCATTCGGGGAGAGAGGATTCCTGGACCGGACGCTCCCAGGCCCTACACACTGTGGCCAAAAAACCTTCTCCTTGGGGCGACTTTTCTGTGAAAGTCACTTTAGTAGAATTCTGTCCATAGAATCCAATCGCAGAAGTAGACACAAATGCTATCTCTGAGGCCCTTCCTGTTTTCAGAATGCCCTTGACAAGCTTTTTTGTTCCCTCACTCCGTGATTCAAGAATTTGCTGTTTTTTCTTTTCAGTCCAAAATCCTGAAAATAGGTTTTCGCCCGCAAGATGGGCCACACCGTCAATGCCGTCGAAGCAAGTATCGTCGTTCCACTGAAACCACGAAACATTAGGGAGTTTCTTTTTTGCTTTTTCCGGATTTCGGGATAGCCCATTCACAGAATGTCCCGCACCGAGAAGATTCAGACAAAGTTGTTGACCTACAAAACCAGTTGCACCAGTAATTAAATACTTCATAATTAAGGTCCTATGATACCGAATAACTTGAACCATGAATACGATCTTTTGATCATCGGAGCAGGGCTCAGTGGATTTACTTTGGGCAATCACTTGGACTGCTCCTATGTTTTTTTAGAAAAATCAAGAGGTCTGGGCGGACGCTTTGCTGCTCGAAGGGCCTATGGGCATATATTTAATCACGGAATCTCGCATTTAGACTCCGAGAGCGAGCGGGAATTATCGGGCAGTGGGCCTGGCTGGGACAAACATTTTGCCAAACATTTCGATCATTACGATTTTAAGGGTGCCGCAAACCAGTGGTTTAAAGAGCATCACCTCGCCTCAGTGGTGAAGTCAGTAGTGAAGAAAGAGCAAAAGGTTGTGGCAATCCGCTACGGAAAATCTCCTCATTTGGAAGCTGAAACTGACAGCGGTAAAGTTTGGAAGGCAAAAAAAATCGTTATCACTTGCCCAGCTCCTCAAGCTTTAGCACTCGTTGCAAGCTTAGGAACATTGGATGCTCACGAGATTAAGCAGCTTCAAGACATTCGGTACCAGAAAAAGATCTTCCTTTTAAAAGAAAGTCCGCCACTGAAGTCTGAGCTCAATGACAAACAATGCGAAAAGCATTTTGAAGACCAAGACCATGAGTTATTGAGCCTTTTTCATTTTCCAGAGCACAAATCAGTTGAGTGGCAGATTAAACGTTGGCGCTATGCTGTCCCTAAAAATCGATTTCCTAAAAAAGATTTTGTCTCATCCAAGGATCAAAGAATCTTTCTCATCGGGGACTACTTCGATTTCGAGGGAGCACCGATTGTCAGCAGCTTGCGCTCGGCCTCCAGTTTGGCCTCATTTTTGTCGAGCCTTCGAAAGTGATATGGGTTCATATTCCACTGGCCCCAGATTCCTTTTGACTGCAGCATGGCCTGTTCTAAACACGAAAAAAACAGACTCCTTTCTTTCCAATCCCTGAACCTTGCCTCTCGGTAAAGATAGGCCTCACCGCGGCAGAGCCTTTGAAGAGAAATTGAGACTTCTTCATAAATGAGTCTGCCTAGGATTCTTCCGTAGCGTCCGCGCCCCAGTGTTTGAATTTTTACGTTAGTACCAGGTTTAAGTTGGGGAAAATTTCGACCCTGATCCTTTTCTAAAGCATCGATACCGGCAAAGCGGACCGAAACATGACTCTCCCCATGGGGAAACTTCACATGGGCCGTGTCACCGTCTAGTTCTTTTAGGATCGTCATTTCATAGACCGGATGAAACATTTTTGGTGGAAAAAGCATCCAGCCCCACATACCCAAAAAAGTATAAAAGGCCGACGTCTTTGTTACATTTTTCAATGAGGTTGCTCTCTGCAAATCTCCATGATTAAGTCCACAGCTGTAACCAAAGGAAATCATTTCATGCAGCAGCAGTGGAAAGACCATTTTTCATTTCGATTGGACGGAGAAGACGATGGCGCTAGGGCAGGAACGTTTTGCACGCCCCACGGAGAAATCCAAACTCCTATGTTTATGCCGGTCGGAACTCACGGCGCACTCAAAGCGTTGCCTCCAATTTTCGTGGAGGACCTTGCCCCGATCATGCTTTGCAATACTTATCATATGCATCTTTCCCCGGGTGAGGGTCTGGTTAAAAAAGCTGGTGGCCTGCATAAATTCATCAACTGGAAACGTGCGCTACTCACCGATAGTGGAGGCTTTCAAGTTTTTTCCTTGAAGGACAAAACTATTACCGAAGAAGGGGTTCGTTTTCTAGGACCTAAGCGCAAAGAGATATTTCTCACGCCGGAGCGCTCGATTGAAATTCAACAAGATCTCCAAACAGATATCATGATGGCATTTGATGAGTGTATCCCCTATCCCGCCACGAAAGAATATGTTCAAAGGTCAATAGAAAGAACTCATCGCTGGTTGGAGCGATGCTACAACCGTTGGGACCGACCTCAAACTGGGCTCTTCGGAATTATTCAAGGCGGTATCTATCCAGAATTAAGAAAGGCCTGCGTAGATGAAGTGTGTCGCTACGATCTTCCAGGCTATGCCATTGGCGGCGTCAGTGTCGGCGAAGGCAGTGACCTTATGAATCAAGTGGTTGAATCCACCGCTCCATTAATGCCAAAAGATAAACCGCGGTATGTGATGGGAGTGGGCACACCAGAAGATCTTTTAGATCTTTGGTCGAAAGGAATCGATTTGTCTGATTGTATTATACCGACAAAATACGCTCGCGGTGGCTCGCTTTATACAAATCGAGGAAAAATTCGAATTGAGCATAAAAACTACCGCCGAGATTTTTTTCCAATCGAGCCCAATTGCGAATGCTACTGCTGCAAAAACTACACCCGGGCCTATATGAAGCACCTTTTTGATTCCAATGAAATTTTAGGACAAGTTTTGGCGACCATTCATAACGTCACTTTTTTTGTAGAGCTCGCCAAGTCTGCCAGGACCGCTATTTTGGAAAAACGCTTTTCATCTTTTAAAAGGGACATGCTTGCGCAAATGAAGGGGTGATTGTTGCCGTGAGAACTACCGAGCATAACGCATAAGCCGGTCTTGAAGAACTGCATTAAACTTTTTCTCCAAACCCTTCTCAATCAAGACAATGTTGTTGTCTTCAGTCCAATACCCCGGTGAAAGAATAGTTCGCAAAGCATCTCTAATTGCTTTTTCTTCTACTTCGTTTTGAGCTGCGCCTAAGAGTTGTACCCCTTTGACTGCTAATTTTGCTTGCTCATGATTATTGAGAGCGTTTCTTTCCATAAGAGCGACTTTTTTTGCTATAGCAGTATGAAGATCATTTTTGTTTTTTGCTCGCCAACTTTCAGGGATGGGCATCGAATACACATCGTCACATCCTTGACCTTGTAAAACGAATCGCACAGCTATCTTATTGGTGAACAGAATTTTAGAAATCCGCAAATCATCAGAGAGATGAAATTTTTCTTCGACTTTTTTTGCCATCCAAAGATTTCTTCTGCTCAAATCGAAGCTCATAAGGGCCTGGAAATATAACAAACGAAGCTGGTCTTTTTTAAACTTCTTTAAATCTATTGAAAGTGCTCTAAAATAAAATTCTGTTTCTTCAAAAGACTGGTGTCTACTGTAAGCGTGAAAAAACATGTCTGGAAGTTTGCCGATGACCGCAGTGATGTTTCCAAAAGCTCTTTCTGAATCAATGTGATAGGAAGCATGGCCTAGTTCATGAATCATCACTCCGCTTTTCGGATCATAGGACTCTACCCAGTATGGTGATACCTCAATAGCATTTTTACGATAAAGAAAATGGCCGCTTAAAAGAGAATCAGAACGCAGTCTCAAAGTTAGCCCAGGAACAATCTCTGCTAATTGCTTAGCTCGCGTATTGAGAGGGTGTGATCCGTCAGTTTGGAGCTCCAGGACTTTAGGTTCAGAGGGCGATACTCGAAAACGAATACCGTTAATCGTGGCCCATTCAATTAAAAATAAACTAAAGAGCTTATCAAAGCCTTCAAGAAGTTTAGAGCTGAGTTTTCTACCAGACGCTTCTGTTTTTTTGAACAGTGTTTGATAGATCCGATAATAGCGGACGTCACGGTAGAGCTGAAACATTTCTCTGTGGGAGTCGGTGTCTGAAAAAATGGTCGTAGATGGCTTATCATCAGAGAGCTTTCCCACAAGCTTGCCTATCTCTGATTTTAAGTATGAAAATGCTACGGGCTTACGAGCTGAGGCGATATAATCTTCAAACATCGCAGCTGGTGATATTGTTTCCGCTAAGCTGAGATGAGCGGGAATCGGTCCTTTAAAAAGTTGGGCGCAAGGTCTTCTGTTTTTCGGATTCCCGGCAAAGTTGCTGCCAATCAGTGAGAGTAAGACGGAAAAACCTAATATGAACTTTTTCATCAAGGTGCTTGAAATATGTAAAAGCCGAAAAAAAAAGGTGTGACTTCCGCCCCTATTTTTTCGGCCCCAATATCAGGATTCAATGATAAAGCTCAAAAGCTGAGTCAGCTTTTCCAGTTCACTTTTCTCAATATTGTGAAACATTCCAATTCTAAATTGATTGCGTCCGAGCTTTCGGTAAGCATCAATATCATAAACAATGTTTTGCTCACGGAGATTTTTTAAAATGTCATCCACTGGAATATTGGAATCCACATCAATAGTGGCCACTGTTTGAGAGCGAGATTCAGAATCGACAAAACAAGAGAGATAATCTTTTGACTCGGCCCACTGATAAACCAGATCTGCTTTTTCCTTCCCCTGCAGGCAAACCTTTTTAAAACCGAGGCTTTGCATTTTTTTAAGCTGTTGCTGAACCAAAAAGAGGCCAGCGACGCCTGGGGTATTATAAGTCTGGTGCTTCTGACTGTTCTCGATGGCCAGCTTCCAGCTCATAATCACTGGGAGGTAGCGGTTCGTGTCTTTTTCAATCTTTTCTGCCCGGGCAATTGCTTCGGGAGAGGCAAAACAAAAGAACAAACCGCCTTCACCGGCAAACACTTTTTGCGGGGAAAAATAAAAGAGGTCGATTTTAGCGAGATCGACTTCAATCTGACCCGCTCCAGAGGTTGCATCCATTGCAATGAGAGTTTTCGAGCGATCGACTTCCGGGAGTTTGATGTTTTGCACGCCGGTCGAAGTCTCATTTAAAATCAAACAATTAAGGTCTTCATCCTGAGTATCTGGCGAAATTCCCTGGCCAAAATCGACACTAATTTCTTCAGCATCGATCCAGGGGATATTAGCGTGGGCCTTATACCATTTTTGAGAAAATTCGCCGCAAGTAAAATGCCGGGATTTTTTTTCGACAATTCCCAGGCCAATCATATCCCAGAGCAAAGTGGCGCCGCCATTTCCGAGCAGAATCTCAGTTTCCTGGGCCAGGCCGAAATAGTCACGCATGCGTTCTTGAATATCTTTGACGAGATTTTTCACGGCACTTTGGCGATGGGAAGTGCCCATCAACTTGGTGCCAGTTGCCGCAAGGCGCTCTAGGTGCTCTACGGGTATTAAACTGGGTCCAACTCCAAAGCGAGGATCGCGGGGCTTGAGTTTTTCAGGTATCGATGGGATTTGCATATTTATCTCCTTGGCGAAAGCAAACTATGGCCTTTTAGCGTTAAGTTTGCCAATCTCAGGCGGAAAAACCAAATACGGAGACGGGTGATGGCGATGGAAACAATTGAAGTTCAACCGAGAGACATCAAAGCAAAAAGCAATTATCAATTGCGCCAAAATAAAGACCTTCCGGCCGTTATCCATAGAAAACAGGCGGACTCGGTTTCTATTCAGCTTCCCTACGCTCGTTTTATTAAGCTCAATTTAAAAGAACTAGAATTTTTAAATCTTAAGATTAGCGGCGGAGAATCCATTGTCGCTTTTCCAAAAAACATTCAAAAACACCCCGTGTCGCACAAGGTTCTTCATGCGATCTTCGAAGAAGTCCAAGCTGGAACCAAAATGACGGCGAGTGTGCCAGTTCATTTGACCTACGATGAAGAGAAAGCAGACTGGATAAAAGACGGCGTGTTGAAGCAGAATTTTCAGAAAATTAAAGTTGAGTTTTTACCTAAAGACCTGGTTTCGGTGATTGAGCTCGATATTCAGCATTTGAAAGTCGGGGATTCTATTCGTATTTCTGAGATGATCGAAAAATACCCGCAGTTAGAATTTGACGATGAAGGCGACATTGAAGTGCTCTCTATCGCTGAGAAAAGAGAGCAGCAAGAAGACGAGCCTGAAGAAGCTGAGGGCACAGAAGGCGCGCTTCATCCTGAAACGGTACCTGAAACCGAGACAACTTCTGGGACAGAAAAGAAAACAGAAAAGAAAGAAGACAAAAAAGAGGATTAGCGGAAAGTCCGTCCTCTTTTTTCACATTCTTTTTGGTAAATCTTTAACCATTCTTGCTCTTCGTCAGTCAGCCAATTTGTGTCGATGAAGTCTTCTTCAAAACCAATGTAGACAAGATTGCGAAAGCGCAAAAAGCTTTTGAACTCTGGATCGTCTTCTACGAGTGCTATGTTTTCTAAACGCACCCCTGCCTTTCCGGGATAATAAAGTCCAGGTTCTAGAGAGACGACTTGCCCTGCTCTCATCGGAAGATTTGAGGTTGTGGAGATTCTGACCCCGCCTTCATGAACATTCAGTCCAACCCCATGTCCTGTCCCATGAAGAAATCTCTCGCCTTCTTTCCATAGAGGTCGGCGGGCCAGAGCATCGACTGCCGAGCCCCATGTTCCCTCTGGGAATCTAGAATTTTGGATCTGCAAAAGGGCCTTTAGCACTAAGGTATACATTCTTTGAAAATCAGCGGGCGGCGAGATGTTGTGATCTTCTCGAGACTTTACCCAAAAGGTTCTCGTCGTATCAGTGCAAAAGCCAGATGGAAAAATACCACCAGAGTCGAGTAAGCAAATTTCTTGGGACTTAATACGATTTTCTGCCGACGAACTGTTGTAATGAATAATCGCTCCATTTGCCCCTCGAGCTGCAATGGTGTGAAAGCTTTGTCCGGTTGCACCTTGTTTTCTATAGTTCTCTTCCGTTTTCTCCAGAAGTTCTAGCTCACTTAACTGGCCACCTTCGAAAATAGTTTTTTTAACCCAAGTGATCGTATCGAAGATTGCTTGGTCGCCGCTCTCAAAATGAGAAGAAATAATGTCGATTTCTTTTCGGGTCTTTACAGAATGCAGATCGAGAAGACTATGATGGTCTGGCAGTAGGCTCACATCCGAAAGCTGTTCCAGTATATGGTAATCGGCAAGAGTTGTTTGAGCAGTTTCAAAACTGATCTGAGAAAGTTTTAACTCTTGACAAGCGTTTCTCAGAATTGGCAAAAGATCATTCGGTTGGGAAAACTTCACCACCTCGATGACGTGATTATCTCCAAATACTTCTTTAGAGTTTCCCAGTTCAGAAAAAAAGAGTTGCACTTTCTGATCACTCACTAAGGCCTTTGCCTTAAACACACTGTGATAAGGAATTTGATTGGAGAGCGTGTTCGTAAGCCAAGCAATAGAATCAAGTGCTGAAACATAGATGGCCTCGCCGCTTTTGAGACCAAGGCGCTTAAGCTTGCTCTCCGTGGATTCTATATCAAAGTCTTTGGGAACTTTCCTTAAGGGTTTTGGTGAGCTGGAGCTAGTGCCTTCGATTTTTTCTTCAATCTCCCGATCACTCAGAGTTTTATTGACTTTAATGGAATGCTTTTCCAATAGTGATGCAAATCGATAAGGAGTTCGACCACTTAACAAAGCAATCGACTTCACTTGCTTTTCTTCAAGGATATCAATCATCTCAAGAGACAATGATTTTTTACATTCGACTCTTTCGACTAAATTTTCATCGCACTGTGTTTGGGCCTGTTCAAAATAGCGGCCATCAATGAATAAGTAGATTTTTCCTTTGGGAAAAATCAAGACTTCCGCCGTCGAACCTGAAAAACCCGAAACCCAATAACGAAGATTATCCTCTAATGGCGTGTATTCATTTAGGTAAAGGTCGTAACTACTTATGGCCAAAGCCGGAATCCCAGTCTTGGATAACAATTCCTGTAGCTGCAGTATATTTTTCTGAATCTTTTCTAGAAAAGATTTCACTTATAGCTCCTCATACATTTTGGTAAAGAGCTCTCCCCGCTCTTCAAAGTTTTTAAACTGATCGAAACTAGGGTGCCCGGGTGAAAATAAAATAACGCCAGGAGGTTTTTCTAAAAAAGAGTGAAAGGCCTGCTCAAGCGTTTTTTCAATTGATACCGGGAAAGATTCCTGCAAAATTTCTTTTTGTTGCTCTGCTGACTCTCCTATTAAAGCAATCGAGTGAGGAGTCGTCTTGGTCTTTGCCCAATGTTCAGCGGAAAAATATGTTCTATAATTTTTTTGATCTCTAATCTGGCCACCAAAAATAAGATAAATCGGGCGACTTTTTTGGAAACTTCCACAAGCGGCCAGGGTGGATGCCAAATTGGTGCTTTTAGCATCATTGATAAATAAATGACCTCGTTTTTCCCCGAGGGTCTCAAGACGATGAGGCAGTGGAAATGAAGTAAGAGACATTTCTTTTATGATGTCTTTCGCATTCGAAATGCCAAGAAACTCTAGGATTTTTCGAGCAACGTAGAAGTTGATTTCGCTATGTGGTCCATCAAAAGAAGTTGGATCAAAAATCTCGATACTCGATTTAAGATCCTTCACAAATTGTTCTTCGAGAGGAAGCCCTTTGGCCCCAATAAAGAGGTCTTTTTCGGTGAGATTCTTTACGATTTCCCATTTGGCCTTAGCGTAATCATCCATCGATTGATAGCGTTCAAAATGAGTTGGATAGAAATTGAGAAAAACAGAAACCTTAGGGTGAAACGTTTTGATGCTCTCCAATTGAAAACTCGAAAGTTCCACCACACCGTAGTCGAAATCTTCTTGTGATAGCGCCAATTCACTCAGAGGAACTCCGATATTACCGCATAGAAAAACCTTTTTACCGGCCTTCTTTAAGGATTCAGCAATACGGGTACAGGTCGTAGTCTTTCCATTCGAACCGGTAACGGCAATCAGGGAAATTTTACAAAATCGGGAGGCAAATTCTATTTCTCCAATGAGTTCAATCTTGCGCTCGTGAACTCTTTGCAGCTGAGGATGACTCCGGGAAATACCGGGTGAAAGGACGACCAGCTCAGAAAAATTGAAAACGCTATCGGCAAACGCCTCATCAACACAATGTTTCTCACCTAAAAGCTCAATGATTTCGGAGGAATTCTTCCACTCTGAAACCGGACCCCGATCAATAGCATAGACCTCATTCCCTAAAGATTTTGCAAGCTTTGCTGCTGATAGCCCTGATCGTCCTATGCCAAAGATTGAGATAATCATTGATACCCTCGATTTTTCTTTAGAGTAACAAGTTCGTACCCACAAGAAAACGGCTTTACGACTCTGAGTGAGAATGGTTAAACCTACTCAATGCAACGCTTTTCTCCGCTCTATCAAGAAGATCTTCACTGCTTCCTCGAGCAATTCCGAAGTACTTGGGAGAAAGAAGTTTTGGAATGCGACCTCGCACCGACTCCAAAAGGCCCTTCCGAAAAAACCCAAGAAGAGCTCATTTCAGAACTTTGCGAATTAGAACTTGCTGAACGACTCTCTATAGAAAATGCAGGTCTAGAAAGCTCTTTTAGAACGAGGTCTCAAGGCCTTCAGAAAGTTCGTCAGCGTGCTGTCGAGCTTTCCTCATTGCCGCCAATTCCAGAAAACAAAAATGCTCAGAAACATGATTACCTATCAAGTAAAAAACAGAGACAAGGAGTGCGCGCAAAAAAGCAAAAAGAAGTCGCTGTTCCGCTTGATTATATTGACCAAATTATCTCACAGAAACAGTTGAACTCTCATATTCTTGTTGAATGGGGAGGCGGTGTTGGCCATGCAGGACATCTTTACTTGCATGATGCTTCCCATAAGCATCTTCGAAAGGTCTTATCGATTGATCAAAACATTGAGCTTCAACTCAAAGGGATTGATAAACTAAAAAAAGCAGATTCAATATGTCCCAGTGATGTGACTTACCTTAATGCCCACATTCCCAGTAATATTGAATCGGTTTCCGAACATTTGGCGACTGAACATTCGACTGATATTTTTCATCTTGGCCTTCATTGCTGTGGAGAATTTTCTCGAAATATTCTCGAGCTTGCCTGTAGCCGTAGGGAAGCACTCTTTTTGGCGCCGTGCTGTCATCATCTTCTTCAAACAGATAACTGGTTTATGTCTAAAACATTTGAGGGTTTGAATTTTCAACTGGACCGCCATGCAAGCTTATTGGCATCGTACTGGAAACCTTTGACTTTGAAGGAAGCGAAAAAGCGCACGAGAGTCAAAACATTTCGATATGGCCTGCAACTGTTTCAAGTTGAATTTTTCGGTCAACAGCATTTTGAGGCAGTTGGAAATGGTTCGAATGCAGATTATGCGGGATCGTTTTCCGACTATGTAAAAAAATATTCTCCGGCAATGCCGGCAATGGTTAGCAAAAGTCGATTGCCTGAAGCTTTAGAAATTGAACGATTTTTCCGATCGTCGTCTGTTCAAAAACAAATTCACCAGATGATTGTTGGCAGCGAGTTTAGAAATTGGTTTGCTAGGCCGTTAGAACGACTGCTGTTCAATGATTTGGAATGCTATGCCGATGAACAAAACTGCAATGGTAAGAGTTATGAGTGTTTTAGAGTCGACGAGTCACCAAGAAACTTTGCCCTTATTTTAGAAGGAGAGGATGGAAAATGAAGACCTTTATTTGTATTTTAACTTTGCTTGCTTCTCAAACACTATTTGCACAAATTGAGACAACAGAGGAGTTTCCAAAAAACTGGCAAATTTCGCTAGATTTCGGAGCTCAGCAGGGTGCTCAATTGGCAAGTGTAACTCTTGGGCATTTTTATAGGCCTCAGTTGCTTTTAGCGCTTAGGGCGGGATTAAGTGTCGGAGAAGATGACGACGGTGTCGATGCCAAAATGACCGCACTCCTCGCAAAAATTTTTGTAGGAGAAACATTTTTTATCTCTCCTATTATCGGATACCGAGACCTCACTGATAATTACAAAGAATTCCTCACTAACGAAGGAAAGACTTACGAAGTTCGGGATCTTACCGTGGGGGTCGCCATTGGGAATCAATGGATCTGGGATTCTTTATCTATTGGGATAGAATGGATAGGCATCCATGATCAAGTGACAACCTTTGAATCTCAAGGTGAACCCAGTTTATGGGAAGAACATGAGCTGGATTTTACGTTTCTTAATCTATCGCTGGGTTTTTTATTCTGAAAAGATTCATTCATAGAGCGAGCACACGAGGGAAGGCCAGATCACGGTTGGCTAAAGAGCTGGCACAGCTTTAGCTTCGCTAATTATTATAATCCAGAGCGAATGGGGTTCGGTTTGCTTCGAGTTCTTAACGACGATGTCGTCGATCCCTCTCAAGGTTTTGGAGCTCATCCTCACAAAAACATGGAGATTATTTCAATTCCGTTGCACGGTTCGCTCCGGCATGAAGATAGTGAGGGTAATAAAACTGTGATCGAGGCAGGCGAAGTCCAAATCATGTCGGCCGGAACTGGTGTGACTCATTCTGAATACAATCACTCCAGCGAAAGGCCGGTTAACTTTCTCCAAATTTGGATCATTCCAAAAGAATTGGACATAGCGCCGAGATATGGTCAGAAAAAATTTGTAAGTGCAGATCGAAAAAATAAACTTCAGTTTATAGTGAATCCTAAGGGATGCAATCTCGGCGGCCTCGAAATTAATCAAGACGCTTATTTGTCTCTGGCGAATTTGGACCGTGAATCGGCCGTTTCCTATGAATTTCATCACAAAGACCATGGAGTTTATGTCTTTGTTCTCGAAGGCCAGGTTACTATCAGCGATGAAACTCTCATGGAAAAGGATGCGATGGGAATTACGGGAACAAGCTCTGTCTTAATAACTGCTGACCGAGACGTTCAAATGCTGCTAATTGAAGTTCCCTTATAACCTAGTTGCAACCAACCCCTTCAAAGGGTTAAGTTTTTTTATTCTAGTTTGTACTTAAAAAATGGACAAAAAATTAGGAAAGGTGAAAAACCTCTCGCATTTCCGCTTTAAGTAGCTTCATTTTTTCGGCCACCTCTGGTCCTTTCAAATCTTTATTCTTTGGTGCCATCAAATAGCGCTCAGGCCCGAACTCTTTAATCATTAACTTTGTCTGCCAGATATTTTCTTGGGCCATATTGAGATCAGAACGATAGAGATAATTTTCTAAGACTGGGCGTTCGATAAAGTCTTGGATGCTGTTAAAGTAAAAATCGTTATAGATCTTTTCACCGCTCTCTGTTCTGGTAAATCCTCGAACGACATAATCGATAAAAACGACGTCGCATTCAAATGCGTGAAATAAATAATTCACGGCCTTGAGAGGAATAATTTCTCCGCATGTGGCGATATCAATATCAACTCTAAAGGAGCATATCCCCTGCTGGTCTGATGCATCGGGATAGGTGTGAGCGGTGATATGAGATTTGTCCAAATGGAAAGAGACACCTTGCTTCATAGGACGGTCCCATTTTCCCCCTTGAACATCACTCATGAGAACCATGGAAGAAGCGCCTACCGGATCATAGTCTTGCAAGGAGACACTCAAGATTTCAGCTTCAATAATTTTGCAGACTTCTTCAGAAATACGCTGGATTTCGCGAGCGTTATATTTCTCATCGATAAACTGGATGTAGGCCTCACGCTCATCTTCATCCATAGCAATGCAAAAATCATACATGTTAAAGCTCAAGGCCTTGGTGAGATTATTAAACCCAGAAAGTTTTAACCGTTCTCTACCACTTACATTTAACATCTCACCTACCCATTTAAAAAGAAGAACCCTTGCTAAGGGAAGAGTCCTTTATTGGCAACTAAATCTCGCTCTTCTTGCAGTTCCTTCAAGGTCGTCTGAAATTTTTCCTGTCCAAAGCTATTATGCTCAATCCCCTCTTTGACTTTCACTTTCCCGTCCAATGTCTCACAGGGAAATGAGAAGATAAGGTCTTTATCGACTCCATATTCCCCATTCGAGGCCTTTGCCATGGAATAGGTTTGACCACTGGGAGTTTGATTTGTCAGGCACTTAACCCCATCGACAACAGCATTCGCGGCAGATGCAGCACTCGAAGACCCTCTGGCCTTAATAATTTGGGCGCCTCTCTGTTGAACCGTTTGCAAAAATTCCGTTTTTGCCCAGTTCTCGTCCTGAATTATCTCCAGAGCGGGGCGACCTTGAATTTGGGCATTATAAAAATCAGGATACTGAGTCGCAGAATGATTTCCCCAGATCGTAAGGTTTTGCACTTCTTCAATGGCGCAGTTTGCTTTTTTGGCCAATTGAGTTCTGGCCCTATTTTCATCAAGCATGGTCATTGCAAAAAACTGGTCATTGGGAATCTCTGGAGCATTTTTCATCGCCACTAAGCAGTTGGTATTACAAGGATTTCCTACGACAAAAGTTTTCACATCACGACTGGCATGGTCGTTGATAGCTTTTCCTTGAGATGTAAAAATTCCGCCGTTGATTTGAAGAAGATCTCCCCTTTCCATTCCGGCCTTCCGAGGAACTGAACCTACCAGCAGCGCCCAGTTCGTTTGATGAAAGGCCTCAGAAAGTACAGAAGTGCAGGTTATTTTTTTCAAGAGAGGGAACGCGCAGTCATCGAGTTCCATTGCCACACCATTCAGCGCAGGAAGCGCCTGCTCTAGCTCAAGCAGTTGAAGCTCAACTTCTTGTTTAGGTCCAAACATCTGGCCCGAGGCAATTCGAAAAAGTAGGGCATAACCAATTTGGCCAGCAGCACCGGTGATTGTGACTCGAATACGGCTCATAAATCATCTCCTTTCCTAATTCTTTCATAGACCTAGGTTTGGCCTAATCATAACGGCCACCGTAGAATACCGCCATGCCAGAAAGGAAATCAGACAAAAACTTTGCCGGAAAAAACAAAAGTCGCCGTCCATATCGAAATCGAAGAGGCGGTCCCCGTAGAAGAAAAAGTGGTTCTCAAAATCCTGAACACTCGCTCAAAAACCTCCCTGTTGAAAAGATTCCTGCAGACCGAGTGATCGAGGTCTATGACCAATTGCAATCCGATTATCAAAAGGCGAGGGCCCGGTATTATGAGATGTATTTCCGAACAAATCCTCAACAAAGGCACAGGCATTTTCAGCAAATGATGATTGCTCTCAATAAAGTCAGAGTGTTTGAAAGTGAGGCCAGTGGTGACCAAAAAGAAAGCCTTTTAAAGAAGACGGAAGGACTGCCGTTAGATATCAGTTACTCAGAACGCCGTGGCCTTCCAATTGTTGGGGATACCCCTTTCGCTGGTCCCTTCGAAGAACAACACTTTTTGCCCTCTCAAATAGAGCGCGACAATTATCGTGACGATAGAGAAATTTCGGAAGGCACTAAAGAAGATTACGAGCGCTATAAGAGCGCCCGAGAAAATCATTAAGAAGCAATTTCGGTGGGAATTCGTTGCAAGTTTCCTGTCTCTGAATCGGCGTCTGCCACACGTCGTCTCTCTTCCAGACTTTCAACATTGTTGCCGAAAACACCAAGATAGCTATCAATTGTGCGTTCGTGATCACTCATGACAGCAGTTTTGATTTCTTCCATAGAAATCCCCAAGACATGGGAGACTTTAACCAGCATTTTGAGTGGAATATTACACAGACCTCTCTCAACGTTACTTATAAATTGGCCATTTTTATATCCCAATAAACTAGAGAGTTCTGATTGAGAGTACCCCTGAGGATGACCTTTTCTTTTTTCTTTGATGAGTTTGGCAATGTGATCGAAGCATCTCATGATATGTCTCCCCTTTTAATCCTTAGCGACAAATGCTCTTACAAAGTATAGTTCAATACGGTTTTTTTTAAACGAGGGAAAAAATGCTATGAAGCTTATTAGTTGGAATCTCAATGGTATTCGTGCATGCCACCGCAGCGGCAATCTAGACGTCATTCTAAAAAAGAAAGTCGATGTTTTTGCCTTTCAGGAACTCAAGGCCAAGCCGCATCAAATCCCTCAGGATATTATTCAGAAATTCGGAGAGGGAGTTGTGGCCAATTCTGCAGAAAGACCTGGCTACTCAGGAGTTGGATTCATCTTTAAGGGGAAAAAATATCCATTCACTAAGGGGGTGGGCGACTCTGAATTTGATTCCGAGGGTAGAGTTTTAATAACCGAGCTTCCTCAGTTTCACTTCATTAATGCCTATTTTCCAAATGGGCGCCCTGATCATTCTAGGGTTGATTATAAACTCAATTTTAGCGAGCTGATTTTACGCAAGGCCCTTGCTTTAAAAGCAGAGACTGGCAAAGAAGTGGTAATTGGTGGTGATATCAATACTGCCCACCAGGAAATTGATCTTGCACGCCCCAAGGCCAATCAAAAAACAACAGGATTTTTACCGCGGGAGAGGCAATGGATTGATCGGCTATTGGAGCACGGATTCATTGATATATTTCGCTATCTTTATCCTGAAACGGTTCGTTACTCTTGGTGGAGCTACCGAGCAAATGCTCGAGAGCGCAATGTTGGATGGCGTATTGATTCCTTTTATTGCACAAAATGTTTCGTAGATAAGGTGAAAGATCTCAAATACCTGACTGAGATCAAAGGTTCAGACCATTGTCCCTTGGAGCTCACACTAAAAAATTAGGATGTCGAAGGCCAGAGTCCATGTTAGTTTCGCTCACATGCAGGAACATGCTGAATTTGATCTCATCGTCCTTGGAGCGGGTTTGAGTGGCATGCTTGCTGCCTTTAGTATCTCAAAAAAAATTCCAACTGCCCGCATTGCTGTTATTGAAAAGTCCCTATTATCTGAAAAACCGCGAAAAACTTGGAGTTGTTTCCGGAGTGATTTAGACGCGGAAGACTTGGAAGATCTGAAAGAGCTAATCTCTTGCGAGTGGAAAAATTTCGAATTGCGATTTCCACATTCCCACAAGAAACTTAACTGGGGCTACGTTTCGTTTCTCCCATCACATATGGAGAAAATTGTTTTCTCAAGGCCTCAAATTCAACTTTTCGAAAACGCTGAAGTTCAGGAGCTAAAGTCTTGGGCAGTCCATACTTCAAAAGGGATTTTCAACTCTAAGCTGATTTTTGATGGCAGAGGTCAGAAATTGAAAACTTTTGAAGCACAAAATTGTGCTTGGCAGACTTTTTTAGGACACGAGATTGAAACAAAAAAACCGCACGGTTTGACGACTCCAATCCTAATGGATTTCCAGAATCGACCAAACAGACGGCCCCCACTTTATGTACGTCCTACCATGGAGCACGCACAGACTCCTTATCGAAGATACGCGCTATCAAAAGAAGTCAGTTCATCCCTATGAGAGAGCACAGGAAGAAATCCAAAATTATCTTTCTCAGTTAAACATTTCCAAAGATAGCTATAAAGTTTTAGAGACCGAACAAGGATCATTGCCTATTCCTTTGCGAACAAATATGAATTCTTCAGGTGATTTATCAGAGGATCTATCAAGAAATGAACCAATTGCTATTGGAACCCGCGCTCAACTCTTTCATTTCGCAAGTGGCTATTCTCTCCCTCTGGCCGTGCAGAGCTCGCGACGACTTCGAGAAATTTTTGAGAATAAAAAAGGGGCCAGGGCCCGTTGGGGAAAATTTTTGAACCGGCAAATTTGGCAGCAAAAAAAAATTTGCTTTCTCAACCGGCTTTTCTTTGCTGAAGGAGGCCAGGATAAACGCTACAGATTTTATGAGCGTTTTTTCGAGCTGCCTGAAAAGGCCGCCCAGCGTTTTATGAATTCTAAATTTTCTTATTGGGATTTCTTTCAAATACTATTTGCTAAACGTCCGCCTGTTTCTTTGGCAGCGACTCTAAGAGAGCTAAGGTGAATAGCTCCACCGAAAACTATGAAGCGACATTAAAGCGCAGCCTGAAGGATGTTGTTCACGAACTCAAAAACAGGCCCTCGAAAAATCTTCGCTCCAAAGTTGTGGATTTAGGCTACCAGTTTATTAGGCCCTACGTTAGCAAGCAGCAAGAGTCTTTAGTAAAACAAAATTGTAATATTTTGCAGGCCTTGATTGAAGACCTCCATGATGGGTCGCTCATTATCGATGATATTCAAGACCAAGATTCTGTAAGACGAGGAGGGCCTGCCATCCACCGAATGTTTGGCGATGCCGTTGCACTCAATGCTGGAAATTGGTTGTATTTTAAGGCCTTAACTCGAGTTGAAAATCTACAGATCCCTGACGAAAGCAAATTTTTTCTATTCAGAGACACTGTTCGCGCCCTTTTGAAGGCCCATGAGGGACAAGCGCTGGACCTTGGATCGAATCTTTCACATTTAGGGCCAGATGAAGCAGAAAAATACTGCTTAAAAGTTTTACGCCTCAAGACGGGTGCTTTGATGTCTTTGACGACAGGACCGTTATTTTATTTCTGCGATGATCTTCCTGCTTCAGCTTGCGGGGATCTTTTTGCACTCGGAGAGCTCTTAGGCCTAGCTCTTCAGATCTATGATGACTTTGAAGAACTTTCCCGGGGCATTGTTTCCACAGAGTTTCGTCAACAGCGACCACATTGGCCTTGGGCACTTGTGGCGCGAGTCGGTCACGAAAATCAAATGGCGAGAATTCGAAAGGCGATAAGCGATGAGAGCTCCGATGCAGATATTTTGAAGCTTCTTTTAGAAAACGACCTTTTGGAAAAAGGACTTTTATACACCCGCCAATTTCTTCAAAAAGAATTGGATGCTTTGTTATCACCACTCGAATGGCAATGCCCCCCCGAAGCAGTTCAGCACGCTCGAGACTTTCTAAATGATCTTTCAGACCACTACATAGGTAAAAAATAATATGAAAAAAGTAATAGTTATCGGTTCAGGATTTGGCGGATTAGGTTGCGCAATTCGGCTACAAGCAAGTGGTCATCAGGTCACAATTTTAGAAAAAAGAGATCTTCCAGGTGGCAGGGCCTACGTTTATAAAGAAGATGGTTACACTTTTGATGCTGGGCCTACTGTCATCACTGCACCGGAGACAATCTCAGAGCTATTTTCACTAGCTGGCAAAGACCAAAACGATTACGTCGAGCTCCTTCCGGTGAATCCGTTCTATCGACTTTTCTGGACCGATGGGACGGAATTTGATTACACCAATGATCCGAAAGAACTTGAAAAGCAAATTAAAAAGATTTCTCCGCAAGACTGGGAAGGATATCTAAAATTCCTGGAATACTCAAAGCAGGTCTATGATAAAGGCTATACTGAGCTGGCCCACGTTCCTTTTTTAAAATTTTGGGACATGATCAAAGTCGCGCCAGATCTCATTAAACTCCAGGCCTACAAATCTGTTTATAAAAAAGTCTCTGAGTTTGTGGAACATCCAAAGCTCAGAGAGGCCTTTAGTTTTCATGGCCTTCTTGTCGGAGGCAATCCTTTTTCTATGAGTTCTATTTACACACTGATTCACTATTTAGAGAGAAAAGACGGAGTTTATTTTGCAAAAGGAGGAACAGGTCAGCTGGTCGCGGGTCTGGTTCGATTGTTTGAAGATATTGGCGGAACAATAGTTTTAGATGATGAAGTCGTTGAGCTCAAAAGTGAAGCGGAGAAAGTGACCAAAGCAGTAACGCATAAAGGAAAAACCTATCCTTGCGATTTGGTTGTGAGCAATGCTGATACGATTCATACCTATAATCATTTGCTGAGAAATAATCTTATCGCTAAAAAAAGATCGAAGGCCCTTCTCAAAAAGAAAATGAGTATGTCTTTGTTTCTCATCTACTTTGGCACGAAGAAAAAATTTCCAGGATTGGCCCACCATAATGTTCTCTTTGGACCTCGCTATAAAGAGCTGCTTGATGACATTTTTAAGAATGGCGTCTTGGCAGATGATTTCTCACTTTATCTTCACGCTCCAACTGTAACTGATCCTTCAATGGCGCCTGAAGGACATGAGGCCTTTTATGTCTTATCGCCGGTTCCCCATTTGGACGATTTTTCTGCTACATGGAGTGATATTGCGCCAGGCTATGCCGATAAAATCATCGCTTATCTTGATAAACATTTTTTACCAGGTCTCGTCGAAAACCTAACTGTGATGCGCACGTTTCATCCCCAAGATTTTGAAAAAGAATTGAACTCTCATGCTGGCTCTGCTTTTTCTTTTAATCCCCTTCTCACACAAAGTGCCTACATGAGACCGCAAAATAAAGATCCCGATATTCGAAATCTTTTTTTGGTTGGTGCAGGAACTCATCCAGGGGCCGGAGTACCGGGAGTCCTTAATAGCGGCAAAGCAACGGCGAATGTTATCAATCGGCAGTATGACAACTCTTCAACACACTGAAGTTTTTTCCGAGGTGATTAAGAGAGGCTCGCAAAGTTTTGCGGCCGCTTCGCTCATTTTCCCGACCCAAACTCGAGCAGACATGCACCGTTTCTATGCGTGGTGTAGGTATTGCGATGATCAAATCGACCAACAAATCTTGGGACATGAAGAATCAGAGACAATGCCTTTCCGCTGGGGCCAGACCATGCAAATCTCTCAATTGAAAGAGTCCACGGCAAAGGCCCTAGAGGGTCACAAGTCCCAGCACTTAGTCTTTGATGGACTCTCAGAAATAAATTTTGGCGAGATTACACCAAAGCATGAGTTTGACGAATTTCTACGGGGCATGGAAAGTGATGCGCGCGGAGAGCTCCCGTCAACAGAGCAAGAGCTCTTTTTGTATTGCTACCGGGTGGCGGGCGTTGTTGGCGTAATTGCATCTTCAATCATGGGAGTTGCAACCAAGACAGCATTGACTCACGCTATAGAATTGGGGATGGCGATGCAATTGACAAACATTGCAAGAGATTTGGAAGAAGATTCTCAGAGAGGCCGATGCTACGTTCCCGAAAATGCACTTCATGAAGTTCACTTTGAAAATGAGCAAAAGCTTAGGGCCGCGCAACGGAGGTATTTGCTGATTCATGCTGAACGCTTTTACGAATCATCAAAACAAGGATTGTCAGCGTTAGATTTTCGTTGTCGCTGGGCAGTGGTTTCTGCATTGCTGATTTATCAAAAAATTGGAAAAAAAATTGCTAAAAAAAACTACTTTGTGAATTCTAGAATCAGCACCTCAAAGGTCGAGAAGATGCTTCTGTTTATCAAAGCATTTTTTCTGGCCATCACTATTCGCAGCGTTTAACGTCAGGAATCTCAAATCTTGGAGAACAAAATGTCCGCTAGCATCATCGGATTTCTAGGCTTGTTTTTGCTTTCTTTGCCATCATGGTCTCAAAGCGAAGGACAAAAAACTTTAGAATTTTCTGAAAAGGTCGAGCTCATAAAAAAGCTCGCCACGACTGAAATGCTTCCTCGGATCGAAAGGCTTGAGTTGCAGTCACTGCTCGCTGGACCCGCTCAATATAATAGTGAAAAGTCTAATGGGATCGTTTTTGCAACTCGATTTTCTTGCGAGCAACAAGAGGCCGCTATTCAAGTCAACTGCGTTTATCGCTACACGACTCTGTCAGAAAGTAGCGACGGTGTCTTAGAGAGTTTGAATAAAACAATTCATTTTAGCTTTGATCGATCGGAGAATATTCGAGATCTTTCTTTTTTGGGGGTTGAATTGGAAATTACCCATAATTAATTTTAAACTGCTCCCTTTAATTGTCCTAAATATTTTAAGCACTTAGAGCATTTCTTTTTCACCGCCTCCTTGCACTAGTCCTGGGCATGATGAAATGCCCGGGCTGCCAATCTGTGAAAATTTCAAATGCAGGTTTTTTTACTCGTAAAAGCGATTGTAAGAAAATCCTTCGGTACAGGTGCAAAGGATGTGGAAAAAGATTTTCGGCAGCGACTTTTCATCCCTGTTATCGCCAAAAAAAGCGTCATAAAAACTCTTCAGTGAGAATTCTTCTTTGCTCAGGTGTTTCCCAGAGAAGAATTGCAATGATTTCAAATATTAATCTTAAAACCGTTGCTCGCAAGCTTAAATTTCTGGCACAACAGGCGAGAATTAAGCAAGGAGAGCTTTTACAGAAATCTATTTTTGATGATGTTCAGCTAGATGATTTAATCACTTCTGAGCACACGAAGTGCAAACCGCTCTCGGTTCCCTTGGTTGCGGATACAAAAACAAGAACGATATTATCTCTGAGTGTTTGCTCTATGCCTGCTTTTGGGCATCTTGCCGCAATTTCTCGAAAAAAATACGGATACCGCCCAGATCACCGGAAACTGGGAATTAAAACGGTTTTAACTCAGATCAAAAACTCTCTTGAGCAGGGAGCGACTATCCGGAGTGATGAGCATAAATTCTATCCTCAATTGATTGCTAGAATCTTGCCCGATACAAAACACATCCGTTATCTCGGAGCAAAGAGTACAATCGCCGGTCAGGGTGAGCTCAAAAAAATGATTCGCGATCCGCTCTTTAGCGTCAACCACACGCTGGCAATGCTCCGAGCAAATGTTAATCGCCTCATTAGACGAACCTGGTGCACAACAAAAAAAGCATCCGCTTTGCAGGATCACCTCGATATCTATCTAAATTTTCATAATGAAGAACTCATTAAAATGAAAGCGGCGTAGGCTATAGTAGGGCGCTATTTAATATTTCAAATCTTTGCATTCCAACGCTCTATGAAGCAAAGAAAAAGAGAAAAACGAATGTCAGAAAATCGCTGAATTTGAAATTTTAGTCCATCGAAGGGGAGCAGTTTAAAAAAATAACTAGAAAGGAAAAAAGAGCCCATACGGCCCTCTCCCTTTTTTGTCCGTGGCCCGGTGATGTTTTCGGTGTCCATGAATCACTTTGCGGATCCAATAGAACCTCTGGCCAGGATTTTTACTTCGAGAAAAAAAACGCCTATGAGTCCAGATATCGTGGACGATAAAATAAGCGATTCCGTAGGCCGTAATTCCTGCTCCAAACCATTGAAACCTTTGTCCCCAGTGTACCGCCAACGAATTTTCCAAATAGATCGGTGATAGCCAAAAAACGCAGGCCAGGCCTGAAAATCCAAAAGCAAACCAATCGTTGAGTTCCAATTTAGTTTTATGAGATTTATTAGAAGAATGGTGAGTTTGATGAATCTTCCAAAGAATTCCATGAAAAACCACTCGATGGAGCCAGGCCGAGAAGAGCTCAGTAAACAAAAAACCGACTGCGATCCACAAAATCATAATCGCCTATGAACCTTCGGAAGGTACCACCACGGTATGTGGGGATACTGATGATGCTCCCAATGAAGTCCAAAATGATAGCAGCTTAGAAAGCTTTTCCAATAAATTCGCGGAGAATTTTTTTTAAATATTGTACGTGCAAAATGGGGCGCCTTTAGTCCCGATTGGCGACGGTGAGGGAGATATGTTCCAAAATAAAACAACTGCCCGGTGCTAAGAATTGCTGGAATGATCCAAAAAATAATAAGCGACAACGTAGAAATATTTCCGAACCTAACCGCCAGCTCAAAAACGACTGCATTGAAGACCAAAGTCCAAACTCCAAGATAGTGTCCTAAGAAATCAACATACCAACCGACAAAATTTTTTGGCGAGTAATCTGGGTCAAGGCCTGTCGTAGGATGGGAATGGTGAAGAAGGTGATTTTTTTTAAGCGATGGATACCACAGACCAGCATAAAGCATGGGACAAAGGTAACCAAAAAAACTGTTTATTTTTTTATTGGGAGAAACCAATCCGTGCATAGCATCGTGGGCCGTAATGAACATTCCGGTATACAGAAAACTCATTAGAGGGATGGCCACTGTGGACACCAATATCTGCTCTAGACCTGTAAATTTGGAAAAATACGTTAATCCCCAAAAGAGCACTGCTGCCCAAACACATAAGATAGTCAATGCATAGTAAAGACCGCGATGATAAGGAGGTGAAAAATGAGGCGTCACTTCTCAATGTTAACAAACAATGCTTTACTTGCGATATGCAAAAATTGGCCAAAAGTCAGACCTGGGGCAGTATAGGGCTGATAGTCCTGGCCTTATTTACACTATTTGCCGTCATTGGTTTGGGAACTTTCGGGCTTCATCCAGAATGGCTGTGGAATTTTCCAGGCGCGGCCCCTTACTATGGCCTATCTTTTTCACTTTCTTCTCAGTTCCACATTGGTTTGTCTTTTTTGATTTTGCTGATTCCGCTCGTGGTTGTAACCAGGTGGCAATGGGTTCCACTCTTCCTCTGGACCTATTGTATAACTTTTGCAGCAGAATATTTTGGAACTTCACTCGGCATCCCTTTTGGCGACTATGAGTATACCGCGCTCATGGGACCAAAAATTCTCGAGCGAGTCCCTTATCTGATTCCGGTGAGCTGGTTTGTCATGGGTCTAAGTTGCTATAGCGTTTGCAAAATTCTTTTTCCGTCTCAAGGTCGTTTAGCACGAATAGCTACATCTTCACTGTTGCTGACAAGCTGGGATCTCGCTTTGGATCCTGCGATGAGCTTTGTGACAAAATATTGGTACTGGGAAGATCTTGGTCCTTATTACAGCATGCCGCTTATTAATTTTGCAGGTTGGTTTTTAACTGGTCTTTTTTTTCTTCCTTTCTTTGAACTCAAATCAGCGACGTTAACTAAATTAGCCAATAACCCTATTTGGAAAAAATGGTTTGTTCTCTTTTATTTGCTCCAGTGGTTTCTTCCAATGGGAATGCTTGCAGTTGCTGGACTCTGGCCGGCCGTTATGATTTCCAGTTTGGCGCTTGCGGCACCGTTCATCATAGGTGCAAAACAGCTGGCCGGTTTTTGGTCAAGTTTTTGGCAAAAAACCCCATCGCTGAGAAAGATAAGTTTATTTTGCGGAATCACTTTGTTTGCCACTTTTTCTAGTATCGAGAGCAGGGCAGCGAAAGAATCTTCGGTACCCTACCAGATTGAAAAAATTTATTCAGTAGAGATTTCTTCTTCTATCAACCCTGCCACATTAAATTATTTGGAAGAAGTCTTTGAAAAGATTGACGGCGAAGCTGGGATTATACTTTTTATCCGCATGAATACCCCCGGCGGCCTAGTTTCTGTCACAAAAAAAATACTGACCTTGATTGGCAATTCTGAATTTCCTGTGGGCGTATGGGTAACCCCAGAAGGGGCCTCTGCAACGAGTGCTGGTTCGATTATCGCCTCTGGCGCTCATTTTATTTTTATGTCACCGGGAACTAATATCGGTGCCGCCACTCCGATTACTATGAGTGGGGATATAGAACAAAAAGATCTTAGGGCAAAAGCGATTAATGATTTAGTGGCCTTGGTAGAAGGACTAGCTCAGGCGAGAGGCCACAATCCCGAACCATTTAAAGAAATGATAACCGAAGGAAAATCCTTCACCGCCCAAGCTGCATTAAAGAAAGGGATCGCCTCTTCGGTGATTAATCGGCAAAGTGATCTGGCCAAGTCACTGCAGGGAAAGCTTTTTTCTATAAAAGGCAAAACGTTTCAAATAGCGGTGAAAAACCCGCGTCTAGAAACATTGGATATGGATTGGGGCCAATCCCTTCTCAATACACTTGCTGATCCTTCGTTAGCGTATATATTATTTTTGATTGGAATTGCGCTTCTTTATTTTGAATTCCAGGCACCGGGAGGATTTCTTGCTGGGTCGGTGGGACTTGTCGCTTTAATTTTGGCTGGCATCGGACACCAGGCCCTTCCTTTAAATTTTGGAGCCATGGCATTAGTTGTTTTAGGAGTCGCCCTTCTTATCTTGGAAGTTTATATCACCAGCTATGGGCTTTTGAGTCTGGCGGGTTTAGGCTCATTAGTATTTGGATCGCTTTTTTTATTTCGTTCTGCCGATGGGGTTATAGAATTGCCTAATGCGCTTATTTTTTCGGTAGTTTTGAGTGTGGTCATTTTTCTTGGGCTTGTAGGCTATGTGATCGTAAGAGACCGCAAGAAAAACCAAGGACAAACTTTTTTCAAACATGCTGGTGAACATGGGAAAATCCTCCGAGTTCGCTCGCAAGATAATTATACGAGTGCTGATGGCATTTCTTTTTTTAGCTATCAGATAAAGATTCGCGGGGAAACTTGGAATGCTTTTTCTCGAGAGCAGCTAGTAGAGGGACAACACGTTGTAGTCCTCGAAAAAGATCCAAATAATTTAGAACTTGAAATCACGGCCAACATTAATAAGGAGCCCCTATGATCGCTTTCTGGATTCCATTAGTTATATTTCTCGGAATGCTCATTTTGAGCTCCGTTAAAGTCCTCAATGAATATGAGAGAGGCGTTGTTTTACGCCTTGGATCCTACGGTGGCGTTCGCGGCCCTGGACTTATTATTCTGATTCCTGGGATAGAGAAGATGGTTCGGGTCGATTTGAGGCTAGTAACGTTAGATATTCCTTCTCAAGACGCTATTACTAAAGACAACGTGACTTTGACCATCAACGGAGTTTGTTTCTTTAGAGTTGAGTTTCCGGAAAAGGCCATTATACGCAATGAAGACTACATTCACGCGACTTCTCAAGTGGCGCAAACTAAATTGCGAACGATTATCGGCCAATATGATCTTGATGATATTCTTTCCCACCGAGATGAAATCAATGGAAAGCTGCAAGAGATTTTAGACAGAGACACTGAGGACTGGGGTGTGAAAGTGGTCAATGTTGAGCTAAAGACAATTGATCTTCCAGTGACTATGCAAAGGGCGATGGCCCGGCAAGCCGAGGCAGAGCGAGAAAAAAGAGCAAAAGTCATTTCCGCGGAAGGGGAACTCGATGCCTCTAAAAAATTGGCAGAGGCCGCCAGGGTGTTAGGAGAGCAGAAAGAAGGAATCACCCTCCGTTATTTAGATACTATGAGAGAAATCTCAAATTCTAGCAATTCATCGACTAATTTTTTCCCATTTCCAATTGAGATGCTCAATATGTTTAAGAATAAAGATTCCTAAAACCTTTATTTCCCGACCGGACCAATGACAGGTCCGGTCACTTTTCTTCCATAAATATCTCTGAGAAAGGCCTTATCTCCAAACTGAGAAGTCGCTATGCCCTTAGTTGTAACCGCATGGCCTTGCTTTAACACCAAGGCCCCCAAATTACTATAGGACGAATAGATTGAACTGAGGTTCGAGCTTTTAAAATTGTTGGCAGAGTTGATTGAGAGCTTACCAATATCACCGTAGATGTTATTTGCAACAAAGGCATCCCCTAAATTTCTGGCGCCATATTGAGAAATCGATTCTCCACGACTGGTTTTTTTTATAAAAATATTGTTATAGATTTTCCAAAATTTCCCGTCTGCTTTATCGAACTGAAAAGCATGATTGGCCGTATTGACGACAATATTCCCATAAACATATGTTGGGCCGACACTCGTTCCAGAGTTGTTTGTCGACATTCCGATCGCATTGGCCGGCGGGGCATCTCGAGCATCTATCGTGGTATCAATAATATTATATCGGTAAATATTATTTCCTGATCGGTCATCTTGGCCTTGACCTCCGCCATCGCCACCCATTTTGATTCCGTTCCCAGAACCTCGAGTATTGAGTTTGCTATTGGCGTTTTTTAAATAGTTATATTCTACAATGACACCTCTCGCTCCAAAATTATCAATTCCATCATCACCCCAGCCCGTGATGATATTTCTACGAATTTTCGATCCTTCGAATCCTCCACGACTCATTCCGATGGCGTCGCCTTCATTGCCATTAAGCGAAGACGTTTTAATATCGTTAAGTTCAGCCAGCATCGGGGCTTTACCGCCTCCGAGATGCCGCTCTTTCCAAGGCACAAAATCTGAGCTGCTCTGTGTATAACTCGCTGGTTCAAGTTTGCACTTGATTCCATCCTCGTGGTTTCGAATGTAGTTATTCAACGCCCAGTTCCCTTCACCCCACTGGTTTTTTGCGGCGCCAGTTTTGTTCATCAAGTAAATGCCTTTCACATTGGCCCTATTATTTCCAATAATTCGGTTGCTATTAATCAAGGCAAAGCTGGCGCGACCTCTTAAGGCGATAGCGCTTTTCCCATTGGACCGTAGCTCAATGTTAGCTATTCTAAAATGCCGACTATAAACTTGAATAAGATAATCGCCACCGTTTCTATTGAGAACTGGAGGATTTCCCTTACCCCAAGCACTAATAGTGATGTTATCAGAATTTACTCTAAGGTTGTCAGAGTAGGTCCCACCTCTTTTCAAAACGATAAGATTATTCGTTCTAAGATGGGATGAAATATTTGCACCTGATTGTAACTGCACAAGTTTTTTGGAACCGTTATACTTGGTAACTCTGTTATCCACCTCTTTTCTGAAAGATGCTATCAGGTTTCCATTTGAATTTTTTAGCGTTCCTGAAGGCATAAAATAATCAACACTTAAAGCATCATCTGGTAACACATGATCGTCGAGCTGAATTCTTAAGACCTTTCCAGAAACAGAAATTTTTGAAATTTTGACGTGAGAATTCAAAACTTTAAAATCCTCAATCCTTGGACTTTGTACACCATTAGGAAAAGAAATTTCTATAATGTTACTGGTAGGATCATTGATGACTGAGAATAGTTTCGAAGGATCCATAGGCGCAGGCAAAGGCGCTGGTATCGGGGACGGTGCTGGCATTGGTGATGGGTTCGGATCTAATGGTGGGATCCCCATAGGAGGTGCCTTGTCTGCACCTTTTTGACCACCAGAAGAGTCTGTCAGATCATTTCCCTCATCTACGTCCACATCAACGGTCGAAGAAATTTTCCCCAGCGATAGAGATTGATTTTCTTGCATAGGTAGACATGAAACTGTTAACAGAGCCGAAAAGAGAATTCTCAAAAAAATCATAGTTTACCCATCGGTTGAAGACACTGTTTTTTAAAGTATAAAAGATTTCTGGGAGGAGAACTAAGGTTTCAGCTAAGACACTATATTCACATGAAATGACTAATCTAATCGAAATCGACCGCCTCAAATGATTGGCGAAATCGCAATAAGAGCTAAATTTCTCTCACTACCTTTAAGACCTCTGCGAGCCCTGCACGCTTACGGTCATCGGCATCAACAAACGCAAGTCCAAATTTTTTAGCGATCACATTTCCGGGATCGCTCATGACCAAATACTCAAGATTATTTCTCTGCTTAGTCTTTGCAACTTCTTTAGATGTCTCTGGCGATATGCCCAACACTGTCGCCCCTGCTTTTGCGAATTCTTGCTTTAATTTTTGATAAGCTTTGAGTTCTAAAACGCAATAGGGACACCAACCGCCTCGGTAAAAGGTAATGACAACAGGTCCTTTTTCATACAAAGGCTTGGCCGAGACTCTGGGATGTGTTCCCGACTGACCTTTGCTTTAGCATCAAGCTCTTCTTGAAGAGAAGGAAAGAGCGCAAAACTTGGCGATGAAAAAACAAGACTCAGTAACACCACTGCGAGCCCTGCGCGATAAATGAAAAATGGAAGAAAAGAAATTTTGCGAACAAGTTTTAGAAAATAATGGATGCAAAGAAGACCAGAAAAAAAAGAAATCATAACACCCCACCCTAATGATGCATAATCCAAACCTTGGTCCCAATTGACCTCTTTGGCCTTTAGTAATGCCCCTCCCAGAATGATAGGTAGAGAAAGGATGAAAGAAAAGGAGGCCGCTTCATATCTGTCGATCTTTAAATATCTGGCAGCTGTTATCGTAATACCGGAGCGACTCACTCCTGGAAACACAGCAAATCCTTGCGCCAATCCAATAATCAATGCCTTTCGCCAAGCTGAAACTTTAGTCATTTCTATTTCAGACTTTGATGATGAGAGGCGATCACTTATCCATAAGAGCAATCCAAAAAATGCCAAGTTAATTGCAATCGGAAACGGGTCTCGAGCATAAGTGGCCGCCAAGTCTTTGATTGGAAAAATAACTAAGGCCGAGGCCAAGGTGGCCACAATAAAATGCCACACAAGACGTGTGGTCTCATCCCATTTTTTTGCCTTTTGAAAAATAACGAGTGGTAGCCGTTTCAAATATTCGATAAGTTCTTTCCAAAAATAAAACACGACCGCAAGGGCCGTTCCTACATGCATCATGAGGTCGAAAAAAACGCCGGGATCTTTAACATTAAGGAAATAGGGTAATAATGCCAGATGACCGGAACTGCTCACTGGCAAAAATTCGCTTATCCCCTGGATCAGGCCGTAAAGAATCGCAATAGACCAATCCATTTAGCGGCGAGGGTTCTGCCGACCAGATTCTTGGTCAATAAGACCGGATGCCTTCTTTATCGGAACCTCTTGCTTAGTCTCTTTTTCTTCCCGAGGCGCGCTAGAAAGTATCTGAATATTGTTTTCCGAAAGAGCGGTCTTAATTTTCTGCAAATCAAAAGACACCCTGGTCCATGGTGATCTTTTAGACTCAACAGGAATATCAGGATTGCGTCCTTTAATCATGTCGACCATATCTCCAATATCGGTCGGGCCATCGCCCATTCGCTTTCTCAATTCCTGCAATCTTGATTTTTCCTCGGCAACTCTCTTGGCCTCTTGAACAGACCACTGCTTGCGGTAAGGATTTAAAATCATTTCAAAAGATTTCAGAGACTGCTTGAGATCTCGGACAAGCTTTTCATTTTGTTGCTTAAGAGCGTAGCGAGCTAGAGAATGAAAACGTTTGTTCTGCGAGATGGCGATTTTTACCCGCTGGGCCTCTTTATATCCTGGAATTCTAAATTGCTCCAAAACAAAAAGAGTACTGGGTTGAAATGCCTCGGGATTTTTTTGAAAAAGCTGCTGCATTTGTCGTCGACTAGGAAGCTTAAACCATGTCACTTCGGCAAAAAGTTGTTCATAAACTTCTTGAGCGTCTTTAGGGAGCTCAGCGCTTCCAAGTTCTAATTCATAGAGGTAGCTATATTCAGGGTCAAGGGAGAGCAATCGGTGAGATTTAAAACCTTGATTGTTAACTCCTATAAAGCGGAAAAAAAGCTGCCCGCCAAGACTCACAAAGTCTCGTTTTTCTACGCTCTCAAGCTCTGAGAGGTTCTCTACACCGTCTTTGAAACTCATATAACCGCGTAAGAATGGACCTCGTTCGGTTAAATGCGCCAACGCATTTCCTACGCTCAATCCATAGGAGCGAGAAAACAAATCAACAATTTCTTCTTGAAATTGATCCTTATTCACAGTCTGGAGAGAGGGACCTGCAGCCACGGCAACCAACTGAGGATAGGTCTTTTTCATTAATGGATCACTGAGAGACTGGTTTTGAAGAAGATTTGCAAAGGAAATTTTTTTGAGTTTTCGAAAATGACCGAAGACTTCAAAATCGGAATAATAAACACCTAAAACTCTCTCCTCTTGGGAACGAGAAAACATGGGATACAGCTTAATTTTTTTAGAATTAATTCCCACAGCAAAATCAAAAGTTTGTGAAACCTGAAATTTTTCAGACTGGCGATAGGCCTGCTGTAAAATCTCTCTAGGACCTTTCTGACCTTTTGCAAACGTTAGCTCTTTGCGCGGAATGACCATGCTATCTCGCAACTTGAGTCCTTGAAACAACGGAGCAATTAATGCGAGGAGGACTAAGGGAATGAGAAGAAACAATCGGAGGGCAATGTTTACGAGTGTTTGGCCGACGTAAAGATGAGTGAAGGTTAAAAATTCCTTAGCGGTTCTCTGATAAAAAAAGGCCGGAAAATCTAACAACCAGAAAATTGGTAAAAAGAGAAAACCGACAGTTGCGCGTAGCGCTCCACCGACCCGCACCCAAATTGGATGACCAGCGGCGCGAATGCCAAAAAGGTACTGCCCAAAGCTCACCCCAATTAAGAGATTCGCGACGATTCTAAGTAAGAGGAAAAGAATGAGATAAGTATAGAGAGGAGACAGATCACCAATAAGTTCACCAACAACGGGTACCCCCGCAACTAGAGGCGCCAAAAAACTATCCAATGATCGTGTTAATGATCGAACAGCATCTATAAAAGAAGTCACCGGCGCCAATATTGTGAAGATAGAATAAACTAATAATAAATCAGCAAAGACCGCCAAAGTTCTGAGAACCACATTTACATTTCTTTTTTTAGGACGAGTGGACTTCTTTGAAGCAGTTTGGTCTTTTTTAAGAAACTGGCCATGGTCGTCAATGGCCAATTCCGTGTGAGTAAAATCTTCTATCTGAGTGTTTTCTTTCTGTGCCAACCCTAGGTCATGGCGAAGATCGGTGAGGTCAAGTGGTTTGGTTCGCCAAGAACTTTCATTATCCGAGCTCCCTTCTTGGATTGGGGGCGGAGTGGGAGGAACTTCCTCGGGATTTTCAGGCGGTTCCTCGGTTGCCGAAAGCGCTGGAAGATCAATCTCGAGTTCAATATCTCCCAACTTGATCTGATCGCCCTCTTGGAGGATGACTTTTTGCCCACCGGGAAGTTTAAAGCCACTGACGATTGTCCCCGATTCACTGTGGTGATCGACCAAAGAAACCACACCATCTTCCAGCGTCAACGTACAATGTTTATCTGCGAGAGCTGGGTCTGGAATGAGAATGTCTCCCTCTATACGCCCAATAGTTAGCTCTTCACCAAACTCGGTTTCGGCTATATGGGGGAGCGAAGGAAAACGCACTTTAGCGGTGGGGTTCTTACTTTTCATCCTAAAACGTTCCTCTTGCCAATTTTATAGGGCAGTTTCAATAGCAAAGTTCAAAGATTTCAGCACTTGGGCCCTTTTAAAAGAGTGTAATATAAGAAAGATAAAAGACAAGGCCCTTTCTTTCATACGCTTGGTTCTGACTTCCCTTAAACTAAGAAGAACACTCGGGCTTTCAACTAAACGTGAATTCTTCCGATAAAGACTGCTAGGAGATGATGTCTGTATGAAAAATCAACTCATGAGCTTTTGCCTGTGTCTTACCTCGTGGGGCCTTTTGGTGCCTTCGTCTTTACTTGCTCAAAAACTGGACTTCTCTCAGTTTTCTGAGAAAGGAAAAAAGAAGTTTGATAAAGCATCTAATAAAGCATCTGGGTCTGGTGCCGTGAGTGACCTCAAGAATATCTTTCAAAGTGGTACCAACCCGCTTCAACAAGGGCCGATACAAAAATTTAAATCGAACCGTCTTTTTGGCCAGTGCGAAGTGACAATGACTGCTAACCCAACCCGTTCGTGCCCTATATCAGAATTACAGAACCCTTCCTTGTACGGTGATAAAAAAAGCGTTGCTCTAGCAGAAGCAATGAATTCAATCGGCGAAAATGGTCAGCGAATTGCTGCACTTCAAAAAGAACTGATTGTCTCAAAGCAGCGTGGACATAAATCAGGCCCATCTTGTTACCGGGACCGCATTGATGACCTTAAGGGTTTAAAGTCTCAATACCTGGCCAAGCTTTCACGAACAAAACTCTCTTTATCAAATGCAGAAAGTAAATTTAAAAAACTTCAGCAAGACCAAAAAGTTGAAGAAAGCATCCGCTGGGCCCATGGAGAAATTACAGGAGAAGGGCTGACTGGTCAGCAGCGCGAGCGATTGCAAAATAGTATCTTAAATGAAGCAAAGTATGCAGGCTGTAGCAACTACCTCAATCAGTCCCAAGCTACCAACGGGGTGGCAAATGGGCTCCAAGGCGTTCGGACACTGATAGAAAAAGATCTGACTGTCGAAGTTGGGTCTCCTTCTTCAGAAAAACATCTTGGTGAACTCTATGGAAAAAACCCGGCGCAACTTACAAATGCTATTCAGTCGGTTATCACCCAAGTGGCGACGGGTGTTGGAAATGACTATAACGGTTTTCTAGAAAATGGAATTGATCTCCAAAACTATCAGGATTCTACAGGAGAGTCTTTTCACGAATCGGCGAGACTCGATACCGAGATCAAAGCATTTCAGAGAAACTATGCTCAGGGATTTGAAAAATATAAACGCCAGCTCAAAACGGTTATGGGAACTTCTACTGAAGGTGAAAATCTAGCGGAGCAGGCCTTTAATGCAGATAACCAAACCTTCAATGCCAAACTCAAGCTCTGGAAAGATCGACAGTACCGTCAGTGCCTTTCCGACATTGCGGGAAGTAGCAGCACTTCTTTTCCTGATTTCTTAAAAAAACGGATTGTCAGAACTAATGAAAATAGAAGCGTCGGCGTGGCGATCAATAATTTAAAAGCAGATATCGATAGTCTTTTTCAGGATAATATCGAACTTGATTTTCCGCGAATATATGAAACTTTGGGCAAATACGGTCAGACTTCAGGAATTGCTATCAGAGTCGCAAAAGTTCAAGATTTTCCCTCTGGCAATCTCAACCCAGCAGATCTCTTTCGAGAAATGACTAAAAGATGTACCTCCTTTTTCAATAACAAACAGAGCAATGAAGGGGTATCTTCAGTCAATGGTGCCGAAAGACTTGCCAAGCAAATACGTTCAAAATTTATTCAAAAATCTAGTCAAGCTTCCGCGGATCTTATCAAGCATTTAAGTTCTAAAATGCTGACCTGCCAAGGCGGATACACCCCCAATAGCTCAAACTGTAGTGGAGATAAACTCAACATCACAAGCTCTCAGTTTTGTTTGGCCGAATCGCGGAGTTGCTTCGAACAAGTTAATAGCTGCCGGAACAACTTGGAACAAGAGCTGCAGAAGAAGGGTGCGGCCTTCAAAACCATGGTTGGACAGTATAATAAAAGAGTCGAAAATCACCGAGATAATCAAGTGTCTCTTTTGCGGGCAGCGGTTGGAGATCTCGAGCAGAGTTTGAGCCGCATGGCCTCTGAGTATGGATTTGCAACACACGGAAGTTTTGCGATTGAGGGACAAATTGATTTTGAGCTATTTAATATTGCTAAAGATGGAAGCCTAGGGGAAGAACCCATCTATCCCTTTGATGTGAACTTTACAGAAAAAATGCTGGATAACCTTGAGACTGTAAAATCCTCAGTCGCCAAATATTTTGAAGATATCATTCAAGAAGGCCAACAAGAATTAGAAGAAGAAAAAAAGCGTATTGATGCTGATATCGAAAGAATTACGGTGGCCAACCAGGCATGCCAACAGGCCGTTGCGCAAGAGTCTGAACGATTGGCCGAATCTACCGAAAAAGCGCTGACTGGTTGCGAGCATTTAAGCAAGCGGACGATTGATCCTTGCGGAGACGTAGCGGATGCTTCAGCAGAGTTGAGTGTTTTGCGCCTTTTAGGGGTAGATTTTAAGGGTGGATATAATGAAGTTTGCTCTGAGTCTTCAACCAGTAAAATTGAGCAATATCTAACTACCGATGGGAAGCACGCTTACGATGAGATTCTGAGCAAAAGTGAATCAAAAATAGAAAAGGAAGACTTCAGGCAATACGAAGATAATATTTTGTACTGCAATGAGGTAGTAAAGAGCTCGTCATCCTCTACAATAAAAGACTACTGTGAAAAAATTAAATCTGGGAACGCTGAAGGAGAAAGCAGTGACCATGGGACAAGCCATTAAAGAGGCGAGAGAAAAAGAAAATGAAAAGCGACTAGAGCAATTTCGCTCGGTTGTTGCTGGGATTTCTATGAACACCAAAGATTTTAGCTATGAAGATTGTGTATCAACTGTTTCAACTCAAATTGGTGGTAAACAACCTACAGCAGAACAAGAAGGGGAAGACAATTGGCGGGGATTAGCATCCGATAGAGTTATCGACCTCTAGGGTTTTACCGAGTCGACTGGATTTTTTCTGGAATATTTCGGTAATGAATCGAACTTCGGTAATAAGCATACATCATCATAATTGCTAGAATGAGCCCAAACGCAATGAGATCCCATCGTTGTTTATTTTTCAAGGTTCTCTTTTCCAATTTTCAAACAGTACCCGAAATTCTCCAATCGACTCAGGGTTGCTGACGGCAGAAAGATTATCGAGCTGTTCCCCTCTGGCCATTTTAGTCACTACGAGCTCCATTTTTTTACCGCTTCGAGTGTAGGGAATATCCGTCACGGCCTGGATAATCTTTGGGACATGCCTTGGAGTCGTATTGTCTCGAATCACCTGGCGAATTTCTTTTTCTCTGTCCGAGGAAAATTTCTCATTCGGACGCAATTTCACAAATAGCGCAATCTCGGCACCACCGTTGTCATCAAAACTGATGCATAGTGAATCTTCAATAAATGGAAGCTTTTCTGTTTGCCGATAGATTTCGGCGGTTCCGATGCGCACGCCTCCAGGATTCAAGGTCGCATCAGAGCGACCAAAAACTTTGAGACTTCTCCTAGAAGTGATTTCAATAAAATCGCCATGAGACCAAACTCCTGAAAAACGCTCAAAGTATGCGCGATGAAATTTTTCTCCAGTCTCATCTCCGAGAAATCCAACTGGCATGGAAACAAAAGGAGTTTTGCAAACTAACTCCCCTACTTCAGAGATTAAGGACTTTCCGGACTCCGAAAAACAATCAACATCCATCCCTAATCCACGGCACTGAATTTCTCCGGCCATCACTGGTAGCAAAGGATTGCCCAACATAAAGCAGCTAATAATATCGGTCCCTCCCGAGATGCTGCACAAAAAGAGATCTGCTTTGATCGCTTGATAAACCCAGCGAAATTGCTCTTCGAGAAGAGGCGCACCGGTGGATAAAATCATTTTGAGCTGCGGCAATGGTGAGCTTTGTAATTCACTTTGCTCTAAGGCCTTCAAAAACTTAGGGCTAGTTCCCCAATGAGTGATTTTAAATTTTTGCAAAAATTCGAGATAGTGCTCTAGTGGGCGATGAGCTGGAGAACCGTCAAACAAGACAACTGTGGAACCAAGCCCTAACCCACTCACAAGCCAGTTCCACATCATCCACCCGCAAGTGGTAAAATAGAACACTCTATCGCCGGCGCTTATATCAGAGTGTAGTCCAAGCTCTTTCAAATGTTGGAGTAGAGTTCCGCCGTGACTGTGAACAATACATTTAGGTTTCCCTGTGGTGCCGGAAGAATACATGATGAGCAGCGGCGCTGAAAAAGGAACACGCAGGTAACTGGGGCGGGTCCCATTTTCTTCCAGTAAAATCTGGTAGCACTCGCTAATCTCTTGTAGGGAATCCGGGATAGTTTCACAGTTTACGAGAATGACTTTTTCAAGAGAATCAATACCATCGGAGATTTCTTTTAAGCGGTGCTTTAAGACAAATCCTTTTTTCGCCATAGACATATTCTATAGGTGCAAACAAAACCTTAGGCCGAGATTGAGAAAAGCGGTCAATCACACTCGAGCTACCAAAGTCACAACTGGTTGAGGTAAAAACACCACCAAGACCTGTGGTCGCAAGCATAGCGACTGCTGTTTCTTTTATATTAGGCATATAGGCCGCAACGACATCGCCCGGATCTATGAGTTTTTTTAAATAAGATTGCACTTTGGCGACTTCGGTTCGCAACTCTGAATAGGTTGTCTCTCGAGTTTGATGCTCTTGACCAATTTCTAAAAAAGCAACGTCCTGGTCTTGCCCCTTGTGTAAAAGATTTTCGGAAAAATTGACTTTAATATTGGGAAACCATCCATAAGGATGCCAAGGATCGTTTTGCTGGAGCAGAGCTGGAGTGAGGTCACCGGAGTAAAGGAGAGAAAATTCGGTAAAAAGGTCTGTCCAGAAATCTTCTTTATTTTCGACACTCCAGTGCCAAAGCTCATTATAGTTTTGAAAATTCTTTTTTTTAAGATACTTCCCCATTCTCGAAAGCAAAGCTTGTTTTTGAGAAGGAGCATAAAGGGGTTCGATCACAACGCTGACCTTTCTTTCAATTGCGGAAACGCTCGATTTGCTCCGGCAGGATTTTCGGGACGAGAGCATGAATCTCACCTGCAATTTTTAACTTATCTTTGCCCAGTCCAAAGAGGTTCTCAGGTCTCTGATAACCCGACTTCCAACTCTCCTCGGAAACGAGAAATATCTGGCGCAGCTGTTCTGAGAGCTCAGGAAGAAAAGGAGAAAAGGCAAGACCGATCTGAAGCCCTAAAAAAACCGAAGCGGCCAACACAATTTCTGCTGCAGCTGGGTCCGTTTTTAATAAACCCCAAGGTGCTTGTTCGCTAAAGTATTCATTGCTGGTATGTCCGATCTTGAGCGCTTTATCCAAGGCCTTCTTAAGATTAAAGCAATCGAGCTCTTGTTTCATTTCTTCAAAGAGCACACCAGTTTCTTGAAGAACTTTTGAATTTCTGGCCTGTTCAAGGGCCGAGTCGGAAAATCCTTCAGCGAAGTTTTTATTCGCAAACTTCAGCGAGCGATTTAAAAAGTTTCCGATGTTATTGGCCAGCTCGCCATTCACTCTCGCCTCAAATTCTTGCCAATCAAAACTCGAATCAGAATTTTCCGGAATCAATGTGCACAAATAATATCTCAGTGCGGTGACTCCAAACTCTTCTAACACTTTATCGGTTTCGACATAGTGCCCTTGAGATTTAGAGAACTGTTTTCCCATGAAGTTCAAGTATTGATTTGCTGGAAGCTCATCAACGGGGTTGGCCTTTTCAGAGATTAAAGACATAAGCGGAAAAATAATTCCGTGAAAAATAATATTATCTTTTCCTATAAAATTGCTAATTTGAGTATCAGGATTTTGCCACCACTTCTGGTAATCCTGTTCTGGCAAACCATTTTGTTTGAGATATTCCTTGGTATTGCTGACGTAGCCAATCGGGGCATCAAACCAAACATAGAGTTTTTTGTTCTCAGCTTCTTCTAAAGGGACATCAACTCCCCAATCGAGATCTCTCGTAATGGCCCTATCAGGGAGACCTTCTTTCGCTAGAGATTGAAGATAGCTATAAACTGTTTTTCGCCAGCCTGATTTTCCTTCTAGCCATTTTTCGTAGACTGCCTGAAAACTTGAAAGCTTGAGGTACCACTGAGTGACTTCTCGAGATTCAATTTCACGTCCTCCGCAAAACTGACAAACAGGTTCAATAAGCTTTAGTGGCTCGATCCAAGTTCCGCAATCAGGGCATTCATCTCCGCGAGCTTTTTTATATCCACAAACGTAGCAAGTTCCTTCGACAAAACGATCCGGCAACCAGTTGGAACAGCTTTGACACTGCAACTGCAAAATTCCTCGTTTCTCAAATGCACTTTTTTCATCTAAGGCCTTAAACCATTCTTTAGTTTCGCGGTGGTGATAGTCTGCAGAAGTTTGTCCAAAAAAATCAAAAGAGATACCGAACTTTTGAAAAAGATTTTTATGCTCTTGATGCCAAGAATCGACGTAGGACTGATAGTCTTGATTCGCTTTTTGGGCATTTTGAATAATCGCAACTCCATGCTCATCGCTCCCACTCACAAAAAGAGTTTCTCGACCAAGCAACCGGCAGTGTCTGGCATAAATATCAGCGGGCAGATAGACCCCCGCGATATGTCCCAAGTGAAGTGGACCGTTGGCATACGGAAGTGCAGCAGTAATAAGAAATCGTGACGACGATTGCATAACTATTCCGTGAACCCGCCGCGAGTCATCTTGATTGGGTCCAGCGCCGCCTTTAGTTCAGTTTCACTCAAGTCCGTAAGCTCTTTTGCGACATCAAGAAGCGCGCGATTTTCTTTATAGGCCTTTTTTGCAATCTCTGCGCCTTTTTCATAACCGATGATAGGATTAAGCGCAGTGACAAGAATAGGGTTTCGCTCTAACGCCTTCGCCACATTCTCACGATTGATGACCACTTTTTGCACTGACCTTTGAGCAAAGTTTTTTACAGAATTGCTAAGCAGAGACAGACTTTCGACTAAATTCAAGGCAACCAATGGTAGCATCACATTAAGTTCAAAATTTCCCGACTGTCCTGCAATTGTAATAGCAACATCATTACCCATGACCTGGGCACAGCACATGGCCAGGGCCTCTTCGGCAACGGGATTTACTTTTCCCGGCATGATAGAAGAACCAGGCTGTAGCGCCGCGAGTTGGACTTCCCCTAACCCACCATTGGGACCTGAGTTCATCCAACGAAAATCATTGGCGATTTTCATCAAACTACAGCTAAGAGTTTTGAGCTGACCGCTTAACTCTACCGGAGCATCCACACTGGATTGACCTTCGAAATGATTTTGTGAGCGATGAAAGCTCTGGCCAGTGATCGTTGAAATTTCTTTAGCAAAAAGATCTGCAAAATTTTGATGAGTATTAATACCAGTTCCAACTGCTGTTCCCCCTTGAGGGAGCTCGGCCAAACGGTGAAGCGTTCCAAGGCAGCGCTCCCTTCCCAACTCAACTTGCCGGGCGTGCCCTCCAAAAACTTGTTGAAAAGTCACCGGCATCGCATCCATTAAATGAGTCCTTCCAGTTTTCACAACGTCTGCGTATTCATGTCCCTTTGAATTCAGAGCATCTTCTAATATTTTTAGTGCCGGTAAAAGCTCTGAACTGACTGAGCAACAACTCGCAATTCGAATCGCCGTGGGGATGACATCATTAGAGCTCTGACCAAAGTTGACATGATCATTAGGATGCACCGAAATATCCCAATTTTTGTCTTTAGCAATTTGATTGGCCCGATAAGCGATGACTTCGTTGGCATTCATATTTGATGAAGTCCCGGAGCCAGTTTGGTAGACGTCTACAGGAAAATGACGAAATTCTTTATTCTCCAATAAATCCTGGCAAGCGAGGTCAATCGCTTTGGCCACAGATTCATCAAGAAGATTTAACGATTGATTCACTCGGGCCGCGGCCTGCTTGATTTGAATGAGTGCTTGAAGAAAAGAGACTGGCAATGGTTTACCACTAATGGGAAAATTCTCGACCGCCCTCTGCGTCTGGGCCCCGTACCATGCCCAGCTCGGAACCTTCATTTCTCCCATGCTATCTTTTTCAATGCGGTACTCAGTCATGACTGCTCCTTTTCTTTTATCGTAGAATCACAAGATGTCTCACTCGGAACAGCTTGGTCTTCATAATCTTAGTCTTCATGGTCTAAACGATCCTCAAAAACAAGCAGTACTCAACACTGAAGGTCCAGTTCTCATTTTAGCGGGAGCTGGAAGTGGTAAGACACGTACACTCACTTATCGCATAGGCCATTTGATTTGTAATCTCAAAGTCGCTCCTGAGAGTATTTGTGCGGTCAGCTTCACCAACAAATCAGCAAGCGAAATGAAGAACCGCGTAAGAACTTTATTAAAGCAGACCTTGGGTAAACTTCCGAAGAAAAAGCCGCTGCTCTGCACTTTTCATGCTTTAGGACTCACGATTTTGCGTGAGCATATTGAAAAGTTAAATATGGATAAACAATTTAGCCTCTATGATAGTGCCGACCAAATTGGCGTACTGCGCGAATGCCTAACCGGGCTGCGAGATGAAAGAAATTACGACAAAAAAAGGTTAATGGGCCGAATTTCTTATCTTAAAAACCGGGGAATCTCACCAAGCGATTTTGTTCAATCCTCAGTATTTGATGAGGATGATCCCTACGATATCATGACCGCCCACCTTTATCCCCTCTACCAAGAAAAACTTCATTTTTATAATGCTATGGATTTTGATGATATTTTATTTCTGTCAGTAGAACTCTTCAAAAAATATCCAGACTTGGCGCAAGAATATGGGAAACGGTTTGGGCATATCATGGTGGACGAGTACCAAGATACCAATGCTCTGCAATTTTCTCTCATCCAATATCTTACTAAAACTCATCAAAATCTTTGCGTTGTTGGTGATGACGACCAATCCATTTATTCGTTTCGAGGGGCCAATGTCGAAAATATCTTAAACTTCGAACGGTACTACCCCAAAACCAAAGTGATTAAACTAGAAGAAAATTACCGCTCGACACCAGAAATTCTCAAACTGGCCAATGAAGTGATCCGCCACAATACCAAACGAAAAAAGAAAACGCTTTTTACGCGGACAGGGCCCGGCAGTGCGCCTCTCCTATGGATTACTCAAGACGAGGAGCATGAAGCGGCCATCGTTGCCGAAGATATCACGAGGCGAATGACCGAGGGACGGCCACTGAGCGAAATTGCTATTTTATATCGCTCCAATACTCAGATGCCGTTTTTTGAAGACCAAATGCGGCTTGCTCAAATTCCCTACCGAGTTGTCGGAGGGCAAAAACTCTATGAGAGAAAAGAAATCAAGGATATCATCGGATATTTGGCCCTGCTGACGAATCCAAAGGATTCATTGGCCCTTCGAAGAATTCTGAATGTACCGGCGCGAGGAATCGGAAAGGCCACCCTCCAAAAATGTTTAGATGCGGCCGGAGGAGCACCGCTTTTCCCTTTTATGCAAAAGTCCGGGACCGTTGGAGGTCCAAAGGTTGCAAAGTTTTGCGAACTGCTCGACAAGCATCGCCGTTTATTTTCGGTTCTTCCTTTGCCTAAGGCCTTAGAAGGTTTGCTTGAAGATCTTAAATTTGAAAACCATATCAAAAAGCATTACGAAAGTTTGAAGGAGCAAGGTAGGCGCCTTCGTGATATAGAACAATTCCAGCAGAGTGCGGAGCGGTTTTGCAAAACTTACGGAAGCGAAAATGCCTTAGGACCGTTTGTTAAAAAATTACTTTTAGTGGACTCCCAAGATAGAGCAAGAAGCGCGATTGGTTCCCAAGGGCCAACAAACGAAGTCACTTTGATGACGCTTCACTCTTCTAAAGGCTTGGAGTTTGATGTTGTCTATTTTGCGGGAATCGAAGAAGAAAAAATCCCCCATCACCGCTCTATTAAGGCAGATCAAGATCTTAGCGAGGAACGACGCCTTGCTTATGTCGGCGTTACCAGGGCCCGCCAAGAACTCATATTAACTCGGACCAAAGAAAAGAAGAGCCATCATAAAAAAGTCCCCGGTTTATCTCTCGCTTTTTTCAGACTCTTGATGGGGAATTTGCCGTTATTCAGGACCGGACATGTTTTGGGCATTTAAGTGAAGCTGAAGAAGAAGATTATAAATCAAACTTTTTTCAAAATCTTATTGAGAATTTAGACTTTTAACGCCTCCTTAGGCCATACTTGGCGCATGTCAAAATCAAAACTTGTGCTGCTACGTCATGGTGAGAGTGTTTGGAATTTAGAGAACCGTTTTACCGGCTGGAAAAATGTCGCCTTAAGCGAAAACGGTGAAAAAGAGGCGAGAGCAGCTGGTAAATTACTCAAAGAAAACGGCTTTGTTTTCGATATGGCCTATACTTCTGTTTTGAAACGGGCCGTGACCACTTTATGGAGAGCGCTAGAAGTCATGGATGATTGCCATCTTCCGGTGAGAAAAGCTTGGCAACTCAATGAAAGACATTATGGGGCCCTACAAGGACTCAATAAAGAAGAAACTCGGCAAAAGCACGGCGAAGAGCAGGTTCATATTTGGCGACGAAGTTTTGATATCGCCCCTCCAGAATTAGAAGAAAATGACCCTCGTTATCAAGAGCAGGTCAAATGGTTTGCGCCTATCAGCAAAGACAAGGTTCCAAGAAGTGAGAGTCTTAAACTTACAATTGAAAGAGTACTCCCCTATTGGGAATCTGTTCTTGTTCCTAAAATTCGAGAAGGCAAGAAGCTCTTGATCGTTGCCCATGGCAACAGTCTTAGAGCGTTGGTTAAACATCTGGCCGATATTAGTGATGAAGAAATATCTTCACTCAATATTCCAACTGGTAAGCCTTTGGTGATTGAGCTCAATGAGCAGTTAAAACAAGAAAAGCAATTTTATCTCTGAGAAAACAATATCAAGGATTGCTCCTACTCCTAGTGGGTTTCTTCATCTAGGAAACCTTTTAAATTTTTGTCTTTGTTGGATTTTGACCCGAAAAGAAGGCGGAATCCTTCACTTAAGAATTGATGACATTGACCCTGGCAGAGTAAGACCGGAATACTTGGAAGATATCTTTAGGCTATTGAATTGGCTTGAGATCGATTGGGACTTTGGACCTTCTGGACCGACTGACTTTTTTCAAAACTATCGAATGATAGACAAAATAGAGATCTATAAGAAGTACCTTGAACGCACGGACCAAATCTATAAGTGTTACTGTTCGAGAAAAAACCTCATTCATGATTGCCATTGCGAAACTCAAGTCCAACCCAAAATGGATCTTTTTAATCTCAAAGCAAAGATTCCGAGCTCGCCAATTGTGTGGAAAAAAAATGGATTTCCTAGCTATCATTTGATGAGCGTCGTAGAAGATGAGCTCGCCGGTTGCACTCTCATTACCCGGGGAGAAGACCTCAGAGAGTCAGGAATCATCCAGCTGAAGCTCTCCCAGCTTCTTAAGACAACTCTAGGGAGCGCCGAATTCGTGCATCACGGACTTGTTTTGGACCCTGAAGGAAAGAAAAAATTGAGTAAATCAACGGTTGCTCAGAGGGTTCAGAGAGACTCAAAGTTTTTACTCAGTAAAGAGCTGAAGAAAAAATGCTTGGGCCTAGTCTATGAACAACTCTATGGGGTCATTCCTACAGATCTGCCTGAAAAAATTTCGCAGTTTTTAGAGATCGATGCCCCGCCGCTAAACTTAACTAGGCAAACGTCAAAGCAATTGCTTCAATCATAATTCTTATGCGTTTATATCCTATCATTGCAGTATTTTGCCTAGGTCTATCAGCTTGGGCCAATCTACCAACAGCGCTAAATCAAGATTCTGAATATGTTATTGCGCCTTTTGACTACCAAAAAAATGTCAGCGTTTTTTCGACCCATCGCTTTTTCAAGGTGATTGAAGTTTCAAACTTCAAGGCCCACAGCTCATTTATGGTGGTTTTTGAAGCGACTCCTGAACAATCCAAGGCCCTGGCCCCTTATTTGGGCATTCCTTTTTCTCCCCTCAAGAGTAAAATAAAACTGGAATTTCAATACCTTCTTGGTCATGGTCGAGACGGAATCCACAGTGCTAAAATCCCAGTTTATTGGACCAAGCTAAGGTCACTATCACTCACCTATAAAACTTGGCGGCCAATGCCTCAAGAAAGCCAATACGTATTGCTGAAGGGCGAAATTACAGAACTTGAAATGACCAACAATATGGGCGCACCAACGGCCCATTTTAAAATCGTCGATAAACATTACCAGAGCGCTATTAAGTTAAATCTGGCAAACGGAGTCTACCGATATTTTGATGAACCTTCTGATGTTATATTTTTAGGAACCGCGCCAAAAGCTGGTGATCATATTCAGATCGCAGTTCATTATTTTTCCTATACAAAACCGGGGGATATTTTAGAAGCAGCTGACTTTCATACTTTGAGGCTTGTGAAATCTCAAAATTCTACCTGGCATTCAGAAAAACAACATCAATCTTTGTTAAACATTATTTCAGAGAAGATATCGCAAAATCTCTACGAACAAGCGAGTGAGACCTTTGGATATGCTCTCCCTTTTATGGACGGCGATCATCAATTGAGTGCTCATGTAAATTTGTGGGCCAAAGTATCACCAATGGACACTCCGATTTCTATCCTTGGGCCACTTTTGATCGCATATTATCCAAAGGATTTAAAGGACAATCCTGAAGACGTGTTATGGTTGGCCAAGCCTCTTAGAAGGGTCATGTCTGAAGGTGTTGCTAGCGCTCTCGCTCATATAGAAGAGGCCTATAATATTAATCGATGGTCGGCCTATCAAGTCCTGCTTTCAATATTTAAGAACAACCTCTCAGAAGAAGAACCAGAAGAAGTATTCATCCTTAATTTTATTCAAGAACTCCTTTCTACGATTTCTCGGAGCTCCCAGTATCAAATGTGGCAGCAAGAGCTCGTACCAAATCTTGTGGGGAAAAGGTTCTCCTGTCAGCAAATATTGAGTTTGGTTAATCAAATGGAGCAATCTCGTCTTAAAATTCCAGAGAAAAAAAGACTGGAACTTATAAAAAAACGCCTTTTGATCTGCTTAGGCAAAGATTCTTAAAAATCTGTTATCCTTTTCACATTATGAGTACGGCGCGAGCTCGTCATTCTAAAGTTCTAGTCATAGGCGCAGGACCTTCTGGTCTGGCGATGGCGAGATGTCTTCAGCGTAATCAGATTGCTTTTGATGGAGTTGAGATTTCTCATGGTTGCGGTGGTCTGTGGGATGTTAAAAACCCTCAGAGTACTATCTACGAAAGTGCCCACTTGATAAGCTCAAAGCGGAAAACGGAATTCAAAGAGTTCCCGATGAGTGAAGAAACTGCCGACTACCCTCACCACGAAGAAGCTTTAAGATATCTCCAAAACTTTGCCAAGCATTTCCGGCTTCTCGACTTTTTTCGCTTTGGAACAAAAGTTTTATCAGTCCGGCCTTCAGGGGATCATGGAAATAAATGGAGTGTCGAAACTTTGGATTTAGCGTCACAGGAAAAAGAAACAAAACATTATCAAGATGTCATCATCGCGACTGGAACTCTTCATCATCCTTACCTGCCAAAGATAACGGGTCAGGAATTTTACCAAGGCCCCATCATCCATTCGGCCCACTACAAACAAGCTCATATCTTTACCGGAAAAAGAGTTCTAATTGTGGGAGCAGGAAATTCGGGTTGTGATATCGCAGTCGATGCCGTCCACCGAGCAAAAAGTGTACATATAAGCGTTCGACGAGGATTGCACTTTGTTCCAAAGTACTTATTTGGCAAACCCACAGACACACTTCCATCCTCGCCATTGCTCCCACCAAAGCTCAAACAAATCATAGATTCTTTTTTACTAAAAAAACTCTCCATAGACCCGGCCCGGTTTGGTCTTCCCAAACCAAAGCATCACCTCTACGAGGCCCACCCTGTTGTAAATAGTCTTATTTTGCACCACCTCGGCCAGGGGGACATCAAAGTCTGGCCAGAGATCGAGGCTCTAACAGCAACGGGGGCAAGGTTTCGAAACGGAAAGCATTCCGCCTACGATGTTATTGTCTTTGCAACAGGCTTTAGACCTCATTTTCCATTTATAGAACAGAACCTTTTAAACTGGAACAACGGTTGTCCAGAACTGTATTTAAATATTTTTCATCCTTATATTCACAACCTATTTCTGATTGGGCTTTTGGAGGCCGCCGGCATTGGTTGGCAGGGACGATATGAGCAGGCCGAACTGATTTGTAATGTGCTCAAAGCAAAACAGTACGGAGGAAGACCTTGGGATTTATTTAAGAAAGCAAAGCAAAATCCAGTCGATCTCCACGGCGGAATAGATTATCTCCCTATCGAGCGCATGTCTTATTACGTTCACAAAGAGACTTACCTAAAAGAGATTCGCAAAATGAACTCTAAATTGGAATTCGCTGCATGAATGGTCTCGATAAGATCTCGACCGAGATGTCACCCGACTCCTTGGTTTTATTACGAGTCGCCCTTGCATTGATTATGTATGGCATTGCACTCGATATTAAACCTTCAGATTTTTCTTATCTTTTCAAAAACCCAAAGGCAGTCATTATTGGATTTATAGGGCAAATGATTTTACTGCCCGCGATGACCTTTTGTCTTATTTCTGTCGTTGAACTTCAAACCAGTATCGCTTTGGGATTAATCGTTGTGGCGTCTTGCCCCGGCGGAAATATGTCCAATCTTTTTACTGTGTTTGCAAAAGGTAATGTTCCTTTAAGTATCGCTCTAACTGGACTTTCGACACTGACGTGTTTATTTCTGACACCCTTTAATATCTCTTTTTGGTCGAAGCTCTATCTCAAAACACAAGACCTCCCCAACCCTGTGTCTTTAAATGCATTTGATATTTTCACGGTTTTCCTGTTTGTGATTGCTCTTCCACTTATTTTGGGAATGCTCACAAAAAACTTTTTTCCAAAGCTTACATTGCGCCTGAAAAAAACTTTCAAAATCTTTTCCGTTCTTTTTCTCGTAGGATTTATCTCAATTGCTCTCGCTGAAAAATGGACGATTTTCTCTCAGTATATTCATGAAGTCTTGGGAATTGTGGTGCTGCACAATACTCTGGCGGTTTGCATGGGGTATACACTCGGTGCTCTTTTTCGCCTCGATCCAGCCTGCCGCAAAACATTTGCCATTGAGCTCGGAATTCAAAACAGTGGACTTGGCCTTATTTTGATTCTCGATTTTTTCAAAGGGCTAGGCGGCATGGCCATGCTCGCCGCCTGTTGGGGAATTTATGATTTTTTTGCAGGTCTTTGGATAGTGGGACTCTCGCGGCTCCTCTCTAAAGGCAAAATTTCTTGCCGGCCCTCACCACCCCAGTAGTTTTTTCTTTGTCTTCTGAGCTCCTATCACTGAGAATAGGTCGCTATGACAAAAGTCGACCAGAAGATCGTTAATACTTGTTTGGTCATCATAACCACAATTATGCTGGCCTTTGCTCTTTATTTTTCTCGAACGGTCCTCATACCCTTTGCCTTCGCGATATTCTTATATGCTGCAATTTCGATTTTTGAGGATTACGCACTCTTGAAGTGGAAAGTTTCGAAAGTTGTATTTATGTTCACCTTTTTTACGGCCTTTCTCATTTTTATTGTCGGAATTCATCTTCTCTTTGCTGAAGGCATATCAGACTTTTTGAAAGGCTCTGCAGTCTATCGGCAAAAACTTTTTGAGGTGATATCGGTTTTTTCTCCTCTAGCAGAGCAGTTTGGTTTAGAGCTAGATCAGGATGCCATTCAAGAAAACCTCTCTATTTTGCCAATATTTTCCTATGCGGGTGATGTCACGGGAAGGCTGTTTTCTTTTTTGGGACAGAGCTCCCTGACCTTTATTTTCTTACTTTTCTTGCTAGGCAAAAAAAATCGCAGCGAAAATCCGATTGTCGTCAAAGTCAGGCGCAAAATGACAAGATATCTGGCGACAAAAACAGCGGTTTCTTTTCTCACAGGTCTCATTGTGGGAATTTTGCTACTCATATTTAATGTCGATTTGCTGCTTGTTATCTCGCTTCTCACTGTTGGTCTTAATTTTATTCCCTCACTCGGCTCAATATTTGCCACACTCATTCCCTTACCGGTGCTTTTGTTGCAATTTGGATTCTCTGCGACCTCAATTGGGATTTTTGTGGGAATCGGTCTCCTGCAATTTGTCGTTGGAAATATCATTGAGCCCAAACTTATGGGGGAAACACTTGATCTTCACCCCATTACTGTGCTTTTCTTTCTTCTTTTTTGGGGTTTAGTTTGGGGAATACCTGGACTTTTTTTGGCCGTGCCTATTACAGCATCACTGTCGGAGGTTCTCAGTGTGTATGAAGGGACCAGACCAATTTCTGAAATTTTATCGGGACGAGCACCTTCTCACTATTGGTGATAAAAAATGATGGAGAAAAAAGATGGCCGAAAATTTATTTTCACCAACTGAACTTGTAGGACATCTTTCTGCCTTACTTGTTATGCTTTCCTTTACGATGAAAGACATTATGAAGTTACGGATGATAAACTCTGTCGGTTGTTTCTTTTTTGTTGTTTATGGATTTCTTCTTGCAACCTCTTGGCCAATTGTCATCACAAACGCTTTTATCATCGGGCTCAATTGTTGGCATCTTTTGGGAATGAAAAAACAACGGAGTCTCCCTCATGCCCAAAGTTAGTAGCTATCATGCTTTGACACCAGGCCCTGATGGCGTGGTGCCGTATAGAAAGAAAGACCAAGAAATGTGGTCTTCTCTTTTTACTCAGCAAATTGAGCTTGTGAAAACTCGGGCGACCAATGAATATTTAGAGGGCCTTTCCTTATTAGAGCTGACTTCTTCAAAGATTCCTCAGCACAAAGAAATTAATCAAAGACTCAAGCCTCTTACTGGATGGCAAGTTGAGGCAGTGCCAGCAATCATTCCCGCTGATCAATTTTTTGATCTTTTGGCCGTAAAAAAATTTCCAGCTGCTTGCTTTATCAGAAATCGGCAAGATAGGGACTACATTGAAGAGCCCGATATTTTTCATGAAGTCTTTGGACACTGCCCCCTTTTGACCAATCGGCCTTATGCTGACTTTATGGAGGCCTTCGGAAAACTTGCTGTTAATTACAGCGGAGAAGACAGGAAAACACTTTTTCGGCTCTTTTGGTTTACGGTTGAGTTTGGTCTTATCAACGGGCCCAGCGGACTCAAAATTTACGGTGGAGGCATCCTTTCTTCTCCCGAAGAAACGGTTTATGCTCTTAGTTCCGACGAGGCCAGTCCGGTTTATCAGGACTTTGATGCTCTTGAAGTTTTGCGAACGCCTTTTCGAATCGATATCTTGCAGCCAGTTTACTTCGTTATCGAAAATCTGACTGATTTATATTCAATTGTAGAGCGAGACATCAAGCAACTCATACAAGAAGCAAGAGATTTGGGGGATCACCCCCCTTTATTTCGACCAAAAAAGAAGTCTACAGAAACTAACGCCGCGGAGAAACGTTGAAACAATCAAATTTAAATCAGGATGAACTCACAAATTCTTTAAAAAACCTCCATGGAGACTGGAAACTGACCAAAGATTCTTCAACACTTCAGCGCAGTTTTTCGTTCAAGGGTTTTTATAAAACAATGGGTTTTGTAAATGCACTAGCATGGGAAGCAAATCGCAGAATGCACCACCCAGACCTTCAGGTCTCCTACAACTGCTGTATTGTTGAGATAACGACGCATGATGCCGGAACTCTGACTCAGAAGGACTTCCAATTGGCAGAATGTGCGGATAAGCTCTACGAATAAAACAGTCAGGAAGGCGCTAGAAAAAAACGCCATCCTTGGCACGACCAATGACCCCTCATTGACCTCCAATTCCATCCATAGAAAAGCGTCTTCCTGACTATTTAGAAATCGTTAACGTTAAAATCTTCTCTAGAAACTTCAGGCCTGTCAAAAAAAAATCTAGGTGTTTTGCTTGCGGTAAGTAAAAGTTTTAAACTGGCCTATTTAATTGCTACCAATAATTTTAACGACTTAAAGTTTTTTATCTTTTTCAATTCCTTGCAGTCACTGCTGCCCATATGCAGTGCTCTACCAAATGTCCCAAATGCCAGAGTCCAGAATTCTCACCTTGTGGGTGGTTTACTCGCAAGAGTGACAGTAAAAAAATTCGGCGATTCCGTTGTAATGGTTGCAAAAAAACGTTCTCCACTGCCACTTTTGATCCTTGCTATCGTCAGCGGAAGCGCAAAAAAAATCACATGGTGAAAAACCTTCTATGCTCTGGAGTATCCCAGCGGCGAGCTGCAATGATTTTAAATCTCAACCGGAAAACAATTGAGAGAAAACTCAAATTTCTGGCACGAATGGCACGACTAGAGCAGAACGAATTTTTAGAAAATTCCGAGTTCATGGAAATTGAGCTGGATGATCTGATCACTTCTGAGCATACAAAATGCAAACCGCTTTCGGTGACTGTCATTGTACAATCGAAAACCCGGACAATCCTAGCTCTGGAGGTTTCCTCCATGCCTGCATTTGGACATCTTGCTGCAATCTCTCGCGAAAAATACGGGTACCGCCCAGATCACAGAAAAAGGGGGATTCGTAGCGTCCTAACGAAAATTCAAAAAAGGGTTTCCAAGAATGCCATCATCAAAACCGACGACCATAGATTCTATCCTCCAGAAATCAAAGAGCTCCTTCCACATGCACACCATGTAAATTACTTGGGAGCAAAATCAACAATTGCTGGACAAGGGGAGCTCAAAAAATTGATTAGAGATCCTCTTTTTAGTATCAATCACACCCTGGCGATGTTGAGGGCAAACATCAATCGCCTAATTCGTCGGACTTGGTGCACCACTAAAAAGGCCTCTGCTCTCCAAGATCATCTCGACCTCTATGTGAGCTTCCATAATCAACAACTTATTTGAATTACTTCTTGATAGGGCCGGGACGTAACTTTCTACTTTAAAATAGAATTTCAAAGCTCAATGAATCTTTTGTCTTGAAAATCAAATGCTCGAAAACTTACAGCAAATTTGGGGCTATTTTCGATTGGCCTACGGGGCCAGTTTATATCTACTTTAAAGGTAGCTTCTTAATTTCTTTAAGTTTTTTGATTTTTTCCATGAGATTCTGGAATTTCTTTTCTACCCATAACTAAACTTTCAACCGATAAATCAATATCAAGCTGACTGAAGTGAATCGCAGAACCATCACCAAAAAGCCTAAAATCCTCTCTTTTCTCTTTCGAGGCATCGGCCAGGGAGGGATAAAAAACCAATGGCACAGCGATCACCCTTCCATCAACTAATTCTAAATTTATCATATCATCAGTCAGCCACACTTTTCCTGCAATTGGCCCCTGCTCACTGATGTTTTGGACTGATAAGCTTATAGTATTTCTCCAAAAACTGTTCTCTATATTCTACCACAATTTTCCTTACATTGCTTAAATCCTTGCCACTTAGGCCCCGGGCCTTTTGAAGAGAGGCGGTAGGCTCGAGCCAAAATATAGCAGATCCATCTCCCTGCCCTTTTTCCACATGAATATGAGGAGCTTTAAATTCTGGTTCGGCCAAGAAAAAATAAAATCTATAGCCGTTTTTTATCAGCAAAGTTGGCATGTGCCCTCTTGCTTTAAAGTTTTCTCAATCGTTCGACCGCTGCCTCATGCTCTCCACTTCTCTGAGCTAGTCCTTGAAAGGCGGCCATCATTTCTAAATGGGAACTTAAGTCCTGCCGCATGGATGCTTGCAAGGCCTTCTTGGTTAACGAAAGCGCCTGGGGCGACCGGGCCGCCAGTGTTTCAGCGATTGAGCCAACCTCTTCTTTTAGGCTTTCAACGGAAAAGACATCATGAACGAGCCCAAATTTCTTAGCGTCGTTTGCCTTAAAAACATCGCCCAGCAAAAGCATTTCCATTGCTTTAGCGTATCCAACAATTCTCTGAAGAAAAAAAGCACCACCATCTCCCGGAACTAAACCCAGCTGGGAAAACGTGACGCCCATCTTAGCATTTTCTGAGGCGTACCTCAGATCACACATACAAGCGATATCCATCCCCGCACCAATCGCGGCATCATTAATCATAGCAATCGTCGGACAACTTATAGACTCTAAGGCCAAAGAAATTTGCTGAATGCCGCGTTTATAAAGCAACCTTAAGTTTTCCGAATCGCCTGCAAAAAGCCCTTGTTTTTCCTTCATATCTTTGACATCACCACCGGCACAAAAGCCTTTACCTTCACCGGTCAAAACGATAATTCGCACATCATCACGAATCTCTAAATCGCGAAGACAAGAAACAAGCTTCTCAACTAAAGCAGCGTTTAGTGCATTGAGTACTTCAGGTCTGTTAAGACGAACCCAAGCGATAGAGTTTTCGATCGAAACAAGAACTTCTTGACCTGATTGAGTTTTCACAGAATTCCCTCATTTGCTAAAACGCGAACTGTATTGATTGGATAACAATTTTTTCCCAAAATTTTTAAAACTCTCCGTGACGCTCTGGCCAAGGCTTGAAGATCAACGCCTGTCTTCACTCCAATACTCTCAAATAACGTCACCACATTTTCAGTGGCAACATTTCCAGTGGATCCGGGAGCATAGGGGCAGCCCCCTAAACCGCCAGCGGAGGAGTCAAAAATACGGATGCCTTTTTGATAAGACACCCAAATATTTACCAAGGCCAACCCCTGAGTATCGTGAAAATGCATCGCTAATTTGTCTGCGGGAAACTTCTTTAAAAGGCGCGTGAGAAGTTTTTCAACTTGAATAGGACTGGCCGCACCGATTGTGTCTCCTAAAGAAACTTCACTCGCCCCAAGATCAAGAAATTTTTGAACCACATTTTCAACCGCGGATTCTGAGATAGCTCCCTCATAGGGACACCCAAAAACGGTAGAAATGTAGGCCCGAATACTGAGGCGGTTCGTATTTATCATTGGCAGCATTTTTTCAAAACGCTCAAAGGTTTCATCGATAGTTGCATTCACATTTTTTTTGCAAAAACTCTCAGAGGCAGCGCTAAAAAGAGCAATGCGTTTTACACCAGAGATTAGGGCATTTTTCAGCCCAATCTCGTTGGGCACCAAAGCGCTAACCACTTGTTGATCTTTTAAAACCAACTCCGAGACCTTAGAATAGACTTGGCTAGCATCTCTCATTTGAGGAATAGATTCGGGGCGAACAAAACTTGTGACTTCAACCTCGGGTAGACCCGCCTGCAAAAGCTCTTGAACAAACTGGATTTTATCATTGGTTGGTAAAAAATGAGATTCATTTTGAAGCCCATCACGAGGTCCAACCTCTACGATGCGAACGGCACTCATGAAGATTTTTGCTCCAACAACACTTCATCACCTTCCACTTGTTGTCCTTCCGAGCAAAAAATATCTTTCACTTCAAATTCTTCACTTGCCGAAATGACGTGCTCCATTTTCATGGCCTCAAGATAGAATAAAGGTTCGTTGGCCTTTACCTTTTGCCCTTTTTTGACTAAGACTTTGGAAATCTTGCCAGACATAGGCGCAATGACGCCAGAATCTAGCGGTCGACCAGAACTTGGTGTCCTCTCTTTACGCGATAAAAAAAGCTCTGGACCGCCAGAGGCCTTAACCATACACATTGGTTGGCCGCGATGAACAACTGGTGCAAAACAAATCGAAGATACTTGGCCTTGCCCATCGACTAATTTCACTTGCGAGGAATCAAGTGCCAAAACTCGAAAGCTCTGACTTTTGTATTTGAAGGTTTTGGAAACGCCGTCATATTTACAGCACGCCAAATCGATATCTTTATTATCCGATTGCCAATTCATTTCCGACCTCGAAGATATTCGAAAAAATAAGCACCCGTGTGACCAATGAACTCAATTTGCTCAACAGTCCTTTTCTTTAAAAGCAATTCCTGCTGATCTTCCAGAGTCTTGGTGTGATAGCGACCTTGAATAAAAAAACCAGAATTAAGAATATTTTCTAAATAGGCATGATTGGTTTTGACCCCTAAAAAAGAGACATTCCACAATTCTTGCTTCATCAATTCTATACACTGGGCCCGGGTCTCACCTTTGACGATGACCTTTGCAAGCATCGGATCGTAATCGATTCCAACCTCATTTCCATCACAAAACGAAGTTTCCAATCGAGCATCAGCGCTCGCGGGGCAACCCACACGCCTTATTGTTCCAGTTTGAGGAAAAAACTGATTCCAAGGATCTTCTGCATAAATCCGGCACTCCAAAGCGTGACCACTAAGAATCGGAGGAGTGGTCGGAAGTTTTTCGCCTAAAGCAATCCGCAGCTGCCACTCCACAAGATCAAGACCTGCAAGGCACTCAGTTACTGCATGCTCGACCTGAAGCCGCGTATTCATTTCTAGAAAATAAAAATTCTTTTCGTCGTCAACGATAAACTCAACCGTTCCGGCATTTGTATAAGAAATTTCTTTGCAGAGCCGAATGGCCTCGGCCGACATTTTTGCCCTCAACTCAGAATCCAAAAAAGGAGACGGCCCCTCTTCGATAATTTTTTGAAAGCGCCTCTGAAGGGAGCAATCTCTTTCACCCAAAGAAAGAATTTCTCCATGATGATCGGCCAAAACCTGGATCTCGACATGTCTTGGGCCATCGATCCATTTTTCAATCAAAACGTCTTCTTTACCAAAAGCGGCCTTCGCCTCCCGCATGGTTTGCGATAATAAATTATCGAAGTCTTCTAATTGATAAACCGGACGCATCCCTTTGCCACCGCCTCCTGCTACGGCCTTAATCAATAATGGAGTTCCAATTTTTTCAGCAGCTTGTTTAAGCTTTTGAGTATCGGCATTTTTATCAAAAAAACCTGGGATTAAAGGAACGCCGATTTTTTTGCAAATTTCTTTAGATTGGGCCTTATCCCCCATGACTCGGATGGAGTCTGCACTAGGCCCGATAAAAATTTTCCCAGCATCTTCTACGGCCCGAGCAAATTCGGCATTTTCTGACAGAAGGCCATAGCCTGGATGAATGAGATCCGCCTGACATTGTTTTATAATCTCGAGAATTTTTTTTTGGTTGAGATAGGTCTCTGCCAGGGCCCCTTCACCGAGACAAAAGGACTCATCAGCTTCAGAAACAAAGGCTTGCTCTTTATCGTTGGCGGCATAGATAGCAACCGTTTTCAGACCCATTTTTTTGCAAGTTCGAAAAACACGCGAAGCAATCGCAGAACGGTTGGCCACCAAAACTTTATGGTTCATACTCCCCTTTTTTCTCAAATAACCCATTCCGGCGCTCGCTTCTCAAAAAGAGACGCTATCCCCTCTTGGGCCTCGTCATTTTTTCTAAGTGCTGCAATCCATTGAGCAAGATCTTTTTTAGGAGCTTCGTGGGAATGAACGAGCTGCTTGGCCGCGCGCGCCGCCTTTGGCCCGGCTTTTAAAAATGTCTCTATCCTTTGCGCTTGGGATTTCTCAAAGTTGATTTCATCACACACTTCATGGATCAAACCGAGACGGAGGGCAACCTCCGAAGAGAATCTCTCGCCGGATAAAAAATAATTCCGAGCGGCACTCGCTCCGATTTTGCCAATCACAAATGGCGCTATTGTAGCGGGGATGAGTCCCAAACGGACTTCGCTAAAAGCAAATTTACAATTTTGAGTCGCAAGCACACTGTCGGCACAACTCAGAAGTCCCAGTCCACCACCAAAAGCACTGCCTTGAGCAAAAGCAATGAGTGGAACCGGACAAGAATTCACATTTTCAAACATATCGGCCATGGCCAGGGCGTCTTGGAAATTTTCTTCATCACTCAAAGACCTACTCGCCTTCATATGATTGAGATCCGCACCTGCACAAAAAGCCGGACCTGCACCTTTTAAAACGATTAATCGCAAATCAGCGTTTTGCTCAATCTCCGAAAAAACCTCTGAGATTTCACGAATCATTTGAGAGTGAAAAGCATTTCTAACCTTCGGACGATTCAAAGTGAGAGTTAAAACCCCATTTGCCGAAATTTCACTGAGAAGACACTCAAAGCTCATCCTAAAATTCTATCTCGTCTTCTAAGGCGCGCCAAGGCTACATCCTAAATATCCCGTAGGTTTGAGCAGAAGATTTTCTTAAAAATTGTCTGCCCATAATTCTTAAACACCTTCCCAAAACGGATCTCGTTTCTTCAGGCAAAATAATTCCGTCATCCCAAAGCCTTGCTGAAGAATAGAAGGCACTGCTTTCTTTCTGATATTTTTCAATAATGGGGCGCTTGAACTCTTCTTCCTCGCTTTCGCTAAAAGTCTGACCTTTTTTTTGACTAGAAGAGCGCCGGACTGTCGCCAAAACTGCTGCGGCCTGCTCGCCGCCCATCACTCCTATTTTAGCATTGGGCCACATCCATAAAAAACTTGGGTCGAAGGCCCGGCCACACATACCGTAATTACCTGCACCGTAGGATCCCCCGATGACTAAAGTCATTTTGGGAACGCTGGCACTTGCTACTGCAGTCACAAGTTTGGCCCCAGCTTTTGCAATCCCCTCTCTTTCATATTTTTTTCCAACCATAAATCCAGTAATATTTTGAACAAATAATAAAGGGAATCCCCTCTGCTCACAAAGCTGAATAAAATGGGCGCCCTTTAAAGCACTTTCAGAAAACAAAATTCCATTGTTTCCAATAATGCCCAATTTTTGCCCTTCTATGGCCGCAAAGCCGCAAATTAGTGTATCCCCATATCTTTGCTTAAACTCTTCAAAGTCAGAATCATCAACAAGTCGCGCTAAAAGCTCTCTCATATCAAATTGTTTTTTGGTATCTCTCGGCAAAAGACCTGCCATCTCGCCGATGCTATAGAGAGGCGGAGAATAACTTTTTCTGGGCGACAAAGAATTAAACTCTGTTTCTTCTGTAGGGAAGTAGCGTGCTATCTCTCGAAGCTTTTCAAGGGCCTCATCCTCGTCTGCCGCGTAATGGTCTGCCACACCTGAATATTGGGTATGAACTCTGGCCCCGCCAAGCTCATCTGCAGAAACATCCTCCCCAGTAGCGGCCTTCACGAGAGGCGGGCCACCTAAAAAAATATGCCCCTGACCTTCAACGATCACTGCTTCATCCGACATCGCCGGAACGTAGGCCCCTCCGGCAGTACATGGTCCGAAGACTGCTGCAATTTGGGGTATACGCATTTTCGAAAGGTTGGCCTGATTAAAAAAAATTCGCCCAAAATGTTCTTTGTCGGGAAAAACTTCTGCCTGAAGGGGAAGATACGCCCCTCCGGAATCGACAAGATAAAAACAAGGAAGATGATTCTTTAAAGCGATTTCTTGGGCGCGCAAATGTTTTTTCACTGTAAGCGGATAATACGTTCCGCCCTTAACGGTAGAATCATTGGCGACGATCACAACGGTCTGGCCATGAATTTCACCCAGGCCCGTCACAACTCCTGCTGCTGGGACCACATCACTATAAACCTCATAGGCCGCAAATAGACTTAGCTCCAAAAACGCGCTGCCCGGATCGATTAATTTGGAAATTCTCTCCCTGGCAGTCATTTTCCCTCGACTCCGCTGCCTCTCGATTGCGCCCTTGCCTCCTCCGGCCTCGATGATTATTTTGGCGTCTCTGTGTTCCTTTAAGATCGTCTCATAATGTTCTGAATTTTTACTAAACTCCTCCGAACTCTTTTGAACGCAACTTTTAAGTAAGGTCACAAAAAATCTCCTGATTTAACTTTGACTGATTTGCCAGTAAATCCTAGCATGCTCGCTAGTTAAAAAACGAGAATGAAGTGAATTTTAGTCCCCAGATCAGTTTTCGCGACTCGCTTCTTCAAGGAAGACCGCTTCTGTTTGATGGCGCAATGGCCTCTCTTCTTTACGATCGTGGAATTTTCATTAATCGCTGCTTTGAAGAAGTGAATCTTAAAAACCCAGAACTCGTCGTGCAAATCCATTCAGATTATCTCCAGGCGGGTGCCCAAGTCCTCACAACAAATACCTGGGCAGCAAATAGATCTAAACTCAAGAGCTTTGGGCTAATAGAGGAAATAGAAGCGATAAACCGATCTGGAGTAGAACTTGCTCATAAGGCCAAAGAAAATTCTTTAAATGGTGGACCTATTTACATTGCTGGAAGCATTGGTCCCTTAGGAATACGCATCGAGCCCTGGGGCCCGACGTCTTTTGAAGAGGCCAAGGATTTATTTAGAGAGCAGGCCCAGGCCATGCTGGATGCAGGAGTCGATCTTTTTCTTTTGGAAAATTTTCAGGATCTCAATGAAATTCTTCAAGCGCTGGCCGCAGTCAAAGAGATAAGCTCAGTACCAGTGGCCGCCCTCATGAGCACAGATGAAGAAGGGCAATCGCTCTTTGGTATGGGGCCTGAACAATTTGCAAAAAGACTCGACGAAGTCGGCGCTGATATTATTGGAATGAATTGCCTGAAAGGGCCCGAGGTGGGACTTCTCGCTCTACCTAAATTACAGAAAACGACGTCAAGGCCTTTGCTTCTGAGACCAACGGCGGGGCTTCCAAAGGAAGTCGATGGCCGATTTATTTATATGGCATCTGCCGAGTATATGGGGAACTTTGCTAAACGAGCGATTAAACAGGGAGTCCAACTTATTGGTGGAGGTTCAGGGACGACTCCGGATCATATCAAATTTATGGCGGCCTCTTGCCGGCAAGGGCAAGCTTTTGCTCGGGCAGAAATACGAAGCTTTACCACCAAGTCTTGCCTAGAAAGCGAAAGAATCAAACCATCGGAAAAAAGCCAGTGGGCAAAAAAGTTGGCCGCAGGTGAATTCGTTAAAACAATGGAACTCCTCCCGCCAAAAGGAATTGATGTCTCGGCGTTGCTTAAAAAATCAGACCAATGCAAGGCCAAAGGATTTGATGCTATCAATATTCCAGATGGGCCGAGGGCGAGTGCGCGTATGAGCGCATTAGCAGCTGCCTTAAAAATTGAGCAAGAGATTCACATTGAGACTGTTTTGCATTATGTATGCCGTGATAGAAATTTGCTGGGAATCCAAAGTGATCTGTTAGGTGCTCATGCACTAGGATTGCGAAACATTTTATGCCTCACAGGTGACCCACCCAAACTTGGACCTTTTCCCTTTGCAACTGCAGTTTTTGATATTGATGCAATTGGGCTAACCAATGTGGTGCACACTCTTAACGGTGGACACGACTTAGGAGGCAATTCACTTGAGTCTCCTCTAAGTTTTAGTATTGGCGTAGGTGCCAATCCCGTGGCCATCGATTTAAAAACTGAATTTCACCGCTTTCGTCACAAATGCGAGGCCGGCGCCGAATGGTGTATTACTCAACCCGTGTTTGAAAAGAACTCGCTTTTTCATTTTCTAGAGTTTGCAGAAAATTACAAGATTCCTGTAGTGGCCGGTCTCTGGCCATTAGTGAGTTTGCGGAATGCAGAATTCATGGCCAACGAAGTTCCTGGTGTGATCGTACCGAAGGCCATTTTGGCGCGGATGGAAAAATGGGAACTCAAAGAAGATCAACTCAAAGAAGGTCTGGCAATTGCATCTGAATTACTTGAAGAAATTCGCCCGGCCGTCCAAGGTGTGCAAATATCAGCTCCTCTAGGGCGAGTCGACTTTGCCCTTCAATTGGCCCTATAGGAGACTTAGGTTTTCAGGAGAAAGTCTTATTTCAAATCAACGCTCGGCCAAAGAAAATTTTGCCCTTCTAACCTCTCTTATGCGAAAGCGCGTTCTAGTTCTCGATGGTGCTATGGGGACCATGCTCCAACGTTATGATTTGCAGGAAGAAGATTTTAGGGGACAAGAATTTGCAACAGTTTCACAGTCTCTCAAAGGAAATAACGATCTCTTAAGCCTGACCAGCCCAAAGATTGTCTCCGAAATCCACCGGCTCTATCTAGAAGCTGGAAGCGACATTATTGAAACCAATACGTTCAGTTCCACCCGCATTGCCCAGGCCGATTACAACTTAGAGGAGCTAACCTATCGACTTAACTTTGAATCGGCACAACTTGCAAAGGAAGCGGCCCAGCAGGCAGAGCTCAAAGATCCTAGCAAACCGCGATTTGTGGCAGGCGCAATTGGTCCGACAAATAAGACCCTTTCTCTCTCCCCCGACGTTAATAACCCTGGGTTTCGCGCAACAAGTTTTGATGAACTCGCCGAGGCCTATGAAGAACAAGTTCACGGACTTGTTGAGGGCGGAGTCGATGTCCTTTTAGTAGAAACTGTGTTCGACACGCTCAATGCTAAGGCCGCGCTATTTGCCATCGACAACTACTTTCGAAAAAAACAGCGAGATCCTTTGCCAATGATGGTCTCTGGAACGATTACCGATAGAAGTGGGCGAACTCTTTCTGGACAAACGATCGAGGCCTTTTTCATTTCCCTATCGCACATGCCTTTACTGAGTATCGGAATTAACTGCGCTTTAGGTGCTGAACAAATGCGGCCCTACGTGAAAGCGCTTTCAGATATCTCCCCTTTTGCAGTCTCAGTTTATCCCAACGCTGGCCTTCCCAATGCTTTTGGACTTTATGATGAGGGCCCTGAGGAAATGGCCAAAGTTTTAGAAATATTTTTAGAAGATAATATCGTCAATATAGTGGGAGGCTGCTGTGGCACCACTGATCATCATATCCAAAAAATTGCAGAGATCTGTCAAAAGGCCAAACCGCGAATCGCACCGGCCCTCAGAAAAGATTTAATGCTCAGTGGACTCTCGCCTCTCATTATCACACCGGAGCTTAATTTCATTAACATTGGAGAGAGGACCAATGTGACTGGATCGATAAAATTTCGCCGCTTGATTGAACAAAAAGACTACGACACGGCCCTAAGTGTGGCCACCGAACAAGTAGAAGGTGGCGCTCAAATTATTGATATTAACCTTGATGAAGGGATGCTGGACTCGGCCAAGGAAATGAAAAACTTCCTCCAATTAATTGGTAGTGAACCGGAAATAGCCAGAGTTCCGGTGATGGTGGATTCTTCGGATTGGACCGTGCTTGAAGAAGGCCTAAAATGCCTTCAAGGAAAAGGAATTGTAAACTCAATATCGCTCAAAGAAGGTGAAGAAAGCTTTCTTCAAAAAGCGAGTCTCTGTCGACGCTATGGCGCTGCTATTATCGTTATGGCCTTTGACGAACATGGGCAGGCCGACTCGTATGAAAAGAGAATTCAAATTTGCGAGAGGGCCTACCGGCTTCTCGTAGACAAACTTGGTTTTCCTGCTTGGGATATTATTTTTGATCCAAATATTTTAACGGTGGCCACTGGGATTGATGAACATCGCAACTACGCTCTTGATTTTTTAAAGGCGACTCGCTGGATCAAAGACAATTTGCCGTATGCCAAAGTGAGTGGCGGTGTTAGCAATATCTCTTTTAGCTTTCGCGGAAATAATATCGTCCGCGAAGCGATGCATTCCGCTTTTCTGTTTCACGCCCGTCCTGCGGGACTCGATATGGGAATCGTGAATGCAGGGATGCTCGAAATCTATGAAGAAATTAGGCCAGAGCTTCTTACAAGGGTTGAAGACGTTTTGCTGAATCGATCAGATGAGGCCACTGAATCGCTAGTAAATTTTGCCGAGACTCTCAAGGGAGGACGCAAACGCGACCAAAAAGATCTCACTTGGAGAACTCTCCCGGTAGAAGAGCGACTTTCTTATGCTCTTAAAAAAGGAACTGCTGACTACGTAGAAGATGATACCGAAGAAGCGAGAGCAAAAAGTAAACGTCCCCTTGATGTCATTGAAGGACCCTTGATGATGGGGATGAATGAAGTCGGAGATCTTTTCGGTGCTGGTAAAATGTTTTTACCTCAAGTCGTAAAAAGTGCGAGGGTCATGAAAAAAGCGGTGGCTTACCTTCAACCTTTTATTGAAGCTGAAAAACAAGAGGGCGAATCTCAAACGGCCGGTAAGATTTTGCTCGCGACAGTCAAAGGCGACGTTCACGATATTGGTAAGAACATCGTCGGGGTAGTTTTGGCCTGTAATAATTATGAAATCATTGATCTCGGCGTCATGGTGTCCACTGAAAAGATTCTCCAAGTTGCAAAAGAAAAAAAGGTCGACATTATCGGCCTAAGTGGTCTGATAACGCCGTCTCTTCATGAAATGGCCTCGGTGGCCGAAGAAATGGAAAAGCAGCAATTCAGAGTTCCGCTTCTGATTGGGGGCGCTACGACTTCAAGAATTCACACCGCTGTCAAAATTGCTCCTCGGTATTCTGGTCCGGTTATTCATGTGACCGATGCTTCTCGCAGCGTGCCGGTGGCGGGAAGGATTCAAAATCCTGTAGACTCAAAGGTTCTTTTTCATGAAATCGGCGAGCTTTACGAAAAATTGCGCAAGGCCCATGAGCTCAAACAAGGCGAGATTTCATTTGTAAACTATGATCAGGCGCTCGCTTCAAAAACGCCAATCGCTTGGGATGACTATCATCCCAAGCTACCAAATCAATTTGGCATCCATCAGTTGGAGAATGTATCGCTTCAAACTCTGCTGCCCTATATCGATTGGACTCCCTTCTTTCAAACATGGCGGATGCGGGGTCGCTATCCTCAGATTTTTGACGATGCTCTTCAAGGTAGCGAGGCCCGTAAACTTTTTGAGGATGCTCAGGCATTGCTTAAAGAAATGGAGCAAAACAAAATTCTCAAACCCCGTGGGCTCTATGGATTATTTCCCGCAAATTCAAATGGCGACGCGGTAGAACTGAGTGATCTTTCAGGGAAACACCTCAGTACCTTTTACTTTTTGCGACAACAGCGTAAAAAACAAAAAGATTCTTCTCACTACGCCTCACTTGCCGATCTTATTGCTCCTCGTTGTTCGGGGCTAAAAGATACCCTCGGGCTATTTGTGGTTACCGCAGGAGAAGATGATCAAAAAATTCAGGACCACTATGGGCAAGACGACTATCTTCTCATTTTGGCCAAAGCATTAGCAGATAGAATCGCCGAAGCAATGGCCGAATATCTGCACTATAAGGTCCGCACTCAATTCTGGGGTTATGCTGCTGATGAATCTCTTTCAAATGAGCATCTTATTCGCGAAAAGTATCAAGGGATCCGGCCAGCTCCTGGGTATCCAGCTTGCCCAGACCACACAGAAAAAGACAAGATTTTCGAGCTCCTTTCAGCGACTTCTACATTAGGAGTTGAACTGACCGAAAATTTTGCAATGAGCCCCGGAGCGAGCGTTTGTGGATTTTATTTTTCTCATCCAAAATCGAGATACTTTAATGTTGGCCTCATTGATCAAGACCAACTGGAATTTTATGCCAAAAGTAAGGACATGTCGGTAGAAGAAGCAAAGAAATGGCTGGCCCCTCTTTTAATTAGTCACTAGGATAGAACTCATCCATGAAAACATTTTCTTTATTCGTCTTATTGATTTTTTCAGCTTGCTCGACAGTCAAGCTCGCACCGTGGTCGCCTTTCCCCTCGCAAAATAAGAGCGGATTTTTACTGTTAACTTCACTTACAGATCAAGGATATCTCCGCAAAGGAGAGTCTTGTGTGCTTTACCTCAAAACAAAAAGTAAGTTTCGACCTTCCATCCCGGTAACGCCAGGCCTGCAAAAACATTTGATGCAAATTCCAGATGGGGTTTACCGGTTTCATACTCTGTCTTGCAACATGGTGAATGAGTATTCTCTTGATGGGCTTCCGGAATTTAGCGTACAAGAAGGAAAAGTCTCCTATATCGGACAATTGACTTTTGCGCTCGCACCTAATGGAGATCTTGATTGGAAAGTTGGTTTTTACAACGCTCCTGCGTTTGCTCAGAATTATGAAGACCTCCCTCCTCAGGCCCAAAGTCGTCTTATATCCGGTTACGGAGGTCAAGAGATTACAAAGGAGATGGTGGCCAGTACCAGAGAGAAGACCCAAACAAGAGTTTCCGTTTTCAGCAGCAACAATAAAACGAAACTCAAGCCTCAACAAAAAATTTATAGCTTGAATGAATTTGACCAATGCTTTGAGCAAGAAAAGCGTAGGAATTTAGTTAAAGTTGGAAAGCTTGAATACATCTTGGATTTCAATAATCGGAAACTCACCGACTTTAAGCAGATTGGGACAAATACTCTCTCTGAAGAGCTTTATAGTTGTTTAGAACCTCGGCTCAAAAGTACTAAGGTTTTGATAGAAGAGCGGCTTTCTCTGCAAATTCAATTTTAAATCAGCAAAAAGCCTAAAGTGCCCATAAAAATGGGCAAGCCGCCTTTTCTCAATAGAGTTCATCGATAAATCAACGACATTAAGTTCAAAGTTTTCCTGTTTTCAGTACCTTAGTTTTTCTTTTTTCTTTTGATTGACCCAAATTTCGAAAGTCTCAATAATCAAAGTAATGAAAAAATTTAATCACTATAATTCTCGCGGCTTTACGATCGTTGAAGCAATGATTGCACTTGGCATCCTTTTTGGTGCGTCCATGGCCACGTTGAATCTTTACGACATGTATTTGAAGAACATGAAAGATCAAAGCCTTAAAATGACGAAGCAACAGGTTCTGGCAAATCTTAAAAATCAACTTACAGAGTCGTCCCTAGATTCTTCTGCCCGGATTACAGATGCACTCAATACTGGCGGACTCACTGGAACTCAAGGCAATACTCACTTCGAAGAACTCGCAAAATGTTTACCCAATATTGCAGACAAAAGAGGATGCGCGCAAAAAGTTACAGGGGGTAGTATCGTAGAGTACCCATTTCTGCTTCACCCTCTTGTTCCTGCTGGGAGTGAATCTCAAGACTTAATCATGGCCGGAGAAGGTGTGTATTACGACAAGAACGGAATTCTCTGCAATCCTGCCCGATTTGCTGATGCCAAAGCGTGTCCTGTTCAAACTCGAATGTCTTTCATTCCAACCTGTAAGGACAGTGCAAGTGAATGTAATAAGGCCCATTCGTTGAGAATATTTATGGATGTCTCGATACGCGCAGACTACTTCAAGAATGGCGTCGGTCAAACTGGCGTGGTCCGACTTGAGCACATCGTAAACCTACAGCGTGGACTGGAACTGACGTCGATGCTGGATGAAAAAAAGCGACCTATTCTTGCAAATGGTCTAGGCATTTATGAAACTCAGGTTTACCGGGATACCGACGCAGTTGGCGTGAACAAAGATGCTATGGCCCAAGGCCTGGTTTTAAATGGCAGAATCTCATCTGCAGCTGGACTCTCGAGAATAGAACTTCACAGCCGAGAAATTCACGGAAGCTCTTTACCATCGGGGAATTCTCTTCATGTACCCCCGGCCATTAACACTGCAAAGTGGGAGCTCGTCACGACCGTCGAACCAGTTGCAGACCTTGCTCAAGGATTACGCAATCAGACTTTTAGTTTTGACCAACTCGCTGGATCCGATGCATTTTTTCCTATTTCAGGCATTTATCTTTTTGATGGAAGTAAGGCAGAAACCCCATCTTTTGAAGGCGGTTTTTATCAATTCAAAGCGACTGCGTTTTATGATGATGGCTCAACAGTAGATTCTTCGAATTTTTACAATCTTCGAATTTATTCTTTACCTCAAATCGTTGCACCCCAATCCGTTTTTAGCTTCCCAAGAGATTGTCAGGGCTCTAGTTCTACAATTCCTTTCAAAATTTTTGATGATGAGGGGGTTGGCGAAGTCAAAGTCTCTGTTATTCAAGGGCCAAGCTCTCCTCTTCCTAATATATCTGCCCCTTCCTTTTCGAAGGGATCTAAAGTTATAAGCTCTAACTTCAAATTTCCAAACGACGCTGCACCTACCACCGATTTGGGTATTCCTTATATTATTGAAATACAAGCACGCTCTATTAATTCTTCTCTCTATTCAATCCATCAAATTGTCATTGATATTGAAGATGTCACACCAATCCTAGAAATTAGTGAGCTTCCAGACAGAGTCAAAAAAGAAAAATCAATTGAAAAGATGATTACGGCGAGACAAAGTTCTTGCTGCAGCACTTCTCCTAAAATTACGATGAGCTATATTGATAGTGGATCATTGTCGACTATTTCTGGGCCCAAAACGGCATCATTGAGCTGTAGCTACAACGCTACTGAAAACCGAAATGATTGTTCAGGAAAAATCACTATTAATGGACTGGAGCTCACTCCGCCGGGAGATTCGACTCCCAATTTTGTAGCAACGGTAGAATCCAAGGGTGGCACGGGGTGTCTCGCTGAAGGTGAGCAGGCCTCCCAGAATATTGAAGTCTTTTCAGCTCCTGTTATTTCCTTCTACCAACCGGAATCGCTTTGGGTGGATATTCCTTCTGGAGTTGGTATATCGACCCCTGTTGTTCCCACAATCTATCTGATGATGAGCAATCCTCCATCAGGGGCCAAAGTTTCTGTTAATGTTGTGAAGGCCACAAACAACGAAGTTGTCTGTTCGAATGTGACATTCAACCCTGGCGTTTCTACAGACCCCGTCTTCCAGGCCTGTTCTCCAAAAGTAAATTATAAAGGCAGTTTAAAAATAGTGGCGGCCGGCCCTAATGTCGGACAAGAAGGCGACACAGACTCCAAGTATGACGGACTTATATCAGGCTCCAAAAAGAACCATAACTTTTGTAGAGTTAACTTTGCGACGATTTTATCTCCCCAAATTACAGTGGGAGGCAATCATAGTTTTCTCCAGTCGCCATTTGGACCTGGTGACCCCGACAACGATCAAGACTGGAATGATGGCGATGTGAGAAATTTAACCTGCTTTGATAATTGGGGTGATGGCGGCCGAGGAATGTTTGAATATCACGGCAAACGAGAACCGCCGAATACTCAAGACAATGCATTCAACGTCTCACCATTTGGAAATGCTTCCCAATATTCAGATTGGAGAACAGGTCAATGGGTAGGAGACTTCCCAACTCATTATACATTTCCAGTGATATCGGCGACTGATTCTACAAGAAACTTCAACCCTCTGAATGCTCCCTATCTTTTTGGCATCGTGAAACAAGCAAAGTCCTCCGATAATCCCTGGGGAAATTTTGGGCTCGAGCATGACAAAGGAAAGGCCAGCGCAAAAAATACAGATTTTGGAGTCGGAAATACCTGTGGTTTTCTAAAAGAAACTGTCTTTGTTGCGCAGAAATTTTTTGGAGGGAGCTATACGACTCACGCAGTAAATCAAGTTAACAAAGCGTGGGGTCGGGTTGGCGGTAAAAGTCCTCAACGTCTATCGAAAGCGCGACTTGATTATATGTTTGTTTGTACCTATGGAGACTGGAAACCGAGGCGGTAGAGAATTACTCTTTGATTAAAGATTCTTTGAGAGTCTGAATGAGTTTATTATAATCGTGAACAACGTCTTTATGAAAATCTTTCTGACGAGTTGTGAGCGGTAAAAATTGATCGGCCTGGAGATTTTCTTTAATGTTTTTATGAAGCGCATAAATGGCCCCTGATGAGCGATGAGAAAAAAGCACTGTCGAGAGATAATTGTAAATAATGAAAACGATGCAGATAAAAAGAGCAGCAATCAGAGTAAAACTTTTTTGCCTCTCTAATAAAGAGCTTAGCTCAAAATATTCCTGAGTTGGAAGGCCTTGACTCAGTTCTAATAGATGGCGCGTATTCAAAAAATTTATGTAAAGAAAGATACCTAGAAAAGCGATGAGCGTGAGCGATGTAATAATAAAGAGAACCAATTGAAATTTAGGTATGACTACAAATTGCCGACGTCTGAATTTTTTCACAGGTTGCCCCTCTCTCTAAAAGTCTATACCCTTTCAAGACAAACGAGAAACTATTCATGAATGAAAACAAAATTCCCTCGATAATCTCTTTAATGGTCAAAAATCAAGCAGGGGCCGGCATCTTTATATTTGTTATTTTGCTCATTGGAATGATCCTAGCAGGCTATTTCTTCAAAACAGATCTTATGCGAAATGATGTCAAGGCCATCGATCATTCGCAAAATCTTTCGATCAGAACCACAATCGTCGACCAAATCATAAAGAGGTTTTCCGAAGGGGAGCAGATTATTTGGAATTTGAAAGTAAAAGAAAATGAGGTTTTGCAAAAGTGTCTTCAAGGGCCATCTTCGGGTTTAACGTGTGATGAATCCAAAGACTATGGACTCTCTATACTTTCTCCTTCGCCAACTCTCACAAATGATGGGACCTGGTCGCCAGCGCCTTCAGGACACGTGTTTATGGGAGTTCCTGAAGACCAAAAAGTGGGCGGATTTTTTGGAAAAGAGGGAAGGCCTTGCCCAAGCTCGAGTTGGGAAGGAAGGCCTATGTGTCCCTATCAAGTTGTCTCTAGCTTTATTCCCTATTGTCATGGTGCAAGAGAAAATCCGTTGCAGGCCTCCCCACCTTCCACCTGTAGCAGCTCGATCACTGGTTTGATGGTCATTGTCAGGCTGCGGATTTACCAAAATGGGCAAGTCACGATTCCTCAAACTTATCGCCGGCAGATCCTATTGAGCGCTCTGGAACTTAATTAAGAGGTTTAAGTAACCCAAACTCGACAAAAACAGCAGCATGGTCGCTGAGTTCTAAGTTTTCAAAAAGAATTTTTTGCTTTAGTGGAGTGACCAAGAGCTTTGAACCAGCTCTTTGGCTGTAGAGAATATAATCAATTTTTTGAGGAAGACCAAACCGCTCGACTCTTTGCTCTCCAAAGAGGAATGAGCGAACTTGCTTTTGAGTCTTTTCCGGAAGTGCTTGAGTTTTAGCACTTATGATTTCTTGAAATGAGCTTGGTTTTGAAGAAGATTTTAGAGCATAGGTCGCCCAGTCTTTTTGACCTAGGAATGGGCCTGCAAGCGAAAAATTGGAATGAGAGAAAATGAGTCCGAGGGGCCAAGAACTTCTTCGCCGCTCAAAGGGCAAAAGAGTACGGTTTCCAAAAACCCCTTCATTAAAATCACCACCGAGCAAAGTAAAATCAGGTCTCACCCCATTTTCAAGAGCGAGGAAAAAACCTTGAGAATTCGTGGTGAATTGCTCAAAGTTTTCGGAGGCACCGCCTTGCTTATTTCCGGCATTTATCTGAAATAATTCTAAACGATTTTTTTCTTCGCGTGCGTAATGTAATGGATGATTGCTGGTTTGATTGACCATATTTATAAGGCTAGCGACTTGAAAACTTCTCATATGAGAATTAAAATTTTCGGTACTAAGGTGAGTAGAATTAACATCAAAGACTCCGAGACCTTCTAAAGAAAAAAGACCTCTTAGTGCCCCACCCGCGAGTGGAAAGATTAATTTTTCAGAATAGTGGCGGCCTTTTATAAAATGAAAGTGACTGCCGAGTTGGTCCAGATCCCATTTTTTCTTTTTTCCTCTATTTCGTCCCAAGACCGAATCAGTCACAAAAATTGCTTGTCCAGATGGGCCCAGATTTGTCGGCAAAGAAGAGGGCGACTTAGGCCAGACCTGTCGTAAGTCTTTTCCCTTAAGTAGCTTCCTCGCGATATCAGAAGCATTTTGATAGAGCTCACCAGCTAATTGCTTTTCAACAAAAGCGTGAGGATAGCGCTTTGGACTGGTTTGGAGTGCTTGTCTCAGAATAAAAAAGTCTTGAGAAGGCCATTGCGCAATATCTGGCCAAATAATTTGTCCCTGTGGGCCCATCACATCGGGGGGAAAAACTTCTTGTAAAATAATGACATCAGGGTGAACTTCGGCCAGCTCTTTTCCGATTTGCTTTGCACGTTCTGCGACATCACTTGAGGCCAATAAATCTAAATAGAGCAAGTAGGTATTGAGGGTTAAAACACTTAATCTCGCAGAATTTAAATCACGAGACTTTTCAAGGTCATGAAAAACCTTCCTTTGAAAGCTAGAAAAGAGTTGATCTACACTCATCATAAGAAAGCGCCGAAAGAAAGACACTGAATCTTGCTGCTCAACATTATGACGTAGAACTTTTTCGTCAAAGATTAAAAAATCTGTCAGACCGAGTGTCTGAGGAGACTCAGACTTCAAGAACTGTGAGACTAAATAACAATTAGGGAATTTTTTTTCATCAACTTCCAATGCCGATTGCAGATTTGAGCGCATCCAGTTTTTAAGCTGATAAAGCTCACGAATATGCGATGGAAGAAAATTAATTTTCTTGGACAAGCGACCGGCCTTTCGAGCGAAGCCATTCCAAATTTTCTTAAATTTTTCAGACTCTTTATGCTGTTCATTTGGAAAAAAATAATCGTAGGGATCAAGCAAGCTATCAGCATGAAAAAAAGGCAAAACTTGAGATTCTTTTCTCACCCCTCGCTTTTCGTTTGAGAAAGTCGTCATTTGCTGGAAGAACTCCTCTAAAACAGCAAGTGCATTTTTGTGAAATTTTTTCTGAAAGGTACTCAGAACTAAGATCTTTTCTTGAACTTGTTGTTCTTCTGCGGAATTCAAATTGAGTAAGTTTTGATCAACATCCTCTATCCCATCTAAAGATAAGATCTTTTCCTTGTCCCACGATGAGTCCCATTCACCCTGGATTTGTCCGAAAAGATAGCGTTCATTAAGTTGATATTCCCACAACACGAAAATTGCCCGCGTTAACATTTCGGATAGGAGTTTTAATTGCTGATTAGAGGCCCGTCCATTGTCGACAATTTTATACACCATTGTAGCGACATCTTTAATAATCGCGGACTGCTCCTCTCTTAAACCGTCGAAGCGGAATCTATTTTCAAGTCCGTCTTCCTCTTCTGCGATTGTGAACTTAATTCCCTTAAAATTTTCAATGAGTTTAGCAAGATTTGTGAGCTTTCCCGGAATTTCCTGCACAGAGGCATTGGCCAAACCTTTAAGTAGATTCTTTTGCGAGAAAAACTGAAGAAAAGCTTTTTCATACATCTCTCTTTTGCTTGATGGATTTGGTCTATAATATTTCGTAACTAAAGGATGACTAAATCTCGGAAATTCTAAATTATCTAAGCGTTCCCGGTTTACAACACGTAGACCTTCTTCTGAATAATCGCTTTGAAGCTGATTCCAACTGTTCACAAACTCAACCCAGGCAATATTAAGATCCAGTATGGTCTGAATGTCTTTTTCTGGTTGCAGAAGAGGAAGAGCGGATTTTGTTTGACACGGAAATTCTTCCAGAGATTGGCCCGCGATGGCTTCAAGCCTATCATTGTACTTTTTAACTTGATTACCACTAAGAAGATTGCGCAACAGCGCCGCCTTTCCATTCCCGCTTCCGTAGAGAAGTTCCTGGAAAAGACGATTTTTTTCTAGGTAGCTTTGACAATCAATTTTGTAATCTAGTGTTGCAGGAAACTTTCCAACGGAGGTCCCAAAGGCCTCATCGAGAAAGCCACCAAAGGTATTAACAAGTTTATCGATTTTAGATTCGGTAGCATAAGAAAGTCCGTTCATGAGGGTATCGCAATCCGAGTAAGGCCGAACGACTGGTATGAGCATCTTTCTGGGAAATCGGTCTTTATATTCTCGTGGAATAATCTGGTATTCAACTTCGCCTGAGCGGGAAAAGTATTGAAGCTCTGGATTTAGCAAAATATCTTCATCCACTTCATCCAAAAGAGATTGCAGATCTTTTGGAACCGGGCGCCCAGGTTGATAAATTCGAGGATCAATGGCCAAGTCATAGCAGCTATTGAGTTTGTCCAAAAATGAAGAAATCTTTTCACCGCTTTGAGCAAGACTTATTAAAGGATCTTTGAAGAAATCTAATATCTCCGAGACCTCTTGAATATTTTGCGAAGAGGATTCTTCTGCGGCCTTTAAAGTCTCAGTAGAACGAGTGAGATTTTCATTAGAGCGCTTAACCTCATCATCAAGCCCACAGGCCTGAAGCAAGATTGTGATAACAAGAATAAGTAGAAAAGAATTCTTCACTCTGCCGAATATGCCAGAGCAATCTGTGGATGCAAAATTGAAGACTAGTGCACCAGCGTTCTTACACGCCCATATGATCCAGGTCGGTATTCAGAACGCCTTTTTTCCTTCAATTCCTGAAATTTTTGCACTGATGAGCTTACGCAAGAAAAAGGAAAGATTGCAATTCCGCCTCTCGGGGTAAACTCGCCGATGACTTCAAGGTAATGAGGTTGCATAAGTTTGTAGAGGTCATCACAAATCGTTTGCACGCAATCTTCGTGAAAACCACCATGATTACGAAAACTAAAAAGATAAAGTTTCAAAGATTTCGACTCAACCATTTTTTTGTCAGCTATGTAGTTGATAAAGATCTGTGCAAAGTCGGGCTGTCCTGTTTTTGGACACAACGATGTAAACTCGGGGCATATTAAGGACACCCACTGTTCCTTACCAAGAGAGCGATTTTCAAACGCTTCTAGAATATCTGCAGAATATTCATACTGATAAGAAGTCTTCTGGGCCCCAAGACTTTTAAGCCCGCCTAGATCGTTTCGCTCATGACTCATAAACGCCTCTGGTTTAAAGTGGTCCAAATTTTGGCAAAAAAAAACCCATTCCGAAGAATGGGTTTTTAAAAAGTGGTGCTTCAAGCTATTCTCACACAAAGTCACCCTTGCACTACTGTCGCCGCAAGTGAGCTTGACTTCTGGGTTCGAGATGTAACCAGGTATTTCCTCACCGCTATCGAGACACCGACCTTTTTATAAACCCTCTCCTATCGGTTGCGCAAGTTTTTCTTTATCTTTTTCGCAGTAAATCTAAAAATACTCGGCAATGCCTAATTTCCAAGGAAGAATTCGAACCCCATCAACTGTTCGCGGCCTTTTTTCCTGAGCGAAACAAAGGTATTCGTTCAGTGGATATTCCTGACGAAGTTTTCTTAAATAGCTCAGATGAGTCTCTGAGACATTTTCAGAGGAATTAATTTCAATAAAAAGATCGGCTTGACCGGGGCGATCGACAATCAAATCGACTTCCCGACCCTCTTTCGTCATCGAATAATAGAATTGATAGGATAATCGCTTATAGCTGCTGATACTGAGGATTTCTTTAATAATATAATGCTCAAACGAGTGTCCATAATCACTGCTTTTCTTACCGAGGGGAATATCTAAGACTCGGTTAAGGGCACGAGTGACCCCAAGATCAAAAAAATAAAATTTTGGGGCCTTTCTCTGCTGCTTCCGCAAACTTTTTGAAAAACTTGGAAGGAAAAAACCAACAAGAGTTTCTTCTAAAATTTGATAGTAGTTTTGGACCGTTTTGTAGTCGACACCTACGTCGCTTGCAATTTTTGAATAATTTAAAATTGTTCCATTCATTTGGGCAGCAACTTCTAGGAATCTCCGAAAAGGAGGAAGGTTTCGGACAAGCTGCTCAACTTGAATCTCCTCCTTAAGATAGGTAAGCGCGTAAGCAAGAAGATACTCTTTTTTTTCTTCATTAGACGTCATATGGGAAAGGTCCGGGAGGTCACCCCACTCAAGAGAATCATGGAGATTAAAATTTTTGTCCCATTCTAAATGGGTCAGACCAAAAAGATGGTAGACCGAGGCCCTTCCTGCAAGAAGATTGGCCGCCCCCCTCTTGAGCTTCCTGGCATTAGAGCAGATCAGGATGAAACGAAACGGAAGATTTTCAGAGAGCGCTAAATGAACCAAGTCGAGTAGTTTGGGAACCTTTTGAATTTCGTCAATAATAATCCATTTTTTTGCTTCAGCATCGGCCCCTTGAATTTCTTCATAGAAGCTTTGGGGTCTTAAAGAATAGCGTTCCTCTAATTGAGGATTGAGAAGATTAAACCAGTGAGCGTTTTTGTCGGTAAATTTGTTTTGTAACCATGAGGTTTTTCCGGTACCTCGCGCGCCAAATAAAAAAAAACTTCGAGATTCAAGGGGATTAAGCATTCTTTGGAGCATACTCCTTATTTATACGCTAAAATAGGAGTATGGTCTAAATAGGTAAGGCCTAAGGCTTTGACAGCTCTCGTAATATTTCATTGAGTCTTGAGATGTCTCTGACTCAAAATCAAAATATTTTGCAACTCTTAGAGCAAAGAGTGCAGGAATTACTGAAATCTAATCCCCAGAAACTCGTTGGCCTTCTCTACAAGTTGGACGTAGACGAGTCGGCCTGGCATGCTTCAAGGTCACTCTCCCTGGATAAAGCAGCAAAATTACTGGCCGCCGCGATCTGGAAGAGACAAATAAAAAAACTGACGACGAGAAATTCCATGGAAGAGATTCTAGGGATCATCCTGCCCCGCACTGATTGCGAATAGCGAAGCGAGATCAATTGTGAGTTATTCACTTTAACAATTTTAAAACATGGCAAGAAAGTTTAGAGATTCGTGTTGGTGAAGAGACTCTTTGCAGAGTCAAAAAAAAAGCAACGGGTATTTAGTATCAGTCAGCTCAATTCGTTACCAAACTTCCACTTCTGACCTATCAAGCTCGTCGTCTACAAGCACCCTTAAAAGTAATCTTATCTTGAAGGAGGCTTCCCACTTAAGATGCTTTCAGTGGTTATCCCTTCCGAACTTAGCTACCCGGCGATGCAGTTGGCACCACAACCGGTACACCATAGGTTCGTCCATCCCGGTCCTCTCGTACTAAGGATAGCTCTTCTCAAATTACTTACGCCCACGGAGGATAGAGACCGAACTGTCTCACGACGTTCTGAACCCAGCTCGCGTACCACTTTAATTGACGAACAGTCAAACCCTTGGGACCTGCTCCGGCCCCAGGATGTGATGAGCCGACATCGAGGTGCCAAACCTCCTCGTCGATGTGAACTCTTGGAGGAGATCAGCCTGTTATCCCCGGAGTACCTTTTATCCGTTGAGCGATGGCCCTTCCACTCGGAACCACCGGATCACTAACACCTGCTTTCGCACCTGCTCGACTTGTTTGTCTCGCAGTCAAGCTCCCTTATGCGTTTACACTCTACGCTAGGTTTCCATTCTAGCTGAGGGAACCTTTGTGCGCCTCCGTTACTCTTTAGGAGGCGACCGCCCCAGTCAAACTGCCCACCAGACATTGTCCCCCAACCCGATTAGGGCCGTAGGTTAGGATTCCAAAACACACAGGGTGGTATTTCAAGGATGCCTAAACATACGCCGCAACGCATGCATCAACAGCTCCCACCTATCCTACGCAGTATGTTTCGAAACCCAATGCCAAGCTACAGTAAAGGTTCACGGGGTCTTTTCGTCCTTCCGCGGGTAGCGCGTTTCTTCACGCGCTCACCAATTTCGCTGGGCCTCTCGTTGAGACAGTGGGGAAGTCGTTACGCCATTCGTGCAGGTCGGAACTTACCCGACTAGGAATTTCGCTACCTTAGGACCGTTATAGTTACGGCCGCCGTTTACTGGGGCTTCAATTCAGAGCTTCTCTTGCGATAACCCCTCCTTTTAACCTTCCAGCACCGGGCAGGCGTCAGTCCGTATACTTCCACTTACGTGTTTGCACAGACCTATGTTTTTGATAAACAGTCGCTACCCCCTTTTCACTGCGGCCATCGCCAGCTCCGTCAGCAAGTGACTTCACCAACAATGGCGTGCCTTATCCCGAAGTTACAGCACCATTTTGCAGAGTTCCTTAACGAGAGTTCACCCAATCACCTGAGGATTCTCTCCTCATCCACCTGTGTCGGTTTACGGTACGGATAACAAAAATACTCCATAGAAGCTTTTCTAGGAAGCCGAGGATCACGCTCTTCGACCGAAGTCTCCCCATCGCGTCTCGAAGTTAAAGGGAAACGGATTTGCCTATCTCCCACTCCTACTCGCTTAGACCGGGATGTCCAACACCCGGATGCGCTACCTTTCTCCGTCACTCCATCTGTCAAACGCATTCTTGTTAGTACAGGAATATTAACCTGTTGCCCATCGACTACGCCTTTCGGCCTCGCCTTAGGATCCGACTTACCCTGAACGGAGTCACCTTGTTACAGGAACCCTTGGATTTTCGGTGGGAGAGATTCTCACTCTCCTTATCGCTACTCATTTCAGCATACTCGCTTGTGATATCTCCAACAGTCCTTGCCGGTCTGCCTTCAGCAACATACACAATGCTCCTCTACCACTCAAAAAATATCCATGCCGTCTTTGTCCTGAAAACAACAACAAAAAATCGCCGCTCCCACGATAAAGACGGCACAGCTCTCTAAATTCAAAACTCCCAACATAAGCTCGGAGTGCTTCGAAGAATTTAAAAAAATTTGAGTCCACAGCTTCGGCCTTACGCTTAGCCCCGTTACATCTTCGGCGCAGGATCACTAGTCCAGTGAGCTATTACGCTTTCTTTAAAGGATGGCGGCTTCTAGGCCAACCTCCTGGATGTCACAGTAATCCCACATCCTTTACCACTTAGCGTAAAGTTAGGGGCCTTAGCTGGTGGTCTGGGCTCTTTCCCTTTCGACTATGGACCTTAGCATCCATAGTCTCACTGCATAGTTAAACTCATCGGTATTCGGAGTTTGATATGGTTTGGTAAGCTGGTAGGCCCCCTAGCCAAGTCAGTGCTCTACCTCCGATGGCCAACACTATACGCTGCACCTAAATGCATTTCGAGGAGAACCAGCTATCACGGAATTTGATTGGCCTTTCACCCCTAACCACAGGTCATCCCAAGTGTTTTCAACCACAACGGGTTCGGTCCTCCACGAGGTTTTACCCCCGCTTCAACCTGCCCATGGCTAGCTCATCCCGTTTCGGGTCTACAGCATGCGACTATCGCCCTATTCAGACTCGGTTTCCCTACGGCTCCATTACTAAACTTAACCTCGCCACACACCATAACTCGCTGAATCATAATGCAAAAGGTACGCCATCAGGCTTATCTATAGCCCTCTGACTGTTTGTAAGCACACGGTTTCACGATTCTATTTCACTCCCCTGATTCGGGGTTCTTTTCACCTTTCCCTCACGGTACTCGTCCACTATCGGTCAGTCAGGAGTATTTAGGCTTGGAGAGTGGTCTCCCCAGATTCAAACAGGGTTTCACGTGCCCCGTCCTACTCAGGATACTCGCCCAGCTCGCTTCATTTCAGGTACGGGACTATCACCCTCTTTGGATGCTCTTTCCAAAGCATTCCCCTATAAAGCTAACCTTTATGCAAGTCCTACAACCCCAGCACGCACGCGCACTGGTTTGGCCTATTCCGCGTTCGCTCGCCGCTACTAGCGAAATCTCTTTTGATTTCTCTTCCTGCAGGTACTTAGATGTTTCAGTTCTCTGCGTTCGCTCCTCAGATGCTATGTATTCACATCTGGGTTCTCATTATTACTAATGAGAGGGTTGCCCCATTCGGAAACCCCCGGGTCAAAGCATGCTTACTGCTAACCGAGGCATATCGCCGTTTTGCCGCGTCCTTCTTCGCCTCTGACTGCCAAGGGATTCACCGTGTGCCCTTAGTAGCTTTTTTACACCGTGTCCAAGCAATACCCTAAAGCATTGCAACACACGTTCACCAACACAAGCATCTCGTCTTCTTTCTTGCCACGTTATAAAATTGTCAAAGAACAAATCGAAAGCTTGTTATAAGGACGCGTAAAAATTCCGTCAAGGACAAACAATTTTTCTTTTCTAAAGTGCAACTAAATATTGCCGCCAAAACAGGTCGCTCCTCTCTATGCCAATTTTTTTGGGAGAATTACCGAACGAGGGCATAATTATATCAATTAAACGAATAAAAGGATCAACGCATGCGCCAGTTTATGCTCTTAGCAGCACTCCTAGTCTCAACCATTTGTTCAGTAGAAGCGTTTGAGGCAAGAATCGACTTTACAAGAAGCAACGGAATCACCCCAGCTAGCTTTAACCGGATGGACAATCCCTATAATACTGGGATCATTCAGCTCAAAGATACTTCCGGCGTCCAGAGCTCCTTTTCTTTTGAAAATCTTGGTGGATTCCCAGGAGCTTTCTTAGATGGCCAATCAACTGGCAGCAACAGTGGAATCTACCCAGATGACGTTTTAAAATCTTTTTGGACGGTCCGCGGACCTGAAACTGTTAAGTTTTCAGGACTCAATCCCTCAAGCCTCTATAATTTTGATTTTCTATCCTCTCGCTCGTCCAATTCTGGGGTCAGAGAGACCTTATTTAGAATCGGCGGCGTAGAGGTTGTGCTCGATGCACGTCTTAATACAGATAATCTAGCAACCATTTCTAATGTCACACCCAATGCAAACGGTGAAGTCCTAATAGAAATGGACTTGGCCCCCGGTTCTCAATACGGCTATGTCAACGCCATCGCGATGCGAGGAGATGGAGCGCCAGCGCCTGATTCGATTTCTCCCGAAATTACAATGATTGGCCAGGCCCCGTTATCGATTGTCGAAAACCAGCCCTTCACTGACCCTGGTGCTACCGCGATGGACAATGTGGATGGAGATTTGACGTCTCAGATCCAAGTTGCCCAAAACGTCGATATCTCCACCATCGGAACATACAGCGTTCAATACTCTGTTTCAGATACTGCAGGTAACGCGGCCAATGTCGCTAGAACCGTAAATGTCATTTCTGCAAATGCTCCACAATATAAGCAATTGGCCATAGATTTCACCAACAGCAGCTCAAAAACGCCATCAACATGGAACTCTTTCCATCAAAACGGCGGACAGACGGCCAATGCACTCATCGCAACTGATGGGTCATCTCATCCCGTAAGCCTAAAAACTCTAAACGGATTTGATGGTAAATTTGCTGATGGTACTCGCACACCCGATTCAACAGGCGTCTATCCTGATGATGTCATGGAAACTTTTTGGACGGTTCGGGAAGAAGAATCTTTGGAACTCTCAAATCTCAATCCTCTAGCAACCTACAAGCTCGATTTTTTCGCTTCTAGGGACTCTACATCTTCAACTCGAGTCACAGAGTACTGGGTGGATGGATACCCCCGTGTTTCACTGGACGCTAAGAAAAATACATCAAATATTGTCAGTCTAGATAATATAACTCCGAGTTCTCAAGGAAAAATCATCATCAAAATGGACCGAGCAAACGGTTCGACCTATGGCTATATTAATGCACTCGTCGTGCACATCCCAGATGATGGTAGCAATTCAGAGGCGGATTATCTTGCACCACAGATAACACTCACTGGTGATAATCCTCTAGACTTGGAAGTAGGCACTTTGCAATATTCTGATCCAGGATACACTGCTAACGATAATGTCGATGGTGACTTGACCTCACAGGTTACGCTTGATTCTTCGCAATTAGATCTCAACACAATAGGTAGTTACCAGGTTAGCTATTCTGTCCAAGACAGCGCGGGTAATACTGCAACTGAGAATCGGACGGTTAATGTGATCGCAACGACTTCGAGCGATGGTGCACTGCCTGGTCAACAAATTGAAGTTTCTTATAGCTCTACATATGGCAATGGTCAGATGCTTGGGTATCTAGAATATATTCCTCAAACGTATGATGCTAATTCTTCTCAAGGGATTCCACTTTTGATCTCACTTCACGGTCTAGGATGGAGAGGCGATGGCCAATCAATTCAGTTTAGTAAGCTTCGCAATGGTAATCACGTTGCCAAACTTGTTGAGCAGGGCGCCCATTTTCCTTTCATTTTAATCTCTCCTCAGCAGCCTAAAGATTTGAGTGGTCATTACTCCGGTCGATCTTCCTGGGACGCCAGTATAATTGATGAAGTTTTAGAAAGAGTGAAAGGAATGCGAAATGTTGATCACTCAAGAGTCTACATTACGGGCACCTCGATGGGGGGTGGTGGAGTCTGGAGTTATTTAAAATCTCATGGCGATAAAATCGCTGCCGCTGCTCCTATATGTGGTACTGGTACTTTAAACAATAGCTCCGAAGCTTGCGATGGTAAGGTGAAAAACACTCCCATCTGGGCCCTCCATAACGTTGATGACCCTACAGTAGGATCTTCTTCAACGAATTCTATTGTGGGTTTGATTAGAGGATGTGCTACACCTGCTCCGATTCTACCTTTAATGACTATGTTTGCTTATGGAACTCATAATGCGTGGGATAAAACCTATGATGGTAGCGGAAGGCCTTTAACAAATAAAACTAACGACAGTTCAAACAATGCACTCTATCCAATGATTGGATATGGAGCGACTTTTAACCCCAGCTATCCAGGAATTTTTGATTGGCTCTTGCAGTATGATAGCGATGCTCCCAATTTAGTGGGAGCGGAGTTGGATCCCAGTGGTCTAAGCGTGACCCTTAGGTTTGATAGAGATGTCTCAGTAACCGATCCATCTGGAATTAAGGTCAATGGGACCTCGAATTTGGTGAGCTCTGTTCAAGCTGGTCCATCAGCTCAAGAGCTTCAAGTGACCCTTAATAGCGGGTTAGGCGCAGGGAATCATATTTTCACTTATGATGCTCAAAGCGGAAATATCACTGACCTGAATGGAAAAAATATGCAATCGGTGGTGAAGTTTCCGATTGAGAATCTCTAATGAGTTGACATAAAAAGAGTCCATCGATGAAATAAGATTTCACCGATGGACTCTTTTTCAAAATTCTAGAAATAACCCTAGAGAGATTCAATTAACTTATCAAGGGCATTAATATGCCGTTCTTGCTTCGGAATTCTCTCTGAGAAAAACTGGGCCGGCGCGACACTGATGTCTCCATCTGCCATGTCATCACGAAGGTCTTTATACTGCTTGAGCCCGTGCTCTTCGCCTTCCTTCAGCGCCTTCAGCGCGCTTTTGTCACCAAAAATTTTTGCAGCACCGGTCACGGCCTTAGCATAAGTTCCCCAAGCTCCACTGTCGTTTGATGGCTTACCACCAAGCTTTGTCACTTGTTGTTCGATTTCAGTCACCGCTTTCATATGCTCCGACTTGATTTCTTTCAGATGCTGGGCCCGAGGGTCTCCTTCAACTTTCTCCAAAACCTGGTTGTAGGTTTCAATTGCCGACCGTTCACCTCTTAGTAATTCGTTCAATTTTTCTGTAGAATTGTTGCTCATTATAAACTCCTTCTTTTAAATTCTCTTCAAAATACATTTTTGAAGCTTGTATTAATCATCATTTTTCAAAATTTTAAGACTTGTGACTTCAAGAAATTTTCTATTCTTCTCGAGTTCAACATCATACTTTTCAGTATCTTGAGACAAAGTGAAGTCCTTTTCCACTGACACTTTATCGTAACTTCTTACGACCCCAGTCACTTCAATATTTTGCTCTTCTCGCAATTTGGTCATTGGTTCTAAGGACTTCCTTGACACAACAAAAATCTCATTATCGAACCAGGTGCCATCACTTTCCACAATAATGCTTCTCTTGCCCAAAACTTTCTCAACTTCACCTTTTATTGTGACAGTTTTTCCGACCATTCGATTGCCATCCTTCACGATAGACTTAATTGGGGTATAGGCAACACTAAAAGCTTGAGCACTCAGTAAGGCCATGGATAAAAACATTGTTAATTTCATAAAATTCTCCTTCGAGGGTTGATTGTTTGTTCGATTAAAACCGTAAATCGAAAGACATAGAAATGGTGTAAAAACATCAAATTCAAAATGAAGAGATTGGGAACATCCATTTCCCATAGACAATTTCGAAAACAGTCAACTGGCGCAGTTTATAGGTTATAGGGTAAAAAACCGTCCTCCCTAAATAATCCTTTGACCTTGGTCACTCAATTGGACTATCAGAGTACTTATTCGAGTCAAAAAGCACTAGGAGCAAATAGTGATTATCTTTATTACCGCACTCTTTATTTTATTACCCTCAACCTACGGACAGCGCATAAACGATTTTTTCTGCCATGTTACGAGGGCCGCATTTGATGTCGGCAGTGGTTCGACTAGAATGCGAGTGTACAAATACGACAGATGCTCGAATGAAATTATTGAGCAAGTTAAATTTTCAGGAGAAATCGATTGTTCCCCAAAGGAAATGATAGATTTCGAAGGTTCTCGAGCTGTTGATAACAAAATCGATGCTTCGCTAGTCGACTATGCTGTTGAGACTCTTGGCCGTTTTAAAGAGACAGGGAGAAAATGCGGCGCAATTCAATTCTCCGGAGTAGCGACTGCTGCTTTTAGGAAGGCAACGAACGGTCTCTCAGTTGTGGAGCAGCTAAATAGTAGCGGAGTTCCTGTTAAGAGAATTTCTCAAAGAGAGGAGGCCATCTTAGGATATCAATCTGCCATGACGGCGCTTGATACTCGACATGATGACCCGTCTAAGGAGATTTGTGTTTGGGACATCGGTGGGTCAAGTATGCAGATTGTCTGTCGTGAAAACGGTGTTTACCAAATTTACCCCGGAGACCTGGCATCCCAGGCGTTTAAAACTAAAACCATAGATCTAAAACTTTCGGAAGCTGGCCTTCGTAAATCAAGATTTGTAAGAAAAGAATGGCGAAAATCTCCCAATCCAATCAATGAGCAACTCTATACAGATTCTAAGAACATTTCATTCGGTGCTGGCCAACAAATTCAAAGAGAATTCCCAGTAAGCTTTCCTTCGAAAAGAATTTTAGGAATTGGTGGTGTTTTAGTGCATTCTCTCGCTGGAAATTTAAAGCAGCAAAGATTTAGCTCAGCAGATTTGTACGATTATATTTCAAGCCGCCTTTTAGATAAAGATGATTCCGCTCTAGGTGGAGGAGACTACGTAGATTCGTTGGTTACAAATTTCATATTAGTAGAAGGAATTATGCAAGCTTTGGAAATAGGCGAAGTTGAGACGCTGGATGTGAATCTTACTGAAGGACTTGCTGTCTCTCCCGAATATTGGGTGCCGTAATTATAATTATTATCCATTGTTTCATTAGAGAAAATGCAGACTGCACCTCTTGTCTTTGATCTTAAGAAAACCCTTAAATTCACTATCGCGCCAACTCGTGACGGGAAAATATTGGGCCTCAAAAAGAGAATTTAATGACAAAACCCTAAGTCTAAAACTTTCAATCAATTGCAGGTAATCAACAGCAAGCCTTTCCATATGTTCGGTCTCAAGACCAAAGTCTGAAAAACTGAGCTCTCTTCGAGACCAATTTTCTTTTTTAGAGAAAAAATCTTGAACTTTGGGAAGATGAAAAAAATGCTGCAGACTTATCGGCAAAAGGACTTTTAAAAATTCGTGGTCTTTAATTTGATAAAGAACGAACAATTGAGAAACTTGAAGAGGCCAAAAGAAACGGGTGAACCGAGTCTCAGATGCGGAGACCAAATCACCGAGCTGCAGGTTTTCTAAAAATATGTTGGGGGCACTCGCAGTTTTTTCAATCTGCTCAAAAAGCTCAAACAATTCGTCAAGATTAACCTTCGTCCGTGCAATTTTATTTCTATCAAAGACATCGATGTTGCCAATTTTTAACTTCTATTTAGTTTTCAGAATCTTGTCGACCTCAGTCAATACTACCAACCAGTCTCTTTTCTGATTTTCACCAGAATATTTCTTTAATTTTTCTTCCTCAAGGAAACTAATAAGTTTCTCAGGGGGGAGAGACCACCGGTCACCTGCTAATAAAAAAGCATAGAAATCAAGAATCTGTGCCGTGGTGATTCCTAATAGACCAAAATCAAACCAAAGCGGAAAATCGTAAACTCCAGAAAATCCTATAACATAGAAAAGCAGTGTTGCCGGTATACCTAGCGACCGAAAGATGACTTTTCGAAAGGACTCATTTTCAAAAAATTTGCTTGTATACATTTCTTTTTGAGAAAGTGCCACGTGAGCTCGAGCGGCCATCTTTGTCATCCTGTCTTTTATGGTTTTCGTTTTCGGCTTGAACTTTGAATTCTCAATTTCGTATCGCTGAGAATTAGCAAAATCTAATAAATGCGCGGCCAAAAAATCTCCCAAAAGAAAAGTCGAAAATATGGGTGTTGGCGTTTCTAGTAGTTTTCTTAGTGCTGCACAGGCAACATTCACTTCACAAGTCTCGAGAGACACATGATCAAAGTTTTCTTCGCTATTCCGAAGATCGCTATTTTTTAGAATTTGTCCCAGCGGGTGGGCCATTGCCGAGATCATATGATTGCGCAAAAGATATCTAAACTCAGTCAAGAACTCATCATCAGGTCCAGATGAAAGAAGAAGATCATTTATGACTTCAGAAGCTAGAAGGTTTCTCTTCGCACTCATCATTTTCTCAGTTTGAAGTAGTGGAAAAATTTCGATGACATCTTTATAGTTATCTTTTAGTTCATCCGATAAATCCTGCCAGCTATCGACCAGAATCCGGGCCCTCTCAGCTCTGTCTAAAAAATCGGGAGAAGCATGAGCGCTCCTTTGATCTAAAAGGATTTCCAATAAAGAAAAAACCTTCGTTGAGATTTCTACCAGTTCGTCATTTTTAGCTGAGCTTTGTGAATAGGCACTTGGGGTCAAAAGGAAGATACACAAATTGAGGATCAAGCTTATAAATTTCATAACCATTTAAATCAAGAAAAGTAATATCAGGCAATGCCAGTACAATAATTGAAATGAAAGTATTACTCCTAGATTTGTCAAGTAAATCGATGGAGTCTATCAGGGCATCTATATTTCAAAGGAAATGGAAGCTGCAACCATTATGCTTAAGCTGAAAATGACCTCTGATGGTTTCATCGGACCGGCGAGTACTTGCCATAGGAAAATATCTCGATTCATAAAGGGCAGACAGTGCTGCGACTCTTACCTCAAAAGTCTTCAAAAACTCCAAATAGTCACTTGCTAGTGTGACCAGATGCTCATTTTTTAATCCGAGATTATATAGGGTTATCTCGGTCCGCCCCCATTTTTCTTTCTTGAATATAAAATCCCGAACGTCAGGAAGAGCAGCAAATGTACGTAAACTTTTGGGCAGCAATATCGAAAGGAATGGGTCTTGATAAATAGCGGTAAAAATTTCGGCAACTTCTGAAACATTTAATGGTGAAAAAAATCGCTGAAAGGTAATATCAGAAGAGGGATATTCAGAAGAATGCCCTAATAGAAGATTTTCCAAGAATAGGTTGTCCATTTCCGAATCAGACTCTTTGAACCGCTTGGCCATCCAAAAAAGGGAATCTAAATTCATTTTAGTTTGAGCAATACCTTGTCCAGTAGGTTCCTCCCATTGCCTACCAAGTACGACGTCATATTCGACCGCCAGAGCATCAAATTGATTCATGACCTCTGACCAGTCTCTCTTCTGGGAACTCTTCTGTGCTCTTTTTAAGTTTTTCTGTTCCAAAATATTAAGTCTCCATGTTAGCGAAGGAGCGCGGTGGTGCCATACATGAAACAAGTAGACGTCCGAGGCCTGAATCCCCCCCCACGCCAATGCACTCAAATCTAGCCAAAGTGGGAGATCGACACCACTACCAATCGCTGCAAAACCATAAAGAGATAGTGCAAGGGGCCCACCAACCCTAGTTAAGACCCTGGCAAAATCAATCAAAAGATCTGCATCAGGATATACTGAATAAAAACCAATATTCCTAAGCATCAAATGAGTTTTTTTGTTAAAAAAAGATAACTTTCGTTTACCTTTTGTCACTAGCGATGACTGTTTGTGAGACTCCGATTTAAGAATCAACCTGTCCTCGGAATGGAACAGATGAAAAGCTATAAAGTCCGCCAACAAAAGGGTTGCAAAGATTTTTGTTGGATGTTCTAGCAGTTTCTTTAGCGCACTATTGGCCGCAGTGATGTCATAGAGAACATGCTGTCCTTGAATAATTTCTTCTTCAGTTTGGTTTTCGATTTCTTTTAAAATCTTCGCAAGAGGAACTATAGTGGAGCCGGTTGAGTTTTCAGGTACCAAGAATCGGAAAATTGTCGTTCAGGAGAGTGCGTAGTTCTGGCCGATATTTTCTTATTCCTCGAAAAAATTCCATGGTCGTTGTTTTAAAATCATCAAATTCTTCAAAATAGCGATTCGCCGAGACCTTCTTTTTAATGAACTTCCACAATCTCTCAATTGGGTTCAAGTTTGGTGAGTAAGGGGGCAGATAAATTAGTTTTATATTCAGTTTCTTGGCCAGCAGTTTTACTTGTCCCGCTCTGTTGTAGGCAGCGCCGTCCAAGACAAAGTAGATTTTTTGATCTCCTGGATTCTTTCGTCGAATCGAGTGCAGGAGCTCGCAGACTGAACTTTTATTGATTGTCGGAAAGGAGCGGGCAATGACGTCCAGGGAATTCAGCTCCACTGCTCCGCAGACATTGACTCTTTTTCGCCATCCGGAGTTCGTTTTTACTTCAAAATTCTCACCCTTTTTGATCCATCCGTAGCTAATTGTTGGTGCAAACTCAGGGTGAGTAGAATCGCCAAAATACACCAGTCCGCGCCATTTGATAGCATTATAGCGACGAATGAACTTTTCTTGTTCTTCCCTCTTTGCCTTACCAGGCACCGGAGTCGCTTTTTTGAAAGAAAACCCAAGGCGGTGTAGAAGCTCCGTCATACCGCCCCTCGAGTACTCAATTCCAAACTTCGCTTTTACATGAGCTATAATAGAGGCCGTCGTAGGAAAAATCTCAGAGCTCAGGTCGTGGATTAAAAGCTTCTGTTGTTTCGCAGTCAGAAAACTTCGACGACCCCCGTAATAGTCATTCACCAGCTCATCGATTCCGCCACTCTTATAGCGCTTCCTATAGTTTCCAATTGAGTCTTCGCTTAGAAATAAATGTTCAGAAATACTTTTGTAGGTCTTCCCATCGTCGAGCAAAAGAATAACTCTCAGCCTATCCGCGTATTTTCGAGCAGACTCTCTTTTCAGCTCTTCGAGCAACTCATCTCGCTCCTCAATCGAAAGAAATTTTCCCATGAAGAAAATTTAAAATAAAAATGATGAAAGGCCAACCTCTACCCGAAATTTAAACCGGTACCACTATATTCCAGAGAAAACGTTTTAAACCAGCTAAATGATTGGTTTGAGTATTACAGCGAGAATGCACCCCATAAATCGCTTAACATGGTGTCACCAAGAGAATATAGAAATTTGAACCGAGCTATTTAGCCTGTCCGTTTTTAAAGGACAACTCCATGTACAAATCCTGATCGACGAAGATTAAATCAATTCTAAAAAATCGAATAAAGACCATAAATATAAGAGTTACAAAAATGAACTAAAGAAAAAAGACAAAGAAAAAACTGTCGAAGAGTTTTGGAACCGCGAAAAACACTACCGCATTATAGATTTTTGAAATAAAAACTGCAGCTACTATCCTTGATTTGAACTGCACCGACAATATCTTTTGGATCGATTTCATGACTAAGTCTGTAGGAATCATGTTTGTAACGGCGAAGCGGAAAATATGCTAATTCGCTCACAGCAACAAGAATATCGGCACGCTTTTGCAAGGTTTTTAAAAAGGAAAGGTATCCTCTAGCAAGAGCAGGAAGCTCGGTATCGCCAAGTCCCAGTTCCTTGAGAGTTGTATCCGTTCGTCCCCACTTATAAACATTCTGAACAAAATCTTGCACCAGAGGTAAGCTCAAGAATTCCCTCAGACTTTTTGGCAACAGAACTTGATACCTAGGATAGCTTTGAACAAAGTCGGAAACAATCTTAATATCTGTAAGTTCCAGAGGTGCGATAAATCTGTGAAATGTAACATCTGACCAAGATTCATCTGAAAAATCGTCTAGAACAAGATTTTGCAGATAAGTGAATTCTTCCATTTGCAAAACTGGACCGAGCCTCTTGGAAAATTCTGCTAGATCCTCGAAATCAACCTTTGCGCTTGCTATTTCCGTTAGACCTCGATCATCTATTCTTATTTTGTGTCCCGTATAATCGCTAAACCTTTCTTCCAAGAAAGGAAGCTCTTCGACCCAATTTCGTTTTCGGTTAGATATTTGTGCTTTTTTTCTGAGTCTTCTATCTATACGAGAAAGCTTAAGGTCTAACGGCAATTGGTGAAACTTCTTCGATAATCTTCTAAGATAGAAATCACTACTTTGGAGAGCCACCAAACTAAAACCCAGGAAATCGACTAAAAAATGAAGGTCGGTCAAGTACGCACCAAGAGCATATAGTGCGACTGAACCCAACGCAATTGAACGGCCGCGAGCCATATCAATAGACCGGGCTCCTTTATGAAAAGCAGGAAGACGATTAGAATATAAATACGTATTTTCTAGTTTTAGTTGTAGATTTTGTTCTAAGGCACCACTGCTTCCTTGCTTATTCCTTTCAACTGCAGAAGATGTACTTACTGGAAAAGCAAAATCAGCTGACTCAAGGGATTCTCGATACAGAAATAGATCTTCTAATAGGAACATTGCAAAACTGCTAGTTGGTTTATTAAGAAATTTTTCGAGGGCCGAACCTGCTATATTGAGATCGAAGAGTACATGTTCCTCTCGTAGAATTTCATTTTGATCATATTGCCTAAGGTCATACAGCAATTGCTCTAAAGGAACGAAGAAAATTGAAGGCACAAGGCCCTTAAGCAGATTTAAAAAATCAATTCCAAAGCCGCTATCATGATCATCTATATCCCTAATACAATCAGGAAAATCAGTCGTGAGAAAATTTGCCTTAAATTGCTTATATGACTTTGTCTGTAATATCGGATAAATCTCCATCACATCTTTAAACTCATTTTTCCTTTTCAGAGAAAATTCTGACCAGCTATCTACCAGCAACCTTGCACGTTTTGTGCGCTCTCTTATATCTTCGTAAGCTGGATCACCAGTTTTACTCCCAAGTATCCTAAGAATATGCAGAATGGGATCAACATTCTCAGTTGACTCGTAATCGTCGAAAGGCCCTAGCTGGCTTAGGGCAACACTAGAAAAAGAAAAGAACAAGGCAGTTAATGAAAACAAAATGTGCATGAGTTGCACAAAACACATTCATATAAAGAAGTAAATGAAATTGTAAAAAAGAGAATGAAATTGTAAAAAAGAAAATGAACTAAAGAGAAAAAAGAACGAGAAAAACTGTCGAGAGTTATGATTGATGACCTTGAGTGCTGCAAAAGCTCGAAAGCTTCATTTCCCCTTGGGAGGGACACTCATTATCCTTTAAAAAGGAGGTGATCCAGCCGCAGGTTCCCCTACGGCTACCTTGTTACGACTTCACCCCAGTCATCGGCCCTACCGTAGACGCTCTCCTCCGAAGTTAGAGTCACGTCTTAAGATTGAACCAACTCCCATGGCGTGACGGGCGGTGTGTACAAGGCCCGGGAACGTATTCACCGTGGCATGCTGATCCACGATTACTAGCGATTCCAGCTTCATGAAGTCGAGTTGCAGACTTCAATCCGGACTGAGACGCACTTTTTGAGATTCGCTTCCCCTCGCGAGTTCGCTTCCCTCTGTATGCGCCATTGTATTACGTGTGTAGCCCTAGGCATAAGGGCCATGAGGACTTGACGTCATCCCCACCTTCCTCCAGGTTAACCCTGGCAGTCTCCTTAGAGTGCCCAACTTAATGATGGCAACTAAGAATAGGGGTTGCGCTCGTTGCGAGACTTAACCCAACATTTCACAACACGAGCTGACGACAGCCATGCAACACCTGTCTCTACATTCCCTTGCGGGCACTCCAGCAATTACGCCAGATTCGTAGGATTTCAAGCCTAGGTAAGGTTTTGCGCGTTGCTTCGAATTAAACCACATAATCCACCGCTTGTGCGGGCCCCCGTCAATTCCTTTGAGTTTTAGCCTTGCGGCCGTACTCCCCAGGCGGAGCACTTAATGCGTTAGCGTCGAAACAGCAGGGGTCAATACCCGCTATATCTAGTGCTCATCGTTTACGGCGTGGACTACCAGGGTATCTAATCCTGTTTGCTCCCCACGCTTTCGCGCCTCAGCGTCAATACTCGTCCAGGTAGGCGCCTACGCCTCTGGTATTCCTTCGCATCTCTACGGATTTTACCCCTACACGCGAAATTCTCCTACCCCCTCCGAGATTCTAGACTGAGAGTTTCAGGCGCAGTTTCGAGGTTAGGCCTCGAGATTTCACACCTGACTTTCCAATCCGCCTGCGCGCCCTTTACGCCCAATAAATCCGAACAACGCTTGCACCCTTCGTATTACCGCGGCTGCTGGCACGAAGTTAGCCGGTGCTTTCTTCAAGGGTACCGTCAAAACGTACAGCTCTTAACCTTACGTCACTTCTTCCCCTTGGACAGAGCTTTACAATCCGAAGACCTTCCTCACTCACGCGGCATTGCTGCGTCAGGGTTGCCCCCATTGCGCAATATTCCTCACTGCTGCCTCCCGTAGGAGTCTGGACCGTGTCTCAGTTCCAGTGTGGCCGATCATCCTCTCAGACCGGCTAGACATCGTCGCCTTGGTAGGCCATTACCCCACCAACAAGCTAATGTCGCGAAGGCCCTTCCTCAAACGAGTGCCGGAGCACCCTTTGTTGAACTCATTTCAAAGTTGTTCAAATTATGCGGTATTAGCAACGGTTTCCCGATGTTATCCCCCATTCAAGGGTAGGTCACCTACGTATTACTCACCCGTGCGCCACTCTACTCACTCCGAAGAGCTTTCTCGTTCGACTTGCATGTGTTAGGCATGCCGCTAGCGTTCGTTCTGAGCCAGGATCAAACTCTCCAAGCAAATCAAAATGATAAAACTCGAAAATATTCAAAGCTCATATTTAAAATATCGATTCTCAATTAAAGGCCTTGGCACCAACAATCACTCCGAAAAGTAATCGTCTTGAAAATCTCGCCAAGTTTGCAACAAATCTTCCAAAAACTAGTCTGGGAAACTTGCCGCTCAACCAAAACTCTCGACAGATTTTTCTCATCTTATTTCGAGCACAAATGAATCATCCGTGCTCAAAACTTTTTTCTCTTTAGATTTTCAAAGAACCACCCAATAGGGTGCTGCTCCGAAGGCAGAGGTGTAGAGTAATGATTCTCTTTAGGGTCGTCAATATCTATTTTTGTCCTTTGAGTGGGAATCCTTTGGTCTCCAAAAATGACACCAAGGCATCTTCTTTCTGCTTCAAAATATCTCCGCCCGGAGGCCCTGACTTACCTTGAAACAAAAACTGCAGTGTCACTGACTTCTGGTCGTCACTTAAAGGGAAAACAGTGACCACTTTCTCGGAAATCCTCTCGGAATCTTTCAGTCCTTTGAGGGATTCAAAGACCTCGGAAACTGGTTGATTTTTTTGTAAGACAACCGAGCAATCAAACTGCGCTGCTGGAAGTTTGCTAAAAGATTGAAATTTTAAGGGCGTTTTATCTTTGAGCTTATCAAGAAACTCAAAATTGACTACGCCCAATGCCACATGACCTTTAATCTTAAGCGACTTGAGTAAAAAAGGATGAACAGACACGACGGCCCCAACAGACTTCCCCATAATTTGGATATCGAGACCCTCTTTTGGGTGCCGCCCTTTCCAATCCCACGCAAGCGCAGGATGAGGATATTTCTGTAGCGGCTTGATTTGTTTCTCACTGGGTATACTCATTTGAAATTTGATTTGCTCATTCGAAAGCAGTTTTTCCAAGGTGTTTGCAAGAGAGAGGAACAGATTTTCATTGCGAGAATAAAAAATCATACCAAGCTGAAGATACTCACGAGAAAAGGCCTTCTCATCTGCTCGGTAAACGCGACCTAATTCAAAACACTGAAACGAAGAAAAGTTTTTTGCGTTCTCAGCACATTTTTCCAGCAGCCCTGGAATAACAGATGGCCTCATTACCTGGTGAAACTGGGAAAGAGAATTCACCAAGGCCAGCTTCTCGTCTGCATGAGGGAACCCGCATTTCTCAAGCAATTCATTACTAATTAAAGGATAAGTCATCACTTGGTAGCACTGTCCGTGGCCCACCAAAAATTGCAGAATCTCTCGCACTCTTCGCTTGGCCGCCGAAAGGCCCCGCGGCATCGTTCGCGACAATGGGGCCACTGGTGGGATCTGGGCATAGCCAATCACACGTCCAATCTCTTCAACTAAATCCACCGGAATCTCAATGTCTTTGGTTGCCCTAAAACTAGGGACACTGACCTCTAATCCGTCCTCAACTTTTTTTGTCTCAAATTCTAAAGATCTTAAAATATCTGCACTCTTTTCAAGAGAGATATCGAGTCCTAAAAGCTTTTCAATTTTGCTGTGTCGAAGCTGCAACTTCAAGGCCGGCGCCGCTTTCACATTTCTTTCATCGATTATATTTCCCCGAACTCTCGCTTCCGGACAATATTTGAGCACCAACTCGACCGCACGGCGAAGAGATGGCAGACATTGCTCATCATCCAAAGATTTTTCATAGCGTTGAGAGGCCTCTGTCCGAAGGCCTAGTCTTGCTGAAGTCTGGCGCACGGAACTCGGCCGCCAATTGGCAACCTCAATTAATAAAGAGGTCGTCTCAGGCCCCACTTCTGCGGCCCCCCCACCCATGATACCGGCCAGCGCCAGTGCATTTTGTTCATCATAAATCACCGTATCAGTTGATTCGAGCTGCCGAATTTTACCGTCTAGGGTTTCTATTGTTTCCCCGTTTTCGGATTGTCGAACAGAAAGAACGGCGCCTGATATTTTATCTCGGTCAAAAAAATGGAGAGGATGCCCCAGTTCCAGCATGACATAATTCGAAATATCGACCAATAGACCCCGAGAACGTACCCCGCAGGCCTGCAGTCGATTTTTCATTGTGTCAGGGGTTTTGGCCATCGGCAACCCCATCAATAGAAATCGCAGTCAGCCTCCGACAAGCACTAGAATTTTGAATCTTAAATTTAACAGGACTGAGATCATCACTTTCCTCCCAAGCTTGTTTGTGCACTGATGATGGGGCCTTAAGTGAAATTTTAAACATGGCACTGCATTCGCGTGCCATTCCGTAGTGTCCCCAAAGATCAGGTCGATGGGTTAAGCTCTTATTATCAAAATCCAGAATAGAATCGACAGCGAGCTTGAAATGCTGGGCCAGTGACTCTCCAATCGCGGCATCAGAATCAAGTTCTAAAATACCATCCTCATTGGAACCCAAGTTGGAAACCAGATGCTGCCCCGAAAGACCAAGCTCCTTATCAGAACAAATCATTCCTTCGGATTCAATTCCTCTAATTTTTTTTCGCTCTAATAATAAATCAATTTCGGGAAGATAAACGCCGGTCGGTGCAAAGGCGACCTTAAGTCCCACTCGGACGTTTTTTGCTCCGCAAACAACTTCTTGAGTCTGCTTATTTCCAAAATCCAAGGTTACAAGGTTAAGTTTATCCGCATTGGGATGCGTACGGATGGACAAAATCTCAGCGACTTTAATTTTTTGAAAATGCTGGTTATTGACTTCCAGTTTCTCAACTTCGGCCACCCCAAGTGTCAGTCGTTCTTGAATCTCTTCTGGACTTTTTTCTAAAAGATTCTGGAACAAAGTCTTGCAGCCAATCAATTGAAATTTTCATATTATTAATTTCCTTTAATAAGCGCAAAACTGAGAATGAAAGCGTAGGTCAGCACCATGCAAATACCTAATATCATCGATGCCAGAATTCATCATGACTAAACGGTCGAGACCGAGGCCAAAGGCAAACCCTGAATATTCGTCTGGGTCTACGCCCCCCATCTTCAAGACGTTGGGGTGAACCATTCCGCAGGGTAAAAGTTCAACCCATCCAGATTTTTTACAAACAGAGCAACCCTTGCCTGAACAAATGAGACAAGCGATGTCGAGTTCGAAGCCAGGTTCTACAAAAGGGAAAAATCCTGGACGCAGCCTTATCTTCATCTCTTTACCGAAAATTTCACTCAAAAGTGCCTTCATGAAAAAAATTAAATTTGCCACAGTAATCTCTTTATCAACCATCATCCCTTCAAGCTGATGAAAAACAAATTCGTGGGAAGCATCTGTTCTCTCACTTCGAAAGACTTTCCCTGGTCCTACAAATCGAAAAGGAGGACGGCGCTCCTTCATTCCTCGAACTTGAATTGTACTTGTATGCGTTCGCAAAAGATGTGTCTTATCAGAAAACCAGAAGGTATCTTGCATGTCTCTTGCCGGATGATCAGCGGGAATATTGAGGGCCTCAAAATTATGATAGTCGTCTTCAATATGCGGTCCATCTAAAACTTCAAATCCCATCGACAGAAAAATATCTTCAATTTTTTGTTGTAGGACAACCGTTGGGTGAATGGCCGCACCCTGCAAACCTTTTTCCAAAATCCGATCTCGCAAACTTGGGTCAATCGAATCTTTAAGCAACTTTTCTTCTACGGACTGGTATTCTAAAAGTAATAATTTTTCAGAAACTGCCGCCTCAATATCTTGTTTAAGTTGATTTATTAAAGGGCCGGCAGTTTTTTTGCCTTCAAGGGAGGCCGAACGAAGCTCACCCATCAATTGACTAAGCTTTCCTTTTTTTCCCAAAAATGAGGATTTTAAATCGAGGAGCTCTTCTTTTTTATTGGCACTGCTTAACTCAGCGTTAAAAAGAGAGCGAATTGACTGAAGCTGATCGTTCATATTGTTCCTTCAAAGCAAATCGACATGTTTTGAAAAATAATTTTTTTTCTTCATCTCGGTAGTCTGGATAAGTCCAAGGAACATCCATCCATCTCTGTTCACGGTAAATCAAAACCAGTTCTGCCCAAATTGAATCCCTTAAATAAATCCGGTGAGAATAGGGCTTGTGGGAACTCAACAAAACTTGCTCCAACCCAATAAAACCGGGGTCAATATTTAGAATCCTGGCCCCATTTTTCGAGGATGTACGCTTTTCTAGGCTTTGGGCCCACAGTTTAAGATCTACTAACTGCGTCCGGTGGACCAACTCGCTATGGGCCACTAAGATCCGTCCCAAACTCTTGCCCATTTCTTTTGAATAATAGGCAAACAGAGGATTTTCTTTTGGCCAAAAAATGGAAGCGGTCTCCCAGTCTAGTGGCCAAGAAGATTTGAGCTCCTGGAGATCAACCATATCGCTATGAAAGACTAAACTAAAAAAAGGCTTGGCGGTTAAGAGCTCCTGCATGGAGTTTTACGCTACCCTATCTGGGTCTGTCGGTGAAGAAAAAATTCCAAGAGTTCCGCTTGATCAACACGCGCCGTTCCCTTTTTCGCGACCACAACACCGGATGCACAGTTGGCTATCCAGCTGGCCTCTTTCAAACTCGCTCCGCCGATTAATGCGCAAACAAGTGCACTAATAGCGGTATCTCCTGCACCAGAGACATCAAATACTTCAGCCGCCAGTGTGGGGATAAGAGAGAACCCCTGCTCCCCTTGCGTATCAAAAATGGCCATGCCTTCAGCGCCCAGAGTGATAACCAACTGTTTAAGGTCCAGTTTTTCAACGAGAAAATTGCACATTTGTTTGAGCTCCCAAGAAGCGCTGCCGCCAAGAGTGACACTCATCGCTATGGCCTCGGACAAATTGGGCTTAAGGAGATCTGCCCCTCGGTAAAAAAGTGGAGGAGTGATTCTCGAGGGATCAACAGCGACTAACTTGCCACTGCTTTGAAACAACTCAATAGCGGATTGAAAAAGTTCTTCGCTGGCCAGACCTTTTCCATAATCTTCAATCACCAAAGCACTCTGATCGGCCACTGCATTCTGAAGAGTTTTTTCAAACTTTTGAACGAGAGAAGTCGTCAAACTGGCGCAAGATTCGTAATCGATCCGGCAAACCTGTTGCGTGGCCGTGGTCACTCGCTCCTTGAAGGTCGTAGGCCTTTTGGAGTCTTGGAGAATGGCCGCCGTAGAAAGATTGGCCTCTTGCATCTTACCCAAAAATTCCTGGCCATGAAGGTCCTCGCCGACAACTCCGCACAAAGTCGAAGTCGCACCTAAGGCGGCCAAGTTATCTGAAACATTGGCCGCGAGCCCTAACTTAGTCCACTCGCGCTCAACTTCTAGTATAGGGACTGGAGCTTCAGGGCTTATGCGCCTAACCTCACCGAAGGTATATTTATCGAGTCCAATATCTCCCAGAACTAGGATTGGTTGATGTTGAGAAAAAGTATCTAAAATTTCTTCAAAACGGCGACGGTTAATACTCATAAAATCTGCTTCCGAAAATGATCAATCACCCACTCGACTTCAATTTTCGCCATGCAATCATAGTAAAGACATTTTTGGAAGGCGCAGGTTTCAAGCTCTCCGCAAATCACATCCGGAAAAAAGAAATCACTCTCCCCGGAATTTCCTAGAGGTGCGGTAAAGTCTGCTTTCCAACGAAAGGGAGACTCAGAGCGAATGGGATGAAAGAGTGCTAGCCGACTTACTCCCTTCAAATACGCTAAATAATAGCCAGGAGAACTGTGCCCTAAAAAGAAATCGGCCTTGGCCACCTTTTCCCGAAAAACGGGGTCCCATTCATCACGGTAGGTCTCCAAAAAAATTCTTTCTCTGAGCTCTGCTGTTGCAGTCTTCCGAAGTTCATCTTTTAGATCATTAAAAGTACGTTTTTCATTATTTTTGACTAAGAGATGATATTCCCGTTCTGAAGGGTCCAGGAAATGAAGTTTCACAATAAATCTTGCAAAATTGCGGGCAGACCAGAAAGGCGCCAAACTATAACATGAAGGATCAATCACAATTCGCTGTTTCTTGCTATGGGTTTCGGAAGCTTGTTTTTTCCCTCCAACGGCATAGCGGGCTTTGTGAATGGAGTGATAATCAAGCCCCAAAGGTCTAAGAAGTGAGAGATTGTACTCAGCTTCATGCATTTCAGAAAATATCCTTTCTTGGCGACTCCCATAGTTTAAAATTCTCTTAGTAGACAGACCTTCGATTAAACCAGCACGTTTTTGAATTTTAAGTCGCTTGGCCCAGGCCAGACCGGTTGAACTTCCACTTCCTCCATGGATAAAGCAATCGAAGGCCCGCTTAGCGAGACTGCTTTTTTCTTCAGGCGAAAAAAAATCCACAAAGTTGAGATCGAGATCGGAAACGATCTCCTTTTGCCATTTTTGACCAAATAGAGAAAGACGAGTCTCAGGTTTTTCAGATGCAATAAACCGAAGCACTGGTAGAAAAAGAGCAAACTCGCGGATTGGTAGCGGAAGGTTAATTAACCATTGGAAGGCCATGATGAACCCTTCCTTTCTTTAAAAATTCGAGCTATTTTTTTGCTCACCTCTTGAGGTGCCATATTTGAACAATCTATCTCTATCGCATCAGCTGCTTTTTTTAAGGGTGCAATTTTTCGATTACAATCTTGTTCGTCACGCAGTTTAATTTCTTCCAAAACAGACTCGAAACTTCCGTCGAAATCCTTTCTTTTTTGAAGTTCCAAAAATCGTCTTTTTGCTCTTATTTCTGGATCAGCAATTAAAAAAATTTTGAGCTCGGCATGAGGAAAAATGACTGTCCCAATATCTCTACCCTCCATGACGACCCAATGTTTCACGGCCAATTGATGTTGCCACTTCTTAGCAAACTCACGAAAGACCGGAAATTTAGAAATCTGTGAAGCAAGTAGTGAAACATGATTTTTTCTGAGCTCTATTGTGAGATCGTGTTGGCCATTGCAAATCAGACTATCTTCATTTGGCGCATATTGGAGATTCGCATCGTCCAAACAACAACGAATCCTCTTAGCTTGGGCCTCCGTGAGAGAATTTGCCTTGGGATCAAAGTCGAGAGACGCGGTCACAATTGCAAGCGCTCTAAACATCGCTCCGGTATCAATGTAGTGAAATCCAAATTCCGACGCAACTTTCCGAGCGACTAAACTTTTCCCGCTTCCAGATGGGCCATCGATGGCAATGACTCTTTCAGATGGCCCTGTACTTTTAGGATCTTCCATCCCGCTGATGTTAATGAATCTCCACTAAGGAAGCAAAAGAATCTTTCATCTTTAGTTGAGAGATATACTGAGGAAAGCTGAGTTTTAGCAACAAAGGATTGACCTGTTGCCATTTTTCCAAGATCTCTCCTTTAGTTCGATCAAGATGCGCCCCGCAAGACCACCGAGGGTAACAAGGGCCGGCCATGGTTTCGATTACCATTGAGATAAGAAAGATAATCTCTAAGGAAAAATGAGGATTTTCTGCCAGAATACTTTGGAAAAGAGAGCGTTCAACTTCTGGCATAAAATCTGGATAGCTGGCCAATGAATTAGCTGGGCCAAGTTGCTTTTTAAAGCTCTGGATTCTTCTCACAATGGCGGCCCGTTCTTCGAGCAGAAATGCAATTTCAGTGGTCAGCGATTTTAGTCGCAACCGATCAATCCTGAGAGATGCGTTCAAATCTTTCATAGGCCAGTCGAATTTTATCCAAGTAGCGATTTTTCACCCCGACAGGCAAACCTTCGCGTTTTCTTTTAAGAGTCCAACCGGGCCCCATGTTATAAGAAACCGTTGCAAGTGTGTGATTGCCACCAAAAATTTTCAGTAGAGTTTTGAGATAGAAAATTCCCAGTTCAATGTTGAGCAATGGCAACCTGGCCTGTTCTGGAGCAAGCTTCCAAGGGGCCAGACCTAACTGTTGTTTTTTGATGAGTTCCAGCAAATAACTTCGAGTGGCCGGCATAATTTGCATCGGCCCTTTTGCTCCCACAGGGCTCAGTGCCTTTAAAGAAAAATGACTTTCGGTCCACAGTATTGAAATCACCCAAAAAGGATCGACTTGATACTTTTGACACAGACTTATGACGACACTTAATAAAGGACGGGCACGCGGTTGTAGAAAATTGGGGATTTGCTCGAGTAGCTTTTCTTCAACGACCTCTTTTGGTCTCACCGAGAGTGATACTAAGCGACCCGAACCAAAGGCCTTATCAACTTTCAAAAAATCGTAGGGAAACTGACGGTCAAGATTTCTAATCAAGCTTGTCCAGTCCATAAAGCTAGGAGACAAGACAGCGTGTTCTCGAGTGAGTAAAATTGAGTCCTGGGACTTTTGCCAATCGAGCTGTTGTCTTTGAGGACATAAAGTCATCATCAAAACAAAGCAAAGGCAGAGCAGATTTTTACTAAAAAAAATCCTCGGACTGCCCAACTGAATATAGGTTGCTCTGATAAATTCCACGACGCCACTTGTCCCTACAAGGACAAGCTTTGTAAAGTCGATCAATTCAACATGTAGTCATCTCTACAGAGCTTCGATTCTGGACTGCTGCTGAAATCCTATGGGTCTTTTTTTGGGCACAAATTGCTGTGCGCAATCTAAACTCTCGAATTCAACCCTGAAATTGAGACTTCTTTTTCGCTTAATCTCTCCCATGAGGTTGATTTGCCTAGCAATTGGTGCCTCTAAAAGTCTCTTTATAATGCGGTCGACGTCACGATAATTTCGGCCTACCTGAAAATATTGATGAAGAATAAATCCAAAGAACTCTTCGCTATTGGTTATATTGACTTCGATTTTAAAATCTTTTTTCATACGATTTTGGAAATCTTCCATTTTATGAGCAAGTGTCTGTAATAACCGAAGAACATCTGGATGATAGACTGGGAGCACATAATCAAACCGATCGAGAATTTCAGGTCGGAGCTCACTTTCTTTTATGATAATCGTCTTTAGCTTTTTTTCTGGTAGAGACTGATTAAAGATTTCATCGATTGACAGTAAAAACCCACCATCGAGAATTCCTTTATGTTTTTTAAGGGCAGATTGATAGGCAGCAGAATAATGTTGAAAGATTTGCCGCGTTCCCGCATTACTGGCGACCATAAAAGCAGAATGGTGAACGGAAATTTGCCTTGCCACTCCTCGCTCGCCAGGAATTCCCCGGCCTCCATTGGCCTCAAAACTTCCCTCATCTAAAATCGTCAGAAGAGCTGACTGAGCTGCTTTTGAAGCTTTATCAAATTCTTCAAACAGGATTAAAGAATAAGGCCTTGCTTCTATAATTTTTGCTATCCTAGACTGCAGTCTTTCTGCTGTTTCAAACCCACTCGAGAAAGTACTCATGTCAATTCGCTCGTAGTTCATCTTTAAAAGCTCAGCATACATTTTGGAGAGGCGAGTTTTTCCAGTTCCAGGAGGCCCAGTTAAAAACAAGGAAAGTCCTGGACCCTTGTGCCCAGAAATTTTGGATAGAAAACGATGAGTGCTGCCAATAAGAGCGTCTTGCAAAAGATATGGGAGAGAAACGTCTTCCAGAATTGCCTGCTCAATTTCCAGTGCAAAGTCTTTCCGGGCCGCAGGACCCATGAGCTGCTCAGGCAGGCCGGTCAACTCCGCAGTGACAATTTTCAAATCCAAAACGTTGGGAATTTGATCGCGTCCCCTCTCAACTCGAGTATGGGCCAAAAGTTTTTTTGCTAATCGGAGCGAGCGATCGGGCTGGGCCCCGTCTAGGGGATAATTTTCCGAAGCAATCCAAACCTCATTGATAAATTTTTTCGAAACCTTGAGTCCTTCATCGAAAAAAAATTCTTGCAATAACTCAAGCCCCTTGGACTCAGACGTGGCCGGGACTCGCACTCTACTCAAACGTCTTCTAACGTCAGCGTCTCCGGAAAAAACGCGATCAAAATTGGAATCTGTGGTTGTTCCAATGAATTTAATTTGTCCATTTGCCGTTGCTGTACTTAACAGTTGAAAAAAATCGACAGAACTATTTGAATGACTTCCACTGCCTTTGAGATTGTGAATTTCGTCAATAAAGAGATGACCGCCAAAAGACTTGACAAGGTTAATTCGCTCCTCGAAGCTTCCCCGATTTCCAGTTCCACCCTCCAGCTTGTCAGCTTCGATAATCATAATATCTCGAACCTCTCCAAACTCGGGAAAGATTCCATAAAAAAGTCCCCTTAAAAAACGCTCGGCATGATAAGTTTTTCCTTGTCCTGGGAGACCGGTGAGTAAAACGTTGCCCGATAAATAGGCCTTGCGCATAGACTTAATAAAAGGGTCATTTAAAACAGCTTGAATTTCTTTTGAATTTTCAAAAGGGAAATCTCGGTAAAATCGGACAAAACCACTCTCTTCAAGTTTTGTCCTAAGTTGCTCCCTATTACCAATGTTGTCGGAACCGGCCTTAGTGAAAAAGCTGCCCTCTCTTTTATGAACTCTTACAAGTTCTTTATCCAGGGCCAAGGCCCTATTTTCAGTTTTTTCTACGAGATCTGAAAAATCAGCTTCAAACTGATGATTCATAAGGTTGGTAGCGATAGAGAGTTGAGCAGTATGTGTCTCTCGGTCATAATCTAGAATTTTTAGCGGCTCATTATTGATTCCGACAGAACGACCTAACAACCGAGATTGAACTAAAATTTGGTCTTCGTGAAGCGGAGAATAAACGACCGTACCCCAAATTGGGACACCGCTACTGCTAAGTGAAGTTGATTCTACAAGATAGAGATCAAGCCAAACATATTCGTCTTTAACAAGGTAGCGTTGGACATTAGATTTCTTAACATCGGATCTTGCAAAGGCATGCACTTTTTGCGGTTTGCCGTTGAGATTGACAAAATAGAGAGATTTCGTGGTCTGCACAAAAACTCCCAGGTGAGGTAATGACTCTTTAGGATTGGTTTTGGGTAAGAAAACAAAGCGAATGTCGCTATGGAATGAAACTTCTTTTTTATCTAAAAAAAGTTTTATTTTTTTTTCTGGGCTGTGACGAGTTGTGAACTCCATTCCATTTGCGACTTTAAATTTTTTTGGAAGTTTTTCTGCATGTTTTTCTGCATGAACGTTGAGGGAAAAGAAAAAAAGAAGAAAGAACCAAAACCGAAATTCAAAAACTGTTTTCAAAAGACCTCCACTTCCATGAGGAAAAGTAGATTGATTGTTGTTGAACTGGTGAAGTTTGGTCAACTGTCGAGCCTAAGAAAAACTTTACTTCTCCTTACCCCAAAGTCATCTTTAGTAAGCACTTCCCCCGTAAAAATAAATCCGAGGAGAACTTGAATATGATGACAATAATTTCAGGAACCGATCGAAAAAACTCAGTGACCCGTAAAATTGCCAGCATCGTTGCTGAAAAAATGAATCAGCACAATATTTCCAATCAAATCGTAGATCTAGAAAAACTGCCCGAAGGGATTTTTTCACCACAACACTACGGAAAACCTCCTGAAGCATTCGACCCATTTCAAGAAAAGATTCTCAATTGCAGCGGCATCCTCACACTCGTGCCGGAATACAATGGATCTTTTCCTGGAGCTCTAAAATATTTTTTGGATCTTTGTAAATTTCCCGAGTCACTCAACCAAATCCCTTCGGCCTTTATTGGTGTCTCTGCCGGATTATTTGGGTCTATTCGAGCTATAGAACAATTGGAAATGGTGTTTCAGTATCGCGGGGCCCATATCTTTGGGAAAAGAGTTCTTTTTCCTTTAGTAAAATCCAAACTCAACGATGACATGACTGAAATAAGCGATGACTTTATTAATTCTCTTTTAGAAGAACAAATTCAAGAGTTCAGCGTTTTTTGCCACAAGCTCTCAAATTAACGTTTTTTAAATCGAGTTCCTACACTTATTTTTCTTGATGGCGCTCGCTGCGCTCTGCGGTCTCTCCGTGTTGGTATTCCAGTTCCCGCCCCACCGGCGCCTGGCATTCCTCCTCCTTTCATAAACGAGGCCATGCCAGACATCATTTTTTGCATTTTTTCAAACTTCTTTAAGAACTGATCAAGATCGCCAACGCTATATCCGGAACCTTTGGCCACCCTGGTTTTTCGAGAGTCATTGAGCAATTTATGATCTTTTCGCTCTTGAAGAGTCATCGAAGAAACCATGACTTTCATCTGTTTCATTTCTTTTTTTGCTGAAGATAAATCTCCTGCCTGTCTGAGCATACCCCCCATCCCAGGGATCATTTTCATAAGAGATTCTAAGGGGCCCATCTTTCCCAGCATCTCCATTTGCTTCACAAAATCATCGAGAGAAAAGGTATTTTTCTCGATTTTATTCATTAATTTTTCGGCCTCTTTTTCATCAATTTGTTCCTGGGCCTTTTCAACCAAGGTCACCACATCACCCATATCGAGAATTCGAGAGGCAATTCGGTCGGGGTAAAAAGGCTCCAAGTCTGAGGGCCGCTCGCCGGTGGAAAGAAAAAGAATCGGAACACCAGTAGAGTGCCGAATAGAAAGTGCAGCACCACCCCGGGCATCAGAGTCCATTTTAGAAAGCACGACTCCAGTCAATCCCACTTGCGAATGAAATGTTTGGGCCACGTCAACGGCCTGCTGCCCTGTCATCGCATCTGCAACAAACAAGACTTGCGGGGCATCAAGAGATTCTTTGACATGGACGAGCTGTCCCATGAGATTTTGGTCGACTTGCAAACGCCCAGCAGTATCGATTAAGACGACATCAAAATTATTTTCCCGCGCATGCTTCATCGCTAACGTCGCGATATCAACCGGTGCCAACGAAAGATCGGAATCAAAACACTCGACCCCAATTTGAGCGGCAAGAGTTTGCAATTGATCCTTGGCCGCTGGCCTAAAATTATCGGCTGGAGCGAGAAGGACTTTTTTCTGTTTTTTATCTTTTAACTGAAGGGCCAGTTTGGAAGTAAATGTGGTCTTTCCCGCACCATTGAGTCCAACAATGAGAACTGGGCGCGGACCTTGTCCCTCAATATTGAGTTCGGAGTGAGTTTCTCCCATCATTTTGGTGAGCTCATCTTGCAAGATTTTGACAAATTGCTGGCCTGGGTCCACTCCTCTTAAGACTTTCTCACCCAGGGCCTTCGCCTTAACTTCTTCGATAAACGATTTGACGATTTTAAAATTGACATCGGCCTCTAGCAGCGCGGTTCTCACCTGCTTAATCGCGTCCTCAATATTGGCACTTGAAATTTTTGAGCGGCCCCTTAATCCTTGGAAAGAGTTTTGCAATTTTTCACTAAGCGTATCGAACATGGTTCTTCCTTAAAATTAAAGCAGATGATCTAAGAGCTCTCGAGGCGATTCTAAAATAACGTCGGCCCCAGCTTTGCGCAAGGCTTCAGTATCGGTTTGCTCGAACCAACCTGCTCCGCAGACCAAACCAGCTCCGAATTTTTTTGCTCCGAGGATATCTGATTTCGAATCTCCAACCACGGCCACTTTTTCCGGCGGCGTTTGAGCACATAGGATTTCAAGACCCGTTGGAGAGGGCTTTGGACGCATTTCTCCCTGGCAACAAAGCTTGTCGAAAAAACGAAAAAGCTCATATTCCTCTAAAAAATGCTCTGTTTCGCTCCGCTGACACATCGTCCAAATAAAATTAATCATGTTTCTTTTGCGAACTTCCTGCAAAGTACTCCGCCATTCGCTATGCAAAGGCGCTAAGGTTCCCGCCAAGTCATAGACGATATGAGTAATTGCCTGCGATTTTTTCAAAACGCCTCCATAACCCTTGCCTCGGTCTTGATGCTTTAGGCATAGTCTCCAGTCATGGTGAGACCATTTTCTGCAGCATTAAACCAAAAGATTGCCCATTTGGAAAAGCGGCGAACTGCCTGCCGATTGGGAGGTCCTCATTTTAAATCTCCGCTTATCCTGGCGCCCATGGCCGCAATTTGTAATGCACCATTTAGACTTTTGATGCAGCTTTTGGGTGCAGGCGGCACTGTCAGCGAGCTTATTTCTTGCCACGGTATCAATCATCGAAACGAGCGCACTCTCAATATGCTAAAACTGCACCCCAGAGAAAAAAGAGTTGGAATCCAGCTTTTTGGCGAAGATGCCTTGGCGATGGGCAGAGCAGCAGCATTTGTAGAAGAGACTTCAAAACCGGATTTTATTGATCTCAACTTAGGCTGCCCCGTTAAAAAAGTGGTATCGCGAGGTGGAGGTTCTGCCCTTCTTCAAGACCCCAGTCAACTTGGACGCTACTTTGCTCAAATAAAAAAACAAATCACGATTCCTTTGACTGTAAAGATTCGGACTGGCTGGGATGTCAATTCTATCAATGCTGATGAAATTTTAAAAATTGCCAAAGAAGAAGGCCTGAGCTTCGTCGCCGTTCATGGCCGCACCCGCTCCCAGCAGTACACTGGAAGTGCCGATTGGATATACCTGGAATCTTTGGCCGCACTAGAAATCATACCTGTTCTTGGAAACGGTGATCTTCATTCTCCCACCCTTGTTAGAGACAAGCTCGAACATTCCAACTGCAATGGGTTGATGCTGGCACGGGGAGCGCTCAGGCACCCCTTTATATTTTTGGAAAGCTTTCTGAACGATGATGAACCGAGCCCTTTTCAAGGATTAGACTATTGGGAAATTCTTGTTTACTTGCAGGAACTCATGAAAGAAGAGTTTCAGTGTGAGCGCCATGTTCTAGTGCAATTAAGAAAGATCGCTGTATGGTTTGCATCAGGGCTCCCCAAGGCAGCAAACTTTCGCAGTCAGGTTTTTCAAAGCGATAACTTACAAGATTGCCTCAGAATTATTCAAAGGTTTTTTGTTGAGGAGTGCGGTCATCATAAAGCTATTGATTATGAAGACGGATTTATGATGGGTGGACACGGCTGATAAGGATTTGTTTATAAGATTCCGATAAAGAACTATGGGATCGACTCGTCAAACTCTGTTTACGTTCTTTGTTTGCTCGGCACTCTTTTTTGCGAAATCTAAAGCTCTGGCCCAAGACACTGAATTCCCTCCTGACACTCAAATGAGCTGCGACGACGCATTGGAAGGCTACGATACTGTTCGAGAAAAGTTTCTAAGCTACCCGAGTTGGTCCAAAAACCAAGATCTCAAACACACTATGACGCTTGAGCAACTCTATGCCAAAGGGATGGCGCTTGCGTCTCAATTGGCGATCGACAAAGCATTGGCCTTGCTAACTAAGCAAATTAAATCCAAGGCAGAACGGCTCGGCTCTGTTTTAAAAAAGAATTCTCAAAGTGGAAAATCACAACTCGACCAAATCATTCAACAAACTGACGATTATTATGACCTTCTTGGATTTGCCGATGGTTTTTCAGAAACTCTAAGTTCAGACGCACAATCAGATAATTTTTGGAAAATTTCTCGTAGCGATTTTGAGACCAATTATTTAAAAGACGCCAAACAAGAAAATGTCGGCCCTTTTCTAAAATACGTAACAGACCAAGTCAGCGCTCAATGTCGTGATCCGAACTCGACGAGAAGCTTATGTCTGTTCTTTTTAGGAAAAACTAAAACTCTTAATATCAACAAGAAGATTCCCCTACTTATAAAACAAAAACAAAAACAAAAACAAAAAGAATCCGTTAGTGCCATTGATTTTTTGGCCGACTATCTTTTTCACAGTTTCCAAAAAGATCAAGAACAAAAAGATAAGTTCTTATTTCACGACCAGTTTTTTGAAGAGGATTTAGATCACTTTTCTTTTTTAGAAAGTATCCGTGACCAATCAGGGCAAATTTACGAGCAAGGCGAAGGATTTAGTAAAAAACTCGCTCAAACTCCTCCCGACAATTCCGTGCTCGACCAAACTCTGTCTGAGCTCTCAAACCAAATTCAGTCCCACCGAGAGCATCTTCCTCAGTATGATGAAGAACGAGGCACCGCGAGACCTGGTGATGAATCGATTGAAGAACTTCTCATGGCCACAAGTGCCGCAGCAGATGGCCTTACGGAACTGAGTTCTGATGCTGCTGGAACTCAGTTTGTCGAAGATCAGCTCAACAAGTCTAAAAAGATTTTTGAAAAGCTTTCGGAAAAAGAGGTCTCTCTAAAACAACGGCACAGCAATTATTTTGACTCAGATGGAGATTTCATAAGCTGTGACACCCTAAACTCTCCAACTGCGAGCAAGGCCCATTGCCGGGAAACCAAATCGGTTTATAGTCTTGTCGAACAGCAAGTAAGGAGTACACAGTCCTACCGCACCTGTTTAGAGCAACTCAAAGACGCAGCAGAGACACCAGAAACAGTGTTGAATAAGACATATTGCCAGCTCCAACTGGAACCAAATGAAAAAGAAAAAGAAAAAATCGAGCAAGAGCTTAAAAAAACCCAAGAACAAATTGACCAAATCATTAACAACACTTTAGGCACAGAGGCCAAACACTCGGAGCTAGGTCCGACTTATGAAATGATGCAACTTTTTCAGGCCGGAGTTCTCCAAACTTGCAGCGATGAAGAAGATGGTAAATATAATGACAAATTATTTACTGATCATTCTGAAAAATCTCTCCTCTCATCTGATTGCCAAGAAATTCCTATGGGAAACTTTGTGACTCTTGGAAGTGATGTTCTAGGTGAGGTTGTCGAGGGGCTTGCGGATCCCTCTCTAGATGATGAAGTGTTTATTGGGTATGCCAGGAAGCATTGTTCTGAAGAAGAATTTAAAGAATTAAGCTACTGTCAAAAAATCACAAGCGAAATAGAGCGGGTGACAGATGAGATGAGGGCCAGAGAGACTCTGGCCACTCTTGGAGATGGTCAAAAATCTTCTTATGACGAATACTTTGCCGGAGAAGAAAATGCCGCGGTTATGCAAAAAGCTAGTAGCTACCATGGTTTAGCGATGACCGGTCTGGGAGTCCTTCAAGGAATCTTTCTACCAAAAATTTTTCCTAGGGTTTTTGAGGCAAATCCCTTTCCGGGATACTATCGGGGATATAGTCCCTATTCTGGCATGCTAACCGGTGCCTTTGATTCACCTTATTATCAATCTTTGAGTACCCCTTATGCTGGTTTTCGTTTATAACCTAATTCATGGAAGCCCAATCTAAATCCCGCCGAGTCGCTGATAGTGAAATTGAAATGCGTGAAATGGTCATGCCTCATCAGACTAATCCCCAGAATACTGTCTTTGGTGGTGTGGTTATGTCATGGATCGATATGGCCGCCGCCATGTGTGCGGCCAGACATAGCGGATTGCCTGTTGTGACTGTTCATATCGATGACATTGATTTTCTTCATTCAATTAAAGTGGGAGAGCATGTTTTGATTAAAGCGTCGGTCAATTATGTCGGGCGAACATCTATGATCGTGGGAGTCCGAGTTGATAGCGAAAATCCTTATGAGAAAACCACAAAAAAAACCACAAGGGCCTATTTAACTTTCGTTGGTCTTGACCAAAAAGGTGTCCCTACGCCGGTGCCTCCACTTACACCTGAAACTGAAGAAGAAAAGCGGCGGTTTAAAAATGCAAAAAATCGCGTTCTCAACCGCCAAGCTTTGGAAAAAAAACTACTTTCTAAAAAAACCTAGGTCGATAAAGATTCGTTTTTGGGTCATGCATGAATTCTGTACTTCGCATGCCTTTGTCCAAAATCCCCGATTCGATAAAATCATCAAAGTCTTCAACATCCACACTTCGCATTAGTCCATCGAGATCTTCGACTGCTTCTCCAATATTGACGTTATAGATTGCGACACGGTCACCTGCGAACGTTTCTTTTTGATGAAAAACTTCCTCGCGTGAAGTCGCGGCATAGGCCGCGACCTGGATCGTTTGCATACCCAAAATTTCTGCAGCCTTTTTCACTTGGGAAAGGTATTTGGTATAGACAACATAGAGCTGCATGCTCGCTCTGGCGGTCTTCTCATGATAGGTGGCCTTCGCTAATGCGTAGTGCGCTTTCTTTGCTGAATTTAGAAGTTTGGCGGCAATCTTGAGCGCTACCAAAACACCTTCTCTACCCAAGAGCCTTGTTTGATAAGCTGCCCTCGCCAAAATGCTGGTCAAAGCTGGGGGAAAACCTACTAAGCCGCGGAAAAACATAACCAGGGCGCTTGTTCCAATTTCTGGCATAGCAGCAACTGAGCCCATCACCAAAAAAGAAAAAATGTAGGCCCGAATGACACCTCCGTGGTCAGCTTTGACCTCCATATTAAGATATTTTGTTAATATCCCAACTGGATTGACGATTGAGTTGCCCAAAAATCGGCAACTACCTGCGATTTTGGAAAAGGAAATAACGTTACCTAGAGAGTCTCGCCGGATGTTCTGGAGACGACATGTTCTCGCCGAAAACGTTTTAGCGCCCGCATGTATAATATACGTGAAGTAGCTATCACCCTCAACAGCATCACGACCGATAAAATGGTTTTTTCCGCCTCTAAGGGTTGCACTTAGATTAGCTTGAGCAAAACAATTTTGACCTAGTGAAAACAGCATCTGAAAAACCAGAAACAGTGCTATGTAATATCGTTTCATCTCTACCTCCAGGTAGGTTCTATCTGGAGACATATTAACGCAGTGTGGGATAGAGATGTGAAAATGAGGTCCCATATTGAAATTTCTCACAGGGCAGTGGCCTTCTGCCCCTGTGAAAAAAAGAAAAATGCGGTATATTTTACAGGTTTTTTTTCTGTTTTAGTAAGGCGATCATCTCTTGATTTTCTAAAATCTCGGCGATTTCGAGCAGTGTCTTGCCGGAAGAATAACGTTTTCCATAGCGAAAAAGTGACCGAGAAACGAGCTTTGCAAATACTTCCATGGCCTCGACGTTATTATTGGCAACGGCCAGATAGGGCGCATCATGACCTTTTGTATTTTGAATATTCACGTCACTATTGAGGGATAAAAGAAAGCGGACCACTTCGGGGTGGTTGCCACGCATAGCCAGCATCAAGGGCGTCTCACCCATTTGATTTCTGACGGTAACATCCACATTTCGCTGATAGACCAAGCTTCGAATCTCTGCGAGTCGACCTCGAGAAGCTTCTTTAAACAGATCGTCTTGGTAAGCAAGCCTCAATAAAGGTCGCATATTGACGATCCTCTCTCCCAGAGAATGCTCGGAAGGCCTAGCAGAAACAAAACAACCAAGAGGAGTTTGTAAGTACTCATCATGAACGCCGTTGTGAACTAGACCGATCACTTCACGATTTTGAAGATCAAAGACCGGTCCTCCGGAATTTCCGTAAAGAACATCGAGATTGGTATAAAAACTTTTCAGATAGGGAACGGACGAAACTTTTCCTAAACCTGAGTATTTCATCGCAAGACCATCAGGATACCCCAATGAAAAGACCTTATCGCCGACGGAAGGACCCTTTTTTTTGCTAATTTTAAGATTGGGGACAGAATAGGCAGGTCTATCGAGTTCAAAATAGGAGTAATCTACTGCCTCTCCCACTTCGCGATAATAGGTCTTTTCATCAATAACCTGGCGAGCTCGCCCATATTGGCGGTCGACGATTTGGCGACAAAAATAGACCTGGTCTTGAGGTATCAAGATCGAATCCCCCTGTTTTTTAAAGCGGTCGGAGTGAAGATTAAAGACAATCGCTGAAGACTTGCACGCCCTTTCAGTTTCTAGACAATGGCCGGCGGTGACCGCCCTTTGGAGAGAGGTTTTCCCCACGGTACAGGCAAAGGGACTAAGAGAGGGTTCCGCAAAAAAAGGCTCTGCAGGACATAGCCGCAATTCTGTGAATTTGAGATGATACATTCCGTCGCCATCTGGGCCATAAAGCTGAGATTTCCGGAGCAAAACTCCGACAGATTTTGCTAAATTCTGAATCTGAGGCGAGACCTCTCTGATTTGCTGGCGGTCATCTGTCCCATAAATCATGCAAAAGGCTTCACAAGAAACCAAAGAAAAGCTCAGCAATAGGATTTTAGAGATCATAGAGTCTATATTTTGACCTCTAGAGGCGCTACGTCAATGTTGCATTTCTTAGAACTCCTAACATGGAACGAGGATCGCTCATGTAAAATTTACAGACGATAAAGACAAATCCAGGAAAAAAACGAAGGCATCTGTTATAATGCACAACATTAACAGAGGGAGACCAATATGAAATTTATAGTTATTTTGGCCGCGTTTACATTTGGATTCGGCTCTTACGCTGGCAAGTGGCGGAAGCTCTACAACGCTTCCCCAGAAGTCGTAGAAAGATTCTTTGAAGAGCATCCGCGAGCAGAAAAACGAGTGGGTAAGCTTATTAAGTTGTTTCGAAAAAACAGCGAGGCCAGACCTATAGTTTTAAACAAGCTAGCTTCAACTTGTACAAAATATGCTCAGAAAAACGATGTCCATATCGGCAGAGAACTTTGTTTTGGAACCAGTGGTAAACGAGGGGTGTCAAGCGCCGTAGAAGAAATGGTAGAGAAGTACATTTGGATTTATATGGACCTCATTAAAGAGCTCGACAGTAAAGACAAGCTCGACCGTGCGGAATTAGATCGACTTGTAAAAGCAGAAAATCTTCTAAGAGATCTCAAGCGCTTTCATTTTTTCAAATTTAGGCATTATTTGAATCGGGCCATATTGGCGGACCCTCCTACGGAGGAAAAACCTTGGGGCCGAGAGACCTCGCAACGTTAAAAAAAAAGCGGCCGTTCGGCCGCTTTTTTTATTTCATTTAAAGTGCCAGCAGGATTTTAAACCTTAAGAACAACCAGTGGTCGCTCCGCAGGCATCACACTTCAAACACGATCCATTTCTTAAAAGAGTAAAGCTTTGGCACTCAGTACAAGGCTCCCCTTCATAACCTTTTAATCTCGCCTCTTGTCTTCTGCGTTGCTCAGTCACCATTTCGGCATTGCTTTCAAGGGAGAAAACAGATTCTTTAGCAGGGACTTGAACTTGTTCGAGAGAAACATTCCCATCGGCGTGAAGGATCTCTCGCTGCTCTAAGATATTTAACAAAGGCAACTCTTCGGGAGTTTCGCCTCCAATGGAATCACCTTTCAGGTCCGTTGGTTTCACATGCACTAAATCATAGCGTCCAAGATAGCGGCATGCGAGGTCTCGAAACACGTAATCGATCACAGAAGTACTCATTTTTATATTGTCGTGCCCGACCACTACGCCGTTGGGTTCAAAGCGAGTAAACGTAAAGGCATCCACAAACTCTTCTAGTGGAACTCCGTATTGAAGGCCAAGTGAGATAGCAATGGAAAAGCAATTCATAAGTGATCGATAGGCAGCGCCTTCTTTGTGCATATCGATAAAAATCTCTCCAAGACCTCCGTCTTCATACTGTCCGGTTCGCAAATAAATTTTATGCCCACCAATACTCGCTTTTTGGGTGTAGCCAATCCTGCGATTAGGCAGAAGCTGGCGCATAGACGCTTGCCTTTGCTGCATATATTTCTCGGTCAAGACCTTCGCGGCCTCTGAGACTTTGCTCTCGGTACGAACTGGCGCTTCAGGCCGATCTTCCAAAAGCGCTGTGCTAAGGTCTTCAAACGCTTGAGCGTTCAGGGGTTGAGAGAGTTTTGAGCCGTCACGATAAATCGCATTGGCCTTGACCATCAACTTCCAAGAAAGCTGATATGCCTCCGAAATATCATCAACAGTGGCAGAGTTCGGCATATTGATAGTTTTACTGATCGCCCCGGAAAGAAACGGCTGTGCCGCCGCCATCATGCGGATGTGACCATGGGAAGAAATGATCCTTGAACCGCTGCGACCGCAAAGATTAGCACAATCAAAAACTGCGAGATGCTCTTCCTTAATATGAGGCGCACCTTCAATCGTCATAGTGCCGCAAACAAATTCATTGGCATCCCGAATTTCTTCAGACGAGTAGCCGATAGCACTCAAAATGTTGAGCTGCGGATTATTGAGCTGGGCCTCGGTGAGTTTCAACTTTTCTAAAAGGAATTCTTTCCCCAGCGTAAATATAGAAAAAGCAAAACTGATATCAAAGGCCTGTCCAAGCTGCGCTTCGACTGCGGCAATTTTATCTGCGCTAAATCCTTTCTCTATGAGAGAAGCGTGAGAAAGGGTCCGACAATTTACAAGTGTCCCTGTGCCAACAGCATAGGTTATCATTTCATCGATTTGCTTTTGCGTATATTTCAAATTGCGTAACGCCAAGGGAACCGATTGATTGATAATCTTGAAGTAGCCACCGCCGGCGAGTTTTTTAAACTTCACGAGCGCAAAGTCTGGCTCTATTCCAGTGGTGTCACAATCCATCACTAGACCAATCGTTCCAGTAGGCGCCAGCACAGTGGTTTGCGCGTTTCGAAAGCCATGTTTCTGACCTAACTCTAGCGCCTCATCCCAGGCCCGCTTTGCAACTGTCACTAAGCGTTTATCTAGCGAAGAGCTTTTTAGTCCTTGAGGTGTGACGCTCAGACCTTCGTATTCAGAATCAGTCTCTGCATGAGTGGCGCGCCGATGATTTCGAATCACCCGAAGCATATCTTCTTTGTTGTGTTCATAACGAGTAAAGGGGCCGTGCTCTTTGGCCAACAAGGCCGAAGTCCGATAAGAGGTGCCCCCTAAAATTGCGGTCAAAGAGGCCGCGATATTTCGCCCTTCTTCTGAATCATAGGGAACTCCTAAAATCATGAGTAGCGCACCAATGTTTGCATAACCAAGACCTAGGGTTCTGTACTCATAAGATTTTCGAGCAATTTCTTGAGAGGGAAACTGGGCCATGAGAACAGAAATTTCTAAAACGATGGTCCAGACTTCAATGGCATGCTGATAGGTATCGATATCAAACATGCCCGTAACGGGATCCAAAAACTTCACTAAGTTCAACGAGGCCAGATTACAGGCCGTATCATCTAAAAACATATATTCTGAACAAGGATTGGAAGCATTAATTCGTCCATCCTTAGGACAGGTGTGCCATTCATTAATAGTATCATCGAACTGGACGCCCGGATCGGCCGACTGCCAAGCAGCTTCACAGATTTTATCCCACAACTCTCTGGCCTTAAATGTTTTGACGACCTCACCGCTCGAGCGCGCAGTTAGCTCCCAGTTGTCATCTTCTTTTAAGCATTCAAAGAATCGATTCGGTATGCGGACCGAGTTGTTAGAATTTTGCCCGCTGACAGAAGCATAGGCCTCTGAGTTCCAATCAGTGTCAAAAACTTCAAACTCCATTCCCTTAAGGCCTTGCTTCGAAAGATCGAGCACTCTGGAAATATAACTTTGAGGAATTTGATCTTTGATCGCAGCGGCGACTGCTTTTTTTAAATCACTATTATTTTTTAAAGAATATTTATGCTCGCCTTCACTATTTTGAACCGCTGCAAAAATAGCAGAGAGGTGCTTTTTGCAAATTTTTGAACCTGTGACTAAAGAGGCCACCTTCTGTTCTTCTTTTACTTTCCACAAGATGAAGTCTTCTATATCTGGATGATCAAGATCCAAACAAACCATTTTCGCCGCTCTCCGAGTGGTCCCTCCAGACTTAATGGCCCCTGCGGCACGGTCTCCTATTTTCAGAAAAGACATCAACCCTGAAGACACTCCTCCGCCAGAAAGTGATCCACCGGCCCCTCGGATTTTGCTGAAGTTGGTCCCTGTACCAGAACCATATTTAAAGAGCCTGGCCTCTCTGGTCCAAAGGTCCATGATCCCGCCCTCGTTCACTAGGTCATCTTGAACTGACTGAATAAAGCAGGCATGGGGCTGAGGTCTCTCGTAAGCTGATGTTGATTTCTTTAATTCCTCACTCTTTGGGTCGACGTAGTAATGCCCCTGCGCCGGCCCCTTGATTCCGTAAGCCGTAAAAATCCCAGTATTAAACCATTGCGGCGAATTAGGTGCCGCCATTTGTTTTGCAAGCATGGCCCTAAGTTCGTCATAAAAGGCCTCGGCATCGTCTTTGCTATCAAAATATCCGAATTTTTCCCCCCAAGAGGTCCAACAAGCGGCCAAGCGGTGAAAAACTTGGCGAGCATCTGTTTCTCCACCGGTCGTTTGTTTTCCTTTGGGCGACTCTAGGGGAACCCCGGCCTTGCGAAAGTATTTTTGGGCCAAAATATCGGTAGCGACCTGCGACCATTGATTTGGAACTGTGACGTCCATTTGGGCCGAACTGGAACCATCGATGTTTCGAACTTCGCTCGTTCTTTTCTCAAATTTGATGCCTTTGTAGGGACCTTGGCCTTTAGTCGTTAACATTCGCTTAATTTTCACGTTCTTGGTCTCCTTTGTATGACCGCTCTCTTAGGGCAGCTCCACTATCTTCTATTCAAAAGAACGTGCACTGCACTCGTCAACTGGAAAGAACACAACATGTAGTGACAAAAGCGTCATTATTTTGACAATACCACAAGATATAGCGCAACCAGAGAGAGTCCATGGTGTTGTCAAGACTAAGAAAGAAACAAAATTTTTTTTATCGAATTTCTTTTAAGGTTTGCTCGTATATTTCGTTGACTTCCTGCTCGGTGCAATTTTCGGGCAACACGAATGGATTTCGGCTAAATTTCGAATAAGTCACTAGGCCAATCTTGTTGGTGTCTTGGGAGTCGAAATTCATTCTCCAGGATGATTCTGAAATAATCTTATACCGATTCAAATTTTGTATGGCCTGTGACGTTCTGATGCAAAACTCATAGGGTTTTTGGTCGACATTGCAACCTTGAAGGTCGCCCTCCAGTTTTACAATCTCGACGCTACCATTGAGTTTTATATAGCGCTGATCATCAGAGCCATTTCCCCACTTATCGCAAAAGGCTGCATATTTGGGGATATCAAGAGAAATATACTCTTTTAGCGAATCATCTCCAGAGATGGTTAAAAAGCCGTAGCGACCTTGTTCCAAGTCCTTAAGCTCGAAGACAACCTCTTCTTCTTTTAAAACTCTTTTACATTCCTCTCGCTCGGAGACAAGTCGGTGAGAAAACGAATAAACAAACTGCTTATTGACATAAAATTTTCCAAAATAGTCGTTCTTTTTTTTCAAGGCATCGCAGATATTTTTAAAATTTTCTTTTTCGACAACCGACAATGAACCCAGAGCATCCAAATCCACCACTGACAAACCCACAGTCGTTGTCGACTTAGGCCTTTCTTCACCACAACCAAATAAAGTTAAAAATAGTGCCGCAAAAAAAAGAATCATTCACCGATCTCCTGTAAAGACAGTTGATTGTCGTCTTCAGGCAAAACATACATATTCTGAAGCTGAAAACCTTGGTGTTTTATAACATCGACATAGTGTTTGAGGCCAGATAATCCCAGTTGTTGTTGCAGCTGAAGTTCCCAATGAGGGCCGTTAATGGCCCAAAGGTTTTTATCTTGTTTCTCGTTCGGAGCGATGAGGTCTCGAATAAGTCCCAGCCCTAGAGCGGGAAACTTAAGGGCGTGAGCAAAAATGAGACTTTTATCTTCCATTGTAGATTGCGCATATTCTCGAAAATTGCGCAAAAGATAGAACTCGGAGCTTAATCCATCTTCACACAAAATCTCCAATTCCTTTTCTACGAATAGAAGATTTTCTTGCATATTTTTTTGAAGTTCATTTTTCACAACTGCGGACGCTACGAGATCGTTAGAGAATCTTTCAAAATCATACTTTGAGGTCTGAAGAGTATGGTGGAAGACAGGACACGATATTTTCTTAGACGGGGTCTGGGTAAAATGCTGCAGCCATAAAAAATGAGAATACATAGTCAAAAAATAGAGCTGCTTGAAATTGTATTCGGAAGAATTTCCAGAATTAACAGATGCTGGGGCCCTGCCTTTTTCGCCAAGCATGCTCGGTTTCTTTCGGGATTTAAATTGTACGGCCAGCTTTTTTAGATAGTGTTGATTGGTTGCAAATGCTGGACGCTTCCAGCGGTGCTCAACTCCAGGGCCCTGGGCGCAACCGCCCATCAATAAAACCAAACCTATGAAAAGTATTGAGCGCATTTTTGTTCCTTTATTGTCTTTGCAAGGTCCTGTTTGCCTCTCCTGTTCGGAAAGATTACAGTTTTGAGTTTTACAGTCGGAAAAGAGAGGAAGAAATGTCCATATGGCTTATGAAAAGCGAGCCCAATGATTTTTCTATCGATGATCTGAAGCGATGCAAGCGCGAGCCATGGAATGGTGTGAGAAATTATCAAGCGCGCAATTTTATGAGAGATCAAATGAGAATGAAAGATGTCGTCTTATTTTATCATTCCAATTGCAAATCACCTGGCATTGCGGGGATTGGAAAAGTTGCCAAAGAATCCTATCCAGACCCAACGGCATGGGATCCCAAGTCGCCGTACTATGACCCAAAAAGCACTCGAGAAAATCCACGGTGGTTTATGGTAGATGTGGGTTTCGTTAAAAAGATGTCTCAAGTCCTAGAGCTTCAAACCATAAAAGGTTGCAAAGAATTAAGTGAGTTTCAATTGATTCGAAGAGGAAATCGACTTTCTATCCTCCCTGTCTCCAATGAAGAATACGCAGCACTTATCAAGCTTAACAACGAGATTTCTGTTGGCTAAATAATCTACTTAAAAATGTAGAGCCGATTGCGAGACGAATAAAGGCCCAAAATGTCTTGGTCGTTTACAAAATGCCCCTGAACCGATGAATAGGCATGTCCCAATAAAATAGTTGGACCAGGCCCCAAATCAACTGGGTCAACAGCGATGAGCTCGCCTGTATAAGTCCCAACGACTAAATGCTTTTTCCAAAACTCGATGGGACCGATTCCGTCTTTGCTAATTTTTTTTCGGCTAATTTTACCGCTATCAAGTGAGAGCCGAATAATTTCCCCACTGAGGTTTCCCATGTAAAGAGAGCGTCCCAATTTTAGTGGCCGCTGAAGAGGAGTCACAGCGAATTTGCGAATAATTTTGCCAGTAGATGCATTTCTTTCCTGCAAAGACGACTCAGCACTGGCAGAAAAAAGAGATGAGCCAATGAGCAACAAAGGAACATCGACGTCGACAAATTTTTTCCCAGTGCTTATTTTCTGCTCCCAAATGATCTCTCCTGTATTGAGATCAAATGAAAGAAGATATCCATCTGCCATTCCAACGATAATCGTTTCGCGGTAGAGTACAGGAGTCGCAAACCGATCAAGGGTGGTTAAGAATGGAACCGATCGCTTATAGCTCCAAAGTATCTTTCCGGTTTCAACATCTAAGGCCATTATTTGATGATTACGAAGATGGACAAAAAGCCGGTCTCGAGCGATTAGCGGTTTGGTATTGGCGGGTGATCCTAGGTCTATCGCGTAGTTAAGTTTCCCAGTTAAATAATGGCGCGAAAATAGACGCCCTTCATAGGTTACATAGAGAACTTGATCCTTGTGGAAGCTGGCCTCACCTTCGATGGCAGAATTCTCTTTTTCGCGCCAAATTTCGCGACCAGTTGATTTGTCGAAAGCATGAAAAAAACCCCGAATATCTCCAATGTAAATGATGTCTCTATACATAGACGGTGATGGCCTTCCTATAGCAAGGTTTCCGGACAAGACTTCTGCATCGAGATTCTTAGACCATGCTCTTGTAAAAAAAGGTCTTTCGGCCCGCTTCGGGAGCTGACTGCACGACAAAAAGAAAAAGGAGAGGAAAAAGAAAAGGATTTGCTTCATTTTTTACTTGAACCACTTTTGGAAACTTCTGGCGAATTTATTTGCTTTAAATAAATTTTGGCGGTGGTTGACGCTTCGGATTGAGGATCAGAGCTTATAACCTCGTCAAAAGCATTGCGGGCCTTGGAATTCTGCCCAAGTTTCATCAAGATTCTCCCAATAGAAAGCTTTACTAGGGCCTTCTGCGGCCATTGGGGAGCATCAACAAGTTCTTGATAGAGCTTAAGGGAAGCCTCCAGCTGACCGCTATCTTCAGCGTAAACCGCCAAAGGCCAGCGCAAGAAAGGATAAGCAGCGTTTCGAACTGAAACATCTTCTGCATAAGGCCTTAAAAAATCATAGGCCGCTTGAGCATCTTTTTCTTCGGCCAAAACCTTAGCGAGCTCTAGGGCTTGCGGATAGGCAGAGGCCGTAAAGCGAACATCTTCTGGTAAGTTCTTCCAAGTGCTAAGAACAGCATCGATTGAATCAGATTTTTGCTCAGTAGCATTGTCCTGCCTAGCTTTTTGCCATGGCCCCAAAGTCTTTTGTTGGAATTGATAAAGGGTTGCCAACGTCTCGAGCTCGGACTTTCGAGAGAAATGAGAAAACACACCCAACCCAACTGCGCCCAACAAGATAAGCACCGAACTGATGATGATAACTTCTCGATATCGATCAAAGAAGGAATCAAACTGAGCATCGGAAAACGTTCCTGGAGGAGTTTGCTTGGGTTTTTGCTTCTCTCGTCTTTCTATTTTCGTAGGCAAGGTTTCCATAAGTTGCTCTCCTCAATATTACTTCCGGATTACTTCCGGATTTTTCGAATCCTACTTGAAATCCTAAAAAAGAGCCTATCCTACCGAAGTTTATTGTCAAAAATCAAAAATATCAGTAATTTAGTAACTAGTCTCAATCAAAAGCATTTGTTTAAGGATGAACATGCTTCGGTATTTTTTTTTAGCGGCCCTATTTTTCTCCTATTCTTCCTATGCCACAAATTATTTGGGGCGATTAGGCGCAGGAGTCAGCGGTCAGTTGGCAAACAACCTGCCGGCAATGTCTTTTAAACTTCAAACCAGTCGGCGAACGGCCTACGGTGCAATTATAGGAATCGATTCTAATTCAAATAGAAGTCTCTATGGGTTTGCCGTTCGTGCCTACAGAATTTTATTCGAAGAGCCACAGTTGCATTTTTATCTGGCCGGCACGGCAGGCCTTTTGAACTATGAAATGGCCCAAACGGGTGGCCAAATGGAGACTGACAGCGCTTACCAAGTTGATGCATCCTTTGGAAGTGAATTTAGTTTTCGGGGAATTGAGTCAGTGGCACTCAGCTTTGAATTCGGACTATCACTCAATAATGTAGGAGGGGCCACTTCATTTGAAACTCTTGGACAAAATTTTGTGGAAGCAGCGGCCCATTTTTATTTTTAAATTTTTTTTCTGCGCTCTTCTTGCTTTAATATTCCTTCCCCTAAACGTTCACGCCCAGTTTGACGGCAATCCTTTTCTTCAAGAGATGGATGAGGATTTGCAGATTGGTGGAGATATATTTAATGACTTCACCGAAGAGGCCGATGATGCAAAAGTTTTAGAAGCTGAACGTTTTTATAAATACGGTCGTTTTTTTCAAGTCAATTTAGGACTAGGACTAACTGATTTTCTGGGAAACCGCGGAAGTGCTTTCCAGCAAAACCCTCCTTCATATCATTTTTCGTTAACCTACTTTTTTAGCTTTCAAAGCGCCCTCGTTTTAGGAGTCGAATATTCTGAACACACTGCCTTTATAGATACGCTCGTAAATTCATATCGAACCCCTAATAATCCTCTGGGCGCCGTTCGAACGACTATGCTGCGTCCTTTTTTGGGGTTTCGCTATTATATCGACACTTCGGATTTGGGAACTGCACTCACCTATTCTAATCCTTATCTCATCGGCAGATTCGAATACTGGTATCAGACAAATAAGTTTTCGGAATCGCCTGAAATTGAAGAGCAAACAGGTGGTGGCCTAGGAGCAGGACTCGGGGCCGGGCTCGAGTTTCCCATTCGTTTGAAAGAATATTATGTCGGAGTTGAGTTTCTTTACCACCGAGTCAATTTTTTTGACCGGTTTACCCAAGACTATCGCCAAATTACTCCAGAAGACGATCCAGTTTTGGCCCCTCAAAGCGACTATGGCTTTGAGGATCTCATAGGCGACGTCTACTCGATCATGATCACCCTGAATATTACCTGGTAGCGGCTTTTTCCGAAAAAGCTCTGACATCAAAATCAATCCAATTGGAGTCAACCCTCTTTACGTCTCGCCAAAGTGTCGAACGAGTAAGGCCATTGCCCCCATAATAAAGAGGATTGGCAAATAGAGGCAGCTGCGGAGCAAATACCGCAAAAGTGACAGGATAGTTACCGCCTCGATTTAAGAATGAATCATCTTGTTCATAGTAGTAAACAACATAGCCTGTAATGGATTGCTCATTACCATTCCGAAGAGAGATATTCACAGTTTCAATACCGAGGTTTTGATTAAAAATCAGCCCATGGGCCTCACTAAAATATTTTGCAAAGAAATTGTTTTCTGGATTAAATCTTCGGTCCTGGGCCACTGTTCTAAATCTTCCAAAAAGTCCCAATTTTCTCTCTTGCCGATCGTAAACAACATCATCTCCTTGGAGAGCGATGACAATTTCTTTTCTGGTAAAGATTTTTTCAGAGATATATTCTACGACTGAGTCTACCTCAAGATTTTGTGCCCCTAGATTTGCTCTAAATTGAGATTCTAGTTCCGCATAACTGACCACACCGGGGTTGCTGGGATTTTGTTGGCCATTGAGCCGCACCGGAGGATGGTTAAAAAGCTGCCCATCACTAAAATAAACACACAAGACAAATTCTAAGTTTTGTCCTGATTGGACTCCCATCGATGAATTATAAATAGAAAAGCGGGCCGAGGTCGCGGATTCAAGAGTAACACCCTGACGCTGAGGAGATTCACAGCGCAAATGAGCACCGTTAGATTGACCGGCCGGCGCATAGTCGATTGAATAGTTTAGAATTTCACGTTGGGAAAGATTTCCTATTACCCAATTGGCCTGAAGTTGCTGCCCAGTTCCCACGTTCCCCTGGGCCCCTTGAAGCTGCCGCACTGTGAATTGTTGGATAGGCTGCTGACTTAGGTCTTGGCCTGTAATTGCGGCTTCATCACCGCCACAGCTATGGATAGCGCCTAAAAATAAAGTGATAAATCCCGCTACTATTGAGCGTCTCTTAAGAATATTTTTCCAGTTCAAGAAAACCTCCATACAATTTCTCACAAAGAAGTTGCAAAACAGGTGCCGAGACTAAATAACCCTTATGGAATTCTAAGAAAAAAAAGTGTCTAAACTTTTGACAGGAGAATAGAAAATGTCCAATCCATCTGATCCCTATTTAAGACAAGAACAAACCTTTCCCAAACTCAGTAGCGAGCAAATAGGGGCCATGAAAAAATTTGGAACAATTGAAAGATTGCCCAAGGGGCAACTCCTCTTTGAAAGAGGACAAAGCAAAGTTGATTTCTTTGTGATTCTCGAAGGTGAATGCGAGATTTTTGATCAGCGAAATGAAATGATCTCCGTCCACCAAAAACGGCAATTCACCGGAGAGATTGATCTTTTTAACGATCGCAAAATCTTAGTCAGTGGCCGGCTTGGAAGTGAAGGTGAAGTTTTGCGGCTTAACAGAGACGAATTTAGAAAAATGCTCAATGCACTTCCTGAGGTTTCGGAAACCATTATGCGCGCCTTTATCCTTCGCCGAGTTGGGCTCATTGAACATCAACAAGGTGGAGTCATTATTTTAGGCGATAAAGAAAATGCTCACACAGTGAGGATCCAAAAATTTTTACGGCGCAACGGTTATCCGTTTACTCTAAAAGATTTGGGTGAAGAGACCAATTTAGACTGCATGGTAGAACACTTTGGTTTAGATCGAAGTGAAACTCCCTTCGTGATTGATTCTTTCGATAATATCTTGAGAAATCCTAGTGAAGACGAATTGGTAAAAACTCTAGGTCTCAGCTCCGAAATCGATACCAATAAAACCTATGATGTCGTCATCGTCGGAGCAGGCCCTTCTGGATTAGCATCAGCGGTTTATGCGGCATCAGAGGGTCTGGAAGTTTTAGTCATTGAAAAAGAGGCCCCGGGTGGGCAGGCAAGTACAAGCTCCAAAATTGAAAACTATTTAGGCTTTCCTACAGGGATTTCAGGCCAGGCCCTTGCCGGCCGAGCGCAAATTCAAGCTCAAAAATTTGGTGCAGTTTTGACAGTTTCCAAGAACGCTATGGATCTAGAATGCAATGAAGGGATTAAAACATTGAAGCTGAGCAGTGGTGAGGGCATAAAGGCCAAGACAGTTGTGGTGGCCACCGGAGCTCATTACAGAAAATTGGGTTTGGAAAATGAAACCCAATTTGAAAACGCGGGGCTACATTATGCAGCGACAGCTATGGAAGCAAATCTCTGTGCCAAGGAAACAGTGGTCATTGTTGGAGGAGGAAATTCTGCAGGACAGGCCAGCGTCTTTCTTTCTGCGCATGCAAAAAAAGTTTACCACCTGATTCGTGGCAATGACTTGGGAAAAAGTATGTCTCAATATCTCGTCTCTCGAATAGAAGCGTCTTCTAATATTGAAGTCTGTTACGACAGTGAAATTTCAAAATTAGTTGGTGAAAATCATTTAGAGAAAGTCGTCATCGAAAACAGTCAAACCAAGAAATCCAAAGAGTACAGTGCACGCCACGTTTTTTTAATGATCGGCGCTGTTCCTAATACAGAATGGGCGCAAGGTTGCTTAGAGCGAGATAGAAAAGGATTTATTTTGACCGGCCAGTCAACCGAGCGGCCTTCGCCCAACGCAAGTTTGCTCTCTACTAGTGCTCCTGGAGTCTTTGCCGTGGGAGATGTACGCTCAGGTTCGATCAAACGGGTTGCCTCGGCAGTTGGAGAGGGCTCGATTTGCATCCAATTTATTCACAACTATATCGCCGAAAATTTTAATGGGCACCCTAGTCCTAAAAATACATAGCTTGATCCCGCCAATTTGATGTTCTCCGCTTCTTCCTCTAGAAGGAGCCCTAGAAGGAGCTATGATGAAGATAATATTTCCTTTGTGCATACTGGGCTCAATTTTAGGTCCTTGCGCTTATGCACAGGGGATCTACCCGAGATGCTCTCATGCTTTCCTTGCTGAGTATTGGGGGGAAAATTATGAACCCTTCAACCGCTTTCGAAAGGAGCTCGCTCTATCGGAGCAAGTTTATCTCACGAAATTTGGGCCGCAGCTCAAAATTGAAAAAAAAGAACTCTTTTCCTCACAAGGTGAATCACTTCCCGGGTTTAACCGATCAGGACTCAGCGCCAATCCTGTTCTATATTTGAGTAGCGGCGCCGATATTTACACACCTCTGATCCTATTCCCCATGGCAAAAGATTATCACTTTGTTGATCGATTTAATGGGTGGGATACGGCAAAACAACACATCACCAGTGAAATTCTTCGGCGGCTTGAATCCCTCCAACTTGCCGGTGATAGTCATGAAATCAACATTGAGATGATCCAAAAGAATTTTCACTACAGAGCATTTGACATCAGTTGGTACAGTGATGCTTTAAAGACCCGAATGCATAAGACATTTCACTTTCACAATCTTGATTTCAATAATTTGAGCAATATAAGAAAAATGCTCAAAGTGATTGCAAAGACGGGGGAACTAGGTTCGGTCCTTAATCTTAAAGAACCCATCGCAAATCTAGCGGGTATGGGTCTCATATTAGCAAAAGTAAAACCGGGAGGTTTTTTTCTGACCTCACGCTATGAAAACTCTCTTCTTGAACTCTATAATAACGAACAACTTGTTTCTGCCTTGGGATTTGAGTTCAGGGTTATTCCTCAGTTCTCCAGATCAGAAAAAGACGAAGGCATGCTTGCCAGAGAAACCCTCGTTTTTACTAAGAATTCTCAGTGAACTCCTAAAGGTCTTTTCGAAAGATAAAATGAACTGGCGTATTTCTCATATCAAACACTTTCCGCATACCGTTTGCTAAATAGCGCCTATAACTATCTGGGATCCCTTTCTCTTTATTCACATTGACTAAAAAAGTCGGAGGGTCGCTTTTCACCATAGTCGCGTATTTTATTTTTAAAGATTTCCCCCGGTTTTTATCGAGCATCAACGTATGACGCTCACACAGACTCATCAAGGCCTTGTTGACCTTAGATGTGGGCAGTTTTTTGTTACGAACTTGCAGAGTATTAAGAACTGCGGCCTTTAAGGCGCCCAGCCCTTTTTTCTTTAGTGCACTAATCAAAACCATTTGAGAAAAATTCAGCCATGGATGATAGGCCTTCAAATCGGCAATCCAGTCCCGTCTGTTTTTGTCATCCCAATCTTTCAGATCGACTTTATTGATGACTAATATTAATGATTTTCCTTTTTCCAATGCTAGAGAAGCAATTTTTAGATCTTGAGTTTTCAAAGATAGCTCAGCATCCACAACTAATAGAGCAATATCACATTCACTCAAACATCTGAGGGCCCTATAGACACTAATTTGTTCGACATGATGTTCAATACGGGCCTTTCGGCGAATCCCGGCAGTATCAACAATTTTTAATTTTCCTTTGGGACCATACTCTTCTGCGAGTTCGTGACCTTCCAGATTGAGATTCCAAACATCTTCAATCGGATCGACAGTTGTTCCAGCTATTGGACTAATGATGGCGCGCTCTCTCTGGATTAGGCAGTTTAGCAGTGTAGATTTCCCACTATTGGGCGTTCCCACTAAGGCGACAGCGCCTAACGTTTTAGCACTGAATTCATCTTCGTCATCATCGAATCTGTTTTCCCAACTCACGAGATTAAATAAGGCCGATCGCAAAGTTTCAGTGCCGCGTTTGTGAGCAGCAGAAACAGAAAAAAGCTGGTCTTCTGTCACTCCAATTTGGAAAAAATCAAACTCGAGTCCTTCTTGCTTAACCGAATCTATTTTATTGACCACGACCCAAAAAGGACGCTCAGACTTGCGAAGCTCTTCGGCAATCATTAAATCAAAATTTTGAGGTCCTTCTCTGCCGTCTACTACGAGTAACACGTGATCAGATTCGGCAATTGCGAACCGGGCCTGTTCTGCCATCACGACATAAAAAGGATCTGCGGATTTTTTGCTCGTTCTTTTTTGCTCCATAAGGTCCCAATCTTTACCAAACTGGGGAAAAAAACCTCCGGTATCGACGAGGGAGATCTCTTTTTTTTTCAAGTCATCTTCTTCAATCAAATCTCCATAGTGCCTGTCGCGAGTCACCCCTGGCATATCAAATGTAATTCGAGAACGAGAACCTCCCACCAAAGCATTGTAAAGCGAGCTTTTTCCAGTGTTTGGTCGTCCGATAAGAGAAACTATAAAACTCATTGTTGTCTCCAAACTCGCTGTGAACGGGGTGCCCTTGGGAGGCCTATTTCTTCTAAAACAAAATTATTGCGAAACCATTTTGGCGAGGCCTTAACGTGAAGTTTGAGATAGATTTTTCGGTCCAAAAATTTTTCTAATTTCTCTCGAGATTGCTGACCAATTTCTCGAATCATTTTCCCACCACTCCCAATGATAATGGCCCGCTGGGAAGGCCTATTGACCAGGATGGTAGCGGCAATTTCAGAGCGATGAAGTTTTTCCTCACCGGTCTGTTCATCTTTTCTGAAATTGTCTTGAAAACTATCGACCACAACGGCAACTTCGTAGGGTATCTCATCGGATATCCTTAGAAAAACCTGCTCGCGAATAAATTCAGCAACAAAAAACCGTTCGTTTTTATTGGAAATGTCTCCCTCTGGAAACAAATGGGGCGCTTTTGGGGCATGGTCAAGTAGCGCAGAAATTAGCAAATGAATACCGCCCTCTGTTTCAGCACTCACAGAAAAGATTTTTTGAAACACTGGCCAATCTTTTTGAATGCTTTGCCACTGCTGCTGAAATTTTTCCTGGTCATCAATCAGGTCGGCCTTCTGAATAATAAGCCACCATTGTTTTTTAAATAAATCTTCAAAATCTTTTTGATGAGACGCTTGCTGTTGCAAAGTCTTCAAAAATGATTCAATTTGCGCAACTAAATCGGTTTTTGTATCGATTACCGCGCAAACCAAATCACAGCCATCAAGCATCATGGCCTGATTGTTCATCCGAATATTGAGTTCTTGATTACTAGTGTGCAGTCCTGGGGTATCTTGTAGAATAATCTCGACATCATCGACGTGAAAAATACTCAAAAACCTGTTTCTCGTTGTCTGTGGTTTTGGCGAGACAATACTGAGGTCCATTCCTTGCAAGCAATTCACCAATGAGCTTTTTCCAACATTGGGAGCGCCCAAGAGTCCTACTGTGAGAGACTTATGCTTGGGGTTAATCAAATAAAACGGCTTCATAATGAATTCCCATGTGTAAGAGAGCGATACGCCTCAGCTGCTAGAGCTTTCTCTATTTTTTTTTTGGAAGTCCCTTCAACCGGGCCAAAAGATTGGCTTGCACAATAAACCTGACCTACAAATCCCTCAGCGCCGACCATGGGGCTTATCGTGTATCTAGGAAGCGCCATTTTTTTGGCCATCAACCATTCTTGGAGTCTTGATTTCAGATCCACTTGTTTTTTTATTTGTTCTTTATAGAAATCAGCTCCGTATAATTCTGCAAAAAGTTCCAGCCAATGGGACCAAATTTTTTCACATAACATCATCCCAAATCTGTCATAGGTCACCCCTAAGATGGCCTCGACCAAATTTGCCTGCACTGAACTTTTTTGATCACCGTGACTAATAGATTCTCCACGACCTAACAATAAAAAAACTTGGAGCTCTAGGGTACGGCACAATTTACTAAGACCTGCCTCGGATACGATTGAGCTGCGCCATTGAGATAATTCACCTTCAGATGAGGAAGGATATTGCTGAAATAAGTCGCGGGAAACGAGCAAATCGACAACTGCGTCTCCTAAGAACTCTGCCCTTTCATTAGAGCGAGCCGACGAGTTTTCATGAACATAAGAGCTGTGACAAAATGCTTCTTTGAATGTCTCCTGAGAGCATTCGGCGAAAGGAAAATTGCGCTTCCAGAGAGGAGACTTTTCCATACTCACTAGGTTCCTTAAGGTGATCTCATGACCCATTCTGTTGAATGCGGCCAGACGTTGGAGTTTGTGCTATCACGGGCAATGACGTATCGCAAGATTCATGGCAAGTCCCCGGTGTGGCATAGTGCAATAGATGGAAGAAATTTCACACATTACGACATTGGCCGATTTTGAAAATCGATTTTTCGATCGGCTGAAGGAAACAGGCAAAAGCCACAATACCCTAAAAAACTATCGGACTGATCTCAATTGTTTTTTCGAATTTCTCCATGTGAAGAAAATCGGCAAGCTTGGTCTTTCCTTTTCTTCCGAAAGCATTCGGGAATACGGCGCCTATATTCAGCAGCGCTATGATTCCAGTAATTCTAGACGCAGAAAAATCCAGGCCTTGAGACTCTTTATCGACTTTTTAATGGACCACAATGTGGTCGCCTCGAATCCTGCCACAAGTATTCCTGTGTCACCTAAAAAATTAGACATTCCTAATCCTCCCTCTTGGGAATCTATAGGTCTTTTGAATAAAACATTATTGCAAAAAAAAGTTCTCTCAGAAGGTGAGCGCTTTAACGAATTGCTAGTCACTCGGAACCTCGTGGTGATTCATTTAATCTATCATTGCGGGCTTAGGGTCTCCCAGTTGAGCGCCCTAGTTTTTTCTGATGTCTTAGAAGAGCGCATTTTAGTTCGGCAAAAAAAACGAGATCCTTACACTGTGCCGCTACCCCACTCTACACAAAAGCTTTTGAGCGATTACAGAATGCAACTGAGATCCTTTCAGCAAGAAGCGCAGCTCTATTTTGAACTTCTGTTTTTTAATGCCAATCATTACAAAATCTTAGCGCCGGGTCTTTCGCCTAGAGGAATTGAAATTCTGTTCAAACAACTGTCTGCATTATTGGGAAATAGTGAAATTTTAACACCTAAATCCTTAAGACAAGCGGCCATATTTTGGTGGCTTGATCAAGAAATTCCAGAGACGACGATCAAAGAATGGCTGGGCGTTGCTCCTTCTTATTCACTCCGCCCCTACCGGGAACTTTACCTGCATCACCGCAGTGAGTTTCGCTACTTTGTGTTGGAGCAATAACTCAACGTGAAAATGAGCGACGATTTTTTTATGGCCCAGGCCATTCAAGAGGCCTCGAAGGCCTACGGTTTAACCGCTCCAAATCCTGCGGTTGGTGCGGTTCTTGTTTTCAACAATAAAATTATTGGCAAGGGATTTCATCAGGGAAGTGGCTCGCCCCATGCTGAAAGAGAGGCCTTGGCCGATTGTCGCAATCATGGTTTCGACCCCGCTGGCTCGACGCTTTATTGCACCCTAGAGCCCTGCTGCCACATAAGAAAAAAAACTCTGCCCTGCGTGCCTGCGGTCATACAAGCAAAGATCAAAAGGTTGGTCGTTGCCAACCGTGACCCGAACCCTGAAGTCAGTGGCAAAGGTCTTCAAGAGCTCCTTGGAGCGGGAATTGAAATTACAGAAGGCGTTCTTCAGTCCGAAGGTGCTTTTTTAAACCGTCAATTTTTTCATGCAATGAGGTCCAGCAGACCATGGGTTGTTTTGAAATGGGCAGAAGATAATCGAGGATATATTGGTCTGAGGAACTCTCCAACTCCTTGGATGTCGGGAGAAGCTTCTCGAAGAATGGTTCACTTACTGAGAAATTCAGTTCAGGGAATTTTAGTTGGAGGAGAAACTGCCAGACACGACAAACCTCAATTAACCGCCCGCTTAGATGGGGCGATCCATCCGGAATTACCTAAGCGTTACGTGCTTTCCAAAAGAGGTGAAACCTTGGAACACGGAGCTTCATCAATCAATCCCGCGGCGATTGATGAATTGCTGATGAAAATCTATGAGGACGGAGTTCAAACTTTATTGGTGGAAGGTGGAAGGAAGGTTTTCGATTTTTTCTTAAAAGGCCAAGCCTGGAATGAAATGTATTGTTTTAAAACATCAAAAAATCTCAATGGCGATACGATTTCGGCACCACTACTGCCAACAAATGAAGCGATGTTTTGTCATTCGTTAAAAATTGGTGAAGATACTTTAACTCACCGGCTTGCCACCATGGGGATGCAAGATTATCAGCAGATAAAGGAAGGGCCAACACCATGTTTACTGGACTTATACAATGCACTGGAGAGCTCCTATCTTTTGAAGCGAAAGAGGGAGCAAGTTTTCGAATCGTTATCAAAATAGAACACGCTTTAGAAGGATCAAAGGCCGGCGATTCTATTGCCTGCAATGGAGTGTGCCTCACAGTCTGCGAACCCTCGAACGACCAGTTACAATTTGACGTGGTTCAAACAACGGTCGAAAAAACAACGCTCGGTCAGTGGAAGCCTGGCCGCTTAATCAATCTCGAGCCGGCCCTCTGTCTTGGTGGTAAGCTTGGCGGCCACCTCGTACAAGGGCATGTCGATGCCGTGGCAAGAGTTTTAAATATCGAAAAAGAGTCTCAACAAGTCAGAATCAGGTTTTCCCTCTCAGAGGCCATCTCTCATCTTCTTATTCCGGAAGGCTCTATTGCTATCGATGGAGTTTCATTGACAGTCGCCGGTCTTGGTCAACACGCCAACGAAGATTTTTTTGATGTGGCGATTGTTCCTCATACCTGGGAGCACACGAATCTTTCTCGATTGCAGGTCAGTGATCTTGTGAATATTGAAACTGATTTGATTGGAAAATATTTGCACCGAATGGGGCAGGCCTATTTTGCTCGATCCTCTTCGTAGCATTTGACTTGAGCACCCAAAGAGGCCAATCTCGGGCGCTAGAGCGGGAACAGTCTAGGACCTATAAAGATGTTTACTGAGATCAAAGAGGCACTCCAAAGATTTTGCAGCGGCGAAGTCATTATCGTTGTCGATGATGAAAAAAGAGAAAATGAAGGTGACTTCATTTGTTCTGGCGTTCACGCAGGACCAGATGTCATCAATTTTATGGCCATCGAAGGACGAGGTCTTATTTGTGCACCTCTTCCTCCCAGCTACTGTGATCGTCTAGACCTTCCACCGATGGTCAGCGAAAATCGTTCTAATCAGCAAACGGCCTTTACTGTGAGCATTGATGCTAAAGTCGGTATTTCGACTGGAATTTCAGCACACGATCGCGCGCGAACAATTGAAATCCTCACCAAAGAAAACTCTAAGGCCAGCGACTTTATTCGCCCGGGTCATATATTCCCTCTGCGATCTCATCCGAAAGGAATTTTGGGTCGCCCGGGTCACACAGAAGCGGCCGTCGATTTATGCCGTCTCAGTGGGCACCCTCCCGTAGGCGTAATCTGTGAAATTATAAATGATGATGGAACAATGTCTCGGCTTCCAGATCTTGAAGCGCGAAACAAAAAATGGAAACTTCCTTTGATTTCAATCGAACAGCTTTCCATCTATTTACAAGATCCTAGACATCACAATGAGCTCCGAGGTTTTTTTACCCCTCATGAATAATAGTGATGCTTTTAATCCCGAAGAATTTGATCTCAGCTGCAATCCAGAAAATTTGCGCATTGGAATTGTCCGCTCCCGCTTTAACCAGGAGCTCACGCAAGAGATGCTCGAGGCCTGTTTGGAAACCCTTGTCGAGTATCATTTAAAAGAAGACCATCTCCATCTTATGGAGGTTCCGGGTGCTTTTGAGATACCTCTTGCGGCAAAGCTTCTCATTGAAACCAAAAATGTCGACGGAGTTGTGGCACTCGGATGTCTTATTCGAGGAGAAACCCCCCATTTTGATTTTGTGGCCAGTGCTTGCTCGCAAAAACTCCTGGAACTCAGCCTAGAGAAATCAGTTCCTGTGGGATTTGGCGTTATTACCGCGCTGACTCTGGAGCAGGCGAAATTTCGGGCGGGACGCTACGAGGGGAACTATGGAAAACAGGTCACCTGTGCCACCCTCGAGATGATTCAAAACATTTTTCGCAATTCTGGCGCTAAGGCCTACCCTAGCAACGCAGTGAAAACGATAAAGAAGCAATAACCCCTTTTCAGGCCTAAAACCTCATGTTAAGGTGCCGAGACTTTGTTTTAGAATACCTTTTGGAGTAGAAAATATGGCCAAAGTAGATATGGGACGTTCTCGGTTTAAAATTCAGAGGCGTTTGGGGGTTGAACTCCCTGGATTAGGAAAGCCAGGAGCTTTGGAACGAAAGCCCTATGGCCCCGGCATTCACGGAATGAAGCGAAAGAAACTCTCTGATTACACGATTCGTTTGATTGAAAAGCAAAAAGTGCTTTTTCATTACGGTCTTAGAGAAAAGCAATTAGTGAACTTAGTTAAAAAGTCGAAACGAGATCGAACTCGCTCTTGGGTTGATACTTTGGTTATCAATTTAGAAAGACGAGTTGATAATGTGTTGTTCCGATTAAATTGGGCCCCTTCGATTCCAGCAGCAAGGCAACTTGTGGTTCACGGACACGTCCTCTTGAATGGAAAAAAAATTAAATCTCCCGGTCAACTTGTCGGTGTAGGTGACCACGTTTCTTTGACCGATAAGGGTCAGCAAACAGGCATTTTACTCCAAGCAAAAGCAAGACCGAGACTTTCAGCCATTCCTGCTTATTTGAATACTGAGATGAAGGGAGAAAAAGAAATTGGAAATATGGTCTCTGAACCGATGGCCGAAGATGTTCCATTTCCTTTCGAGAAACGACTCGTCATCGAATATTACTGGAAAATCTGATATTTACTTCATAATACCCGGGGCCTTTCGCTTGAAGGCCTCAGTATTTCCTAGCTTCTTTTTCAGAACAACTTCTCATTGTCTTGTCCACGACTCTTCTTTAACATAGTGGTCTATGGATCTTTCACTTAAGCAAATCAAAGAATATTACCACGGGCATCATGATCAAGAGCTTGTGACATGGATGAAAGAAGGCCATCCGGCCGAAGTCGCAGAACTTTTTAACGAACTCAAATCTGATGAAGTTTGGGACATGCTTTTGATGCTCTCCCTGGAGAGACGAGTCGAGATCTTTAGTTTTTTAGACCTCGATGTCCAAGTTGAACTAGCAGAAACTCTGCGCCGCGATGAACTGGCCGCAATCTTCACGGAACTCGATCCCGATGAAAGGGCCGATCTTTATAACAAACTTCCTGAGGAAAAAAGACAATCCATCCTGCCCGCCCTGGCCCAAGCAGAACGCGAAGATATTCGGCGCTTGGCCTCTTATACTGAAGGCACTTGCGGCTCGGTCATGACGTCCTCGTATGCTATTTTGCGACCCCAGTTAAGTGTGTCCCAGGCAATTGATAAGCTACGACTAGAGGCACCTGGGAAAGAGACAATTTATTACGCCTACGTTGTGGACGAACAAAGAAAAATTCTAGGAGTCGTCACTCTTCAAGATCTTATTTTGGCAGCTCCAGCAAAAATTATCAGCGAAATTATGAATGAAGAATTTGTGACTGTGGCCACCGATGATGACCAAGATGAAGCGGCCCAAAAAATGGCAAAATATGATTTGATTGTCCTTCCTGTTATTGATCAAAAAAGCTCACTGGTGGGCATTATTACCTACGACGATATTTTTGACATTATTCAAGCTGGTCAGACAGAAGATATGGAACGGTTTATGGCCATTACTCGCGGAGCAGACAGCACCACTTATCTGCGAACGCCTACATTTTCCCACTATAAAAACCGGGTCGTTTGGCTGATTGCTCTGTCAATTTTGGGAATTTTTTCTGGTATGATTATTCATTCCTACCAAGACGGACTGATGAGTCTGATGGTCTTGGCGCTCTATATGCCAATGATTGCTGATACTGGTGGAAACTCCGGGTCCCAGTCTGCAACCGTTATCATTCGCGCGCTCGCCTTAGGGGAGTTTCGTCCGAATAAATTTTTTCCGGTTCTCTATAAAGAATTTAAAGTTTCATTTTTGTTGGCGATAACTTTGGGAATTTTGGCCTACGGCAAAGTTCTTTTCCTCAGCAGCGAATTGGCCCTCCCTAATGATTATTCTCTTTTCCAAATTGCGGCCGTGATTTCTGCAGCGCTGGGGCTTCAGGTCATGACTTCAACGGTCATCGGTGCGGCCCTGCCGTTATGTGCCGCTGGGCTTCGCTTGGATCCGGCCCTGGTGGCATCGCCAGCATTGACCACGGTTGTCGATATTACGGGCCTTTTGATTTATTTTGGAATGGCAGTAAAAATTCTAGGCTTTTCGTGATTACTATTGAAAATGTCAGTAAAAAATTTGGCGGCAAAACTGTTTTGCAGTCGCTATCTTTGGCGTTGGAAGAAAAAAAAGTCCATGTGCTCATCGGCTCCAGTGGCTCTGGCAAAACGACTTTACTCAAAATACTTGCTGGTATTTTGGCGCCGGACGAAGGGCAGGTCAGACTCTTTCATAATTTACTCAGTCAAAAGGCCTCTTCTCAACTTGAACAAGATTTTTTTCTCTCCTATGGATACGTGATTCAAAATGGCGGGCTTTTTCCGCATTTAACGGCGAAGAAAAATTGTCTGCTCGCCGTCTACAATCATAACCTCGGCGCTGAAGAAGAACAAAAGAGATTAGATTGGCTTGTAGAACTTGTACAACTTGATCCAGAGCTGCTCGATAAATTTCCTCGGCAACTCAGTGGCGGACAACAGCAGCGGGTAGGGATCATCCGCGCTTTGATGAACCGACCGAAATTTTTGCTATTCGATGAACCACTCGGTGCCTTGGATCCCTTGGTTCGCTCTGAGCTGCAGCAAGATTTAGAAGTGATCTTTGAAAAATTGCAAACAACAGTTTTTTTTGTCACCCATGATATGAATGAGGCGGCTTTTTTTGGTGACACAATCACCCTTCTTCACGAAGGTCGAATGGTTCAACATGGGGTCTTACAAGATCTTGTCAAAAACCCTAGCGACCCTTTTGTGACGCGTTTTATTCAGTCACAAACTGCCCACGCTCTTTTAGCAGAAATTCATTCATGAGATGGGCCATTCTTCTTGTCTTTTTTTTGAGTTTTATCTTCTCTTCCGTTGGGGCAAAGACCGTAAAAATTGGCTCTAAAAGTTTTACGGAAAGCTACATTTTGGCGGAACTCTTAAAACTCACCTTGGAAAACGAAGGAATATCCACTGAAATGCGCTCAGGTATGGGGGGGACTGGCGTCCTCGCAAGCGCTTTGAGAAATAGTGAAATTGATATTTATCCAGAATACACCGGAACAATTGCCGAAGTGATTTTAAAAACACCAGAATTGCGGACTTGGGAATCGATTCAAAAAGGTTTGTTGGCCCAAGGTCTTATGATGTCGCCGATTTTAGGACCGCAAAATAATTATGCAATTGCTGTCCGCAAAAAGATGGCAAAAGAGAAGGGCCTGAATAAACTTTCTCAGTTAAAAGACTTTTCCAATCTGAAAGGTGGACTCTCCTATGAATTTGTCCAGAGACAAGATGGTTGGAAGCGTCTGGCCGCCCGCTACAAACTTAGCAATTCAATCATTGCGATGGAGCACTCTCTCAGTTACCGGGCACTCACTCGAAAAAAAGTTGACTTTATCGAGGTCTACACAACTGATCCCAAAATCGAGACCCACGACCTCGTCATTCTTGAAGACGATTTGGAATTTTTTCCTTCCTACTACACTGTGATTTTGACTAGGAAAGAATTTGCCACCAATCATCCAACCATTTGGGCGACTCTAATAGATTTGGAAAAGAGTTTAACCACCAAACAAATGCGGGGCATGAATAAAACCGTGGAGCTGGATGGAAAAAGTTTTGCACAAGCGGCCCAGCAAAAGACTTCCCGAAAAGAAAAAAATGGTCTTTCGGCGAGTCTGCTTAAAAAGTTATGGAAGCTGACAGGAGAGCACCTCTTTCTGGTTTTCTTCTCCTTATTTGCTTCCGTTTTGGTCGGTGTGCCCTTGGGTGTCGTTGGGTTTTACCACCGAAGACTTGGACATGTGATTCTTCTAATAAGTGGTTTACTGCAAACCATACCGGCCCTCGCACTCTTATGTTTCTTAATTCCTCTCTTTGGTATTGGAACCCTAAACTCAATCATCGCGCTGTTTCTCTATGGGCTTCTTCCAATTGTACGCAACACTTACCTCGGTATGGGGCAGATTCGTTCGGAACAACGAGAGCTCGCTGTCATTTTGGGGCTGAGTTTTTCCCAGCGAATGCGGCTGATTGAATTTCCACTCGCATTTTCGAGTATTATGGCGGGAATTAAAACTTCAGCGACGATTAATGTAGGAATGGCCACGCTGGCCGCCTTTGTTGGTGCAGGAGGCCTCGGAACGCTCATAGCGACAGGTCTGGCCCTCGATAGCCTCAAAATTATCCTTCAAGGTGCTATTCCGGCCGCCGTTTTGGCCGTATTGATTTACCTTCTTTTTGAAATCATTGAGCGACTCTCGACGCCCAAAGGTTTAAGGCCGTAAATTTTTCATACCCAACCTGGCACCGCATAGGAGAGATTACTCAAAAAGCAGTGACGCATTGCGTTTTTTTCTTAAATTTGTTATCTTCTGACACATTAAAGAGACCCTAAACAAAAAGACCTTAGAGAGAGGATTCTATGAACATACGACTACGCTTCATTCCATTGATTTTATTAGCGCTCTTCATGAGCTGCTCAAAAAACAAGGTAGGACTGCGATTTGGCAAAAGGGCCACGGAATCCGAGGCGATTCAATCATTTTTGACTGAAGATCGTAAGGGCGAAATTGCAACGGTCATCCGGATGGCCAAGGCACAAAAGCAGCGCGTGACTCAGCTCGAAAACAATCTTCCTCAATTAGTTTATTTTACAAGCGCTGATAAAGACGAAGACCTCTCCGTGATTACCGCCGAGAGAAGAGCGATTGAAGCACTTGATTATCACTGGAATGAAGTGCCTGAACAATATCGCTTGCAAGAGTATTGGCCAACGTTTTTTCCTGACGATTACGATAGTTCTGAACTCTTTAATCCAGCCGGTAGACAGCAGCGTATAGCAGAAATCACTGCGGCCCAGAAAAAAGTTTCTGGAATTCCTACACTCCCCTACCTTTTTGAACTTGATTCTGACAACGTTGCGAATTGGACTGCTCAAAGAGCAAGCGTTTTATCGACTCAGATTTATCCCTGGGCAGACTCTCAACTTGCTCAACTTCAAGAATCATTGAGAAATTTAGAAAACAGTAGCGACAGCAAGGCCGTCCTTCACCTTCAAGAAGAAGTTGAGCAGCTCATTAAAACTGCGGAACTCTCTCTTGGACCGGCCTATGGGTTTAATCACCTTGATCCTGATAAAACAAAAAAAGAAGCGCTAAAGGCCCGCAATATTTACCGAGATTATCTCAAAGGCCAACCAGAACTTGAGATGAGTTTCGACGAGGCCCATAAGCAAATTGCCACATTGTGGACACTTGCAAAGAAGTTAAAGACAGATGTTGATTTTGTGGTCTCCAAGGCCCTTGATCCTTCTCACTATGATGAGCTTGCTAGAAAGCACGAAGACAGCAAAAAAGTTTCCAAAAGCATGCTCTACCCCGAACGTTTTCATCCCTGGATGCCGGCCGATGTGAAAGGAGTTTTGACGTCACATGATATTAAGCCAGTGAAAGCAAAAGATACGACAGTGAAGCACGTTGCGCTCTTGGTAGACTGGTTAACCAATGGTGTCGATAAAACACTAAAAGACGATTACGGAATTTCGCTAGAATACGAGCCTGGCCAAGCGGTACAGAGAATAAAGGGTGTTAAAGAAGAAAAGCCGCTTTCAAGCAAAAAAAGGGTCTCATTGGAATATGACGTTTTCAGGGCCTATGAGAAAAAATTAAAAGACCTCATTGCATTAGGCAAAAAAGATATTGCTCAAAAGTACCTGCCGAAATTATCAGACCTTATGAGCTTTTATCCTCCATTGGGCGAAGAAATTCTTGCCCAAAAAATTGCAAAGTTTAGTGAAGACTTTGGTACAGAATTGCGAAAAATTGGGTTTAAAGTCTCTAAGTCAATAGTACATGACTCAAATGACAGTTTTTCCAGCACTACAGCTGGTGGAAATACCTCAGATTTTTCTTTCCGCTTTAACGAGAATGGGGAAATTGTCGATAAAAAGGGTCGTTCGTTATTTTCTATCGAACGGACAGGTATTAGTAATGTTGCTGTTACCCTTGCGTTAGCCGAGAAATCTCCAGAATATCGCTGGGGTAAAGAATACACCCGACTGAATGATGCCATCGAGTCTGGAGATCAACAGGCAGCTTTAGAACTTGAGGCGTTCGAGCTCTTTTTAAAGACTGACCATCCCGAATACTACTACAGCAATAAAAAAAATGAGTTCAAGAAACAAATAGAGATTGCTAAAAGAGATGAGTCCGATTCTATTGAAAATAGTGTAGTACCACAGCTAGAGCTGTCTCTTAGCGACCTTAATAAGGAAATCAATATGAAATTCGAAGGTTCTTCTATTGAAATAGCCAACGAAGATTTTATCTATGAAGTATCTTCGAACGCAGAAATTAAAGGAGTTAAGGAATTCATCACGAAGTTTCAGAACAGACTTGAAGAAGAGATTCCGGTTAGCACCTCTGCCTATGGGGAATTGAAAGATCGTATTTTTGTGGTCGAACGTTTCTTTCAATTCCCTTTATAATTTAGAAGTAACTTACAAGTTCAACGGAACGCTGACTGAGAAAAACAATGTGTTTAAATCTCGGTCGGCTGACGTTGTCACACCACCAAATTCGAGTTCATCAAAATTAATCATTTTGTATTCTAGGTTGAGAGACAAAAGCGGTAATGGTGAGAAACCAACGCCAACTTTTGTTCCTGAACCTCTAAAGTCAGTGTTGCCACGCTCCATATTCGCTGAAAACATGTAGCCGGCCCAAACTCTGAACAAAATCGGGAAATCATAACCGATGAAAAGTCCAAACTCTCGCAACTCACCATCATCATCGATATTGTCATCGATATCTAGAGTAGAAAATGAACCATCGAGGGCACCTTGCAGACCGAGGTATTCAAATCCCAAACGCCCACCAATTCCAATACCTTTGGCGCTTTGATCTTCACCTGTGAAGCTCTCAAAGTTACCAATATTATAGCCCAAAATTGGCTCGACAAGAAAACTTGCATTTACCTGTCCTAATCCGAGACCACAGAAAAGAAATAAAAAGGTACTGGATTTGATCCTAAACTGCTTCAACATAAACCTTCCTTTGTTAAGAGACTTTATTTTTGCTCTTGATAGTGTATTCGAAATTCTTCAACGAGGGCCAACATCTTTTTGATAGATTGGTCAATCTTCTCCATCCTTACCCGCTGTTTCTGAGAGTCGGGTCCTCCGAAGTCATTCAGCTCCATATTAACCTGAATCATGGTCAATGCAGCATCGGCGACAGTTAAGAGGTTAGAAATATCATGAACAAACTTTCGAGTGGTATCAAATGGTACCGGGGTTTCAGAAGCTTTTTGAATATCAGGCATGTTGCTCCTTGAGAACGACTCCCAAATGGAAAAAACTCGGGTAACACGAAAACGTTCTTGAAATGAGCATACCTTCAAACTCATGCTCCAACAAATGGTCATGACCGACCACAATCGTGGAGGGGGAAAAACAAAATCCTGAGTCCGCTAGGGTCTGGTTCAAAAGCTCTGCTACAAAATTTTTCTTGTCGGTATTTGTCGGGATTCCTTCGGGGCAGTCCTGCTCGAAACTCAAGCTAATGGAAAAGAAAGTCTCGTTGAGTGAAGCAGTGGTGAAGGCGGAAAGGTAGCGCGGAAAACTGGCCTCCTGCAAAAGAGCAGAGTTGATTCTGTCCGGATAAGCAGAAAATCCCTTTTGACTGAGTAAATCTACGATTGATTCAGTAAGAGAATCAATCACTTTCGAAGAATCCATTTTGAGGGAAAGAATTGTCGAAACAGTTGCTTGAAGGATTTTTTTGTCTAAAGGTTTTGAGAGATAAGTTAGAGCTGGATGCGATGGATTCTCCGGCAATTGAGAAGATAAAACAATCACATGTTTAGGTCTCTTTGTTTCTACCAATCGATGAGTCATTTCAATTAACGAATCTCCATCAACTCTCGGCATTTTGAGATCGGTAATAAGCAGATCAATTTTTTGCTCTATCAGTTTTTCAAGGCCTTCCTGCCCATCTTTGGCCTGGAAAATTTCAACTTGTTTCCCAAAAAAATCATCCAAAACTTCATGGGAGATTTTAAGAAAATCAGCTTCATCATCGACCAACAGAATTCTTTTAACCGGTGTAGAGATCGTCATAGCGGATTGCTTTCAAAGAGTGCCTTTTCTGCCTGCAATTCTGCTCGTCCTATCTCTCCAAACCTTTCAGAGATCTTATCTGTCGTAACATGAATCTCCTTAACGTCTTTGCTGACTGTCTCAATATGCTGGGCCAATTTATTCCACCGATCTCGGTAGCGCACGAATTCTCGTCCTAGTTTTTCGAGCTCTTGATGAATGACATCGGCATATTTACTGCGCTCCATATTGTTGAGCGTGACCTGCAAGGTCGTTAGCACGGCCATAAAAGTGGTTGGAGAGGTGCACCATACTCTTTTTTTCTGAGCATGCTCAATGAGTTCTGGATGGTGAGCGTGAATTTCAGCAAAAATGGCCTCCGCCGGTAAAAACAATATCGCCTGGTCGCTTGTTTCGCCTTCCAAGATATACTTCCCGGCGATATCATCGATATGTTTTTTGACGTTCTTTTTAAACTTAGTGGCCGCCTCTTTCCTCTCTGTTGGGGCCAGGCGGGGATCAACAAGCCGGCGATAATTTTCCAATGGAAACTTTGAGTCCACAGCAATTGTTCCTATGGGATCGGGCAAAAACAAAACAGCATCGGCAATAGCTCGGTTAGAGAGAGTCTGCTGAAGGGCATAGGGACAATTTTTTCCTTCTCCAAAAACGCTGACAAGAAGCTGCGTTAACTGAACTTCGCCAAAGATGCCGCGGGTTTTTTTGTCAGTTAACACGTCTTGCAGAGAGACGACATTTGTTGAGAGTTGTTCAATCTTTTTTTGGGCCTCATCGATTCGCCCAAGTCGTTCCATAATTCCGACAAATGTTTTTGTTGTCTGCTTAAGTCCGTCGCTCAAACTTTCTTGAACCTTTTGGGAAATATCATTGAGTTTTGATTCTACTTTTTCCGTGAGTTTTTCACTCTGAAGAGACATCTCTTTTTGCAGATCAAATCGGAACTGCGACAAAAACTTCATGGACTGCTCATTTTCATCTTTGAGCCCCCGCAAAATCTGCATCTGCAATTCCATAAAACTCTTATCTCGCCCACTTTGCAGCTGGGAGGGAAGGCCTTTCAAAACCGAGCTTAGCCACAGAAAAAAACCAATCTGTAAAAGCAAGACGACAGCGGCCAAAATAAAAATCAATTCTGAACTCAAAGCTCACTTCCTTTGGAAAATAGATAGTCTTGAACAATTTTAGCAATTGATTGGCGTACATAACGTAGAGTCTGAAAAGAGAGTTTAGGATTTCGGTCCCCTATTGGAGAAGCGGAGCGATTGGTCAATAAAACCACAAAGTGCTTACTTTTTTCGTTGGCCCAAAAAGAAGTCCCAGTAAAACCTGTATGGCCGAAACCCTCTTTTCCTCCCGAGCCAGGAGCACTGAAAGAAATATCTTTATGCTGAAGCATGATCCCCATTCCTTGGGCCTTTCTAAAATCGGTAGGAAGAGGTTTTTTCATTGCTGATAATACTGGAGCTTCAAGCAGTGAAGCATCGGCGACCTTCCCAAGGAGCATTTCAACAAACTTAGAGATATCCGGCAATGTCGAAAAAAGTCCCGCATGGCCAGATACGCCACCTAAAATTCGCGCCCATTCATCTCTGACATGCCCTTTTGGTGCAATCTTAAATTTGGCCGCATAATCGCTGGAATAAGAAGAGATGATCGATTTCACGCCATAGAAGGGCGGGTGGTAGAAGGTTTTTTCAAGCTTGAGTGGATTAAAGAGATGAATTTCCATAAGCTTCTCAAGCGGCATTTTTAAATAGAGCTCCAGAAAGAGTCCAAGAATAATAAAATTAAGATCAGAATACTGGTACTTTTTCTTTTTGATTTTAAAGAGTCTGGGATGTGAAAAAAACGGCCGCCATTCAAAGAGTTCTCGTCTTTTCAGCGGTCGAAGATGTTCATAAGGAAGAGTGGCCGAGAGTCCAGACGAGTGCCGCATGAGTTGTTCTAAGCTTGAATTTAAAAGACGCCGGGGCAGTTTGAATAATTTTTGATTGAGCTTCCAGTTTTTGATTTTTTCTTTGTAGGACGGCACTAAAGCTTGTTGGTAGAGCCTAAGATAGAGAGCAGTCGTGAAAACCTTAGTGAGTGAAGCAATATCAAACAGTGCGCTATTGGCCGGATGGATCCTACGAATGGGCGTGAATGGCAACTCTCCCATGATTTTTTTGTAGAGTTCTGGTCCGCCGGCGATCTTTATCTGAATAGCAAGGGTGGGTATCGGAGTACCGCGCCCCACAAACCCTAATTTGGTAAAGCTTTCCAGCGCCTGGTCCATGTTTTGCCTAAGACTGCGAAAATCATGAGATGAAAAGCAACTGAGTGAGGCCCCGACGAGTGCCGTGAAAAATAAGCGATTCAAAAGCATTGAGACCTAAGGTTTCGATAATACAGAGCCTCATTATTGAATTGCCCTAAAAATTTGGCAAGCTCGTATTTGTGGCGGTCCCTTCAATAATCGTTATTTGGGACCTAAGTTCCTAGAATCATTCATATAGCAAATTTTGATTGACTCAGAGGGAATGCAAATAAAATTTTAAGGCCGCTACCCCTTAAAATAGAACAAAGGGAGTTTTTATGAAAAACCTAAAAGCAGTTGTTTCACTTTTCGTTCTTTTTTTGAGTGTTCCTCACGTACAAGGTGGCAACGGAATTATCACTATCACTTTTGGAAAAATTGACGCAGTCGATTTTGCAGATATTCAAAAGAAAGATGGCCGAACATTAAAGGCCGTCTCGTTTCGCGGAGACTTTAGTGTCGACGGTGACACTGATTTCTCTGAGCATCCTGATACTGTCAAATTAGTCTATGACAAAGCGGGTGTTAAGAATAAACTCGCAGTCGCACAATGCCTTAAAAAAGGATTGGGTCAGGGCCGGGTCTATATGAACTTTTCGGCCTCTCAAATTTCGCAAAAAAAGTCTGACAGCTTTCAGCGAGAGTACGAAATTAATCTCGACCATAAGCAGATTCAAGACTTTGGTTGCGAAGAGTTTGTCGTAGCGAGAAGGGCCTTTGAAAAACGAAGGACAGATTCACTCAGTAAAACAAATTTTAATGACTATATTGGAACAGTTAGGCTGCGTCATGAGGTCCAGTCTTACCGCTCTTTCTCATGGTAGAGAGAATCTCCCCCCCTCCCCGGGCCTCGAAAGAGGCCCATTTTCAATAACCCCACCCCGCGCTAGTATCATTTCATCCGATTTTCACAGAGGGAGAAATGATGATTGGCGCTGAAATAATCTCTACCGGAATGTATGTACCTCCTCAGATTGTAACGAATCATGATTTAGAAAAGTTGATGGACACCAGTGATGAGTGGATTCAGCAGCGTTCTGGAATTCAAGAGCGCCACTGGGTAAAACCAGAGGATCCGGTTGATTGCTTCACTTCGGATTTGGCACTCAAGGCGAGCTTGCAGGCGCTTGAAAAGGCCAATCTTTCGGCGACAGATCTTGATATGATTTTGGTAGCGACAATCAGTCCCGATCATGATTTTCCAGGAACGGCCTGTTTCCTACAAGCGAAATTGGGTGCTCCGGGTATTGCAGCAATCGATGTCCGGCAACAGTGTTCCGGTTTTCTCTACGGACTCAGTATGGCCGAGGCCTTTATCAAACAAAGAAAAGCAAAAACTGTTTTATTGGTAGGAGCTGAAATTCACTCTCGCGGAATGGATAGAACAACGGCTGGGCGAGATGTTTCAGTTCTTTTCGGCGACGGGGCCGGCGCAGTGATTTTAAAGGCCAAGGAAGTAATCGATCCTGAGAAGGATTCCTGTATTTACTCTACTGCTCTTCACTCAGATGGACGCTATGCCAAAGATCTTTGGAGTGAATTCCCTACGATTTCTAAAGATGGAAGAATGGTCGAGCAAGACCTTATAGATCGAAAGCACTTCCCTCAAATGAATGGAAAAAAAGTTTTTGCCCATGCCACGAGAAAAATGGCCGAAACTCTTCAATCAACACTGAAAGAAAATGGCAAAACGATTGCTGATATCGACCTCTTTATTTTTCATCAGGCAAATCTACGAATCAATCAATTTTTAGCAAATGAGTTGGAGATTCCCGAACACAAAGTTTTCAATACGATTCAAAGATTTGGGAACACCACGGCCGCAACCATTCCGATTGGTCTTCACTGCGCTCAAGAAGAAAATGTTTTGAAGAAAGGTATGCTTGTTGCTTCAGCGGCCTTTGGATCGGGCTTTACCTGGGCGTCAGCGCTTTATCGCTTTTAAAGAAATTGAGTAACGTTTGTCTTTGAATAATTTTTCCATCTGATTGCAGCTCTAGCAGTCCAAAGGGGTCCGTCTTCAGATGGGCCATTCCGTCGAGATCGCAATAGTCGGCCAAAGATGCAAAAGGGAGAGCGTAGCTTATTCCCAAACTCGTCTCGATCATACAACCAATCATAGTTTTCAATCCCAAATCTTTGGCCCTCTCAAATTGCGCCTTTGCCTGCAGAGGGCCTCCTGCTTTATTGAGCTTGATATTCACCCCATCAAAAAGAGTCGAGAGTTCTTCCCAGTTAAAGGTTCCAGAAAAACTCTCATCGGCAAACAAATCAAAAGGTGGGCGGCGCTGAAATAGTTTTGTTTGTAATACGGGTTTGCTCGCCGGAAAAGGTTGCTCTAGAACTTTGAGCTCTGGAATCTCTAAGCATCTCTCAAAAAAAGGCACAAAATTCTCCCAGATATCAAAGCCTTCATTAGCGTCGATAATGAGCTCCTTTCCCGAAAAATCTTGAGATAAGAGTCTTTTCCAATCTTGAGCCGAAACTTTAAGCTTAATTTTTTGTTGAGTCGGTAAGTGAAGGGAGTCTTTTTCATCGGGTATTGGACAAGAGAGATAAGATAGCACCTCATCTGAAGGTAACATTTCCATCACTTCTTCAAGATTTTTATCCAGGTGCACCATTTGGTCTGCCAGCAAAAGGCACTCCTGGAGATTTTTTCGAAACCCAGACTGCTCTTGCCCCGTTATCGTGGCAGTCTCTCCATAGCGCAGGTTAGGTGCAGCTTCAGAGAGCGGCGCAGCCGAAATATCTTTCCGGTAGGCCAACAAATTGGTTTTGCTGAGATTGCTTGCACGACTGATCCTCCAAGCATGCTTTAATAATAAATCAATCTGGACAATTTCTGTCAGCTTAAACCTCAAATCACATGCACAAAATTCACTCTCAGTTTACAATAGAGTGATGAAGAAAATAACTCTCATTATTGCCTTTTTATTGTCCTCTGCATGTTTTTCTCAGACAAGTTGTCCCGCGGGAAAAATGTTTGACCCGCAAACGGGAGTTTGTTCAACCAAAGCAGACATCGACCGCACCCGGGCAGTGATTAATGAATGCAAAAAAATTGAAGACGTCGATAAAAAGGCCGAATGCTTTCAACAGAGTCAAAACCAATTTCGAGAGAACAACACAAACTACAACGATTCCAAAAACAGCGCCCGCATTCTTTATAATAGTTTTGCGGCCCTGAACGTTGGTTTGGCCTTACCAGTTTTGATTGGAGGTGGGCTCCGCTGTCCTGCGCTTTCGGCGAAACTGATAGTCGGTTCGGCGGGAGTCAATGTCGCAGCAGAATTTGGAACTAATCTTCTCTATAAGCAGTCAATCAAAAAACTTGAAAAAGATTTTGCAGATGTGGTTGGCAATATTGATAGTCAAAATCAAATTTCATTTAACAACCAACTCTTGCCCCTTCAAAAAATGAAAGAGCAACAACAAGAACTTATTAAATATACTAAATGGAAACGGGGTCTCAGTATTGCAGCACTTGCCGGTTACTCTGCAGCTCTCGTTGCCTCGATTGTTGAGATCGTCAAACTGGCGGCAGCTCCTGCGAGCGCCCCAGTTTATATTTGCAAGGGAAAAAAGATACCGAACACAGAGTTGAAAGGGATTGCAAGGGTTCAAAGCGGGGGGATCACTCTTTCATCTGGTGGAGAAAAGTTGGGAAAAGCACTTCGCACTGCAGGCAATATTCAGCAAGTGCTTAGTCTGATTAAGAGTGCTAAGAAGACGACTGAAAAGAAAAAAGACGAGACAACTTACATACCTTTTCACTTCTTTTTTCCGCGGCCTATCTATGCAAATGGTGCAAATGGTACTCCAGCGGCAGAAGCAAGCTACTTCGCGGTTAATAAATTATTTAAAAATTTCTTTTTTAATCCAGTCGGTCGATCCTTTATCGCTGGCGTCGGTGTGGCCACGAATGCCTTCGCCACTAAATATCATAACGGCGAAGTTCACAGAGCACGAAGAAATGTCACTCTCCTGGAAAGCTATATGAAAAAACTGACGGCCGAAGGTAATCTATCATTTTGTTCAAATGAAGATCGGCGCGATCCTAATCAACCCCACTGTTTTTGCTATGGACGAGATGCTGGAGGAAATATTGCCCCTAACTTTGATAACCAAGAAAATAGAAGCTGCCAGACAGATTGGCGAATCCGAGGCTTTGTAGATAACCCTTCGCCGAATCCTGAAGGTTGTATCGATGCGAGCTATCAATTGGATGAGGCCTGCGCTTGCCGCGCAACTAATAGTTGCGGAAACTCGGCCCAATTTTTTGGGGCCGCAGGTGTTGCCAGTCTGAACGGGGCGGATGCCCAAATTGATGCCATTTTTAATGGTAAGTATTTAGATGACGAAAATTATGAACGCATGCAACGCTATATTTTAAGTAACACAAGAAATGCGCGAGTCGCTTCTAAAGCAATTCAGGATGACGGACTTAAAGCAAAGATCCTAGACATGGCCGACACTATGGATTCTGCTGTGAGCTCCCCTTCTCCATTTTCCGGGATGGGGGGAAGTGGAGGGGACGGCAATATGATGGAATCGATGCAGAAATCTCTCGCGGATTCTAAGTCCCCTGAACTCAGAAAAATTGCAAATGAGCTTGAGCAATCGTTTGGTCGCCTCGCTGAAATTGGAGATGACGGTGGCGGATCTCCATCGAATAGCGGTGAGCAAATTGCATTTAGCTTTCCGAGCGTGGGTGCCGGTTCAGAAACAAGCAGTGTCGAGGTCGATTCAGGCGAACCATTACAATCCCCCACTTATAATTACAACGTGAATCGGTCTCTAAGACGTCCTTCGCAAAACTTATTTGATATTTTGGAAGGCCGATATCAAAAAAGTGCTTATCCAAAATTAATACCAAGGTAGCCTCAATTTGATGAAAGTATCGCAGTCTGTTTTATTTGGATTAGAGAGCTCGCATCTGATGAAAGATCCCGAAACGGATCTCCTTTTTGATCCTGACTGTTTTTTTCACTTTAAAAAATTTCAAGAAGAGGCCCAGCTTGCAGGTATACAGATTGCAGCTGTTTCAGTTTTTAGAAGCTTTGAGAGGCAACGAATTATTTGGAATGAAAAGTTCTCTGGAAAAAGAAAACTTCTTGATGCTCATGGGGATGAAATTGAAGCTTCTTCGGACATAGGTAAGCGAATCGAGCAGATATTAGTCTGGTCAACCCCTCCAGGTCTTTCAAGGCATCATTGGGGCACAGAGATTGATGTTTTTGACGGTATGGCCTTAGATCATACCGATGTTCAACTTACATCTAGAGAATGCGAACAGGGTGGGCCATGCTATGAGCTTCATCAATGGATCGATCAGCAAATAAACCTGAAAAAATGTCAGTTTTATCGCCCTTATCAAAAAGACTTAGGTGGAATCAAACCGGAGAGATGGCACTTGAGTTATTTTCCAAGGGCCCAGCAATACGAGCAACGTCTTGATCTCGATTTTTTAAAGAAACTCTATTTGACCAAAGAGGTACTGGGTAGTGAGGTATTGATCGCCGATTTAGATTTCATCTTTGAAAGAATACAAAAGACAGCTCCTGTCAGTTCTGAATAGTTTTTTCCCGAAAACAGGTGGCAAAATGGCACTGTTTTTCTGGGTGCTGTAAGAAGAATTGGCTACCGCGTTCATCTTCCAATGGGTCTACTAGCATCGAACCTAAGACTTTAATCCGATTTCAAAGGAGTGACTGTATGTCATCACGAATGGCCCGGTATCATTTGATTATTCTTGCTTTTAGTTTTTTATCTGAAGGTTTTGCGCAATCTCGGACTCGATCCCGCTCTGAAAACTCCCGCCCCGCAAATTCACGATCCTCGCGATCGGTTGAGCGACCACCGAGTCGGCGAGCGTCACCGTCCACTCGCTCTCAACCGCAAACGCGACCTTCAAGATCCCGCCGTTCCACACCTCGCAATCGTCCCCAAACAGCGCCTGAGTCTCGAGGCCGAAGCGTCGAGCCCCGGCAAAATCGGCAAGTGAGATCGTCAAGACCAACTGTTCGGAGAAGACGTCCAGACGTTCGAAGGAGTCAGCGAAGTTTTCGCAGGCGGGTCTCTTCAACTCAATGGCGGCCTGGTCGACCAGTTTCAACTTGGAGAGCACCTTTGCGCGCAAGATGGGGACAGAGAAATTTTTTTCAAATCACTTATTGGAGTGGCTATAGAATACCTCGCTATTATGTTTGGAACCCACCAGTTTTTTACCGGCCTCACAATGTTTACAGAAATATGCGCCGCCTTCGAACGCCTCGGCATTACTACCGTTTCTTGGCAAATCGATTTCCTTTCGCTCTATATGGGCATTGGATGATTCTGCCTAGCAGGACTATGAGACAAGGCCCGGTGGTGATGTATGACTATCCATTTATCTCAGAAAACGGATTACTCTTTAGAGCGTCCCAAAGAGATTCGTGCCACTATACCTTGGTTGATAAAAACACGGGCCGAATTGAGTTTGATTATGGCCGAGGCCAATGTTTGGCGCAGATAAATCAGTGCCGTATCGATAGAAACCGCTACAATTATGATGCGCGCACTTTTAGCTCTCGTAACGATTATGCCAGCGAATGCTATGAAACTTTTCAAGATTCACAGTTTCTCTCAACGCTGAACTTCGATACTTACGAGGGTGGATTCGGAAATTTGCCCTATGATTATCAAGATGAAAGGGATTTGCGAGTTGAGCGAGACGAGCTAGACCTATATGACGATGACCCACTTTATCCTCCGCAGCGATACTAGAGACCGACTACGGCCAGCCAATCTCGGGAGGGAGCGATAAGCTTCCTCTCTTTCATATCAAAATAGCCAAACGAAAAGACCGCCTCAGCTGAGAGCACCCCATCTTCTCTGAAAAGTTTTTGCTGAAGTTTAACGGTGCGAGTTGAAACGGCACAGACCTGGGTTTCTATAGAAATTTTTTCTCGGTTTCTAAGCTCTCGTTTGAAACGTATCTCGACGCCTAGAATGATTGGACCTTTTTGCGTGCGCTGAATTTTTTCTAAACCGTAACCACCCGCCTCGAGCATCTCCCAGCGTGCCTCTTCCATCAGTTTGATATATTCAGCGTTATTAACATGGAGAAAGGTGTCTAGGTGGGATTCTTTAATTTGCGTGTGGTAGACAAATTTTTTTGCCAGAGAAAGATCTTTTTTATCCTGAGAGATCATAATAGCTCCTTAAATTAGCCTCATCCTTTTAGCACAGATTTTAAGGAGCTGTTTCGTATTCTAGTAATTTTTTTTCTCTTGCTAGCAGACCATAGCGCTTACTGATGCGCTCGAAAATTCCCTGAGTTTGAATTGATAACTCGTCTTCGCTTGCTGGACCTCGTCCATCGACAGACGAAGCGAGATATCCTTCAATTTCGGTTCCACCTTCTGGGCCAGATTGTTTGCCCTGATTCCAAATATCAGCGAGTGGATTAGAGTCTTTATCACCTCCGCCTCTCGCAAAAGCACCCTTGCCACCCGCACTAAGCCGTGACCGTGTTTCTGAATACTTTGTTTTATCTTTTTTAATACTGGAGTCAGGTTGCGGAACATCAGCGTTGGCCTCGCTGGGATCGGCACCTAAAAGTCCGCCCGCACTGGCCGTTGCAGCTGACCCATTTCCGGCAGTCGTTCCCGCCCCACCCTGGACCAGTCCGGCAGACGGCAAAGGGGCCGGCTCGTAACTATCATCAGAAAATGTATCATCGCCTAAACCGGTTGGAAGAGTGTCGCCACTGCCTCCCCCTAATCCATGGTCATCATCTGAACCAACATTCCATTGCACAGTTTCTGGAGTATCAAAAACTGGACCCGCATTAGACGGTAATTGGTAATTGGGTTCCTCACACGCGGCAGGATTAAAATCACACTCGGAGGCCACAATGCCTCCTTCTACTGGAGCATTTAATTGGCTCAGACCGCTCTCAATTCCTCTGATCTGCTGTTGGGCCGCAAGTCTTGATTGTCCCTTGAGCCCGATTTGCACGCCGAGCTGTGCCAGGTAACCTTGAATTTTATGTTTCATATCTCCATTCGGGAAGAAAATGTGGTGGTAGCTGCCAAGGCTAGTGGCCTGCTGACAACATTGTTTATAGGCGTTGCCAAATTCAGGATTGAGATTTTTCTTTGCGAATCGACTGCATTCCCTGGAGTTGTTTTTCCGAGTCGGAAACCTCGCCAGCTCTCTCGTTAACACGACTCCTACTCCAGCATAGTAACCCATCATTCTGTCATGGGATCCAGTGGCCTTTTTTAGGACATCTTTCTGGCCCGTAAAAGATCACCACTGAGGTCTTGGGTGTCATCGGTGCTGACTGATTGTTGTAACTGCGAACTCGTATTTTGCTGTTGCATAGAATTAATATTTGCTTCGACAGTGTTGGCGGCTTGAAGGGCCACTTCCCCGCCTTGAACAATACTCATCACGCGGACGCATGCTGGATAATCAATCGAAGAGGCGGCCGTTTTTCGACACTGTCCAATCGCAGCGGCCCGGCCAGCAAGTCCGCCCTGGGGATAAGTTTCAGGTTGGTTATTATAATTATTAACGACTCCCGTAATTCGAATTACTTCACAAGGATAGACAGCGTTTTTCATCAGAAGTTCTAAAGCAACATTACCAACAGTCCCTACACCCGCAACAAACGTCACATTTTTTGCTCCAACGAGACTCACCAGGGCCCGTCCATCATAGTCGGGGAATGCTCCCTGATTTGCGTAGAGTCCATCTTTGTTTTTGTAGAGATACTTACACTTTACCGCTGGAAGTGGTTTCGCCAAATCAAACCCGCTGAAATCATTAACGAGATCTGTTTTAATGGTGTCGGGAGTTTGGGTTCCTAAAAAGGCAGAAATTTTCGATCGAACTGTGCCCATTTCATCTTTATTACAAGCGCCAAAGCTTTTCATAGAAAAAAAAGCAAAAACGAAAAAAGTAAAAATCGAAAAACCTTTCACATCTCTCTCATCGGTTATTTTCATTATTCTATAATAGTGCAATGTGTATTCTTTCTAAGAAAATGATAGTGATGTCGCGATATTTCGCCCTTTCCATTTTTGCCGGTGAATGGATTGCCAATAACTTGAGGCAGTTTTGGAAGAAAAACCTGGAATATCGAGCATCTAAGTCCCTAAAAGCTAAAGTAAATGGAAAGATGAGCTCATTCCCATGATTTGATCCGGATTAAACTTGAGTCTGAAGAAGGCTTTTAGGTTTCGGGCCTAAGTCCCGAAAATACTAAAGTAAGGATTACGAAATGACTAAGACGTTCAAGTTTACTTTCTTTTTTTCTTTTCTCACTTTTGCCTCAGGTGCATGGAGTGCGGGGTCCCCCAAAGAGTGTATAAATAATCCCAACGTCTGCTCGAGCTCGCAACAAAAGTGTCAAGAAGTTGATTTTCACGAATATCTCAAAGAGAAACCAGACGGACGTAGCATTATTCAAAAAATGCTTCAGAAACCAATGTTGACCGGAATTGGCCAGGCCTGCGTAACAGATGAGGACTGCGAAAGCTACAGTTGTGGGAGTTCAGGGACTTGTGTTGTCAATAAAATTTGTGGATGTGTTCCAGCGGGTGAATTTCATGGAGGTGCGAATTGCTGCGAGGGACTTATCAAAGATAGCTATACGCCCTATTGTAGACTCGAAGACGTTGATATTGCGACGATTACAAATATAAAACCTGATATCACTTTTGACCCCAAGATATGTTCCGTTTCCAAGATTACCGATACACAAGAGCAGCAGCTCAAAAAAGCGTTTCTCAACCTTCGAAGCTTTGAATGGTTTATTAATACCGCTCAAAATCAAGATGCCATAAAGATAAATCTCAATGGGCAAAAAACATCACTGCGCCAAGCGCTTGAAGACAAAGTGACGAAACCCTTACAACTATTTCGCACTTCCTCTGCCGAGCTTTATTTCAATAGACCATTCGAAGCGATTGCTCAGCGTAAAAGAGATCTTTTGGCACTTCAAGAGGCCGAAGTCGGTACGGAAGAATATCGAAGATTGAAAAACAGAACTTACGGCGGTGAGGCCATTCAAATTCATCTAGAAGAAAGCTCTGTGCAATTTATTTATTACCAAAAATTGGCAGCACTCCATATCGATATTGCGACTCAATTAGAAAAAATTGCAGAAGGCTGGGACCGAGTTGGACGAAGTGAAAGATTTCGAGCGCGTAGGCAAAGAAGACGGTCTCGTAACGCGTGGACTGCACGCTATCGAATCAAAAAGCATCGAGGTGCCTTTTTCGATCCTCAAACTCTCAAAGCACTTGCTTCTTATGTTTCTTTGCCTTTATGGAAAGAGATGAATGACCATGCTAACCAATCTTTTTGGCAAGGCGGCATTATCCAATTTTATCTTCTCGATCCAATCAATACTGTTGGAAAATCTTTTAAAGATCGTGGCAATAGAGATATTCATGCTCCTATCCATGCTCGAACAAAAAGAGTCGTTAAATCGCATGAACTATTTGATGGTCTCGATATCCAAATCAAAAATTACTTCAAAGAATTCACCTACGACCCAGAACTTTCCATCTCATCGTACTGCATAGAAAATCCGGAAGTTCCTAACACAAGAAATTTTGTCTCCAATCTTCCAGCGCATTCTTGTACCTATGCACAGCTTAATCTCAAAGCAATGGAAGACTTTGCTCGAAAACAAGTCATTGCCTATTCAATAAACTTTCAAGAAAAATATTCCCATCTCAGTGCGATTCGCTTTAATAGAGGCGCAAATCTTAGAGCTCACCTTTTTCAAGAATTGATCTCCGATGCCTATCTTATTGCCAAATTTTACCAAAACCTGACAGGACCTGAGCCCTACGACTTGACGGCAGAAAGCTTCACAAAACTTTTTAATCTTGAGGGGCTACAAACAGAGCCAGAGTCTCTTCATTGCAGACCAGAAAACCCGACACGGATGTCTTACTTCCAAGGCGGAAATTTTTCAGAACCAAATGGTAACTATCACTCCCTTTTGGCCAATGTGAAATGCCTGGCGCTTGAAGCACAATGCCGGGCCAAGCAAGAAATCGGAACTGATGAAGGACATAATGAGGGCTCAGTTCCCCATATGACAGACACCCCACCCATCGATTTTGATACGCCGACTGGCGGCGGAAACAATGGCGGAGTCACTTATTTCCCGATGCTCTCTGCAGCTGGAAAGTATCCCTACTCAGATAACTATAAACAATTTATCAAACGAAACAGAGCGGCCAATCGCAAGCCAGCAGGCGAAGAATCAAACGGCCTGAATGCACGAGCAAAATCTCTAAAAGATATGATGAGCGATTTGCAAACGACAGCAGCCGGTTCTATGCCGTCGAGCGGAAGCTCTTCAGGTGGAGCGGCCGGAATGTTAGGTTCCACGCAACAAAGCGCGCCCTTAACAGCGGTGCAACCACCTTCAGAAGATCAGAAAAATAGCGACACAGACGATTCTCAATCATCAAGAAGTCAAACTAGCGGAGCCGATGCAGAGACCAACTGGTCCAACTACGGCCAAAATGACAGTTCCAATGGTACCGGACCAAACTTGGGCCCTTCGACTATAGGAACCAGCGATGGGAATAAAAAAGGGCCGTCGAAAAATGCAGCTCCCTCTAGCGAAGGCGACCTTTGGACAAAGGTCACTCACAGTTATGTGGAGTATGGGTACCCGAGAATTTTTGAGAAAAAAGAATCAAGATCTCCCGCCTCAGCACCAACTCAAAAGCCTAAACGCGATGGAGTACAAAGAAAGCTCATGGAATTCTAAAATTTTTCATTTTCAAAATTTATCCAAGAACTTTAAAAACTATTGATCGCTAAAAAACTGACACCGGTCTATTGAAGATTTACTTCGATGATTTCTGGATTCCCATAGTGACCCAAAACTTCAATCCGATAAAAGTAATCGTGATAAGTATGCAGGCTATATCCAGGAGCGACACCCGTTAAAACACTTTTCAAACCTACTAATCTGATAATTTTAAACGGACAAAAGCCTTCTACCCTTATTGTTATCTTGTCATTTATCAGAAAATAAGCAGACTTCCGCCAATTAGCGGTAACTTTGATGTTGCACCCTCTGGATCCTAGATCATGACTGATTGTATTTGCTAAATGCCTCAGATCTTTTTCGGAATCAGGAATAATATAATATTCTGTCCGGCTAAGATTAACTTTATATTCACCAGAATTTTCCAACGAATACTCGTGACCAAAAGCTAAGGTATTGAAAATAAACATTGAAAAAAATAAAACATGAAATTGAAACATATTAACCCCCGTATTTTGATACTCATCCTTGGTAGCACTTGGACAATTTTAAAACAATTTAAGTTGAAAAAACTTCATGCTTTTGTTTTCTTTGACCCCAAAACACCACCCTTTAAGAATTGAAACGAACTATGAACATAGAAAGAAACGCCTAAAAATTCAGCTTCCTCTAGCGAAGGCGACCTCTGGACAAAGGTCACTCACAGTTATGTGGAGTATGGGTACCCGAGAATTTTTGAAAAAATGAATCAAGGTCTCCCGCCTCAGCACCAACTCAAAAGCCTAAACGCGATGGAGTACAAAGAAAGCTCATGGAATTCTAGTGCTGATTTTTTTCAATACACAGAATCGGGCGGCTGCTTTCTAGAATTGAAGACCTAATTCAATAATATATATGTGGTGTCGATTACCGGGGTAAACTCATGCAGTTTATCTTCTGGGCAAAGGACAGTCTCAATAGATGCTAAAGTTATGTCGATAGCTATTCTGTAAAGGACATCAATTACCTACTTCATTAGGTAGGTAAACTGGTCTAAAATGCAAACTTGCGATTTCATATTAGTAATGTCTTTATGCTGGTTTATATTTCGGCTTCAATGTCATTGCTGACGCGAAAATAAATAATAACCTTCAATATCATTTAGACAAATTAAACCTGATAACTGACAAAAGCCTCACAGAAGGAATCAACGGACGAATAAATATAGTGGTACCGGTTTAAATTTCGGGTAGAGGTTGGCCTTTCATCATTTTTATTTTAAATTTGCTTCATGGGAAAATTTCTTTCGATTGAGCAGCGAGACGAGTTGCTCGAAGAGCTGAGAAGAGAGTCTGCTCGAAAATATGCGGACAGGTTGAGAGTTATTCTTTTGCTCGACGATGGGAAGACCTACAAAAGTATTTCTGAACATTTATTTCTAAGCGAAGACTCAATTGGAAACTATAGGAAGCGCTATAAGAGTGGCGGAATCGATGAGCTGGTGAATGACTATTACGGGGGTCGTCGAAGTTTTTTGACTGCGAAACAACAGAAGCTTTTAATCCACGACCTGAGCTCTGAGATTTTTCCTACAACGGCCTCTATTATAGCTCATGTAAAAGCGAAATTTGGAATTGAGTACTCGAGGGGCGGTATGACGGAGCTTCTACACCGCCTTGGGTTTTCTTTCAAAAAAGCGACTCCGGTGCCTGGCAAGGCAAAGAGGGAAGAACAAGAAAAGTTCATTCGTCGCTATAATGCTATCAAATGGCGCGGACTGGTGTATTTTGACGATTCTACTCACCCTGAGTTTGCACCAACAATTAGCTACGGATGGATCAAAAAGGGTGAGAATTTTGAAGTAAAAACGAACTCCGGATGGCGAAAAAGAGTCAATGTCTGCGGAGCAGTGGAGCTGAATTCCCTGGACGTCATTGCCCGCTCCTTTCCGACAATCAATAAAAGTTCAGTCTGCGAGCTCCTGCACTCGATTCGACGAAAGAATCCAGGAGATCAAAAAATCTACTTTGTCTTGGACGGCGCTGCCTACAACAGGGCGGGACAAGTAAAACTGCTGGCCAAGAAACTGAATATCAAACTAATTTATCTGCCCCCTTACCCACCAAACTTGAACCCAATTGAGAGATTGTGGAAGTTCATGAAAAAGAAGGTCTCGGCGAATCGCTATTTTGAAGAATTTGATGATTTTAAAACAACGACCATGGAATTTTTTCGAGGAATAAGAAAATATCGGCCAGAACTACGCACTCTCCTGAACGACAATTTTCCGATTCTTGGTACCTGAAAACTCAACCGGCCCCACTATATAATGGCGGCAACAACTGAACCTGAAACGATATATAATTGTCGACGTTTAATTCCTAACCATAACGGTGGTGGATACCAAAATTTAAATTTTGTAGGTGACAGCCATTCTTCTGACTTCATGCGAGTTTTGCAGGAGACCACCTATAAGCATCGGGTACTTCCCAAATCTTGCGAAGCAATAAAGGATAAGTATTCTCTCCACTTAAATTTTAACAAATGTAACGATTGAGAGTTCAAACTTTTGTGGATCAAATTATATCACCCAGCCATTTTTTTGCTCTTTATAAATTTCTCACTAGTCCCTAGAAAGAATGATTCCACCCCTGGATAGGCACGGGCGCTACCATTTGTTTAATCGAAAGCTGGCGTCTTATTTTTTTGATCTCATCATCATGCATTCGCTCCCACCTGTAGCTACTTTGGTGCGTAGAAGCGAGAGAAAGAGTTTTTCGAGACTCGTAAATGGTGGAAAAATACTTTTGAAAAACTCCAGAAGACTCAATAAGTTTGTCAAACTCAGCTTTCATCTTTTTCTCACTTTCAGGCGTAACGTCAACTTCTTCTAGGGCTTTATCTTCACCTATTTCATCCTGGATTATAGAGTCAAATATCGGGAAATACGCTCGAAGCTTATATATTTCTTGCCTAAAGACATTTTTTTGGCGATCACTTAAATCGATAAAACTGCCTCCGTTCTTGTAATGCTCGTAGAGTGATTGCATTCGAGGAGTATCCGCCGTCTTTTTAAAGTAATACTCTGTATCTATTCCATAAACTCCCGGCTGCTTGTCTATGCATAAAACACTACTATATGAAGAATTCAGACCTTTTTCTTCCAATTGCGCTACCCCTTCATTGATTAAACTCGTGATTACTGGATTGTTTAAGAAAGAATTCATAATGAAGTCCATGGCCTGATATCCGTAGTTTGGATCTTGGAAGAAATTAGTTCCTAAACGCCAAGAATCAGTTCCTTCAGCCGCTCCCATCAAATCACTGAAGCCGTTAAATTTTTGAATCAGGAATTCTGGTCCCTTACTTCGAAAACGTCCATCATTAATAATCTCTTCTTTTAGAAAGTTCGCAATCGATGCATCATCTAAGAGATGCGATACAGATTCAAGTTCTTGCTTTCCATAAGGAATCTCAAGACAACACTCGCCATCGACTGGTACCTTGGAGATCGATGTACCATAATTCATCCCTGCCTCAGATTTTTTTTTTATAGACTTGCAATAATAGCTTTTACCGGCTGGTTGTGGAGAAATCGTTCTTCCTTCGAATTTAATAACTTTTTCAAGCATATGAATGAATTTTTTATTTTGAACAATCTGCGAAGGGATTTGATAAAATGTATCAAAACTGTTGACCGAATTTTTAGATTTTTTAACTAAGCGATGAGAACACCCCAAAGCCGCAAACTTACCAATTGGGTCTAGGAATATGCCACTGTGCTTGTGATTGGAAGAGGGCGGCTCCTCCATGAACGAAATGGCCATGGCGACGTATGGGTCTAGATCTGCAATAAGACTAATTTTAATAATTTCTTTAAAACGCTCAATACTATTAGCGGTAGAAATTTCAAATTCTTTACCATAGTCGTACACCTCTGCGGTGCAATTACTCAGATAAGGATTTTTGCAGCCGGTGATATAGGAGTAATTATTATGAAATGGGTAATAGATATAGAAATGGTTTCGGAAACCAATCAACTTTTTCGCATCCTGCTTTCTCATTTGTTGAAAAAAACTTTGTGATTTTTCGGATACTGAGCTTCCATCTATATCCAATTTCAATTGAAGACCAAATAAAATTTTGTTTTGATTGATTTCCTTTTCACAGGCAAGACTATCTTTTCTTGTAGGTGATCGCTTCTTGTCGATTTTTGAAATTTCCTCCGGGTTCATATCGAACGAGACTTTATGATTCTCATCGCATCTATAAGCAAGTGGATAAGACAGGCCCAATTGTGGATATAACATGAGCGCTAAGGTCATTATGCAGAGACCTTTCTTCATCGAAATATTCTTTTTTATATTTTCCATAGCTTCAAGTATTTGCAATTTTGGTGCCGCTATAGTTTTTGTTTTCGAATAAAAAGCTATTGAAAAAAACGCTGAGTAACCGATCAGGAACGACATTTTTGGATAAAGATAGAGTCAGTTGACTAAAAGATAGACAATTCAAGGTCTCCAAAAACCTCGAGATAACGCCTAAACCCCCTTTACCCACATAATTCATTTAAGGCAAAAACGCTAAGTCCAAATCGTTGGTTCGGCTGTCTTTATGCTGATAGATGCACCCAATCTGCAGGTGATCGAAGATGAACAATTGAAGCGTGGAGAATCGCCTTATCTAAATTTCGAAATTTATTATACTGCTCGGATTAATGTCGCCTCTATTGGAAAAGGCTAAATCGCTTCCCTCCGAATATTGATATGAGAGTCATTTAATAGAAGACCTGCAAGTTCGAAAGATTCAAAAGGCCTCTCAAATTTCTCAAAACAACGGGGCTAAAGAACTATTTCCGCCCCTGCTTTTTTTTTCGAATAATGATAAAACCAACTCCTGCGATCAGCACAATAATCAAAATCAGCGAAAAGTCTCCGCTCTCTTCTGAGCTGATCTTTCCTTGGGTTGGCGGTCTTTTATCTGGGCCAAAGAGTCCGGATTCTGGAACAAATAAAGTATCAGGACCTTCCAATCCCTGACCTTCCTTGAGACGAATTTTTGCGAGCTTCTTATTGGGATTTCGAATCACGCGTAAAGTCTGAATCACCTTTTCAAACACGGCCTGATAAGTGCTGTAAAAATCTTTGGCCACGGAAAAGGTGACGGCCACTCCAATATCAGATTTCACAGTTGCCAAATAGCGGGTGTAAAAACCGGGGATCTCACTAGCGAGATGAAGTGCATCCACCCATGGGTGCCCATTAATTTTAATGACTTTATTAACCTTAGGCTCTGAGACCTGAGATAATTCGCCAGGAGGCTGAAACGTTTTTGGTTGACTCAAATGCTCTTGGTATTTTTCTAACGAGTCGCTCTCTCCTCGCTTTTTTGCTGCGAGAATAATAATTGCCTCTTTTTGACGTTTTTCGTTCGTGCTTTGGCAAACATATTCTGAGCCTTCTTTAATACACTCCCAGCCGATAGGGAGCTCGAACTCTAAGTATTCGTTATTAAAGCGTTTCGCCCAGGCCCCTGAAATAGCAAAAAAACCACCAAATAAAAAAATCTTCCATAAAAATTTGAGATGCATTGCCGAATCCCCTCAGTCGTTTTAGGACTGCTTTAATAATCAATTGTTAGTTTGATTCTAACGGATGTCTTTCAGGATACAAGCAAATGAGTCACTCTTCTTTACTAAACTTATCTTTTTGCATCGCTGGCCCTTGTTCATTGGAATCGGAAGAACAAATTATCCTCATCCTCGAAACGCTTGAAGAACTCTCCATCCCTTGGGCCAGGATGCCCCTTTTTAAACCCCGAACCTCTCCAGAGAGTTTCCAAGGTCTAGGAGAATCGGGCCTTCCGATCTACAAAAAGATGAAGTCTAGCTTTCCTTCTCTTAAATTTGTCACCGAAATTTTGTCTATTAGTCATTTGCAAATGCTTGGAAGTTTGCCTGACATGATTCAAATAGGCGCCCGCAATATGCAAAATTTTGAGCTGCTCAAAGGTATCGGCCGGGCCTATCCGGAACATCGACCATATGTGATGCTCAAAAGAAATTTTGCCAGCACTTGTTTTGAGTGGGTCGAGGCCAGTAAATATTTAACGAACAATGGAGTGCCCAGTGAAAAGATTATTTTTTGCGAAAGGGGCCTAAGAGTCGCTGCCGCTCCTTATCAAACTGTTCTTGATTGGAATGGAGCATTGTGGGTTAAAGAAAACACAAATTCCATCGTAATTATCGATCCCAGTCACGGGTCTCAATCTCCGAATCTAGCGGCCGCCTTGGCCCGTATGACTATTTCGTCTGGACTTGATGGGTTTATGATTGAGTGCCACCCCTACCCGGCCATGGCCAAAAGCGATGGACATCAAGCGCTTAACTTAGAGCAGCTCAGATTACTTTTTGCTAGCGAGAACGAGCAACCATTCCTTTCAGAACCCTTTGATTCCGAACATATCGCACCACTTTAAGAAGCGCTTTGCCCGGAAACAATCGAACGACTCGGGCACGGGCCACGAAAATATTTTGGTCTTTATAATCGGTTTGAAAAAGATCAAAAACTTGTTTGACTCGGACATCATCTAACTCGCCAATATTAATTTCAAAGAGATGACCGCCTAAAATCTTTGTCACATCTGCCTGTAGCGAATAGGTCTTAAACTTTGCCTGCTGTTTTCTGGTTTTGAGAATTGATTGGTTTTTTTCCTGCCTAAAAACGAGGGCCCCACTGCCATGAAACGACTGATCCCAAGAGCGCCCCCACACCTCGGCACCGGCCTGAAGTCTCAAGCTCCAACGTTTTGCCAGCGGAAATAAAATAGCAGCGTAAGGCAAAATCCATTGGCGATTGATGGAGTTTATATTTCTGGTCACGCCTTCTCCCAAACTCGGTTTTGTGGAAGGGGTGTCGGTAAAACTATCTTGCTGCAGAGATAGTACCGCCTCGGCGCCAATGAGTATGGTCGCTCTTTTTCCAATCATGGCGAGCTCACTGTGAAAAAACAATTCATTGCTTAGATCTTCTCCAGGATTTCGGTAGAGAACCCGGCCCGATAGGATGCGAGAGTCAGAAAAATTCCACCCAAAAAGCGGCCCTACCGAAACATAAGTCCCAGCATCGCCCAGGGCCAAGGAGGCAGATCGAGGTGAAGAACCTGGTGGGTTTGCTGAAAATGTCCGAGTGGCGGCCTTGGCCTCTAGGGCATAGTCCATTTTTCCTGCGGTTCCTAAGAAAAATTTTGTTTCGATAAAAACGCTTTCAAAATCATTGCGCGAAAAGCTCTCTTGTTCACCACCAAAAAAACTCTGCGTTGTTGTATTCCATCTGTAATTACCCCCGACCCCAATCTGCCACTGGGGAGTCACTCCGTATCTAGCAATGATCTGAGAATCAAGTTGCTGATAGGAATCATTGGGTTCTAGAGCGATAGAATCTCCAGCTGTATTCCACTGCTGAAGAGTTTTACGGAAGTCAGTTCTCAGTTCCAGTTCTTTGCCCGATTGGGTAAGAGTTTGTGGAAAACCAAAATAATAAGCACTCTGCGCACCAAGAGAATAAAAAATCGCGACAGGCCATACTAGCTTAAACAGCAAGTTCTTCAAAAGCTCGGGTCTCTTCATAAAAATTAAAAAGATTACACCAATGAGTCCACACTTCGCAGCGTTTCTTAAACAAACAAAGGCGAGAAATAGGCAAAGAAAAAGGCGGTGAGAGTTCTTTTTGCGCCAACAGCAGACGACCTTTTAAATCTTCCGAGCGATTAAACCGTCCCAAAAGCAGAAAAGGCGGCCGGACCTTCGCTTTTGAAACTCCCAAGTGCATCTGCTTTGAAAGATCAGAGAGGGCCTCAGAAAAATGAGTAACAGACGAAGAAAGCTCCGGTCTCAGATAAAGAAGATGCTCACGCTTCCAGCGTTCAAAAGAGAGACCCGGCAAGGCAATTTCTTCCTGGGCATCTTGGCCATAAAAAAAATTTTCGGCTTCGTCGGTGACTAGTTCTTTAAAATGCTCTTCCTCGCTAGAGGAGAGCTCAAGGGCCGGCATAAGTGGAAGGCTGAGAATCTGAGAGTTTAAATATTTAGGGTCATAGCGTCTGCGAAAAGACTGCATTCGGCGTACATCTGAATTTTGGGGATTAAAACTTAATCCCACATAAATTTTAACCTTGGAGCACATCATTAACTCCTTTGTTACTGTCTTTTCTAGTATGCCCCTTACCTGAGCGCTTCTTCAATGCGCAATAGCTGATTATATTTTTCCATTCGGTCACTACGCGAAGCAGAGCCTGTTTTAATCAATCCAGCACGAGTGGCGACGCTGAGATCAGCGATAAAAGTATCCGAAGTCTCCCCTGAGCGGTGGCTTATAATCGCTTTGATTTGATTTTTGAAGGCCAGCTCCAAAGTGTCAAAAGTTTCGGAAAGTGAGCCTATTTGATTCAACTTGACTAAAATTGCATTGGCCTGTTTTTTTTCAATGCCTGTGGCAAGTAGCTTTTTATTGGTGACAAAAAGATCATCCCCCACTGAAAGAATTTTTGAACCAAGACGTTTGGTGAGTTTGCTCCAGTTTTCATAATCACTTTCATCAAGTCCATCTTCAATGGAGAAAACGGGATACTTTTCACAAAGCTGTCCATAATAATCAATTAATTGTTCGGCGTTGTAATCCTTCCCGCTCATTGAATAGACGTCTTTCTTGTTATCGTAGAATTCGCTGGCAGCACAATCAAAAGATAAAAGAATTTGCTCTTTCATCTTATATCCAGCGGCCTCGACGGCCTGAACAATGCACTCGATTGCTTCTTCGTTTGACGAAAGGTTCGGCGCAAAACCTCCTTCGTCTCCGACGTTTGTGGAAAAACCTTTCTGAGAAAGAATTTTTTTCAAATGATGAAAAATCTCGACTCCTGCTCGCAGTTTATCGCTAAACGAACCTTTCAAGACTGGAGTAATCATAAACTCTTGAAGATCTAATCCGTTAGAAGCATGTCCGCCGCCGTTGATAATATTCATTAACGGTGTGGGTAACTGCTCCCCGGTTGAATCTTGAGGCGCCTTGAGGTCTTCACTTAAATAGCGAAAAAGTGGTTTTTCTGCATCTGCAGCTCCTGCGCGAGCGGCCGCAAGGCTCACTGCCAAAATAGCATTGGCACCCAGCACTTCTTTATTTGGAGTGCCGTCGAGCTCCAGCATGATCTGGTCAACACCTCGTTGGTCTCGAACGTCTTTACCAATCAAAGCAGGTGCTATTTTTACATTAATATTTTCAACTGCTTTGAGAACCGATTTTCCCAAAAAATAATCGGCCCGGTTGTCTCGAAGTTCAAGGGCCTCCCGCGAACCGGTAGAAGCGCCCGAAGGAACTGCTGCTCGTCCCTGGACGCCGCTATTAGTGAAGAGGTCAACCTCAACAGTGGGATTCCCACGAGAGTCAAAAATTTGTCGTGCATGAATGGATTGAATTTGGCCCATAATTGATCCTCGCTATGAACTATGTTTTGCAGCAGGTATATCGGGCTTGATTTCATTCGTCCATGGAAGGCAGTTTTCTTATGCCGATTTTTTGGGAGATATAGCAGCAAGCTGAGAAGCGGCCCAATCTGGTGCCTTAAATTTTTCTTTTGGAAAGGGAAGTTTATTTAAAACGATCTGATCGAAGAAAGAAGGAATAGCATTACAAGCAACAATTTCACCGATCAGCTTTCCAGTTTGAGCATCTTTATCTCGCTGCACCCAGCGGAAAAGATCTTTCACGATATAGCGGCCATTGGGCAAAACGCCTTTCACTTCGGAAATTTGAGAAACTCTTCGACCTCCGTCGAGATAGCGCGAACACTGAACTATGATCTGCATAGCACTTCCAACCATTCGCCTGATTGCGTCGGGGGGAATTTTGGTATCGCCCATGAGGCAAAGAGTTTCTAATCTGATGCAAGCGTCTTCCGGTGTATTAGCGTGTACTGTTCCCATCGAACCGTCATGGCCAGTGTTCATGACTTGAATAAGATCCAGTGCCTCAGGCCCTCGAACCTCTCCAACGATAATACGATCTGGGCGCAGCCGCATGGCAGAGTGAACAAGCTCTCGGATATTAATTTCAGTGACGCCCTGACCGCTGTCGTCTTTTCTGGTTTCAAAGCTAACAACATGGGGCGCAGAAATTTGCAGTTCAGTGGCATCTTCAATCACAATCAAACGTTGCCCCGATGGAATTCGAGATGCCAAAACATTAAGCATTGTTGTTTTTCCAGACCCAGTGCCACCAGAGACAATGACATTTTTGCCCAAGTGAATACAAATATCTAAAAAGCGAGCAGCGTCTTTTGAAAGAGAGCCAAAAGTAATCAGGTCCTTAAGAACAAGCTTTTCTTCAGAAAATTTCCGAATCGCAACCGTTATGCCTTTTTTGGCCATAGGAGGGAGCACCACATGAATCCGAGAACCATCAGGAAGCCTGGCATCTAAGCGGGGATTCTGATCATCGACCACTCGCCCAACCGATTGAGCAATAGATCGGATTGCAGACTCAAGGGATTCCTCGCTAGCGAATCGATTTTGAGTAGCTTGGACTAATCCGCCCCTCTCTACAAAAATTTCGGCATGCCCATTAATCATAATTTCACTAACCGAATTGTCTTCAAGCAGATCTCGGATAGGGGCCAAGAAATTTTGAATAGCGTCTTGAAAAATTGAACTCATGGTTTTTGCTTATCATCTCGGGGCCACCACTCACGGGACCCAGATTCGCTGGCCGGCATTCGCCCAGCTCTTCCATTCGAGAGAACCACGATCTTCCCCTTGGAGCTGTGAGACGGGCATCCAAACTCAAAGGTTCCGGAATGAGGAAAAGTCATATTGGCCTCAATGATTTGATTTTTCTTTGCCGAAACAAACAGATCCAATCCGGCTACAGAAAAACACTGCGGAGAGCTCGCAATCGAGGTCACAAAAAAATTGATACTCTCCCCCGCAAAGACCGCAAGCTTGCTGGGATAAAATCCCGTGTCACTCACGATGATAGCTATTTGACGGTAAGTAACCTGAACTGGTTTTTTCGCATAAATGAAATTTGCTTGGAGAACAAAAAGACAAAAAAGAAAGTTCTTCATAGAGGGCCTATCGACATAGACCCCCTAAAGGATAAATCTACTTAACAACTATACTATTGGTAACGGAATCAACGCCTTCGACCTTCTGAGTCAGTCGTTCCGCCTCAGTTTTTTGTTTAGCACTACGGACAAATCCACTCAACTGAACGTTAGATTTGTAAGTTTCAACGGTAATATCTCCAGCATCGACAAGCTTACTTTTAATGAGAGCTGTTTTTACCTTTGCGGTGATGGCCGCAGAATCAATATATTGCCCCGTACTTTCTTCACTCTGACCTGAAGAGCAACTGCTCAACTGTCCAAGACCCAAACCTAAAAAAGCGATTAGTAACATTTTCATAGCATCCTCCATTTTTTGCTAAGTTTACTCTATAACTTCCAATTTCATAACATCACACGCGACTTCCTCATAGGGATGGGCCTGGACAATTGCTTGAACAACTTGCTTGGCCAAATCGTTTTTGCAAACCAATTCCACCCTCCACTCTTTTTCAATTTTGACCTCTCCATGAGTTCCAGTCGAAGGATTACTATCTGGTAATGGCCGAAATTGGCCGAGCCCTTCGGTCTGCCAACAGCAGCGATCATAGTTTCCGATATGACCGCCTCCGGCCGCAAACGCCGCCTCTTTAACAACCTCTAGTGCTTCTCCTGGAACATAGAAACAAATCTTAACCATCTGGTATTCTCCGTGTTTTGGCCTCAAAAAACTTACATGAATGTATTAAAAAATTTTCCCTCTAGACCAATGCTAGAATACCCGTAAGTATTAGGGCATGAAGCAAAAATTTTTTACTTTTTTTTTACTTACCCCTCTTTTCTTACTTCTGACAATTCCGACCTATGCCACTTTCTTTCCTGAAAATGATTTACGAATCGGTCTCCATGAAAAATCAGGAAACTCCCCGCTCACCCGAGAACGGGCCGATAAGCTTCTCAGTGAAATGGAAGAACTCTTGCGCCCCCTCTTTACCAAAAAAAATGCTCGACCGCTTTTTTTATCCAATTGGGATGACGCCAAAGTCAATGCTTACGCCTATAGGCAGGGAAAATTCTGGTTCATCGAACTGACCGGAGGATTGATTCGGCATCCTGAAATGACTCTAGACGCTCTGGCGCTGATTGTTTGCCACGAAGTTGGCCATCACCTAGGCGGTGCACCCAAAAAACGTGCTCGAAAAACAGGCGTCTTACTTTGGGCCAGCTCCGAAGGGCAGTCCGACTATTATGCGACATCAAAATGTCTGCGCCGATTCTTCGGACCTCAGTTCAAAACTCAACTTGCGACCAAGAAAAATCTACCAATCCCTCAGATTCTCCGTCAGAATTGCTCGGCCGCATTTCTAGAAGAAAATCAGCAAAACGTTTGCATTCGCTCGGCATTAGCCGGGCAAACGACAACCGACATGTTTGCTTCAATGATGAGTCTCAAAAAGACAAAATTTGAAAAACCATCTCTAAACTGGCGAAAGACATCTGATGACAATCACCCACTTCCCCAATGTCGCCTAGATACCTATTTTGCTGGAGCGGTCTGTCCTGTCTCTCATAACGAAGAATTTGATGATGAAAACCCTCTCATTGGGGCCTGTGATGCCTTAGGGCAAGGCCTAGGAGCAAGACCACGATGCTGGTATGCTCCTATTTGGGAAACGCCTCTTCTCTAGCTTTTTTTCTTGGCCTTCTCTTTCGGAGCAGCTGGATTTGCTTTGTTTGCTTCTGTTTTAGTATCAGCATCCATGACTTTGAAGAGCTCAACTTCGAATGTCAGAGTTGCTCCGCCTGGAATCTTGGGTTGAGCACCCGCATCGCGATAAGCAAGGTCAGATGGAATGACAAATTTTGCTTTTCCGCCCTCTTTCATTAACTGAAGCCCCTCTGTCCAACCAGGGATGACTTGGTTAAGAGCAAAAGTGATTTTTTTATCCCTATCGACTGAGCTATCGAAAACCGTTCCATCAACAAGAGTTCCATGATAGTGAACTTCGACTTTATCAGTAGGACTAGGAGATTTCCCCTCGCCTTCCTCAAGAATTTTATAGGCCATTCCACTTTCCGTTTTTTTGACCCCATCTTCTTTTGCGAACTTCTCAAGATAGGTTTGACCGATTTTCTTTTGGGCCTCCACATCTTTCTGAATTCGTTTTTGAAATAAACCCTGAATCTGACCCTGATATTTGGTCAACTCAACTTCTGATTCTTTATTATTTGCAGCATGGTAGACGCCCTTGGTCAGCGCTGCCAATTCCTGATCTTTCAAATCTAGTCGAGCAAGATTGCCACCCAGCATCCTTCCCATTGCATAAAAAACTTTGTCCTCTTCGCTCTTCAATTCCACCGAAGAAGGATCGGCCCCTGCGCCTTTATTCTGACAGCCCGAAAGCCCGATTAAAATAACTGCAATTATCCCGGCACCAAAAATCTGTGATTTCACGAAATCATCCTTTGATAAAGTAACAATTTCTTAAACTTATACCGGGCCTAAGCGTGTGGAAAGTTTTTTCCAAAGAAAAATTGCGAGCATGACTGGGCCGAGCAATGAAGACGTTAAACCCACCGGAATCTCCGCACCAAAAATAGGAAAAAAATAGCATAGCCCATCCAGGAGCATTAGAGAAAAACCCGATAATAAAGGCGACCAAAGCATTTCAAAATCGGCCCTTTTTCCGATCCAAGGCAGCTCCCTCCATGCGATAGGAAAAATCAGCCCTACAAAAAAAAATGGTCCAAACGTCCCCATTACGATCATCGAAGCAGGCCAGGCCCAAAGGATGATTTCTCCAAGAATTTTTTTTGGATCGACCTTCATTTGAGAAGCAAAGTCAGCATCCCAGCTAAGAAGAACTAATTTTTTGCCCAAATAAAAAGAGCGCCAATAAAGAAAAACAAAGAGAGGCCCCACCCAATAGAGCAGCTGAGCATCGGCCCATTTAAAACTGCCATACAAAATTTCCATAGGAAGCGCTTCTCCTTTGGCCATCGAAAGAAATTGCAGCAGAGAGAAAAAGGCGCTCGCTAGAACATTCAGTGCGATACCAATCAGAATAAGTGTTGACCAAAACTGAGAAAGAGAATTTTTTAGCCTAAAGAGGATACCGATATGAAGGATCCCCAGGGCAATTGCACAAACTGTAGAAACAAGAAAACCAAAATGGGAAACGGCGGAAGGGCCGAAATCCGAGAAAAAAAAGAAGATAAACGACCACCGACATGCCTTCAATTCCAAGAGTCGACGGTGTTGCCAAATTGTTTCGGGAAGCAAGTTGAGTCAGTGATCCAAGGATTGAACATATTGCACCGACAAGAAAAGCACTGAGTAACCTGGTCACCAAAAAACTCATTGTTTTGGTTCCATTTCTGGTGCTTTTAAAACAAGCTCTAAAACTGCCCCATCTTTTTCTCGAAGTTGATAAGTGAAATCAGGGGTAAATAATTTCCCTAGATTTTGTTCACAAATGACAAAAAGAACTTCACCGGCCAGGCCTTTTAAAACTTGAGCAAATTTGGCACAATTTACCGGGTCCAGAAAGGCCAGCGGTTCGTCTAAAAAATAAACCTGACTCTCTATTCCAGCATAAAAGTAAATCTTTAATAATTGCCTCTCGCCTCCTGACAAAACTCCGTAAGGCCTTCGGAGAATTGAGTCTATTGGTATTTTTTTTGCGATATCCTGCTGAAAGCGACTCCCCCACTGAGATTTTGGACTCTGGCAAAAGGAGAGAAGATCTTTTCCTCTAAGGTGGGGCAAGGGTTGCCAAGGAAATTGATGGCAGAAAACGCAAGCTCGTTTTATCAAAGAGGACGTTTGGAGAGCTCTCAGCAAACTACTCTTACCGATACCATTTTGTCCCTCTAACACGATGACCCCGCTCGCCGGGAGCTTAAGAACCCCGCGAATAGAGTTCCCATTTGGTAGCTCAATGCCCGCTAGAGATACCCTATCCATCTAGAACATTGCCCCAATTTATTGGCATCATTTGGGCCACGCGCTCATCACGAAAATATTTAAACTGGTTGATGAAAATTTTTTCTCCAATTATTTCCAAGGATTACCTCAAGATTTCCCCAAGAGTGGACGTAGAGGGAGAGAGAAATGATTTAGAATGAAATATAGCTTTAATCAAGTTTTAGCGGCCATAGGAGATGCATTTCCGGTGAAAATAATTCCTCTATTGAGTCTTTTTATTTTCTGCGTGATTGGCAAGGTCCAAGCAGAGGTGTCTTTAGGGCCACTCTCTAAAATTATTCGCGGCCCTGCGGCCACAGACTGCATCCCTGTGTCTTCAGGTGCAGGGAAAAATGCGCAGTGTTTTTTTCTTCAACCCTCCGATGTTACTGGCGAGCAAAGCTTGAGACATGCTGGTCTGACCAAAATCCAACAATTCCACGAAGATATTCTCAAAAGATATATTTCAACAATCGAAAAACTCAAGTTTCAATTCTACTCCCAGCTAAAAATCTCTCAACCTCAAGATTACAAACTCTGGAAGAAGTATGAGCTTCAAATCGACTCAGAGATTCTCTTATTGGAGAAAAACCTCGAGGCCCAGAGAGAAAAATTTATTCAGCGGAAGAATTCATTGGTTTTGCAGAAGCGAACCGGACAAGGGCCTCAATAAAAGCTACCTGAGACAAACCGGGATTGAGCGCTCTAGGAAAAGTAACATTCCATTTATTTGATGAAATTCTTGTCCACTCTATTTCTTTTTTCTTGGCCGACACCCCAAAAGAAAGAACCGAGCGACCGGTAAGCTTTGAATTGTCTTGAAGCGCTCTGAGTTTTTTTTCTGACCAAGTGATATAGGCCCCATTCCCAGGATAAATGGTTCCTAAAACATGACGGAGAAAAAAAAGAGCGAATCCATCTTGATGAATCAGAAGCTTCGGGGGGCGACCGGCCAGAGTGAAATGACCTAGAAAAAAAAGAAAAGTCCGACTTTGCCCCAGATCTTTAATGGCCTTTACAAGTTTTTTTTGACGAGCGGCCAAATTATTTTTTAAGAGTTTAATTTTTTTACTGCAGCCTTCAAGACTCGGGGAAAGACGTTTCAGACCCAAGAGTGTCGACTCAAAAGGATCAAGACCCGAAGTTGTGACCTCTTCACTTGTCCATCCTTGGAGCGGACGTGAAAGAGTTTTTTTTAGGTTTTGCGATTGGTCGAAAAGAATCTGGCCTCGATGTGTTTTAGGAAGCACTGAAGGTGAAAAATAGATCCCCCCCACAAATCTTGCCCCTTTAAAGCTGGGGCGATAGTGAAAGCTTGAAATCCCTTTGAGATGTTTGTCATTGAGGAGGTTAAATTCGAAGAGCAGATCGGTGATCGTACTCGAAAAGCTTATTAAGTCATGCCTTAAATTGCAGGCCCTGACTCCGTTTGATGAGGAAGCTAAAATACAACTAATGACTATCAAGGATTTGATTGCAAAGCTCATCACAGCGCTCATTTCCCAAATGCCCAGCATGCCCCTTGATCCAATACAGCTCAACGTGTGAATGAAGGGGTTCAGAATGATAGAGCTGATCGAGGGTTTTCCATAGGCCAAGATTAATCGGTTCCTTTCCATCTTTTTTTTTCCAGTTTTTCTTCTTCCAATTGGGAACCCATTTTTTAAGCCCATCAACGACGTATTTTGAATCAGTCCATAGGCTGACTTTTCGAGGTCTCTCTTGACCCAATTCGCCACTGACTAGTAAGACCTCTAAACGCTTGAAACAGGCAATGGCGCCAGAGAGTTCCATCTGATTATTCGTTGTCTGAGGTTTGTAGAAGGCCTTCTCATAAAGAACATCTCCCGCGGCCGAATAAATAACGTAAGCATAAGAGCCTGGCCCCGGGTTGCCTCGACAGGCACCATCGCTAAAGGCCTGCCAATGCCTATCCGTCACTCTTAATCCGCAGAAAGTGTCTTTTTCCAATCTTGAGAATTTTACCGTGAAAAATCAAAGGGTCAATCTGAAGAGCTTCATCTTGCAGCTTTTCCCCTTCATAAATTCCAACCGCATTTTGTTTAATGAGTCTACGAATTTCCCCACGGGAGGAAAACAATCCAGACTGTTCAAGAAGATCGATGAGAGAAAGAGACTGGGTTGCTGTGATTTCGGGAATAGTGTCGGGTAGCTTTTTTCTAGCAAAGACTTGCTCAAATTGTCTTCGCGCCTCTTCACCCGCTTGCACTGAGTGATACAAGGAGACCACCGATGAGGCCAAACGCTTTTTTGCCTCATTGGGATGAAGTTCACCACTCTCTAAAAGTTTTATGAATTTTTCTGAATCTTCAAAAGAAAAATCTGTAGCATAGAGGGCATAGTTTGTCAGAAGGTCATCTGGAATACTCATGACTTTCCCAAACTGATCTTCGGGTGAGGCCAAAACAGGAATAGCATTTCCCAATGACTTACTCATCTTTTGTTTGCCATCAGTGCCCAAAAGAATAGGTAGAAGTAGAGCGCACTGAGGCGCCAGATTTTTTGCCTTTTGGTAATCTCTTCCGACTAGGATATTAAATTTTTGATCGCTTCCTCCTAACTCAATATCAGCTTGGACAAAAACAGAATCGAGGCCTTGGAGTACGGGATAGAGAACTTCATGCAGTCCTAAATGAACGCCATTTTCTAACCGCTGAGAAAACGTGTCATGAGAGAGGAGTTTGGCCAAGCTAATGAAAGCGCTATCCTGCAAAAGTGAGAGCAACGAATAATCATTGAACCATTCCGATTGATAGCAAACCTGTGTCTTATTTTTATCCAGAACTTTGTAAACCTGCTCTAGGTATTGCTCTGAGTTTTGCTTTACCTGATCTGCTGATAGTTTAGGACGCTCACTTTCACGCCCAGTGGGGTCACCGATTTGGGCAGTATAGTCCCCAATGATGAGAACTGCCTGATGGCCTAAATCTTGAAATTGCCGAAGTTTACGAAAAGGAACCATATGCCCAATGTGAATATCAGGGCCAGTTGGATCAATTCCCAACTTCACTCGCAAGGGTTTTTCATTTAGTATAGAAAATTCTAATTTTTTTTTAAATTCATCTTCAGGAAAGACTTCCACACAACCTGAAGAAAGCTGCTGGAACTGCTTCTGGACAACCTTGTTCATCCCTTGGCCCTTTTTTATAACGTAGGCCCTCTCATAGACGGCCCTCTATTTTTACCATAAAGTTGGCCGATGGCCATCCAATACTCCATTCAGGTCTATAAGCAATACTTCAATTTCGCAGCTGCTCATTTTTTGGTTTTTGAGAACGGAGAGAGAGAACCTCTTCATGGCCACAATTACCGAGTGAAAATCCGGGGAGAAGTTTCGGAGTTAAAGTCAGATATGGTTTTTGATTTTCTTGATATCAAACCTATTGTTAAAGAAGTGTGCGATTCTTTGGACCATCTTGTGCTTCTCCCAAAAAATCACGCAACCATGACCTACAGCTGCCAAAATGAGCAACTTGAGGTCACGACCCCCCTCGGAGATAAATTTAGTTTCCCCCGAAAAGATTGCCTGTTACTTCCACTGGAAAACACCAGCGCTGAGAGACTCGCTATTTATATTAATTCTCAAATAAGAAAACTCGTTAAAGAACGCTTTCAATTTTGTTTTCAAGTTTTTGAAGTTGAGGTCGAAGAAACTCCAGGCCAGTCGGCCCTATACGTCCATCAGGAAAAAGAGTCGCTATGATTTTTGAACAACTCCCACCTGGAAAAACTGTCCAGGAGCGAAAAATTATCTCTTATAAAACTGCCGTGAAATCTTCTAAGTTCATTCATCTTTTAGGCGGCACCCATGGTGACGAAGTTGAGGGCATTTATGTTTTAGATGCTTTATTTCAGTGGCTCAAGGTTCGCCATGAACTCAAGGATTTGCCAGTCGTTGTTACGCCAATTCTCAACGTGGATGGTTATGAACAGGGAACTCGAGTGAATGCTCATTGCATAGATCTCAATCGCAACTATCCCGCCAGTGATTGGTCAGCGGAGTTTACTAAAGATAAATACAATCCGGGGCCAGCTCCTTTAAGTGAACCCGAAAATAAATATTTGATCGGTCTATTTAACAAGTACCCACCTTCTTTTGTTTTATCGTTTCATACCTGGAAACCAATTCTTAACTACAATGGTAACTGCAAAGATGTTGCTGATTTTCTAGGTCTCTATAACAACTACCCAGTCTCTGAAACGATCGGCTACGATACCCCCGGCTCTCTTGGAACATTTGTTCCCGAAAAATACGAGGCCGGTGTTTTAACTTTCGAGTGCCCCCCATTGAGTGATACAAAATCCCTAAAAGATATTTGGCAAGAAAACCAAGAGGGTTTGAAGGCCTTTTTTTCCAGTCCGCTAGTTGAGTTTAAGATTAGCGAGACTTCTTAAACTGGCCGACTTAATTGCTACCAATAATTTTAACGACTTAAAGTTTTTTATCTTTTTCAGCTCCTTGCAGCCATTGCTACCCATATGCAGTGCTCTATCAAATGTCCCAAATGCCAGAGTCCAAAATTCTCACCTTGTGGGTGGTTTACTCGCAAGAGTGACAGTAAAAAAATTCGGCGATTCCGGTGTAATAGCTGCAAAAAAACGTTCTCCACTGCCACCTTTGATCCTTGCTACCGTCAGCGGAAGCGCAAAAAAAACCACATGGTGAAAAACCTTCTATGCTCTGGAGTATCTCAGAGACGAGCTGCAATGATATTAAATCTCAACCGAAAAACGATTGAGAGAAAACTAAAATTTCTGGCACGAATGGCACGACTAGAGCAGAAAGAATTTTTAGAAAATTCCGAGTTTATGGAAATTGAGCTAGATGATCTGATCACCTCAGAGCATACAAAATGCAAACCCCTTTCGGTGACTGTCATTGTACAATCGAAAACTAGAGCAATATTGGCGTTGAAGGTTTCCTCCATGCCTGCATTTGGACATCTAGCTGCAATCTCTCGCGAAAAATATGGATATCGCCCAGATCACAGAAAAATGGGCATTCGTAGCGTTTTAACGAAAATTCAAAAAAGGGTTTCAAAGAATGCAATCATCAAAACCGACGAACATAGATTCTATCCTCCACAAATCAAAGAGCTCCTTCCGCAAGCTCATCATGTAAAATACCTGGGAGCAAAATCAACCATTGCTGGACAAGGGGAGCTCAAAAAATTAATTAGAGATCCTCTCTTTAGTATTAATCACACCCTGGCGATGCTGCGAGCAAACATTAATCGCCTAGTTCGTCGGACTTGGTGCACGACCAAAAAGGCCTCTGCTCTCCAAGATCATCTCGACCTCTATGTTAGCTTTCATAATCAGCAACTCATCTAGGCCTTCATGCTATTAAAATCCATACGAAATCATTCCATCGATACCGGTAGTTCTGGTATTAACAAAATTTTCTAAAGGTAAAAAACAGGCAGAAACTTACGGCCAAATTCAGTCCACGTTGCAACAATCTAAGGGGCCAGTTTAAAAAATTCACTCCGCTCTTTATCATAAAGCGGCAAACAACACACAAAAGTCGTATTCTCCGCATCCTCTTTATAAAACAATGAACCACCATGGGACTGCATAATCTGAGCGCAAATCGAAAGGCCTAGACCAGTACCCTCGCCCCTCTCTTTGGTAGTGTAGAACTTTTCAAAAATATGTTTTGCGATATCTTCTGGGATACCCTCACCACTGTCTGTCACAACGATCCAAACGGTTTTATCATCTGGTCGCTCAACAGAGAGTCTAACCCACTTTTCATTTGGCATAGGTTGGTCTGCTTCGCCGTCCTCAGGCTCTGTCTTTGATGACTGACGATTGGCGTCGACCGCATTGTTAATGAGATTGGTAAGCACTTGAGAAATTTCGCTTTGTCTGCCGAAAACTGGAATTTCTTCATTTGAGCGGCAATACCGAAGTCTCATATGTTCTTTGCGAACCCGCATGGAAGACATCTCTATGACATCTTCGATCACATCGGAGATAGAAAAAACTAAGCTTTTGCGATCGTTGCGAACTGCATTCGTAATACTATTGGTAATCACCTGAATGCGGTCAATGGCAACAAAAATTTCATCCAAAGAATTCTTTAGGAATTCTGGAGTCAAAGGGCCTTTTTCTAAATTGAGCCCAATAAGCTCAGCATAGCTGTGAATCACTGTTAACGGATTTTTAATCTCATGACTCAAGTTCGAAGCGAGAAGTCCAATATTTGAAAGCTTACTTTCTTGTCTCGCTTTTTCGTCTAAATGCCCTCTGTCATGCTGTTCGAATTTTCGCTCAGTCATGTCATAGCAAAAGCAGGACCATTTTTTCATATGGTCGTCTTCAGAATCACTTTCTATTTTCTCACAGTGGATCTCCATGAATCTTGGCAGGTCGCCTCTCCCGTAGAAGAACTCAATTTCAAACCGTTTTTTTTGAAGATTTCTTAAAAAACGTGCTTGAAATTCTTTTCGTTGCCGATTGGAAAACTGAGTGAAGAAAAATCTCTCAAAGGCCCCATCGACTCGGTCATCATAATTAAAAAAAGCGAAGGCATCACTTTCTAGCAACTCAACTTTGAGCTGCAATTCAGGATCTAAGCAGACTCTCAGTTCGGCACACGAGATTCCCTGCTTCATTTTCTGAATTCGGTCTTTATACCCATCTAGCTGGGCCTCTTTTAATTTCAAATCCGAAATCTCTTGAAGCGTTCCAACCATTTGGACCTGCCCCCTCCGATTTGCTCTCACTCGACCCGTAATCCGCACCCACTGATTCTTGTTTTTCAGTGGAAGATCCAAGCTAAAGGATTCGCCAATTCCCCCATCGCTATAAAAAAATTGCTCCAACTCTTTTCTTTGCTTTGCCGCAAAGAGCTTCAGAAATTCTTTGAAGTGAAGTTTACGAACTGAATGGAGATTCAAAATTCGGTAGATCTCACCTGTGAAGCAAATTGTTTCTCGTTCGGGAAGAAAGCGCCAACCGCCTATTTTTGCGGCCTGCGATGCCTCTAACAGAAGGGGAAGATCGCTAAATTCTTGAAAAGGATGAAATCCCTTTTTTCGACCTTTTTCCATCGTGGCCGAAGATTCAGGATTAAGATGTTGAAAGGACCTTGAGTCGATAACCTACCCCCGGTTCAGTTCTTATAATTTTAGGATCAGATGAGTCTTTCTCAATTTTTTGTCTTAAGTGACCAATATACACTCTAAGATAATGATGCCGCTCTACTGCATTTGGTCCCCAGACGGTTTTTAATAACTGTCTATGAGTGACGATTTTTTCGGCATTATCAATAAGTGCCTTGAGCAAATCAAACTCCGTTGCTGTTAGCGAGACTTCGCTCTCTCCTACCATCACAACTCTAGAATTCAAATCAACTTTCAAATCAGCAGAATAAAAAATATCTTCTTGAAACTCATTAATCGAATAGCGCCTCAAACACGATCTGACCCTGGCCACTAACTCAGTAATTGAAAATGGCTTACTGATATAATCATCGGCGCCAAGGTCTAGGGCGTTTACGATAGTATCTTCTTCATCCCGAGCACTTAAAACCACCACTGGCGTTTCATAGTTTTCCCTAATTTTTTCTAGGACTGATTCGCCGTCTGTATCTGGGAGACCTAAGTCTAAAATAATAATTTTAGGATTACAGCTCGCAACACGCTCAAGACCTAATTGTCCATCCTCTGCCGTCAATACTTCAAAATCGAATGTCTCTAAAGAAGTCGAGAGAAATTTGCGAATTTGCGGGTCATCGTCAATGACTAAAATTTTAGTTCCCTTTACCATTTCTTTTCTCCTGTTGTTATTTTATCAGGGAACAAAAGAAGATTGTCTCCAAGCATTGCATTATTATGTTTTCCAATCAGTCGGATGTCACGGCGTTTGGAAAAGGCATCGATTTCATCCTGGTCCCAAACACTCAGCTTTTGTATCGAACTTGGACTGCAAAGCTGAGAGGTCAGAGTCGATGTTTTTTTGTATCGAAGCTTAAAAATAATCTTGAGATCCGAATTTTTTTGATGAGAAAACTCTATTAAGAAATTTTGCAAAAAATTTTCAGCGGCCCCAAGCGAGACCTTCACTAAGCACGGTCCACGGAGGACTCCCAAAGGACATTGGATTTTATGATAAATATCTTTCGTGAAAAGAATAATTTGAAGTTCATCATAACTCTTGTGCCCTAATCTATTATCTGAACCCAACCAGACTAATAGCTTATTGTTTTGAGTCCAAGCGAGAGGCGTGATCGAGCGCGGCAGGAAAAGTGATTGAAAAAATTTTGCGACTTGTATTTTCATTTGTAAGGATAGTTACGCCTTGACTTAAGCGTTAGGCAACTCGAGAAAAAATGACTATAATTATTCGTCTATGCTGGGCAATTTAACGAAATATTTTACCATGGTGTGGGCCCTTTCACTTGCCTCATTGAGTGTCATCTGTGTCCTTTTCCCTATTGCCTTGATTTTGTTCTTATTCCCTATTCCAATACGATTAAAGATTCTTGGGCCTATTATTGGTGTTGTCTGTAAGTTTAATTTAATTTGGGGACATGGAACTTCCCTATTAATTCGAGACCTTAGACCTGAAAAATCCAAACGCTTTGGCCTCTACGTCTGCAATCATCAAAGTTTTTATGACATCCCCTTAGTAGCGGTCTGTTATCAAGTCCCTCCCATCATGAAAAAAGAAGTTCTGTATATTCCCTTCGCAGGGCTCGTTGGTTATTCTTTGGGGTCAATTCCTTTTGATCGAAGTTCTAGTAACTCCAGAAAACAAGCGATGATCAAGGCCGCAGAGCAAATGAAAGAACCTGGTATCGGAGCAATGGTTTATCCTGAGGGCACCAGGTCAAAAGATGGTCGGCCCAAAATTTTCCTGCACGTGAAAACATCACTTATCGGCCAGGCCTTTCGCCAAGGACTTCCAGTTACTCCGACAGCAGTCTATGGGACAAGACGACTCGCCTCGCTCAACAATGGATTAAAGTGGGGACGTCGATTAGGCCTTAAAATTTCGGCACCAGTCGATCCAAAAGACTTTACCGACGAAAACCAATTCATCGAGCATTGCTGGACCCAAGTGGAAAATAATTACAGAGAACTGGAAAGCTGCATCGGAGACGGTAAAGAGAAAGGTCGAGAAAAATTGATGACGGGTGTTAAGTAGCCCTGACTTTCCTGTCGCCCAACGCCGAGCGGACCACCCGATTCACCTAGAACCCAGCAAAATTCAATATCTTGGGCCATTTCAACTTTAGTCTTTTGACCGTGCCTAAAGCATTGGCCCTGGCCCACGCTTAAGTGCTGGAGTGGCAGCGGGAGGAAACCAAAGGGCGAAACAGTGCTACTCACTGAAAGCTTGCTTTGGAAAGAGTCTGTCAAAAATGAATCCCAGTCTTCTCGTTGAAGAGCGTTCTCCACCTCGATATTTCCTAGGGAGACTCTACGCAGCTCTTGCAAATGTCCTAATGTTCCCAAGCTTTTGGCCATATCTTCAAATAGACCTCTAATATAGGTCCCAGAGCTTACCTCGACCTCAAATTCAACTAAGGGAAAGTTAAACGAAAGGACTTTGAAATAGGAAATTTGCCGTGTCTTTTTTTCTTTCTGTATCTTAATCCCGCTTCTTGCCCATTCATGAAGCTTTCGACCCTGAAATTTTGCGGCCGAGAAACTGTGCGGGGCCTGGCGATAATCGCCAAGAAATAGCGTTTGCCAAAGGTTTTGCAAGAAGTCTTTTTTATACGAGGGCAGGGTTTTTTTAAAAAATGCACCCGTATCAAACTGGTCTAAATTAAGATTCCTATTTTGGTCACAATCGCCAGTCTCTGTACTGTGACCCAAAATCCCTATCGCTCTGTAGCGCTTTTCTAGTTTTTGATGAATTAAGTCATTGAGCCGGCAGGCCCCTCCATGTCCAATCACTAACAACCCTGTGGCGAAAGGATCAAGAGTTCCAAAATGGCCGATTTTTTTTACATTCCGAGGAAGTCTCGTTTTGAAATATTGCACAACTTGCGAAGAAGTCATGTCTTTTGGCTTATCGACCGCTATAAGGCCAGGGGCAAATCCCTCTGATTGGCCAATAGATGCCGACGTCATGATTGCGAGATACCCTCGCTGCGAAGCAAATCCGTAATATGTTTTTCATCTTCAAATTGTGAGTCGTAGATGAACTCGAGCTGAGGCGTATGGCGCACTTCTAGATGTCCAGACAACAACTTGCGAAGCTTTCCCCGAATATTTCCTAAATCTAGAGCAATATCTTGTTTCTTCTCGGCCTGAAATGTATCCCAATAAACCTTGGCCAGCTTGTAATCCCCTGCTAGCTCAACCTTAGTAAAACTCACAAATTGCCATTGCGGCGAAGCAAGTTCACGTCGCAAAAAAGAATTCAAATCATGAAGAATTTTTTCTTCATATTTCTCTCTGGAAAACGACTGCTGAGTTTTTGCCTTTTTTGCCATTTCTCTTAGGCCCTTCCTTCATATTGCCTGTCTTCTCCACTTCTTGCTGGTGAATCCAAGGTCCTCGACTTCTCTTCGACCGTATAGGCCTCAAATATATCGTTCGGCCGAATGTCGGTGTGCCCGTCCATTGCGACTCCGCACTCCATCCCATTTTTAACCTCTTTAACATCGTCTTTAAAACGGCGCAAAGATGAAATTTTTCCATCGTGAATAATTTTACCATCACGCAGGAGCCTAAGGTTTGCGCCCCTCTCAATTCTACCATCCACAACAACAGAGCCAGCGATAGCGCCAATTTTTGGAATCTGAAACACTTCCTTAACCTCGGCCCGTCCTAAGAATTTCTCGACATATTCTGGCTCGAGCATTCCTTCCAGTGCAAGTTTTACGTCTTGTATGAGTTCGTAAATAACTGAATAGGTTTTAACATCGACTTGTTTTTGCTCAGCGAGCTTACGGGCCGACGTTACTGGGCGCATATTGAAGCCGATGATATAGCCACCAGTGGAGCTGGCCAACATAACATCGTTATCCGTAATGGCGCCGACTCCTCCAGATATGACTTCGACTCGAACTTCATCATTACCCAGAACTTCCAATGAATTCTTAATTGCCTCAAAAGAACCTTGTACGTCGGCCCTAATCACGAGAGTCATCTTAGTCAGACCCTCTGCGGCAGCAGCATCAGAAAAGAAATCTTCCAGGGCCTTAGGTTTGTTTTGCTCTGTGTTTTCCAATAATTTGCGTTCATCGATTCTGTTTTGCGCAATCTTTTTGGCCTCGCGCTCATTTTTTACAACATTGAGCTGGTCTCCAGGAGAAGGGACTTCCCCAAGACCCAAGATTTCAACCGGAGTTGAAGGCCCCGCCGACTTAAGCATATTGCCTGCATAATCCATAAGAGATCGGGCCCGGCCATAGGTCTCACCTACGACGACGGAGTCTCCCTTATGAAGCACACCTGATTGAACAAGAACGGTTGCAATCGGTCCCCGCCCCGTTTCCATATTACTTTCAATAACAATACCTTCGGCCACTCCCTGGTCACTGGCCCTGAGTTCCATAATTTCTGTCTGTAGCTCAATAGACTCCAATAATTTATCGATCCCTTCACCCTTCAACGCCGATATAGGGACAAACTGAGTCTCGCCGCCCCACTCTTCTGGGGTAATTTCAAATTCGGTTAATTCTTGTTTGATTCGATCTGGATTTGCATCTTCCTTGTCCATTTTATTCACGGCCACAATAATAGGTACTCCAGCATCTTGGCAGAAGCGAATACTCTCTCGTGTCTGAGGCATAACACCATCATCGGCAGCAACAACAAGAACGACAATATCGGTAACTTGGGCCCCTCTAGAACGCATGGCCGCAAATGCTGCATGTCCCGGTGTGTCCAAAAATGTCAAAGTACGATTTTTGCTTTTTACAGAGTAAGCACCAATATGCTGAGTGATCCCGCCAGCTTCACCCGAAGCAACTTCAGCCTTTCGAATTGTATCAAGTAGGGTCGTCTTGCCGTGGTCAACATGACCCATCACTGCAATAATAGGGTCTCGAATTGGAAGCGATTCGTTATCAATTTGTTCGCCATTCGTATTTAATAGCTCTTCTTCTTTAAACGCTCTGTCTTCTACGCGGTATTCATAAAGCTCCGCAATCTTCTCGGCCAGTTTGATGCCGACAAAATCGGTACGCTTGATGAGCAAGTTCATATCAAGCACTTTATTCTGCAAGTCCTCGAATTTGACGGCCAATTTCTGGGCCAAATCTTCAGAGTTGGCCCCGCCTTTGAGAACAACCACTCGTTTGGAATCTTTAATATCAGTAATCAAAGTTTGCTTTGTCGCACCAGAGTAAACTTTTTTCTTACGGGCCGGAGTATAAATAGCTCGGCCGACAATTGTCGAAGCAAACTTCATTTCCTCTTCAGCGCGGAAGAGGTTGAGATCTTTGGCCTTATCTGAGGCACCCTTCTTGTTTACGATCGCCGCCAGCGACCCTAAACGTTTCTTAGATTTCCCTTTCGTTTCATCCTCTTCACTATTCCCTGTAGTTCCTTCAGGAGTCGTTTTGGATTCTGTTTTTTTCTCTTCAGGAATAAAAATGGGCGTAAAGCTGTGAAGTTTTGGTCTTAGCAGACTATCAGAAGAATCATCCGGATCGCCCTTTTTGCTACCAGTTTCATCGACCTCTTCAATGACGACTTCTCTAGAGGCAGCAGGTTTCACTGAAGTTTTGCTTTCTTGTTTTGCCAGTGCCTCTCGACCACTTGCTGTTTGCTTGGCAGCAATTTGGGCCTTATCTGGTGTTTCGGAACGCTGCTCTACAGAGTCGTCCTGCAGAGGTGCAACTGCTGGAGTTGGACTAACGGGGACGCTCTCTGGAGTCGAAGCTACTTTTTCAATCTCTTCATTTTCTTGCGGAGAAGGCTTTGCAGTACTTTTCTTCCGCTTAATAACGACTTTTTTCTTCTTAGCGACCGTTGCAGAAACAGAAGAAGCGACCTTCTTGCTTACTTTTTTTCTGACTGCTTTTTTCTTTTTAGTTGTTGGGCTGGCCGGTTGCGGTATGAGTGCCGCTCGAGCTTGTGCCTCTTCATCATCTGACAAAGCGACCATATGATTACGAACATTGAGTCCAAGACCTCTGAGCTTGACCACCAGATCCACAGCACCGACATCGAGCTCTTTTGCTAACTCAAACACTTTGACCGACATTTGGTCTCCTTATCAACTACTTCCAAATCACTCTATTTTAATTTAAAGGCCGCCAATTCTTCTCGAAGCCGTCTCTCTGTCTCAGAAAACTTTTGGGCATCCTGACTCGCAGTCGTTGTCTGCTCTTTAGCAGGTGTTTGACGATAACCGCGCTCACTAATCGGCACGGCCGACGCTGATACGATTTCTTCACTAGAGTCAGGCTCCAACATCAACTCTGCTGCCTCTACCGCCTTCGCGGCCTCAGCAATAAGCTCAGCTGCCTGATCTGGAACTCTACCAGTCAACCGTGCAACCTCATCTTGGCCTGCCGCACTAAGGTCAATGATAGACATGATTCCGCCTTGGACCAAAACTTGAGCAATTGGTCCACTCAGACCTTCGAGTTGTTCTAAATTTTCTACTGAAAGTTTAATTTTTTCCTGCAGCTTGGTCTTGGACACAATGTTAATTTTTCGCCCTGTCAGCATGGCCGCCAATCGCACGTTCTGCCCTCTTCGACCAATGGCCAAAGCAAGCTGCTCGTCTTCCACAATAACATCCATACTCAGATCGCCATCACCGTCATGAATCATAATTGAAGTAATATCGGCAGGTCTCAATGCCTCCCGAGCAAACGTATCTAAATCAGGAGAGTATTTTACAATATCAATTTTCTCACCCTGTAATTCGTTAACGACATTTTGCACCCGAGAACCTTTCATTCCCACACAAGCGCCTACGGGGTCGATATCTCTGTCTGCCGTGGCAACAGCAACCTTCGCCCGATGCCCTGGTTCTCTCGCAGCTGACTTTACTTCTATCGTGCCGTCTTGAATTTCTGGCACCTCGACTTCCATAAGCTTAATGAGAAACATTGGAGAGGTTCGGCTTAACCGTATTTCAGGACCTCTATTCGTCATCACAACTTCTGAAAGATAGGCCTGGATTCGGTCTCCAGGCTTAAAGGTTTCTCCATAAATAATTTCTCGTCTTGGTAAGATTGCGTCGGCCTTTCCAAGGTCGACCATGACATTGCCTCTTTCAAATCGACGAGCAATTCCCGTAACTAACTCTCCCTCTCGATGCTTAAATTCAGAAAAAAGAATATCTCGCTCAGCATCTCTGACTTTCTGGAAAATAATTTGCTTGGCCGTTTGTATATCGACCCGCGAAAATTGTGGGTCTTCAATTTTAAAGCCCAGCTGCTCTCCGACCTGACAATCTTCGCTCAGGCCTCGAGCATCTCCCAACGCCATTTCTGTAATAGGATCTTCAACGTTTTCTACAACATTCTTATATTGATAAATTTCAATCTCACCTTCGTCTTCGAGATACTTTGCTTCGTACTCCCCTTGGATTCCAAATTTTTTTCTCGCTGTAACCATAAAAGCTTGTTCGATAGCATCGACTATAAACTCTCGTTTAATACCTCGATCCTTGCCGAGCTGCTCGATAATGCGTCCAATTTCTGAAAAATTCACGGAGTATCTCCTCACTATTACTTTGCTATACCGTTTTATCTACACCGATGCTTTGTGCTCTTTTTCACCCTCTGCCACAAGTAGGGGTTCAAGGCAGACCTTTTTTATCCAGTCAAACTCTAATGCGAGACTTTGGCCTTCAGCCTGAATTGTCATACCATCATTGTCGACCGCACACAATTGCCCCACTAATCTCCCCTGTTGAACGACTTTCTTCATTTCGGGATTTTGAATGGTTTTTGCCTTAGTAGAATAAAAAACTAAGGCCACCCTAGCGTTGAGAGACTGCTCAAAATGCTCTTTTGCTTTAAGTTGTCGAAACAAGCCGGGGCTTGAAACTTCAAGTACCAGCCCCTCAGGGACCCAATCTTGTTCTAAAGGTATCGATAGCTTCCTATCGACAACAACACAATCATCGATTGTGGCAGTCAAAGACTCGATACGATGAATATAAACACGCAAAGTTTTCTGCCCAACAACCCATTCCAAATCGTAGACTCTATAGCCTGCTTCTTGGCAGACTTCGCAGCAAAGCTCAAAAAACTTTAATTCTAGTCCCGAACGCTTTTGAGATAACTCCAAAAACCTTCCCCTCTGTTCACAAGTCACAAGTCACAAGTCACAAGTCCAGTTCACAAAAACAATAAAGGGGTGGCGCTTTCTCAAGGGCCACCCCTTTATGAGGTCAACACTTTAATTTAAGGATTAGCTGTAGCAGTGGGTGGGGAAAAGATCAACCATTTGCTAGCACTCAGGATCATTTTTCATGGGCGCAGGGTTCCACATTATTGTCAATGCTTGCGCACCATCGCTGTAAAATGACTTTCTCTCTGCAATCACTTGTCCTTTAATCTTCTGGTAAAATTTTAGGGCCCTCGTATTTCTTGAATCAACCTCCAATAGCACCGAATTCTGCTGAGAGATTTTTAAACCATAGGTCTCTTTAAAAAAATGAATGGCAAGTCCTGTTCCCCTACAGCGAGGACTAACACAGAATTTGTCTATTTCGATTTTATTTTCCTCAACAGGATGCCAAGAACTCATGGCGATGATTTTATCATCAAGGCCAAGGCCTAGGATTACCCGCTCGTCGGTTTGCTCTCGCCAACCTTTTTCACTCCATGGCCTGTCCATCCAGCACTGATCACATCTTATAGTTTCTTGCCGTAATGATTCAGTGAGATCCCCAAAAAAAGCTTCGTGCAAAGTGATCACTACAATATGCGATGAGAGATTTGCTGGTCGATGGATTCTAAAAAGCTATTTAACGAAGACTGCCTGGCCTCACTACTATAACTGGCATCGGCACTTGTGTTGTTAAAACGGGAGCGAAGATAGATTTCCAGCTCAATCAGTTTTACAAGCACAAATGATAGCGCCATTTCATCACTTTTTCCTTTTGAACCAAGAATTTCTTCTATACTCATTAAAAGGTCAGAAGATTTTTCAATAGTCTGGGTTTCCGCATAGAGCAAAAGTTTTTTAATCATGATGACCGATCGGGAATTATTTTCTTCATCCAGGTTACTTTTATTAACAATCTGCAAGAGAAGAGAGTTTGGAAAAACTTTTTCTAAGACCTCCATCTCTTTCTTAATCTCATCAACGTCTTTCCTAAAGACAAGAGAAGGGCCAATTTGGTAAAGAGCATTGTCAGCAAATAATAAGTGACTTGCTGACGCATTAAAGACTGAGAATAGACTCAAAACTACAAAAAACGGCTTCACTTCAAACTGGAGAAACAATATCCACGTTGCCAATTCCTCTCTCAAGTCGCGGTGTATGTTCATTATGAAACCGTGTATTGGCCTTCGGATTGAACATGTATCCGTCTTTGCTTCGCAAAATATACTTCATCCTACCCTGAACTGGTTCAATAAGTTTTCTCAAGCGAGAGATACTTGTGTAGATCAACTTGTCGTGAATAAGAGGATTATATTCATCTTTCCAAATCGATCGAGCGAGTGCTTCTTTGTCATAGGGTCGACCGGGATTTCTGGCCATCAAAAAAAGAATCTCTAGCAATACAAAGCGGTGCTTGAAATCGATTGTGCCGAGTCCTTTCTCTTGAATGAGACGGTTGTGACGATCTAGGTAAATATCGACTCGCTCATCAGTGACCTCCTGGACCTGCTCTTGGATCATCTGGGCCAAACGTTTAAATTTTGTTTGGTCAACTGTATCGAGCGCAAGTTGGAAATAAATGAGGGCCTTGCTAAATTCACCGCTATTTTTGAGTGCAATACCCTTATTGTGCAAAACAATCGCATAAAGATTCCAACACGTTTTCTTTTTTAAACTGCGGATAGCGTTGTCGTAAGACTCAATTGCCTGCCGGTGCTGTCCCAATTCTCTATTGATATTCCCAAAGAGAATATACATGCTACTTTTGAGATAGCCTTTTTTCAGAATAAGCAGTAGCTCATCAAGTTCATGACAAAATTTTAAAGCACCTTCGAGATCATTTCGGTGAAAAGCGCAGGTTGCCAAAGAATATAGAGATTTCGCTCCCAGCTCCGGGTTATTTTCCTGCTTAGATTTTTCAATGGCCAGTTTGAAATGTTCGATAGCAGCAGAAAACTGACTTTTATAAAGCTCGACTGAGCCCAAATTATAAAAATATTCTGAATTAAGAGTCCCTAAAAATTGTGGCATTTTGTCGAGCAATTCTTGTGAGCGCTCAATTGTGACTTGTGCCTGCTCTTCTCTCAAAGTCTCGGAATAAATTCGAATTAAAAACCCATAGATTTTGAACAGAAAAAAAGAATCTTGGGGGCCATCGAGTAAATCAAGGGCCTTTAAAAAATAGGTTTCGGCCTTATCAATAGCTGCTTTATCATAGTAAATTTTTGCCAAACGGTAGAGGCCTTGGCCTTGTAATCTCGCTTTATCTTCATCTCCATTTTGCGGGGAGCGCCCCTTCATAATTGCTTGGGCAATGCCAAAATTGAGGTTTTCGTTGTGTTCCTTGGGGTTTAAAGTATCCATGCACGCTCCTGGGTGCAAAAAACTTACATCAAAGATAGGGCCAAGTAAAGCCCTTCTCAAATAGTCTGAATCATCAGTTTTCCTGTTCTTTCTACGCTCCTCAAATTAAGTTCATAGGGCGACAAGCTTTGTAAGTTATTGATAAAATATGGCCCAAGAAACACGGCCAGTTTATAATAGGAAAGGTCATGCCAAAATACCCCCTCGAAGTTATTCGTCACAGTCTTGCCCACGTGTTGGCCCAGGCGGTTCAAGAACTCTATCCAAAGCAACATGTAGAGTTAGGAATTGGTCCTGTCATTCAAAATGGTCTCTATTATGATTTGAAGTTGGCAGAGCGATTAAGTGATGATGATCTTCCCAAAGTTGAAGAAAAAATGCGTGAAATCATCGACCGAGACCTCTCTATAGAGCGATTTGAAATCTCTAGAGAGGACGCCATTGAACTTTTCGAACAAAAAAACCAAAATCTTAAAGTCGAACTCATCCGGGAAATGCCGGAGGGTGAAGTCATTACTTATTATACCCATCAAGATCAATTTATAGATTTGTGTAGAGGGCCTCATGTGGAAAAAACCTCTCAAATCTCAAAACATTTCAGACTTACAAATATTGCTGGGGCCTATTGGCGGGGCCAAGAAGACAAACCAATGTTGCAAAGGATTTATGCAGTTGCTTTCGACGATGGTAAAAAATTACGTGAGCACCTCCGGATGCTTGAGGAAGCTAAAAAGCGAGATCATCGCAAACTTGGAAAAGAGCTTGATCTTTTTCATTTTGATCCCGTGGCCCCTGCTTCGCCGTTTTTTACCCCCAAAGGAACGGTTATTTATAATGAACTCACTGAATTTATCCGGTCACTCTACAGAAAATATGATTACCGGGAGGTGATTACGCCCCAAATTTTAGAAAGCTCACTCTGGCATACCAGCGGGCATTATGAAAATTACAAAGACAACATGTACTTCACCAATATCGATGATCGGGAATTTGCCGTTAAGCCGATGAACTGTCCCTGTCATATGCTGATGTTTAAACAACAAAAATACAGTTACAGAGACCTTCCTCTGCGAATGGCCGACTTCGGAAGGCTTCATCGCTACGAGAAATCAGGCGTGACTGCAGGCCTCACCAGAGTCCGAACTTTCTGCCAAGATGATGCTCATATTTTTATCAAACACTCAGACGTGGAGACTGAAATCACCTCTCTCATGGGAATGATTGTCGGGTGCTACGAGCATTTTGGATTCAAAGATATGACTATCGCCCTATCGACTAGGCCTCCAAAGCGAATAGGCTCCGATGAAATGTGGGACCAAAGTGAAAGGGCATTGAGACAGGCCCTTGATGCATCACCTTTTTCTTATACAGAAAAATCTGGAGACGGTGCTTTTTATGGCCCGAAAATTGATATTGACGTTGCCGATGCTATCGGACGCTCTCACCAATTGGGAACCATTCAATTAGACTTTCAACTTCCAGAACGCTTTGGTCTTTCGTTCACTAACGAAAAGGGTGAACCTGAGCAGCCGGTGGTTATCCACCGTGCGATTTTGGGGTCTCTGGAGAGATTTTTTGGATTGTACTTAGAGCACACTGCGGGAATTTTTCCTTTTTGGATCGCCCCCGAACAAATCGTCATCATACCCGTGCACCCGGAGCATCATTTGCAAAAATGCTTAGAATGGGAAGCTTGGTTTAAAGATTTGGGTGTACGAGTGCGCGTCGATGCGCGCAATGAATCTCTTGGACTTAAAACAAGGCAAACTCAGAAAGCAAAAATTCCTTTCATGGCCGTTATTGGCGACCAGGAGGTTAGCAGTTCTCAAATCGCTTTGCGCGCCTATGGAGAAAAATCGACCCAAGTCTTTGATGAAGTCCAATGCCGAGATAAAATACAAGAGTTACTCAAAATGCGTCTACCTCAAGATATGAATATGAAGGACAAGAGTCTTTGAAAACCATCCTTTTATTATGGGGAGGCGGAGGCGCTGAGCACGAGGTGTCTCAGGCATCTGCCAATTATATCGACCAAACAATTCGCAGCGTTTTAGCACCCGATGAAGAAATGATAAAATGTGAACTTGTGTCACCTAATGAATGGCGCAGTCATGATGGCAAACTTGTTGAACTTGCTTTGGATGGTAGGTTTCAATTCGGAACAACCGAAAAAAAAATTGCCTGCGTTTTTCCATGTATCCACGGATATCCTGGAGAAACAGGAGATCTTTTATCATTTTTGCAAATGGCGCAGATAGATTTTTTCGGCCCTGGCCCGGATGCAAGTAAGATCTGCTTCAACAAGATTACAACTAAATTGTGGGCACAAGCTCTAGGGATCCAAACTGCGCCGTTCATGATTATTGGTTCTCAAAATGATTATGTTCAGGCATTCGATTTTTTTAAATGCCACGGAGATATTTTTGTTAAAGCTGCTTCCCAGGGTTCTTCAGTGGGCTGCTACCATGTGACTCATAAAGATGATCTCGCCAAATCAATTAAAGAGGCCTTTTCGTATTCTCATCAAGTGCTCCTAGAGAAAACGATAAAAGGTCGCGAGTTAGAGGCCAGTGTTTATTCTCTTGAGCAAAAAATTGAATGCACGCTTCCTGGAGAAATTCATTGCCCCGATCAGTTTTATAGTTATGAAGAAAAGTATTCGTCAAAAGCGCAAACAAAAACATCAATTCAAGCCGAGAACCTAGATCAAAAAGTCATAGACCTTATTCGGCAAAGCTCAGGTCTTTTCTTTAAATCGACCGGCCTCAAAGACTTTTGCCGAATGGATTACTTTCTAGAGGGCCAATCCCTTTATCTCAATGAAGTAAATACCATGCCGGGAATGACTCCGATTTCATTATTTCCGAAGATGATCGAAGCTTCAGGACTGCCTTTTTCTCAATTTCTGCGCAAAAAACTCGATGAGCTCTTATGAGTGCTTTGCAATCGCTTAAGAAAAATACCCTGCCATTCCAGCTTTACCGCGTAACCCTTCGAGATCTTCTACTGTTAGAAATCCCGGAGCAATCGATTTTTCATTTTAATAAAAACGAATATGTCGAAGTCTTTCCAGCTGGACGAGCATTGATAAGAGAAAAATTAAGCGCGCTTTTACAAAAAAAAATTGAGACAGTTTACGTTGGCCCCTCTGACTACCAGTTTATTCGCAAAAACCTTGAATACAAATTGATTCAGAGCTCTCGTAGTTTATCTGTGGGAGAGCCTTTAGATAAAGGCATCAAGAAAATGAATCTTTTGAGCCTCAATCTCGTTAATATTTATCGCAATCCTCTGGATGATGAACTGTTATCGCTTCACTTCCAGAGCAGTGTTAATTTGGGGAAATTTTTTCTTGAAAATCGAGATGAACTCCCTCATTTTTTCAAGAATCTTGGAGAACAAAACCATCACTTTACGATGGCCCAGCCACTTTTGTCTTCGATCGTCTTGTTGGGTCTCTTGCAGTTTCTCCATCAATTTAGCGACCGAGATATAGAAACGCTCTTTCTCACGAGCTACTTTAAAGATATTGGGCTCTCTTTTATCGACTCCTCTAAACTTGATAAAAAGAATCTGAGCTTTGAAGATAAAATTGATTTTTCCAGACATGCCGAACATTCTCATAAAATCTTGGAAGGCAGGATTCCGTTAAACTCTTCTCAGTTGCACACGATTAAACATCACCATTTTTTAAGTGAAAAAATTGCCTCCCTAAGCCGCGGCGAGAAAATCCAGGGCCGCTTTGATCAAGTTTTCGGGGTCGAAACGACCTTAGTAGCGGCCATTGATATCGTTATAGCCGCAATCTCTCCAAGGCCATACCGTGCTCCTGTAAGGCTTTTTGAAGTACTAGAATTACTCAAGAAAGTCATGGCCGATGATTTCCCTCTTGAATACAAGGCTTTAGTCTTATTTCTAAGGCAGTTTTACTCGAAAATGTCCTAAGGGTCGGCCTCTGGCACTGGCCATTCATTTAATCATTTTTTACAATAAATTTAGGTGAGGGTGGCACAGGAACTGCACCTAAGGAATTCCAGGAAGGATATTCCAATTTTTGAATTTTCCAGGGAGGGAAATATGGCCAACGCTAATATAAGTCGATTGACCGGAGTTCTTGAAGAAGACCGAGTGGTTATTGATTTTGGTGAACACGAAGGAAAGTCTGTTTTAGAAATCGCTGATACTCGACCTGAATTCTATGAATTTCTTGTGGGGCAAAAAGAATCAGGCAATTTCTTTATCAAACGCAGCAAAGATAAAATTTTTCGCCTCTATATAAACGAATCAGTTCTTCATTGAATTTTCGTTTCTTAGTTTTTGCAGATGGGATTCGATGTTGGCCATAGCATAAGGTTTTAAATTCTCCTGGAGTTGAGGATAGAGCAACTCCAGCATTTTTTCGGTCGTGAAATCTTTTAGCCAAAGCTCTTTGACTTGCTTTTCTCGCGAAATTCGGTGCCTGAGATTTCTCTCTAACGGATAGATACCTCCCACGGGATGGCCGTGGGAAGGAATGCAAACTGCTGGTTCTAATTTAATCAGTCTCTGCAATGACTTCATGTATTCTTTCATTGAACCATTTTCTGTACCGATAACCACACTCCCACCTTCTTGAAATAAGTCTCCCGCAAACAGCCATTTTCGATTTTTAGGCATCAAAGAGATCTGCCCCCAAGCATGTCCTGGAGTTTCAAGTGCCAGCACTGGTGAGGATTTCCATTGATCAATTTTTTGGCCCTCCGAAATGATAGTAATGTCGAGCCCTGAAAAATACTGAAGGCCGTTGTTTTTCTCAATGAGATCTTTTGCCTGTTGAGAAATCAGTACTGAGGCCTTGATCGCTCGTGCAATATCACAAGCATATTCATGATGGTCTTGGTGGTGGTGACTAATGAGGATTTGGTCTATTTTTTTTGTGCGAAAAAGTTCAATTAAAAAATCCACATCACTTTTTTCCCTAGGTGAAGGATCAATGGCCGTCCGTTCAAGAATGAGGCAGTTGGTTCGATCCCAAGGTGGTAAAGTATGTGAGCGAACTAAAGCAATAGGAAGATCAGAGATGATTTCAAAGACTGGGACATCAGCCACCGAGGTCTGTGATTCCAAAACCGGTTTTTTGAGATCGCCTTGATTTGCAAACTGTTCTAAAAGATGACGAACCAAAGGGACAAGCATGCGGTCACCAAGGTGATAATCATCAAGAATTTCCTTCGGGGACTTCCAGATGGCCCGCTTGAATTCCCTACGGCACCAATCAAACGATGGCCTGGTCTCGCAATCAAATAAGAAATAATGCGTCTCAAACCGATAAGCAAAATAAAGCGGGGTCGTTAAGGTGCCTAATTTCTCATAGTTTTTAAAATTGGCACTCTTTAAATCTACTTTTAATTCTTCGCTCGCCTCGCGTACTGCCGCTTCCCAAAGGGACTCATTTATTTCAGCTTTGCCGCCTGGAAAGGAGGTATGGCCTGGGAAATGCCGCATTTTATCGTTCCGGGTAATAATGAAGAGTTCGCCTTTACAACGAAAAATCAAGCACACGGCCTTTTGAAGAGGTTTCACAGGCGAAAAATCGCCGTTAGGTTTAGATTGATGCAGCATAGGGTGAGGTTAACTTTCAGAATCAGCTTTGACAGGCCAAAGCGAGGAAGGGAGAATGAGAGCGTTAAGAATTCGAACAAGGCAGAATGAAATTGAAAGATGTGAATAATCCTTTGGGAATTAAAGGCATAGACCATCTCGAGTTTACCACTGACTCGATTAAATCAAAAATGCTCGATTTATTTTTTCGTCTTGGTTTCGATTTGAAGGAATCCTCGAAAGATAATCAGAAGGTTTTATTTCAGCAAGGACAGGTCCGTTTTTTAGTGACTGCTCAAGACGATAGCAACTGCCATTCTAGAAAGTATTTTCAAAATCACGGGGAAGGTGTGAGTAAGATAGCGTTTGAAGTGCTTAATGCCGAGGCCGCTCTGGAAGAGGCTCAAGCTCGGGGGGCAACGGTCGTGTCTGACTTGGTTGTTCACGAAACAGAAAATGGCAATTTTAAATCTGGCACGATTCAAGGTTTTGGCGACGTACTCAATGAATTTGTCGAGCGCCCAAAAGAAAGTTTTCGATTCGACATGTGGCCTGCTTCGCAAGACAGTAGGTCAAATCCTCTTAAAAGAAGAGTAAACCGAATTGATCATCTCACAAACAATGTGCCCTGTGGTGAAATGGAGGAATGGGTCGACTTCTACAAAAAAATTTACGGTTTTGTAGAAACGCGCTTTTTTGACATCAAGGGTCAGAAAACAGGTCTCAGGTCAAAAGTCGTTCAACTTAAAAATAATGCTGTGATTATTCCAATCAATGAGCCCGAAGGGCCCGATGGACAATCCCAGATTCAAGAATTTCTAGATCTTCATCGCGGTGCGGGTGTTCAACATATCGCTCTTTTAAGTCCAGACATACAAACAACAGTGGATGAACTAAGAAACCGTGAAGTTAAGTTTCTCGAAGTTCCAGATACTTATTACGAGGCCATTCCACAAAGAAATTTTTCCATAGAAGAGAGTGTGGAAAAACTCAAAGAACTAAAAATCCTAGTGGACGGAGATTCAGACGGTTATTTGTTACAAATTTTTAGCGAAACTTGTGTCGGTCCCCTCTTTTTTGAATATATTCAGAGAAAAAATCATTGGGGCTTTGGCGAAGGAAACTTCCAGGCGCTATTTGATGCCATTGAACAAGACCAAATACGACGAGGCTATCTTAAAGGAGATGCGCGTGGGCCAAATTAAAGCAAAGATTGATGGAGCATTTTTTGAATTTGATTGCGAAGAAGATCAAAACATTTTAGAGAAAGCGCTAGAAGAAGATATTGAAGTTCCTTTTAGCTGTCTTTCGGGAAGTTGCAATACTTGCATGGCAAAATTAATAAAAGGAAATGTCGACGTCGGGGATGACTCTTTTTTAGAAGACGAGGAAAGAGAACAAGGAATGATCTTAACCTGCCAGGCCTGTCCAAGGTCTGATGTAGTAGAGATTGAATTTATAGAATCGCCGTAGCTTATAAAATTGAAAGGGTCGAAACATTCGCCCAACCCTTTCAAATAGAAAATATCAAAGCTCTTTTTTAGCCCAACAATCTCAAAGCGTTCTGTCCGTTCGTATTGGCCTGGGCCAAAACTGCGGTCCCTGCTTGATTCAGGATATTGTTTCTGGCATTCTCTGCAGTTGCCTTGGCATAATCAACGTCTCGAATACGCGAATTAGCAGCGGCCAAGTTTTCAATATTGATCTCTAGGTTATTAGAGGTCGAAATTAACCGGTTTTGAATCGCACCTAGACCAGCTCGAAAACCAGAGACCCTATTGATAGCTTGGTCAACTACCTCAAGTGATGACTGAGCGTCCTCTTTATTAGAAACTGTAAGACCATCGACTCCTAAATTTGCAATTGTCGAGTCAGTCATTGCAGCATCATAACTAATCCGGTCTTGGAAATCGTCGTTATTGATCCCGATTTGGAAATCATAAACGTCTCCTGAACCATCTAAGAGTTTTGAACCATTGAACTCAGTCACCTCTGAAATTCTCTGAATTTCTTGCTTGAGGTTTTGATATTCAAGGTCGGTAAAGCCTCTTTCATCATCGCCAACGGTATCCGACGATGCTTGGATAGCGAGTTCTCTGAGACGAACTAGCATACTTTGAACTTCGTTTAGTCCACCCTCTGCAGTTTGAATCATGGAGATACCATCGTTTGCGTTGCGATTTGCTTGAGAAGACGAGCGAATATTCGCTTTTAACTTCTCACTAATCGCTAGTCCGGCAGCATCATCTGCGGCCTTGTTGATCCGGGTACCTGAAGACAACTTCCCTAAGGTGCTTTCGAGCTCCCGGTTGTTGATACTCAGTGCTCGTTGTGCGGCGAGTGACGCCACGTTCGTGTTAATGCGGAAACCCATCAAATCCTCCTTGTAAGGTTTGCTAGTGCTCTTACTAAGCGGTCGATTCACAACCTTGGAATCGATGAGCTTCCTGCCCTGGATACGATTTCGGGTATAAGAGCCCAGGACTTTAAAAAAAAGAGCAATATTTTCCCCTACGAGGGAAACCTAAGAAGGAGCGGCTAGATAAGACCTTCTGCTTTAGCGAAGTCTTGAAAAGATTTTAGAAGTTTAAGATCATAATGGCCGACCTCATCAAGAGTTAAATTCTTGATCACATCAGTTCTGTTTCTTCCAAGACAAGTCACTTTACGATCATAATTAGAACAGAAGGATAAAATTTCTTCTGGAAGAGTCAGTTGTTTTTTACCGCTGGGAAAGCCTTCACCAGATCTTTTCTCTTCATGATTATGAATGAGCTCAATAAGCTCTTTGGATGCATAGCTTTTATCCTGCAAAAGCAAAGCACCGAGATGAGGATGTTCGAAGTAGCGTTTTTTTTCTTCGGAAGACATTTCAGAAACTGGTTTAGAGAACAATTTCTCATCAGATGGTGCCATCTTGCAGCGTCCAGTATCACATAATAAACCCGCTAGGCCGAGGACCTCTATCTGCTTCTCTTCAACTTTTAAATGTCTAGCAAAGTTGATTGCTAAAGAAGAAATGTTGATAGCGTGGCGCACTAATAAAGAACGCTCGTCATCCGGCGGTCTATCAAAGAGATTAGAGAGAACGTCGTCGTTTTTCCCCAACAATTCTGCCAATTGCCCCGCTGCCTTTTTTGCGCCATCGAATGATTCTTTACTCTCTGGGTTCTTATAGACCTCTTCGACTGCTTGCTCAGAGACCTCTCCAATCACATCTGCTCTCTCTTCTGCGGAGACGGCATCAGAATGGATAGCATCAGTAATTCGTTGGCCTAAAAAATCTTGATAATCTGATTCGCTAGACTCTTCAATAAAAAGCTTTCTGACTTTTTTTTTCTTTAAGCTCTGCAGTCGGTTGTCTTCTAAGTCGTCTCCCTTTCGCACATAAAGAAGGTGGCGATCTTTTAGGGCGATATAGAGAGAAAAACTTAAAGGAACTTCGGTTGGGAGGGTGGATAGCCTAATCGAGACGTAAGAATTGTTTTTTTTTGTTTCAATTTTGATTTCTTTGGGCAAAAAATTATCCAATAAAATGCATTGTTTTTAACCAGCATAAGATAGAACTTAATAATTCTGCAAATTCTTCCGAAAATAGATAATAGAAAATACCTTAAAATATAGCGGGAGCAAACTCTATGGGGCTCGATCTAAATGCTAAAATCCTCGTAATCGATGACATGAGTACGATGAGAAAAATTATTAAGAACATGTTAGTGAAAATGGGCTGCACCGATATTGAGCAGGCGGAAGATGGACAGCCTGCCTGGGAGATGATTGAGAAGGCCCATGCCGACGGTAAACCTTATGAGTTTATTGTCTCGGATTGGAACATGCCTATTTTATCTGGACTCGATCTTCTTAAAAAGATTCGTGCTTCTGAAAAATATAAAAGCTTACCATTTTTAATGGTCACGGCCGAAGCAGAACAAAGCAATGTTGTCATTGCTGTAAAGGCAGGCGTGAGTAACTTCATCGTGAAACCCTTTTCCGCTCAGACCTTGAAAGAAAAGATCGACAAAATATTTGTTAAAGCGGCCTAAGGAAAAGGAACTGACTATGAGCGCATTACGCGATGAGGGAATGCAAGAAATCGTCGATGAATTTCTAGTTGAATCCTTGGAACTTGTAGATGAAATGGACGAGGTACTTGAAAATGCTGAAGAAAATCCCAAACAATCTCCTGAGTCCTTAGAAAAGTTTGGACTCCTTATTGATAGAATCATGGGTACTGCCAAGTCTTTAGGTCTTGAACAGTTAGGTGCATTTTGTGAATTAGGAAAAACTGTTGGATACAAAGGTTCCCAAATCAACGACCAAAAGACCTTGAGTATTACTGTAGGCGTACTTTTCGATGCTCTCGATGTCTTGAAAATAGCTCTTGAAAAAACAAAGAAATCGGAAGAAAAAATTTTCGAGACAGGGCAGGCCAAAGCGCTTTTTTCCAGACTCCAATGGCTATCGACCCAATTTGCACACATTCAACGGAGCTCTGTCGCTTTTGGACAGCAAAGTACGGATAGTAAAGAAGACTTAGAGCAGAAATCAATCGATGAACTCTTGGCCAATTTTGGACTATAGATTTAGAGAGGAGAAGGGCCAATGGGAAGTTTCCAGAAAAAATTTCTAGAGTTCAGCAAACCATTCCTTGCGGGTGCTGACTCTGTATTTGAGACTATGATCTTCACTAAAATCAAATGTGGTCGTCCGCAGCTAAAAGAAAACAATCAGTCTCCTGGAGAAATATCTGCAGTCATGGGACTTAGCGGTGTCTACGGAGAATCAGCTTCTCATTTTAAAGGGATGTTTGTTCTTTCTTTTCCAGAAGTGACTTATCTCAATATCGCCGGTTCAATGCTTCAGGAAACCTACACGGAGTTCTCTGATGAGGTTGCCGATGTCGGAGCTGAAATCTCGAATATTATTACGGGAAATGCTAAAAGAGTGCTCGCCGAATCCGGATATCAGATTGGAATGTCAATTCCTTCTACTATTTACGGAGCAAACCACCGCTTAAGCTACCCTAGCTCAACTGAAATTGTTCAAGTCCCTGTCTCTAGTGAACTGGGGAATTTCTATATAGAAATCTGCTATAAAGAAGAAAGCTAGAGATATTCTTGATAAGGGAGCTGTTGTCTGCCGCGCCATTCAAACAGTTCCACAATCCACGAACGATGAGTACTCGTTCCAGCGTCTTGTTTGAGAATTTCTAAATGACCATAAGTGAGATGTGTCTGGAAGTTCATCTTCCCTAAGTCCAGATTGATTATTTTTGTCCAAGTTCCGGTGTTAATGAATTGACCAGAGTTTACAAGAATACGCTGTTCTGGAGCATGGGTGTGCCCTATGCACAAAAGCCGGCAATCAGGTCTCTCATCGAAAAATTCAGAAATTAAACTATCTGGATTAGGGAATAGCTGAAAATCTTTTTTGAGCCCTCCACGCACCGCCCGCCAATCGCGCAAGTGGAGAAAAGGACCGACAATTTTGGCCATAAAAAGAAAATACAAGTTGGCCAAAATAAATCTTACGGTGAAAAACGTATCAAAAATAAGACCATAGATCATGAAATTCTTTATAGGACGTACGATATTAATATGATCTCGTTCTTGTTTGAATTTGTTAATAATTTGGGCCACGTAATACGAGCCCCATGGTGGGAGAAAATAGCGCTTGTTCTTCCGTGATTCGATAATGTTGTGCTCAACTGAAAAGCCATGGGCCGGCTCAAATTGATGCCCATGCATAATACAAATATCTTTCACCGGTGAGTAGATTTCAAGATTTGGATCCAGCCGAATTTTGTTTCGGCTTGTTTCAGAAAAGTAAGATAAAAATTGCTCGGCCACTCCTGGAAGAATTAATTCGGCATCATGATTTCCAATAATATAGACAAGGCTTTTATCCTTTTTACTTAAAAAAAGGTTAAGCGCTGAAAAAACTTCACTATGCCCTTGATGGATCATCTCTAGTTTTCGCTTAGAGCTTTCTTCAGACCAAAACTCATCGTCGAATTCTTTAATATAAGGCACGGCCAAAAAATCTAAAAAATCACCATTGAGCACGATTTCGACAGTGGCCTTGAGATAAGATTCACTGGAATAGTAATGGAGAAAATCCACAAGTTCTCGGTCGAAATGAAAGTCCTCTAAAAAATTCTTCTCATTATTAATATAGTCACCCGCCCCTAGGTGCTGGTCAGAGAGGATTAAGATGAGTTTTTCTCGGGCATTTTGTTTGAAAAACTTCACTGCTCATCGAGCTCCACGGTACCTTGACCGTATTTTAAAGGAATGGCCCTGGATGGAGGCGAAAGCGGAATCAATGAAAAGCTTTCAAAATCTCGGCTTAATATTTCTACAACAGACTGCTTCCCAGGCCGTAAGGTAACAGGCGCTAAGACCTCTTTTTCATTTCCGATTCGCAAAAGCAAAGACGAGAGCGTCTGATTTTCTAAAACTAAAGATGTTTTCTTTCCCCCGCGGGCCGGCGAGTAAATAGTTTTTCCATCCTGTGCAAAGACAACTCTGAACTGAGGGTTTGTTTCAGCAAGCAAAACTGTGCTTTTATGAAAAAAAAGAAAAGAGATACCAACCAAAATTTTAGCAGTCATGAATTGATTTTAACCGAAGAAAAGTCCGAAGACACCCTGGAATCACCTAAATGGCCATTCTCATATCAGTCAGCTGCTTGATTTCATCTCTCATTTTAGCGGCCGCCTCAAACTCTAAGTTACGGGAGGCCTCTTTCATCAAGAGCTTGAGTTCTTTAATCCGTTTTTCAATTTTTCCGGAATCGAGCTCACCAAGATTTTTTTCTAGTCGTGCTTTTTTTCGGTGAAAATCTTCTTTCTTACCACGCAACACTTCAATCACTCCGCCTGAGACGTTCTTTTTAATAGTCATGGGAATGAGTCCGTGCACTTTATTGTAGGCCATCTGCTTAATTCGGCGCTCCTCAGTCACCGCCCTCGCTTTTTTAATGCTCTCAGTTTCTTCATAACAATAAAGAATAACCCGACCCTCAGAGTTTCTAGCGGCCCTGCCTATAGTTTGAATTAAGGAGCGCTCTGATCGCAAAAAGCCTTCTTTATCTGCATCTAAAATTGCCACTAAGGAAACCTCTGGAATATCAAGTCCTTCACGCAAAAGATTGATTCCTACAAGAATATCGAATTTACCCAACCGAAGATCTCGAATAATCTCAATTCTTTCGAGGCTTGAAATATCTGAATGAAGGTATTTCACCTTAAGACCTGCATTGGAATAATACTCTGTCAGTTTCTCTGAAAGTTTTTTGGTAAGTGTTGTAATGAGGACCCGGTCCCCTTTGTTTATTACTTTTTTAACTTCAACAAAAAGGTCATCCACCTGTGACCCAGCAGGTCTGAGCTCAATTTCCGGATCCAATAGGCCAGTAGGCCGAATGATTTGTTCGACAAATTCGCCTTGAGTTTGCTGCAGTTCATAGTCGGCAGGAGTAGCAGAGACATAAAGAACCTGGTCAAGCTTCCCGCAAAACTCTTTGAAATTAAGTGGTCGATTGTCTAAAGCGCTGGGTAGACGAAATCCGTAATCAACCAAAGTTAGCTTTCGCGCCCTGTCTCCATTGTACATCCCTCCAACTTGAGACACCGTCAGATGGCTCTCGTCAATGATCAGCAAAAAATCTTTTTTAAAGTAATCCAACAACGTCGGTGGTGGGTCGCCAGGGTTTGCGCCTGTAAGATGCCTAGAGTAATTCTCTATCCCAGGACAAAAACCCATTTCTTTCATCATTTCCAAATCAAGATTTGTTCTCTGAGAAATTCTTTGGGCCTCTATAAATTTTTTTTCATTTTCAAATTCGGCGACCCGGTTTTTCAGCTCAAACCGAATTGCTTTGATCGCTTGCTTCATTCGCCCTGCCTCAACAACATAGTGAGAACTGGGGTAGATCACAACGCGAGGAAGTTCCTGGATAATTTCCCCGCCGAAAGGGTTTACCACTTGAATGGTTTCTAATACATCTTCAAAAAACTCAAGGCGAACCACATTGCTATCTTCGTAAGCAGGAAAAACCTCGACCAAATCTCCTCGTACTCGAAAGTGGCCACGAGAAAATTCGTAATCATTGCGCTTATATTGAATCGCAATTAAGCGCCTCAAAAAATCATCTCGTTGCCACTCCTGCCCCTCAAACAAAGTCATCTTTTGACCAAAATAATCTGAGGGCGAACCAATCCCGTAGATGCAGCTCACAGAAGCGACGACAATCACATCATCTCGTTCAAATAGTGAGCGGGTCGTTGAATGGCGCAACTTATCGATTTCGTCGTTAATTGCAGAATCTTTTTCAATAAACGTATCAGTGCCAGGGACATAGGCCTCTGGTTGATAATAATCATAATAGGACACGAAATATTCGACAGCATTGTTGGGAAAAAATTCTTTAAATTCTGCATAAAGCTGGGCCGCCAATGTCTTGTTAGGAGCAAGAACGAGGGTTTTTTTTCCAAGCGCAGCGATCACATTGGCCATGGTAAATGTTTTTCCAGAGCCGGTGACCCCTAAAAGAGTTTGTTCAAGCTTTGATTGATTCTGATAGCCATCTAAGAGTTGGGAGATCGCCTGAGGCTGATCACCTTGGGGAGAAAATGTCGATAAAAGTTGAAAACTCATCGAACTGTTTTAGCATTATTCTTTAGAGCTCGCGAGCCTCATATGATATTCCCTCAATGAGTGGGCCACTTACCAGCGGGTAAGAATTGCGAAAAGTGATGGGTAGAGTTTCAGCAGAGCCTGCATACGCTCTCACGGTAAAGTCCAAGTGAGCTCCCGTGCTTTTTCCTGAATTGCCGGCCGCGCCAAGAACGTCACCTTGTTTCACAATTGCACCAATTTCAAGTTGCGAGACTCGGCTGACGCCTTGGTAAGTCAGATGGCCGTAGTAAGCGATCGTGTCATCTTCAAAGTGTCTAATTGCAATATAATTTGCTTCGTTTTCCTTCCCGGTGCCGTCTTGGTGGTCTTCTTGAATGCTCACGACAACTCCGCCTCGGGCCGCGGTGACCGTTGCCCCGGTAGGTAAATTAAAATCATAGGCATAACGATAATCGCCGTGATGTGTGAAGGTTGAGCAATTACCTTGGGTCACTTTGTATTGTTGACCTTGGGGAAAGGGAAGAATATATTCAGAAGTCTCCGGGGCCGGATAATCTTGGGCCTTGCAGTCGCCTGACATTCTGTGAATTCCCGTACCTGCTTGGTCACTAGGTGCTCCACAGGATTGTAGGAAAAGAAATGATGCCGTAAAAATGATAGAAACTAATGAACTCTTCATTGCCTTTAAATTGCAGGAGGCGTGCCGAAGAAGAATACAAGCGAGAAATCGAGAATAGGTTAATTTTCAGTAACTTAGCTGAGAAGCTGAATTCTAGACTGAAATTTGAGAGCAAACTTTTCTGGGCGGCCGTCAATTTTTTTGACAGTGAACCGTTCCCATCAAAGACAGAGGTCGTAAAAGGGCCAGATCTTTTAATTCCGGACCTTGGTCACTACCAGTCAGTGCCAGACGAGTGGCCTTAAAAAGTTGTTTCCCTTTAACTTTTTTTTCTGATTTTAAATACTGTAAAACGCTCTGGTAAGATTCATCAGAAAGGAACTCTTGATTTTGCGCCTTAAGCTCCTCAATCTTTTCTTTCCAGACCTTCAAAACATTCTCGGTAGTTTCCCACTCCAAAATCTCAGCCTTTCCCCCATGATCTTTGCCATCAATGGCAAGTAGTTCAGATTCCAAATGCTCTGCAAACTGATCAACTTTTTCAGTTTGAGGTTGAAGAAGTTTCAAAGATCGATTTTTCCAATCGTCTGTCATACTCCAATAGAGACTCCCTTTAGCAACGAAAGGCTCCACTCGTTTTTGAAATTCGCTGAGATCTAAGCGCTGTAAGTGCTGGGCATTGACCCAAGAAAATTTCTCGGGATCATAAATCGCAGGTGATTTACTGAAACGGGCCGAATCAAAAACTGCAATCAGTTCATTCAAATCAAAAATATCTTTTTCTTTGGGATGCGACCAACCCAAAAGGCAAAGATAATTATTCACGGCCTCTGGAAGGAAGTGGTCTTCTCGGTAATGGGACAGAGATGTGGCCCCATGGCGTTTAGAAAGCTTTTGCCGGTCTTTCCCAATGAGTAAAGACACATGAGCAAATTCAGGAAGCTGAGCACCTAGTGCTTCATAAATCATGAGCTGCCGGACAGTATTGGAGAGATGATCTTCACCGCGAATCACATGGGAAATCTCCATTTTCCAATCATCAACAACGCAGCAGAAATTATAAACAGGTAGCCCGTTAGAGCGGAGGATCACAAAATCACCCACCATATTTTCCGGGAACACAATTCGGCCGCGAACGAGATCTTTAAGAACATAGGACTTTTGGGGAGCGCGAAACCGAATCGTCGCTTTTTCACCTGCTGCGAGCTTTGCCGCTGCCTCTTCAAAAAAAGCTGGGTCGCGCCACTTTCCGTCGTAATGAGGGGGTCTGCCTTGGGCCTCGGCGCGTTCTTTCATTGCGGCAAGTTCTTCATCACTACAAAAGCAGTAATAAGCTTTTCCCTCATCAACCAATTTCTGGGCGATTTCTTGGTACAACTCAAGTCGTTCTGATTGGCGATAAGGACCGAACTTGCCAGGTCGATCGGCCGGCATATTTGGACCTTCATCATAAGAAAGTCCCAACCATTTCAAATCTGAAATTTGCTCTGTTTCGAATTCCCGGCGACTGCGCTCTTGGTCAGTATCCTCAATTCGCAACACCATGACGCCCCCATGAGCACGGGCAAAAGCATAATTATAGAGAGCGGTTCTAGCGCCTCCAATATGGAGATGGCCAGTGGGACTCGGAGCAAATCGTACACGAATAGTCATAGCGCCAATGTAATTGGGTAAAACTCAAAAAGAAAGACTTGAGCGGAAATGGATACGTGTTTTAGGCCGAAGTTATATTTTCTTGGGTTTCGGCTTCGAAGATGGTGTCAATCTTGGTCCCTATTTTCTCTTCAGCATCACCTGAACTCAGAGCAATCTCTTTCACTAGCAAGTCCCGACACTGATCGAGCATTTTACGTTCACCAAAACTCAGTTTTTTGCTGATTTTTAAAAGTAATAAAGAACGCAAAACATCTGCAATCTCCAGGAGAGAGCCGGTCTTTACTTTGAACAAATATTCTCGGTGACGGCGATTCCATGTGGAATTATCTATTTCGACATTGTGATTTTCCAAAAGACTGTAAACTTCTTTAACTTCGTTATCTGTGACAAGGCTTCGAAGGCCTTCTTTTGAATCGCTCGGAATTAAAACTTTCATCCCATTACTGACCACTTTCACCGTATAAAAGGCCTTGACCTCCTCACCGATCTCTTTTTTTTCTAAAGAGAGAACTTGACCTACTCCGTGGCCGGGACAAACAACATAATCTCCGATTTGAAACATAGGATGAGACTCCCGCTTGTATATCAAGAAACAAACTTAACGGGATTATAATGCAAAGGGACATATTTCACAAGGAAGGGCCCTATTTCTTCAGGAAAAGAAGAAATATTTACAAATCAACGGACGACTTTCAATAAATTTCGTCTTTCTCAAAGAAGTAGGAAATTTCTCGCTCAGCAGACTGAATAGCATCAGAACCGTGAACCGCATTGGCCTCAATAGAAGAAGCATAAAGCTTTCGAAGAGTCCCATCTTCAGCATCAGCTGGATTGGTGGCCCCCATTATATTCCGGTTTTTTTCAACTGCATTTTCCCCTTCTAGAACCATGAGCACAACTGGTCCAGAGGTCATAAAGTTCACAAGAGATTGGAAAAAAGGTCGCTCTTTGTGTTCAATGTAGAATCCCTCAGCTTTTTCTTTGTTCAAGTGGGTTAAGCGACAAGCCGCTATCTTTAATCCCTCTTTCTCAAACCTCGCAATAATGTTTCCAATATTGTTATCTTGAACCGCATTCGGTTTGATTATGCTAAACGTTTTTTCCACAACACACCTTTTAAATTTGAGCCAAATCTATAACTTCTTCAAAAGATTGGCAACGGTATCACCAAGTTCTGCAGGAGAACGCGCGATTGTCACACCACACTCTTCAAGGACTTTAAATTTTGCTTCGGCCGTATCATCTCCACCTGAAATAATTGCGCCCGCATGACCCATACGCTTTCCCGGAGGCGCAGACGCACCGGCAATAAAACTCACAACTGGTTTCGTCATATTTTCTTTAATCCAATAACCTGCATCTGTCTCAGCGCTACCACCGATCTCCCCAATCATAATAACAGCAGATGTCTCGTCATCTTTCTCAAAAAGTTCAAGGCAATCGATGAAGTTAGTCCCGTTCACTGGGTCTCCACCGATACCAACACATGTGGATTGGCCAAGCTCCCTTTGGGTTAGCTGATAGACGGCCTCGTAGGTCAAGGTTCCGGATCGAGAAACGACTCCAATTTGACCGGGCATGTGAATGTGTCCTGGCATAATTCCAATCTTACATTCACCAGGAGTGATAATACCTGGACAGTTAGGTCCAATTAATCTCGATGATGAAGTCTTTAAGGCATTCTTTACTCTCACCATATCTAAAATTGGAATGCCTTCAGTAATCGCTATAATGAGCTCCATCTTTGCATCGATGCACTCTAAAATAGAATCAGCAGCAAAAGGAGGTGGGACAAAAATCATCGCCGCATTAGCACCTGTCTGCTCTACTGCCTCATCGACCGTGTTAAAAACGGGTATCCCTTCATGGACAATTCCTCCCTTTCCAGGAGTCACCCCACCAACAACATTGGTTCCATAATCTCTCGATTGGAGTGTGTGAAATGAACCCTGCTTTCCAGTCAATCCGCAGGTAATCAGTTTTGTGTTTCGATCAATGAGTATGGCCATAATCTAAGCTCCCGTCTTTTCTTTGGCCGCTTTTACAACTTTCTCAGCAGCATCGGCCAAATCATTGGCCGAGGTTATTTTCAATCCACTCTCATTGAGAATTTTTTTTCCTAAAGACACATTCGTGCCTTCAAGCCTCACCACCAAAGGTACCGACAAGGAAAGTTCTTTAACAGCGGCGACAATTCCCTCGGCAATAATATTACACTTCATGATCCCGCCAAAGATATTGACGAGGATAGCTTTTACATTTTCATCGGCCAGTATAATTGAAAAGGCCTTTTGAACCATCTCTTTCGTCGCGCTCCCGCCGACATCAAGAAAATTGGCGGGCTGTCCGCCGTATATTTTGATGATATCCATCGTTCCCATCGCCAACCCAGCGCCATTCACGAGACAACCAATATTCCCGTCGAGAGAAATATAAGAAAGTCCATGTTCGCTAGCTTCTAATTCTAATTTTGATTCTTCATCAGGGTCGCGAAGATCTTCAATTTTTTTATGTCGGTAAAGAGCATTGTCATCAAAATTTAATTTTGCATCAAGCACGACAATGTCGCCCTGTTTTGTCAAAACTAACGGATTAATTTCTGCGATAGAACAATCATAGCGCTGATACAATTCATAGAGATTCTTAAAAAAAGTAACCGCTTTTTTTAGCTCTTCGCCTCTCAGACCTACACCATAAGAAAGCTTTCGCCCTACATAGCTGCTAAATCCCACAGAGGGATCAATCGTGACTTTAATAATCTTATCGGGATTCTTGGCCGCGACCTCTTCTATATCAACTCCGCCCTCAGAAGAGGCCATCATGACAACTCTGCCCGTCCGGCGGTCTAAAACAATTCCGCCATAATATTCTTTTTGAATGTCACACCCTTGCTCAATTAGGACCTGGTGGACTGTCTTGCCCTCAGGACCGGTTTGGTGAGTGACAAGGTTCATTCCCAGAATTTCTGAAGCATATTTCTGGACTTCTTCAAGAGATTTTGCAACTTTTACGCCGCCGCCCTTCCCGCGTCCTCCGGCATGAATTTGCGCTTTGACGACCCAAACATTACCACCCATTTTTTCAGCAACATCAAGTGCCTCTTCGGGGCTTTTTGCAACCTTGCCATTAAGCACATTCATGCCCAATTCTCGCATTAGATCTTTGGCCTGATACTCATGAATATTCATTGAAGTGCCTCTTTTAGATTTTGATGGCAGATTAAACTTGAGTTTACTTTAGGTCAGACATAGAACATTTTCAACTTGTAAGGTTTAATTAATAATAGAAGGCCTATGGCCAATCAATACTACGCACTCAATCCCGGTCCTTTCCGCTTAGATGGCGGCGCAATGTTTGGAATCATTCCAAGGCCGTTGTGGGAAAAGAGATCGTCGGCGGACAATCTTAATAGGATTGATTTATCTCTCCGTGTTTTTGTCATCAAAACAGCGGATCGTTTGATTCTCATTGATACAGGCGCCGGAGGGCATCGGGATCTAAAGTTTCGTCAAAGATTTGGAATGTCTGAGGACAAGCATCCACTCGAGGCCTCGTTGAAGTGTATTGGATTTTCTTGTGAGCAAGTCACTGATGTCATTTTAACCCATCTTCATTTCGACCATGCTGGCGGTCTTGGATGCTTAGACAACCAGGAACGAATCACCCCCGTTTTTCCGCAAGCAACTCTCCACCTTCACCAAAAGCACTATGAGTATGCCCAAGGGCCAACGCTTCGAGACCAGGGAAGTTTTTTTGCCGAAGAGTTTGTTCCTCTCGTTGAATTTTATAAAAAGAATAACCAAATTCAGTGGTATGATGCCGAGGAAGGTCGTATTTCGATAGATAGGGCTACAGACCTATCCTACATCTGTAGCCATGGGCATACACCTTACCAAATTCACCCCTTCGATAAAAAAGTGTTTTGTCTCGCTGATACTGCTCCCACGTCTCATCATATCGATCTTCCTTGGGTGATGGGATACGATCTTCATCCCGGAGTCTCGGTTGAAGTTAAAGAACGCTTTTTTTGCAAGCTCAGAGATGAAAACTTAGTTGCATTGTTTGGACATGATTCACAATTTTGGGGAGCGCGAATTCACCAAGAAGAAAATCAAAATACAAAAAGATGGAAATGGTCTAAAAAATTTGAAGTTCAAGCCGATGAATTAGCAGAAGAGCTTCTAGAGCTATCATCGCTACTTTGAGAAGGCCTCTAATCTCTGAATTTGCTCCTGGCAGTTTTCTAGAATAGTACCAATTTTTTGACCAATTTTTTCACCAATCTGCGCAAATTTTTCTCCCTGCTGCCCGGCCTTTAGAAACTGAAGATCTTCAAAGTCTCCCAAGATATCCATCGCTGTTTGACCCAGATTGCGAGCATACTCGGGTAGGGATTTTTGAATGGCCTGATAGGTTTTCCGTTCTTGCTTCGCCAACACTGTGGGGGTGTTGGCGGCCTCACTTTCTATAACAAATTTCGTCAAAAAATGCCCATATTGCTTTTGATACTTCTGCTCAAAAAGTCTCGTTTGTGTTTTTAAATCCTTCAGTTTTTTAAAAGAAGTTAGGCGGCCTAAGTCTTTCTGGATTTGCTCACCTACTGCCTTCAGTGTTTGTGCTCTTTGGTGCAATTCGCTCCACTGGAGTTTCTCTCTGCGATCTTGTTTGATCAAAAAAGAATTGAGATCTTTTTCAAAGTTTGCCGGGGACTTATGCCCTATATAGCTCGAAAATTCTTGAGGAGCAGAAAGCGATGCTAAGAACAAGGCATACCAAGGAAGCTCTAGTCTTTTAGGTATAATTTTAAACCGATAGTATCCTGGCCGAAACTTTAGATTTTTAGCAATTTTGAAAGAAGAGAATGTCATCATACGGTCCTTGAGTTCGCCTTCGGCGGTAAGAATAATCGGTTTCAATGTCGGCACTTTTTTTTCAATCGATCTCATTTCCAAAGTCATTTTTCCTTCTGCGAGTGTATTCGTTGCGATATAGATTTGATCACGTTCTCTACCGACAGCAGGGGCCACGGCCAAGGGTGAGAAAACACGGGCACTGACTTTGGACATCCGCTCATAGTCTTTGAGTAGTAAATCTCTGGGTCGTCCTGGAAGATCCAATAGAGAAACTTTAAAAAACAAAACACAAAACACAAGCGCTAATGACAATCCAAAAAGCAAACCATAAGGCCGCCACCCTACAGACTGACGGGACACCGTTTCTATTGCAGGTTTATCAACGGGTCTTTTCTTAACCTTCAATGCTTCAAGTGGAATCGGAGGGACAGCTATGGAGATAGCAGAATCCCGTGGAGTCTCAATTTTGACTTTAAAAACCCGCCCGATGTGCTTTTCTACCGGATCTGGATCCAACATGGTCTTGGTCCATACTTTAGAATTTTTATCGATCAAGCGACCATGATAGAGGCCCTCGACTTCATCCCATGAGTATGGGCCGTGATGCCCCTGTTGACCGATGACAAACCAGTCTTTGTCGTAAATTGCTTCCATGCAGTTCTAGTATAACTCAGAAGTTTGAAAGAATGATAGACTTGGATGCCAGATCTCCTAAAAGGTGGCCAACTGCGCCTGCACTAGAAAAAGATGCGAAAGCGGAGTCCCTTGTCCAATTATCTGAGATGAGATGTATTCGAAATCGACTGGGAGATGATAAAAAAGCTGAGTACTTAGCTTTAAACCTCCAAAGACCGAATAGAGCGCTTGGTCTTCTACAATAGTCTCATTGAGAAAACTAAATTCGCTTTTGATGAGTTCGGCACCGGCGAGGAAGTGAATTTCTTTGGCATAAAATGGCCACGTTCCTTGGCCTTTGTAGAGGCGACTGAGCTGCCACTCATTTTGCCAGCGAAGGGTGTGCATATCGTTTCCAAAAAGATTTCCAAAGGGAATAGCATAGTAGGGAAAGAAAAATTGCCCAGTAAAAAAAGACGAAGCGCCTCCTCCATAAACGACCCCTCGAACAAGATCCTCTTTAAAAAATTTTGCGTAAGACCCGCTGAGCTCAAAATTCCAGCGGGCACTCATAAGAATGTTCATGAGAAAGCGAGTTTGAACTTTGGAAAAGGCCTTAACATCTCGACTCTTTTGCTCACCTAAGTAAAAATCCCAAAAGAATTGCTGCAAGTAATCCTTTTGATTGTCATTTTGCCAGAGAGCTTGGTGATAAAGCCCATAGTCAAAAAAATCACGCTTCGATATAAAATCTTTCTGATTTTCAAAAGACAGTTGTGGTCCAGTAAAAAAGCTCCATTCTTTCCAAAAGCTCGCTCGACCGATGGAAAGAAATTCTCTTTCAGATTCTAAAAGAGTATTGCTGCCTCCTGTTCGGGCATAGGTTCGGTCATAAGAAATTTCTGCGCTCCACCGCTTCCAGTCTTGGCGATAGCGAATCCGCGGCACGATGGGAGATTCTTGAAAGGGCAGATCCCAGTAATAATCGAGAGCTCCCTCTATTCGAAAAGTTTCCAGTGGATCATCGATGTGGGTTTGAAAACTTAGCCGCGACAGATTTTGAAAATAATTGTAATTGAGCAAAAAATAATTGGGTTTGATATATCGCCATCTATTATATCTGACTTCAACGGCCGTAGGACGCCCGACCTCTGGGGATGGAACTTTCCCCAAGACTACAACTTCTGGCCTAGAAGACTGAGTCCTTTTGTTTGGAGAGAGGCGAAAGTATGAGAGCTGCAACTCTTTCTGTTTTTTTCTCAGCTTGATGGGATAGAAATTGGGAAGCACATCCGATGACCAAAGAATTTCACCTCTATCGTTATCTACCACCTGCCAGCGACCCGCTTGAAAACTTAGCGCGTAGACTGGACGCTGTTCATCGTTAAAATAAAGAAAAGACGCATCTATGAAGTAAGACTTGAGTTTTTCGAGTGTTCTATAGGAATACAAACTCGTTTTTCTTTGAAAGACCCCCTGTCGCAACACCCAACTCGTGAGACAAAAAAATGTCCTCTTTTCTGTCATGCTACACTCGTAAATTTTTTCAACAGGAAAAGGCAGGTGAACACGACCTCTCAAGCCTCCAGGACTTGCAGACTTCTTCACGAGATATTGCGACCGGTACCGCAGGTGCTCACCTTGCTGTCCCTTGTTTTCCAAATAAAAAAGCGAGTTTTCTGTAGCGATATGACCACTACCTTGCATCCACGATGTCCACCAGGCCTTATCGTTCCAGATGCTCCTGAAAGATTCGCATTGCTCGCTTTTCAAAAAAGGACATATGGGGTTGAGGTCAGTCATTGCGGAAGATTTTCGAAAGGCCAACCAATTGTCTTCCAGGTCCATGCCAGTACAGGCCTTAGTATGCTTGCTTAAAAGAAATGGCGCTGATGCGCTGTTTTTTTTGTAAACACACGCTATGATTCCAGGGTAGCGACTTTCTAGAAAATCTACGAAAAGCGCCCCTGCCCAATAGCTCAAGGCCCCAGAAGGAAAGTGTCCAGGAATATCAAGACAACTCAAATTTCTGCAAAATTGAGGATTGTTTAAAAAGAAAGCGACCTGCCGAGTTAGCAACGAATGGGTCAGTCTGCCTTCAAGAGTGAGAAACTTTTCCATCCAGACCGCTGTTCCCTCTATCCACCACCGCGGAGTTAGAGCATTGAGAGCGAAAAGACTGCCAAAAATCTTTCGGCCCACTGAAGGCCAACCAGACACGTGTTCGAGTGAAGCAATATGAAAATATTCGTGAATGACCAGGGAGCGAAACCAGTCCTGTGACGAAGCTAAAGCTTCTGTGGCCCCTGGTGGATAGTCATTGAGGATAATTTGATTCCGAGGAAAGACTGTCGCGCTGCCGTTGGCCTCCAGATTGACCTGGGAAAAGACAAAATGCACATCATCATTAGGAGCATAACCAAGATAATCATGGATTCTGGGAAAATCCTTTGCTGCTAATCTTTGCAATCTCTTTGCCTGGAGTCGTTGAAACGGTTGAAAGTGTATCCAGTAGCGCACCCATCTGTTTTTGTGAGGAAGATAAAAGGTCAGACTCGAAAAGTTTGTACTATCAGCGGCAATAACATCGACCTCTTCTGGTAGAGCGTTTCGACTGTTTCCGTTGGCAGTCAATAAATAAGGTATGACAAGCAAAATTCGAAAGAAAAATTTGGCAGTCATCCTGAATTAAGCTCCCCGAGAATTTCTAGGAATTTCTCATTTGCTTGAAGAAAAAAAAAGTAGGAAAAATATTTAAAATTAAACGCTTTTCAAGTATTCTTGATGCGAGTTCCATTATATATTTGTGAACAACAAGAAATTAACTGAGAAGGAGTTTTTCATGAGTTTTCTAAAGAAGAGATTAAGTTTTATGGTAATGGCCATCACACTAGTTGGTTTACTAGGTGGTTGTGCTAGCAGCAAGAAAAAATCCGACATGGCGGATATGGATTCACAAACTCTTGAGGATTCCTCAGGTGATGGTTTGACGTTAAATCTTAATGGTGACTCCGATTCTTTAACAGCTGGTGCGTTGAATACTATTTATTTTCCATTGGATTCTTCTCAATTGACTTCTGAGGCCCAATCATCTCTAGAAACTAATGCGGAGTACATGAAGAGCAATCCAGAAGTTGTTGTGCAAATTGAAGGGCATTGCGATGAGCGAGGTAGTATTCAGTATAACTTGGCACTCGGTGAGCGCAGAGCTAAATCTGTTTATGATTACATGGTTGCTTTGGGTGTAGATGGCGGAAGAATATCAACAGTTTCTTTCGGTAAAGAACGTCCTATTGCTTTTGGTCATGATGAAGATGCTTGGGCAAAAAACCGTAGAGCTAATTTCGTTGTTACTGCAAAATAAAATATGCCTCGCTAACGCGAGGCCTTTTCTTTCTTTCGTTTTAGTCGTTATTTTTTTTCATTCCTGTGGCCTAGCAACGCCTAGGCCTAAACTTCAGATGAGCCTCGCACAAGCGGCCTTTCTTGCCGCCCGCAACGCCGATGCTTATAAATTTGCACCTCAGATTTACCGTAGTGCCGAAGAAAATTATCTCAAGGCCAAATCCGCCTATCGCCGCAAGTATTTCAACAAGGCGCAAGAATATGCGATACTATCCAGGCGGTTCTCTGAGAAGGCCGAGTATATTTCACAAAAGAAAAAAGTTCTTACCGGAGATGAAAAATTATGAGACCAGCATCGTTTTTATTTTTGGGTCTAGGTCTGTCTTTTCTCACAGGATGCTTTAAAACAGCGGAAGAAATTGAAAGGGAAAAGATGATCGATGAAATGGTTGCTCAATTTAGGCAGTCACAATCATTAGTAGCCGAGCTAACTGTTAAAACGAGCGAGTTGCAGTCGCTTATAAGTGAAGTGAATGGCCAAATTCAGGAACTTAAATATCAACAGACTCAACTGGATAATGAAAAAACGGAAAATATCGCATCAACTATTAACCAATTGGAAGAGCAAATGGTGAGTCTAAAGAATCTTGCCGAGAAAAACCAAAATCAGCTCTCAAAGGTTAAGAAATCAGTCGGCCAACAAGGAAGCTATATTAAGAAGGTCAACTCCAGCCTTTCTCAGCTTGGAAAAAAAAAAGTAAATAATTCGCTCTATGAGTCGGGAAAGAAGGCCTTCTATTCCAACAACTATTCTGAAGCAGAGACCGCGTACCTAAATTCTCTAGAGACAGAAAGCCTTGGTGGAGCGGAGACCAATCGGTCCTGGCACCATTTGGGCATCATTTATTTCAAAGGTAAAAATTTTGATAAGGCCCTGGTTTTTTTCTCTAAAATCCTGAAAAACTATCCATCCAGCTCGTTAGCACCTCATGCTCTTTTTCATATCGGAGAAATTTTTAAGGACCGTGGTCAAATTGACGAGGCCCGAGCAAGTTATGAACAGGTAGTCTCCAAGTATCCAAAATCGCAAGAAAAGGGCAAAGCACAGAAGGCCCTTAAAAGTCTTTAGGATTGAACCAAGCTCAAAAACGCCTTATTTTAGGAATTGAAAGTAGCTGCGACGATACATCTCTCGCCCTTGTTGAGTCTATCGGTGACGACCTAAGAGTCATTGCGGAAGAAAAAAAATCTTGGGAGAAAGAGATGTCGACCTGGAAAGGAGTGGTTCCAGAAGTCGCCGCACGTTGCCACCAGCAAGGATTTGTGGACCTCTATAAAAACTTGCTTCGTCATTCGTCTGTTTCTATGGATCAAATAGATGCTATTGCCTGCACAGTCTCTCCAGGATTGATGGGCCCACTACTCATGGGACTCTCTTTTGCTAAAAATTTATCGCTCTATCATGAACTTCCTCTTATCCCAGTTCACCATCTCGCCGCCCACCTTGAAGTCATTCATCTTACAGAGAAAATCCCCTACCCCTATCTAGGTCTTATTGTCAGCGGCGGCCACACTCTCCTTGTGAAGGTTTTTGGTCCTCATCAATTTTTACCATTGGCCAAAACCAGGGATGATGCAGCGGGGGAGGCCTTTGATAAAGGGGCCAGATTATTGGGACTGGCCTATCCCGGTGGCCCGGAAATTGATAAGCTCGCTAAAAATGGTCGACCCGACTTTTTGAAATTTCCCCAGACTGTTTTTTCAGATTCTTTGGATTGGAGTTTTTCGGGATTGAAATCTTCTCTCAAACAGCAAATTGGCAAAATGAGCTCTCGTGAAATTCAACTCAATTTGCCTCATATCTGCGCTTCCTATCAAACAGCGATCGTGGAATCCCTCTGGACTCATGTTGCAAAGTGTTTGCAAAGAAAAGAAAATACAAAGCTACCATTTGTTGTCGGAGGTGGAGTCGCCTGCAATCGTTTTCTTCGAAAACGTTTTCTAGAAGGCCATGCTCAAACTTATTTTGTACCACCTAAATATTGTACTGATAATGCGGTCATGATCGCTTGTCTCGGTGCAAAGACTTTTTATAACAGGTCACTATTTCCTCAAAGCTTACTCATTCATGCTGTTTCTCAGAGTCCCTTGCCCTCTGAGAGCGAAAATGGCGCGACTGATAATGCCTAAATTTTTTACAAAAAAATCCTTAGGACAACATTTTCTTAATGACCGTAGTGCTCAGCAACTTATCTGTTCTCAATGGCAAGACGTTGCAGACTTTATTATAGAAGTCGGGCCTGGTGCGGGTGCTTTGACCCAGCATCTCGCCAAGCGCTCTTGTCCTTTTTTTGCAATCGAAAGAGACCAAAGACTTCAGGAAAAGCTGGAGCAATGGATCAAACCAGAGAATCTATTTTTTGAAGACGCCCTAGATTTTGATTGGAAAACATTACTCTTAAAAACTGAACATAAAACAAATGGCGCGTTAATTTCTAATCTCCCCTACAATATTTCAGTTCCGCTCATTCGAAGCTTTATGCCGCTTACTCCGCTTCGATATTTCACTTTGATGGTTCAAAAGGAAGTTGCTGCAAGAATATTGGCCGGGTCAGTAAAACAAACTGGTCTTTCATTGCTCCTTGCCCCCTTTTTCAAAAAAAAGAAATTGAAAGACCTTCCCCCTGGCTGCTTTTCTCCCCCTCCGGCGGTGACATCAACTATTTTCAATCTAGAGCGCCTCGAATCTCCTATCCTGCCATTAGATAAGCTGGATTCGTGGGAAAAAATGCTCAGGATTCTCTTCTCAAAGCCGAGAAAACAGCTGCGAAACGTTTGTCGTAACGATGCTCCACAACTGATAGATGGGCTCATTGCCCAAGGACTAATAGAGAAAAGGGCAGAGAATTTAAATTTAGAACAGGCGCTTGAGCTTTTTTGCTGTTTTAAAAATAGTGCGTAACCTCTTAACCTTGTAAAAGTTTATACGATGCTCGATATATCCATGACAGTTGCCTCTCGGCCGACTAGATTTCTTAAATGAACGAAATGAAGATTATCGCTCGAAACAAACGCGCCAGCTTTGATTATGAGCTCCTGGAAAAAGTAGAAGCGGGACTCGTTTTGAAAGGAACCGAAGTCAAAAGCCTGCGCACTGGAAAAGTCACCCTCTCAGAGGCCTATGTGATGATCGACCAAGATCAAGAGGCCTGGTTGTGCCAGTTAACGATTCCCCACTACGAACAAGGCAATCAATTTAACCACGAAGAACAAAGGCGGCGAAAGCTGCTCTTACATAAAAAGCAAATCGAGACCCTGAACCGCGGTTTAGCGCTCAAAGGATTAAGTGCCATTCCTCTTGCCATTTATTTCAAAGGCGGGCTTTGTAAAGTTGAAATAGCTTTAGGTAAAGGCAAGAGAAGCTTTGATAAGCGCCAAGACAAAATGAAAAAAGATGTCGACCGCAAACTTCAACAGGGCGACTGGAATGTTTGAACTCCATCTCACATCAAAGAAAAAAGAATCTGCCTTTCTTCCCTGCATTTTTCCTCTAAATTATTGCCGAAGCTTCAAATCAGAAGAAGTAGAAGAGCTCATCCCTTACCTTTACGCATTTACACTTAAAACTGTACAAAAAATCTATCCATTCCAGCTCCAACTCTCTCAAGTTATCGCGAATCCAAAAAGAGAAGCAGATTTACTGGGCAGCATCAAACAACAGCAAACGATTTGGAAAGAGAAGATGAGGCGTCTTGGGCCTCATCCCGTAAAGCTCTATAAAGTTAAGTTTGAATCCATCGAGGGGACATTTTATTGGGAATACCCTTCTAAAGTGTATGTTTGGAAAAAAAACTAGACTTTGATCTATTAGAACCACCAACTCAATAGTCCGCCATAAATGGCCAGAAAGGCCAGACCATGCCACTTCCGGAAAGTCCACCTGCGCCAGTAAAGCAAAAGTAAGAGAGGACTTACGAGGTTTAGTGCTACCAATTCAAAGCGAAAATCGCCTTTTAAAGAAAGTTCATATGGTAAAAGACTCGGCAAAATAAAGGCCATATTAAAAACATTGGAACCGATGATATTGCCAAGAATAAGATTTGTGTCTTTTTTTCTAAAAGTGGCCACGAGAGTCGTCATAAGTTCAGGAAACGAAGTTCCAAAAGCAACAAAGACGACTGAGATCAGATACGGATCGATTCCAATTTCTGTTCCAAGATCCACTGCCGACTTCACCAATAATTCTCCCCCACTGTAGAGGAAGACCAGACCAAGGATTAAAAGGGCAGTTGTTTTGACAAGAGGGATCTGCTCAGAGCTCTTTATATGGTCGGGTTCAAATCCGTCTGTGCTATGACGGTTTCCAAGACTCAATTTTAAATACACGGCCAAGATCATCAAAAGCGGCAATACAGTCCACCATTTCAACACGGGCACCGAAAAAACCAGAACTAAGACTAAAGACATCACTCCGTGGATCATAATCATTCTGAGAAGATCGCGATTTTTTACAGGAAGGGGCACAAATAAAGAACCTATCGCCAAAACAAGAAAAACATTGGCAAGATTTGAGCCCAAAAGATTTCCCAGCGCCAAACTGTCTTGACCATCAATGGCCGCAATTTGGGAAACGAAAAACTCAGGCAAAGACGTTCCCATGCCGACTAAAAGCAGACCAATGGCCAAAGGAGATAAACCAAATGACTTGCCCACTTTTTCACTAGCCGAAAGAGTTATCTCGGCGCCAAAGTAGAGAACAATAAGAGAGATAATAAGGAAAAACGTGGATAACAACATTGCGTATCAGTCTCCGATATCTTTATGATCAGCTATAGATGTCTCAAAGTAAAAAAGTTTTTATTATTTTAGTGGCCTTGCTTGGCGACCTTCAATTCTATCTTTTGTACAAGCTCATTTATTCCGCCAGTATTTCAGAAACATTCGTGACGCTTGAAAGTCTCCGGCCTGAAATTGGACCAATTAGCGCCGCGATATTAGCGACTATGGGTTTAGTCATTTTTTTCTTCTATTTAATCAACTTCTTTTTCTATTGGAAATTTTGGCAGGAAAAGGAATACGCTAGAAAATACTTATTTATTCTTTTATTGCTAGGTCCCCTAACCCTCATTATGGAACTCTCCCAAATCTGGAATATGTCATTTTTTCTCTTTAGCTTTTGCGCAATTTTGTCAGCGGCTCAAGGCCGAGGGGCCTGGTTATTGTCGAGAACCAATTTTTCTCCAAACTGAGGAACGACAAAACGTGTTTCTTCAACAGAAGGCCAGCTCGGCAGCAAGCGGACATCTTTTAATAAAAGCCTCTGCCCTGCTAAAGCGAGAAGGAAAGAATCGAAGGCCTTTGGATGCTGGACGAGTGCCTCAAGATCTCTTTCATAAATAAATAAACCGAGTTTTTTTTCGATTCTATGAATAATTTCAAGACGAGCTCCTCCCCCTGCCTCTAAATCTTGTAAACGCAGCAAGACACCTCTATCTAGTATTCCGGCACGTACCATTTCTATTAGACACAAGTAAGAATTAACTTCGTACATCGTTAGCCCAATGGGCATATGCCGCATGAGATAATGAAGTCGGTTATGAAGCATCAGTGACACTGTCCCAAACGAATCATAGCTGATTCCAAAAATTTGCAAAAGATCATCGTAGTAGTTTTCCCAGACCCAGACGTCTAAAGTACGGTTCCAATACGGGATAAACCCTTTCCGAAAGCGCCTTTTAAACGAACGAGAGAGAATCGCTTTTCGGCTTCTTTCTTCAAAAAAGCTGCCATGCCTAAGCACCTTTTGCTCCGAGAGTCTGCTGCGTTCGTAATCTTTTGGACTTTCATCTCTGATTTTTTCATCGGCCGCTAACAATTCTTCTATCCGGGCCCTAGCAGTGACGACTTCAGGACGTGGACACAAATCAGCACCTGGACAGTCAAGCGAGCAGTTCAAGCAAGCAGGGCCACTGAGAGGAAAATCAACCATCATGGATTTCAATTGATAATGATCCACCCATGAAGTAATTGCTTTATCACGGGTGATCTTCTCTTCGCCTCGCACAGTCTCAAGCTTTGCTAAGAACCAACGCTTTTTTTGAGGAAAAAATTCTAGTAGAGCAAAAAAAAAGTTTTCTTTGCGACCTCCACCAAAACTCATCCCTGCAATATTCCATCTCTCCAAAAGATTGTTCCTTAGACAGGGGCCATAATAGAAAAATTTAGACGAGAAAAAGAACTCTTCTCTATTTCAGCAATCATTTCATTTCGAGACTCTGGGGAATGCATGAGTAAAAAACACCCGCCCCCTCCGGCACCGCATATTTTGATCCCTAAAAATCCGTTACATTTTTTAAGAAGATCTTTTTCCCAGTCTATCACCTCGGGAGGCACAAATTGAGGAAATAAATCTCGCCTAATCCTTCCTTCTCTCAACATGGCCTCTATGAGGGAATCAAATTGCCTTTCTTGAATTGCGCGGCACCCATTTTGGGCCGCCTCCGAGATCTTCTGAAGGCCATCAATTGTTCGGGAGTCTTTTTCGAAGAAATCTCGGAAAACCCTCCAATTATTAATGGCTGAATCACGAGAGAGATTACTCGAAATAAGCATCACTCTTTCTTCTAAAAAATTTTTAAGCGGGACACTATAAAGCTGATCGATTTGATTGCCGCCAACACAAGGGCTGATGGCCAAAACCCCACCATAAATGCCTGGATAATAATCTTGATATCCACCCGGCCCTTGTTTCAAGATCAACTCTTCAACGTCATGGACCACCTGAACGAGCTGCGTTTTAGAGAGTTTGAGATTTTTAACTCTGGCCAATGTCTCACCAAAGGCCACTCCCATGGCACTAGAGCCACCTAAACCTGCACCGGCCGGAGAGCCTGAAGAAAGATGAAAATGTAGACCTGAATTAATTTTAAAATGAACACAAAGGCGAGCTAAAAATTCAAACGCGCCGAAGGCCTTAAAAGGACTGGTTTGATCTTCCGGAAGCTCGCGAAGCGGTATTTTTATAGTCTGCTGGTAATCAAGGCTTTCAAAAACAAGACAGTCTTCTGGAATCGATTTTACTTCTACCCTGGCCTTGAGGTCCAAAGCAAGATTGATTGTCACAGCTCCTGGGAGCATTCTTCCTATCGGTGCAATATCTAAAGTGCCACCCAGAAGATCGGCCCTCACGCTTTTTTCAACAAAATGGCTAATGGTCACCAGCAACCTCAACTTCGCACAAGTCCGGAAGATGCCTATATTTACCAGCATAATCTAGGCCGACTCCAACGACGAATCGATCTTCAATCTCGAAACCAAGATAATCAATAGTGAGAGGATGAGTTCGACGAGAAGGTTTTGAGAGTAAGGCCGCAACCTCAACTGTCCGTGCTCCCTGTTTTTTGAGATAAGGAATCAGAAATTTCATGGTCTCGCCCGAATCGATAATATCTTCAATGATGACGACATCCTGCCCCTGACAAGACATTCGTAAATCTTCAACGATTCGAACCTCGCCAGAGCTTTTATCATCAAGTCCGTAGCTAGAAAGCGAAATGAAATCAAGTTCACAAGGCGATTGAACTTTTCTTAGCAGATCTGCGCAAAAGACAAACGCCCCTCGCAACACACAGATGGCCTTGAAGCTTTTGTCGCCATAGCTTTCATTAATTTGCTTGGCCAATTCTTCAATTCTGCCATCAATCTGTTCTCGTTTGATTAAAACTGTAAGGGAATCGTTCATTTAGACAAAACAATTGTTGAGAATCTCACCAATGCCTCCGGCGCCGGGAACGATATATCCCTGCTCTGTTAAACCTTTTTCTTCACTCCAGAACTTTCCAGGTTTTTGTTCCAAGACTGATTTATCAGAGAGTCCGCGATCAAGGCGTAGAGCAACGATTTTGGCCCTCGGACAATTCTCTTTCATGAACTTTAGATATTCAGGTGTGACGATTAGGTGAAGAGCGACAAAATTCCTAAAGGCCTTTTTCTGTCCTAACTGAGAATAAAGCTGATAAGCATGTCCCATCGTCTGACCTGTAGCACCCATAGGATCAGGTACCAGAATGATTTTACCTGCACTATCTCCGCCAATCTTTAGGCCATTCTCAGAGACACCAGTCACTCTTTGTTGTTCATCTGTTTTTCGATTGAGAAAAATATGATCCTGGCGGACTCTCTCTTGCTCTGAATTGCTTAGACAATCAAATCCTAAAAGCGTTCGATAAATTAAATCGGAAGGCGATGTCCCAGCCCGAGCAAGATCGACGACTACAAAATTTGCATCTGAACCCAAAGTGGGAGTGCTCAACCGGATGGAATCATCAATCTGGGACATTCGTGTGGGAATTTCGCGATCTTCGAAGGGTGCACAAATAGAGAGGGCCTCATAAAAAAGCTTTCGATAGAGCTCCTCTAAGAGAAAATAAAGCTGCCGGCCCTTAGTTTTGGACCCACAAAATTGTCCCAACAGCGCCAAATGGGGTGCATCTCCCACTAGAAAAACACTGTCGCCATAACAGTGGTCTTGGGCCACCACTATGGTCTGTCTTCGTGAGAAAAATGATCACCCAGAGGTAATACTGTTTGCGGCAAATGCTCTTCTGAAGAATTCAAAAGCTCAAAGTGCTCGCGGCATCTGGCCTCGTAGTGTCCTTCGGCGCCAACGACAACTTTTTCACTACTGGGTTTAAGCCTTTGTGATCTTCCTGCAGCTGCTCCGCAGACAACGCAAATTGCGCTCACTTTCGTGACATCGTCTGCTATCGCAAGAAGCTGGGGAATTGGTCCAAACGGTTGGGCCTGATAATCAAGATCTAGTCCAGCGCAAATCACCCGAATACCCCTGTTAGCGAGCTTATCGACGACTTGAATAATTCCTTCGTCTAAAAATTGAACTTCATCAATGGCCACCACACGAGTGGAGTCGCGAAGTTTCAAAAGAATATCAAACGACGAAGTCACGCTCTCTCCACTCAAGGATTGGGCAGAATGGCTAACGACGGCCGCCTTATCGTAGCGATTATCGACAGCAGGCTTAAAAATTTGTGACTTAACTTTTGCAAACTGCACCCTGCGAACTCTCCGTATCAACTCCTCAGTTTTTCCTGAAAACATAGGTCCACAGATCATTTCGAGTCGACCAATTCCATGAGTTAGAGTCATCTGCAAAGGAGGCACGTCCATCTCCTGCCATTAAAGGGATTCTGGGGTCTCATTTTTTCAGATTAGGCGACTGATGACAATAGCTCATAAGAGCGAGGCAAAAAGAACGAGCGTGATTAGAGCACCGCCCAAAATCACAAACGAAAGCGTCAAAATGATATAAGGAAGAATAAGAAAGGCAATTGCTGGAACCGCTCCAATTTCAAGTCGATTGCGAAGACTTTGGAAAAGAATATAGAACCTGGCAAGCCCTTGAGCAGGCCCGCCAACAATGGGAATAAAGGAAAAAAGATACGAGCTAAAAGAAAGTGCCACAATATCCTCGGAAATTTTGTGGCTGCTTCTCTGCGGAGTCAGAAGATCTTGGCCGAGGTCAAAAATGAAAACCCAATACTTAGCTGTGAGGATTGACCAAAGAGGAAACACAAGTGCCTCGATGCCGAGTAAAAAAAGAAAAGAGGCCTGAGCGGGAAACTGCCCGGTTCCCCAAAAAAACTCTCTAAATTGGGCAATCAGACCTTGATTGAGAAACGAAAGCTCAGCGACGATAAAACGCAGAAAAACGATTTGAACAATAGCGCCCAAAATGACAAAAACCCAGCTCCAGCAAATCCATTCCAATAACGGAGTTTGTTTTAAACTGCGCAATTGTTCTTGAACCACTTTTGGATGGATTGCCCCCAATAGATAGCTCTCAAATTGTCTCGCAGCAAAAATATTCAAAGCTGTCCCACCTGTTTTGGTCTTTGCTTGATGTCCGAGCTTAACTCCCATTGATTGCGAAAACAATAAGAGGTCTTTGATTGGTAATTTTTAATGAAGAGATGCTTGCCAACTAAAGCGACAGAAAATTTGCCAGAAAATGTTTTTACCCCGAAGAGAGGATTTATCTCGCGACTTTCTAGCCTCTCGGCAGCCTGACCTTCTAAAAAAATTTCTTGCAAAGCTGTCTGCCAATTCGAGCGAAGAGTTTTAAACTCAAAATTCTCCGTGTCCTTGAATAGTGTCATCTGAGAAATATGTTCAAGCTGGGGCACCCTATGGTCCCAGAAAGTATTCAGCCTCGCTGCGAAAACAAATAAGGGAAGCTTGGGCATAGAAAAGTAATCGTTAGGGTAACGAGATGTTGTAATCCAGCGCCCATGGGGAGTTCCCCACAATTTCAGAGTCTCGGTTTTAATAGTGTTTCTGTAAAACGAAAACGTTCCGAGAGGTTCTAACTGAGAAGATGGAGCTTTTTGAGTCTTCCCATCAAAATGTGTTTCCTGCAATAGCTTTGCAAATAATTTAAAAGAAGATTCTTTATAGTGAAATGTGGCAGGAGCAGAGGGGTTAGTCTGAAAATTCTGGAAATCCAGCGAAAAGGTCTTTCGATTGGGAATCTCAATTCTAACAGAAGAAAAACTTAAGAGATCATCGGGAAAAATTCGGCTCTCTGCATACTTATGATTTTCCATCGTATGAAGTTGATAAAAAAATCTCGCTTTTTTTTCTCTAGCATCTTTTTCGCTGAGAAAAAGTCCCGTGAAAATAGTTTCATCCTCAATAATAAAATTTTCGGTCACATTTTCTATTTTTCTTTCGACATAATACACACCAGAAATTGGATTATGAGGATAAAAACGGAATTCTATTTTTTTGTTTTTCTCAAATAAAAACTCAACATCAAATGCCTTGCTTACTTCTGGAGGCCCATTTGTTGCTTCAACTATTTTTAAATTCTTCCAATGTTCCCAAAACTCACGCTGAATCCAACTGGCCAGAGGCCCTCGGGTCTCACTAAGAAGCCACTTATTACCCTTACGGATCCACGTCGCATTTTCCAGCTTGACCCCAACAGGTCTGCTTTCTTTATCCATAGGCATTAATGCTTGATTTTCAGAACCAACTTCCGCTGAATCAAGATAATACGCAATACCTAAGCAAGCTAAAAACAGACCAAGAACTAAGAAATTTTTAGACCACGACATAACGTCTTCGTTTGTTCATGACACCCCAAAAGAAAAAAAGAAAAGGGAGGACAATGACACCCATATAGAAAAGAAGGTCTTGCTGAGTTTGCGATACAAAAACTCGTTCTTGACCTAACTTCGCATCATTGAGTGTTTTGAGGCCTTGATGCCCCAAGGAGTTGGAAAGAACCGATAAAAAGAATTCAAAGTTTCTAGAATTTTTTGCCATACCGTTTATAAGAAAAGAGCTACTCGAAAATAACACAAGCCGACCTTCACCCCACTCTGAAAATGCAGCAACAGGCAAAGGACCTTTGAGATCCTTGCCACCAAAATCGGCCCGACCAGTGCGGGAAAGTTCTTGGATATTTCGTTCAGACCAGGTCGCTGGATAAGCAGAACTCTTGGCCAGCCAATTCTCGGATGATGGGCCTATATCAATTGAAGAACTCATGGGCATAACGAGTCGGCCACTGAAATGTCTCGAGACTAGGGAGGATTCAAAATTATATTGCGAAACAACTGCTGTAGAGGCCTCTCCTCCAGTCATCGGTGCAAGCCGGTCAATAACAAGGTCTGTTCGAAGCTTTAGGTTTGCTTTGCTTAAAAAACTAAGAAGCTCAGAGCGCGGATCGTTAGGTAGCACAGCAGAGGTACTGATGAAAACTTGGCCACCACTCTTAATATAATCTTGTAAAATTTCTTCTTCGCCGCTCAAAAGATCTTGTGTCGGGGCCACCAAAAAGACCGCTGCCGCATTGGAAGGAATTTTTTTAACTTCATGCAGTTGAAGCGAATGCACCTTCATACCCTGCTCGCTTAACTTATGAGAAAGAAAAGACAGTCCCTTGGCCGAAGCATCTTTAACTGTTGGGCCGTCATATCCTTCCAAAAAATACACTTCAAAACTTTGGCGGTTTAAATGAGCTAGCAAAGAATTTGTAAGGGAGAGCTCGCTTAGTGCAGTAATCGGAATTTTACGAGTCTCTTTTTCCGGACCTTGATAGTAAGCAAACCCTTGTCCATCGGCGTTGATTTTGGCGACTGCGGCCTTAGCAGGAAAGCGGTCTAGGTCAATGAGCTCAATGGAGAGGTTTTTTTTTGTTCGCTGAAAACGAGCAAGAACTGGTCGAATATTTTGCAGAGTGGCCGCGCGTCCATAAATCTGAAATCTCAGCTCTGCTGGAAATTCCTCGAGAATTCGCTGGGACTTTTCGTCCAGTCGATGAATTTTTTGTTCACTAAGATCAAAAGAGACATTCCACCGATGTCCCATAAAATTCACAAGACTTAAAATTCCTAAAATCAATGAAATTTGAATACTCCATTGCAGGACCGATTTGAAACGACTCATAGAGCTCCTCTATGCTTTTTTTCGAACTCAATTGAGAGATAAACAAAGACTGCAATAAACGTAAGATAATAAATCAGGTCTTGAGTCTGCAACAAACCTTGAGCAGCGCTACCAAAGTGAGTTAATAATCCGCTATATTCGAGAACCGGTCTCGCCCACTCAATAGCGATCCACTGCGGCGACCAACTTAAGAGCCAAAAAAAGAAAATTCCAATAATTCCAAGAAAAGGGCCTAGTAAAACTGAGCGCGTTAAAGTACACGCGAAAATAGCAATTGAGCTGTAAAACAGAGCATTAAAAGAGAGAGCAGCAAAAGCGCTAGCAATAATCCATGGATCCTCAATCGCAGAAAAAAGAAGAAACAGAAATGGAATGGTGGAAACAAATATTAGAAAAAGAATGATTGCAAAAACAGCGAGAAACTTTTCAAAGACGATTTTTTGAGTGGATAGCGGCGAAAGCTCCAATAGTTGCTGGGTGCCACTTTTATATTCCTCGATGAAAATTCTCATCGCCACTAAGGGTGCCAAAAAAACCAATAGAAAATTAAGGTTTCCCACGTACTTTAAAACGACCTCGCTAATAAAGCTCACTCCTTCGGGAGCTCCAGCCTGCTGGGCCAGCCAATGAGATTGATACTGGTTAAGAACCTGGGAGAGAATATAAGTACTGAGTAAGACAACTGCCCCAGTCAACAGAGGTCCCAAGGGAGTTAGAAAAAAGAGTTTGAGATCTTTTCTAAAGATTGCCATTAGCCTACCACCGCAAAATGCTGAGGAATATTTTGAAAAATTCTTTCGACATCTTCAAGCTCTGTCTTTCCCTGAAAAACTTCCGACAACTCTCCAGTAGCAACTGTTCTTCCCTCAAAGATCAATGTCGCAGATTGGCAAGTCTTTAAGACATCCTCCACCAAATGCGTACAAAAGATCACAGTTTTTTTCCCATAAAGGCCTCGGATTAAATCTCTCATTTCTAATCTTGCTTTAGGATCAAGCCCAGAACTCGGTTCATCCAATATTAAAAGGTCAGGATCATGAAACAGTGTGTTTGCAAGCGCTAGCTTTTGCCGTTGGCCTTTCGATAGCGACCCTGCTCTTTTATTCACAAAGGTCTGCAGCTTCAGTTGCTCCACTAACTCGTCTACTCGCTCAAGAATTTTTTTCTTCTTCATACTATAGAGCGAACCTAGAAACTTGAAATGATCAAGACCGCTAAAATCTTCGTACAGAGCAGGTCTATCAGATAAGAGTCCAAGGCTTTTCCTCAACGACGAATCAGTTCTTGGATTCTTGCGTCCTAAAACCGATATCTCTCCACTATCTTGTTGCAGAAGACCGGAAAATATTTTCATACATGTGCTCTTGCCTGCACCATTGGGTCCAAGCAAACCATGGGCCTCGCCCTGCTGAACTTGCATGCAAAGATCAGCTAAGGCCTGATACTGACCGTAAGACTTTTGCAGATTTTTCGCTTCTATGGCCCAAACCGACATTCCCAATTATCCTGGATAAGTTGTTAGTGCGCTCTTTAATTAAAACAAACTAGGCCGTCTTTAAAAAGGGCCCATATGAATCTGTATTCTCTCTTTTTTAGCAAAGTCTCATTGGCCAAAAACATCGTTATATCTACTCATATTTATCCCGATGCCGACGGTATCGGCAGTCAAATTGGGCTTTGTTTGGCCCTTCAGATCATAGGGAAGAAGGCCATCTGCATTAACGAAGAGCCTCTCCTGGAGAGATATTCTTATCTTGATCCCCAAGGTGTGGTCCTTTCATGCGACGACTTAAAAAAAGGTCGCGCGCCTTTTTCTGCCCAAGAGACTGACCTTTTTATTATTGTCGACACAAACACGACAGAAAGAGTCGGACAAGAGGTCGCAAAAACTCTAGACATCGATAATATCCTTTATATCGATCATCATCCGTGTTCAAAAATTATTCAAGGTCAGCATTGCATCGATACATCCCAAGCGGCAACGGGTCAGTTAGTCGGCAATCTCGTAAAGAAAATGGGAGTAAAGTTTACTCAAGAATTGGCCCTTCCCCTCTACACTGCTATTTTGATCGATACCAGTAGCTTTCGCTATCCAACAGTCTCGGCCGATACGCACCGCTTGATTGCCGAATTGCTCGACACAGGAATCAAAGTACCTGAGGCCTATAATGGAATTTACGGAACTAAAAAGATTCCCCATATGCATTTTCTGGGAAAGATACTCGCCTCTTCTCATGTTAATGAAAAAGAAACGCTAGCTTGGATTTATGTAGCAGAGGATGATTTAGAGGAATTTGATGTCGACTGGGAAGACACTCACGGTTTCGTAAATCATTTATTAATTTTAGATCAAATCAAAGTTGCCTGCATGTTTCGCGAAGATTCTGGAAGGTTAAAGTTAAGCATGCGAACAACTGGTGCAGTTGATGTGGGAATCATCGCCCAGGAGTTAGGAGGAGGAGGTCACTCTCACTCGGCTGCTTGTCAGTTTAAATTGGTTCCTAAAAACGAACGCGAAGCTTTTCTGCAACAAACAATCGCAAAGATTGATAGCTTAATTCCGAAGGCGAAGATCTAAATATTTTATATAAGAGGTTCTACTTTTAGACGCCCGCTTTTTTCGGGAGGATTATCATTTCTAAAAACTCAAGGCCCGAGGTTGCTCAACATGCCTAGGAGAATTGTGACAAACGGTCAGGGAGAATCAGATTACTTTCTCCCTGTTATTGGAAGGTTATCATTCAATATTGCAAAACTACATTTTTTAATGTAGTTCAAGGGGAGGAACATGGATGCCAACAAAGAGTATACTTTATTATGTGACCGAGAATGGGAAAACTCCCTTTCTCGATTGGATGAACAAATTGGATATGAAAAGCGAAATTATTGTTGATCGCTTTATTCAAAGAGTCGCACAAGGTGGTGCTAAAAAGTCGATCAAGAGTTAAAAAATGGCGTATTTGAAATAAAGATACCTCACGCTTCTGGACTCAGGATTTACTTCGCAGAAGATGACGACACTATGATTTTATTATTAGTTGGTGGAGATAAAAAAACTCAGAGTAAAGATATTAAAAAGGCAAAAGAGTATTGGGGTAACTATGGCAAATAGACATAAAAATTATGATGATGTGATGGTCAAGAAATTTGAGAATCCTCAATACGCTCAAGAGTACCTTCTTAATATTGTTCAGAGCGAGGAACTTTCTCTCGACGAAGCTCTAAGAGAAACTATTAAGGCGATGAGTCTTCAGGCTTTTTCAGAAAGATCGGGCCTATCTATTCAAGCTGTATCTGATTTTGTAGCGAAGAGACAAAAATGGAGTACCGATAAGCTCGTAAAGCACATCGGCAATGTTTTTAATCTAAAAGTTAAATTGTCGCTTGAATCTCCTGATTCTAGCGAGGTCGCCTAATGTCAGCACTCGAAGCCCGCGCAAACAAAAGTAAAAAAAAATTTTAAACTGAGGTAAACACTTCCAACGCCCCAGACTACCTAAGCGACCAAACTCCGACGCCTATACTGCAATCCTATAACCAAAGCGTACAAAGCAAAGCCACCTACGTAGACCCAAACTAATCCGACTGGAAGGCGATCGCTAAAAAAATATGGCCGAAACAAGAGAGCGCAACTTCCCAAGAGAAGTAACGTCTCATAAAAACGGTTTTTCACTAAAACATAACCTTGGGTAATATTTGCAAAAGCAAACATGGCCACCAACGCAGTCACGAAGACCACGGCTATTCTCCACCATGAATCAATTCCGATCAACAGCAAATCCGTGTTAAAGATAAACATGAATGGTAGAATCGCTGTTCTCATATCGTATATAAAACCCTGAATGCCTGTTTTGATAGGATCTTCTTTAGAGATCGCAGCGGCAGCATAGGCAGCTAATCCAACCGGCGGAGTATCATCGGCAAGGATCCCAAAATAAAAACAAAAAAGATGGCCAGCAATCAAAGGAATCGCCAGTCCCATTTCTCCCGAGAGTTGCAAAATCGCCGGCACTGTCAGCGAGGCCATGACTATATAGTTGGCGGTTGTAGGAAGACCCATTCCCAAAAGCAAGCTGACAAATGCCGTAATAATCAGCAATAAAAATAAGTTCCCGCCGGAAACAAAGTCGATTAAATCAACGACCACTCCACCCAAACCAATCGTGACAATTCCAACGATAATACCAGCGGCGGCCACTGCGACACCGATGCTCATCATATTCTTTCCGCCAGCAATAAAGGCCTGAGCAATCTCTTTTAAACTTAAAACGACCCCGTCGATTAAATTTTTGCCTTTGTCCTGAAAGGCATTCCATAGATTATTAATGAAAATAAAAGACATTAAAATAAGAATGGAATGATAGACGGCCAATTGGGCAGAAATTCTCAGAGCGATGAGTTCATAAAAAAGAAAAAACAGCGGAAGTAAAAAATGCCATCCTCCTGCAAGAACAGAAAAAAAACGGGGCAGCTTATCTTTGCTAATGCCTTTCAAATTTAATTTTATGGCCTCAAGATGAGTGATGTAGATAAGCGCAATGTAGGACACGATTGCAGGAATAGCGGCCGCTTTCACAACCTCAAAGTAACTCATTCCTGCATACTCAGCGATGATAAAGGCAGCGGCCCCCATAATCGGCGGCATCAATTGTCCATTTGTACTAGCAGCAACTTCGATAGCGCCGGCCTTGATGCCGGAATATCCACCTTTTTTCATAAGAGGTATTGTGAAGGTCCCAGTCGTAACCACATTTGCGATACTAGAACCAGAAACCATTCCAGTTAAACCACTGGCCAAAACAGCGGCCTTGCCTGGCCCACCTCGATAGCGCCCGAGTAAGGAAAATGCCAAATCAATAAAAAATTTCCCGCCGCCTGCTTTTTCTAAAATGGCCCCAAACAAAACAAACAAATACACAGTACTCGCCGAAACATAGAGAGGTACACCAAAAATCCCCTCTGAACCCATGGTGAGTTTATTAATGATTTTGGTCGGAGTCGCATTTTTAAAGGCGATGACTGAGGGTCCAAATTCACTAAAAAAACTATAGATAATAAAAGTAGAAGCAATAAGAGGGAGTGCTGGTCCTAGAGAGCGCCTTGCCGCCTCCAACAATAAAACAATCAGAATAGTCCCTGAAACGATATCTTGGGTATTGGGAAGACCTTGACGCTCTCCAATACCCACATAGTCGATGGCCAAATACAAGGCAGATGTTGCAGAAACAATGGCCAAGATCCAGCTTGTCCATGAAACGCGGTCTTCGCGCCATAAAGTTTTGAATACGTTTGCTCGAACCGCTTTGCGGCCCACGATTCCAGTTTTTTTCAAAGCAGGAAAGCTCAAAAAAACCAAAGCGATAGCAAAGGCCAAATGCACTGAGCGAACGATCTCTGAATTTAGTAATAAAAACTGCGGCAACAGCATTTGGAAAACCGACCAACTAAAAGCAACCACTACGATGACCTTGCCAGAAAAACCGCCCGCTTGATGCCGGCCACCGCTCTCCGCCTTGGCAACCATTTCTTCTACGGGAGTGATCGAATCTGTAAGTTCACTCATGGCAATAATCCATTTTCTTTGTAGTAGCGTCTTGCTCCAAGATGCAGAGGCGCCGATAAACCCTTAAGCATCGATTCTTTGTCTAGAAATTCCAACGAAGGATGAATTGATTTAAATTGATCAAAGTTTTCGAAGACAGTTTTGACTAAATAATAAACGACTTCTTCGGGGACTTCTGCAGAGGTAACTAATGTGGCAAGTAGACCAACCGTGGGAACATCTTCTTTGTTTAATGCTTGGGGGTAAAATTTAATCGGAATTCGAGTTGGGGCATAATAGGGAAATTTCTCAACGATGAGCTGAGTGTTTTTAACAGGTATAAATCGAACTTTTCTTGCCCCATTGGTGGACTCAGTAATAGCACCGCTAGGGTGACCAAGGGTATAGAGAAAGCCATCGATTCTTTTGTCTTGGATTAAATTAGAAGACTCGGCTGGCTGAATAGCTTCAGCTTTAAAGTCTTTTTGAACATCAATTCCTAAGGCGCCGAGAACCTCAATCGCATTATTGCGGGTCCCAGTTCCTCTTGCTCCAATATTAATCACTAAATCTGGATTATTTTTCAGGCCTTCAATACTTTCAATAGATTTATCTGCCGCCAAAACAAAGGTCATTGCCTCCCTATGAAGAGAGAAAACTGAACGAAGCTTGCCGGTATCGAGTTTACCGCCCGCCTTTGATTGTCCCCATTCGGCCGTATAGTTGATGGCCTGATACTGCCGATCAGACTGAGCAATTCCAAATTGCAGATCGCCCGTTAAGACAGCGTTGATATTATAGACAGAGCCTGCTGTTGACTCCACTGAAGCTCGAAGATTCGGAGCATGGATCTTTACCATTTTGGCAATCGCGCCCCCAACAGGATAGTAGACCCCAGTCACACCACCTGTACCGATACTCAAAAAACGAACCTCTTTTTTTGAGCAGCTCGAAATTGATCCAATAAAAAAGAGAAAAAAAGAAAAGAAACAAAAAACGCACTTCAAGCTATAATCCTTTGGATATGTTCTCTACTCTAAGAAAGAGAAGGTAAAAGTGGCCAGAAAAAATTTTCAAAGGACTGCTTTGCTCGTTGAGCAATGAGTTGTCTTTTAATGCGTTTTCGATCGGGATTCTTCCTCTGATCTCTGGTGAGTTCAAGCGGCGGAAAGAGTCCAAAATTTACATTACTGGGAACTGGCCGACTCGCAGTCATAATAAAATTAATTAACGCTCCAATGCCTGTCTCTACAGGAAAGCGAACCGGCCCTTGCCCCTTGATTTTCCGAAAAATTTGCATGGCCACGTAGAGCCCACTGGCAGCACTCTCGGTATAGCCCTCGACACCAGTCATCTGCCCTGCAAAATAAAGATTGGGAATCGTTTTTGAACTCATATCCCAATCGCAAAGCTCAGCAGTATGAAGAAACGAATTGCGATGAACAGAACCTAAGTGCAAAAAGCTAGCATCTTCTAGACCTGGGATTAACCGAAAAACCCGCTTTTGCTCCGGATAGGTAAGTCTGTTTTGGAACCCAACGAGATTAAAAGCGTCTCCTAAAAGATTTTCTCTGCGCAATTGAACCACGGCGTGGGGTCGACTACCATCTGGTCTTTCGAGTCCCACCGGTCTCATAGGTCCAAAGCGCAAAGTCTCAATACCGCGCTCTGCGAGAACGTCCACGGGAAGGCAAGATTCAAAAAATTTAGGCGACTCAAAATTTGCTGGTAAAACTTTCTCAGCAGACTTCAAGGCCTCGACAAAATTTAAGTACTGCTCTTCTGTAAAAGGTGCATTGAGATAATCAGGAGATTCGGTTTCTTTTCTGCGATTCTTTTAAATAGAGCTTCGAGCGGTCTAAGCTTTCAGCATCGACAACGGGAGCGATTGCATCATAAAAATACAAATCTTTTTTTGAAATTTTGTCATTCAGAAAAATTTCAAGCGACTTCAGCAATAACGGTCCACAAGCAAGCGCCACAAATTGACAGTCGTATTTTTTCATCGCCTCGATAGGATCTCCCACAACCTCATCAATATATTGAATGAGGGGATGAGAAAAAATTCGGCGTGTGACGTCTGCTGAGAACGATTCCCGGTCGACAGCGAGCGCATCTCCTGCGCCGACTTTGGTACACTCGGCTGCTTGAAGGATCTCTGATCCAAGGGCATTCATTTCGAATTTCAAGACTCCGTGGGGCGATTCTTCTCTTAAAGATTTAAGAGAGTTAGTACAAACGAGCTCGGCGAAATTTTCAGATTTCTGGGCAGGGTTTTTCAAAAGCCGCTTACTCTCTAAGAGTACGACGTTCACGCCTTTTTTTGCCAAGAATAATGCGATTTCCGTACCCGCAAGGCCGGCACCAACAACTAATACTTTGGGAGAGCTCAGATTGAATTTTGTCATAAGAGAATGATATGAAATAACTTCCGCGTTAAGTCGTGTCAATGAACTATCTTTTCATCATCAATTAGGAGCAGGCGTGAACGTTGTTATACACCAAACCCACCACCTCATAGCGGACTTTCAGACCACATCCGCCCTGCTTCACGAAAGACTCGCTGCTGAAGCGGCGGTGAAGACTCTAGAGATTTTCCCTGAACTTTACCTTTCTGGCTATCCACTCCAAGACCTCGTTTGGCAACGGGACTTCATTACGGACTGGGAAAACTGCCTTAAGAGTCTCACTCAGTTTTCTCTTTCTCTTGGAAAAAGCGACCAGCATGCACTTTTGTTTGGCGCACCGGAATATTGTTATGAACAAAATGCTTCAGCGGCAGCTCCACCAGATTCTTTTCCTATCCTTCCTCAAAAAGTTTTTAATTCGGTCTACAAGGTTCAACCAGGGCATGCTCCCGAAGTGATATACAGGAAGAAGGCCCTTCCCAATTACGATATTTTTGATGAAAAAAAATACTACACCCCCGGAAGTCTCTCAGGTCTTTGGCAGTGGGGAGGAAAGCATTTTGGATTACTTATTTGCGAGGATATGTGGGTGTCCCCTGATCTCGAGCAAAATCCCTGTAAAGAGCTTGCAGAAGATTGCCAAAAGCAAAACATCGGGCTCCATGCTGTTATTAATTTTTCTGCCTCCCCTTTCCATTTGGGAAAACATGATTTGCGAATTCAAAAGGCCACGGAGGTTTCGCAGTTTTTTAATGCTCCTTTGATTTATGTCAACCGAGTAGGCGGTGAAGACGAAATTCTCTTTGATGGAAATAGCTTCGTGATTGAAAGAGATGCTCCCATTCTTGCGTTGAAGCAATTTGAGCAAGACGTTTTAAATTATGAATTGAAAGATTCAAATTTGTCTGGAGATAAGAAAAAAAATGAAAAGCTTCCGACTATAAACAGTAGGCCGCCCGAAGACTTTAGACGGCCACGCTTGAGCGAGAGTTCACCCATTACTCTGAAACCACTAGGACAGAGCAATTGTCAGCTTGTCATCGAAGCACTCGTTTTTGGACTAAGAGAATACGCTCGAAAGAATCATCAGAAACATTTTTTGATTGGTTTATCGGGAGGACTCGACTCAGCGGTCGTGGCCTATCTCGCCACTCGGGCCTTTGGCCCTGATTCTGTGTGTCCTGTGTATTTTCCATCTCGTTATAGTGTTTCTCTGAGTTTAGAAATTTGCGAAAAACTTTGTTCAAAACTTGGTCTCAACCTTAAGAACTTTCCAATCAAATTTCTTCATTCCACTTTAGAAAACCAATACCAGCAAAATTTTGGGCATACTCTTCAAGGTCTATCTGCTGAAAACATCCAAGCAAGATTAAGGGGAATGCTGCTCTTTGCACTTTCTAACTCCACCAATGCATTGGTCCTGAATACTTCCAATAAGTCAGAGCTGGCCGTCGGCTATTCAACACTCTATGGGGATTCGGTAGGAGGCATATCTTGCCTAGGGGATCTCTATAAAACGGATATTTTTGAGCTTGCAGACTTTATTAACTCACAGGAGGATTCAGAAAATTTGGTTTTCCCTACGGAGTTAATCACCCGGGCCCCGTCCGCAGAGCTTCGGGCAAATCAAACAGACGATCAAGGTCTTCCGCCCTATCCGGTGCTCGATGCGATTTTAGAAGGCATTTTGAATTACCGCTTGGGAGTTAAAGATTTAATAAATGGCGGGCTACCAGAGGCCGATGTTTTGAAGACGATGCAACTCTTTCAAAAAAGCGAGTACAAAAGATATCAGTTTTGCCCTATTATTAAGATCGCCGCAAAAAGCTTTGGATTCGGGCACCGTATGCCGCTTTCAAAAAAAACGATAGGAGTTTAAAACTATGGGCAAAACATCGAAAAGCTACCAGAAACAATGGGGAGTTATTAAAGGTTCTTTCAACGCTTTCCTAAAAAGTGGGAATGTTACGCAGTTGAAAAAAGCAGTTAAGACACTTGTGACGGATGCAAAGAAAGACATTAACTCGAGAGTGGAAAAAGACATCAAGCAGTTACGCGCAAAAATCGATGGTGAGTTGGCGCATATTGATGATCTCATTGGGGAAAAAATTCCAAAAGAAATTGAGAAGGTTAAAACCTACGTCAAGAGTCAAAAAAAAGAGGTTAAGGCCCTTCGAGAGAAATTGGATTCCACACTAAAAAGCAAAGTGAAAAAAAAGACCACTAAGAAAAAAACCACTAAAAAAAGTGCAGGAAAAAAAACGGCGAAAAAATCAACTTCGGGAACCAAAAAAGCTAAGAGTTCTAAGAAAAAATCTTAATCAAATGGCCTTATTTTAATTCTACCAATGAGTTTAGGTAGAATTAAATAAGGCCATCATCATATAACTTAAGTTTTTAAGTTACAGCTGGTTCTACCAACGCTCGCGGTTTCCACCGCCACCGCCGCCACCCCAGCCGCCGCCGCCACCGCCACCGCCGCCGCGATTGCCACGAGGTTCTTGAGGACGAGCTTCGTTAACTCTAACCTGCCGACCATCAATTTCTTGACCATCTAGGCTCTCAATGGCCTTTTGGGCCTCATCATCGCTAGACATTTCGACAAAACCAAAGCCTTTGCTTCGATTTGTATCACGGTCGATAATCACTTTCGCAGAATCGACAGTTCCAAACTTGGAAAAATGTTCGGCCAATGAATCATTGTCCACGGTGAACGGTAAGTTCCCCACATAAAGTTTTCTTCCCACAATAAACCTCCTTAAAGCGGGTGTTACTAGAGAAATTTAGCCACCATTGCTTAAAGACTCTTGAGTAACTATTGACTGAAAAAAACATATAAGATTTAAAAAGAAAGAGAGGGTAAAAAAAGAAGGATCCAAAAACACTCAACTTAAACCAATACCAGTTTCCTAGGTCGAAACACTTTGCCTCGACCTCGAGTATAACTCTACAGGAAATCTATAAACCGGTAAATTCAAAAGAGCAAGCTATCAATCAAGAAAATGGACGAATAAGTCGTTTTTTATTTTTCTTATCGATGGCAGTCGTCAAACCTTGAGTCACCGAGACCTCTTCGTGATAGGGCCGCCATTCTCCCCGCCAGGTATTGAGTGAGGATTGCTGAATCTCTCCACTTTCGGGATCAACTTCCAAGGAAACGTAAGTTAAATGCGATATGCTTTGATGAAGTCCTGCATCCATTGAAGGAACGGTGTTCCAAGTCCCTGAATTAAAATAAAATTTACCTTCTGGAAACCTTCTCCATTCAGCAATATGTGTATGTCCCAAAACCACCACGCGAACTGATTTCTTGGTCGCGAAAATCCGTTTAGCGTTTCTATCGTATTTAGGGTGGACCGAGAAATGGCGCAGTAGCTTCCACTGAGTCACAAAGTTTTTGTTATAGCGGCCAAAGGCCTTTCCCCTAGTGGCGAGGAAATAACGCACAAGAACACCTAGCAAATGGAAAAAAAAACCAAAATCGTGAAAAAAAGACCACTTTATGTAAACAGAGAGCGGTCGAACCTTATCGATATAAGGGCGTTCTTTTTTCAGTCGGGGCATAAGATAGAGGCAAAAGAGACTTCCCCAGGGAAGATTTAAGACTTTCTCGTGATTAGGTCCTTCAATAAAAAACTGATCTCTAGGCACAGAGTTAATGGATTCAAATCGCTGGCCGTGTTCCACATAGAGTTTTCCATCCTCGTATTCCATCAAAAAGGGAACTTCGTGCTCTACTAATTGGCAGAAACGCTCTTGGGCCTTGGGCCAGACCATTCCAAAATCATGGTTTCCTATGACATAGGTTGCACGATTTTTCTTATGCTTGAGAAATTTTTTAAGAGCATTAAAAAACAGTTGGTGGCCTTGATGAATAAATTCTACCTTCTTGACCGCCATGTCTTCGGTCTCGAGGTGAGTAAAAATACCTTCTACATCAATTTGTATGAGGTTCAGAATATCGCCATTAAGAATAAGGTGAATCGGTCGCTGCTCAAATTGACCTTCACTATAATACTCCAACATTTCAGAGAAGCGGTCATCTTGATCAAAATCTTCTAGAATATTGGGTTGGCCATTTTTTAAAAAACGACCTTTCCCTAAATGGAAATCACTAACAATGAGAACAAGCACGACTACGCCGTTTTTTTAGTCTGAAAATAATCCCTAGCATTTAGAACTTTCCCTCGACCTGCTTTCTTAGAATTGTACATCATCTCGTCTGCCAAGCTAATGATATCTTGGGGACTTGCTGCATCGACTGGAAATTCAGCAATTCCAATCGAAGCGCTCAAGCGAATCACTTGCCCATCACTACCTTTAAAATCCCTTGATTTTACGGCATCCAGCAAACGGTGACAAACACTTTTGGCCTGTTCATTATTGGCCTTGGTGATAAGAATCACAAACTCATCCCCTCCATAGCGGTAGAGAAGATCGTGATCTCGTATACCTTCTAAAAAAACTTGAGCTGCCTGAAGAAGCAAATCACTACCGACAATATGCCCATGGCCATCATTAATCTGTTTGAAATTATCAAGGTCGATAAAAACAATACAAAACGGCTCTTCAGTCATTTTATAGCGCTGAACTTGAGTGTGAATATCTTTGTAGAGTTTTCTTTGATTATAAAGTCCAGTGACATCATCAGTATGAGCAAGATTCATCATCTGCTCTTTGGTGTCATAGTTTATTTGATAATCAATTGCATTATGGATCATTTTAAAAAAATAGTCCGTGAAAATTTCGTTAACCCGATCGAGATTTTCGCGAATAAGCAAAAGTCCAATGAGTCTATTATCGTTGAGCGATCCAAAGTTAATGGTCAAAAAACTGGAGCCTTCAAACTCATTATGAACAAAATGGATTTTCTTTTGTTCGAAGAGAGAGATCGTTTTTTCTGCAAGCTGCATAACACTGTTTCTTTTTTCAGTGGAAAGACGGTGCTGGCCTTCAACAATCACCTCTGGTTCCTCGTCCCCAGTTTTAAGAAAGACCTCAAAATATTCTAAACCCAGATTGGTTCTAAAATACCGCTCAGTTGTTTCAAAAATATCTTTGATCGAGCGAAACCCTCCTGGTCGAGCAAATAAATTGAGCAAGCTCATGATAGGGCCATAGGACTCAGAATATTTAATGAGGCTTCCATAGGTAATCGCTTTTTCTAGGCCATACTTTACATCGCTGGCCTGAAACGGATATTCAATAATGTCGCGAATCCCTAACTTCAATGCAGAAAAGACAGTGTCATAGTTGCGGTCAAAGACAATTGTTATCAACTCTGAGAGAGGTGAAAATGCCTTAAGCTCTTTGACGTAATCGGCCATCTTCTTTTTTCCATCAGGATGCTGAACAAAGAGAATAATATTGTAATGAAAAACAGCGCTCTCATCTGTTGGAACAATGTCGGTTAAATCAGCAAAAAAATCGACGTCCAGACGAAGCTTCGTCTGTCGAAACTCTCTTTCAAACTCTTCAGCGAGCTCTTCTGGTAAACCTAAAACTAAGGCCGATAACTGATTTGACAAAATTCTACCCTCTTTTAAAGATTTAAATTTTTCTTTAACCCGTTTACAAGACCCAACGGAATATCTTGATTTTCCTCGAGCACATCTATTGCACCTTTAAGTCCAGAGACAACCTGAGAGAGTTTTTCCTCTAATTCTCCTTGCCCTCTCACACGCTCTAGATAGTCTTGATTGATTGAATTTAACTCAAACTCAAGAGCATCAATTCTTCTCTTCAATTCCACAATTTTTTTATCTCTGTTTTTAATTTGATAGCTACTATCACTTTTAAGCAACTCTAACTGATTCTCCAGTTCATGCTCTTTTGCTTTCACAGCATTAAAATCCACTCGAAGGACCTTATTGAGTTTTTTAAGCTCGAGTTGTAGAGATTTGTTTTTTTCTTTGAGATAATCGTTGTGATGCTCTAGCGTTGAAACTTTTTGATCTCTTTTTTGCGTTAGCCCGCTCATTTTTCGATTGAGGAGAGTATTTTGAATAATTTTTTCTTCTGCGTCCGTCTTAAAGTTAAGAGCATTTGAGTTTGCCTGGGCCAATGCTTTTTCGAGTGATTGAATTTTTAAAAGAAGATCCTTACGGTCTTGACCAAGCTCGCTGATCGTATTACCAAACTGAGTCAATGTCTGATCGGAGAGCTCAGGCGCTTCATTGTTAAAACCGGAATCCACTACATGCGTTGCAGTCATCGAATCGTTTATATCGATGGGCGGCCCGTCTCCTAAGTTGAGATTGAGAGGATCATCGGTTGTCAGGGTTTCGTTTTCTAGAAGAGAGGGGTCCTCGGTAGGAGAAAAATCTTCAACTCTAGTTTGATTGATCAAATCATCCATTTCATCGAGTTGTTTTAAGGCCTCGACTGAAAGATCTCTCGTTAGAGATTCAAAACTTTTTTCATCGACCCCTAAGGCCTGTCCAAAGATGCTCTCTTCTTCGCTGTCCTCATCATCTCCCTCGTCACTTAATAAATCCGTACTTGAGTCTGAATTGGTTTCGGAAAAAATATCTGGAAGCGGAGGAGCATCATCATCTTCTGGGGAGTTCTCAAAATTTATAGTTTCAGTAGACGTTTTCTCTTCATCTGAAGTCGCATCAAAGTTAATGTCGATAGCGTCTAACTCACCTATTTCATCTAAATCAGAAACCTCAACCCCTTCAGTCAATTCGCCGTGTTCAGAATCGTCGCCAAGATCGTGTATAGCGACTTCTGGAAGCTCTGGTGAAGGTTCTTCTGGCAACGCTTCGTTATAATCTTCTCGAGAGACGACAGTGGCAGAACTTAATGAAGCATCCACATCTAAATCGTCGCTTAAAAGAGCATCTGTCTGACCTTCTGCCCCGATTCGCGTGGCCTCTTCTTCATCGCCAAAATCTTGAATAGGATTTCCAATTTGGCCAATTACGGTCGCTTCATCAAGGTCATCGATTTCGGATTCGTGGTTTGCGGAACTTGGTCCCAGATCGAGCTCATCCAAGCATTCTTTAACGCTCAGAGGTGTTAGTTCTTGATCGAAGTAAAAATCCCCTCCATGAGGAGAATCTTGGTGCTTGCTTAGCAGCTGGGGAGTTAATTTTTGGGCCTTGAAAATTCGCAAAGTATCAGGACTCGCCTCGGCAAGTTTCTGGTTTATTTCATCAACCACGGCACCAGGAATATCCAAATCGAAAAGAACGATAGTGTGTCCCTCTGCTGCGACGCCACTAAGAAGATCTTTTCCCTTTTGAAAAATCTCTACTGACATGTACTTTTCGAACTGAGTAATAAGTTCCGAAAAGGAGTCCGAATCTGAATGCAAGGCCGCTGCCTTCATATGGGCCCTCCCCTCCCTAGTGTAACTTGGGCCGACATCTGGCGGAGAAGGTGGATAGAGTTGCCCAACTTGCCATATAATGTTCCCGAGTCTTTTTTGAATTATCGGTTAGGAGACTTCAGGGCCTTGTGATAAAATAATTTAAGACACACGAAGGGCAAAAATTTCCCTGGTAAACGAGAGTGCACAAATAAGGAGTCACTCGATTGAAAACGTTGATTCATACTATCCTGTTGGGGCTCTTTGCGTTTCTACCGATGGTCAGCGCAATTGCCGATGAAACCCCAAATCCAGAAAATCGAGAAAACTTTCTGCCGGCCCCACTGCTTTTGCTAGACGACCAGTTTACTCGCCATGCGGTTGTAGTGGAGAAAAATTCCCATACATTATTTGTTTATAAAAATGAAAATGGATTGCCCAAGCTCGTGACCACTCATGCTGCTGCGACTGGTAAATTTCCGGGCAATAAAACCAATGAAGGCGACAGAAAAACTCCTGAGGGCGTTTATTTTATTTCTGATTTTTTTGACCGACCTCAGCTTGATTCTCGCTACGGAGAGTATTCCAAAATTTACGGGATTGGAGCATTCGACTTGAGCTATCCCAACCTCATGGATCGCAGAGCAGGGAAAACAGGAAGTAACATTTGGCTACACGCTACCGATGATAATTCTCGTATCGAAAAAGGACTAGACTCTAGAGGTTGTGTCGTTTTATCAGATGAGAACCTTAAAGGTGTCTCGCAGTATCTAGATTTAGGAAATACTCCTATTATTATTACTCAGGATTTGCATTTTCTCTCACGCAAAAGTTTTTTAAAAAATCGCTCCATTATAAAAGATCTCATCACCGGCTGGGTTTCAGCCTGGGAGAGCAAAGACTTAAGCTCTTATCTATCCTTTTACGACCAAAAACGATTTCGCGATCCCAAAAAAGGTTCTTACTCTAGTTTCAGGGCCTATAAAAGACGAGTTTTTAAAAATTCTGATAATCCTGAAATTAAAATGGAGAACCTATCTATTCTTGCAGATGATGATTATATTGTTGTGCAGATGACGCAAAACTATAAATCAAACCTAGTCGATGATACCGGAAAAAAGATTCTCTACCTGAAAAGAAATGCGGCCTATGACTGGAAAATAGTAGCGGAGCAATTTACAAAACTTCCAGCCCCAGGAAATGTAACTTTAGGCCTTAACAATCGCTATTTTTCAGAGTAGCATTTTTTATGGCCTCTAAAGAAGCTGATCAATTTCGACTCTTAGTCTATGATAATGGGCGACCACCTCAGTGTTTATCTCTTAGCAAACGCTGGCCAAAAGTCTTTTTTCTCTACCTCCCCCTACTCACCCTATTGTCATGGGTAGCGCTTATTATGGCGGGCTTATGGGTGAAAAAAGAGCGAACAAAAATCGAAAGAATCGGCCCTGAAAAAATGGAATCTTTAGAAATATCCCATGATCATCTGAAAGAAGAGCTGGGCTCAGTACAGCTTAATAATAAACTTTTAAGAGAAAAGGTGGCCTCAAGTGGCCAGGGAGAACGCGGATTATTAGATCTCTTTCATCGTCCTATGGGATTTAAGGATCGAAGCGAAGAAGAGTTAATAGAAATAGCCGATGTATCCCACCTCCGTGCAGAGGGCGAGAAGGTCACCTTCAAGTTCAATTTGATTAATACTAATAAAATAGACATTTTATCTGGCTTCATTTTTGTCGTAATGTATGGTGAGTCATCTCTCAATTTTTTTCCTCCCGCAAAATTTTCTCCATCGCAGCCCCTTTTGTATTTCAATACTGGAGAGAGTTTTTCTGCTTCAAGGTTTAGGCCAGTGGTTTCCGAGTTCTCTACTAGTGACAATGTTCAGCAATACTTTTTTCGAATTCTTGTTTTTTCCAAAAACGGAGATATTATTCACCAGGGTTTTCACGGCCCTTTCATGTAGGACGAATTCAATGAACCAACTTGAAAGCATACGAGACTTTAATTTCACAGTTATTGGAAAATCCTCTCAAATAACAGGAGACTGCCATTTTAATGGACATACTTCTTTGGCAGGTACCTTTGAAGGAAAGGCGACGTCTGGTGAGAAATCATTTTTTGTCATAGAGCGATTCGGTCAGTTCAAGGGTGAGCTCTTGGCCGATCATGTTGAGATTTATGGTCAATTTCACGGGGCGCTTCGGTCACAACAGACAACAATTATCCATTCCTCGGCCACCGTTGAAGGAAGTATTCACTGCAGGGAACTTAAAATTTGTCCGGGTGCCATTGTGAATATAGACGGACACACCAAATCCGAATCAGAGGATGCTGTCTAAACTTAAAACCTCGACTTTCCCCAATTTCTTAAGCCCTCGTAATAGCTCTTTGCCACCAGCTACCAAAATAATAACTCTCTCAGATGAAAAAACCTCTTTAGAAAGCTCAATGACCTCATCTCTTGTTGTTTGATCAACTAAGTTACCGAAGTTTTCTAAAACACTGATTCCTTTTCCAATATGCTGGAGATATGAAATCTGCGACAAGAGAGCATCATTTTTTTCAAATTGAAAGAGATAGCTCCCCTTCAGGAAGGCCTTACTACCTGTAAACTTTTTCTGAGAAAAATTTCCTTGCTGAACTTTACCTAAAATATCCTTGGTCACTTCAAGCACTTCCACCAACCGATCATTTTTCGTACTCGTTGAGATAACCGCACGTCCATAATTTTTTTGAGGGGAGATCGCAGCATAGATTCCATAAGTTGCGTGTCTTTTTCCGCGAATCTCTTCCATCAGGAGAGACGTGAAGTTACCACCCAATAGTGCGCCTAAGATCTGAAACGAGACAAAGTGCGAACTCGAAAGTTTTGCGGGAAGATAGCGACCGATTTGAACTTGCGCTTGAGTCGATTGCGGCAGAGGCAGGAGGTAAATCCCTGCCATTGGTGTTTTGCGAGAATAGACTTTCGTGTTTTCTTTTGGTGGTTTGTGATTAGCACTTTTAGAAGCGAGCCATGAGCAGTGCTTCAACATAAAATCTGCCTGCCCTTTGATTTCAGCAGGACCACTTAAATAAATTTTTACAGCAGCTGTTGTTCTCAAGGTCTGCAACCGCTCCTGTAAGACTTGAGAGTTCAGGCGCGAGATAGTCTTTAAAGTTCCGCCCACCGGATATTCTTCTGCAGTACCGGCCATCGAGATTCGGCGAAAAGCTCGGGCGGCCACTGCAGAGGGGTTTGCGACTAGGTTTTCCAAAGCATTTGTTCGAATTTTTTTGTAAGCAGCGACCTGCTCTGCCGGGTACAAAGATGCACTAAGACCATGACAGACTTTTTGGATCACTGGACGAAAATGATGATAGAGCCCATGAATTTTGACTGTAGAGACCTCATGGGTAACCGAGGAATTAACGTCTGCTGCATGGAAATCCATAAAGTCTGTAAGCTCATTTTTAGAAAATTTATCAGTTCCGCTGAATAATAAATCGAGTGCTGCTTTTGTCTCGCCCAAGTAAGCACTTCGGTCATCGGTCGCTCCACTTTCGAATTCGATGATCAGTGTAAATAGCGGTAATTTTTTTTCACTGAGATAGTACACTGGGGTAGTTCCCCAGCTAGTTTTCTGCAGGTCAAGGTTCGCACTAAAGACACTGAAGCTTAGGCCAAAACCAAAGAGTAAAAAAAGAGAACCAAGAATGTTTATGACACGCTTTTCCTTCACTTTTTTTCCTCCCAATGAAACTCATTTTTATCCCAAATAGAGACAAATAAACCTTTCGAGCGTTTTAAGTATTTTTGGCAAACGTTTTGCACTTCTGCAGGAGTGATCGCAGCATATTTTTTCAACTCTTCTCTGTAGGATTGAGGGTTGTTGGTCTGCACCTCGTTTCTTCCAAAAAAGTGAGCAAGCGAAGAATTCTTCTGCAGCCCGGACGTCAGACCCAAAAGATACTGATTTTTTACTTTTTGGAGATCCCTGGGGCTGGGTTTCTTTGCACAAAAATTCTTCAACGCTCCTAAAAGATGCCCCCGAAAAGCTTTCTGCTGAGTAGAATCGTTAAGTTGTCCACCAAATATAAATAACCCGGCCTTGTCGAGGGTTTGGTTGTAGGAATAGAGATAAGATAATTCAGGTTTTGTATTTTCAACAAACCGTCTTTGCAACACACTACTCGATTGGGAACTCAGCCACGAGGCCAATATATCTAAAGCATAGGAGTCATTGTGCCCTTCTGGAACTGAAGGAAAGCTCATTTGGAACAAAGGCCTTCGCGTCCTACCTTTGACTAGTAAGATTTTTTTCTTAGGTTTTCCCCAGCTATGAGGTCGTTCGAGCAGCTTTTTTTTCTTATCCAGGTTTTTTGCTTTTGGGATGCCACCAAAATACTTTTCTGCAAGCTCAAAAAGCTCTCGAGTTGAAAAATCCCCAGAGACCGCCAGAACTGCATTATTGGGAGAATAAAACGTTTTGAAATATTCTTGCATCTGCTTTCGCTTTAGACCTTTGATATCTTCCACGCTTCCAATCACCGGAATCTGATAAGGACCTGCGAAAAGCTCTTGCTCGGAAATAAATCGCAGTTTCCCTTTATCATCGTTTTCGTATCGCAAGAGTCGCTCCTCTAGAACAACCGATTTTTCTTTTCGATAGGCCTCTTCGGCCAAAAGCAAATGAGTCATTCGGTCGGATTCAAGGTCAAAAACCTTGTCAAGCGCTGCCCTAGGAAGGTCCTCGTGATAGACCGTTAAATCCTTAGTCGTATAAGCATTAAAATTTCCGCCCAACCCATTTATGACACTGGCAAACTTTCCTTCTTTATATTTCTTGGCACCCTTGAACATCATATGTTCTAGGAAGTGAGTACTTCCAGTGATGCCTTTTTTCTCGTACCTAGACCCGACCTTATAAAAGGTATAAACCGAGACAAGGGGAAGCTTCCGATTTTCAATGGCCACGACTGTCAGACCGTTTTTTAAAATCTTTTTTTCGACTTTAAAATCGAGCTTCAAATCACTAAGCGATAGAGTTTCAGATGAATGTCTTGAACTGCTGCAACTGATCAGCAAAGATAGATAAAGTAGAAAAAAAATTTTGACCAATGCCTGCATGCCTGACCTCTTATAACTAAAAGTGTAGGGCAAGAGTGTGGAAATGACCAACAAAGGTGGCCGGTAGTGAAAATCGCAGTGCCGAAAGAAATTAAGGATAATGAACACCGGGTTGGTCTAGTTCCTGGGGGTGTTAAACAGCTGTGTGATGATGGCCATGAAGTCTTTGTTCAAACGAAAGCTGGAATCAACATCAATATTTCCGATGAAGATTTTCACCAGGCTGGGGCCACAATTGTGTCCTCTCTGGAAGAATGTTTCGCAGTTGGCGAGATGATTATCAAGGTGAAAGAACCGCAGAAAGAAGAGCTAAAATATTTGCGGCCCAATCAAATTCTTTATACTTACCTACACTTAGCAGCGGATAAATCCTTGACAGAGGGACTGAGAGATACGGGTGCTATTGGTGTTGCCTATGAAACGATTACCAATCCATTAGGCGAGCTGCCTTTATTGGTCCCGATGAGTGAAGTCGCTGGAAGAATGTCTACGCAAATTGGGGCGCAATATCTTCAGTTAGACCGTGGCGGGAAAGGAATTTTGCTCGGGGGAGTTCCTGGAGTACGCCGGGCCAAAGTCACTGTGATTGGGTGCGGAATTGCTGGAACAAATGCCATTAAAATGGCCATGGGCCTTGGCGCAGATGTGATCGCTATCGACCGAAATGCGAAGCGCTTGGCCCAGCTTGATGATCTTTTCGCAAACAGACTGACAACGCTATTTTCAAACGCCAAAAACATCGAAGAATCAGTTGTAGAATCCGACCTCGTCATTGGAGCAGCTCTTGTGGCTGGAGCAAAGGCCCCGGTTCTCGTGACTCGCGACATGATCTCAAAGATGGAAAGAGGCTCAGTTGTGGTCGACATTGCCGTAGATCAAGGGGGCTGCATAGAAACATCCAGGCCTACGACCCATAAAAACCCGACCTATAATGTCAGCGAAGTGATTCATTACTGCGTTTCCAATATGCCAGGGGCGGTGGCCAATACTTCGACGTTTTCTTTAACCAATGTGACCCTGGAGCATGCACGAAAGATCGCAGGTTTAGGTCTAAAAGAGGCAATAAGTCGTGACCCTTTTTTGCGTGACGGAATTAATACTTACGACGGAAAGGTCACCTATCGACCAGTAGCAGAAACTCACGGTTTAAATTTTTGCGCTATAGATGAGTTAATTGAATTTTAGATTCTTAAGAGAGGAGTTTGTAGATTGTTTAAAATCTTGATGATGGCCAATGGTCTAGTGGCCCTGCTCTCTGTGGGTTTGGTTGCCTACTCCCATCTGATGATTAAGCCTGAACCGATTTCAGACCGTGAGGAGTTTCAAAAACTCAAAAGAACAGCAGCTGAGTCAGTTCAAGTGCGGGCGGTGACGTTTAAGAAGCTGACGGTTAATCTTTATTCCCGCAAAACCAGACTTCGCTATCTCGATGTTGAAATGAATCTTCTTCCGTTTAAAGAATCCTACCGTGAGATATTTATTACTCATCAACCTATGATTTCAGATATCGTTATTGATGTTGCAGGGAATATGTCGCCCGAAGAGCTAAACTCGTTAGCAGGACGTATGGTCTTTGAATCGAGAATTAAAGAGGCAGTGAAGACAGTTTTTGGCGCCTCTCTCATTCAAGATATCTTCTTCACAAAATTCGTTATTCAGTAGTCCCAGTCGCGTTGGGAGAAGTCTTAGTTCTTCCGTAATTTTTTAAGGGCTCTGCATTAGAAGCGGCATCTTCAGTGTTTTCGAGAAATTCTTTAAGATCTTCTTGCTTGAGTTTTCCTTCTGCAAGCAAACGGTCTCTTAAGCGGATGTCATAATTCTTTTCTTCAAGTGCGAGGCGCAATTTCATAGAGATTCTCCTGTGAAGCAGTTTTAAAGGATAAATTCAGTGTTCGGCAAGCCTGCTCGTCTTTAGTGCCACTCGGAGGGGTCTTTGGGGGGAAATTCTTCAAATTCGTCATTAATAATGACTTTAAACTTTTTCTTGGCCTGTTGACGTTTTTTTCTAGCACTAAATTGAGATGCACGCGCCAAATAGGACGCTCCTCGTAGGTATAAAAAAGCAACGACCACTGATAAGAGATAGGAACCAGAGCTTAAGGCCGAAGAAGAAAAAATACTCATATAAATTTGGATACCGGCCAAAATCAGACAAAAATATTTGGCCTTCACCGGAAAAACAAACATGAGCAAAAATTCGCGGTCTGGATAAATAAGGGCATAGGCCAATAAGAGCACAAAGCAGATTCCAGTAGGGCCAAAAAGGGGTGCAACGGCAGGAGATGCCAAGACAAAATAAGAAAGCAGAAGATAAAACACCGCTGCTGATATGACCCCTACTCCAATATATTTGAGATAAAACTTCTGACCCCAAATCGTTTCGAGCTCTCCACCTAAAAACCAAATCAACATACAATTGAACAAAAGACCAAATAGGCCCTGGGGAAGCAAACTGTAAGTTACGAACTGCCAAATCATACCCGACTCAACACCCGCCGGAGAAACTCCAAGAATTGGAATGAGAGATAGGCCCGCAAATTGACTCAAAATAGCATTGAGCAAAAAACAACTTGCCATGATAATGAGCAAAAATTTATTCGTTTTAGAGAGAGGAGGTGCTGAAAAACCGGGTTGCCTGTAGTTCACTGCTGACCCTCTTTTGAAGAAACTAATTCGATAAGGACGCCGCCTGTATCTTTGGGATGAATAAAGTTTATCATTTTACCGGCCGCGCCCCTCTTAGGCACGGGAAAAACCATTGAAATACCTTGCAGCTTAAGCCGGGCCTCTATTTCATCCAAATCGGAAACTCTAAAGCAAAGATGATGTAGGCCCGGACCCTTTTTTTCTAAAAACTTGCCGATTGGACCACTTCCATCTTTAAGAGGTCTGAGCAGTTCCAATTTCGCTTTGCCCTCAATATCGGCAAAACTGACTTCGACCTGTTGCTCTGGCACTTGCTCGGATTCCGAAGCAAACTCCAGACCGAGAGAACGAAAAAACAAGATAGACTTTTTGATGTCCTCACTTGCTATCGCAATATGATCTAAGGTGAGCTTGAGCTCTTGATTACGTTCGTTCATAGAATTTCCACTATGGATCTAATGTACTCATCTCTTCATTTGAATTTCAAGGTGCTGGAATAAAGAAGTTTAGACCTGATGCGGGAATCTGGGCGGCCTGTTCGCTACAAAATTGATAATAAAATTCACCTGTTGAGGATTTTAAAGGAACTGTTAATGTTGATGGGACGGAAGGACCAGGAGCGGGAAAGCTCAGGAGGCTAGGATTACCCAAGCGCCCCAGCTTGTTATAAAATCCAAGGAGCTCACTTTTTTTATCGACACATTTTCGGTTAATACAATCATGATGCCAACGCTGAACCTCTATCTTACAACTAATCGAGCAAGTGTAGGCCCCATCCAAATCGGCCTGCGGGTCTTCAGGTTGATTTGCCGCTGCCACTTGAAAGCTACAAGAATAAAAGCGGTTATAATCACACCAGGCACGGGATAAGCAACTCTCGCCAACTCGTTTTTGACATAAGTTTGATTGACCTCCACTGTCATCGTCAGAGGCCTCATCTTGATGAGTACCGCAACGTTGACCACTACAACAATAGCTCCGACATTGCAGATCACGCTCACAACTCTCGCCCTCGCCTAATTGACTGGGCAGAGAATTATCTAAATCTTCTTTACAAAAAGACACAAAACTCTTGGACCAACACCGGCCGTTATAACAGCAGCTGTCTTTCCCGCATGTTGAACTATCTTTGCATTGATAGTTCTGCGAATTTCCATTTGAACCAAAAATTTCATCCGGAAGGAGTTGAATTTTGATATTTCGGTCTCCGCCTTGAATCACAGATACAGGATGAAGGGTGCCTTCTTGGTCCATTTTAAATAATTCAATTCTCGCAGAAATGTTGCAACTTCCCTGATGAGTTTTATTATCCCGGCGGGCGAGCGCCCTTAAATTACAACCGTCTACCCAAGAACTTTGACCATCTTGTGTCATGGTCTTTTGAGTCTTGAGATCAGAGGGCGAAGAATTGCTGCCTTGATACTGGACGCCACTTTTGAGATCCAGTTTTCCATAACGAGGAAACAAGAAGGCCTTTTTGCCAACACCTGAATTCATAGAATCTTTTTCTAGAAAAACGCCAAATTTTCCGAAAAGCGCCTCCCCTGAAATGGACCAATCATTGCTATCCAGTGGGGCATAGGCTGAAGGACCCTGAGCAAGTTCTGATTGGCAGAGGTTTGTCCCGAAAGCGGGACTTCCCTCAGAGCTACTGAGATCTGGTTCTATCGCTGCTTCACCATTAGCAGCTTGATCATAAATATTAGCGTAGGCATATTTACAGACATCGTTTTTCTCTTTGCATCCTAATGATGGGGCCTTGTTGAATGTGGGATCATCTGAGAGCTGCAGCCCTCGACAAAAAAGATTTTCATCCCGGGCAGATGCTACAGGAATGTCGACTCCAACTGAGCTCATATCAAAATCATACTGCGAATAATCAAACAGTTGATAATCAAGCGGAATATCCTTGAAGGGTGCTTTCGCCAGATGAAGAACGAGAGTGTCTATCTTCGTATCGGCAGTGAGCCCGGGCATTACTTTAACCGTCGCTTCAATCAGGGGAACTTCAATTCTTGTATGCCCAAAAGTGACCTTGGCAAAAAGATTTCCATCGTGGAGAGATTTTAGATTAAAGCCTGTGAGTTCTAGATCACCGGAGTAATTGCGAGGGATTGAGACTTTGTCTCCAAGATTTCCGGTCAATGGGTCTTTTGCCTGAGTGAGCTCTATCAAGGCCCCAGTGTAGGTCGATTCTTGCCCCTCAGAATTATTTGCGACCTGCCCACGTTTGGTCCGTGGCGCTTGCTGGGTACAGGCCGTCAGGCCGAGACCGAGAACCACACCAAGTAGCAAAGAATGAAGATATAATTGTTTTTGATAAACCAAGTCAGCACCTTTTTAATTACAATTCTTTATCGGTCGCCTGAGTTTATTTTATCAGTAAAAATGGAATTGGCCTAAAAGAGCGAAAATACGACAAGAATGAGTGAAAAGAGCCTCAATTTGTGGGCAAAAATTCGGTCTTTTCAAAATATTCAAAGGTTCCTAACTCCTTATTCTTCCGAAAATGAGGGGCAGGAAAAATTTGATTGTGAAAGCTCAAGTAAATTCCTGGTTTTAGGATCTTGGCGGCCAGGAGAGACTCAACTGTATTTTGAAATGCATCTGAGTCCAAAAAATCAGAAGGCCTCATTGCACCGGTAAAGATGATCGGCACTTTGGCCGCCTGAAGGTATCTGCAGCACCACTCTACGGTGATTTCAAGGGTATCGGTTCCATGAAGAACGACAATCGGATTTTTTTCGAGAGAAAATTGATCAATGGCCTTCAAGATAATTCCGCGGTCTTGGTCATCTAAATCCAAAGAATCTTTCGACATTAAGGATTTCACCTCAATCTGCGTATAAGGAAGCCGCAATCGCTGCAAAATACCCTTTTTGATCGTGGTTTCCCGGTTGAGAAGCTCTCCACCGATTTCATCGTAAGACTTCTCAATCGTCCCCCCGGTAGAAAGGACCAAAATTTTCTGCTGCGGAATAGAAACGGTGCTAGGTCGTGTTTTAGACATAAATCCCACTATCTTTTACTCTTTAGCCTTGACGCTTCGTACTTCAGGCCCATATTGAACAAAAAAAGAATAAGGAGCAAGTCAAAATGAGTCGTAAAGGTCAAATTTCTGTTCAAACAAATAATATTTTTCCCATTATCAAAAAGTGGCTCTATTCAGAGCACGATATATTTCTCCGGGAACTGGTTTCTAATTCTTGCGATGCCATTACGAAGCGGGCCAGATTGGCGACGACTCAGAACCAAGAAATTCCTCAAGGAAAAGTCACTGTCGAAATTGATAAAAACAATAAAACGATTTCTATCTCAGATAATGGACTGGGGATGGACGAAGGCGAAGTCGAAAAATATTTGGCCGAGTTGGCCTTTTCTGGAGCTGCAGAATTCGTCGAAAAAATGAAAGGTCAGTCTGGCGATCAAGTTAAAAACGACATCATTGGAAAATTCGGGCTTGGCTTTTATTCGGCGTTCATGGTCGCGGACGAAGTGCAAGTCGAGTCGCTGTCTATGAAGGACGACGCCAAAGCAATCAAGTGGGTTTGCCAAGGTGAAACCGAATATGAATTTAGTGAGAGCACCCGTACAGAAATCGGAACAACTGTGACGCTCAAAGTCTCGGAAGAATCTGCTGAGTTTCTGGAAGGCTTTAAAACGCGAGAAGTCTTGCGCCGCTATTGTGGATTTATGCCCTATCCAATTGAATTAAAAGACCTTAACTGGATCGAAAAAACTAAAGAAGAAAATGCCAAGGCAGAAAAAGAAGAGGATAAAAAACCATTGGGAGAAGATCTCATTAATGAGACTAAGCCATTGTGGAAAAAAGATCCTACTCAGCTAAAGGATGAAGACTACAAGAATTTTTATAATAGCCTTTTTCCAATGGATCCACCGCCGCTCTTTTGGTTGCATCTTAATGTTGACCATCCATTTGAGCTGCAAGGCATTCTCTATTTCCCCAAGCTCAATCCGCAAAAAATAGCCCAGGAAAATAGTATTCGTTTGTATTCAAAGCAAGTTTTTGTTTCAGATAATGTGAAGAATATCATTCCAGAATTTTTGGGGCTTTTAAAAGGCGCCATTGATTCTCCGGATATTCCCTTAAACGTAAGCCGCTCTAGCCTTCAGGGCGATCCGAATATTAAAAAAATCTCTAACTACGTTGTTAAGAAAGTTGCAGAGTCTTTGAAGAAGCTCTTTAACAATGACAGGAAGAGATTCGAAGAAGTTTGGCCAGATATTGGTCTATTCGTAAAATACGGCTGCGTAAGTGATACTAAGTTCGACGAACTGGCACAAAAGCTGGTTGTTTTTCCGTCTAACCTTGAAAAATTTTTGACTGTAAAAGAATACACGGAAGCTATTCCCGCGGATTTTAAAGAAAAGCTAAAAGAGAAAGTCATATTTTTCGAAAAAGGAAAATCAGATCTTTCACTTGTCAAAAAACTTACAGAGCAAAAAATTCCGGCGATAGAAATTGACAGCTATATCGATCCCCATTTCACTCAGCATACGGAAATGAAACCTGCCGATAAGGAACAAAAGCTAAAATTTTGTTCGGTCGATGAGGAATATGAAAATCTTTTTGGTACAGACGTATCAGAGGAAGAAGTGAAAAAAATCCAAACATTGTTTGAGGCGCACCTTCCTAAAAGCAAAGATGATAAAGAAGCTGCTAACGAATACGCGATAGAGGTTAAGGGTATTAAAGAAGCAAGCTCTGCGGCCTATCTTAAAGTTGATCAGAGTATGAAACGGTTTCAGCAAATGACGCAAAGTATGGGTCAGTCTTCGTTTTCAATGCCTTTGAAAAAGACGCTCGTTGTGAATCCACTACACCCGCTAGTCCAAAATTTATTGAAGCTGCAGGAAAAAGGTCAAAATGAAGAATTAGTCCAAGATCTTTGCCATCAAGTTCAAGATTTGGCAGCGATTGGGCAAGAAGGGCTCGAAGACAATGAGCGGATAGATTTTATTTCCCGCTCGCAATCGATAATGGAGCGTCTAGGCCGACTGGCCCTCGAATAAGGAATCTGAATCATCATCTGAATGACTTTTTGGATGCCGCGAATCTGAATAAGAAATCGCGGCATTTACAGCAGAGTCAAGCTGTTTTAGCGAAAAAGGTTTTTGTAAAACTTTAAAAACCCCTAGCTTTTTTAAATCACCGGTCGAATAGGGACTCAGCGCGGTCATGAAAATGAATGGCGCTGAATCCTCTTTAAATACCGTCTTGCAGTAATAATAAACATCCAAACCATCGCCTTCCCCATAAAGCGAAAAATCAGAGATGATGCACTTAGGCTTATATTTATCCAACAATTCACAAGCTCTTGTGTAGCGGTCAGTGCTGGCGACAGAGTAATTATGCATTTCAAAAAACTGAGTCAATCCCTCCCGGAGGGCCTTTTCATCTTCAATTAAAATAATATCAACTTTGTTTTTCATACATCTCTATGGTAGCAGCCGAAACAAAATAGGCCAGGTCACTTATCATTATTTACATTAATTTTACAGCGTGCGGTCTAGCGAAAGGCCCAGACCGCACGTTATGAGTTCTAGGCTGAAAGGGGTCTACCGCCAGCATTTTCCAGAGTTTCCTGGCAGCTGATGCAGTTAATTGCTTCCGGGCAAGCAATTAACCTTTCTTCTAGAATTTCAGAACCACATTCAAAGCATTCTCCAAAATGACCTCTCTCTAGTCTCTCTAGGGCCAGATGGACTTGCTTTTTGTATATCTCTTGCTTTCTCCTAAGCTCTGAAAGGAGATGTTTATTTCGCTCAAAAAAGATCTGATCAACATCGTCTCCCTGAGAAACTAATTCGTCTTCCAGGGCCTCAAAATTTTCATATTCTAGCAAGCACGATTGGAAAAATTTAGTTAACTCTTCTTGTCTTACCTGATTCATGTCTTACCCCTTAGACTTTTGAGAGAGTTGAGGTCATCCATGACCTTCCCAGGCCATACTGGCCATTTGCTCTCGTTGCTTTCTCTTAGAGCATATTTGATGCCAACTCTCGACAGGGATAAAACGAGTTTTCGGGCAATCTTCGGGGTCAAAATGATACTTAAACCATAATATTGGATCTATCTGGATCCAAAATGACCCGACCTTGGGCGATCATCACTTGGGCCTGGGCCAAGACTTCCTGCTGAGCTTTCTCTACCTCATCGACGGGTTTCGGAGGGCCTAACAAGGTTTCGTTTATTTGGGCCGCCAATCCGCGTGAAATCTGAGTCAAGAACTTTTCCCTAATAGCGGGCTCGATTCCTCGAAGCGCTAATCCAAAAACCTGAGGAGAGACTTCTTTAAAAAAGTCGGCCAGCATTTTAGGAGTCATATAAGATAGTTGTTCAAAATCCAGCAATCCCGCTTTAAGTTCTTCTGCCAGCTTTGGATCCTGTTTACCAATTTCTTCGAGTATCCTTGATTGCTCACTGGCCCCCAGGTTTCTCAATAGATTTTTGGCCTGCTCTGGCCCATTAAAACGACGCCCCATTTTATTTCTCCTTAGTAATCGGTTTGGAAAAATCGGAGGCAGGAAAAGCTTTTACTAAATGATTCATAACATAGGACTCCACTGAATTCTCCAAGGAGGAAAAGCTAAAGTCTGGAAGAGCTTTGTGAAATTTCGTCATATCGGCTTGAGTATAATACTGATAATGCTTTCGAATCGATTCCGGAGTATCCACATAATGGATATTAGTGTCTCTTTTTAGAGAAGAAAAAACAGCACCGACAAAGTCTTCAAAGCTGCGGGCCTGCCCCGTTCCCATATTATAGATGCCAGAATTCTCCTCTTCAGATGACTCAGAGAGGTCTACTAGGGCCTTCACAATATCCTCCACGTAAACGAAATCTCTTTTCTGTTCACCATCGGCGACATCCTTTCGATGAGATTTGAAAAGAGTCACTTCGTTTTTTTCTAAAATCTGCTGATAGGCTTGATAGGCAACTGAGACCATAGACTCTTTATGATACTCGCCTGGGCCGAATACGTTGAAAAACTTCAATCCATACCAAAGGGCCGGACGGCGATTTTGTTGCAACACCCACTGGTCAAACCGGTGCTTGAAAAAACCATAGGCATTGAGTGGGCGGAGTTGGTCAATCAAACGGTGGTCATCGCTATAACCGCTTTCGCCTAAACCGTAAGTTGCTGCCGAACTTGCATAGACAAAGGGAACCTGGCCAAAAGTGGCCGCCTCAAAAAGTGTCTGAGAATAACGGTAGTTGTTATGGAAAAGATAATTAAGATCCGACTCAGTAGTCGCGCTGCAAGCGCCCATGTGAAAAATTACTTTGAGCGCCGATGGATTGCTGAGATAGGATGTTTCAAGAAACTCATCTGCTTGAAAAATTTCTTGATACTCTAGACCCAAAAGATTTTTCCACTTTTCACCTTTCCGCAAATTATCCACCAAAATCAAATTGTTTTTTCCTCGCCGGTTCAATTCTCGGACAATGGCGCTGCCGATAAAGCCAGCTGCTCCAGTTACGACTATCATTACAAATTCCTTTTCGGGTTGGACCCCAATGCTGAAATCCTAATAAACTGCAGTGCGATTATAATCAGCAATAACACAAGCTTGGTGGCATCGAGGGTCGTATAGAGTTGATGAGACCAACCCAAAGTTTCTGCGGCGTTCGTGCTTCCATTGAGTGCGGCCTTCGCTGCTCGGGCGATCGTGGGAGTGAGATAAAACGTGTAGTAAAACGGTAGAAGACAAACCAGGCCTTGAATAATTTTGGCAATTAAATTGAGACGTTTTGAAGACCATTGGCGGACAAGAAGTAAGGGATAGACGAGCGCTGTCGCATAGATCATTTCGAGAATATTTATGCCAGAAAACAGACCTGCTCCTATTTTCCCAGCGACTTCTACATCATTTATACCTCGGAACAGAGAGGGAATCACAAAGAGATCGACTAAGGCACTTTGTCCGCACCAGAGGGCCAGAAAGAAAATGGCCATAGCATATCGGGTGGACTGTTTCATCGTCTCTATTATAGATTGCCGGGGAGGTTTTGCCTAATTCTGAACCGTAAGGATTGCTGCGATGAAAAACGAAGAATGGTTTTTAGAGAAAAGCTATTATGATCAAGTCATTCAAGGGTATCAATATAGCGAGAAGCTCTATTCTAAGAAGTCAAACTATCAGATGATTGAGGTTTTCCAAACAAAGGCCTTGGGCAAACTCCTGACGCTAAATGGAAAAACGATGGTGAGTGAGCTTGATGAGTTTGTTTATCATGAATCCTTAACTCACGTTCCCATGATCGTTCATCCTCAGATAAAAACTGTTTGCATTATTGGCGGAGGCGATGGTGGCCTAGTCCGAGAGTTGGTAAAATACTCCCAAATTTCGAAGATTGATTTAGTCGAAATCGATCGCGATGTGATTGAAGTATCTCAGAAATTTTTCCCATCTGTTGCCTCAGGACTGTCAGATTCTAGGGTAGAAATACTCGCTCAAGATGGAATTGAATTTTTAAAAAATTATTCGGGACCAAAGTATGACTTAATCATTATCGACTCAACAGATCCTGAAGATTTTGCGACTGGACTTTTTACTAAAGAATTTTATAGTGATGTTCACAGCTGCCTGAGTAACCAAGGAATTATGGTCAATCAGTTAGAAAATCCCTTTTTTGATCAATTTGAAATTAAAACATTTATTAAAGCACTCCAGTCAATTTTCTTAAACGTAGAGGCCTATACTGCGCCGATACCTATCTATCCAGGAGTGTCTTGGACGTTTGGTTTTGCCTCCAAAGGATTGAAAGGGACTGAGATTATTAGAGAGCAAGAGCAGACTTTTTCTCCTATCTACGAGGAGTTACGTTGGTATAATCCCAATTGGCACAAAGGAAGTTTTGCTCTTTCTAATTTATGGAAATCAAAGCTTCATCTATGAAACTACAAACTGCAAAACCCTTTTTAGAGCTCAACTCATCGAGTTCTGAAAATTGGATCAACCGATTAGAGCACTCCGTTGGCTTGTTAGGCTGGCCTTATGATGGAACGACTTCATTCCGTCCGGGGACCCGGTTTGGACCAACTGCAGCGAGAGAGGCCTCTTTTGGAATTGAAACGTATTGCCCGATCTTAGATAGAGATTATACCGACGGCAGTAATTGTTTAGATTTAGGTGATCTTCCGTTTTCTACAGGTAGCATTGCGGGCCTAGGTGCAGAAGTCTTTGACTGGCTCCGCCACCTACCTCCGCATCTCAAAATACTTTTAGTGGGGGGAGAGCATTCACTCACCTATTACCCCGTCAAGGCCCTCTTAGAACGTTATCCGAACCTGAGAATTATTCAGCTTGATGCTCATACGGATCTAAGAAAAGAATATTTAGAAGATCCCCTATCCCATGCAAGTGTTTTTTATAGAATCAAAAATCTCTTGAAGGACCCTCAATCTCAGCTCTGTCAGTATGGGATTCGCTCAGGGACCCAGGAGGAATTTCGTTGGATGAAGGAAAACAAAACCTTGGTCAGCAGCGAAGAAGAATTATGGGACAGACTGAAAAGTTTTGGCCAAGCACCTATTTATTTAAGTGTTGATTTGGATTTCTTCGATCCATCTTTAGTATCAGGGACAGGCACCCCAGAGGCTGGAGGACCAGACTATCGTTTTTTTGAACGCTTCTTGGATCAAGCGCGTTCACTTAACTTAGTCGGAGCAGATGTGATGGAATTATCTCCCTCTTGGGATTCCACAGGTGTCTCATCCACGGTTGCCGCGAAAGTGATCCGCTCGCTTTTGATACTTATGCAGCGTTCTTTCGGCGATGATAAGGGTTAACGATCAAGCGTATTCCAAGAGCGCCCAATTCAAATAACGCCACTAGCGGAAGCCAAAGCGCTCCCATTGTAAAAAGATCGGGAGGGGTCAGTACGGCCGCAATAAAAGCAAAAAAGACATAAATATAGCGCCGCCATTCGGAGAGCTTTTCAGACGAGAGAATTTCTAAAAATCCTAAAATAAGCATCAAATTAGGCAACTGGAAGATAAGACCCAAAAAAACCAAAATCTTGGTGGATAGCACCAGATGTGCGCGAACGTCTATCAGCTCCCCTACTCCTGAAGGGCCCATTTGCATAAGAGTGATAAAAGAGTAAGGAAAAACAATAAAATAACCGAAGGCCACACCAGCAGCGAAAAGAAGAAAGCCAACAAAAACAAAAGGCCGAACGATTTTGAGTTCTACATCATAGAGTGCCGGCCGAATAAAAAGCCAAACCTGATAAAACCACAAGGGAGACGATAAAATGACACCTGACCAAAGCGCTAACTGAAATTGCGCAAGAACTTTATCTAGAACACCAAAAGCTGAAATATGACCCGAATCGCCTCTTAATTCTAAAAGAGCTTCTCTTAAAGGTCTTAAAAGTACTTGAGCAATTTCATCGCCGAGGGCGTAACACACGAAAAAGCTCACCGCTAAAATGGCCACGATTCGAATCAAGCGCGACCGAAGCTCACCTAAATGTTCCGTCAACTCCATGTCTTTCAATAAATAACCCTCAACAAGAAATAGTTTCTTTCCGAATATGTATTACATGAATCATAGTTCGTTTTCCTACCCCCGATTCTACGTTGTGGCCTGTCTCTCTGCAATGCTGAGTTTTTCGACGTTCTCAATCACTAGTTCTGCGAATAGAAGTCCTTCTTTGATAACTTGTTTGGCCGCGGAGGAAGAATTTTTTGATAAGCAAAAAAAATCCTCGGCCATGGCCCACTTAAATAAAATATTTATCAATAGACTCTCTAAAAGAAAAAGCCTCGCCATTTCTGTGCAGGTTCTCCGCAAGGTTTGCCAAGCGCCCGAAGGCCTAAGGGCACATTCGCTGCTCCAGGAATTGATTATCCATCGCAATAAATCTTTTATGGCAGAGCTTCCTTTGCTACTCCATGACTATATAGATCTCATCTCCACAGATATTGGTTTTTCCGGGTGTATAGAACATTTATTTCCGAAATATAAAGATTTTAAAACTAAGATTGTCTACATGCGAAGAGAATGGAGTGATGAAGATCTTCTCTTGTCACCAGGTGATATAAGAATGATTTTTCGAAAAATTAGCAATATTGAAAAACTCAAAAAGCAGTGCTCGGACCAGAAATTGCGCCAAAGTTCGACTCCCAATCGTCGGGTAAAAAGACAATAGAAAATCCAAGTCTTTGCTCCAGTCGTCCTTTCAAAAAATCTTGAAAATTCTTATCGCCTTTCCACTGAGCTAAAATCTTTCCCTTTCTCATAAATATCGGCACCAAATCATAGCTACCACTATAATCAGCGTAATGTTCGACTAGAAAATCTTCCCAAAGTTTTTCAATTCGCTTGAGTTCGACCTTAGAAACACTTGGATAAAGCTTTAATTCTTCCTGAATTCGGTCATTGATTTTATGAGTCATAATTTTTGTACAGGCACCACACTCGCCCAGCGGAAAAATCGATGAGAAGACTTCTTCAATGCTTCCAGTTTCGGTATCGACGAAGGCCACATCTAGTTCTTTTTCACCAATCGAATGGCATGCACAAAGCTCTGCACTTTCAAGTGGTATTGAGACAGGAAAATGAGGGCCTCTTATAGAGTTGAGCCAATTTTCAAGCGCACTAAAAACGAGTGCCATCTCAAGAGCGTCTAGATTGGGGATCTGCTGACAAATTTTTGCAGGAGAGAGCTCATCGATTGCTTTTCCTTCCAACTGACGAAAGAGTTCGGTAAACTTCTCACCACCGAAAATAACTTGAACTTTATGGAAACAACTTCCATCGAAATCAGCAGAAATTTCTAGAAGCTTGTCATCAAGCTGATAATTTTGATGAAATTTTTTGACACCCAAGGATCTGCTCAGGTCTTAGACTTTATTTTGGTGAGGATATCATGCCCTGAATCTGTGACTAAAACTGTATGTTCGAATTGAGCTGAGAGACGGCCGTCTGCAGTCACAGCAGTCCAGCCATCTTTAAGAAGCCGAGATTGAGGTTTGCCCATATTAATCATCGGCTCAATTGTAAAAGTCATCCCCGATTTCATTTTCATGCCCTGACCTTTTTGGCCGTAATGGAGAATCTGAGGGTCTTCATGAAATTCTCGACCAATTCCGTGGCCGCAGTAATCTCTTACAACTGAATATCCGTTTTTTTCAGCATATTTTTGAATGGCAGCACCAATATCACCGAGATGGGCGCCGGACTTTACGGTCTCGATTCCTTGAGCAAGGCATTCCTCAGTGGCCGCGACAAAGGCCTTTACTTCAGGCCGGACCTCGCCAATAAGAAAAGTCCGATTGGTGTCCCCGTGGAATTTCCTAAAATATGTCGTAACATCAATATTAAGAATGTCCCCGTCTTTTAGAACATCCGCAGATGAGGGTATGCCATGACAAATCACTTCGTTAAGTGATGTGCATACCGATTTAGGAAAACCTTTGTAATTAAGAGGGCTGGGATAAGCGTCATGAGACAAAATAAAATCATGGCAGAGGTCATTGATCTCTAGAGTTGAAATGCCAGGTTTAAGATGTGGGGCAATCATTTCCAATGTTCGAGCGGCAAGTTGGCAACTCTCACGCATAATTTCTATTTCGCGAGAAGATTTCAGAGCAATCATATCGTTCCTTTTGCCCATCCTAGCACTTCTAAGGCAAATGAACACAAAAAATTCGCCCCAATCGTGCTCCTGGTGTTACTATCGAGCCAATGTCACCACAATCGCCCCATCAAATTTCAGTCAAACGTTTGACCAATTCTAGTTATTTCTCTCCTGAGTTTATCGGAAAAGAAAAAAAAGCATTAGAATCGATTAAGGATGTGATCTATGACGAAGGCGCAGAATCTTCGGCTGATGTTTACATCACCAATTCCAATACTCGCCCCAGGGATATGCAGGGATTTCAAGAAAATTGGACACCGGAGACGCTGATTATTCATCCAAATTCGGGGCATGAGAATCTTGATTTTATTTTAGAAAAATATCCTCAGGCGATGGTGGTGCTAGGAAATTCTATACGGGCCCAGGCGGTGGCCGAATATGTTGTGTCTTGCGCATTTGACGCATTTGTTGGGCTTCCAACGTTTAGCTCTTGGCCTCACAAACGAAGTTGGGATTCTCGGCAGAGTCTCTCATCAATGAATTTACTTCTCATTGGTCAGGGACATGTTGGGAAAATCGTAAAAGAAAGACTGGGCCCATGGATGAAGAGTATGGCCGTTATCGATCCTGACCCTCAAAAACTGGGAGCAGAGAGGGAATTAAGACCGCATCATTTAAGTCATGCCGATGTGATTGTCTTCTGTTGCGATCTCAATCCGTCCACCGAAAAATTTTTTGGCCGCCAGCAGTTTCAGCAACTAAGACCAAATGTTATGATCGTGAATCCCGCAAGAGGTGCAATTTTTGACGAAGGTGATCTTATCCAATTCCTTAAAGAAAATCCTTTGGCACGTGCCTATCTCGATGTTTTTTGTGAAGAGCCTACGGACTTTAGGCGCTTCCCAGCTTCAAATAGTTTTTGTACGCCTCATATTGCGGGAGTGTTTCCCCAGCTAGAAAATGAGATGATAGAATTTGAGAAAATTATTATTGAAACTTATATTCGAGCGCTCAAGGAAAAAAACTGGCAACGATTTAAAACTCTCTGGAGTTTCAAAAAAAGTCCTCATGAATAGTCCCCTAATCATCTCTATTGTGGGCGACCACCAGCTTCGAAGTCGGTCCGTTCAGTTCTATTTATGGGATTTCGATTGGAACTACAGCTTGAATCAACCCAAAAATTTCAAATTTTCTTTTATTGAATTATGTCTGTTCCTGAGAGATCTTCGACAAAAGAAGATTCCATTGAAGGTCGCAATTTTTTTGGATGTCCGAAGACCGTTCGAATACGGAGATTCTCAAATTGCGCTCGATATTTTATTAGAAAACTTAGAGTGAGGTAAAACAGCATGCCCGTGGTTCGTTTTCCAGATCCGCGTCTCGGAGATGAGAACGGGTTAATTGCAGTAGGAGGCGATCTTGAACCAGCATCCTTACTTCTCGCCTATTCCAACGGTATTTTCCCCTGGCCAATATCCAATAGTATTCCACTTGCGTGGTTTAGTCCTGATCCACGAGGAGTGCTGGCCTTTAAAAATCTCCATATCTCCCGTAGCTTTAAAAAGTTCTTAGAAAAGACAGAACTAACAGTCACCTTTAATCGAAATTTTGAAGATGTGATTCGTGGCTGCGCCAATGCTCACCACCGGAGAGGCACCCAGTCTACCTGGATTACCGAAGAGTTGATTTTTGGTTACTGCCAGCTTTTCAAGATGGAGAAGGCCTATAGTGTAGAAGTTTGGTTGGAGAAAAATTTGGTGGGAGGTTTGTACGGAGTTTGCCATGGCAGTTTCATCAGCGGTGAGTCTATGTTTTATGAAGAGAGTGGCGCCTCTAAGCTTGCTTTATATTCTCTCATTCAGCGGCTTTCACACAATGGCATTCAATGGATAGACACTCAAATGGTCACTCCAGTCGTTAAAGCGATGGGTGGTGAAGAAATTTCACAAGAGCGCTTCTTGTCCCAATTGGCCAAGTGTGATTTCGAAAAGAGCAGACGAGAAATTTTTAATTCTTTGACCGATTGAGAAATGTAGACCAGCAGAGTTTTAGAACCTGAAAAAACCGCAATGGATAAGTTGTTAGATAAGATCTGCGTTTATAATAGTCCATCTTGAGAATCATAAAAAAAGAGTATCCTTAAATTCTTCAGAGAGGAAATCTAAAGAATGATACCAGGCCAAACCTTGTGACTCTAAAAGATCAATCGTGCAGGAGGGAAAAATCTGAGAAAGGGATTGTGAAGGAGTTATTAAAATTGCTTGTCCTTTTTTATCTGGATCAATCGCAACCCCAATTTCACCTCGAGATGACTCCGTCGCTAGATACATTCCACCGTCTTGCTTTTCGAAAGAGAAAGGAAATTCTTCGTCTCGTTCGGATGGCAGATTATCAAAAATCTGAGAAATCATTTTTATCGACTGGCAGCACTCCTCTAGTCTAATTAAAAGTCCGTCGTAGAGGTCACCAGAACTTCCCACAGGGACCTCGAAAGAAAGTTCGTCATAATAAAAAAGACCTCCTGTTTTGCGGGCATCCATATTAATTCCGCAGGCCCTCAAGTGGGGCCCAGAGATTCCATGTTCTAGGGCCCACGAGGTTTTCATCCCCTCATGCTTGAAAATCTTTAAAATAACCGGATCGCCAATGATGAGTTTTTTAAGTTTTTCAAATGAGCAAAGATTACGCGACACTAATTCAAAAAAATTTGAACGCAGATGAAAAATTTCTGCCTGTTTGTCTTTATCCCATTCCTGGTTTTCGCACCACCTCGCTAATGGTAGAAGGTGGGCCTGCATTCTTTTGTTGAGTTGATGGGAGTGTTCGAAAAAAAGCGGATGTCTTATTAAAGTAAACAGTCGCTTGAAAACAGTCAGGTGATCGATGATTCGCGCGTACTCTAAGACAATCATGCGAGCAAACTGTTCCTGGACTCGCATTTTTTTGTCCAAGCGATAAGACTTCATGGCCGATGCAATTTGAGCAACCGTCACAAATGACGAGGGATAATTAGACATCAATGCATCAAGCTCAACATCAGTCGATAAAGAACTCGGGTGATTCTCTGAAGCTATCTTTAGACGACACCTCTGGACCGTATTTCTCTCAAACCAAAAGTCCAGCTGCCCTTGAAAACGCCAATTCATTTCTCCTAGACTATAGTGTGATGCCTTGGTCGAAGATTCTGAATTATGAGATGACGTTTCTCTCCGGGCCTCAATTCCAAGAACATCCATTTTTTTTTCAATTTCTATCGCAGCGAACGCTGCCCATGGCCTTTGTCCAAAGAATTCTTTGAGAACCAGAGCATCCGCTGTCCAATAAATTAAACAATTTCTCAGGTTCTGACGGTCCTGACAGAAAAAAAGTGACTCAATTTTATCTTTGAGAAATTTTAGGACAGGCCTTTGGAATCGATAGTTACCGGTCTTTTCAAGTATTAAAAAACGTTTCAGTCCCTCTAAGTCATCCCAGTGCTCAATATTCACAAGCCCCCTCTTCTTAGTTGTTCAAAGAGAGTCGGCACTTTGCTTGCGTCGGGCTTACCCAAGTCAATAAGCTCAAAATGCTCCAGGTTTGTCCCCCAATCCAGCAATGCTTCCTTTTTCATTTGAGGGAGCTGTAACGAATCATACAAAGCAAAAACCCATATTTTTCCCCCGTGGACCTTCGCCACCTGAAAATGCTGCTCAGCGGTTTTTTTGAACTGGGTAGAGAAAGGACCGAGTAATACAAAGATGTGTGACCCAGAAGGTGGAGTGGCCCTGGAAAAATAGAGGACGAGATCTTCTTCTGCCTTATCTTCATCAATCAAAAGCTGGAAAATCGAGCTCCAGCTGTTTTGCCCCAGAAAAGAGATGGGGGCAAAATTGCGGTCTGAGAGAAGCGATTTAATTTTTTGCACAGAGCTATCTTAACTACTAAGGGAAAAAAGCAAAAGCTCTTTCATTGACAGATATTTTTGCAAACGCGAAGATGACGCCTTATTGGAGACAAGATTCATCGGGCCCAGGTGGTGGAATAGGTAGACACAAGGGATTTAAAATCCCTCGGTTATTAATCTGACCGTGCGGGTTCGATTCCCGCCTTGGGCACCACTTCAATATCAAGGTACCTGACATTGAAAATAGACATGACATTTCTCAAGCGATGCGTGAAAACTCTAGAGGTCTCATATCAACGACTTCTTAAGGTTGAACCATCAGAAATTGACTACGATATGTATCGTTCCGCTTGCATTAAAGAATTTGAAATTATCTTGGAACAAATTGGGAAACTTCTTAAAAAACTCCTAAAGCCCTATTTTGCTAGCTCGAAACAAGTCGACTCGCTATATTTCAAGGATATCTTCAGACACGCCGCCCGTCATGGAATAATAGAGACAAAAGAGGTGGAGCGATGGCTGATCTACCGAGACAATAGGAATTCGACTGCCCATGATTATGGTGTAGGTTTTGCTCAATCAACCATAGAACTTTTGCCTAAATTTATTACTGATTCGAAAAAAATTATTTCGATTATTCAAGAGACTTCTGATGATCAAGATTCGTCCAAAAGATAGAACACAAGTATTAAAGCTGGCGGAGCAGTCATTTAGTACTCGCGTTGAATTGTGGGCCTACGGAAGTCGAGTCGACGGTTCTGCTCATGATGGAAGTGATCTCGATCTTGTCGTACGAGGCCAAGAGCTTAAAGAAGTAGACATCTCGGAGTTGCTCACTTTCCAGGAAAAGTTGCGCCAATCACAGATTCCAATCCTTATTCAGGTTTTAGATTGGGCCAGAATTCCTGAATCATTTCATCACAATATCTTGGAAAACTATGAACCGCTTTGAGCAAAATGTTATCCCTTTGCAATGAGTGATTAAGATACGCGATTTGTTCTTTGTACCGAGGAAACCAGATAAAAAACAAACAATCTTTTGACTCAAAAAAGATAGAAAAAAAATTGCGTTTGGCCTCAGAGCTTTTTGATTTTGCTATCAAAGTTAAGAGTGCTCAACTTAAACGAAAATATCCACATCTTTCGAGCGATGAGCTCATAAAAAAGTCTTATGCCTTAATTGAAAAAGGATGCTCGTGACCGAAAATGCAATGATGGCCCTATTTTCATCCGTTATCAAAAAACTTGAAAGAGAAGGTGTTCCTTATATGGTTGTTGGCTCCCTGGCCTCAATCGTTTACGGAGAACCTCGTATGACCCACGATATGGACCTTGTCATTGATATTCTTCCCGAGAACGCGGCGAAGTTTAGAGTCCTCTTTCCTGACGAAAAATTTTATTGTCCTCCTACTGAGATACTTAATCCTGAAGTAACTAACAGAGGACAGTTCAATCTCATTCATCATGAAACAGGCATTAAAATTGATATAATCATTAGAAAAAATACGGACCACTCACGAGCAGAGTTTGCTCGTCGGCAGAAGGTACCCTTTTGGGATGGCAATGAGGCCTATTTAGTCTCTCCTGAAGATCTCATTATAAAGAAACTAAGTTTTTATCGAGAAGGCGGTTCAGAAAAACACTTAAGAGATATACGTGGGGTGATGTCAGAATCTGACATTGATGGCGAATACCTACAGCATTGGATTCAAGAACTTCGTCTCACCCCGGAGTGGGAAAAACTCTAAAAAAATTGCCCGACTAAATTCCAAGTTTTTCTTTGGCCAATCATCGGGCGGGATTTAACATTACGCGCTCAAAAGGACTATTCCAACAATGCACTAGGGAAATAATTGAAATTGTTTATAACACCGTTTTTTGGCAGAATCTGAGATTGCAATCAGATTATCGAGCTCATTCATCAAAAGTGAGGTTGTTTTGTCTTCCAATATATTCCAATGGTTGCCACCAGGAACTCTTATAAGTTTTTGATGTTCCGATGATATAATCTTTGAGGCCTGTTTTTCCCATAGCTCAATAGGGACAAAAGGGTCTCGAGACCCGGCGATGATGACCAATGCGGTCTTAGAAAGATTTTTTTTAAGGCGAACCAGATCAGCGCTGTAAGGACTACTATCCAGCTGCCTATCTGAATGCAACACAAATTCCTTAAATTCTAGGGGTAGAAGTTCTAATCTTTCTGCGTTTAAGAGAGCACCAGTCTCTAGAGGCATCCAAGCCTTTATTTCCTGTCTCAATTCCTTAGGAAGATTTTCCACTAAGTGATTCTTGAGACTTAGAATCAGAAAACGTCCAATCTAAAGCATTCGCCAAAGGGTCATCAAAATCGATTCCTGGACCCAAAGCATCTAAAACTTGCAAAGGAGTTTTCCGTTCGGGTTCCAAGACTTTTTTAACTATCATCATAAAACTGGAAATATAGTCCGGGTCGATATAATAAAAGAAATTATCTAAGGCCGTTGGGGAAAGACCTGAACCAGGATTTGAAGTAGCAATCCGGTTAACTTTGGCACGGGCCAAGCTTGTCAACTCTCTCCATTCAAGATTCGCTCCCAAAACCTCATTAGCTAAATAGATTTGCTGAGCAATTCTACCATCGAATAACTCCTGCATGCCGACTGATGGGGGTAAACCTCCAACTAATATAATCCCTTCTGGAGAAATTTGACCTCCAAATTTCTCCATATAACGAAGGACAACCTCTCCGCCGTAACTGTGACCACCAAGATAAAAAGGAGTCCCCTGATCCCATAAAGCTCCAATCAGTTTTTGTAAGTCGTAGATATGCGAGCTAGTAGAAAAAAACTGGCGTAAATCTTTTGGGGAATACTTTAACACGTCTTCTTTTTTTAGATGAGAGGATTGCCCCAAACCACGCTGGTCAAATACGACTACTCGAAATCGACTTGATAGTTGCGACTGTGAACCTGAAGAAAAATGTCTATCGTAAGATTCAATAGATTCGCTACCAGGTCCTCCACCGACAAAAAAGAGAAATGGTTTGGATTCGTCATAAGGATGATAAACCTTAAAGGTAATTTTAATTTTTTGAGAATCGATAGGTCGATTCCAATCTAAGGGCACTTCGATTGCGTCAACTCTAAAACCCGGAGGATAAAGGTTAAAATCTTGAGCAAAAATACCCGTAGAGAAGAAAAATAAAAAAGCGATATTCTTCAAAGCCGGCCCTCCGCTCTGTTGCAGCCTTTGAGTATCTCCCATGCATTGCTTTGTCAAAACACACGGGTGGCACGGACTCATTGTTTTTGAAAACATCCAAGTTGAGGATTCTCGAGGCATCGAACTGAAGGATCAAATTTAGAATATTAGATTCAAGAGATTCGTCTCACCCCGGAGTGGAAAAAACACTAACAAAATTGCCCGACTAAATTCCAAGTTTTGCTCTAATATCTTTAAACGTATCAATGCCCTGACCAATCATCGGGCGGGTCTTAGCATTACGCTCAAATTGAGTTAATAAAGAATCCAATTTTTCGCGTCCGACTGGTGTCTTGCTTGCATCGATAGGAGTTATTCCTCCAAGAGCAGGAATAGAATCATGAATCCAATTGTCCCAATGCGCTTTCATCATTTTTTCCATGTGCTGAATAACTTCTGGACTCTTCATCAACTCTGCTTTCTCGGTTTCTGGTAGAGATTCTTTATTTAGGTTAGACTTAGCGTTCTTAAGTTGGGATTCAATAGATTCAACTAATACGGTTTTCAATTTCCAACCATTTGAAATTGATTTCTTAAGTATCGACTGAAATTTTGTTGCTCTTTCTTTTGAATTGACTTCGACAACCATTTTTTTACAGTCGATAAGAATATGACCATGAATGGTACTTTTCCACTCCGAATGCTGTTTATTACCCTTCTTGAGCCAGGGAAATTCAATCTTTCTAAGATTACCATCTTTGTAGAACTTTGCGCTCTCAAGGAGTTCATCTTTGGTTTCTTCAAAGCAGAGACAGTGAAGAGCATTAAATAATTCTTGAGGGCAATCAATGTCAAAAATAAGCTTATGAGGAATCAGCAAGTCTCCATCTGTATTGACTAAAGTAGGTTTTTGAGGGTTAGTTGTTTCTTCAAAAATAGAGCGATACATTTCCAGAACTTCAGGGCCCCACTCACGTAGAACTTCATTATCGATAGTCCCACTCTCTTGCTGAATCATGTCTCTTAAATCCATCAGTCTTAATTTGAGCTCTGGTTGAATGAGAATAGGAGAGACGCCATTGAAGACAGAAATACCCTCAATTGAAATGACCTTACCGAATAGAATATCACCAATTTGAACTCCTTCAGTGGCCGCCTTATCTAAAACGCAGTGACTATCCTCTATTAAAATATCCTTAAGAGTTAGTGATTTTTTCGGGACAATATCTAATATTTCAAAAAAACTAAATGAGCTATCACAACAGCTCACGATGTATTCCATTTCATCAGAAGAAAGTTTGCCATTTTTCAATAAAGACATTGCCGGGCAAATGGGAGGAGCGTTCTTCACGACATCATGCTCAAGACCTGGATACCATTCGTAAAAAAACCAGGGCATAAACATCGGCAGCTCGATTGATTCGGGATCAAAGCCAAATTCTGTATCAGACATTTGAAAGTCGTCATAGGCTTCGTGAATAGCATTCGGACCATAAACATTATCAGCATGTGACATGATTTTACTGATAAGCTCACTCTCAATTATGGACCATCGCCGTTTCTTAAACTCATCGTGATCAATGAGATTTTTACTTAAGCAGCATCTTTTGTATTTTTTCCCACTGCCACAGGAGCAAGGACTATTTTTCACAGATTCCTTCATATTCTTGAATTATCAAAATCAAGTTTCTATAGCCACAGGTGGAAAAAAGATGTTTCAACTTCGAATACTTATTACAGATTACTTTGAACATTAAGAAGTTGACCTATTCAACTTCCTCATCAAGTCTCTTGGCTTGTTTTCTCAGCTCTGAAAGCTCACTATGAATATCTTCAGTTACGTCAGGCAAACCGACTAAGGACTCATTTGCAAATCCTCTGGTCGGCATTTTTTTTAACTCTTTTTGCTTCCCATCTGTTTTTTGAATTTCCAATGGTCCAGCAAAAATAACCTCTCGTGCGTCATCAGGCATGCTTATGCCTTCAGCTATAAAGGATTCTTTGACTGATGCCTGAACAATTGAAAGCGCTTTAATATCACTAACTTCTGAATAGTTAATCCAGAAATATACTTTCATGTTTACAGTTGCCGATGCTAGTTCCTTTACTGCGATAACTGGGGCGGGGTCGGACAAAACGATTCGGTCTTTTTCCTCAAGCACTTTTGCGATAATTTGCTGCGCCAATTCGATACTATCCTCATAGCCAATACCTATTTGAAACTGGACTCTCATCTTTGGGTTCAGGGTGTAGTTTTTAACAATTGAGGAAAAAAACTTGGAGTTTGGAATCAGTATATTGTTTCCGTCATAGTCCAAGAGAGTTGTTCCTTGAGTCGATATTGTTTGGATGACCCCTAAGGAATTTTCTATTTCAATGAGGTCTCCTCGATTAAATTGCTTTCTTAAACTCAGAGATCATGCTTGAGAAATAGTTTTCGAAAACATTTTTCAGAGCAAGACCTAACCCTAGACCGATTAGACCAGTTCCTCCTAAAACTGTAGCAGCAAGATGTGATAGCCCAGATAGGTTGAAGGCGAGATAGAGACCTATTGCTACAAAAGGAATAAGGAAAATCCGGACTGCTGTTTTCCTTAGGAAGACATTGTCTATTTTATAAAACAAAAAGCGCCTGGCCAACCACGAAATGATGAAGGCCAAGATGATCGTTAATCCTATGACAATAAGAGACGAAGCAACATAGGGAAGAGATTTTTTTATTTTTTTCTGAATCGAGACGACTTCTTCAGTCGTTGCTTCTAGGTCTATAGCTTGGTTTCCGCTAGTGTTCGTTTTATCGACAAAGGCCAAAACTCCATCCAGTTTTAACGCTGCGTTTTCAAACCACTCTAGGTTTGAAGGATCGGGCGTGGGCCCCTTGATAATGATAATTCCCTGGCTCACTTGAACTTCAAGTCCCTGAAGCTCCTCAGCAATCGAAATCAGTGAACGGAGTCTAACCTGAATAAGGGCGTCTTGCTGGGGAGATGGTTCTAGCGAAACCGACGATGGGGCCAAGGAAATATTGGAAATACTGGTCTGCTTAAGGATTGAGTTTTCTTTCATGCCCAACAAACTGAGGCCAGGGGCCCGGTTGGTCAATAATTTTCTAACACTATTATTGGGGTAAATGTGAATCAGTTTCGGCAGGAGTGCGCAACTCTGAACTTACCTTGGGCCGAGGTCCAATAATAGAGGCCAGCACACTGAGATCGTTTTTTTTATTGGCCTCGGAATACTTTTTAGATTGAAAATCGACACTGTATTTGTCTTCAAGCTTCTCGATTACGCTTAATTTTGTAATCATTTTACTCCCCTCTCCATTCAAATTATAGGAAGGAAGTAAAATCTTTGCCAGAGCGTTAAATTCGTTATCCGGCATTTTGAGATTAAGCTTTAGGGAAGAATTTTTTTTGTTCAGAAAAAGCTGAGGAGTAAGGACCGAGCCCCAAAATTTCTTCTTGGCCATTTTGAAAAACATTGATGCCTCAATTTCACCATCTTCACCAAAAGCATTTAAACTCTTAAGATTCACAAGAATCGCATCTTTCATTTTGAGTATTTTGTCTTTGTCGGTAGTCGCATCATCTTGACTAGTATTGGTAAAGTTACCGATCGTGGCACTGGAGCTTAACTGCCGGAAAATTAAACCGCCCGCATCTTTCTTTAATTCAACTGAGCCTATCAGAAACTTGGTCGATAGTGTCGAATATTCAGGAAGAGCGCTTTCTTGAATATTGACAGCAACATTATGCAAGCCGGTAGACCAATTTGACGAACTATAATGAAGCTCTTTGGCCATGGCCAAAATTTCAAATCTTCCAGGACAGTCGCTACTAAAATAGCGACAACCTATGATGAAATGATTTTGGCTATTCTTTAATGAAATAGAATTCGTTTTGGAATAAACTTTTTTGAAATCTTTGAGTTTCAAGGTCATATGAAAGCGAAGATCGGAAGAAACCCAAAACTGAACCAACTTTCCTTCATTTATTTGAAAGTCCAACTCCTGATTTTTATCCGTGGCTTCAGGAACAAAGCTCAAAGAACCGCGAAAGATCTTTAAGCTCTCTTTACCAAAAATTGAAGAAAATATGTCTGATGTTTTCGGCCAGTAGCGCTGCTTCATCGTAACATTAAATGTTTGATTAGCGTTTGGCCTCCATAGAAACCGACGCTCGCCTCTTTTGAAACTAAACTTGTCCTGAACCATTTCGACAGATTGCTCGTCTGCGGAGTTAATTATATTTTGAAGATGAAAGCTTCCTATAAAATGCAGCGCCGCCGGTATCCCAACGGCCCCCCAAAATACTGAAGATAAAAGAATAAGTAAGCAATATCGCACATAGTTCTATCGACGAAATTTGGCCTTGGCCCAAGGGAGAACTCAATCTATTCGACAATTTCTTAATACCTGAGTTAAAATGGCACCCATATGTTGAAAATGATTGTTGGTTGGCGAGAATGGGTGAGTTTTCCTGAAATTGGGATAAAGAAGATCAAGGCAAAAATTGATACCGGCGCCAAAACCTCCGCCCTTCACGCCAAGAAAATTGAGTATTTTACTAAAGATAAAAAACCTTGGGTTCGTTTTACGACTTTTCCTCTTCAACAAAACTCTACTGAAAAGAGGATCCAATTGCCTTTAATAGATGAGAGAAGAGTGCGGAGCTCGAATGGGCATTCTGATCTAAGGCCAATTGTACAAACGGAAATAAAAATCGGACATTTCGTGTACCCGATTGAGTTCAGCTTGGCGGGACGGGATATGATGGGGTTTCGCTTTCTTCTGGGCCGAGAGGCGATGAAGATTTTGATGGTGAATCCGAATGCAAGTTATCTCCAATCAGATGGTCCTCATGGGTAAAAAGCCTCATTCCTCGGCCGTAGTTGAAGTAAGACCACGACCAATTGAGTAGCACAGAAACCTTATTACGATGACCTACCAGATAAAAAATATGAACAGCACTCCAAATAAACCAGGCCGGAAAGCCCCAAAATTTTAGCCCCCGAAAAACTCCAACTGCCTTAGAACGTCCAATCGTTGCAAGCTGTCCCTTGTCAAAGTAATGGTAAGCATCAATCTCTTTACCTATTTGAAGTAGACCAATGGACTTAGCAACATATTTGCCCTGTTGAATTGCGACAGGCGCAAGATCCGGATAGGCCTCTCCGGTCTTATCTTCAGAGTGGTTCATGTCACCGATAGAAAAAACACTTGGAAAGCCTTTGAGTTGAAGAGTGGGTGTCACTGGAACTTTACTTTGAGAAACGAGGTCGATCGGCAAATGCTCTGCAAGATCTTGTCCTTGAACTCCTGCTGCCCAAATGATCACTTGAGAATAAATCCAATTTTTCTGGACTCGGACTCCTTCAGAATTAATTTCTTCGACTTTTTTTCCAGTCAAAACATGCACGCCCATGTTTTCAAGGGCCTCTCTGGTTTTGTCGCGCAATTTTTGAGGGAAGGGAGGCAGAACTTCAGGCCCCCCTTCTATGAGATAAATATTTGTAAGAGCAGGATCGATGTAACGAAAATTATTCTTGAGACCAAACCGGCAAAGCTCGGAAATTGCCCCCGCCATTTCAACGCCGGTCGGTCCGGCCCCGATAATGATGACATTGAGAATGGCCTGACCATTTTCTCCACCTCTTGCCTTAAGCTCGGCCAATTCGAAAAGATCAAGAAGGCGCTCACGAATATTAAGAGCACTCCGAATGGTGCCTAGGTTTGGTGCATTTTCTTGCCAATCTTGATGCTTAAAGTAGGTGTAACGGGTACCGCAAGCTAAAATGAGATAATCAAATGGAAAACTCTGCTTTTTCCCACTCACTGACTTCCCTTCAAAATTGACGTGAGTTATTTCATCTTGAAAAACAGTGACATTTTTTTGGTTCTTAAAAATCGCCCGCACAGGAACTGCAATGTCAGCGGGACTAAGACCGGCAGTGGCGACTTGGTAGAGCAACGGCTTGAAAAGATGATGGTTAAACTTATCAATTAAGATAATTTCATTTTGGGAGTTTTGACTCAGCAATTTCGTGGCGGCCAAACCTGCAAAGCCCGCACCAACGACAACAATTTTAGATCCCTGACTCTGCACGTTTTCCCTTCTTCCGATCGCATTCGTCAGGAGATTTTCCGCAGAAATCGCAGGATTTCCTCGGGTTTCCCATGACTGCACCTATCCCACCACAGGATCCGCTAATGCGCCGATTTCCAAAAATCACACCCACGGCCATGAGGCCTATAAAGAGAAGAAAAAATAATAAGACGATGAAAAAAAGTTCCATTATTTTTCTATAAACCTTAAAAACTCACCCGTAAAATGCGGCCGATACCCTCGATCCGTTTTTACCCAAAAAAAGGCGCTGATTTTATACCTCTTTGCCATCACGAGCCCCTTCTCAAGGCCAGACGCCATCAACGCCGTAGCGATTCCATCTGCCAGCATACAGTTTCCAGCAAGAACAGACACTGCTTCAAGCTTGCCTTTCATCGGACGGCCAGTATTGGGATTTAGGGTATGGGAAAAGCGCTCGGTTTTATCCTTCCAGTAATTACGGTAGTTACCAGAAGAGGCCATAGCTAAAAACGGAGGTCGAAGACCGACAACTTTAAAAACTTTAACTTTGGAGAGCTCCCTGCCCACAGGGGCCTGCAGACCTATTCTCCAAGGCCTAGTTTCTAAATTTTTTCCCAAAGCTCGAACTTCACCACCAATTTCTACCAGATGATTTTTAAAACCTTTTTTCTTCAGATAAAGAGACACCTGGTCTACGGCCATTCCCTTCGCAATAGCAGAGAAATCGAGATAGGCCTTTTGCTTTTTTTCAAGGCGCTTCGTTTTTGCTGAGAAATCTAAGACTTCATCCCACTGCAAGACTTTTTTTCTATCCAAAATAATTTTAGGGCCCGGTGGGGTTTGCTTTCGACCGGAGGGGCCAAATCCCCAAAGGTCGACCAGCTCACCAACTAAAGGATTGAATCGGCCATCCGAGATTTCGTAGATTTTCTTAGAGGTCATCAAGACTGTTTCGAAATTTTTATCAATTTTTAGACCTGAGGTACTTTTATTCCAGGCAGTGATGAGGGAGTCATGACGATAGGTTGAGAGAGAAGAATTGACCTCTTCTAGAATTTTATCGACCTCGCGATGAAGAGGTTCAGCTTTCGAATGAGATGCAGCTATCAGGACAACCGAATAGGTTGTCCCCATTGTACGACCTTTAAGCTCGAAGCGCTGGGCTACAGGGTTAGCTTTTTGGCAAGAAAGGGCCAAAAAGAAGACTGGATAGAAAAGCCAGTCTACCGTCAGAAATCTTTTAACCTCCGAAATCGTCAAGAGCAATGTTGTCGGGTTCAACGCCCATATTAATGAGCATCTTGATAACCGCCTGGTTCATCATCGGAGGACCGCAAAGATAATATTCACAGTCCTCTGGTGCTGGATGATCTTTAAGATAGTTTTCTAATAAAACTTCGTGAATAAATCCAGTGTATCCATCCCAATTATCTTCAGGAAGTGGCTCTGAGAGGGCCACATGCCACGTGAAATTTTCATTTTCTTTGGCGATTTCGTCAAAGTCTTCGACATAAAACATTTCACGCTTACTTCTGGCGCCATACCAAAAGGAAACTTTTCGATCCGTGTGGACGCGTTTGAATTGGTCAAAAATATGGGAACGCATTGGCGCCATTCCTGCTCCACCACCTACAAAGACCATTTCGTTTTTTGTGTCTTTCGCAAAAAATTCGCCGTACGGACCAGAAATTGTAACCTTATCTCCGGGTTTGAGACCAAAAATATAAGAGCTCATAATACCTGGAGGTGTATTCTTTGGCGCTCTCGGAGGCGGAGTCGCAATTCGCACATTGAGCAATATAAGACCTTTTTCTTCGGGATAATTGGCCATCGAATAGGCACGAAAGACGGTATCATCGACCTTAGATTCGAGATCAAATAGTTTAAATCGTTCCCAGTCTTCGCGATATTCTTTCTCAACTTCAAAATCTTTAAATTCAACATGATGAGGAGGGCACTCAATTTGTATAAATCCACCGGCCCTAAAAGGAACGTCTTCGCCTTCTGGAAGTTCTAAAACAAGTTCTTTAATAAAAGTCGCCACATTCTCGTTGGACTTTACCGTACAATCCCATTTACGAACTCCAAAGATCTCCTCTGGAACTGCGATTTTCATGTCTTGCTTACAAGTCAGCTGACAGGCAAGGCGGACTCCCTCTTTTTCTTCCAGCTTATTAATATGGGATTTTTCGGTAGGAAGAATATCTCCTCCTCCCTCGAGAACTCGAACTTTACATTGACCACATGTTCCACCTCCACCGCAGGCAGAAGAAAGAAAAATTTTTCGCTCCGCTAGAGCATTTAAAAGTTTACCACCAGCGCTTATCTCTAGCGTATTTTTGTCATCATTGATTTCGATCTCAATAGGCCCCGTGGCCACTAATTTGGAACGGGCCGCTAGAATAATTCCAACGAGCGCCAGTATTACTCCAGTAAACATTACGACGCCAAGAACAATTTCTTTTTCCATAGCTATCTTCCTCTACTTAAAGCTGAATTCCAGAGAAACACATAAAAACAATCGCCATTAAGCCGACAGTGATAAAAGTAATTCCAAGACCCTTAAGACCCTCTGGAACAAGACTGTAGCTCATTTTTTCTCGAATCCCAGCTAGCGCAGCAATCGCGAGCGCCCAGCCAACGCCTGAACCAACTCCAAACACAACACTTTGGGTAAAATTATAATCTCTTTCGACCATAAAAAGAGAGCCACCTAGAATAGCGCAGTTCACAGTAATAAGAGGAAGAAAAATACCTAAGGCATTGTAGAGGGAAGGAACAAATTTATCTAGGACCATCTCCAAAATCTGTACCATTGCAGCGATAACACCAATATAACTAATTAGGCCTAAAAAACTTAAATCAACATTTGGGTAACCTGCCCAAGTGAGAGCACCGTCTTTTAAAAGATAAACATAGAGCAAATTATTCACAGGGACAGTGATTGATTGAACTAAAATCACTGCGATTCCTAAACCAATGGCCGTATCAACTTTTTTTGAGACTGCTAAAAATGTACACATTCCCAAAAAGAAGGCGAGGGCCAAGTTCTCGATAAAGACGGCCTTGATAAATAAGCTAAGATATTCCTCAAACATAAAACGTTCCTCTATTGATTCTATTAAATCAGTTACTCGCCTCTATTTGATCCGGATAAAAACTACGAATCGCCCAGATAATTAACCCAATGATAATAAACGCACTTGGAGGGAGAAGGGCCAATCCATTTCCTTGGTACCAACCGCCATCTCTCGTAAGTTCTATAACCTGATACCCAAAAAATTTACCAGATCCCAAAAGTTCACGAAAAAACCCAACAACAAACAAGATGAAGCTATAACCCAACCCGTTTCCGATTCCATCGAGAAAACTCATAATAGGGCCATTTTTCATGGCATAGCCTTCTGTGCGACCCATAACAATACAGTTGGTAATAATCAGACCGACATAGACCGACATCGCTTTGCTGGCCTCAAAAAGATAGGCCTTCATGAATTGGTCCGCTAAAATAACAAGCGAAGCAATAATCGTCATCTGCACGATAATCCGAATGCTACTAGGAATCTGGTCTCGGATTAAGCTGACAAAAAGATTGGAAAACGCGCACACAAAAATCACGGCAGCACACATAATAACGACATTAATCAACTGAGTTGTCACCGCAAGAGCAGAGCATATTCCAAGAATTTGAAGAGCAATGGGGTTGTTTTTAAAGATAGGATTAAAAAGGGTTTCTCTAATTTTCATAATATTTCACCATTGCGAAAGTTTTCTAAAAAGGAATGATAACCGTATTCTCCTAGCCAGAACGTGATCGTATTTTCGACTCCATTTGCAGTAATTGTAGCACCTGAAAGCCCGTCGATTTGATGATACGCATTAGCATCATTTTTTTCCACGCTACCCTTCACCACATCAAGAATAGGTTCATATTCATCATTGTAAACCTGTTTACCAATCCACTGCTTTTTCCATTCCTCGTTATCAACTTCGCCACCAAGACCAGGAGTTTCTCCGTGCTCGTAAAAGGCAAACCCTTTGACTGTTTTAGTATCTTTGCTCAAGGCCAAAAACCCATACATGGTAGACCAAAGCCCTTTCCCATGAACTGGCAAAATAAGCTGCTCAATTTTTTCCTGATCATCTCGTACTAAATAAACCAAGCTTTTCTTCACCCTTCTTTTAATCCCCGCAATATCTTTTGCGCTGGGAAGCTCTAGAACCTTATTTGGATCCTTAGCAATCTTTTTCATGTCATAGTTTTTTGGATCTATATCTTTTGCCAGCTGACCAGTCTTGAGATCGACCACTATGGGCTCTATCTTCTCAAACTGCTTTTCAATCGGGATCCCCTCTTTCATTAGCCCCGCGGCAGTGAGAATGTTTTTCTTCACATCTCGTTGTTGATTTTCTTTTTGTTCAGGCCTCAAGATTATGGCAGTGGTGGACACCATAATTGAGCAAAGAACACACAACACGAGAGCAACAATAAGTGTTTTTCCGATACCATCTTTAGATGCCATTGCGAGCTAACCTTCGTTTTACGTTTGCGTTAACAACAAAATAATCAATGAGTGGCGCGAAAGCATTCATAAAAAGAATGGCAAGCATCCATCCTTCTGGATAGGCCGGATTGGCCACTCGAACAATCATACCCAATGCTCCGATGCAAAATCCGTACACCCAGGCCCCGGTTTCAGTCATAGACGCAGAAACGGGGTCTGTGGCCATGAATACAATCGCGAAAGCAAAGCTACCAAGCACAAGGTGAGTCCAAGGCGAGACACCGAATAATAAATTGGTTTCACTTCCAATGGCCTGGAAAATAAATCCCATAGCGAGTAAACCGATGAGCCCAGATAACATAATTCTCCAAGACCCTATACCAGTCACTATGAGAATGACGGCACCGATGAGCGCGGCCAGGGTCGAAGTTTCCCCCATAGAGCCGGGAATAAATCCTAAAAAGGCATTCCACCACGATGTTGTAATAGCTTCAGACCCACCGACTGCTGCTTGTGACAATGCAGTTGCGCTACTGTAGCCATCAAGACCAACCCAAACGCTGTCGCCAGAAATTTGAGCGGGATAAGCAAAAAATAAAAACACACGAGAAGATAGAGCAGGATTAAAAATGTTGCGACCCGTACCGCCAAAAACTTCCTTAGCAATGACCACACCAAAACTTATCCCCACGGCCACCTGCCAAAGAGGAATCGATGGAGGAAGTGTTAATGGAAAAAGCATAGAGGTAACGAGAAATCCTTCGTTAATCTCGTGTTTACGCACAGTCGCAAACAAAGCTTCCCAAAGACCGCCAACTGCGACCGTGACAAAATAAACAGGTAAAAAGAAGAGTCCTCCGTAGAGAAAGCTCGATAGAAAAGAGTCAGAAGTCAGAGCAAGTCCCAAAAACTCCATGACATCGGCCCGCCAGGTTTGCGGGGCCAATCCGGTTTCTTCCATGGCAAGAATTGCCTGAAGGCCGGTATTGTAAAAGGCCATGAAAATACAGGGAGTCAGCGCCATGACAACTAATATCATTGTGCGCTTTAAATCCAATGCATCTCGAAGATGGGTTCGCCCTTCGGCCGTTTCCGCTGGAGTGAACGCAAAAGTATCCAAGGCCTCATAGACGGGGTAAAGTTTTTCGAGCTTGCCACCGGTCTCAAATAAACCTTTTTTAGATTCAATAAAATGTTGTAGCGCTTTCATTTCGCTAACCTTCCTTCTCGATAAGATTTAAATTCTCTCGCAGCTGATGTCCAAATTCATTCTTACATGGGTCAACGAAAGTGCACAAAGCGACATCTTCTTCCAAAAGTTCCAAGGCACCTAACGCTTGGGCCTTTTCAGTATCAAGGGCCGAAAGCGACCGCAGGAGATACGTCGGTAAAATATCCATAGGCATCACTTTTTCAAACGATCCGATGGGCACAATTGAGCGTAGACTTCCATGTTTTGAAGTATCCAAATCAAATTTTTTCTTTCCTAAAAGCTTAGAGAAGAAAACATTTTTCACAGAAAACTTATCAAAACCAGGGGCATGCCAACCAAGAAACTCTCGCTCGCGTCCCTCTTGCAACAAGCAAATTTGAAGATGCGCCCGACCTAAATAATCAAAAGGACCTTTGGCCGGCGAACGACGTCCGGAAAGAACTGGACCGCTTACCATTCTGAGAGGCGTTTTAGGATCCGCAATCTCTCCAGAGACGATCTCTGAGAGACATCCACCTAAGGGTACTTTCCATAAAGCAGGCTTCTTACAAAGTGGACCCGCTATCGAAACAACCCGAGTCGTCATGAGCTGACCTGTTTTAAAAAGATGGCCCCACGCTATTAAGTCTTGGTAGTGGATTTGCCAGGCCGTTTTATTTCTTCCAACTGGAGAGAGATAATGAATATGAGTTCCGGAATTTCCAGCGGGATGAGGACCCTTAAATTGTTCGATTCGAATTTGGCCATCTTGTGCGACTTTGGCCATGTGAGAAGACTGTTCTCCAAAAATGCAATAAACTTTTCCATCTGTTAGAGAGGCCGCAACTTTTAATCCGATGAGAAATTCATTCCAATGAAGCGACAAAGGCAACTCTGGATTCACAGCGAGAGCGTTTGTATCCATACAATTGATAAAGAGACTGTGAGGAGAGCTTTCAATATGAGGAACTTTTCCAAATGGTCGCTCAGTCAAAGCAATCCATTCACCACTTTCCACTAAAAGCTCTCTCACCTTATTTCTCTCTGGGCTATCGGCCAGAGAGGGATCAAAATTCGAAAAATTACAGTGGGCATCTCCTGTTTGCTCAATGACCACACTTTGGAAAGCTCGCCTTTCCCCTCGGTTAATCTCTTTGACCATGCCGTTGACTGGAGAAGTAAAACGCACGCCTTCATTCTTTTTATCAGTAAAAAGTAGCTGACCTATTTCTACGCTATCGCCTTCTTTCACGGCCATCGTCGGTCTCATACCTATGAACTCACTTGCAACAACACCAAATTTTTTGGCCGACTTTTGCCCTGCAATTTCTTGCGTAGGCGCACCTGAAAGAGGAAGATCTAGGCCACGAGAAATCTTAATCATAGAATCGCTCCACTGCTCACATACTACTCGCGAATATTTTTCATCTTATCTTAACTCACTGCCTTTAGGGAAGGCCATCTTCAATTGCCCATTTCCAATTACCTGAGAAGCGGGTGATACTTCTACTTTATGAATAAAGAGAAAACTCCGGTCAAGCTTTTTGAAGGAAGCTACAGCTATAAAAACGCAGGAGAAAACTATGCCTCCGAATTCTTCTCGGTCACATTTGATCAAGCAGTCAGTGAGTTTCGCTTTCAAGCTGAAGTTCTTTCTCGACTAAAAACCGGGGACCATCTCAAAATAATCTGTGAATTCATCCTAGATGGCCTCTATAACCCCATGCTAATGCATGTAAGACGCTCTATTGGCCCCTTGAGAAGCGAAGAGGTTTTCACTCAGCAACCCGCTTCAAGCTCGTTTACCTATAAACTTATTGATCAAAATCAAAATCTCCATGAGGAATCCATCGCAATTAATGGAAAAAATTTTTGGAGACCGCCCTGTGCATGCGCTAGCTATCTTTTTGTCCAGCAGCGACAGATCGATTTTCTGGGGAGAAGAGGTTATTCCATCTTTTGCTCTCCTAATGAATGGGATTTTAGCGGTTTGCCGAGTGAACAAACCGTATATGCTGAATTTGAGACCCCGCAAGATAAACCATTTATGATCAAGGACAAACCCTTAGACGCCCTTTTTTGTGGGCTTTATGATTCAGATATCAACCAGGTTTCCAAAGAGGATTCCCGCCCAATCATTGCCTACTTAAGCAAATACATGAGCATTCCGTATAATATTCAAGACGGAGACACAGTTATCGAAATAGATAAATTAATTAAAGCAGACGAGTTAGAGAAGCTTCCCAGGTTCTAGTTTCTCAACCTCTGCTACAGGATACGGATTGAGCAGAGAAAAGAAATTCTGCCGAGTTCTGGGTTTCCATTTTTTGAGACGGGAATCAAAGAGTAAAATCGTTCCTTTATCATGCGGACCTCTTATCAAGCGCCCAAACTTTTGCTTGAGTTTTCGCGCTCTGGTTCCCAAGAAGTACTCATTGAACTCTTGACCGAAATTTTCTTGGTAAAATTGCCGTCTTCGCTGAATGACATAATCCATTCTAAGATCTGGGACCTTATCAATGGCGACCAACTCGAGTTGCTCCCCTGGCAGATCAATCCCTTCTCCAAGACTCTCTAAACCCAGTAAAATCGCCTTTTGACCACTCTGCCGAAATTCCTCGACCGGATCTGGTCCAAAGTTTTGGAAGAATAACGAAAATTCTTGTTGATAATTTTCTAAGAGCTCAAGCATAACTTTTTCAAATCGGCTCCTTGCGGAGCAGAGGATTAATGTTTTTGCATTGCGGAGTCTTGTCTGAGCGATAACAGCGCTTACAAAATAAGGAATAAACTCTTCGTCATTGAAATGAGGACCGCCAGTCACAACTAAGACCTCGCACTGCTTTTGCAAGTCAAAAACTTGAGGAAGAAAGAGCCCTCTTCGAAAGCGTTTGTCCTGCGGGAGATAATTCATTCCGAGAATCCACTCAAGCCCTTGGACACCATGCTCGCCTTTATCATCTCCCAGTGTTGCTGAAGTGATAACCGCCGAATCAAATTCTTTCAGCAATTTTTCATGGATGATTTGTCCCACATCAATGGGCGCAACTCTGAGTTCAAGACCCAACTCACAGTGGTAGGCAAAACTGCACGCAAACTTGATCCGCTGTTCGCAAAAGGAAGTCAGCACTGACTTCCAGTGTCCGACCATATTGACAAATTCTTCAATAAACTTCGTGTAGGTTTCCACAATATCATAGAGCTCTGTAATGGAAGCTTTCCACCCGTCAATGATGAGAAAAATTCTTTCCCGATCTCGCGCCCAAAAGTTTTCAAAAAGATCAGCACTGCACTCATTCCAAAATTTTTCGCTAAAATAATTCTGTTGCCTCACCCCCAGTCCAATTAAGCTTTCTACAAGCTCAAACTGGTATTGAAGTTTCTCGTGGAGGCCCTTGAACTCGTTTTGTAAATTCGAAAGCTCTGCGGAATCAATACTCTTTGATTCTTGTTTCAACTGGGTAATTGGTCTTTGATTTTCCAATTGACCTAGCAATAATTTCCAATCTTTTGAGGAAAATGTTTCGGTATAGGCCTGGGTCGCTTCTTCTTCGAGACGGTGGCCTTCATCAATAATAACATACTTGGGTTTTTTAATAGAGGCCGGCCAATGAAACAACAGCGCGTGATTGGCCACAATAACAGACGCTTGTTTAACGTTGAGATAGTTTTGATGAAATGAGCAATTTGCCTTAAAAGGGCATTCTTCGTGAAAGCATTGAGACGGGCCAAGTTCAATGGACTCTAATATCTCTTCAGCTTCTGGAAACAGTCGCGTAATAGAGCGCGGAAGGTTTTCCCGTGTCACTGCTTTTCCCAGCTGTTTTTGAAAGAAACGTTTATTCAAAAAGAAAAGAAATTCCGCAATACCTTTTGCTTCGCTCACAAAAGAATTTTCCCGGTACTTCAGCTCACAATAATGATTTTGAGTTCCCACAAGTTTTTCGACCCGAACTTGCTGACGTGGAGAAACGATTGCCTGAACTCGCGGGAGATCTTGCTCAATAAGCTGAGACTGCAAGGCCTTAGTCCCAGTGGTAATCAAGACTTTTTCTTTTTTTGACTTAGCAAAAAGTAGCGAAGGGATGAGATGTCCCAGGGTTTTCCCCGTTCCGGTTGGGGCCTGTATGTAGGTGTGAAGCTGATGAGAAAACGCCTGCCCAATTTTTTGGGCCATACTTAGCTGAGACTTTCGCATCTGGTAGTGCGGAAAGGTTTGCCGAAAAATATCTTCTTGTTCGTAGATCTCAGTTAGCCTTTCGGAGCTAAAGTCTGGTTTACCTTCAAAGGTTTTGTAGGCACAAGCAGGCGTATCGACATGCCCCGCAGAAATTATCCGCGCAGTGAGTCCAGAATTTTTAGGCCAAGTTGTTTCAACAAAGCTTTTTAATTCTTTGGCGGGAATTTGCAGAAACTGAAGGTACCAAAAATTTTCGCCAAAATTCTGGAGCAAAAGTTGAACCAACTGAAAATGCTCACTGGGAATTTGGTGCCAAGCAAGCGCTTCAAGACAAACCACTTGGAGCAGATCCCAGGCATCCTCGAGACCACGGTGAACTTCATGGTCTCGAAGCCCCCATTTCTTGATGGCCGTTTCTAATTTCAAATTGAGAGGTAAATCTTTACTAAAAAAAACGCTGTGCTGACCTTCTAACCAAACAGTGGAATGATCTAAATGCAGAAACGACTGCTCAAAATCAAAGTTGTGGGCCAGCAAAGGTCTTTGGAAAAACTGACGATTCTCATTGAACCAAGCCTGAAACTCAGGTTGTCCTTCAAGATCTTCTGCCCCAATTCCTGTGAGCTTTTGAATCAAGGCAGGGAGCTGACCGTTGATTGAGAAGGTTTCTGATAACACTTTCTCGATGCGTAGCCCCTGCATGCAAATGAGACCTATATCAATAATCTCATTTTCGGAGCTATCTAGGCCGGTGGTCTCGATATCGACAATCCCCCAGGCCCCGGAGAATAAATTTAGTGGAGTTCTTTCGCTCACAATCATTCCAATGTCGTTAGAAAGAGGCTAAGGTCCCCCCAGAAAAACCTTTGAAAAAGGAATCTGTGAGCGCATTGTCTTTTCAAATCCAAAGCACCATCATCATGGCGCTTTTCTTCATTGGTGTCACTCAAAGAAAGGCCCGGGTTCGTCATGTTTCTTTGATGGGGACCGCCATGTTTTGGGATATTATCTTAATTCTTCAGATAGAATTTAGCCGTGAAGCAGTCGCTAAAGCACTCAAAGTTTCCAGTAATTCTTTGCTCCTCAACTTCCATGTGACAGTCGCGCTCACCACGGTGATTCTTTATTTTGTGATGCTTTGGAGCGGTAGAAGGCTATGGAAGGGAGATAATCTCATTAGACAGAAGCATCGAATCCTAGGTATGACTACATTGAGTTTGCGGACTATCGTCTACATCACGAGCTATTTTATTGTTGAGGTTTAAATTATGAACCAACCGTCTACTCACATTGCATTGGAGCGATTGCAACAGGTGATTGCCCAAGGATTACCCGACGCAACTATAAAAGTTTCGGACATGACGGGTACGGGAGACCACTTAGCGGTCGATGTCATGGCACCTCAGTTCGCTGGAAAGTCCTTAATGGCCCAACATAGAATGGTGATGGATTTATTAAAAAAAGAATTTGAACAAGGTCTGCACGCTATCAAAATTTCTACACGAATACCTACGGAGAGCAATCATGAGTAATCCTTTTGAAGTACTAGAAAAATCAGATCTTCCAATTTTAGAAGTTCAGCCCAATTCTTTGCCTGCATCAGTTGATGAGCGAATTACAGAATTGACGAAAAATCGAGCGGTTGTATTATTTATGAAAGGCAATGCGTCCATGCCGCAATGCGGTTTTTCCGCTAATTCGGTAGCGATTTTGGCCCAGACTGGTGTTCCTTTTCAGACCTACAATATTCTTAATGATCCAGAGCTCAGACAAAAGTTAAAAGAAGTCTCAAGCTGGCCCACTTATCCTCAGCTTTATGTGAAGGGAGAAATGGTCGGCGGAAATGACATTCTGACCGAGATGCACCAAAAGGGCGAGATCTCTCAATTGTTTGAAAACTTAGACCAATAGGTTTTAGCTTCGATGCCTCTCGGCAATCTCATTCTCGAGCGCAAGGAAACAATCATCATCGGTGCAGGGATCTCTGGTCTCCTTCTCGGATATTTTTTAAAGCGTCACGGTCATCACGTGACCATATATGAGAAAGGCCCGAAGATTGGTGGAAAAATTCAAACTAAAATTCTGCCTTCTGGATTAGTGGAAGAAAGCGCCAATGCTCTTTTCACCAGTGATGCAGTGTGGAGTCTTGTTGAAGAATTAGGTCTTAAAGAGATATCTGCTCAAAAAAAATTAAAACGGGCGATATTTCGGCATTCGTGCATTTCTTCGCCTCTCTCCAAATGGGAGATGTTAAAACTATTTCCAAAAGTGTTTCGTCAAATACCGAAACTCTCGTCGAGAAGTACCGTGGCCGATCTCTTTTTGCCCCTTCTAGGTCGAGGGATTGTTGATGAAGTTCTGTCTCCAGGGCTTCAAGGTATCTATGCAGTATCAGCCGAAAAACTCAATGCATTTGCGGTCTTTCCTAAAGTTCAAAATTTTCGAGGGAGCTATTGGCAACTTTTTCGCCAGCGCCAAAAACAAAAGCGCCCCAAAGAATCCATCAATTTTGCCTATGGACTGGAAGACTTTATAAGCTCACTTTCCAAATTCATTGATGAAATTCACTTGAATCATGAGGTCCGAGGCCTTTCAGAGTTTCAGGCCACAGGTAAAAATGTTTGCATATGCAGCGATGCCCCAGTCGCAGCGGCCTTAGTCGAACCAATCAGTGCCGAGGTCGGTCTTCATTTAAAAACTCTCAACTATGAGGCACTCACAAGTGCGAGTATTTTTTTGAAAAACCCTCTCAAGAATTTGCAGAACCACTTTGGAGTACTCTTTCCTCAGTCCGCTGGATTTTCTAGTAAAGGCGTGCTTGCAGATTGTGAAATCTTTCCCCATTTTTCGAAACAGGCCTTCTCTTATAAATTAATTGCGCCCCACGGTACAAAACTGTCCCAAATGATTTCTGATTTAGAGCGTTTGGAAAACCGGTCCCTAGAAAACGACATCGTCGAGGCGCACCAACAATCGTGGGAACAAGGCATTCCTCGCTATGACCGCAATTTGTGGAAACTCCATGAGCTTTTCCGGAAAAAACCAGCAAGTCTTCCCAACGGCCTCATTCTTTTTGGAAATTATACCAACGGATTATCTATTCGCGCGATGATAGAAAGTGCTCAGGAATTTTCTAAGTGCTCGTAGTATTCATCAGGGACATCCATATTGTGGTAAACCTTTTGAACATCATCATCTTCTTCTAAGATCTCGATCAATTTCATATTTTTTTGAAAGGTTTCTTCATCTATTTCTTTGGTTGTCGTTGGCGTGCGCTCTAGACCCGCCTCCTCTGTGTCAATTCCCAAATCTTCGAACTTACTCTGCAATGGACCAAAATTTTCCATCTCACCGGTGACAAAAATATGCTCGCCCTCGACTTCAATTTCCTCTGCACCAGCATCAATTAAGTTGAGGGTAAATTCGTCAAGATTCTTAACCTTGTCTGCTGCCAGTAAAAAGCTCGCTTGACGCGAAAAGATAAACTCTAGACAACCATCCTTGCCTAGACTCCCCCCATTTTTATTAAAATAGGATCGAACGTTTCCAACCGTTCGGGTTTGATTATCAGTTGCTGTTTCTACAAAGATTGCGACGCCTCCGACGCCATAACCCTCATAGTTAACTTCCACATAATCTTCAGCATCAGCACCTGTAGCTTTCTTGATAGCTCTATCGATATTATCCTTGGGAACATTCTCTGTTTTTGCCGCCTGGACTGCTGCTCGCAGGCGTGGATTGGCCGATAAATCATCTCCTCCTAAACGCGCCGAAACTGAGACCTCCTTAATAAGCTTCGTAAAAATTTTTCCGCGTTTTTTATCCTGGGCCGCTTTTTTGTGCTTGATATTCGCCCATTTGCTATGTCCGGCCATAATAAATCCTCTACTCTTTTGACTATTTTTGGTAAATCTAACCAAAGGTAAAAAATGGAAGTTTCTCTCGAAAGCACTAAAAAAATCAACCTTCCAGACGACTGGGCAGGTCATCTTGGTTCTGTCCTTCAGTCAGACACGATGCAAAACCTTAAGGCGTTTTTAGTGAAACGGATTCAAGAAGGCGCGGTCATTTATCCGCAGGGAAAGCATATCTTTAGCGCTTTTCAATACTGTCCTCTCAGCAAACTCAAGGTTGTGATTCTTGGTCAAGATCCTTATCACGGCCCTGGTCAGGCCCATGGACTGAGCTTTTCAGTCCCAAAAGATTGCAAAATACCTCCGTCTCTAAAAAATATTTTCTTGGAGCTTCAAAAAGATAGAAGTAAACCTCTGCCCAGTCACGGCAACCTAGAGCATTGGGCCAACCAGGGCGTTTTTCTGCTCAATACCGTTTTAACTGTAGAAAAGGGCGAGGCCGGATCTCATCGAAAAAAAGGATGGGAGTTTTTCACAGATGAGGTCATAAAGATTATAAGTCGAGAGAAAAGTGGCGTTGTCTTTCTTCTCTGGGGAAGAGATGCGCGTGGTAAGAAGGATCTGATTGATGAAAGCAAGCATTTGATTTTGGAATCTGCCCACCCCTCCCCTTTTTCAGTGAAAGGTTTTTTTGGGCATCATCATTTTTCAAAAACCAATCAGTTCTTAGAGGAAAAGGGACTTGCTCCCATTCAGTGGTGAAAGGAGAGGAGAATTTGGTGCTCTAAGAGTTTATCACCCCGTTTTGTTGCCGTTTCCCAAGACTCAAAAAGAGTATTGAGTTTTAATAACTCCTGTTGAGAGAAACCGGCAGCGGCCGATTGAATCTTTTTGAAGTAGTAAGAGCTCTTAGCATGAACTTCTGGCGGAGAGAGAAGCCTTGCTATGTGATTTTGTAAGAATCTCAAAAGTGGAAGAAAGCTTGCACTGTCTTTTTCAATTTCCCGCAAGCTTCTAACAAATTCTTTCCAGTTTTTTTGATTGAGATAATCAATGAGCTCAAATGAATCGAGACCATTTTGTTGATACAGGTCTTTGAATGAATCGATAGTAAGGGCACCATCTTGTTGCTTTCCAGCATGCAAGAGCCACCAAAGCTCTTGCCAGCTTGAATAGAAATTTTGCGAAATCCAACCAATCAACGATGACGACAAATTAAGGTCCAACTGAGAAGCAAAAAGGTTGGCCACTTGATTTGCCTTCCAGGCAGGAGGAGTACTTACTTCCAGAACTAACCATTCATTTTTGGTCTCTTTAATTGTCGGCCTGCGAGACGAAAAGACCACCACTAAATCTCAATCTAGAACAAAAGTATTTTTAAGGATTTTCCACTGGTTGGTGCTTTGGAGCACCCAGTAAATTTTGTCTTCAGAAAAAAGTTCAAGCCCATCAAACTCTTTTTCTGACCAAGTGCCATCGCAATCGCTATCAAGAAAGAAACGAAACTTGTGTTCCGAAAATATCGATTTTACTAAGTTTTTAAATAGAAATTCGAAAAATAGTTCAGGATAAACCAAAACTACTTTTTTGGAAGACTCTATCTGGTTTTTCAGTTTGTCCTTAAAAGACGCTGCAAAAAAATCCCATAGCTGAATTTTATTAGAAGGCATAAAGAATCTCGTCACGAAAAATTTGAGCGGCCTGGATAGCAAGACTCTCAACATGCCTATCAAAAGCGCCCTGCGCCCGGGTAAAATTGGTCTGCTTACCCTGAGCATCAAAGCTAATTTCATTAAAGTAAGCAGAGCTAAGAGGAATATTTTTATCAAAAAGAATCCGCGGGCTTAGAAACTTTACTTTTTTCAGATCGCGCATAAGAAGTTGAATCTCGGTTTGCGATGGGTTTCTTATCAAAAGCAGCCTGAGCGAGAAATTAACCTGCTGGGTGGAGGGAACAGCGACCTGCCGCCGCGTTCCTAAAAGAGATTGAGGTACCACGATTTGCCCCACACTCTGGGAAGATTCGGAGCGGAGATCGGGTGATTCCAGGATTCCGACAAGGACAGCGTCTCGAGACTTATGTTCAGAAGTGGAGAGTGTTAAGGCAGGATATTTGCTCAGAAGCTCTATGAATTGACGGTAGAAAGGCACATTGATCTGGGGAAAAACGGTCTCATTGTAAAACATGGGAACCGCTAAGGTCTGTACTTCATATTGTCGAAAAGGATTTGACCTATCAACGACTTGATACCCCGCACAAGACGCTAGCCATAAAGGGGCCGACGCCGCAAAGATACTATAGAATAAAGAAAAAAGTTTGGGGTTCATTGGTGAAAACCTTAGGTCAGTTTATCCAACAATTTCAAGGACGAAACGCAAAAGGTGGCGCCAAAGGCCCTTGGGACTATCTGAGGATTGAAAAATTATGGAGATTTCTTGTGGGTGATCTGCTCGCAGAAAACACGCGGCCTCTAAAACTCTATAAGCAAAATCTCACGGTTGTTGCCAGGCATTCGGTTTTTTCTCAAGAGATTTCGGTACAAAAAGAATCACTTAAACAAAAGATTAAACTCAATCTTGGATTAGAGGTTAACAAATTTTTTTTTCAGGTTAATGAGAGTGTGTTTGAAAAGATCGCTACAAAAGAAAAAAGAACTCCGAGAAAAATTCCCACCGAAGCGATTGAAACCAGCCCAGGACTTGATCTTCCTTGGAAGCAGGCACCTTATTCACCAAAAGCAAAAGAGCTAAAGCATTACGTCAGAACAAATGTTCCAACTTTAGATGATGAGGACTGTCAGGACTTGCTTGACTCTATTTTTCTTCAACATCAAATTTCTAAAAAGCAATAATTTCGAAGGGTCCTTCGTACTCATTAATATACAAGACAACTCTATTATCTGAGTCTAACGGGTTTACAACGAATATTCCTTCGTCGGCGCCGCGGTAGTTGAATCTAAATATTCCTTCAGTTTGTCTCATAATTCCATTCTTTCGATATTTAAATATACCTTGGAATGCGGAGCCATTACCCCAATGAGTCAGTCGAGAGCGTGCCATTTCCTCAGAATCATACTGAGGCCAAAAATCTCGCCAAGCATCTTGGAACTGTAAATTGCCACCTCCCCGGCTGCTAAAAGGATTGAACAATTCTCTTTTTATTCTTGGATTTTTTTTGAATTTAGAAGACGCTGTCGCTGGATAAAATCGATATAATAGATGCCCAGAACTGAAGCCTTGATTAAAAATCTCGTCGGGATAAATACCGTTTTCTTCTAAAAGATTGATCGTTTTACCATCTTCATTTCTTAAGAAAACTCCACGCCGGTCACTGGTAAGGAATACACCATAGTCTTCTGCAATTACGCTGGATTCATACTGTCCCTTCCTAACGAGTTGGACAATATATAGGACATTTTCCTTCGCTTTTCCTTCTGAAATATAGCCAACTGAACCATTGCGAAAATTTGTTTGTACGCCTTTCAAACGATATTTCGACCACAAAAAAGCATTAGAGCAAACTTGGGAAACTGAGCCCCCTCTTGCGCTAGATGTAACGACAGAAGTAAGCAAGCTAAACAGCAAAAACAATTTCATTTTCAACCCCCGCTAGTTGGAGCACACCTAGTATCTCGGTCCTATGACGCTGTCAAAAAACTGGTATTAGAATGGTTGTTAGCTATTGACCATTGAGATCTAGGCCCTATTTTGAAATTTAACCGTCAAAATATCGAGATCATCTTTCGTATAATCTCCTAAATCATATAAAACGATCCAGGCCATCACCCATAAAGAGGGATGATATTTAAGAGGTAAAAACCTCTCTCTTAAAAATGCAAAATAGGGACGTTTATACTTTGGAAAACGAGCTGCTAGTCGTTTTTTGAGAAATGGGTCTTGAAGAAAAAGAGAATACGTCGAAGAGATATAAAAATCTTTACTCTCTAAATTTTGGGACAAAAACTCAAGTGAGTCTGGAGTATTATAAAGCTCAGTCGAAGGCCAGCCACTCTGGTCATAAAATCGCTCCGGCCCTAAATATGATTTAGATTTTTCTATAAAGGTCTCAGGTGCCTGGATTGGTCTTGTTTTTAAAAGATGGGGATACCAAAGTTGCGGAAAGCGCTGCCCCCAATTATAGGAATTCACGAATTCCAATTGATTTCGAATTGATGGAAAGTCATTCACAAAATTCTTCAGCTTTTGAGAAAGGAGATCGTTAGAAAACATCTCTAGATAAAGTCGGTACAAGAGTTGTTCATTCTCTGGAATATTTTTACTCACCTCAAAAGCAAAGCGCTCGATAATTTTTTTTAATTTTGATTTTCTTCTGGGCGATAATAATGCAGGGGAAGCACTGACATTTGTTTTTAAAGGTCCGGACTTGTAGAGCTCTCGCAGATGGGAGATGCCTAATTGGGTTTGGTCCATTTTTAAAGAAAGAAATGCCAAAGAGAGGTTTCTTAATATTGAAAAATCCCAGGCCTCTACGAGTTGATAAAATGTAAATGTCTCGGCCCATTTTTCTTTTTTGGTTTCTCCCCAATTTTTATGACTTATGATATCGCTTAAAATTTTTTCCTTAACCTCCCAGTCTTTTTGAACGAGCCCTTGTTTGGAAAGATCACTTATTTTAAGAATCTTCCGGCACCGTTCTAATGCTTTCTTTTGGGAGTTCTCTTTAGGCTGAGAAAAGGCAAGGATGAATTTCAATCGCGGGTTGTTGTTCTGAGCGCAATGGTCGAGATCTCCTAATTGAGCTTCAAAATCAGTACCCAGTAAGGTTGGTCGAAGAGATAACTGGTGATCTCCAACTTTTAAAGTTGGAAGATAATTTAAGAAAGTTCTTTTTTTTTAGCTCACCGATGGACTGAGCATGAGTTCGTCCAACAAAGAGCTCATCAAGAGGAATTTCTATTTTATAGAAGCGAAATAGAACGTAAATAAACAGTAGTGAGAGAATGAAGACAGTGAGAAACAAAATGGCAGGAGAAAATCCGGTTGAAAACACAGAAAATGGAAAAGACCTCTGAGAGAGAGTTCCGTTTTTCTTATTTTCTAAAAAAATCTCAGAAGTACTATCTTTCGGAATAGGGGCCTTACGAACCTGAGGATTTGATTTTCTTATATGACTGGTTTTAGCGTGGACTTCTTCTAATACCTTATCAACATCTAATTGTTCTGGTGTATCTTTCGCTACTAACTTTGAATTTTGAAAACTATCTTCGAAGTCCTCTAATCGAAAGACATTGGACTGCGGACTCGCATCTGCACCGACAACATCTTCTGCTTCACTCACCGGATTAAAAGCTTGCTCGGTGTCAGAAAACAGATAGCGCTCCAACAAAGGCTTTTCTTTGATATGGAACCAATAACCATTGCCGCTGCAAATCTCGTCATCACCTCTAATGCTGCCCTTACGAAAAAGTTCAATAATACGATCTTTTCGCAATGGCCCCATGATATGATTGCTTTGCGTTCGAATAAGCCATAAGCGCTCTGTCATAAAAAGACTACCTTGCTAAAAGCCCAACGAGAGAGGCCAAGTCTTGATCTGTAAAACGCAGACCTACGGTGAAGGTAAAACTTCGATTATCGGTTTTAGAGACGAGATCTTCCGCGTGAAAACGGGAGTAAAAAACGTTCCAAATTCTAAACTCAGTGAGAAATCGAAGATTTAACCCCGCCTCTTCTTGGTAATCAAAGGCCTCGAGTCCTAAGCGCAATCCGTAATCTAGCAAGTGATAGTCAAGCCCGACCCCACCGGTGGATTCAATTAGACCTGCCCTGATAGCGAAGCGTTGAATTTTTCGACCAATTTGCAAATTGAACTTAAAAGCATCTTTTCTGATTTCACGACGAGTCTCCACGGATGTGGCCCCATCATTGATAGTCGTCGTTGTCTCTGTCTCTTCATCCACCACTGGACCAAAATCATTTGTTACAAGACCTATACGAAAAAATCGCTCTGGTGCTGGAAAGATATCTAAATCAAATTGGGTGTGATTTCCATGGTCGGTATTAATACCAGTAAATAGTCCAACTTCGGCCTCAATATTCACAATCCGGTTCACAAGTCTATTCACCGAAGTCAGGGTTTCAGAAACTTGGTCGACGACTTCTTCATCTCTGAGAAGTTTTCCAACGGTTCCTTTACCAGCTTTGACATCAGCTATGATGATCTGCAAATCATCCACGGCCGACTTCACTTTTGCCATCACAGGGTTTAGCTCTTTAAGAGCGCCCATGACCGATTGCTGCTGGGAACGATCGGTTTCATAGGCCAGTTGAGAGCTGATTTGTTCAAAATCAGAAATGATGCGATTGACGCTCTCTTCGTTCCCCTTGGCCAAGCGTTTAAGGGTTGTCGTGATATCGTCCACATTCGCCAGAATTTTTTTGACCCGGTTTTCTTCTTCAGCATCAGTGATGGCGTCTTTAATTTTTGACACCACTACTTTGACGTCTGCTAAGATAACGCCAGCATCATTGGTGACTTGATCAAACCCCCCGCTCATTTCGGAAGGAACAAAGCTCCCTGGAGGAAGCCGTTCTTCGGCGGGAGCCCCCATATCAATATCGAGATACTTATCGCCCAGCAGTCCTACACTTTTAATTTTTAATTTTGAATTTTCTGTCACTTTCACGTCTTCTAAAACCTCAAACTGGATCACCGCTTTCGTTCCCGAGAGCTGAAGGCTTTTAATTCTTCCTTTCACTATGCCCGCGACTTTAATAGGTGAGCGCTCAAGGATTCCTGAAGCATCTTCCAAAATTGTTTTGTATGCGACGTATTCACCGAATCCCGATTGATTTTGAGTCACTCGGTATGAGAGATATCCCAAACTAAAAATTGCGAGAAGCGCCAACGCACCAACTTTTAATTCACTCAAAAATGACAACTCCTCTCAGGAAATAAGTAAGCTCTTTGACTATAAAACTTGTTTTCATTCTAGCATAGACCTTATAAGTCCAAGAACTTTCGGATAATAGGATTTTTTGACTCCTTAAATTTAGCGGTTGGTAAGTGCTCAACCATCTTGCCTTGTTCGAGAAAAGCAATAGAGTCAGAGATTTTTAAAGACGCACTAATATCGTGAGAAATAATTACGGACGTAAGGCGCTGCTCTTGATTCAGACGGGCCGTTTCCACAATCAGATCATTGACCATCTTAGTTGTGATCGGATCGAGGCCAGTAGTTGGCTCGTCATATAAAATAATCTCCGGTTTGAGCGCCAAAGCACGGGCGAGCCCTACACGCTTGCGCATCCCTCCCGATAGCTCCGAAGGAAGCTTGCTAGCAGATTCCGGAATAAGTCCGACTGATTCAATAAGATCTAAAACTTTAGTTTTGATTTCGCTCTCGTTGAGCTTGGAAAATTCTCGCAGTGGAAAAGCAATGTTTTCAAAAGCACTTAAAGAATCAAAAAGCGCCGCATATTGGAAAAGCATCCCAAATTTTTGTCGAAATTCCCGCAATCGATATTCGCTCATTTGATTGAGATTTTCTCCTAAAACCGTCACAGTTCCACTCGTTGGCCGAAGGAGTCCCAATATATGCTTTAACAAAGTCGACTTTCCTGCTCCAGAAAAGCCCAATATCGTTGTGATCTTCCCTCGCTCAATAGAAAAATCCAGCTGCTTTAACACCTGGTGAGTGCCAAAGGTTTTGCTGAGGTGGGAAAACTCAATAGCGTAATCCACAACTCTCCTATAGTACCTGTGTCAAAAAGCTTGTCAGAAAAAAATCTAAAATCAAAACCATCACCATGCCCCACACGACAGATAAATTTGTTCCTCGACCGACACCCTCGGCCCCACCCTTGACCATAAAGCCATGATAGCAACCAATCATAGAAACCAAATAGCCAAAGAAAAAGGCCTTAATTAGACCCTCGGCCAAATCCGTTAAGTGCATAAAATCGCCGAGTTTGGAAAAATACAACACTTCGTCGATACCAATGACTTTAACTCCTATGAGCCAAGAACCAAAGTTCCCGACTAATTGAAAAATAATACAAAGGAGCGGCAAAGAAAAAACACCGGCGAGAACTCTAGGCGCTGCGAGATACTGATGGGCATTGATCCCCATAACTTCCAAAGCATCAACTTGTTCAGTAACCTTCATTGATCCAATCTGAGCGGCCATAGCAGCGCCGCAACGACCAGCAATAATGAGTCCCGTTAAGACTGGTCCTAATTCTTTCGCCATCGAAACGGAAACAATCGGTCCGATAAAAGAATCTGCATTGATGAGTTGAAATCCTAAATAGGTTTGATAGGCAAACACCATGCCGGTAAACAGCGCAGTCAAAACAGTAATGTAGACACTTTTATTTCCAATAAAATACATCTGGTCCATGAATAAACGCAGACGATACGGGGGGCGAAACATCCAGAGGAACGTTTTTAGGTTAAACGAAACAAATCGACCAAGGCCCTCCATGACAGCTATCACTTTTGCCCCAAAAATCTCTACAGGGCGCAATAAAAAAGCAGTCGAAGTGGCCATAAATTTTACTTTAAAAGATAATTTCGGGGAATGCGACTCCCAATTGAGCAAAAAAGCTGATATGGGGAATGGACCTTAGCGAAAAGAAGTTCTCCTCCCCGTTTGAAATCCCATAGGTTTATCCAGTCGCCTTCTCTGAGTGTTTCCGCCTCAGAGTTCATGGCCTGAATGAAGAGCAAATCCATATTAGGGCGTCCAACAATTTTGAACTGACCGCTAGAACATGAAAATTCTAGGCCTTGGAAATGCAAAAGCATTCCATCGGCATAGCCCATGGCCACAATATAAACGGCACCTGAATCCTCCAAGATGCTTTGCCCGTAGCCGAGGGCCTCGCCTTTTAACATTTGTCGTTTTTTAAGAATTTGGACTTGCAGCGAACTGATGACATTCGTATTCCACGGAGTTGGGAAACTCACACCACTGGGCCCATACAGCATCAGTCCCGGCCGAACAAAGTCACAAAATTTCCCTAAGGATTGTTGGATGCCTGCAGAATTGGCGAGCGAGCAGTGCTGGATTTCGATGCCATTTTTTTCGAACTGCTCTTTGATATCCTGGAAGCGTTTTTCTTGTTCTAGGGTGACAGGATTTTGGGCCGAAAGACCGGCGCTACTAAAATGGGCCATCAAATGAAAAATTTTCGGGCATCCACTTGAGCTGATCAAATTGGAAACTTCTTCTATATAATCAGATTCTAGGCCCAAACGTTTCATCCCTACATCGACCATAAGAGCAAAAGGTCTCTTTTTAGACTGAGAATTTTGGAAAAAAATCCTTAAGGCGCTGATATTGGATAAAACTGGAATGAGAGAGAGATCCTCGTACATATTTCTTGAATCCGGATCTTGAAACTCAAGGTCGCTAAAAACGTAGATGTTACTTCTCAATTTCGGAAACGCGGTTCTTAGCTCAATCGCTTCACCTAAGGTGGCCACTCCAAAATTTTCAATCAGAGCTCGAGCCGCACAAAATTGGTACAGGGCCTTAGCACCATGGCCATAACCATTGGCCTTGATCATAAAAAGTAGTTTTTTTTTCTCGGCCAAGACCTGAGCTCTCTGAATGTTTTCTTCAAGAAGCTTGAGATCAACGCTAAATACTGCTGTCGATCTCACTTCAAGAAAGCTCGGCGCGGATCTCAGAAGAAGAAAGCCGTCGGCGCTTTGGTGCCCCAAGAAGAAAGTTTCTTCTATCTCTGGGATTTAAAGGTCTGAGGTCTGGCATGAGATCTTTACCTAAAACTCGAGAACTATCGGCAAAGTAATTCCAATAGGGAAAACGCTCGCAAAAGACTTCCAATTCTTGAACTGCATCTTTTGCAACCCGAAAAATAAAGTGCTCATCCTTGATTGGAGCAAACTCAACAGCTCCGCCAAGAGATTTGGTCAAACGAGAAGCAAAATCTTCGAAAAAACTTTGCCACTGAAGTCCTTGCGGCCCAAGACTTCGAGCAAATTGCAGAAAGCTTGAAAGATCCAACGTGAATAGTTCCTTGTTCTCAGGAAGAGGGGAATACAGAAGAGTCCAAAAATAGGGCCCAGTACCGGCCAGATCTCTTACATCCTTGCCCTGTATAAACTGGCCAAGCAATGAGCGTTGGTAAAAAGCACTCAACGTGAGTTCAAAGGCCTTCCAGGGGAAATCAAACAAATCTTCCTTGGAATACTCAATAAACAAAAGCAAATCAGGTGTGGAATGGGGACCAGTAATTTTCAAAATATCTATCTCGGGCCCGATGACATCAAGAGCTACAGTCATTGCCATTTCTTCAGCAAAGAAGTCTATTCCATTTTCACAAACTTGGCCTAACCACAAAGATGGCAATTCCACAGACTTCACCGATTCAAAGGCCAGAGGAATCAGCTTTTGCCCGCTTGAATGAAGTTCATACAGAGAAAACTTTGAAAGACTCGGCCAATTTTTGAAAACTTTTTCCAGAGCAGAATAAAACGAATGAGTGAGGACATGTTCTTCAAATTGCTCTTGAAATGAGAACAGCAGCTTTGCTTGCTTACGAAAATTTCTTTCGTCTTCACTTTCAGAAATAAGAGATCCAATTCTTTTTTGAAAACGCTCAGCCTGAACTCGTAGGGAATCCAGTTCGATATCTTGAAGTTTTTGTTTTTGCACCCGGGACCAAAAATGGGCAATTTGAGGCCCAAGAGGAGCGTCTCCATTAATTAGGCCGAGATGCTCAAATGAGAGTAATGATTCAATCAGAACAAAACCTTCGCGATCGTAATAAAACAAAAGCTTTGTATCGCTCTCTATGAGAGGGTGATCTTTTAGTAAGAGATCTCGCTGATTCATAAGTTGAACATCGAGAATCAGCATGTCGGTTTTTTTATTTTTCTGCTCTAACCAGAATTCTTCCAGTCCAGTGAAAAAGAGCGGACGAATTCCCTGTTGCCGAAATGCGTCGTCCATTTTCTTTCCGACCTGCACTCGTCGCAAAACCATGGCCACTTGAAATTGATGAGTCTTGATTTCTGTCATCTCTATTAAGTATCTATTGCTTTTTCTATCTATTCAAATGCTTCAAAAGAAACTTTTTGCACTCTCTGTCATTTCCTGAAAAGTCGGCGATTTTGCGCCATTGAGAAATTGAATAAGCACTTCTGGAAAGATAGTGCTGCTTTCCTGCTGACACGAGTGGGCGATTCTGAGCATCATTTTCAATTCGCTGCCAGCAGGTTTCTAGATCTGTCGTGAGAACCAAGCGCACGATTTTTTCTTCAAAAGGCAAAGTCCCAGAAAACCCTCCACCGCAGGCAATGATCACCGGACCAAGAGGTTGTCCAGGAAGATTGATAAGGCCTGCCAGGACTTTTTCTTCGATTAAGCGAAAACAGTGCAACCCATAGCATTTGATAAATTCTGCTGGAGCGGCCCACCTCCGCTGAATTTCTTGATCTAAATCGAAAATGGCGCACGCTTTATTTTTTAAGCTACATTTCAAGTTCTGAACTAACGTAGTCTTTCCAGCCCCAGACGGCCCAAGCAATAGATAGACAGTTTTTGTCTGTTTTTTCATTTTAGGTTATAAGCCCCTCATGCCTAAAACACCCATTGACCAAACCCAATTTTATGCCGCCCAACCAGTGCTCCCCTTAAGGAAATTGCCATTAGATACTTGGATTCCCTTGACCCTTAGTGAAAAACTACCATGGGTCCAGGAGATTTTAACGGAAATCTCACTCGACGAGGAGTCAGTGCCGGCGGATTTGAAGACATCTATTCGGTTTTCTGCCGACATTGAAGTAAAGAAAAAATTGAAAAATCGCAGTGACGAGATTCTTTTGGTTCGCGGTGATTTAGAGATTATTTACTCTACCGAATGCGTTAAATCTTTGACCCCAATGCTAGAAACTCTACTGTTGCCCCTTCAACTGTGTTTTTATTCCCCTGGACTCTTGGAAATGAGTGGCCAAAACCAAGACCAAACCGAAGTCGTAGAGGAAAATAAGGTATGGCAGCTTTTTTTCCTCGATCAACGCGGAGCACCTCTAGCCGCCGCTTTAAAAGAATTGATCTATTTAAACCAAAATCCTTATCCACAGATTGACCAATAGAAGCAGATTACTATAAAACAGGGTTCCTAGGAGCTTAAAGATGGCCGTACCAAAGAAAAGAACAAGTGTTTCCCGAAAAGGTTTAAGAAGAGCTGGACAGCATCATAGGCTCTATCGAAAATTTCCAATCGGTTGTCCTAGTTGCGGAGAGCTTTCATTGCCTCACAAAGTCTGTGGATTTTGTGGGACCTATAAAAATGTTAAATATTTTGAGACTGCGAACGATAAAAAGGCCGCTAAAGAGTCGGCCAGCGAACAAGACTGATTTATTTTGACGTCTCGCCTTCTCTCTACTGGGCATTATCTCCCAGTTCGCATCGTTAAAAATGATGATCTGCCTGCATCTCTCAAAACTAATGACAAATGGATCCGTGAGAGAACAGGTATTCTAGAGCGCAGAATCTCTTCTGCGAAAGAAACTCCGTCTTTCATGGCCGTCGAGGCCACAAAAAAGGCCTTCGAAATGGCCACCGCGGCCGACCCTCAATTTAGTCCTGATTCGATTGATTTCATTTTATGTGCGACAACCCTCCCCGATTTTTTATGTCCAAATACGGCCACAGTTATTCAAAAAGGACTTGGTCTATCTCAAAACTGTCCTTGTCTAGATATCACTTCCGCGTGTTCGGGGTTTCTCTATGGACTCGTCGTTGCCGATTCTCTTCTCGCTAGTGGTCGATATAAGAAAATCCTTTTATTAGGTGCCGAACAATGCAGTGGATTTGCCAATTGGAGCGACCGCACAAGTTGTATCTTATTTGGTGATGGAGCAGGTGCGCTCATTTTGCAAAACCAACAACCGGGTTCTGAACCAAAAGTTGGACTCAGGCATTCTGTTTTGGCGGCCGATGGCAGCAAGAACGATTATCTTAAAATTCCCGCAGGTGGGGCGGCCCGACCACTGACGCCTGAGGGGTTAGAGACCAATCAGAATAAATTATCCATGAGCGGTCGAGAAGTTTTTAAAGATGCTGTCACTCAGATGTCATCGCTTTCTTTGCGTTGTCTTAAAGAAGCGGGAATGGGTTGCGATGAAATTGATTGGTTTGTTCCTCATCAGGCCAACGTGAGAATCATAGATGCGGTTGCCGAAAAACTCGGGGTCCCTCAAGAGAAAATCATTGTGAATATTCAACAGACAGCAAATACTTCTGCTGCCTCAATTCCTATTGCACTCGATCAGGCCATTAGGGATGAAAAAATCAAACGCGGAGACCGAATTCTATTTGCGGCCTATGGTGGTGGAGCGACTTCCGGCGTTGCCATATTTGACTACTAAACCTATGCTCGGTGCCAGTTTATGAAACGCTCACTTACTCTTCTTTTTTCCGGACAGGGTTCGCAATATGTAGGTATGGGGACCAACTGCCAGTATTCTCTGCGATCTTTAGAGCGTGCCTCTGATATTTTATCAAAAGACTTAACGAGTTTGTGTCTAGATGGCCCTTCTGAAAAACTCAATCTGACAGAGAATACCCAGCCAGCTATTGTGGCCTTGTCTTTGGGCCAGTTTGATAAACTGAAAGTATGGTGCCGGCAGCATCAACTAGAAATCAATCTCATCATGGGTCACTCGGTTGGAGAAATTAGTGCCTTAGTGGCCGCTGAAGTTTTTTCATTTGAGCAAGCAATTAAATTAGTCGAAACCAGAGCAAAGGCAATGCAACAGGCCTGTCCCCCAAACCTAGGGGCAATGTTTGCAATCCTGAAAATTGACGCCGGAAAATTGGAATCTCTTTGTCAAAAAATTTCGCGAGAGGATCACCTCGTCGTTTGCGCTAATTATAACGACAAATCCCAGACGGTGATTTCAGGCCACCGAACGGCGTGCGAAGAATTAGTCGAAAATTTAAAACAAAGCGAGGAGCGATTTCGGGCGGTGGAGCTTCCAGTATCTGCTCCCTTTCACTCCCCTCTCATGGCCAGCGCGGGCGAGGCCATGCGTAAGCATTTATCGAAAATGAACCTAGGCGCAACGAAAATGGATTGGACTTCTAATGTCGATGCTCAAACCTATTCAGTGGGCACAGGGCCAGAGGTTGTGACTGATAATCTCATTCGCCAGGCCAGTTCGCCAGTTTTATGGTGGCAGAGCATGAAGACTATTCCCAAGGACAGCGCTTGTTTTGAGCTTGGACCTGGGGGTTCGCTGACTCAGTTAACCAAACGTACTCGTCCAGATTTGAAAATTAGACCTGTCGATCAACTTGACCTCGAGAATCTTAGTCCAGAGGAGATTTGGTGAGCGCTTTTTATTCGGATCTTGAGGGAAAATCAATTTTCTTAACCGGTGCTTCCAGGGGAATCGGCCTTGCGGTAGCACGGGCCCTGGCGAAAAATAAGGTCAAAATTCTTTTTAATTACCGTGGCGATCGAAAAAAGGCCGAAGAGCTCTCTCAAGAAATAGAAGAGCTCGGTGGTCAGGCCATACCTATCGAGTTCGATTTATCTAATAGCAACCAGCTCCGCGAGCAGGCCCAAATTGTTTTGAAAGATCACGGTGAGCTTCATGGTTTAGTAAATAATGCAGGCATTGGTCGAGACCAGCTTTTGTTAAGGCTTAAGCCAGAAGATATTAACGACACTCTTCAAGTAAATCTTGTGGCCGCTATGCAATTGACTCAAGTCTGTGCGCGCTACCTCATGAAATCTTCTCCTTCCTCAATTGTTCATATAAGTTCAATTGTGGGTCTGAGAGGCAATGCTGGACAAAGTGTCTACGCGGCCTCAAAAGCGGCATTGATTGGATTTAGTCATTCAGTGGCGCGCGAGTTGGGGAAAAAGTCCGTAAGAAGTAATGCAATTTGTCCGGGTTTTATCGAAACTGAAATGACATCCGGGTTAGATGAAAATGTGAAAAAAAGTCATCAAGATGAAACACCTCTGGCACGTTTTGGTCAGGTCGATGAAGTTGCTGCTGCCGTGTTATTTTTGTTGAGCGAACAATCGTCTTATATAACAGGAGAAGTCTTGAGAGTTGATGGAGGAATGGGAACTTAGTCGTTATTGAATCAATATAATTTTTTAGGAGTAAAAAATGGAACTTCAAAACAAGGTCATAGAATTAGTGAGTGAGTCGACAAAGATTGAGGCCGCCAACATTAAAGCGGAATCTCATTTTGTTGAAGATCTCAATCTCGACTCTTTGGATATGGTTGAGTTGATGATGAAAATGGAAGATGAGTTCGGCGTTGAAATCCCTGAAGATGAAACAGAAAATCTCAAAAGCGTTAAAGATGTTGTCGGCTATCTTGAAGGAAAAAAAATTACTCTTAATCAGTAAGTTAAGCTGAATTTTTTTGGGGTTCGCTAGTGGAACGTAATACGCACCGAGTAGTCATTACCGGACAAGGATTACTTAGTCCGCTTGGCAACGACTGTTCTTCAAATTGGAAGTCCCTAATGGACGGAAAATCTGGGGTCGTCGACTTAGGCCCAGATTTTTCAGAACTTCCCGTGCATATTGCAGGAAAAGTCCAAGACTTCACGATATCTCCGAATCTTTTGAGCGGATCTGAAGCTTCTCGTTATGACCGATTCGTGCATTTCGCTCTTCATGCGGCCAATGAGGCGATCGAGCATTCAAGGCTGAAAGATTCCGGTTATTCACCAGAAGAGATGGGATGTCTTCTTGGCGTTGGGATGGGGGGCTTTCCGGCCATGGAAAGCTCTCATAAAAATTTCCTAGAAAAAGGTTCGCGCCGAGTCTCGCCATTTTTCATACCTAGTGTCATTCCCAACATGGCCAGCGGACTTGTTAGTATTAGATTTGGATTGCGCGGAATCAATCTAAGTGTCGCAAGCGCTTGTGCAAGCAGCGGACACGCCTTAGGTCTTGCTTACAATGAAATAGCCTTGGGCAGACAAAAAGTCATTGTGGCCGGCGGAACAGAGGCGGTCGTCACACCACTGACAATTTCAGGCTTTGCCAACATGAAAGCTCTTTCACGAAGAAATCAAAATCCCACAGAGGCTAGCAGACCTTTTGATCAAGACAGAGACGGCTTCGTAATGGGGGAAGGTGCCGGAATTTTGGTGCTGGAAAATCGTGAAGAGGCCATCAAAAGAGGCGTACCTATTTTGGCCGAGCTGGTTGGAGTCGGAGCAAGCTCTGATGCGTTCCATATTACCGCGCCTCATTCAGAAGGGATTGGCGCTATCGCGGCAATGAATCAGGCCATCGCTTGGGCAGGATTAGAAGCAAAAGAAATTGATTATATAAATGCCCATGGAACTTCGACTCCTTTGGGAGACCTTGCGGAGACACTGGCGATAAAAAAAGTCTTAGGAACAAATTCTAGCGCAGTTTCCGTAAGCTCGACAAAGTCCATGACAGGGCATCTCCTAGGTGCTGCCAGTGGAGTAGAATCCATTTTTTGTATCATGGCGCTTCAACACCAAACTGTACCACCCACGATAAATTTGGAAAAACCGGGTGACCAATTAGACCTCGACTACACTCCTCATGTTCCAAAGAAAAAAGCCCTTCGATATGCTCTCAATAATTCCTTCGGATTTGGCGGGACCAACTCGTGTCTAATCTTTGCTAAAGGCGATCTGTGAAACAAAATCTTAAACAATCCGACCCAGAAATTGCTGAAATTATCAGACGAGAAACTTGTCGTCAGCAGCAGGGTCTCGAACTGATCGCATCAGAAAATTATTGTTCGCCTGCAGTTATGGAGGCCCAGGGATCTGTCCTTACTAATAAATACGCTGAAGGTTATCCAAAAAAACGCTGGTATGATGGATGTGAGTTTGTCGATCAAAGTGAAACACTGGCCATCGAAAGATTAAAAAAACTCTTCGGAAGTAATTTTGCCAATGTTCAGCCGCACTCAGGGTCGGGTGCGAATATGGCCGTTTTTTTTTCTTGTCTCAATCCAGGTGACAAGGTCTTGGGGATGGATCTCGATCAAGGAGGGCATCTCACTCACGGACATCCCGCCAATTTTTCAGGAAAATTCTATCAAGTCAGCTCTTATGGACTTGATGCTGAAACTGAAAGGATTGATTACGACCAACTGGCGGACTTGGCAAAACGAGAAAAACCACGACTTATCATCGCAGGTGCCTCGGCCTATCCCCGAAAAATAGATTTCAAGGCCTTTGCCGAAATCGCAAAATCTGTCGATGCCCTATTATTAGCAGATATGGCACACATTGCTGGACTCGTCGCAACAGGACTTCATCCTTCGCCTATTGGCCTGGCCCAGTTTTGTACATCCACGACTCATAAAACTCTGAGAGGCCCACGTGGGGGTATTATTTTGACTCAAGATGAGGCGCTCTACAAAAAAACAAATGCTCAAATTTTTCCAGGTATCCAAGGCGGACCATTGGAGCATGTCATCGCGGCCAAGGCAGTTGCATTTCATGAGGCCCTGCAACCTGACTTTCAAACCTATCAGCAACAGGTTTGTGATAATGCCCGGGCGTTAGCAGAATCGCTTATGGAAAATGGGCTAGAGCTCGTGAGTCAGGGCACAGACAATCATTTAATTTTGCTTAAAACACTGAACTTAAATATGACTGGAAAAGAGTCGTCTGCTCTGCTCGATAGTATGGGAATAACGTGTAATAAAAATATGATTCCTGGGGACAAACAATCTGCTGCTCAAACATCGGGAGTGCGGATGGGAACTCCGGCGCTCACTACACGTGGGCTGAAAACTCAGGAAGTGACAAAACTCGGTCAACACATAGCTCAGCTTCTGAAATCACCCCAAAGTGCTAAAATTCAGTCTGATGTGCGAAAATTTGTTAGCGAACTTTGCGATGCATTTCCGATATACCCATAAAACTGCTATTCAAGAATTATGAATTGTCCCTTTTGTCACATTGATGACACCAAGGTTGTCGATTCCAGACAACAAAACAGCGGCCAGGCGGTTCGGCGTAGGCGTGCCTGCGAGAAATGCGGGAAACGGTTTACGACCTATGAAAAGATCGAATGGAATTTGCCAGTCGTTTCTAAAAGAGACGGAAGGCGAGAGCCGTTTGCTCGGGAGAAGATTCTTCAAGGACTAAGCAAGGCCTGCGAAAAGCGAGTCATCGCTACGGAGCAGCTGGAGCGCATTGTTGAAAATCTAGAGCGAGAGTTATTAGAAAATGGCCCTGGGGAAATCATGGCCGAGACTATTGGAATCAAAGTTATGGAGTATTTAAAAAATCTAGACCATGTTGCCTATGTGCGTTTTGCCTCTGTTTATATTGATTTTGAGAATGTAGAAGATTTTATCAAAGATCTTCGAACGGCCGATGATGCTGCATCGGTAAAGGAACTAGAATGACAAGGCTTCATCCGAAGCGCGAGGCGAGAGAATTTGCAGTGAGATTTCTCTATCACCTCCAGCTTCCAAACTTTGGGGCCGATATCCAAGTTCTGCAAAATAGTGAAAAGCTAAACCTTAGGATAAAAGAGTTTCTTGCAACTCTTTCTTTGGATTTATCGCAGGAGAATTATCAATGGGCCACTGACAGAATCCACTCTGTTGTTGAGAACACGACTGCCCACAGAACAACTATTAAATCTTCTCTAGGTCCTTGGAGAATAGAGCGATTGGGCAAAGTCGATTTGGCCGTTTTATTAGTAGCAGTTGATGAGTGGTGTTTTGGGAAAACTGATTTTGAAATTATTGTAAATGAGGCCATTGAAATTGCAAAAATCTATGGGCAAAAAGATTCGCCTCGATTTGTGAACGGGACCTTAGAAGAAATTCGGAAAAATACGGACAGGTCTTGAAGCATCTTGAACGTATATTAGAGCACCTTGAGGCAGATTTTTTGGGCCTTATCTGGCCTCATTCCCTGCCCCAAGACTCAGGTAATGGGCCAGAAAATTTTTATTCCGAGGTTTATTTCGAAGAAGTGAATTTTTTGCTTGATGGGCTATTATCGAAGGCCCCGTATAGGTCCAATAGTGGAGAAATAGAGACATACTTCGGTAATCATTACGGACGGCCGTTTTTTATCATGAGACCAATTCATCGGCCATCAACAGCTGGCAAAAAAAAGGCCTTAGTAACCTCCGTTGAGTCCCAACAAATTATGGCCTTTGCTGAGAGTAATTTTAAAGATGAAATGAAGCGACCAAAGAATATATTAGTTCTTGCCGAGGATGATTTTTATGAAGTTGGTTCAAGTAGCTTCTCTTGGAAATTTTTATAAACTGCTCCTTTTGATTGTCCTAAGCATTTTAAGTACTTAGAGCATTTCCTTTCTCACCGCCTCCTTGCATTAGTCCCGGGCATGAGGAATTGTCCAGACTGCCAATCTATGAAAATTTCAAATGCAGGGTCTTTTATTCGCAAAAGTGATTGTAAGAAAATTCCCCGATATCGGTGCAAGAGTTGTGGAAAAAGATTCTCTGCAGCGAGTTCTCATCCTTGCTATCGTCAAAAAAAACGTCATAGAAACTCTTTAGTGGGAATTCTTCTTTGCTCTGGTGTTTCCCAGAGAAGAATTGCGATGATTTTAAATATCAATCTCAAGACAGTCGCCCGGAAGCTTTAGTTTTTGGCACAACAGGCAAGACTCAAGCAGGTAGAGCTTTTAAAGAAGTCAAAATTTGATGATGTTCAGCTGGATGACTTAATCACTTCCGAGCACACGAAATGCAAACCACTATCCGTACCTTTGGTTGCAGATACAAAAACAAGAACTATTTTATCGCTCAGTGTTTGCTCTATGCCAGCTTTTGGCCATCTTGCTGCAATTTCTAGAAAAAAATACGGATACCGTCCAGACCATAGGAAAGTTGGTATAACGACTGTTTTAACTCAGATCAAAAACTCTCTTGAACTGGAAGCGACTGTCCGAAGTGACGAGCATAAATTCTATCCTCAATTGATTGCTGAAATTCTACCTAGCATAAAACATGTCCGCTATCTCGGAGCTAAAAGCGCGATTGCCGGTCAGGGTGAGCTCAAAAAAGTTATTCGAGATCCACTTTTTAGCGTTAACCATACCCTGGCGATGCTGCGAGCGAATGTGAATCGCCTCATAAGGCGAACCTGGTGCACGACAAAAAAAGCATCTGCTATGCATGATCATCTTGATATTTATGTGGATTTTCACAACGAGAAACTGATTAAACAGAAATTGGCATAGGTTCAAAGGGCGTCGCTGCTTAAGAACTTGAATTTTCTCTCGAGTTAACCATCAAAAAAGCAGAGAAAAGGCCAAAATCATGTGTCAGAAAATTATTGAATTTAAAATTCTGGTCCACCGAAGGGGACCAGTTTAAAATTTTTCAACGCAAACGCAATCAATAAACTGCGTCAAATTCCATTCTGTTTTTTCGTCTTCTTAGAGTTCTTCCATGTGTTTTATTTGCAACTCTCCTTAGTGAAGAAAAGAGCTGACGAAGGGCCGCCTTACCTGAGCTCCCTGCTCTAGAAAAACGCTCAACCCTATCCCCGAGCTTTGCTTTTACCACTGCGCGAAACGAGCCAGATTTATCAAAGTCGTAGTCGAAGTTGATAACCTCCACATCGTCGAACCGTTCAAGAATTCGCTGCTGTTCTTCGTGAAAAACTGTCTCAATTTCAAAAGCTTCTGGGGTCATAGAATCCTCCTTGAATTCGATTGTTTGTGTCCTTGATAAAAATATAAGCGATTTTTGCATTGCGAAAAAATCAAAAAAATGTAATTTTATCCCCCAAAACCGACCTGAACCGTCTATATTTATTTTGAATATTTAACCGACATGAGGGCAACCATGGCGAAAATTACAGTAAAAGGTCCCATCGTAGAGCTTGATGGCGATGAAATGACGAGAATTATTTGGGAAAAGATTAAACAGACCTTAATTTTCCCCTATTTAGAACTCGATGTTCGCTATTTTGATCTTGGAATTGAAAGCCGAGATAAAACAAATGATCAGGTCACGGTCGATGCGGCCAATGCCATCAAAGAATTTAATGTCGGAATCAAGTGCGCGACCATTACGCCTGACGAAAACCGAGTGGAAGAATTTTCATTAAAAAAAATGTACCGCAGCCCCAATGGAACAATTCGCAATATTCTTGGCGGAACTGTATTTCGGGAACCAATCATTTGCCAGAATGTGCCTCGCCTAGTCAGCAATTGGACTAAGCCTATTTGTATTGGGCGTCATGCTTTTGGGGATCAATATAAAGCAACCGATACCTTGATCGATGGCCCTGGAAAATTAACGATGACCTTTGAGCCAAGTTCTGGCGGTGAAAAAAAGAGTTGGGAGATTTTTAATTTTGATGGCAGCGGTGTTGCGATGGCCATGTACAATACTGATGAGAGTATTCGCGGGTTTGCTCATAGTTGTTTTAATCAAGCAATGATGAAGAAATGGAATCTTTATCTCTCTACTAAGAATACGATCCTCAAGGCCTATGATGGGCGCTTCAAGGATCTGTTTGAGGAAATTTATCAAAAAGACTATCGGAAAAAATTTGAGGCCTTGAGCATTAGTTATGAGCATCGATTAATTGATGACATGGTGGCCGCTGCTCTGAAATGGGAAGGTGGATTTATCTGGGCCTGTAAAAATTATGATGGTGATGTGCAGTCCGATACTGTTGCCCAGGGCTTTGGTTCACTGGGCCTAATGACATCAACTCTTGTGACCCCTGATGGAAAAACGATGGAGGCCGAGGCGGCCCACGGAACAGTCACTAGGCACTTTCGCCAACATCAAGCTGGCAAAGAAACATCAACAAACCCCATTGCAAGTATTTTTGCTTGGACCAGAGGATTAGCTTTTAGGGCAAATCTTGACCACAACGAAGAGCTTCTCAAGTTTTGTAAAACACTAGAAACCGTTTGCGTTGATACAGTAGAGTCAAACAAAATGACTAAAGATCTCGCAGTCTGTATCCATGGCGCAGACAAAGTTAAACGAGAACACTATCTAAATACTGATGAATTTTTAGCGGCCATCGCTGGCAACCTCGCTGGAAAGCTTGGTCATTGAAATACCCAATGCTGCTATCCCAATTGAGCAGATAGGGCTTGCGATATTGAAAAAGCAGTATGGTAAATACGATAAAGTCGCAACGTTAAGCACCCCTGCGAAATAGGCCCCACAGGTGTTCCAAGGAATGAGAACACTTGTAACGGTCCCTCCATCTTCAAGCGCCCGAGATAAATTTTTGCTGGCCAGTCCAAACTTCTTATAGGCTTGTTGAAACATTCGTCCGCTCACAACGATTGATAGATATTGGTCAGAAGCGGTGAGGTTCAATAAGAAACTAGAAGAAATCGTAGCGGCCACGAGACCGGTGGTACCTCGGACAAGCTTTAATATACTATTGGCCAGCGTTCCCAGCATTCCAGAGACTTCCATCATGCCGCCGAAAACCATGGCACATAAAATAAGCCAAACAGTGGGGAGCATCTCCGCCATGCCTCCTCCGCTTAACAAGTCGTCGAGAATTTTTTCACCTGAATTACTTTTAAAGCCCGCGTAAGAAGTTTCGAGTATGATTTTGTATGATGAGGAGAGAGTGAGATTTCCACCACTCATATTCTCTAAGGCCTCCCCCTGAGCAAAGAAGGCCATGACCCCACCGAGTAAGCAGCCGAATAGAAGCGCTGGAATGGCAGGTGTTTTTTTAATCACCAGAAAAAAGACGATCAAAGGAACAATGAGAGTCCACAAAGAAATATTAAACTGCGATTTTAAAGTGCTCAGCACGAGAGGAACAATAGAGGATTCCTCGCTCCCCGCGCCTCCATAAAAGAAACCCAAAACCAAAAATCCAATGAGAGAAAAACAATAGGCGGGCGTTGTCGAATACAACATATGTCTAATATGAGAAAATAGTTCTGCTCCTGAAACCGCTGGCGCGAGATTGGTTGTTTCTGAAAGTGGGCTCATTTTGTCGCCAAAATAAGCGCCAGAAATGATAGCACCGGCAACCATTTCAACTGGAATCTGTAACGCTATACCGATACCAATAAGCGCGATTCCTACAGTGCCGGCAGTAGACCAACTACTTCCTGTGGCCACAGAGACAATCGAGCAAACAATGCAGGCAACGGGAAGAAAAAACGTAGGGTTAATCATTCCGATGCCATAGTAGATCATGGTCGGAACGATTCCGGCCAAAATCCAAAGACCGATAAGCGAGCCAACAAGTAAGAGAATTAGGATTGCCTGTAGGCTAACCTGAATACTTTTGACTGCACCGGCCTCTACAGTTTGGTAATCCATTTTCAAAACAAAAACATTAAGTAAGGCGGTCACCATTGATGCGATGATAAGAGCAATTTGATTAGCACCGCTAGTTGCGCTATCACCAAAGAGGATAATGTTGAAGGCCAAAAGTGCAACTAAAACGAGAAGGGGGATTATCGCGATTTTCACCGGAGGCGTTACTTGCGGGGACACATTAGGGGATAATTTTTTTTGATTCAACTTTAAATTCCTTAAGCATTTGAGATGATTTTTACCAAACAGCTTTGCCCCAGTTATTGTCAACTCTAAGTAAGAAGTTTATAGTCTCTTATGCTTTTTCTAGCTTGTTTCCTAGCATTTTTACCGGCGACCAATGTTTCAGCATCAACACCTGTTTTTAACGAAAAGCCTTCTCATGACAAAATGAATAGTGAAACTGTGGAGAAGCTATCTTCCCGGCAGATAGAAATCATTAAAGATATTACTGAAGGTGATATTAAAGAAGTTCGGAGACGTAATTTGCGATATAGGTCTCTCACTCAAAACGCTCGGTAGCTATGGCTCAGGGTCTCCAAGGAGTTTGAGTTCCCTAATTAATCTCAAGGTTCCACCACTCGAAATAATAAGTAAAAGATTTGTTTCATCAAAATATTTGGCCTCAGAAATAGTTTCTTCCAATGGGGTTTCCCAAACTAACGAGCCACCTACTCCGCTATAAAGTTGCAAATGACTCTCTGTCTTATTCAGACGATAACGTGAATGAGATGAGTATCCTAGATAGCCATCAACCGAAAAATTGGTCGTAAATTCAACATAACCATCGTTTAAATTGTTCTCAGACGGGAAGCGGTAGAAAATAGTTTTACCGCGCTCCTCATCTATACGAGTCATACGAAGATGGGTTTTTTTATTATTAGAGCGTCCATAGCTGTCAAGCTCATCCCAATTTTCTTCATTGCTGCCAAAAAATAGCCTGGAAAAGCGCTGCCCAGTAAATCGAACTCGAGCTAGTTCACTCCTATTATTAACCAATGTAAAAACATGTGATTCATCAGAATCAAAAGCTCCCATAAAAAAATCCGAAGCTTCTTGGGCCCCGATTTTATAGGTAGGTTCCCAGGAACTATTGTCAATTTTTTTTACCGAACGTTTACCGATAATAAAATATCTAGAATTTTGGGCATAGACGTAATGCGAGACATCTTTCGAAAGGACACGTTCAAACTTTGTTTCCAGATTTAGAACCCTTAGTTCAGCCTGTGATTCCCTACCGAAACCAATTCTTCGCACTCTATACGCAATTTCCTTATTTGAAATAAACCTCATGTCTGTGATTTCGTTAAAGTACCGAGGGCCCATCTTCCCCTCAATTTTTAGAATTAACTCTTTTTTATTTGTCTCAAGATTAATCGAAAAAATACTATCTCTATCTACTGTAAAAACAATCATATCAGCTGAATCATTTACAAGAATGTTGCCGACCCTCGAACCTGCAGTATTGAGTTCTATTTTTATTTCTCGTGATAAATGACGAAAACTCGACAGGCACCCTTTGTAGGATGAATAAGAAAAACTAGGGTGAAGAGTCAACAATAAGAAAATTAATTTCATTCAGCGACATATTTCACGAAAACTCAACAGATGACAAACTCACTTTAGGTCGACAAAGGACATGGTGTAATAACTTCCCATAAATACCTTAATCTCAGTACGGTCAACTGACTAGGCCGTCAAAAAGATTGGACCAGGGGGGTCTCAATTTCCTAACGTCCACGTAATGGTGAGTCGGGCGATAGAGGTCATAGGGTTGAAGTGTAATGCTTCCCTATTTTTGAAAGAAGCTATTCTGGTTTCTCGTTCAAATTATACCGAAGAGCCTAAACATAATTTTTTTTTCGAGCTAAAGGGGGTGAAAAATCAGCACCCTCTTCTCTGAGAATTTTTATTATTCTTCTGTATTCTTCTTCGTAGGATTTGTTTTCGGAATCTTTCGTTCGAAAAAATAGACTTACTGCAATTCGAATGAGTGAACACCCATCTCTGTCCGTCTCATTTGGATTTAGCCCTTTGCTTAGCAATAACTGAATTAGCTCTCCTTGGCAGTTCTCTACAGCTTCTCTCCCTCCCTATAACGGGCCATGTCATTATGCTCACAGCAAAGCTCTGCGCCGAAAGAGTATTCGCTCAATTATTTCCAACCGGCGGGGGTGATATCTCAAGCAATTATATTAAAGAGTCGTTAGACCCGGCTTTTCTCCACACATTTTATGGGCATCAATATGCTTAGGGGGAATAGTTTTTTTGCTCATTTAAAAATGCGAGATAAAGGGGATTCACAGGCTCCATCTTAGATATTGCCTTAAAAGTTTCTAGTTGCATTTAAAGGCCATCGAAAGCCCGTAAGCAAACAAGCTCGCCAAAAGCTCTAACCTTCTGAGTAATTTCTCCAACATGGCAGTGTCCTTCCCTGTTGTACCCTCGAAATTCTTCTCTATCACCCCAGATAATGAAACCGGCCACTAAAAGAGCATTTCTTTGAATGTTAGAAGAGTGAAGCAAACTACGAGAACATCTCAAATTCGAAAGCCTTTAGACATCGAGACTACCTGGCCATAGGAACATCTCGTCAACTATCTAAGAGATTAAACCTTTGCGAGTAGAGGTTCTAAAGATTGTCTATTTTTTTTCTACAGTCCTGAAAAATTTGTCACCTCGCCTCGACGATACTCAATAGAAATTATTTCGAGGGATTATGAAAGATATTTTGGCAACAAAACCTGGCATAAAAACTGCACAATAATTGAGAATTATTTTTTGAAAATTCATCTCCAAATGGGTCAAGGTATGAAGAAAAACATAAAGTTCCTACTATATATTTTTTTTGGTTCAAGAATACTCGTCCCCTTGCCAACGATAGCATTTGAACCAGTCTACAGCCATGCTAAAGGGAAACAGGAACTTATCGATTTTCTAGAGGAGAATCAAGCAACGAGTCTCTCTCTAGCCTACGACCTTTTTTCGGGCTCTGGAGAATTTCGTGGTGAGCAATATAGATATCTCTATTCAAAAGCGTATGGTTGGGTTGATATGCGCCACTTCTTCCTTGCAGCAGCTCATTGGACTTCGGGGATTTTGAGTCCAGCCAGCGTCCTTTCCCTTATGGAAGAGGAGGAAGCAAAACAAGCTCGAGAAGAAAGTTATAGTGCTTATTCTTACGATGACCTTCCCTCCAATTTATACGGAGCTTTCTTCAGAGCAAAAATGAGGGAAACTGACAAAATAGACTTTCTTCCTTTCTTCGAAGATTTTTTAGGTTTAATGGGTATTGAAGATAAACCATTAACTGTTGCACCAAATGTTTTAAACCTGATAGCCGCCGACAGATTTTTAACCTTTGAGGAGAAGGCTGATGTAAGTAAACGGTATCAAAATATAGAAGCATGTGGAGATAGTATTCAAGCTCACAAAGTGTATGACTATTCACCGATCTATACTATCAGCGTTCCATCTGCTGATGACGTTCGCAAAAAAGCTTTTGGCGAAGAACTTGAAGCATTTAAAGAAAAAACAACCTCGAAAATTGAAAATGAATCCAAGTTTCTCCGACGCATCTACAGGGCTATTTTTTAGATCGACTAATCCCCAGAGATTCAAGGATTATTCCCCCCTAAGAAAGTGTAGGTAAATGCCTGCGCTTTTGTTCCTGAAAATTATTGTTATTTATGTTTCAAAGTCCTTCTTTAGGTGAGACTTCCAATTGGCTTGGTAAATCTTTGGAGTGTTCCTAAAATCGTCTAATTTTTTTACAGTCCTGAAAAAATTTGCCACCTCGCCTCGACGATACTCAATAGAAACCGTTTTAATGAGTTAAAAAAAGTATTTTGGACGACAAAATCTGGCACAGGAATTGAATAGTTTATAGGGAGAACTTTTATTAAGGAGAGTCCTATGAGGACCGCACACAAGTACCCTATTTTAGCGCCTATGCTAATGGCCGCTTTCACTATGAGCTTTGGTGTTTTTGCCAAGGATTACAGCGAAAACGCCACCAACCTTCAGCACGCTAAAAAAGAGACAAAGTTAGAACTATCTGGCGAAGCTAAACGTCGAGAGCTAAATAGCATAATCAAAAAACTATCCGAAGAAAAAAAAGAAAACTCATTTTCCCAAGGGTCGCTTTTAGATTTAATAACAGACTACTCTAGAAAATTTGACCCAAGTGCGAAGGGACAAATACTCTTAGTTCAAAATGGAAATTTTGAGGGTACTACTTCACTCTCTCGCGGAATTTTTACGGACAAAACTGTTATCGTGAAAGAGAATCCCCAGGCTGAAGAAAACTTCGAACCAACACAAGAAACTGCGGAAGTTGAGAAATTGTTTAGCGGATTAAATCAAACACCTAAAACAGAAAACAGTGACGCCTCTGAAGCAGAATGTGTCGATTGCCAACAAGAAAACCCCTTAGCTCAGAACCAAGAGATTGCGGAACAGATTAAAGAAATTGCACCAGCACCTGAGAAAGTTCCACTTAATGATGAGCTGGTAGCGCTGACTGGGAAAGTCCAAGAAGAGCCTCTTCCCAAATCAACAAAGGGTCTATCTCTAGAAGAAATTGAAAACCTTATCCTTATTCGTCATGAATTTGCGAAAGCAGTCGAGGCCACTGACACGGAAACTCTCAGCAAAGACGATCAGGAATTATTACTTCAAACAGAAAAGCTCGCCAGCGAACAAGTTAAAGTCCTCAAGGGTTACAGATTAGCACTCGAGCAAAATCCAAGGTCAACTGAAGAAAATCCGATAGCTCCTAAAGAAATCGCTGAGGTGACACCAGTTCCTGAGCCAGTAGATTTAGTTTCAACGGTTTCAGTTCAAAACTCTGAAAACTTAGGCCTAGTCGCCAAGACAATTTCAGCCGTACCAGTACCAGTGCCAGCGCCCGTGACCGCCCCTGAGCGCTCCCTCCAAAATGTAATCAATCAAGACGGTGTTCCATTGGTTTTAGTCCAGCCTCCAGTAGAAATTGGCACAACGACTACGACGGCAGTCCCAACTTCTTCGGCCCCTATAAATAATCCTACAGCGCCACCAGTTGGACCAGTCGAAATATCTGAAGCACCGGTAGCTGTAGCTCAAGCTGAAACCACTGAAGAGGAACCAGCGAGTGATGTCGCCGAAGAAACTGTAGATGAAGAGCCTGAAGTAGAACTAGCAGAAACATCAGATGAAAAAGAAGAAACTAATGAAGAAATTCTCGCATCAATAGAAGCGAAATATAGCGAAATGTACAAGCTCAAAGAAATCGAACTTAGGGCATCTTACCAACTAGGGTTGGAGCAATACCGAGTTCAAAATGAATTATCTAATATGAACATGGCCTATCCCCAAATGAATCGCTATTCGACTTTTGATCAGCGCTTTAATCGCCCTCCGATGTTTTCTTGGCAGGGTCAACAACAATACCCTAATCAGTTTGGGCCCTGGGGACAGCAGTTTCATGGGCAGGGATTCGATGCCATGGGTCTAGGAGGAAACTCTTTCTACAATGGCGCGATGAATGCCTTTAATCCATATGGCAACCAGCCCCTTTCTACGCTGGCCAGTTACGGCGCGTTCCAAAACGGTTGGGGCGGAGGACTCGGCGGTTTCACTCTATAGGAGCTGAAATGTATCTTCCTTAAGGCAATGGCAAATATTGCCGATAGGACCTTAAGGAATATACAAGATGGCCGACAAAAATCGATTACTTCGTCGAACTAAGTCTCTGATAAAAAAATGTCATGTTTGCTTGGAGCTCAACGAATCGGTGAAAGAAATCGAGCGCTGTCAAAAATGTCGCAAGGCCTTCTTGCCACTCAATTATTTTTCCAAAATTCATTTAGATGATGGCGATTATGAATCCCTATTCTCAGAAGTTGATGAGCTGCAAGATGAAGACCTCATCAAAGGTATCTATGTGATTTGGTGAGCCTAGAACAATTCGCGAGGATTGTGCTACCTTGAATCCCACGTGCAAAATTCTTTCGAAACCCTGCCTCATCGTCCATCCTCTCATTCGGCGCCACTCAACGAAGATTTTGTTATGGACAAGCTCTTGGAGCTAAGGGGCTATCCTCCAAGTAAGAAGGACCTTTTTTTTTCCGAATCTCTAATGGAGCTTCCAGAACTTTTAGAACTCAAGGGGCTTAGAAGAGCGGCCGAGCGCATTGTGACTGCGATTGACCAAAAACAACTCCTCGCGGTTTATGGCGACTATGATGTCGATGGAACCACCTCTTGTGCGCTTCTCTATCATTTTTTTCATTCATTGGCCGTTGATATCAAACTCTATCAACCTGGCCGCTTTTTGGAGGGCTATGGCCTTCATGAATCACTCATTCAAAAGGCAGTGGATGATGGAGTGAAGGTCATGATCACAGTGGATTGTGGAATCTCCAATATCGAGGCCGCAGACTTTGCAAAAACAATTGGCCTTGATCTCATCATTACTGATCATCACCAAGACGGAAAAGAAAAAACCCCTGAAGCTTTCGCAGTGGTAAATCCTAATCGAAGGGATGAAACTTGCGATCCTGATTTAAGATCTCTGGCAGGTGTGGGCGTGGCCTTTGCTCTGGCGTGGGCAGTCAAAAAGCATTTGGAAGATAATGGTAAAATGAGCGGTTCACTTTATCCCTTGCTACAATTTGTGGCCATTGGAACAATTGCTGATCTCGCACAACTCAATCCCTGTAATCTCAAACTTGTCCGACACGGACTAAAGCAGCTCTCGAATTCTCAATATCCGGGAATTGCTCAGTTTTTTGATGCTGATGAAAGAAAACGCAAGGTCGTAGAGGCAGAAAAAATCTCTTTTGGTATTGCTCCACTTATTAATTCGAAAGGACGTCTTGATCACCCTGAGTTGTCTCTTAAGCTTTTGAATTGTGATGATAAAGAAGACGCTAAGATTTATCATCATCAACTTCAGCGCTGTAACCTAGAGCGAAAACTCATTCAAAAAGAAGTTTTTGAGCAAGCAAGATCCATAATGATAGAGGGCCTTAAAGATGAAAATCCTCCGTGCTGCTTTGTCTATAAAAAAACGTGGCATGAAGGAGTGATAGGCATCGTCGCTTCAAAGCTGGTAGAAACATTCTCAAGACCAGCACTTGTTTTTACTGACGCTGAAGAACATGGCGTAGTGAAGGCCTCCGTGAGAACAGCGGGAACTCTTGATATCTTCAAGGTGCTTTCAAAGTGTGAGCATTTCTTTCAAAAATTTGGAGGACATACTGCTGCAGCGGGACTGTCTCTACCCAAAGAAAATTTATCGAAATTTCGAAAATTTCTTTTTCATCAGCTCTCATTGATTGATGAAGTGGATAGAACACCAAAACAGCTGTGGGATTTAGAATTACCAGTATCTTTAGTCAGTGCAAGCCTTTTTCATAAACTCAAGATGTTAGCTCCCTTCGGAATGGGTAATCCTCGACCACTGTTTAGAACCAAAAACATGCAGCTCAAGTCATTTAAGATTTTAAAAGAGCAACACGTGAAATGGATTTTCCAGGGCGCTTTAGGAAGTGATCATTTACTCACTGGAATCACTTTTTTCTATTTTCAAAAATGGAACGTGATGCACCCTGAAGAATTACTAAATTGCAGCAAAACAAAGGGGCTCAGTGTTGATTATACGCTCCAGAGCAATTTCTTTAGAGGCAATGAAATGCTCCAGTTGCATGTTTCTCGAATTGCACCATCCCAGGCCTAGAGCTCGTATATCTTTGTGAATTTTTGGTCCAAAAAAGACGGAATTTTTTTTCCTTTTGAGAAGAGGTAATAGGATTTTTTCTCTCCGAAGAGCTCATCTAAAACGAATCCAAATTCAAACTTCTTTTCGAGAGATGGTGAAAATAATGTAAGCGCGTCTGCCGAAAGCATCTCGAAACTTGTTTGATACTCTATTTTTTTAAGAACCCATTGTTCTAATTCCCACTCCCTTAAACAAAGAGAGAGAAATACGGGAAAGGCCTTATCAAATCGTGTATTATTGAGTTTCTTGCGTAGTTCCTCTGGGTTATCTAAATAAGAATCTATCCAGATTAAGTTCACTGCCGGAAAATCAATTTGGAGAGCAGAACGACTGGATTTTACAGTGCTAAGAGTACTGAAAAAAAGAGTACTCTCCTGCTCCTGTGAAAGATTTGATTGATTGAGGGAGCTTGCCATTGTTTCGGAACGCCTATTATACAAAATTTGGAGATGAACGCCTTGGGAATATTTAAGGGAAGCGAATTTTCCCAGCATCGAAAGATCGAAAAATTGAGTTTGAGACTTTTTTGTACACTGCCCATCTGCAGAAACATTGACCCAATTTGGAATTTGAGGAAGAAAGTATTGCCCTAGCTCTGGGGAGCGGAAATAATTTTGAGTCGCTCTTCGCTTGCCATAGAGAGCTTCATCAGAGCTACAGCAATTGAAAATGATCCCTACTGGGAAAAGCAAAAGTAATAAACGAATCACTGAAGAACTATGACATAAAAAGCTTAGAGAAAGTAGACCTTCCCATCACCTTTGTCTGTAGAAGAATGCTCTGCAAAATCATAAATGAATCGCAAAAAACTCTCCATCGCCTTAAAAGAGGGAAGAGATTTGTCAAAAGTACAACCAAATCTTTGGTGAGCCTTGCCTGACATCGAATCATCAAAATCATAGGAATGCCGGATTTGGACAACAGCGGGAATATAATTTTGCTTCGTGAAATAAAATCTTAATTCAATTTCCATTCCTTCTTGAAACCGTTTGCTATCTCGCTCGAATACTTGAAATTGGAGTCCATCTTTCGAAATATCGACAATATCAACTGGATGCCCAGTATCGTTATTATCGATGATTGTGTAACAACCTAAGAAATCTTTGAACATAATCCGTTCAAAATTCCGTCGTTTTTGCTCGATATTTTGCTTTCGTTTAGCAGCGAAATCTATGAGGTTTGATTCAGACATTCTTCTTCCCTGATGATTATCTGTTAAGGATTAAACTCTTCTCTACTATTTTAGTTCTATGAAAAAAGAGGGATTGCATAAGGCAATTTTTTCGGTAAACCTAGGCCAATGGACATTGTAGGAAGATTAAAGACGCTGAAACTGGTATATTTTTCCATTATCTTTTTTTCCTCTTTTGTGAATGCGCTTCCCAATCAGACCGCTGTCATCAAGCAATTGAATTCTTTGATATCGAGCGGAATGCTGGAAAAGGTGCATGTTCTGGACAACCTCAATTATTATTCAAAGCATTTTTTATTCATGGAAAAGATCGCACAGTCTTCTCAAATTGATGACCGTCAAAAAAGAACGATGATTCATAAAAGAATTCAACGCCTTGAAAAGGATTTGGCCTCGGAGCCATTTTCCGTCTTTCCCCTATTTCAAAATGAAGTTAAACCGGGAATGAAAACACTCAAGAAACATGCGGCGGATCTGGATTCAAAAAATAAAATGAGTTTTAAAAAGATGTCCGAGCTTGCCAAAAAAACAAAGCTCTACCTAAAAGATGTGGCCTCTAAGATCTAGCAGAGATCCTAGAGTGCTTCGCAGTTGCTTAAAAAATAACCTTCTTCAAGCATGAACTGCTTACAATCATGGTAGCTCTCGATGCAGGCCTTGCTTTTGGCCAATCCACCGCTAAGAGCATAGGCCGATGAGGAGAAAATTTTTATATTAAGATCATTGGCTTTCAAAACAATTTCGCAATTTCTTTTTACAGAAGAAGCATAACGCCTGTCTTCACGACCCAAACTCGATTTGAGTGAAAAAACGGAGAAGATTAAGACTACACACCATGGCAATCTTTTTCTCTTAAACATCACGGACTCCCTCTTACCCAATAGTTCAATCTATTCTTGATTTTTCTATATCTTTCTATATTCAAGAAGCGTGCCATCTTCAGATAGGGGAAAGGAGCGATATTAGGATTATATTTGAATTCTTTGGGGACAGTTTGGGGGGACAGACTGGCACCGACCGTGGTGCAGATTATAGCAGGAACTATAAAGAGGGCAGCGAAGTTAACCAAGCATCCGAACCGCCTCTGCATTCTTTAGGTCGATACGAACACTCTGCGACGTTTAATATGACAGCACTCTGCTTTGTGCATCTGTTATACAGAAGACTTTCCCTTCCTAGCGGTCGAGTGATTTTCCAAAAGTGGGCAGGATAGAGCAGAGAGCTGGGTTTTTGAGACTCACAAAAAAAGGTCCGCCTCTTTGTGGCGCCTACTTTGCGCAGAGAGCTGCGACAAATATTACTCTTGAGCACTTTTTCAATTCTATCTTTTTGATGGTGCACAAGAGTTTTCTCCCAAGTCGAGCTCAATGGAGACATCACAGAATCTAATGAAATAAGATCTTGAAGACATTGCTCATAATTTGGATTGAGACCAGAAGGCGAATCGGCATCTGTCATCTCACACTGTCGACCTAAGATTTTCAGCGCCGGCGAATTCCATGATTGATTCACGGCCGCTTCTGAATCGTTCATGACGGAATCATCTGGAGAACTTGGACGACAGGGATATTTAGAATCTCGGTATTCGTCTGCTAATCCCAAGAGATGAAAAACTTCATGAATGATGTCATGACACTGCATCTCGGAACCCCAGAGCCGAGAATGAATTTCTTGATTAACGGCCTTTTGAGAATAGAACACAGCATTGTTATAACGACCTGAGACTCCCTCAAAATCCAAAGAAATAGTGAGCTGCTCTCCCTGTGGGCCAAGCAAAAAGGGGGCAAGTTCATTCACACAGAGCTGGGCCCTGCCCTTCATTTGCTCCAATTCAGAATCAATCGTAAAAAACAATTGGCGTTTAAAAAAGTTTTTTTGCTCTAAAGAAATTGGCAGCGTGACGACAAAATTCTTAGGTGATTTTTTTTCGAGATGATACCAAGACGTTTGAGAGTGAGGACCTAGCTCTACCTCTATCCATCCTGCCAATACTCCTGAAGAGTAGAAGTAAATAGAGGTAACGAGGATAAGTAAAAATTTGAACATTGTTTCGGATTCTATCACAATCCGTCGTCAGTTCAGGTTCTAAAATTAAACAGGTGTAACTTTTTCAATAACTGGTCGAATTTTGCGAGCATACCGAAAAATATCGATCACTTCCCGAACCGCCCCACGACCGGCCTCTTTGTCACAGACATAGTCGACCACTTCTTTAACTTCCCAAGGAGCGTGGGAAACGGTTGCAGAAAATCCAGCAATCTCGAGTACCGGAATATCAAAGAGTTCATCACCCATATAGAGCAGATTCTCTGGCGCAAAACCAGCTTCAGCGATTTTTTCAAACGCATACCGTTTGTCTTCATTCCCCAATAGTAAATAATCCACCCCGAGTAGCTCAAACCTGTTTCTTACTCCGAGTGAATCTCCGCCGGAGAGCACGCCGACTTTGAAACCAGCGTTTCGTAGGACTTTGATCCCATATCCATCGGGGACATAAAAATGCCGATTAAACCCCACTTCTGAACCATCATAAAAAACCCGGCCATCTGTAAGAATGCCGTCTACGTCGAAAAGAAAGACTTTGATCTTTTCAAATTGAGAGAGAAATTTTTGGGACAGCTTTTCTAATTCTTCCTTCTTCAACTCAAGACTCCTTTGATGGCCAATAGCTCTGCAAGCAAATGCTTAATTTCTCCCAGAGGATAGGCCGTAGCACTATCAGACAAGGCCTTTTCTGGACGAGGATGGGTTTCGATAAAAACACCGTCGGCCCCTGCGGCCACGGCCGCTTTTGCTAGGACGCGAATTTGCTCGCGTTTGCCCCCAGTTGCATTCCCCAAACCGCCGGGCCTTTGTACACTGTGAGTCGCATCATAAACCGTTTTAACTCCAAAATTTTTCATTTCCTGAAAGCTGGCCATATCCACAATCAAATTATTATATCCAAAAGATACTCCCCGCTCAGTGAGCAGGATACGTTCCCGAGGGAGAAACTGGGCGGCCTTTTCAACAATATTGCCGCAATCATGAGGCGCCAAAAACTGGCCCTTTTTAATTTTTAAAACTCGCCCTCTGTCCTTACATGCCTTAGCACCGGCCTCGATCAAATCAGTTTGTCTGCATAAAAATGCGGGGACTTGTAAATAGTCGACCACTTCGGCAACTTGTTCAGCTTGTGTAGGCAGATGAAAATCTGTCACAACCGGCAATTGAAATTTATCTTTCACGTCACCTAGCATCTTGAGACCTGCATCGATTCCTGGACCCCGAAACGAGGCCCCCGATGTGCGATTGGCCTTATCAAAGCTACCTTTAAACACCAAATTAATCTCATTGCGAAATGGTGCTAAGTCTTGAATTAATTGTTCGGCAATTTCCATCACCAGTGCTTGATCTTCTAAAACGCAAGGGCCAATAAAAACATTCATCATAAATCTAAACTTGTTTGAGTTTTGTCTGGAATCATAGAAACACTTTCCTTTAGAAAACTTCGTTTTATAAAGGCAGAGAAAAGAGGATGGGGTGAAAAAGGCCTTGACTGAAATTCTGGATGAAACTGACAGGCAATAAAAAACGGATGCTCGGGCAACTCAATAATTTCAACGAGGTTGAGATCGGGATTAATCCCGCTAAAAACCAGGCCTTTGTTACTGAGAGGTTGAACAAAGGAATTATTAACTTCTAAGCGGTGCCGATGGCGCTCCATAATTTCAGATTTTCGGTAGATTTTATGGGCCAGAGATTTCGCCTGAAGTTGGCAACTGTAGGCACCTAAGCGCATATTCCCGCCCTTGCTTTCTAGATTTCGCTGCGACTTCATAAAGTGAATAACCATTTCTCCATTTTTAGAAAACTCTTCTGAAACGGCATCATTCATTCCTGCCACATTTCGCGCGAACTCGACAATGGCCATCTGCAACCCTAGACAGATCCCTAAAAAAGGCAGACCCGTGGTCCTTGCATGTTTTATTGCACTGATTTTTCCTTCAGTACCTCTCTTACCAAACCCTCCGGGTACGAGAAGCCCATCGACTTGCGCAAATCTCGTTTGAATTTGCTTATCACTCAGCCCTTCGAGCTCTTCGGAATCAATAAAATCCAGACGGAGTTTCGCTCTATGAGCAATAGATCCGTGCCTTAAGGCCTCATTGAGAGACTTATAACTTTCGATAAGTTCAGTATACTTGCCAACGATTCCAATACAGACTTCGCCAACAGGATTTTCTAAATTGAAAACAACGGCCTCTAAATCATCCATTTTAGGACGGGGTGCCCAAATGCCCAAAAGCTCACAAACCCGCTGCCCTAACCCTTGCCGGTGAAATTCGAGAGGGACTTTATAAATAGAGTCCATGTCTGGATTCTGAAACACATTGCCTTTGTTAACATTGCAAAATAGCGATAATTTATTCAAAATTTCATCATCAATAGGCCGCTCAGAACGGCAGAGAATAATTTGAGGAAACAGTCCAATTGACCTCAACTCTTTTACCGAATGCTGTGCAGGCTTAGATTTCAATTCCCCGGCCGCTGATAAATAAGGCACTAAAACAAGGTGCAGAAAAAGAACATTTTCCGGGCCGACATCTTGTGCGAACTGACGAATGGCCTCTAAAAAAGGAAGACCTTCGATATCACCAACGGTTCCCCCGATTTCACTTACCAGCAAATCACAACTTTCGGCCGCTTGATGAATTCTTCTTTTAATTTCGTTTGTAATATGAGGGACGACTTGAACCGTCTTTCCGAGATAAACTCCTTCCCTCTCACTTTCAATGACCCTTAAATAAACCTGCCCAGTCGTAAAATTATTTTTCCGCGACAACTGCAATTGCGTGAATCGCTCATAGTGCCCCAAATCTAAATCAGTCTCAGCACCATCATGGGTCACAAAGACTTCGCCATGCTGAGTTGGGCTCATTGTTCCTGGGTCGACATTGAGATAGGGGTCCATCTTCAACATGGCCAAACGTATGCCCCGTCTTTCTAATAAAGAGGCCAGAGATGCGGCCGCTAATCCCTTCCCGAGAGAGCTCGTCACGCCACCCGTAATAAAGATATATTTTTTCTTGCTCGGCCTATTCATAAGTCTTAATCATTATCATAACTAGAGCGTGCTTCGGCCAAAATTTTCTCTACTCTGATAATATCTGCTGGAACATCGACTCCAACAAGCTCCTGGGGACAAAGAATGGCACCGATTGCTAAACCTGCATCCAAAGCTCGGTTTTGCTCCAGACTTTCTCCTATTTCCCACTCACTCGACGGTAAATGAGAAAACTGCTCCAGAGTAGCAACCGTATAGCAATAAACTCCAATATGCTGATACCAGTGACCACCCTTTGATAATTGGGAAGGGATAGGAGAGCGTGTGAAGAAGTAACAAAGATTAGTTTTTGAACCCCATGCAGATTTTACACAATGCTTACCGCGCCAATCCTCTTCATTCGTTGCACTCAGTTCGTGACGCTTGAGCAAAGTCGTTATTGGAAATTTTTTTTCTTGGGCCGTTTGTAAAAGAGCATGAATTGATTCCTTTTTTAATAAAGGCTCGTCACCCTGAACATTAATGACCCAACGGAAGTTGGGAAGGGTGGATTCTTCTGAGTTTGAACCTGAGCTGAAGAATTTTTTAAAGGCCAAGGCGATACGCTCTGTTCCCGTTTCGACAACTTCATCAGTTCTTACAACCCGTCCGCCATGAGATAAAACCGCTTCTTCAATCAAATCATTATCGGTCACCACACAGGTCATGATTCCCGAGGCCCTACAATTTTGTTCTACGTGGACAATTAAGGGTTTACCCTCGATAAGTGCCAAAGGTTTGCCAGGAAACCGCTTAGAGCCGTAGCGGGCCGGAATTAAAATGAGAGTCTCTGAAATGTCTACCATGGCCAACCAATGTACTGGAACGGCATAATGAAGGCCAATTCTGAAAAGGAGTTTTGGTTTTGAACCTGCCTCGAAAGCTTTTAACTTATGGAATCTTAACGCTTGTGATGAGTATTGCCAGCTTAGCACAAGATTATTCAAAGCTCCCTTTACCACGGGAAATTCTCAATAGTTCGCGCGTATCAGATAGATGCAAGTTTTTAACTGAAAAACGTATGAGAAAAATAGAACTGAGAAATAGGGCCTTGTCTCTTATTGAGCAGAACAGGCAACTGCAAGCGACTTCACCTCGTTATAAGCAGGGGGCCAAAAATAAACTTGAGGCCAATGAAGTTAAGCTGATAGAAAAAATGCAGGACTTAGAAAAAGATGGAGATAAGCTCAGCGGCATGATGATTTTAAGTGGGTGCCCTGGCGTCGCCTACAAGTTAAGACCCTTGCCTCCTTTCAAAGCTAGCAATCCAAATGCTGTCGATAATGATGGTATGGAAGATCCTATAGAATCAGAAGATGCGATGCCGATGGATATTGAGGATTTAGAAGATCTTGAAGAGGATATAGATGATTGAGCGCTACTCTATTGATGAAATTCAAGCCATTTGGAAACCTCAGGCACGTTTTGAAGCTATGTTCAAAGTCGAATTGGCCCTCATGGAAGCGCAGGAAGGAAATCTCATTCCCATAAAGACTGCCGATTGTTTTAAAAATATCATAATTGATCCGAAGAGAATCTCAGAGATTGAACTTGAAACTCGCCATGATGTTATCGCTTTTTGTAGCTCTATCACTGAGCAAGTAGATCCGGAGATTGGTAAGTTTTTCCATTTCGGCGTGACTTCGAGCGATATTTTAGACACGGCAACATCTCTTCAGATTCGGCAATCTTTAGAAATTTTTTTGAAAGATCTCCAAGTCCTTATAAAAGAGCTCGGAAAAAAAATCGATGAAACTCAAGCCTTAGTTTGTATGGGTCAATCTCACGGCATGGATGCTGAACCAATGATTTTTGGCCAAAAGTTTCTAAGTTATCAAAAAGAGCTTCAACGTCGTCAAGGAGAATACAAACAATTCATTCAGAAAAATCTTACTGCCCAATTCTCTGGTGCTGTAGGAAATTATTTGATCTTGTCACCTGAGATAGAAGAAAAAGCTGGGCAATTGCTTAACCTTCCTGTGGAAAGTGTAAGCACCCAGATTCTTCCAAGAGATCACTATGCAAAGCTTTTCTCATTAGGAGCTTTACTTGCCTGCGGACTGGAGCGAATGGCCATAGAAATTCGTCACCTCCACCGAAGTGACGTCGCTGAGGTGAGTGAGTCGACGAGCGCCACTCAAAAAGGCAGCTCGGCAATGCCTCATAAAAAAAATCCCATCTCAAGCGAAAATATTTCTGGTCTCTGCCGAGTGCTCAGGTCCCATATCAATATCGGAATGGAAAATTGCCTTTTGTGGCACGAGCGCGATATCTCTCACTCAAGTGCCGAGCGACTTATTTTTCCTGATCATTTTAATCTTTTGAGCTACACGACACGGAGGATGAGTTCGACTATTAAAAACCTAGAACTTCATCCTCACGCAATTCGTTCTAAACTTACTCAGAACCAAAGCTATTTATCAGGTCAGTATCTCCATCACCTCATTCCAAAAGTTCAAAGAAGTCGAGAAGACCTTTATAAAATTATTAAAAACTGTGTGTCTCAGCATTCAGACAGAGACAAGCAAATCGAAAGTCTGACCGAAGAACTTGGACTAAAAGAAGGAGTTTTAGATACATCTATGTTCGAAGAACAAACGCTAAAAAATAGGCTAACTGAAAACTTTCAAAAAATTTTAAAGCGAACGTGATTTTTTACCCCTTTTTGATATTAACAATTTAATAATGAATTCATGAAAAGGATTGGTTAACAATCTTTAAAACAAGGAGTTTCTATGGAATCGAACCAAATGAAAGGTAAACTTAAAGAGATGCAAGGAAAAGCAAAAGAAGCATGGGGAAAGCTAACTGATGACCAAATCCAAAAATGGGATGGGCGAAAAGAATCAGCTGTCAGGCCATATTCAGCAAGCTTATGGTAAAAACAAAGAAGAAGCCGGGAAAGAGATAGATAAGTTTTACAAGGACAATAAGTATAACAATCCTAGCTAGGTTTAGGCTTCCAATTTAAAAAACCCGGGCATCGGTTTTCAATGCTAGCAATAGTTTGGATACCTCGAGCCTGGGTTTTTTTATTTTAATTATTGATTATTGAATTTTTTTCACGTGATACTCTTGCCCTTCAAAAAGGGTTTGCTCTTTTTCTACATATGCTTCGGCTTCCTTTCTATTCGAAAAAAGCCCCAGACTTACCCGGTACCAAATACCACTCCCATCTATCTCGACTTCGTTAATAATTGGATCATATCCGCGAACTTTAAAGCCAGCGGCAAACGACCGAGCATCTTTTAACGCTCTGTAGGCACCTAATTGAATCGTAAATTTTCCTCTGTATTTTGAAATATCATCACGCTGAACTCCAGGATCAGCAGAATCAGTTTCTATTTTTTTTTCGGACTGGGAACTCTGCATATTATCTTTTTCGTCCGAAAGATTTTCAAATTCTTTCTTCAGTCGCTCATAGGTGTTTTGTTCGACTTCAACACCCGTTTGGGCATCACCACTCCGCTTTCTTTGCAATATTTCATTGGCCGCAGTTTCATCTTGAGAAGAGAGTTCTTCTAGCGAACTTTCTTCCGGAGTAATTCCCTGCTTTTCAAAAGAGAGACCCTTTCCCATACGGATGCCAAGCGTAAAGCTAGTTACCACCATTACCAGTACTAAAAAAAAGATGAGAAAGATTTCTTTTCTATCAAACACCAACAGCTTGTTTTCGCCCATATATCTATTCTAAATCGGAGGGGAAACTCAGTGCAATTGAATCTTGCCAGCGACTCATCTTTCTCACTTATCTAAGAAAGTTTGACCTTCTCTTGCTCAAAATTTTCGTCATTTCCAACACTTAACTTAGTTTTTTAAAAACTCAATCGTGCTATAGGAACGCCATCTCGAAGTTCAAAAAGTGAAGGGCCATTTATGTCAACACACAAAAAACGAAAAAAAAATACCGGACAAGCCTTGTTGGAGTACGTCATTTTGTCCACCCTCATTGGAATATTTTGCCTAGTGGCCATGAAGCAATTTGGCCAAGTATTGCGTACGCGAATCAATCATATGAAAAATGAAGTCGTTCGCATGATGCCTCGATAGAAAATAAATTCAATATGAAACAGCAAATACATCCCAGAATAAAAATATTAATTGTATTTATTATTTTTTTAATTCTCCTTCCTTTGGTTTTTACTTCCCAGTCTAAACAAGCAGATGGAGGTATTCAGGTCCCTCGCGGCTATGAATCTTATTATCTCCAGTTTCATACTCTCGTTCCTTTAAAAAATGGAGCTAGCTATCTTTTGATATCTCAAAAAGAATCCGAACTTTAGAATTTCAGCAGTTCTCCTCAGCGCCCCGGTCCACGACTCTTTTTTAGAAACTGCTCAAAAAGGATATGCTCTGTTCGCTCTCCCCCGTCCTAGAGGCACAAAAACTTTTCAGCTCACCCAATCTTTTTTGATTACACCCCATCCTCAGCAGAACAATCGCAACATCGAGGAGACTCGTGAAATTTTTTTTTAGTCTTGTTTTGGCCGCGATTTATCTGGGGATCTATCTGGGGGTCAGTGCCAGACCTTCGAAGGCCTTTTACATTTCTATAAGTGAGGTCTCGCAGCTAACCTGGCGTTCGAAAGCAGTTGTGGAAATATTTCAAAAAACATATGGAGTGCCCAAAAATTATCTCATAACTCAAGCTGTGGAAAAATGCCGTTCGGTTGTAGCTGAACAATACCCTCTCCAGCTATGCATCAACGATCAAGCCGACCTGATGATTCTTAATGGCCATAGACCTTTTCTGGAATCACTTCGAAGTTTTCGACAATGAAATTAGGGAAATTAGGATTTTTTTTCTTTCTCTTGGTGAACATCAAACTTTGGAGTCGTCCCATGATTGCGATTTTGCGCCTTACGCTCACTTCCCTGTTTTTTCCGCTTATTTTTACGAATAGTTTTTGTTTTCTTGGTCAAAGAACCCATAGCGATTTTCCTGTTAAATTCATAAAGAGTCTCTTGTTACTATCTCTGACGCAAATACCTGTCAATCTGGTCCTCGGCGCTTCTCCTACTGACATAATATTGGGCATTGGAGAGCAGTATCAGATTTCCTTACTGCCGGGCGAAAATTTCTCTGTCGGCAATAAAGAGATCCTGGCCTACACCAATGAGGAAGTTAAAGGGAATCTGCTCATTCGGGGAGAAAAGCTGGGATTCAGTGATATTATTCTGACATCTGGCGCTGGTGAGACTCGCCGCTTCCATATTTATGTCAACTCAAAAAATCATCTCCTCAAGATCAAACGGATCCAGCAACTTATCCGTGGACTGGGACTCTCCTCTAGGCCACAAGGTCCTTTCCTCTTTGTATCCGGGACACTCAAAACAGCTTCGTCCTATCGGGGATACCATCAGCTTTTAAAAATTGAAAAAGACCTGATGATATCAAGAGTTTCCATTTCCAGTGGACTCAAACAAAAACTGATCGCAGGAATCTACGAAATATACGGACGAGACGGGCGATGGGGAATGAGCTGTTTTTTTGCAGATATTATTCCTCTCTGCCGCTTTCCTTTTGCGATTTCTGCTCAAAATAAAAAAATCCTCAAGCGTCTCTATTTCGCACAAACCGAAATAAAAGCGTCTTCTCGGTCAACAAAAAATTTTTTAGCGGAGTTGAGAATTTTTCAAGCCGATGTCCACCACTTCAGCACTCAGTCGCTAGGCCTTAACCGTCTCCAAGGGGGCCTAGGTAATTTATTGGAACAGGGGGCGAGTTCGCTATGGAATGCAAATATCGTTCATTTCGAAGAAGGAGAGGCGCGAATTGAAGTTTTGGCCCAACCGAAACTCTTACTACGTATTGGTAAGCGTGCTTCTATTTCATTAGGCGGAGAGGTCGCGTTTAGTCAGAATCAATTGTCTGCGAACTCAGGAATCGTTCAAACACAAGACTGGAAATTTGCTGGCTTTCGCTTTTCACTCACACTCAAAGAAAATAGCTCTGGGCAGCTGGAAGCGCTCTATTTAACAGAATTTGCAAGACCAGGGTCAAGCTCGCTCAACGGCTCTCGGCAAAAAGGGTCCTTCTTTATTCAAGACGACCAGATTTTAAAAGTTTTTGACCTTACCTTAAAAAAACAACAACTAGATACATCCGCTCTCCCATGGTTTCAAAAAATCCCGCTCATCGGAGGTCTTTTTTCTAGCCGGAGTTCGGGTCATCGCCTGCAACGAGTCTTTGCCCTATTGAAACTCACCATCCCTCCTTCATCACCTCATTAAAGGCGCTCAGTTTGTGAGAAAAAAAATAATTGATTTTATCAATGAGAAGTTAGCATGCGGTCTGATCCCTCCTGAGCTTTGTCCTTTGCCGCTTCGTGAAGGAGAAGATATCTACCATCACTTTGTGAGTGCTCGCTTTCTAGACTCTTTTTTCTTCGAGGAGCTTATTTCAGACATCTATATGCTTTCTTTTAAAAACTGTTTTGCTAACAAACCTGGGCCGGCGCGGGATCATCTCATCCCCATTCCCACACCGTTTGTAAGCGACTTCGAATGGGAACTCTTTTTGAGACTCTTGGCCGCCCGTCAGAAGATCTTATGGAACCCACAATCCTCTCCATTGGTATCCAAGTATGCTTCCCTAAAAGGTCGCCAAACCCGCATGACATTTACTCACCACAATCTAAAATCTCAAACATGCTCATCGCTGGTGATTAGATTACACAAACAACAAAAATTTAGCCTTGAGAATTTTCATGAGGGCGGCCATCAATCAAAGGCCGCAATGATCCTGGCAGAGTTAATGGGCTTGGGAAAAAACTTATTAGTCACAGGGGCAGCGGGGTCAGGAAAAACATCTTTACTCAAGGCCTTATCAGATGAAATTCCGGAAGATGAACATGTGGTTTCTATAGAGGATACCGCGGAGCTGTTTCTTTGTCGGAAAAATTGTCAGTCTTTAGTTTCAAACTCTAGGGTAAGTCTTGAAGACTTGGTTCTTCATACCTTGCGGCTATCTGCTAGCAGAATCATTTTGGGAGAAATCAGAGGCGCCGAAGTTCGCTCTCTTCTAATGGCCGCAAATTCAGGACACCAAGGTATACTCACGACCCTCCACAGTGATTCGGCCGAAGACGTCTTTTATCGATTGCGGCTACTTGGTCAGATGTTTTTTGAAAATTCTCGAGAAACTGGAAACTCTCTGCTCGATGGACTTTTTTCTAAGGCCTTCCCCTATATTGTCTTTTTGAAGAAACGCCGAATTCAAAGCATCATTAAAATTTTAGGTCATGAAAATCATGGCCCAATCTTTAAGACTCTCTACAAATTAGAAAAAAACTTAGGCCCGCACTAATTTTTTATAAGAGAGACGATGAGGTCTATCGGCTTGCTCACCAAGCCTTGCCCTTCGGTCGGCCTCGTAATCAGCGAAGTTTCCTTCAAACCAAACCACTTGCGAATCTCCTTCAAATGCCAACATATGAGTCGCAATGCGATCCAGAAAATAGCGATCATGGCTAATAACAACCGCGCATCCAGCAAAATCAAGTAGCGCCTCTTCAAGCGCTCGAAGAGTATTAACATCTAAATCATTGGTAGGCTCATCAAGGAGCAACACGTTTCCTTCTTCTTTTAGCACTTTTGCGAGATGAATCCGGTTTCTCTCACCACCTGAAAGCTCAGAAACCCTTTTCGTATGGGCATCTCCAGAAAAATTAAATTTTGAGAGATAGGCCCTAGCGTTAACTTCCCTATCACCCATGGTGATTGTTTCTTTTCCATCGGCCACTTCTTGGAGAAGTGTTTTGTCGCTATCCATCGAACGTGATTGATCCACATAACTTAATTTTACCGTCTGACCGACGATAAATTTTCCACTATCCGGCTCTTCAGCTCCCGTAATCATTCTAAAAAGAGTGGTCTTACCTGCCCCATTGGCCCCGACAATCCCCACTATTCCTCCCGGAGGGAGTTTAAAACTCAAATCTTCATAAAGCAGCTTATCGCCGTAACCTTTCGTAATAGAATGGGCCTCGATAACTTGGTCTCCGAGGCGCGGCCCTGGTGGAATGAGAATCTCATTGGTCTCCACTCGTTTTTCTCGCTGCTGCTTAACCATTTGTTCGTAATTTTGAATTCTGGCCTTGCTTTTAGCTTGCCTTGCTTTAGGGGAGCTCCGAATCCATTCCAATTCCTTGGTCAAGGCCCTCTGCCTTTGGGATTCTTTTTTCTCTTCCAGCTTAAGACGTTTGGTTTTTTGCTCTAGCCAAGAAGAGTAATTTCCTTCCCAAGGAATTCCTTGGCCACGGTCAAGCTCAAGTATCCACCCTGCGACATTATCTAAAAAATAACGATCGTGAGTGACAGCGATAATAGTTCCTTTGTAATCCTTGAGATGTCGCTCTAACCATAAGACAGTCTCAGCGTCCAAATGGTTAGTAGGCTCATCCAACAGTAAAATTTCTGGCTCTTGGATAAGCAGTCGGCATAAAGCAACTCGGCGCTTTTCACCACCCGAGAGCTCGGATATTTTTTGATCAGCGGGAGGGCAGCGCAGTGAATCCATCGCCAAATCCAGTCGGCTGTCGAGATCCCATGCATTTTTTGCATCAAGTTCGTCTTGTAATTTTCCCTGCTCTTCTAGCAACGCATTCATTTCTTCGTCGCTCATCGGTTCACTAAATTTTTCGCTGATGGCGTTAAAATGATTGAGAAGATCCACAGTCTCCTTCGCACCTTCTTGGACGACCTGACGAACTGTTTTATCTGGATCGATCTTGGGTTCTTGTTCTAAATATCCAACCCGATGACCCTTTGCGAGGTGCATCTCCCCTAAAAAATTTTGGTCATGTCCGGCAATAATTTTTAATAAAGAACTCTTTCCGGCCCCGTTGAGGCCAAGGACTCCAATTTTGGCCCCATAGAAAAAGCTAAGAGAGATGTCTTTGAGGACCTGATTTTTACCAGAATAGACTTTTCCTACCCGGTTCATTGAGAAAATAATTTTTTTATCCATGCATGGCCCCCTAGGGCCGAGAGTATAGAACCCCTTCCTGGAGGTCAATCATCAGAGTAGGGTTTCTAAGAGCTTGAACACCAAAAAAAAATGAGAAGGCAGAAATAGACAGACAGAGAAAAAAAGAAACAGCAGTTGCAAGCGGTCGTGTTTTTCACCCAAATGGTCGGCGATTCGTTGCCGGATCTCAAGTTCGTAGAGTTCCAGGTCATCTTTGATTGAGAAACCTTCCCAAAGTCTACTTTGAAGTTGCAAAAATCTCCTACAAGCAGATTCTAATTCTTTGGAAATCTTTTCTGGTGGAAAATCATCGCTAGGCGCCTTTCGATTCGATCGGTCCGCCGCGCTCTATATGGATCTGTAAATGAAGGCATCGGTGCCAAAGAGAAAAAGCAGTTTTATCTAAAGTTTTTAAAGCGGTTATAAAGAGAACTGTCAGACCAAGCATTCCAAACAGATGCCAATAGAAAAAAGTGATGGGAGAGAGATTGACCGAACTAAGTTCATATTTTAGGAACAGAAGAAAACCCCAGACGCAAAGACATAAAAGATAACTCTGAAAAAGAGTTTTTCCAAAAAGAGCGTGAGACTTTCTCTTCAAGGAAAGTTCTCCATAAAGCGCCAGCTTAAGCTTCTTAAGCACTTTGACAATTGCCACGCCCTCATTGGCCCTGGCCTGAAGTAAAAGATAAAATAGGGGCCCATAAAAATCATACTGTTTTTCGACTTCGGACACTTTTCCTTCCCAGAGAAATTGCTGTAAATGGGATAGAAGTTGCTCTCCGGCCTTCAAATTTTGCCAATCGCAGAGTGCCAGAGCGGCGACCGCCAAAGAGAGTAGAAAAAATAAAAGAAGTGTTTCGAGCACTCAAATGAGCATGCAATTTAAGTCATTTCAAACATTATCTAAGAGATAGATATTATTGGACTTGACCTTCCATGGCCTCCCAAACATGATGATTCACCATGGAAATCTCTTCGAAGCACCCCTACTCGGAAGGATTAGAGAGACAAAAAAAATCTCTAGAATCTGAAGGCGACGTTCTTAAACGGCTTAATAAACAATTCAAAAATGCCTCGGTTGAAAAGTTGAAATTTTCTGTCAAAGGATTAGAAATCTTATGTCAAAATATTGATCCCTTCAGGGCGGAATGGGATGCAACAATTACCAACTTATTAGAGCATTTCAAAATTTTTCATTTTTCCGCTGATCCCTTTCAACTCACTCGCATTATATTATCAGCACTGAATGACGCGCAAAGCGAACTCAAACGTAGATCTCAATAGCCCCTAGTTTTTTTCGCCATATAATTCCCTGATTGTTGCTTTGTCGCCCTCACTGATATGACCAGATGTTCCTATGACGTTGGCGAACTTTTCATATCCTGGCCGCATAAGAAGTGTTGGCCGAGGTCCTTTGTTAAAACTAAATTGGCGATAATGCATTATTGAGTGAAAGTCATATTCCCCAGTGGATTTCCCCCAACGGAAACGCGAAAAATTGGCAATTTGCGACAACCTGACCTCACTGTAGTCAATTTTAATATACTGAGAGCGATCCCAACGCTGGTGCTCATGGTATAGTCCCAGGGCATGCCCTAATTCATGCAAGATAGTTCCGTGGGTCCAACAATGGGAACGTTGAAGGTTTAGAGTTCGTTTTTTTATAGCAAACGGACTATTTCCGCCTTGTCCTAGAAAACTGCGGCAACCTTGGTCGCTCAATTGCACAAATATGTAGCGGTCATATTCTTTCTTTGTGTCTTCCTGAAAATCAATATTACCAGCACTTTCCCACTCTCGTGCTGCCAACCAAAACTTGGTTTTTTCAAAAATATTGACCGAGCTATCAAAACGGACAGGAATGATTGGGCCATCCCAGGGGGTGAACAGAAGATTTACGGAATGCCCCATTTCTCCCGCAACTGCAAGCAAGGGAAGCTGTAGATGGGAACCGAGCTGTTCATCATCTAAATAAAGATCATCAAAGGCTGAAGGTCGAGAAGCAAAGAGTATTGGAGAAAAACACAGAACAAAAAAGGCAAGCGCTTTTACGAGATTTTCATATAATTTCATTTCGGCCTCCGTGCTGAAAGAATTTTAGTATCTCAACTCCCCTGTCTCCAGTAAGCGATTTCTCCATGAAATAACTTGGGGATCGAGATAATTATATTTAAGACCATTTGGATGCTGTTGGGAATACTCATAGTCATGAGAGTGAACAAGGCTATCAGTAGGACAGACATCTGCACATAATCCGCAATAGCAGCAAAGACTCGTATCAATGACAAACTGAGTAAGCTTGAGGCGCATAGGCATGTTGTTTTCTGTTCGAGGAGTTTCTTCTTCCTTATCTCTTTTCTCACTGGCCAAATAAATACAATCTACCGGGCATACTTGAGCGCATAATCGACAGCTAATACAGTTTTGCACATCATTAAACAACCGCATGCGCGCACGTTGGGGCAAGACTGCTTTTACATCCGGGTACTCGAGTGTCACTGCTTTTCTGCGAAAAAAAATAACCAACGTAACAGAGAGTCCTTCAAGAACTGTTCGCACTCCAGAAAATAATGACCGAAAATATTGAAATTTTCTACTCACCTGTCTACTTCTCCCAAAACAAAATCTAAGCTTCCCACAAAGGCCACGAAATCGGCCAACAACATTCCTGGAGCGATAGTCGGTATCAGCGACAAATGGGCAAGGCCTGGCGAGCGGACTTTGACCCTTGAAGGACGCTTGCTCCCATCGGAAGTAATATAAAAACCTAACTCTCCTCTTGGACACTCGTATTGGGAATAAACGCTGCCCGGCGGAGGGCGTAAAACTTTTGGAATTTTGGCCTGGATCATTCCTTTTTCTAAGCGCTCAACAGCTTGGGAGACGAGATCCAAAGACACTCTCATTTCCTCCATCCGAACAAAATGCCTATCAAAGCAGTCGCCGCCTCGGTTTTTGTTTTGGTCAAGACAGACAATTTTAAAATCAAAATCCTTATAGCAACCAATCGATTCCTTTTTTCTCAAATCGTGAGCGACACCGCTCGCTCTTAGAGCAGGACCTGTTACACCATAATCCAGACAAGTTTTTAGGTCCAAGATTCCAATATCTCGAGTTCGTCCTTGAAAAATTTTTCCTTCAGTAGTGAGTTTGGAAATTTCTGTCCACTTTTTAGCAAAAATTTTTTTAAAGTCTCCAATTTTTTGGAGAGCGGTCTCATCTAGCTCGTTAGAGACTCCGCCTACTGTGAGATAGTTGTATAAAAGTCTAGCGCCAGTGAGATGTTCAAAAATATCTAATAAATGCTCTCTTAAAGAAAGCGCTAATAAAAAGGGCGTTGGCGCTCCTAGGTCTAAACAAAAAGTGCCAAACGCTATCAAATGTGAGGCAATCCGCTGGAGTTCACACACAATCAGTCGATGGATATTGGCCTGATAAGGAACTTCTAGTTCAAATAATTTTTCAACAGCAAGGATGTACGCATACTCCTGATTCATTGCAGACAAATAATCCAATCGATCCACAAACGGTTGCACTCCCCTATACTCAAGATTTTCTGAGTGCTTTTCCATGCATCTGTGAAGATATCCCAGCTCTGGTTCTGCAGATAAAATAAATTCACCGTCTGTCTCCAGAGCAATTCTCAAAACGCCGTGGGTCGCTGGGTGCTGTGGCCCCATGTTGAAGGATAAAAAGTTTTTCTTCCCTTCAGGAGTCCATTCTTCTTGAAGTTGGGTTCTTTGAAATTGGTTATTCATCAATTTCTGAACCAGGAGCAGAGAATAAGCGATCTGGAAAATTCATCTTTGCATCCGGGAAAAGGCGAAGGCCTTGATAGCTTTTGGCCGCCATGTAGTCTTTGCGCAAAGGATAACCTTGCCAGTCATCAGGACATAGCAAGCGCTTCAAGTTGGGATGATTCAAAAAAATAATTCCAAACATGTCAAAACACTCGCGCTCCAACCAGTCAGCGGCGGGAAAAATTTCGGCCAAAGATTCAATTTCTGGTTTTTCACGAGACTCCAAGGAAGCGCGAACAAGAAGCTGTGGATAGACCTCTCTTCGGCAATCTCGAAAGCAATACGTGAGACAAAGAGATTCTAAATCATCAGACCCGATAATGGTTTGCAGTGTCGGGAAAGGGAAATCTGCAGCGTGTTTTATTTCAGAACAATAGTTCAACAATTCTTTTGCTGAAAGCTCTTTGATAGCGGGGTGTTTATCCATGAGCACTTGGCCCACTTAGAAGCTGCTCAGAAGAAATCTTTTTTTGCAGAGTTATCAAACCATCGAGAAGCGCTTCTGGTCTCGGCGGGCAGCCTGGCACGTAAATATCCACGGGTATGACCTCATCGACACCTTTTAAAACGTGATATCCATATTGCCAGTAAGGGCCACCTTTATTTGCACAAGAACCCATAGAAATAACATATTTAGGGGCCGCCATTTGCTCGTAAAGTCGACGAACTCGCGAGGCCATTTTAATAGTCACGGTCCCGGACACAATCATTAAGTCTGCACGCCTAGGAGTGGCCATATAGGCACCGCAACCAAATCGTTCCAGATCATATTTAGGTCCGCTGGTCGCCATCATTTCAATCGCGCAACAGGCCAATCCGAACGTTAAAGGCCACAGAGAATTTTTACGCCCCCAAGCTAGTGCTTGATCGAGCTGAGTCAGTACAATGCCGCCTTGACCGTCCATGGATTGGTTTTAACAAGTTTGCTGTAGGCGAGTCAACGCGCGCTAAAAGCGTCGCAACGTCTTCGGTGGCCGGTCTCAAAGGCCAAAATCTTAGGCTTAATGTTTTGGAAAGAGGCAGGACGTCGTCCGACCACTGCGTTCACCGACCTCTTGAGGAGGACTAGCCTTTTAAAGTCATTACGACAAACAGTTTGAAGGATTCCTTCATATTCCTGAATCGCTGCCAAAGGATAAGGTAACCCATAGGCCGAACTAATCAATAAAGAGGGCGCTTTAGAGACAAGTGGAAAATCCTCTTCCATTCGATTATCAGACAAGTATTGGTGGAACAGTTTGAAATGATCACCCATTTGATAAAAGGCCTTCAAAGCGTATTGCCTTTTGGCAGCAGGGTCTTGAATCTCCATGAGGTCGCCGCACAGTTTATGAGAGACTCTTTTTCGGGCAAAAAGTTCTTGAGAGACTTGGCACTCAACTAAAAAAGCATTGAGCTCTCCGCCTGGGGCCTCAATTGTCGAACGAATAAAATTTTCAGCGTTAAAATTTGGAGCATAAGGATTGAAGTCAAGTTTATAAGCATAGTGAGAGAGTTCATGAATCAGATCGAGTAGGGCGTCTTCAAATTGATGATTTTGATTGAGATAGATTTTTGCGGAACTTGAGTAATGAATCGAGAGAGGATTTGATCTATCAAAATGCCTGGTTAAAGTTGTATCTGTCAGAGACCCCTCACCAGGGTGAACGATTTCAATCAATCTTTTACCTGACTTTGCCGCTTTTCTGGATGCTAATTGAATGACTTTTCTTGCTCGAGGAGATCGGTTCAAAATAGAGAGCAATCGAGCGATATTTGTTTCGGGATCTTGAGAATATTTGGCCCAGCTCCCATCAACTCGACCAGTGAAGGGATGAACAATGTGATCAGAGGCCACGGCCATTTTCATGAGGATCGCAAAGGTTAGTAAAAAAGTCAGAGAAAGAAAGCGTCCTAAGTTCACAATTATTTCTTCGGATGAAATAAAAAGGACTTAAGAAAGTATTCCCAAAACTAGTGAGAGGAATTTTTGTTGCCTACCTGCGTTCTCAAAAAAAACAGCTGATTTTTCTCTGAAGGTTTAACCTCAACAAGATGTTTGTATGAGCTATCCCCTAACTGGATTTTATAGATTCCCGGTTTTAATGAAAGAGTTGTCATGTACACCGCGTTGGGAAGTGTTGCCCATTGGCGCAGATCGGCCTTCTCCGATTCTTTGATGAGCCTTGAGCCTGCCAGATAAGCAGCGACGCCAGCTGTTTTAGCAAAAAAAGCAGACTGTGAGTTTTTGTTGACCAACTGATATGTTTGATAGGCGGACACGATGGCAAGAAGATGCTTTACGAGTACTCTGCCTGAGGCCTTCATGACAGTCTTCAAGGCCTTTTCTTCGACATTGAGTTGAGCAATATCAGAAATAGGATTAATGAGATTTAGCTCACCCTGGGAAACATCTTTTTGAGAAGTCGATAGCTGGTATTGGAGTTTTTTTGTTGGAGCAGGACCAATGGTAGGAACTTCAAACCGAATGGCCGCTTCACTCATTGATGCCGCCACAATGCCTTGAGTGAGGAGTAATGCCTGCCCAGCATTCTGAGGTTTTAGACCCAGGGTTTGATAGGCAAAATTTAAAAGAAGCGCAGGGCCGATTGCTGCAATCGCCACTTTTAGCTTAGGGTCCTTTACGTTATCGATTGCACCTCTGAGGCCAATATCAATATTTTTTGCTCTTTTGGGAGCGACAAGGCCTTCTTCTACGACCAGCGACACCAAATGGTAGGAAGATTTTTTTCGAGAAATTCTTTTTTTTTCGTTTTTTAAGTACTTCGTGAGATCTTTTGAAAATGATGTTGGCCGAATCAAATTCTGCCTCATGGATTGACTAATAACCCCATCATTTTTTGATAAGGCCTGGGCAAACTTGGCACCCGCTTGGTTAAAGCTAGGAAGAGAATATCCAATTTTTTTTAAAACGAGAGAAGCTTTATCTAATAGTCCCTTCGCGATTTCTCTATCAGTTGAATCCCCAATTGTTTGATGAACCTTGGCCCCAAATAAATGCATCAAAAGATCTGCCCGGTAGATTGTGGTCCCTTCTTTTTGCATTTTCTCGAAAAAGCTATTCCATGCCACAACAGCGGCCCTTGCTTGCTGGAGTGCCTGCTGACGTTCGGAAGGAGATAACTGGACAGTGGTTCCCAACTGATGAGTTTTTAGGTCGTAGCTGCGATTAACTCCAGACTGATAGAGCTCAAAAAAAGAGCTCGCCATATAAAAATAAAGCATTGAATGCTCGATTGGCGCAGCATAATAGTTCTCGTAATTTTCATTGAGGGCGAAAGTGGCCGCCCGCTGTGATACCGATTTTTTATACCATTGTTCTGAAAGTTCCAGGGCATTTTGCATCGAAAGAGCGGCGGCCGAATAGGCACCACCTGCCCTCAATAGCAAACCTCTTTCCATAAAATAAAGCAGCCGAAGTTTTTTTTCTTTGGCCAAAGAACTTTTTTCTAAAAATTCTAAGGCCTGGTTTGAATCTGTGAGAAATAGCGAGCGGAGTTGTCTCCTCTGATTAACTTCACCTGTACTGCAGCCCGCGAACAACCCGAGAAAAACTAAGCAAAATAAAATATGAGGCAACGTCGTATGGGCCAATTACAGACCCCAGCCACCCTTTTTAGAATATTTGTTAATTTTTGCCCGGGTTCTTAAGACTTCTCGGCCTTCTTCTACGCTCGTGAGTCGTAAATTGACAGTATATTGTTTGATCCTTTTGCCGCTTCTTTCTTCAGGTCGCATGTAAACATTTCCAAAGACCATTAAGTCTGCTCCAACTTGCTTTCCTACAGTTTTAATCTGGGCAGGATCAACCATGCCATCATTTTGATAAGTGATTTCTTGCAAAAGTTTATCTCGAGCAGCAGCGTCTACTAACACAAACTCATCCATCGAAGAGAGTTCATATAAAAGTTCGTCGTTCAAATCTTGAATGGGAAAATAAGGCTCAGATGTCCGGTTTTGAACTTCTGCTACAAAGACTTTTGGGCGCTGACCAGAAAATTTGGCCCGAAACCGTTGATAACCTTTATGTTCCTTCATCTGACGTAAAATCTGTTTCACAACTAAGGTCGTATCTTTCCCCACCCAGTTGTCGGTAATAGACATGGCCTTCTCATCCGATTGTTCGGCATCTTGACGTTTGGCCTCAAAGCCCCCACATGACATTACGGATGCTAGACAGGCAACGCATAAAAAGCGAGTCATAAAAGTTTCTATCTCTCTATTCATTTCGATCTCCCCGCGTTTTTTGCTTGTATTCTTCATTTGCTTTTTCAAGGGCCTTCTTAACGGTTTCTTTAGAATCGGGGTCTCCCGCTTGGCCTAGGACTTCTTTCATCGCCAAATTCATGGCCTGGTCAAGTCGTTGGGAATCCATTCGAACAAGAACTGCGCAAGTATAGCCGATATAGTTTTTAACCGCGCCAAGTTTTTCTAAATAATTGCGTTTTTCCCAATAGGTGTTGATGATGCTCGCCCCCACTATCAGACCTTGAACTTTTTCAGTCAAAGTGGTCTCTACGTATTCTCTAATTGGAGCAATCTCAGGATTGTTGTGATCGATACTGGCCTCGCCTTGCTGAGAAGCCCCTAAATTTTTGGTGATGAAACTCGTTATCTCCCCGGCCACGTTGGCCTTGGCATTGGCAGTGGCCAAATTGCATGCCATCTCCCTTGAGCCCTTGGCATCGGTTTCAAAAGAAAAATATCGATATTTTTTTCTGTCTAATTCTTCGTTAATTGCCCACTGAATAGGGTCCTCAATCCAGGTCGGTCGATATCTTGAGCTAGCGTTTCGGACTACAAAGTCTTTACTCATGGTCTCTTTATTATCGACACGCTCCATCTCTTTTTTCTTAGGCCCCGAGGAAGAGCAACTTCCTATAACTATTAACAAGGCCAGTAACGCTTTTGTTCTCATTTTTTCACTCCTTGGAAAGCAATTAATCAATATTTAAATCTTCTATATGATTTTCCATATACGTAGTGAGTTTGGCCTTAACTTTTTGATAGGCATCATTGAGAGAGCGACCAGTGGAAATCTCGGTGTGCTGAATCCCTCCCAATTTTTGCCCCGCTGAATTCTTGGCAAAAAGACCAAACTCAAAGGAATATTTTTTAAATCCATTAATTCTTAAATATTCGGGCTGAACTTTCATTTTACCCTCAATGATCAAATCAGGTGAATTTTTTGAATTTGAAGCAGTTGCAACCCGGTGCCCTAACGAACTGAGCATAGCAGCCAGCTTGTTACTAAGTAGCTGTGCCCATTTTTGATCTACAGATACTTTGTTTCCAAAAGAGAATTTCATCAAAATAGTTTTAGGTGCCGAGCTTTTCAGAGATCTCAATCCACGAATTTGAGATAAGGTCACCGGCGACACTGAAGTTTTTCCATCAAGAAATTGAAGTCGTTCCTCCAAGAGCTGTCGTTTCTTAAAAAGTTCCATAAGCCTGAAATAAAGCGTTCTCTTGTGCTGCTTATACAAAACCTGCATTTGTTCATCTAGGGTCGCAATCTTTCCTTTGAGAATCTCTCGACTGCTTTGCTTGTCTAAAACCGCCAAAGAAAAATAGACTCCTCGGTAGAGCGCGCGTTTCGATATCTCCGAGCCTTTGAGAACCTGAGAAATCGTTTGTTTAAGGTCTCTTGAAACTTCTTGGACACTCTCATCCGGAATAAGATTTCGACTCATTTCCATGCGCCAATCAGTTAGCGTTGATTCTATTTTCGATTCAAATATCGCAGCAACTGCCTCACGAGCATGCAGGTCTGCAATTGCTAGCGTTTCGCCTTCTCCCGAAGCACACAACTTAAATCTTTGTGAACAAGCTTTTAAAGAATCCACAACCCATTCAGGAATACTTTCTACAGAGTCAACCTTAGCATCGCTATTTGAAGTCTTTTTTTTATGAGTACCAAGTTTATGAGAACCCGGCGCAAGAGTGCAGCTCGTAAAGACTGGCCAGTTGAAAAGAAGTGCCAGTAAAGCTAAATGAAATGATAAGCGATTCATACCAGCCGATCTTTTGAATCCAGCGATATTATGGTCGGCCAAGGGGAAAAAAGTCAATGAAGCAAAGTGCACCTCTCGAAGTCATAGTTGTAGAAGACGAACCAGATATTAGGCATTTGATTGTGTTGAATTTAAGGCAATTGGGACTTGAGGTTATTGAGTGTGCTAGCGCAGAAGAGGCCCAGAAGGCCCTAATCTCTTTCCCTACCTGCCGGCTTTTTATTGTCGACTGGATGCTTCCGGGACTCAATGGCCCTGAGTTTTGTAAACAGCTGCGACAAAACTCGCAGACTGCGTCAAGCTCGATCTTAATGGTGACGGCAAAAACCCAAAGTGAAGATATTGTGCAAGGACTAGACTCGGGAGCAGATGATTACATTACCAAACCATTCGATCTTGCTATTTTTAAGGCACGAGTCAATGCTTTAATTCGTCGAATCCCCATGGAAGGCCCGGAGCAAACCTCCAGACCTGGGCTTCATATTGATCGCTCTAAGGCAAAGGTTTCGGTAGAGGGATTAGGAATTAATCTTACTTCGAGCGAGTACTTTATTTTATCAACCTTGGCAAAAAAACCAGGGCACGTTTTTACTCGCCAAAAACTGATTCAGGCGATTCAGGGTGACAACATTCATGTGACCTCTAGAACAATTGATACCCATATTGCGGGCTTGCGCAAAAAAATGGGGCAGCAGGCCTTCTATGTCGAAACGATCCGAGGCATTGGCTACCGGTTTCTTGATGAAGAAGATTAAATCTTCGCATTTCCCCTGGCAGCTTTTTTTTAAAACCGGCCGAACACTTTTAGTGATCCTAACCGCTTTCTCTGCAATACAGTTGGCACTTGTTTCTTTTCTAGGCCGTCAAGAGTACCAGGCCTTCCTTCCTTCTAGTTCTTTTTTTCTACTTCTTGCATTCCTCATATCTTTGTTTTTTTTCCTTAGACCTTTAGGAGATGCTCTAATAAAAATTCAGTTGATCCAAGAGCAGTTTAACCACCACGGCGGACAGCAAGGCCAAAAGTCCTCTCCTCAACATAATGAATGGGAACACCTCAATAGCTCCCTGGATACTTTGCGAGATTTTTTCCATGGTCAGCATAAGCTTTGGAAAGACTTAGAAGAGCGTAACACCACTATTCTAGAGGCCGTCTCAGATGGCATCTTGGCCATTGACCTCTTTGAATCCGTTATCTTTCATAATTCTCATTTTCGAACTGTCTTCTTGAGCAATGACATAAAATTTAAAAAAACTCTGATAAAACTTTCTAAAATATTTTCCCAACCCGAGATTTACTCGGCCTTCCGAAAGGCCCTCAGAGAAGAAAAACCTGTAGAGCTCAAGGGTATTAAAATTGAGAAAAGTCAGGGAATTTTATTCTACTTTGATGTTTCTCTCACTCCATTTTTTGGCCAAGAAAAAGAGATGATGGGTATTGTCGGTGTATTCCATGATGTCAGCCAATCCAAACTCACCGAGCAAATGAGAGTAGACTTCGTTGGCAATGTAGGTCACGAAATGCGCACTCCCCTTACCGCGATAAAAGGCTATGCTCAAATGATTAGCGCAGATCTAGAGAACCTGGGTGCAAGCTCTATTCCCAGCTATCTTGAAAAAATTAATCAAAATTCAGATAGACTCCTTCAAATGTTTGATAATCTCCTCGAGTTATCGACAATCGAATCTCGTTACCGATTGGAAAAACAAACAATCAAACTAGAAGAGCTTATAAAAGAGATTATTGCTGATTTAGTACTCATCTACCCTACCCATGCCTTGAGCTTCGAGCTCAATTTCGACAAGAAAGATATCGTTGGGGACCCGAAGCTTCTTCGTCATGCTTTTACCAATATACTGGACAATATTTTTAAATATAATCCTGGGTCTGCCAAAGTAAAAATCTCTAGCGAATCTGATGAAGATTTTAATTTTATTTCGTTTAGCGATAATGGGGTGGGAATCCCCAACGAACACTTAGGAAGAATTTTCGAGCGTTTCTATAGAGTCGACGAAGGCAGAGACCGCAAGCAAGGAGGAACAGGGATTGGATTAGCGATTGTGAAACATGTGATTCAGAAACACTCTGGCAGTATTCAAGCCGAAAAAAACATTCCTTCAGGGATTCGGTTTACAATCAAACTACCGCCCTCTTGACCTTAAAAAACATATTCAAGCTTCAGCCCGTAGAGATGGCGAGTATATCCAAAAACCGTGTCTAGCTCTGAGCTATTATTCAAATAGTCATAGCGAAATAAAACTCTATAGCTATCTGCGAATGTTCGAGAAAGCCCAAAAGAGGGAGCTATCAATGTCTCGATTCCCCTAGTCTCACGTTCATTAATGGGATCTACCGCAGAAAGGGTCAAAGCAAATGAAGGACTAAATAATTTACCGATTCTTGGAAAAATATAATCAGTTCGTAGTGTAAAAGAATTGGTTTCATTGGAGCTTTGCTCCCCTCTTATTCGATCTAGGCCTCCATAGAAAAGCACCACCTTGTTATCTTTGAGACTGTAGAGTTGTTCAAAAGTCAGACTCATGACAGAACTATCTGAGTCAGGAATTTCTAATTCAATATTTCGATATCGAAAACGGATGACTGAGTCCCCTCGATCGGTCCAACGAAATCTCTCTCCCAACATAATACCCTTAGAGGTCGAAAATTGGTCCAGTTCTTTGGTCGCATTATAATCCCTGAAAGTAGATGTGAATTCAAAGTCCACCAAGAAAGAGGCAGGAGCGGAAAAGAGTTTGTGTTCGAAAGAAGTTCTTACCGACGGATCGTATCGAAACATATCATTTTGAAAAATCTCATCGTTACTACGGTCAAAATGGTGGAGATAGGAGAGCCGAAGTTCAGGTGCGAGCGAAATCCTGCGACTTGGATAATAAGTATAGCGTCCGAAGGCCTGTGTCTGGCCCACAAGTGATGCCGAAGACTGATTTGGTTGCCCAATACCTTCAGGTTGAAAAATAACATTAGAATCGTAATAGACCTCTTGGGAAAATCTTAAAAAATGCCTTTTCTTGAGCAAAGGTCGACCATTTGCCATTTTATCAAAAGAAAATCCATAGCGCAGATTAAGCTCGGCCATTCTGCTATCAATTTCTCGGGCCAGCAGACTAGACTTATCAAAATCTAATGCTCGCTTAAAATAAGGAAGAATTATTTTCTGAAAGTTTTTTTGTTGCTGCTTAAGTTTTTTTTCTTCTGAGAGCGACTGGAAAATTTCAGCAACTTGAAGTCTCGCTGCCTGTAGAACGTCCTGCTTTTCTGGATCTTGAACCCCTTCGATTTTCTTGAAAGCTGCGACCGCAAGTCTATTTTCTTTTAAGCGCTGAGAAAGATGTCCAAAATAATAAAGTGAAACTGCAACCTTATGACTACTTTTTGCAGATAGAATAAACATCTTTCTAGCAAGTTGCAGCCTCTCACCTGCATAAAGTGCTTGGCCGTATTCGTAATAGAGATCTTTTTCTAAAAAACCGAGCTCGAGGGCATTTTTAAAATAATCGATCGAAAGATCAAAGCGTTGAATGCGATTTCCGAGAATGCCCAAAAGATAGAAAAGCTTTCCCTTCTCTTTCGCTGTCATACCGTCTGCATTTTTCTTTTTTATAAGCTCCAATGTGTTAAAGGCCGATTGAAAATTTTCATTTTGATATTGAGCAAGAGGGGGCTCGATCAACTCTTCAAAGCTCTGTGTTTTGGATTGAAGCGGGCCTGTAACGAATAAAAACATAAGGATAACACTAGAAAAGGTCATCCTTGGCACTTCTCCCCTCATCTCAATCAGTCGACCTTGTTTTGATTTTGACTTGACCTGGGCCACCTAGAATGGACGGTGCCGCCGAGTCTTTTGTATTAGTATCTCTCTCACGCCGAGTCACTGGGTCCAAGATATCCCCGCCAGGTGCAAAATTTTCATTGGTGACATCATTATTTGACGGCGAACCAGACGACGGCACATTGCTCTCTCCGGCCCTTTTACTTTCAATTAATTTTCCATCTAGTGTAATTTGAACGCCTTTTTTCGGAACAAATTCTCCGCTGCTATCGATAGACCCCATCGTTTCAGGCCCATTGGCAGAATCGTTCCCAGGGGCCACGATTGTGCCCGTTTCCAAATGAATATAGGCCCCATTCATTGGATTGGAATTGTTTATAGGAGATTCTTGAGGTGGAGTGCTTCCCATTCCTTCTGGTCGATTTGAGACTGTCTTCCCCGAAAGACCTGGTGGCACGATTGATTTAGAAACGCCTTTTGAATTTTTCTCTACAGAAGAAAAATCTTTGTTCTTTTCCAAGATTTCTTTTTGTCTAATATTTAGTGCAGCGGGCAAGGTCGGGCGAGAGGCAATTTGATTGACGACGGAAAATTCACCAGGCCGGACAATTCTTGCACCTGGACCTGAAACAATTTTTTCTAAACCAGTGTTATCAGAAAATTGATTGGACTCAATTCTAGCAAAGGTAACACTGCCTTCAAAAAGAATCGCTGAGGAATTATTATTTTCTTTATTATAGGCAAAAATAAAATCAGTTCCCCTGACCCCCATTGCAGCGCTCTTTGATTTTACAAACATCTTCGAAACTTTGCGAGAGCGCTTTAGATAATCTTTTGTAACCTGGGAGCGAATTTTACCATTGAGTACACTTATGACACCAGGGTCAGTTCGATTAAACTTTTCGATCACGGTTTGACTCTGAGGCGAAACGCTAATGCGAGACTTGTCTGTAAAGACTAGCATCACAAAACTCTTTGCCGCGGTTCGAATTGCTGTTCCCTCCTCAATCCATTGCCCTACTGCCAGTTTTTTTTCTTGCCCATTTTTTATAGCAAAGGCCTTTCCCCTGACCATTTTTACGACGGCCACCTTAGAATCTGTGGGAAGACCTAAAACATTCGCGGAAATCGCAAGGCACAATGCAACGGCCATGAAGACCCGGTAAGACCTCATCAAATCCCTTTTAGTTTGTTTTCTAATCCAATGGTAATGGCCATCTGGATCTTTCTCAAGCCGGACATTGTATCCGCGAGCGGAGCGACGTTTTTAGTCAGCTTCCGGATGGACAAAGTGACAAACCTGCATCGACTCCCCCGGGAATTGTGAACGCTTGGCGTCCATGGCAACTTTATCAATAAAAATAATAGAGAGATGTATTTTGGCGAAATAAAACAAACCTAGGGCCAGACCTTTCGAAGTTCCTAGGACCGTTTTTATCTCATGTTCTCTTGCTGATAGCGCTTGCTCAACAAAAACTCGAATCTCGTACGAAAAGCTCGAAAGCATGACCCTAGCTTCCAGCACGACAGTTTTCGGCGGGAAGTTTTTTTCTACAAAGGCATGCTCTATCTGACGCCAATAGAAATTTTCACCAAATACATGAAATCGAGGCGTGTCCGCTCCTGCGTACTCAAAACAAGGCACCGAATCTATACGTTTGCAAAATGTCACTTTCTCGCCGAGCCGGTAACGAGTTAAACCTGAAGGCGCCGTTATCGCCAAATCATAATCTGCGAAAAAATTGAGGTTTCCCATCGGAACTGATTCGCCCTTTGCATCCAGGAACTCGACAAAAGAGCGACCCAGATACAAGAGGCAATCATCATCTTTATTAAAGGGAATCAGAACTGGCATCTCGGTGCAAATAACTGGTCGTGAAATAATATTAAGATTTGGCAAAACCTCTCGAATACCTTCTAGAATCTTTTTGTGGATTCCTTCGGTAAAACAAATCAAAAATTCTACATGTTCAAAATGGGAAGCTCCTTTCTGGAGTAATTCTAAATAGAAGGGGGCCGGCGCTCTTAAAACTAAAGACATTGGTTTTTTTAAACTTCTAACAACTTCTGTAACATCTGAAAATGTCCTGAATTTTTTAACTTCGTGCCCTCTGAAAAAGGCAATTCTATTTGAGACCCAATGAATGACCGCCTCATTCTCTTGACTGAGATCCCAAACAAGATTCCGAGGATGAAACCCTTTTATTTCTATTAAATAACGAACATAGATTAGTATCGCTTCGTTAAAATCTCCGAAGGACTCTTTAGTATATGGGATTATCTTTCTTTTTCCCGTGAACCCCGGAGAATAAAAAAATTGTTGCACAGGGAAAAAAGAGAAGATTGGTCCGCTGGTTCTCGCTTGATACAAAATATAATAATCAATTTCTTCGTAGCTTTGAATAGGAATCCGACGGACAAAATGATCGAAGTTGGCAAAATTCGGCAGCGGGAATAACCGGCCAAATTTGGTGAGCTTAAATTGAAAAATGAGTCGCTTATAATTCTGCTTTTGAAAAACCTCCCACCGCCTCTGCCTGGCAAGAATTCGGTCAATTTTGCGACGACTAAAAAAAAGAAGGATTCGCACGAAAAGCAGCATCAATAATTCATAAAGGTCTACAAAGCTAAAGTCTATTCTGGATAGAGGTGGTATATAATTCGCTGTAGTGAGGAGTAGCCGTGACTATTGAGATACAAAATCGAAGGCCTATTATTGTTGTAGCTGGACCTGATAAAAAGGGAACTATGGCCTGGATCTTTACTGCTGCAAATATTATTCTTGCAAAAGGAAAACCTTTAAGGGTTCAACCTAAAAACTATACAGGGCCATTTGATTTTGATGGGATTATATTCGGTGGAGGCGCCAATGTTCACCCTGACCTCTACAACTGCCCGCAGAAAAACCTAAGCAAGCGAACACTCTGGGTCCGGATTTGGGAAAAGATTTGTTTTCCTCTCGAATTTTTGAATTCTCTAGGTTCGAAAGAGGGGCACTACGATCAATCCCGTGATGCGATGGAGCTGTCATTACTGAATTATGCATTAAAAAGCCGCAAACCGATCCTAGGAATTTGTAGAGGCCATCAGTTTATTAACGCAATTTTGGGAGGAGGGATTCAGCGCTCCACCCTTCCCTATTATGAGACTAGACCTCGAATTCGAACACTCTTTCCGAGAAAAAAGATTAGTCTTAATCCCCAAGACACAACCCTCAGTGAGATTTTTTTTCAGAAAAAGACTATCTGGGCCAATGCGCTTCACAACCAGTGCCTATCTCGAACAGGTGAAGATATGATAGCGACTGGCACGGAAGAATCTGGAATCATCCAAGCCAGTGAAGGTCGCGGTCATATTCTTACTGTTCAGTGGCATCCAGAATATTTAATCTATATGAAGTCTCATCGCCGCCTTTTCAGTTGGCTCGTTAAAAAAACTAAAGCACCAGTGTCGCGTGATAAATTGGGATTGGCTTGATTTCTAAAGATTAATCTTATAAACCTTGGCCTTCGAAAAAGAAAAATGAAGTATGGTGCAATTCCATCACTGTCCCGCAACTGTGAAAGTCAGATCTTTTTCTTTTTTTTCCTGTTCGTTCACCGTGGAGTGATTTATGAGTTTAAGGTTTACCTTTTTCCTATTTTTTTTCCCATATTCTCTCATGGGGTCTGATTGTGATGAAACATTTCTCGCAAAAAAATCTGTCAGCAAGCAAAGGACAGAATTTCTAAAAAAAGTTCATTTAAAAATTTTAGAACCAATTATACGAAAAAAAATCAGTAAAAAATTGATTGAAATTTGTAAAACGGAGGACTGCAACACTCTATCGGCCGACCGGATGGAGTCTGTCATACAAGAGGCGAACCAAGAAGTTTTGAAAAAGAGCACGACTATTCAAAGATTTTTCTTCCTTAACTCAATTATTTTAACAACCTCTGGGCTCACCAGCTGGGCCTCATCCCATCTTCCAAACCAGCTTCAATTTTTAACTTTCTATCTTACTCAAGTCTCTCTTCTCGGAACTCTTGTCATCGGCTCTCCTATTTTTGAACCACTTGGTTCCAAAATTAGACACTGGGCATTTGGAAGACAATCGGCCCAAGCGTCTCTAGAAGCTCCAAATAATACGGACGGCCAATACACTGTTTTTTTAGAAGAAATGTGGGAAAGAACTCAAAAAAATTATTCTATTAATGCTCAAATGAGCCGAAATATTATTGAGATATTTCTTAGGCTCAATGTTTTGAACTTTCAGTGGGCATTCTCGGCCTATTCCAAAGGGGAGATTAGTTTGGCCTCGAATTACCTACTTCAAGGGATGCTGCGGATGGTGGAGCGGTTTCCGGAAATCCCTTTGGATGCGCCAGTTGTTCTCCAAGAAGTGCAACTCTTTTTCCCAAAGACCGAGAAGTTAGAACCAAAACGACTTCAATTGAGAGAATCCTTGGAGACTAAGATTGAAGCTTTAGAGAAGACTGTTGCGGAGCGAATCGTGCTTCAAGATATTTTGAAATATTGGCTATGATTCGATCCCCTTCAGAGCACGGTCCACTCAGGCGAAACGCAAAAGGTGTAAAGAACGGCCTGGGTTTGCTCCATCTCTGTCATATCGAGGGATGTTAGTTGCGAAAGAATAGCAATGACCTCACTATCGATAGGATCGGCTGGATAAAAGAGTGAATGAATATCTTGAATCTTTTCCTCCGTCAGAGGTGAGTCGACCTTTTGCCCCATAATCTCAAGAGCATATTGAACACGTGTTGGATTTTTAATCGCTTTACCGCAAGCGTTTCCCAAGAGCCCCTGTCGAACAACACTTGATGCAGAAATCGGAATTCCGTCTCTAAGATTTCTACAGAGGTTACGATTATCATAAGTTTCGCAAATACCACCGAGGGCCGTGATTGAATTCACTAAAAATTTATATTCCCCACTGGTCGGCCCCATTCCAAAAACTCGTTCAAACTTTTTCAGAATAAAATGACCATTTGTGACTCGAGGCCTATAAGCGTCTGAAGACAAAAGTGCTGAAGTATTCTGTTGGTCGTTAGTTTTGCTTACCTTACCTAAACTGAGAGAATTATTCTGCGGAAATAAAAAGCAGCTTTGTATCGCAGCAAAAAAAAAGAAAAGAGAAACCCTGGTGCAGAAATGAGTAAAGCTACACATTTTCTCCTCCCTGACCAACCTTCAATCCTCCCGAGTCTTCAAAAAGAAGAGTACGTCCGTTTGAAAGAGATGTTTTCACGCCGAGAGCGTTACTAAGGGACACAACCACATCGCTAATATTTGCTGGCCTGGACTCCCCATTAACTCCAGCACCATGTCCCCAGGTACCAAAGGTTCCAGATTGCTTACCAGCAGAAATATTACCACCAATTTGATAGCTTTTTATCTTACCACTCATGAAGGTGAGGTGATTTCCCGACCCACCATGGTTGGATCCATTGAGCCCTCGATTGGGTAGACGCCCCATTTCAGAACAGACTTGAATGAGAGTTTCATTGAAAATATTTTTCTTTTTAAGTTGAGAAATGAATTCATAGAGACAAGCGTTGAGGGCCTGAAAATATTTTGAAAAATAGAAAAGATGAGCATAGCTTCCAACTTGGTGGGCATCGTTGAAAATTCGCGGGATACCCATTCCTAATCCTTGGAGATGACCAATTCCCGTCATAAAATATGAACTGAGACCCTCTGACATCAAAAACTCTGCCAGAGCAAATGATTCGGCCATCTGGCCTATCGTACTACCATTGCCCAATGCGGCCTTAAGAGATTGTCCTTGTGGAATAAAACGGTCAGCATCAACTTTATAACGAAGACGGCGCTCCATGCTTGAGTGGTCAGCAACTAAAAAACTTCCGGAATCGATCCCTTCACCAATCTGGTACTCACTATCGAGTAGAACTTTTGAAATGAGTCCTTGATATTTAGACTTCAAAGGCCCCCAGCTGGAAAGAAGAGAATCGCTATAGAAGTGAAACATTTTTTTCGCTTTTTCACGCTCCCCTTTGAGCGACCTTAACTTTAGATCTCTAGGGTCAATTTTTGTCCACATTCGATGGAGGGCCTGGTCAATTATCCCATCGACCTCAGGTCTAGATAGAAATGCCAGTGGATCAGTTTTAAAGGGCCCAAGAATTTCCTCGATTGGATTTGAGGCACTGACTGAAGTGACTAAAGGCCTAGCGCCAGATGCAGCAGAATAACGGTGAGAGTGAGTAGAAACAGCTGGAAGATTTCTCGTGCTTTTATCGGCCACAAGTCCGGCTAATGTATTTTTCCCCGGTTCTGGTTGATGGAGAGCATCGGCACAGCCAGAATGGCTATTGTTGGACATGTCGATTCCCCGAATAGTCAGCATGTTTTGCAACAAGATTGACGATGGAACCGATGACCCATTTGTCGTTGGAATCTTTGCTCCCCACAACGGAGGAACTTTATGGCCATGTAGATCTAGGGTGCTGTAGCGACCTATTCCATCCACAACTTTTGTAAAAATAAAGGGATCTTCTTTAAAACTTGCCCCTGGTTTCGGGATTAATCCCGCATCGTAAACCCATCGAGGTATGCCCTCTCGAAGATAAAAAACGAGATAGTTAGAAGCGGGAAGTTCGTCTTGTGCCCTTAAGGATGCTGAACTCACGAGATTCATTACAAATTGCCCAAGGGGACCACTCATCATCGCCGTGGAGAGACCTGCATGTTGAAGAAATTTTCTTCTGGAATTTTTCATAATTTTCCTAGTCCATGGCCTGGACGAAGATAGGCCGAATTGGAAAAAATAGATTCGATGAGTTGTTTCAAGCTTTGGTGCTGTTTGAGCTCAGCCCCTAGTTGAATGACAAAATTTCGGTGATCCATTTCTTCGGAACTCAATGGAGTTGAAAGAGGGCTACCTAAATCAGCAAGAGAAACCTCAATGCCAGTGAAGTACTGAAAGTAGCGTTTAGACATGCAAGCATAAAAGTCATCGCTCTCTTTAATTGCGTCCGCAAGTCCACTAATTCCGCTAATTGAACGGTTGATCAGCTCTCCACGATAATTGCGGTAATACAGCCGACCAGTAGGAGCAGTTTTATAAAAACTAGAATCCTTGTCTGGCCAAACCTCTCCTCCCCCTTGAATTGTTCCATTGAAGCGCCCGATAAATCTCAAGCCTCGATTAATTCTGCCGTCTATAGTGCTTGTAGGCGTTCCTTGCGAAAAGAGATTTCTTACAGCATGGGCCGCGGGATCCATTGTAGAATGGCAACCCATGCAGGATCGACCGTTTTTGAATTCCAATTCTGAGTCTCCTTCCGGATCCATATCGGCAATCTCATCACCGGGTCTGAGAATGGGAAGTTCTCGGCAGAAAAAGTGCTCGATCACATTTTTAACCAAAGTACGGGCCACTTGAATTCCGCCATCCGAAGGCCGACTGAGATAGCCGCCAGAATAGCGAAAGAGATAATCTTGAAAACCTAGAACTCCTCCGCCTAGACTTTTTTCTAAATCGATCACCTGGGTTGTCACGCCATCTCTATCTTTAAGCGTTGTACGAATTGTGTGATTGCTGGTGATTCCAACAAGGTTTCCGAGTTGAGTTGATGCTGAGAGATCGACATCGCTACCTAATTTTTCGTTTCTTGGAAGATCTCTGAGAAGTAGGTCTCCATTTCCTTGTTCTCTAATACCTCTGAGTTGAGTAGGCATTTCAAACAAAGATTTTACTGGGAGGTCTTCAAATAAAATCTTAGTCAACGCCAATGCTTCCGAATCTGCTTCAAAAACCATAAAGAAGGCATCCCTGTTACTCCCTTCCAGAAAATTGATGTTATATGGAGTCCAGCTTGCATGCATTTCATGCATTGTTTTAAGAATTGCTTTAGCATCCGGCGATTTGACTTCCCTAGAGAGGTCACTAGGCACTCTGTTTAAAAGGTTCATACACGACTGAACCCCTGAACTTTTTTGTGCCTTTATAGAAATTAGGACCGGATCATTTGGCAAAATAACATCATTTTTAAAATGGGAAACACACTTCTGGTAGACCTTCATTTGGGCCCATTTTCCAGTTGGTCCACTAGTCTCTGCACCCGCTGGAAGAGGAGGTCCGCTTGGAGAAGGAGACGGTGTACTAGTGACAACTGGTGAAAGACCTGTGACCCAGCTTCGAAGTTTTTGGTGGTCACTGGAAGATAGAGTTTTGGATGCGTCACGTGGCATATTTCCACCATTATTCCTCAACCTTGATATCAGGAGGGATTTGTCTGGAGAATTTGGTATGACATAAGGTGAGGTTGCCCATCCAGCATTGGTAGTGAGACTCGCGAAGTCACCAGAAGAAGAATTGGCGCCATGACAACGCAAGCAGGTTCCCCGAGTCAGAATTTCCTGAATTTCAGAAATAGACTGACCCAAAGCTAGGCCGCATTGAATAAAAACGATAAGAATAAGCTTGCCCACTCCTAAAATTATACACTCTTACCGAGGTCTAGTGAGTTCGATTTTTTCGTTTAACGTAGCGACCTTCGAGAAGGACGGGGGTAGAAGGGTTGAGCGCACTTTTAGATAAGAAGCAAGCCTCGTTTTTCGAAAAAATTTTTTAAATGAAAATTTTCTGTTAAAAAAAGTGCCAATAATTTGTGCCACGAGCAATATAAATGAATACAAAATGTTTAGGGAGTACAATAGATTTTCAGTAGTGTTCTATAGTGATAGGAATTTAGGATTGTCGAGCGATTCCACAAGACTATTCTAGAGGAGTTCTACAACGTCGCCTTCAGACAAATAATTTACGACTTAGCTGATGGTTTACAGGGGGACATTGATAAATATCTAAAAAAATACAATTATGATCGAACTCACCAAGGAAAAATTTGCGAAGGAAAAACCCCTCGTAACCATTCAGCCGGTTTTTAGTTTAAAACTTGGGCAGTTTTATTAAAACAGCATCGCTTATATTTTCGTCCAGAACCGCATGGGCATGGCGCATTTTTCGATGTCTGAGGGTCTTTTTTTAGTTGTTCTGGACTCAAATCAAAAATATTGACTGGCACAATATTTTGCTTCGATTCTTGTGCTCTAAAAACTCGACTAAGAAATTGAGGAGGCACTCTCCATTGATGTCCGCAATCTTTCTCGATTGTCACCGTTTTTTGATTAAAACGAATAATTTTTCCTTCAATTACTTCACCGTATTGATTTTCAAAACAGACTAGCTCATCGAGCTTAAACTTATTCATGGAATCCTGAGATGCTCTTTGCTGCGTGAGCTTGATATGTTCTACCAGTCCGTGATTGAGTTCTCTAAGCTCATCAACCGAGTGGCCACTAAAGTCGATATCCATATTCTACCTCGATACGTCTAAGCCTTGTGCTGTCATTCAACTAAGATTTTGTTCGTGCCTTTCAAGTAAAAAGATTTCATTTTACTACGCAAATCACTTCCCAATGCCAAGGGGTCGCCACGACTTCAAGCGCTAACTAAGCGGCTTCTATCGTCACTTTAAGTTTCAATTTCGCCTCTGCTACTTGCTCTTCGATAAGTTTAGAAACAAAAAGCGCCTCAGAATGCCCTAACGCTTTAGCAAGCTTTGCCGCTAAGATTAAAGTCGGTTTTCTACGACCTTTTTCAAAATCACATATCTTTGCTTTTGTTGTACCTGCTTTCTTTGCCAAGTGTGCCTGAGTCATTTCTTCTGTGCCTCTGAGTGAGGAAAGCATATCGTTAAATGATAGCGGTTTTTTTCGGATTTTTTCCAGCTCTCTTATAGCTAAGCTCTTCTTCTTAGTAATCATGTTTATTCACCTCCTGGATAAGAACAAACTCAATTTTTTCGTTGATAATTCTATAGATAGCTCTATAGGATCGACTTAACCTAATTGAGCGTTCTCCTTTTCTTTTTCGTACTAATGGTTCATCGTGAAAACCTGGAAACCTCTCAGCTCGAAGTCCCTCAAGCTCCAACGCCTCTACCCACGATTGGAACTTGTCCAAAATAGGTTTCGGAACCTTCCTCAGATCTTTTATTGCCTTTTTTTGAGATTTTAACCGTCCGAATTTCCACAACACAACTGTACCCCAAAATGGGTATTTCCATCAATCAAAATATCTAAATCCCTAAAGAAAGGGCTACTCACGTTACCTGATTTTTTCTGAAAACAGCTCGTCCAAACCGTTGAACTAAAAAACGAAGTCTTGTCCGTCTCGAGACTTCTGGCCCCGACGCTCACCAGTGCAAATACCAGGTGATAGTGCGTACTATATTTTCAGGGTCCGCGAGCTTACTTCATCACAAAAATGTGGTGAAGTGGGGGAGTCCAAATCATTGAAAATTCTCAAAAGTCTTCATCAAAGATCGTTGAAAAAAAGATCTTGGTTTTAAACGCCAAGCTAGAAGAAAAACGGCCCTCAGAAGGACGGTTTTATTTAATGGCGCGGCGTGAGAGATTCGAACTCCCGACCAATTGGTTTGAAGACAATTACTCAGTCGTTAAAAAGTGGTGCTTCATCCGAAAACCGCTTCAAAAAAAGGGTATAGGCTATTGAGAATAAAGGCTTTTTTGATAGTGATAAAAATCAACCATCGAAAAAATGTCTTTCACGTCCAGGTGCAAATCCACTCGCAATACGTTGAAAATACATTCAACCCACACCCGAAACATCTCGTTTGATTAACCAAATCTTCAACCAAAATCCGACCCTATATCGAGATTTTCAGAGTGGAAACAAGGTCGTTAATTTCCTTTACAACGTTCTCAAGCTCAATCTCTTTTAGTGCTTGCTTCAACTTCTCTTTATTAATACTCTCGGATATTGTTAGCTGATAGCAATCATAGAAGTCTTTCATTCTGCCATTGATGTTTCCAAGGTAAATAATGGCCTCAAATTTTTCAGAAAAGATGTATCCTTTGGGATACGACAGCAGAGTTATTGAGTCTTCAAATATAGGCTTCCCATCATGTAGAAGCTCAATGTCGAGCAATCGAGGACGAACAATGTCACCTGTTCCGATATCAATTTGTGAATTTTGTTTCATCTGCCCTAGCTTTCCTAAAACTTCGATTCTAAAGCCAGGGTGTTTTTGTGAGTTAAAGGAAGTGGATTTAATCTTACTTCATTAAAGTTAAATCCGTCGTCGAGTTCTATTTGAACGGATTCTTCAAAAATGGCCTTTAGCTTTTTATTTTCTTTCTCTAGTCCTAACAAGAGAAAGTCGAGAACTCTGGTTTCTCGCTTAAGTTCTATTAATTGACGAAGACACATTCCACCTTTAAAAATAAATTTGTCTCGATATTTTGACTTCGCTAAACGAGTCAGAATTCTCTCCAGAAACAAGGTCTCTAGCAGCCGATTAAATGGGACTTTGGTTTCTTTTTCAATTTTTTTAAGTCTGTGCTTCACGCTTTGTTCTATTGCCTTACTCATCCGACAGTAAAAGGCATGATATATTTTGAGACATCACACCTTAATTCCTTTCCATATTTGCTTAGTTTTTTAAGATTTGGTTTGCCCTTCTCTCCAGACATGTAAATTTTTAGTGCTCTCATTGCTGTTTCAATATCGAGAAGCCTAAATGAGTCAATAATGGTCCTTTCAATATCAAAGATTTTTATCTTCTCTCCATCAAGCTTTATTTCTTTGATGCCTAGATCAAAGTTTCTCATGCGCACAATTTTAATATTTCCTCTCGATTTTCGAGGGAGGTGATGGGGAATCGCCATCCAGTATTCGTTGAGAAAATCATCTGTCATCTCGTACACAATAAGGGCGGTTACAAGACAAACCACTCCACCATTTACTGATTTGGTTACTTCAATAAGTCCGGTCCATTTGGTTTCATTTTTCATAGAAGATGTTTTTCTATAAACTCCTCTTTGGACTCTTTCGAGATCTCCCTTTTTCACGTAGTAAGAAAGTGTTCGAGTTGAGACTCCAGCTTTTTTTGCCTCGGCAATAGTGAATATATCTTTCTTTAGTGGTAGAACCATATGCCCTTATAGTATCCCAACATGGAACCTTGGGATACCTTAAATACATTCTAGCATGACATGGCTGCCTCTCAAAACTATCCCAAAGTTAACAACTGGGATAGTTTTGAGAAAAAAGCTAAACGTCTTCAGCTTTGACTTAAGTGCTTGAAAATATTGAATCAAATCACTAGACCATTGAAAGAAATTTACGGAATTTCCCCAACTGTCGGCCAGGGGGTGGTCTGATAAAACAAAGGACCGGATAAGATGCCTCAATTCTATCCCACATGATATTTTTGAGGGTTAGAACTTACACTTTTATTTTCGAAATCGGCTATAGCAACTTGTGGAATTCTCAAATAATAAAAAATAGAAAGTAAATTAGAGGTCCCGGGTCAACCCCCTATTTCTCGGACAACTTTCATCTAAATCGCCTGCTTAAATTTTTCCTTACTATGGAGCTCTTTTCGAGCTGCGAAATCCACCGGCGGCATCCCCAGTGAACCGTGAATTAGACTATTTCTATAGAAGTCGATGAATTCCATAGTCCATCAGTTCTTCGTCATCACTTTCGCTCGATGACGAGAAAACAACGGAGTGAAGAAAGGAGTTGAGAATAGGTTTTGACCAGATTCGGTCTAAATGGAGAGGAAGTTTGTCCATTAACGGACAGTAGACGACAAGTTTTTGAACGAACAGGCCGCTTGCCTAGATCGAAAAAATCAGAAAAAGGTTTTTTTCACAACTAAGACGCAACACTATGGGGATTTGGGTTAGAAGAAAAACGGCCCCAAAAAGGACCGTTTTATTTAATGGCGCGGCGTGAGAGATTCGAACTCCCGACCAATTGGTTCGAAGCCAACTACTCTATCCAGCTGAGCTAACGCCGCCTTTCAAAATTTTATGACAAATCTCGCAAAAGTTATTCATAAGATGGCCGAAACATAAAAGCAATTGAGAGTCCCGCCAGAAATAGCAATGCACAGCTCCCAACGGAGGTAAAGCTGCCATATGGAACTAGAAAGGCTATTTCACCGCTTGTTTTGCTAAATAGAGGCAGAGACTGCCAAGGCCAGAGCTTTGGCAGCGAGCCCAAAAGCATTCCTGAAAGGGCCATCATCATAGGCCCTGGATAACGCTTCAGCAAAAATTTTAAAATGTTAGAAAACCCTAATAGTCCAACTCCGCATCCGGCCACAAAGAGTGCCAACTGAATTGGCGCGGTTCCAGTAAACGGATGATGAAGTAAATCAATGACAAGCTTATAGTGCCCCATCAACAACAAGAGAAAAGCACCGCTAATCCCAGGGAGAATCATGGCCATAATTGCAATTGCACCTGACAGAAATGTCCAAGCCCCTCCGAATGGGATATCAAAACGTGCCCCCGTAGAAATAAAAAAAACAATCAATCCAAAAGCGACTAACAAAACGGCCCCTATGAACTTTTTCTTATCTTTAATGCTGAGAAATAAAATAAAAAAAGATGCTAAAACAAGGCCGGAAAAAAAAGCAGAGCTCTGCTGAGGAAAATGTTCTAGTGCCGCTTTAACTAGTCGGGAAAGAAGCAAAAGTGCGGTGAGAATACCGCTTCCCAAAACAACAAGAAAGGGCCATTCGATCTGCTTCCAATCTCTCGCAAAAGCAGAAAGTGAAAAAATGAGGCGGTTATAAATCCCGAGGAGTAGAGCTACTGTCCCCCCGGAAACCCCGGGTACAATATCGGCCGCTCCCATGGCCAGCCCCTTGATAAACAGAGAAATAAAATCAAGGTTCTTCTTCGATGGGAAAATTTTCGGCCTTTTGCTCTTCTAGTTTTTCTATATTGAGAAGCTCATCAATCTCTTCGATATCGTACTCCGTCAATCCATACGGATTGTCTTTAGAGCTCAGCTCTTCGTCAATATACTTTTGCCCCTCAGTTTCTTCAAAGTCTTCCAATGAGCCTGGCAATTCAGAATCAATTTGGGCTTCTAAGTCTTCAAGGCCTTCTTGGTCTAATAGCTTATCCTCATCTAGTTTTGCAGATTCAATTAATTGCTGCGCTTTTTCTAAATCATCCTCTAGATCTTCGAGCTCACTCAAATCTTTTTCGTCCCCAAGAAAAGAATTTTCACCCTCTTGCCGATCTAATTCTGCAATCTCTTCATCCGTGAAATCAACTTTCCCTGCCTTGTCCAAAAGCGTATCATTCATATCCTCGAGGTTAAGCTCAGCATCAAGAGAATTAAGCCCTTTGAGCCTTATTTCTTCCAACTCATTACCTGCAATGCCCTCTTGTTTTTTGGTGGCCGCTGCCGCTAGTGCTCGACTTTTGGTAATAGCGAGCCCCCCTTCTGGAATTTCATCGTTGCTTTGGGTTACGAGCGCAGTGGAAAAATTATCAGTCACAGTGATAACCGTGAGCTCTCCCGTTTTATAGGATGGATTTTGCGTGATGATTTTTCGAGTTATGCCATCTCTGAATCCATAAGTTTCAAAAACGTTTCCCAATTCTACACCGTCGTTTCGGCCCCTATCTAAAAAAACAACATCTCCAAATGCAAAAGTCTTCTTAAGATCATCATGTCCATTGATAATGACGGCCTCTATTATCCGGTTGCTAAAAGTCCGAATAATTCTTTCGATCATTGGAGTATAAACTGTCACACGATCACCTCGAGTGATAATATCGTAACTAGCTCCTAAAATTTCGCATTCCCATTTATCATCAATCTTTCGTTTGGCCTGGATGCTACCGACAATTGTGTACTGTAGTCCCACTCTGTCACTATTTTTGTGAGCAACCTTTCCCTCGGCCTTGTAGATCGAGAACTTATCGCCAGGTACAATATTTAGGTCTGGTTCAAATTCAACAAAGATAGAATCATAAGAAGTGAGGTAATTTCCTCGTTTCCGAGAAGCGTCTACTCTTCCAAAATCTTGGACGATATTAACACTCACAAAGGTGTTCAAATGAAACCCTTCTTTAAAATCGTAATCAAACCTAATTTGCTTATCAAAACCAGTTGCATCATACTCTGCGGCCGGAATTTCTATATCAAAAATAGAACTCGGAGGTCGGTAAAGTTCATATTCCTTATTGAGTTGGTCTTCACCTATGCGAACCAGGTCTTCGATCGTATCCACCGAGGCATACTGAAAATAAGCGCCCTTCTCTAGCAGTTTCTTTTTTTCTTCCAACCAGCTTGGTTTTACATCATCTCCAAACTGAGAGAATTTATTAATCGTGTTGTCAGTTTTTGCAAGCGCATCTCTATCCACTTCAGCACTAAATTCTCCTATCTGGATTTCGGGAAGCTCACTTTCACTTCCGGTCGTAAAGATAAGAGTCATACCGGGCTCAATGACGTGAGGGTTTTTGATGTACGGATTCAGGGCCCAAATTTTTGGATAATAAAAACCTGAACCAAAAAGCCGTTTAGAAATTTTCCATAACCAGTCCCCTTCGCGAACTGTATAGCTACTTTTGCTGACCGATGTGGCCACTTCATTCCATTCATCAACTGGGATTCTGTTTCCAACCTTTGACGCTATTTCGAGAAGCTTCTTTTCTTCGATTCCGGGATTAAAAACGGGATTTTCGTTGGCCTCCATTTTGGGCGGAGGGCCTTCTTCCTTTTTTTCTTCTGCAACTTCCGCTTCGGGTTCAGACTCTAGTTCTAATTCTTCTGTAGAAGGATCCCCCTCAGATAACTCTTCTTGAATACTATCGTCTAAGGGACCGAGATCTTTTTCTAAGTCTTCGAAGTCGTCTCCTAGATCCATCGAAACATCACTCTCTTCTTTTTCTTCGGCTGAACTTTTTGGGGAGGGAGAGGGAATGACCGAAGGATCGACCGTACTTTCTGGTAACTCTTGAGTCTCTACCGACTCAGAAAGATCCGGTAGATCAGTAGTCTTCAACTCATCTTCTAAAGCATCGAGTTCGTCTTCAATATCAGACGAGACCTCGTCTTTTTGCGCACTTACTTTAAGCGAAAAAAGGATTAGTAAAATTGCAAGCAAGCTTGAAATGCTAGCTTTTATTTTCATTAGCAGCATCCATGCCAAAGACATCTCTCAAAATAGAGTCATATTTTTCGGCCGATTCCTTTTGGCCGAGCGTTCTGTAAATAATAACAAGCCGTTCTAAGGATGGAACAACTAGGCCGGAAAAGGCGTAAGTTGTGACAACCTTTTCAAAGTAGCCTTTGGCCTCATCCATTTTTTTCTGAGCAAATGCAGTCTCGCCCAAATAGAAATTTGCCCTAACTGCTATTTGTAAAACTGGTGAGTCAACTTTCGACAGTAGTGTTGGACGAGCTTTCTCCCACTGTCCGGCCCGAAATTGCTCTAAGGCCTTCTGGAAATCTCCGACTTGTCCTTCAATCGCATATTCGGGAAGTTCCGCACCTGATGGTGCCGTGTCTATTTGTTGAATGGGTTTTGTTGAATCACTTTTTTTATCTTGCGACGAAAAGACATCAACTGTTTCCATCTCTGCATCCTGGATTTTGGACGCCATGGGGTTTGTCGCATAATCGCTATCAGCTAAGGCCGATTTTTGTAATTCCTGGTATTTATTGAGAAGTTCTTCATACTGCGCACGGGGTACCACTTCTTTCTGCAGCTCTTCTTTAACGATTTCCCTCTGTCCATCGACAATTTTTTGAGTTTGCCGCTCCATCCAAGCGCAACCACTAAAAGCGCTCAAAACCACAACAAAGCCGAAAAATCTAAAGGGTCTGATTGGTGAGTTCATAATTCCTTTATCGCAAAATTTTGACTGGCCTTCTCTTTTATTCTATTACGCGTTGTATGGAAGTCAACGAAGCGTTCTTCTCCCCTATACCGATCTCAGAAAATGAAAGGCTGAAGGCCATTCGAATTTGCATGCCCAAAAACCAGTCTCATTTTGTCTACTTTGTTCTAGAGGCGTCAGAAGGGCTTTGCTTCTATTCGACGCTCACAGAATGCTGGAAAGGTGAAAACTATAGAGAGGTTGAAATTTTTGCGCCTATTGAGCGCTGGCCAGAATTAAAGAAAACTTTGCAGCTCTTGGGCCCACTGCTAGAGAGTTTCGAACCTCGTTAAAATATCTTTGAAGTGAGCTTTTGCTTTTACATTCTCAATCACGCTTTTTATTTTTCCATCTTTTCCGATAATAAAAGTGGTTCGAAAAATCCCATCATACTGCTTTCCTAAAAACTTCTTTCTTCCCCAAACCCCGTAGCTCTCTGCAACCTGATGATTAAGGTCAGAGAGTAAGTGAAAGTTCAGAGACTCTTTTACTTCAAATTTTTTAAGTTTTTCCGGATCATCGGGACTCATTCCCAACACAACAGCATTGAAATCTTCCAATTTTTCCAATCCGTCTCTTAGATCACGTGCCTGTGTGGTGCAGCCTGGCGTTTGGGCCTTTGGATAAAAATAGAGAATCACCCAGTTTTTGTCTCGGTAACTCCTCAAAGAAACCAATTCTTGATTTTGATTTGGAAGTTGAAAAAGAGGAGCCAATTCCCCCTCTCTCAGGATATGAGTACTAGGAGTGGCCTTTGTAGCAATTATTTCGGTCATAATATAAGAGGTTCTATGTCTGATATTCAATATCTGCAAGTTCTTTTCTTCTCTCTTTTTATTCTGAAACTCTCTGTGCAGCTTTATCTCGTTTCGCGAAATTATCGCCATATTCAAAACCATGCAGATGAAATTCCAAAAGGTCTCAGTGATATTGTGACGATAGAAGATCACAAGAAAGCGGCAAACTATTCAGCGGCAAAGCTTAAACTCTCACTTTGGTCACTACTTATCGATGCAGTTCTTCTTATGTGGTTTCTGCCTGGTGGTGGAATTAACAGAGTGGCGGCGTTTTCTGAGTCTTGGACCGACTCTATTGTTTTGGCCGGGCTTATTTTCTTTGCCGGTATGTCACTTATTACTTTTGCCGCCGAATTGCCGCTCTCACTCTATTCAACTTTTAAGGTTGAGGAAAAATTTGGTTTTAATAAAACAACCCCATCGCTGTATTTAAAAGATATGGCAAAAAACTTGGTCTTAGGTGTTTGCATTGGGGCCCCTATATTAGCATTGATCCTTTCACTTTTCTTATGGTTTCCAAAGGCCTGGTGGCTTTTGGCCTTTGCAACTTTGGCCAGTTTTCAGCTGCTCATGCTGCTTTTGTATCCAAGGTTTATTGCGCCCCTGTTTAATAAATTTACTCCACTGGAAGAGGGAGAATCTCGCGACAAAATCTTAGAACTTCTTAATAAAACTGGTTTTCAGTCCAATGGCCTATTTGTCATGGATGCCTCTAAGAGAAGTGGCCATGGCAATGCTTATTTTACTGGGTTTGGAAAAGAAAAGCGGATTGTTTTCTTTGATAACTTGCTTTCCTCTTTAAATTCATCTGAACTTGAGGCCGTGTTGGCCCATGAGCTGGGGCATTTTAAGAAGAAGCATGTTTTAAAGATGCTGCTATTTTTTTTGTTTCTAGGTTTTATCGGTTTTGCTGTTTTATCAAATCTCTATAAATCAGAGCTATTTTTCACCTCGCATTTTGTTGCATACCGCACACCGTTTACAGCTCTCTACCTTTTCCAATTAGTCCTTCCTATTTATCTCTTTATTCTAAAGCCTATTTTTTCTTGGTATTCTCGAAAAAATGAGTTTGAGGCCGATGAATTTGCTGCCAAGAACAGTGGACCGGCCTATTTACAGCAGGCCTTAGTTAAATTAGTGAAAGAAAATGCTAGTACGCTGACTCCTGATCCTCTCTATTCCCAGTTTTACTACTCCCATCCACCTATAATCGAGAGACTCGCTTTTTTAGAGAAATTTAAAAAAACGAATCTGTAGATTTAAGAGAGCTAAAAAAAGCATCGGCCAAAAAATCCAAGGCCGGTTTCCGGTAAAGATCAATCTCATTGTGAAGCTCATGATAGCCACCTTCCACTTTGAGAATCTTTGCCCCTTTTTCCATCACTGAAAAGTAATTATCAAACGCATGGGGATTCACAATTTTATCCTCAGAACCAATCATTGCATAAAGTCCACCCTCGTATCGCAACGGTCGACTGAAGACTTGTTCGGCCCGAGAAATAAGTCCGAGAAGCAACTTTGAATGAGTTTTTTTATTTGTTAAGGGATCTCGCTGAAAATCTTCAGCCACGGACACCCGGTGAGACAACTTATCAACATCTACAAATGACAGGGGTAGCCCGGGAAGCAAACTGGCCTTTCTCAAAAGCTCTTGGGGAAGGATGCTCAGCGCCTCCCCCAAATTGCCAGGGGCGGCAATCACCGGAGACGATAAAAAAAGTTTTTCGGGCATCGAAGTTTTTCGCTGAAGATTTTGAACGAAGTCAGAGCAAATAAGTCCTCCCATGGAATGCCCATAGAGAAAATATCGCTGCATACCGTAGTGGCCCTGAAGATGAGACACAACAGTCTCTAAATCTTTGGTGAAAAAACCAAAATCTTTCGCGTAAGATCTTCGGCCGGTGCTCTGTCCATGGCCACGTAAATCCCAGAAAAAGAGATTGAAATACTCTGAAAACAGCTTTTTCAAATGACGATGCCGCCCTAGATGCTCGTTGAGGCCATGGGTCGCAATGATCCAAACGGGGGCCCCTTTTTCTTCGACTTCACAATGGAGAGATTCTCCATCGAAGGTTTTTATAAGTTGAGATTCGGCCATCATTACCCCATCGACAAAAAAGGAGACTGTTTCATAATATAAATTACTATGTACTGCCCAGTTTGTTTCAGCAATAATCTCCATATTCGACCATCCGGTGTCATAGAAATTATTTTCAATCAGAAACGGCGCAAAGACACAGGGCGGTTTTTATACAATCTAGGAAGGGATAGTGAGGAAGCTATTCTTGAAAAAATGCGCGAAAAGATTCAAGAATTTGTGTGCTGGTACTCCAAGTTTCAAAACGTCGATCCAATTAAAAGTTTTCAAGCCTACTCTGCTGATTATATCTGCACCAACGGATGCAAGATCGATATTTTAAGCACACGGGTTTCTGTACTGGAAACCTTAATCAAAAAAGAAGATGTCAGAAGAATTTTAGAAGAAGAAACGCAAGGCACTTTAGTGAAATTGGAGCTAGACTGGAAGCAGGCCTCTTGAGACTCTTCTTCTATGAAAAAAGATGTCATATGGGCCGCTCCGCTCAGCGCTGCAATTCTTGGTTTTCTTTTTTATTTAATTTACCGAGATACCGGCACCAGTATTTCTCCCCACTGGACCTCTAAACTTCCCGCTCTCAATTCAATCCTCAATACCTGTAGTGCTTTTTGTTTATTGCTTGCGTGGAGATTTATTAAACGAAAAGAAATCAAGCGACATGTCATAGCTATATGTTGCGCACTTTTATTTTCGGCATTGTTTTTGACCTCTTATCTCATTTACCATGCCTATCACGGGGACACTCCCTACCTTGGCCAGGGACCAATAAGACCACTCTATTTTTTCATCCTGATCTCTCATATTGTTGCGTCAATGCTAGCGCTTCCCATGATTCTTTTAACCCTTGCCCAGGCCCTCCGAAAAAATTTTACTGCTCACAGAAAACTTGCACGGTGGACCCTTCCACTTTGGCTCTACGTTTCGGTAACAGGAGTCCTTGTTTTTATTTTCATTAAATTGACCCAATGAATTTCTCCTTATCCCATACTATCGCTTTGCTCTGTGTCGCACTGATCTTCCACACCAATTCTGGCCGAGCGATGAACTTTGACAGCTTAGACGGCGACGGCAGTCAAAATCCTTCAAGTCTTCAATGGAGAGTCATTGAAACTTCACACTTCCGAATCATCTTTCCCAAAAAAATGCAGAACAAGGCATTAGAACTGGGCAATGCTCTTGAAGATCTAAGACCTATCCTTGGTAACGATCTCAAATCTTATCCCGAAAAACTTCCCCTGGTTATTCAAAATCAATCAATTTTTAGTAATGGCCTGGTGGCCTTAGCACCCTGGCATTCCCAATTTTTTATGACTCCGCCTTTAGGACAATCTTTTGGCGCAATTGATTGGGCGAACTTGCTCTCCCTTCACGAGTATCGCCATGCTGTTCAGATCTTTAAAAACAAGGCCGGCTTTAATAGAGTTTATCAGGTCCTTTTCGGAGAGACCGGTTTGGCCGTGGGAACTCTGTTCTCAACTCCTTCTTGGTATCTTGAGGGAGACGCTGTTCATGCAGAAACTGTCTTTAGTTCTGGAGGGAGAGGAAGGCAGCCACGATTTTTACAACACTACAAAGCAATGGCCTTGGCAGATGAGTACCCAAGCTTTGATGAGGTCTGGCTAGGCTCTTATAAAAAGTTCTACCCTAACCAGTATCCCCTGGGGTATTTAGTCACCACCCACCTTCGAAGACAATTGGGCCGCAGAGTTTTTCATCAAATCCAGAAAATTGCCGCTGCAAAAAGCTTTGTCCCCTATGGGATGGAAATCGCCATCAAAAAGCAAACGGGAGTATCTCTAGAGTCGCATTATCAAAAAATGCTAAAAAAGATTCAATCCACATGGAAGAAAAATACCCAGCCAGTTTTTGATACCGCGCAAACTCTACCTGCTGCAAAAATAGTTGAAGAAGATTTTTTTCAATATTTTTCTCCAGCGCCGCTCAAGGATGGATCTCTTTTCGCATTGAAAACAGGACTCGGTATCCTGCCTAGTTTTGTAAAGGTTTTCAAAGGTGGTGAGCAAGAAATACTTTTACAACCTTCTATAGTCATTGACTGTCCTCTCATCGTGCGAAATCAAAAAGTTGCTTTTGCTGAAAGAGACAAACACCCTCGATGGGGCGTTCAAACATTTGCTAATATCGCGATTTTTGATACGAATACTAGTCGAAAAAAGACCCTAACTTCAAAGGGTCGCTATTTTTGTCCTCGACTTTCTCCAGCCGGAAAAAAAGTGGCGGCAATTCATATTTCTCCCAATCTAGCGCAACGAATCGTCATTCTTTCGAGTAAAACTGGAAAAATTTTGAAATCTATTCGAATGAATTCAAAAAAAATGATTTTGTTTGCGAGTTGGCACCCATCGGGAAATTCTCTTCTTCTCACTTATCAAACACCCAGTAATCAGAGAGGAATCTCTCTTTTAAAGCTCAAAGGCCTTAACCTGAGAAATCTTTGGGGACCGGTTTCTCGAACGATAGCTTATGCGCAAACTGACGGGAAAAAAATTATTTTTGAAGACCCTTATTCGGGTACAGACAACATCTATCAGCTTTATCCTAACGGCAAGGCCTTTGCGATCACTGATTCTCATCTAGGGGCGCATGCTCCAAACCTTTACAATAAAAGAATCTATTATAGTGAGTACTCTTTGAGAGGGTTAAGGCCATACTTTGTATCCAAGCGCGCAAAACGAGCAAACTTAAAAAAGAACGAAAGCGCGCTCAATTATTCAAGGCCGTTGATTGATAAAACGCCACTCTACCGTGACCTCTATAGTCAGCAAAGGAAGCAACAGCTGGCAAAGGGTAACCAATATTTTAAGGCAGAGAAGTATTCTATCTTAGGTGATTTCTTTAATCTTCACAGCTGGATTTTCTATGCTCCTCCACTCTCGCCGGATGTCGGAGTTCTAGGCCTAAGTAACAATTATCTCAATACCGTTGCGCTTCAGGCCGGACTGAATTTTAATCTCAACGAGTCCACATCCCAGGTGTTGGCGCGGGTAGAAGTTTCAGCGCTCTACCCCATATTTTTTGTGGCCGCGAGCTATGGAGATAGAAGTCTAGTGGTAGAGAGAGACTCTGCTCAGTATTTAGATCAATGGAAGGAGACGACCCTCCAACTGGGCCTTACAGTGCCTTTAAGCTGGCCAAATAATAGCTACACCAACCGGTTGCGATTTGGCGTCTCAGGCGATTTTATTTCAGCGACAAATAGAAGATTTCCTGAACCTCATGAGCTCGATAATGCTAAACTTTTTGGACCAACTCTTCAGGCAAGCTATTCCCGAAAAAAGAGAAAGGCCCATCGTGATCTTTTCTCCCCTTGGGGTCTGGCCCTTGGAGCGACTTTTAGAACAGCTTCAGATTTGAATGAACAGTTTTCGGAAACTCCTTTTCAAAGCTATCAAGGCCTTCAACTTTTTGCTCCAGGACCTCTTCCTCATCAATCGTTTTGGATGAAGTCTGAGTTTGAATCTCAAGCCGAAAATTCCTATCAGTATTCGGAACTCTTACTGTTCCCTCGCGGCTATGACTCTATCTTTTCCCCTCAAAAATTTAAGACATCATTAAATTCCTCATTGCCTCTTTTTTATCCAGATTTTGCTCTCGGACGCTATTACTACCTTAAAAGAATTTGGACGACGACTTTCTATGACCACTTGCGCGCGCAGTTTTCAGGAATCGAAAACGATGTCCGTTCAATCGGGCAAGAGATCGTCATGGAGGGAAATTTTTTTAGACTCCCATTTGCTCTAGAGATTGGACTGAGAGCATCCTACCGAGTGGAATTGGAAGATTGGGATTATGGTATTTTTCTTACTCAGAGTCTTTTCTCTTTTTAAAACCATAGCCAACTCCTCTGATACCGTAAAAAAGCTCAGGATTCTGAATATCATTTTCAAAGTATTTCCTAAGCCTACCGACAAAATTATCGACTGTTCTAGAAGAAACATCGGATTGAAAATCCCAGGCCTGGTTTAGCAGAAAGTTTCTGGATAAGCTCTTACCCTCGTTGGCCAGAAAAACTCTGAGAAGTTTAACTTCTTGCTCTGTGAGAGAAAATGAACCGTCCTTTGACGTCACTACACCGGTTCTAAGATTAATTTCTTTATGGTTGATGACTATTAAAGGTTGAAAAGACATCTTTAGCATCTTTTTTGTTCGCAAGATAAGCTCTTCTAGATGAAATGGTTTGCCTAGGTAGTCGTCCACTCCTAAGCGCAAACCTGTAATACGATCTCGGTCGGTGTTTTTGGCCGAAAGTATCAAAACTGGAGTAGGATCGCCTCGTCGATTAAGAAAATGGAGAACTTCGCTCCCGTCTCCATCTGGAAGCATGAGATCTAAGATGATCCCTTGAATACTATGGCCTTCAAGAAATTCAATTGACTCCCGAACAGTGGTTCTCACAACCACTTCAATTTTTTCTTTTTCCAGATTAAACCGGATGCCATCGGATAAATGTTTTTCATCCTCGACTAATAATAACTTCACTCTATTGGCCTTTTCTTAAGAGGAAAACGAAGCCTAAAAATCGAACCACCAGTCTGCTGAGATAGAACTTCGATTTTCGCGCGGTGAAAGTTTGCCAGTTGAGCAATGACGTAGAGCCCGAGCCCAGAACCCGGCGGTCTTTTTATCCTATTAAGTTCTGGGGGATGATAGCGGTAGAACTTTTTAAAAATTTTCTTTTTCTCTGAATCTGGAATGCCTATACCATTGTCTAGGCAGTCTAAGACCAGGCGCTGATTTTCTTGCTTGATTCGGATTGTGATTTGGGGGAATTCTGAGAGATTATACTTTAGACCATTAGAAACTAAGTTCTCTAATAAAATAGGAAAAAGCTCCACGCCGACTTCTATGAATAGTGGATTTTTTTCGGAATCATGACTTTCAAAAATAATTTCGCAATCGCGGTGAATATCTCTTATCTGAGTGATAACCTGTAAAACATATTCATGGGCATTCACAATCTGCCTGGTAAATCCCTTCGGACCTTCCTCAATACGAGAAGTTTCTAAGATAGAATCCACTCTCTCTGCTAGACGCTCGGTATCTTTCATCATGTTATTTAGAAAATTTGCTTTCTCACTTGGACTTAATTCATGTCGCTCTAAAGTCTCCAATCCTAACCTCAGGGAGGCAATTGGAGTTTTCAACTCGTGGGTAAAATTATTAATAAAATTTTCTTGAGACTGATAAAGGCCTTTTAGCTTTTGGTAATAGGTAAAAATCAAAATAAGCCCATAAATGATAAGCCCAAGAAAAAGAGTCAGCAATATAATGATTGGCCAAGATACCGGGGCCTCTACTTCGAATTTTTTAAGCTCAAACCTAGCTAAGAGTTGGCCAAAACGTTCTTTAACGATAAAAAACCAACGAATGTAGAGACCGATGGCCCCTAAAAGGGCGCACAGAGACACAACAAGAACAAAGATTGGATTGGTTAAAAAAAGTTTACGCCGCATTTTTTGTAAAACTTTTGTCATGGCCCTAGGGCAATTCTCCGCATTGTCTCAGAATAGAAAGAAAAAGGCGAAAGGGGTTCCGAGCTATGAGTACACCATTGCTATCGAGGAAAATTGACTGGATTGGCTCTCTGCCTTTTCTTGCGATTCACGGAATTGCCCTTTGGGTTCTTATTTCGAGGCCTTGGAGCTGGAGCGCTTGGGGATTGGTTGCCGGAAGTTACTATTTAAGAATGTTTGCGATTACCGCAGGCTTTCACCGTTATTTTTCCCACAAGTGTTTTCAGTGCGGAAGGATCTTTCAATTCGCACTTGCATTTTTAGGAGGTGCGAGCGCCCAGCGCGGAGCTCTTTGGTGGGCCCATCATCATCGTCATCATCATAAATTTTCAGATCTCCAAAGTGATATTCATTCACCCGTTCAAGATAGTTTTTTTTGGTCCCATGTAGGTTGGGTCATTGGAAAAAATTCAAGCTCTACCGACTATTCTAAAATCACGGATTTTGCGAAATTTCGTGAACTTGTTTGGCTTAATAAATTTCATCTCGTTCCTCCAGTAATTTATGCCGTTGTTCTTGCAATTCTCTTCGGAGAAGAAGGTTTGTGGTGGGGCTTTTTTGTTTCTACAGTTTTTCTTTGGCATGGAACTTTTACGATTAACTCTTTGGCCCACCTTTGGGGCACTAAAAGTTATGAAAACAGTGATGAAAGTCGCAATAACTTTATTTTAGCGCTTCTTACGATGGGAGAGGGCTGGCACAACAATCATCATTTCTATCAAAAGTCTGCTAAGCAAGGTCACCTTTGGTGGGAAATCGATATCAGCTACTTAGTTTTAAAACTCTTTTCTCACCTTAATATCGTTTGGGACATCAAAGGTGTTCCCAAGATGATATTAAAAAAGAACCGCCATTATTTGTGTGAGCGGCGAAAAAGAGTCTCTGCATCGGCCTGATCGGTTGAGAGCGCCAGCAGTTCGTCTATACAAACATGTTGAGGTCTACTCACCATAAACAATGCCATCTCTGCAATATCTCTGGGAATCATGGCCTCTATCCCCTCGTAAACCTCATCCGCTTTTTTTTGGTCTCCTTGAAATCTCACTAGACTAAATTCGGTTTTCACCATTCCTGGTGAAAGAAGCATCGGTCGAATTTTTTTTCCCAAGCATTCTTTCCTTAAAGATTTCACAAAGCTCCGCAAAGCTGACTTACTAGCACAATAGGCCGCGCCCCCAGCATAAGATTGATGACCAGCAATACTCGCGATGTGGACTAAATCACCACCATTGTGAGAAAGCATCGATTTCAAACAGGCTTGAGTCACTTCAAAGGCCGCTAAGCAATTGAGATTGAAAACCTTCATCCATTCTGTAGGGTCACTTTCGGCCACACTAGACTTTCCCAAGGCAAAACCAGCGTTATTGATAAGAATCTCGCAATCTAGCGCCCCTGCCTCGGCCAGTTCGTCTACGCCATTCCTCGCCGTCAAGTCTTTTGGATAAATATCGATACCTAAATCGAGATTCTCTTTTTTAGTGAACTCGAGAAGCTTGGCCTTCAGGTTGTTCAGTCTTTCTTCCCTTCGAGCAATGAGTTTCAAATTGACACCGGCCTTAGCGAACTCATAAGCGCAGGCCTCACCAATACCTGAAGAAGCACCAGTGATTGTGACCGTTTTTCCTAGTAATCTATTTGAAAAACTTTTCATCGGCTTTGCCTTCCTGTCATAGCGTTCATATGGAAAACTGACAGTCTATCCTTCTTTTAACTTTTATGGCAGTCCTTGCTACACCTCTTTCAAAGAATGGACTACTCACACAAAAATTTCCAACCATCTTCGATGAAATTTTCTTGGTTTTTGATGGCCAAGACCACTCTCTATCTGTGATTTTTTTGCTAAAATAAATCTTGCAGACCCTAAAAACAGAGTGACCATCAGCGGCTGATGCTATCACTGGTGAGCGTCGGGACCTACTCCGATTGAACGAATTCGGTGGAATAACCACACAACCACTCGAGCTCAAATTGCGAAAGCCAGAAGCGTCGAGCGGCATCGCCTCGACGACTGAGATAAGGATAGTTACTAAAGCGCCACATGAAAGTTGGTAAGTCCCTTCTTAATATGATCGGCAAGAGTAATATGGTTCCTCTTTTTCTACCTTGCTACAGATGGCTGAAATCTTTCCTTGATTGGAAGGCCAGTGGAAATGATTTCAAGGGGGTTCGGAATTTTGAAGAGCGACAAGTGTGATTTTCTTTTCTTACTTTGCTACAGATAGCAGAATCTATCAATGGAGGAAAGTCATTACTTTTTCCTAAATAAACCAGTAAAATCCAATAGACAGCTATTTCCTACTTTGCCAGATCCACTAAATAAATTATTTCTAACAGAAACAAATTTTGAGTGCGCATTTTGATCTCCAGAAATTACAATTTTAATGTCTTGAATAGTTCCACCTTTAGCAGCATATTTTTTAATACCCGCTATCATGGCCATAGCTGATTGCTCAGGGGAAAGATGACCAATGATTTCTGTTCCCATGGCCGGGGCAGCTACAGATTTTATTCCTCTTGCCTCAGCTTCTTCTAATGCATTATACATGGTTTCGGATACGACTCTGTACTCAGAGTCTGCACCCGAACCTAGAGACACAACATTAATTAGGTATTGGGCATTTCCTCCGCCGGATTTCGTTACATGGGCTGTGCCAAAATCTAGAGTTCTACCATTAACAAACTTTTTATAAGCTTTTAGCCCTGGATAGCCTCCCCTTATCGCAAGAAGGCCTCCTACACCACGGTAATAGGAGATAGCTGAATTGAAATGTGGAACAATATAGGCATCAACTTTCTCTTTCGTAATGTCACCTAGTAATATTTCTAAAATAAAGTTTGATTTAACAACGTCTTCGGCTGAGGCAGATTTCGGAGAGATAGATGGAGCTGCTTCTTGGGTCGGTTGTTCCGAAGCATCTATACCAGCTCTCTCATTTTCGTATGCATCAGCTTGCATACCAGCCACCCATCTAGTCATATCGAATTCGCGCATTCCAACTTCTGGAACTGAGGCTAAATATTTCTTGTCCCTTAAAACTTCTTGAAAGGTTGCTCGAGCACTTTTGTCTCCAAAGATGACGATGTCGATTTTATCTAATTTACCGCCTGCATTAACAAATTGTTGAACTCCGGCCATCATCGCTTTTGCTGATTGATCACTTGTAAGGTCTCCGATAATTCCTGTTCCAAGGGCTGGCATAGCAACGGCCTTGAGGTTTTTAGCTCCTGCAGTCTTTAATGCGTGAAGTATCGATTTTGTTACGACTTCAAACTCTTGTTCTGCTCCTGATCCTACAGATACAACATTAAGAACATAGCGAGAGTTTCCGCCACCAGAATCAGCTAGATGGACAAAACCAAATTCTTGTTTTCCGTGTCGAGTTATATATTCGTCAAACTCTTTTAACCCGGGTCCACCACCAGACCTTGCTACGGCACCACCAACTCCGCCAAAGGAAGCGCAAGTACCAAAATGAGGAACGATGTATGCGTCGGTAGTAAATGTTGTCATATCTCCAACACTAATTTTTACTTCAATATCACCAATTCTATCTTGCGCATGCAAATTTAATTGAAAGATCAAACAGGTTAAAAAAATGAGGAGGTGTCTTTTGGGGAAAATGGAAATTGAATTCATATTTTTACCATAATTTCTTGATTATACTCTTGAGTAGAATATGCAAATTTAAAGCATTTTATCGCATTGGAAACTATTTTAACAAGGAGAGCGGATACTATTTACATATCTGTAAATAGTTATTTCTAGACCCTTTTTTCTTTTCAGAAGCTACTTCAGCGATTTTGACTCCAATGAAGTACTCGATAAAGGTCGAGGAGAGGGGCAAGGGAATAAATTTGTAACACCAAATTCCATAGAAAAAACCTAGGCTGCTTAAATCTTTCATCCCATTCATCACTCATTCAAATTTTATTAAAAGTGAATTTATTTCCTTAACTACGACCTTGAAATCACCTGGTAGGTCTTTATACCGTATCCCCCTTCAAAATTTCAATCTAAGCAGCGACTGGGGATGAATACATACCATCACAAAATGTTTTCCAGTATCCTTGCTCTGAATTTATGGGTCTTGGTCCTAAGTCCAAAGCTTTTTCTCGTGGAGTTCTAAAACCAATACCACTGTGAACTCGCCCCTCATTATAGTACTAGGCGAAGTCAAAAAGTTTCGCTTCAAGATCTTTCTTTCCGAAAAATACAACCTTATCCAAATACTCTCTTCGAATGGTTTTAATCAATTCCTCGATAAAGGGTGACTTCTGGGAACGTAAGGAACACTTTTTATTTCTTTAATACCAAATATTCTTAAATTTGCCATGTATCGATGACATCGAATAAGTGGATCGTTATCTGTTTTCATCTTTTTAGGAAAAGGTGATTTGTTTATAATGGAATTGAAAATTCAGCATACAGAGGGCCCGTCCAATGGATATTTGGCGATTGATATTCCAATAATTTTTCTTGAATAGACATCCATTGCTACCATGACAACATAAATTTTCAAAAAAAATGAATCAACTTTGAATAAATCAAGAGACCAAGTTCCATTAAAGGTGTTTGATAAAAAGCTTATCCAAGGAATAGTCGGTCGGCTGGATTGTATTTGCTCCTTTATTTACGTTGCCGCTTAGCCACTAGCAGTTGCTGACGAAGAATGAAAATTTCAGAAAGTAGAAATCGAGATGCCCCACCCTTTTTGCTGGCCGACACGTAAATTACGAGTCGCAATAACAAACAAAATAGCTAAAAGTTGGCGTTAATTACAAATTTCTTTATCAATATTTTTCAGGGATTGAAAAGTCTGGCGGTAATGATTTCAAGGGGATTGGAATTTTGAAGGGGGGCAATATTGCTAAAGTTTTTTGATACATAAATCAGCTTCCTGAGTTTGAAGCTGCTTAGTATTCCTCGCAAGTTTCTTGTCCCTCTTCAAAATTGGTTTATCACTCAAAAAGATTTGTTTGGCGTTCGCGCCCTCATTACTCAAATTGATTGGTGGGCCGTGACGGGATCGAACCGCCGACATCCACCTTGTAAGGGTGGCGCTCTCCCAGCTGAGCTAACGGCCCGCAATGAGTTAGATAAGGTAGGCAAAATTTAGGACGCCAAACTGAGCTCGTCAAGTCTGAGTTGCGAGAATTAGCGAAAATGCAGAGTATGTTTTAGTCTATATGGTCGACCGTATTGACTCAGTACTGTGTTCCAGGTTTTACGGATAACGCAAGCCTGAAAGTTGCGGCTAAACTGAGTCTCGCCTACGCCAGAGGCATAAATTCTGCCGGACCGGTCGACTTTATAGTGCAAGTCGAAATCACCTTTCAGACCATCACCAAAAGTTTGATAACAGCGATTAATCGCTGGGCGCTTTAGACTTAAAACTCGTTTCATCTTTGCGATGTTCGCTTCGGCAGCTCCAAGCCCGAGAAATAAAAATGTCAAAAATAGGGAAAAAAATCTCACCGCTGTTCCTTGTGAACAATTTGCGCCTCCCCTTTCTGAGAAGGCGCTTCAATCCGCTATAGTTTTTCTAATTCGCAATCTCTATAGACCCATCTTCACTGCCGCCTGAGCCTTTTAAAACCTTGAGTGAAAGCACTTTCATAAATTCTTCTGGTTTCTCGAGATCAAGGGCCGCCTTTAAGACGTCTTCTGCATGAGAACAAGGGGTCAACTTCATTCCATCCTTAATTTCTGCAGGAATTTTTTCTAAGTCTTTTTCATTTTTGGCTGGAAAAATGACATGCTTGAGTCCAGCTTGTTTTGCTGCCAGCATTTTTTCTTTTAATCCACCAATTTTTAAAACGCGTCCTCTCAGAGTAATCTCTCCAGTCATGGCGACGTCTTGCTTTACCGGGATGCCAGTGATGGCAGAAGTCAGCGCTGTCGCAAGAGTGACACCGGCACTCGGTCCATCCTTTGGCGTTGCACCCTCGGGCACATGAATATGCAAATCGTTTTTGGCATACCACTCTGGGTCGATTCCTAAGATTTGACTGACAGAACGTACATAGCTCAAAGCGGCCTTGGCCGATTCCTGCATGACATCCCCAAGCTTCCCAGTTAATTGGATCTTTCCACTCCCTGGAACCGTGACAACTTCAATATTTAGAAGCTCGCCTCCGACCGATGTCCAAGCGAGTCCATTGACCAGACCCACTTGTGAGTCTTTTTCTACATCAGTTCGATCAAACTTCACCGGACCTAAAAACTTGTCCACAAGTTTAGGAGTGACGGTAAACTTAACGCCTTCTTCAATTTTATCAGTCACAACTTCAGTAGCAATCTTTCTAGCGACTGTATTGATCATCCTTTCCAAGTTTCGAACGCCAGCCTCTCGGGTATGGCCACTTATAATTTTCTGGTAGGCCTTATCGTTAATGGCAACAGGATGATTTTTGAGTCCATGACTTTTGACGGCCTTTTCAAGCAAATATTTTTTAGCAATCTGCATTTTTTCGAAAGGCGTATACCCAGCAATGTTGATGACTTCCATTCGATCTCTAAGGGGACCTGGAATTGCTGAAAGATCATTGGCCGTCATCACAAACATCACTTGTGAGAGATCGTAGTCAACCTCAATGTAGTGATCATTAAAGTTTCTATTCTGTTCCGGATCCAAGACCTCTAGCATTGCAGAACCTGGATCTCCTCTGAAATCCGAGCTCATTTTATCGATCTCGTCGAGGAGGACTACCGGATTACTCGTACCTGCTTTTTTAAGAGCTTTAATGAGTTTACCGGGCATAGCGCCGACATAGGTCCGGCGATGGCCTCGAATTTCAGCTTCATCCCTAACTCCGCCGAGAGAGATTCGCACAAATTTTCGGCCGAGAGATTCTGCCAGTGAGCGGGCAATTGACGTTTTACCGACGCCTGGTGGACCAGCAAGACATAAGATAGTCCCCTTCCCGTCCCGAGGACCGACAAGACCTTTCACGGCAAGATATTCAATGATTCTGTCTTTAACATCTTCTAGTCCGTAATGATCTTCTTCTAAAATCTTTCTAGCGTGATGAACATCGTTGTCGTCTTCAGTAAATTCCTGCCAAGGAAGATCCAACATCCAGTCAATATAGTTGCGAACCACCGCTGACTCCGCAGACATAGGAGACATGGTTTTTAGTTTCTTGATCTCTTTAACGGTTCGCTCTCTTGCTTCATCGGGCATGTTTTTTCGGAGAAGCTTCTCTTCCATTTCTGAAATTTCGTTCTTTCCATCTTCTTGCCCGCCGAGCTCTTTTTGAATCGCATTCATCTTTTCGTGCAAATAGTATTGCGTTTGCGACTTCTCCATCTGGGCCTTCACCCGAGACCGAATCCGTTTTTCAACATTGATGATTTCAATTTCACCTTGAAGTTTTTCTAAAAGAAGCTCCAGCCTTTTTTGGACATTCACGGCCTCTAGAACTTCTTGTTTTTCAGGAATTTTCATCGAAAGATGCGCAATGATGATATCTGCCAAACGCGAAGGATCTGCGATGGAAGAGATACTCATCAAGAGCTCTGGAGGAATACGCTTATTCATTTTTACGTATTGTTCAAAGACGCCTTTTATACTTCGAACGACGGCCTCAATTTCTTGGGCGTCAGTCCCTTCATCCGCACACTCACTGACCTTTGCAATGTAGCCATCCTCACCACAAGAAAACTCTTCGATTCTTGCGCGATACTTCCCATCGATGAGCACCTTAATTGTGTTGTCCGGAAGCCTTAACATGCGAACGATAGAGACAACGGTGCCAATATCGTAAACATCTTCTCTCGACGGATTAAGGTTATTTGCATCTTTTTGGGTCACCATAAAAAGCTGGCGGTCTTTGCGGTAGGCCTTCTCCAGTGCCGCAATGGATTTCTCTCTTCCAACGAAAAGAGGAATCACCATATGGGGAAAAATAATTCTTTCTCTCAAAGGAAGAAGAGGAAAAGAAAGGGTTTGGGCCTTCGACTTACTGTCCGACATAGCACCTCCTGCGCGGCTCCGAATCAGTCTTTGCTCCCTCTTGGAACAAAGCTCTCTTTACTTATTGTGCCGCAAGGCCGGGTCAGGGTCAAGGCCAATCAAATGGCAAAAACGTCCTACAGAAAAGTTGTTGAATAATTTCCAGTCCTTATCCATCAAGACACGCCAGTTTTTATTCTCATAAAAACTGGCCGGAAAATGGATCTTACACGACTAAAAGACTATGAAGCGTTTTCGATTTTATCTTTGGAGCTAGAAGCAGTGAATTTTGCGTCTTCAGCCTTGGCCTTTCTTTTGCCTTCAAAAACCTTAGGAGCTGCTAAACCACTAATTGAATCCTTTGTGATTAAAACTCGATTGACCTTCTCATTAGAAGGAATGTCATACATCACATCGAGCATGGCCTGCTCTAAAATAGAGCGAAGACCTCGAGCTCCTGTCTTTTTCTTAATAGCTATTTTTGCAACTTCATCGAGAGCATCTTTATCAAAATCGAGTTCTAGGCCATCGAATTCAAAAAGTTTTTTATACTGTTTCGTTAAAGCATTTTTAGGCAGCGTCAGAATCTCAACCAACGCCTTTTCATCTAGTTCTTGCAACAAAGCATTCACAGGAAGTCGCCCGATGAGCTCAGGGATAAGACCAAAACGAGTCAAATCTTCGGGCTCAATGCCTCCAAATTTTTCTATTTCACCTCGCAAGTCTTCTTTGGACTTTTTGCCCTCGACTCCAAGACCAAGAGGTCTTTTACTAATCCGTTTTTCGATAATTTTATCAAGACCTACGAAGGCCCCGGCACAAATAAATAAAATATTTGTTGTATCGACCTGTAAGAATTCCTGTTGAGGATGCTTTCTCCCTCCCTTTGGAGGAATCGCAGCAACAGTACCCTCAATAAGTTTAAGTAAAGCTTGCTGAACACCTTCGCCAGACACGTCTCGAGTGATTGATGGATTTTCAGATTTGCGCGCTATTTTATCTATCTCATCAATGTAAACGATTCCTCGCTGCGCTCTTTCAATATCGTAGTCGCAGTTTTGGAGAAGAGTGAGGATGATATTTTCTACATCTTCACCAACGTAGCCCGCTTCTGTAAGTGAGGTCGCATCCGCAATCGCAAAAGGGACATTCAAATATTTCGCCAAAGATTGGGCCATTAAAGTTTTTCCGCTTCCCGTAGGGCCGGCCAAAAGGATATTAGATTTAGACAATAGAACATCGTCATTTTTTCTAGACGAAGGACGATGGGAAATCCGTTTGTAATGATTGTGAACGGCAACTGAAATAATTTTTTTAGCACGCTCTTGGCCGATAACATATTCGTCGAGATGCGCCTTGATTTCATGGGGCTTAGGAACTTTATCCAAAGTCGTTTTAGATTTGGATTCAATCGTTGCCTGATAAATGACGTCGTTACAAAGTTCTGTACATTCGTCACATATATAGACACCTGGCCCGGCTATGAGTTTTTTCACTTCTTTTTGAGATTTACCGCAAAAATTGCAGTGAAGTGTTCCGTATCCGCTTCCGTACCGATTTTTATTTGTCATAAACAACCTTTGTTGAAACTTGATCTCTTATTCCAAGACCAATTTCTTCAATAAAATGCACAAATGATACCAAACCATTCACTCTCTATGCCTCTGTTTTACTTGGCTTCCCTTTTGGTCCGATGATGACATCGATGATTCCAAAATCCTTGGCCTGTTCAGGTGTGAGGTAGTTGTCACGATCTGTTGCGGTTTCAATTTCTTCAACCGTTCGACCGGTATGTTTCACAAAAATTTGATTGAGTTGTTTTTTTAAGGCCAAAATTTCCCTTGCCTGAATTTCAATGTCTGAGGCCTGTCCCCGTGCCCCTCCCAGAGGCTGGTGAATCATAATTCGTGAATGAGGCATACTGAATCGCGAGCCATTTTCGCCCGCCTGCAGTAACAGTGCCCCCATGCTAGCGGCCATTCCGACACAATACGTGTGAATAGGGCAAGAAACGTGCTGCATAATATCATAAATCCCTAGGCCGGCATAAACCGAGCCTCCAGGACTGTTAATATAAAAATGAATTGGAGCTTCGCTATCAGATTGCTCAAGAAATAAAATCTGGGCCACCAACAAGTTTGCAACAACGTCATTAACCTCGGTTCCTAGAAAGATAATTCGATCCAGAAGTAAACGAGAATAAATATCGTACTGCCGCTCCCCTCTTGCCGTTTGTTCAATAACTATAGGGTTCGGGATATAACCTTTGGCGCCTAATGGCCCTGCTTTGTGATTCATAGTACCTCTGTAATTAAACCTATCGGATGAATAATATCTTAATTCAACTTTTAAATTCTGAACATGGCCGTCTAACCTTTCAGCCTTTAGACACTCACCAAGAAAAAGAGTATATAAGTCCGTAGAAAACAAGTTCTCAGCAAAGGAGCGTTCAATGACTCGATTAGTCGGAAACAAAGCACCAAACTTCAAGGCCCAGGCAGTCATCGACGGCCAATTCGAAGAAGTGTCGTTAGATAAGTACAAAGGGAAATGGAAAGTTCTTTTCTTTTATCCATTAGATTTTACATTTGTCTGCCCAACCGAGCTCATAGCCTTTTCCGAGGCAGAGCAAAAATTTCAGGAACGTAATTGTCAAATTCTAGCTTGCTCAGTTGACTCGCTTTTTTCACACTTAAAATGGACCCAGACTCCACGAAAAGAAGGTGGGATTGGGGACATTCGCTATCCAATTATCGCTGACATGAACAAAACAATTGCGAGAGACTATGGGGTGTTGCTGGAAGAGGAAGGAATAGCGTTGCGCGGGCTATTTTTAATTGACCCTGACAATGTTGTTCAGCAGTCTACGATCAACAATAATTCCGTTGGACGAAGCGTTAATGAAGTTTTGAGGATTTTAAAGGGATATCAATACACGGCCGAGCATGGAGAAGTCTGTCCTGCTGACTGGGAAGAAGGCAAAGACACGATGAAACCCGATCCAGAGGGATCAAAGAGCTATTTTAATAAGCACGGAGAATAACCAAGAGGCCGGGAGTCATTTTTTTTTTGACACCGGCCATTTTGACGCCTGGTAAGAATTACAACCAACACTTACTTTTACTTAACCTTATTGAATAAGTCCCGCTAAACTCTTATAAGACGAAAGCACAAAACAAGGGACTAAACGAGTGACTGCTGAAATACTTTTTTTAAAAAAACCAAACCGCTACGCGCAATACTTACAAAATTTGAAAGACGAGGAAATGGAATTTGAAATCCTGGACTTCTTGCAAAACTTTCATAGTTCTAGTTATAAGACCGCTTTCGCAGACCGTGCCCAGGCCCTTTTCAAAGAGCTTGCCGACCGCATTTCGCACTCGCCCCATAGTGCTGACTCTGTTTTAAAGATGAACAAGGGCGTGTTGGGAAAAATTCATCAGCTGGAAAATCAAATTTATGACATCAGGCCCTAGTCAATATTCTAAAATTTGCCACGATCTTTTCAACCACAGTGAAAAAATCCGTATCCTAGCAGATGAGTTGTGTGAAATACATTTTGAAGATTTTGCGACTGCTGACAAATCACTCAGTTTTTTAATCACACTTTTAACGGCCGAAAAAAACAGTATTGGAGATACGCTTTTATTACTCCAATCTCTCAAAAACGACAAAGTCCCTGAAAGTGCCCCGACAATATCTCTTTAAGCTGGCCCACTGAAATATCTGGTGCATGGCCTAAGAGTTTAGCAAATTTAAGGGCCTTAGCTTTTGCCGCTAAATTTGTTTGAGCTGTCTCGGCCAGAGTTTGGAGATAATGGAGATTATCTCTCATAAGAGCAACATAACTTGATATAACCACTTTCAGATTAGAGTTGGGTTCAATAAATCTTAAGGCAATTGCGCCAGACGATTGACCAGGAATATTGCGATTGGTGACTCTTAGAATTCGGGCCTTGGCCTGGAGAACTTTAAACCTTATGATTTCTGGTTGAAGGTTTTCTTGCTGCAATACGCTTAAACTCTGAAACCTTGGAAATAACGGGAGGGCAAAAAGAAGCCCAACGTCTGACTCGTCATTCCCCTGCAAAGACTTCAAGAGGCAGCCTCCCTCGGAAACATTCAAAAGGTAAACTTTTTTTACATCTCCAGCTTGCTGAACTAAAACCTCTCGCCCTACCGGTGCCCGGAGATGTTTTCTTTGGTAGGGAAGATTTTCAAAAAACTCTTTCACGTCGTCTATAAAAGCTGACTGGCAATTTCAGAAAGCTCAGAGCGCTCTCCTATTCGGAGTGCTGCATGGGCAACAATGGCCTCAGATTTTAGCCGCTCAATACAGTAGGTTAAACCATTATTTACTGAATCAAGATAAGGACTATCGATTTGCTCACAATCCCCAGTTAAGACAACCTTGGTACCTTCACCTGCGCGGGTAATGATAGTTTTGATTTCATGAGGTGAAAGATTTTGCGCCTCGTCCACAATCATATACTGATTAGGGAGTGAACGCCCTCGAATGTAAGTCAGAGGTTCAACGTGCAAAAGATTCTGGTTAATAAGCTCATCCCAGGTTGTCATCTCATTTTTTGAACGCTGACCTCCAAATAAGAAATCAATATTATCAAAAATTGGCTGCATCCATGGACCTAACTTTTCATTCACATCACCTGGTAAAAAACCTAAGTCTCTTCCCATTGGAATAATAGGTCGAGATACTAAAACTCTTGTATAGTCCTGGGCCGATATCGCACACTCCAGACCCGCTGCTATTGCCAGCAATGTTTTACCAGTTCCGGCCTTTCCAACTAGACTGACTAGACTGATTTCATTATTTAAAAGTGCGTCTACAGCAAACTGCTGCTCTATATTTTTGGGATAGATTCCCCACACCCCTTCTCTGGCCTTCACGAGAGGAACAATACCTTGTTTTTTCAGATGATAGCGCCCAAGAAGTTTCCTTCCTGGATTATTTTTGCTGCACAAAATAAGATATTCATTGGCATAAATGTTAGAATCTTCTCTTTTTTCAAACGAAAGAAATCGTTCACTCTCAAAAGCATTAAGATCTTCTTCACTCAACTCTATGGTTCTCTGACCCATGTAGAGGTTTTCTGCTTGAACTCCAGACGTTTCGTAATCTTCTGCTTCCAGCTCTAAAGCATCGGCCTTTAATCTGAGATTAATATCTTTTGTAATGAGAATGGCATGATGCCCTTTCTTTTTAAGTTGCAAGGCCGCTGACAGAATTAAATTGTCGGTCGTTGTAAGGTCAATTCCAAAGGCCTCTTCTGCCATATGCTCGGTTACAATTCCAATCTTGAGCATTCCCCCATTTTCAAGCTCGACACCTTTAGCGAGAGAACCCTTTTTTCTTAGCTGATCTATATCGCGCGAAAAAGTGCGAGCATTTCGTCCATTTTCGTTTTGGTCTTTTTTGAAACGGTCGAGCTCTTCAATGACCACCAACGGGATAAAAACTTCATGAGGAGAAAATTTTCGGACAGAAGCGGGATCGAATAGCAGAACATTCGTATCAATTATAAAAACTTTTGTACTTCCCAACATATTCCCCTTTGAAGGTCTTGTATTAATTCTATAGGGCCAGGTGTTAAGCATCAAACTAAAACTTCACAAACTGATCCCTTTCGGTGGACCAAATTTTCAATTTTGTAATTTTCTGACATTCAATTTTTGCGATTTCTCAGTTTTGGCGCTAGCAGTACGCCGACAATCTCTGATGATGACCACCGTTAGCATCAAATCTGTGCTACTTTTTGCTTAATCAGTTCTTCATTATGAAAATTCAAATAGATATCGAGGTGATCCTGCAGAGCAGATGCTTTTTTGGTCGTGCACCATGTCCGTCTAATGAGGCGGTTCACATTTGCTCGGAGCATCGCAAGCGTGTGGTTGACGCTAAAGAGCGGATCTCGAATCATTTTTTTGAGCTCTCCCTGACCAGCAATTGTACTCTTTGCTCCGAGGTAGCGGATATGTTTTACATCGGGCAAGATTCTAGCAATCAATTGAGGATAGAATCTATGTTCATCACTTCGGACAGTCGCTCCCTGCTCAAGAGAGTTTTTGATCTGAGTTAAAACCGTTTTAATTCCCAGTTTTCGGTGATCTGGGCGGTATCCGTATTTTTTTCGAGAAATTGCAGCAAGATGTCCAAAAGCCGGCATAGAGCAAACACTCAGAGATAAAATGGTTCTTGTTTTGGTATCCGCGACTAAAGGTACTGATAATGGTTTACACTTCGTGTGCTCAGAAGTGATTAAATCATCTAGCTGAACATCATCAAAAATAGATTTCTTTAAAAGCTCTGCCTGCTTGACTCTCGCCTGTTGTGCCAGAAATTTTAGCTTGCGAGCAACGGTCTTGAGATTAATACTTAGAATCATCGCAATTCTCCTCTGAGAGACACCTGAGCAGAGAAGAATTCTTACCGAAAAGTTTTTATTGCGTTTTTTTTGACGATAACACGGATGAAAAGTCGCTCCCGAAAATCTTTTGCCACATCCCTTGCAACGATATCGAGGGATTTTCTTACAATCACTTTTGCGAGTATAGGATCCTGCATTTGAAATTTTCACAGATTGGCAGCATGGACATTTCTTCATGCCCTGGACGGGTGCAAGGGAGCGGAAAAAAGAAATTACTCTAAGTGCCTTAAATGTTTAGGACAATCAACGGGAGCAGTTTAAAATTGGAACCAACTTCTCCATTGCCTCCACCAGATAACTCTGCTCAGGTACTAAGCTCATCCGGGCGGTATGCCAGACTCCAAAATCGCCTCCAGGAACTAAGGCCACACCTATCTTTTGCAAGATTTCATCACAAATTTCAGTTGAGCGATCCGCCGAGCTGAGGTCTTTTTTCTGACCATATGGAGTTTTTGAGAAATCCAACAAAAAATAAAATGCCGAATTGCTCTGGTACCAAAGGGTATGAAGGTTATTTTTGTCCAATACCTGTTTTAGAGCTTCACTATTGGTGCGAAGGTGCGCCTTCACTGGCCCTGTAAACTCATCAATCAAATTGAGGTCAAACTCAAGCAAGGCCTTTTGAATTAAACTATTGGGACCAGACGTCGTCTGACCTTGAAGCCTACCCATTTTTTTAATCATCTCTCTTCGGCCCGCGACATAGCCGATCCTCAATCCTGTACACGCCAAGGACTTCGAAATGCCATCGACGATAAAACATCGTTCCAATAACTGCGGCTCGTGCTGATAAAGTTGAGTCGGAGCAGGATCATAATAATTCAATTCACTATAAATTTCGTCGCTAATGATAATTAAATTCGGATATTTACAAAGGAGGGCCGCGACTTCTTTCATCCAACTCTCCGGATAGTGAATTCCGGCAGGATTATTAGGACTATTAAGAATCAAGACTTTTGTATCCTGGGTAAGACTTTTTTCGATGTCTGAAACTTGGGGAACATAGGAACGAACTGAAGAAGACTCAACAACCGAAAATCCCCCCCCCCAAAGTTTCACCATTTCAGGATAAGAAATCCAGTACGGGGCAAGGAGAAGAACTTCATCCCCAGGATTAACGAATAGCCCCAGAAGATTATATAAAGAATGCTTGGCACCATTGCTAATAAATAGGTCATAATCTAATCCTTGAGGATCTATTTTTCGACGCTCCAGCATCCATTTCAAAAGCTTAGAGCGTAGTTCGCTAAGACCCAAGACAGGCGAATATTGATAGCTTTTGAGAAAACTGAGTTGCCGCTGTATAAGATTTACCAATTGAGGCAAAGGTCGAAAGGGAAGCTGTCCTGCCGTTAAATTGAAAATCTTTTGACCTTGTTGCGACAGCATATTTGCTTTCTCATTGAGCTTAAGAGTGACACTCTCCGACATCGAGTCGACACGGGTCGAAATTTTAATAGTCATTATTTACCTTGTTTCTTTTTGTTAAAGAGTAATAAAAAAGGTTCGGGTACATAGTCATCTACATGCCCCCCAGTGAGAAACAGCTCTTTTACAAGAGATGAACTTATGTGAGCAAATTCATAGGAAGTAGGAAAAAAGATTGTCTGCATTTCAGGATACAGCTGAGAATTCATTGCTGCTAAACTCCGTTCAGATTCAAAGTCAGGCCCGTTCCGAAGACCCCTAATACAACAGGATAGAGAGAATTTTTTGGCATAGTCTACGATCGGTCCTTCCCATTGATGACAGGTTATTTTTTTTTCATTCGAAAAGCTCTTTTCCAAAGCACCCAGTCTCTCCTGCTTCGTAAAAAAGCTTTGTTTTTGAGTATTTTCTGCCAATAAAATATGGATATTAGAGAAAATCTTGATTGCTTGCTTTAAGACGTTCAAATGCCCACTAGTCAATGGATCAAAACTCCCTGGAAAAAATGCATCCATATTTAGTTCTTCCTTATTCGTAAAAGTCCCTTATCTCCCACAAGATATTTTTTGCAGAAAAAAACCTTGTCGTCGACTGGCCCAAGATCTAACCCATCCAAAACCTTTTTAGGTGCCTCTAGCCATAATTCGTCATCCACCAAGGCCTGGAAACCTTTCCCAGAAGTGATACCAGAAGAGATAAAAGACTTTATCAGAAAAGGATAGAGATTCACCTGGCAAAAGGGAGGATCGGCGAAAAAAATTCGCCTCTGATTTGGCTTGGTCTTAAAAGTTTCTGAGCTTTCAGAATGAATGACCTTGATGCTGTCTTGAGAGATCAGTGTTAATACAGGAGCGTCAATAGATTGCTTACTAAAACGTGTCAGAGATTTTTCAATGTTCTGCTTTAGTATATTGCCGATTTGAAAATTTTTTTCAAAAAACCGTACCGACACGGCCCCTCGAGAGGCGGCCTCAAGACCAACAGCGCCCGAACCAGCAAAAAGATCAAAGAAGTCTACATCATTCCAAAATTGATGAACGTCAAAAAGAATTCTCCGAAGACGAACAGAAGTGGGGCGTACAATTTTCTGAGAGGGGACTTCAAGAACAAGCCCTTTTAAAACCCCTCCTAAGAGTCCAACTGACATTTACCTAAACTAAACTGGAAGTGAGAGTTTGGCCCCTCCTGGTAGAGTCAAATAGAGACAATTCTCATCGGCCGAAATTGATACAATCTTGTTTGTGTCTTTGAAACTGAGCAACAGTTCAACCCTTCCTTCGACGCTTAGCTTTATGCTGGGTGAAGGAGAATTCGACGCTGACTTCTGAGTCTTTTCGGCATGAACCAATTCACTATCAATAACATCTTGGAGTTTATTTTTCTGTGCGAGACGCTCATTCTGGGCATCTGCCTCTTTAATCGTCTCTGCTGTTAAATCATGTCCTTCAAAATCTGAAGAGTCCTCTACGATATTGACTACACTGGCCGCGCTATCCTTGCTCCCAGAGACCGACTCAGACTCTAGAACCTCTATCTCATTCATAATATCTGCAAGCTCATCATCGTTAAAACTTTTCTCAGACTCCAATTTTTCGCTGGCACTCATGGACACCTCGTCAAGGTTTTCACCTAATGGAAATACTTACATTAACTCGCTTTTCGAAACTTTGTGCAGAAAGCTTGAGCGGTAAATTCTAGACGTCAAAAACTTGGAACTTTTCACAAAAAAAATGATGAATTCTTAATCGAAGTTGGTTATAAATAATCCTTACTCAAAGGGACACCTTTTAACGACTGGCTTGGTCAATAAGACTAAGATAGGTGTTTCTCGTTTAATTTTGGGGTCAAGGAAGTGGCGCAAAAACGACTATTATTAAAGAACTGGTTTCATCAACTGAACCAGCCTTTACTAGGCCCCCCTTCTGCCTCGGAACAGGTCTTTAAATACCATACATCCGAACCAAGCCCCCCTAACCGACAGCTTTTTTCTCTCAAGAAAAATCCGGGAAAGTTTTGGGCCAAAGATTTCTTTGTTCCTGGCTGGACGGGTGAGTCTCTTCAAGACCGGCATGGTGAAAACATCGCCAAAATTTTGGCCAATCTTCATAAAGATGCATTGAAGAAATTTGAGCATACTGAACAGTTTAACCGAAGCCTTCGCTCGGCCATCTTTGATGAGTTTCTAGCGTATTCAGATCATCAAGCAATAAGCTTTCCAGAGATTGAAGACAGTGCTCACTTCTGGTCTGTGCTGACTTCTCAAGAAGCGAGTCTTTCTCCTGAAATTCAAAACTTCGTAGAACTGTATTGCTTGAGAGTGGCCTCTTTATATTTCTATAAATTACGTTTTGTTTATTACCTTGGTGAAAAATCCGGGGACCGCCCCAGAGCAAACGAGCTGGCCAACCTAAATTCCTATCTTATGCGAATGTTTAAAAAGGGTGGAACCAGTGAGCTAGCTTCCATGGCACTGGAAGCAAATCTTTATAGTTGGTATCGACCATCTTCGGAGGCCGTTCAAAGCTTACAACAAAATTTTTTCTCATTTGGCGAATTGGGTCCTGGTCAGATTTCAAAGCATCTTTCCAAAAAATTTCAAGACTACAATGTTTCTTCTCAATTCTCTCATACTCTTTCTCATCAGAGCTTTGGACTTTTTCTTAATTCGTTGAATAGGCACATGATTCCTTGGCTTAAGAAACAGCGAACTAGCCAGCAGCGCAGACCCTCTGGAAATTTAAAGGAAAGCACCACAAGATCTTTACTCTTAACTGGAGACTATTTAAATTCTTTGGCCATTGGTTTTTGGACAGGCCAAGAAAAAAGCTCACTCGCAGAAGACTACAGTCAGTTTTTCTGTTCCGACGTTGCTGGCCAAGAATATGACAACAATCTCTTTTTAAGACTTATCTGTGAATACCAACTTCTCACATTTCTAAGTAGAAAGAGCGCTGGGACAAAGGTCGAAAATCTTTGCCAGATTTACAACCAACATTTACAGCGAAAAAGCTCCCACGGGCCAGCGCAAACAACTCTTTTTGCTCAAGAGCCCATACCTAAAAACGATAAATACGATATAATTTATCTCAATCTTTCACACTTTCCCCGCAACAATGCTCACCATCATCTTCTGCAGTCAATTTTACGGCAAAAACAATGTCTACGTAGCGATGGGTACTTGGTTGTTTTCAGTGCGCAAAATTTTTTCATCCCGAGCCAAAAAGAAAAAATAGAGCATCTTCTCAAGGATTTTCAACTTGAGGCCTATGTTAATTTTGACGGACTTAAAGGGAGAGGCGAATTAGGCCCTCATCTCTATTTCTTTTCGGAAAAAAGGCCAATTCATCACCTCTCCAATCATGAACTGAACTCTGGTTCTCCTTGCTTGAGTTTTCGTTTTTCTGGAACCCTTGAGACTTTTTATCATTTTGAAGGAGTGCATCAAATCCTCAAAGAGTTCACAGAGTCCTATCAAAACTCGGTCCCCTCTTTTTATCAGAAAGGATTAGGAGACCGAATTAAGCTCGAGTTCTATCAGGATGCAATCGTCGACGGCCGCCTTATAAAGTCATTAGAGAATCAGAAAGAATTTATAGCTCATCCTAATTTTTTCAAAAATCTCATGGAATCAAGTCTTCCTTTAGATTTCTTCTTCGAACTGATTGCTCTTGGACCAAAGTCTAAAGGGAGCGACAAAAAAGATGATTCTCAAAGTGTAGAGCTCCCCTACCTTCAAGCATCAGTTTGGAAAAACTATAGAGATTTTTCTTTTATCCTGGTTTTGGACAAGCGTATAGAGAATGGACCAAAGCTAGAAATTATCGAAGCTGAGACCTATGAAGGAGTCTCTTATGAGTACGGCCACTCCCGTTGCCTTTACTTCGGTTTGGCGCCTAAGTTTGGTGGTCTGGATATAAATTTATTCCGTGATTATTTGTCGTCTGATATTGGGAAGCAAATGAGCAGCTTTGTCTTCTCGCACTCCCAGACTAAATTGAAATCAAAGGTCTGTTCTTTCTTGATTCCTAAATTTCTTGCTCAGACCGAAAAACCTGGAGAGGATGTTCTTAAGGTTCTATCGCTTATGGCGATTAGCCAGACCGACTTTTGCAAAATGGGACCTAAAGAGCTGATCAGTCTCATTCGACCAATCGAGCATATGAGAGTTCAACTGTGTCAGCAATTCCCTCTGACTTTTATGGAGCATCTCTCCTTATTTAAAGCGCGACTTATTGATTCTTTGCAATACTTCACTTATTTCGATCAAAAAAAGCAAATTGATTTTCAGTCCCCACAGATTAAAGAAAAGCTGCTTCTGAGTCTGACTGCCCCTCTTTATCCAAATAATAAAGAAATCCATATTGAATTCTTAATAAAAAATCCAAAAGAAATTTTTTGTCCGCTTTCTCATGTAGTAGCGCAGGATATGGAGAGTAAAGACTCAGCGGCGTTGACTCTTTTTTCAGGAGAGAAACCAATTGTTCAGCTCTTTGGTCCTCCTATGTCGATGCAATTTTTAAAATTTCTTTTGGAAGGTCTTATTGAACAACACATCGGTGAGCTACTTCAAGGAATTCAAGTTCCTTCGGCAGAGAAACTTACTCTTCTCATCCAAGAACAAAAAATAACTCAAGATGCGCTGTTACAGCTTGCAGGGTCTATTGAAAAACTTATCAATCAAATTCTTGCGCAACAAATTTTGCACTCCCGTAAAAGCTAGCTGATTCTCATGGAATTTCAGATTACTCCTTTGCAAAAGCGGATGTATGATTATCTGAAAAGCCGGGCCACTAAATTACTGGGGCAGCAACAGGGTGGTCTTAAACGCTACTATCTAGACCAAACCTATTATTTTTCCCGACCTTTTTATGCTGCCAAATTTCCAGAATTGTTTCATTCAATTGATAATTCAGAGTTGATTTTTCTCGGAGACTTTCACACCTTTGACCAAAATATCGTGAATGCGACTCGCCTTCTGAAGCGGCTCTGTCAATCTTCGCGAAATCCAGTTCTAGGTTTAGAAATGGTGTCCGTAGAACATCAATCACACCTTGATGCTTTTATGGATGGCCAACTTACGGAGTTTGAATTTTTAGAATCAATTCACTACCACGAATCATGGCGCTTTCCTTGGCCGCACTACCGAAAAATACTAGAGTTGGCCAAGAACCAGGGTATGAAAGTTCGCGCTCTTAATTCTCAAGGCTCTTTGGTCAAACGAGACGAAACAGCGGCCAAAATCATTGTCGAGCTCCTTGAGACAAGTAAAGATAGGCCTGTTATTATATTTTTTGGCGAACTTCATATCCTTCCCAACAAGATTCCAAGACTCGTTTTAGAAAGACTGAAAAATTCAATTCGGTACACAATTGTTCACCAAAATAACGACCAACTTTTTTGGCGGCAGCAAGAACACAAAAGATGGTCTGAACTGATGGCCTTTTCCCCCCATGAGTATTGCCTGCAAACATCTCCTCCCTGGATAAAATACGAAAGTTTTCTTTATTGGTATGAAAGTATGGCCGAAGATCCAGACTTTGATTTGCACGAGCAAATTTTCGAATCAGGTGTGAAGGCCCTCTCATCAGATACTAATGAACATTTTTATTTTATTCTTAGAGAACTCAGTGACTTAATGGGTTTTAATTTTTCTCAAGAAGACCTAAAAGATTTTAATCTCAAGGATTACTACGATTTGGAGCGAGTCAAAGATATTGCCGAAGAAAATTATAATAAAGGCTGGCAAAAATTTTTATTAAAGCTTATTGAAAAAAATGAGAGCTTTAAAATGCCTGGTCTCAATACCTACTATTGTCCTCAGTATTCTTTTAATCGACTGATCACTTTAGCGGGCATGCACCTTGTGGCCCTATTAAATCCTGCTATGGATTCAGTTGAGTTCCGCTTAACTAAGGTATCAGACTTCTTTGTGAGCTATGTCTATCAAAATTCACTGAGTTATTTTTTTTCTAAATTTTTCAATCCTCACCGAAAGTGTGATCTCTATATGGATCTCAAAGGTAAAGCGGAGAGCAAGCGCACCTATAAAAATTATCGAAAACAAATCCTTTACGCACTCTCAATACTAGAGGAAAAAGCCTATCCTTCTGTGTTATTCAAAGAGGGTCTCCTTTTTAATTACGGAGTTGCCAAAATTTTGGGAAAACTGCTTGGAGAATATCTTTACCGACAGCAACTCGATCCTGCTAATCAGTTGAGCGCAGAGGTTTTCCGAGAATCTCTTTTGCCTGAAGTGCCGAGTCTTGAGACTCTTTCAAAAAAGATTGGCCAGGTTTTGAAGAGTGATTCTTTTCTGACTGAGCGAAAGCGGTTTTTTTAATATGCTTGTCATTCTCCAACGAGTTCTTAACGCTAGTGTGACGGTCGAAGACGTTTTGATAAACTCAATAGAGCGAGGAATGATCCTTTTTGTTTGCATTGAAAAAACAGATACTGCCAAAGAGATTCTTAGGGCCGCAAAGAAGGTTGCAGGCCTGCGGATTTTTAGCACTAGTAGCTCAGAAAAATTGGACGCGAATCTGCAGGCAGTCTCCGGAGAAATCCTTAGTATCAGTCAGTTTACGCTTTCCTGGGATGGAACTGGTGGATTTCGTCCTTCATTCGAAAGGGCGGCAAAACCTTTGATCGCCGAGAAGTATTATAACGATTTTAATGACCAACTTAGGCGTGAAGGGTCTATTGTTAAAACCGGAAAATTTGGGTCAAATATGCAAGTGCAGCTTTTAAATGATGGACCAGTTACACTGCAGCTTCGTTTCTAATCTCTTTTTTAAGGTCTTTCCGCATTTGGCGTTTGGTACCCTTGACCAAACGAACGAGTTTTCTCGCACTCCACTGACCTTGAGAGCGTAGCGGTATTTTTATTTCTATAAGCTGCTTATCTTCCTGACGCATCTTCTTAACTACCAAAGGACGACCAAGCTCATGACCTAAATTGGCCATCATAATATAACCGGATGGCCTGTCTAGCTTTTCAGCCGCCAAGTCGGGACTTTGTAGATATTTAAACTCTCTCTGATCAGGGCCAGGACCGTAATAGCGCAGTACGAGTTTGGCCTTCTCCGCAGATTCAGCAACTGAAATAACGATGATTTTGTGCGCCTCACTTCCAAGATACCGGTATTCCCGAATGACTTGATCGAGGGAGAGGTAAAATATTTGCTGAATGGCCTCCATGCTCTCTTGGTCTGGCACTAACTCATTGAGCTCGCCTTGAATTTCGATCTTGGCACCAACAGCAAATGTTTTATTTGCCAACTTTTCTAAACAAAGTTCCACAACATCTGCCGTTGTAGCTTGGAATTTAGGACTGACTTTTGGTTGCTGCATGGGGTTTTCAGTTGAGTTTTTTTCGCCATTCTCTGGTTTCCCGAAAAGATGAGTGAGGAGAGTCTGAGGAAGCTCAAAATGAGACATTGCACGCTGAACGATAAATCGTTTTTGCTCTTGGTTGCCAGCGTTGCGAAGGGCCTTGTGGAGTGAAATCCCGGTGAATGTTTCTTTGCTATAGAAAAACAGTAAACATGAAGTCAATAGCGTCATCACAATAATAAGTGCCTTCAGACCGCCTGCGTCCCGAAAAATTTCTGTCCAATGATTGGTTTTTTGATTTTGAAGTGAATCCCTAAAAGATTTAAATGTCTTTTCTAGCTTAACGAAGTCTCTATTTACTTGAGAAGGCCCCATCATATTGAGGGTGTTGTGAAATCGTCCAACTTGAGAAACTAATCGATTGCCTTGTTGAAGCAGAGGCCGCAGTTCTAATCCTTTTTGATCAATTCTTTCAAGCATGTTTTGAACTTTTCCAATACAGAGTCCGGACTGTTGTAAGAACTTAGGCGACAAATACGGTGAGCGGGCCGATTCCATCATCGCCGCGGTAAAACTCTGAATGACCCTTTGAAAACAGACAGAAAGGCCACCTTCTACTTTCTGGATTTCAGGAGATAGCTCTAGCTTTTTTTCAAGAAAATAACCAACTGGAATCGTCAAAAAAATAACCGGAGTTGCCAGCAAAAGGAGGAGTCTCCACGGAATGGCAAGATGTATTTCTCTCATGAATGAATGCTCCCTCAATAAATATTGTCTTAAATCTCAGAATGGAATCAAGAGCGGCAAATTCGCCTCCTATTGTAAGTAAAACTTTAGTCATTGCTATTTGACTGCCATTCGAGCAGCGCATAGAATCCGGCCATAATGCGGCAAAACCCATCTAAGTTCTTTGATTTCACCTTTTTGGTGATGTTAGTGCTCATAGGTTTCTTGCATCTTTTAACACTCTATTTTAGCTGGAAGCATGCAGAACCGGTTCAAAATGCCAGAGTTTTAAAGGTACGGTCACTGAAAACTCTTGGTCTAAAGGAATCGAAAACTAGAAATTCGGTGCACCTTTCAAAAAGTGAATCACCTCAGGCAAAAAAAATCACTAAGAAGACCTATCAAAAAAAAACGTCTCAAAAAGAAAACTCCATTGCCACAGGAAAAAAATCTCAGAACTATCAATCCGAGGATTTTAACCTTCAACAGCAAGGATTGAAAAAGACTCCTACTCTTCAATCAAATCAGTACGCTGGCTCGGAGCTCTTGAAATATTTCCAATCTCAGTACTCCTCGGATTTGCTTTCTCAAGATATGGTTAAGTCCTTATCGACTAGCGATTTTTCAGTTCACGCTGAGGTGCCAGAGGGGGTAGAGCTAGATGAACTCAATAATTTCGAGTTTGTTTTTTACAGTTTCCAGAAACGCCTTGCCATGCAGTATTTCAATTCATTTTTTTCGCAATTGCGCGAATTTGAACTAAGAAATCCCCATAGACGCTTTCCCATGACTCGGGAAGCGCAACAACTGACAGCAAGAATCACCTTTGGAAGAGATGGAACACTTGAAGAAATTGAAGTGATTAATGCAAGTAATGTTCACGAGCTACAGGACTTTTTTATAGAAGTTATGGATAAAATAAAGGCCATTAGCAATCCGCCGGAGGCCCTTCTTGGACCAGACCAAAAGCTCAGAGTCTATTATGGTCTCAAGATTTTATAGGCCCGCTCAAATAGATTGAAAATTTTATTTTTAGGGTTTTGAAAAAACTGCTTTTCAAAAAGTTCATATAAGTCTTGCTGGGCAGAAGGCTTCATTATTGGCCGAGAAATATGCTCTTTTATTTTACAGAAGTTCTTAAATTCCACCGAGTAAAATTCCTCTATTTGTTTATTATCTCTGATGTAGTGCTGAACCTCTTTCTCTACGCTGACGTCCAAAAGGTCTTTAGCGTAAAGAGAAACTTTGTTTCTCCAATTGAGAGGAGGCCTGACTTTGTTTTTGAATACTTCTGAGTCCATGGAGAAGCCCTTGTAGAATATCTTCGTGATTTAAATGCAAAACGAAAGCAATATCATTGAGTATAAAGTGCTTTCTATATTTCAGAAATAGTATGCAGCGCTGGGAGGCACTCAATTGCCAGAAGGCACCTGCTTGAATGTTAAATGGAGTCTCGTAGTTTTTTCCCAATTCAGAAATTTTTTGGAATGCCTTTTTTGTGAATTCTGATGCTCCGATGATCCTCGTAAGCTGCCGATTTGAAACGGGTCCGATTTTAGTTCTGAGAAAAACAAAATAATCTTCAACTAAAGAGGCCGCCTTAAGCTCGCCGCTGATTATATGAGCGAATTGGTAAAGATTAGGAATGACTTCTGACTTAATCTTATTTTTTAAACCATCCATAATATAAGATTAGCGCTCTCCTATTTAAAACACAGGCCTTTTTCTAGGATTAAGTTTTAAACGTGAATTGTCGATTAGTTCACTATGAGAGAGCGGTTTTTTGGAATCCTAGTCTTAGTCTCGGTTTGTGGCACTTTTATAGGCTGCGATACTAAAAATACCACTGGTCTAGGTCCAAACTCGCCCACCAATCCAAATAGCAATCCTGTGACTTTTCCAACCGGTCAAAATCCTGCCAATGCGGTTTATGGAAATGAATGCGGCCAAGTTCCTCAATCCAACAACCCAAACCTTGAGCCTCATCATTCAGAAAAAATTACTATTCATGGGAAATCACCCTGGTACCCCCATTTCTCTTTTGGCTACGATGGAATGGCCAGCTACTTTGCCACCGACGACCGCCTCCAATTTCGAATCCGAGTAGAGCCGGATCCAAAAAAGCTGGGCTGTCATTTAGGCGTTCATGATATTGGTACGGTTATTTCTCAAACCGCGGGAATGAGGGCCTATCGAGTTCTCAAATTAAACGTTCACGCTCGTTACTTCAACGGACAGAAATTTAATAGTAACTCGTTTAGAACTTATAACATCGGACCAATTAGCGTGGGAAAGTGTTCTCAGGTTTATGATGTTCCTATTCAAGGGGGCGGAAACAATGGACTGCTTTATCTTACAATTGACGATGTCCGTTCAGATAGCGCTTGTGACCATGGCGGATACTATCCAGGTAGCTATGCCCAACCTGACTATTGTCCCTCAGAAGTTCTGGTTCGAGTGTCAGATTGCTGGTCTGTCACCTTAGAATTTTCTACAAGTTTAATGCAGCCTCTTAAATAGCAAGAATATCATGACAAAGGTTTCGGCCCATTGCTTGAGAAACCTCGACCAATAAACCTGGACAGGTAATATTTATTTCTGTGATTTTATCACCCAAAATATCAAAGCCTATCAAATCCACGCCCTCTTCTTTCAATCGCCAAGCATGTTGCAGACAGATCTCTTTCACACTGCTTTCAAGATCGGCCTTTTCATAGGATGCCCCTTGAGCAAGATTTGATAGAAACCCACCATCTTTTGGAATTTTCAGAATCGTTCCCAACTCCTGTCCTTTAAAAAAAACACTCCGGAGCTCACCTTGGTAAACTGACTCCATAAATGGTTGGACAATGAAGGGGCCCTGCGCTTTGAGTGCCTCAAAAACTTCATTAATCGGGGGACCACCTTTTTTTTCCATGGCTATTTTTTGTACGCCGATTCCACTGAAAGATTCCATTGGCTTAACAATAAACTCCTCAATGCCAAGTTGTTCCAGCTTGAAAAGAAAATTTTTAAAACCCTGAAGATGGTTTCCATAAAAGCTCAGCACCGAGTGCTGCGGGTATTTTAGACAACTCAGCTTTTCATTAAAAAGAAGAGGACCGCGAGGCGAATTCTGAACTCTGACACCTAGCCTTTCTAATTCCTGCAAAATCCACAGCCTCTTGAGATAGATCTCGTTGAAAGGGGGATCAAGCCGAAAATGAAGAATATCGTTTTCTTTCAATTGCTTTTGGAAAGGTTTTCCCAACTGAAAATTTTCCAAATAAAAACTACCTGGGACGAGCTCTCCAGAAAAACGATAAAATTGCAACTGAGGTAGCTCAGGGCCAGAAAGAAAGAGGTCATCTTCAAATAAGAGAGCACAGTCTTGGTTCATCGCTTGTGCTGTCAATGCAAGCAGCAAGCTTGAATCTTTTCGTATATTGAGACTTTCTAGTGGGTTGATATAAAAAATTTGCAATTCTAGCTCCCCGTTTTCAGAAAATGCTTCCAGAAGCTTTTCTGCACTTTAGCATCATAGTCTTTCTTAGATCGCAGTAAAATTTGATAAAAATCTAACAGTTCTATATTTTCTTTCCTATAAAAATGAGCAATATCTTCTCTCAGTTTTTCGTAGGTGGAGAAAGCTGAAAACGTTGCATTATTCCATTCTAGAGATAAAGGGTAACATTGCTTGATATTTGCGAACACTTTGCACTTCTTGCGAAGCTCAGGATAAAATTTTGATTCCAAGAAATTTTTCAGAATTTCCTTACAGGTCTGAGGAGAATTTTTTTGGCAACCCTTATCACCTCTATAGCGTGCAGCTAGAATCTTTGCGGAACCGACTAAGAAAGTATTCAATGTTCTATAGGCTTGATTGCTAGCTTCACTTTTCTTATAAAATTTATTGGTGAGCTCTTCGGCAAAGAAATTTGCAATATTTTCACTAAAATCAACATCTTGTTTAATAAAAAAGAGTTCGTGAAAAAGCTCTTCAAAAATAACCTCCACCAATCGACGATCGCTGTAGTTGAACATCGATGAAAGAACGGGATCTTTAAAAAACCCTAAAGTTGAATAAGCATAAACGGGACGAGACCATGTTTGAAATCCTTGTTCTTCAAGATTGCGTTTAAATTCTTCAGCTGATTGTTTTTTGAAAAATCCAAGATAGGGAAAAGAGCCCACAAACGGGAACGAGTGAATTAATGGCGAAATCTCGTAGGCCTGTGAAGCGATCACAAGATAGCTCACCGCTTTATCCTCTAAAAAGACAACCGTTTGATAATTCTTGGATAGAGAAAGACTAAAGAAGTCCGCAAAAAATTTCTTGGCCTTCACGATGAGTTTAATTTTCTCTTTTGCTGTCTTGTCTACGCTTGGATCATCTAAAGCATTGTCTAGGGATCGTGACTGCCAATATAAGGCCCACTGTCCAATTCCTTGCTCCCAATAATGCCGCGCTTTATAGCTAGTTTGGGAACAGCTCGCGAAGAAAAAACATAGAAAGAAAAAAGAAAATATTTTCACTGGATCCTAGGATAGGACCTTCTCGTCAAAACGAACACCACGACACTCATAGCGACCAAAACTAAAAAAACCTGCAATTCAAATATTGGGGGACCGAACATGAGGCTTGTCCCAAAAACGCAAACGACCATAAAAATGGCACCAAATTTAGCACCAGGTCTTATGACTCTATGGTCCTCCCAGTCTTGAATACCAGGACCCAGAATTGGAATTTTTTTAATCGCATTGTAGAGTCGGGGTGAACTTTTCGAAAAAAGATAGGCCGCTAAAATAGCAAATGGCGTAGTTGGCATAATTGGTAACAGCAAACCAATAATGCCGAGAAAAACTGATAAAAGTCCTAGAAATATAAAAAGGGGGCGCAGACTTGTCCGAACAAGTTTCATTTAAGCATCATCTTGGCCCCGGACGATGGCGACCAAAATTTTTGATAATTTCACCTTGAGCGGAATAGCTAGAAACTTCCTTGACCTGAACTTCGACCCAGTTCCACAACAAATTTCGCTGCCCATGTTCTTCTAGGGGAAGGTGCACGATTCTATAGCAGCTTGTTCTCGCCTTCCAAGTCGTTCTTCCGTTCATGATTTGCTTCCCTTCAATGAGCGCTAAAAAGTGCTGACCAATCATGGATTGCCGGTCTTGAGTTTGAATAGATTTCTGCAACGCTTGAATTTCTTGAAGCCGCTTTGACCGGATTTCTGAAGTGATAAAATCTTCAATCCGAGCTGCTTTAGTCCCTTTTCGGGGAGAAAAAACAAAGGAATAAATAAAATCAAAGCGTGCCATTTCTAATAGGTCCAAAGTCTCTCGATGCTCTTGTCTTGTTTCATTGGGAAATCCCGCGATGATATCGGTCGATATCACTAAATTAGGATTCGCCGTTCGCAACTTCTTTAGCAAACCTAGATAGTGCTCGCGGGTGTATTGTCTCAGCATTCGCTGAAGCACCGAGTTACTCCCCGACTGAACTGGAAGATGAAGGTGGTTAGAAAGTTTCGAACACTTCCCGTGAGCCTCAATTAATTCATCACTCACGTCATAGGGGTGACTCGTAGTGTAGCGAATGAGTGCGAGTCCCGGAATCTCTTCTAATCGGTACAACAGTTTCGCTAAGCTTTCGTTGTTTTCTTTTCCAAACGAATTCACATTTTGGCCTAAGAGCGTGACCTCCTGGACTCCTGACTTTTCAACCAGGGATTGAACGTCAGAGGCGATTTCGTCAATCCTTCTGGATTTTTCTCGCCCTCTTGTGAACGGAACAATGCAATACGAACAGAATTTATCACACCCTTTGATAATATTGATAAAGGCCTGGGGACGACCATGGGTGATTTGAGTTTCGATAGAATAATTTTTTGCTCTGTCCCATTTGGTGACTGAAAAAGGCGTGGCCCCGGCAAAACTCTCTGCGACCATGTCAGAGATGCTATCGATAACGTCTGTCCCAAAAGCAAAATCTAAATGGGGAAAACGTGAAATGAGTTCGGCGCCTTCAGTTTGAGCGACGCAACCTCCGACTGCAATTTTAAAAGACCGACTTCCTTTGGCCTTTTTGAGAGCACCTAATTGCGAATAAAACTTTTGATTCGAGAGCTCCCTGATAGCACAAGTATTAAAAATCACGAGATCAGCAGAATTTATCTCATCTGTTTGGGAAAAATTAATATCACGAAGTCGGGCCAAAATTCGCTCAGAATCGTGAAGATTCATCTGACAGCCGAATGTTTTTAACCATACCTTTCGTGGAGGAAAACTAAGGTCTGCTGCTTCGCCTAAGCTGGATTCGAGAACTTTTGCCATTGTCAGGTTCTAGCTCTTTTTCGAGTCTTCAGCAAAATTTTTGGCCAAAAACCTATAATGGGCCAAGATAAACAGAATAAAAACAACATAGAATCCGATCGTTTTAAAGAAAAGCCACTGTGAGGTCGTAAAATTGAGCGCCACAAAACCCATCCAGAGGGAATATCCTAAAAGAAGCATTCCCATCCTACCTTCGATCAGCAGAAAAGCGGGATAGTGTGCGGGATTAAACTCTCCTAGAGTTTCTGAGACCTCCGCCATAAAGCTCTTTTGCCGGCGAGTTCGCCAGATAAGAAACGGTCCGATAAAAACACCCGTAAAGAAAGGCTGTAGTTTAAAGAGTAGCCCGTCTTGGAACCATAGAGCGATCGAACCCAGTAGAACAATCAAAATGAAATTGAGCTTAGCGATACCGTGTATTTTTTTGAAATACCACTTTTCGAGCGCCATCTCTAAAATCGCGAGACCTATCCCCCCCACAAGCGCCACAGCGATTGAATAGCGAGATTCAAGATACCAATAAGCAACTGCGGGTAGAAAAGAGAGAAGAAAAAAAACATTGCTGCGTCTATTTTTTTGTTTTTCTGTGAGTTCCAACTGCATCATCCTCATCTTGATATTTAAGCTTTCTTATCTCATATCGGGTCGCTAGACTAGGATCATGCTGTGGAATTCTTTAATGAAAAAGCCAATCCTAATCATGGGGTTACTTATGATGGGACTTTTTCTCTACGATCTCAATTCTCGGCATGGCAATTTTTTTCAACGCGAAGTCTTTTATTTAGGACACTGCTCGGCGGTGAAAGATAAGCTTGAATTGCTCGATGTCGCTCAGGATTGGGAGATTAATTGTGACCGAGACAATATCGAAATTATTGTTCAATATCCCATTGATTCCTCCCAGGAAGTGAAGGATCTCCGCCCTATTCTTTACCGAAAATTGGCCAACACTCTCAAGCAAATCGGAAACGCAGGTCCCAAAGAATCTCTGGAAAAAGTCTTAATGATTCGGCTGGAAATCCAGGCAGGCGAGCTTAAGATCAATGCAATTACTGAAGGACAGTATGTGGCGCAACTTTCTTCTTTAAAAAACACTGAGCTGATTGCCAAACATCTCCAGGCCACGGTCCAAGTCAAAGAGGTCGGCCCAAGCACTCCCTAGAGCTGCCTGAAATGTCTGCTCTCCCCAAGGAAAGGCAAAAGTATAGCGATAGCAATGAAGAAAAACTCTTTGAGATGCTGTACCTCCATAGAGTTCATCTCCTAAAATAGGTAGGTTTGCATCGGCAAGTTGTTTGCGAATTTGATGCCGGTGGCCCTCGCAGAGAGTGATAGATAGAAGAGAAAGATTTCTTGCTTGATTTGTGGCCAAGACCTCAAACTTTATCTCCCCCCATTTCGGCCCAGACTGAGAATCAGAGCTAAAGTCAGAAAATTTTTTTCGCAATGTCCTTGTTTTCTCTCGAGATTGTCCCTCAACAATGGCCAAGTAATTCTTCTCAATGGCAATTTGATGAAAATTTTTGCGCAGAACTTCATGAGTCTTATAATCTCGGCAATAAACCAATAGCCCAGAAGTGACACCGTCTAATCGGTAGAGCAGACCTTTTTCCTGGTCATACTTTGGAAAATCTCCCAACCAAACATTTTTTCTAAGAAAGTTTAGAACGGTCGCCGGTTCACTATAGCCTAAAGGATGCGAATGCATTCCAGGAGGTTTGTTAATGATCATCAGCGAATGAGGCAATTGCAAAAAATCTAAATCTAATTTTGAAAAATAAGGTGAGCAGGTTTGTAGTGTGAGAGTTTCAGTAGGAAGTGAATAGTCATTGTCTAGCTCAAATTTTTCATCCATCCACTGCTTTGTAAGTTTAAATTTTTTTCTAAATCTTTTTATCGCCTGCTTGGAATGCTTTATTCCCAACAAGAATTCAGATGGAGATTCCTCATAGAGTGGACAGAAAAAGATTCTATCGGGTTGAGACTTCATGGCCTTCGCTATGTAAGTCTCGTTTTCTCAAAATAAATTCGACTCGAGCGCTCTTTTCTTTTTTATTTTTCAGCGGCCGAGAATCACCGTAGAAAGTAGGCAGGATTTTATTATTCCTGACACCTCGATCTATTAAGACAAACGCTACTTCTTTTGCCCTATCGGCAGACAAAGAGTAAACATCGCCTTCCTTATCAACAGGGCGCTCCCCTGGGCCAGCATGACCTTCCACAAATACAACCCAGTCTTGATCCCTTACCAGCTTGACAACTTTTTCGAAGACTTCAACATTGATAGCTTCTATTTCTGTAGTTCCAGGCCTAAAGAAAATCTTTTCTTTAAGCTCTACTTTTATTCCTTCTGGCAGCTCAAAAATTTTAGAATCATCTTCTAACTCGTAGAGCCGCAAAAGGTTTCTCATTTCTGTTAATTGCTCAGTGCTTTCCCGGTTAATTTCATGCTTGTCCAAGAGTCCTTCCGCAGTCAAGAATTCTATTGGAAAGGGTTTAACTTCTTGCTGGCTTTCTAAAAATGTTGGAGCGTCATCAGGTGATTTTCCAGGCTGGAGCACCTCTCCTTTTTGTAAAACATTGCCCCCGAAGGCCTTTCTAATAGATCCAAGAGCGGCCTCATATTTTGCGACTTCTGTTTTAGCAAAAGAGAGAAGGAGAACAAAAAACGTGAGAAGCAACGTAACGAGATCGGAAAACGTTCCCATCCACATCGGTAGCCCGGGAACACATTCTTCGCACTTATGAGATTCCTCAGGAGCGCCTTTAGTATCTTCTGCTGCATCATTGGCCATTGCCGTCCCCTTTTAGGCGGCCTCTTCTTCTACGGTACGCTCGCCCGGAGGAAGAAAAGAATCTAGTTTTTCGCGAATGACCCGAGGATTTTCCCCTGCAACTATTCCTTGGACTCCTGCAATAATAATATTCATTTTTGCAGACTCTAGCTTTGAACGAATTTTTAATTTATTGGCGATCGGCAATGCGAAAGCATTTGCTAAAACCGCTCCATAAAAAGTCGTTAAAAGTGCTACGGCCATGGCCGGACCAATGGCCGAAGGGTCACTTAGATTTTTTAACATTTGAACCAATCCAATCAAAGTTCCGATCATTCCAAAAGCGGGGCCGTCGGCACCAATTCCATCCATGATCTCGACGCCTTTTTTGTGGCGCTCTTCCATGGCATCAATTTCAAGTTGTAAAATTGCTGAGATAACTTCTGGTGGGCGATTGTCTGCGGCCAATAGAACTGCCTTCTTTAAAAAGATATCATCGACTGGCACCTTTTCGAGGGCAAAGACTGATTCCCTTCGGGCCGTTTCGGCCAATTTCTGGATCTCCTCAATCATTGCTTTGGGATCTGCAGGCGTAAAAAATAAACTTTTTGAAAAAACGGAGGCCAGTGTTTTTACGTTCTCCATCGGCCACTTAATAAATGTGGCGGCCAATACGCCCCCACCAACAACAAAGATGGATGGAACATCGACAAAGGTTATCAAAGAACCTGATGAGAGAATTGAGCCCACAATCGCGCTCATGGCCAAGACTAGGCCGATTACGGTGGCGATATCCATAATTAAACCATCCTTATTCAAGAATCTATCGGATGATGTCTGCTGGCCCTTTAGAATTAAAAGCTAGCCAGAAAGCCTTTGGAAGACCTTTTTAAACTGAGAAATTCGCTCTGCTTTCTTTTCTGCAGACCTGAGTAAATGAGACGGGTGAAAATTTATCACCACCTCTGGGCCGTAAAAAGAGCGATAGAGCTTCCCTAAGTTTTTTTGAATAGGAACGCTATGGCCTAACAAGGATTTCGCGGCAGTTGCACCAAGGGCAACGACAAGACTAGGCCTCACCCGTTGAATCTCTTCTTCAAGCCAGTCACGACAAGACTCTATAAATTCAGGCCTCGGCGTCTGGTGAATGCGACGTTGGTTCTGATTTTTAAAGGAAAAATGCTTGACTGCATTTGTAAAGTAAGTTTGAGAAACCGGCCAGTCGATTTCGCTCAGAACACTTCTTAAGAGTCGCCCAGCGGGACCCACAAAAACTTGTCCTTGTTGTTCTTCCCGATCACCAGGGGCCTCTCCTACAATCATAAACTTTGATTGACCCTCTTGCCCTTCTCCAAAAACTGCTCGGGTTCCATTGAGACAGAGTTCGCAACGACGACAATCTTGAACCAGGGAAGCAAGATCACTCAGAGACGCTTGAGAAGAAATATCAAGCTTTGATTTCACACTGATTTGGGAAGCCTTTTCTCGCATTATCTGGACTCTTCTATCGGAATCTAAAATGAGGGAAGGAATTAAGTCGGCCTCGGGGAGATTTTTCCAGAACCGAACCGGCATTTCATTTTTCATCGCTTTAATCTTCAGGCGAGCAGGATTAAAAATATTCGCATAATACGTCTTCCAGAGATCTTCAAATCGATCTTCTGGGAGCTCCAAGTCGGGTAGATCATCGTTTGAAAAAAAGAGTTTTTCTTGGTTCCAATACATTTGCTGAGACGGCCCAAGTATCGCCCAATGCATGCTTCCAAATCTATTGCAAAAAAAAGTGGACGCTCTTTCGAAAATAAGATGGTCTGAAACATACCAGGCCACATAAAGCGATAGACCGTCCTCTCTTTCAATTTTCTTGAACCTCACAAAGGCATGCATTTTGTGAATATCTCTGGTGATCTGCTTTTGAAATTGAAATAGCTGCAAAACATCTGGATCTGTTAAGTGCTCCAAAATTTTTTTTTCTTTAAAGGATCGCCAAAACAAACGGTATAGCAATGGCCATTTTTTTTCTTGCCGATGCAAACAGACAAAATCAAAGGCCCGCATTAACTCGGCAGAGATACCAATCTTTTGCGAAACTTCACTCCAATCCCGTGGGTCGGTCTCCTCTCCGAAAAAATCACCCTGATGGGAATCTTTTCCCGCAAAACACCAAAGAATTTCTTCGGGAGCAATTTCCCGAACCCATAACTTTTTAAATAAAGATCTCCATGAAGTCTCTTTCGAACCAATCTTTAGAGAAATCACTCAAATCTCACCAGTCTTAGAAAGGAGAAGTGACTCAAAGAAATGCGTTTGTTCCTCTCGCTTTTTTGTCACATGATCTTTAAGATTCTCAGAATCTAGAAAGTAAACATTAGGGTTATGGTCAGCAGTCGTAATAAAATATTTAAGCTTAGAAAAAGAGGCCCTCAGTTTTACGAGATCAGCAATGCGAATTCTTTGATGTTTACGCAAAACTAAAATTCTTTTTGCATTCCTAACCCCAATACCTGGTACTCTGAGAATATCTCTGAACCCTGCTTTATTGAGATCCACTGGGAAGAATTCTCTGTGCTGGAGTGCCCAAGCAAGCTTTGGATCAATATCTAAATCGAGGTTGGGCCGGGTACTGGAAAAAAGCTCTTTGACATCAAATTGATAGTACCTAAGGAGCCAATCACTTTGATAGAGCCTGTGTTCGCGAATTAAAGGAATTTTTTCTTTTGGAAGAAGCCCAGAACTTTCTTGAATGGGGCTATAAGCGGTGTAGTAAACTCGCCTTAAAGATTTATCTCGATAGAGCTCATCGGCTTTGCTGAGAATGGAAAGATCAGAAGACGATGTTGCTCCGACAATTAATTGCGTGCTCTGACCTGCTGGCAGTTTTTTCTGAAAACGCTGAGGAACTTTTCTTTTTAGAGGATTATCCGTCTTTTCGACCTTTTTCAGGTCATCCATCGTTTTTTCAATCTGCTTATGATTTTTTCCGGGGGCCAGTTGGTCAAGATCTTGTTGCTCTGATAATTCAATGTTAGCACTGAGCCTGTCTGCAAATTGCGATGCTTCTTCAAGAAGTTCAGCGCTTGCACCCGGAACGGCCTTGAGATGAATATACCCACCATAGCGATGATCGATTCGAAGTTTTTTGGCCACTTGGAGCAGTTGATTCATGGTGTAGTCTGGATCTTGAATCACACCAGAACTTAAAAAAAGACCTTCGATATAATTTCTGCGGTAAAATTCCAAAGTGAGGTTTACAACCTCTTCAACTGTAAACTTGGCGCGTTTTATGGGACTAGAAATTCGGTTGATACAATACTGGCAATCATAAATACAAAAATTGGTAAAAAGAATTTTCAATAGCGAAACACATCGTCCATCTGGCGTATAGCTATGACAAATCCCCATACCCTTGGTGTGCCCAATCCCATCTTTTTGTCTTTTTCTTTGAGATCCACTGCTAGCACAAGAAGCATCGTATTTTGCAGCATCTGCCAAAATCGCTAATTTTTTCTCAAGCATATTTCAGTTCCTGTAAAACAGACGTCTGCGCCCGGAGGTCTAAAATTTGTTGATCCCAATAAGTGTGCTCTAAAAAACTAGGAAAGAGTCTTTGAAAAGATGGGTCGCTGTAGCGCTCAGCAATCCATCCGGTAAAATGAATCATGCGCATTCCCCGTAGCGCTTCTGTAAAAAGAGGAGAATATTGGGCCTTTTCAATGGCCATACTATCATAGGCCTCAAGAAATTTTTCTCGGTCTGATTGAGCATAAGAGTCTTGGCCCGGAAAAAGAGGCCAAAGATCTTGATTGCATGGGCCCATCGCGCAGTCATCAAAATCTAAGCAAAAAGGCCCTTCTAAAGTCCATAGAATATTTCCTCGGTGAAAATCTCCATGAATTCTTTGAAAATTTTCTCTTTTAAAAAGTGGAAGTATTTCTGCCTGGTAATTCCGACAAAGTTCTAAAAACGTGTCTTGAAGATTTTTTGGAATATGTTCTTCGCCTTCAAATGTTTCAAGATGACTACCGATTAATCTATCCGGATGAAGACTGGGTCGATGAGAAAATTTTTGACTCCGTCCTGCACTATGAATTCTTCCCAAAAGTCGACCAACCTGAGAAATCTCAGCTGAATCTAATTCGTCCTTCAGGCGGCCCATAATCTTTGGATACACACTGAACATGAGTTTGCTTTTTTGATGAGTAAAAAGTGCCTGACCATCAATGCAAATAGGGGCCACAACTGGGATTCCCAATTGTTTTAATTCCAAAACAAAGTCAATTTCTTCTTGGAGAATTTCCGCGGTCCATCTGTGGGGTCGAAAAACCTTAAGAACAATCGAATTCTTGGAAAATGGTCCTCTAAATTGGGAATTCTCATCAATCTCAATATCGTAGACTCGGTTTTCCACGCTATTAAGCGGAAGTTGCCGGCCGATACTTTGAAAGCCGGCAAGCGCCACACATTGGTCTATCACTTCGGGAGTGAGTTGAAAAAAGGCCTGTTGAAGTGAATTCATCTGTAAGATATCTCAATATTTCGGTCCTAAAGAAACTTAAAAACCATCGCTAGACAAAAAAAAGTAACACTGTTACCGTAACAGCATTACGGAGAGAAAATGAGCTTAACCCCAAAGCAGACAGAAGTCTTTCAATTCATCCAAAATTGCCTGAAAAAACAAAGTCATTTTCCCTCTCTTTCAGATATTGCTTATGAATTTTCAGTCTCGCGAGTGACTGCCAAACGCCACGTGGATGCTTTGATAGAAAAAAAGCACATCAAGAAAAACCAGAACCGTTCAGATTACTTTATTCTTAATGACCCCTCATTGTCGTCCTCTCATACTGGTATTGGTGCTGGTGCTTTTGAAGTTGTTGCAAGCATAGCCGCAGGAGCACCAGATTATGGAGGGGACCACAGTCCCGACTTTCTAACGATTGATCCTAGTTTTTTTGGGCACGGTCAACAAAAAGCGTTAGTCGTTTCTGGAGAGAGTATGCTCGGTGATCAAATTTGCGATGGTGATTTAGCAATTATTCAATTGCAATCAGGAATTAAGGGCCATGAAATAGCCGCTATTCGGATTGAAGGTGAGGGACTGACTCTTAAGCGAATCGTTTCTCGCAAAGATGGAATCGATTTAATCCCCTCTAACCCTCGATTTAAAATACGTCGGTATGCTCATGAAAGCGTTGAAGTTTTGGGAAAGCTTATTGGAATAATTCGTCGTCACTAAAAAAAAGGCCCACCATAGGGTGAGCCTCGTAATTCAAAAATTGTTAAACAAAATTATCTTTTAGTGACGTCAGAAGCACCAGAGGCCTTAAGCATCTCTTCTACGCGATCTGCTCGGTCACCTTCTACTTCAACTCCCATTAAGATGCTGCCATCTTCTAAGTTTTTTTCAACAAGCTTTGCTTCTTGCTCAGAAAAACCAGCACCAACGAGACCACCTAAAACGCCACCAGCTGTTGCACCTGCTCCAGCACCAGCGAAAGCAGCAACAAGCGGACCTGCTGCTAGAACGCCCACTCCGCCAGTCAAGGTAATAGCACCGACAGCGGTAAGACCTGCAGCGATAGCGCCGATTGCACCACCGACTGATGCACCAGTGGCGATCCCTTCTGGGGCCTTCGTATTATTTTCTAATTTAAAATCTTTTCCGAAACTTTTTTCCGTTGCGACGACACTAATGTCAGAGCGAGAAACTCCGTTAGTCGTTAACTCATTCAGTGCGACGTTGGCAGTGTTAGCGTTACTAAAGATTGCGCGAAATTGTGTTTTACTCATAAGTTCTCCTTGTTTGTTTAACTTATGAGAACACGATCACTGTAAAAAAGGAGTAAAAGAATGAGAACCTAGCTGGCCTCATCTCGCATCATCGATACATCGAGATATCGCAGCATGATCTCTCGTAATTCCGTTAAAGAATAAACATCTTGCTCAGAGGAATCTCCAGTCGCCGAAAATTCATTCTTAATAAATTCGGAGGAAAAGCCTGTGAGCTTGGCCAATGTTTTTAGTGAGACGGTCTCCGCTGCTTCTTTCATCCCTGAATGCTCTGCTTTGTTCATAAACCTTCCTCGATAATTTAAGTAACCAGTCCTTGGTTACCACCTTGCATTAAAAGTCTATCTATCGGTTTTCTCTAATGTCAAATCATTTTAAAAGGATTGGATAAAGCTCTCGACTTTTCGGTGCATTTCAGACCATTCAAGATCGACTTTGCTCTGGAGAGTAATGCCACCTCCAGCTCCATAACGAAAAGTTTTTTGAACCAAATCCCATTCCGCGCTCCGAATATTTATCGAGCAACTCAGGCGATTTCCATAATCGAGAATCGTAGACCCAGTGTAGAAACCTCTGGGTTGAATTTCTAAATTTTGGAGAATTCCCATGACACGGTTTTTAGGAGCACCGGTAATACTTCCTCCTGGAAAAAGGGCACAGCAAAGATTCCACAGGTTCCAATGAGATTTCAGTTTGCCCTGAACCACCGAATATTGATGCAGCAACTTAGGAACGACCAATTTTTTCTTGGGTCGCATAACTATTGCATCAGAGAAGTGTTCAGAAACCTTCGCTAAATCATTTCTCAAGAGATCTGTAATCATAAAAAGTTCGGCCTGATTCTTTAAATCGTAACGAAGCTCAGACCATTTTTTCTCTACTTCCTCTTTTTCATCAGTCTGCAGCAAAACTGTCCCTTTAATCGGCATGCTCCAAATCTTCCTGCTTTCCTTATCTACCTCAAATAAGCACTCCGGTGAGTTTGAAATCAATCCAGAAATATATTTGGGAAAAAAGGTCACATGGGAATAAGCACTGCGCTGGCCTATATTACTCAGAAAATGCAGCAACACTTTTTCGGCCAAAAGTTCAGGATAACGAAGGTGATGCATGAACGTTAAGTTTGCCTGATAGCAATCACCGTTTTTTAAGTGTCGTTGAACTCCGGTGAAGGCCTTTTTGTATTGTTTATAACTGATATTCCTTTGAGTATTTATAGAAAATTCGGAAGGGCCTTTCGTCTTAGGAACAGTGATCGTTTCAAATTTTTGATATTCTATAAAAATCATGAGCGGAACATTAGGCCGCAAATTGGCGCCCTGAATACTAGAGCCTAATTCATAAAAAAGATGAAAGACTCGGAGGTGATCCTCTACTTTTTTTGAATCAACCTGTTCTAAAACTGATCGGATTTCCCCAGGGTCAAAAGGTTCCAACTGACCAGTCATCAAGTTTTTTTTTGAGCTACTTGTATAGAGATACGCCTTGCGAGCTGAGAGGCCATGAAGCCAACACTGTTTTCGCCGAAGAAAAAAAAAGCTTTGAATCTTACCGAGATCCAAATGGAGGGGTCGCATGAGAAAGGTTTCCGAATTTAGTTTGAGCTCCGACCCATGCCAATCTGGCGGTGCCCGTTTCTCCTGCTCTATTTTTTCCTACTATAATTTCGGCTATGCCTTGGTCCTTACTTTCTTTATTATAAAACTCATCCCGGTAGACCATCAAAACAATATCCGCATCCTGTTCAATGGAACCGGATTCCCGCAGATCAGATAACATGGGTCTTTTATCTAGTCTTGATTCTACCGCCCGGTTGAGCTGAGAAAGTGACAAGATTGGACACTCCAATTCTTTAGCCAAGTTCTTTAAACCTCTAGAAATCTCACTAATTTGCTGCTCGCGAGATGGATTGCCAGTGTGCGAATTCATCAACTGTAAATAATCAATCACTACAAGGCCAAGGCCCTGTTCGGATTTAATTTTGCGACACTGGCTTTTAATATCAACTAGCGTGCAAGCGGCCGAATCGTTAATGAGCAATGGTAGCTGCGAGAGAGTTTGGACGGCCTTGCCAAGATTTCGGAGGTCTGTATCTAAAAAGTTTTTTGTACGCATTCTATGGGAATCAATAGACGCCTCACCACTGAGAATTCGCATACTGAGTTCTTCGGCCACCATCTCCAAAGAGAAAATGGCCACTGGTAATCCACTATTTTTACAACAATTAACAGCGATATTTAAGGCTAAAGAGGTTTTTCCCATGGCAGGTCTGGCGGCCAAAACCACTAATTGACCAGGCTGAAGCCCTAAAAGTTTCCGGTCGATGTCTTGAAAACCAGTCGGAAGGCCTGAGATCTCACCTTTTTTTCGTTGAGAATTTTCCAACTCTTTAAGGTTTGCTTTTAAGAAATGCTTAAGTTCTTTTGGTCCATCCAAACGGGTCTGAGACGTTAATCGAAATAAACCGGACTCGACTTCTTCTACAAAATTATCAAGGTCGCCGTTGAAGTTTTGTCCTCTTTCCACAACCTTGGTGGCCATGCGGATGACCTGCCGGACAAGAGATTTATCCTTAACCGTTTTTGCGTAAAAATAAACATTGGCCGCACTCGCTTGATCTTCTATTAGAGAGGCAATTGCGGACCTGCCCCCCAAAAGTTCAAGCTTCCCGCGATCGGCCAACCTTGAACAAACAGTGACAAGATCGATGGCGTGAGACTCAAACGCCAGATCAGCGATGACTTGGTAAATTAATCCATTATGTTGATGATAAAAATCTGAGGCCGCTAGTCCAACGCTCGCAATTTGATCATAGGCAAGCGAATCAATAAGAAGACAACCAACTAGGGAGCGCTCAGAAAGCAGATCATGGGGAAGCTCTTTTCCTCGCCCCGTATTTCCAAGATCCCCGCTGGTCAATTGCCCTGTCAATTTAAACTTCTTCGGATTCTACATCCTCTCCAGACTCAGCTTCAGCGGCGGCCTGTTCCTCCGCCTCTTTTTTTAATTTTTCATCTAAGATTTTTCGCTCTTGAGCTCTTTCCGCTGCTTGTTTGTTTTCTTCAATTTGGTTGGGATCCATATCGACTTGCACAGTAAAGGACGCCATCACATCTTTGAACAAACGAACGTCAACCTTATGCTCTCCCAATTGTTTTATAGGATTATCTATCACGATCATCCGTCTCTCAATTGGTAGGCCCTGTTTCTCTAAAGTCTGCGCCAACTCTGATGCGGACACCGAACCAAAAATGGAGCCATTGCCTGCAACTCTTTTTACAATCTCTATTTTAAGATTATCGACCTGTTCTTTCAGCTTCTGAGCGGCCCCAACCTGATCGTCAATTTTTTTTGCCAATCGTTTTTTCTCGTTTTCAATAACTTGTTTTTGATTTTCATCCGCAAAAGTGGCCTTTTGCTTCGGGATCAAAAAGTTGCGAGCATGCCCCGGAGAAACTTGAACAATATCACCGACGCTTCCTAGGGCCTTCACGTTTTCAGTCAGAATTACTTTCATGTCTTTCTCCTTTCATCACTTCGTTATTAAGAATTATCCGAATCTTTTGTTGGTAAAAAAAATCTTCGCCAATCGAACCATAAATCAAAAAGACCTAAGATCGACAGCAACCAATTAGCCGATAACGCAGTAAAGGCCAATAGAAAAAGTTTAAAAAATGGCCAGATTCTTAGATTGGCCAAAAAATCGATGTAAACGCCCAGTCCTTGAATGAAATAAAGCACTGCCAAACAGACGGTACCCGAAAACCCGATCTGTGCAATAAGAGTACCACTTAATCCAACAAGGGGTGCCAGCTCTTCTCCCCATATGGCCAAAACAAGACATACAATCAAGGGCCACACGAAAACTTCCGGGACTTTCACGTGGATTAAGGACCGCACACCGTATTCAGACTTTGGTCGACTTTTGCTTCGATGACGAAAGAATGGTTTCGCCCTAAAAAAAAGTATCAAATTGAGCCAAAGTGTTAAGACGACCACCGAAAAATAAACCGTAATAAAATTTCTGATCACAAAATCAGCAAAGCTATCTGGGCTCTCAAGAAGTTCTTTGAGGGCCACTTGCTCAGGACTGTCGATTTGAGAACCCATCTGCTCATGCAAGGCCGAAGCTTGAATTTCTAGACTATCTCTTAGTGTCTTTTGAAGAGATTCTTCCCGTGAAAAACTGAGATAGCCCAGCCCCAAGGCAAGAGTTGAGGCCACAAAAATAGGTGAAAGCCACAAAATCGCCTGAAAAGGATTTTTTCTTCGGATAACAATCTCAGTGGCTAAAATCGCTAGCAAAAAGAAAACAGAATAGATAATCCAGCTACCCTGAAAAATACCTGGCCAGAAACCCGCCGCCAGTATGAGAAGAAACAGAAAAAAGAGGCCGACACCATACCCCTTAACTCGACCATGGCAATAGCTCGCAATGAGTAGAGGCATTGGGGATAGGATGGCAAAAATTTGAACGACATTGAACAGAACAGATCCCAGCCCGAGTAGTAAGGAACGCACCCAAACCAAGAGTTGAACTTGTTTTTTCACTATAGGCCTTCTCTAGTTCTCGTCTTACCGAAAAGTTTGGTTCGATAGATGACTAATGAGACCCATATTTCGTCCCCGCTTAATCGAAGATGTGGCCATTCGCTGAAACCTTGGTCTAAGACCAGTCACGCGAGCTGCTGAGATTTTCCCGAACTCGTTTACAAGCCAAGCGTATGAGCTAGGATACTTCCAATCTGGGCTAGTTTTCTTTGCTGAAAACCAACAAGACTTCTTTTTACTAAACATCTTTTTCTCTTTATTAAGGTCGTAATTATCGCCTTCTTCCATTTCTTTCGGATTTTTGTAGCTTTTTTGGAATTGAGCAATGTCTTTATCTTGTCCCAGTTTTACGCACAAAAACTTAACGACAAATTCGTTAATTCGTAATCGCCGTTCGATTTCAATATTCACCTTTCCATCGGATTTAAACATGAAATAAAGGTAGCGACCTTTAGTCATCCCTTTCTCAGTCGGTTGGGCCAAAGACTTGACCCCCCAATCGTCGTACTTGAGGACCTCTCCGCCTTCAGAAATCGCCGATTTTACGGATTCGTTAATGGACTCAAGAGTTGCGTCATCTGCTTCAGCGCTAGCAAGAACTAAAATTTCATAAACCACGAGAAACCCCCAGGACTATCGGCCCCTGCGAAATATAAAAACACAGGAACAAGGTGAATAAGAATCAGCAGACTTATCATGCTCGGTCTCAGTTGAGCAACTCGTTGCTGACGCAAAAAAGCCAACTTTATGAGGCAGCTCCGCCATTCGAGCCGGAAAAAAGTCTACTCATTCCGGCTAGTTACTCAATCTTTTGGGTTCTGAAGCCGATATGACCTTAGACTAAGAAGAAATAAGAATCACAAAAAGGCAATTTTATGCTTAAAAGCCACTCTTTCTTTATCCTTACTTTCCTATTGAGCCTTTGCTCCTGTTTACCTCAGACTCAGAATCAATCGCTGTCTATTGGAAAAATTTCGACTCCGGTCAATCAAGTCGGCCAAGCTGAAGATCCAAGTTCATCAGAGGCACCAGAGCGTCCAGATTTGCCAATTACGAAACCCGTTCCTGCTCCTTCGCCAGCCCCAATGCCAGTTCCAATGCCAAAACCCGGGACACCAGTTCCAATGCCAGCTCCGATGCCAAAACCAGGGACACCAGTTCCAATGCCAGCTCCGATGCCAAAACCAGAGCCGCCAGTGTCTTTATCCGGCGAATTTATAAAGTTGACCCCATCTAGAGTCGAAATTACAGACTCTCAATCACAATTTTTAAGAGTTGAATTTGGCCAAGAAATTCGGGTATCAGACGCCAATGGTTTTAGAACCGTGGGTGGTCCATCTCTCGTCAAGGCTGTTCGTTCAGTAGAGGGAAATACAATTATTTTAGAACTCACATCCCCTGTCATTCCTGGACATGGCTATAAACTGATTTACTGGCAGGAGTTTGGGGATCTATCACATGATAGCAAAAAAGTTCAAACCTTCGAGGTTTCGGTAGAAAACAAAACGGTCTCTTACAAAGGGACAGGAAAACTCCTCTTTGTAAGTTCAAAGTCTGGCTCAGACTCTAATCAAGGCACTCAAGCAGCCCCTTTGAAAACAATAATGGAGGCCCTTGAAGACGCTAAAACCGGAGACACTATTCTTTTAAAACGTGGAGATGTCTTTTCTCCTTCGAAGCGAACAATGATTTCTGATATGTTTCGGTCTCCCATCATTATCCCCACCTCTGGGCTAACGATTAGTAACTACGGAAGTGGTGCTTTGCCAATCATTCAATCAAAGGCGCCTAACCGTGACTATCCTGCGCGTGATACGATGATCTTAGTGAACAATAAAAATAATATCCATATTAATGGAGTTCACCTCAAAGTCGAAGCTAATGAAGTTGCTATGCAGCACGGCGTTCTTATCACTAACGGTTCAAAAAACGGAATTGTATCAAACGTCAAAATTGAGAGTGTAGGAGCGGGCTGCTATTTCGGCGTATCCATGCAGGGTGATGAGCGAATGCCGTGGGGAAAAAGTCAGTACAGCTTTGCAAACTTGAAACCAACCTATAGGCCTCAGTTACTCAATAGTGAAGTGAAAGACTGTTTTAAAGGGGTAGGAACTTCTGCTTGGCCTTATCACCGAAGTAATTCAATTCTTGGCGGAGCACTGGTTGAGAACAATAAAGTTCATGGTTTTGAAAATAGCTACAAAAGAGATGCTGAGCCGATTCATTTTAATCGCGGGCCTATCTCCGGAACAATCATTAGAAAAAATGAAGTTACCGATTTTCAAGGTAATGGGATTGAAACATTTTGTGTCGATAATTCAATTATTGAATACAATCATATACATCATAGCCGTGACGTCAGTAAGGCCGATGCAGACCGATTTGGCATAGCTGCCAAGGCCACTGGAATAAAGGCAGGGGGATTGAATAACGGCAGCGAAACCACCTCTAAAATAAAATGCATCACAAGAAACTCTATCGCGAGGTTCAACCATGTTCACGATATCAAAGGTCATAAAGGTCCATACATTGGGATGAAAACTGCCACCTCAATCGATGGCCAGTTTTATGGCAATATCGTCTACGATATTCAGGATATCGGAATAAAGTTAGAGGATACTGTCGCTGGCGATGGATGGAAGATCTATAACAACACTGTCATCGATACGAAAAATGCGTTTGAGGCCTATCTCACTCCACGAGCTTCATTCGCTTTTCCAAACGAACCGACGAAATTGTTAATCTATAATAATATTTTACTTGGCAGCTCACGCTCTATTGTTATCCATGGAAGTTACAGTATTCGCTCAAAGGCCAAAGGCGAAGATAATGTCATTCTAGGAGGCTCCACAAGTTCTTCGACTTATCAGAGTTCAACTGATCAGAGTTCTAATGTTCAAACAGAATTTAGTGCGGGCAAGACGTTTCCCTTTCTTATCAAAACATCAGGTCAAGCTCATAAAAAGGGGACCAGAAACTATATAAGAATCAAACAAGATTACTTCGGCAGACCTATTTTAGAATCTGAGATGCCAAGTATAGGGGCCAATTATTAGTCTCAATGATTAAAAGTCTTGGGCAAAGATTTCGTACTGTTCCATGTGATAACTATTCTCGGCCCTTACTAATAGGGTCTTGCTGTAGACTTCATCGATTTTTTCTATGAAAGAAAAATCCTCGCTCGTTAAACGATCGCAAACCTCTGGATGAGCAAAAACGGAGACTTTTGACGAACTACTTCTGCCCACAGTTTTCTGAACCTCGCGGATGATTTCATAGCAAATAGACAACGGAGTCTTAACGCGTCCATTTCCCTCGCAATAAGGACAAGGAGAACAAATCGTTCGAGTCAGCGTATCTCTCGTCCTTTTTCGTGTCATCTCCACTAGCCCAAGTCCCGAGATAGGAAGAACATTGGTTTTGGCCCGGTCTTTTTTCAACGCTTCTAGTAAGGCCTGATACACGGTCTCGCGATGTTCTTCTTTTTCCATATCGATAAAATCGATTATGATAATCCCACCACAGTTTCTTAGCCTGAGTTGGTAAGAAATTTCTTTGACCGCCTCCAAGTTCGTTTTTAAAATCGTTTCTTCAAGCGTGCGCTTTCCTACGAATTTTCCAGTATTAATATCAATTGAAACAAGTGCTTCGGTTTGGTCAACGTTGATAGAGCCACCAGACTTGAGAAAAACTTGATTACTCAAGGCACGCTCAATTTCTATATCAATCCCGTAGTGCTCAAAGATCGGAATATCACTGAGGTGCAACTCCACCTTACCTTTCATTGAAGGCAAAAATTTTGTGAGAAACTTTTCTATCTGATTTTTATTAGAGCGATCATCAACAATAATTTTATGCACATCTTCATCGGTGATATCCCGCAAGGCACGCTGAATAAAATCAAGATCTGCGTGAATTTCTCGCGCGCCGCTACCCTTCTCAGCTTTTTTCTGAATGTCTTTCCAGATTTTGACCAACATATTGAAATCATTTTTCAGAATCTTATAAGACTGTCCTTCGGCAACGGTGCGCGCGATGACTCCTTTCCCCTCCGGCCGAATAGAATCGAGAATATCTTTTAGCCTGTCTCGCTCAGTCTCAGAATCAATGCGGCGAGAAACACCGGTGTGTTCAATGAAAGGCATCAAAACAATGTGACGTCCTGCCAACGAAAGATGCCGAGTCACTCTAGGACCTTTGGTGGAGATAGGCTCTTTGGCAATTTGCACGAGAACTTCGTCACCCTGATTTAAAAAATCTTGAATTTTAACATCTGGCCGAAATTTCATATCGACGGACTCGGTAAATGAGCTCAACTCATCTGGAATAACCTGACCCGATTTTGCGCGAACTCTTTCTTCCTCTTTTCGCCGCTCCTTTGCCCGCGAAGTCATTTCCCGTTGCTCTTCTAGAGTTGGAATATAAGCATCGTTAACATACAAAAAAGCGGCCCTATCAAGTCCGATATCAACAAAAGCGGACTGCATCCCTGGCAGTACTCTTGAGACTTTCCCCATATAGATATTGCCTATCGTGGGATGATCCTTTTCTTGAAGAGGGGCGCGCTCAATTAAGAAATTCAAAATTTCGCCGTTCTCTACGAGAGCAATTCGGCATTCATTGAATGTTTGGTTGATCACTAATTCTTTCGCCATAGGTCATCAAAATAGAAGATAGAAGAGATAAAGACAACGATTCTAAGTGAAAATTCCAGCTACACAAGCTGTCATTAAACAGGCCACGGTACCAGCAAACAAAGACAAAATTCCTAATCGAGCGAGATCTGGTTTGCGCTTAGGCGCTAGAGTTCCGATACCTCCCAATTGAATCGCAATTGAGCTTACGTTTGAAAATCCACATAGAGCATAGGTACTGATAACGACGGCCCTCTCACTAAGCTCGGGAATGTGGTTTTGCAGATCAATATAGGCAACAAATTCATTAAGAATTAATTTTTCTCCCAAAAGAGTTCCAACAGTTAAGCAATCGGCCCAAGGTATTCCGATTAAAAAAGCGACTGGAAAAAAAAGATAACCCAAAATGAGTTCAAAAGTGATTTGCTCGGCCCCAAATAGTCCAGTAACCCACCCCAAAAGACCATTACATAAGGCAATCAAGGCAATGAAGGCGAGCAGCATTCCCCCAACATTGAGGGCCAGCCATATTCCCTCACCTGCACCGTGTGCCGCGGCATCGATAATATTCACAGTCTTTTGAGGGTCGTGCATCTTTAAAGTTCCCGCCGTCTGGGACTCCTCTGTTTCAGGAATCAATAATTTCGCGCAAACAATGGCCGCAGGAGCAGACATGACTGAGGCGGCCAAAAGATGTCCGGCATCGATTCCCATTCCCACGAATGCTGCTAATACTCCTCCCGCTACAGTGGCCAATCCACCGGTCATTAGGGTCAAAAGCTCAGATTTAGTCATCGTATTTATGTAGGGTCTGATCACAAGCGGCGCTTCTGTTTGGCCCATAAAAATGTTTGCGGCAGCTGAGAGCGATTCTGCTCCGGAGATTTTCATCGTTCGATACATCGCCCAGGCAAAAACTTTTACGACCATTTGCATAATGCCAAGATGATAGAGAACACTCATCACAGCGCTGGTGAAAATAATTGTTGGAAGGACTAAGAACGCAAAAATTCCGCCAAATCGTTGAGTGTTGACCAGCTCTCCAAAAAGAAATTTTGCTCCCGCATTACTATAGCCGAGAAAAGCGCTGAAAACGTCCTTGGCCCCGTCAAAAATGGCATGGCCTAGAGATGTTTTGAGAATAAAGATTCCCAAAGCAAGCTGTACCAGTATGCCTGAAATAACCGTTCTCCACTTTATTTGTTTCTTATTTTGAGAGAAAAGCCAGCAGCTACCGACTAAAATGATAAGGCCTACAAAAGATATTAAGCGCGGCATTTCATCCTCCCTGACCTGAGGAAGAACTTTGCCTAGTTTTACGTTCAGTTGTCTACTTAAAATCTCCAACGAGCTATTGGCATTTGAAAGGCCACTGCAGGAGGCCTAAAAAACGGGTTTGTGGGCGCTTCTTCCCGAATCAATTGTGATTGCAGAGGCGATGAGTCAAAGTTTTGAGTCGTTTCTGTTGCCTGGAGATACACAACAACAATGACGCCTATGACTACGCCTATTGCCCCTCCAATTAAAATATTTTTCGAATGATCGCTTGGTTCATCAACGAAAGAAAGTGTCGAAAGACCCAAAACTGCCCCGCCGGCGCCAGCTCCAGCCACAATATAAAAATCATTCAGCGAACGCGATGCAAGAGATTCATCACCTGGGGTTTGAGAGAAAGCGGTCATGAAAGGGAATAGTCCTAAAATCATCGCAATAAATATTGTTCGTTTTAACATGAAGACAACTCCTGCCCTAATTCATTCTTTTGCATTATTTTTACATTCGGAAGGCCTGATGTCATTATCTCTATCTTCAATATGACCACACAGCACACATATTCTGCCTATGAACTTATCGATAAAAAAAAACGCGGTCTAACGCTATCTCTGGAAGAGATAAGCTTTTTTATCGATGGATTGATGAACCAAAGAATCACTTCACCTCAGATGGCCGCTCTCTTAATGGCCAGCTTTCTCCAGGGTTTTAACACAGAAGAAACCAGGGCCTTAACTCAGGTCATGCTAGAATCCGGAAAAACTCTAGATTTCTTTGACTGCCAATCGGTCGACAAACACTCTACTGGGGGGATTGGAGACAAAACAACTTTTCTTCTAGCCCCTCTTGCTCATGCTTGCGGAGTAACTATTCCAATGATGGCCGGACGAGCTCTCGGTCACACTGGTGGAACGATTGATAAATTAGAATCCATTCCAGGTTTTAAAACAGAGCTAGAACTCGAGGTTTTTGAAAAATTAGTTCGTCAAAATGGTCTAGCAATTATGGCGCAGACTAAAGACATTGCCCCGGCCGACCGTATTCTTTATGCCCTCAGAGATGTGACTGCGACCATTGATTTTGCCCCATTTATCATTAGCTCGATTATGAGTAAGAAACTGGCCGAAGGTGCAAAGTCGCTGGTTTTTGATGTGAAATTCGGCAATGGCGCATTTATGCAGACTTTAGAAGAAGCAGAGAAATTGGCCCAAGGACTCATGGAAACAGCGACCCTATTTGAACGCAACGCCCACGTCTATATAACCAGAATGAATTGGCCCTTGGGCACGTGTGTCGGCAATGCCCTCGAGATTAGAGAGTCCCTAGATATCCTTTCCAATCAAGGGGGATTGGGTTCAAAACCGCTTTTAGATTTGAGTTTATCACTTGCCGCTCGGATGGTTTTTATTGCCGGAAAAGCCGATTCTTTTGAAGATGCCCTGAAAGAAGTTAATCGCAAATTGGAAAACGGAAGCTCCCTCCAAAGTTTTTCAGAATTGATAGCCAGGCAGGGTGGCCCGCAAAATATAATGGAAGGGTTGCCCGAAATATCTAGTCAAAAAAGACTTATTTCGGCCTCCACCGCAGGGCATGTCTATATCAAAAACTGCCGAAAGCTCGGAATTCTTTTAAACCGCATAGGAGGCGGGCGTTTAAAACAGGGCGATAAAATCGATCACAGCACTGGTTTTGTTTTTTTAGTCCAAGAGGGAGACAAGGTCACAGCAGGGCAGAATTTGGTAGAAGTCCTTTATAGCACCGGCCAAGAAAATCTCATCGCAGATTTCCAAAGCATTTTCCAAGAGGAAATCTTTGAGATTGTTTCCTCTGAAGTTCATTCAAAAAGAAATCGAGAGCTTATAACAAAAGAATTATCATGCTGAGCGATCACCTTTCATCAACCTGTGAATGGATTAGAAAAACAGAAAAAAGGCAACCGACCATCGCAATCGTTTTAGGGTCTGGTTTGGGAAATTTTGCTCGTGCCCTAAAAAACGTGAAGAGCTTTCCCTACGAAAGCCTCCCCCATTTTCTTCCTACAACTGTAGACGGACATGACGGTAAACTTTTAATCGGTGAAATAGAAAATGAAGTGGTGGCCGTTTTACAGGGTCGGATTCATGCCTACGAGGGGCACTCATTAGATTCAGTTGTTTTTCCGGTAAGAGTCTTGGCAACTCTTGGAGTTAAGATTTTGCTTCTCACCAACGCGGCCGGTGGCATCTCCCCTGAATATAAAATAGGGGACTTGGTGGCCATTTCAGATCATATTAATTTATCTGGAAATAATCCGCTATTGGGTCCAAATCTTAAACAGCTCGGACCGCGGTTTCCTGACATGACAAAGGCCTACGACAGAGAGTTGAAAAAAACACTAGAAAAATGTGCTCAGGATTCAAATATCAATCTCAAAGAAGGAGTCTATTGCATGATGCTAGGACCTTCCTATGAAACTCCCGCAGAAATTCGAATGCTTTCTAAAATAGGAGCAGATATGGTCGGAATGAGTACGGTCTACGAGTGTATTGCGGCTGTGCATATGGGAGTGAGAGTTTGTGGACTCTCGTGCATTACAAATTTCGGCGCTGGGGTTTTGGATATACCTCTTGATCATGCTGACATTAAATCTGTCGCAATCAAAATCGAAGACACTTTTTCGAAGCTCTTGAGAAATTTTATTCTGTCTTTTTCCCCTTCTGGTTCCTTTTCTGGACAGGAGTCGACTTGATACTATGAATATCAAACGAGCCCATTCTGGTGCCCAAGAACTCTTAGAGTCTCTTCGCTATTGCGTGATAGATCTTGAGACCACGGGAGGAAATCCGAAAGACGATGAAATTATCGAAATTGGATTAGTTAAAATAGACGGGCAAAAAATCACAGACAAGCTCGGACTCCTCATCAATCCCAATCGCGAGATACCGGAGTTTATCCAAAAGCTTACGGGAATCTACCAGGATGATGTTGCCAAAGCACCATTTGTGAAAGACGTGTTACCCCAAATTGAAGACTTTATAGAGGACCGAATCCTTGTGGCCCATAACACTAGTTTTGATATTCCGTTTCTTAACGGAATTTTAGAAAAATATGGACGCCCGCCGAAAGCAAACCCTGTTTTATGCACGAATGTCATGACTAAGCACCTGATTCCCGAGATTATGAATTCCAACTTAACCTACATGTGTGAACTCTTCCAGATCGAACATAAAAAAGCTCATCGGGCCATAGAAGATGCCATTGCAACGGCCAAACTTTTACTGCGCTATCTTCAAATTTTTTGCACTAAAGAAATCAGAAAGCCAAATCAGCTTTACTATCCAAGAAATAAATTTGAACTCGACAGAAGACTTTTTTCAGATAAATCAGGCAAGGATGAAATTCTTGAGGTTCTCTCTTCGGTGACATCCCCATTGTTTTTGGTCTTTAAAGGCGAAGAGGGAAATCTTTTGACTGCTGCCCCCTTCCGGAGCTTCCAAGAAGACAGTGTCGTCTTGGAAAAACTTATTGAAGAGATTCCGTGGAAATCTCTCACCGTCAAACAGAGTGGCCCCTATTGGGAATGCCTATTAAAATTTTCAGCACTTTTTGGTAAAGGTTTCGGTGATTATCAAACACTTGTCGTCGATAAAATTCTAGAGCATCAAAAAGCTGAATCATTCGATGATGCTATTTCCGTCGACGAATATGATTTTCTTTTTTTTCCTCATCTCATCAGAGGTCAGGTTGTTGCCTATCCTCTATCTGGCCACGGTCAAAAATTAGTCTTTAAACTTCCGGTCCATAGGAAACGTCTGCTTAGTTTTCTTTCTTCAAAGTCAAAAGCAGCACCGAATAAATTTCTAAAGAAATTCCCAGATGAACTCGCCGCCTTATTTTCGAATGCTTTGAGAAAAGCTCAATCTGAGGGAGTCGTTTTTCCCATCAAAAATGCAAAGTCTGCTGTATCGCAGAGTAAAGAATTTTTCGCTGACCTAGAGGCCTTCTCTCGTCATAACGCTGATCGGTTTCGTTTTCCAGCAAATTATCTTTAAGTAAAAGAATGGTCGAATTTAATCCCATTTGCGGAAAAACTCATCTCTAGCTTTAATTCAGTCAATAAATAACCCATGAGAGAATTCTCGCTGATCTGTTTTTCGAGATTAACCTCATCGTCTACAGAAATAGTGAAGCCGGCCGAATCCTCAGTGAGAACTAAATTACTCCTATGCCGCTTCTCTGACCGAACAAGTTTTTGATGGGCGAAACACGTGAGAATTTCGTGGATCATTAAATAAAAAACCATGGTCATCATACTAGCATTGAATTGCGCGCCATATTGATTCAGTCTCTCAGCAGAAAAGCTTAGATTGAAATGAGATTGAGCAATCCTCAATCGTGCAAGAGTCATCGCCTGCTCAAACAGCTGAGGGAGTTCGTAGTCTTTGGCCTTTCCAGTTTCGAAGAAAGAGATTTGATCAGAGTCGTCCTTTGCCCTTGAAGGAGATAAGGAGGGCCTTGAAAATCCTAAGAAAAGCTCAACCAAAGACTTTGCTCGACCTGCAGTTGAATAAATATTGGAGAGAGTTTCCTTGGTTTGATTATCCGGATCAGCAAGTAAAAGACATTCGACAGCTGCAAGGATTCCGGCAAGCGGGTTGTTGAGCTCGTGGGCAAGAGAGCTAGTGATGATACCGAGTTCATCTTTTGTTGAATTCTGTAGGACAAACTTTGTTTTTAGGCCGAGCGGAAGGCAGAGTAAAAAATCAACTTCTCGAACCGTATCCTCTATTGTTCCATTCCAACGAAGAACTAAGAGATTTTCCGTTTCGCTCTCAAATATCTGATGATGCTTTAAGTCCTTCAGCAAGCTCACGCCGAGCTTCAACCTCCAAAAAGAGGGATTAGCATGCAGGACAGACTCTCCTCCAGCGCGCAAGATAGCAGCGGCCCATGGAATCTTTGAAAAACATAAACTTAAGAAATCTTGATACTTTGGAGCAGACGAAGAGGCCTCAAAAGTTCGAGTCAGTTGGCCTAAAATGCTATGAAGTCCAAGTAGAAAATAGGCCGCCTCTGTCTGACCTTCAATAAATTTTGAATCGACACTTATTTGCCCATATGGGCCGGAAGCGTTGGAGGACAAAGGGAGGATGTAATCCTCAGAACTTATCGAACTTTGTTCAGATACCCGAGGCCCAATTCTCAAAAGGCACTTGAATCGGCGAAACCAAAAATCGCATGCATATTTGATGGCCAAAAAAAGTGAGCTTTGACATGGCAGCAAATCTCTTAACTCTATTAATTCTTGTTCCCAGGCGGCCGTCTTTTCGGGAAACAAACGTTGGAACCTCAACAAATTATCAGACAGCTCAGGAGTCAAAATAAGTTGCCACCACTTTAGAAGGTTTTGTTCATTTTTGCAGAGGGGCCCAGAAGAACACTTGTTTCACTGATTAAGGAATTTCCACTTAACCATTCCCCCCTATAGCGTACTCCCCAATGCAAATGTGGTCCCGTACTCCGTCCAGTATTTCCCGAACGTCCTAGGATTTCACCCTGGGTTATCTTTTGCCCTAAGCTGACAAGTGGTTGCTTTAAATGTCCATAAACAGTAAAAAGAAAAAGCCCGTGGTCTATAATCACAGTGTTTCCAGTATAGAAAAGCTCACCCGCAAAAACGACGATGCCACTATTAGCAGAAGGAACTGGCGTTCCCTGGGCAGCACGAAAATCAATTCCCAGATGCTGGGTTCGATGTCCACCGTTAAATATTCTCCGTTTACCATATGAGCTCGTTATAAAACTCTCCAATGGTCGTCGGAAGGGATTTACAAAGTACGCCTCGGCGGTTGAAGACTCATAGATTTTGTTGAGCTTTTTTTGCTCATCTTCCACGCGCTTCTGGTCGGCGTCCTTAAGAAAGACTCTTTTCTTGCTGACTTTAAGATGCTCTACTTTAAAATTGAACTTCTCCACCTTGAAACGCGCTATAAGCTTTTTTGGCTTTTTTGTCGCTATTTTATTTTTTCCTTGTCCAATTTCTATTTCAATAGGTTGAAGAAAACAGGAAAAAGATTTCAAATTGGAAAAATAGCTGGCCGAGACAAGAACTAGAAGTCTTTCTTTATTACTTGCAACCGGAAAATAGGTTAACGGCTCAGGCCCGCAGCTGACCTCTAGTTTCTGTTCAGCTTGATACTCCGGCGGCATTTTTATTTTCAAAGCTTTGACATGGCCAGGATAGATAGAAAGTGCTTGTACCTTAGGGGTCCAGGTTTGAAACCATTTAAGGCCATTGCCAGTTTCAGACCTGTCGCTGGTTGGTGTCATTTGATGACTACAGGAGGTTAGAAAAACGACCAGCAAAGAATATGTCGTTAAGGATTTCAAGTGGACATTAAATCATAGAGTCTTGTTGATTTCAATTTGTGCTTTACCATCCCAAAACTGAATATCGATAACTTGGCCTTCCTGAACTTTTTTTAGCGAGGCCCAGACTTCTCACAAAATGCTCGTCATGCTTAATAAAACAATAACCACGTTTTAAAATGTTTTGGGGATGATAGGCCTGGAGCAGCTCGAAAGATTTCTCTAGCCGCTGCTGCCTCTGCTCTAACTTTCGCTCAACAGCAGACCCCATCCGTTCTTTTGCCTCGTCGAGCTGCTGGTGGAATTCATGAATCCTCAGCAGTTCAATTGGACGCTTGTGAAGGCCACACCGATGAAGTCGCCTCCAAAAAATATGTAACTTCGCTTGCAGGGCCTGCAGTAGTTTTTCTGGGTTTCTCCTTTGCAGGGCATTTACTTTATTCAAAAGTAGAAAAGCTATGCGGGATTTTAAACCCATAGACAAAGAACGCAGTTGCTCTTGGAGTTGAAACGAACGCTCGCTTAGCAATTCTGCGGCCGCCGATGGTGTTTCACAGCGATGGTCAGAGACATAATCTATTAGTGTAAAATCACTTTCATGTCCGATCGCTGAGATCACTGGTAGCGGATAAGAGGCCACCGTTCTGGCCAAGTTTTCATTATTGAAACTCCAAAGATCCTCCAATGATCCGCCACCTCGTGCAATCACGACGACATCAGGTCTTTCTGAGAGTTTAAGAATGCGATTCAGCTGTTGAATCACTTGCTCGGCCGCCTTTTCACCTTGAACAAGTGATGGAGCAATGACTATTTGAAATAGATGACACCTTCTCCGAACGATTGACAAAAAATCTTGTAAAGCGGCACCGTTAAGGGCCGTGATGATAGCGACTTTTGAAGGGAGAACTGGAATTGCTTTCTTCCGCTCGAGGTCAAACAGTCCCTCTTGGGAAAGCTTCAGTTTAAGTTGGTCAAATTTTTCCTGAAGGCCGCCTTTACCTTCGGATATAATTTTTTTAGCGATTAATTGAAATGTCCCTCTCGGAGAATAGACACCAATATTTCCGAACACAAAAATTTTATCGCCCTCTTTTATCGTTTTTAGTTCTGGATTGTTGTAGGCATCACCCCGAAACAGAGCACAAGAAAGAAGCCCTTTGGAATCTTTTAGCGAAAAATAGAAATGACCCGCACCAGAAGGCCTTAACCCAGAAATTTCACCTTGGACCCATACGTCTTTGTACTGAGATTCAAGGGTGAACTTTATCTGAGAAACGATCTCTGAGACTTGAAAAAACTGCGACGGAGTAAGTTGAGACATTGGCCAACGTTAAAAGATTTGAATGTCATTGTCTTCTAAGGATTGAGTTTCGCATCGCCTTGGGAAGAATCGGCACGCAGCACATCGTAAGTTTTAAGATAAGAAATGGCCTGAAGAACTTGAAAATCATTTTCAGGCTTTTGGAGTTCGAGCAGCTTCTCAGATTTTTTCATGTTTTTGCGCTCAATCGCGTGCATTCGAGAGGCCCGCTTCGCGCGAATTCTCTCAAGCCTGGCCTGCTTTTCTTCTGCTGATTCAAGGGTCGCTGTTAAGTGATTTCTCAAATCAGATTCTCGAATAAATGTGTCATCCTTTACCACTTGAACCCAGTCCTCTTGATTCACTTTTTCGAGGGTAATGTCTGGTCTGATTCCGAGGGCCTGGATTTTTTTTCCAGATGGCGTCATGTATTGAGCGATAGTTAGCTTCATACCATTTTTATCATCAATCTCGACTACTGTTTGGACAGAACCTTTTCCAAAGGATGTTTTCCCCATCACCAGGCCACGACGGTGATCTTGGAGAGCACCTGCAACGATTTCAGATGCTGATGCCGACGACCCATCTTGGAGGATTGCTAACGGAGTCGTGGTATCTTTTAGACCAGAGTTTTTCACACGATGAACATCTTTGTTGCTCTTGTTTCTCGCTTCAGTACTGACAACCACACCTTCTGATAAAAAAATGGAGGCCACTTGAACGGCCTCTTCTAAAAGACCGCCCGGGTTTCCTCGGAGGTCGAGAATAATTCCTCTGAGCTTTGTTTGTTTTTGCATTTTCTTAAGTGCGGCCCTGACTTCCTTGGCAGAACGCTTTTGAAAATGAATTAATTTTATATAGGCATATTTTGAACGAATAAGTTTAAACTCGACCGGTGAAATTTGGATTTTTTCCCTAGTCAAAGAAAAATGCAGTATTTTTTTTTCACCCTCTCGCTTAATTGCTAAGTGAATTTTAGTTCCCGTAGGACCTTGGACTAACTTGCGAACTTCTCCCAGATTCATGCCGTAGATTGGTCGATGATCGACTTCTATGATTCGGTCTCCGGCATTAATCTTGGCCTTCGAAGCAGGGGTCTTATGGCCAGGAGAGAGAACATAAATATGACCGTTTTTTTGAATCGGCTCTATGCCTACTCCCCCAAACTCGCCCTGGGTGTCTTCCCGCATTTTTTTGAAGAGCTCTTCATGGAGATAGCTCGAGTGAGGATCAAGGGAATCAATCATTCCTTTGATAGCACCTTTTATTAATTTTTTTGAATCAACTTCTCGGTAGTACTCTTTCTCGATTAAAAAAAGAACTTTATTAAAAAGTTCTAGGTCTTCTAATGCTGCTCCACTGCCCTTGCTTATTTTCTCTTTGGACTTTGTATCTTTGGCACTGAGTGGGAAAGAACCTAAGCCGAGCAGAAATAAAAGAAGTAATGTTTTGTGTTGTTTCATTGAGCTACCTCTGTGCCAAGATTGGCCTTGTCATCCACTTTTTAATATTTTGGAGTCGATTGCGTTTACGAAGTTCAAAATAAAGCTTTACGGTCCCTTCACCTTCAGAAAAATCAAAGCTCGCTAAGGCCTGCCCAGCATTGAGTTTTTCGCCAATTTTCACCATCGGATTGATTTGTCCCAAATAAACTGTTCGAACCTGCTCTCCGTGATCCAAGACAATCACTGTGCCATAACTGGAAAGCTCGCCAATATGAACCACAGACCCATTTCCGGAGGCCCTAATTTTTTGCTGAGTAGAGCTCCACAAGTGAAGGCCTTTTCCGGAAACACTAACTTTGCCAGGGGAATAAAGAGGAAGGATAAAATCGCCTTGCCTGTAAACGATAGCGGAATCATGCTTTTTCTTTTCCTGAATCGATTCTCGTTTCGCCGCTAAGTTTTGGGCTAATTCGGCAAGTAATTTCTTCCTCGATTCGACTTCAACTTGAAGCTCTTCCTTTTTCCGCTCTAGCTCTACAACATGGCGATAAGACTTTTCCTCTTTACCTCGCAGGGTGGCCAGTTTTGCGACCAAATCCTCTTTTTTTAACCGTATTCTTTCTGTTTCTTGTGTGAAAATTCGGTAGCGCTTTCCGTAAAGTTTAAGTGCTCTGACAATAAGGTCTTGCTCTAGTAGGTCATGCTGATTCTCCACATCTAACGAGCCCAGCACGTAATCATCTTTTAGCCGCAAAATTTGGTGAAATTCCTGGGACAATTTCCGGGAGGAAATCTCCAAAGATTGTCTAAGGTCTTCTACCCTCTGAGACATATGTTCGAAGTGCTCACCTTGCTCTAAATATTCGTGATTCTTTTTTCCGAGCTGGGCCTCAATTTCGAGGACTCTTGCCTGAAGATTTTTGAGATTTGTCTGACGTTCAACGATCTGATTGCGAATTTCGCTGAGATCGTTTTGCATCTGATCTTTTGCCACCGCTAAAGATGAGAGAGAAAATATCAGTACAAACTTAAAAAGCATGTTGTCTTACGCTCCATTTCTCAATGGCAAAGGTATAGGCAAAAATGATAAATCCTGCTCCTATAAGACCAGCGGGATCAGGGCTGAGCTTCAAGAGCCAGGAAAACAAAATAGTGATTCCTGCGAGACCGGGAATCAACAACGCCACTCCCCGAGTTAAAAGACTTTGATAGCGCCTAAAGGAATGAAACCGCCCTGTAATGAATGCAAATTTTTTTAAGAAAGGTGTTAGGCCTAAAAGAAGTAAGGCCAGCGCTGAGATCCACACGAAGACCTCAGGGGATAGAAAGGGAAACGAGAAACCGCGTTGCTGGTTCATTTGAGTTATTGAGGTTTGTCCTTCGCCCAAGTATCTTTTGACGAACTCTCGCATCAGACCAAGACCTTCTGCAGGAAGAGACGAATCAGACCAAATTTTAAATACAATGACCTCGTTATCTAAAATTGAGGAATCGGTAAGTCCTATCTTCGTAAATATTTCTCTTTGTTTTTTTTGAACCTGATCCGAGCTGGCCCTCTTCACTTTTTTCACTCCCGGAAGATTGTCCAGCTTTTGCGCAATTGTCGCCCAGTCCTTTGCTCCACGGTATAATACGGAAAATGCAGGCCTATTTTTTTCCTGATTCACTTCAATATATTTCTCTTCCAAATAGTCTCGATGTGAACAAATAAATAACAGACCAATGACCACCAAAACAAAATTGAAAAAAAAGAATGGATAATAACGAGACAGCTTGAGTATCTGTTTTAAATAAAACACGCCTGTCCTTTATACGCGATTTTTCCTTGGACCAGATGTATCATCGTCCCCGAAAATTGTTTAACGAGATCTCTATTATGTGAGGCCCATAAAATCGTGAGACCCCGAGTTTGATTCATGTGGGCCAATAATTCATAAACCGCGAAACTTGAAGCTTTATCGAGAGAGCTCGTTGGCTCGTCTAGGAGAAGGGCCCGTGGGCGTGAAAGGATGGCCTGAATGACTGCCAGTTTTTGTTTAGCACCACCATTGAGATCTTTGGTTTTCTGACCAAGCCGATCGCCGAAGTCGAGAAACTTACTAAGTTCCAGCATTTCGTTATAAAAAGAATTTTCACTGCGATAAAATTCCGGGTCATAGCTTCCCCAGAGATGATCTTCTGCTGTCATTTTTTCTATAGGTCGATAGTCTTGGCGGAGATGACAAATAAAGCTATCTTCATCGGCAAACCGGGGACGTACAATTTTTCCGCGGTCGGCCTTGATCTGACCTGAGAGGAGTTTAAGTAGAGTTGTTTTACCTGCTCCAGACTCACCTGTGAGAAAGAGGAAGCGAGATTCTTCGACACTGAGTTCAATGCCCTTCAATGCATGAGTTGATCCATAAAAGACATCAACCCCGAAAAGAGAAAAAAAATGCTGAGAGGAATTTAAAGAAGAGCTTTTTCGATCGATTTGGAAAAAGTTCGCCATCCTAGCTGCCTCATTCGGCCGCGAGAAACATCATGTCTCTCAGTTCATTTTAATAGGCCTTACCAAAAAGAATATCACATTTTTTCGTACAGGAGAGGCCTTATTCAAGAGTTCACTATTCCCGACTCTTTTAGAATGCTATATGCGCTGGCACTACAAAAAACGTTCGGCACAAAATTATACCTATTCTGTAGCTGTGCCATAATAGAATTCTCAAGATCTGCCAAAAGTCTGACTTCTCCGTTATCTAGTTGAATCTTGACCGGACCAACTTCAGTCAAAACATTTGGACCCTGCTTGTTTTTGACGACCTGGCGCTGGCTTTGAATGAAGACGATATCTTTACGAGGCATATCCACTAAAATCCAGTCTTTAGCACTGCCTTTCCTTTTTAATAGCGAGCGAATTTCTTCCACTTTCTCCCAGGTCCGCTTTAATATCTTTTGCCCCTCCACTGGATTGTCTTGATTTAAGATTCTCTGCTTGAATTCCTCTATTTTAATAGTCTGGGGTGATTTTTCGTAGAGCAAAGAACCCGCAAGATCACGCAAATGGGGAAACTTACTCCCCAGATTCCCATGATAAACCTCTGCCACTTTTTGGAGAAAGAAATGGTCATTAAACTGATAGAATTTTTCTGAGTTAGTCTCCACCATTTCTAAAAGTTCAGAAAATAACGGCATACTTTTTTGCTCGAGCATGGCAGCACACAAATTCTCTGCGACAGCATCAAACTTTGCGCCTCGTGGCGAACGAATGACCTGAGAATACCATGCAAATCGGCTCATCAAAAAATCTTCCACGCAGTGAAGAGCATTTTGCTTAATAGCAATCACTCTCTCTTGGCCTATTTGTGCAGAAGTAAAATGGTGAAGAAGGTAGTCCCTATCGTACTCACCATATTTCAAGCCGGTGTAGTGTGCATCTCTCAAGAGATAATCCATGCGATCGCAGTCAACTTCAGAATGAAGTATCTGACTGGCCAAGATGGAAGGGTCTTGTCCCTTAATAAGGTCTGAAATTTTTTGGGGCGATATTCCGTGACGAGTTAGTATATTCGTAATCCCATGTTCTTTTGGAGTATTTTTGATAATAAACGAGCCCAAATTTTCATGGTCATCTCTCAGGTCACGCTTGTTATTGGCCTTGATGTTTTCACCGTAACGGATATAGGCCATCTCAGTGGTGTGAGAAAATGGGAAGGTTCCAATATCATGAAGAAGTGCAGCTAACCGAATACTTCGATGAAAAATTGCATCCGATGAAACATCACTTGAATTCATCAGCCTCTCATCGGAGACCGCCATACCCAAGGACACTAAAATCTGATGAGCATTTTCCATCACTCCAATAGAGTGACCGAAACGAGAATGTTCTGCGCCGGGAAAAGTGTAGCAGGAAAATCCTAGCTGACGGATCCAGCGCAGTCTTTGATAAAACGGCGAGTGGATGATTTCCCACTCGGCCGGCGTAATTTTAATGAATCCGTAGAGGACGTCGTAAATCCTCTTAGCTTTAGAAAGACTCACCTTCTACTATTGGAGAATCTTATCTTTCTTAGAGCGCCTCTTTTTCTGGTAATGAAAAGAATGCAAAGTTTTGAGCAAAGTTTTGGCCTCATGGCGCAATCCGTTTTCGTGAACAAAGCGGTAAAAAGTCTCCATTTCAGAACTTGATTTAAAGTTCTTAATAGTAAGAGGTTTAACCGCCGCTTCTTCTAAGACTTGTTCTTTTTCCAATGAGTCCTCCTAGCGCTTCTGCACCATGCCATAGCTGTGAAGCTTATTGTAGAGTGTCTTAACTGTAATTCCCAGGGTTTTTGCCGCTTTGGTCTTGTTTCCTCCCAAATGGTCCAAAGTCTTGATGATATGTTCTTTTTCAATCTCACTAAGGGGCAGCGCAAGAAACTCTTCTTCTGGAATTTGGACCTGAGCGTCGTTCTCAGTCAGATTTTCCTTGAGGAGTGTCGCGTCAATGAACCGCCCTTCGGCCATAATAAATACCTTTTCCATGAGATTCTTTAATTCCTCAATATTTCGAGACCAAGAATGAGTTTCTAAAACTTGGTAGGCGGATTCGCTTATAATTTTTGCATCATCTTGGGCCCGTTGATAGTTGAGAAAATGTTCTGCTAAAGCTTTGACATCTCCTTGGCGCTCTCTCAGCGAGGGAAGGAGCAACTTGATACTACTTATGCGGTAGTAGAGCTCTTCGCTGAATTCTTTATCTTTTACCTTTGACCCTAAATCGATTTTTGTCGTGGCCGAAAATTCTAATATCAACCTTTGTGAGTTGGTGGTCCCCAACCTTTCTGAACTCTCCCGATGAAATCAATTGCAGGAGCTTACTTTGAAGCGGCGTCTCCAATTCATGGATTTCACTCAAAATGAGTGTGCCACCGTTGGCCAACTCTACGAGGCCTTTTTTCCTTGAGCTTCCAAACAACTCCTCTTCCAAGATATGAGTTGCAAGAGCATCGCAGTGGGCCACGATACAGGGACCACTTGCTCTCTCACTTAGAAAGTGGATCTCTCGCGCAAAGTGCTTCCTGCCAGTTCCGACCTCACCTTGAAGAAGCAATGGAAAATTTTCTGCTGCTACTTTTTTGGTCATTTCCATAATTCTAATCATCTGAGGATCACGTCCCACAGACTCTGGCCGCATTGCCAAGCGACTTTTTGAAGATAAATCGTGTTTATCACTCAGTTCTTTTTCCTTAAGCTCGATTTTTTTGCTCAACTCTCTGTTGAGATGTTTGGCCAACAAATACATACGCATGTTGTTCAGCGGACGCTCGATACAATTTAAAATCTTTAAAACTTTAGAGATATCTTCTTCCGAATACCCGCGTTGCTCACCTTGAAAGCTCAATTGAATGGCCCCTAGAAGAGTTCCTTGGGAGTTAATCGGGACGCATAAAACCGCATCTGCTCCATTATCAACTCGGTCTTGGGAAAATAAGGGGTCCCTTTTCACTGCGTTGCTGTAATAGGCGCGCTTTGTCCGACAAACATGTCCAACAACTCCCGCAGGTCTTTCAACAACTTCTCCCGAAATCACGGCCTCTCCATTTTTTGCTACTAATTGGATGGCACCGTCTTGAAAGGACTGAAAAATTTCAACACCTTCAGCAATAAATTCCTCACGGAGGTAGGCCGAAAGCTTGCCGAAAAATATAGGTTCATCTAAATTAGCGTGAAGATCGACAACAAGTTTTGCCAGAGCATCGGCCCTGTCTTGAACAGTTTGGTTGGTTTGGGGCTCGCTTTTTGTCGAAGCAGCTCTCTCCTGTATTGAATCCATTTCTTCCCCTCCCACGGTCAATGATATTTATTTACGCAAAGCACAAACTAGCCGGATTATACACCGTGTTATAATTTTTTACAAGGGTTTTTTATTTAGGCTTGAAGGCTTCCAACATTCATGGACTTAGAAAATTAAGGTGACCAAAAACTAGACATAATTACCAAGAAAAACGAGGTCCTGCACAATTTCCGAGACCCTGCTTTTCAGTCAGATTGCCTAATATTTCGCCATCCCGGTTCATAAGAATAAGGTCTTGGCGGGCCTTCCTTGACGATAAAACTTGCTGTGAACTAAATAAAATAAATTCACCATCACTAGAAAAAGTTGGGTCCTCGTTAGACCCACTGTTTTTGGTTAAGCGAACGAGGTTATTTCCGTCTTGCCCGATACGAAAGATATCAAAATTCTCATCTTTCCATGATGAAAAAACAATTTCAGAACCGTCGGGTGAAAATCGAGGAGTGGCATTAAACTTCCCCACAAACCCAATTTGTTTCACCGATTTTTCGGTTCCGAGAGGATCGAGCGTATGGATCATTGCCTTTCCGGACCGACCTGACAGAAAGGCCATGAGATTTTCTTGCTGGTTTATGCTGGGATCAACATCGTCTGCCAATTTGCTGGTAATTTGATGAAGAATCTTGCCTTGAAGATCAATTTTGTAGATATCAGCATTGCCCCGGTGACTCAACGTCAAATAGAGCGAAAGACCGTCTTGGGCATAAATGGCACCAGAGTTCATTCCTGGACGGTGAGAGACAGTCCGACTTTTTTTCGTAATCCGGTCGTAAACGAGTAAATCAATATTTTTATTTCGCCCCTTCTTAGCAATCAAACTGTAAACAATATAGCGCCCATCTGGAGACAGTGCTGGAGAAATCGCGGTTCCTCCGTGGAAGGTCAACTGAGTCGTCCCATATCCATCAAAATCCATTATATAAAGCTCTTTGGGGGCATTCTTTTGAACTAGGCCTTTATCAGCAATGAAAACAATTTCAGAAAGAAAAAAAGATTTTTTCCCCGTCACCTTTTGATAGATAGCATCCGCAATTTCATGAGCTACTTTTCGCGGAAACGACGACTTCAATTCTACTGACTTATCGAGCAAAACTTTGCCCTCGCTTCCCGAAAAAAGCTTAAGAGCAAATACTATTCCCTGACCGCGCTTGGAAGCAGAAATCGCGACGACATAGTCCTTATTGTCCTCGGCCCATTCTTTATATTTTGGATGAACAAAAAAGGTCTTAGAACTTTCGTCCTGTGCGGCCTCGACTTCAATCAAGTGCTTATAAAAAGACAGATCATTTTTTAATATACCAGAGAACCTCTCCACAATAGATTGCTCGGCCACTGTTAATCCTGAATCAAGCGCATTTTGACCAAAGAGGATAACTGGTTTTTCAAGTTCGGCCTCGCCGACCGCGACGATTGTCTGCCGAGCATAGGACTGATCAACAAAAATTTGGAGAGCAAAAAATAGCACTCCAACCGAACACATTATTCGTTTTGAAAAATTTAGTACATCCATAAACTCAACCTTTTTTTCAAACTTCATAAAGGAAATCCTAACACGATATCTCCTGCGCTCACCTTATGGCGAATATTCTGGGGCGGTGCCGGGAAGCTTTGTACTTCACGAATCGCTTGCATTGCTTTTCGATCAAATTCTTCATTGCCACTCGATTCAATAACGACTGCCTTAATCAACTTTCCATTTTTTCCCACTGAAATTCTAATCCTTCCTCTCAGGTCTTTGTTCTGCAAATAACTAGGCAGTCGCCAATTTGGCCGTACATACTCTGGGATCTGAGCTGCATACTGAGAAAAGTCATCTAAATCCGTATTTTTACCGGTAGAAACCAGAGAGTGTCCCTTGCTGACTTTGTTACCTTCCAAGACCAGTTTCTTAAGTTCTCCTTCATCAATGACTGTCTCAGGTTTGCTTTTTCTGATTTTTTTTTGTGCTTTCACTTTTTTTTGGCTCATTTGATTAATCAAATCGGCCAGATCCACTTTCTTAGACGGTGTCTTTTTTTTTTCACTGAAAGTGAGTTCATCTTTTACCACAGGAGCGGTCTGGGCAGGAACCTGAGGGCGAGTACTTGGAGTTGCCTCTAGGTCTTGGAGATCTGGGAGTTTTAATCGCTTGAGTTCTTGGACGGTTAGGGTCGGCATTCCCACTACGTCTACTTTCACAGCACTTCTAATTTTCACGGCCTTATCAATAGAGAACAGAGAAAAAAAATCTAGGTGGCCCAAAAAAATAAGAATAATAAACAGGGCCACATGAGCGCCAGCACTATAGGAAAGCCCTTTTTTTAGGTCCATAGATTCAGAAAACGCCATCACTTTTTAAGTTGTCCTTCAGTAACGAGCGCAATTTGGGTAATTCCCTTTTTTCGTAAAAAAGATAACAGAGAGGCCACTAGTCCATACTTTAATTCATTATCGGCCCGCAAAAAGACTGTTTGATTAGAGTTACCTTTCATGGCCTCCGCGAGTCGCTTGAGTAAAGCATCTTGGCCAACCTCATCTTCTCCAAAAAAGAGTTTTTCTCCCCTCGTATAGCTGACAACAATTTGATCTTTTTTTAATTGAACCGAGGAATTTTTTTCAGTTTTTGGGAGCTGCAGCTGGACTCCATTATAGAGCAAAGGCGCGCTAATCATAAAAATAACAAGGAGTACCAGCATGACATCGACCAATGGCGTGACATTGATCTCTGATATGGCCTTACTCTTTTTTTGGGTACTAAAGCTCATTGCGATTCAACTCACTGCCTTGCATACCGGTCTGGACTTTTTGGCCAGCATTGCCAATAAGAATGGAGCGTTCCACAAGGTTGAGAAATTCTCTGCCGAAAGAATCCATCTCGCTGTTAAATCGCTCAATTTTCCGGTTGAACCGATTAAAAAACCAAACTGCCGGTATCGCAGCACCAAGACCAACTGCGGTGGCAACTAATGCTTCTGCGATCCCTGGGGCGACCGCCTCAATACTTCCTCCACCGGATGCTAAACCACTAAAAGAATTTATAATTCCAATGACCGTACCAAATAGACCGACGAAGGGAGAAACGGAACCAATAGAGGCAAGAGTTGTTTGGAGCTCTTCGACGGACTCCTGGGCAGAATTCACCCCAGTTGTAAGCGCTCTTTCAAGAGGCCCTAAACCAGATTGCGAAAAATACTGAGCGAGTGTCAGACCGCGATCTGACTGGCCCATTTTTTCACTAATGTGCTGAAGTTCTTCAAATCCTCGTTGATACATCAGCGCAAGTGATGAGTCCGAATATTTCAGGGACTCTTGGTAGAGATTTGAAAGGCCTAAGTTCTTTCGAAAACTCTGATAGAAAGCAAAATTTGATGTACTTATCTTCGCAAAACTTTTGTGTTTCTTGTAGACGATGGCCCAGGAGTACACTGAGGCAGCAATCAGTAAGAGAAGAATAAACTGAACAAAAAAACTTGATTGACCGATGATCGCTAAAAGATCGAGTTCGTTTTCCATAGAGATTCCTTAACCTTTTTTTTATTATCAAAAGGATGGGCGTCTCCGTCAACGAGTCTTTGCACTAGATTTTTTCCATAAAAATGGCCAACAGACTAAGAAAAAAATAAGTAGCTTTCCAAGGTAATACTCTCCTTTTTGAGTCAAGCTATAGAAACGCTCATACCAAAATGGATCGAGTCCAAAAACAATTGAGTGACATAGTGGAACGAGCAACACAAAAACGGTCGCCTCCCAAAAATAGGCACCTTGAGATCGGGCCCTCAAGATAACAAGAGTCAAAAAGTGAGCACTCGGCAGCCAAAACCAATGTAGGCCTTGAGAGTACAGAAAAAAACTTTGCAGTATCACCATTGGTGAAATCACGACAAGTTCAAAAAAACTCAATCTCTTCGAAATCATGACAAAAATTAAAAAGCAGTCAAGCAACTGACTAAGGACTAGAAAAAAAGCTTCTCGAACGAAAAAGGGATGAATTTTAAAAAATTGAAACCTCAATTGCTCAGGAAGAAAGAGTAAGGGAAGTGCGCCCAAGGCGAGAAAATAAACCAATCTGGACCACTGAATATCTCTAAAAGAGGCCTCCTCACTGGAGGCAAGTACTGACTTTGAATCTTCGACTTTGCCTTTGGGAAGTGAAAAGAGTTTAAGATAGCACAAAAGAGAAACTAGCTTTACCAAAAACAACCCTGACCAAGCATGATTAAACAACCAATCTTCAATCACTGGGAGCGGATGCCGGAGCAAAAAATGGAAGAAGGATATGAGAGAGATAAATGTGAGAGAAGAAAATATGACGATCACAGTATAGAAAAAAAAGGGTGCCAGGAAAGAAGCACTAGTTTTAAACCGAATAGGAAGAGTATTCAATGCATGACTCTTTTCCGATCTAAAGGACTTTTCCTGGGGGTGAAAGCCAGCCTAACTGAAAGGCGGGGGAAGGATAGAGCCTGGAAAGGTTTTTATAGAGAACATTATCTTCAGAGATTTTTTTTAGTTTTAAAAGAAGCTGGTAATAGGAATTCCAGAGCTCAGGATAGCTCTTCAAGAGAGCATCCATTTTATCGGTGAGTTGTTTTTGGAGCATAAAACTAAAGCCTTTGTTTTTTACAAAGACAGTTAGCTTGTTAGATAAACCTTCCAAAGGAGGATAGAATTCTTGGTCTTTCTTATAGAAGTTCTTCCCATAAAATTTTTGCAGACCTTCAGTTTTCAATTCTTTTCTTAACATCGCACTCTGAACTCGCAAAAAATCTTCCAATAGCATAAGAGAGACTTCCATTTTAGTGAAATCAAATGTTCTTAAGAATGGGATAGAGAGCAAAAGAATCGTTCTCTTCGGACCAGCTGGAAGAGCGAAGTGGGGTAAGAGTGGAGATTGGTGAAATAGCAAATCAACCCTTTGGTGGAAAATCCCTAGCTTTTCCAATAAGGCCTTAAAATGCAAATCAAAACCATACGAGGGAGTATCGCGGTCCCACTTAAGCCATTGAGCATTTTGAACCAACCAAAACTCAGAGAAAAAAGGCCAAAAGTCATCCTCTTCAGGAAACATATAGGAAGCTTTAAGCGCACTGAGCCTTTGATTTTGGCGCTTGTTTTCGGAGTTTTTTTTCTGCAGTTTTTTTTGTTTTAAAAAGTCATTATCAAGAACTTTTTTTAAGTTATCAAAACTGGGTCGCTCTTCGCCACTGGACTCCTCGGCGCAGACTTGATTTGGCCAATGGGGAAGAAAAAAAAACAAGACCCCGCTAGCGAGGAAAAGTCTGAATCTGTTCGTAGCGATCAGAGAGCCTCCCCCAGTAATATAAATTGCTTAGATCTAAATTCAGCCCTTGAAAAAACTGAGAATATTTTGCTTGGAAGCAATTTGGTCTCTTGCTAATTAAAAAACGAGATTCAATGTGGCCTATCATACCCGATGCTTTGACCTTGCTCCAGCCTTGGCCCTCTTGCAAAACTTCTACTGGGTGACCGCACGCTAGAGTTGAAAGACCAGGGGATTCTTTTTGTGGAGACTCGTGAAGATGCCCCATCATGGGAGCAAGATAGGCCAAAGAAAATAAAGAAGTGAGGAGCTGTCTTCTCATAAATTTTATCATAACCGGAGAGTCTGGCTCCTACAATGAACCGGACAATTAACCGGTCCTGCCTACACTTTCCAGCGAAATTGAATTGTTTCCCATTGATAGCATTGAGGGCAGCGCCAAAAAATTTCATCGGTATTATAGCCACAGGCCGAGCAATAGTGTCGGGTTAATCCTTGATTTAAAGAATCCACTAATTCGACGGCGTAAATGAGGGCCTCATCTTTTTTCTCGAGCTGAATCAAAAGTTTCATGAACTCGACCTTCATGACCTCAGCTGGCCTTTCTGTCGAGTTTATCCAATCTCTAAGGAGGTCATAGGCCTTTTGCACCTGCTTTTGACTTTTAAACAAACGCACTTTGGACAATACGACTGAAGGAGAGATCATAAGATCATCGTCTTCCATCTTCAAAAACTGACTCTTGAGATGATCGGCCCTTTTTTCGTACTCCTTATTTTTTTCAGGATCTGGTGGTAAGAGTCCATCATCTAGCGTGACAAAAAGAAAAGAAGAGTATTCTGGATGTTGTTTTAAAATTTCAATAAGTAAGGCCTTTGAATTTTCTAGATCCCCTTGATAGAGATGCAGTTTAAATTGCAAAATTTTTGCAGATACAGAAGGTGCAAAACGAAACGCATCATCGAGTTCCTCGATGCATTCTTTGATTTTTCCCTGCTGAAAATACTCTTTGGCCTTTTGAACTAGAATGTGCGAAATCGTCTCTGATTGGTTTTGCTGGCCTACTTTAGAAAGCATTATTCGGTAATGAAAGGCCTCGTCCCATTCTCCTATATCTTCATAGATTCGGCACATGGCCTGAATGACCTCATATTGATCGCGGTTAATCCTCAAAACATCTTTATAGGTTTCTAAGGCCTTGTCGATCAAACCACCTTTATCGAAATCAAGGGCCAATTCTTTTAAGGCCTTTAGACGAAAAGTTTCGGAAAGATTCTCTCTCGCTATAAGAGAGCGGTGAATGCTGATGGCCTTTTCAATTTCACCGTTTGACCGAAATAGCCCCCCTAGAGCGAAGTAAGTCTCTAAGGTTTCCTTATTGAGATCAACTGCATTGAGAAATTCTCGAATCGCCAAATCACGGTTACCCGAAATTAAGTACTGAGTGGCATTGAGAAAAATCTTTGATTGCACTTCATAAAGCGAGTTTCGGTAACGTTTCGAAAGCTGAATTCCAGTCCCGCGTTCTGAAAGATAATGATAAAGTAGTAGTAGCGTAATCAGAACGGCCGCAACGGATAAAACATGATTTTGCAGCCAGAATAGAGCTGGAGAGAAATCCATTTAGAAAGAGGGCCTTGCCATCAGTAATGGCACTTTATTCCCCAAAATTCGCTGAATAAGCGTTTTTCCTTGAAAAGACTCTTCTAAACCTTCAATAAAATCTGAGATCTGAAAGGCCTTTTTCTTCTTGATAAATTTAAGGCCAAAAGCTCTTTCAAGTTTGAGTTCTTGATGCACAAGCCTGCCGGCCTGCCATAACCCTGCAACTTCATCGGCCAGTCCACGAGAGATTGCACCTTGACCACTAAAGATCTGCCCTTGGGCATGCTCCTCTAAATTTCCTTGGATTTTTTCTTTGCGAGTGGCCTGAATGTCATTAATAAACTGCTGGTGAACCTCATCTACAAGTTCTGACAAAAGCTGGCGTTCCTCTGGATTCAGAGAACGCACTGGATTTCCAATATCTTTATATTTTCCGGCCTTAACGATTTCGGGATTGAGTTTGGCCCAATCGTAGAGGCGACTCAAATCCATGAATTGCATGATGACTCCAATAGAGCCAGTTAGAGTTCCCGCATTCGTAAAAATTTTCCGACAGGCGGCCCCGATATAATAGCCTCCACTTGCAGCAATAGAACCAAAACTTGCGTAAACTGGTTTGACGTCTTGGTCAATCCTACGAATTTCTTCATAGATCTCTTGAGTCGGTCCGACCGCGCCTCCAGGAGAATCTACTCGAACGATGATCGCATCTATCGAAGTATCCTCTGCGGCCAGCATTAATTCTTCCACAGCTGTTTTGCTGTCTAGAATCACACCGTCAATTTTAACAACAGCAATAGGTCCATCACTTTCAGAATCTAGAGCACTCACACCTCGCAATCCTTTCAACGTGCTAAATGCAAACATCAAAAAAATTAAAAATAAGGCGGCCACTAATATCAAAATTCCAATCAGGCCTTTTGCTCTCGTCATTTGCGCCAAAACTGGCCTCCTATGCTCAATCAATCGTTCTTGTAGGTTATTCTAGAGAGTTCGGGGCCTATGCTCAATGTTTTTCTCTGCTTTGACGAAGAGGTCTTTAGGAGTTGTTATGCGAAAGATTTTTTTCAATGTGGCAGTAGTACTTTTTCTTGCGACTTGGTCTGAAGCACCGAGGGCAAAAGCTCCCTCAAAGCCTGGCCTTGAAGATGAGCTCTCCTTTCGAATTCAAGCGGCCATAGAATCCGAGCAAAAAAAAGCTCCCTCACGGGGACCATCATCAAGAAATCAGAAAGATGATATCGAAACGTTTGAAGGGTTGGGAAAAGGTGCTAAGTATTGGAGATACCCGGTAGACGAAAAACTAGAAGAATCAGATTAGGTAAACATCCGGGCCGGTTTGGCCTCAACTTGAGTTTTTAACTGACCGCAGGCCGCCAAAATATCATCCCCTTTTGTCATTCGAATCGTACAGACATAACCCCGAGTCATCAGCTGATCGCGAAACCAAAGAATTGTGGAGCGGGATGGTCTCTTATATTGAGAACCCGGATATTCATTAAAAGGAATAAGATTAATCTTGGAGACTTTTTTAGGTAAGAGAGCACACAAATCTCTAATGTCTTCTGGGCCGTCGTTGAGATCGCTAATCAAAAGATATTCAAAGGTAATATATCGGTGGGCCTTTAGCGGAATCGACTTAATCGTCTCAAAAAGCTTTTCCAAGTTGTGAACTGAATTTATCGGCATAAGTTTCGTTCGTTTTTGATTAGAGGCGGCATGAAGAGAAATTGCCAAATTAACAGGCGGGAACTCATCCAGTCGTTTCAGTTGAGGCACAAGACCGGAAGTAGAAAGTGTAATTCGTCTTTGGCCAAGACCAAGACCATGGGGTTCCAAAAAAACTTGAGTCGCAGATTTAACTTGGGCAAAATTATGAAGCGGCTCGCCCTGACCCATATAAACAATGTTGGTGATACCACGAAAACCTTTATCCTTTAGCCAGTTATCTACCAACAAATATTGCCCTACGATTTCGCTGCAATCGAGATTTCGAGTGAGTCCCTGGGTACCAGTGTGGCAGAAGCTACATCCTACAGCACAACCCACTTGAGAGGATAAACAGAGAGTCATCCGGTTGGGGGCCGGAATAGCAACGGCCTCCACACTTTTTCCATCAGCAAAACCGATTAAAAATTTGACTGTTTCATCTCTTGATTGGCCTTCCCAAGCAATTCGAGGAAGCTTCACTTCATAGCGCTCAAGTAAAATCTCCCGCGCTTTTTTAGAAATATTGGTCCAGCTCTCTATATCTTCAACTCGCTCATTGTAGAGCCAATGAAAGATCTGCCTCGCAGCAAATGCTTTTAATCCAAGCTCGCTCAGATGGCCTTCGAGAGTTGCAAGAGAGAAAGAGTAAAGATTGAGTTTTTTCTCCGGCGACATTGGGAGACACTACACTTGGTAGAAGCGAATACGAAAGAGGGCCCCTCCTATTCTCGGTAAAAAATGCGGGACAAGAGACTAGAAGATTCCCGTTCTGGAGCTGGGACTTCTAAGCTTTCGCCAAGTTCCTTAAGCGAAGTATAGAATTCCGCTCCATCCTTGCTGTCATGCAGAGCGTTGTTAAACTGTTCACTTGATACTATTTGGATAGACTTATGCCCTAACTTATCTCGAATGCTCTCGGCCTCCCTACTCAGTTGTTCTTTTGTCTCAAAAATTTTACTGGAAGAAAGGCGATGACCTGGAACGATTCCATCATCATTTAAGACATACAAAATTTGATGTCCTCGAAGCTGTTCGATAGGTCCAGGAACGACATAGCGATAAATAAGAATAGGTTTTTTTTGCGACTTCATAAAAAATACCCATAGTCCACGCTAATATGCCCCTTCGGCCGGACGTAGAGCTTGACGCCGTCTCTCTCAGATTTGAGATCAGTTTTGTATTGATCGACATATTTTAGAAACGCGAAATGATCATGGGAATGGATGTGAATCTTCACTGAATAACTACTGGGATTCAAGAGCTTAACTCTCCTCACTTCCTGAAAGTCTAGCTCTTCTGGAAACGTAGAGCGTGAAAGATAGCGGATGATGATCGGTCGCTCACTTTCGATATTAAGAATGTCTGCCCCAAAAAGCGCCCATACCTTATCCCAAAACTTGATTTTGTTTTCCCTGGAGCATGCTTTCAGATCCGCAGCTGAATATAAAAGAGCAAAGGTTTCGCCCAAGGTAATGACCTCAAATGAAATTTGAAAAAAAATTTTTTCTGTCTTTAGGCCATTTTCTGAAACGAAGCGCTGAATTTTCTCCAGTTCTTCTGATTCCAACGACTCCCTGGCCAAGATAAAAGGATTGCCTTCTACAAAATACTTAATGAGACACTGCGCTTTAGTCTGCGAATGAGCTTGGAATTGACACCATACTTTTTCGGCCTCTTTAGTGGCCAATAAATCTGCGAGTTCTGCCTTTTGATAGCACCAGGGAAAATGTTTTTGAAAGGAAGTCCAACATTCGCTGGACCTAAATTGCTCGCTGCTGTCGATAAAGCATTTTTTAATTGGAGTAAACTCTCGGCCAAAGTCGTCATCATCGTCATAGAGTTGTGATTGAAGAGGCCGAAAGTAGGACAATCGCCCAAAGTCTTTCATAAAAGCGGATAGACCATCAGGGCGTTCGTTTTCTCCCAATAAAACAAAAGAAGGAAGTGTTCCCATACAGGAGCTCGTGAGTGCAAGCTCATAGGGGTGTTGCCCTGAATACCATTGGCCCCAAGGTTTTTGCGAACGAAGGATGAGGTCCTCTAGTGAAGCCCCAACTAAGGTAATGTCTCGAGGGCCTACATAATAAGAAGGCATAATTTCACTTATACTTTGCCGGTAGAGCTCCCGCACTTCTTTAAGGAAGTCTTGCTCGGTAAGATTATTTTGATTTTTATCTCGATAGATTCCCAAGGCCTGAAAGAAGGTCTCGGAACAATCCTCTAGAAATGATTTTTGGATTAGGCCTTCAAGAAAAAAAAACTCACTGGAAAAGACTTCAGGTAGTAGTTTTTTTTCTGAAAATATCTGCGCAAATTTCGCCAAGAAACCTTGAAAATGGGAAAAGGTTTGAGATCCAAAAAAAGAGTAAAGCGGGACTATATTTTGTTGAGAATTCAGCGCTGCGAGATTTAAACCCTTGCGATTTTTTGACAATTCTTTAGCAGCGAAATTGGGAAGACCGCCCAATGGAAAAAATGGTGATGGCCCAATTGCTAAGATAAAATAGGCCTCTTTATGAGAATCTTGAATCATCTTCCAGAGCTCACAGAGGTCAAGTTCAGGGCGATATTCACCAAAGTCGTAAACTTTAGGAGCGCTAAGGTGGGCCCCCCAGTACAACGGAATCAAAATCGGACGAGAAGAAGGCCAGTCTTCGATTTTCTTTCGCCACAATCCGGCTGACGTTTTCCAATAAAAAAACCAGCACTCACCCGGACAGCTTGCATCAAGCTGAGGCATGACTGGCGTGGTCAATATATTGATAATCTCTCCTCTTTCTGAAGTGATGGCCGGCCCAATCTCTCCCATTATATAGTTGCTGGGAACCTCTCGTAAAAGGAATCTCTCTCATGTGGTTTTTTAGTGACGAAGAAAAACAACTTCAAGAAACATGCCGTAGTTTTGCCAAGCAAGAACTTGCTCCTGGGGCCGAAAAGCATGACAACGACGAAACTTTTAATGAATCTGCCTTTCGTAAATTGGGAGAACTTGGCCTGTTGGGGATTACTGCTGATCCTGATTATGGGGGAGCTGGCCTCGGTGCCACTGCAGCAACTATTGCGATGGAAGAGCTGGGGAAGGTTTGCGCCTCAACGACCTTAAGCTATCTTGCTCACGCAATTTTATGCGTCAATAATATCTCTAGTAATGCCTCTAAAGAACAAAAAGCAAAAACCCTTCCGAAACTCATTAGCGGTGAGCATATAGGTTGCATGGCCATGAGCGAAGCTGGTTATGGGTCTGATGCCGTCGGCATGCAAACAAAGGCAGAGAAAAAAGACGGCCAGTATGAAATCAATGGCGCCAAAATGTGGATTACGAATGCTCAATATTCTGATGTGATTTATCTCTATACGAGAACTGGCCCGGAAAAACAGAATTTGACCACTTTTATTGTTGAAAAAAGTACTCCCGGTGTTTCTATCAGCAAAGAAATTCACAAAATGGGAATGAGGGCCTCCCCTACTGGTGAAATCAGTTTTCAAAAGGCCATTGTTCCGAAGGAAAACCGGGTAGGTAAAGAGGGCACCTCAATTCAGCATATGATGAAGAATTTGGATCTCGAGAGAATTACAATCTCGGGGATTTCATTGGGAATCGCACAGGCCTGTTTAGATCAATGTTTGCGTTACGCTACTGAGCGCCACCAGTTTGGAAAGCCTTTAGGAGAATTTCAGCTCATCAAAAAAATGGTTGCCGAGATGGCAACAGAGACCGAGATGATGAGACGTTTTCTTTATACTGTTTGCTACCAGTACGACCGCGGGGAACTTAGCCGGGCCCATGCGGCCCAAGTAAAATTGGCCCTTCCAAAAATGGCGACAAAAATTTGCCTTGATGCTATCCAAATTCACGGCGGATATGGATATAGTCGGGAATTCCCTCTGGAGCGCTATTTGCGAGACAACAAGCTGATGGAAATTGGGGCCGGAACAAACGAAGTTATGATTTTAATTTTGGCAAAAGAACTCTTGTCCAAAGAACTTTAATCAGAGGTGAAGACTCGATGAGTTTGATAACTGCAGAGTTTGAGCAACAACTCTACAAATTTTGCCAGAAAGAAATGCATCCTTTTTTAGAAGAAGATGACGAGAAACAACATTTTCGATCGGAAATCTATCAGGGGATGGCCAATCTAGGGCTCGCTGGATTAACAACGACCGAAAAATGGGGAGGCGCTGGTTGTGGCCTCAAAAATCTTTGCAGAGTTTTAGAAATTCTGGGCTCTTATTCCGTATCCTATGGAGTGACACTTTCTGTTTCTCTCATGGTGCAAAATATCATTGAGCAGTGGGGTAATGAAGAACAAAAAAAGACTTGGCTTCCTAAGCTTACAGCTGGTGCTATCGCTTCATTTGCGCTATCTGAATCTCATTCTGGCTCAGATGCTGCGGCCCTAAGAACACACTATTGGAGCGATGGCGACGATTACATCTTAAATGGTCAAAAAATGTGGATTACTTCTGCAGGACTATCTGAAGTCTATGCCGTGGTCGCCAGGGAAAAATCTAGAGAGAATTGCTTTAGTCTATTTTTAATCTCTCCAGAAACAGATGGATTCACTCTTGGAAAGAAAGAAAATAAGATGGGTTGGCGCTCATCTCCAACCCGAGAAATTCGGTTAGAAAATTGCCGGGTGTCCAAAAGCTCCTTAGTTGGAGCAGAGTCGAAAGGTTTAAAACTTGCTTTAAGCGGATTAGACAAAGGTCGCATTACAATAGCAGCTTTAGCACTCGGCTTGGCACGCGGAGCATTTAGAGAAGCGATCCAATACACTTCTTCTAGAGAACAATTTAAAACGAAGATCATCGATTTCCAAGGAACCGAATTTCTTTTGGCAGACCTTGCGACAGAGATTGAAGCGAGTGCAGCGCTTATTCAGCAGGCAAGTCATTTTTATGATCGCAATATGCCCAATAGAAAACTTTCTTCTATGGCCAAAATGAAGGCAACAGACGTAGCGATGAGAGTCACAACTGATGCTCTACAACTTCATGGAGGAGTCGGCTATACCAAAGAGTTTCCTGTAGAACGCTATATGAGGGATGCAAAGGTTTTGCAGATTGTAGAAGGAAGCAACCAAATTCAAAAAATCGTCATTGCTAAAGAACTGAAAAAGGAAATTTAATGGGCCTTCAAATTCGCTTTTCTCCCAGCTTTTCATTCCAACATCACTATTTTGAAAAAGCGCACATGGAAAAGATCTTTAAACACTTTTTAGAAACCATCGACGACCCTCGATATGGATTTTTTCATATTCCTAAAAAGATCTCTCTGGTGGAGCAGTGCAAGGCCGTTTATCAAAAGCATGCTCATAAAACCCATTTAGTTCAGGTCGGCATAGGAGGTAGCTCTCTCGGTCCCGAAATGTTGGTGAGCTCTCTTTCCCCACTTAGACCAGTTCCTATGACATTTCTAGACAACGTCGACAGCGAAGACCTCGACGATAAGCTTCATTGCATTGATCTCAAAAACGCTCTTTTTTTTGTCGTCAGTAAATCTGGTGGTACTGCTGAAACGATGGCCAATTTTTCTTTATTGGTCTCTATACTCCAAAAGGAGGGTCATCTTAAAAGTGACCTCAGTAATCTTCGTGATTATTTTGTTTTTGCGACTGATCCTGAAAAAGGAGATCTCCGGGAATTAGGCCTGCGGCATTCTATCGATCTTCTAGAAGTTCCATCTAATGTCGGTGGTCGGTTTTCGGCTTTAACACCAGTCGGACTTTTTCCAGCACTTTTTTGCGGAATTGATATTAACTCGCTCCTAGAGGGGGCCAGCGAGATTGGACCTAGAATTCTGGGACCCAATTTAGAAGATAATGATTTAGTTAAAACTGCGGTGGCCCTTACCCATCTTTATTGGGAAAAAGACATCGATGAAACCGTTTTGATGCCCTACTCTTCAAAGTGCGCCAAGCTTAGTAATTGGTTTGTTCAATTGTGGGCAGAGAGTTTAGGAAAAGTGCGAACCGATGAACAGGGAAATTTAGTCTATGAGGGAATGACGCCAATTGCATCGTATGGAGTGACTGACCAACACTCTCAGGTTCAGCTATTTATGGATGGCCCCCGAAATAAGTGTATTCTTTTTGTCCGGTTTAGAAATCGCGAAAAAGATTTCCCTTTAAAAAATTCATTCGACGTGGAATCTCTCAAAAAACTCTCACCCTACACCCTCAACCAACTCATGGATGCCGAACTAGAAGGCACGATGAAGGCCTTAGATGATGTCGAGCGAGAGTATATTGAGATCTCTTTAGAAAAGCGTACTGCGAAGAGTCTTGGCGAGCTTATACTTTGGCTGGAGGCACTGACCGTTTTAGTGGGAAATTCTCTCGGTATTGACCCATTTAATCAGCCTGGCGTAGAGGCCGGAAAAAAATATGCGTTTGAATTTCTACAGAGGTGAGATTGCCGCTGGTTGTCGGCACCTAAGACTCGGCCTTATGATAGAAGTCTAGAGGCGGAGACCACAAAATGGGTGACGACACCACACTTGTTATAACAGATATCAAATCGGCACTGGCCGCAGCTGAAAAAGAAGCAAGACAAAAAAGTGCTTGTCTCCTCGTTGTAGGCGGAGATCTCAACGGAACAATTTTCGACCTTCCGGCCCATCAGTCTACTGTTTTTGGTAGAAATCCAGACAATTCCGTGGTGCTAGAATTTAAAGGGGTAAGTCGCAGACATTTTAAAATCAGCGTCGATGGTACCGATGTCGCCATTCTAGAAGACCTCGGATCGGCCAATGGAACCTATCTCAACAATGCTCTTCTTTCTAAGCCTCGCCCTTTGCGGAAAGGCGATATTATTAAGATCGGATCCATCGCCTTAAAATACATTCCCAAAGGCGACCCCGAACGACTCACCTATGACAAACTTCATCTTGAGGCCAATACCGACGGACTCACAAAATGCTTTAATAAAACCTATTTTCTCAATGCTCTTGAAGTTGAATTCAAAAAAGCAAAACTAAAAAGAATTCCGCTCTCGTTAATTGTCTTCGATCTCGATCACTTCAAAGCGCTCAATGATAACTTTGGACACGATGCTGGAGATTATGTTTTGAGAATTTCCGGAGAGCTTATCAGGAAAAATGGCATTAGAGACGGCGATATCTTTGCCCGCTACGGTGGCGAAGAATTTGTCATTTTGCTTCCGGAAACAACTCTTAAGCAAAGTTTTGAAATAGCTGAACGTTTGAGAATTTTGATGGAAAGACATCCCTTCACTTATGAAGGCCGGCGCCTTCCAGTTAGTGCGTCCGTTGGTGTTGCCGATTTTGGCCCTGGTGTCGCAAATGGAACCGAACTTTTTAAAAGGGCCGACTCTGCTGTTTATAAGTCTAAAGAAAATGGAAGAAACCAAGTCAATTTCTACAAGCCCTCCTAGAACTCATTGAGAACAAACCAAGCTTTCTTTTCTTTTCATATTAAGAATAAGTCGCGGAAGATTATGAAAGAATATTTCTAGACTTGAGCCTTTTTCCAGGCGTCTTTTTTTTCCATTGATAGTAGTCTCTACAAATTGTTCTTTTTTATCGGTTTCAACAATAACCTTGAGCTGTTTCCTGAGTCCGCTGTTGAAGTTATCCAGCATTCTTTGGCTGCAAGGCCTGGCCTCTAGAACCGTTGTTAGCACTTTAGATTCGATGGAGACCCTAGTTCGAGACAATTTAACCTCATAGAAATTATCTCGCCCCCTATAGGTGACTTCGTAATTTTTCGGTGCGGCCTCGGCGACAAACGTAAAAAGAAGAATGCTAAGGACAAACTTTAACGTGATATTGTGGCGCATATTTTTCGATGACCTTATTGCAAGAGTTAGGTAATTCTTTATGTTTGTACCTGGCCTCTGTTAAGAGGCGCAAAAATTCGGATGAGTGGATTTCACCCTTGTAAACATTTTTCATTAATACATTAATGAATCGCTTTTTATCTTTTGATTGTTCGAGTATAGAACAATAAGCAAGATAAGGAGAGCTGCGATTGACGACAAAAGAAACATGATCTGCGAAATCTTCTTCTAACGTTTCATCCGAAGCGGAAAGCGAACTGACGCATTCTTTATCTGATTCAAACTTAGACAGACTGGCCGAAGAGACTTCCCCACTCTGCATGGCCATCCAAACCATATGCCCCAATTCATGATGATAAAAACGCTTTCCTATTTTAGGAAATCTGATCGAATATCCAGAGATATCAACGAAATGATCAAGTCTATCATAAGAATCATAAGCAGTTACGCCAGCTACCTCACAATTCAGCTGTCGAAATAGTGAGATAGACAGTTCACTGAAATGCCCTTGGATACTTGAATAGTGAGAAATATAGTCTGGAGAAGAAATAAATATCCCAGGAAGGCTATCGATTGCTTCTAGAAAAATTGTAACAGGGGAATAAATATTACCCTTTTCTAAGAATTTTGATTCGCTGCCAAGATATTCCACAAGAGTTTCTAGTTTCTCACTCAGGAAATCTAAAGTTTTTTTACTATATCGGGCGAGATATCTCTTTTTCAATTCGTCTTTATAGTTAGGAAGGTTTTCCCGCATGCTGGCCATGTCCTCGAGTTCGGCCTGACTAAAAGAATCCCTATAAAGATGGAATTTACATTTTTTTTCAAATGAACGGATGTAGGACTCATCATTCACTAACTCTTCTAGTTTTTTAATTTTCTGCTGGATGTCAAATGTTTTCATGTGGTCTTGGAGGTAGGAATCACAAGAGCTCTCATCAGAGTGAGTTTTACAGTCAATCTTTTTTTTATCAGTAACAAGAAAACCGTAATCAATTTGCGCTGAATTAAAAAGTTTATAAATTTCTCTCTGCGCATTCAAAAGATCCCAGACATGCTCCCCTGCCATAACCGTTTGTCGGATTTCTAGAATTTGTTTATTCAAGACATCCTTGTCTTCCCCCGTTTGTTGCATAATTCGCTCTCTAGCAGGGGCAATGATCCTATCAATCATGAAATTTTTGGCCTCTGCTAAACTCAGATAACCAAACTTGAGATTTTCAGGAAAAACATTTTTAATATTCCACTTTGTATTTGAAATAACCTTGTTGAAAAGATCCTTATTCTTTAAATAGTTGCTCTCATCCTCAACCCGAACCTTTATCTCTTTAATCCCATTAATTTTAGTAACTTCGACGTTCAGTTCATAAAAAATTTCAGAATCTATAAAATTAGACTTTCTGTCGTCAGGGAGATTCTTCGGAGATAGATAGGATGGATCTGTACGCACTCTAACTTTGATTTCTTCAATCAACTTCCTAATTGCTACTCTTGAGGCCTCTATATAAGTTCTTAACTTTGGAAGAATTTCTTCTTGATATCGTTTTTCTATTTCAGGATCTTTGTATTCTAAATTGAATTGGTCTTCTGTGATTCTAAAACTGTTATAGAGCGATGGCGAACCACAAAGATCATGAGCGCATTGTGAGACGATTGAGTTTGTTGTGTCAGCTTTACAGCTATAAGACTGTTTCTTATCGAGAAGTACGCTGTCTATTTGGTCCATCTGGTCATGCAAATTAAACGACCAAGTACTCGCTGAGAAGAACCATGGTAGTAAAAGCAAAAACCTCACTCCCACCGTATCGGTATTCCCAAACATAGCTTGACCTTCGGTTTATTCCCGGAATCCGCTTGTAATATTTGCAACTTACCGATCGACTTGGTCCCAGTTATTTCAAAGTATTTCCTCAAAGATTCATAGGAAATCCTCTTTCTTTCTTTATTTTTGCAATCTGCTAGGCTTTCTATTTTGAATAGTGTCCTTTGTGCTCTCTTTGGGTCGATAGCGTTTTTCTATCGAGAGCGCCCATCGAATCTTTAGTATAGGCAAGGCAAATGTTTTTCTGATGCGAGTGCGGTAGTCTAATTGACTAAGGCGCATACCACTATCTTTACTATGAATGGAATAACCAATTGCTAGTACGACGAAAAATAAAAGATTCCTCAAGGTCTAACTCCTTGCCTATCTCCGGTAGTGATACGCCGTAGATTTTGAGGTCGAAAACTCTCCAATCCCAATAGCCGCCGACGCGTTCCAACCAGTTTGGAGACGTACCTGGGAAAGAGGAAACGTGGACTCTTGCCGACCAACCCCTGCTTCCACAAGATTAACGACACTGCGCAATAGGTTCATTGGGTTTCCATGAGTGCCCCCAAAAATAGTGGCTGATGAAGTCTCTTGGTCGTAACGGAACTCCAAGACGAACCCCTTCGCAGCACTAAAGCCAAGCACACCGATATCAAGTTTTGCACCCAACGAACTCGTCGTCCACACTCTATCGAGTCTAAATAGATGAAACGGGAAATCTGATTGACGGATGCTTTCTAGCTTACGATGGACAAAGCGCTTCAAACGCCTATGAACTCTATTTGACCTACGACTTTGTGGTGGTTGAAAAATGCTCGGGAGATAGAAGCGGAATCTAATTCTCTTATCAGCACTTATACCGGTACTCAGTAGATTGCCAGAAATTGAGAAATTATAGACTTTAAATAGTCTTGAAAGATACCAACCAGCTTCTATTGGGAATGAGCTGAGTGCTTGAGCATATTGAGTGAGCTTCACTGCATCCTGATAAAGGCGGGTTACGACTTTGCCTTTTGAATGGCCGTCTCCCGAATAGCTTTTTAGAATCGGCTCAAGTTGATATTTCAGCTGATGAAAATTCTCAGAAGCATCTGTGCTAATAGCAATACTTTGATCATATAAAAACTGCTGACTCTGAATTTCTCCGGACCGTGCGGCTCGCCTCCAAATAAGCTCTATGCTTTTCTCTTTTCCGATTGAAAAAAGCTTAAGTCCGAGTTCAGAAGAAAACTCAAACTTTATATCTACACGGTCAAGGCGATATTTTTTTTTAGATCTAGAGCTTGCTAGTTGATGCACAAGAGTATCGGAGTCGCGAATAGTCTCAGTGATTTTTTTTCTATTCTTACTTAAGAATTTTTCGTCGATAAAGGCACTATAAGATTGAGCGCTACACAGATAAAATAGCAGGATACGAATCATTCTATAACTCGGTAATGCAAGTCAATACCTGTACTCGCGCCAACAGATGCAAAATCTTTTATACCAGTTTCGGTTTGGAACTGCCCCCCAAACACAAGGTATGTTGGGTCAAGGGTTTGCCCATCTAACTCTTTCTGCGAAAGCCGACTTTTCTCACTCATAGTCGCCTCTGCCTTAGAGGATAAATGAAATAGCAAATCTTGCATCACTTCTTTTTGATAAGAGGGTATCTCGTTAGCTTTAATACTTGAAATAGTCAGAGCGGCCAACGTCACCACTGCTCTGACTACAGGAAGTAATCCATGAAATCTAAAAGCAATCATGAATTATTTGGCAGGACTATAAGGCAGTGTTGATTTCTGAACATTTATCTTAATGTCGTTATGACGTTTGATAAAGCCAAGTGTGAATTCAACGCGAGTTTCACTACCATTGAGGTCAGTAAAATAGTAATGGCCCATGGCTATCGCTTGAATACCGGTGATGATGATGTCATGAGTTTCGAACCTAACGTTTGTCCATGGCTTGATAGCAAAGCCCTGATCCTCGGGGAAATTATCATTACCACCAACAAAATATGATAAAGCGCCCTCAAAAGTGGGTCTGAAAGATGTCTCAGAAACCAAAGTAGGTTTAAATAAAACGGTTCCAGATTGATAATCATATAGATCGTTAATATGCTGGGTCGCTGCTTCTTTTGCAGCTTCATACGCATTGCCACCGGATTGATTGTTTAAATAGACCTCTCCAATTTTAACTATTCCGGCCCCCCATTTTTGTTGGGTCTCTATAACTTCGGCCTCACTTATGTTTAGAGATTGAGCATAGGAAGAACTGAGAAAACCTGCAAACATTATTAAAAACTTAAACATTCTCATCACTAACTCCTTGTTTGATGTTGAGATATTAGCTTCTATTCCAACAGCTATAAAAAGTTTGGTCAATAGCAATCCATAGAAGCCCTTGGGAAAACTAAAATCTCTGAAAAAGGCCTAAGGTTTTTTACGAAAGCTAGGTTTAAAAACGCCCAATTAACTGCGCGTAGAAGAAGTCCACTCTTTCATCTCTCTGAGAACTGTTTTGCTGCTTCATATACTCACCGGGATAAAATAAGGCCGCCCCAAGTTGGACTGATAATTCTGAAGCTGGTTCAAAGGTGGCAACGAAGTCAAATTCTTCACCGATATCATCAGAACCGTTGAACTCTCCCCAAGCGCTACCTCTTAATTGATATGCGGGCGCATCGATTTTAGCTTTTTTAAAGTCGTGATAATCTGCCCTCAACTTAAGCCATGACGTAATCGGACTGGAAAGATGAAGAGCATATTGCTCGACATTTCGCCTTCCAAGGACGTCGGCGAGCCCTAAAAATTTATGAGCAGTGGGATAGAGTTGCTGGTAGTCGGCACCTGCCAAAGAGTATTCGCCAGATAGCGAGATTTTTTCCCATTTCTTGCCTAACTCGAAATCCATTTGAAAAGCGCGGCTTCCAAGCCCCGCTCCTCCTTGAATACCATTTTCAGTTCGATAAAACAGTGGTCCTAATTCCCCCTTGGCCCGAATACCGGCCATATTAATTTCTAGGCCGCCTGCATTGTGAACATTTTGGTGAAGTAAATAGAATTCAAGAGGATCGAGCACTTCATTTATAGAAAAACTGTTATACAGAAAAATTAAATCGGTATCATCGTTAGCGACCAATACGTTTGAGCTTCCGTTGGCGCTATTATCAGAGACTTTTGAAGCAACTAAATCACTCCATCCTTTTTCAAATTCGTATCGGATCTTTAGAGCATCAAAACTTCGTCCCTGGTTTGCCCATGGCAAAGAACCAATAACGAGATGGTCGCCGTAAGCAAGTTCTTGTCGCCCAAGTTCCGCTGACCATGACTCAAAAGGTCGATAAATGAGGCTGGCCTCAAAAAATGAAAGATCGGGATGTGTCACAGTATTGGCGGCAGGATTGGCCGAATTATCCTCTCCGAAACCTCTCGTCGCTTGAGGAGTCAAATGAAACTGAAGCTTCTCGCTCGCCATAAAAGTCAGATAGGTTCGCAGCCGAAAAAAGGATTGCTCAGATTGCCTGCGTCCTTGTATTCCTTGCTGGTTTTGCGCGCTCTCGGTTCGCCATTGAAAATGACCTCGATAGCTTAATCTCTTTTCATCAGCAGGCAGTTCCGCTGAGCTTTTACTTGAACGCTCAATCGGAGAAGAGTTTCCACCTAAAAGAAGTTTTGAGTTTTCAATTTCTAGATACGAAAGATTGGCCTGACTTTGATTAATTTCTTCCGCGGTCCTCCCCTCTTTCAACAACCGGAGTAAATACGAGTGTTCTTCTTTGATCTTAGTCTCAACTTCATTTTTCCTTAATAGTGGATTAGTCTCTTGCAGCTTCACTTTCGGAGATATACTTGCACGCCGTTTGGCCCGAGTTCGAATCACTTTCTTTTCGGCTACTTTTTTGACAGGACTTTCTACAGGGGCTTTTCCGATAATTCTAGGCCGTACCCCTGATTTCTTAAGAAGCTGCGCTCTTTCATTTCTCAATTCTCTAAGAGCAGCTTCATAGAGTTCTGGATTCTGACCATCTTTAATTCTCGTCTCAATCTTTTGGATTTCTGAGTTTAGGTAGGGAAGTCTCTCTGGCCTAGATTCAATATCCTGGGCATATACGGGAGAAAAAACGATAAAAAAGCACAAGGCAGACCGTAGAGACTTCATGAAATCAATCCTTAGAAAACATTTTCTAAAACTATTTCACAGTCTTTAAATCTTTACGAAGCTTTTTTAAAAATTTCTTCACCTTCGTCTGAATTCATGAATTGCTCTGTTGGTGGTAAAGAGTTCTCTTTTTTAACAGTATCCGATGACCGACCTTCCACAATTGCGACTAATTGATGGACGACATTATCCATATGATTAGCACTCGCCTTCAACGAGAGCGCCAACTCTGAAGAACTTTGAGCAATTGAAGTATTCTCATGGGACACTTCATCAAGCTGCTGCATTGCCCTCGTAATCTCTTGCACTCCAAGAGACTGTTCTGAAGAGGCAGTCGAAATTTCGTTAACCATTTCATTCACTGAGGCAACATTGAGCATAATACTTTCAAATGATTCTTGGCAGCTCGCCACAACTTCAGAGCCTCTGGAGACTTTTTTCTGAGAGTCTGCAAGGAGTGATTCAATTTTTGCTTTTGAACGTTCGACAATCTCGTTTACCTGTGAAACCGAAGAATCGAGCATAGTTGCTATGTCGGAAGCGGCCTTGCTAGACATTGAAGCAAGATTTCCCACTTCTTCAGCTACGACAGCGAAACCCTTTCCGTGTTCACCGGCCCTGGCGGCCTCAACACTTGCATTGAAAGACAACAGCTTTGTTTGAAAGACAATGTCGTTGATAACTTGAGTTTTTTTATTGATCTCACTAATGAGCGTGGCAATCCCCGATATCTCTTCATTGTATTTCTTGATTTCTTCTGAGATAGATTCGTTACTTCCGGCAATCTCAGCAATCGCTTTTCCCATTTCAGAGATATTGACCTTTCCACTTCTCGCTTCTTCTTCGGAACGTGCTGAAGTTTGCGTCGAAGATGAAGCAGACTCTGCATTTCTCTGGACCATGCTGCTTATTTCATCAATCGAGGACGCAGTTTCTTGAAGCGAAGATGCCTGCTCGACTGCTGACTCACCCATCTTTTTGCTGGTACTTACAAGCTCTTGGCCTGATTTCGAGATGTCCTCGGAGTTTTGTTGAAGCTGGCCAGTAACCTGTCTAATTGCTCTCGAAATAGAATTGGTCATTGCAAACATAAATGCAAAAACGATGAAAGTAGAAACGACTGAAAGGGCAAAAACCGTCCAGAAACTTTGGTTAGCAGACGTTCCTGTGTCAGATACCATTTGAACGATGCTATTTTTTTCAGAATCAATGAGCCCACCTAAGATATTGAGAGCGGTGGTTATAGTCGCAAAAAATAGAACTGGATCTTGATAGAACTTTCCTTCAGATGAATTCTTCAGAATCATCTGAAAAACTTGGCCAACCTTTGTCCATTCTGGGGAGCTTTCAAATTTCTTGATAAGCTCTCTTGATTTAGTGCCGAGTTTTAGGGCGCTTGAGTTAATATTTTGATCCACTCCGGCCTTGAGATTAAGGATTGTGGTAAATTGCTTATCTGTAATTGGACCATCAGATGTGAGGATTGCAGTAAGATTGGCGCGGAGTTTTCCTCCCGATTCTTTAGCATCCTCTAGCACTCGCAGGCTTTTCAAGCCGGAGGCAAACTGGGGAAACCCAGATTCTTGGGCTGTTTCGGACTGAAGATCAAGAAAAAATTTAATAATAGCAGAGTATCTTTTCAAGGCCTCTTTAACTGAAATCGCCTTATTATCGACGTCTTGTCGCAGGCTTGCATAGTTATTCAGTTGAGTGGTCAGGCCATTTTTTATTGATTCAGAAAACGCAGATTCGGGAATTAGCGCTTTGAGAAGCGCAAGTTTGCCGTCGTTTATCGATCGCTGTTCCGCTAAAGATTCTTTTTTAATACCACCTTTCAAATGGCCCGCTGTCTTACCTCTTTCCTTCTGAGTTTCATGCACAGCACCAGAAGCCGCAACAATCACTCCGAGCTTACTTTTTAACGCCTGAGATTCTCTGAGATTGGAATAGTTTTGTAAAAGCGGCCTTGTGACCGCCACCAAAAAGCAAATAAGCGGGATGAGACCAATTAGATAGATTTTACCCTTTAATCCCATAGCACTCACCATTGCGTCACCCATTCTTGTTGATTAGTCTCATTTATCGACAGACCAGATGAGAACTTAAGAGGTCCAAATAAAATGAAGATTTCCCGACTTCCACCGCTTTTGGTCGATCAAATTAAAGCGGGTGAGGTTTTAGAAAGGCCTGGATTCCTGATTAAAGAGCTTTTAGAGAATTCAATCGATGCAGGTGCAAATTTCATAAAAGTCGTTGTCACGAATGGAGGGCTTGAGTCGGTATTTATTCAGGATAATGGATGCGGTATAGAGCATTCCGAGCTTCCTAAAGCATTAGAGAGGCACTCAACTTCTAAGCTTTTTCAGTTCGACGATCTTCAACATCTAACGAGCTATGGTTTTAGAGGGGAAGCACTCGCCTCTATTGCGGCAGTTGCAAAAATCAAGATTGTTAGCAGGACTGCGCAAGGTGATCAGGGCATTATCGAGGCGCGTGGGGGCGCAATAGAAATCCACGAACGAACTGAAACTCCCTTAGCGATCGGAACTCAAGTTTTGGTTACAAGCCTTTTTTTTAATACCCCGGTAAGACTAAAATTTCTCTCAAATGAAAAATCAGAACTCACCTTCACGAAAAAAATAATCAGCGCCTTTCTTTTGAGTTATCCACATATCAGTTGGGACATAAAATTTGATGAGAATGATAAAGAAATCTACTTGCCTTCCGATCAGAAATCTCGCCTCGCAAAAATTTGGAAAACGGAATCACACAATCTTTGGTCAAAGGACTCGGACTATAATGCAACTACACTGCAAATTTACAGTGCACCAAAATCCAGAGCTCCTTTAGGGCAACGGCAGTTTATTTTTGTAAACGGAAGGATTGTCGAAGACACCAAAGTTCATCATCTCTTCAAGGCACTCTTAGGAGATTATTGGGAACAAACGTCCGGGCCCTATGCGCTATTTTTAGAAGTTCCTGCCCATCATTTGGATGCCAATGTCCATCCAAATAAAACTAAAGTGAAATTCATCAAATCTCAGGAAGTTTACGCACTCATTACTGCAAGCCTAAAGGCCATGGCCGCAAATCGAAAACCATTGCTCAGAACGGACAACTCAGAAAATTCTAATCAGATCAACACAAATGCATTTTTTAGAGATACCCAGCTTGGCAATCATCAGGTCAATGACTTTCTAGCAATTGATTTCGAAAGGGCCTTCTTTATAGACAACGGAAGACTCTACCTTTTTGAGGGCGCACGCTATTTTGTTCATTCGATTTCACAATTGTTGTTGGCCGCGGAGGTGTCTCAAACACCTCTTCTTGTGGCCTCAACCCTTGAATTTAACGAAAGCAAATTCACTGGTTCTGAAGTTGAACTTTTTCAAGATCTTTCTCGGCTCGGTATTGATATTGAGCGAATTGGACCAAATGAGCTCATGTTACGGGCCGTTCCATCGATTTGGTTTTCACTGCCCTATGAAGAATTTATTCAAATTTTTCTTAAACACATTGAGGAAACACAAGATAAAAACCGGTTGAAGGAAATGATTGCATCTTTTGAGCAGTCCCATGTCTGTTTTTCTAATAAAAAGCACCACCGCTTCGCCTTTTCTTCTCTCCTTCAATCTTCAAAAGAAGAGTTGACCAAAATCTGTACAGAGGTTCCCTTTCCATAGGAAAAGATAAGAACTATGAAAAACCTATCTGGCCCATTTATCATCGTCTCCGGCCCAACCGGTTCTGGAAAATCAAAACTTGCATTTGAACTTTGTAAAAAGTTTAACGGTGAAATCATTAGTTTTGATTCTTTAGGATTTTACCGAGAGCTCAGCATTGGGACAGCAAGGCCTCCGAAAAGTTTCTTGCACGCTATTCCACACCACCTGATTGGTCATATTTCTCTCCATCACCCTTGGAATGCGGCTCAATTTTCAAAGGAGGCAAGAATAAAAATGGAAGAAATTCAGAGTCGAAATCATGTGCCTTTTTTGGTGGGAGGTAGTGGGTTTTATCTCAAAGCGCTGATGACTAACATGGTTGAGGATCAGGGAAAGGACCACAATATAGTCCGTCGCTCTAATGAGCTCTACCAACAAAAGGGTATTGGGCCATTTTCTGAAATTTTAAATAGGGTTGACCCTCTGAGTTTCAATACAATTTCAGAAGGTGACCATTACCGGATACGAAGAGCGGTAGAGTATTTCTGGACGAACAAAAGTCCCTTTTCAGATGCACTTAAACATTCTGAAGATGACTCTACTCAAAAATCGGAGGGCGCGGGACTTCATTTCTATATAGACCTCCCAAAAGATCAACTTTTGAAAAGAATCGCTATACGAACAAATTTAATGTTACAGGCCGGCCTCTTGGAAGAATGCTTTTCTTTTGCAAGATTAAAAAACAGGCCAAAGCCGCTTGGAGCAGTGGGATATAAGCAAGTTTTTGCCATGATAGATAATGCAGAAAAAATAGACCGAAAAATTTTATATGAAAAAATTTTGATAGCGACGAGGCAGTTGGCAAAGGCACAGAGGACCTGGTTTCAAAAGCTATCCAAAATTGATCTCCCCTGCTCGGAGGATCTAGAGACATGCAAACAAAAGATTTCCGACTATCTTCAGTCAATGAAGTAGCGTTTGTCTTTTTCAATAATTATCTTAATTTTTTCTTTCGAGTCGTCTTCCGGGTTATAGATAATTCCATTATAGATTCCAGCAGGCACTCTCATGTTCGTGATTGGAAGATCCTTTGCTCGAACTTTCCCGTTTACTTTTATATAGAGCTTGCGGCCCGTATATTTTTCAGAGGTTGAAAGAAGCCCCATCCGCCCTTTCTGAAGTTCAGGAAGCTCTATTTCTTTAATAGGGCTATTTTCGGTCAACTGAAAGCTTGATTCGTAAGGAATGTGTCCATCTTTGACGACTTCTAACTCTATCTTCGTATAGAGAGGAAGCTGGATGCCCAGGCCGGAGGTCTGAACTTCTTCACCATTGATGATAACTTTTGCGAGTGGATCTTGATCTAAGAGGTGAAGCGTACCAGAAGTTCTTTTCTCATTCGCCACAGTTTTATTGTTATCAGCTTTCTTTTTGGCCGCTGGATTTCTCTCAGATTGTTTTTCTAGGCTAGAAAGTTTAAGCCCACTTACCTCGTAGATAAACTGGGGATTGTAGTAGGCAAAAAAGATCGCCAGCCCTGCACTCACGGCAACTGCGCCTAATGGATATTTTTTGACTAAGCTCTGAACCTGTTTTCCAGTTTCTTTGGCCTTCATTCTTCGAAGAAAGTTTTTGCTAGCACTCCCTGCGGGGGCCTTGTGATTCCGAGAAAAAGAACCAGTATTTTGAGAAACATTTATTCGATTATCGCCCACTCCGTCGGCCGCCATCCCCGCTACGTTCAGCTCTTCGTTTTCGACAATCCGGATATCAAGATCGTGTTGCCTTGCTCCAGTTAATTCTTTAACAAATCCTGTCCCTCTGTTTTCCCCTTCACCTCGTATTTCTTCGATGTAGGGAGAGATATTAATTCTTCCATATTCCATAAATCTGGCACGATCTTTTTTGATTTCATCAGCAAATAATTCTTTTGCAAAATAAGAAAGATCAGAAGCGTTAAATTCAGGAAAGCTTGAATAGAGGTAGCGGACAAGGGCCCGGTTAAACTGATCCATCGTTTCGTAGCGCTGGGACCTGTCTTTCTTGAGTGCCTTCATGACAATTTCATCAAGCTCAGGAGTGACGTTGGGATTAATTGAGGACGGAGGTGGAACCTTGCAAGCTTGAATTTTTTTTAAAATTGCCAGATCCCTGTCTGCTGAAAAAAGTTTTCTTCCGCAGAGCATCTCCCAGAGTGTGATTCCTAGACCAAAAATATCGTATCTGGGATCAAGAGTGAGACCATCTAAGTATTCGGGAGCAAGATAGCTGAGCTTCCCTTTGATTGTCCCTACTTGCGTCGACTCTGAATTTGTTTCAGCTTTTGCTATTCCAAAATCAATCACTTTCACTGCCCCGTCATAGCTAATCATGATATTGTGCGGAGAAATATCGCGGTGGATGATCTTGGCCTTTCGGTTCGTGAGCTTATCGGTATAATTGTGGGCATAATCCATCGCCTGACAGACTTGCGAAGTAATATGAACAGAAATCTCAATGGGAAAAACAAATTTTTTCTTTTTAAGCCGATCAAGAAATTGTTTTAAATTAGCACCATCTACATATTCCAAAGCGGTATAGAGTTTTTCTTCATGGTCTCCATAATCATAAGTCTGGGCGATATTGGGATGATTTAGTCCAAAAGTGACTCTAATTTCATCAAGGAACATCTTTTTAAAGGAAGCATTACTAGAAAATTGCGGCTGGATCATTTTGATCGCCACAACCTTATCGGCCTGCTCTCCCAAAAAACGGGCCCGACAAATTTTGGCCATCCCACCATCAACAAGATGATCCAGAATGAGGTAGCGACCGAATCGTTTATATTTTTTTTCGCTCAGAGCTCTCTCCCGATTCTCTTAAAGATACGAATATCCTGAGAATCCACTTAAGTCTTATCGACAAAGATGACAAAAATATGAAACTGATTTTTCAAGAAGAAGGTCTGACTATTTCAATAAGCTACTTAGTTTCGATTGGAAGTGAAACCTCGCGAAAACCTGGGAAATTCAAGATAATATCCTCAGTATTTTCAGAACTCTTTCGCCTGCAATAACCGGTCACTTCATAGGACCTCAGATTCCAGCGCTGATATTCAGGATGAGATTTCAAGGCCTTACCAAAATCCCTCAAAACAACTGATTCAAGACCATTTTTCTCCATCTGAGCTTTTAAGTCTGATATTGCGATCTTTTCTGAATCAGACGAGTATTGAACGGCCACCAATAAAGGCGAGCAATTTTGTGCCAACTCTGCGCCTACCGGCCCAAACCATTGATAAAAAGGCGAATCTAGATCAACACTGTAGTAGAGCATATCGAAATACATTGTGATGCCGTGATACCACGAGACTCGTCTAAAATTGAGTTTGTTGTTCCAAACCTGATTTCGATAAATACCTCCGGTAAACCGAATCATATCTATTCTTACTTGATTATGGGACAAGTTCGAACAAGAAAGCAGAGATATAAAAAACCAGAAAATGAAAGAAAATAACTTCATGAATCAAGCATAGCCCAATTGATTTTCATTCGACTACTTCATTGAGAGCTCAGGTAGGATTCAATAGCAGACTTTGCCTCTTCAGAAAGAGCAACAAACCGAAAAGAGAAACCTTGCTGACCCTCTAGTAGACGAACAATTTGTCCTGAAGAAACGAAGTGATAATCGGTATTATCCGGATGAACATTGATCGATATTTCTTCACCCACACGCGATGGAAAGTCAGACACTAAGACTTGCATTCCGCCGACAGAAACGTCTCGGCATACGCCTTCATAGATATTTTTTCTATCATGAATGAGCATACGGGCAACGAAAGGTCGCCTTTCACTTGATCTACGCTCATCTTCTCCAATTTTAGGAGGAAGATCCTCGAAGACTTCTTGGTAATCTGATATATCGGCCAAAGGAATCCAGCTTGTTAGGCCTGGGCCATAAAAAAGCGTCTTACCATTGATTCGGTTTTCTTTATAAAGCTTTTTTATGATTTCTAAAGAATAGGGCCCGTAATCTGAGGAGGCCCCTCCTCGATCCATACCTATACGAATAAAGAAATTCTTCTGATTTTCAGGAAAAGCGCCCAATATAAACGCGTTCGTTTCACTATTTTCAGTAGTGCTATCCTCTTGAATTTGAGGTGGGGCCTCGATGGGGGCAGTGCTCTCTGATTTTTTTGAGCTTTCAAACTCTTCGACGTCTGCTATTTTTTTCCAATTCTCAAAATCCTTACACCACACAAAATCGTCGGCATTTAAGGTTCCTGCGAGAAACAAATTTTGCAGCTCTTGAAATTCAACTGGTCCCTGACGATTTCCATCAAGTACGTAATACCATTTATCATCCATACTTATTCCTCTCCAAGTCTTTATGTTAAAGGCCTTCTGCTAATTTGGAAGCGGCCGGCAGACCTTTCCCTTTTCAAGTTTAGTGCCGTGAATGTCGATAATAATATGTGAAGATGATCATGCATTACTCTATTTTCTGTTTATCTTTTTTCATCCTTCTATTTGGACCTTTGTCTTGTTCAGAAGAAGAGTTCACGAGTACGGTGCGAAGCCAAGATTTCAACCCTGCAACCGAAGAAACGACCGCATTGGAAGGTTGCTCCACTTCTACTGACCTGAAGCCAAAAGTTGATTTTTTATTCCTTATCGACAACTCTCCATCTTCTATAGGAATCAAAGACGAGCTTAAAAATGGGATAAAAAACGTCGTCACCAATATTAGCAAAAATTTTGACTACCATGCCTATTTTGTCCCCTTAATTCCAGAAGCGGGGACATAATGGGACTTCGGCGGTTGGTATTGGTGAAGATCTCACCAGCTATGATATCAGTGTTTCAAACTTCGCCAGTATCGGTCTGCCTTACAAAGTCTCAAGCCTAGATTCGGTTCGATTTTATTATGGCACTCCAGGAAGTGCGACATCTTCTATTCAAGAGCGTGGACTTGCTCGTACAATTGCTGTTCTTAAGGAAAATCTTCGCAAAAAAACTGGTTTTTTTAGACCCCGATCACTTGAGACAGGTGGCTCACATCTGATCGTCGTTTTGGTTTCTAATGGTGATGATAACAACTGGTCGGGCGCTCCCATCAATGCATTAGAGTCTTTTAATAAAGCCCGCAATGAATTAGAGCTCTTTACAGAAGCTGGATTCTCTCGAAAAAATGGACAGCTTTCTTCGGAATATCTCTACCGTGCAGAATCACTTCGCTTTCTCTCTCTCGTTAATAAAACTCAAAAGAGCTGTCCTCAAGTCGGCGGAAAGTACGGGGCCCGCTATATTGCCATGTCATCTCACTTTTACAACACTTCTGGTGGCCAGTCCGCAGTCGATAGAATGCAACCTGATTCTTTTGATTTATGCTCCAACAATCTTGGCCTAGTGTTTAGCTCTATTGAGAGTTCTATCAAGAATATTTTGCAAGGACATCGGTATAACTATTGGAAAGTGAGTGGCAAACAACCCAAAGATTTTGAGCCTTCAAAGTTAAAAGTCTTCAAATTCAATCCAGGCCAAAAAACAAAAACCAGAATCCCTGAGAACCCAACGAATGGATTTACGTTTTCGGATCAATTTTATCAGGCCCAAAATACTCGTTACTTCCCATGTAAGTCCGGAGCAGTTTGTGAGCCCGCTAGCGGATATTTAATTAAGCTTAACGGAACAGGACGAGTGACTTATCCGGAATGTATTTATATTGAGAAAACAGAGCCGACTCGCTATTTTGGATATATTGATGTTCCAGCGAAACCACTGCTCGACCCTCTTCCTATCGTAACGATCAATGGTTCACCTATTCCTCAATATGATCCTGCCCAACCCGATGCCCCCAGCTGGAAGTTTATGGAAGAGTGGGAATTTGGAAGCAAGGTTATTGAGATCCAGGGCCCAAACAATTTCGATAGAGTGGAGAATGGTGAAGCAAGAACAGGCTACTTCTTTTAGACTCGAGATATAGTAACGGGTCTCTTCTGATATTTTTCCAGTTTTAATATCCGTTCTCTCGTTTTTTATTTCAACGATTGAATTCAAGTTTGCCCATTTTTTAAGAGGATTGACTTCAAAACTTTTGCCTTCTTTTTTTGTAAAGACTCTACATTGACGTTTTTCAATTCGACCGTGATTCTTCTCTTCTGTTTTGCAGGTATCGCTGATAAATGATCGACTTCCTGGGCCACCCCTTTTTTCAAACTTCTCTTTGATTCTGTCTCGTAGGTACTCCTGATTGCCTTTAACGCCCAACAGGTAGTCACCTTCGGCGTCAGTGATTTGTTGAGTCGTTTTTTTCTGGCAATGAATGGCGTCAGCGGAAACAATATGCCCCTTTACATTGAGAAGCTTTAAAAGCTTTGGCATCGCTGTTATTTCATTGCTCTTATCATCTACCTTCATACTTCCCAAAGACAGGCTTACTCCGGTAGACCAGGCATTAACCATATGAATTGCCGAACACCTTTTTCCACGATCAAAGCTTCGTCTCAAGGACTTTCCATCGATACAAATTTGTTTGAGAGCTTTATCTCGAGTGACGGCCTTGACCCAGTCAATGAAGGCATCTCTGAATTGATCTGGGTCCAACAGAATAAAGACGCGACGAAAAGTATCATGCGACGGAATCCCGTGCTTTAGATTGAGAAAGCTAGAAAACCAACTCTTTTTTGCTTCCCCGAAATCATGAATATCAACCCAGTTTGTGGCCCCAAAAATGGCCGCGCAAATTGCGATAACAAGAATATCGATGAGCTCATGTCGTTTGCTTCGATCGATTCGCGGGTCTTCTAATGCTTCGAGATAGTCGATCAAATTGGCCGGCTCAATTTTGAATTGCTCACTCATTTCAATCCTCTTTGAATGGGTTTAATGAGTGAAAATAGCAATTATTTTGTTATAGGCCCCGCCGCAGGGCCGCAACTTACTGAAACTTAATAAAATTTAGATGCGTAAGCCCTGATGCTCATAAGAATCCTTTTTCTAAGTCCATGTAATTAAAGGGATAAGTTTTTTTAGTAACTTAATTATGAGTCATCGAGGCCTTCGCCTCATATTAGTTTACTAAAATTGCCCAGAAGCTAATCACTTTCGGTAACCTTTTATATGAGTCAATTCGATAAGATAGAGACACCTACAATGCCGTTTCCTTAAGCACCGGAAAGAAGTTTGACAACAAATCATCGAAAGAAAATAATTTATTTAGATTTTAACAGGAGAAAGAACTCAGCACGGGTTAAACACAAAAATTTACACACGGAGAAAATTTATGACGAACCCGCGCCAAACATATCAGGATTATAGTACCTAAGTTCCCTCAAAAGTTCCAAAATTTTTTTATTAACAAATCTGTCAAAGAGCGCTCGAGAAAACTCACGCCTGAAATTTTTTTCTTTTTTATGATGGAGCTTGTTCGCGGGCGTTCGAGCGAGGGATACGTTAGCGCCTTTTGGAGAACTTCTCAGCAGCTTAAGCTTCAATTTACTTGTTGGAAGTCTTCTTTTTCAAAACTTCGAAAGAAAGTGAGCTATGTTTTTTTCAAGTCACTTTTTTTCGACCTTGTTGAGCAAATCCACCGCACTCCAATTCGTTTCAAGGGCCTTCGTATCCTGGCCTGTGATGCAAAATTTTTTTATATTCCGAGGAATAAGGATTTGATGGAGCAAGGATTTTCGGGAAGGTCTCTGGGAGCAGAGCGCGAGACTTACCACTTGCGAATGCAGATGGTTCATCTCTACGATGTCATGAACTCTTGCAGTGTTGATCTGAGTCTGAGCTCAGAGGCCACGGAGCTTTACCAGGCCAAAAACCTAGTGGCCCATATAAAAAAAGATTGTCTTGTGATTTACGATCGTGCCTATATCGATCGCAATCTTATGATACTACATATTGAGTCAGGTAGTTTTTTTCTGATTCGCTTGAAGAAATCCGGCAATAGCAAAGGCATTGATGCCTTTGCTATTGCCTCTAATAAAAAACAGGGTTGGGTGCATCTTGATGGCGAAGCGGTCAAGCTCTTTCGCTGTAAAAGTCCCTCGGGAGATGCTCGCTATTACGCCACTAATGCAGACAAGATTCTCACGACTCCAAGTGAGGCCGATCATCTTTACCGCGAACGCTGGGATGTGGAGTCTAGCTTCAAAGAACTAGTTGAATCTCTATCTCTCGAACAATGGCACACCAAAAGCTACAACGGCATCATGCAGGAGCTCTACGCCAGGTTTTGGTTGTATAATTTCACCAAAATTCAGATGCTTATTCATTCGGGAAAACTGAAGCGAGAGCTAGGCAAAAGCTATGAACGAGGAAATACGAAGGTAGCGGTCGAGTGGGTTGCATGCAATCTCGCCCGGTTTTGGCATCGAAAACGCAATAGATTCAGTGAGTTCATTGACCTGCTCAAAAAATCGACAGAAACGAGACAGAGATACAAACGATTTTATGAACGCAAGCTAAGACATCCTGGAAGTCCTTATGTAACCCAAAATACGGTGTGGTCGTTCAACGGAAAGTGGGGATTCTATCCATAAAAATCTTTAAGGAAACGGCATTGGAGACACCTAATTGTCGAATTTTTATACGAAAGTACTGAATTTAGACAATAGTTCAATTTTGGCCATCCCTAGCTTCTTTGCAAGTTTTTTTGAACAATGAAGCATTTTAAGAGGTTAGAAGAAAACCTTCCATTATCGAATAAATTGACTATATTGGCACACAAATAGCAGTACGTGAGGGGCAGCTATAATCAAAAAAGGAAATTTTATGGATTCTAGATTTATTTACCCAAAAAGTTTGTTTCTGTCCTTAGGAATCATGGCCACTTTCTTTGCCTATTCAAGTTCCTCAAAAGCACAAAAAAACACAGATGATAATCTTCGTAATCGAAAAAATATTCAGGTTGTTTGTGAGGTTGGCGAAAGAGATGGTGATATTTATTGCTATTCTCAGAACTATAGTGGAAAATTTTCGTCGTCTTTTTCTAGATACCTACTGACTAACTCATCAGATTTGAATTCTGTAACTCAAAATAGAATTGCTTCTATTCTTCAAGGTCGAACATTTTATAATGAAATCCTGGCGCACATTGTTCAGAATGAGGCCAACACCTACAAGTCGACCGTGAAAATAATTGAAGAAATGCTCGAATTAAAATATCGCGATAATCCATCCCTGAGTAATTACATGGAGATTCTTCCCCCGGGAACAGATGCTTTCATCTCTATCGTTTTGGTGAAAACAAAAGACCGAGTCGACTACCCTCGAGTGAGCATAGATTTTATAGATCCGAGTCACCCGCAATTGATGCAGGCGATATCAATCAAGGATTTATATCCAATACAGACCTCTATTGATGAAGTACAGCCGACTCGCTATTTTGGGTATATTGTTGTTCCATTCAAACCACTACTCGACCCTCTTCCTATCGTAACGATCAATGGTTCACCTATTCCTCAATATAATCCTGCCCAACCCGATGCCCCCAGCTGGAAGTTTATGGAAGAGTGGGAATTTGGAAGCAAGGTTATTGAGATCCAGGGCCCAAACAATTTCGATAGAGTGGAGAATGGTGAAGCAAGAACAGGCTATTTCTTCCAGCTTCTTAATATTTATTACCAAAGCGGTGATACGGTGAATGTAGATTTCAAAAAGGCGCCGATCAATTAATACTTAGGCCTTGGCCTGGTTTTTTTTCTCAATCAATGCTTTAAAGCGCAGAACCGACAAAAGTTTTTTAAGTTTACTATATTGAGTTTCTACAGATAACGCACTTTCCTCTCCCACAATAACTTCCCCAGTAATGCCTGCTAGCTTAGCATCATTCAAATCTTCAATCCCTATAGCGATTGCCTGGGAATTGTAATCTTCTAAAATTTTGTCGATTGGAACCAGCACTTGATCGTTTCCATTGTCAGGCGCTGGGATAACTTGGTTTATTTTTTCTAAAAAACTTAAACAATTATCACTGATCTTTAGTTTATTTTCTTCGGCTTGATATTTTTCACTATTATAAAATAAAAACAAACTTCTCAGACCATCCAAATTAGAGCAAATATAATTTCTGGAATGATCTTTTTCTTGTTCCGCCATTTCAAACAATCCCAGCTCATTTAAAACCAAACAGAACTCTTCAATTTTGGCCTCTCCTATAGAAAAAATTTCACGCACATAGAGATCAAGAGTTTTTTTACTTACTGAAATCTTTCCATCGAGTGATTCTCCATGGCCTTTAAAAACCAAATGAAGGATTCCCAACATTTTTATGATGTCTGAGTTTTTGAAAAACTCATAATCCTTGTGTTTACCGGAACCATAACTCACGGTCGCTGAGTTTGATTCTAGTTCCTTGACTCGAGAATTTGTTTTTCTTAAACGCGATGCCAAGGTATTGATAATCGTTTTAAACCAAGGATTTAATCCCTTCATTGTTTTATCAAAGGCCAGAAATGAAATCTCTATGACTTCTGTCGTGACCATCGCTTCTGCCGAGCAAGAGCGTCTTTGCCCGGTACCGTCTTCACTGAAGTAGGCCATTTCGCCAATCACTTCACCTGCATGCAAGACTGCGATTTCAATAAAGCCCCGTCCTTTCGGTTTAAAAAGACGAAGCTGCCCTTTTTGGATAATAAACAGCGACTTTGCCGTTTCTCCATCATGAAAAAGGTTATGTCCGGGTTCAAGCTTACGAAGGCCAGACTGCAAACGCGACGACGAAGACACGGCCCCTTTCAAGATTGTAGTCTCTCAATAACGATGGCCAAGGCCTCTCCACCGCCCAAACAAATTGTGGCCAGCCCTCTTTTTTTATCTAGGATTTCTAAGGCATTCATCAAAGTCACAATAATCCGGGCCCCGGAGCAACCTATGGGATGTCCGAGTGCAACGGCGCCTCCATGAACGTTAAGTTTTTCTATGGGAATATGGAGTTCTTTTTGGAAGGCCATTGGCACAACTGCGAATGCTTCGTTGACTTCAAAAAGATCAATGTCGGAAAGTCCTAGTTTTGCTCGAGACAAGACTTTCCGGGTGGCCTCAATGGGCGCAGTCGTGAACCAAGTTGGATTTTGAGCGTGGCCAGCATAAGCAAGTAATTGAAACTTGGCCTTGTCTTTGAACTTGGCACCGCCCATAACCAATGCGGCCGCACCATCGTTAATAGAAGAAGCGTTTGCCGCGGTAATTGTTCCGGCAGAATCGAAGGCCGGTCGCAACTGACTCATTTTCTCAAAATTTGCCCGCCCTGGACCCTCATCATTTTCAATCCAAATTTTTTTCTTTTTGACACTGACTTCGACAGGAGAAATCTCTGATTGAAACACTCCTGCGCTCTGGGCCTCTTGGGCCAAAGTAAAGCTGCGACGAGAATATTCATCTTGGGCCTCTCGCGAAAAATCAAATTTTTTTGCACACTCTTCAGCACAATTTCCCATCGGTCTATCACTATAGGCATCTCGCAGACCGTCCCACTGCATCGCATCTCTTACCACAGCTTCGCCAAATTTTTGGCCGGTCCTGAACTGAGGAATGAGATGAGGCGCTAAAGACATATTTTCCATCCCTCCAGCGATTGCCGCATCGACCTCGCCGAGCTGAATCGATCTTGCTATTTGAATTGCTGCTTCCATTCCAGAGCCGCAAACCTTATTGACCGTCGTCGCTGGAATTTGTTCGGAAATTCCAGCAGAAATCAAGGCTTGTCTGGCAGGTGCCTGACCGACTCCGGCCTGAAGAACTTGCCCAAGAGTGACTTGCTGGATCTCTTGGTCGGAAATTTCAGATGCCTTAAGCGCTCCTTTAATAGCAACTGCCGCTAGTTCAGGAGCAGGAATTGTTGAAAGTTCCCCCAATAGTGAGCCAAGAGGGGTTCTTTTGCCTGCTAAAAAATAGACTTCCATATCTGTTCCCTTTTTTCTCGTGAGATTTCCTATTGAATAGTCACAGTTTGGCTGTTTACCATGTTTTCGTCTAGCCGAGCGTCTCGGCATTTACAGAAATCTATCAACAATGCTAAAACCCGCAAATGTTCGGAAAAATATCAGAAGACGAGACAGGAATTGATTTGCCCCGGAAGTGGTGTTTGGCACTTCGGACCTCCTTAAATGAAATTTTTGAGGAGCAAATTCGCCCTGAGAAAAAAGAGTTCGAAGTTTTTGGAAAGGTATTTTCTAAAGAAATTGTTTTAGCGGTGACCCTATTGAACCGGGAGAGAGAAGACTTGCTTCCAATAACAAGCCTTATTTCTAAGGAACAAAACGAAAGCGGTGCAGACAAAAAGATATTGGACGATATGGCCAATATCTCGACATTATTATTTGAAGAGCTCTTAGATACGAATACTGCAGAACTTGAGGAGCCACTCTACTCTCCGAACTGGCTAGAAACAGAATACGAAAAAAAGCAATTTCACTACAAAGTGACGAGAGAAAATGTACTTCTCACGCTAGCAGCAGATGAGCTCCTAAAAATCTAAGATTCCTCTACCGTCGATGACGAAGAGAAAGTCCTGGTTTCCACTCCAATATCGTCGTCATCATTATCACTATCAAAGTCCTCATCTTCAAACTCTAGTTCTGATGCAATATTGAGTTCATGGAGAACTTTAAAAAATTCTTTATCATCTTCGAGATCCCCAATAATCGACTCAATATAATTGGATGGATATTTTGAAATTAGCTCGCTGATATAGTCTTGCAACTTTCCTTCAAGAAGAATTTCTTTTTTCTTCTGAATGTTTTTCCAATTCTTAATGTAGTGAGGGCGGCAGTAGGGCCCTGTTGTTTGGATATTGTCACAATTAGGCTCTATGCATTCATCAGAACGTGAATCGATAAAAAAGTCTAATGATAAGATAGCATCCTGTATTTCGGCCCAATTGAAATTTTCTTTCAAATCTTGAATACTTTCGGCGATTTTTCCTTCCAACTCCCGAACTTCTTTTTTCACCGTATCGACTTTTTTGCTAAGAGCTGCCTTGAGAGGCTGCTTTTTTTGGACAGGCCGCGGTTCTGCTTTGGTTTCTATTTTGGGTTGATTTTTTTTCTTAGAAGACGCGGCTTTTTTAGAGACCTTCTTGCTTGCTTTCTTTTTCTGAACTTTTTTTGAAGCTTTCTGAGCAGCAGCTTTTTTTACCGGGGACTTTTTCTTAGTCACCTTTTTTTTCTTTTCGACTTCTTTTTTGGCTTTTTTAGAAACTTTTTTCTTAGCAGCTTTCTTGACAACTTTTTTGCCCGAAGTCTTAGAAACCTTCTTTGAAATTTTCTTATTCGTTTTATTCTTTTTTACAACGGTCTTTTTTTTAGCAACTTTTTTCTTTGCGACTTTTTTGGATGCCGCTTTCTTCTTGACCGTTTTTTTTGCTACTGTTTTTTTTGCCGCTTTTTTGGCAACTTTTTTCTTTGGCATAAGTCATCCTTAGTCTCGTTCAATCAATGTCGGTTATACACTCTTGAATTCGTTGGCGGCAATAACCAATCTCTGGATTTCAGAAGTTCCCTCATAAATCTCGGTAATCTTTGCATCCCGGAAGAATCTCTCTAGTGGGTATTCGGTGGTATAGCCGTTGCCCCCGCACACTTGAATTGCCTTGGTCGTAATCCACATAGCTGCTTCAGATGCGACTAATTTTGCTTGAGCGGCCTGTTTTGAAAAATCCATCCCTGCTTGTTTGCGGTGAGCACTGTCGTAGATTAACAGACGTGAACTAGCGATTTTCCAACTCATATCAGCAACCATGAATTGAATGCCTTGAAGATTCGCTAATGGTGCGCCAAATTGAACCCGCTCTTTGGCATATTTTTTTGCATAGCTAAATGCTGCTTCAGAAATCCCTAAGGCCTGGGCCGCTATTCCAATACGCCCCCCGTCTAGGGTGGCCATTGCAACGCTAAAGCCTTTTTTCTCTTTGAACAAAAGGTTCTCTTTTGGCACCTTTACTTTATCAAATGCAATTTGAGCGGTTGATGACCCTCGAATTCCCAGCTTTTCTTCGATTTTTAAGATTTCTATTCCTGGAGACTTCATTTCCACGATAAGGGCCGAGATTCCTTTGTAGTCTGATGTCTTTTCGGTTTTTGCAAAGACTATAGCAACGTCAGCTTCTTTACCGTTTGTGATCCAATTTTTAGTGCCAGAAACTAAGTAGTGGTCGCCGCAATCTTCAGCAAATGTGGTAAGCGATCCGGCATCCGAGCCTGCATCTGGCTCACTTAAACAAAAACAACCGATAGACTCACCCTTGGCCAGCTTGGGCAAGTAGCGTTCTTTTTGCTGGTCTGATCCGTAGTTTAAAATAGGCCATAGACAAAGCGAAGTATGAGCGGAGACAAAAACGCCCGTTGAAGCACAACAGCGAGAAAGTTCTTCAATGACGATGGCATAGGAAAGTTGGTCCATCTCAGCGCCACCGTATTGCGCGGGAATAAAACTTCCCATTAAACCATTTTCACCCAGTTTTTTTTGCAGAGCCTTTGGAATAAATCCTTTTTTATCGATTTCATCCGCAAGGGGTTCGACCTCTGCCTTAGCAAATTTTTGGATAAAATCTCTTAGTTCGGTGTGGTTTGCGTCTAGCAGCATAAATTAAAGCTCATCTTTTTTGGATTTAGGTAAATTTAGGTTTTCGTTTTTCTAAGAAAGCTGAAATGCCTTCTTTCTTATCAGGCGATGAAAAAATATCAGAAAAATGCTGTTTTTCTAAATTGAGGCCATCTTCAATAGAAAGCGATATGCCTGCATTTACTGCAGCCTTGGCCCGGGATACAGCTAACGTAGAGTTTTGTAAGACTGTCTCAGTGAATATTTTTTTGGTCTGCTCTCTTAGCTCTTCTGGATTAGAATAAAGCTTCATGACCACACCCCAATCCTCAGCTTGCTTAGCACTGAACTTCATTCCAGAAAAAATAATCTCTTTTGCCCGGGCAGGTCCTACTAGCTTTGGAAGCCTTTGAGTGCCACCAAATCCCGGAATAAGTCCTAGGCCCACTTCCGGAAGACCAAAAACGGCGTTTTCTGAACTATAAATATAGTCGCAGGCCAACGCCATCTCGAAACCTCCCCCCAGGCAAAAACCATTGACTACTGCAAGGGTTGGAAAAGGAAGCTCTTCCAGTAAAACGGAAACTTCTTGTCCTAGCTGAGCAAAGAAAGTCCCCTGTTCGGCATTCATTTCTCTCATTGAGGCAATATCGGCCCCCGCTATAAACGCCCGGTCACCTTGCCCAGTAAGCAAAAGACCAGACAATTTTTTTTCTTTTGCTTTTAAAAGAAAAGTTTTCAGCTGCGAGAGTAATTCTAAATTGAGAGCATTGAGTTTGCTCTCTCTTGTAATCGTGAGAATCCCGATTCCATTGTCTTCAGTAAAAGTGAAGAGTTCACTCTGATCAATTGTACTCATAAAATCCTTTTCCATTTTTTCGTCCCAATCGCTTGGCAGAAACGTATTGCCGGAGCACAGGGCAGGGTCGATATTTAGAATCCCCGAGTCCTTCGTGCAAAATCTCCATAATAGATAAACAAGTATCGAGGCCGATATAATCAGCTAACTCCAAAGGCCCCATCGGAACGTTGGTGCCCAATTTCATCGCAATATCTATTTCAGCAGCCGAGGCCAGGTTCTCGTGCAGTGCATAAGCCGCTTCATTAATCATTGGCATTAAAATACGATTCACGACAAAGCCAGGTACATCTCGGGACTGCACTGAAGTCTTTCCCAAGTTCTTTACCAGCTCAAGTCCGGCCGCCAAAGTGCTCTCGGATGTTTCCAGTCCAGGGATAACCTCAACTAGTTTCATAACCGGAACGGGATTCATGAAGTGAATACCTAGAAACCTTTCAGGTCCCTCGAGGCTGGATGCCAGCTCCGTAATCGAAATTGAAGAGGTGTTGGATGCAAATAAGGTTTCTGGTCCCAACTCTGCTTCTATTTGAGAAAAAAGTTCTTTTTTAAGGAGTGCATTCTCGGTCACCGCCTCAATGACCCAAACCACAGAGTTCTTTTCAGTGCAATCTTTGATGGAAGAGATCTCCTGCAGACGCTCCAATGCATGATTGGCATTTTCGCTATCCCACTTCCCTTTTTCAACGCCCTTTGCCGCCCTATCAGAAATAGATTTTCTCGCCATTCGCAGCTGTTCAGGGTTTTGGTCCAATAAAAATGTCTTAAATCCGGAAAAAATCAGGGTTTGAGCAATTCCTTGGCCCATTTGCCCGGCCCCGAGGACGACGACAGAACTTCCAGTATTCATCAATTCAGCATGGCCCCCGTCAACGGGAGTTGACAAGAATTTCTCTCACCTCCTTAGCTTGTCAAAAACACCTAAAAGGTTTAAAAAGACCAACTGATTCACAATGGAGGAACCCTTGGCAAACCATAAGTCGGCCATCAAACGGGCAAAGCAAAACGAAAAGCGACGCTCTAACAATAAAATTTTTCTTGGCCGTGGACGAACGACGGTAAAAAAATTGCGAAAAGCGATCGAAGAAGCTGACAAAACTGAAGCTCAACGCCTATTGATTGTTGCCCAATCTCAGATGAGCAAACTCGCAAAAGGCAGTATGATGAGAAAAAAAACTGCTAGCCGCCGAATTGGACGTTTGGCCGGGCAAGTTGCTTCATTATGAATTGTCTTAAACCGTTTTTTGGATTCCTTTTGTTGGGCTTTGCACTTAGTGGTTGCGGAGTCCAGTCCCTTCCTGAGTCTCTCAATGATGTTGAGGCCAAGTGGGCAGAAGTTTTAAATCAATATAAACGCCGTTCGGATCTCATTCCCAACTTGGTGAAAACTGTCAAAGGCTACGCCTCTCACGAGAGAGAAACTTTGCAAGCCGTAATTGAAGCAAGAGCAAAGGCCACTCAGCTTAATGTGCGGGCAGAAGATTTAACTCCGGAAAAATTAAAGACGTTTCAGCAAAACCAGGGACAGCTTTCACAAGCCTTGGGTCGATTAATGGTGGTTGCGGAGCGGTACCCAGACTTGAAAGCCTCTCAAAACTTTATTGCTCTTCAAACTGAGCTGGCCGGCACGGAAAATAGAATTACAATTGCGAGACGACGCTACATTGAGTCCGTTCAAGGTTTAAACAATTTAGTAACGGTGTTTCCGACTAATCTTACGAATTCTTTGCTTTATCACTACGATAAGAAACCTCAATTTGAGGTTGAGAAGAGCGAGCAGGCCGCGCCCAATATTGATTTTTGATGACAAGGTTTTCATCTTATTTCCTACTGCTAGTTTTTGGACTAGGGTTGTCTCTAGCAGTAGATTCTCAGGAACTTAAATTACCACGTTTAAACTCACCCATTGTCGATGAGACCTCTCTTCTTTCAACTTCAGAAAAAAACCAACTTAATGCTAAAATTCGTAGGCTAAGAAAAATAGACGGACCACAAATTGGTGTCGTTATCTTGAAAAGTCTTGAAGGAAATAACTTAGAAGAAACGGCCATGTCCATCGCTGAAAAATGGCAGCTTGGTGGGAAAGAAAAAGATGATGGTGTTTTATTGCTCATAGCCTCCAAAGAAAGACAGATGCGTATTGAAATCGGAGGAGGGCTTGAGGGAGAAATCACTGATTATGAAGCTTATCAAATCATTGACCAGGTCCTGACTCCAGAATTTAAAAACAAACGATTTTTTTCAGGCATTTCAGGATTTATAGATGCTGTCGCGGCCAAGTTCGATATTGTCTTGGAAGACCAGCAGAGAGCTTCTCCCCTTAAAAATGCAATTAGGCCTAAATTAACGGGACTTCATCTGTGGTTCTCACTCTTATTTCCTTTTTTAATCATCGCAGTTTTGGCGATGCTGCATAAAAAGCGGCTCCTCAAAACAGGGCTTTTATTTGTCCTCTTTTCATTATTTTTCTATTTCACTCGAGCAAAGGGTATTCCGGATTCCTTAATCACAGCGGCCATTTTCTCACTGCCATTAGGTCTATTGGGACCTAGAGCATTGTTGTTTATCCTTCTCGCTGGCCTAGGCCGATCTTTATCCTCTGGTGGTGGCGGGCGAATTGGCGGAGGAGGAGGCGGCTTTGGTGGTGGCGGTGGCGGCTTTAGTGGCGGTGGCGCCTCAGGGAGTTGGTAGTGAGTTGGAAACGTTCGATTTTAAGTAAAGACGATGAACTTTTGGTGAATCAAAAAATTACAGAATTCGAAAAGAATACGGGAGTTGAACTTCTTATTGCTCTTTCCAAATCAAGTGACCCTTATCCTGCTGCTGGTTTGAGATTTTGCATCGGCCTATTTATTCTTTTTTCCTTTATCAGTGTTTTCTTATTTACAGTTTCTGAGCTGTGGATTTTTTTGGTATTTCAACTTGGTTTATTACTTTTGGGTGCTCTGCTGGGGCGAATTCCCATTTTTAGAAGGGCCATGCTCACCGGCCTGGAAATTGAGCGAGAAGTCAAAGAGAAGGCAACCGAAATTTATTATTTGCATGGAAGGGCGTCTTTAGATCAAGGGCCGTGTGCTTTGATCTATCTGTCTTTTTGGGAAAAACAACTCCAGATTTTAGTTGGGCAGACTTTAAGCAAACAGCTCCACAAAAAAGAGTTAAAAAATATTTCTGGAAAGATTTCTCACCACTTCGCTGATAAAAATTATTTTATTGGACTATGTGAATCCATTGATAATTTGGAAACTGCAATCAAAGAAAAATTTTCAACACCTTTTCCCATAGTGAATGGCAAGCGGTTGGAAGACGAATGTTTGTGGTTCGATTTTAGCTAGTCCTGTTTGATTTTACGACATTTTGACAGGCCCTCAATTCTAAATTGCGCTAAGTTTTCTTTTGATGATCATACATCGCTCAAAGGAAAAATGGTTTGGAACAATTCAATATTCAAGTAGCTTCTAAGATTTCCGGAATATCGGCCCATACCATCAGGGCCTGGGAGAAGCGCTATGGAGCTTTGCGACCGAAACGAAGTGCCAACGGACGAAGGCTTTATTTGGAAGCTGATCTGGAGAGGCTCACTATGCTCGCTAAACTCTCACAAATGGGTCACTCAATTGGGCAAATTGCAAACTTAGAAGATAGTGAACTTTCCCATATGCTAGGTAAATTTCAGGATAGATCGCATTCCCATGGCCCTCGAACTGAGAGCTCACGCTCAGCTCACGCATTTGTACCCCTCGACGTGGATTCCGTTTGGTCCAATCTTCAGATGGGTATTGGGGCAAAAAAGATCGAAATTATTTATCATGAGCTAGAGAAAGCAAGATCCAATATGGATGCTCAAGACTTTTTGCGCTCTATTGCTATTCCTCTCTATGAACAGTGGCATCAATTGCATAAAGATAAATATTTCGATGATATTGAGATCGAAGCTTTTAATACTATTGTCAGTTTTCAGCTCTCACAAATGTCGTTTGATAGTGAGACCCATAAAACTCAGGTTGGTCCGAAGACGCTTGTTTGTAATTATGCGAGGCGTGGAGGGTCAATCAGTTCAAAAATCCTCTTTTTGATTGGCGACCAGTGCTCTCTTCAATGCTCGTATCTAGGGGAGATAGAAAGACCAGAGGCCGTTGCAAAAACAGCGCGGGCCCTAGATGCAGAAATGTTAGTTTTAGATGTTTCCAAGCCACAGAATCTTCATGAGCTTCGGCCGAGCTTTTTCGAAGAAACGGTCGAGGCCATTCACAAATATTGTCCAAAAGCGACAGTTTGGTTTTTTACGGATTCAGAGGCTATCAGGATCCCCGTCATGGGACATTATAAGGTGCGATTTCTAAAAGACTTTGACGACACCCGAAAAGCGTTTGAGGATCTTTCTCACTATCAGGTTTCTAGAGATATGCCAGTTTATGTTGCTATCCAGGGGTAGAGCAGATAAAGAAGAGAGAAGTTTAATTTTTCCAAAGGATGCTGCTGGATGGCCCGAGAAGATCTTATTCAAACAGAGGGTGTCATTACTACTATTAATTCTCATGGTAATTACACGGTTGAATTAGACAACGGACATATTATTTCAGCTAAATTGTCCGGCAAAATGCGTAAGTTTACGATTAAAGTTGTGGCAGGTGACCGAGTCACTGTTGGGATAAGTCCTTATGATAAAACCCACGGACTTATTATGTTTCGCCATAAAGTTAAGCGGACCGGACCGGTTCCTTCTTACGGAAAAAACCGGCGATAGGTTATTTTTATGGCCAAAGGTTGTGCATAAGGACTCGGTTCTTGTCTTCAAAAACCGCTTCAAGCTTTTGTTCACCAATTTCCTGAGTCACAATGCCGATACCAAATTTAGGATGACTTATTTTTGAAAGAAGTGAGAATCTCTCTTTTAGTGAATAGGCCACGCTATCAAGTTTCGATGCGGCAACTTTTGCCTGCCACATATCCTTTTGGGAAACACGAACTTTTTTCTTTTTTTTGAGTGTCGTTTTTTTCACGAATTCCTCCAAGCTCCGGGGTAAAAGAGTCATATTGAGCTCGATTGCACCAGGTGTCAAAAGCTTCGGGACCGACCGGTAGTATTTACTCAAACCATGTTAAACTGGGTGTTGTTGGAGGGGTTTTGGAAGATATTGTCTTTAGGTATGTCTTTAAATTTGAAAAAGACGAAACAACCAGAAAATACCAGGTTAAACTCGATCCTGAAACATTTGGCCTTATTCCACAGCTCTCGGACTCGGAAAAAGATGAATTCTACCCCATTTGGACAGACTTAGAGTTTCACAAATGCCAAAACTGCCCATTAAATACGAAGACCCATCGCCAGTGCCCGGTAGCAAAAAATATCTATCACCTCGTTGAGCATTTTAAACACGATGCTTCTATTCGCCCTTCTCAAGTTTTCGTAGAGGGGCCAGAAAGAATGTATATGAAAAAAACGAGCCTCCAGGAGGGACTCTCTTCTATCCTGGGACTTCTCATGGCAACCAGCGACTGTCCCCATTTTTATTTTCTAAGACCTATGGCCCGGTACCACATGCCTTTTTCCACTGACCCGGAAACGACCCTTCGCTCGGTCTCTTTTTATCTTCTGGGACAATATTTTATGAAAAAGTCAGGTCGAAAAATTGAATTCTCTCTAGATAATCTCAATAAGGCCTATACTGCACTTGGGGTAGTGAACATGGGACTGGCCTCTCGCATTAGAAATGTTGCGAAAGGAGACGCTGATAAGAATGCAATCTCAATCCTTTCGACGCTTGGAATGATTATAGCCAGCAATATCTCGACAAATCTGGAAGACTTGGCCTCCCAGGTGAGGCCTTTTTTTGAGCAATTGGAAGACCAAAGCCTATAAATGTTCTGATGATAATTCAGACGAAAATAAAGTCGCCAACTCGAAAGGTAAAAATAAGGCCCCCAGCAAAGACCATGGCCCTAGAAAAAAGCAGGCAGTGAGAATTTGCCATTTTTGAGAATCATCGGCCAAGGGTAAAACCTTACGTTCAAACACATGAAGGTCACACGTCATGACTATTGGAGACAGAACACACCAGACAAAGGTCAAAATACCTAAGTCGCTCATCCCGCCAAAAAATACATTTGGCCAATTGGGGGTCACATAATAAGCAATAGCATCAAATAGGATCAATACCGCCAGGAACCCCAAAACATTTCTTAAAATCCGCTTTGGCAGAGAAAGACGATGTTTTTTAAAGACCAACTCCAAGGTTGCTGTAGAAAGACCTGATAACAAAATACCCGAAAGCAATTGAGTGATAAAGGCCCCAAATGTGCCTTCATAACTTCCTGCAGAGATCCCCAAGACAAAGCTAGCACAGAGAGCAAGCCCAAACAGACCACCCACAAAAAATAGTGAAGATGATGTGCTGTTCACGCTCTTTTTTATTAGGGCCAATGTCATAAAAATGCTCAAGAAAAAGCACAAATAGTAGACGACGGCGAGTACCGGATTCGTAAAAAAAATTTGGCCTGGGATGGTCGCCCCAATCATCCAAAAGAGGATAAAGAAACCAAATAAAAAGACAGATAAAGCGCACCAAAGCTGATGAATTCGAGAATGAGCCCAATCTAGTGAACGAGTAGGCTGCCTGGGAAATCTTTCGGGGTCGAAGAGAGGGTGCAGAAAATAGATTCCCAAAATTTTTGTCCTGTTTAGTCTTCAGTGCTATTGAATATATACCTACCCAGATTGGGAATATCAATTTTGACTAAGGAAAGTGTCGTGAAAACACTTAGCGTCTTTATTTTTTTGTTTTTTCTTAGCGGTACCGCAAAATCTGGGGGCCCAAGTGATAAGCAATGTGTGCATTTGTTTTCTAAAAATCTGACACGAAAAATGATTCTGGATTTAGATAAAAAGGTCCAAAAAGGCCTGGTCTCTAAATCGACCGGAGTATTGACGTTTGCCTCGCTTGGCCAAGGGGAATCAGCATTCGTTCAAGTTGAGCCATTTAACAATGAAGATGTTTTCAATCTTTTTATTCAATTAAGAAATGAACACAATGAGGCCTTTGCGCTGGAAAAGTTCGCAAGTGATTTCCCCCAGCATATTTGGTATTTTAAGGATCGGGAGACTGGAGCTCTGTCTCCCCTATTTTCGCCCACCATTTCGCTAGAAGATGGAGATCGCTTGCTCCTTTATAGCGATAAAGGAGAGCTGAGCTATTTTTTTGAATTAGATTTAAGAGTCGAATATAGCTGGCGAGCGGAAAAACTCCTGATACCTAAGCAAATTGCAACAGAAGAATGGCAGCGAATTCTATCCCATTCTTATACTGCTGTCCTTTATAGAGATATTCGTGCAAGGCCGGAAGATTATTATAAAATTTTTCTCGCTAAAATGGAGAAGCAAACAAAAGCTGCTCTAAAGCGCTATAAATCAGACCGCAAGCGTGCCGAAAAAAATCGGGAAAAGCCGCCCCGCACTCGTATTTTGCCTAAAGATCAGTAATGTAAAATTTTCTGCTAAATCCTATCTTTTATGGATTTTTGATAAATGTTGGTTTCAGTCTGGTAAGATTTTTTTTCGTGAAAGGCACTTTTAATTTTCTTGTCTTTATTTTGGGTCTTTTGGCCCCATCCCATCAATTGCATGCTCACGGCTGCGATCATTCTTTCTCGGATACTGAACCGGCTAAAATTGAATCCATCCATACCTTTAAAAATCCCAAATCGTCTCTTTCTCTGCCCAAAGAACTTTCTGTTTTGTCCTATAATACTGGCGCTTTAACTAAAAAATTGAGGGGCAGAATAAACAAAATTAAAAAACTTGGAGCTTTTGATAGAAAAAAGAATTTAGAAGAGCTACTCGGACCTAGTGAGATGGAAGATTTAAAGCGGATCAATGGATTACTGACCGTAAAAAAAATCGATCTCATTTTTCTTCAAGAGGCCCCTCCCCTATGGCTTGTAGAAAAAATCAATCGAGAGTATCTAGATGGAAGATACAGACTTATCTTTGCTAGGAAATCCAGTGGACTCCGCACCGATTCGTCCATTTTTCTGATTAAAAAAAAAATAGGCGACAACCTAAGATTAAAAGTCATGAACGCCAAGATTCCAGGAATACCTTTGACCCAAAAAAAATATTTAACCAGAAATTTGGTCTCTTTAGATATTCTGGATAAGGACACGGACAGACCGATTCTGACATTTTACGGAGTTCATTTAAAAAGTCAGAGGCGAGCTAAATCTCAGCATCCTGAAGCACAGAGACTAAGGGAGTTGAAATTTCTCATCAAAGATATTGAAGCTGAAGAAAAAATGAGTGGAATTCGCCCGACAGTTATCCTTGGAGATTTTAATGTGGAAGTCGGCGGATCTAGAGAGGGGAGCCTTTTAGATAAACAAACCTTTGTTGATGTTCATTCTCTCACTCGTTTTCCCCTCCCTTTGGAGAGTAGGGCCACTTTTGTACTTTATGGAAAAAAAAGAAACGGACGCCTAGTGAAAAAAAGAGTCCAAATTGATGCCATCTTGCTGAAAGATGACGAACAAAGAATTATGGAGGTGTTAGAGAGCGACGTTTTAGATTGCAACGGTGGGAGTGCTCGCCAAGGCGATCAATTGCTGCCTATCTCTTATTCGGAACGACGAAAAACAGTTTCCGACCATCAGCCAGTTTATGCGAGATTTCGTATTAAGCGATGATCAAAAAAAATATCAGAAAGATAGCAATTATCGGTGGCGGGGCCAGCGGAATCTTTGCTTCACTTCGTTGTGCCGAAGTTGCGAGAAACAGCAATATCCCAGTACAAATCTGCGTCTTTGAGACTTCTGCTCAGTTCTTAACAAAAGTCAGAATTTCAGGCGGAGGTCGCTGCAATGTAACCCATCATCTTTTTGATATCGATCTCTTCCGCCAGAACTACCCGCGAGGCCAAAAAGAACTCATCTCTCCGTTCAATAGCTTTCAAGCAAAGGACATGGTTGGCTGGCTCAAAGAAAAAGGCGTAGAACTCAAGTCGGAGAGCGACGGCCGAATGTTTCCTGCCACTAATAAATCGCAAACAATTATTGACTGTTTTTTAGTTCATGCAAAGAAGCTAAAGATCGAACTATTAGAACGAAAAAATGTCAAAAGTTTAAAGCGACTCGACAGCGGAAAAATTTCTCTTTTTATCAATGAAGACGAAGATTTTCTAGCCGATAGTGTACTCATCGCTACAGGCTCAAGGCCTGGAGGTTATCGACTTGCTAAGGGTTTAGGGCATAGTATTTCACCTTTGGCGCCATCACTCTTTACCTTTAAAATTCGAGATCCGATTTTAAAAGACCTTTCTGGCATTTCTTTTGAAAATTCTGCTCTCTCACTGATAATTGAAGGTAGCAAAACTTTTCATCAGACTGGTCCGCTATTAATCACTCATTGGGGCCTAAGTGGTCCAGCGCTTTTGAAGCTCTCTGCTTGGGCGGCCAGGGAGATGCAAGCCGCAAGTTACAAAGCAAAGATCCAAATTAACTGGTTGGCGATGAACAATGAAGCAGAAACCAAAGAAATGGTGAGGAATGTAAAACAAGATCATGCACGCTCACTTGTGGCCAATGCCTATCCCGAGAAAATCTCAAAACGATTTTGGATCCGGCTTTTAGAAAAGTGCCATATTTCTGGTAATGTTAGGTGGGCAGATTTAGACAAGAAATCTTTAAATAAAATAGTCAGTTGCTTATATCAAAGCGAGCTCCAAGTTGAAGGCAAAAGCCGTTTTAAAGAAGAGTTTGTAGAATGTGGCGGAATTGATCTGCGAGAAATCGATATGAAAAAAATGGAAAGCAAGATCTGCAAAAACCTCTATTTTGCGGGAGAAGTCATGGATATCGACGGAATTACTGGAGGATTTAATTTTCAAAATGCCTGGACGTCCGGTTGGATTGCGGGGACTCACCTCCCCAGCGCCAGTGTATGAGCTATGGTTGTAGAATAGGGCAATTCTTTCAATTTTAAATCGTGATGATTTTCCAAAGTTTACAGCATCTGTTCGAAAAGATAGTAAGTTCTTGAGTCTTGTAGAACTATTGGATGGGGGTATGAACATGAAGCGACTTGGATTAAAAACTATTTTTGCTGTTAGCATCTTGGTGCAATCCTACCAAGGGATGACTCAAACCAATGACAATGTTATAGGCGCAGACCGAACTATCCCCCATTCATTTTTCGACTTTATTAAAACCCGCGAAGGATTTAGAGCGGTCGGAAATCTTTATGAAGGTGGTGACTCTAATAATGGTTTTGATGCAGAAAAACTTGCAGAAGGATACCTAAACGAGGCTAAAAGGTTTTTAGAGAATAGAGATTCAGTCTTCCGACCAATACTCCCCATCTTCTGCAGTTAAGACTCTTCGTTTTTGGGTCGAATATTGGGGCGAAGAATTGAAGGCCCTCGAGACCGATGGATTGCCAGAGATTTTTGAGAGATGCGATCATGCGCTTGCCCATTGTTCCAATGACTCATTTATGATTTCGCAAGTTCAAATAGCGATAGCTGAAAAGTCTCAATTAAGTCTAGAAAAGCTGAAGGCAAAGATAGAGGCGCTTGGTGGACCTGTGAATAGAGACTCTGAAATCTCTGAAACGGAGCTGGATTTTTTAGAAAGAAATGAACACCATTTTGCAGAATTGTACCAAGAAATAGAGTCCTTTAATGAAGCATATGAAGAAACAAAAGTTCATCAAACGCTGATTTGGGAAAGCTCGAGTCTGTGGCAAAGTATCAAACAAGCCTATATCGATTTGCTCGAAAAGAAATCCCCTAATAAAGCCCCCGTGGAAGAAGAAGAAAAATCACGGGTTATCGAAATGTAGAAGCCTGGCGACAAGCTGGGCCAATCTCTTTTAAAGAGAGCGATAACGATTTGATAAGGAAATCGTCTTAAACTGCTCCCTTTAATTGTCCTAAATATTTTAAGCACTTAGAGCATTTCCTTTCTCACCGTCTTCTTGCACTAGTCCTAGGCATGAAGAAATGCCCGAGCTGCCAATCTGTGAAAATTTCAAATGCAGGGTTTTTTACCCGTAAAAGCGATTGTAAGAAAATCCCTCGGTACAGGTGCAACGGATGTGGGAAAAGATTTTCGAGTGCGACTTTTCATCCTTGCTACCGTCAAAAAAAGCGTCACAAAAACTCTCCGGTGAGAATTCTTCTTTGCTCAGGTGTTTCCCAGAGAAGAATTGCAATGATTTTAAATATTAATCTTAAAACCGTTGCTCGAAAGCTTAAATTTCTGGCACAACAGGCGAGAATTAAACAAGGAAAGCTTTTAAAGAGCTCGATTTTTAATGATGTCCAGTTAGATGACTTAATTACTTCTGAGCACACAAAGTGCAAACCGCTCTCGGTCCCCTTGGTTGCGGATACAAAAACAAGAACGATATTGTCTCTGAGTGTTTGCTCTATGCCTGCTTTTGGGCATCTCGCCGCAATTTCTCGAAAAAAATACGGATACCGTCCAGACCACCGGAAACTGGGAATTAAAACGGTTTTAACTCAGATCAAAAACTCTCTTGAACAGGGAGCGACTGTCCGAAGTGATGAACATAGATTCTATCCTCAATTAATTGCTAGAATCTTGCCCGATATAAAACACGTCCGTTATCTCGGAGCAAAAAGTACAATTGCTGGTCAGGGAGAGCTCAAAAAAATGATTCGCGATCCACTCTTTAGCGTCAACCATACGCTGGCGATGCTCAGAGCAAACGTTAACCGCCTCATTAGACGAACCTGGTGCACAACAAAAAAAGCATCTGCTCTGCAGGATCACCTTGATATCTATTTGAATTTTCATAATGAGGAATTGATTAAAATAAAAGCGGCCTAGGTTATAGCAGCGCGCTATTTAATATTTCAAGTCTTTGAATTCCAACGCTCTATGAAGCAAAGAAAAAGCGAAAAATGAATGTCAGAAAATCGCTGAATTTGAAATTTTAGTCCATCGAAGGGGAGCAGTTTAAAACGTCTTTAACACGGCTGAGGCTTTTGACGTTTTACTTGTGAAGGGATTTTTTATATTGGTTTTGCAAATCAAATGCACGGGGTTTTCTACCCGCTGTTGGTTAATAAGCTCAGGTTCAGTCTGCAAAAACCAAATACGGACGCACCTTCCGGGCTAAGCTCATTTTTTCGCCCAACTTTCTTAAAAAGCTATAGTTGTAAAAAATTCTCGAGAACCTTCAACTGCTCACTCAAAGCTGGTTGGTTGATCAAAAGATGCTTGGCCACAGAAGTAACTCCCCCAGACCTCACGGTGATGTGAAAGTAATAAAGATGATTATTGTTATACATAGGTTAATCCCATGTCTAATATAGTGAATATATTTTATATCTATTTTTAATAAAGTGAGATTCTCTTGGGTATTGAAAATTTCACCTAGGAGCGAGAGCATGACTTCACAAAAAACGACTGGAAAGAAATCAAACAAAAGATCAAAAAAAGTAGTTAAGGGCCCAGAATAATTCATCAACATTCTAACGGTATTAACGACAAATATGAGACCTATTCACTGGTTCTTATTGATGTCTCCACAAAGTGAGCTGAGAAAATGATTAATGATTCGAGAAGAAACACGAACTTTCTTGAAATGCCTTCTAGTTTAAAATTTGAAAATCCTATTCGAGATGAAATATTTAATCCCGAACGACTCGAACAACATGCAATCACTTTGGCCTCTGAGCTTAAAGTCGTAACAACTAAAAAAAGAGGGAGATCACTTTTACCCCGCCTTGAAGAAAACTATCAATGCTTATTGGGGGCCTATAAAAAGCTTACTGAATACGCATTAAGGGGTCTTCAGATATCTCCGGCCGGCGAATGGTTCATAGATAATTTTCATATCATTGAAGACCAGGTGAGAGAAGTCCGTGAGGATTTACCGGAATCCTATTACCGAGAGCTCCCTAAAATAATCGAAGGGGAATTGGCAGATTATCCGCAAGTTTATGCGATTGCGCTATCTTTGGTTTCTCATCAAGACAGCCATATAGATGTTGAGACGACAATGAAGTTTCTTCATCAATACCAAAATATTCGACCTCTTTTAATCGGAGAGATTTGGGCGATTGCGATTGCGCTCCGATTGGTATTGATCGAAAACCTGAGACGAATCGCTAATCAAGTCATTCATTTTCAAGAGATCCAGGAGTGGGCAGACGATTGTGCTGACCAAATTCTTTCAGCGGCAAAAATTTCGAAAGTCAAAATCCGAGAAATTAGGGCGGAACTGATTAAAGAATTGGAGAAATCGGAAACGTCAGATTATTTTATTATACTTCAGTTATCTAAACGCCTGAGGGACCAAACGTCTGAAATTCGCCCTATTTCTGATTGTCTTGACCAGCACTTAGCAAGTCGAAACCTAAGCTTTGAGCAACTACTTCATGCAGAATACCAAAGGCAAGCGGCCTCTCAAGTCACGGTAAGCAATATCGTTGGAAGTATGCGTTTGTTGTCCAATATAGATTGGCCTGAATTTTTTGAAAACGTTAATAAGGTTGATCCTATTCTGGAAAAGGATCCCGCAAGCGCCTATAAATTTATGGATTTCAAAAGCCGTGACCAATATCGTCATGTGATTGAGAGATTACAGAAAAAAACTGGAATAGGTGAAATAGAGATAGCAAAAACCGTGTTGGAATTGGCACAGGAGGCCTTCCTCCTAAATCCAGAGGGCCCTCAAGTAAACCATGTGGGGTATTACCTTATTGATCGTGGATTGAAAGACTTAGAAAAAAAGATCAAATACAGAGGAACGCTAAAAGAGATATTCAAACGCAAGATTCTTAATGCTCCGAATTTGTTTTATTTTTCAACACTGTCCTTCATAACATTGATTGTACTGGTCCCCTTATTCTTTTTTTCCAACTCCCTTGATGTATCTTTTTGGACGTTGGCCCTGATTTTATTTACTGCAGTTATTCCGATTACTGATAGTTGTATAAAGTTTCTAAATCTTATTGTGACCCGCATCGTCTCGCCAAAAATCT